>AYMW01000003.1:610182-657838 GCA_000496475.1 Betaproteobacteria bacterium MOLA814 | reverse complement strand
CTTCCGTACCACGGACGTGACCGGTTCCATCAAATTGCCAGAAGGCAAAGAGATGGTGATGCCTGGTGACAACGTGTCAATCGAAGTGACGTTGTTGTCACCGATTGCGATGGAAGAAGGCTTGCGCTTTGCCATTCGCGAAGGTGGTCGCACTGTTGGTGCGGGCGTGGTTGCAAAGATCATTGCTTAAATTGTCTTGAGGCGGCTTGTTGCCTTTGCCCAACAGGGTGGGGTGGCAAGTTTCTGTTAGATCCAATCATCCTCAAGAGAATTAAGTCATGTCAAAGCAAAAAATCCGCATTCGCCTTAAGGCATTTGATTACAAACTGATAGATGCGTCTGCCGCTGAAATCGTTGAAACAGCTAAACGTACTGGTGCCATTGTTAAGGGTCCAGTACCTTTGCCAACCCGTATGAAGCGGTTCGACATTTTGCGCTCACCCCACGTGAACAAGACCAGTCGTGACCAGTTGGAAATTCGCACACACCAGCGTTTAATGGATATTGTCGACCCTACAGACAAAACCGTTGATGCGCTGATGAAGTTGGACTTGCCAGCAGGTGTAGACGTAGAAATCAAGTTGCAATAATTATGGAAAACCCTTGCGGATTTACCGCAAGGGTGCCTATAATGCAAGGCTGTACCCAAAATGGGTCCAGCAAGCTTATTAGTGGTTACAAGGCAGTTGCTGAAAAGCAAATGACTTGAAATAAATGGTGAGTGAGTAAAAACATGCACTCTAAGCAATGGGGCGGTAACGACCCACTGTTGTGAGATGCACCAATCAGCCCCGGCCAATTGAAGTCGGGAACGGAGAAAAAAATGAGTCTTAGCAACTCCCTAGGGTTGTTGGGTCGCAAGGTAGGTATGACACGTTTGTTTACCGATGACGGAGATTCAGTTCCCGTCACGGTAGTAGATGTGTCGAACAACCGTGTGGCACAAGTAAAAACCAAAGCAACTGATGGCTACGATGCGTTGCAAGTGACGTTCGGCAAGCGCCGCGCTTCACGTGTAACCAAGCCACAGGCTGGCCATTTGGCCAAAGCTGGCGTAGAAGCCGGCGAAATCACTAAAGAATTCCGAGTAGCAGCCGACGTGGCAGCGCAGTACGCCGCTGGCGCAACTGTGCCTGTGAGCGCCGTGTTTGCAACGGGTCAAAAAGTCGATGTTCAGGGCACTTCAATTGGTAAAGGCTTTGCCGGCACCATCAAGCGTCACAACTTCAAGTCGCAGCGGGCATCACACGGTAACAGTGTGTCGCACAATGCACCAGGCTCAATCGGTATGGCGCAAGATCCTGGCCGTGTGTTCCCTGGCAAAAGAATGTCTGGTCACATGGGCGATGAGACCGTAACCACGCAAAATTTAGACGTGGTACGCATCGACGAGGCTCGTCAACTGTTACTCATTAAAGGCTCAATTCCCGGTGCTCCTGGCGGTTTCGTTACCGTTCGTGCCACCGTGAAAGTCTCTACCAAAGGAGCAAATTGATGCAAGTCGAACTCCTGAACGACCAAGGTCAAGCAGCGTCAAAATTTGACGTTTCCGATGCCGTTTTTGGTCGCGATTACAACGAGTCACTTATTCACCAACTTGTGGTGGCTTATCAGGCCAACGCTCGTCAAGGTACACGCGCCCAAAAAGGTCGCGATACTGTGAATCACTCAACAAAGAAGCCGTTCAAGCAAAAGGGCACAGGCCGTGCGCGTGCCGGTATGACTTCATCCCCCATCTGGCGTGGAGGCGGTCGCGCCTTTCCTAATAGCCCAGATGAGAACTTCAGCCATAAAGTTAACAAGAAAATGTACCGCGCCGGTATGGCTTCTATTTTCTCGCAATTGGTTCGTGATGGTCGTTTCGCCGTGGTTGATTCCATGAAGTTGGACTCACCCAAGACAAAAGCGTTGGCTGATAAATTCAAGGCCATGAACCTCAAATCGGTGATGGTTATTGCGGACGAAGTTGATGAAAATCTTTATCTTGCATCACGCAATTTACCCCACGTCATGATCGTTGAGCCACGTTACGCTGATCCTATGTCACTGGTACGCTGTCGCAAAGTCATCGTGACCAAGGCGGCAGTAGCCAAACTGCAGGAGATGTTCGCATGAGCACCAAACAGGCAAAGTACGACGAAGGTCGATTGATGCAGTTGTTGGTTGCACCCATTGTGTCTGAAAAGGCAACCATGGTGGCTGAGAAAACCAATACTGTAGTGTTTAAAGTTTTGCGCGACGCCAGCAAGCCTGAAATCAAGGCAGCTGTTGAGTTGTTGTTCAAAGTTCAGGTCAAAGCTGTCGGTGTGGCTAATCAAAAGGGCAAAACAAAGCGCTTTGGTAAGTCTACCGGTCGTCGCGATCACACACGCAAAGCGTATGTGACGTTGCAGCCTGGCCAAGAACTTAACTTGGGCGGGGAGGCTTAATCATGGCTGTCATTAAAACAAAACCAACCTCACCTGGCCGTCGCCATGTCGTGCGTATTTCGCGCGATCATTTGCACAAAGGCGAGGGTTTCGCGCCATTGTTGGAGCCACAGCACCAAAAAGCTGGACGCAACAACAACGGTCATATCACTGTTCGTCACAAAGGTGGTGGTCATAAACACCACTACCGTATTGTTGACTTCATTCGTACCAAAGACGGCATTCCTGCAAAAGTAGAGCGTATTGAGTACGATCCCAACCGCAGTGCACACATCGCCCTAGTCTGCTATGCAGACGGTGAGCGACGCTACATCATTGCCCCACGTGGTGTAGAGCCCGGTGCATTGTTGATGTCTGGTTCAGAAGCACCAATTCGTGCTGGCAATACCCTGCCTATTCGCAACATTCCAGTGGGTTCAACGATTCACTGTATTGAGTTGCAAGTTGGTAAGGGGGCGCAAATTGCGCGAACTGCCGGTGCATCTGCGGTGCTGATGGCCCGTGAAGGTTTGTACGCTCAGGTTCGTTTGCGATCTGGTGAAGTACGCAAAGTACGCATTGAATGCCGAGCCACCATCGGTGAAGTTGGTAATTCAGAGCACAGCCTGCGCCGACTGGGTAAAGCTGGTGCCAAGCGCTGGTTGGGCATTCGCCCAACCGTGCGTGGCGTCGCAATGAACCCAGTTGACCACCCACATGGTGGTGGTGAAGGCCGTACTGGTGAAGGCCGAGTGCCTGTTGACCCATGGGGCAACATGACCAAGGGCTACCGTACCCGTAACAACCGTCGCACGCAGAACATGATCGTTTCGCGTCGCAAGAAGTAAAGGGTTATTGAAATGACTCGATCACTCAAAAAAGGCCCTTTCGTGGACCACCACTTGCTTGCCAAGGTTGACAAAGCTGTGTCAACCAAGGACAAAAAGCCTGTGAAAACATGGTCACGTCGCTCAACGATACTGCCCGATTTTATCGGCATGACGATTGCTGTGCACAATGGCCGTCAACACGTGCCCGTTTATGTAACCGAACAGATGGTCGGTCACAAACTCGGGGAGTTTTCTCAGACACGCACTTTTAAAGGCCACCCGGCCGATAAAAAAGCGAAGAAGTAAGGAATAACCATGGAAACCCGCTCTATCGTTCGCGGTGTGCGTCTGTCTGTTGACAAAGGACGACTGGTTGCCGACTTAATTCGCGGCAAAAAAGTCGGTCATGCACTCAACACGTTGGCGTTCACGCAGAAAAAAGCTGCTGACATCATCAAAAAAGCCTTGGAATCTGCAATTGCAAATGCTGAGCACAACGACGGTGCAGACATTGACGAATTACGCGTCAAAACCATCTACATCGAGCAAGGCACAACACTTAAGCGGTTCACGGCGCGTGCAAAAGGCCGCGGCAACCGAATCAGCAAACCCACCTGTCACATTTATGTGACGGTTGGAAACTGAGAGGTCTAAATATATATGGGTCAAAAAATCAACCCTACCGGATTCCGCTTAGCGGTATCTCGTAATTGGGCAAGCCGCTGGTACGCCAGCAACCGCGATTTCGCGGGCATGTTGGCAGAGGATATTAAAGTACGCGAGTACTTGAAGATCAAGCTGAAAAATGCCTCAGTTTCGCGTGTGTTAATCGAGCGTCCTGCAAAGAACGCCCGTATCACCATTTTCTCCGCACGTCCTGGCGTGGTTATCGGTAAAAAAGGTGAAGACATTGAGAAGCTCAAAAAAGAACTGACGTTGAAGTTGGGTGTGCCTGTTGCCGTCAACATCGAAGAGGTGCGCAAGCCTGAAATCGATGCCAAGTTGATTGCAGACAGCATCACGCAACAGCTAGAAAAGCGCATCATGTTCCGTCGCGCCATGAAGCGCGCCATGCAAAATGCCATGCGTATGGGTGCTCAAGGCATCAAGATCATGTCGTCTGGCCGATTGAATGGTATCGAAATTGCACGTAGAGAATGGTACCGCGAAGGCCGTGTGCCTTTGCACACCATTCGTGCAGATATTGACTACGGTACCTCTGAAGCAAAGACCACTTACGGCATCATTGGTGTAAAAGTTTGGGTTTACAAGGGTGATACCTTGGGACGCAACGATGCACCCGTGGCTGCCGAGCCTCGTGATGACGAGCGTCGCCCACGTGGACCTCGCCGTGATGGCGATCGTCCTGGCGCAGCACGTCCAGCACGCGGTGCACGTCGTCCAGCCGGTAGCAATGCCGCGCCAGCCGACGGCAGTGACAAACCTGCTGAAGCCACCGCTGGTGGCGAAGCTAAACCAGCCGTTAAGCGCGTTCGCAAGGCCGCGCCCGCAGCAGCACCTGCGGACGGCAAAGGAGAATAAAACATGCTGCAACCTGCTCGTCGTAAGTACCGTAAAGAGCAAAAAGGCCGCAACACAGGTATTGCCACAACTGGCAATACCGTGGCGTTTGGTGACTTCGGTTTGAAGTCCATCGACCGTGGTCGCCTAACGGCTCGTCAAATCGAGTCAGCTCGTCGTGCCATTAACCGTCACATTAAACGTGGCGGTCGTATTTGGATCCGTGTCTTCCCAGACAAGCCTATTTCCAATAAGCCCGCTGAAGTGCGTATGGGTAACGGCAAAGGTAGCGTAGAGTATTACGTGGCTGAAATTCAGCCCGGTAAAGTACTGTACGAAATCGTTGGCGTACCTGAGCAATTGGCGCGTGAGGCATTCACCTTGGCAGCTGCCAAGTTGCCATTGCGCACCACTTTCGTCACGCGTATGCTTGGCCAGTAAGGATAGAGAACAATGAACACTACTGATCTGCGCCAAAAAGACGTCGATGGCGTAAAAGCCGAAGTCAAAGCATTGCAAAAAGCCCATTTCGGCTTGCGCATGCAAAAAGGCACCCAACAACTCACCAACACTGCTTCAATGAGCAGCACACGACGCGCCATTTCTCGTGCCAAAACTATTTTGGCCGAAAAATTGGTTGCTAAGTGAGGAGCGTAAACATGACGGAAGCAACAACAACCCGTAGTCGCACCTTAGTCGGCAAAGTGGTCAGCGATAAACGTGCCAAAACCGTAACGGTTATGGTCGAGCGTCGCGTTAAGCACGAGCTTTACGGTAAAATCGTAACGCTGTCGAGCAAGTACCATGCGCATGATGAAGACAACCAGTACAAGCTGGGCGACGTGATTGAAATCACAGAAAGCCGTCCGCTTTCAAAAACCAAAAATTGGGTAACAACCCGTTTGGTTCAAAAGGCGGAATTGGTTTAAACATTCTTGCCCATACGGGCAGTGTGTTTAAGAAAAGCAACTCATGCGTGGGTTGCTTTTTTTTTGTTTAATGTAATAGTAATTGTATTAATTACGAGCCATTTGGTCTTATAAAAGGAGAATGAAATGATTAAAGTAGGTGATTTGATACCAGCAGTGATGCTGACTGAATTTTTAGAAGCTGAATCTAATGGCAGTGGCCCTGGGCCTAACCCTGTTGACAGTTTAAAAGCTGCCAAAAGCAAAACCATTGCGGTATTTGCTGTACCGGGTGCTTTTACCCCAACTTGCTCAGCACGTCATGTACCTGGTTACACCGAGCATGCACAAGATTTTAAAGACGCCGGTGTTGACGAGGTGTGGTGCTTGAGTGTTAACGATGTGTTCGTTATGGGCGCGTGGGGCCGCGACCAACAAACGGCTGGCAAAGTGCGTATGTTGGCGGACGGCGACGCCGCCTTTGCAAAAGCAACAGGTTTGACCTTAGATCTCACCGGAAAAGGTCTGGGACTGCGCAGCAACAGATACTCCATGTTGATTAAAGATGGCATTGTCACAACCCTAAATATCGAAGATGCCGGTAAATTCGAGGTAAGCGATGCCGCCACTATGCTGGCACAAGCGCGCAGTTCATAAACCAAACGTTTATAAACCCACAACCCTAAGTGAAAGCTTAGGGTGAGTTTGAGACATTAGATACAGTATTTTATAGATGAGCCATTAAAAATTGCGAACCTGCGAGGGGGCTGAAATAAAAGGGCGGCACTTCAACAAATCCAGCACTTCCGTACAAATGCCGCGCCACTTCAAAATCTTGGAGCACCTCAAGCAGCATGTGCATATATCCGGCAGCACGTGCCTCGACCATGCATTGCTCGATCAGCAGGCCACCTAGGCCAGCACCACGGGCAGATTTGACGACAAAAAGGCGACGCATCTCACATGCGTTGGGATAGTCAACGTCGTGCAAAGGTCTGAAAGCACAACAGCCGGCTACGTCGCCGTTAACAAACGCGAGCAAGAGGCCACCATTAGGTTGTGCGTACTCTCCTGGCAATGAGACCAACTCATCTTCAAAGTGTTGAAAGCTCAAGTCAACAGACAAGCTGTCACCGTATTGGGCTAAAACATGTCTGGCCAGAGCCAGTTCATTGACACCTTGATACAACCGGACTTGAATGTGTAATGGAGTTTCTTGAGTCATTGCCTGACATGATAGCGTGCCTACTGAAACACCATAAATGAATAGAAACACACCACTCGATGGCTAGTTTTAAACACATACCTGGAGCTATCGTTGGGAGTGGTGCGTGAAGTCTCTTTCCAACACAGTCGCAGACAAGCTGGGCAAGCAAGCGCATATAGAGTCAACATACATGAAAGAGTGAATGACTTTTACATGCAAGGCATGTTGGAAAGAGGTGGTGTGTCAGCTGGCGCAGTTGTTGATTGGCACATACCGCGTACAGCGACACACCTGTCAAAGACCTATCGGACGAAGTGTTGGGTGATGGTTGTACTCAATAAGCAGACGGTGTCACACCCAATGACAGCGACACGTTGAACAGACTTTGCCCTGATATTTTAAAGAGCTTGTTTCACAAGGTAGGTCAAACATAACGTGATGAAGCATCGCATGCTCAATAGCGATATATGTGAACATTCATCAGGTTAATTAAAACCAATGTGTTGTCGCACAAGGTGTTTAAGCTTCGGCAAGCAAGACTTCAATCAAGCGATTCAAGGTTGGAAAATCGGGCATACCAACATAGGTCTTAACAATTTCACCACGTTTGTTAACTATGAAAGTGGTAGGTGTGAGTTGTACATCACCCCACTCTCGGGCATTGGCGCCCGTGTTGTCGATGGCGACTTTAAAAGGGAGTTGTCGTGTTTGCGAAAAATTAACAACAAAAGCTGGCGGATCATATGCCATGGCCACTGCGACAGTGTCAAAGCCCTTATCGGCAAACATCTGATGTGTTGCGATCAAGTCTGGCATTTCTGCAACACAGCTGGTACAACTGGTGGCCCAAAAATTGACCACTAAAACCTTCCCAGCAAAGTCACTGGTTTGAACAGATGTGCCATCTAACAAAACAAACCGTGATGAAGGCGCTGGTGAACTAGAGCTGCACCCGTTAAGGCCTAGGATACCCACGAGCAGCGCAAGCGAGATAAAACTGATACGGATGTAGTGTAAAAAATGAAAATTTAGCATAATATGTAATAAATTTTAATACAAACCAAAGTGCGCAAGGGCAACAATTTAAATGAATAACAGGCAATTCAACCAAGTACTCTTTACACTAATAGCTGGGGGACCCTTGGTATTGTGCTCCACCACTGCAGCGGCATACACCCAGTTTCAAGCACGCGATGCGCTGCGTCAGAGTTTACAAGCAGGAAGCAACTTCGCCGTGAAGCAATTGGGCACTCTAGATGGATTCTGGGGATCTGAAAAAGTTCGAATTCCCTTACCTGCATTTTTAGAACAAGGCAGAAGGCTGTTGAAAACGTTCGGTCAGCAAGAACGTTTGGAGGCGTTGCATATGTCTGTCAACCGCGCGGCAGAATCAGCTGTATCGCAAGCCTTGCCGCTGTTAAAAAACGCTGTCAGCTCCCTCAGCACAAAAGATGCGGTCAATATTTTAAAAGGCGGTAACACAGCGGTCACAGATTACTTTGAAAGCGTCACCCGCGAGCCTTTAACAGCCCAGTTTTTACCAACAGTTCAGCAGGCAACACAGCAGAGCAAAGCAGCTGAGCAATACGCGCAGTTACTCAAGACTGCACAGCGCTTTGGTGTGGGTCAACACCAGCCAGCAACAGTGGCTGAACACGTCACCTTGAGCGCACTAAACAGTCTTTATGCCACAGTAGCAGAGGCCGAGCAACAGCTTCGGGCAAATCCTGGACAAGCTGCCACACGGGTACTGCGACAGGTATTTGGAAACTTGTAAGGCTAGGTTTAAATTAACCAGCGTATTGGGTTAACTATGCCGCTTGAAGGATTCGTTTAGCGGTTTCTAAGCGCTGTTCAAGGTAAGCGCCAAAAAAGTCAGGCACTGCAACACCCACAATACGCTCAGCAAGCTCAACGCCTTCGTTGTTGAAAAATAACAAGGTGGGGGCAAAGCGTGCATCCCAACGTTTTGCAATGGTTTTGGCCGAGCGCGCTTGGCCATCAAAGTCCTCAACCATAGCCGTGTTGTCGGTAATGTTGAGCTGAACCGCAACCACTTCGTTAGCCAAGGCCATTGGTGATAAATAATGGTCTCGCACCAAATCACAATAAGGACACCCAGGCAAGCTGGTCATCACAACCAAAGGTCTTCCGGCGCGCTTTGCCATGGCGCTATGACGGGTAAGGGATGTGGCAATAGTTAAACTCATAACTTTAAGTAGTTCACATTAATATCAAGCAATCACACCGCTGGCACGCAGCGCGGACAACTCGCCAGCAGACAATGCCAGCAGTTCTTGTAACACCTCGGTGGTATGTTGGCCAAGCGTGGGCGGCGCGTGGCGTTGCACAACAGGGGTCACACTGAGTTTAAGAGGACTGGCCACGAGCGCAACATCTGGGTTGAGCGCGTGTTTCCAATGTTGAACCATGTCACGCGACTGAACGTGCGCATCGTCAAAAACCTCGTCTACGCTGTTAATCGGACCACAGGGCACTTTGGCGGTTTCAAATGCATTGAGCCAATGTGCTTTACTGCGCAAGCGCATAACAGCCTCTATCGCGGGGACAAGGGTGTCGCGGTGCCGCACCCGATTGGCATTGGTTGCGTAACGTGGGTCAGTTGCCCAGTCTATGGTTTCGCCCATGGTAGCGGCCAATACGTTTGCAAACTTGGCAAACTGACCGTCATTGCCAACAGCAACGATCATGTACTGGGCATGGCCTTGCTCGTCTGATAATGTTTCAAACACTTGGTAGGGCACTATGTTGATGTGGGCATTGCCAGCACGACCCGGAACCTTGCCTGTTTGCTTTCCAGACACCAAATAGTTCGCACCCAAATTAGCCAACATGGCCACCTGCGTGTCCAGTAAGGCCATATCGATATGCTGACCTTGACCTGAAGACTCTGCGAAACGTAGGGCCGCCAAAATGCCAACGGTGGCGTACATACCCGTGAACAAATCAGCCACTGCCACGCCCACTTTCTGCGGGCCGCCGCCCGGTAAATCGTCACGCTCGCCGGTCAGACTCATCAGCCCGCCCATACCTTGAATGGCATAGTCATAGCCGGCGCGGTCTTTGTAAGGACCACTTTGACCAAAACCTGTAATCGAACAATAGACCAAGGCAGGGTTTATAGCCTTAAGGCTGTCAAAGTCCAAGCCATAGCGAGCCATGTCCCCGACCTTGAAATTCTCAACAAAAATATGACAATGAGCCACCAACTGTTTAATGAGTGCTTGACCCTGCTCAGAAGCAATGTCGCAAGCAATGGCACGCTTGTTGCGGTTCGTACCCAAGTAATAAGCAGCTTGGTCTGTATCCTGCCCGTCAGCATCTGGTAAAAAAGGAGGGCCCCAAGTGCGCGTGTCGTCCCCCGAACCTGGCCGCTCTACTTTGATAACATCGGCACCTAAATCACCTAAATTTTGTGTGCACCATGGGCCTGCCAAAACCCTGGACAAGTCCAAAACCCGGATACCATCCAACGAATGAGAAGAATTAAACATAGTCATACCCCTATTGTGCGCAATTTAGCATTGCGCGTTGTGCTGATTATTGGCTTAACTGTCTCATTGGTTGGTTGCAGTCCAACATTTAACTGGCGCACACTGCGTTTGGACAGCGTTGGTGCTCAAGCTTTAATGCCGTGTAAACCAAGCTACTCTAGCCGCGAGGTGCCATTGCTAGACAGTCAAAGTAACGTGCTGTTACACATGCAAGCGTGTGATGTGGGTGAAACGACCTTTGCCGTGTCGTGGCTCAATGTGCCAGCAGAACAAAACATACAGACCGCTATGTCGCGGTGGCTGAGTGCCACTCTAGCCAGCGCGGGGATCAAGGGCAAAGTCCATCCCATGGATTGGTCTGTGGCGGGCACCGATTTCGCCAAACGTTATGCGGGCCATGGCGAACGCCACGATGGCAACACATTAGCGGTAGCTATCGCAATCGCACAACGCGGGTCAAGTTTGGTGCAGCTGGGCGTGTATGGTGGAAAGCCTGAAACACGTGAAACTGAAGAATTTTTGCAGGGCTTGAGGTGGTAGGCCACAAAACGTTGTCACACGCAGATAATATGAAGCCATGACAGCTATCATTGTGATCGCCCATACACCGCTTGCAAGCGCCTTGCGCAGCTGCGTGGCACACGTGTTTCCTGAAGATGCGCATTGTGTTCAAGTATTGGATGTGCCAGCGACTTATCACATTGATGAGGTGGTTGCACAAGCTGAGGCACTGTTACCTAAGACAGGCGAAGCGCTGGTACTGACAGACATTTTTGGCGCAACGCCAGCCAACGTGGCGTCTCGCTTAGCCTCCAACAGCGGTTGTCGTGTAGTGGCAGGTGTGAATTTGCCCATGTTGCTGCGCGCGGTGTGCTACCGCGAGCAACCGGTTGACCAACTTGTCCTGAAAGCTGTTGCAGGTGGCACACAAGGCATCATGCCTATCGTGTTGACAGCGCCACACAACCAACACAAAAGAAATCATGATTCGCAACACAATCACCATCAGCAATAAGTTGGGCTTGCACGCACGTGCATCTGCCAAGCTGACAAAATTAGCAGGCGCATTTGAATGCGAGGTCTGGATGACGCGTCACGCAAGGCGTATCAATGCCAAAAGTATCATGGGCGTCATGATGTTGGCCGCAGGATTGGGGGCGGATGTTGACATTGAAACACAAGGCCATGATGAGCAGGCCGCTATGGATGCATTGCTGGCACTCATCAACGACAAGTTCGGGGAAGGCGTGTGAGCTTTTCGATCCATGGTCAGGCCGTATCACGCGGCATCGTTGTGGGACGAGCGGTATTGGTAGCCGCGGGGCGAATGGACGTGGCTCATTATTTTATTGAGCCAGCGCAAGTTACTTCTGAGTTACAGCGTATCGCCAAGGCCCGTGATGTCGTGGTCAACGAAATTGAACAAGTCAAGCTCAAGCTGACACATGCGCCCGCAACAGATGCGCCGTCGGAGTTGACCGCTTTGCTAGATGTTCATCTGATGCTGCTGCAAGACGAGACAATCGCTCATGGCGTACGCGAGTGGATTGTTGAGCGGCGTTACAACGCAGAGTGGGCACTAACTTCGCAGTTGGAGATTATTTCTCGGCAGTTTGACGAGATGGAAGACCCTTATTTACGCGAACGGAAAGCCGACTTGGAGCAGGTGGTGCAGCGCATGTTGGCCTCTATGGCCGGCGAAAGTGCCTCTCTGTTGGAGCAGGCCAAGCAGGCCGCACAAGTGGCGCAATTCAGCGGTAACAGCTCGGCTGCCTCTGAGCGGGTGCCGCTGATTTTAATTGCGAGAGACCTGTCACCCGCAGACCTGCTGCAGTTTAAAGACAGTGTGTTTGCGGGATTTATTACAGAGGTTGGGGGTAAAACATCTCACACCGCCATCGTGGCGCGTGGGTTAAATATTGTCGCCGTTGTGGGTGCTCGCAGTGCCAGCCAGCTTATAAAACAAGACGATTGGGTCGTCATAGATGGAGACGCTGGCGTGGTCATTGTTGAGCCGTCTCCTATCATTTTGGAAGAGTACGGCTTTAAGCAACGAGAGGGCACATTAGAGCGCGAGCGCTTGCGGCGCTTGCGGCACACACCGAGCGTGACCTTAGACGGACAGCACGTCAAGTTGTTTGCCAATATCGAGTTGCCACAAGACAGTGCCGCAGCTGTCGCAGCTGGTGCGGTAGGTGTGGGTTTGTTTCGCACTGAGTTTTTGTTCATGAGTCGCGTGTCAAAAGGCATGAGCAAGTTGCCCGACGAAGATGAGCAGTACGCGGCTTATAAGGAGGCTTTGGACGGCATGCAAGGTCTGCCAGTGACCATTAGAACCATAGACATTGGCGCAGATAAGCCGCTTGAGCGGGGCAGCCGATCCGGCGACGAACATTTAAACCCTGCATTGGGTTTACGAGCGATTCGTTGGAGCTTGGCAGAACCCACGATGTTTTTGGTACAGCTGAGAGCTATTTTGCGCGCCGCGGTGAACGGGCAAGTGGACTTGTTGATTCCCATGTTGGCCCATGTCAGCGAAATTAAACAAACATTGGCGCTCATTAAACGGGCAAAAGACCAGTTGGATGACCAAGGCGTCGCATATGGTTCGGTCCGCGTGGGCGCCATGATTGAGGTGCCGGCCGCCGCCATGATGGCGCAGGTGTTTTTGCGATATTTCGATTTTTTATCGATTGGCACCAATGACCTCATCCAGTACACCTTGGCTGTAGATCGCGTGGACGAGGCCGTCAGTCACCTGTATGACCCATTACACCCAGCAGTGTTGAGTCTGATGTCGCAAGTCATAAACGCTTGCAAGGCTCAGGGCAAAGATGTCAGTGTGTGCGGCGAGATGGCTGGTGATACACAATGTACAGCGCTGTTATTGGGCATGGGCCTGCGCAGTTTTTCTATGCAGCCCACTCAGATACTGGCCGTTAAACAACAAGTCTTGCGCGCCCATACAGGCGAGCTCGCCGTTTGGGCGGCAGATGTATTGGCCAGCGAAGAGCCCTCCGAGTTGGTGGCGTTGCGCTAATGGTGTGTCGGGCCTGAAATGCTTTTATGTTCCGTGCCAGTTCCAGCCACAAACAACGACACGCTTAAAGCTAGCGCCACCTACACCTGCTTAACAACAGACTGAACACAATCTCGTAGCGACCTAGCCACGATTGGACAAACGGGATAAGCCGCATCAGACGCCTGCAGCGTGCGCCTGCTCGTCGGCGTGGTAGCTGGACCGGACCATGGCGCCAACAGCTGCATGGCTGAAGCCCATGTCTTTGGCACGTTGCTCAAACATCTTGAATGTGTCTGGGTGCACGTACCGACGTACAGGAATGTGGTGGCCGCTCGGCGCCAAGTATTGGCCTATGGTGAGCATGTCTATGTGGTGGTCACGCATGTCTTGCATGACTTGTAAGATTTCTTCGTCTGTCTCGCCAAGACCCACCATCAAGCCGCTTTTAGTGGGCACATGTGGAAACAAAGCTTTAAACTTCTTTAGTAAGTTCAGACTAAATGCATAGTCAGAGCCAGGGCGAGCCTCTTTGTACAAGCGTGGCACGGTTTCCATGTTGTGGTTCATCACATCGGGTGGTGCCGCTTTCAATATCTCAAGCGCGCGGTCATCGCGGCCTCTAAAGTCGGGCACCAAGACTTCAATTTTTGTAAGCGGCGACTGCTTTCGGACTTCTTGAATGCACGCCACAAAATGGCCAGCACCACCGTCACGCAAGTCGTCACGGTCTACGCTGGTAATCACCACATAGCTCAGTTTGAGCGCAGCAATTGTGGCGCCTAATTTGTGCGGCTCGTCTTGGTCCAACGGGTCAGGGCGGCCGTGGCCTACATCGCAAAATGGGCAGCGTCTGGTGCACTTGTCACCCATGATCATGAACGTCGCTGTGCCCTTGCCAAAGCACTCACCGATATTGGGGCATGAAGCCTCTTCACACACAGTTACCAACTTGTTTTGACGCAAAATGTCTTTGATTTCATAAAACCGGGTGTTAGGGCTGCCTGCTCGCACACGAATCCAGTCTGGCTTTTTCAGCGTTTCGCCTTGAATCACCTTAATAGGAATACGCGAGACCTTGTCGCCAGATTTTTGTTTGGCTGTGGCGTCATAAGGCTTGCTGACTGGAGCGTCGGCTGTAACAGGGGTAGCAGGTGCGGCAATGTCGTTCATATAAGTCTCTTCAAGCGCGGCTGGCTTGCAGCAGCGCTTCTAAGTGTTGGTGCAGTAGGGCGTGGACTTGCGCTACGGTAACATGTACGCCTATTGTATAAAGATCGACCGTTTGTAGGCCAATGTAGCCGCATGGGTTGATACGGTCAAAGGGTGATAAGTCCATCGCAACATTCAATGACAGTCCATGGTACGTGCAGTGTCTGGATACCTTAATACCTAACGCGCTTATTTTCCCCAAACCCGCAAATTGATCACGGCCTTGTGCAGGTATGTCTAAACGCGCATGGTCCAACGGGTTGGCCAGCCGCACGTAAATACCCGGGGCGCCGCGCACACGGTGACCCACCACATCAAATTCAGACAAGGTGCGAATCACCGCCTCTTCCAAGCGGTACACATATTCTTTAACAAAGAAGCCGCTACGCTTTAAATCTAGCAACGGATAAGCGACTGCTTGCCCCGGGCCATGGTAAGTGACTTGCCCGCCTCGGTTGCTGGCTACAACGGGAATGTTGCCAGCGTCTAAGACATGGTCTGACTTGCCAGCCAAGCCTTGGGTAAACACAGCTGGGTGTTCGCATATCCACAAAGCATCAAGCATGCCACTTGTTCGCTGTGCTGTAAAAGCTTGCATGGCATCAAACGTGGTTTGGTAGTCAATCACCCCCCAGTCGCGCACTTCAAGGATGCTTCGATCATCAGGCACTTACAGGACCACTTTGACCAAGGGGTGGCTAGACAGCGTGCGGTACAGCTCATCGAGCTGCTCCCGGTTGTGCACATGCACTGTCAATGTAATGCCCTGGTAGTTGCCGCCTTTGCTGGCGCGGAGCTCAATGGTGGAATCGTCAAAGTTAGGGTCAAAACTGCGGGCAACATGGCAGATAGCCGGCACAAACTCAGGTACGGTGCTGCCCATCACTTTGATGGGGAAGTCGCACGGGTAAGTAATAAGGGAATCAGTAGGTGTCTCGGTCATTCATTGATTATCCGCGTTGTCACGGGGTTAGCTGATAAAACTAAAACTGTGCAGAAAATAGCTGTGAATTACGCTTATTTAAGGTCGAACACATCTGATGTGAAAGCTTTGTTGGCAAAAGGGTCAGAACGTCATGGTTACTACGTATAATATCGAATTGTTCACGGTGCAAGGCTTCGTGTTGTTTGTAATCTGGTGCTGACGTTCGATGACGAAAATTCTGCCACGTTCACTAGATGACACCTCAGCTGGTCAAGACCACATTGACGGTGAGCAAGAAGAGACTTTTAAACCGCTGACAGCTCAGCAAGCCGCAATGTGGCGTTCCGAGCAACGTCCAGCAGCTGCAAGCTCGTTGCTAGCTTGGCAGGGCATTGTGGTGCTAGTGATTGGTGCCCTAACAGCTGCCTTGGCAGGAGAGGCGCAAGCCAAGTCACTCGTCTACGGCGGTGTTGCTGTAATAGCCCCTGCAGCCTTGATGGTGTTGGGGTTGCGAGGCGGCCTGATGCGGCGATTGTCGGTGCATCCTGCAGGGTCCTTAATAGGTTTCGCCCTGTTAGAGGGTGGCAAATTGATGTTGTCTGTGTTGCTAATGTTGTCGGCACCACAAGCAGTTAATAATTTAAGTTGGTTGGCGTTGCTGGCTGGTGTTGTAGTCGCGCTGAAAGTGCACTGGGTGGTGGTGGGATTCCATGCCATAGGTGCCAAGCGTGTTGTTTGATTTTGAAGGCATTGATTAGTTATGGCGACTGAGGCGCATGCACCGACGGCAAGTGAATATATTGTTCACCATTTGCAACATATGCAAAACGTCAAGCAAAAATCTATTGTTGACTTCTCTGTCTACAACCTAGACTCCATTATTGTTGCGGCAGTACTTGGCGTGGTTGGATGCTTTGTCATGTGGCTGGCTGCTCGCAAAGCCACGGCAGGCGTGCCGGGTCGCTTTCAGGCGGCGGTAGAGATGATGTTTGAAATGGTGGATAACCAAGCTAAAACAGTCATTCACAACGCCACAAGCCGCAAGTTAATTGGGCCACTGGCCTTAACTGTGTTTGTGTGGATTTTCCTAATGAATGCGATGGATTTGCTGCCAGTCGATTTGCTGCCTGTGTTGTGGGCTCAGTATTACGGCGCAGTTGGTCTTGACCCCCACGAAGCCTATTTAAGGGTCGTACCAACTGCTGATTTGTCAACCACTTTGGGCCTGTCCTCATCTGTGTTGTTGATGTGCTTGTTTTACAACATTAAGATAAAAGGCTTGGGTGGTTGGGCCCACGAGCTGGTGTCTGCCCCCTTCGGCACCAGCAAGAATCCACTGTGGTTCTTGCTACTGGCGGTAGTGAACCTCGCCATGCAGATTATTGAGTTTGTCGCAAAGACCGTTTCTCACGGTATGCGATTGTTTGGAAACATGTTCGCCGGTGAGCTGGTGTTCATGCTGATCGCTCTGTTGGGCGGTTACGCAGCCTTGTCGGCTACGGGTGTGCTGCTGTTTGCTGGGCACATCGTCGCTGGCACTGTGTGGGCTCTGTTCCACATTTTGATCATTACGCTACAAGCGTTTATTTTCATGATGTTGACACTGATATACACAGGTCAGGCACACGATAAGCACTGATAGCGCTGTTTTATAACGGCTGCCTAACGGTTGGTTGTGGATTTTCTTTTTTTCTTTTCTTTTTTTTTGTACTAAGGAGTCATCTCATGGAAAACGTTCTAGGTCTAGTCGCTCTGGCTTGTGGTTTGATCGTGGGTTTGGGCGCTGTTGGCGCTTCAATCGGCATCGCTTTAATGGGCGGCAAGTTTCTCGAAGCTTCAGCACGTCAGCCTGAGTTGATGAACGACTTGCAAACCAAAATGTTTATTTTGGCTGGTTTGATCGATGCGGCATTCTTGATCGGTGTTGCTATTGCGTTGTTGTTCGCATTCGCCAACCCCTTCCAGTTGGTCGCCTAAATGTCGCGCTTGGCGTGTTGCTTCCGCTGATCAGTCGGTGTGAGCAGTACGCTGGTGTGGATAACAAACAGAATCAATACAGAAAGGCGTTGCGATGAATATCAATGCAACCCTGTTCGCTCAGGCCATCGTTTTTGCGATACTGGTGTGGTTCACGATGAAGTTCGTGTGGCCCCCACTCGCCAAAGCACTTGACGAGCGCGCATTGAAAATATCAGAGGGATTGGCCTCAGCTGAAAAAGCTAAAACCGAATTGGCACTGGCTAACAAACGTGTCGATGAGGCGTTAAGCCAATCTCGTGACGAGGCAGCTCAACGGTTGGCAGATGCTGAACGTCGTGCACAGAGTTTGCTAGAAGACGCTAAAACACGCGCAAGCGATGAAGCAGCAAAAATTATTCTAAATGCACAACAAGAGGCAAAGTCTCTTGTCGGTAGCGCTCGTGAAGCGTTGCGTGAAGAGGTTGCTACTTTGGCTGTAGCTGGCGCACAAAAGATTTTGCAACGCGAAGTTAAAGTCGCCGATCACGCTCAGATGCTGTCCGAATTGAAAACACAACTCTAAACGTAAGGTAGAACATGGCCGAATTCGCCACCATCGCGCGCCCTTACGCAGAGGCTTTATTCAAAACATTGCACGGCAGTGCCGTGGACACACAGGGATGGTTAGACACTTTGGCGGCATTTGCCAATGATGCGCAAATGCGCGCATTGGCTGCCAATCCAAAGGTTGCTCCTGCTCAAGTTGTTCAAGTACTTCTTGATGCCAGTGGGGTCAAGGCAACACAAGAAGCGCGAAACTTGTTAGGTGTATTGGCTGAAAATGGCCGCTTAAATGCGCTGCCAGAAATTGCCAAACAGTTTCGAGTCTCGGCTAACAGCGCATCTGGTCTTGCTGAAGGCGTCGTTCATACGGCCTTTGAGCTTGATGAAGCTGCCTTTATGGACCTGTGCGCCGTGTTGGAAAAGCGTTTTTCGCGGCGCCTGAGGATGACACAGGCTGTGGACCAAGATCTCATTGGTGGCATTCGCGTGGTGGTGGGTGATGAGGTGTATGACACTTCGATCAAAGCTCGTTTAGAACAAATGCAAGTGGCGTTGACAGCATAAATTGCCTTTTAACACGCTTGTTTGGCTAATAGCTAACAACGTTTTTAGTTACATAACTTAGAAAGAAGGAACGAGTCATGCAACTCAATCCAGCAGAGATTTCTGATCTGATCAAGTCCCGTATTGAGGGTTTGGATTTGAGCGCCAACGTGCGCAACGAGGGTACAGTTGTATCTGTTACCGACGGTATTTGTCGCATCCACGGGTTGTCCGATGTGATGCAGGGTGAAATGTTGGAATTCCCACCAACCAAAGAGGGCGAGCCAACATATGGTTTGGCTCTGAACCTTGAGCGCGACTCCGTAGGATCCGTCATTTTGGGCGAGTACGAGCATATCTCAGAAGGCGACACCGTGAAATGCACGGGCCGTATTTTAGAAGTGCCTGTAGGTCCTGAGTTGCGTGGCCGCGTGGTTAACGCACTGGGTCAGCCGATAGATGGCAAGGGTCCAATCAACGCAAAAATGACAGACGTGATTGAAAAAGTTGCGCCTGGCGTGATCGCGCGTCAATCTGTTGACCAGCCCATGCAAACTGGTCTGAAGTCGGTTGATTCAATGGTGCCAGTGGGTCGTGGACAGCGTGAGTTGATTATTGGTGACCGCCAAACCGGTAAAACTGCTGTGGCGATTGACACCATCATCAATCAAAAAGGTCAGAATATGACCTGTGTTTACGTGGCAATCGGTCAAAAAGCATCGTCTATCAAAAACGTTGTACGCTCTTTAGAGCAAGCCGGCGCCATGGAGTACACGATTGTTGTGGCAGCTTCGGCCTCTGAGTCGGCAGCCATGCAATACGTATCAGCCTATTCTGGTTGCACCATGGGTGAGTACTTCCGTGACCGCGGCGAAGACGCACTGATTGTGTACGACGACCTGTCAAAGCAAGCTGTGGCCTACCGCCAAGTGTCTTTGCTGTTGCGTCGCCCACCGGGTCGTGAAGCTTATCCAGGCGATGTGTTTTATCTCCACAGCCGTTTGTTAGAGCGTGCTGCACGTGTAAACGTTGCGTATGTTGAAGCCTTTACCAAGGGTGAAGTCAAAGGTAAGACAGGTTCATTGACTGCATTACCGATTATTGAAACGCAAGCTGGAGATGTTTCAGCATTTGTGCCAACCAACGTGATTTCAATTACTGACGGTCAAATTTTCTTGGAAACCAACCTGTTCAACGCAGGTATACGTCCAGCCATCAACGCAGGTATTTCTGTGTCACGGGTAGGCGGCGCGGCACAAACAAAGCTGATTAAGAGCTTGTCCGGCGGCATTCGCACCGACTTGGCACAGTACCGTGAATTGGCAGCTTTTGCCCAGTTTGCCTCTGACTTGGACGAGGCAACCCGCAAGCAGCTAGACCGCGGTGCCCGCGTAACCGAATTGCTTAAACAGTCACAGTACAGCCCGCTGCCAGTGAGCTTAATGGGCGCGACGTTGTTTGCAGTGAACAATGGCTACATGGATGACTTGGACATCAAAAAGGTCTTGTCTTTCGAAGCCGGTTTACATGCCCATCTGAAAGACAAGCACGCGGCATTGCTGGCAAAGTTAGAAGAGAAAAAAGCCATGGACGACGAGGCCAAGGCCGAGTTGACCGCAGCCACGGCCGAGTTCAAAAAGACCGGCTCTTACTAAGCCAATAGGCACCCGTTTAAGGAGCTTCAATGGCAGCAGGTAAGGAAATACGCAGCAAGATCAACTCGGTGGAAAACACCAAGAAGATAACAAAAGCCATGGAAATGGTCGCTGCCTCCAAAATGCGTAAGGCACAAGACCGCATGCGTGCGGCCCGGCCCTATGCGGAAAAGGTACGTCAAATCGCAGCAAATTTGGGACGTGCAAACCCTGAGTACCGTCACGCATTCATGCGAGACAACAACAAGGCCAATGTGGTTGGTTTTATCGTCGTAACGACGGACAAAGGTCTGTGCGGCGGTATGAATACCAACATTTTGCGTGCAGTTACGCAAAAGATTAAAGATTTGCAAGCACAAGGCAAGCAAATCGAAGTTGTTGCGATCGGTGGCAAAGGTTTGGGCTTTATGCACCGTGTTGGCGCAAAAGTGGTGTCTCAAATTGTCGGCCTGGGTGACAGACCGCAAATGGATACATTGATAGGCCCTTCAAAAGTGTTGTTAGACGCTTACGCAGACGGGAGACTCAGCGAGGTGCACTTGTGCTTCACACGCTTTGTCAACACGATGCGCCAAGAGTCAGTGGTGGAGACGCTACTGCCATTGTGTCCGGACACGCTTGAGCAGGGTACACGCACGTACAGTTGGGATTATGAGTACGAGCCCGAGCCCAATGTGGTTATCGATGATTTGTTGCTTCGCTATGTTGAAGCTCAGATTTACCAAGCCGTAGCAGAAAACATGGCATCTGAGCAATCCGCTCGTATGGTGGCCATGAAAGCGGCAACCGACAATGCCGGGCAGGTCATTAAAGACCTCAAGCTTGTCTACAACAAAACCCGTCAGGCAGCGATTACCAAGGAATTGTCCGAAATCGTCGCCGGTGCCGCTGCCGTTTAAACGCAGCGTCGCTCAACAGAATTTAGAGAAACGTAAAGGTTCCAATCATGGCTCAAGCTCAAGGCAAGATTGTTCAGTGTATCGGCGCCGTTGTGGACGTCGAATTTCCTCGCGACACAATGCCTCGCATATATGACGCACTCAAAATGGAAGGCTCATCGCTAACCTTGGAAGTGCAACAACAGTTGGGCGACGGCGTGGTGCGAACCATTGCCCTGGGCTCCTCAGACGGCTTGCGTCGTGGCATGGTGGTGTACAACACCAACGCAGCGATTACCGTTCCAGTGGGTAAAGCCACATTGGGTCGGATTATGGACGTGCTGGGTGCGCCCATTGACGAGCGTGGTCCAGTCAATACAGAAGTCAGTGCTTCCATCCACCGCAAAGCACCTGCTTACGACGAGTTGAGCCCATCACAAGAGTTGCTGGAAACCGGCATCAAAGTGATTGACTTGGTTTGCCCGTTCGCCAAGGGCGGTAAGGTGGGCTTGTTCGGTGGTGCTGGCGTCGGTAAAACGGTGAACATGATGGAACTCATCAATAACATCGCGAAGGCACACAGCGGATTGTCTGTGTTCGCTGGTGTGGGTGAGCGTACACGTGAAGGTAACGACTTTTACCACGAGATGGCAGACTCAGGCGTTGTGAATCTCGAGAACCTCGAAGAGTCCAAAGTAGCCATGGTCTACGGTCAGATGAATGAGCCACCCGGTAACCGTTTGCGCGTGGCCTTAACAGGTCTAACCATCGCTGAGTCATTCCGTGACGAAGGCCGTGACGTGTTGTTCTTCGTAGACAACATCTACCGTTACACATTGGCCGGTACGGAAGTATCCGCACTGTTGGGTCGTATGCCCTCAGCTGTTGGCTACCAGCCAACATTGGCTGAAGAAATGGGCCGCTTGCAAGAGCGTATAACGTCAACAAAAGTTGGCTCAATTACGTCTATTCAAGCCGTGTACGTGCCAGCAGATGACTTTACCGATCCCTCCCCCGCAACCACCTTTGCGCACTTGGACTCCACAGTTGTGCTCTCCCGTGACATTGCGTCCTTGGGTATTTACCCAGCAGTTGATCCTCTTGATTCAACCAGCCGTCAGCTCGATCCCAACGTGGTTGGTGTTGAGCACTACGAAACAGCTCGTGCCGTGCAGGTCACACTGCAGCGCTACAAAGAGTTGCGCGACATCATCGCGATTTTGGGCATGGACGAATTGGCACCTGAAGACAAGCTGGCTGTTGCGCGTGCTCGTAAAATGCAACGCTTCTTGTCTCAGCCGTTCTTCGTTGCTGAAGTATTTACTGGCTCACCCGGTAAGTACGTGTCATTGGCAGAGACCATTCGTGGCTTTAAGATGATTGCAAGCGGTGAATGTGATGCATTGCCAGAGCAAGCCTTCTACATGGTCGGCACCATCGACGAGGCCTTCGAAAAAGCTAAGAAGATGGCTGCTTAACACTCCACAACTGCTGCAACTCAACATGAACAACATAACGGTGGCTAATATGCCCCGTTATGCATAGTGGAAAATTGAAAGATACATCATGAACGCCTTCCAGGTAGACGTGGTCAGCGCTGAAGAGAAAATCTTTAGTGGCCAAGCCAAGTTCGTAGCGCTACCCGGTGAATCCGGTGAACTGGGTATTTTGCCTGGTCATACGCCATTGATCACCCGCATCAAACCCGGCTCAGTCCGCATTGAGCTTGCTGATGGTGGTCAAGAGTTTGTTTTCGTTGCTGGCGGTATTCTCGAAGTGCAGCCACATTGCGTGACCGTGTTGAGTGATACTGCTATCCGTGGCAAAGACTTAGACGAATCCCGTGCAGAAGCTGCCCGCGCAGTTGCACAAGAAGCTATTAAGAACGCCAAAAGTGCCATCGATTTAGCTGCGGCGCACGCTGAGTTGGTGGTTGTTGCCGCCCAGGTAACGGCGCTGCGCCGATATAGAAATCTCAAGTAAGCACGTCAGTGTTTTATAGCAAAGCCGGCAGATGCCGGCTTTGCTGTTTGTACCCAGTAGGATTAGACACGCACTATGCCAGTACCCAGCCACCTTGCAGCAACACCAGATGACATTGAACATGCGTTTTATGAAGGACTGCTGCATGCCGATGTAGAGCAAATCATGGCGTGTTGGGCTGAGCACGAAGACGTCGTGTGCATACCGCCTGGCGGCAAACCGCTGCATGGTTTGCAAGCTATCCGAAAACTGTTCACTGATTTGATACTGAATGGCCCCATTACATTGCACGTCACACACACGCATAAAAGCTTGCAATTGGCGCAGGCTATACACACTGTCACAGAGCATGTCAGCGTTCAAACCGATGAGGGGCAGGCAGTTGCTCAACTGTACTCGTTGAATGTATTCCATAAAACACCACAAGGCTGGCGTTTGGTTGCACACCACACCAGCCCAGGTCATATAACTGATGGCTCTGTTGAGCCTCACGCACTACCTTCAACGGTACTGCACTGATCGAAATGTCTTGGGATTATCGGGCGCCTGCGTTGTTACCCGGGGGGCATTTACAAACTATATGGGCCGCTAAATGCGCGACGTATTGGCCTCATTCTGACGGTGTTGCGCCAACATGGGAGCGACAGCGTTGGACAACACCAGACAACGACTTTATTGATGTTGACCACCTTGGGAACACAATGGCTGCAATACACAAGCCGTTGTTGGTCCTGTTTCATGGTTTAGAAGGCGGACGCTCTAGTCATTACGTTCAGGCCATCGCCAAGCAGTGTGAACTGATGGGTTGGCGTATGCTGCTGGCCCATTTCAGAGGCTGCGCTGGGGAAATGAATGCTGCACCAAGGGCTTACCACTCTGGCGATTACGAAGAAATAGATTGGATTTTGCGGCGGGCGTGCGCCATCGCACCACAGTCCCCAACGGTTGCCTTGGGAATATCTTTAGGTGGCAACGCGCTCATGTGCTGGGCCAGCAAAGCTGAAAACACGGCCTCGAACATTGTTAGCGCAGTCGCAAGTGTTTGTTCACCGCTTGATTTGGTCAGTTCAGGTTTGCATATTGGCAAAGGCTTTAACAAGCTGGTGTACACACGTATGTTTTTAGGCACAATGAAGCCTAAAGCTGTCGCAAAGTGGGCGCAGTTTCCAGGACTTTTTAACCTAGAAGCTGCTCTTGAAGCCCGCACGCTGTACGAGTTCGACGACCACTTTACTGCGCCAATACATGGATTTAACAGCGTGATGGATTACTGGACCAAGGCGTCAGCTAAACCTCAGATGCACACCATACGCATACCGGCGCTGGCTCTAAATGCGTTAAACGACCCATTTATTCCTACCGACAGTCTGCCCAAACGACAAGATGTCAGCAACAGCGTGGTGCTGTGGCAGCCTAACACCGGCGGGCATGTTGGATTTGTAGGTGTTCAGCCATGGTGGGCATTGCCCGGTCATGTATCCACCATGCCCAGCGCGGTCATCGGCTGGATGTCGGCGCAATTGCCGAGCTAACGGTATATTTACAAATATGGATGACTTAGTACAACAAGCCATGGCCAAATGGCCAAATGTTCCCAACTGCTTTGGTTGGTTGGGGCTCAGTGCTCGAGGTGACTGGTACTTGCGAGACGATGCAACGCAAGCAGCAGGCCCATTTGCGGGCGAGGGTGCCAACGCAGACTCCAAAGGGTCTCGACTGGAGCATGACAAATTGATGGGATTCATCGCCAGGAACTACTTGGCAGATGAAAAAGGGCAGTGGTTTTTTCAAAATGGACCGCAGCGAGTGTTCGTAGAACTGGAATCCACACCGCATATTGCCCGACTGCAGCCTGACAGCACTGTACGCACGCACACTGGCGTGTATTTAAATGTGCAGCGTTGTTTAATAGACGAAGAGGG
The DNA here is from genome assembly GCA_000496475.1 of Betaproteobacteria bacterium MOLA814. Lineage (GTDB taxonomy): Bacteria > Pseudomonadota > Gammaproteobacteria > Burkholderiales > Burkholderiaceae_C > RS62. The sequence continues at coordinate 632,789 of AYMW01000003.1, read as the reverse complement.
ACACTTGTATCTTGATTGCAACGAAGGACTCGCCAGGCTGCATACACAGGACGTTGCGGCTGCGCTGCCGTTGGTTGAACAGGGGCTGTGGGTGCCACAAGGCGTACAAGCGGTTAACTTACCCAAGCAATTTGACTACTGCAAAAGCCCGCACGCAAACAGCAAATAACAGGCAAAAAAAACACCGCCTAAGCGGTGTTGATTGTGCGTGAATTTAAGCCAGTTGAATTACAAAAACCATAATGCGTTATTGTGAATCAGCTGGTTTTTCAGGAACCACAAAGGCAGCGCCAACCTCATTGGACATGTACACAACTGCGCGGCCGATCTCTAAATCGTTGTACTCGCCTCCGCCTTGCGCACCCATGGCGCCTTTGCCTTCAAGGGCATGCTTGATCAGCAACTCGTAACCTTGATCCAAGCGCGTAGACCAAGCGCCAATATTGCCAAAGACAGGTGCGCCGGCAGCGCCAGCCGTATGGCAAGCTGCACATTGTGCGGTATAGACTTCCATGCCAGCTCGCAAAGGACGGTTGGCATCACGAATTTCTATGCTGCCAACACGCTGTATCCGCTTGACAATAGCAGACTCGGTGTTGTCTGCTCCAGCGCTTGGCATTGCACCAGACGTAACGTAGTACACCAGTCCAATAATGATGAACACTGGTGCAACAAAGAAATAAAAAGACAACCAACCAAGTTGAGCAGGTGTTTTAACAGGACCGGTATGGTGCTCGTGTGGGCTATCGCTCATGACGTTCTCATCACAAAATTAGGGTGGGTATAAAGCACGGGAAAACAATAGGCTGCATGCTTGGTGACTGCATATTATAGCCGCCAAGCCCAGTAAAAACCCTCGCTATCCATCATGCACGAACCTCACATCCAGCGTGCTTCCAAGCCGCACTGCTAGAATGCAACAGCACGACAGCATGCGGCTGTAGCTCAGTGGATAGAGTATTGGCCTCCGAAGCCAAGGGTCGTGGGTTCGATACCCGCCAGCCGCACCATTTTTCCCAAATTACAACCACTTGGTGTTGACCGCCAAGTGCGTTGAGCCGTGTTGACTAGCAGAACGGACCGTGTGTATTTGCTTGTTGAAACTGGGGTTTGGCCTTGACTTGTATGTGGTCGAAACACAGGTGGTGCATCAACTCACGCAGCAGCACAACCGTTGCAAACGTTCTGGCTATGTCGGGCAGTGCTTGCTGCGGTGCAGCCTGTCCAAACGCTTGCAAAACCAAACGGCTGAACACGTTCTCAACGGCGTCTACGTGTAGCGTGGGGGTCGTTTGATCAAGCCCTGCAATTGCAGCCAGCATCCGAACATCATCTTCTTGGGTGCACAAGATGGCACCTTTCGGAACAGCGATACGGCCCAACTGTATACGGTCTTCGGTCCATTCAATAGCGCGCTCAAGGGCCATCGCATCTAGCGGTAACTTGGAGAAATGCTGCGCAGTCATGAGCTCAAAGCCGACTGCAATGTCCCCTACCAAATCGCCAGTTTGCATGTTGTGCAGTTGTGCGTTGGAGGGGTTGAGTGTAAGTTGTAGAGTCGTGGTCATGGTCATGGTCTAAATAACTGAGGCCGCCAATATAAAAATCAGCATAGAGCCGTGGTTGAGACAGAAAATTAACACGCAGGTGGCTGCTGTAGCAAGCCGGCGCGAAGAAAACCACGCAGTACTTTAGGGTCGTGGGCTTGCTCAATACGGTGGGTCATGTCGATATAGCGCAGCCATTCAGTCGCATCAGTAAAATGCTTGGCCAACCGCTCTTTGAGCAGACTTCTAGCAAGTGGCAAATCGTCAACTTGTAATGCGGCATCGACCATCAGCTGAAAGTAAATGTCTTGTTGTGCGTAACTGGCCCCCAAACTGGCAGCTTCAAAGCGCATAACGCGCATGAGGTTTAGAAATGGGCGGTACGCCCTTTGGTAATACAGTGCAACCGCCGCGGCAACCGCTGAACCAGTTTGGGCCTGCTCCATACCGGCCTGACCATCATCATTAAAACCTTGAAGAGCTTGAGCAAGTGCTTGCTTGCGTCCAGTGCGGGCCAATGCCATCACTTGGTGCGGTCCGGTGAATACAACCAAGTGCTGGCCCAAGGTCTGCTCGCAAGCATGCGCTACTGTGTCCCAGCGATCACCCACATCAACGCCTTGTATTTCTAGGCGGGCGAGCAAGGACGCGGCGTTTTGCAAGTCTAGGTAAAACGAACTCGGAGTTGGGAAAACCTCACGGTCGAACACATCAAGTACGGCATCAATTTTGTTTTGCGACAGTAAAAAGAGTGACAGGTGCCACCAGAGATGGCCGCGAAACAGATTAAATTCCTTGAGCTTGCCAGCTACGGCGTTGATGGCGGCTTCTCCTTCACTGGCCCGTCCTTGCATCTCATGAACATGGACCAAGGCATGCAAGGCCCATAAGTCTGTGGGGTTGAAAGACAATGCTAGTTGTGCATAGTCCTCTGCCAATGCGTAGCGCCCGTCTTCTTCTAACGCGAAGGCCAACGGGGCAAGTGTCAAGGCATAGCCAGCAGTAGAAGGCTGCCAGTGCGGGATGGCTTGCATGGCGACAGCCAGCTGGCGACGTTTGTCCCCATGCCAAAACAACATGGCAGTGAGCTGGCGGTATGCCAGCACATCCAGCGGCCAACGGGCAAGAATATCTTCAAGCGCCTGCAGCCTGGCTGCACCGCGGCCCTCTATCCACATCTTTAGGGCATAGATGTGTAGGCGTTCCCGCTCGTTGGCCGTTGCTGCTAAACGCTGAGAGAGGTCCAGAAATCGCTGGGCCTCTGGCAGGCCACTGCGCAGGCCGTCGGTCATGACGGCGTAGCCTCTGAGCACATGACCCAACACAAAGCCTGGCGCTTCGCGCAGCAAGTCATCCAGTCTGGCTTGCACGCCTGAGCGGTACGCGTAAAGTTCGTGCAGGAGTCTTTCATAACGCTCTATTTGCGCAGGGTTCAGACCAGTAATAGGCAGCCCGCGCGGATCATGGTGGGTACGCATTGTTGTCCTTTATGTTGTTATCTCGCCAGCGTTGGCAAGCGTTGGCAAGCGTTGGCCATGCACGTAGCAGACTTGTTACAGATTGTTCTGCTGACTCCAAGGCCCCTTCTAAATAGCCTCCGTAATTGGGCGAGCGCTCAGTGCCAGCAAGCCATACACGGCGGTCCCAGTCATCAGGTACAACAGGGCCTGTGTACATGGGGTGGTGAGACAAGGGCTGTCGGTCTGACTCGCTGGCAGTTAGGGGCTCTTGTGCCCAGTCCTGAACCGCACTCCACAACGGCGTACTGGCCGCTGGACCAAACAGTCGCACCAGTTGCGCAAGCGATTGCCTGGACAATTCCTCGCTGCCAATACCCAAACGGTAAGCCGGCGATGCACCAACAAAACCAAACAAAGCTGCTGAGTTACCTTCAGCATCGGACGCATCATGAATCTCGACCATGGGCCCTCGGTGGCTCATGGCGGTGCCCGACATGCCAGATTCGCGCCAAAATGCAGAGCCATATATGGCGACGAATTTCGCCTGACCAGCCATCCAAGTTGGGGTATGGCGCATATCCTTGAGCAACGCATCTGGCCAAGCGGGGTCCATTTGCACATCTTGCGCAGTCAACCTTGGCGGTATGGTGTTGACCACTTGCGATACAAGCTGTGTCCATGTGCCACTGGCATCCAGCAGTTGCAGCTCTACCGCATGCGCGTGCAGTTTCATACTTTGTAATTGGGTGCCAGTTTTAATATGAACGTTGTCTTGTATGAGCGCATGTAAGCCGTCGACTAGGCTTTGCATGCCGCCCTCAACGCGGTAAGAAGACGGGCTTTGTTCCCACGTGTTGGGCTGCCTTTGTACCCTGCCATCTGAGCCCTCAATAGCAGTCGCACCACGGGTGTGCTGTGGGTATACGCGCAGCCCCAAATCGCCAGTAAGCCGCTCTATACGAGGGTTCATACCCGGCCAAAACCAAGACGGGCCAAGGTCAACACGGTGTGTAGCCCCCTCCAGTGCGTGGCTGCATATGCGACCGCCTAGGCGGTCACGCGCTTCAATTAGCAGCACTTTTTTGCCAGCTTGGGCGAGCAGATGGGCGGTGTACAGGCCGCTTAAGCCCGCGCCGATGACAGCTACTGGGTAAGACATAAGGTGCTCCTGTTATGCGTCAGCCGCCATGGGGCGGACATCGAGTTCATGGGTCCAAACGCTGCGCGGTTGGTGAAACAGTTGCCAGTACTGTTCGGCTAAATCGGAAGGCTCAATCATGTGAGCAACATCTGCTTGCGCAAACCGTTGGGTCGTACGCTCACTGTGTATCAACCCGTCAACAATGACGTGTGCCACATGAATGCCTTCATGGCTGTGCTCGCGCACCAACGCTTGGCATAAGCCGCGCAAAGCAAACTTGGCCGAGCTAAATGCCGAGAACTGTGGACCAGCTCGCAGGCTGCCAGAGGCACCGCTGAACAACAAACTGCCGCCGCCTTGGCGTTGCAGTCGGGTGACAGCCTGCTGGCTGACGTTAAATGCGGTCATTACCATGGACTGCCAAACCTCTTGTAGGGTTTGAGCCGTGGTTTGCATGAAAGGTTGGCGGTGGAATTGCATGGCGTTGTGCACCACACCAGCCACAGGCGGTGCGTCATGGTCTAGCTTGTCAAAGAGGCGTGCAACCGCTAGCGGGTCTCGCAAATCTGTGGCCCAGCGCTTGTCGCCGTGGCGCGACACACTGGCGACGTGATAGCCGCCAATTTCAAAGCGTTCTTGTAAGGCATCGCCAAAACCCGCCGCGTGGCCTGCAATTACTATGGTTGATTGTTGTGACATGGTTACTCTATGTGGCCGGTCGTGTTGCAATGTGTCGCTACCTACTGGTAGGTAGGCGCAAGGTTAAAAAATTAGCTGTCGAGTTGATCAAACAAGGCGTTGGCTGCCTGCATGGGCGCATCGTTGACCAGCAAGGTACGCCCAACAATCATGGCGCCTTCCAAGCTGCTCAGCAGCAGCAGCGCGGTTCCCTGCGCGCTGCCTGCACGCCTAGGCCACGCCATGGCCAGCGTGGCTGTTAGCCACAGCAGATTGGCATTAAAAAAGGTCTGAAGGTGTTCCCGTATTGGATTGGGTAAACTTTCTGATTCTGCGCCTAGCATCCCGCACAAACACAACCGCGCTGATTGGCTGGTATCTTGAAACAGCTGGGCATAGGACAGCAATTTATCTTTTGGCGCCGCATGGCTGTGGTCTAAGCGCTCTAGTTGGCTTATAAAACGGTCTACGTATCGTTGCGTTACAACATGTACCAAATCTGCCTTGGTTGAAAAATGGTGGTGGACACTTGGCTTGCGTATGCCAACTGCCCGCGCAATGTTGTTGTAGGAAAACCCGTTCAAGCCTTGGCGCTGAATCAGGGACTCGGCCACATCAACAATGCGCGCTGCTGTAATGCTTAGATCCGTGTATGTCCGCATGATGATTTAAAGAATAAATAAGTGTTTGTATATTAGTATTTAGGTAGTAATAATGCCTTATTGAAAATTACCTTTTAATCATAAAGGTTTTAGTGGGTGGTTGTATTCGTACAGCACGCAAGACAATGGGTGGCTTTGCGGGCGTGTCTGCTTGGGCGCTTTACACTGTTGGGATGCAACCTAACCCTGAAACGCCAACGGATACAGACCTCAAGTCACTGCCTAATGTTTGTCCTGGTTTGTACCGCCACTACAAAGGTGGCGAGTACAACGTGCTGGAGGTGGTTAGACACAGCGAGACCCTGGAGGCCATGGTCTTGTACCAAGCGTTGTACGGACAACGTGGCTTGTGGGTGAGGCCTGCTGATATGTTCGTTGAAACAGTGGTGGTTGATGGCGTTGTACGTGCACGTTTTGAATACGTACAAGCTCTAAGTTTGGATGCTGAAGAAAAGGTCGTCAATGTCGGATAAACCGCAAATGGGCTTAGATTTAGGGTTGCCTGAAGTTGCAGACAACTTAAAAGCGCCTAAAAAAACCATTAAAACAGGCACTAGTGTGGTGTCACAAGCCACGCTGGTCACACCCCCCGAGCGTATGAGCTCACCACCCCATGCAATGGCTGACTTGTCTGTCGCCGATATGGCCAAGTTGTTAGATGCAGACCCAAATTACCGGGTCATACAGCGACTGGTACCCGCACTACATTTCCGCCCAGCGGCGCAGACAAAACCAGGCAATGTGCAGCGTGTGGCGGTATTGGATACAGAGACAACAGGCCTATCTGCTGCCACCGATGTCATCATTGAGCTGGCGTTGGTGGTCATGGATATTGACACATCTACAGGTCTACCCGTTGGCGATGTGCTGGTGTTTGATGGGTTTCAAGATCCCGGGCGCGCCATACCAAAAGAGGTGCAACTGCTGACTGGCATCAGCAATGAGATGGTGGCTGGACAAGCATTGGATGAAGCCGCCATTAGCAAGATCATGGAAGGCGTGCAATGGGTGGTGGCCCACAACGCCGCGTTTGACAGGCCATTCGTTGAGCAACGCTTGCCATATTTTGCAGACTTGGCGTGGGCCTGTTCATTTGCCGACATACCGTGGAAAAAGCACGGTGTTGGATCGGCAAAATTAGAGTCGTTGGCGGCACATTACGGTTGGTTTTACGATGCGCACCGAGCCGATATGGACTGTCACGCCTTGGCTGCTGTGATGGGTCAGCACGTGGGTGAAACAGGAAAAACAGGCTGGAAGCTATTGCTGGAGGCTGTAGAGGCACCGCAGTACAAGTTGCAAGCCACGGGCGCACCATTTGACGCCAAAGACCTGCTAAAGGTCAGAGGCTACCGGTGGGACAGCGTTCAACGCGTGTGGCATACCCGTTTGGCAAGTGAAGCCGAACTAGAGGAAGAATGCGCGTGGCTTGCCGCGCACGTATACGCCAATCCGCGAGCGCAGGTCGGGGTTGCACAAGTTGATGCGTTGACACGTTATAGTTCGCGCACACCGCTTGCACAAGTCAGGCCAGTCGCAGCGTAAAAATTCAAACTACACATCGGCGCATAGGCAGCACATGGCGGTCAGTGCCAGTTCATCAACTGCCACGGCTTGAATTAACAGTGTTTGGCGCAACATATACAGTCAAACTACAACGTGAAATGAAAGAAGCGCTGACCGAATTACGGGTCAGCCAAGAAGTCCGCTTATGCAATTGATCAACAGCCTAATTGGTATTTTATTTCGCTTGGTGCTGATGGTGACAGGTCTGATCTTCGTGGCGGGCTTGGTCGTTGTGGCCGTGTTTGCGCTGATGCTGAGCTTCTTGTGGTCACTCATTACCGGGCAAAGACACCCGATCTCGGTGGTGTGGAGCCGGTTTCGTCAAACCCAAGACGCTGTGTGGCGAGCCAGCAAGCGAGGTGGGAACGGTGCCAGCCCATTTTCAAAACAAGGTCCGCAAGCTGCACAACCGACAGCTGCCAATGATGACATTGTTGACGTGGAAGATTTACAAACAACACGGTTGAAAGACGCTGAGCGCGAGCCTAAATGAGCAAGATCAGCATCACGGGTACGCACAACACTGGTTCAAGCAAGACGCCATGTGTGCTTACACACGTATCTGCATCGCCAATGCCGCTGCATACAGCTTGTTTTTGCTGACACCTGTAATCGTTGATCCCACCTGAGACGCCGTTTTAACGGGAAGAACCTCAAGCAACGTGGCCAATGTGCTCAGGACGTTGGCAGGTATGTCGCCCTCACCACCAGACACCTGCGCAGGTAATGGGTGAATTGCCAATACATACTCACCACGCAAACGGTTGGCATCAGCAAGCAGCCATGCTTCAAAATCTTGGCATGCGTGTGTGTTGATGGACTCAAATTGTTTGGTCAATTCCCGTCCCGTTGTAACGAGACGCTCACCCCAAGGCAGCAATTCCTTGGCCAATTGGGTTAAGCGGTGGGGTGCCTCAAGCAAAACAACCGTTCGGCTAGAGTCACGCAATGCTTGTAAAGCCTGCACACGGGGTGAGCCTTTGTTGGGTAAAAAACCTGCAAACAAAAAGCCTTGTGTGTCGAATTGATCGCGGGCCTCGGCAAGACCAATTGCACTGATTAAGGTGGTGACGCTGCTTGCCCCTGGCATAGGAATGACACGCAAACCAGCCGCATGAACCGCGGCAGCCAATTTAGCGCCCGGGTCACTGACGCCCGGTGTGCCAGCATCGCTGACATACGCAATGCGTTGACCTTGCTGCAAGCGGCTGACCAAAGCGTCGCTGGCGTGCACTTCATTGTGTTGATGCAGTGCAATAAGCGGCTTTTTAATTCCGTAGGCGTTCAGCATATGCTGGGTGTGGCGGGTATCTTCGCACGCAATAGCATCCATCAAGTCCAATGCACACAGCGCACGCAAGCTGATATCAGCCAAATTGCCGATAGGCGTGGCAACCATAAACAGGGTGGAGGTCGGATAATGTTGCGAAGAGGCTGCGTCTTTGGCGGCGGCTAAGGCCGAGGAATACGATATGGGCACAACAAATGGGCAATAAGCCTGTGGGGGTTGCAAACAGCAACACCAAAGCTGTAGGTGATGCGGCAGAGGATCTCGCGCTTCGCTATTTACTCAAGCAAGGACTGGAATTGGTGCAGCGCAATTACGCAACGCCTGGACGCGGCGGGGGCGAGATAGATTTGATTATGAGGCAAGCCGACGCCACACTGGTGTTTGTCGAAGTGCGGGCCCGTACAAGCAGCACATTTGGGGGGTCTGCTGCCAGCATAACGGTTCGTAAACAGCAGCGCATTGTGTTGGCGGCTCGGTATTACTTGGCCCGCCTATCGGTCATGCCGGCGTGTCGGTTCGATGTAGTTACCTTGCAAGGTGGGCGAGGGGTACAAACGGTGGAACGGGATCAAATCGTTTGGCTACAGGGCGCGTTCAATGCATAACCGTGTATTTCAACAGCTGCTAAATCCGTCTATGATCGTGCATGCTTTTACAACGCATACAACAACTATTTATAGACAGCGCAGACTTCAAGTACCAGTGCGCTCAAAGTCTGGGCCATAAGACCGATCTGGCGGTACAAGCTGTGTTTTCAAGCTTAACCAATGGCGGGAAAATCATGGTGGCAGGCATGGGGGCCACGCAGCCACTGGCGCACTACATGACCGCGCTGTTGTTGGGTAGGTTTGAGCGTGATCGCCCAGAGTTGGCCGCTTTGTTGTTGGGGGTGCATGGCAGCAGTGGTAGTCTAGACCAACACAGTTTGGCAAGAGAGGTGCGAGCGTTGGGTGCTTCAGAGGATTTGCTACTGGTCATCAGCACCAAAGGTGGCGAGGTGGCTCTAGAGGGTGCGATTGATGCGGCTCACGAGCGTGCCATGACGGTAGTGGCATTGGTTGGTGGGGCTATTCCTCAGTTGGTGCAGTCACTGCACGACACCGATGTGGCCGTTTGCGTGCCAAGCGAGCAACACAGCCGCATTCATGAAGTCATGATGGTTGTATTGCACTGCGTATGCGACGGCGTCGACATACAGTTGTTGGGTGATGGTGCTTAAAACGCACCTTCGCATAGCTTTTTTACGAGATTTTCAAATGACACATTTCAAGCGTACGGTACAAGCCGTCTTACTCATCTCGTTGGCCACATTGGCCTTGTCAGCGTGTGCACCGTTGCTGCTTGGTGGCACGGCCACTGGCGTGTTGGTGGCCAATGACAGACGCACATCAGGCGCGCAGCTGGAAGACCAGACGATTGAAATCAAGTCTTTGGGCAACATCAAAAATGTAGTCGGGGACAGAGGCCACATCAACGTAACCAGTTTTAATCGACGTGTGCTGGTCACTGGTGAAGTGCCCAGCGCTGGTGACAAGTCGGCCGTTGCCGGTGCGCTGAGCAAGACCGACAACGTGCAGTTGGTGGTCAACGAGTTGGTCATTGGCGGTGCGGCGGCATTTGCCAACCGCGCGCGTGACACCTTGGTCACCACCCGCGTGAAGGCGTCAATGATTGAGGCCAGAGACTTACAAGCCAGCGTCGTGAAGGTCGTGACTGAGCGCGGCAGCGTGTACTTGATGGGAATTGTTACCCAAAGAGAGGCAGGCCGGGCCTCAGAAGTCGCCAGCTCAACGTCTGGCGTGCAGCGTGTTGTAAGGTTGTTTGAAATCGTGACTGAAGAAGAGCTGAAACGCCTGTTGCCGTCACCACCTCCGCCAACACCGGCTGTCAAAACCCAGCCGGTGATGACCAATGTGGTGACTGAAATGAAGTGAGCCCAATCACATAAAAATGTAGGCTGCACTGCCCGTTTGTTGCGACGCTCGCGGCACAGCACCGATGTGCCGTATTACTTTAAGCGCTTAATGAGGCTGGAGGTATCCCAGCGTGCGCCTCCCATTTGCTGCACGTCTGCATAAAACTGATCAACCAAAGCAGTAACTGGCAAGCGCGACCCATTGCGGTTGGCCTCGGCCAACACCAAGCCCAAATCTTTGCGCATCCAATCCACCGCAAAACCAAAGTCGAACTCACCTGAGACCATGGTTTTGCCACGGTTATCCAGCTGCCAGCTTTGCGCTGCACCTTTGCCTATGACGTCCAGCACTTGGGGCATGTCAAGTCCAGCTTGCTGACCAAACGCCACGGCTTCGCTCAAACCTTGAACCAGGCCAGCAATGCATATTTGGTTCACCATCTTGGTCAGTTGCCCGGCACCACTGCCGCCCATGAGAGTCACCGCGCGGGCAAAACAAGCCACCACGGCTTGCGCGCTGTCAAAAGACGCTTGGTCGCCGCCGCACATGACGGTGAGCTGGCCATTTTGAGCACCAGCCTGACCACCAGAGACAGGGGCATCTACAAACGCCAGACCCAGTTGCTTGGCCGCTTTGTGCAACTCGCGTGCAACTTCGGCTGAAGCTGTGGTGTGGTCTACCAAAATAGCGCCCGGTGCCATGCCAGCAAAAGCACCGTTTGCACCCAAGCAAATGGCGCGCACATCATCGTCATTGCCTACGCAAGCCATGATCACACTTGCACCTGTGGCTGCTTCACGGGGGGTATCAGCAGCGCTCAAGCGGCTTGCGTCAATGCCCTGCGCGGCACAGTCTTGCAACCAGGCTTGGGACTTGGCCGCTGTGCGGTTGAACACACGCACCACATGGCCTGCCTTGGCCAGATGTCCAGCCATGGCATAGCCCATGACGCCCAAGCCTAAAAAGGCAACGGTTTGAGGTGGCGCGGTGAGGTAGGTTTTATTGTTGATGAAAGTCATGGTTTTTTGCAGTTAAAAACAGTTGGAAATCAATTCACGCATACTAACGCCTATGAACGATTACACCCACAACTCAGGTGACGATGCCCTGAAGCGCTTGCAGGCTGTTCGCCAACGCACGGACGCAGCTTGCCATCAAGCAAGACGGGAATCACACACCGTCAGTGTGTTGGCGGTGAGCAAGACATGGCCTGCAGCAGCGGTGCACGGCATGGCGATGGCTGGGCAGACATCATTTGGAGAAAATTACATACAAGAAGGCGTTGACAAAGTCGTGGCCTTGAGGGCTTTGCTACCCGACCGGCCGCTGGTTTGGCACTGTATTGGTCCTATTCAAAGCAACAAAACCAAGCTGGTTGCAGAACATTTTGACTGGGTACACAGCGTGGACAGGCTGAAGATTGCGCAACGGCTCAGTGAGCAGCGCCCCTCTCATTTGCAAGCTTTGCAAGTGTGTGTTCAAGTCAACATTGACCAAGCGGCCACCAAATCAGGCAGCTCGCTGGGCGATGCAACTGCGCTGGCTCAGCAGATCCACGCCCTGCCTAACCTGGTGCTGCGTGGCATCATGTGCATCCCTGACTCTGTCGAAGGTTTTGACGCACAAGTTGCCGCTTTTGAACGCGCAACAGCCTTGTTTAAACAGTGGCAGCAGGCTGGGTTGGCGGTAGACACCTTGTCCATGGGCATGAGTGGCGACATGGAGGCTGCCATCAGTGCAGGTTCAACCATGGTGCGGGTGGGCACGGCCCTATTCGGTGCCCGACAGTACGCTGGGTAAGCTTCATAGCCGTGGCAAAGGCAGGCGCATGCTGCACTTGACTTCTTCCATAACGGGGTAGGTGCGGGTTTCTCTAACCCCTGGCAACTCCCACAAGACTTGGCCAGCAAAGTGGCGGTAGGCCGCCATGTCGGCCATGCGCGTTTTAATGAGGTAGTCAAAGCCACCGGCCACCATGTGGCATTCCAAAATTTCCGTATGAACTTGCACGGCCGCTTTGAATTGCTCAAAGACGTTGGGTGTTGTGCGGTCCAGCAAGACTTCTACAAACACGATCAGGCCTAAGTCGAGCTGGTACGGATTCAGTACAGCCTGGTAGGCGCTGATAAAACCATCACGCTGCAGGCGTGAAACGCGTGCCAGCGTGGCAGTGGGTGACAGGGTAACCAGCTCGGCCAACTTGAGGTTGGTCATTCGCGCGTCAGCTTGCAGGGCCGTTAAGATTTTCACATCAATGCGGTCTATGTCTAGCGCACTGGATTTTACAGCGGTTAAGTTGTTTTTTGACTTCATAAAAATCTAATAATTGGTATATATATAGTGAAATAGTCGGTGATTATAGTTGGATGATGATGATCTGCCCGTTGAAAAGGCGTATTGACTCACAGGCCAGCACTTCAGGAGATCCCGCATGTCGTTCACCACTTACGCCGCCAGTACAGACCGTTTACCCAGTCCTTACAGAGATGAAGCCGATGTCTTGAGCCATGACTTGACCACGCTTGCGGACCTAGATTGGGCTGGGGTGCAGCGATTGGCGGCACCGTGGGTGGACGGTGTACGGCGCAGCCCACCGCCTTTTTGGGCGATGGAGAGCTTGCTCAAGGAGTACCCGATTTCAAGTCCTGATGGCTTGGCATTGATGCGCTTGGCAGAGGCTTTGCTGCGTGTTCCCGATGTGGAAACTGCCATGGCCTTGGCGGCCGACCAGTTGGGGCGCGGTGACTTTGCGCAAACGGTGGCTCACGCTGGTCAAGGCAGTGATGCAGATGGCGATACACACGACGTGGGTGAGCCGCACGTGCTGCAGCGCCGCGCGATGGCTAAGCTGTCGGATACGGCTTTGCATTTGTCCAAAAAAATGCTGCCTGATGTCGACGGCGAATCAAGCCTCATCACCCGCTTGGGTGCGCGCACTGTGGTGGGTGCCACGGTCAGAGCCCTGCAACTGTTGGGCCGTCAATTTGTACTGGGCCAAAGCATTGACGAGGCCATCAAACGCGGCAATGCCGATAAAGTTCACGCCATGAAAGCCGGTGGCCTGACGCAAGTGTGTATGAGTTATGACATGTTGGGCGAGGGCGCGCGTACAGAAGAAGATGCGCAACATTATTTGGCCAGCTACCAACATGCCATTGCAGCCATGGCCAAACAGGCCAAACCCGGTGTGCCTGTTCAGGCTAACGACGGTATTTCTATCAAATTGTCGGCTCTGCACCCACGCTACGAAGATGTCAATACAGGCCGTGTGATGGCCGAGTTGCTGCCGCGCGTGTGGCGGTTGTGTGAGCAAGCTGCCGCAGCCAATGTCAGCCTGACCATGGACGCCGAAGAGGTAGATAGGCTGGAAGTCTCACTGCGCGTGTTCGATGCAGTCGTGGCACGCATCGCCACTGACCTGCCCGATTGGTCAGGCTTTGGTTTGGCCATGCAAGCCTACCAAACCCGCGCATCGGCTGTGGTAACACACGTCATTGCTGTGGCGCGCCAACACAATGTGAAGCTGATGTGCCGCTTGGTTAAGGGCGCTTATTGGGACACTGAGATCAAGCGTGCGCAGGAGATGGGCTTGCCCCGTTACCCCGTGTTCACACACAAGCACCATACCGACATTCATTACCTAGCTTGCGCCAAAGCCATGTTGGCTGCAAGTGACGTGATCTACGCCCAATTTGCCACGCACAACGCAGGCACCATAGCCGCTTTGCTGCAGATGGCTGGTGATCAGCGCAGCCATTTTGAGTTGCAACGCTTGCACGGCATGGGCGAGGGTGTGTATCGCGAGCTTGGCAAGAGCGGCGCCAACGTAGGTTTGCGCGTGTATGCCCCCGTTGGCAAGCACCGCGATTTGCTGGCTTACCTGGTGCGGCGGTTGTTAGAAAACGGCGCAAATTCCTCGTTTGTTCACCAGTTGTCTGATGAGTCTGTGGGCATGGACAAACTGCTCTCGTCGCCAATGTACATAGCGCGCAAGCCCGCATTGCCGCTGCCGTCTGAAATTTATGGGCCAGGGCGGCTCAACAGCGAGGGCGTTGATTTTGCACAGGCCAGTGCACGCCAACCCTACCTCGATGCCTTGGCTGGGTGCACTATCAACACCGTGCCTGTGGCCACTACACACGATATTGAGCAGGCCATGGTGGAGAGTCAAGCAGCCTTTGCGTCTTGGCGCGACACGCCTGTCGCTGAGCGCGCAGCGGTATTGCTTCGGGTGGCCGACCTGATGACACGGCGCATGGTGCCGTTGTGTGCGTTGGTTGTCAAAGAGGCCTTTAAAACATGGCCTGACGCTGTGGCCGAAGTACGCGAAGCGGTGGATTTTTTACGCTACTACGCCAACGAAGCGCAGCGCGTCATGGTGTCGCACACGCTGCCGCTCCCTGTGCAAGGCGCGGGTCATGGCCACTGGCCACATGCCTTGGGTATCACGGGTGAGACCAACACCTTGCGCTTGGGTGCCAAAGGCGTGTGGGTTGCTATCAGCCCCTGGAACTTTCCCTTGGCTATTTTTACTGGGCAAGTGTGTGCGGCATTGGTGACTGGCAATACAGTGTTGGCCAAACCTGCTGAGCAAACGCCTGCGATTGCGCAAGCCGCCGTGAATTTGTTCCATGAAGCCGGCGTGCCCAAAAGTGCGTTGCAATTGCTCAATGGCCCGGGTGAGACCGTTGGGGCTGGCCTGGTGGGTCTGGCTGGTGTGGCGGGTGTGGTGTTTACGGGCTCGACAGCTGCTGCCCACGCGATTGCCAAGAACCTAGCCGCCAAACCTGGCCCGATTGTGCCGCTGATTGCTGAGACCGGCGGCTTAAACGCCATGATTGTGGACTCCAGCGCGTTGCCAGAGCAGGTCAGCGATGCCGTGGTGCAAGGTGCGTTTCGAAGTGCAGGCCAGCGTTGCTCGGCTACGCGTATTTTATGTGTGCACGAGGCTGTTGCAGATACCGTGATAGACATGATTCGTGGCGCGACAGAGCAGCTGCGTGTGGGCCCCCCTGCTGAGCTGGCGACTGATGTGGGTCCGCTCATTGATGCGCAAGCGGCTACCCATATTGGTGCGCAAATTGACCGTCTAAAAGCGGGTGCCAAGCTGCTATTTGCTGCAGACATGGGCCCTGAAGCGATGCCCAACAGCATCGCGCCACAAGCTTACGAAGTTGATTCTTTGGCCGATGTAAAAGAAGAAATATTTGCACCTGTGTTGCAAGTCATCCGTTGGTCAGGCTCGCCTGCTGCGCTGATGCATCACATCAACGCGCTAGGCTACGGCTTGACCTTGGGCATCCATTCGCGCATAGACAGCCGCGCGCAAACCATGGCCGCCATGGCGCGTGTAGGCAATGTCTACATCAACCGCAACACAATTGGTGCTGTGGTGGGTTTACAGCCGTTTGGCGGAGAAGGTTTGAGTGGCACAGGTCCCAAAGCAGGTGGGCCGCACTACTTGCCACGCTTTTGCAACGAGTACACCTTGACGACCAACACCGCTGCCGCAGGTGGCAACGTGGCCTTGTTTGTCTGATGGCGTGGAGTCGCGCGCAAGGTGATGGGGAAATCCCCTACAAATTAGTAGCAAAGCTAATTAGCCATCTGACAGACCGACATTTATGATGCGTTGAATGAGTTTTAAATAGTTAACAATAAAAAGAAATTTATTTTTTATAAACACTTTTCAATTAATAAAATAGTTTTTTGCAAATCAAGCCACTGCGCGATGGTAGCCATCACATGACAGTGCATACAGACACCAAGGATAATTCCTATGAAAATAGCGAATCACTGGCTCGGCAAAGTCATGGCTGTGCTGGGCATGGGCGCCGCGGCAACACAGGCCGTGGCCCAAGACATGGGCATGGACGAAACAATCAATGCTGCGGTGGCCCCCGTGTCCAACGCCATTGCAAGCTTTATCTTTTACGCTGTACCTGTTGGGGGCACTAGCTTTCCGCTGATTGTGGGCTGGTTGGTGGTGGCTGGTTTGGTTTTTACTATCTATTTCGGCTTTATTCAGTTCAGGGGTTTTGGTCATGCCATATCGCTGACCAAAGGTGACTTCAGCGAGCGCCCCAGCAAAGAGCCTGGCGAGACGTCGCACTTCCAGGCACTCACCATGGCCTTGTCTGGCACAGTGGGTTTGGGCAACATCGCGGGCGTTGCCGTGGCCATATCGCTAGGCGGCCCAGGTGCCACGTTTTGGATGATTCTCGCTGGCTTGCTAGGGATGGCATCCAAATTTACCGAATGTATTTTGGGTGTGAAATACCGCCAACAACATGCTGATGGCACTGTTTCAGGTGGCCCTATGTATTACCTCAGCCAAGGTTTGGCTGAGCAAGGCCGTGTTGGCCTGGGTCGCGTACTAGCCGTTGTATTCGCTATTTGTTGTATTGGCGGCGCTATTGGTGGCGGCAACATGTTCCAAGCCAACCAAGCCTACAGCCAGGTGCTGGGCGTAACCGGTGGTGACGACTCGTTCCTAAACGGGTTAGGTTGGTTGTTTGGCTTGGTCATGGCCGTGTTGGTGGGCGCAGTCATTATTGGTGGCGCGTCGTCAATTGCTAAAACAACCGAAAAAGTGGTGCCATTCATGGCGGTTTTGTATGTAGGTGCGGGCTTGGTTATCTTGCTCATCAACGCCGATAAAATCGGCTGGGCGTTTGGCCAAATTATTGAAGGTGCGTTCACTGGTGCTGGGGTTGCAGGTGGTGTGGTCGGTGCTTTGATTCAAGGCTTTAAGCGGGCTGCATTTTCAAACGAAGCGGGTATAGGCTCTGCCGCTATTGCCCACTCAACTGTGAAAACAACTGAGCCAGTGACAGAAGGTTATGTGGCATTGTTAGAGCCTTTTATTGACACGGTTGTCATTTGCACCATGACCGCTTTGGTCATCATCATTACTGGCTCAACCAGCAGCGGTGAGACTGGGGTAGCACTGACTTCTTTGGCCTTTGGCAGCGCTATTTCATGGTTTCCATTGTTGCTGGCGTTGGCTGTGGTGTTGTTTGCTTTCTCCACCATGTTGTCTTGGTTCTACTACGGCTTTAAGGCGTGGACTTACCTGTTTGGCACCGGCAGCGGTATTGTCTTTAAGGTCTTTTTCCTGGCTTGTGTGGTGGCCGGTGCCAGCATGAACTTAGGCCCAGTGATTGACTTCTCTGACTCCATGATTTTCATCATGGCCTTGCCCAATGTGATTGGTTTGTATTTTTTGATGCCCGTGGTCAAACGCGAAGTGCAAAAGTACCAAGCCAAGCTGGCCAGCGGCGAGATACGCAAGCTGCGGTAATGGCACTGCATGCTTTGTTGAAAAGGGCCACTGCTTGCGCGGGCCCTTGCGCGCTCCCTCAAGCCACGAGACGCCAAATCAGCGGCAGCAGCAGCGAGCCCAGCACCACTTGCAAGCCCAGCGCCAAGCCGGCATAAGCACCTGCATCGGCGTTGACTTGAGTGGCTCGTGCAGCGCCTATGCCGTGCGATGCGGTACCCAGTGCAAAGCCCCTGGCCATCCAGCCTGCGCGGTCAAAGCCCAATCCCATGGCGTCGAATAAGTAGCGGCCACTGAGCGAGCCCACCATGCCAGTCAGTACGGCAAACACGGCCGCAAGTGCGGGGATCCCACCAATTTTTTCAGCCACACCCATGGCCACTGGTGCGGTTATTGACTTGGGCACCAAGGACAACAACACGTCAGACGGCAAATCAAAAGCCCATGCCAAAGTAACAGCGCTGATGACGGATGCAGCCCCACCGACCAACGCTGCAGCCACAAAACGCGGCCAATAGGCTTTGAGTTCAGTGCGGCGCAGCCACAATGGCCATGCCATGGCAACGACGGCTGGGCCCAGCAAAAAGTGAATAAACTGTGCGCCTGAAAAATAAGTGGGGTAGGCCACGCCAGTGAGCAGCAAGCCGCCAGCAATCAGCAGAACCGACCACAGCGTGGGGTTGGCCCAAGGGGCATGTCGCATGCGCGCGTAAAAAGTTTGCGCCGCGACGTAAGTGACCAATGTGGCGGTCAGACCAAATAAAGGTGTTGAGGCTAGGAAAACCCACAGTTCCACAAACTCATTCATAGCTTGACCGCACTGTCTTCTTGCGCGAGCGGGCCGCGCATGAGGCGGTGTAGTGTCCAAGCGGTGGCAAACAAGCCAATGAGGGTGGAGGCCACAATCACAATGGCCAGTTGTAGACCGTTGTCAGCCAGCAGGGTCAAGTGTGTCATCACCCCTACGCCAACAGGCACAAACAGCAGCGACAAGTGCGAGAGCAAAAACTCTGCGGTGCCGCGTACGCTGGACTGTACAGGTGTAAACCTAAGCGCCAAGAGCAGCAGCAGCAAGCCAATCACAGGACCAGGAAACGGCAGACTGAGGCCGCGAGCGAGCAGCTCTCCCACCGCCTGCAGACCCAATAACCAAGCCAAACCTTGTAGTGCAGCCATCACTATGCTCCCAAACTATGCAAAGAGCCAGTGTAAGAGACACGGGTGATGCAATTGACCTTGTTTGGGTTAAAAGCGTTCCAACTCAGGGTGTGCAATAGCGCCGCCACGCACCAGCATCTTGCCGTATTCGGCACAGCGTTGCAGCGTTGGAATGACCTTACCTGGGTTCAGCAGGCCCTTGGTATCAAAAGCAGACTTCACAGACAGCATGTGGGCATTTTCAGCGGCTGTGAATTGAACGCACATGGAGTTGAGCTTTTCAATGCCAACGCCATGCTCACCAGTGACTGTGCCGCCCATGGCCACGCTGGTTTCTAAAATGTCAGCCCCGAACAACTCGCATCGGTGCAACTGGTCGGGATCGTTTGCGTCAAACAAAATGAGCGGGTGCAAATTGCCATCACCGGCATGGAACACGTTGGCACAGCGCAGCTGGTATTTTTTCTCCATCTCTGCAATGGCAAACAATATGTCGGCCAAGCGCTTGCGCGGGATGGTGGAGTCCATGCACATATAGTCTGGGCTGATGCGTCCAGAAGCTGGGAAGGCATTTTTACGGCCGCTCCAAAAGCGCAGGCGTTCAGCCTCGTCTTTGCTCACGGTAATAGCTGAGGCGCCAGCCGCTTCTAATACCGCAGTCATGCGACCAATCTCTTCGGCCACCTCTTCTGGCGTGCCATCAGACTCGCACAGCAAAATGGCCTCGGCATCGAGGTCATAGCCAGCGTGGACAAAGTCTTCGACAGCGGCTGTCATAGGCTTGTCCATCATTTCCAGACCAGCTGGAATAATGCCAGCTGCAATCACTTGCGCAACCGCATCACCAGCTTTGCGAATGTCGTCAAAGCTGGCCATGATGCAGCGTGCCAGCTGAGGCTTGGGCACCAACTTGACGGTCACTTCAGTAATAACAGCCAGCATGCCTTCGCTGCCCACCAACACGCTCATCAGGTCGTAGCCTGGCGCGTCCAGCGCGTCTGAGCCAAAGGTGATGGGCTCACCGGTCATGGTGAAGCCACGTACTTTCAGCACGTTGTGTACGGTCAACCCATATTTCAAACAGTGCACGCCACCAGAGTTTTCGGCCACATTGCCTCCGATGGTGCATGCAATTTGGCTGGACGGGTCGGGCGCGTAGTAGAGGCCATGTGGCGCTGCTGCGTCGCTGATGGCCAAGTTGCGCACCCCAGACTGGACCACGGCTGTGCGGCTGACGGGGTCTATGCGTTGAATACGATTGAACTTGGCCAAGCTGAGGGTGACGCCCATTTTGTGTGGCAGCGCGCCGCCAGACAGCCCGGTGCCTGCGCCTCTTGCTACAACGGGTACGTCTAGCGCGTAGCACGCGCTGAGCACAGCGCTCACCTGTGCTTCATTTTCAGGTAGCGCCACCACCATGGGGCGCTCGCGGTAGGCGGTTAGCCCATCGCACTCGTAGGGCACGGTGTCTTCGCGTTGCCACAGCAGGGCGTGGTCTGGCAGGTGCAGGCGCAAAGCGCTGACAACTTGCGCTTGACGCTCCGCTCTGACCATAGAGGATATCTGTTGGGGTGGCGTTACAGCATTCATAGGCTTAGTTTAGGAGAAAGCGTGGTGGTTGGTGTGAAGATCTTTGCAGTTTCAGCTGCGTAAATTTCATGTTTTCATAACCTGACGCAGCCGCGCTCTAGCGCGGCGTTGGGTTCTTTCATGGAGAACAGCTTGGCAATGTAGCCATTGGCCCCGCTGTCCAGCAAGCGGGCTGTATCGACTGCCATAGCTTGGTTGTCTTGAGTGATACCGCCTGTAGCGTACTTTGGCTGGCGCGCAAAATGCGCTCGAATTCGCTGCGCTTCGCCATGTCTTGCGTTCGAGCCAGACATGGTGACAAGAGCGCAACTAAGCCGTTGTGAGCGGCTTTTAGAATTTGTATACGAACGAAACTACGCACTTTGTCACACCTAAAGAACTGTCTATTTGACAACTAGCTGATGGCGCTTTTAAGCCATTGTGCAAAGGTAGCGCATTCCCATCTGTCCATTGCGCCAGTTCGCCAGCACAAGTAGTGCGCGTGCGGGCTGGGCACTTCTCGCTCAAACAACTTCACCAAAGTGCCGTTGTCCAACCAAGGTGCACCAAGCTTGTTGCGCACCAAGGCCACGCCCAAGCCTTGAGCGGCAGCATCACACATGAGGCCAATATCGTTGAAAGAGGAGCCCTCTGTGGGTTCTGGCCAGTCGAGATCGACAGCGGCCAGCCACGTACGCCACGGCTCTAGGGGCGAGCGCAGTAGTCTAGCGTGCTCTAGGTCTTGGGGTACGTCAAAGGGGCCGTTTTCGCGAACGTAGGCGGGTGTTGCCAGCACCGCAACGTCGTCTTTCAAAATGCACTCGTGCTCAACGTCTGCGTAGCGCCCAGTGCCAAACCGAATGGTGAGGTCGGCGTCTTCGGCCACCACATCTAGCAGAGGAATAGATACTTGCAACGTGAGATCAATTTCCGGGTAAGCGTCTAAGAACTGGCGAATACGAGGCATCAATATAGAGCGTGCAAATGTTGGCGTGATGGCCAAGCGCAATTTACGCCGCCCGCTTTGCGTGTGCTGGCTCGGGAAACGCCCCAAAATGCTCAATCCCTCACGCACGTGTGCCAGATACTCAATCCCCTCAGTGGTGAGCGAAAAATCGGCGCGCCCAAAGAGCTTCACGCCAATAATTTGCTCTAGCTGCTTAACGCGGTGGCTGACCGCGCTTGGGGTCACAAACAGCTCATCTGCAGCTTGGGTCACACTGCGCAGTCGCGCCAATGCCTCAAAAGTTAACAGACATTGGATGGGCGGAATGCGGGCGGTCATGGTTGTAAAAGTAATTATTTGAAAATAACAGTTCGGTGGCCATTCAATAAGACGCGGTGTTCGCTGTGCCATTTAACCGCGCGGGCCAACACTTGACTTTCGGTGTCACGTCCAATAGCGGTGAGGTCTTCAACCGTTTGCGTGTGGTCAACGCGGGCGACATCTTGCTCAATAATGGGGCCTTCGTCCAAATCGGCTGTCACATAGTGCGCCGTCGCGCCTATGAGTTTGACGCCACGGTCGTAGGCCTTGTGGTAAGGCTTGGCACCTTTAAAGCTGGGCAAGAAGCTGTGATGAATATTGATGGCTTTTCCGCTGAGAGCGTTGCACATGTCGTCACTTAAGATTTGCATGTAGCGTGCCAGCACCACCAACTCTGCGCCTTCAGCGCTGATGACGTCCAAGGCCTTGGTTTCTGCTTGCGTTTTGGTGGCCGCGGTAACTGGGATGTGGTGAAACGGTACGTTGTAGCTGGCCGCAAGCTGGTAAAAGTCTCTGTGGTTGCTGATGATGGCGCGAATGTCTATGGGCAATGCACCGCTGTGCCACCTAAACAGCAAGTCATTTAAGCAATGGCCTTGCTGGCTCACCATCAGTACGGTTGGCATGCGTTGAATGGTGTTGTGCAAGCGCCATTGCATGTCTAAGCTGGCAGCGAACTCGCTCCAGTCGTGCAGCAGGGATTCGCTGGGTGTGTTTAAGGCAAATTGCACGCGCATGAAAAACAAACCCGTGTCGCGGTCATTAAATTGGTTGGCCTCTTCAATGTTACCGCGCTGCGACAGTAAAAAGCCCGAAACTGCATGCACCAGGCCTAGGCGGTCGGGGCAAGACAGTGTCAATATATAAGTTGAGTTCATAAGCCATTCTTTTTGCGCAAGCATGCATTGTGCAGCAAGGCGCGCAGCGCGGCTTCTTTGAGGCGAATCACGGGTGGTTTTTGTTTGAATTAAATGCCAAAATTCGCAGTGTGATTTCCGTTAAATAATTAACCCATTCATTCACCGCTAGGAGGACCCTCATGGGTGCTACAGACTTCAACATGGACAACC
>AYMW01000003.1:610081-610172 GCA_000496475.1 Betaproteobacteria bacterium MOLA814 | reverse complement strand
ATTCGCAGTGTGATTTCCGTTAAATAATTAACCCATTCATTCACCGCTAGGAGGACCCTCATGGGTGCTACAGACTTAAACATGGACAACA
>AYMW01000003.1:519940-610071 GCA_000496475.1 Betaproteobacteria bacterium MOLA814 | reverse complement strand
CGCAGTGTGATTTCCGTTAAATAATTAACCCATTCATTCACCGCTAGGAGGCCCCTCATGGGTGCTACAGACTTCAACATGGACAACCAAGGGTTGCCATTCCCGCCCAACCGCCATTTTAAAAAGGACCCTCGGGTACTGGTGGCAGCCAAAGGCATGTTCTTTACGACCTACGATGGCAAGCAAGTGATAGATGGTGTCTCTAGCTTGTGGTGCGTGGCCGCAGGCCATGGCCGCGAGCAGATTGCCAACGCGATTAAGACGCAGCTAGACACGCTTGATTACGCCACTGCATTTCAAGCGTCTAACGACAAGGCTTTTCTGGCGGCCAAGGCCATTGCCGACCTAGCCCCTGGGGACCTCAACAAGGTATTCTTTTGCAACTCAGGCTCTGAAGCGGCTGACACGTCGCTGAAGATGGCGTTGGCCTACCACCGCGCACGCGGAGAAGGCCATCGCAGCGTGCTCATTGGGCGTGAACGGGGCTACCACGGTGTGGGCTTTGGCGGGATCAGCGTTGGAGGCATACCCGGCAACCGCAAGGCATTTAGCAGCGCTTTGTTGCCGCGTGTAGACCACATGGCGTTTATCCACGACCCTGTGAACCATGCCTTTGTACACAACGTAGAGCCAGTGTGGGAGGTGGACGCGCTGGCAGATCTTGAAAACCGTATTTTGCCCTTGCACGACCCCAGCAATGTGGCGGCGATCATTGTGGAGCCTATCGCTGGCAGCGCAGGCTGGTACATTCCACCGCGGGGCTATCTCAAGCGGTTGCGCGAGATTTGCGACAAGCATGGCATTTTGTTGATATTTGACGAGGTGATCACTGGCTTTGGTCGCTTGGGCACGCCCTTTGCTGCAGATTACTTTGATGTTGTTCCAGATATGCTGAACTTTGCCAAGTGCGTCACCAACGGTGTATTTCCTATGGGTGGTGTCATTTGTCGCGAGCACATGTACGAGGCCATGATGAGTGGGCCTGAACACGTGGTTGAATTTTTACACGGCTACACCTACTCAGGCCACCCAGTGGCGTGTGCGGCAGCCTTGGCGACATTGGATATTTACAAGCAAGAAAACCTGTTTGCTCGCGCCGGTGAGATGGGTACGGTACTGGGCGATGCCATGCACGCTGAAATGCGTGATTTGCCCAACGTGATCGGCGTTCGTAGCCTTGGCTTGGCAGCTGCTGTCGAGCTGAAAGGTATTACAGGCTCACCTGGCAAACGCGCGTATGACATTTTCTTAGAGTGCTACCACAATGGTGTCATGGTGCGTCCCGCTGGCGAGAATCTTGTGTTGGCGCCACCTTTCATTGTGGAGACTTCGCACATTGACCAGATGGTGAGTACGTTGGGTGCAGCCATCCGCAAACACAGTTGAAAGCGGGCTCTTAATTCATGCGCACAACCTGGTTGCCCCCACCGGCCGTGACATTTTTATGTGCGTGGGCGATGTGGGGCCTAGCGGGCGCACCTGCGTGGTCAGACCTCCTAATAGGGCCACAAAACTGGGGCTGGTCCCAACGTGTAGGTGTGATGGTGTGGTGTGTGGCCTTGTCGTTGATGGTGCTGGCGTTAAGTGCCATGCTGGCGATGCGCACCACGCCCAACCCCATGGTGCCAGAGCAGGCCACGGCGCTGGTACAAACAGGTCTTTTTAGCGTCAGTCGCAACCCTATTTATGTGGCCGATGCGATGGTGTTGATGGGCTGGGCAGCCTGGCTTGCTAGCGGGTCGGCCTTGTTGGTGTTGCCTGTGTTTGTGGGCTACATCACCATCATGCAAATTCGTGCCGAAGAGCAGGCCTTGTCAGCGGTGTTTGGCGACGATTACCACGCTTACTGTCAGCGTGTGCGGCGTTGGGTGTAGCCGGGGCTTGTTGCGTCGTTTGTGTGGCCAGATGTTTTGCAAGGCGTTTAGTTTGCAGCTCGGCGCTGCATCTGGATTTTAAAACGCGCGCAGTAGTCTGTTGGCTCAAGTGCCGGTGTCGGCCAAGTCCAGTTGTAGTCGATGTCTGTGATGTTGGGCATGCCGGCTGCAAACCTTATAGACACATTGGAAGCTGTTAAATGCTGCGCCACACCCACGGTATTGTCGGCGTGCGCGCTGCCTGTCAGCAGCACCACCACTTTGCCAGCCACTGTTGCGCGCTCTACCGTCTGTGCCATGCGCTGGTCACGCGCCACTTGAACGCGGGCCATCGGGGCGAGTTGGGTCGCAGGCAGCATGTTGCAATGGCCATCATCGACTGCTTGTAGGTGGTGCGCCCACACCGTCGGCGTTACGGCTCGTTGCATGCTGGTGTCTTGCATGTATGAGCCAAGCTCTACACGGTTCAAGTTGCCGCCAATTACGGGGACGTTTGCCGCGACTGCTTGCATGATTGCTGGGGCGTAAGCGGCCCAAGGCCATGCGTTGTTGTCCCAGCCCAGCGCCAGTTGTACCGATTGTTCAGTGGCGCCGCTGTCTAGCAGCGTGGTTTGACCGTCGCTGGTGGCCATTTCAATGACCACTGCCGCCAAACGTTGCTGCGTCAACAAGTGCGCAATGACCAAGGCATGCAAGCGTTGGTGATCTGGCGCGTCGTGTTGTTCGCCCAGCATCAATACACTTGCCTCTAGGCCGTCTAAGGTCTGAACTTGTTGTTGCGTGAGTTGCTTCGGATGCGCACCCGATGTGCCGGCGCAGCCAACAAGTGACACCGCAGCCAACACGCAGGCGGCAAACTTAGTGAACAACCAGGGGGTTTTGAGCCAATGTTGCATAGCCGTCAAGTAGTGTCTCCACTTCTTCTTGAGTGGGGGTGGTGCGCTGCCAGTCGTTGATTTTGAGCTGAAAAAACTCAGCCCAGGAACCATCAAGGTATAGTTCTTTGCCATTGCGTTTGTCTACGATTTCAAAGCCATGACGGGGCATTTGCGGCTCAACCTCGCTGTCGTCTGACAGGCCGGCGGCGCCTTCAGCTTCAATTGGTTTGTTGGCCAATATGTGTAAAACAGAGAACGTTTCCGAGTCGTACAGCATGTTCATGTTGAATCTCCAGTGGTTCTCAATGACTCAATATAGTCTTAAAAGCGCTAGCCGCACCTGCGCGGTGTGGCTTCATGCACAAATATATGGGGGTATTGCATGCTGTTTCAAGCCAGGTCGTCAAGCGGCCTGAGGCTGCGCAGACGCTGCTCTAACCATGTGCTGTCGCTGTCTTCTAGCCGTATGCGAAGCGGTAGCAAATCGTCGACACCTCCAAACCACAGTTTGGCCGCGGTGTCGTCGACCTCTTGTTTGTCGCGGGTGAGCGTTTGAGTTGACCATTGCCCCATAGGTGTGTCAATTATTTCGCGCCCACCCATGCGAAGCCGCCACGTTGACAGGCTGTTGGCACTTGACACTGGCAACGTGATAGCGGTTTGCTTGTTAAACCGCGCTTGCGCTATGCGTTGTGGCAGCATGAAGTAAACACTTAGGCGGTCTTGGGTAGGCTCAGACCAAGGCGCGTCACCGCTCTCGGTGTAGCTGATGCGTTTGCCGACAGGGTCAAAAGTGGCTTGGCGTATGCGTTTGCCTTCGTCGCTGAACACAGTGGGTTGCAGGGCGTTGCCTGCAATGCGTCCCTGGCTGGTTTGTCGCCGCTTAAACACAACAAGAATACGCGCCGACAACTCGGCCTGATAAGACGTGCTGTTGCGTTGCCAGCGCAACGTGGCACTGGCGTTGTAGCGCAAGCCGTCTTGCATACCCTCTAAGTCGTAGATCAGTTCTGTGCTTGGAAGCAGCAACGGGTTGGCCCCGTTGATTGATGCCAGCGCCATAAGGGGCACGGCACCCACAAGTGAGCCCATCGCGCCAGAGCTTGCAAGTTGCAAGCAGCCGCGCCTGGTCACCCGCGCAGAGAGGCTACGGGTGATCGGGGGGGGGTGCTGTGATTGCTTCATGCGGTTTGCCAACCCAGGTCTTGGCTTAAGGCTGCAGCGGCTTGGCGCATGGTGGTGGCCACACCACCATGCCAGCGGCTGTCAAAACCACCTGCACCACCCAGCGTGACTATGCCCATGACCAAGTGGCCTTGGGCATCAAATACGGGCGCGCAGAACCCAGCCACGCCTGGTATCAGCGAGTCGACTACACGCGCCAAGCCTTGTTGCTGCGTTTCAGTGCGCATGGCTTTTACCAATGCCGCTGTGTGCGCAACACCGCTGCGAGGGTGTTTTTTTTCAAGCATCAACTCGCGTTGCAGCATGTCGTTCATCAAGCGTTGATCGCTGCTACCATCAGATTTTTCATGGCCCATAAAACTTAAAAAGCACCGCCCAGTTGCAGAGCTGAGCAGTGGCATCACATCGCCCAAACGCAATTGGACTGACACGGTTTTAGTGGCCTCTTGCCAATGCACCATGGTTGGGCCTTGGTTGCCCCAAACTGCCAATGCCATGGTGTGGCCTATGGCATCTCCCAGAGCGGGCATGGCGGCGCGACCCAATCGCACCGCATCCAAGCGGCTTAAGCTGGCCAAACCCATGCGCAGGGCGCTAGGGCCTAAGTCGTAGCGGTTGGTGGTGGCGTCTTGCACCACCAGGCCTAAGCGTTGAAAACTCACCAAGTAGCGGTGTGCCTTTGCTGGGCTCATGCTGGCGCTGCTGGCTAGGTCGCGCAGCATCATGGCTTGGTGGCTGCTGGATAGGGCTTTAAGCAGCGCAAACCCGACTTCTACGGACTGTATGCCTGCACGAGGGTCTGCAGCGGCTGACGGTGACATTGGTCGTTGTTTGGAAGTGGCCATGGCGCGGTAGTGGTATGTTTGAGCGTTAATGTATGGGCGGCAAAGACGGCAAGCTTTAGAATATAAAATTCTATATGGGTAAATGAGTTTTACTTATCGTAAACATTGGTTGCTGTTCGCCAGCAACGCAAGCAGTTAAAAAGTGAGTTGTGATGAAATTAGCCACCTATAAAGACGGCTCACGCGATGGCCAATTGGTCGTTGTATCGCGGGACTTGTCAACAGCACATTATGCGACTGGCATTGCCAACACGCTGCAGCAGGTGTTGGACGACTGGGCTTTTATTGCACCGCAGTTGGAAGACTTGTTTGTCAGTGTCAACCAAGGCCGGGCACGCCACATGTTTGCGTTTAACCCGGCCATGTGCATGGCGCCGCTGCCGAGGGCCTACCAGTGGGCAGACGGCTCAGCCTATATCAACCATGTGGAGCTGGTCCGCAAAGCAAGAAACTCAGAGGTGCCCGCTAGCTTTTATACCGACCCCTTGATGTACCAGGGTGGTAGCGACGACTTTATAGGCCCTTGTGACAATGTGGTGGTGGCCGATGAGGCCTACGGCATAGACTTTGAATCCGAAATTTGTGTTGTCACTGCAGACGTGGCCATGCAGGCCACACCCGAGCAAGCGCTGGACGGTGTGCGCTTGATCATGCTGGCCAATGATGTGAGTCTGCGCAATTTGATCCCCAACGAATTAGGCAAAGGTTTCGGCTTTGTACAAAGTAAACCAGCCACAGCCTTCAGCCCTGTGGCTGTTACGGTGGACGAATTGGGTGATATGTGGGCAGGTGGGCGTCTCAACGGCACACTCCAAAGCACATGGAATGGTCGGCGTGTTGGCATGTGCGAGGCAGGAAATGAGATGACTTTTCACTTTGGTCAACTCATTGCCCATCTGTGTAAAACTCGCCGTGTGCGTGCTGGCAGCGTGATCGGCAGCGGTACAGTTAGCAACACAGACTGGGCCAAAGGCTACAGCTGTATTGCTGAGAAACGCTGCATAGAAATTATTGAGAGCGGCACACCAACCACCAATTTCATGCGTTTTGGCGACAGTATCCGTATCGAGATGATGGGACGGGACGGCGCCAGTATGTTTGGCGCGATCGAACAGAAAGTCGTAGCCTTACACCCAGAGGCGCTAAAGACGAGCGCGTTGCCAGACAAGTCTTGATGCGACTTGGACGGACTTAACCGGCAAACACGTGCGCCATGTCGGCAAAGCCTTTGAACTCAATTGGATTGCCAAAGGGATCCAGTAAAAACATAGTCCATTGCTCACCAGCCTCACCTGCAAAGCGGCAGTGAGGCTTGATAACAAAGTCGATGTTGGCCGTTTCAAGACGCTCGCGCATGGCATGCCAATTGCTCAGCGGCAGTACCAAGCCAAAGTGAGGCATGGGCACCCAGTGCTCGCCAACTTTGCCAGTGTTGTGGGTGGCGAATGGCTCGCCAATATGCATAGACAACTGGTGGTTGAACAGCGAAAAATCCACCCACGTGTCGGTACTTCGCCCTTCAGTGCAGCCTAGGGTGTTGCTGTAAAACTGGCGCGCAACATCCAAGTCCCTGACATTGAAGGCCAAGTGAAACAGCGCGCTAGTGTGGTGGGCAGAGGTCATGAGAAGAGCTTTCAGATGTGCAATAAACCGTGCGCTGCCAACGCCGTGAAGGTCTTGTGACTGTTGGCTTGCCGTCGCGTGCGGATGATATCACCACCAACCAAAGAGCGATTGCCGACGAATGCAAGTGGCAGTGTGGGCTCAATGACTGCCCATAAAAGCGGTGCGGCTCACAAAGCCTGCAAATGTCAGCCCTAAGGTGTTAGCCCTAGGATAAATCACACAGCATACCCTTGAAGACATACCTTGGGCTTGGACTGGCTGTGGCCTGCGAGCGTGCACGCACCGTCTCGGTGTATAAATGTTGATACTTCGATGTTTATGAGAAAAGCTCAATGGATTACAGCCGCTATAAAACCCTCACTATGCTTCACCGCGACAACGGTGTGTTGGACATAGAAATGCGTTGCGATGGGCCAGGTGGCAACGGCAAACTACCCACAGCTGGTCATGAGGGCCATTGGGAATTAAGTGAAATTTGGCGTGATGTCAGTAAAGACAACGCTGTTCGAGCTGTGGTGCTTCGGGGCAGCGGTATGGGGTTTTCTGGGGGTGGGGACTTGGACTTGGTTCAAGACATGGCCAATAGTTTTGAAGTACGTACACGCGTGTGGGCAGAGGCTAGAGACCTGGTGTACAACATCATCAACTGTGACAAACCCATTGTGAGTGCCATGCATGGGCCAGCTGTTGGCGCAGGCTTGGTCGCGGGTTTGTTGGCCGACATCTCGATTGCTGCAACCGATGCCAAAATTGTGGACGGCCACACGCGTTTAGGCGTGGCTGCTGGTGACCACGCGGCCATTGTGTGGCCATTGCTGTGCAGCATGGCCAAGGCAAAATATTACCTATTGCTGTGCGAACCAATCAGCGGTCAAGAAGCAGAGCGCATTGGCTTGGTGTCATTGACTGTGCCAGCGGAAGAGCTACTCGACAAGGCTTACGAGGTGGCGAACCGCTTGGCGCTGGGCAGTACAACAGCCATACGCTTTACCAAGTACGCGCTCAACAACTGGCTGCGTCAAGCGGGGCCTACCTTCGATACCAGCCTCGCGTTGGAGTTCATGGGTTTTGGTGGCCCCGACGTGCAAGAAGGCGTAGCATCATTGCGTGAGAGGCGCGCGCCTAACTTCAAGCCATAACCCCCTTTATCCACCTCAATTAGGAGACCGCCATGAAAGACGCAGCAGGTTTCACAGCCTTTGTACCAGGCTTTGATTTCATCAAAAACCTCAGCCAGCAGGCCGGCGCAAGTGCCAACCCCAGTGGCGCAGCTATGCCAGGCATGGCTGCGTGGGTTGCTCCGACATTCGACGTGGAGGAACTAGACAAGCGTATTTCAGAGTTGAGGTCCGTACAGTTTTGGCTAGACCAAAACGCACGCGCGCTAGCGGCCACTATTCAGGCCCTAGAGGTGCAAAAAATGACGCTGTCCACATTGAAAAATATGGACGTGGGTATGGAAGATATGAGCAAGGCCATGCAGGTTAATCCGGCGGATTTCTGGGCAGCTTGGCAAACCGGTGGGACCTCACCTGCGGGCAAGGCCGCACCCGCACAAGCGCCGGAGGTTGACAAGCCGCCACAGCCGTCCCAAGCGCATCAAGGTACAGGCACAGTTGAGCCGACGCAGTGGTGGCATGCTGTGAGTCAACAGTTCCAAGACATTGCAGCCAATGCGCTTAAAGACATTGCCGCAGCAACAGCCCAGGCGAATGCCACTGCAGAAAGGGCAACCACATCCAGTTCGGTTACCAAGGCAGCCAAGACAGCTTCCCCAGCCAAACAAGCACCAACAACAGCTTCCAAAGCTGGTGCAAAGTCGGCCTCTGGCAAAAAAGCAGCACGCCCTACAACACAAGCAACCAAACGCCGTGCCTAATTCAGCCCTAACCAGCAGTACATTTGCCCACGCCCACGCCACCCACCCACAGTGGGCCATGGCTGTGGCCCTGGTGGTGGTACAACTGCGCGCGCAACTGACGCAGGCGCAGCACCGTCAGGTTCACGGCAGACACACCGCTTTGGGCTTGGTGTACATCACAGACCATTACGCCGAGCACGGCCAAGCCTTGCTGGACATGCTGCGCCGCGATTTGCCAGATGTGCTTCGCTGGGTAGGGACTGTGGGTATTGGTGTGGTGGCCACGGGGGTGGAGTACATGGACGAGCCTGCCTTGTCTGTCATGTTGTGTGATGTACCGCCAGACCAAGTTGAGGTGTTCAGTGGTTTGTCACCGTTGGCGGCATCTGGCACCAGCAGCTGGGGATGGTCTGCTAGCAGCGCGTTGATGCACGCGGATAGCGCAGCCCCAGAGTTACCCGACTTGATTGAGGAGTTGGCGCAACGCACAAGCCACAATGTGGTGTTTGGTGGGCTGGCTTCTAGCCGTTTTGGTGCAGTGCAATTTGCGTTTGAGGATGCTGTAGCGGTCGGCGCTGCGGGTGGAGCCTCTCGCGGTGGGATGTTGTCAGGGGGCTTAAGCGGCGTTGTGTTTGGTCCAGATGTACAGGTCAGAAGCCGGGTGACACAAGGTTGTCGCCCTATTTACAAAGCCAGCACTGTGACGGCCGTCGATGGCCATGTGGTTTTATCACTGGGCGATGAGCCTGCCCTGACAGTATTGCTGCGCGCTCTAGGCATAGACGGCACAGACAGAGACCAGTTGGTGGCGCGTCTGCGTCAGACGCTGGTTGGCTTGGAGTCCGCGCAGTGGGTGGGCGACAGTGATGGGGTGCAGGCAGAGCGCGCCCAAAGCCTGTTGGCTAAGCGTGTGGGCTTGTTTGGTGCACAAACCCGCGTGCGTCACATCGTAGGCCTAGACGTTGCACGCAAAGGCGTGGTGGTGGCCGACCGGGTGTATGTGGGCGACGAGTTGCAGTTTTGCGAGCGCCATGTCAAAGCTGCCAGAGCAGACTTGGTGCGCGTGTGTGCTGAGGTTCGTGAAGAAGTTGAAAGCTTCCAAATGGTGCAGTCCCCCATCAACGCGGACATGGACACGGTTCAGCCAGACAACAGTGCATCGGTTTTAACCATTCGCGGTGCCGTATATATCTCGTGTTTGGGCCGTGGCGGGGATCACTTTGGTGCGGCCAATGCCGAGATGCAAATTGTGCAACACGCCTTGGGTGATGTGCCAGTGGTGGGCTTTTTTGCTGGTGGAGAAATTGCCCACCAGCACATATTGAGTTACAGCGGCGTTTTGATGGTGTTCAGCTAAGCTCGGCGTATTGGGCAGCGCCTATACGCCGCGTGCACGGTCAGTGTGAAATTGCGACACATACGCACCGAAGCGTCCTAGCTCCAGCGAGTCGCGTACTTCTTGCATCAAGTTTAAGAAGTAATGCAGGTTGTGTATGCTGGCCAGCATAGGGCCTAGCATTTCGCCGCAGCGGTCTAGGTGGTGCATATAGGCTCTGGAGAAGCCACCGCTGATTGAGCCATTGCTGTGCGTGACACCTCGGCAGCAGTAGCAGGTGCACGTCTCATCTATGGGGCTGGTATCTGTTTTGTGGCGCGCGTTGCGTATTTTTACGTCGCCAAACCGAGTGAACAAGTGGCCGTTGCGAGCGTTGCGCGTGGGCATGACGCAATCAAACATATCAATGCCATTGCGCACGCCAGCGATCAAGTCTTCTGGTGTGCCCACACCCATCAAATAATGCGGCTTGTGCTGTGGCATTTTGGGCCCGATGTGTTCGAGCACGCGCATCATGTCTTCTTTAGGCTCGCCTACACTCAATCCGCCGACGGCCAAGCCTGGAAAGTCCAACTCTTCCAAGCCTGCCAGCGACTCGTCTCGCAAATGTTCAAACATGCCACCTTGCACGATGCCAAACAGCGCATTTGGGTTGTGCAAGTCTACAAATTCGTTTTGGCAGCGTTTGGCCCAGCGCATGCTGAGTTGCATAGAAACACGGGCTTCATCTTGCGTGATGATGTTGCCCTTGGTTTTTTTCTCCACACTCAGGTACGGTGTGCATTCGTCGAATTGCATGACGATGTCAGCATTCAGTACGGTTTGGATTTGCATGCTGATTTCAGGCGTGAGCAGCAACTTGTCACCGTTGATAGGTGAGGCAAAGCGCACACCATCTTCGCTGATTTTACGCATCTCTCCCAGGCTCCAAACTTGAAAACCGCCCGAGTCTGTGAGTATGGGTTTGTCCCATGTCTCAAATTGGTGCAAACCACCAAACGTTTTAATCACGTCCATACCTGGGCGCAGCCAGAGGTGGAAGGTATTGCCCAAAATGATTTGAGCGCCCATGTCGTGCAGGCTGGTTGGCATGACCCCCTTAACCGTGCCATATGTGCCTACAGGCATAAAGATGGGTGTTTGCACCACACCGTGGTTCAGCGTGAGTTTGCCGCGTCGGGCAAAAGAGCCTAGGTATTCACCATGGGCTGGATCAGTGGCGAGAGTTTCAAATTGCAACATAGCGCCCATTGTCCCAGACCTTGGGCTGGTGTTGAGCGTCTAGGTTTAGTTGTTGAGCGCAACGGACGTTTGCACGGTTCGCGTTGTGGTTGGCGTGCTGTTGTGTTCGACCCTCTTTTGTGCAGCCTGCGTATGCAATTCGCTGTTGGCCCACAGCCATGCAGCTGCGAAGCTGACGGTGATGGCAATTAAAAGACTACACCCGACTCTGACCAACATATCCATACCACACCTCCATAACAATACTATTTTAGTATTAATAATCTGATGCTGTCTGAAAAAGCATGAAAATTTATAAAGTGAGAAAATATGTATTTAAAGCCCACATATATGTATAAAAAAACGATAAAAGGGATTTTATCTATTGGTTAGATCGGTGCGTGTGCGTGGTTTCTTTGTTAAAAGCAGTACTTAAGTTAATTGCTACATGCGCCCTACATCGCTTGGCTTGGCTCCCTGCTTGCTTGACGTTGCAACAACATGGCGTCGCCATAGCTGAAAAATCGGTAGCGCTGGGCGATGGCGTGTTGGTACAAGTCCATGACGTGTCCGTGGCCAGCCAGCGCACTGATCAGCATCATGAGGGTGGATTTAGGCAAGTGGAAGTTGGTAATTAAGGCGTCGACCACTTTGAACTCAAAGCCTGGCGTGATGAAAATAGACGTGTCGCCGTTGACTTGCCCAGTCAATGCCCAGCTCTCCAAGGTGCGAATGGACGTGGTGCCCACAGCGATGACACGCCCGCCGCGTGCACGGCAATCCGCAACAGCTTGTATGGTTTCAGCCGGTACGTTGTAACGTTCGGCGTGCATGACGTGTTCGCTTAAATCTTGCGTTTTAACCGGTGAAAATGTGCCAGCACCGACGTGCAGCGTCACACTGGCTCTGGCAATCCCTCGTGCATCCATAGCGTCTAACACGGTCTGATCAAAATGAAGGGCGGCAGTCGGTGCGGCGACCGCGCCAGGGTGACGGGCAAATATGGTCTGGTAGCGTGTTTCATCCGTGGCGTCGTCAGCGTGGGTGATATAGGGCGGCAACGGCACATGGCCGTGGTGGGACATGACGTCGTAAGCGTCTCTGTTGAGCCGAAATCTAAACAACCCACCAGTCTCGTCTGGCCAGCGACCAAGCAGCGTGGCTTCAAAGCCTTGGCTGGGGGTGTCTGCGCTGTAACCGGCCATCAGTAGCTTGCTGCCTATAGCTGGTTTTTTGTTGACTTTGAGGTGAACAACGACATGGCTGTTGGCCTCGGCTGGCGCATGCAGCGCAAAGCTCCCTTCGTCGCCAGCAAGCTCGTTATCGGCCAGCACCCGCTCTACCAACATTTCCACTTTGCCGCCGCTGGCTTTTTCTCCGTAAAGCCTAGCCTTCACAACTTGCGTGTCGTTGAATACCAGTAAATCGCCTGGGTGCAGGCATTGCGGTACATCTGCGAACACGCGATCAATAGGTGTCAAGCCTGTGCCGTCTAACAGCCTAGATTGGCTTCGCACTGCGGCAGGATGTTGGGCGATCAGCTCCGGCGGGAGTTCAAAATCAAAGTCGCTCAAACGGTATTGTGTGGGCATGTTGGGCGCGTTCATAAAGGGCTTTCTTACAGGCACAATTGTCACATGGACAGCGCCCCAAAAAAGACAGCCACCAGCAAGCCCGCATCAAAAACTGCTGCAGCAGCCAGTTCGCCTGTCAAACCTAAAAGCGCGGCGCAGCAAGCGCTTGACAAACTAGGGCTACGCACGCCCATGGACCTTGCGTTGCACGTGCCCATGCGCTATGAAGATGAAACCACAGTGACCCGCCTGCAAGATGCACCCGTAGGTGAGTCAGTGCAAATTGAGGGCGTGGTGACACGGTGTGAGGTGGGTTTTAAACCTAGGCGTCAACTGGTTGTGCACTTGCAAGAGGACGACGAAACGCATGAGGCCAACGGTACCCGTGCGATTTGCACGCTGCGGTTTTTTAGTTTTTACCCGTCGCACCAAAAAGCCTTGGCGGTAGGGCAGCGTGTGCGGGTTCGCGGTGATTTAAAAGGTGGTTTTTTTGGTTATGAGATGGTGCACCCCACCATCAAGCAAGCCGATGCCGCGCTGGCAGTCTCTTTGACACCGGTGTATCACAGCACGGCGGGCTTGCCGCAGGCCTATGTACGCAAGGCGGTTGCGAGCGGCTTGCAGCGCGCCGACCTCAGTGAAACATTGCCCAGCTCGGGTTTGCAGGCCCTGCACCACTTAGGCTTGCCTGCGCAATGGACGCTTAGGGCGAGTTTGGAGTTGCTGCATCACCCGCCACCTGATGTGTCGTTGCAGGCTTTGGAGGACAAAGCGCATCCTGCCTGGCTGCGTTTAAAAGCAGAAGAGTTGCTTGCCCAGCAACTTAGCCAATTGCAAGCGCGCGCTGAACGTGCCAGCATGCAAGCACCTGATTTTTCAATCGCCGCACAAGTGCCGTGGAGCGCAGAGTTGTTGCAGGCCTTGCCATTTAGCTTGACTGCTGCCCAGTCACGCGTGACACAAGAAATTGGTCAAGATATGTCTGGTAACTCGCCCATGCACAGGCTGTTGCAAGGCGATGTGGGTTCTGGCAAAACCGTGGTTGCGGCTTTGGCTGCGTGCGTGGCAATGCAGGCCGGCTGGCAGTGCGCGCTGATGGCACCAACTGAGATCTTGGCCCAGCAACACTTTGTAAAAATGCTGCAATGGCTAAAGCCTTTGCTAGAGCGGCATGGGAAAACCGTCGCATGGCTAACCGGCAGCCAAAAAAAGAAAGAGCGAGCGGCCATGTTGGAGGCGGTCGCCAGTGGCCAAGCCGCCTTGGTGGTTGGCACGCATGCCTTGATTCAAGACAGTGTGGTCTTTAGCCAGCTTGGGCTGGTGGTGATCGATGAGCAACACCGCTTTGGCGTGGCACAACGCCTTAGCTTGCGTCACAAGCTCACGCAAACCAAGGCCGGGGTGCAGCTCTCACCCCATTTGTTGATGATGACCGCCACACCTATACCGCGCACATTGGCCATGAGCTACTACGCCGATCTTGATGTCTCGACCATTGATGAACTCCCGCCTGGGCGCACGCCCATAGTGACGCGGGTTGTACCCAGCGCCAAGCGCGAGGAGTTGGTTGAGCGTATCCGCGAGCAGGTAGAGCAGGGGCGGCAAGTGTATTGGGTATGTCCGCTGATTGAAGAGAGTGAAGCCCTTGATTTGCGACACGCCACGCAGGCGCACCAAGAGTTATGTGAGGCCTTGGATACAGGTCTTATTGGTACGGAACTTAACGAGCTTGAAAAGCCCCACATACCCTTGGTGGGTTTAATGCATGGCAAATTACCTCCGGTTCAAAAGCAGGCCGTGATGCAAGGCTTTGTTGATGGCGTTACCCGGGTGCTGGTCAGCACCACGGTGATTGAGGTGGGTGTGGATGTACCCAATGCTTCGCTGATGGTGATTGAGCATGCGGAGCGCTTTGGCCTGAGCCAGTTGCACCAGTTGCGGGGGCGTGTCGGGCGCGGCGCGGCTGCGTCTGCGTGTGTGCTGTTGTACGAACCGCCCCTGGGACAGGTCGCGCGGGCGCGCTTGCGCGCCATGCAGCAAACCAACGACGGTTTTGAGCTGTCACGTATTGATTTAGAGTTGCGAGGTCCCGGTGAATTTTTAGGTGCGCGTCAGTCTGGTGCAGCTTTGCTGCGTTTTGCAGAGTTAGGCGTGGACGATGACGTGTTGGTGTGGGCGGCAGCGCAAGCTACAGACTTGTTGGCCAATAACCCGGCCGCAGCGCAGCGCCATATGACACGTTGGATGGGTGGGAAAGTGGATTATTTAACGGCTTAGAGGCCAACAGTAGCGAGGATGCGTGCGTGTGACTTTGACTGAATTGAAATACACAGTGGCATTGGCCAGAGAGCGCCATTTTGGCCGTGCGGCCAAGGCCTGCAATGTTTCGCAGCCTACCCTGTCGCTGGGCATAAAAAAGCTGGAAACAGAGCTTGATGTGCAGTTGTTTGAGCGCAATGCTGGAGATATAACGCTCACACCATTGGGCGAGGACGTGGTGCGCCAAGCGCAGGTTGTGATTGAGCAGTCTCAAGCTATTAGAGCAATAGCCAAGCGCGGCAAAGAGCCACTCAATGGGCCACTGCGTCTCGGCGTTATTTACACAATTGGCCCTTATTTGCTGCCCGACTTGGTGAGCCGCGTCATCGAGCAAACGCCACAAATGCCGCTCATTTTGCAAGAAAATTTCACTGCGAAATTGCTAGAACAACTTCGTGTTGGTGATATTGACTGCGCCGTGCTGGCAGAGCCATTTCCGGACACCAACCTTGAGGTGATGCCCTTGTACAACGAGCCCTTTATGGCTGCGGTGCCAACCCAGCATCCGTTGGCACAGCTCAGCAGCGTGAGCGTTGAGCAGTTGAAGGCTGAAACCATGTTGTTGCTTGGCAATGGCCATTGTTTTCGGGATCACGTGTTGCAGGTATGTCCTGAGTTTACGAAGTTTGCCAGCGACGCCCAGGGTATTCAGCGTACTTTTGAGGGATCTTCTTTAGAGACCATCAAGCACATGGTGGCCGCTGGTATGGGCGTGACGCTGGTGCCGCGCTTAAGCGTGCCAGAGTCGTTGATATTCGCTAGCCAGGAGAGAGACTCATCACCTATCGGTCTTGGGCCTCAAGCGCAGGCACCTTACGTGCGGTACTTGCCGTTTTCAGACGACACGCCCAGTCGCACAGTGGTGCTGGCATGGCGGCGAAGCTTTACACGGCTGGAGGCTATCAGCGCTTTGCGTTGTGCCATCAGCTCATGCGCGTTGCCGGGCGTGGCCCGCCTGTGACCCATATGACGCAAAAAATCTATTTGTATTTGGACTTGATTCGATGGAATCGTCCAGCGGGCTGGTTGCTGCTGCTCTGGCCTACGCTCATTGCCTTGTGGGTGGCCGCAGATGGCTTTCCGAGCTGGCATTTGCTGCTGGTTTTTATAGCTGGCACAGTGCTGACACGCAGTGCTGGCTGTTGTGTCAATGACGTGGCAGATGCCGATTTTGACAAACATGTGCAGCGCACAGCCAATCGCCCAATTACCACTGGACGTGTGAGCAAGAAAGAGGGTCTGTGGTTGGGTGCGGGGCTGGCACTGCTTGCCTTTGGGTTGGTGTTGACAACAACAGCCGCCACCGTACTGTGGTCCGTTGCGGCCGTGGCTGTTGCGGTTGCTTATCCCTTTGCCAAGCGTGCCATTGCAATGCCGCAAGCGGTTTTAGGCCTGGCTTTCAGCATGGGCGTACCCATGGCATTTGTGGTGCACAACGCCGCTGGGCCTGACAGCATCGGCGTTGGGGTGTTGGCGCAAGCTGTCAACCTGCCACCTGTTGTGGGTTGGTTGTTGTTGGCCAACTGGTTATGGGTATTGGCCTATGACACGGTGTATGCCATGGTTGATAGAGACGACGACTTGCTGATTGGCATACAGACGTCGGCCATTGCCTTTGGGCGGTTTGATGTGGCGGCAGTTGCAGCCTGTTACGCCCTGCACGTGGTGCTGTTGGCGTGGCAACTTAATTTATGGAGCAGCACGCCCAAACTCGTGGCTTTGCTGGTGGGCATGTGCATGGCCTGTTATTTTGTGTGGCGTATCAAAAACCGCACCAGAGCAGATTGTTTTTGGGTTTTTAAACACAACCACTGGCTGGGCGCGGTGGTGTTTGCTGGCATATTGGTAGACAGTGCCTGGGCTTGAAACCATTGAGCGTTCGCAAAGCGGCTCACACTGTGCCAAATTCATGCCCCATAGCCGTGGCTCGCGCAGAGCACGCGGCCATGGCGTGGGCAATGGTTGATGCGAGTTGTGCTTGGTTAAACACGGCAATGGCTTCAAAAGTGGCACCACCTTTTGAGGTGACCCGTTGCTGCAGTTGCGCGGGGGTCTCTTCAGAGCGTGTTGCCAACTCCGCAGCGCCACGTGCGGTGGCAATGGCCAAGGCCAGCGCTGTGTGTGCGGGCAAGCCCATAGCCTGCCCAGCATCGGCCATCGATTGAATAAAGTAAAAAAAGTAAGCGGGACCTGAGCCGGATACGGCTGTGACCGCCTCAAGCTGCGACTCACTATCCACCCACACCAGCAGGCCAGTGGCCTTTAATATGCGCTCAACTTGGCGGCGTTGCTCGGTTGTTACCGCGTCGCAAGCAAACAGACCAGCAGCCCCCATGCCCACAGTCGAAGGTGTATTGGGCATACAACGCACAACGTGAGGGTTGGCAAGCCAGGCACTCAAAGCGTGTGTTGGCACGCCAGCGGCTACGCTGACGTGTAAAACATCAGGACCAAACACGTGTTGGTTGGCCAATACAACTTGCTTTAGCACCTGAGGCTTGACAGCCCAAACAGCTATGTGTGCTGGCACCGACAGTTGGTCTACGGTGGTCACTACATCAAGGCCAAGAACAGCGAAGTCGTTCAGCAAAGCTTGTTTGTTGGGGTCGCTTCGCTGCACCACGCTGACTTTAAAAGAAGTGGAATGGGCATTGGCATCCGTCAACATGCCGCCAACAATGGCGCGTGTCATATTGCCGCCACCAATGAAAACAACATGGGGCTGGGTGGTTAGGGCGTTGTTGTTGGTGAGCATATGCATAAGGGATTGAAGGTGTGTGTGTACACACCACAGCAGGAAGCAACAATAGAGCTTGTGAAGGCGACGGCCGAACAAGGTCAACTGTCAGCATAAACTGAGTGGGCGCCAAAACTGGGGTAACACGCTGATTGCCCACAGACGGCCAGTCTAGCCACCCCAAGGGGGCGATTACAAATATTTGTAAAAGAAGTTGCGCAGGCAATAAAAGCTAGGCTATACTAGTGGGCTTCGCTTGATAAAACAAGTGGGGACATTTTTTTTCAGCCCAATCGGTGTGTATGCGGTAAATGTAAGTCAACCAAGGTTGCTTGCGTGCATTGCGTGCCAACGACGGGCCCAAGACTGATCAAGTGCTGCCGTGGTGGCGGTGCTGATTCAAGTTGGGACTACATACTAATGATTCAAACTCAAACAAGACTCAGTGTTGCAGACAACACTGGCGCCAAGTCTGTCATGTGCATCAAGGTGCTAGGCGGATCTAGGCGGCGTTACGCCAGTGTTGGCGACGTCATCAAAGTCAGCATCAAGGAGGCCGCTCCGCGTGGCCGCGTCAAAAAAGGCGAGGTTTACAGTGCGGTTGTTGTGCGCACAGCCAAAGGTATTCGCCGTCCTGATGGCGCCTTGATTAAATTCGACGGCAATGCCGCCGTGTTGCTAAACGCCAAGCTTGAGCCAATCGGCACTCGCATCTTCGGACCTGTCACTCGCGAATTGCGTAATGAGAAGTTCATGAAGATTGTGTCTTTGGCGCCTGAAGTTCTCTAACAGGACGTATCACATGAACAAAATCCGCAAAGGTGACGAAGTCATCGTCATTGCAGGCCGCGACAAAGGTAAGCGCGGTACCGTATCAGTGAAGGCTGACAACGAACGTTTGGTCGTTGATGGCATTAACTTGGTCAAGAAGCACGTCAAGCCCAACCCAATGAAGGGTGTGACTGGCGGCATCATCGAAAAAACAATGTCTTTGCATCAGTCGAACGTAGCGATCTTCAATGCCGCTACTGGTAAGGCTGACCGTGTAGCTATTAAGCAGTTGGACAACGGCACGAAAGTGCGCGTATATAAGTCCAGCGGCGAAGAAATCAAGGTGGCCTAATCATGTCGCGTTTTTTACAGCAATTCCGCGAAAAAATTTCGCCGGCACTCATTGAGCAGTTTGGTTACAAATCACCCATGCAGGTGCCGCGCATCACCAAAATCACACTCAATATGGGTGTTGGTGAGGCGGTAGCCGACAAAAAGGTTATGGACCACGCGGTGTCAGACCTCACGAAAATTGCAGGTCAAAAGCCTGTGGTGACAAAAGCTCGCAAACCAATCGCGGGTTTCAAAATTCGCGAGTTGCAACCAATTGGTTGTATGGTGACTTTGCGTGGCAGTCGCATGTATGAATTCTTAGACCGTTTTGTATCCGTGTCTTTGCCACGTGTACGTGACTTCCGCGGCATATCAGGTCGCTCTTTCGATGGCCGCGGTAATTACAACATCGGCGTGAAAGAGCAGATTATTTTCCCTGAAATTGAGTACGACAAAGTTGACGCTTTGCGTGGACTCAATATCAGTATTACGACAACGGCAAAAACAGATGCTGAAGCAAAAGCGCTTCTCACTGGTTTCCGCTTTCCGTTCAAGAACTGAGGTAACGCGTGGCTAAACAAGCACTAATACAGCGTGAACTTAAGCGTGAGATGCTCGCGAAAAAGTTTGCAGTGAAATACGCAGAACTCAAAGCTGTGGCAAACAATGCCAAGCTTTCTGATGAAGAGCGCGATGCTGCTCGCTTAGGTTTGCAGAAGTTGCCCCGCAACGCAAACCCAACGCGTCAACGCAATCGCTGTGGCATCACGGGACGCCCCCGCGGTACCTTCCGTCAATTTGGTCTGGCTCGCGCAAAAGTGCGTGAACTAGCCTTTGAAGGCAACATCCCTGGCGTGACCAAGGCTAGCTGGTAAGCCGCAGGAGAACAAATATGAGTATGAGTGATCCTATCGCGGACATGTTGACCCGCATCCGCAATGCACAAATGGTTGAAAAAGCCACGGTTGCAATGCCTGCATCAAAAGTCAAAGTCGCGATTGCCCAAGTCTTAACGGACGAAGGTTATATAGACAGTTTCAAAGTAAACGCCAACGCTGGTAAGCCAGAATTGGTGGTGACATTAAAGTACCATGCAGGCTCACCTGTGATAGAGCGCATTGAGCGTATCTCTCGCCCAGGTTTGCGTGTGTACCGTGGCTCCAAGTCCATCC
Source organism: Betaproteobacteria bacterium MOLA814 (assembly GCA_000496475.1). Lineage (GTDB taxonomy): Bacteria > Pseudomonadota > Gammaproteobacteria > Burkholderiales > Burkholderiaceae_C > RS62. Next base: position 590,339 of record AYMW01000003.1, on the reverse strand, counting down.
CGCAAGTGATGAACGGCTTGGGTGTGGCAATCGTGACGACACCCAAGGGTGTTATGACCGACCGCAAAGCTCGCGCCGAAGGCGTGGGTGGCGAAGTGTTGTGTTACGTCGCATAACTGTACACACCAAGGAGTAACACATGTCGCGAGTCGCAAAAATGCCAGTTGCCATCCCACCAGGTGTGGATGTAGTCATCGGCGCAGACCGTATTACGGTCAAAGGCAGCTTGGGAGCGTTGGAGCAAAACCTCAACGCCCTAGTGAAAATTGAAAGCCATGACGGGCATATGACGTTCGTACCAGTAGATGAATCTACTGCTGCCAACGCCATGTCCGGCACCATGCGCCAGTTGGTAAACAACATGGTAAATGGTGTGACCAAAGGTTTCGAAAAGAAACTCATGCTAGTAGGCGTGGGTTTTAAAGCGGTAGCACAAGGTTCAAAGCTAAACATGCAGATTGGTTTCTCGCACCCCGTCGATTTTGTAATGCCTGAAGGCATTACTGTTGAAACGCCAGCGCCGACCGAGATATTGATCAAAGGCGCTGATCGTCAGCGTGTTGGTCAGATTGCTGCTGAGGTGCGTTCTACGCGCCCACCCGAGCCTTACAAAGGCAAGGGCATCCGGTATTCGGATGAGCGCATAGTGATCAAAGAGACCAAGAAGAAATAAGGACCAAGATCATGTTGACCAAAAAGGAACAGCGTGCGCGTCGTGCGGGTCAAACCCGTGTACGCATTGCCAAGCAGGGCGTAGTCCGCTTGTCAGTCCATCGCACCAATTTACACATCTACGCCAGCGTTATATCTGGTTGTGGCACAAAAGTGTTGGCCTCTGCATCAACTGCAGAAGCTGAAATTCGCAGCCAAATTGGCGGCGCAGGCAAAGGCGGCAACGTCGCTGCAGCAGGCATTATTGGCAAGCGTATTGCCGAACGTGCCAAAGCAGCTGGCGTAGAGCAAGTAGCATTTGATCGTTCAGGCTTCGCCTACCACGGTCGTGTGAAAGCTTTAGCTGAAGCTGCCCGCGAAGCTGGTTTGCAGTTCTGATCAGGACGGGAAAACATAATGGCAAAATTCACAGCAGCAGCTAAAAAAGACGCCCCAGAAGACGGACTGCGCGAGAAAATGATCGCAATTAACCGCGTGACTAAAGTAGTCAAGGGCGGACGTATTCTGGGTTTCGCGGCATTGTCAGTAGTCGGTGACGGCGAAGGCAAGGTTGGTATGGGTAAAGGCAAGGCGCGTGAAGTGCCAGTGTCAGTGCAAAAATCAATGGATGAAGCACGTCGCAACTTGGTAAAAGCCCAGTTGAAAGGCGGTACCGTTCACCATGAAGTTTACGGTTCACATGGTGCAGCCAAAGTGATGTTGCTTCCCGCTTCCAAAGGTACCGGTATTATTGCTGGCGGTCCAATGCGTGCAGTGTTCGAGGTGGTTGGCGTGACAGACGTGGTTGCCAAAAGCCACGGGTCAAGCAACCCATACAACTTGGTGCGTGCAACCATCAACGCCCTCAAAAACCTGTCGTCTCCTTCATCAGTAGCAGCCAAGCGTGGCAAGTCTATTGAAGATATATTCAACTAAGGACTAGCCATGAGCACCGAAAAAAGAGTGACCGTTCAGCTGTTTCGCAGCCCAATTGGTTGTAAAGCTGACCACCGCGCCACGATTCGTGGTTTGGGTTTGCGCAAGATAAACAGCACCCGCGAGTTGGAAGACACGCCGGCTGTGCGCGGCATGATCAATAAAGTCAGTTACCTGGTTAAGGTTCTGTAATTGGAGTCAATGATGGAACTGAATACTATTAAACCAAGTGCAGGCGCTAAGCATGCACGTCGCCGCGTCGGTCGCGGCATTGGCTCAGGTTTGGGCAAAACTGCAGGTCGCGGCCATAAAGGTCAAAAGTCACGCACAGGTGGTTTCCACCGCGTGGGTTTCGAGGGCGGTCAAATGCCTATGCACCGTCGTTTGCCTAAGCGTGGTTTTAAATCACGAGCTGTGGCACTCAATGGTGAAATCAACTTGTCTGACTTGTCTGCACTGAATATGGCAGAGGTTGACTTGTTGGTGTTGAAGCAAGCTCGTTTGGTCGGTCAGCTGGTTCGCAACGTGAAAGTTGTTATGACCGGAGATTTGACCCGCGCAGTGACCTTAAAGAATATTAAAGCTACGGCTGGCGCCAAGCTTGCAATTGAAGCTGCCGGTGGCAGTGTTCAAGCATCTTAATAGCAACATTGGATTGAAGCTGTGGTAACAACACCTGCATCGAACAACAAAAGCTCTAGTATGGGCGACTTGCGTCGTCGTCTGGTGTTTTTGCTACTGGCGTTGGTGGTGTACCGCATTGGTGCACACATACCTGTTCCAGGTATTGATCCCGTTCAGTTGCAGCAGTTGTTCAAAGGTCAAAGCGGCGGTATATTGAGTTTGTTCAATATGTTTTCCGGCGGCGCCTTGTCCCGCTTTACTGTTTTCGCCTTGGGCATCATGCCCTACATTTCTGCATCGATCATCATGCAATTGATGACTTACGTGGTCCCCGCGTTTGAACAGATGAAGAAAGAGGGCGAAGCTGGGCGGCGGAAAATAACGCAATTCACGCGTTACGGTACCTTGGGATTGGCAGTTTTTCAATCATTCGGTATATCGTTGGCGCTTGAAGGCACGGCAGGCTTGGTGATGGAGCCGGGGTTTGGCTTCCGTTTCTCAACTGTGATCAGTTTGACGGCTGGCACCTTGTTCCTCATGTGGTTGGGTGAGCAGATCACCGAACGTGGCTTGGGCAATGGTATTTCGATATTGATATTTGGTGGTATTGCGGCTGGTTTGCCAAGCGCTTTGGGTGGATTCGGTTCACTCATAAGCAGCGGCAGTATGAGTCCAATCGTTGCGATTTTGATTGTTCTTGTTGTGTTGGCTGTAACTTACCTGGTTGTGTTCATTGAACGCGGTCAACGCAAGATTTTGGTCAACTACGCCAGGCGTCAAGTAGGAAATCGTGTGTATGGTGGACAAAGCTCGCATTTGCCGCTGAAGTTGAACATGGCAGGTGTGATTCCCCCCATTTTTGCGAGCAGCATCATTTTGTTGCCAGCAACGGTTGTGAGTTGGTTCGCAACTGGTGATTCGATGTTGTGGTTACGTGACATTTCAGCTGCCTTGGCACCTGGCCAGCCAGTTTATGTTGGTATGTATGCTGCAGCAATTATTTTCTTCTGCTTTTTCTACACAGCCTTGGTATTCAATAGCCGTGAAACAGCCGATAACTTGAAGAAGAGTGGTGGTTTCGTTCCGGGTATTCGCCCAGGCGATCAAACTGCTCGGTATATAGATAAGATTTTATTGCGCCTGACCATGGTGGGCGCCATGTACATCACATTCGTGTGTTTGTTGCCTGAATTTTTGATTTTGAAATACAACGTGCCTTTTTACTTCGGTGGAACGTCGTTGTTGATTATTGTGGTTGTGACCATGGACTTTATGTCTCAGGTTCAAAATTACATGATGAGTCAACAGTACGATTCGCTGCTTAAAAAAGCAAATTTCAAAGGATCTATGGGGGTTTAAGCGGTGAATCAGCTTGCTGATTTCCCTTTCGTAGCGAGTGCTACAACCTTTGTGACTTAATTCGCCCTTGTAAAGAGGGTTGCCTTTTACTAGGAGTTAAAAATGAGAGTTTCGGCTTCGGTCAAGAAATTGTGCCGCAACTGTAAAATTGTTCGACGCCACGGTGTTGTGCGTGTGATCTGTTCTGATCCACGCCACAAGCAACGTCAAGGCTAATAGAAGTTTAGAGGACCACTATGGCACGTATTGCAGGTATTAATATTCCGCCCCACAAGCACGCTGAAATCGGCTTGACGGCAATTTTTGGCATTGGCCGCACGCGTGCGCGCCAGTTGTGCGAGGCTTGCGCCATCGCTTACGACAAAAAGATCAAAGACTTGGACGACAGCGATGTTGAAAAGTTGCGCGAAGAGGTTGGCAAAATCACCATTGAAGGTGATTTGCGCCGCGAAGTAACTATGAACATCAAGCGTTTGATGGACATTGGTTGCTACCGTGGTTTCCGTCATCGCCGTGGTCTGCCAATGCGCGGCCAGCGTACAAAAACCAATGCCCGTACCCGTAAAGGTCCGCGTAAGGCAGCACTGTCGCTCAAGAAGTAACCCGGATCTGGAAGTAATATATGGCTAAGTCACCCAATAGCGGCGCAGCAGCTCGTGTGCGCAAGAAAGTCCGCAAGAATATTGCCGACGGTATCGCACACGTTCACGCGTCGTTCAACAACACCATCATCACGATCACCGATCGTCAGGGCAATGCGTTGTCTTGGGCGTCATCCGGTGGTCAAGGTTTCAAGGGTTCACGTAAATCCACACCATTTGCAGCTCAAGTTGCTTCTGAGGTGGCAGGTCGCGCAGCCATTGAACAAGGTATCAAGAATCTCGATGTTGAAATCAAGGGCCCAGGCCCTGGTCGTGAGTCTTCAGTGCGTGCATTAGGCGCATTGGGCATACGCATCAACTCAATTGCAGATGTGACGCCAATACCGCACAACGGTTGTCGTCCACAAAAGCGTCGTCGCATCTAATCCTAGCGATTAGTTGTAAAACGCTTTCCCCAAGAGGTGCTTCCGTTGAAGCACCTTTTCGTTTTGAAGCCCACCGCTGCTAACATATTGTTGGCAGCTCCTACCGAGATGCCCAACGGCCTTGGTAGCAGATTACCAAAGGACACACTGTGGCACGTTACCTAGGCCCAAAAGCCAAACTTTCACGCCGTGAAGGCACTGACTTGTTGTTAAAGAGTGCGCGTCGCTCTTTTGCTGACAAGGTTAAATTCGACTCGAAACCTGGCCAACACGGTCGTACTTCAGGTCAGCGTACATCAGACTATGGTTTGCAGTTGCGTGAAAAGCAAAAAGTCAAACGTATGTATGGTGTGTTGGAGCGTCAGTTTCGCCGTTATTTTGCAGAAGCAGATCGTCGCCGTGGTAACACGGGTGCAAATCTATTGACATTGCTTGAGTCACGCTTAGACAACGTTGTGTTCCGTATGGGCTTTGCGTCAACCCGTGCTGAAGCCCGTCAATTGGTATCGCACAAAGCAATGACTGTCAACGGTCAATCCGTCAACATTCCTTCCTACTTGGTCAAAGCTGCTGATGTGATTGCTGTGCGCGAAAAATCAAAAGCACAGGTCAGAATTTTAGAAGCTTTAGAGCTGGCAAAGTCTGCTGGCTTCCCAGCTTGGGTTGAAGTTGCTGGTGATAAGTTACAAGGCGTGTTTAAGAAATTCCCAGACCGCGATGAGTTTGCTGGTGACGTCAACGAGTCGTTGATTGTTGAATTGTATTCACGTTAATTCCCTGATTCCCAAGCCCCCGCACAACGCGCATACGTTTGTGCGGGATCACTTCGTCGGCCTTATCGGTGTAACGAACCGAGGGTATTGAAGGAAGTTCTATGTTAAATCTATTGCTAAAGCCAAAGTCTATTCATGTTGAGGCCGATGGTCCCAACCGCGCCAAGGTGACCTTGGAGCCTTTTGAGCGTGGTTACGGTCACACTCTTGGCAATGCACTGCGACGTATTCTTTTGTCGTCTATGGTTGGCCATGCGCCGACCGAGGTTACGATTGCCGGAGTTGTGCACGAGTATTCGACGATTGACGGTGTTCAAGAGGATGTTGTTAACTTGTTGCTCAACCTCAAAGGGGTTGTTTTCAAGCTAGAAAGCCGTGATGAAGTCACGCTCAGTTTGCGTAAAGATGGCGAAGGTGTTGTCACAGCTGCGGATATACAAACGCCTCACGATGTCACCATCATCAACCCAGACCATGTCATTGCGACGTTGAGTGCTGGTGCCAAGTTAGACATGCAGATCAAGGTTGAAAAAGGCCGTGGTTACGTACCAGGGTCTATGCGTCGCTACGACGATCAATTGCGTTCAATTGGTAGGATCGTTTTAGATGCATCCTTTTCACCCATCAGCCGAGTCAGTTACACGGTTGAAAGTGCGCGTGTTGAACAGCGTACTGATTTAGACAAGCTGGTCATTGAGATTGAAACCAATGGTGCGATTGCGCCGGAAGATGCGGTTCGTGCATCTGCCAAAATTTTGGTTGATCAACTTGCCTCGTTTGCGCAACTTGAAGGCGGTGTTGGTGGTCTCGATGTGGGTGCCGGCGGTTCAGATTCCAGCGGCTCTGCATTCGATCCAATACTGTTGCGTCCAGTTGACGAACTTGAGTTGACAGTACGCTCCGCGAATTGCTTGAAGGCCGAGAACATCTACTACATTGGCGATTTGATCCAGCGCTCAGAAAACGAGTTGCTAAAGACACCAAACTTAGGTCGTAAATCACTCAATGAAATCAAAGAAGTGTTGATGTCGCGTGGCCTAAACTTAGGCGCAAAACTCGATAACTGGCCACCTGCCGGTTTGGACAAGCACTAATAAATATTCGCTTCGGTCTTGTGATCGATGCAGTCTGCACCAGTACCTGATACGGCTGGCGCAATAACACGCAAAGGAAAATAAAATGCGTCACGGACACGGTTTACGTAAACTCAATCGCACCAGCAGTCACCGACTTGCTATGTTGCGCAACATGATGAATTCGTTGCTCACGCATGAAACCATCAAGACAACATTGCCTAAAGCAAAGACTTTGCGCCGTGTGGTCGAACCCATGATCACACTTGCTAAAAAGCCTTCGTTGGCGAATCGCCGTTTGGCATTCGATCGCTTACGCGACCGTGATGTCGTGGTGAAATTGTTCAACGAACTGGGCCCACGTTTTGCAGCACGTCCAGGTGGTTACACGCGCATTTTGAAGATGGGTTTTCGCGATGGCGACAACGCACCTATGGCGTTGGTCCAATTGGTGGATCAAGCAGATAAAACTGAAAATACAGACGGTATCGCTGAATAAGCGTGCTAGAATACTAGCTTGACGCGCGGTGGAGCAGCCTGGTAGCTCGTTGGGCTCATAACCCAAAGGTCGCAAGTTCAAATCTTGCCCGCGCAACCAACTATGTAAAGTAATTAGTGCAAACTAATTTACTTTAATTTACTTAAAAGCCCACTGATAGTGGGTTTTTTTGTAGCTTGAAGTTTGTGAGATTGATGGTGTCTAACCATGAATTGAAACAACCGGTAAAGGTTGTGCAACCTGTCCGGCAAGCCGCCTATCTCTTAAATGTAGACGCGTGAGGCGTCATGCAAGTTCATTGATGACTCGCAGGTGTTTTCATTCAACATCATTTGTGGTTCATCAGTGATGTGTACCATCAGTCGAGATGGACAAACCGCCCGTAAACTGGGACTACTCCAACGCCAGTTCAGGCGTATAGGTCTGCTGACATACCCAGTCTCAATCTGTTCTGATTGCGCTTGACTGCAATCCCCAGCACACCATTGATGCCACGTGTTTCATACCAACACCACAGCTGCTTCTAGCTGCGTTGTGCTGCTGTACAAGTCTGTATCGGACAGCATGATGCTGCGGTACCCAGCGTAGGCTGTCGTTGAGTTGCTGTGGCCTTGTCGGCTAGATTGGTAAGAAGCGAGCGTCAGCCAGCGCGCCTGGTTGCAGCATCAATGCAGGCGTCGCAGTATTGGTGAGTAATTTTCAGCGCAGCATCGCTTGGGGCGAACGCAAATTTACAAACACAGTGCGTGCTGGTCTTTGGTCATATCAGGCAGCAAACCAACGAATTAAGTGGTCATCGTTCCATTTGCAAGGGTAAATGACAGCTATACCGTTCCAATCTTACCGATCGCCAGCATTCAGTGGTTTAAACAACACCTGTTGTGAGCAAGTGTTGCCACGCAACGTCGTTGTGTAGCCTAGGTGTACAGAGACTGCGCAAACCGACGCAGTAGACAAGACAGTGCTGGGTATCGAGATCAGATTAATTTGCGTACATAGGGCGTTGCATTGACGATTGTGCAGGAGACACCAATGCAGGCACTGTTTCCCATGCTTGACGAATTTCACTCATGAGTCCGTACACCTCATCAATTGCAGCCAAGTCGTTGTGCATGTTGGCATGTAGTACCCGACGTGTCACATACGTGTACAACTCGTTGAGGTTGGTGGCAAGTTCGCCCCCTTTTTCAAAATCTAAGGCATTTTGGAGGCCCAGTATGATTCGACCGGCGCGTGACAGGGCTTTAGACTTCTCAACAATGTCTTTGTGTGTGATATGTCCCTTGGCTGTGGACAAGCTCTCTAAAAGGCCATCAAACAGCATTTGAATCAGTTGCACGCTGTTAGCGCCCGATACGCCCGTCACAACCTTGACGGCACCGTAACTCTCTAACGCTTTGTGATTGATTCGCATGTTTGAAATCTCCAGTTAAGTCCTAACTCCGGACAACTAGTGAATCGGCTGTGCGAAAACAAACTTTAGCGCAATGAGCGCAATAGGTGCGTCGATCTTGAGTTCATTAGCGGGAAACGGGGTCCACCTCAAAATCGCCGGCCTGTGCGCCAGCATCGGCAACACCGTTCTGTGCTGGATCAGCGTGGGGGCCTTCGAGTAGCATTGCGGCACTGGCCCCAGAGTCGCCACCATTGTTGCTGCTGGCGTCATTGAACACGCGTTGTGAGTAGGGCAGGCCAATGTCAATGTCACAGCGCGCGTACAAGGTCGTGCAGGTTTCATCTAGGCCCTGTGCAATACGGGGTACATCTGCAGGGTTGGAGGCCGCCTCATACCCAGCCTTGTACAACGCACTGACATGTTGAGGCGGTAGCCAAGACTCGACGTTTGCCCGCAAGGTGCTGATGTTTCGAGTCGCTTGTGGCGAGCGCGAGGTGCCCCCAGCAGCATCATGTCCACCATCTTCAATCAAGCCCAAAATGTGCTTGTTCAAAATAGGTTCATAACGTTTGCGAAACGATTCAAGTTCAGGTATGCCCAGTGGCGGTTCTGCCTTTCCACAAGCGGTATCCCACAGCTTCTTGCCAGACAAGCCATTGAACCCGTTGTCCAACGATGGGGCACTGGTTATGAGGGCCGCCGCTTGGGAGGCCAACTCACCGACGGTGCCGCGCCCTTCAATGGCATTGACCTTGTCGACCAGGTAAATCAAAACAACAACAATAGCCAAAATAACTAAAATTATTAAGTAAATAAACAAGTTATCCATAGAAGCAGACTCCTAAACAAGGCAAACAAGACTCACACCAACCGCTTAAACAGTTCAATCAAACAACCTCACACATCAACATCAGTGTGAGGCTTGGCAAGTGCCCCATGAGCAGCTTGTACGCGCGTATCAATCAACATGCTGCGTGGTAGTTTAGGCTCATAAACTAGCTTGTAGAGTTGCCAGTTATGTTAAGTGAGGTGCGTAGTTTTTTGACAGTGGCGGTTAATATCTGGCTGACCCTAGACTCGCTCACCTCCAACACCTCGCCAATTTCTTTTAAATTAAGTTCTTCAACGTAGTACAGCTGCATGATCAGTTGCTCGCGCTCAGGTAAGTCTTCAATAGCGTGGGTCACTGCGCCCATGAACTGGTTGTGCTCAACAATCGCTTCAGGTTGTCGATGTGTCTCGCCCGCCATGTTCATCACCTCGTCGTTGACCACCTCCATCGAGTAGGTTTCAAAACGCTTGGCATGTCCGCGCTCCTTTTGGAAGTCATTCATCTCCATGCCCATGTGTTGCGCCATCTCTGCCTGTGTAGGCGTTCGCCCCAGCTCAGAGGCCAACACTTGGGTCGCTGCACTGTGTTGTTTGTTGAAACTCACAGCAGAGCGTGGCAAAGCAGACAAACGTCTCACTTCATCAATAATGGCACCGCGTACACGGCTGTAGGCGTAGTTTTCAAACTCAATGCCTTTAGACACATCAAAGCCACGTGCTGCTTCGATCAACCCCAGCATGCCAACTTGCACCAACTCATCTACTTCCATAAAAGGTGGTAGCCGTGCTTTGAGGTGCAACGCAACGCGCTTGACCATGCCCATATGGGCAACGATTAAGTCATCTCGGTTGTTCAATTGAACAGATTCATATAAAGCAACTGCAGCCACCATAGTTATGCCCCTTGCTCAGCGTCCAAAAGACGCTGGAAAAAGAACTGCGCATGCCCGTGGGCCTGCGAAGCGCTAGGTAAATCAATACTCAGCTGTGCCATACGCCTAAAGTCGCGCGAGCCACTACTGGCAGGTGCGAAGGACAGCACCGGCTTGTATTTGCGAAGTGCGCTAAAAATAAGGTCGTCAGACTCGACAGAAGTGAGGTAATTGACAGAGCGGCCTAAGAAGCGCGTACACACCTCATTCATGCGCTTAAACAACTGCCAGCCGCTGGCTTGGGAGGTCGCCATATTAGGAATAAGGTAAATCTCTTCCAAACCCAGTTCTAGGGTCATCACCTTGATGGTGCCATAAGCGTCTGCAATGCTCGAGGGGTCGTCACGCAGCACAATAAACCGGCGGTGGCAGGCGGCTAAGAACATCATCACAGAAGGTGAAATACCCGCGGCGACGTCAACAATGAGAAAATCAAAATCGTCTGCCACATCGTCACATGCTTGAATGATGGTGTTGATGTCGGTATCCGAAATACCCGCCATATCGCGCCGCCCAGATGCACCGGGTATCAGCATAACGCCGTCATCTGTGCGGACCATGATTTCGCGCAATGTTTTATCGCCAGACAGCAGATGGCTGACATTAAATGGGCTTCTGCTGCCAAACGCAATTTGTGCATTGGCCAATCCCATGTCGGCATCCAATAACGCCACGCGCTTACCCGCTTTGGCCAACGCCACAGACAGGTTGACAGCAACCGTTGTTTTACCAACGCCACCCTTACCACTTGCAACGCCAATGACTTGAGGGCAATGTGTATTAGCCATGTATAGCTTTCTCGTGCGGGGCACGCATTTTTAATATATTAGCAGCCATACTGTCCGCAGCCATGGTCGGGTTGCTGGCGCTAAAGGCGTTGTCTTGGGACACAGGCAAATGCGCCAATGCTTGTTCAACAATACGAACACCTGAATAGGGCAGCGCAGTTTCACTCAAGCGTGAGCTGGGGCTCATGAGAGACATTGGCAACGGGCTGTCTATTAAAGCTTGCAGCAAAGGCCACGGCTGTGAAGCCTCATCCAGCTTGCTAACCATGACGCTGTCCCACGCGTATGCGTGGCGAATGCGTTTAATAGTGACTGACGAAGAATCTGCAGCCATGACCACATGGGCCAGCGCCTTAGGCGCGAGGTGTTTAATTTGCTCAACGTTGCGCTCAAACTCAATACCCGCCGTGTCAATAATGACGGCGGCACGCTGCGACAACTCGTCCAGCAACAATGACAGCGCATTGGCGTCAACAGCTCGGTAACAATCAATGCCGGCTTGTGATGCCAACATTTGAATTTGGCTCCACGCACCTGGTCGGCTGTCGGCAAAGCTGATCATGGCGACCGCGTGGGAGCCATGTTGCAATGCGGCGGCGTGTGCCAAGCGCGCAGCCATCAACGTTTTGCCCACACCTGTAGGACCAGTCACGATATGTTGACCGCTCTCAGGCATGGAGACTCCCACATTGGGTAAAGCCTCAACCAGGTGGCTGCGCAAGGCAGCCATTGCCTCGTCCACATCAGCAGCTTCTCGGATACGGTCAATCAACAAGCCGCGTAGGCCAGTTGGCACACCAGCTTCACTGAGGGCGTTGATCAGGGGCTTAATGACAGGAGAAATCGGTAAAGTGTCTTGCCAAGGACTCATGCGCTGGCTGAGTGCAAATTCACGGCGCAATGCGGCAATTTCGTCGCGCACCATGTCTACAATTTCTCTACCACGGGCTGCTTCACGGTGAGCTTGCAAAGCGGTGGTGTCAACTTCTGGTTCACGCCGCGGTGCTGTTGAATGCTGTGTTTGAACCATTGCAGTTGGTACCGGTGCGGCTTGCGCAGCAAGGTTGACAATGGGTGCCACTGAAGCTTGTTGCAAGCTCTTTGCTGTGCTGGCTGGGCTGGCAGCCTTGCCGCGTGAGCGTGCCCGTTGACGCTGCATCATGGTTTCTTCAAACGCAGCCTCAAAAGAATTGAGGGGTTTGGCCTGTGCGTCTGTCGCGTTATCAGATGTGTTGACAAACGCTGCATCCAAGGTCACGACGTTGTCCAACTCGTCGGTTGGACGAATGTCTACTGCCACCAACAACTCGATTTGGCCGTTGACGCGTTGGTTAGAAATGATGAGTACGTCGCGCCCATACATGCTCATGGCCTGATCTGTGGCGGTGCGTGTATCGCGGGCTAGTATGCGTTGGATTTCCATAACGGGTCTCTTATTGGTCTAGGGCTGACAGTTCTTAATGGGCGTTTACGTTTTGTTGCTGGCTTGCACGGTGTGAATCACATTCACGCCTTGGTCGTCTGGGATTTCGCTGTAAGACAATACGGTCAAATCATTCACACGGTGACGAGCTGCCTTTGACAGCCAAGAGCGAATGCTGGGTGACACCACCAAAACAGCTGCGTGACCTTTCTCTTCAACTTCTCGCGTACCAAGGCGCAGCGCATTGAACAAACTCTCTGCCAAACCGGGTTCTAACACCATGCCTGTGCCTTGGTTTTGTTGCAGCACGTTGTGTAACAGCTGTTCAAGGGCAGGGTCTAAGGTCATGACGGCCAAACTTTCGTTGTCATTGACCAAGCCTTGCACAATCATGCGCCCCAGTTTCGGACGAACCATGGTGGTGAGCTGGTCAGGATCTTGTGTTTTGGTAGCGGATTCGTTCAAAGACTCCACAATGGTGCGCATGTCACGAATGGACACACCTTCAGCCAGCAGGTTTTGCATGGTGCGTGTGATCACGCCTAAAGACAATTTGCCTGGCACCAAGTCTTCTACCAATTTGGGAGATTTGGCTGCCAATTTATCTAACAATTGCTGGGCTTCATCGTGGCCCATCAGTTCAGCTGAATTGTCGCGCAACACCTTGTTCAAGTGAGTCGCAATGGCAGTGCTGGCGTCCACCACGGTGTAACCCAATGTGCGTGCGTAGTCACGTTGTGACGGGTCAATCCATACAGCTTCCAAACCAAATGCAGGCTCTTTAGTAACCTGGCCCTCTAATTTGCCGTACACCTGACCGGGGTTAATGGCCATTTCTTTACCCACACGGACCTCGCCCTTGCCACGCATCACCCCGTTCATGGTGATGTGATACACGTCAGGCGCTAAATTCAATGCGTCACGAATACGCACAGGCTGCACCAAAAAACCGAGCTCTGCAGATAGTTTTTTACGCACACCCTTCACGCGTGGCATCAATTGCCCACCAGTTTCTGGGTTCACCAAAGGAATCAGGCCGTAGCCAATTTCCAAGCCAATCAAGTCAACTTGGTCTACATCGTCCCAATCTAATTCTTTTGGTGCGTCGCCAGCGTCGTTGACTGTTGGTGCTGCTGCTGCAGCGGCATCCTCGGTGTTAGTGCGCACCACCATAAAACCGATGCCGGCTGTGGCTGCTGCCAAAGTCAAAAACACAGTGTGTGGCATGCCGGGGACTAAACCCAAAATGGTCATGATGGAAGCGGCAATAAACAGTGCAGACGGGTTGGAAAACTGCGTCTTAGCCTGCTCGGTCATGGACTCGGAAGTCGTCACCCTGGTCACAATAATGGCGGTGGCCAACGACAAGAACAGCGACGGAATCTGAGCTACCAAGCCGTCACCGATGGTGAGCAGCACATAGATACGGCCAGCTTGGGAAAAGTTTAAATCGTGTTGTGACAAGCCAATGGCCAAGCCCCCCACAATGTTGATGATCAAAATCAGCAAGCCGGCAATGGCATCACCACTGACGAACTTAGAGGCACCGTCCATAGAGCCGAAAAAGTCGGCTTCTTGCGACAAATCTTCACGTTTTTTCTTGGCCTCAACCTGATCAATGACGCCGGCGTTCAAATCAGCATCAATGGCCATCTGCTTACCAGGCATGGCGTCCAACGTGAAACGGGCGTTGACCTCAGACACGCGGCCCGCGCCTTTGGTGACCACAATGAAGTTGATGATCATCAAAATACCGAAGATGATGAAACCAACCAAATAGTTGCCACCAATCACAAACTCGCCAAACGCGGCGATGACTTCTCCGGCTGCCGAACCCCCTTCATGGCCGTTGACCAAAATCACACGGGTAGACGCCACGTTCAGCGCCAATCGCAGCATGGTTGCAAACAGCAAAACGGTTGGAAAACTAGAGAACTCTAAAGGTTTGCGCGTGCCAATGGCAATCATCACGATCACCAAGGCCGTCACAATATTGAAAGTAAATAGGATATCGAGCAGCAGCGGGTGCAATGGGAGCACCAACATAGCCATGATCAAGAGCACGAGCGCAGGTATCCCCAGACCGGAGAAGTCAAAAGCCGACAGATTTTGTCGAATCGTTGACAGGCTAAGCGTGTTCATTGGGCAGATCAATCAAAAACAAATTCTTTGGTAGTAACTCCCGTCAGGAAATCACCGTGTGATGCCCACATCAAAGCAAGCCCTGTGCCACCTTGGTGTGGTTGTCGCCTGCAGCGGCAATACATCTCCGGTCACGCTTCTTGCTAATAGGCTGTATAGCCCCGAGGATGCCCCGGGGCACATTGCATTATTTTGGAAGATCGGATATGACCCAATCCACCCCTGTCAAGGTTGCCAATCCCTCGTATTTAGAGGTCTCCAAGCCGGTAACGCGCAGCGACACCAGCCATGCGTTGAGCGCTTGGGGCTCTCCAAGTCAAGACTTTGGTCAGCTATTCGCCCGTGTGCACGCGGCCAGCAAGGGGCAAACCTTTGCCGCTTCAGCCGCGGCTGACTTAACCAGCAGCCTCGCGGCAAGATCGCCTAGAGAGCCGTCAGTGCCTAGCAACGCCGCTGTGTGGCGAAACCAACGCTTTGACGCACAGCAAGTGGCACGCCAAGACAATGATGTGGCCGTGGAGCGCCTGCGCGCCGCTGATCAAGCGCAAGCTCAATCCCAGGCACGGGCTGCAGCCCATGACCAAGCGATTGACCGAGTCCAGAGGGATCAAAGAACGCAAGACAGGCAAGACAGGCAAGACAGTCAAATGAAGGACGATCAGCGCCAACAAGCGCTGGCATCGCAAGCGGTGCGGTCCAATCAGGCGGGTCAGCGCGCCGTGCCGTCACAATTTGATGCCTCGCATGAGACTCAGCGACCCTCAAAACTCGCTGAACAACCGTCGGTGTTGGCCCTCGGCGTTGATGCATCTGATACGACAGGTCACAGCACTTCAACAGTTGCTACCAGTAGCGTGAATAACCCTGGTGTGAGTACCTCAGACAAGACACTTGAAACGGGCAAGGCTCCAGAAACAGGTGAAACACCTGCCAAGCAAGCGTTGGTGCAGGCTGGTTTGCTGGCTGCTGCGCAACAGGCCTTGCTGGCGATGCAGCAGGCACAGCAAATGGGCGAGGCTGAGCCGAGCGGTGACATCATGTCCATGGAGTTGGCTGGCGGCATGCACATCATCACGCCGACCCAAGCGCCAAGTGAGGCCAGTCTGGTGACATTTGCCAATACACAGGGCATGAGCCCGGCGGCTGTGGCGATGTTGATGGGTCAGGTCAAGGGCAACACCACACAAGGTGGTGGGCTAAGCGGCCAACACTCTGCGCAGTGGATGACATCTGGGGGCAACACACCAACCGCTGGTCCAGACCAGGCCCTCAAGGCAGCCATAGCAGCGCTTGGCCAAGGCACCTCAGACGGCGCCAGTGAGTCACCTCTCGCCGCACTCAAGCAGCCGTTACACGCTGGCGTTCAGGTTGCAGCGCCGGGCTCTGGTGTGCTGTCCACCGCTGTGGGCGGCCAGTCGTTGGCGATGGCCCAACATCAAGGTGCGCTCATGGGCATGATGGGAGACAAAGCTGGTGTTGGGGTGGGCACCACACCTACAAGCCCGCTTGCCCCAGGATTAACCGCGCCGGTAGTGGCTCAGGTAACAGGTCTACAACCAGCTGCAGTGTCGAGTCAGGTGGCTGCGCAAATGCTGGCTTCTGGTCTGAAGGCAGACATGGGCAACAGCAACACATCGAGCGCATTAGCCGCTCAAGCCATGGCCTTGGCCGGGGTAAGCGAGGACGATATAGACAGCCTGCTGGCTGGTAGATCCAGCGCAGACACGTTGCGCGGCGATACAAGTTTGGCTGGTTTGGACAAGCTGGCCGGTGCCGTTCCGCGCGCATTGCAACCAATGGGTGTGGCCTTGGGTGTGCCCGGTGCAGCCATAACCCAGCGCAACGAGTTGTACCAGTCCATAGCCAACCGCCTGGGCGAAGCCATGGGTGCCCGCATAGCAGGTCAAATCGCCAAAGGGCAATGGAGCATGCAGCTGACGCTCAGGCCAGCAAACTTAGGCAAGGTTGACATCGATTTGTCCATGCGCAACGGCGAATTGGAGGCAAAATTCGTTTCAAGCAATCCGCTCACGCGTGAATTGCTGCAAGACAGCCTGCCCAAGCTGCGTGAAGCGCTGGCGCAATCGGGAACAGATATTGCTTCTGTGTTTGTAAATGGCGATGAAAGACAAAAAAATCACGGAAAATCGACACCGCAGCAAGCCAACACCGCGCCTGCAGGCAATGGGTCTGGTCTGGACGGTAACTCAAACGATGATTTGTCCTCTACAGCGACGTCCCGGCCAGCCTCATTGGGCGGTGACGGATCTTTAAACGTGTGGGTTTAACAGACCACGTGATGTGTACAACATGACACTGCAGCGCCACCAGGCCATGCGGTATTTTTGACGAAAGTAGGTAATGCTATGGCTGATGAAATTGACGACGAAGAAGACGGTAAAAAAGGCGGCGGCATCCTAAAAATTGTGTTGATTGCGGTGCTGGTTCTGGTGTTGTTGGCAGGGTCAATCGGAGGCACTTTGTTCTTCACGGGCTTTTTTGACAAGGCCGCTTCGCTGGACGCAGAAGAACAAGTTGCAGCCATGGAGTTGGCGGCACAGACCGAGGCCGATGCGGCCGCAAATGCGGGTCCGCAGCGCGTCACCAAAGAGTCGCCCGAACTAGAGCGCTTTGAGTACCATTACAAAGAGCTTGAGCGCGAATTTTTGGCGAACCTAACCAATTCTCGTAAAGTGATACAGGTGCAAATAGCCCTGATGACGAATTACGACGACAGGGTGTTCACCAATGTGGACAAACACCAGTTTGCTTTGCGCTCCGCCGTGTTGAATGCCTTGCGTCAAGTTACCGAAGCTGATTTAGCCAAGGCGTCTTTCCGCACTGATTTGGCCATTGTTTTAAAAACCGAAATGAACGCTGTGCTCGAAAAATACGAGGACTTTGGCGGTATTGAAGAGGTTTACTTCACCAACTTTGTGGTGCAGTAACCCGTGTTTATAAACGCCGTCATCAACGCACAAACAACAAGGCACTGCTGTGGACCAACCACTATTAAGCGCTGAAGAGCTAGACGCACTTGCCGCAGGCATGAGCGATGGCTCAATTGAGGTCGACACAGGCTTCAACTTGCAAGCCACTGTGCGCAAGCACGATTTGGCCAGCGAGGACAGCAGCCTGGGCGTCAACATCTCGGCGATCGACATGATCAACGAGCGGTTTATTCGCCAGTTTCGCTTGGGCATGTTGGAGGTGTTGCGCACCAGCCCACGTGTCAATCCTGCGCGTGTGCAAATTATGCGTTTTGGCGACTACCTGCAAACATTGCGTGCGCCACTCAGCGTGAACGTTATGCGGGCCAGTCCCTTGCGCGGGAATTGCTTGGTGGTTATAGAGCCCACGGTTGTATTCAGTTCACTGGACAGTTTCTTTGGCGGTTTTGGGCGCGGCGTTGGACAATTGCCGCCTGGGCGCATGTTCACACCAACAGAAACACGGATTATTAAAATTATTTTGAACGTGTTCATCAAGTCCATTAAAGATGCATGGGCACCCATCTATGCATTGGACTTTGAGCATGTCAGCTCAGAAATAAACCCACAGTTTGCTCAAATTGCAGACGAAAACGACCTCATTATCCTCAGCCGTTTTGACGCAGAAGCCACCGAACAAGGCAAAGGCTTTGTCGACTTGGTTTACCCTTACGCCTCACTCAAACCTATCAGAGACTTGTTGCGCAGTCGCGTACAAACAGGAGACGGTAACGAGGCCTCAGATAAAAAATGGCATGGCGAGTTGGAGGCCGCTGTAAGCGACTCGAGCTTAGAGATACAGGTTTTGTTAGGTCACCTGACCATACCGTTGTCGCAGCTCGAAACGCTCAGCGAAGGCGATGTGTTGTACTTCAAGAAACCAGATTTAGCCCGCGCATATATCAGTGACATCCCAGCGTTTGATGTGGATGTGGGCACAGTTGGCAGCCACATTGCCGCCAAAATAGAATCTGCTGTTGACCCCAAGCAGTTGTAATACTTTTAGGAATCTATGATGAACGACGACAACGTACAAGATCCAAGCGACACCATCAACGCTGATGTGTTGGAGAATATTCCAGTCACACTGTCCATTGAGGTTGGTCGAGCCGTTATTAAAATTCGCGATCTGATGCGCCTAACGCAAGGTAGCGTGGTGGAGCTAGACCGGATTGCAGGCGAACCGCTAGACTTAATGGTCAACAACACCGCTGTTGCGCAGGGCGAGATAGTACTTGTCAACGACCGCTACGGCATACGTTTAACGCGCGTGGTGCCTGCATCAGAGCGCATGAAAAACCTACAGTCATAAAACGCTATGACACCAACTGTATCTATGGGTGACTGGCTACAATTTGTAGCCAGTTTTGCGTTGGTGTTAGGCCTGCTAGGCCTGGTGTTGTGGGGCCTGCGCCGCATGCAACACAGCAAAGCATTCGGTCGCAAAGATGCCCAGCTGCAAGTCATTGACAGCGTCTCCATTGGCGCGCGTCAAAAAATTCTGCTGGTGCGCGTGCGTGACCAAGAAATCGTGGTGGGTGTCAGTCCACAAGGCATGACAGCTTTAAGCCATGTTCAGCACCCCGCAGCCAACCCAGGGCAAACCGATTTTGCTCAAACACTTGCAGAATTGAAAGACAACGCGTCATGAACCCAAGCTTGTATTCTCGCCAGCGCGCCTGGCTCGTGGTCGGCTTGGCCATGTTGGGCGCACTGTCTATTGCGGTCATGCCGTCATTGGCGCACGCACAGGCCCAAGTTGGAGGTGTAGGCATTCCCCTGGTCAATGTGACCAACGCATCTGGCGGCTCGCAATACAGCCTCACGCTGCAGCTGTTGGCCCTGATGACAACGCTGACGTTGTTGCCATCGCTGCTGCTGATGATGACCTCGTTTGTGCGCGTCATCATTGTCATGTCGCTGCTGCGTCAAGCTTTGGGCACTGGTCAAACCCCACCCAACTTGGTGCTGGTGGGGCTGGCCATGTTTTTAACGCTGTTCATCATGCAGCCGGTGCTCAATGAGGTGTACAGCAACGCCTTGTTGCCCTACATGGACGGTAAAGCCTCATTTGATGTGGCCTTGGCCGCCGCTGAAGCGCCCATACGTGGCTTTATGCTCAATCAAACACGTGAGGACGACATTGCCATGTTCATGGACATTGCGCGCAATACGACATTCACTTCGCCTGCCGATGTGCCATTTACGACGCTGGTGCCCGCCTTCATCACCTCAGAGTTGAAAAGCGCCTTCACCATTGGCTTTTTAATCTACATCCCATTTGTCGTGATTGATCTCATTGTGGCCAGCGTCCTGATGTCCATGGGCATGATGATGTTGTCGCCAATGATGATTTCCATGCCGTTCAAGCTCATGCTGTTTGTGCTGGTAGACGGCTGGTCACTCATCATGGGTTCGTTGGCTTCTAGTTTCGCGATGCCTTAGGCGTGGCGCCGCTGGCACATACTGTTTAAGGTTTACGTATATGGATACCGCAACTGTTGTTGACTTAGGGCGCTATGCGTTGTGGATGACTGCGTTGATCTCAGCGCCGCTGCTGGGGACAGCGTTGGGTGTGGGCTTGATCATTGGTATTTTGCAAGCAGCCACGTCTATCAACGAAATGACGCTGAGCTTTATTCCAAAATTGGTGGCGCTTGGCTTGGCCATGGCCTTGTTTGGCGGCTGGCAGATCAATACCTTGGTGGAATTTACCCGGGTTATTTTCCAGCGTATTCCAACGCTGTTTCTGTAATCGCCAGCAGCCCCAGTTGTTGTGAACCTACTCGCCGCCGACATCATTGAGCGTTTTTACAGTTTTCTGTGGCCTATGCTGCGGGTTTCAGCGTTGCTGATGACAGCGCCCTTGTTTTCACAAAATGCGGTCAATGTTCGCATCCGTGTCTTGTTGGGTCTGACGCTCACATGGATGATTTATCCCTTGCACGACTGGCCCACCTTAGACCCAGTGTCTGGTGCTGGTTTGCTGGAAGTGTTCAACCAAATATTCATTGGCGCTTCTATGGGTTTGGTGCTGCAAATTGTGGTGGCGGCCATGGTGGTGGCGGGTCAAAGCATCTCGGCCTCAATGGGTTTGTCCATGGCGAACATGATGGACCCCAACGTTGGTAACGTCCCAGTCATAGCCCAGCTGCTACTCATCATGTCAACGCTTATCTTTGTCGGCAGCGGTGGGCATGCTATTTTGATGGGGCTGGTGCTTGAAAGTTTTCACGTGTTGCCCATAGGTGAAAGCTTGTTGGATCAAAATCACTGGGGCAGGATGGTCACTTGGAGCTCTATGATGTTTGTGGGCGCTGTCCTGATGGCCTTGCCCGTCATGGTGACCCTGTTGTTCATCAACGTAGGTTTGGGTGTCGTCACCAAGGCCGCACCAAGCTTGAATATTTTTGCAGTCGGCTTTCCCGCCATGGTGTTGGCTGGATTGATTATTCTCGTGTTGTCAATGGGCAGCATAGGCGGGCGCATGGAGTGGCTGTGGATGCAGTCGTTTGTCATGTTGCGCGACTGGGCTGGACCCGGTTAGAACAAAGGTAATGCATGTCTGAAGACACCGGCGCAGAAAAAACGGAAGAGCCCACCGCGCGCAAACTTCAAAAAGCGCGCGACGATGGCCAAGTTGCGCGCTCCACAGAGATGCCAGGCGCCACCGTTATGATCGGCGCTGTGGCCCTCATGGTGTTGACCGGTGGCGCGCTCATTACCAAATTAATAGGGGTGTTTAAAGCGGGCTTCATGTTTGACCGCACAACACTGTTGTCGCCTGATTTGTTGCCACTCACGTTTGGCACACAGGCCATCAATGCATTTATCGTGGTCATTCCCGTGTTTATCGCCACCATTGTGCTGGCTATTTTGGCTTCGGGCGCGACAGGTGGTTACCTGTTTTCACTCAAGTCCATTGCGCCAAAGGCTAGCAAAATCAATCCCCTTGAAGGTTTCAAACGGATGTTTGGTACCAAGGCCTTGGTAGAGCTGGTCAAGGCTGTGCTGAAGTTTTCGCTGGTCACTGGTGTTCTGATCCTGATGATCAACCTCAACCTTGAGTCGTTGGTCCAAATTGGCCGTATGCCGCTAGAGCCGGCCCTGCAAAGCGCTGGCGATTTAATCGCCAAGTCTGCGCTGTTTGTGACGTTGTCGCTGGTGGTCATCGCCGCCATTGATGTGCCATGGCAAAAGTACGAATTCAACAAGCGCATGAAAATGACCAAGCAAGAGGTCAAGGACGAGTACAAAGACATAGAAGGCCGCCCTGAAGTGAAGGCTCAAATCCGCAGGCGGCAGCGTGAAATGTCTGACCAACGCATGATGCAAAATGTGAAGGACGCCGATGTGGTCATTACCAACCCAGAGCACTTCGCTGTGGCCCTGTCTTACGACCCAACGGGCGATGGTGCGCCAACGGTGGTTGCCAAGGGCGCTGACCTAATGGCCGCTGGTATTCGCGAAGAAGCCAAGGCCCATGGCGTGTACATATTTGAAGCGCCACCTTTGGCCAGGGCACTGTTTTTTACCACCGAGATCGACCAAACTGTGCCTGAGGACTTGTATGTGGCGGTTGCGCAAGTGATTGCTTACGTCTTTAGCTTAGACAGCATTCGTCCGGGACAGCAGGGCATGCAAAAACCCAAGCCAGTTGTACCGAGTGGCATGGCCTTCGACGCATCGGGTAAATTGCAATGACACAGACACCTCACAAACGCTGACTGTTAAAAACCAGCCAGCATGCACATATGACAGACTCAGTAAGCCCTCAATTCGGCGACGACGACTTATTCTTACGCGATGCCGACCGCGACCGCATGGCCTTGGCCTTTGGCGCATTGCTGGGCAAGCGCCAAAGTCTGATGCTGGCCAGTGACAGCGATGTGTTGCTGGAACATTACGGCAAAATTTTGGTGCAACAACTGCGTCGCCATGAAGGCGTGCATGTTGAGGTGTACTTTCCCAGCAGCTCTGAAGCGCTTATAAAGCGCTTCAACGATGTGTTGGCGCCCATGTCGCTAGACGACGCGGTCTCTACGCAAGGACCTAGTTTGCCCGCGCGAATTTTGGTGTTGCACGATGCGCGCTCCGTACAGACCTCACAGCTAGAGTTATTGGCCAGATTGGTCAACGATTTTCCCGGTGCCAATGTGCGTGTGGTGCTGCTGGTCAACACCACCAGCAAGTTGGAAAAAGACCTGTCCGCATTTGGCAAACGCATGTCGCGCTGGACCGTAGAGGCTTTAGACGCCGACGCCGGGCAGGTGTTTTTAAGCAAGTCCACGCTGGCGGGCTTGGAGCATCCTGCCACGGCATTGCTAGAGCGACTGGGCTTGATAGGCCACCACGACGAGTTAGGTTTGGACGGTAACGCCGACTTGGATTTGGCAAAGCGCGACCCCGTGGCTGAGCAAGCACTGCTGGACGCAGTGGCCCAGCACAGCCAGCCTGGTGGCAACAATGCAGACGATACGGACCAGCCACGGCGCGGGGGCAGCGTCAAATGGTGGCTGCTGGGCGGCGCCACAGTGCTGCTGCTGTCGGTGGCTGCCGTGTTGACGCTGTCTTCTAAATACCGCGATGCATCTACACAGGCTATGCAAGCATGGCTACAAAAAATTGACGCTTCAGTCGGCGCTGCGGATGCGCCCGAGCCCGAGCCCACGCTTGATGCCACACCATCTGAAATTGACGCCAACCAACTTATGGCTCAAGGCGCTGACCCACAGGCCCCAGCGCTGGTGGCGCAGCCTGCGCCAGACATACAAGCAGTCACCGCTCGCATAGCCGGGGCGCTTAAAGCCGATACACAAGAGCAACCAGGTGTAAGTAGTTCTGAAACTGAGTCTGCAGTACCGTCACCCCTGTTGACGCTTGACCCGGTGTGGGATGGTGTGCGTACAGATTTACAAATTGAGCGTGTGTTGCAAAGCTTGCAACCTGACGCTGCACAGGCGGTGTCATCTAGGCTGTTAGCCGCGCCGGTATTGCCAGAAACGCCGACTCAGCCGCTTGAGCCGTTGGGTCCCAACGCCTCGCTAGACGTTACAGATGAGCCAACGCTCGGGACCACACCTGCGGCCGCGGCTGCTATTCAAGTTGTGGCAGATACCAAGTTGCCCGACGGCAATGCTTGGGTGCAAGGCCTTCCCCCGGGGGCGTGGGTGATTCAGTATGTATCGGTTGGCAACGAGGCGAAAGCCCGCCAATGGATAGCCGGTAGACCGCAACTGACAGGCCTGTACCCGGTGGCCGTGTTGAAGCGCAGCAACAAGGAGCGCCACGTTGTCGTGTTGAAAGGGCCATTCGTCAACAGGCTAAGCGCACAAGCTTTTGCAACTTCTGCCGACTCTATCAAAGAGCATTGGGTTCGTTCGGCTAGATCTGTTCGTGCCGACATGGTTACCCCTTAACTAGTCCAAGAACGCGTCCACTGAACATGGCAACAAAACCCCCAATTATTGCAAGTCGATCACCACACACAGTGAGCTTAGACGGCACTGGCAAGGCTGCGGCTCGCGCAACAGGCAAAGCGCCCGACGGTATGGCGCGTGATGTAGGGGGTGCAAAGACAGCCGTGCCGGCGGTAAAGCCACCCGGTGCGGGGCCCATGGTGGTTCGCCCATCGGCGCTGTTAAGAGTCAGTGCGCCACCGCCTGCAGTGCTAGCCGCCATAGCGAAGGCCACATTGCTTGAGACCTCAGCATTGGCGCCGCCAAGCGGCGGGCCATCAACCCAACGTATGGACTTCAAGGCGCGGTTAGCGCGACTTCAAGAGGTCAACAAACAATTAAAAGTGCAGATCAAACCCCTTGATCGACAACACGCATTACCCAGCGACTCGTCGCTGAACGCACAACACCGTATCAAGGCCACGCTGGCTAGGAGAAAGACACCATGAGCGATGACGACAAGCAAGCAAGCCAAGGTTTTGAAGCACAGCCAACCGTGCCGGAATCAGAGGCCTCTGACCTGGCGGGCGCTGAGAACTTAATTGCGCAGGCCGCTGCCACCACGCCTGATGACGTCGGTGGCGATGCGGTGTTTAACAAAGCACCGCCAGTGGAAGCCGAGCTGGATGACAACCAAGGCCTCGACCCAGGCGATGTCGCGCACGTCCAGCGCAAAAGAAACCCAATCATTGACGAGCAAGAAGTGATAGACGAGGCGAATGAGCTTGAGCCAGAAGAAACATTAAGTGTGGGCTTAACCCGAGAGGTACAAGACCACCTTGACGCACTGAGCGCCGTCGTGCTTGACTCCGCAGACGTCGCTGCACGCTCGGCCACGGTGGCAACAGGGTTGGCTGAGGAACTACGCGCTGCCACACAATTGGTTGACGGTGCGTTGGTGAAAGCCGCACTGACCAGCAAAATAGTGCTGGGTGTAAGTGCCAGCTTGTTATTGGTCGCCACGGGTGTTTTTTTTGCAATGTCGGCATCGTTGCAAAGTCGTATGGACCAAGCTGACAATATGCTGTTGGCCGTCGGCAAACGGGTGGTTGAGTTGAATGCGGGTATTGAGGGTATCAATGCCATGACCCGTTCGTTGGCTCAATCCGGAGAGCAAAACGCGGCGTTGTTGCAAGCACAAACGCAGTTAGAAGAGAGCGTAAAAACCGCATTGGTCGAGTCCAACGCACTGGTCGCCAATTTGCCCAAAGAAGCCGCCAAGTCGATTGAAGCGGGTAACCAGTCGCTCGTCAAGCAGGTCGGCGAACTGGATGGGCAACTCAAGCGCCAAGCTGGTGCGTTGGCATCTTTGGGCACTGAGGTCAAATCGCTCAAAGGCGCAGTGGGCCAGGTGGAGCCGCTCAAACGCGATGTCCAAGCCCTCATTACGTTGCAAAAGCAGCGTTATCTAGAGGCTCTGCAGCAACAAAGCGCTGGCAACAAAAGCGACCAAGTGATTGTTTATCCAGCGACTGCACCACCTAAAAAAGAGGTGGCGCCACAGTAAGCGCCCGCTGTGTCGCGTGCGGCCATTAACAAGGCGTACAC
Organism: Betaproteobacteria bacterium MOLA814; assembly: GCA_000496475.1. Taxonomy (GTDB): domain Bacteria; phylum Pseudomonadota; class Gammaproteobacteria; order Burkholderiales; family Burkholderiaceae_C; genus RS62. The sequence continues at coordinate 564,889 of AYMW01000003.1, read as the reverse complement.
CTTGTCAAGGCGGCGCGAGTTGATGTTGTCTTTAACGCTCTAATGGCTCTGGCAGTTGTACTGACTTGCACTGACTTGTACTGGCAATGACGCTAAGCCAACGATGCCACCACGCAGCGTGCGGCGGCCAAGTCCCAGCCACCCCAGCCGCAACTTTTGAAGAAGACTGGCCCCGAGCTTGCCTGTGACTGTGCGCTCCTCAGGGCTTCACGATGAACCACATCTGCCAAGGTCGGCAGCGCTGCAACATCGATGTGCGCTTGCAACAAGTCGCCAGCTTCATGAACGGCATCGCTGGTGTCTACGACCAAGGTACCATTTGCGGCGACATGCTGGCATACCCGGGCTGACCACTCCACCATCAGCGGGGTGAAAGCGCCCACAGCAGCCACAAATGCATCGTCTCGCGGGTTGTTGTGTAAAGCCACTTCCTGTGCGCTGGTCGCGCTGACAACCAAGGGGCAGTGGGCCAATGCGGCGTTGGGGTCGTCTACACGTCGCGCCGTCATGCCCATAGATTGGGCGTGGGCCACCAAGGCGTTGGCGCTGGCAGCGCTGCGTGAGGCCACCCAGACCTCTTGGACGCCGAGGCCGCTGTGAAAGGCCTCCAGATGCGACCGACCCTGTACGCCAGCACCGACCACCAGCAGTGGGCCATCTGTGCGCGTCGCCAGCAATTGAGCGGCCACTACGGACACCGCAGCAGTGCGTCTGGCGGTGACGGTTGGGCCGTGTAAAGTGCTCAGATGTTGACCAGTGAGTGCATCAAACACCACGATATTGCCTTGGATGGTGGGCAGACCGCGCGCGGGGTTGTCGCCCACATAGGTGATCAGTTTGGTCATCGCCACCGTGCGGTCGCTGGCGGGCATCACCAGTAATTTGCCGCCATTGGGCAAGCTCAAAACCTGCCTGGGAGGGACCTGCACATGGGGGTCTAGCAGCAACTCGCGTATCGCTTTGATGAGACTGGGGTAGGGCAGGGCGAGTGCGGTAGCGGCGGCGTCTAGCATGCGAATCAATCTTTAAAGTTAGCCGCCACCATCAATAATGACCTCGATGCGACGGTTGCGAGACCGACCAGCTGCCGTGTCGTTGGAGTCAATGGGACGGGTGTCAGCAAAGCCACTGACGCTCATGCGCCCTTCCGGTACGCCAGCCCTGCCCGTGAGGTAATCGGCCACTGCGCCTGAGCGTGCACCCGACAAGTCCCAGTTGGACTTGAACCTGTCGTTGAACACAACGGGCACGTTGTCCGTATGACCTTCAATAAAGATACGACCCTGGCTGTCGGCAATGGACTTCCCAACACTGTTGAGCACGTTCGTAAAGCCACGTTGCAAGTCTGCTGAGCCTGAGGTGAACGAGCCTTGCTCGGCCAGACGAATAATGATTCTGGCTCCGTCGCGTTCAACCTCGGCCTTTCCAGCCTCTATCTCTTTGGCCAACTCTTTGCGAATGCGGGCAAACTCGTTGTCGGTTTGAGCCTTGTCAGCCGAGCCCGTGCCGCCACCGGCGCTTGCAGAACTACCCGCGCCAGATGTGTCACGTACCTCAACCTGGGTGTCAACAGTGGCTTGTGCTTGGGCAACTTTTGCATACAAGTCAATGGTGTCTTGGGCCACAGAACCACCAGTGTTAGCGCCACGCGTTGACGCACCGCCCGTTTGTGTGCCAGCGGTGCCCGATGCACCCGACTGCGCTGCGCTGGGTGTCTGGTTCACAGTTACCACAACTTTACCGTTGTCGGTGCTGACCTCGACCTGGCCAGAGGCCACTTCAGTCGCCAAGGCTTTTGCCACCTCTTTGGCTGCTGCCTTGGCTGCTTCACTGGGTTGTTCGCTGCCAGGGCCATCATCGGTTTTGATTTCTGGCTCAATTTTTCGCTCGTCTGTGGACTCTTGCTTCACAGTGTTCAGCGGCGTTGGCTCGGTAATAGACGGTGTGAAGTTGCGCGCAATGATGCTGACGCCTTTGGGCGACTCCACCACTGGAATAATGCGCTGCACACCGAATGAGTTTTTAAGTGAGCCGTTGATTTGTTTAAACTTGGGCACATTCATTTCGGCAAATGACAAAATCAACACGAAAAATGCCATCAACAAAATAGCGATGTCGGCAAACGTGGCCATCCATGCAGGTGCCCCGGCTTTACACGGAGCGCACTCTTCGCATTTCGGGCACTCGGGCTCAGCAGGTGCCTCCGGTGGCGTCTCTTCTGCTTGTTCGGCCTCAGCCGCTGCCAGCGCAGCAGCTGCTTCGTCATCAATGGGAGGTTGTTCTGTCGCCACGGCTTGTCAATCTGTAATGAGGTGTGAGCGCTTGGGCTTAGCCTGCGGCGGCTTCGAGCTTGCCACGCGCCTTGGGATTCACGAAGGATAAAAGCAAGTCGGTGAGCATGCGTGGGTTGCCACCGCTTTGAATAAACATCACACCCTCAATGATGAGCTCGTAATTCAAGCCGTCGGCTGCGTCGTGCTTGACCAGTTTTTGGGCCAGCGGCACACACAGCACGTTGGCAATAATTGCGCCGTACATGGTGGTCAGCAGGGCAATCGCCATGGCAGGGCCAATGGATTTAGGGTCAGACATGTTGCCCAACATAATCACCAAACCCACCAGCGTGCCAACCATGCCCATCGCAGGCGCAATTTCTTGGACGGAGCCAATCACGTTGATACTTTCAGCGTTGCGTTTTTTGATCATGCCCATTTCGCGTTCCAGTGAGCTTTTAATGGTGGCGCCTTCCATCCCGTCGACCAGCATGCGAATGCCTTTGGCCATAAATGGGTTGTTGATGTCTTGGCCTTCTAGGGCAATCATGCCGTCTTTGCGCGCAATGGTGCCTAGGTTGACCAACTCTTCAATCAAGTCCTCAGGTTTGTCTATTTTGTATTTCACGGTTTTCATGACAGCAGACATGGTGCCAATCAGCTCTGGCACAGAACTGCGCGCGACCACCGCGGCAAACGTGCCAAGTATCACGATCTGAATAGAGGGAATGTCTATAAAGGGTGTGGGGTCACCCATGGCCATGATGATCAGGCCAAAGGCCCCTACGAATCCAATGATGGTCAAGAAATCCATGGGTGTTGTCTCGTTGCAGTGTCGTTACAAGTGCACGCCACGCGGCGTGCAAGTTATGGGGGCATCAGCCAGGTGGCCTTTGATGTCAAGGCATTACAGGTCTGGGTGATGGCGTTTAATTCTGGCAGTATTTCGTCTATGCAGTATCGACCTATTGGGTTTTTTCTTGAGACATGCAAGTCGTATGCCGGGCTGGTTCATTGTAGTTATTGTGCCTGCAACAGGGTGTATGAAGCTTGGTTCTTCTGTTGTTGTCCTGTTGTCATCCTAGCTAAGCTGGGTATCAAGTTATCAGGTGCGCTGACGATATTCAAGCTACTCAGCAAGTCGGCGTACTATAAGGCTGTGCCAACCATTGCGCCAATCAACCTATGAATGCATTTATACATTTAAACAAATCTGCGGCCCAGTTAACCAGCCGACGTTGTGGCCTGTTGCTGTGCGCGCTGGCAGTCAGCTTTCTCAGCGCTTGCCAACGCTATGAGGATATAGCCCAATGCGCTGATGTGCTGGTAGAAGGTGACACTGGCAACTTTGAAGCATCTGATGATGGCATGGCTGTCGATACAGTCACTGGCATGCGTTGGTACCGCTGCAATGCCGGCGAGCGCTTTGCCGATGGCCAATGCCTGGGCACACCAGTAGAACTGGTGCTGGCCGACGCATTGGCATACGCGCAAGAGTTTTCGGATGCCTCAGGGCGCAAGTGGCGCCTGCCCACACAAAACGAAATGGACACGCTGCGTTTAGACAACTGCGTCAACCCGTCCGTCAACCGCAATGTATTTCCCAGCATCACAGTCAACAACTATTGGACATCGACCCCAAGCAACCGCAACAGCGCGTTGGGGTGCACCACCTACACCTACAACGGCAACGATTTTTGCAGCGAACGAAAAGACGTAGAGCGTCCTTTTTTGCTGGTCTTGAATTAGCCGCACACCTTGAAATGACGCCCTAGCGCGGGCGCTTAAGCTGCGCGCAAATCGTATTTGTTGATCTTCTCAATGAGCGTTGTGCGCTGCAGCGACAGCAACTTAGCGGTTTTGGACACATTGCCATCCGACATGTCCAGCGCTTGCGCGATGTAATTGCGCTCAATATCAGCCAAACGCTGCTTGAGTGACACCCCTTCAGCCGGCAACTCGTCCAAGCCCTGCGCCAACATAATGATGTCTTGCACAGAGGTATCGTCTTCGCTCTCGAGCACGGCATGCGTCATGTCCACCTCGTCTGGCACTTCAGGGAACAGCTCCATCACGTTGCTGGAGGCGATCTTGCCAAACAGCTCATCGCGCAGCGCTGCCAAGCCCTTGGGCAACATGGCGGCAGGCACCGTGCGCAAGCCAATTTCCTGCCCTGGGAATAGGGCGGTAAAGCGGTCAATCAAGTTGATCAGCTCCCGCACATTGCCCGGCCACTGGTAGCTCTTCAGTGCCAGCATCATGTCTGGACTGAAGCGTATGGCGTTGCGCCCTTTGGTGCTCAAACGCTGGGCATGGTGCATGACCAGCTCCGGAATATCTTCAGAGCGCTCCCGCAGGCCTGGCGTGCGCAGCGGCAGCACATTCAAGCGGTAATACAAATCCTCTCTGAACCGGCCAGCCTTAACTTCGGCTTCTAGGTCTCTGTGAGACGCCGAAACCACACGCACATCAATGTCTACAGACTTGGTTGAACCCACAGGGTCTACCGAGCGCTCTTGCAGCACACGCAGCAATTTGACTTGAATGTCCAAGGGCAAATCGCCAATCTCGTCCAAAAACAGGGTGCCGCCATGTGCCAGCTCAAAGCGGCCCACACGGTCGGTTACGGCGCCAGTAAATGCACCCTTGCGGTGGCCAAACAGCTCGGCCTCCACAAGTTCTCTGGGGATAGCGGCGCAATTGACAGGTACAAAGCGCCCGCCTGCGCGGTCAGACTCGTCGTGTAAAGCTCGGGCCACCAGTTCTTTGCCCGTGCCACTTTCGCCAGAGATCAACACACTTGCATTGGCATTTGCCACGGTGGCTATCAGCCCGCGCAGTGCCCGCATTGCTTCCCCGCGTCCAATAATGGGTGTGGACTTTTTTTCGTTGCTCATAGGTGGTCATTGTGTCGGCCTACCCAGTGGCCGCCAAGTCAACAAAAGTAAGTTTTCGAACTGATTTGACAATACGCTGTAACCCGTTGGTATGTATTCATATTTTCATAAGATGTGGGTATGCTGGTTAAAGAGTTCAAAGCCTGTGCCGATACAAAGTCTGTACGCTTGAATGCGAATGAAACAATTAGGAGTTTTGTCATGCAACCCAGTTCAACTTTTGCCTTTGGCCTTGCCAAATTGGCTTGTATAGGCGCGTTGACTGGCCTGTTGGCCGCTTGCCAAACCATACCCAGCGGGGAAATCGCATCCGAGGCAGTTGACATTGACAGCCCTAAGCTGGAGTCTCCTGGCGTTCGATCAGCACGCACCTCCATGATTGCCCCCATAGTCGAAACCCGCGAATCCATCACGGCGACCGGTTATGCAGTCATCAGCCTGCAAAACCACACCACGCCCGCGCAAAAGCGTCTGCTAGCCATTCGAGCGTCCAAGCTGGATGCTTACCGCTCGCTGACCGAGCAGGTCTATGGCCAGCATTTGAACGCCACCACCACGGTGGCCGACATGACGGTGATGAGTGACACCTTCAGGACCCGTGTTGAAGGTGTGATTTATGGCGCGGTGTTGGTCAGTATTTCACCTGCAGGCGACGACACGTATGAGACCACCATGTCCTTAGATTCTCGCGTGGTGGACGACTTACGCGCCCTGTACTTGGGCCAGTTGGCTTCAAAAGCCAATTAAATATCCCCTGGTGTGGGCGTCCCGGTGGTACAACCCCAGGCGGGCAATCATACGGGTGCGATTTGTGCTTATTAGTGTGTCATGAGTCGTCTAACCGTCACCCCCTTGTTGGCCGCAGGCCTGACCCTTGCGTTGGCCTGTTTGTTGCCTAACGTGTCTTGGGCGCAGATCAGCAACGGCACACCGTTGCGGGCTTTAGAGGCACAACTGGGCATTCCTTACGGTGAAGTGGTGCCTGTCAACGTAGAGGATGTGCCAGCCAACCCACCAACAGCCTCAGCAGATGCTGCCCCGCTTGAGGCCACGGCGCCAGCGCCAGACGCAGACACACCGGCGCCAGCAGCGCCAAACGCTTCGCCGTCGGGGGCGGCAGTCGCCGCAACACCCACGTCACAAGCTGACAAAATTGCCGCCATGCGTGCGTTGCTCAACGCCGACCCCAGCAAACAAGTGGACCAGACCAACCCGGTTGGGCCAAGCAAGACGGCCGCATCCAACATGCCACCAGTGGAACAAATGGACGTTGAGCGCAGCACCTTCGAGCGACAACTCGCCGCCATACGACAAGCCTTGGTAGATGAAGCACTCAAAGGCCCAACCCGTGTGGTGTCTACCGCTTGGATGGACCAAAACGGTCAACTCCGCGAAGACACACAAGTGACCAACGGCATGCAAGTGCGCGGCGTTCGCGTATTGAACTACCTAAACGATGGGACCAGCGAGGTTGTTGCCCGCATTGCAACAGACCAACAAATACCAGAAACGCCGCAGGGTACGACTTGCGCAGCCCCAGAAGACCCACGCTGGGTACAGCACGTTAGTTTCGTCAGCGATGTGGGCCAAGGGGTACGCGGTGAAGACCAGCACTATGCGAGACAACTGTTGGATGAATGGCGAGCGCAATGGGTGCAAGCCGCCGCCACGCAAGCGGTGCGCTGGAGGCAAAGTGTGCACGCGCCCAGCCAGCTAGACGATTACCAGGCCGCCGTGCAAGGCGATAACAAGACAGAAATGGCCGACTGGCAGCTCAGCTTGCAGGTGCGTGCTGCGCCGTCTATGCCGCCACAAGCGCCAGCGCCAGCGCCAGCTTTCCCAGCAAGTTTAGATGTCCCAACACCGCCCGCAAAAACAACCCGTTGGCAAGTCGACTTGCAACTCATAAAGCGCGGGCAACAACAGGGCATATGGCAAAAAAAGCACCCTTTAACGTGGGATCAGCTTGAGCTGAGCTTGGTGCCACCTGAGGTGCCGCCGGCGCTGAGCGCGTTGATTCGCCAAGCCAGTGCAGATGGCGTGCTGGCGATCAATGCCTTAATGTCATGTGAGCCCGTGCAGTTTTCTCTGTTGCGTCAAGATGGCACAAGCCTCACTATCAGCGGTGGCACTGCCAATGGTTTGCGTGTTGGCGACAGGTTGGTGTTGGTAGACAGCCGCGAGTTACCCAAACGCGTGTTGCACGCCGGTGTGGCGCAGCGCTTGGCCTTGGCAACAGTGTCTCAAGTGGGCATGGCACAGTCAGCGGTGCGTCAAGTGGCCGGGCCTACACTGCCAGCCCCACTTGCGGGTGACTGGGTGGCGATGCCGTATTGAGTGCGTTCGTATTTTTGAAAGAATGTTGTTATGAGTCATCCCATTGCCAATAACGTGTCTCTTAGGCCTTCTGCGCATGTGCAGCTGCTGCGCCATGGGCGTCACACGCGCGCAGTCTTGGTGACGGCTGGCGCATGTGCCGCGTGCGTGATGTGGCTTAGCTTGCTGGCCAACGTACACGCCCAAGGTGTGAGCTTGTTGGCCAACGACGCTCTCAAAGTATTGCTGCGCAACGAGGTTGGCGTGGCTACAGGGCCGCCAGAGACTGATGCCGCACCGCCAAGCGCGATGGCTGCCAGCCCAGACGGTTCGCGTGCAACCTACCGCGTGAGACGCGGTGAAACACTGGACCGCGTGATCGCCGCCACCATGCGCGACAGCGTGCTGAACAAAAAGGTGCTGCGCAAAGCCTTTGTGGCGCTGAACCCAGAGGCTTTTCCGCGCGGTACGCCGCACATTATTTTGTCGGGTGCGCTGTTGCAAATCCCCACCATCACTGATTTGCGCACCTTGGCGGGCGCCAAACCTGGCGCGAGCGTCACATCATCCAGCGGCGGCGCTGACAAGCGCAATTGGGTGCGTTTCCCATAGCGTGTTGTAAAAGGTCACCGCACCATGCTGTTCTCGCCTGAGACCCTAGCGCTTGCCGGACGCGCCAACCCCGTGTTGCTAGAAGGGCGCTCGCCCATTGTGCAAGCGGTACAAGCCAAAGCGCTAGGCTTAAGTGACGGCCAAATAGTCAGTGCGATTGCCGAGGTGCGTGGCGAGCGTCTGAAGCTCATCTTGCAAGGGCGCGCGATTGACTGGCCCTCCGGTTTGCGGCTCAAGCCTGGTGAGACGGTGTTGTTGAAAGCGTACGTGCAAACCAACGGCACTTGGGTATTGCAACCCCAGACTGGTGCTGGGACAGGCGTTGGCACATTGCTGGCCGGCGGCAGAGTCGCACCCTTCAATGCACCGGTTGCTACCGCAGCCAATGTGGCTGCTGGTCCAGCGGTTGCCCCGTCAGCCTACGCGCCGCTGGCCAATGCCGACGCGGCCATGTCGGCTCGTCTGTCCGGCTTGTTGGCCAGACCTCCAGACACGCAAGCGTGGATGCATTTGTTCCAAAGTGGTGCCTTGTCGCAGCTCGTCACGGCCCTAGGTGCCACCTTGAGCGCCACCCCCGGCAGTGGGGGCACACCCGCAGCAGGCAAGCGAGAGTGGTTTGATTTGTGGCCCGCTTTGCGCCTGAGCATGGCCAGCCTCAGCACCACGGGTCTGCGTGAAGCCATGCTGGCCAACGGTTTATCGGCGGAGGCTTTGTTAATGAGGGGGTCGCCCAATGCAGCCATTGACATCAAGGCGTTGCTGCGCAACATGTTGCGCCGCTTAGGCCCCACAACCCCGGGCAGTGTGGTGTTGAGCGATGCATTGGATGACCTCGAGCGCGCCCAAGTTGAAGCGGTTCAATCATTGGACAAGCGTGAATTGGCTTTTTCAATGGTGTTGCCATTTGTAGATGCAGACCCTGTTACGTTGCGGTTTCGCCGCCAAGCACGCACCAACCCAAATGACCCAGCGGTGTTTACCGTCGATGTGCATACCAACAACCAGCGTTTGGGCGAGCTGTGGCTGCGCACCGTGATCACACCGCCTGCCACAGGCTCAAGCGGGGCGTCTTCGGTTGATATGACCATGTGGGCTTTGCGCGAAGACGTGGCACAAGCGGCGTTGGCGGCCAGCGGTGACTTGGCTGGCGAGCTAGACGCCAAGGGTCTGATCATGACCAACTTGCAAGTCTTCAATGCGCCACGCCCTGCCAGCAGCCACACGTGGAGCCCCCCAGAGGCCGGCAGTGTGTTGGATGTTAACGCGTGAGACGTAAAAACTTAGAAGTGGTGGCCTTGGAGTACGGTGCCAACAAAGCACCCGTTGTATCAGCCAAAGGCCAAGCCGAGTTGGCGCAGCGGATTGTGGATGCGGCACAAGCCCAAGGCATTTACGTTGCCCAAGACCCGGCTTTGCTGGCCATGCTCAGCCGACTTGATATCGAGCAAGAAATACCGCCGCAGCTGTACGCCGCTGTATCTGTCATTTTGAGCTGGGCATACTGGCTAAAAGGCATGGAGCCTGGCGACGAGAAAAAACAGCTGTAAGGTGTTCGGGTAGGACCTCAAGTGGGCATATTGTCTTGGAAACGGTGTGCGCTGAGCCGCCCGTTCAGCGTGTCACTTGCCACACGTCGCGCCCCACATGCCGCCTGACAAGGCCGCAAAAAAGCCGCATCAGGTGCGGCGCAGCCATCGAATCGGGACGCACCGCTGGGGTGGGTCAACAACCACATCAATTAAGCTTCGTTGTAGCCGCGTGCGCGTTTGATGCGACTGAGTTTGCCAAGGCGGTCGTAGACCTCCACGCTGGCTTGGCCGCTGGTGCCTTGTAGGGCAGAAATAGTGCCTCGAATGGCATCCAATTGGCGTGCAATCAACAGCTCATTGCGCCTGTGCGCATCCCGGCATTGAATCATGATGCCCTTGAAGGTGTCCCACGCAGGGTCGCTCAGGGGGCTGTCCGCACTGTCTGCATCTTGACCCGTCACGCCTGTCAGTATGCCCATGGCTGTGAGCAACTCGCTCTTGCCAGGTTGCAATTGCTCAAAGGTGTCAATTTGCTGCGCTTTCAGCGCCGCAAACTCGTCTCCCAACAACGTCAGCAAACGCTGCGCGCGTGCTTGGGCCAGGGCCACCCTGTCTGTCAACGTGGTGTGTGCTGTGGGCGTGTTCACGCTGTCTGTCATGCTAGATCGCAAGCCTTGTTAGTCTTGAATCATCTGTTCAATAGCCAGAAAATTCTCGGCAATACGGCGTGCATTCAGGGGGTAGTTCCCCTCCGTAATGGCTTGTTTGATGCTGTCGACTTTAGCGCGGTCGAAATCTGTTTCTGTCATGGCTTTCTGCGCAGTCTCACTCAGCGTCAATACATCGTCGTTGGAACGGATAGGCGCTGCGGGCTTGTCGGCGGCAGCGGTTGCCGCGTCGGGAGCTTGGTTGTGCGTCTTGTCCATTGCCCTGCGCGCATTCACATCTGCTTGGGCCATACGGCTTTGCTGTGTAATAGGATCGGTCATGGTGGTCTCACTTGTAAAAACGGTGCTTGGAAGCCCTAAAAGGTTCTATGCCTCTATAGGTTCGGCGTCATAATAAGAAACTTGAGTTTATTTTGAACATGTTTTGACAAATAGGTGAAAAAAAGTTGTCACAGTGCCACGGCCTCATTCACGCCTATTACTTTCGCAGTAATTTCGCGGCCTGACTCCATATTCTTGAGCCTGACCTGCTCGCCCATGCGGGCATCGGTTTGTGCTTTGAGGCGCACAGTGATGTGCAGTGCGCTGTTGTTACCAAGTGACATCAACACCATGGCACCACGTTTAACCAGCACGGCAGCGCGCACATCGTGTCGGCGCACAGTGCTGCCTGCGGCAACGTCTCTAACCAATTCGGCATTAACAGCTTGTTCTAAAGCCTTTAAGGCATTATTTGTTGGTGTTGTTTCATCAGCAGGGCGCAGGCTCAGCATGGCAGGGGTAAGGCGTGTGCCTCTGGTCAAGTGTTGGTTGGCCACAACCACCCATTGCGCGGGTTGAACGTCAACGGGTTCGCTGGCAGGTTCACTGGCCACGGTTAAGGTGCTGCGGGTTCTAACAAACAGCTGCCAATTGGGTTGGGCGCAGCGCACCCGCAAGTTGGTGGCTTGGCCAAATGGGGCGTCAACGTTGAGCACTTGCTCGCAGGTTGGCACAATGATTCTGTCGTCCAACGGGGCCAACTCTAGGTTGGGTTGCGTGGGCGCATGTGCATGGCCCCACTGCACCACCGCCGTGGCCAAGGCTTGTTCAGCGGGCGAGGCGGCTTGGCTGGACACCGACACCAGCAGGGCGGTCATCACCAGCACGGGTGATAAAAAGCGGCACGACATTTGCATGGTCTTATCCAGTAGCTGAGGGTGACGAAGTGTTGACATACACCTTGTAAAGCAAAAAGCAGACCAGCTTTCCAATGTTGAACTGACTACCACCTAGCCCTCGAGCTTTGATTTAACAGGCAATTTGTCAACGTCAAAACGCAAAGGATGCAGCCCGTGGGCCCCGTAACGCAAGACAACACAGCATCACTTCAGACGAACAGCCGTCAGCCTAACAGTGGGCGGGTGTTGCACATGGTGAAGCCGGCATGGGCTGCGCAGGGTACAACCACCAACACAAGCGTGGGTGCCAGCGCCAGCAAGACAGAAACCAAGCCTTTTTTGCAAGCCATGCAGCAAGCCAGCGCGCCGCCAGCCTCAACAGGTCTGGTGCTGTCGCCAGTTCACGTTGCACCGGCTGCAGCGGCAGCAACGGGCACAGCCACTGCGCCCGCCACACACTCGGCTGTCCCCAACCAGATCAACGACGCTTCAACGACAGCCGCAGGACAAGACGATACCCGCGTCAAAAAAGGCGACACCCTCATCAGCGTGGTGCAGCAAGCCGCCGCCGCTCAAGGTAAAACCGTCACCAATGCGCAAGCTTGGCAGATGGCCAAACACCTGGCCGTCAGCAACGGTATTGACAACCCCGACCTCATCCACCCCGGTCAACGCTTGCGCATGAACAGCTTGGGTGGCCTAATGGCAGCCCTGCCCACCAGCGGTGTGTTCGCATCTGCAGCGGGCAAGGCGTCTGGACAAGTCATCAGCACGCACGCCGCGTTGGCGTTGCGCATGACCACGGCATTGTCTGGCAGCTCGCTTAACATGTTGCAGCGCAGCAATACGGACGCCGGTGGGAGCAACCGCTTGTCTGGCGCCCATGCCACTGTCTCTGGTGCCACCGCACAGCGTACTGGCCAAGTGGCGGCGGTTCATCCAGCGCAAGCCAGGCGGCTGACGCACACCCCCGTCCTTGATAAAACCTTGCAACGTGCCGTGGACAAGGGCTTTATGAGTTCAGCTGAAGTGCCGCGGGTGCAACAGAAAATTGTCGCATTGGCCCACAAGCACAAATTTTCTCCCGACGACTTTGCACGCCTCACGCTCATGGAGAGCGACGGCATGAACCCCAAATCGACCAATGGCAGTTGCCACGGCATTATTCAGTTCTGTGACGGTGACAACCGCGGCGCAGCTTCCGTGGGCTTTGCCAACAACCCACGCGCTATTTTGAACATGAGCACCTACAACCAACTCGACTTGGTTGACCAATATTTTGACGAAGTCGGTGTCGGTAAAAAAGGCCCTGTGCGCTTAGACGATTTGTACCTCAGCGTGCTGACACCTGCAGCCAGACAAGAAACCAGGCGACATGTGGCCTTGGACATCGCTGGCACGCAAGCCACCTACTTGCACGTTGGCAAGGACCGCGACAAACCGATCACGCGTCAATCTATTTGGGTGGGCTTACACCACAACGCCAACCAGCGCCTGCGCGACGTGGAGCTCAACCCTGTCGTTGCGACGGGTCGCACTGCCCGCCTAAGCGCTTACAACACCGCGCAACAGGCGCAACAGGCGCAGCAAGTCGCTTTGCGCTAAAGCCCGTGCAGTTCGCAGTTGTATCACGGCGCTTCGCCATGACACCCCCCCAAGCGGCAATGCGTTGCCGCTGATGCGTCAAAAACACCTTGGCACAGCTATTGCATAGTCTGTATCAACTGATGGGAGCCATGTGTCAAACAAGGGCTGCCTGAGAACGGTATCGACAGCTGCACGGTGAACTTGAGTGCGCTGTAACCAGAGATCAATGTGTAAGGAGCTCTCATGGATTTGTTGAACAACGCATTAGGCATTCACGAACGCGCGCTGCAGACAAGAAGTCAGCGACTGGAGCTGCTTGCCCAAAATATTGCCAACGCGGATACGCCGCAGTACAAGGCGCGGGATCTTGATTTTAAAAAGGTCATGGCTGGCGAAATGTCGCAGCCCATGCAGGCCACGCAAAGCAACCACTACCAAGCTGGCGACATGCCTGGCAACGACGGCTTGGTGTACCGCACACCGTTCAACACCTCGTTTGACGGCAACACAGTCGAGATGAGTGTGGAGCAGTCCAACTACGGTAAAGCGTCCGCTGATTATCAGGCTACGTTGAGTTTCTTAGAGAGCCGTGTGAGCGGTATTCGCAAAGCCCTCAGGGGCGATTGATGCGCCACCACAAACAGGAGTTAATGCATGTCTATAGGTAATATTTTTGGTATCGCTGGCACCGCACTGAATGCACAGTTGGTACGCATGAACGCCACGGCCTCCAACCTGGCCAATGCCGGCTCTGTGGCTGGCACGGAGGCTGAAGCCTTTAAAGCAAAGCGGGTTGTATTCAAAGCCTTGGTGGACGACAACATGACCAACTCTGGCGCCCAATACGTGGGCGGCGTGAAGGTAGACCGCATGCAAGACGATGGTATTCCGATACAAGCCATGTATGACCCCGGCAACCCCTTGGCTGATGAGGGCGGCTATGTCTACCCATCTAACGTAAATGAAGTGACTGAAATGGTGGAGATGATGGCCTCGGCGCGCTCCTACCAAAACAACGTCGAAGTCGTCAATACCGCGCGCCAGCTCATGCTGCGCACCCTAGAGCTGACACGCTCTTAATGCGTGTGAGTTTGTCATCTGCCGTCAAAAAAACAACCAACTAAAGGGTACGCACCATGGCCTTAGATATCGCGGGTAGCACATTGCCAGCCGGCATTACCAGCTACGAAAATTACGTCAATACACCCAAGCAAGTGGATGACGAAATGGGGCAACAACAGTTTTTACAACTGTTTACTGCACAACTTCAAAACCAAAATCCGCTTGAGCCAGTCAAAAACGAGGCCTTCGTGGCCCAGTTGGCGCAGTTCTCCTCGCTAGAAGCGAACCTGTCTATGAAGGGCTCGCTCGATACCATGGTGACCTCCCAGGCCGCAGACCGCGTCATGGCCAGCGCTGCGCTGATTGGCAAGAGCGTTGCTGTACCGGGTGGTGCCGTCAACATCAGCGCAGGCGAGGGCGGTGACGGTGTTGTCAACCTGCCTTATGGCTCCGCTGGTATGAAAGTCAGTGTACTCAACAGCAGCGGCGTGTCCGTCAGGGAGTTGATCTACCCATCACAGGCAGCTGGCGACTTTGCGCTGAAGTGGAATGGTAGAGACGCCAACGGCGAAACCGTTCCCAATGGCGCGTACACATTCTCAGCAACTGCGGTGGTGCAGGGCGCCACCACGCCGGTGGATGTCAATGCACTTGCAAAAGTGACGGCAGTGAGCACCAGCGCAGTTGATAAAAGTTTGATTCTCGAGTTTGAAGGCGGCAAAACCATGCCGCTTGCAGACGTGACCCGAATTGGCGTGTAAGCACGTCGTCCCCCACACACAACAACCCTTGTTTATCTAGGAGCCATCGCTTATGTCTTTCTATACCTCGCTCACCGGCTTGAACGCCGCAACCGCCCAACTCGGCGTAACCAGCAACAACATAGCCAACGTGGGCACCACTGGCTTCAAACGCTCACGCGCCGACTTTGGTGACATTTTTGCCACCTCGCCGTTGCAAAAAGCGTCATCCACCATTGGCCAGGGCGTTGCACTGAAACAAGTGACCCAAGAGTTTGGTCAGGGCAACGTGGCGTTTTCTGCCAACGCGTTGGACTTGGCTGTCACCGGTGACGGTTTCTTCCCGTTGAAGTCGGCCGACGGCTTGCAAGACATCTACACCCGCAACGGCTCGTTCATGATGAACGACCAATACAACGTGGTGAACTCGGCAGGCCAACGTTTGATGGCCGCGTCGGTTGACTCGTCTGGCAAGGCCGACCTAAGCGATTTAAATGTTCTGACCATCCCCCAGCAAACCAACGGTGAAGCCGCTGAGACCTCTTTAATCAATTTGGGTTTGAATTTTCCAGCAGATGCAACCGTCATAACGGACACATTCAGCCGCAACAACCCTGCCACTTACAACAAGAGCACCGCGATGACAGTGTATGACTCGGGTGGCAACGGTTATTTGGCCACGGTCTACTACTCTAAAACACAAAATGCCAGCCAGCTATCCCCAACCAACAAGTGGCAAACCAATGTATTCGTAGGCGACACGCAGGTGAACCCATCGTTGATTCAAGCTACTGATGTCAATGGTGAAGAGTTGTATGTCAACAAGTACGGTGAGATTCAGCCATTGAGTGCAGTGGGCGATTTACTGGTAAACGGTAAAACGCAAATGTTCTCGCTGGATGATTTGACTGATACACGCATCTCGCAGCCTGCAGCTATAAAAGGCATTAAAACAAGTACAGATTTGACGGCTGACACCACATACAACTTCAGCTCAGTGACTGCATCTGATTTAGAAAGTATGTTCACCATCGACATTGATGACTCGGGCGTGCCAGTAACCCTTGATTTGAGTCATTTGGCCGGCTCGACCACCACCATGACAGGCGTTGACATTGCTAAAGAAATGACGAATGTCTTGAACGCTGAATTTGGTGATGAGCGTTACTTTGACTTTACCAGTAACACGACATTTCAGCTTAATGCGTCTGTTGGTGGCGTGGCTAAGTCCGTGCAACTGGACATCTCAAACCTTGGCTCTTTTAAACAGGAAACTTTGACATTCACCGCGCCGACCGCAGGTGCAGTTCAATCGTTTACTGTTGCAGGTGTCACGGTGACCTTGGCTGCAACTGACGTTACTGCTGCGCAAGTGGCTGCGCAGGTGAAGGCCGATTTAGATGCTGATAATTTCATTACGGCAAGTGGTTCGGGAAATGCAAAAACCATAGTTGACAATGGGGACGGCACACTAACCTTGAAGTGGAATGTGCTTGATGTTGCCGCAGACAATGTTGTTTTTGCAGACGCAAATACGACCGGCGTGACAGGAACTAGTACTGTTTTGGCGCCCTACACAGCCGATATTTCTGACATTACAAAAGTTAGGCGGGGTGATGCGGTTGAGGCGATGCAAGCTGCTGTCGACGCCGCTGGTTTAACAACTGTTACGGTAGGTTTTGATGCCGTTAATCGAGGGTTCACGTTTAGCGAAGCTGATAGCGGCGCCATCAGCTTACAAGCGCCCCAGAGCCGCCAGTCCTTCGATGTAACCGCAGGTACGGATAGCTTACAAGATGTGAGCGTGACCCTAACTGAATCGGACGGCACCGTTGTGAGCCTGAGTATCTCGAATATTGATATTGGTACGTCTGGCGTTCAGGCCACGGAGGATGCGGCCGCCTTGGCCAGTATGGTCACCAAGTTTCAAGCGGCAACAGGCTACAGCTCCTCAGGCTATACCATCAGCAGCGTTGACGGTGCCCTCAGCTTCGCACGCAACGATGGTGCGGCGTTTACAACCCTGTTTGCAGCCGGTTCTAGTGGCTATGACGGTGGCCTGTTAATTGGCGCTACCGACCAAATTACTGGAGCTGTAACCACCTCAGTGACAGCATCGTCTGTTAACTCCAACAGCGTTCTAGGCCTAAGTGCCGCTGTGAGTGCAGTGGGCGACAACGGCTTGTACACCCCAATAGGCACCAGCTTAAACGGTCAAGTCAGCCCCAACGGTGGTCTTGTTAGGACCTTGGCCACCCAGCGCTATGGCATGAATGTGACCTTTGATAACGTCAACGAGCAATTTTCTTTTTCATCGGGCTCAACTGGAGATGCCTCTAGTATCACCATCACAGACAGCAACTCATTGGCGCTGTCGCTACTTGGAATAAGTGCAACAGCCGCAGACCCACTGGCTGTGGCAACTTCTGATACGGCACTGCGTGGAACGGTTTCATCACCAGCGGTGACAACAGGTACGCAAGTCTCTATCAACGTCAACAACAACTTTTCAGTTGACAGCAGCAACAACACCTTTGTGGTGTCAGTCGATGACGTCAAGGGCACTGTGACGTTGCCCGCGAGCGACTCTTACACGCTGGACGGCTTTATGTTGGCACTCGAGAAAGAAATCAACACACTGGCCAGCGACACAGGCAGTTCAACCTCTGGCGTCACAGTTTCCTATGACCAAGTACTCAACGCGTTTAAGTTCACCACTGGCACCTCTGGTACCGACTCCTTTATCAAGGTGTCTGGCAGCTCCAACTGGGGCTTGGCCAACGTGGACGCAGGGCGAGGCACCACGTCTAGCTGGATCAAGCCCACGCAGTTTCAAGAGGTCAACAATGGCGTGAGTGTTTCCAAGTACATCGATGAGTTTGGTGTGGAGACCACCAGCGCTGACGGCTTTACGGTCTTGCCTGAGTGGTCACCCATTTACCTAGACAAAGGCGAGCTGACATTCAACACCAGCGGCAACCTGATTTCCCCACAAACCGGCTCACAGCTCGATACGGTGTACCTGGCAGACGGCAAGGGCGCCTTGACGATCAACATCGATTACTCGGCCTCAACCCAGTACTCGTCAGCGTTTGCTGTGTTGTCGCAGTCACAAGACGGTCGCCCTGAAGGTGACTTGGTGGGCTTGGACATTGGTGACGATGGTTTGGTCAGCGCGTCTTACTCCAACGGCACGCAAAACACCTTGGCCAAGGTTATTTTGGCCAACTTTTCCAGCCCGGCTGGCTTGCGTCAAATTGGCAACTCTAGCTTTTACTCCACCGCTAAATCAGGCAACCCCAAAATTGGTGAGGCAGGCTCAGCCGGCTTTGGCACGGTTCGTGCTGGTGCTACTGAAAGGGCCAACGTGGATTTGACACAAGAACTGGTGGACCTCATCACGGCACAACGTAACTTCCAAGCGAACTCCAAAGCCATTGAGACCAGCAGCACGATGACACAGGCCATTATCAACATCCGCTCGTAACCGCTAGCCTAGTGCCAGCGGTGTGAGCGACACCCACAGGTTCGCCTGTGGGTCAGTAGGAGTCAAGTTATGGACAGACTAGCGTTTACAGCAGCCGCAGGCATCACGGAGAAGGCGATTGGTCGCAATCTATTGACCAATGAGTTGGCCAACGTCTCCACAGTTGGTTTCAAACGCAGCCTTGGTGTGGCCCTCAAGGCCATTGACCTAAAAGGGCCAGGTTTTGACTCGCGCGCCCAGCCGCAGGCTGTGCCTACCAGCCGCATCATGTTGACCCCTGGCACCTTGATGGCCACAGGTCGGAAAACCGACATCGCCATGAACGGTGGCACTGTGATGGGCGTACAAGCTCCCAACGGTGATATTGCATTTACCCGCCGCGGCGACTTGCGCCCAGACGCGTTGGGCACACTCACGAACGGCGCAGGCCACATCGCCATGGGCGATGGTGGCCCCATTGTTGTACCGCCAGGCTTTGACGTCAGCATCACACGAGACGGCGGTGTGTATGCCACAGACCCAGGTCAGGTTGGACCAGCTGCGCAAGTACTGATTGGGCAGCTGATGCTGCGCGACGCCAGCGAAACCCCTTTGAATCGCCGCGAAGACGGTTTGTTTGAGCCCCTCAATGGCGGCGATTTTGAAGGTGGCTTAAATATTGCTTTAACCCCAGAAACGTTAGAAGGTTCTAACGTCAGTGTCGTCGAAGCGATGACACGGTTGATTGATCACTCCCGCAGCTTTGAGGCCAACATGAAGGTCATCAAAGAGGCCAAATCTTTAGACGAATCGGGCGCATCCATGATGCGCGCCTCGTAAACCAGTTAGACACCAGAGGTAACACACCATGGATGCTTCATTATGGGTAGCCAAGACAGGCTTAGATGCGCAGCAAACGCGTATGAATGTCATTTCCAACAACCTGGCCAACGTCAACACGACAGGCTTTAAGCGCGATCGCGCGGTCTTCGAGGACTTGCTGTACCAAAACATTCGCCAAGCCGGTGGCCAAAATGCCGCCGCCGAGCAGGCTCCCACAGGCTTTCAGCTGGGTACGGGTGTGCGTGTGTTGGCCACCGAAAAAATAACCGCCCAAGGCAACATGCAAACCACTGAAAACTCGTTGGACTTGGCCATCGCTGGCGAAGGCTATTTTCAAGTGGCGCAAGCCGACGGCACCATTGCGTACACGCGTGACGGCAACTTTAACTTGGACAACGCCGGCCAAATAGTCACCAGTGCGGGGCAATTGTTGCAGCCAGCGTTGGTGGTGCCGCAAAACGCATCCAGCGTATCGATTGGCCGTGACGGCACCGTGTCGGTAGAACTGGACGCCGGTGGCGGCCAGCAGGTGTTGGGCCAAATTCAAATCGCACGTTTTGTCAATACCAGCGGCCTGCAAGCCATGGGACAAAACCTGCTGAAAGAAACCCCAGCCAGCGGCGCACCCATTGTGGGCAACCCTGGCGCTGCCGGCTCAGGCACCTTGATGCAAGGCGCGCTAGAAGCCTCCAACGTGAACGTGGTGGAAGAAATGGTGAGCATGATAGAAACGCAGCGCGCTTATGAGATCAACTCCAAAGCCATCTCCGCTGTCGACGGCATGTTGCAGTACCTGAACAACAACCTGTAAGCCACGGCTTGCACTTTTGGTTAAAAACAATGTTGAAACAACTTTATCTTGTATGTGTGGTCTCGTTTGGCTTGGCTGGTTGTATGACCACCCAGCACGAGGTACTCAAGCACTCGCCCGACTTTGCGCCGGTGTACCCCGTTGCAAAAGTGAATGTGGTTCAAACCACTGGTAGTATTTTCAATGCCCAAAGTGGCACTGGCTTTTTTGGCAGTGGTGGGTCGCGTTTTAAAGTGGGTGACGTGATCACGGTGCTGCTCAATGAGCAGGCCCAAGCCAACCGCACGCAAAACACGACCACCAGCCGTGAAGCCAACAACGACGCCTTGCCAGCGGGTTTTAACACCAAAATTGGCAACATCTCCCCCTTCGGTGACGGCATCAACCTCAACACCGCCACCATTGACAGCACGGGCTCTGGCACTGCTGGCCAACAGGCATCGCTCACAGGCGAAGTAGCAGTCACCGTGATAGACGTGCTGGCCAACGGCAACTTGGTACTGCGCGGAGAAAAACAACTGGCGTTGTCTGAAGGCACAGAGACCATTCAAGTCTCAGGCGTGATCCGCCCAGACGACGTCTCACCCAACAACACCGTGCAATCGCGCCGCTTGGCCAATGCACAAATTGCTTACCGCGGTTCGGGCGAGTTGCAGCAAGCGTCTAGCGCTGGTTGGGCAACGCGTTTGTTGTTTAACTTCTGGCCATTTTGACAGCTGGCCCGTTTTGTGCAAGCTCTAACGTAATCTAAGAATCGACACCTACCATGAATGCTTTAACGCTTTTTTCTCGTGCTGCTGTAATGGCTGTGGCTTTACTGGCCACCGCACAGGCCAGCGCCGACCGCGTGAAAGACATCGCCAGTGTGGCCTCGGTTCGCTCTAACCAACTCATTGGTTACGGCTTGGTGGTGGGCTTGCAGGGCACGGGTGACGGCTCAGACGTGTCGTTCACCACGCAAAGCATGAAGGCCTTGCTGAGCCAAATGGGCGTCAGCTTGAATGGCCCACTGTCTGATTTTGAATCTGCCGCCAACAGCGGCAAAATTGACATTGCCAACGTCGCCGCCGTGATGATCACGGCTGAGCTGCCTGGTTTTGCCAAGCCTGGTCAAAAAATTGACATCAACGTGTCAGCCATTGGCAAAGCCAAAAGCTTGCGCGGTGGCAGTTTGCTGATGTCCCCTTTGCGCGGCGCAGATGGTGAGATTTATGCCTTGGCACAAGGTGCCATGGCCACCACTGGCTTAGACACCAACGCGGCGGGCTCTAGCGTCACCATTGGCGTGCCCACAGCAGGTCGCATTCCCAATGGGGCGCAGGTTGAGCGTGCAGTGGACAACCCTTTTGGCAAGTCCGACTCTGTGGTGCTCAATGTGCGCGACTCAGACTTCACAACCACCAACGCCATTGTCGAGGTCATCAACGAGACCTTTGGGCAAGGCGTTGCCAAAGCGCTTGACGCCACCTCCATCACGGTACGTGCACCCGCCGACACTGGCCAACGCGTGGCCTTTGTGTCCATGATCGAAAACTTGAATGTCATCCCTGGTGAGACCGCTGCCAAGGTTGTGGTGAATGCCAGAACCGGCACGGTCGTCATCAGCCGCAACGTCAAGGTGACGGCTGCAGCGGTGACCCACGGCACCATCAGCGTGTCTATTTCTGCTACCAACGAAGTCTCTCAACCCGCAGCGCTGGGCACTGGTCAAACCACGCCAGTACAAAACGCGGCAGTGGGTGTTGATGAGCCTAACAAGCCTATGTTTTTGTTCAAGCCTGGTGTTGATTTGCGCGAGGTTGTAGACGCCGTTAACCAAGTGGGCGCAACCCCTTCAGCCTTGATTGCCATTCTAGAAGCCCTTAAAAGCTCAGGCAGCTTGCGCGCCGAGCTGGTCATTATTTAACCCAAACCACCCCCTACATACACACCTACATACCATGGCTATCGACAGCACCAACGTCACCAACTCTTACCTAGACTTCAGCGGTCTGAGTGAGTTGCGCGGGCGTGCGGTCAAAGACAGCCAAGGCGCCTTGCGTGAAACTGCCGAGCAGTTCGAGGCCTTGTTCATTCAGATGATGCTCAAGTCCATGCGCGAGGCCACGTTTAAAAGCGACATGCTGCAATCGGACGCGCTGGACACCTACCAAGGCATGTTCGACCGCGAGGTATCTGTCTCCATGGCCTCACGGGGCAAGATGGGGATGGCCGACTTGCTGCAGCAACAACTGGGCAGCGAAGCCGCCCGTGTGTCACCCTCATCGGCACGTGATGGCGTTGACACCTACATGCCTGTTCACAAGCCGGTGCAGGCCATGCCGCTGAGCGGCAACAATGCGCCCACCAACGGCAACGCGTTGCCGCTGGACAGCTTCGCCGTGGGCCAGCCTATGCCAGTGCCAAGCCACTGGACACGTCAACCGCCCGCTGGCAGCACACCAACACATACAAGCGCCGATGCGGTGACCCAACGCCTGCTCAATGACGCGGGCGACGGCTATTCCAATACCGGTAGCGCCACCACAGGAGACGCGTCATGAGTGACATGCTCAGCATCAGCAGCACGGCGGTCATGGCGTACCAGCGTGCCTTGGGCACCGTGAGCAACAACATTGCCAACGTTGGCACAGAGGGCTACTCGCGCCAAGACATCACGCTCAGCGCCAACACACCCAGCAAGCAAGGTACTGTGTACATTGGCAACGGCGTGTTGTTCGACGGCGTGAAACGCCAAGTCGATGACTTCATTGAGTCCAATTTGCGCAACAGCCAAAGTGAGCTGGCCGCGCAAGAGCCCATGCTGAGCTACGCCAACCGCGTGGTCGACATCATGGGCAGCGAATCAACCGGTTTAACCACGGCTATCAACCAGTTTTTTGAAGGCGCACAAGCGCTCTCGGTAGACCCGTCTTCGACCATTTTGCGCGCAGGCTTTGTGAGTGATGCAGGCAGCCTGACATCACGCTTCCGAGAGTTATCTGGTCAGTTGGAATCGTTACAAACTGAGACTGGCCAGGCGCTGGACTCTAAGGTCGGCCAAGTCAATACCTTGGCCAACCAATTGGCACTGGTGAACAAACAGCTGGCAAAAAACATAACCGTGGCCAAGCAGCCTCCCGAGCTGTTGGACCAGCGCGACCTGATACTTAAAAATCTGTCGCAATTTGCCAGCATCAAAACAAGCTTCACGGTCAACGGCACCGTGAACGTGAGCCTAGGTCAAACCATCACGCAAGGCTTGTTGGTAGACAACCAACAGGTCAAGCCGCTGGTGGCCACATACGCCAACACCGCTGCCGCCAATGTCACCATGGGTTTACGTGGCCTAGACGGTGGCATTGAGACACTGTCTGGCATCAACAGAGGTGAAGTGGGCGGCTTGTTGAGCTTTCGTGAGCAGGTGTTAGCGCCTGCCAGAAGCGCCTTGGACACCTTGGCTACCACGTTTTCTAGCGCGGTCAACGCCATTCACAGCGAGAGCCTTGACGGCTACGGCAGCCCTGGCACAGCCTTGTTTGGTTTTGACGCTGCGCCCGCTGGTAGCTATGTAGCGGGCGGTATGCGCGTGTTGGTTGACGACCCACAAAAAATTGCTGCTGCAGCGCAATTTCGCGTGATTGACGACCCCAACAACCCCAGCAACTTAAGCGCCAGCCTGAGTTATTTAACACCTACGCCGTCTACAGTTCCTGCTGATATCGCCGCCGTGCTAAAGAACAACCCCAGCGTGAGTGCTGGCACGGCCGTGACGGTTAGCAGCTCGCAACCCTTCAGCATGCTCACAGGTGTGGCGCAGGGCACGGCGGATGCAACCATTTATCTAGACGATTTACAAGCTGATCAAGCCGTACAAGTGATGACCCGTGAGGGTGTTCATGTGTTGGGCACAGCATTGAGCTTGGACGAGCAAGCCATGGTGCTGCGCGACACCTATGGCTTCAACAACGCCGCGGCATACAACACAAGCTACTTGAACCAAACCGGTGACGAGGCCTACCGCATGTCAGACTTGTTCTTGGGTGCCAAAGCCCAGCCAAGCCTGAGCCAAGTCTTTGACGACGCAGGCGGCGCCATGGACGGCACACCCACAGCCGCATTGTTACAAGGCGGGCGCATAGCCGCCAGCTTGACCGCCATTGCCGCCGATGCCATCACGCTGAACGGCAGATCCTTGGGCGCGCTTACGCCAGCAGGGACCAACCTGCAAGCAACAGAAATTGCAGCGTGGCTCAACACCGCCAATGCGAAGCAAGAAAAAATAACATTTACAGCGCCAACTACTGCAGGCAATCTAACGGTTGATGGTGTCACAGTGGCGCTGGCTGGCACAGAGACAGCTGCGCAGGTAGCTGCAGCTGTTGCTGGGTCAACGTATACCTCTGACCGAGTTGCTGTTGATAATGGCGATGGTTCTGTTACCTTCCAATGGGCGGTTGCAGACGCGGACGACTCCAGCGTGGTGGTTGACACTGCGGCCACTGGCGTGACAGCACAAACTGAAATAACAGCCGCTTACACAGCGACAGCAGAGGGCCTAACCGCAACAGCATCCAACGAAATACGGGTGCCTGGCACATCGCTGAACCTCAGTAGAACGGTCTCTTTGCAAGGCGAGGGTGGCACAGCTGTTACGATTTCCCCATCGGGCTCATTCGCAAGCGCTTCCGCGTTGGTCACCTCTATCAATGCACAAAGTGCAACCACCCGCGTGGTTGCAAGCTTGTCACGAGATGGCGAACTGGTGCTGACCAATGCGGCAGGCTTTGAGGGCAACCACATCACCGTCGGTCCAGCCGACTTAGGCGGTGTGTCTGACAATGCCTTGGGCCTCACCTTGGGTGACAGTACAACAACCTATGCGGGCAGTATTGCATTGACCAGGTCTCTAGACGACCCCATTGACCAAGAGGTCAGGGTTGGGATGGGCACCACCGGTGCTGCCACCGACTTGCAAGCCTTGGGTTTGCGTGCCGCTGTGTACATAGACGGCAGCGCCAGCGATGACTATGTGGTGATGGTCAGTGGCCAAGGCAGTTTCACGTCCAGCGCCAGCTACACCGCCAGCGTGTTGGACGCTAAACAGTCGTTGCGCGCCGAGCCCTTTGACGTGGCCTTTACGGCCGATAACGCCTACACCATCACCGACAGGGCCACAGGCTCTGTTGTGGCAAGCCGCGCGTTTAACGGCACAGCTTTCCCCTCAACCATGGAGTACCGAGGCGTTACCTTAACGTTTACCAGCCCACCTGCCATGGGTGACAAATTTGGCGTAGACGGCAACGACGACGGCTTGGGCAACAACGAAGGCATGTTGCGCATGGTGGGTTTGGCCAGCTCTAAAGACATGCCAGGCGGCAAAACATTTTCTGAAGCCTACATAGAGCAGGTGAGTGCTGTGGGCAACATGTCGCAGCAAGCCCTGGTGTCTAAAGATGCGCTCACGGTGGTATACGACCAAGCCGTTGAGGCACGTGACGGTATATCGGGTGTGAGCTTGGACGAAGAGGCCGCCAACCTTATTAGGTTTCAGCAAGCCTACCAAGCCTCTGCCAAGGTGATGCAAACCGCCAGCACCTTGTTCGATGCCATATTGGCACTGCGCTAAAGCCCGTGCACATTAGGACACTTTTATGAAAATTTCTACCTCATTCTTATTTGACCGTGCGACCAGTCAAATGAGCACGGTGCAAAACAAGCTGGCCAACGCGCAAGCCCAGATGTCGCAAGGCAAGCAAATCATTGCGCCCAGCGATGCCCCCGACCAAGCCGCGGTCATCACGCGGTTCAAGGGCGTGATTCAACGCAACGACAGCTACAACAACACCTTAACCAGCGCCAGTGCGCGCTACCAAGCCGAAGAAACAGCGTTGCAAAACGTCAGCAACGGCCTCATCCGCATGCGTGAGCTGGGCATACAAGCGGCCAACGACACGCTAGGCCCCGTAGACAGACAGTCCTTGGCCTTAGAGATGGCAGGCTTGCGTGACCAAATCATGAGCTTGGCCAATACACAAGACACGGGCGGTGCCTACCTGTTTGCGGGCAGCCGCGTGAGTGAGCCGGCATTTGGCGTGAACGCAACGGGCGAGTTTGTCTACAACGGCGACCAAACCAAGATCAGCGTGTTGGTGGGCGAGCAGCGCACCATACAACTCAACCGTCCAGGTTCCGATGTGTTTGAGCGCGTATTGCGCACGGATACAGAGGGCAACCCAGTCGGCGTGAGTTTTTTTCAAGCCATGGACGACATGGTGACAGCCGTTTCAAGTTCTGACCAATCAGCCATGCAGCGCGGCGTCGACGAGCTCAGCGCCATGACCGACAGTGTCAGCTTGGGCATGGCGCAAATTGGTAGCGACATGAATGTGGTCGAGTCACAGCAAACCGTCATTGACGAAACCTTGTTGCGCCTCAAGACATTGCTGTCTGGCGTAGAAGACTTGGACTACGCCACCGCCATCACGCAAATGAACAAAGACATGTTGGCACTTGAGGCCGCGCAAAGCAGTTTTGCCAAGGTGTCGCAGTTGAACTTGTTCAACTACATCAATTAAAGCCAAGCGTGGTTAAAGAATGTAAGCCAGCTGCCGACACCGAAGACATGGGTTCACGGCGGGAGCGCGGAACGGCAATGACAACAACGAGAGAGCGACATGGCAACTGACATCATTGGCGCACTAGGCGCAGGCTCGGGTGTGAACGTCAAGGCCTTGGCTACCAGCTTGGTGGACGCTGAAAAAGTGCCACGCGAAGCGGCGATAAATACCAAAATTGACGATCAAAACCGCAAGGTGTCCGGCTATGCAGCCTTGATGCTGTCATTGCAGGATGTTAAAACGGCATTTCAAAAGTTGAACGACAAGACTGACTTTAGTTCAGCGCAGGCCAGTGTGTCTGACGCAACTATTTTAAGTGCCTACACGTCTTCAACGGCTGAGCCAGGACGCCATTCTATTGAGGTTAAGCAGTTGGCAGCTGTACAAAGGACTGGGATGGGGTCTTTTGCTACATCTACAACAGCGCTTAACAGCGGCAGCGCATTGTCTGTGCGCCTGACCATTAACAGTGTGGCGCAAACGTCTATCAGCGTGGCAACTGCTACGCCTCAGGGTGTTGTAGACGCTATAAACGCTGCTGATCAAGGCGTAACTGCGCAGTTATTGGATACAGGCGACGGTACATCAACGCCATACAGAATTGTGTTGTCTGGGCCAATGGGTGAAGATGGCGTCTTTAGCCTGAGCGCCGACGACGAAACGGGCACCGCTAAAGTTGACACACTAACTTTCGGTGGGGCGACTGCTGCGGGCACAATCACAGTTGGTGGCGTCGAGTTGGAGGTCGCTGCAGGCGACTCGGCGGCGGAAGTCGCAACTAAAGTAATGGCGGCGCTAACTGCAAATGATTTCTTAACGGGCAACACCAACCGCAGCGTGGTGGACAACGCTGACGGTACGTTGACGCTCAATTGGGCAAAAATAGAAGATGGTGACGCCACAGCCGCATCTTTTGCAGACACAGACACCACCAGCGTATCCATGACATCGGCAACTGCAACGGCTTATGTGGCGGGGTCTGCCGTGTCAACCCTAGCGCTGGATGCGAGTAACTTTCAAGAAGCGGCTAATGCAACCGTTGATGTCAACGGTCTGACCTTGTCCCGCACCAACAATGTGCTGGATGACGCTATTACGGGTGTTTACATTGACCTGCTATCAGTAGCGGTGGGCACCAATGTAGAGCTTAGAGTTACCCGTGACACCACCACCATTACAGACAACATCAATAACTTAGTGAGTGCTTATAACTTGGCCATTGCTGACATAGCCACGCTCACCGGTGCTCGCTCAGAGGACGAAGCGGATGTTTATAGTGGCTCTTTAAAGGGCGATAGCACGGTCTCACTGATTAAGTCCCAGCTGCGCAGCATGCTTCTTTCTGACTCAACCACTGCCAGTGGCACGATGACCGCCTTCAGAGATGTTGGCCTAGATATTGACCGCTATGGCGTTATGTCAATAAACGCCACCACTTTGTCCACCGCATTGACCAATAACTTTGATGATGTGGTGGCGATGTTCAGCGCTGATACCAACAGCCAAACCGAGGTTGGTACCGCCAGTCGTGGCATAGCAGGCGACGCGATTGTATTGATCAACGACTTAATCGACTCTCGCGGCACAATTGCCTCCCAAAGTGCCAACGCAACGTCACGTATCAGTACCTTTGAGGACCAAATTGCTGCGCTTGAAACACGTATGGCGTCTTTACTGGCCAGGTATACCAAACAGTTCGCCGCGATGGAGTCCATGGTTGGGCAGACAAACACCATGCGTGATAGCTTGAAAGCCTCCTTTGAAGGCATGATGGCCATGTACACCAATAAATAAAAATAACCACTAAAGCGTCTTGGCTAGGCGCTGAATCTTTAAGCCACATAAAGGTTCTATCAGCTTGCAGTCTGTTTCAGCTGGTTAATTTCAAATTATTTCTCAAGTTCTTTCTGTACGTGTCGATAACATACCTAGCGATAGCTTTTCGTGCCTCGTACGTAAAGGTCTGTCATAGCGTATGCAGTTGTTCTGCACGGAAAGGTAATTCGTAATGAGTAATGATGTTTCACCCGCCGGTGCTCGCCCGGCCTCTTTGGCTTCGTCGCAAGCCTACAAGCCGCCTCATATACAAGAGAAAAACGGATCTAAAATCCCGCCGAATATGAATGCGGCGGGTGCAGGCTTTAACGGACTTGCTACAGACAAACCCCAGGCAGCGGTGGGTGCCACCGACACATCGCTTGAGCAACAACTGCTCAATGCCAGCGCGGATAAAGCGACTGCTGATAATAAGTTGGCTCATGCGAGTGATCAGCAAGAGCGCAAGGAAAACTTACGCGAGGCCATGGAAAAGCTTAACAACCAAGCTGCTAAAACCGCACGCAGCTTGAACTTCACTATTGACGAAAAGTTGAACCGCCAAATTATCACGGTGAGTAACAAGGAGACGGGTGAGGTGGTGCGTCAAATACCCACAGAGGTTGTTCTAAGGGTGGCGCACAGCATTGAGGACATTAAAGGCTTGTTGCTGGACGAGCAGATTTAAAAAAATAACTGAATCTGTTAAAGAAAATTCTCATACCACCGATTCACTAAACATCAGGTTGGGCTTGCTGCCCTTTCTGCCAGGGGTGTTTTGAGTGATTAAAAGCTTAAACACCAAGTCCTCAAGCAGTTCAAGGCCCCCAAGGCAGCTGCTCTTTCGAAAAGTTTCCTTTTATATATTTGGAGAAAATCATGTCAGTTATCAATACAAACGTTAATTCACTGGTGGCTCAAAGATCGATGGTTGGCAACGCCAAAGACCTCGCTACCTCAATGGAGCGCCTGTCTACCGGTAAGCGTATCAACTCAGCAAGCGACGATGCTGCTGGCCTTGCTATCAGTACCCGCATGACTTCACAGACACGTGGCCTGTCTATGGCTGTGCGCAACGCCAACGATGGCATCTCTTTGATGCAAACGTCTGAAGGTGCCCTCAACGAAGTCACCGACATTTTGCAGCGTATGCGTGAATTGGCTGTTCAGTCAACCAGTGATACCAACACCAGCGCTGACCGCAGCGCATTGAACGACGAAGTCGAACAGCTTAAGTCTGAGATTGACAGAATTGCAACAACAACGATGTTCAACAACCAGGCATTGTTAGATGGCACCTTCACTGACAAGAAGCTGCAAATTGGTGACCAAGCGGGTCAAACAATGGATGTCAGTATCAAATCTGTGAAAATTGCAGACCTAGGAATGGGTGGCGTATCCAGCGGGTCGAATGTGTTGATTGGCTCACGTTGGGACAACTCACCTACTGCTGCTACCGCTGGCGATATCAAAATCAACGGTCAAGAGTTAGGTGCTATTGCGGCAACAGATGACCTGGAAGATATCATCACCAACATCAACCAAAACGTTGACAATGTAACAGCGAGTGCGTTCAACACAATCACTGCCAAGTTGGTCGGTGATGGTGTGACTACCGTTGGACAGTTCAAGCTTCAGGTAACGTCCTTAGGTGCTTCAGCTGCATCTTCTTTCTCGATTTCCGCATCACTCAATTTGCAAGAGTTGGTTGACAACATCAACGCAGAGACCGGCGGTTTGGTGGATGCCAGCATCAACAATGATGGCAAAATGGTCTTGAGCAATACCACTGGTGCCACCATCGCAATTGCTGATGGGTCTGGCACAATCAATATATCGGACTACGATAATGCTTCTGGCTTTATGACCGGCGCAACCGTTGCTGCATATGCTTCTTACGCAGGCTTTATAAAATTGGAGTCTACAAACGGCAGCCCTGTCAGTATTGAACGCGGTGACGAAGGTACGCTTGCTGACCTAACAACACTGGGCTTCAACGAAGTAACGGACAATGCATCTGCTGGCAACGACGCTTACTCAACACAAGGCGATGGCCTCACCTCGGCCGGTGTGATTGCTGCTTGGGGGGCATCAGATATAAAAATTAATGGCGTTGCTATTTATGATGCAGACATTGCCACAACTACTTTCTCGGGAAAACTAGAAGCAATTAACAACTTTTCTTCTGAAACTGGTGTCATAGCGTCCGCTTACTTCAAGCAAAGCTTTACGATAGCAGAAGAAGACATAATTGCCGGGGCAATTAGTTTAAACGGTACGGCTCTTACAGCGTTGACTGCTGGCATGGACTTGGCCACGATTACTGCTGACATCAACACTTTTACGGGCATTACTGGAATCACAGCAACCCAGCAGGGCGACGAGTTATGGCTAGAAGGTGCTAACGTACAGTCGGTCACCTTCACTGGTACAGGTGGTGGGATTGGAGACTTAACGGCGGCTGCAATTGAATATGCTTCAATCAAGCTTGACTCTGTCAATGAAACGCCTATCAGCATTGAACTAGGTGACTCTGCTACTGTGGCAGAGCATGGTTTCAACGAGGCCAACGTGGGTGCAGCTGACTTCCAAGTCAACGCGCCGACCCTTGGTACTGGGTCTGGCAGTAGTATGACTGGCTTGAGCGTTTCAACATCAGCCCTTGCAACTGCTGCGCTGACAACGATTGACAACGCCTTAGATACAGTCAGCACGATGCGAAGCAGTATGGGTGCATCGCAAAACAGACTGGATCATACAGTCAACAACTTGACCAACATTATTTCTAACACCGAGGCTTCGCGTAGCAGGATTGAGGATACCGACTACGCAGTTGAAACAACGCAATTGGCTAAAGCACAGATCATCTCGCAAGCCGCGAATGCTATGTTGGCACAAGCCAACCAGCAGCCACAGTCTGTGTTGTCTTTGCTGCAATAAAGCTAAACTTATGAGCGGCTTTACAGCTGCTCCTAATTAGTACGTGCTTTGTGGCAGTGAAAGCCCAGCACCCGTTAGGGTGCTGGGCTTTATTGTTGCTTTTATGGCATGAAACATGCTTGCTGTTAAGTTTTAAGCTACAGCAGGCGCAAACTATGAGACAAAACATCAAGAGAGGCGGCATACAGCGCCAGATGAAGCTAGGAAGTCCGTTAGAGCTGGCATGTCAAAAAGGCGTCAACCTGATGGATCAAAAGCGGTATGAGGATGCGCAGCTGATATTCAAAACAATACTTTGCGAGAATCCAACCCACTATGCCGTTCAGATGAATCAAGGCGTGTGTTTTTTAGCTACACAACAGTATGACAAAGCGGCTGAAATTTTCCATGCGGTACACGCTGCAAGTCCTAAGGACTTAAAGGCGCTTTATTATTGCGGGGTTTCATTTGAAAAAATTGGTGCATTTGAGCTTGCTTGTCAATTTTTGGAACGTTATCTCAAAGAAAAGCCTCACGATTTTTCATCTTGGGTCATGCTGGGCAGCGCATCTAGCAAGAATGGCAAGCATAGCGACGCCTTGAAGTACGCAATGAAAGCGTTGTCACTGGAGCCAACAAGGGCCCTTTCGTACAACAACCTAGGCGCTACACTGATGGACTTAGAGCTGTTTGAAGAGGCTAAAACTGCGTTTGAGACGAGCCTTGCGCTCGAGCCAGGCAACCTGGATACGATGTCCAATCTGGCATCCATAGAGACGCGTAATGAAAACTACCATGTTGCCATTGATAGATATGAAGAGCTTCTAAGCTTGCATACAAAGGACTCTGTGGCCTATAAGTCTGTAGCTTATAGCTCTTCGTTTGCGCACCTGGCGACAGGTCAGTTACAAATTGGCTGGCAGCGTTACGACAACGGCTTTATCCCAATTCATGATTCAGCGCGTACACCAAGAAGAAAATTCGATATCCCCCAATGGGATGGTGATGACATTAAAAATAAACGCCTCTTGGTTTGGGGGGAGCAGGGCCTTGGTGATGAGTTTTGGTTTTTTAGTATGCTGAAAGAAGCACAGCAATGTTGTGCATCGCTAGTGATTGAGTGTCAGCCAAGGCTGGTAACGCTGCTACAAAGATCATTCCCAGATGCAACTGTACGCGCCAGTCAACTTGGACCCTTAACGAGTGTAGATTATGAGGTGCAAATACCTGCTGCATCAATGTGTAGGATTTTTCGCAGTCATATGGAGGACTTCACGAAATTTGAGCCGTATATTCAACCTGACCCCGAACTCATACTCCAATTTTCTGAACGCTTACAAGCCTTGCGCCCGAAGAGGCTAGTTGGTATTTGCTGGCGAAGCGGCAAAGTAAATGCTCAGCGTTTGAAACATTATTTATCACTTTCAGACCTGGCACCAATCTTATGTATGGAGAATATAGAGATTGTCAACCTGCAATATGGTGATTGTGAGCAGGAAATCGTGGCAGCTGAGCAAGCCTTGAATATTAAAATACACCGCTGGGCAGACGTGGACTTAACCAACAACCAAGAACAACTAGCGGCTCTAATGTCTCACATGGATATGATCCTTAGCCCAAGTACAGCTGTTATGCAGCTTGCGGGAGCAATGGGGTTACCCACGGTGATGTTTGGCAGAAGACAGTGGCATTACTTAGGTCAACCCCAAACACCTTGGTTTGAGACTATTTGTAGTTTCACGCCACCTACGGGTGAGCCATTACAAGATCAAGTTCCGCACATGCTTGCACACTTAAAGGAATTCTTAAGCGTTTGATTTTCAAGTTATAGAGCCGATCAACGTAACATTCGCGCAATTGCTCTGGCTGAAGTTTTATTGTCTGAGATTGGAGAAGCTCACTCGTTCATCAGGTTGTAGGTTTTGCACTTCAATATTGAATCTGTCAGCGCTAGTTCGTCGCTATGAGAGTGAGTGTGTCAGTCGCATCAATTTTAGATAAAGCATTATGATATGCAAGTTGTAATTCAGGCGTATCTAAAACCGACGTAAGAGAACGATGGCCTTGCGGTTTTTTGGCGGAAAGCCAATGTAGATGGTTTGAAAGGCCAAAGTGCTGCACCCCTTGGATGACTATATTCTTGTAGCCCGCATCGTCAAGTAGGAGGCGTAAGGACTCTCTGGTATGCAATACAAGATGTTGGGACCATAAAGTGAAGTCGATAAACTCTTGGAGCTTTAAATTTGCAATTAAAAAATTCCGCGCATGTGGTACTTCAATAATAATAACTCCCTCACCATCCGGTTTAAGTTTTTTTCGTAATTTTTCTAGTGTTTGCGTTGGATCGGGTAAGTGCTCGAGGCAGTGAAATAGTGTAATTGTATCTAAGGACTCATCGGCCATCTGAAGTCCGCTCTCACAGGCGATGCCGAGGCTATTTAGTTGTTGTCTATAGTCTGCTTGAAGCTCTACACCCGATACGCTACCCGCTAGCTTCTTAGCTTTCTTTAAAAAATTGCCCGAACCACAGCCGAAGTCACAAATATCCTTGCCAGCTATAAATTGCTTATATGCATCGAATCGGCGAGCAGTATCTCTGTCATCTTCATATCGCACGCCTTTATGAGTATTGCCTACTAATTTCATCTTCCGATAGCCTCCGTCTATGTATTCGGATTCTCCTACGAAAAATGCATTAATGAAAATAACTCCAGTTTTGCAATCTGTAAAAACGCTTAAATCTGGCTTATCCCTTGTGTGATCTGATAATAATTCTATATTATCTTTGGAAACTGCATTGATGCGCAAAAGAGTCTCTAAAATAATATTTTTTACCTGGTGACCTGATTCTTTAGGGCTCATGACTTTTAATTGTGTATTGATTTAATTAATATGCGCGTTTAACGGATGAAAAAATTCGTATTTAAAATGACTAAATTTATCTAATAAGTCTGGTCGCAGATCATAATTACAATCATGATGCGCTACAGCCGAAGTTAATGTAGATATTGCTTCTTGTAATGTAGGGAGCTCAGCAAACAGAGTATTTTGTGGTATGTGCACTATTTAACAATTTCAACATAGAAGCTAATATGAGGTTCTGTCGTATCAAAAACATTAATATTTGTAAATGGTGCTGCCGCAGATGATCCTTGGTATACCGGTATGCAAGACGAAAACCCCAGGCTATCGGTCAAGTCAATTAATTTTTTATAATCCCAAAAAGTAATGTGTCGGTCCGGGTTGGACCCATCAAATTTTATTGACACATGCTCCGCTGCTAAATCATAAAACAATTTTGGCTCAGCATTCGATTTTAGAAAAAGACTGTTGATATCTTTCCCTGAAAGATTTTTCGTATCAGCCAACATATAAGTTGCTGCTTCTCGTTGATATTGAGTTCTCAGGTTGTCATTAGTTCCTTTACCCATATCTAGATAACGATTGAAGTGGAAGTTATTTGTAGTATTTGGTAATGCTAGGCGTATAATTCCACCGGGCTTAAGTATGCGGTGGCACTCGCGTAAAAAATTTGTTGCGGCGTCGGCCTCGAGGTGCTCAAGAGTATGACCTGAATAAATCAAGGCAACTGAAGAGTCATTTTCGGGTATATATAGCTCAGCTGCACAAAGATCTATTGGTGCGTAATGCACACCTTTGATACCCTGCAAATTGGCGTAGTAATTCGATTGGCCCGGGTAGTCATAATTCCTCCACTTTTTATGAAAGAATGCACCTGACCCAAAGTTGCAAAATATGTCAGTAGCACTGTATTTTCTATAAAGCTTCCTGTCTGCAGCAGATGAGTAGGCGGTGAATGAATTGTCGTAACGATTTAAAGCTGTTCCGACGCCAAAATCATATAATAATTTATTTATAAATCTAGATAGTTTTGGTAGCAGATGCGAGATGCTAACGCGTTTACTGTATAAGCGTATGGCTGGTAAATACGAGTCGCGATGGGACTTGATTAATCTTATGTCAGAACTATCCATCTCTTCTCCTTGTCAGTATAAAGCCTATTTGGCATTGTAGTCGCTATCCGTGTGTATTGCAGAGGATAAGTATGAGTCTGATTTTCAATTATTCAGACTTCCGTTTATTTTATAATATTGAGCCTGATATTACGAATTGCAAAAATACAGTGTTATTGTGGGAAAAGTTTTGAGTCGAGTTGATAGTGTTTCATTATTGCTTCACATAAAGGTATGTCTTGAGGATCGTCGATCTGAAACATTTTAAATTTTTCCATTACATACATTCCAATGTTACCTGATAAGCGGTTGACATTTTTTTTTAGTGAGTCGGGTGTAAATATGTAAAAAGAGCCATTTTCCAAGTATTTCTTCTCAATATTTTGTCGTCGTTGTCTATTGCGGTAATCGTAATTGATAGACTCCGGCGCCCCATCTATGCCGATACGCCAGGTGTGGAAATCCTCAATCTTGTTAACTGACATCAACGAATCGTATTCGCTGTGACGAAATAGACGGACTGCATTGTCTAGGTCTGTAGAGTCCCGAATTGGGGATGTTGCTTGCATGCCAACCACTAAATCTGGGCGCGCGTCAAGAGTGTTAATTATTTCAATGGCATGTATCCATGCTGACTCAGACGTGGCGGTGTCTCCGGATATTTCCATCGGACGTTTAATCGGATGCGCGCCATAGCTATCAGCCACGTCAAGTATTTTGTTGTCGTCCGAAGATACCCAAACTGAGTCAATACTATCGGTCGCCAATGCTTGCATGATAGACCAAGCAAGCAGTGGATGCCCACAAATTGTTACTAAGTTTTTACCTGGTATGCCTTTGGATCCGCCGCGGGCGGGAATGATGGCAATTGTGTTTGTCATGAAACGCCTCAAGCAATACGGGATAGCGTGCCGAAGATTGCTGATTCAACTTGGGCGCAGATAATATGACCGATTAATATATGGCACTCCTGTATCCGGTCCGTTTGGGAAGATGGTACACAAATGCATTCGCACATTGCTTTAGCACTGCCGCCCGAGGAGCCTGTCAAACAAACGGTGGTTATATTAATGTTTTTTGCCACTTCGATGGCATTCAGTATGTTGGTGCTATTGCCGCTGGTCGTGATCGGTATAAAAATGTCGTTTTTGTTACCGATAGCCTCTAGCTCCCTGGAAAATACATATTGAAAGCCGTAGTCGTTTCCTATGGCGCTGATGGCTGAGCTGTTGGTCCCTAAGGCGAGCGATGACATCGGGCTTCTTTCCATACGAAATTTCGACGTAAACTCAGCTGATAAGTGTTGTGCATCCGCAAAGCTGCCACCATTACCGGCAAATATTACTTTTGCGCCATCACGTAGTGCCGTCACGCAACGCTCAGAAAGTGTCACGATTTGGGCAAGCAAGACATCGTCTGCTCGGATCGACGACTTGAGGTCAATCGCGACCTGTAGTTCCTGCTTAATTTGATTTGTTACTTGTGAGTTCATAGCAATCCTTCAAGGCTTTCTAATGCGATCCAAAATCCTTCGCCACCATTTTTGTGCCCTTGCCAGATTTCGGGGATAAAACTCGCGTTTGGACAACACTTTTTGAGTACTTTCCCCAGGCGTGCGAAGTCTAGGGCGCCCTCGCCAATCTGAAGCCCCTCGCCGTTAACGCCGGCCGCATCGCCTAAGTGCAAGTGCGCCGTGAAGGGCGCTACCTTCAGCGCAAAGTCGTAAAAATCCATCTCAAAATGGTTGCTGGCAAGGCTTGAATGCGAAACGTCGAAACACATCCTCAACTTTAGGCGGGAGCACCACTCAACTATTTCATTGGCTTTTACAAACAGGTTTTGGTAGCGCTGCCCACCAAAATGCCAAGGAAATGGGGCCATGGTCTGCGGGATGAGCTCAACACCCGCTAGGTCTAATTTCGACAGGCTGTCCGCGAAGCGCTCATAGTACCCTTGTAAAGATTCCGCAGCTAGGGTGGCGTCCATGGTGAAGCCGCCAATGTTGGCAACGATCATCGGACAAGCCGTAGTGGGGAAGTAGGTCTTGAGCGCACGCGTGATGTCGATGACCCTTTGCGTCTCTCGGATGGAGTCATTTCGGTATGCCTCATCGGGTGTCGCCAAATCCATTAGCCGACTGCCTGAAAATAGCTCTGGTGCATGCACTACGAAACCAGTGTTTGGTTGTATTGTTAGGTATTTCGATGGGTCAAGCTCCATGTCCGAGTACGAGAGGTGAAACTCCCAAAGGTCTGGCACCACGCGACTCGCGTATTCTTGAAAGTCGTGGTAGCGAACGGGCAGTCCCCAAGGACGAGAAAAGCTATATGACCCTGGCTCCACGCGGCTATCTTGCAGATCTGATGGAAAGAAAAATCCCTCATCCTCAATGTCTCGGTGGACGGTTCGACCTAGCAGAGCTTCATATTTTTGAGGTGATAAGCCTTGCCCGGGGCTACGTACCTTTACATGCTGTGACATTACTATGGTGCCTCTTGCCAGCGGCACAGCGGCCACCAAACTTTTCCCCAAATTTTCGCGGTTGATCATTTCGCCTTGAGATAGTTGGCGATGTTCCCCCATGCCTTTAGCAAGCTCGATTTCGCGAATGCCCGTTACCATATTCGCAAACTCGGCTGGCAGCAGACTTGCAGCGTGGTCTGGGCCTTCCATTTCTCGGTCCAGCGTGAGGTGTCGCTCAATAATGCAAGCGTCTAGCGCGGTGGCCGCTAAGGAAATGTTGATTCCCCGTTCGTGTCCGGAGTAACCTATGAGTGGGTGTAGGCGGCGCAGCGTGGCCATCCACTTGAGGTTGATGTCATGCAGCGGCGCGGGGTAGGTACTGTTGCAGTGCAACAAGACAAATTTCGCCGCCCGTTTTTTTAGGAAGTTTACGGTCACTTCAACCTCATCGGCCGTATTCATGCCCGTTGATAGGATGAGGGGCTTTTTGGTCTCAATGAGGCGTTGTATTAGGGGTAAGTTAGTTAGGTCTGCCGAAGCCACCTTGTAGGCAGGAACCGCAAAGCTCTCAAGCGTGTCAGCGCTGACTGCGTCCCAAGGGGTACACAGGTAAAGCATGTTGATTTTGAGACAATAATCCGATAGTTTATGGTGTTCTTCTACGCTTAATTCAAATCTATTCAGTAGATCAATAACATACTCAGTTCCTAAATCTTCACCATTTTTCTTGAGACTACGATGTCTGTAAACTTGGTCTAAGTGACGCATTTGAAACTTAACGCAATCTGCGCCAGCAGCTTGAGCTTTATCGATTAAGTTTATTGCACTTGTGAAACTGCCGTTGTGGTTGTTTCCAATTTCGGCGATCACGAACGTGCGACCTGTACCAATTTCAAAGTCGGCGATATGCATTGAAATAGTTGAAATCATAAGTTTTACTATCGTGGCGTTTCGTTAGATTCACGGACACTCCAAGCTTGAAGTCCTCGGGACTCAAATCGGAAAGGTCGAGGTGTAAGGCCTACCGATACGAGATGTTTCATGAGGTCATGCCTTTTAAAAGCCGGCACATAAAATAGAAAAAAACCACCTCCACCAGCGCCTAAAAGCTTGCCACCAACTGCGCCGTTGCGCTGCGCTTGTGTATAAATTTTGTCCAAGCGAGGATCGGAAATTTTTTCGCTGAACTGGCGTTTGAGTTGCCATGCTTGGTCTAGCATCTGGCCAAACCCCAATAACTTACCTCTGAGAATGGCGTTTCGCATTTCATAACTTAAGCGCACGCTCTCCTCTACCATTTTTAGAATATGGCTCTTCTCCATTTGCTTTTGCTGCGAAATGTGGATTTCGTTTGAGTTGTGAGTTGAACCCGTGTCGCACAGAATTAGGCTTTCCTCAAGTTCCAGTAGTGTGTCAGCTTGAACACGCAGTGGGTGAACAATATTTTGGTTCATTCGGAACTCCATAAAATTAAAGCCCCCAAATACTGTGGCATATTGATCTTGCCAACCGCCTGCGACACCTAAATACAAACGTTCGGCCTGGTAAGCTATTTCAGAGAGCTCATGCAGGTCCCACCGGTCTCTTCGGAACTGATTAAAACACCCTAGCACAGCAGCCGAGATGACCGCGGATCCCCCAAGTCCTGACTTCATTGGGAAGTCGGAATGGAGAAATAATTCGAAGCCAAAAGTCGGATCGACGGTTTT
Organism: Betaproteobacteria bacterium MOLA814; assembly: GCA_000496475.1. Taxonomy (GTDB): domain Bacteria; phylum Pseudomonadota; class Gammaproteobacteria; order Burkholderiales; family Burkholderiaceae_C; genus RS62. Next base: position 525,446 of record AYMW01000003.1, on the reverse strand, counting down.
TAGCAGAGCCTGAATGAGGCCAAAGGGTCCAGGTATGACTAGCGCGTCAGCTAAGCTGCCAGCTTGGATTGTTTTGTCAAGGTCAAGAGAGTGAATGATGACTTTTGTGTCTTCGCGTAATCTGAGCGTTGCGTGGCTGTAAAGCGAGATGGTCGCGTTGATGACTGCGCCGTCGTTCCCATCAGCAAAGTAGTGGGTTAAGTCCGATCCGCCTCCGCCGAAACTCACACGCACTGGAGCCATTGACCGAGCATAGACAGGGCCCTCTAATGTTAATGGTATGTGGTCTCGGCTGATGACATCAACCAGCTGCATGGCCTTGTTTAGGATGGGCAGGACGCGGATACGCTGGTCTAATTTTTTCAGTAATTGTTCGCGAGGTTCAGCGTGTGTTCCCCAAAGAAAATCAGGGTTCACGCAACAGGACACAGGGTCATCTAAAGTGCCCCCAGCGATCAAGTACCTGCGGATATCGCCGTCCGTTGAAGCGCCAATCACACTACCTTGCGGGTCCTGTAGGAACACAGTGCCGTTGCGATTAGCGTTGATTTTTGTCAGTGCATCTCGCAAGGACGCGGCTGCAGCAATAAGATAATGGCCTAATTCCATAGATTACTTTTGTAATCAGCCTCTGCCCATCGGCAAAAACGGCTGTAGTCGTCTGGCACACCAATGTCCAAAAAATCTGTTTGAAGCGGTAAGGCCGAAAGAGTTTGATTCTTAATCAGAGGTTCAAATAGTTGTTTCTCTAGTGAAAATGGTTTGCTGTCCCAAGCTGTGAAGAGCTCGGCGTCAAGACGGAAAAAACCTGCGTTTATCCAACCTGATCCATGTAAAGAGTTTTTTTCCACAAATTTACTTACCATGTGAAGCGAGTTAAATTGAACGCTTCCGTATCGACTTGTATCTGTCATTTTAACGACAGCAATGGTGGGCGAGGGCGTGTCTAGTAGAGCACTGACACCAGTTCCAAGCCAAGTATCAGCATTTGCGGCTAAAAAATCGCCTTTTAATTCTAGTGTGCGCACTGCATTCGCGATGGCACCGCCAGTACCCAATGGAAAAAGCTCAACCACCCAATTTACAGAGCAGCCTTGTAACAAGCCAAGTCGTTCGGACTCTATAAAACCAATAATTTGCTCAGCTTGGTGGTGCAACAAAAAAACAAAGTCTGTAAGCCCTTGGCTACGCCAATGTCTGAGTTGCAAGTAGAGAAATGGCACACCATTCACAGGTGCTAGTGACTTAGGTAGATCACCAATGCTGTTTTTAAGGCGGGTACCGAACCCACCAGATAAAACAAGCAGCTTCACGAGCTCAGCCTAGGGTCAAGTCTGTTTGACAGGTGTTCAAAGGCTTCTTTCAGTGAGGAAATTTGTTGGTATTGAGCCATATTTGAAACTGGGTGTTGATCTGGGGCAAGCAAGAGATTTTTACCCACACCAGCTGTAATTCCCGCTTGCATATCAGTTTCCTTGTCTCCGATCATGACGGATGAGCTGAGATCAATATGTAGCTCTCTGGCAGCTTGTAAGATCATGCCCGGTTTCGGCTTGCGTGAAAAGTCATCTTTTAAATACTTTCCCAGTCCAGCTGTTGGGTGATACGGGCAGTGGTAAACCTTGTGAAGTATTGCATCCGCTGCTTGGAATTCAGCCACCATCCACTTTGTTAGAGTTGCAAAAGAAGTTTCTGTGAAATAGCCGCGACCTATGCCTGCTTGGTTTGTTACTACTACGACTAGGTAGCCCAGCGTGTTGGCATGCCTAACCAAATCAAAAATGCCGTCAAGAAATTTAAACTCATGGCGCAAATAAACATAACCGTTGTCTTGATTGATAACGCCGTCGCGGTCTAAAAACAGTGCTGTTCGTGACATTATTTTAAAAATTTAGACGGTTGGTTAGCGCTATTCTCAGTCGCTCTAAGTCAAGATATCGGTACGACTTAACGAATAATTAGTTTTATAACAGTATTCGGGCACAAAACGGGTGTTACTAGCTTGTGCCATGCCATGAAGGGTAGAGGGCTGGCTCAAATCTTGCTTTAAAAATCCTCTAAGCACACACGTTTGGACCTATTTTTCCTTAGGAGCTACCCATGACCACTCTTTTAAACTCACTGCGCAGTCACAACTTCAACAGCGCAAGCGCGTTTCCGCTGTCAGATTTACAACGTTACACACCTACCGATATTCGCAACACCATTCAGTCATTGATGGCTGAGGAGCGCAACGACTTGGCATTAGCTTTGGGCGAGGCGGGTCTTAGCTTGTACCCACACAGCGAAGACATGTTGGCCATCACTGGCTTGTTGGCCGCTACGCAGCAGGAATGGGGTTATGCCATTGAGCGCTTAACGGAGTTAAAAACCTTGCAAGCCGAGCGTACACAGGTGTTTACTTACCTGATGTTGGCACGTGCCTACCGTTGCGACCTGGATCCCATGTCTGCATTAGAGACGGTTGAGCTGGGCTTGGCCTACTACCCCGAAGACGCCGACTTGTTGGCCCAGCATGCCCAGCTGAAAAGTATGGGGCTGCATACCTTTGCGGCGGTTCGCGCTGATTAAGCCAAGCGCTGTCTTACCCCGATAACAAACCGGCTACAGGCCGGTTTTTTTACGGCTGAATAAGGGTGCAGATGCCCAAATTGCCGCTAAGCGGCAAGCTGACACCTCTTGGCAACAAGTTGCCGCTTTTCCGTCATAGGGTGCGGTAAGTATTAAAAAAGCGTGTGTTTATAACGATTTCGAGGTGGAATTGATTGGCAAACATATGAATGTGCCAAGCATACGCGTCTTATAAAGCTGGCACACATTCTGCTTATCGTAGTCATAGCCACTTTCTTGAGTGGAAATTTTCAAAACTTAAGCCCATTCAAAATTGAGGGGTAGGAGCTAGTAAATGTCAGTCATCAATACCAACGTTAAAGCGCTGTACACACAAGCCGCCATGAAAACCTCCGGTCGTGAACAAGCGTCTGCCATGGAGCAGTTGTCGACTGGTAAACGTATCAACTCTGCCAAGGACGATGCCGCTGGTTTGGCCATTGCCACCCGCATGACGCAGCAAATACGCAGCTTGAACCAAGCTGTGCGCAATGCAGGCGATGCCATCTCCATGATTCAGACGGCTGAAGGTGCGACCATGGAAATCACGGACATGATGCAACGCATGCGTGAATTGGCCGTTCAGGCAATCAACGATACCAACTCTGGCGATCAGCGTGCTTACTTGGATTTGGAATTCCAACAGCTCAAGCAAGAAATTGTACGTATTTCTGACACGACTGAGTGGAACGGTTTTTCTATACTCAACGGCACAGCCGGCGAGGCAGTCGGCGAGCGCCCTGTGTACAAGGTAACTTCAGAATCAACCTTTGACACTGTTCTCATCGACCCCACTACGACACGCGAAATTGGTGGCGCTGATGGGGGTGAGACCCAAACAGTAACGTTTGCTCAGTCGGCAACTGTAGTTGCTGGAACCATCACAGTTGGTGGCGTAGAGGTAGAAGTAACCGCTGGCTTAAGCAATAGTGCTGTTGCAACTTTGGTGGCGGCGGCACTTTCTGCCAACTCGGCTTTTGACTCAACATCGGGAAGGACAGTGACTGCCAGCGGTGATGACGTAGTAATTTTGTACGGAGCCAGCGAAGGAGCCGTTGCAGATATATCGTTCGCTGACACGGACACAACCAAAATTACAAGTGCTGTTGTAGAAACTTACGCTGCCGTAGTTTCAGCCAGCGAAACGTTTACTGGAACTGGTCAATACGCCCAAAGTGGTTCACTGGCTGTCACTACCGCTGGAGCGGATGCCACAATTTACCCTGTATTTACGACGACAGCAGGTGATGAAATCACCATGACGGGTGTTTTTGATGCAAGTGCAGGTACCATAACGTTTACACAAACCGCTGGCAACAATTCACAGTTCATTACCGGCGACTTGGTGTATACCTACATAGACGATTCAGCTGTAGCCGTCGATACAAGCAGCGGCACACGTGCCGTTTCACTGGCAATCGATGTACCAGGCTCCGTGCCTATCCTGGACTCGGGTGACTTGGTTATCAATGGCATCACGATTGGCCCGTCTTATTCGGCCGACGATTTGTTATCACCTTCAAACAATGCATCAGGCTCTTCCATTGCGAAAGCCGCTGCGATAAATCGCTACACAACTGAAACAGGTGTGAATGCAATTGTCAACACCAATACGATGTCGGGTACGGCACAGACAGGCACCTCTGTTGTAACAGGCTATGCAATCATTAATGGTTACACAACGCCGGGAATAACGTCGGTACTCAACAACACGCGGGAATCGCGCGAGGCAGCTGTAAATGCTATCAACCGTATCAGTGATAAAACAGGCGTGGTGGCGGTCAACAGCGACAGCGATAACGAAGGCATCCGCTTGGTCGCAGCTGACGGTCGCAACATTGAAGTTGAATTTGACAGTGACTACTCATCAGCCAACTTTGCGCTGAGAACCGGTTTAAAAGAAGGCGTACAAGCAGGTACCTATTCACTCGAGTCATTGGTCGATGACCCTATAGTCATTACGACAACTTCTACAGGTGTACCTACCAACGCAGGCATCACTGTTGGGGACTACTCCACAAATGAGTCAACATTGAGTTCGGCGAGCCGAACAGAGGTTGACACCGGCGGCACACCTGTGACGTTGACAACGGGCGACTTGGTGATTAACGGCGTAGCTATCGGTAGCGCAACTGCTTCGTTGGACACGATTACCGAAGACGTCGCAATTGCGACCTTGACAAACCAAAAGGCTGCAAGTGGTGTGGCTATGGCAGGCGCCATCAACGCTGTTTCAGCGCTAACAGGTGTAACGGCTACTGCAAATCCTGTCGTTGCCGAAGGCATGATACCTACTTTAAGCAGCAGCGTAACCGGCTTGCAGCCGCTATGGATAAATGGTATTGAGATTTCAGTTAATTTTCAAGCTGCGGACACTGTTGGTGAGCGAACTGCTGCAATGCTGGCCGCAATCAATCCTAAAGTTGGCCAAACGGGCGTTGTGGCAACTGAAAACTTGCAAGGTGGTGTGACACTTACTACAGAGGACGGTAGAAATCTGTCAATCTGGATCGATGACTCTGGAAGCGCAACAGCCGCCATGTATGGCTTGGTTGATTCCGATGCGGCTTTACTTTCAGGAGTTGCAATTGCATCAGCCTCCGCCACCAGTACTATTTCTTTAGCAGCCACTTTATATGGCGGCGTGACCCTGCACAGCGATGCGGCTTTTACAGTTGAACCGGGCGCTAGTGGTTATGCGACGACTAGCAATTTCACAGCATTGGGTTTTAGCGAGGGCACGTTTGGCGGTACCGTCGATGCGGCCGTCACGAAAATGGCGCCACCCAATGTGGGGCGCTTGAGCTTCCACGTGGGCGCAAGTGCCAACCAAACGGTCAGTGTTGACCTGGCCGACTTCGGAAGTGGCGGCACCATCACCGGTGACATCACAGGG
>AYMW01000003.1:252002-519930 GCA_000496475.1 Betaproteobacteria bacterium MOLA814 | reverse complement strand
CTTCCACGTGGGCGCAAGTGCCAACCAAACGGTCAGTGTTGACCTGGCCGACTTCGGAAGTGGCGGCACCATCACCGGTGACATCACAGGTGATGTGTTGCTGTGGGACCAGGAGACCCGTGTTAACCGCATCGACTCGCAGGCTGCCGCAACAGCGGTACTTGCAAAGCTGGACGTGGCCATGGACAAGGTCAACGGCACACGTGCCACCATGGGTGCCATCATGAACCGCTTGGAGCACACCATTGATAACTTGATGAATGTGTCTGTCAACACCTCTGCATCACGCAGCCAAATTGAGGACGCGGACTACGCGGCCGCCTCAACCGAGTTGGCCAGAACACAAATCATGCAGCAGGCTGCGACGGCTATTTTGGCGCAGGCCAATGCCGACCAGCAGGGCGTGTTGAAGCTGTTGCAGTAAACAAGGTTGACGCTTGGGGAGTTTCAGGCTGATTGTTTGTAGACTTAATTTTTGGTAGCCTCAAACAAGGGTGGTTGATGGTATTTACGTCACAGCAAGCCGCCTTGGGCGACACGTGCTGGTTGTGTTAACAGCTGATCAGTTGTCTTCTTTGGGTGGCGTAGGTGCACCATCTCTACACACAGCAAATACAAAGTATTGCGTGCGGTTGGCCACCACAAACTTGCGCTCGGTTTGGCAGGCTTGCATGGTAGGAAACAGGTATTCCCCAAAGGTGCCGCATTGGCCAGAGATCATGCCGTAACAAAGTATGAGGGTTGCCATTGTGTGAGATGCTAGGTTGGTGTTGTGTCCGGCGCAACCATGCGGACATGTTGCAGCCCCTGTGTGCATGAAAGCGTTTAAGGTTAATCTTCTTAATCGGTATTACAAGCAAAAAGTTGAGCACCTATGCCGTTTTATCTTGTCTGTAAGTCCACTCTATACCTGAGCGACGTGCTCTTCTTCGACCATGGCCATAGTTAAACCTCCTGCGAATCACAAACAACCATGCGTCATGTGTATGCGCATCCGCTACTTTGTCTTAGCCGCTGTTGTTGTGCTGGTTGTCATGTGGCTAAAGCCCGAATGGCGCTTGCCGCCGGGCTATAACTACGGTGCCATGGTGGGCGACTTATTTTTTGTAATATTTGTAGTTTTGCTGGGCTACAAAATATGGGAGCACAAGCGCGATGTCGCGGTAAATGGCAGCACACAAGAAGAACGGTATGCGAAGCTGCGCGAGCGCACCGATAAAATCACAGCGGGTTTAGATGACGACCCAGAGTTTGGCATCAACGCAATGCCACCAACTACCCCAGCAGACAACAAGCCAGACCAGGCTGGCAAGCCTTCAAACCATGACTGAGCCATTCAACAAAGGCCCCAACTGTTGGCAGTGCCAGCATTTTGGTATCAGCTACGACCCCAAGTTGCCTTACCTGTGCCGACTGATGGGTTTTAAAACCCGTATGCTGCCCGCCATAGAGGTGCTGCGCGCCGACGGTCAGTACTGCCAAGGTTTTACACCCAAGCCCGACCCCCAAGAAAGTAAATTGCCCAAGTCTATTTGGGCGTAAGGGCTGCTCCGTTGGTGTTGTTCACAACCAGTCATGCCATCACCTAGGCACACAGGCCCACGTGCACGCGTTACAGTATTTAAAAAGCGCCAGCAACCACATGCGCCACACATGTGCAATGTCCAACAACCCTACATCCCCACACACACCTGAACGCCATGCTTAAGTCAATGACCCGCCATTTGTACCTTGCCATTCTGCTGTGTCTGAGCGCGCTGCAAGCACCAGCCACTGCGCAAGTGACAGCCAATGATGCCAACGAAATTGGTATAGCCGCCATGGAGCGCGGCCATTACTCTACAGCCATGCGGGCGTGGTTGGACCCAGCCAAATCAGGGGACGCCTTTGCGCAAAGCAATATCGGTTACCTGTACGAGCACGGCCTAGGGGTACGCCAAAGCTACGTAGAGGCTTTGGAGTGGTACCGCAGGGCGGCCAATCAAAACTTGGCACAGGCCCAGTTGAACATTGGCACCTTGTACTTCTACGGCTACGGTGTAGAGCGCAACGCCCGTGAGGCTGTGCGGTGGTTCAGGCAAAGCGCCAAGCAAGACCTCAAAGACGCGCAGTACATGATGGGTGTGGCGCATTTTGAGGGGCAGGGTGCCATGGCATCGGCCCCCATTGCGCTGGAGTGGTTTGTTAAAGCCAGCAAGCAAAACCACCCCAATGCGCAGCTGATGGCTGCCAATATGTACATCAATGGCGACACAGGTAAGGTGGATGCATTTGCCGCCCACGTTTGGGCAGACTTGGCCGCATTGGGTGGCAACAAAGACGCCTCGCTGGTGCGTGACTACGCATCATTCAAGTTGGAGCGCAGCGAGATCGCCACAGCCACTGAGGTGGCCAAACAGTGTTTGGCCACTGTATTCAAGACCTGTTTGTAAGCGGGCGCGTGCAGCCGGTCTGCGTGTCTCGTGGAATACAGCTCTAGGTGTCAAGCGGCAATACATTGCCCCCGGTAGCACCAGCTGTCGAGAAAGCGGCAAGCCTTGGCCAATGAGGTCATAGGTACTCAAAAAAAACGGTATTCCTGTATTAACAGCTTAAAAGCAATACATGCAGTCTATTGGCACACGGGTTGCTAAAGAGAGGTCTCTAACTCTAAAGAGATTGACCTGTGACTGCTAACGAACAACTTCATTTTTCTGCCGTTTGGCTAGACCCCATGCGCACACTGCAAGACGACGAGTGTGGCAAATTGGGCGAGGTGGGCATTGCGCCCATCACCATCAACATGCTGGCTGACTTGCGCACTGCGCTCACACAGGCGCACGTGGTGGTGGTGCGCTTGCTGGACAACTTGGAGCTGTTCACAGAAGTCACGCAGTTGATTGCCACCATGGGTTTCAAGGTGCCTGTCGTATGCCGCGTTGAGCGTCGCAACTTAAGCCTGACGGTACAAGCCATGCAAGAGGGTGCTTTGCATGTGGTTGCCGCTGACGACTACAGCGTCAAAGCTTGGGGCAGTGTCACCAAAGCATTGGCCACCAAGCAGTTGGCAGATGCCACACAAGTTAACAAGCCCAAGAGCGCCGTATTTGTAGACCCAGCCAGCCAGCATTTGTTGGCGTTGGCTCAGCGCGTGGCGCAAACTGATGTAACGGCCTTGTTGGTGGGCCCAACCGGTTCGGGTAAAGAGGTGTTGGCCCGCGTGTTGCACGAGTCCTCCACACGCGCCAAGCAGCCATTTGTGGCTCTCAACTGTGCCGCGTTGCCAGAGAATTTGATTGAAGACTTGTTGTTTGGCCACGAGAAGGGCGCGTTTACTGGCGCATTGAAAGAGCACAAGGGCCTGTTTGAGCAAGCACAGGGCGGCACCATTTTCTTAGATGAAATTGGTGAAATGCCGATGTCGTTGCAAACCAAGTTGTTGCGTGTGTTGCAAGAGCGCACGTTGACACGCTTGGGCGGTCAGTCCCCCATTGCGTTGAATGTGCGCGTGGTGGCCGCCACCAACAAAGACTTGCGGTTGGCCATGCAAACCCGCGAATTTCGCGAAGACTTGTACTTTCGCATTTCAACGTTTCGTCTGAGCTTGCTGCCGTTGGCAGACCGCCCTGGCGACATTCTGCCGTTGGTGGCACAAATGTTGGTGACCCATGGCCATGCTGGCATGGCTTACAACTTAGACGAACAAGCCCAAAGCCTGTTGCTCAGTTACCCATGGCCAGGCAACGTGCGTGAGTTGGACAATGTGGTGCAGCGCGCGGTCGTCTTGTGTGTAGACGGTCTCATCACGGCCAACCAGTTGTTGTTTGACGACTACCACAACGACACGGCAGGCCATCACATGTTCAGTGAGGCAGTTATACCCGCTGGTGTGTCTGCACAGGCACCCGTGCAGCCCCCAGCGTTTGCAACCGCCATGCCAGTGGCACCTGTGCAGGCCACCATCCCAGTTGACTTGCAAGACGCCATGAAGCACAGCGAGCACCAAGTGATTGCTGCTGCGTTGCACAGCACCGACAGCCGTATGGCTGCGGCCAAATTGTTGGGCATCAGCCCACGTACCCTGCGCTACAAGCTGGCGCAACTTCGCGAGCGCGGCGCAAGCCTTGCTGGCGCGAGCCTGTAAGCGAAAAGAGACTACGCCATGATCGAAAAAGCAACATCCGCCGCCAACATTGCATCAATGTTGGCCACTTTGAAGAATACGCAAGCACAAGCGCAGCAGGGCACGGCCATCAATGGGCAGCAGCCCAGTATTGGTCTCAACCAAGTTCAACAAACCGACAAACCCAGCTTTATGGATGCGGTGCGTGGCGCGGTTGAAAACGTGAACCAAACCCAACAAGCCTCACGCAGTTTGCAAAATGCATTCGAACGTGGCGAAGACGTACCGCTGACCGATGTGGTGCTGGGTATGCAGAAATCATCTTTGGCATTTGAAGCCACCTTGCAGGTGCGCAACAAAGTACTCAAAGCCTACGAAGACATCTTAAACATGCCTGTTTAAGCCGCAACGACACATAACTTCACGCGTTAAACAGGTAAGGAACAGACACCATGAGCACAGCAGCGGCCACAATGAACCCCACTGATTTCAGTGCAGGTGCAAACGTCAGCACCTCCAACAACTTGCCTGCAACGCAAGGTAGCAACGGCAACAGCGGTGCAATGACAACCACTGGTCAAGGTGGCGCAGGCGCGCCAGGCGGCGGTGGACAGAACTATGGCTACGGCATGGCACTCAGCGGGTCGCCTATGGCGCAGGTCAAGCAAATACTGCAGCAACCCACCGTTCGCAAGGCCTTGCCTGCCATTGTCGCCATGATGGCTGTGGTGGTGCTGGCATTGGTCTACAGCTTTATGCAGGCACCGCAAACGCGCGCCTTGTTGCCTGGCCTTCAAGGCGCTGACTTGCAAGCCGCCTACGACAGTTTGAAGCAAGGTGGCTTTAGCCCTGAGCTTGATGAAATGACCGGTCAGCTTCAAGTGCCCCAGTCACGTTTTCACGAAGCGCGTATTTTCTTGGCAGGCCAAGGTATTCCAAGAGAGCCCATCTCTGGCCTGAGCGCCTTGAGTGAACAAAACGCCATGACGACCAGCCAGTTCATGGAACAAGCGCGTTACAACGCTGCCATTGAACAAGAGTTGGCGCGCAGTATTGGTCAAATTTCAGCCGTGCAACATGCCCGGGTGCACTTGGCCACGCCCAAACAAAGTGTGTTCGTACGTGACCGCACACCACCCAAAGCCTCTGTGGTGCTCACACGCTACTCGGGCCGCAGCGTAAGCGATTCACAAGTACAAGCCATCGTGCACCTCGTCTCCAGCAGCATTCCTTACCTGATGCCTGAAGACGTGACAGTGGTGGACAACTTCGGCAACCTCATGACCGCGACGCCGGGCACGGCGGCATTGGGGTTGACGTCTGCGCAGTCAGACCACAAGCGCATACAAGAAGACTTGCTGCGCAACCGCGTGATGGAAATTTTGTCACCCGTCGTAGGTCAGGCCAATGTGCGTTCACAGGTCAACCTCACGCTGGACTTCACACAAGTAGAAAGCACCACTGAAGACTACGACCGCGGCGGCAACGGCCCGCGTACACGCTCGGAGGTCATGGCGCAAGACCGCAACGCCAACATCGAGGCTGCAGGCGTGCCTGGTGGCACCACCAACGTGCCGCCGCCCAACGCAGCGGCAACACCCAATACGGCCCTTACACCAGGTGAGGGCACAACAGGTGCTTCGGGTGTCATGTCTAGCCGTACCACACGCAACTACGAACTGGACCGCTCTGTTCAGCACATCAAGAACGCGCAGGGCGGTGTAACCCGCATGACGGTGGCCGTGGTCATCAATGAGCGTCCCGTTGTCTTACCTGAGGGGCAAGAAGCCACACCAGGCGAGCCTACGAGCGTGGCATACACCGAGCAAGAGCTTGACCGCATGCTGCGTTTGGTGCGTGGCGTGGTGGGCTTTGATGAAGCCCGTGGCGACAATGTGACACTGATGCCCGCCAAGTTTGAGCCAGTGGCGCCGCTAGAGCCTTTAATACCTTGGTACCAAGAAGACACTGTGATCAGTAGTTTTAAGTCTGGCTTGATGACCTTGTTGATGTTGGTTTTCCTTATCATTGTGGTGCGCCCAGTCATCAAAAACTTGATTGGTATTTCACCAGAAGAAGCCGCTGCTGCTGGCGGTGACAAGACCCCAGCTGGTGAACTCAGCGAGGCGGACATGAACATGATTCAAATCGGTGAGGGCGAAAGCTTAGAAGACATCAAAGCCAAGTTGCGTCCCAAGAAGTCCAGTATCTCGGCCGACATGCTGGATACAGCCAACACCTACGACGACAAGGTCGCGCTGATTAGGATGTTGGTGGCAGAAGACTCTGGCCGCGTGGCCAACGTTCTCAAGCGCATGATTAAAACGGCTTAATGCAAGCGTCACACTTTATTCAAGGAACACACCATCATGGCCGAAAAAGACGATAAGAAAAAAGACGCTAAAGCGCCCAAGGATGGCAAGGCAGGCAAAGGCGGCAAAGACACTGCAGTTGCCAAGCCGGCAGAGGCAGTTGCCATGAGTGAGGCGTTGCAAGAAGAGTTGGCCGCGCTAAACGGTACACAACGCGCAGCAGTGTTGGTGCTGTTGTTGGGCGAGCAGCAAGCCTCAGACATCATCCGGTACATGAATCCTAAAGAGGTTCAGGCCTTAGGCGGCGCAATGGTGGCGCTGTCTGACTTGTCGCAAGAGGTTGTCAACGCTGTGCTAGATGATTTCGTGTCTACGCTTAAAAAACAAACCAGCTTGGGCTTGGGTACCAATGAGTATGTTGAGAAAGTTCTGAATCGTGCATTGGGTCCCGATAAAGCAGCATCCGTGCTGAGCCGCATCATGCCTGGGCAAGGTAGCAAAGGGCTTGAGATTTTAAAGTGGATGGACGCGCGCTCGATTGCCGAGATGATTCGCGGCGAGCACCCACAGGTGACGGCGATCATTTTGTCAGTGTTGGATTACGACGTGGCCGCCGACGTGTTGGCGTTTTTAGACCCACCAACGCGCGCCGAAATAATGCAGCGTGTTGCCAGTCTGGAGACGGTGCAACCGTCTGCCATGGAGGAGCTGGAGTCCATTATGAAGTCGCAGTTCGCCAACAACTCTTCAGCGCAGTCTTCAAGCTTTGGTGGCGTTAAGGCGGCAGCCAAAATTATGAACTTCGCGAAAGTGGATTTGGAGTCCTCGGTGATGGCTGGCCTCACCAGCTTAGACGCTGAGCTGACGCAAAAAATTCAAGACAACATGTTCACCTTTGAGAACTTGTCTGGTGTCGACAACCGGGGTATCCAAACACTCATGCGCGCTGTAGAGCCTGACATGCTGATGACGGCTCTCAAAGGTGCGGCAGATTTTGTGCAGGAGAAATTCTTTGGCAACATGTCCACACGTGCACGTGCCATGTTTATGGACGAGATGGAAGCCAAAGGCCCATTGCGCATTGCTGACGTGGAAGAGGCGCAAAAGAACATCATGCGGTTGGCTAAAAAAATGTCGGATGCTGGTGAGTTGATGTTGGTGGGACGCGGTGATGGATTTGTCTAATTTATTGGCCACGCTACCCAAACCTGAGTGGGCCCTCACCGCGTTGCTCAAAAAGCGCGTTGACCTCCAAGCCGACTACCAGAAAAAAAACTGGGACAATTCCGGAACAGGTAAGTTTGAGTCTTGGTCCCCCAAGGTGTTGAACCAGGAAGAGATCGCGGCACTCAAGCAGCAGCCTGGCAGTTCGCACAATGAAAGCCCTGTTTCTGAGACGCCCGAGGCATTTCTAAAAGATGGCACACCGCCTGAAGTGGGCGAGGCGGTTGTTGCAGATACTGAACAGTCCGAATCCAGCGAATCCAGCGAATCCAGCGAATCAGCTGTCACTGATGCCGATGCCGATGCTGCGGTCAGCAAACCAGACGTTGGTAGCGATGCACACGGCGCAGACGCGCGCACATCCAGCCCAACAGACGCAACAGACGCAACAGCCCCCGCGCAAGCTGGTGAACAATCCGATGGACAACACCATTTCGCAACGGTTGCAACCACCAACTTAAGCGACACGACCTCTGAGCTGCCTGGTGTCAGTAACACCGATTTGGTTCAAGCCCAGCAAGCCTCTTTTGATGCAGGCAAAGCAGCGGGTATGGAAGAAGGTTTGGCACAAGGTTTAGAGCAAGGTTTGGCGGCTGGCGAAGCCGCTGGTCGCAGCGGGGCGTTGTCAGAGTTAGACACCGCCATTGCCGCTTTGACACAGGCAGCGAACGACATGGCCACGTTGAATGATGATGCAACGCGGCATTTTGAGCCGTTGAAGCGTCTGGCGTTGCACTTGGCTGAAGAGTTGGTGCGTGGTGAACTGATGCTCGATAGCAGCGCCATTGAACGCTTGGTGCAAGCCGCGCTTGAGCATATTGACAATCCAGGGAAACGGGTGCGCGTTGCCCTGCACCCTGACGATATGGCCGCCATCAAACGTGCAGACAAAGAACTGGGTGCAGGCGTGGTGATGGTGTCAGACAAAACGATGCTGCGCGGTAGCGTTCGGGTCACCAACAACGACGCGGTTGTTCAAGATTTGATTGACAACCGCTTGAGTCATTTGGCTGATGAGTTGCTCATCGACACATCCACATGGCTAGATGCCAGTCAAGTCTTGCAACAAGGTGCCGATTGGGGAACCAAGGCCTCTGTGTTGCAACGCATGCACGCCACAGAGGATGCGCAAGAAGTTGATGGCGCAAGCGCAGCCAAGCAGCAGCATGCACCGCACAATGCCGAGGTCGCAGACCACGCACAAGATATTAAAAATAGCCAAGACGCAGCGGCTCAACGTGATGTATCGGCCAACGACCAGGCTGTGCCACCCGGCGAGCAGGCCATAACGGGTATTGATCAGATGGGTGCCATTGATGCCTTGGATGACGAGGTGAATGATTTTGGTTTGAATACGCCAGCACACGACGCGTTTGGTATCGAACCAGTCAGCGACCACATCGGTGCAGGTCAGGCATCAGAAACAGTGGTGGAGGTCGCTTCAGATGCGCGTGACGACTCCGATGCGATTGAAGACACACATACAAATACAGACGACCTAGACAAGCAGCCACCATTTAACGCCAGCAAGGACACCGATGACCAAGCTTGATTTCAACGACGTGATTGGCAAAGACTTGCAGCGCGTTCACAGTCCAGCCCAAGAGCGCAGTGGCACGCTGGTGCGCTCAGTTGGCTTAACGCTTGAAACGCGTGGCGTGGTGGCATCGTTGGGTGCAGTGTGCGAGGTGATTGGCTCAGATGGCACACGTATTGAGGCGGAGGTGGTGGGGTTCAATGACAAAACCTTGTTCCTTATGCCCTTCACCCAAACCTCTGGCATTGGCCCTGGTGCGGTGGTGCGTGTCATCAGCGCGGTGGCGCAAGTGAACTTGGGTCCAGAGTTATTGGGGCGTGTGATAGACGGGCGCGGCGAGCCGCTTGATGGCAAGCCTGCACCTGTTTGCAGCGAACGCTTAAGTTTGCTGGGTCGTCCAATCAACCCCATGGAACGTGGTCCGATTGATTCAGTGCTGGACGTCGGCGTTAAAGCCATCAACAGCGTACTGACGGTTGGCCGTGGTCAACGCTTAGGTCTGATCGCTGGATCTGGTGTGGGCAAGAGCGTGCTGTTGGGCATGCTCACGCGCTTTACCAAAGCAGACGTGGTGGTGATTGGCCTTATTGGTGAGCGCGGACGAGAGGTTCAGGCGTTTATC
Organism: Betaproteobacteria bacterium MOLA814; assembly: GCA_000496475.1. Taxonomy (GTDB): domain Bacteria; phylum Pseudomonadota; class Gammaproteobacteria; order Burkholderiales; family Burkholderiaceae_C; genus RS62. Next base: position 510,133 of record AYMW01000003.1, on the reverse strand, counting down.
AATGAATCCTTAGGCCCAGAGGGGTTGGCCAAGTCGGTCGTGATTGCAGCGCCTGCCAACGTCTCGCCTGTGTTGCGTCTGAAAGCCACGCACCTGACCCACGTGATTGCCGAGTACTTCAGAGACCAGGGTAAAAACGTGTTGATGCTGCTCGACAGCTTGACCCGTGTTGCCCATGCGCAGCGTGAAATTGGCTTGGCAGTCGGCGAGCCGCCAACTGCCAAAGGCTACCCTCCGTCAGTCTTTGCTTTGCTGCCCAACCTGATTGAGCGGGCAGGCGTTGGGCGAAATGGCTACGGCTCTATTACTGCTATTTACACCGTATTGGCCGAAGGCGACGACGGCAACGATCCCATCGTGGACATTGCACGTGCCTCGTTAGACGGCCAAGTGATGTTGTCACGCAACTTGGCTGATGCGGCGCACTACCCTGCCATTGACTTAACAGGCTCTATCTCTCGTGTGATGCAAAACCTGCTGTCGCCTGAAGACCTCAAGCGTGCCAACCGGTTCAGGCGGTTGTGGACGTTGTATCAACAAAATAACGACTTGATTCAAGTGGGTGCCTACGACGCTGGCACCAACCCTGAGCTGGATCAAGCGATTGCCAAACGCGCTGAAATGGTCAGTTTTTTGCAACAAGATATGCACGAAGAGGTGGGTTATGACATGTCTAAAGCCATGCTAAACAGTGTCATGGGAGCTGGCGCATGAGCTCAGTCATCAGCCCTTGGCCAGCTTTGGCAGAGCAGGCCTCCAAAAAAGTAAACCGATTGGAGATGCAGCTTCGGGAGTCTAAAGCCAAAGAGGAAGAACTCAATAAGCAGTGGCTGCGTGTGACAAATATGGTGATGGAATACCGTGACAAACACACAGAGCTTGAGCGCACCAGCCGTTTGGCAGACAGTGTGAATTGCCGTAAATTTTTAGTGCAACTCATCGACGTGTCTGTTCAAGCCGAACGCAGTTATTTACGCGCCGTGAGCGTGCGTTATGTGATGTTGACCCAGCTCAAGCTGGCAAGGATTGAGTTCGAGAAAATGAAAAAACTGGTAGAGCGCGATAAACAAGCCAACAAGCAACTGGCTGACAAGCAAGCGCAACGGTCTATGGACGAGCTGGCCACCATGCGCCATAGCTGGCGTCACGCATAATGATGTGAGCAGCTGAACACACAGCTTGTTAAAGGAGTTCGTGGTGTTTAAATTCAAATCTAAGGCAAGCGCAGACATCATGATGTTCAACGCCCAAGGCCAGGTGTTGGTGGGCGTTTGGGGCAAGTCTGGTGACGTGGCGGGTATATTGCAGCCAAGCGAGATGGCCGATGCCATAGCGGCCTTAAACGCGTATGCGGACAGATACAGCGACGGCGTCAATGGCGCCAGCCAAGCCAATGTGGACACAGGCCATAGCCCAGTCCAAGGTGATGAAGACGGGTTGGATGAACAAGTCAGTGTGAGTTGGGCGCAGCGCTTCACGCCTGTTATCAGCATGCTCAACGCGTCTGTTGCTGAGCAAGTGGCTGTCACGTGGACCGTCAGCTAAAGCCTTGTTGAGAACCCATTCGGGAATCCTCAGTGGCACGCCAAACAAGGCAGCTACTGACAAGTTGAAAACGCATGGTCTAGTCGTAACTGCGCGCGTCTTCAATGACCTTGCCGTCGTTGGGCAATGAGCCCGGAGCCGCTGTAACGATATCAGCCCGCAGCTTGGTGGTTTCGCGCACAGCGGTGCCCAAGCGTTCTAGGAGACTGTCGCTGATGGACTCTGCTTCAACGTGCAGCGACATGGCATCGTTGGCCATGGCACCCGTCACCACCAAGCGCGCGCGTCCACTGAGTTCGGGGAATTTGCGCATCACATCATTAACTTGACCAGGGTGCACAAACATACCGCGCACTTTGGTGGTTTGGTCAGCCCGTCCCATCCAACCCGTAATGCGTTTATTGGTGCGTCCTGTTGGGCAGCTGCCGCTTAGCACCGCCGACAGGTCCCCTGTGCCAAATCGAATCAGGGGGTAGGCTGGGTTGAGTGTGGTGATGACCAACTCACCAACTTCCCCCTCAGGTATTGGCTCACCAGTGCCAGGGCGAACAATTTCTACAATGACGCCTTCGTCGATCACCATGCCTTCTAAGGCACTGGTCTCGTAGGCAATGAGGCCTACGTCGGCGGTGGCGTAGCACTGGTAAACGGCAATACCGCGGTCTTTAAACCAAGCGCGCAACGACGGTGGCAGCGCCTCGCCAGATACCAGTGCTTTGGTGACGCTGGGCAAGGCGATACCCATTTCAGCTGCTTTGTCCAAGATAATGCGTAAAAAGCTAGGCGTGCCTATGTAGCCAGCAGGCTTCAACTCGGCCATGGCGGTGACTTGCTGTTCGGTTTGGCCAATACCGCCAGGAAACACGGTACAGCCCATGGCCCGTGCTGCGCAGTCCATCATGGAGCCGGCTGGTGTGAAGTGGTAGGAGAAGCAGTTGTGAATGAGTTCGCCGGCTCTAAAACCAGCGCCGTACAGCGCGCGCGCCGTACGCCAGTAGTCAGGCGTGTTGCCTTCCGGCTCATAAATGGCGCCTGGACTGGCAAACACATGGGGCATGTCCTTGCCATAAACCAGTGTTGAAAATCCGCCAAATGCGTCAGCGGCGCGTCCAGCTTGTTGGCGCGCTAGCAGCTCGTGTTTGCGCGTCACAGGCAACTGGGCGAGTGCGGCTAGGCTGTTAACGCCAGTGGCATCAACGCCTTTGAGAATATCTGCAAACGCGCCTGTGTTGGTTTGCGCGTGCGCCACCAGTGCGGGCAGTTGGCCCAGCAGGCGTGTGGACCTGTCCAGCGGCGTTTGAATTTCTAAGTCGTCGTAATGCGTTTGTGTCATGCGTGTATCCCGAAGGCTATGTCGGGCTTGGTATAAATAAGGTGGGTAGGGGGTTCTTATGCCAACCAGCGCTTGCGCCGCTTGTAGCTTTTAACGTCTTTGAACGATTTGCGCTCGCCACCACCCATGCCTAGGTAAAACTCTTTCACGTCTTCGTTGTTGCGCAAGTCAGCGGCAACGCCGTCCATCACGATACGGCCCGACTCCATGATGTAGCCGTAGTCAGAGTACTTCAGTGCCATGTTGGTGTTTTGCTCGGCAATCAAAAACGTCACGCCTTCTTTGGTGTTGAGGTCTTTCACAATTTCAAACACCTCTTCTACGATCTGTGGCGCCAAGCCCATAGATGGCTCGTCCAGCAGCACCACGCTGGGGCTGGCCATGATGGCTCGCCCAATCGCACACATTTGCTGCTCACCGCCCGAGGTGTACGCCGCTAAAGAAGAACGGCGTGTCTTGAGGCGAGGAAAGTAGTTGTAAACCTTCTCTAGGTTGGCTGCAATTTCAGCCTTGTCTGTGCGCGTGTATGCACCCGTTAAGAGGTTCTCTTCAATGGTTAAGTGAGCAAAGCAATGCCGCCCTTCCATGACTTGAACCACACCGCGCTTCACAAGGTCAGATGGGGTTAGGTTCTCAATGCGTTCGCCGCGCAGCTCAATTGAGCCTTTGGTCACCTCACCGCGCTCCCCTTGTAACAGGTTAGAAATGGCACGCAGCGTGGTGGTCTTACCCGCGCCATTACCACCCAAGATCGCAGCAATTTGCCCTTTTTGGACGTGCAGTGACACGCCTTTCAGCACCAAGATGACATGGTTGTAAATGACCTCAATGCCGTTGACGTTGAGGACGGTTTGATCGGCGCTGGCCGGGGTGGTGCTGTCGTTCATAGAGTCTTTCTGCTGAGCACGAAAAAAGAGAGGGCTTGTGTCAAGCCGCTTAAGTCGCATGGTTGTAAGGCGCAAGCGTTTAAGCGGTTTGACACAAGAGCCTGGGCGCGTCGTGTGCCGCACAAGCCGGTGTGGATACCCACCGCAGGCCATCAGCCTGTGGTGGGTATAGTTTCAAACGATCAAGAGCTGCAGTCAGATGCAGGACGGCGCTTCAGGCCTTTTCCTGCTGCGTATTTGTCAGCAGCGGCTTTGACCATGGGGTTGATGATGGCCATGTCTGCCTCTAACCAGTCAGAGGTGAAGACCCACTTGGTGCCGTCCCATGTGTGAACGCGCGCAGCGCCCGCACCCATGTGGTCTTTACAAGAGGTTGACACTGGTTTCATCACGCCATTCAAACCAATTTTTTTGATTTGAGCTTCTGTGATGTCCAGGTTCTCCAAGCCCCAACGCATTTCTGCGCCGGTCACTACCTTGTTGCCGTATTTGACTTGCGCTGAACGCACGCCTTCAACCGCCATGGCAGCAGCTACCAGACCACGCATGTACAGCACTTGGCCTACCTCTTCTTGAGGACCTGTGCCGTTGCCTTTGCCGTGTAGTTTGCTCAAGACCTCCTTGACCACATCAGCGTTTGGCTCAGCGCCGTGTTGCAATGCCAAGGCGTTGTAGCCTTTAGCACCAGCAGCCACGTCTTTCACATCAGGTTCTGCACCTGACCACCACACGCCGTACATCTTCTCGCGGGGGTAGCCTGTGGCTTGTGCTTCCTTGATGGCGGTGGAGTTCATGACACCCCAACCCCACAGCAACACGTAATCAGGACGGTCGCGACGCACCTTCAACCAGGTTGCTTTTTGTTCCACACCAGGGTGTGTAACAGGCAGCAGCAAGGCCTTAAAGCCGTGCATGGCAGCACGCATTTCCAACATGGGAATAGCCTCTTTGCCGTATGGACTGTCGTGGTAAACCAAGCCAATGGTTTTGCCTTTGAGCTTGTCCATACCACCGGCTTTGGCGCCGATGTGCTGGATCAATACGTCAACTGCGGTCCAGTAGGTACCCACCAATGGGAAGTTCCACTTGAAGACGCCGCCGTCAGCAGACTCGCTGCGGCCATAGCCTGAGGTGATGAGCGGAATCTCGTCCTTAGGGGCTTTTTCTGTTAACGCAAAAGTGATGCCGGTAGACAGTGGTTGGAAAACTGTTGCGCCGCCGTTCTTGCCTTTTAAGCGCTCGTAACATTCCACACCACGGTCGGTGGCGTAGCCTGTTTCGCACTCCTCATAAGATACTTTGACGCCATTGATTCCGCCGCGCACGTTGGTGAGCTTGAGGTAGTCGATGTAGCCATTTGCAAATGGGGCACCATTGGGCGCGTAAGCGCCTGTTCGGTACACCAATGCTGGGAAAAACTGCTCTGCCGCAGTGGCTGCTGTGGTGACCACAGCACTGGTCAAGCCAGCGGCGGCCATGGTGGCTGCTAGGGCTAATTGTCGTAGCTTCATGAGGTTGTCTCCTAAAGGTTGAAGCGCTGAAAATGCATGGTGTTGGACTTGTGCCTCATGAGCACTTTTGTAGCCCAACACCACACGGGGAAACATATACGGTTAACTACACATTAATGAGGGAATGGCCACAAACGCAGCTTTTGCTTGCCCATGCTCCACAGCTTGGCCAGGCCGTGTGGCTCAACAATCAAGAACCACACAATGAGTGCGCCAAAAATCATGAACTCAGCGTGAGCAACGCCTGCAGTAGAAATATCAATACCAACCAACGCGCCTAGAGCGGGTAAAAACTGGTTTAAGAAGATGGGAAGAATCACAATAAATGCAGCCCCAAAGAAACTGCCCATGATGGAGCCCATGCCGCCAATAATGACGATGAACAGCAGCTGGAATGAGCGGTCGATTGAGAACGCAGCGGGCTCCCACGCCCCTAAGTGCACAAAGCCCCACATGGCACCGGCTACGCCCACAATGAATGAGCTCACACCAAAGGCGGACAGCTTGGCGTACATGGGCCTGATGCCAATAACAGCAGCGGCAACGTCCATGTCGCGAATGGCCATCCACTCGCGACCAATGTGAGAGCGCACCAAGTTTTTAGCCAACAGCGCAAAGACCGTCAACATGCCCAAGCAGAACAAGTACTTGTCTACAGGGGAGTCTATGGTCCAGTTGAAAATATGGAGGTTAGACACGGCCACTGAGCCGCTGGGTGTGTTGTTGGTGAACCAACCAATTCTAAGAAACGCCCAGTCGCAAAAGAACTGTGCGGCCAGCGTTGCGACGGCTAAATACAAGCCCTTCACACGCAGGCTAGGTATGCCGAACACCATGCCGACCAATGTTGCAAAAAAACCGCCAGACAGCATGGCGACGATCAGGGGCATACCGTCAATTCGCACGTAAGTGTTGTACGCCGCGTAAGCCCCAACCGCCATGAAGGCACCTGAGCCTAGCGATATTTGGCCGCAGTAGCCGACCAAAATATTCACTCCCACAGCGGCTAATGCCAATATGAGAAAGGGAATTAAGATGGCGCGCATCATGTATTCATCGGCTATGAACGGGACAGCAAAGAACGCAAATGCGACGATGCCCAGCACCGCCCATTTGTCTTGTGCAATGGCGAATATTTGTTGGTCAGCTGCATAGCTGGTTTTAAATTGACCGTTTTCTCTGTAAAACATGTGCGTTATCTCGTTGTAGTGTGCAGGCTGTTGTGTGAGTGGAACCGGGCTTAGACGCGGTTAATAATTTTTTCGCCAAACAAACCTTGTGGGCGGAACATCAGCACGACCAGCGCGAGCATGTAGGCAAACCAAATCTCTATGCCGCCGCCAACGAAACCACCTAAATACACTTCCGACAGCTTTTCACCGACACCGATGATGAGCCCGCCAATAATGGCCCCAGGTACAGACGTTAAGCCACCCAAAATGATCACTGGTAATGCGCGTAAAGCCACCGTCGTTAACGAGAATTGAACGCCCATCTTTGAGCCCCAAATCATGCCTGCGACCAAGGCCACGATGCCAGCCACACACCACACGATCACCCAGATACGGTTCAACGGAATGCCAATACTTTGTGCAGCTTGGTGGTCATCTGCCACAGCGCGTAGTGCGCGACCTGTTTTGGTTTTGTTGAAAAACAGCGACAAGGTAATGACCAATGCAGCGGCAATCAGGGCGGCATACAAGTCTTCTAGACTGATGAGAACGCCACCTTCAAACGTGGACTCCATTAAGAACACGGGGTCTTTTGGCATGCCAATGTTGATCTGGTAAATATCGCTGCCAAACAGCGACTGGCCTAGGCCGTCCACAAAGTAGCTGATGCCTAGGGTGGCCATTAACAGCGTGGTGCCTTCTTGGTTGACCAAGTGGCGCAATACCAAACGCTCGACCAACCAAGCCATGCAAAACATCAACAGGGCAGCTACAACAAAAGCCAGCAGATTGGCAATAAGCAAGCTGTCAGTGCCAAGCCAGTTGGGTATCCATTCTGCGAACCTTGCCATGGCCAAAGCGGCAAACAACACCATGGCGCCTTGTGCAAAGTTGAACACACCTGAAGCTTTAAAAATGAGCACAAAGCCCAAAGCGACAAGCGAATAAAGCATGCCGGCCATGAGGCCGCCAAAGAGGGTTTCTAGAAAAAATGCCATGGTGATTCAGTGCTTTTAGTGAGTGTCGTTTAGTGGCTGGTACCGAGGTAGGCGCTGATGACGTCTTCGTTGGCGCGGACCTCTGCCGGCGTGCCGTCGCCAATTTTTTTGCCGTAATCCAATACAACCACGCGGTCAGAAATATCCATCACCACACTCATGTCGTGTTCAATGAGCACGATGGTGGTCCCAAATTCGTCGTTAACATCCAAGATGAAGCGAGACATATCTTGCTTTTCTTCCACGTTCATACCGGCCATAGGCTCGTCTAGGAGCAGTACCTGTGGCTCCATGGCCAATGCGCGACCTAAGTCCACGCGTTTTTGTAAACCGTAGGGCAGTTGGCCCACAGGCGTTTTGCGGAAGGCTTGAATTTCTAGGAAATCGATGATGTGCTCCACGAACTCCCGGTGTTCAGCCTCTTCGCGAGCGGCGGGGCCAATGCGAAGCGCTTGCAGGAAGATGTTGCTTGTCATGTGCAGGTTGCGCCCTGTCATGATGTTGTCAATCACGCTCATGCCTTTGAACAATGCCAAGCTTTGGAAGGTGCGTGCTATGCCCATCTCGGCGACTTGGCGGCTGTTCATGTGTTTGAAAGTCTGCCCTTGAAACGAAATACTGCCTTCTTGAGGCTGGTATACGCCGTTGATGCAGTTGAGCATGGAGCTTTTGCCGGCACCGTTGGGGCCAATAATGGCGCGCACTTCGTGCTCACGTACATCAAAAGAAATGTCGGTTAATGCGTTGATACCGCCAAAGCGCAAACTGATGTTGTTCACATCCAGTATCACGTCGCCTATTTGTCTTTTAGCCATGTTGTAGGTTGCTTGTGTATGTGGTGTTAGTTAAAAGCGCTGTACGCAGCTGCTTAGGCGGGCGACTTGATTGGGACAAACACTTGTGTGTTTGAGATTTTCAGCGTGGCGCTAACGCTTCCAACGCGCCCGTCTTCAAACTTCACTTCGGTGTTGATGTACTGCTCGGATTTGTCGCCATATAGGGCGTCAATCAGCTCTGAAAATTTCTCAGCAATAAAGCCGCGGCGTACCTTGTTGGTGCGTGTGAGCTCCCCGTCGTCAGCGTCCAGCTCTTTGTGCAGGACCAAGAAACGGTGAATTTGTGAGCCTGCCAACATCCCGTCGCGGCTGAGGTCGGCGTTGACTTGCTCCATGCACTCTTTAATCAGTTGGTAAACCTCTGGCTTTTGGGCCAAATCTGTGTAGCCAGAGTAGGAGAGGTTGCGCCTTTCAGCCCAGTTGCCAACGGCATCAAAGTCGATGTTGACCATGACGCAGACCCGCTCGCGCTGGTCGCCGTAGGCCACAGCCTCTTTGATAAAGGAGAAAAATTTGAGCTTGTTCTCAACGTATTTGGGTGCGAACATAGCGCCGTCAAACGCGCCGCCCTTGATGCGGCCCACGTCTTTCACGCGGTCAATGATTTTCAGGTGGCCATCGGCGTCTAAAAAGCCTGCATCGCTGGTGTGGTACCAGCCGTCGGCGCTCAAAACCTCTGCAGTAGCTTCGGGGTTTTTGTAATATTCTTTCAGCAGACCTGGCGATTTGACCAATATCTCGCCTGTGTCACTGAGTTTGATCTCCACGCCCTCGCACGGTATGCCTACGGTATCAGCCTTGGCCTGGTGGTCTGGCTGCAAACAGACAAACACGGCGGTTTCTGTAGAGCCGTATAGCTGCTTGAGGTTGACGCCGATTGAGCGGTAAAAACTAAACAAGTCTGGGCCAATGGCTTCGCCTGCAGTGTAGGCCACACGCACGCGCGACATGCCTAGGTTGTTGCGCAGTGGGCCGTACATCACGATATTCCCCAAGCCATACAACAGGTTGTCCATTAAGCCGACTGCTGTGCCGTTCATTTTGCTGGGGCCAACACGTTTGGCCACACCCATGAAGTAGTGAAAGATGGCGCGCTTGAAGCCGCCTGCGTCTTCCATGCGGATCATGACGCTGGTGAGCAAACCCTCGAATACGCGCGGCGGGGCGAAGTAGTAGCTGGGCCCTACCTCGTTCAAGTCAATGGACACGGTGGCAACAGATTCTGGGCAATTCACCACATAGCCAACAGCCAACCACTGGGCATAACTGAATATGTTTTGCCCAATCCACGCTGGAGGCAAGTAGGCCAGCACCTCTTCTGCCGGTGTAAGCTTGTCAAACTTGCCACCCACTATGGCGCGGTCTAGCAAGCTGTGGTGGGTGTGCACCACACCTTTAGGGTTGCCCGTAGTGCCTGATGTAAAAAACATGGCGGCTACGTCTGAGGGCTTGACTTTGGCAACCTCACCGCTGATAAAACTCGGGTTGCTGGCATTGAAGCCACGGCCCGACTCAATCAGTTGGTCAATGGCTGACAAGCCTTGATCTTCGTAGTTGCGCAGACCGCGCGACTCGTCATAGTACAAGTGGTTCAGTTGGGGGCACTGTTCGCGGATGTCCAGCATCTTGTCGATTTGCTCTTGGTCTTCCACCACAGCAAAGCGAATGTCGGCGTTGTTTATGGGGAAGACACACTCAGCCCCTGTTGCGTCTTGGTACAAGGGCACTGGAATCGCGCCCAGGGACTGGGCTGCCAGCATGGTGGCGTACAAGCGGGGACGGTTGGCACCAATCACCACCATGTGCTCGTCGCGTCGCAGGCCGGCTGCGTGCAAGCCTGCGGCTATGTTGTTGACCAACAGGGCCATGTCAGCCCAAGACAGGGCTTGCCAGATGCCAAAAGCCTTTTCGCGCATGGCAGGCGCGTCGGGACGCGTCTTTGCGTGGTGGGTTAGCAGGCTGACAAAAGTGTGTTGCATGGGTGAGTCTCCGTTGGCTTCGCGCCACGATGCGTGATATTTATTGGTTATGGTAAGGATTCATTTGACGTTTAGCTGTCGGTTCGATGACAATTACGGGGTAAACCTTGCTGGGACTTTCCCTAAATCTTTCATAAACGAGACCTGTTTGTCACCGTGCCGTCTATTGATCAACTTAGAAACCGCGCTAGAAGTTTGTCAGACGACGAGTTTGTACAAATCGCTTGGCTCAAAGAACTCACTGCCGATGAGCGTGCCTATGTGCGTGCAGAAATGTTGGTCACCGTCGCGCAGCCCGGCGACTATGTGGTGCGTTTTGGCAAACCAGTGACCTTCTGGTTTGGCCTCATTGATGGCCTGTTGAAAATGAGTAACGATGAGAGCCAAGGCGCGGCCATTACGTTCACAGGCTTGGCCCCCGGCGGATGGTTTGGCGAAGGTACGGTTCTGAAACGCGAGAGCTACCGCTACAACGTTCAAGCGTTGCGTACCAGCCGTGTTGCGGGTATTTCAGTGGAGATGTTTCACTGGCTTATTGCCAACTCATTGGGCTTCAACCGCTTTGTGATGTACCAGCTCAATGAGCGTCTTGGCCAGTTCATTGCTGCTCGTGAGATAGACAGACTCAATGACCCCGACCTGCGCGTCGCCAGAAACTTAGCGGCCATGTTTGACACCGAGTTGTATCCTGGTGTGGTGAGCATGTTGCGCATTACCCAGCAGGAGCTCGCGTATTTGGTGGGCTTGTCACGCCAACGGGTGAACGAGGCTTTGAAAGTGCTGGCAGCCAAGGGTTGGATCAGCGTGGAGTACGGCGGTTTGCGTGTCCTCAACTTAGATGCGCTGCGCTACGGCGAGTTGGCAAGTGCTGCGTAAGACGCTGTGGCAATGAGCCGCGTTAGCGACCTATTTTTTATTGTTCTGTAACTTCCTTTTTGATTTTTTTAACGTTGAGAAACGCCCACCATGACTGATAACTCATCTGATTCACGCAAGCCCACATTACGCGCAGGCGCACGCCGCGACAACTTTGGTGCAACATTCCGCAAGCCTGCCCGAGGCAATGCACCTCTGGCGCGCTTTGTGAAGCGAGAGCCCAGCGCATATGAAATCGAGGTTAGGAAAGCGGCCAGCGCTGCCTTGCAAAAGCTAGAGCATGCCGCAACCCGCCCAGAGCAAGAGCCACAAGCTCCTCGCTATGGCCGCGAGCGCAACGACGACAACCGCAGTCGTTATGAGCCAAGCCAAGAGCGACGTAGCCCGTGGGAAGAGCGTGATTCACGCGCCCCGCGCAGCGACCAAGGCCGTGACTACCCGCCGCGCAGAGACCCGGGTTTTGAGCCCCGCAACGACCAAGGGCGCGAATACACACCACGTAGAGACCAGCGTTTTGAGCCTCGCAATGACCAAGGGCGAGACCCAAGTCGTCAAGACAGCCCCGCCGCACCGCGTGCACAGCCTGCAGGCGATTCGCCGTTGGCCCGCGCCTTGTCAGTGCTAGGCAGTGCGGTGTCGACTTACCAGCCGTCGCAAGACCCAACACGCCAGCGCGGTTATGACCGCTCAGGTGAGCGCTCCGGTGGTGGGTATGAGCAGCGTGAATACCGCGACGGTACAGACCGTGGTGGTTACCGCGAGCGAGACCAAGCCCCCAGGTTTGACGACAGGCGCTCAGAGCGCCGTGACGAGCGCGGCGATGACCGCCGTTACGAGACCCGTGGTGAGCAATGGGGCGATCAGCGGCGCGACTCTAGGTCTGACTCGCGTGGTGACCACAGAGGCGACTTTAGGGTCGATGCAGGCGCAGACGCACGCAGCGACCCAAGGGACTTTAGCCGCCCACCCCAGCGTGATGCGTATGACAGACGCGATGACCGTCAGCGCGACAGTTTCCGTGGCGACGACCGGGACAATCGAGGTGGTCGTGACAACCTACCAGTTAGACGCGGCCGTGACGATGTGCCCACGCCGCACAAGCCTGCACACATGGGTCCTAAAACCGAGGCCGAGAAGGCGGGTGGTGTGCGCTTGAACAAACGCTTGGCTGAGTTGGGTATGTGCTCACGCCGTGAAGGCGATGCTTGGATCGAAAAGGGCTGGGTATTGGTCAACGGCGAGGTGGCGCTGATGGGGCAAACCGTATTTGAGGCCGACAACATTGAAGTGGCCGAAGCAGCGCAAGCTGAGCAAGCACAACAAGTGACCATTTTGTTGCACAAGCCTATGGCTTACGTCAGCGGCCTGCCAGAGGATGGCCACGAAAGTGCTGCTACCTTGATTGGCCCACAGTCACAGTGGGTACAAGACCCTGTGCGCACCCGTTTTCAGGCTCGTTTCACACGAGGCCTGGCACCTGCAGGCCGTTTGGACATCGACTCCACAGGCTTGATTGTGTTCACGCAAAACGGTTTGGTTGCACGGCAACTCATCGGGGAGAACTCCAACATTGAAAAAGAGTATTTGGTGCGTGTGCAGTGGGTTGGTGACAACCCAAGTGCAGACTCTGAGGTGGTGGACACCGATGTGGAGTCGGTGTTCCCGCCAGAGCGTTTGAACTTGCTGCGTGAGGGCTTGTTTCTAGACGATCAAGCTTTGTTGCCTGCCCAGGTGTCGTGGCAAAACCCTGAGCAACTTAACTTTGTTCTAAAAGAGGGTAAAAAACGCCAGATTAGACGCATGTGTGAGCAAGTTGGTCTTAAAGTAGTGGGGCTTAAGCGAATTCGCGTGGGCACAGTGGTATTGGGTAACTTGCCAGTAGGCCAGTGGCGGTTCTTGGCGCCCAATGAGCGTTTTGGGGACTAAAACAAGCCTGTATTGAATGTCAGCCACGATGGCGGCCTTCTAGCTGACAGCGTATCGATTCGACCTTTTGCCCAAATTGTGGCATGTATTAGGGGTAATAGGTCGGCGCGACGGTGTTCAAGGCAATCGCTACTTACAATAGGGTTTTAAGTAGAAACCCTAGGAGTTGGTAATGAAAGAAGGCGTAAAAGTGCCCGCCGTCGTGTTCAAGACACGCGTTCGTGATGAGTCAATTGGTGGCGACAACCCATTCCGTTGGCAAGATATGGCCACAAATGACTATTTCGCTGGCAAGCGCGTGGTGGTGTTTTCTCTGCCAGGCGCATTCACACCCACCTGCTCTACATTCCAGGTGCCTGGTTTTGAGAACAATTACAACGCCATCAAGGCTTTGGGCGTGGATGAAATTTACTGTGTGTCTGTCAACGATGCATTTGTAATGAATAAGTGGGGCCGCGATCAGTGCGTCACCAATGTCAAATTGATTCCTGATGGTTCCGGTCGTTTTACCCGTCAAATGGGTATGCTGGTTGACAAAGACAACGTTGGTTTTGGCATGCGCTCATGGCGCTACGCCATGGTGGTTAAAGACGGCGTGATCGAAAAGCTGTTTGAAGAGCCAGGTCGCAGCGACAACTTTGGAGATGACCCCTATGGTGAGACATCCCCCGAAACGGTGATGGCTTACTTGAAAACGCTATAAATTGGCAGTCAGCCTCTAGGGGCGCCAACTTATTTTAAAAGCCCGCATATGCGGGCTTTTTTATGGTCTTATTTTTGGTAACAAGTTCAGCTACTGGCCCCGCTGTCTGCGCAGTTGTCAGCCCTCTTGAAATGGGGCCTCTGCGTCCCAACATGATGAAACATGCGCGGCAATGTGCCGCAACCATCTAACAACCACTACTTATTCTGACAGTATCTGACATGACCAAACAAACCCACGTCTTTCAAGCCGAAGTCGCCCAGCTGTTGCACTTGGTAACCCACTCGCTGTATTCCAACCCCGATATTTTTGTGCGTGAGCTGGTTTCAAACGCATCTGATGCGTGCGATAAGTTGCGCTTTGAAGCACTGAATGCGCCTGAGTTGTTTGAAGATGCGCCAGAGCTAGACATACGCGTTAGCTTTGACAAAGAAGCCAAGACAATCACCATTGCCGACAACGGCATTGGCCTGACCGAGCAAGAAGCCATCGACAACCTGGGCACCATTGCCAAGAGCGGCACGCGCGACTTTGTCAGCAAATTGTCTGGCGACCAACAGAAAGACTCGCAGTTGATTGGGCAGTTTGGGGTGGGCTTTTACTCTGGCTATATTGTGGCCCACACCATTGCAGTTGAGTCTCGCAGAGCTGGCGCAGCCAAAGACCAAGGCGTTCGTTGGGTGAGCGCCGGCACGGGCGAGTTTGAGGTTGAAGCCGTGACATGCGAAAAGCGTGGCACCAGTATTACGCTGCATTTGCGTGACGATGCAATGGATTACCTCAGTCATTTCAAGCTCAAGTCAGTCATTGAGAAATACTCAGACCACATCAGCCTACCCATATTGATGCAGCAAGAAGAATGGGACAAAGACAAGGGCGAGTATGTGCAAATGCCAGATTGGAACGCGGTCAATTCTGCAAGTGCTTTGTGGACGCGTGCCAAAAAAGATATTTCTGACGAGCAGTACCAAGACTTTTATAAAAACCTCAGCCACGATCAAGACAATCCATTGGCGTGGACACACAACCGTGTTGAAGGCAGCACCGAGTACACACAGTTGTTGTACGTACCGGCCAAGGCGCGCCAAGACTTGTGGAGTCGTGAGACCAAGGCTGGCATCAAGCTGTATGTGAAGCGCGTGTTTATCACCGATGATGCCGACACACTCATGCCAACTTACTTGCGCTTTGTGCAAGGCGTAGTGGACAGCGCCGACTTGCCGCTGAATGTGAGCCGCGAGTTGCTGCAAGAAAGCCGCGATATGAAGGCCATACGCGAGGGCAATACCCGCCGCGTGTTGTCTATGTTGGAGGATTTGGCCAATAAAAGCGCCTCTGACGCGCCACACGCTGAATCAGATCCTGCCGCCGAAAACGACATCAGCGACGTGACAGCCAAAGAGGACGGCGACGCACCAGCACCCAAAGAAGACGTGTATGGGCAGTTCTATGCAGCATTCGGCTCAGTGCTGAAAGAGGGGTTGGGCGAAGATTTTGCCAACCGCGACAAGCTGGCCAAGTTGCTGCGTTTTGCATCCAACCACACCGACACAGTCAGCGTGAGTTTTGCCGATTACAAGGCGCGTATGAAAGTGGGTCAAGAGGCCATTTACTACATCACAGCGGACAGCCAAGCAGCTGCGAAAAACAGTCCACAGCTAGAGGTGTTTAAGAAAAAAGGCATTGAAGTATTGCTCATGACCGACCGTGTCGATGAGTGGGGCTTGTCGTTTTTGCCTGAGTTTGAAGGCACGCCCCTGCAAAGCGTGGCCAAGGGTGCGGTTGATTTGGGCGCCTTGCAAGATGAGGACGAAAAGAAGGCGGCGGAAACAGCGGCCGAGTCCTTCAAGCCTATGCTGGACAAGCTGAAGGATGTGCTGAAAGACAAGGCCAAGGACGTGCGCGTGACCACCCGTTTGGTGGACAGTCCTGCGTGCTTGGTGGTGGAGGACGGCGAGTACTCCACACAGTTGGCGCGTATGCTGAAACAAGCGGGTCAACAAGCGCCTGAGATCAAGCCCATTTTAGAAGTGAATGCGGAGCACCCACTGGTGAAAAAGCTGGAGGGTAGCCCTTCATTCAACGACTTGGCGCACATCTTATTTGACCAAGCCTTGTTGGCTGAAGGCGGTCTGCCTGAGGACCCAGCCAGCTATGTGCGCCGCGTGAACACGTTGTTGGTGTAAAGCCCCAACCCCAGCAAGCTGGCAAACCAGACGCTCAACGTTGAGCGTCTGGGTCGCTGGATTACTGGGCTAATCGGGGTCGGACTTTATCGCTCCACTTAGCCGCCAAGCTCTTCCGTGCGTTCCATCGCGGCAAGCAATTCGTCGTCTATAGCCGCAAGCCGCGTCGCCAACTGGGTTGCCAATGCGGCGTCTTTGACATACACGCTGCCATCAGCCAGCTGTGAGCTGGCGTTGGCGTGTTCGGCCTCTAGTGTGGCAATAGCTGCAGGCAGTGCGCCTAGTTCTCGTTGTTCTTTGTAATTGAGCTTGCGCTTAGCCGTTGTTGCTTGTGAGCCAGCGTCGACCACCTTACTTGGTGCTGTCGGGTCTGGTGCAGTTTCATTCGATGGCTTGTGCGGTGTGTCTACACTGGCACGCGTGAGCGCCCATTGCGCAGAACGCTCTGACTGCTGCAGCCAATCTTGTACGTTGCCTTCAAATTCACGCCATATGCCAGGACCTTCATTGACGATAGTGCTGGTGACCACGTTGTCCAAAAAAGCACGGTCGTGGCTCACTAAAAACACGGTGCCCTTGAACTGTGCCAACACGTCCTCAAGCAAATCTAGTGTGTCTATGTCTAGGTCGTTGGTAGGCTCGTCCAGCACCAGCACGTTGGCTGGTCTGGCAAATAAACGGGCCAGTAACAACCGATTACGCTCGCCGCCAGACAGCGTGTGGACAGGTGCGTGGGCGCGGGAGGGTGAGAACAAAAAGTCGCTCAAATAGCTCTTGACGTGGGTGCGTCTGCCATTGATTTCAATCCACTCGCTGCCTGGACTGATGGTGTCCTCTAAGGTTGCGTTGAGGTCGATTTGGTCGCGCATTTGGTCAAAGTAGGCCACTTGCAATTGACTGCCCAAGCGCACGGAGCCACTGTCCGCTGTGAGCTGCCCCAAAATGAGTTTCAGCAATGTGGTTTTACCTGCGCCGTTGGGGCCAATTAGGCCGACCTTGTCACCGCGCAAAATGGTGGTGCTGAAGTTGCTGACAACTGTGCGCGCTGAGCTACCTTGTCCGAATGCTTTGTTGACGTCTTCTAATTCAGCCACAATTTTGCCGCTGTTTTGCCCGGTCGAGACGTCCAAGCGCACGCGCCCGACCACATCGCGGCGATTCTCGCGCTGGGTGCGCAAGTCTTGCAGTCTGCCAACGCGACTTTGGCTGCGTGTACGGCGTGCTGCCACACCTTGGCGGACCCATACTTCTTCTTGCGCTAGCAATTTGTCAGCCTTGGCATTGATCACAGCTTCCTGCGTGAGTTGTTCTTCCTTTTGCAGTTGGTATTGCTCAAAGTTGCCAGGGTAGCTCAGCAGCTTGCCGCGGTCTAACTCGACGATACGCGTGACAACACGGTTCAAAAAAGCCCGGTCGTGGCTGATGGTGACCACGCTGCCCTTGAAGCCAATGAGCAGTTCTTCAAGCCACACAATCGCATCCATATCGAGATGGTTGGTCGGCTCGTCCAGTAGCAACACATCAGGACGGCTGACCAGCGCTTGCCCTAAAGCAACGCGTTTGCGCATGCCACCTGACAGCGACGAGACCAATGCATCAGGATTTAGGCGCAGTCGCTGCAATGTTTCGTCAACGCGTTGCTCCCAGTTCCAGCCGTCTTGCGCTTCAATAATGGTTTGCAAACGGTCTAGATCTGCGTCTTCGTCGCCGCTCAAGTATTTATCGCGTGCAGCTTTGAGTTCCGCGATGCCGTCGCTGGCCGATTCAAAAATAGTGTGTGCAGGGTTTAATATGGGTTCTTGCGACACAAAGGCCACGCGCACGCTGAGTTGGCGCTGAACTTCACCGTCGTCAGGCTTGTCAATGCCCGCGAGTATTTTCAGCATAGACGACTTGCCTGTGCCGTTGCGCCCAATCAAGCCTATGCGCTCTTGGGTTTCGAGTGCAAAGTCGCAGTAGTCGAGTAGCGCCACATGGCCAAAGGCCAGGTGCGCTTGATTCAATGAAATAAGTGCCATGTGTGTGCCTTGGCAAGTGCCAACGCTAAAATTGATTGAGGGAAATAGCCGCTTCACCGTCGCGTTGCGAGGGCTTTGTCAAGCGGCTTGTTGCGCGACTCGCGCAAGGCTATAGTGTCCCAGATAACAACACTTTAATGTAACAAGGCGATATATTCACCATGGATTTGATTGTAAACGGTCAAAACCGCACTGTAAATGTGGCGTCAGATACACCATTGCTGTGGGTGTTGCGCGATAACCTTGGCTTGACTGGAACCAAATTTGGCTGCGGTATTTCAGCTTGCGGCGCATGCACTGTGCACCTCAACGGCCAAGCGGTTCGCACCTGTGTACTCCCGGTTGCGGCGGCGCAAGGGCAACAGATTACAACCATTGAGGGGTTGTCGAATGTAGCGGGCGGTGGCGTGTTGCACGCCGTGCAGCAGGCTTGGATCGACGAGCAAGTTCCGCAATGCGGCTATTGCCAGTCTGGAATGTTGATGGCGGCAGCGGCATTGTTGTCTAGCAACTCAGCACCCAGCAACGACGACATAGACGCTGCGATGACCAATATATGCAGGTGCGGCACGTATCAACGTGTGCGCGCTGGTATTCACAAGGCAGCAAAAACTTTGCAATTAAGCCGCTTGCCAGGCACTGAGTCATGAAGCGCCGTCACTTTATTGTGGGCGCTGCTGGGATGGGTGGTGCCTTGTTAGTCGGCTGGGGCGTTATGCCGATGCGCTCGCGTCAGGGTAGGCCTGCGTTGCTGCCCTTGAGCGCTGGCGAGGTGCCGTTGAACGGCTGGCTGAAAATTGCTAGCGACGGCATGGTGGTGTTGGCCATGCCTCGCAGCGAGATGGGCCAAGGCGTCCACACTGCGTTGCCCATGTTGGTTGCAGAGGAGCTCAACATGCCGCTTGCAATGGTAAAAATCGAGCAAGCTGGAGCTGACACCATGTATGGCAATGTCGCAGCCTTTATGAGCGCGTTGCCTTTTCATCCTTCAGACACCGAAGGCCCTGAGTTGGCGACACACATACGCGCTTCGCAATGGCTGGTCAGTAAAGTTGTGCGAGAGCTTGGAGTCAATATAACGGGTGGTTCAACGTCTGTGGCCGATGCTTGGGAGCCAATTCGCTTTGCAGCTGCGACCGTTCGTGAGCGCTTGCGCCAAGCAGCTGCCAGCCAATGGCAGTTGCCGTTAGACGTTGTGCGTATTGAAGATGGCCATGTTGTGGGCGGCAAGATGCGTGCGCACTTTGGCAAGTTGGCGGTGCAAGCTGCAAGCGTTGATGCGGTGACGGTGAGGCTCAAGCAGTATGCAGCATTCAAGCTGTTAGGCAAACCTACGCACAGAGTGGACGTTCCTTCCAAAGTCAATGGGCAAGCGACATTCGGTACCGATGTGCGGGTGCCAGGAATGGTGTTTGCGGTGGCGCGAATGGCCCCAACGCTGTCTGGTGACGTTGCGTCCCTAAACGTGGCCCCCGCCACCGGATTGCCAGGCGTCATGCAAGTGGTGCAGTTCCCGCCAGACGCGCAGCGTGCTGGGGGCTTTGCGGTGGTTGCCCGAACAACGTGGCAAGCTATGCAAGGTGCCAATGCGGTTGAAGTGACCTGGTCACCGGGTGTTGGGACACCGCCAAGCACCCAAACTATAGCCCAGCAACTGCGGGCAACGGTTCAAGCCCGCGACGGCTTTGCCTTTTACGACAAAGGCGATGCAGTGGCTTGGCAGGCCAATGCTGCCAGCCGGCTTGCTGTCACTTACGAAGCACCATATTTGGCACACGCTACATTGGAGCCCATGAACTGTACGGCTCAGCTGATAGGCGGCGCATTGAAGCTGTGGGTGCCTACCCAAGTGCCCACCATGGTTAGAGCCAAGGCCGCTCAAGTGGCCGGCATTGATGTGGAGCAAGTGGAGCTTGTGGTGACGCAGCTGGGCGGTGGCTTTGGCCGTCGTTTAGAAGTCGACTTTGTGGCGCAGGCCGTTAGAGTGGCCATGGCCATGCCTGGCCAGCCTGTTCAATTGTTGTGGGAGCGCGAGTCGGACATGCGTCACGATTATTACCGCCCTATGCAGGTTGCGACTTTGTCGGTGGGCCTCGGCGCGGACGGCACTGTCGATGGCTTGCGCATTGACTCTGCTGGAGATGCCATTTCACCGCGATGGATGGACAGGGCTTTGCCTTTGCTGGCTGGCCCTGTCGACATGCCAGATAAAACCACGGCTGAGGGGTTGTTTGACCTGCCCTATGACTTCAAGCATCAACATATGGCGCATACAGCTACGAACAGTGGTGTTCCTGTTGGCTTTTGGCGCTCTGTCGGTCATTCGCACAATGCGTTTTTCTCTGAGTCTTTTATAGATGAGTTGGCCTACGCGGCTAAAAAAGACCCGGTTACGTTTCGCAGCGACTTGTTACAACATGCGCCACGACATTTAGCGGTGTTGCGCAGCGCTGCGCAGGCAGCAAATTGGGGTCAAGTTTTACCAGGTGATCAAGCAATGGGCGTGGCATTGCACGAATCGTTTGGTTCAATCGTGGCACAGGTTGCGCGTGTTCAAGCTGTCTCGGATAACCAGTGGCGCGTTTTAGAAGTGCACTGCGCTATTGACTGCGGTGTGGTGATCAATCCAACCACGGTTGCGCAGCAGATGGAAGGCTCTGTGGTGTTTGCATTAACGGCCGTCGCTTATGGACAAATAGACATAGATGCAGGTGCAGTAATACAGGGCAACTTCACAGGCTATCCCATGCTAAAACTGGCACAAACACCAGTGGTAAAGACCCATATTATCAACAGCTTGCGAGCGCCTTCAGGTGTTGGCGAACCAGGGGTGCCGCCACTTGCGCCGGCCATAGGCAATGCTTTGTTTGCGTTGACCAAACGGCGTCACAGGCGTTTACCAATCGACGGCCTATCTGTTCAGTAGCCTATAAAAAATATTTATCTGGGGCTTTGACAGCGCTTGAAATTGTGTTGTACACTGCAAGGCTGCGCTTTTGACAACATCTTGTTTTACAAGGTGAGTTAAAAGTAAAGAGCCACAGCAAATAGTCCTAGACAAAATGTGATGGCAGCAAATAAAGTTAGTAAAAACCCTAAATTATTTGCAGACACATTGAAAAGTGTGTCATAATCGAAGGCTTCGCTGATCGCGGTGAAGCTTACAAGATACGAGGATTTGCTGGCTCTTAATTGGGTTGCGCAGGTTCTAATTCAGAGTGGTTCATTAACAAACTACAGCCGATAAGTGTGGGCGTTTGGAGTTGGCGACGTGCTGACAGTTCTTAGGAACACAACAAACGCTCATTAGAATATTAAGTATATGAAGTTAATCACTTCATGTCAGTTTTATTGAGCAGCCAAGTTTACTTGGCAAACAATTCAAGATCGAACTAAAGAGTTTGATCCTGGCTCAGATTGAACGCTGGCGGTATGCTTTACACATGCAAGTCGAACGGCAGCATAGGTGCTTGCACCTGATGGCGAGTGGCGAACGGGTGAGTAATGCATCGGAACGTGCCCAATCGTGGGGGATAACGCAGCGAAAGCTGTGCTAATACCGCATACGATCTACGGATGAAAGCGGGGGACCTTCGGGCCTCGCGCGATTGGAGCGGCCGATGTTAGATTAGGTAGTTGGTGGGGTAAAGGCTCACCAAGCCGACGATCTATAGCTGGTCTGAGAGGACGACCAGCCACACTGGAACTGAGACACGGTCCAGACTCCTACGGGAGGCAGCAGTGGGGAATTTTGGACAATGGGCGAAAGCCTGATCCAGCAATACCGCGTGCAGGAAGAAGGCCTTCGGGTTGTAAACTGCTTTTGTACGGAACGAAAAGGTCTGCCTTAATACGGTGGGCTCATGACGGTACCGTAAGAATAAGCACCGGCTAACTACGTGCCAGCAGCCGCGGTAATACGTAGGGTGCGAGCGTTAATCGGAATTACTGGGCGTAAAGCGTGCGCAGGCGGCTTTGTAAGACAGACGTGAAATCCCCGGGCTCAACCTGGGAATTGCGTTTGTGACTGCAAGGCTAGAGTACGGTAGAGGGGGGTAGAATTCCGCGTGTAGCAGTGAAATGCGTAGATATGCGGAGGAACACCGATGGCGAAGGCAGCCCCCTGGACCTGTACTGACGCTCATGCACGAAAGCGTGGGGAGCAAACAGGATTAGATACCCTGGTAGTCCACGCCCTAAACGATGTCAACTGGTTGTTGGGAATTTACTTTCTCAGTAACGAAGCTAACGCGTGAAGTTGACCGCCTGGGGAGTACGGCCGCAAGGTTGAAACTCAAAGGAATTGACGGGGACCCGCACAAGCGGTGGATGATGTGGTTTAATTCGATGCAACGCGAAAAACCTTACCTACCCTTGACATGTACGGAACTTACCAGAGATGGTTTGGTGCTCGAAAGAGAGCCGTAACACAGGTGCTGCATGGCTGTCGTCAGCTCGTGTCGTGAGATGTTGGGTTAAGTCCCGCAACGAGCGCAACCCTTGTCATTAGTTGCTACATTTAGTTGGGCACTCTAATGAGACTGCCGGTGACAAACCGGAGGAAGGTGGGGATGACGTCAAGTCCTCATGGCCCTTATGGGTAGGGCTACACACGTCATACAATGGCTGGTACAAAGGGTCGCCAACCCGCGAGGGGGAGCTAATCCCATAAAGCCAGTCGTAGTCCGGATCGTAGTCTGCAACTCGACTACGTGAAGTCGGAATCGCTAGTAATCGTGGATCAGAATGTCACGGTGAATACGTTCCCGGGTCTTGTACACACCGCCCGTCACACCATGGGAGCGGGTCTCGCCAGAAGTAGTTAGCCTAACCGCAAGGGGGGCGATTACCACGGCGGGGTTCGTGACTGGGGTGAAGTCGTAACAAGGTAGCCGTATCGGAAGGTGCGGCTGGATCACCTCCTTTCTGGAAACATCAGACGATCCAATTGCATGCGTCCACACTTATCGGTTGTTCAAGAGATGTCATGGACGTTTCGGCGCAAGCCACGCTGTTCATTGATTGTTCTGGGTCTGTAGCTCAGCTGGTTAGAGCACTGTGTTGATAACGCAGGGGTCGTTGGTTCGAGTCCAACCAGACCCACCAGTGCGCATCTCTTGTCAAATAGTTTGGGGGATTAGCTCAGCTGGGAGAGCACCTGCTTTGCAAGCAGGGGGTCGTCGGTTCGATCCCGTCATCCTCCACCACTTATCCTAGTCATTCTCTTGTTGTGTACTTAGTAGTTCACGCATTTGGTGTGACCTTGCTTGTCGGTTGTAACGTTGGCCACTTGGTCTCGTTGTGAGCTAATAACAAAGCTGCTTCTAGAAGGACTATATGTCTTTGAAGCATTTTTGTTATTGGTTAATCTTGATTAATCAATGTAGTTGTTAGGCTTTGCTTAATGACACGGCTGTTCTTTAAAAATTCATAGAGTCGAAATCAGCGTTGCTGGTGGAAGATGCACATTCGTAAAGGTTTTATGCATCACCGAGCCACCAGTAACATTTTTTTGATTGCGTCAACGAATATTTCAATTCGCATACAGTTCTGAACGTGAACTGCGAATTGAATACGGCATAAATAACGTGAAATACGTTCCTTGATGTGTAGCTTTAATGCTCTTTCTGAATCTGTTGAGAGATAGGTTCTAGGAGAGGTCAAAGTTATAGGGTCAAGTGAATAAGAGCATACGGTGGATGCCTAGGCGATGATAGGCGATGAAAGACGTGATAGCCTGCGAAAAGCTTCGGGGAGCTGGCAAATAAGCTTTGATCCGGAGGTGTCTGAATGGGGAAACCCACCCTTAGGGGTATCTCATACTGAATACATAGGTATGTGAGGCAAACCGAGTGAACTGAAACATCTAAGTAGCTCGAGGAAAAGAAATCAACCGAGATTCCGAAAGTAGTGGCGAGCGAAATTGGAAGAGCCTGTTAATGATAGCGCGATGTTTAACGGAACCGTTTGGAAATGCGGACCATAGTGGGTGATAGTCCCGTACGTGAAAAGCAATGCGTGATACTAAGTTAACGACAAGTAGGGCGGAACACGTGTAATTCTGTTTGAATATGGGGGGACCATCCTCCAAGGCTAAATACTCATCATCGACCGATAGTGAACTAGTACCGTGAGGGAAAGGCGAAAAGAACCCCGGGAGGGGAGTGAAATAGATCCTGAAACCGTATGCTTACAAAAAGTAGGAGCAGACTTGTTCTGTGACTGCGTACCTTTTGTATAATGGGTCAGCGACTTACATTCAGTGGCAAGCTTAACCGAATAGGGAAGGCGTAGGGAAACCGAGTCCGAATAGGGCGAATTAGTCGCTGGGTGTAGACCCGAAACCAAGTGATCTATCCATGGCCAGGATGAAGGTGCCGTAACAGGTACTGGAGGTCCGAACCGACTAATGTTGCAAAATTAGCGGATGAGCTGTGGATAGGGGTGAAAGGCTAAACAAACTTGGAAATAGCTGGTTCTCTCCGAAAACTATTTAGGTAGTGCCTCAAGTATTACCGACGGGGGTAGAGCACTGTTTTGGCTAGGGGGTCATGGCGACTTACCAAACCAAGGCAAACTCCGAATACCGTCGAGTACAGCTTGGGAGACAGAGCACCGGGTGCTAACGTCCGGACTCAAGAGGGAAACAACCCAGACCGCCAGCTAAGGTCCCTAAAATTGGCTAAGTGGGAAACGAAGTGGGAAGGCTAAAACAGTCAGGATGTTGGCTTAGAAGCAGCCATCATTTAAAGAAAGCGTAATAGCTCACTGATCGAGTCGTCCTGCGCGGAAGATGTAACGGGGCTAAGCCAGTTACCGAAGCTGCGGATGTGCAATTTATTGCACGTGGTAGGAGAGCGTTCTGTAAGCCTGTGAAGGTGGATTGTGAAGTCTGCTGGAGGTATCAGAAGTGCGAATGCTGACATGAGTAGCGTTAAAGGGGGTGAAAAGCCCCCTCGCCGAAAGCGCAAGGTTTCCTACGCAACGTTCATCGGCGTAGGGTGAGTCGGCCCCTAAGGCGAGGCAGAGATGCGTAGCTGATGGGAAACAGGTCAATATTCCTGTACCGATTACAAGTGCGATGTGGGGACGGAGAAGGTTAGCTCAGCCAACTGTTGGATATGTTGGTTCAAGCCTGTAGTCATGCCTGGTAGGCAAATCCGCCGGGCTAAGATGAGGGGTGATAACGAGGGTGCTTGCACCTGAAGTGAGTAATACCATGCTTCCAGGAAAAGCCACTAAGCTTCAGCTTGTAACGACCGTACCGCAAACCGACACTGGTGCGCGAGATGAGTATTCTAAGGCGCTTGAGAGAACTCTGGAGAAGGAACTCGGCAAATTGACACCGTAACTTCGGGAGAAGGTGTGCCCTGAGTAAGTGAAGAACTTCGCGTTTGGAGCTAAAAGGGGTTGCAAAGAATTGGTGGCTGCGACTGTTTATTAAAAACACAGCACTCTGCAAACACGAAAGTGGACGTATAGGGTGTGACGCCTGCCCGGTGCTGGAAGATTAATTGATGGGGTGCAAGCTCTTGATCGAAGTCCCAGTAAACGGCGGCCGTAACTATAACGGTCCTAAGGTAGCGAAATTCCTTGTCGGGTAAGTTCCGACCTGCACGAATGGCGTAACGATGGCCACACTGTCTCCTCCAGAGACTCAGCGAAGTTGAAATGTTTGTGATGATGCAATCTCCCCGCGGAAAGACGGAAAGACCCCATGAACCTTTACTGTAGCTTTGTATTGGACTTTGAACAGATCTGTGTAGGATAGGTGGGAGGCTTTGAAGCGTGGTCGCTAGATCATGTGGAGCCAACGTTGAAATACCACCCTGGTGTGTTTGAGGTTCTAACCTAGGTCCATTATCTGGATCGGGGACAGTGCATGGTAGGCAGTTTGACTGGGGCGGTCTCCTCCCAAAGTGTAACGGAGGAGTTCGAAGGTACGCTAGTTACGGTCGGACATCGTGACGATAGTGCAATGGCATAAGCGTGCTTAACTGCGAGACTGACAAGTCGAGCAGGTGCGAAAGCAGGACATAGTGATCCGGTGGTTCTGAATGGAAGGGCCATCGCTCAACGGATAAAAGGTACTCTGGGGATAACAGGCTGATACCGCCCAAGAGTTCATATCGACGGCGGTGTTTGGCACCTCGATGTCGGCTCATCTCATCCTGGGGCTGTAGCCGGTCCCAAGGGTATGGCTGTTCGCCATTTAAAGAGGTACGTGAGCTGGGTTTAAAACGTCGTGAGACAGTTTGGTCCCTATCTTCCGTGGGCGCTGCAGATTTGAAGAAGCCTGCTCCTAGTACGAGAGGACCGGAGTGGACACACCTCTGGTGTATCGGTTGTCACGCCAGTGGCATTGCCGAGTAGCTAAGTGTGGAAGAGATAACCGCTGAAAGCATCTAAGCGGGAAACTCGTTCTAAGATGAGATCTGCCGGGGCCTTGAGCCCCCTAAAGAGTCGTTCAAGACCAGGACGTTGATAGGCTGGGTGTGGAAGTGCAGCAATGCATTAAGCTAACCAGTACTAATTGCTCGTGAGGCTTGACCCTATAACTTTGATGGTGTTGTGAGCGGCTTGTATGAGTCGTGACAACGAGGTCCATTGAAAAGAGACATATTGGGACGTATATTGGCTTATTGAGTTGGTGAAAACTGGCTGTGTGGGTTGAGGTTCTAGTTGTTTATGCCAATTTGTTGGCTGCAATCAAAAAATACAGATTTCGATTCTATGAATTCGTTCGCTATGTTGTGATGTACAACATGGTGAGCAAACGTTTATGCCTGATGACCATAGCGACGTGGTACCACTCCTTCCCATCTCGAACAGGACAGTGAAACGCGTCAGCGCCGATGATAGTGCGGATTCCCGTGTGAAAGTAGGTCATCGTCAGGCTCTTACACCTAGACACGCCCCAGTCTGACGACTGGGGCGTTTCTTATTGGGCAAATGTTTCCCATATATTATTCTAATCTTTATGATCTAGCGCAGGATCTATTGGTTAACTAGCATACTTCCCTCTATACGTGCAGCCTTCACGGTACACAACACACCTATAACCCAATCAGCAACTTTTTCCC
Source organism: Betaproteobacteria bacterium MOLA814 (assembly GCA_000496475.1). Lineage (GTDB taxonomy): Bacteria > Pseudomonadota > Gammaproteobacteria > Burkholderiales > Burkholderiaceae_C > RS62. Next base: position 483,080 of record AYMW01000003.1, on the reverse strand, counting down.
CTTGGTTGTCGAGAGTTGTTTCTTTATCTGTCGACAGGATTGTTTTAAGCATCGGTGTCAACTTCTGAAAATAGGGCATGTTGAGCAACCACTGTTTAGCTGAACTGATTTCAACTTTTTGATGCTCTAGCAGGTGAAATTTTAATAATACTTTAGCTGCGTATATTGCGTGATTGGGAGACCTATCTTTCACACTGAAGTAGGCAAGCCGTGTACGCGCTCTTTCTATTGCAGCTTTAACATGTGTAAAGGGTCGCCCATGTCCAGGAATAATTGTTTTTGCATTCAATTTTTCACACATGGTCAATGTGTCAGCTACAGCATCGAAAGCATCAATCCCCTCTAGCTCAGGGAACACAACCCCAAAACCATTTTCCCAAAGAGCATCTGCAGAAATAAGAGTTTTTGAAATAGGTTCAAACAAGACGACTGAGTCAGGGTCATGACCAGGGGCACAATGTATTTCCCATTCATGCAATCCAAGCTTCATACTGGTATTTGCGCGCAATACATGCTGGTATGTAAATTTTGGGCAGGTTTGCCCTGTGGCTTTAAACGTTAATTTATCGATATCCCAAGACGTCACTGCTTGGCTGTTGCCAGATGGAATGTGGGTTTGTAGTTGTTTGTAATGGTCTTGAAGTTTTGCGTTTCCGCCGCAGTGATCGCTGTGTAGATGGGTATTGACTAGGTCATCTAAAGGTCGCCCATTAAGTTGTTGCTTGATCAACTCCAATGTGAGGTCTTGGTGCGAGCTGTAGCCGCTGTCAACAACGGCTGAATGGCCTGGTCCTAGTAGTACTATGTTATTGCTAGATAGCCAACCCCTTTCCAAAACGGTCACACCCTCAGGGAATTCAAGTTTACTTCTAGTCATATGTGGCATTGTGTATCTTATATATGTTTGAAACCATGCATCAGACCGTAACAGGTTTCACAGAAGTACCCACAACTGAAACAAGCTTAATGACAGGCATCAGGGTTAACCCTCATAATAGATTTGTGTTGAAAGAAATAAACAAGCATGTACATGCAAATTTAAACCAACAGGTTGTGCATGTGCGCCAGCTGAGGCCTCGTCACGTGCATAAAATATCGCAACATTTGTTGGCGCTGCCGGAAAAAGACCGTTATTTACGCTTTGGTTATTTGCCTTCAGATGAACAAATCGAGCGATATGTAGCAAGGTTAGATTTTTCGCAATGTACTCTATTTGGTGTATTCGATACGGACCTTGTTTTGCAGGGTGTCTCGCAGTTGTCCTACATTGCCGTTGAGCTGTCGGCACATACGGCCGAGTTTGGCGTTAGTGTTTCGCATCAATACAGAAGCAAGGGCCTTGGTAAAGCATTGTTCTTACGTTGTATTGCGCACGCACGTAACCAAGGTGTTCAGTACTTGGTTGTGCATACACTCAGGGAAAACGCACGGATGATACACATGGCACGCAGTGCAGGAGCTATTATTCAAAGTGATGGTGGAGACAGTTTGGCAAAAATTGAACTGCCCCCAGCGACGGTACAGTCCTTAGTGGTCACTTACTGTAGTGATTTGTTGGCAAAAATAGATTACCGAAAAAACAGGTGGCTTCGTGTTGTTAGACAGGCACTGTAAAAATACAATCACTTGCGTCATAAACAGCTTCCTACAAGCCATGCTGTGATTTTTATAGGCATAGATGGGTTATGCTAAACACCAACACAATTACTGCCGATTACGTGACTGACCCATACCCTTCGGGGCCGCAACGCGGCCTAACCCTTTCGCCAGTTGAAAAACCGGGCTTGTTACAGCGTATCGCTGAACTTCTCAATCCTAGTCCAGAAGGTATTGAGGGACTGCTAGTGCAACTGTCGCAAGCACAAGCCAAACAGCTGATCAATGCCGATGGCCGCAGAATGCTTGAGGGTGTTTTGCGGATGAGTGACATGACGGCAGGTGATGTCATGGTCGCAGCTCCCCGCATTGACACGTTAGATATCAATGCCAACACTGACGACCTGTTCGAACAGGTCATTGAAACGGCACATTCTCGCTTTCCAGTGTTTGAAGATCAGCGTGACAACATCATTGGCATACTCATGGCCAAAGATTTGCTCAAGCTGCAGCGCGCACCAGAGCTTAATATAAGGGCCTTGTTGCGTCCGCCCATATTTGTACCAGAAAGTAAAAATCTCAATGACCTATTGAGGGACTTCAGAAGCAACCGCAACCATTTGGCAGTTGTTATTGATGAGTTTGGCAACGTGGCTGGATTGATTACCATCGAAGATGTTCTAGAAGAAATTGTTGGTGAAATTGAAGACGAGTTTGATGAGGAAGAAGACGCAGGCGATATTTATAGCCTTGCTGACAACACGTGGCGAATCAACGGCAACACAGCTATTACACGCATCAATGAAGCCTTTGAATTGGCCTTGCCAGAAGACGACTTTGACACAGTAGGTGGTTTGGTTTCCCACGAAATGGGCCATGTACCAAAGCGCGGTGAGGCGTATGAAGGCTTTGGGCTGCGCCTAGTGGTCATGCATGCCAAAGGTGGTGCCGTCAGGTGGTTCAAAGTAACACCTAGTAAGCCTGCACAGAGCCAAGCCTAAATAGCTGGGTCTAACGGTGCCAACCACACAGCTATTGCGCCACCTGCTACTAGCCGTGCTGGGTTGGATCTTGGCCTGGACGTTCGCTTGGCCCTGGGAACTAAATTGGAGTGGGTTGGCGTTGCACGAGACAGCGCCGATACTGCAGTTCCTCACACTGGTCACAGTCCTCTATATGCTGCTGAGGGCGCCATCACGGCTGGCGTCATTGCGACATACATGGTGGTTTGCCACAAACTGGCTTGCTGCACTCACTTGGTGGTTGGTGCACGCCATGACCCACTACACCAACTTGCCCTACGTGGTTGCCGCTCTTGCCGTTGTATTACTCAGCGCGGCACTGGCTGTTTATTTAGCGCTGTGTGTTGGTGGCCTGTTTGCCTGGATTGAAAGCGTATTACCCAAGCAGCGTATGCTGTTGGCGTTGACGTGCGCTGCGGCATGGTCATTGGCGGAATGGTTGCGAGGACATTGGTTTACTGGGTTTCCATGGGGGGAGTTGGCCTATACGCACATTGATACATTGCGTGGACTTGCCACATTGGTTGGGAGCAGCGGCGCATCAGCTGTGTTGGTATTTGCAGCCAGTTGGTGGGCCCTTTGGCTACATGACAAGCACGATGCCAAGCAAGCTGTGATTGCGGGCGTGTTGAGCGTATTGCTACTGATGCCCTCTGTTTACTTCTCTGAGTGGGCACCGCAGTGGACACAGCCTACAGCCACCACAGACGTAACTTTAGTGCAGGGTAATGTACGTCAAGATATGAAATTCGATAGCAGCAGTGCGCAGGTAACAGAGTGGTACGCACAACAGATTGAACAAGCCACTACCTCCTTGGTGGTGCTGCCAGAAACAGCATTTGTGCAACCGCCTGATAGGCAATCACACACGCTATGGGAAGGTATTCAAAAACGACTGGATCAAGATCAACGCGCAGCCCTGATCGGTATGCCGCTGAACATGGGCGAACAATCGTATAGCAATGCTGTCAAAGGCCTAAGGCCTACAGGCCAGCCTGGCTTTTCCTACAACAAGCACCACTTGGTACCTTTTGGTGAGTTTGTACCGGCGGGCTTCAAGTGGTTGACAGATGCAATGAACATACCATTAGGTGGCTTCAGTGCTGGGAGCTTAGACCAAGCCCCCATGCCATGGGACGGCCAACAGTTGGCTGTACAAATTTGCTACGAAGATGTGTTTGGTGATGAACTTGCACAGCGTTTATGGCGCACCAAGGGCGAGCCAACCGCTTGGGTCAATGTCAGCAACTTGGCTTGGTTTGGAAACACGGCAGCGCTCTCACACCATCTCACAATGGCACGTTGGCGAGCGATCGAAACAGGTCGGCCCATTGTCCGCGCTACCAACACAGGCGCAACGGCAATTATTGATGCCAAAGGCCATGTGACCCATCAACTAGAACACAACGTGCGCGGGCAGTTGGTAGGCACCTTTACTGGACATACTGGCTTTACGCCCTATGTGCAATGGGCTGGTAGGTGGGGACACACCCCCGTGTGGCTGATTTCCATCGCAGTCATGCTGTTTGCTAGCTGGCGCGCTCTTAGCGCGCAAAACCGGCAATAGGCACAGTCTGTCCACAGACCTAGTGCCCAGCAGTTTGCGCAAACCCTGAGCGGTTCATCCAGCAGGTAGACTCAAACCAGCACACCCAGTGGCCCGAAATGCAGCGCAAGCCACTGCGTTGAAGCAGATCGTAAAACAGTTTAGATGCTTGTTCTGGCCAACAACTAGCCATGGGCAGTCATTGGGCCGTAAAATCAAGGGTTTTTTGCTAGGGTGTGAGGCCACAGGCCGCACCCTACTCGTAGTACTCACCACGGCTTACCCCATGCTCACTTTTCAGCAAATCATCCTGAACTTACAAAACTATTGGGACAAACAAGGTTGTGCCTTGTTGCAGCCCTACGACATGGAAGTGGGCGCCGGCACCAGCCATACAGCTACCTTTTTGCGTGCCATTGGCCCAGAGCCATGGAAGGCTGCTTACGTGCAGCCAAGTCGCAGACCCAAAGATGGGCGGTATGGCGAAAACCCCAATCGCTTGCAGCACTACTACCAATTCCAAGTCGCTTTAAAGCCTGCGCCGGATAATATCTTGGATTTGTACTTGGGCAGCTTAGAGTCATTGGGCTTCGATCTGAAACAAAACGACATTCGCTTTGTAGAGGACGACTGGGAAAACCCAACACTCGGTGCCTGGGGGTTGGGTTGGGAGGTCTGGCTCAATGGCATGGAGGTCACGCAGTTCACTTACTTCCAGCAGGTCGGAGGCATTGACTGTAAACCCGCAACAGGTGAGATCACCTACGGCCTTGAGCGTCTAGCGATGTACTTGCAAGGTGTGGACAACGTCTACAACCTCAAGTGGACAGACACCATTTCTTATGGCGATGTGTATTTGCAAAATGAACAAGAGCAGTCTGCCTACAACTTTGAGCACAGCGATACAGATTTTTTGTTCACCGCCTTTGCGGCCCACGAACAACAAACGCAACACCTGATTGGGGTGCAGCTCACGTTGCCGGCCTATGAGCAAGTGCTCAAGTGTGCCCATACCTTTAACTTGCTTGACGCACGTGGCGCGATCAGTGTGACTGAACGCGCGGCCTATATTGGTCGGATACGCAATTTGGCGCGTGCTGTTGCACAGAGTTACTTGGAGAGTCGAGAGCGTTTGGGCTTTCCCCTTGCGCCACCTGAGTGGCTCGCTGCTATGAAGCAAGCTGCGGCCTAAGCTCCCACGATATTTAAAAGTCCAGACATGTCCACAGATAACTTACTCGTAGAATTGTTCGTAGAAGAACTGCCGCCTAAAGTGTTGAACAAACTGGGCAATGCGTTTGCCCGCGTATTGTTAGACAGCTTGCAAGCAAGTGGCTTGGCCGATGCCAAGGCCGAGCTAACCGCTTTTGCGTCACCAAGGCGGTTGGCGGCCCACATCACGCAAGTGAGGAGCAAGGCCAGCGATAAACAACAGCTGCTCAGGCTCATGCCGGCATCAGTGGGTCTGGATAGCAATGGCGCAGCAACACCGGCGCTATTGAAAAAATTACAAAGTCTTGGGGTTGATGCATCTGTGGTGGCACAACTGCGGCGCCAGCCCGATGGCAAAGCAGATAGTTTGTTTTTAGAGCGTACGGTTGCAGGTGCCAGTTTGCTAGATGGCTTGCAACAAGCCCTTGAGCAAGCCATTGCCAAACTGCCCATTCCTAAGGTCATGAGCTACCAGTTGCATCGCAACTGTGCATTACCGGGTTGGAGCAGCGTCAACTTTGTTAGACCCGCCCACGGCTTGATGGCCTTGCACGGCACAGCCGTAGTTGGCGTCAGTGTTTTGGGCCTGACAGCTGGCAACACCACCAAAGGGCACCGATTTGAGGCTGCGGTTGAGGTCATCAAGCTGCCCCACGCCGACCAATACGCCGGTGTAATGCGTGATCAAGGTGCCGTTATTGCCTCGTTTTCTGAGCGGCGCGACCTGATACAAACACAGATCAATGCAGCCGCAGCCGCAGCCAGTACGGCACAAAGTGGCGTACTCACCCCCATTGAAGACCAGGCGTTGTTAGACGAGGTTTGTGCTCTGGTGGAGCGCCCCAACGTGGTGACCTGTGCCTTTGAGGTTGAGTATCTGCAAGTACCCCAAGAGTGTTTGATTCTCACCATGAAGGCCAACCAAAAATACTTCCCTTTGCTAGACAGCGCGGGCAAGTTGAGCAACCAATTTTTGGTGGTTAGTAATATTTCACCTGCTGATACCAGCCAAGTCATTGGCGGCAACGAGCGGGTCGTTAGACCGCGTTTGGCCGATGCGCAGTTTTTCTTCAACCAAGACCGTAAGAAAACATTGGCAGTTCGTGTGCCCGAATTGTCCAAGGTGGTGTACCACAACAAGTTGGGTAGCCAAGGTGAGCGCAGCATGCGCGTGGCGGCATTGGCCAAGCATATTGCCCAAGCGTGGATGGCTGCGGGTCATACCAATGCCCGCCTAAGCGAACAAGCTGAACAAGCAGCACAGCTCGCCAAATGCGATTTATTAACAGACATGGTGGGTGAGTTTCCAGAGCTACAGGGCGTCATGGGAGGCTACTACGCACGCCATGATGGGTTGGGCGATGAGTTGGCCTTGGCCATAGAAGACCACTATCGCCCACGTTTTGCTGGCGACGAGCTGCCACGCAACGACGTGGGCTTGGTGGTGGCGCTGGCTGACAAACTAGAGACCTTGGTGGGCATGTTTGGCATAGGCAATGTGCCCACAGGCGAGCGCGACCCCTTTGCTTTGCGTCGTCACGCCTTGGGCGTGGTGCGCATGCTGATTGAAGCAAACCTGCCCATGTCGTTGCAGGCGCTGATTGCACAGGCGCACAGCGTGTTTAACGGGCTGCTGCCCGTTGACCTTGCGCCGCTGCCGACCTTCATTCAAGACCGTATGGCTGGCATGCTGCGTGATCAAGGTTTCAGCGTTTTGGCCATTGATGCGGTATTGGCTCTCAACCCCGCGTTGTTAGCGCAAGTGCCTAAACGCTTGCTCGCTGTCAGAGCGTTTGCCGATATGCCTGAAAGTGATGCCTTGGCAGCGGCCAACAAGCGAATTGGCAATATTCTTAAAAAATCTGCAAACGAGGCGAAAGCTGTGGAGCCCAGCCTAGTTGTTGAGCCAGCAGAAGTGGCACTGTACGACGCTATGGAAACGGTGGCTAAATTGGCCGATGCCGCATTTGAGGCTGGCAACTACACAGCTTCGTTGCAGGCCTTGGCCGCGCTGCGTGCACCTGTGGACGCATTCTTTGACAACGTCATGGTGAATGCACAGGATGTTGCGATCAGAGCCAATCGGCTGGGCCTGTTATCGCAGTTACACGCTACTATGAACAGGGTGGCAGACTTGTCCAAGTTGGCCAGCTGAACAATTCACACATTGAACTATTCAACTATTCAACAACTAAGCTGTTAACTGCCCCGTCTATATGCCCACCACATTCACCACGTTATGAACCATCACATGCCATTGGTAGTACTGGACAGAGATGGCACGCTCAACGTGGATGACTTGGCTTTTATCACCAGCGCAGAAGACTGGATTCCGATACCAGGCGCGCTAGAGGCTGTGGCAAAACTCAACGAGGCTGGCTGGCGTGTGGTGGTGGCCACTAACCAGTCTGGTTTGGGACGTGGTTTGTTTGACGTCGCCACACTCAATGACGTTCACAAAAAAATGCACAAACTCTTGGCCAGTGTCGGCGCGCGAGTTGATGCAGTCTTTTTCTGCCCCCACACGCTCAGCGACGGTTGCGAGTGTCGCAAGCCTTTACCAGGCTTGATCACACGCATTGGCGAGCGTTTTGGGGCCCAATTGTCCAAAGTGCCTGTGGCTGGCAATACCGTGCGGCATATGCAGGCGGCCTATGCGGCAGGTGGCCAGCCGCATTTGCTGCTGGTCGGCAAGTCGGCACAGTACACGCGCGACAACCTGCCCCCAGACTTACCGCCCAACACCACCGTACACTCGGATTTGCACGCCTTCGCCGACTACGTGTTGAACCCAAGCAAGGTATAAATTTGTCTCTATGTCTATGCCCACCCGTTTGAAAAAACCCTCTTTCTTAGCCACTTGTGTGGCACTGGTGCGCTCCATTGCACATGCTTTTTGGATGGTTGTTACTGTGGTGCCTTGGGCACTGGTAGTGCTCATGACCGCCCCCTTGTTAAGTAGCAATCAAATTTACTGGCTGTGTGCCGGTTGGCTGCGTTTGGCCGTTACAGGTGGGACGGTTATTTTGGGTATTCAAAATCGGGTCACTGGGTACGAAAACCTTCCAACCGAGGTCAATGGCCAAGCTATTCTGCTGGTGAAGCACCAGTCCACATGGGAAACTTTTTCCATGCCCACACTCATGCCTCACCCTTTGGCCTTTGTGTTCAAACGTGAGCTTTTGTACGTTCCGTTTTTCGGTTGGGCCATGGCCCGCATGGACATGATCCACATTGACCGACGCAAACGTTCTCAAGCCTTCGCCAAGGTGGTTGAGCAAGGGCAACGCTTGCTGGCGCAGGGCACCTGGGTGATCATGTTTCCAGAAGGGACACGTATAGAGCGCGGTCAGGTGGGGACTTACAAAACAGGCGGCACCAAGCTGGCAATAGAAACGGGTGCCCCGGTTATCCCAATAGCTGTCACCTCAGCCAAATGTTGGCCACGTAAGGCGTTTATCAAGTACCCGGGTGTGGTCGATGTTGTGATTGGACAACCCATACCCAGCGCTGGCCGCGCGCCCGATGAAATGATGCAGCAAGTGCAAACTTGGATTGAGTCAGAGATGCGCCGCTTAGACCCACAAGCTTACGCTGTTTAATGTGGCACAAGGCTGTTCGCGCTGTGTCTGAGCAGCTTGGCTTTGACTGGGGAGATGCCCACGCTGCTCAGCCACTCGCGCCAGAGGCTGGCGTGTCGAAACGGCCAGCTGCCCCAACAACAGAGCAGCCCAAGGTCAAGGCCGGTCCTGTTGCTCGAGGTGAAAATTTCGATCAAGTTGTGGGGCTGGTCATTTGGCAACACCCACTGGCCAACCGCCAGTTGCGTTTACCCACTGCGTTGTTGGGCTACCACCTCAAACGGGGCAAGCGAAAAACGGTTGGCATGAGTGTGGGTATAGAGGGGGTGACAGTGAATGCGCCGCGCTGGAGCACCATCAGCGACGTAGACACCGTGCTGCTGAGCAAAGCCGACTGGTTGATAGCCAAGTTACAAGAGATGCAAGCCCGCGGCAAAGAGTTGGCCAGTGCGCAGATCACATGGGCCGACGGTGTCGAACTTCCCGTGTTGGGTTGCAAGGTTCAGGTCTCGCTAGACCCTTGTTATCAGTTCGTAAAAAGTGGCTACGTGCTCAAAAACAAAGACCATCAAGATGTCTTGTGGGTTGCCTCCGACGCGTGGCAATCGCAGGGGCAAGACTTACCAGCTGGGACCTCATTGGACCTCTTTGTGGCTTTGCCCCAAGGCGCTACCGCCAAACAAATCCGTGACCTGACACAGGCTTGGCTTATGCGGCTTGCGACACAAGTGTTCACCCAACGTCTAGACCACTTTGCCGCCACCTTGGGTGTGCGCTACACGCAGCTCAAGCTATCAAGCGCCAGCACACGGTGGGGAAGCGCCACCAGCCAAGGGCATATACGTTTAAATTGGCGACTCATTCACGGCCCATTGTCTGTGGTGGACTATGTGGTGGTGCACGAGCTGTCACACCTGCGCGAAATGAACCATGGCCCACAGTTCTGGGGCACCGTGGCGAGTGTGATGCCTGAATATGAGCACCACCGTGACCACCTAAAAAGCCTGCAACTGCCTGTGTGGTAACCGGCACTGTAAGCTCGTGCAATGCCAGCGTTTGGCTTACAAAGCCTGCCACATCCACACACCGTCAAGCTTGAAGCGGCGCAGTTTTCCTTGGTACCACAACGTGTGCAAATGCGCCACAGCCTCGCCCATGGCAAATGTGGTTTGGTGCAGGTCAAGCTCGCGTTTAAACAAAATGGGCAATGCCTGCGCGGCATTCATGGGGTGTTCTAAACAGGCTTGCAGCAGTTCAGCCAAGCGTTCGGCATGGTGTTGCGTTAACTGGTTGATGCGCTCGTACAGACCTTTAAATGGTTTGCCATGCGAGGGCAATATGAGAACGGTATCTGGTAAAGCGCGCATGCGCTCTAGCGAGTCTAAAAACAGCTGAAGTGGGTTTGACTGCGGCTCGCTGGCGTACACACTGATATTGGTGGAAATACGCGGCAGCACCATGTCGCCACTGATGAGCACATCTAGGTCTTCGCAATACAACGCTATGTGTTCTGGCGCGTGTCCGTAGCCCACCATGCAGCGCCAATCGTGTTGGCCGATACGCACCACCATGGCGTCTAGCAAGCGTGTGTGTGCTTTGGGCACCGCGGGCACCATGGAGGCGTAGTAGTTTTGACGGGCACGCACTTTGGCCAGGTCGTCAGGCTTGTTCATGCCGTGAGACGCGAAAAACTCGGCGGCATCATTGCCACCAAAGCCTGTGCCGCCGGCGCTGCCAATATGGGCCGTAGAAAAGTCCAAGCTGCTCATCCACAGCGGGCAACTGTAATCAGGTGTCGACCAATGGGTAACCAGCCAGTGCGCCAAACCCACATGGTCTGGGTGCATGTGCGTGACCAACACGCGCAGCACTGGCAAGCCGTCTAATTGGGTGTCAAACAAGTGCAACCATTGCTCGCGAGAACTTGGTGCGTCAATGCAACAGTCCACAATGGTCCAGCCATCTGTCATGGTGCCGTTGACATCTAGGCGATCGCGCAGCAGCCACAAGTTAATGTGGTTCAGGGCAAATGGCAGCGCCATGCGCACCCACTTGACGCCAGGTGCCACCTCAAGGGCTTGCGTGGTGTCGGGCAAGGTTTCACCCATTGGGTAGAGCAAGCGCGCTTCAGCTTCGTTCATATGCTTTGCCTTAAAATATGACGTACTTGACGTTTACGTTAACGTCAAGTTAACGTGCATTGTAAGAAGACAACCTCAGGACCTATGTCGCCATGGCAGCGCTCACCTATACCATCAGTGATCTCGCTAAAGAGTTCGACTTAACCACCCGTGCCATTCGTTTCTACGAAGACATGGGCTTGTTGCAACCCGAGCGCAGCGGGGCGGGGGCAAGGGTGCGTGTCTACACCGCAAGAGACCGTACCCGTTTAAAGCTCACGCTCAGAGCCAAGCGTTTGGGCTTGAGCCTGTCTGACGCCAAGGACATCATTGACACGTATGACAGCCCACGCGACACGGCGCCGCAGTTGCAAAAATTCTTACTGGTTCTGTCGCAGCACAAAGAACAGCTGCAAGAGCAGCTCAGCGACTTGCAAGCCAACTTAGAAGAGATCAAGGTGCATGAAAAAGAGGCCAAAGCGTTGTTGGCCAAAGTCAAACCTAACGTGGTTTAAATTCGGCATAATAAAGATTGACGTTTACGTAAACGTCAATCAACATATGTGTCGATATGACTTCTACGAACCCCACCTCTCCAGTTGGCGCGCCAGCAACGCAACCAACCCCAACTCAGCGGGTGCAAACCAGCTTAGAGCGCCAAGGCATGATGCGTGCTTGGGGTGTTCGCCTAGAGCGTGCCGACGTCGGCATGTGTGAGCTGTACATGCCTTTTTCTGATGCGGTGAGTCAGCAACAAGGCTCTTTTCATGGCGGGGCCATGGGCGCATTGGCCGATATAGCTGGCGGTTACGCTGCTTTAACTGTGGCCCCGCCCGGTTGCGAAGTCATGACAGCCGAGTACAAAATAAATTTCCTGGCGGCCAAATCAGGTGGCCAATTGCGTGCGGTGGGCACGGTAGTGCGTGCGGGCAAGCGCTTGATCGTTGCTACGGCCGAGGTCACGCATGTGGCGGATGACGGCACCCGCACGGTGTGTGCCCTCATGCAACAAACCTTGGTGGCTGTGGCAAAGCACTATTAAAGCCCATACAACAACCTTGAAACACAACAACGTGAGGATGCAACCATGAGAACCCTACCTGGCTTGAACTTTTACCTTGGCGAAGACATAGACGCCCTGCGTGATGCGGTCTACGATTTTGCGCAAGCCGAAATAGCCCCGCGCGCTGCACAAATTGACCGCGATGATCAATTCCCAATGGACACGTGGCGCAAGATGGGCGATCTTGGGTTGCTGGGTATGACCGTTCCCGAGGCCGATGGAGGCACAGGCATGGGCTACTTGGCGCACATGGTGGCCATGGAAGAGATCTCGCGCGCCAGCGCCTCTGTGGGTCTGAGTTACGGGGCGCACAGCAACTTATGTGTGAACCAAATTAACCGCAACGGTACGCCTGAGCAGAAAACAAAGTACCTGCCTAAACTCATGAGTGGCGAGCACATAGGTGCCTTGGCGATGAGCGAGCCCGGTGCGGGCTCTGACGTGATCAGCATGAAATTACGTGCTGAAGACAAGGGCGGCTACTACGTGCTCAACGGCACAAAAATGTGGATCACCAACGGGCCAGATGCAGACACCTTGGTGGTGTACGCCAAAACAGAGCCTGAGTTAGGCGCACGGGGTGTCAGTGCTTTCTTGATTGAAAAAGACATGAAGGGCTTCTCAGTGGCCCAAAAATTAAACAAGCTGGGCATGCGCGGCAGCCACACCGGCGAGTTGGTTTTCAACAATGTGGAGGTGCCAGCTGCCAATATTTTGGGCGGCCTAAACAACGGCACCAAGGTACTGATGAGTGGACTGGATTACGAACGCGCTGTGCTATCAGGCGGCCCTTTGGGCATCATGCAAGCCGTGATGGACAACGTGATCCCTTATATCCACGACCGCAAGCAATTTGGCCAAAGCATTGGTGAGTTTCAGCTCATTCAAGGCAAAGTTGCAGACATGTACACCGTGCTACAAGCAGGGCGCTCGTTTGCTTATACGGTCGCTAAAAACCTGGACTCGTTGGGCGCTGAGCACGTGCGCCAAGTGCGTAAAGACTGTGCCTCAGTGATTTTGTGGACAGCTGAAAAAGCCACCTGGATGGCCGGTGAAGGGATACAAATATTTGGTGGCAATGGCTATATCAATGACTACGACGTTGGCCGTTTATGGCGCGATGCCAAGTTGTATGAAATAGGCGCAGGAACCAGCGAAATTCGCCGCATGCTGATTGGACGCGAACTATTTGCTGAAACCAGCTGAGCCCTGCGCTCGTGTGGCATGCAAATGAAGCGCTCGTAACGGGTTAAAAATTGGCGCGACAATACACCTATGACTAAATCGCTTAACGATCTGTTTGATCACAACCGCACATGGGCTGCTGATATGCAGGCCCAGTCCCCAGGCTTTTTCACCCGTCTAAAAAACCAACAAAATCCCAAGTACATGTGGATTGGTTGCTCAGACAGCCGTGTGCCCGCCAATCAAATTACTGGCCTAGAGCCAGGTGAAATTTTCGTGCATCGCAATGTTGGTAATGTGGTGGCGCACTCTGACCTTAACGCCTTGTCAACGGTGCAGTTCGCAGTTGAAAGGCTGAAGGTGCGCCACGTGATAGTCGTTGGTCACTACGGCTGCTCTGGTGTTCAAGCCGCCTTGGAACGTGCGCGAATAGGTCTCGCCGACAACTGGCTGCGCCACATTCAAGATGTACACGACCGCCACGAAACGCTGTTGGACGGTATTGCCACAGAACACCGTTTAGATGCGCTGTGCGAACTCAACGTCATTGAGCAGGTGCGCAACGTGGCACAAACCACGGTCATGCAAGATGCGTGGATGCGCGACCAAGACATTACAGTGCACGGATGGGTCTACGGTTTAAATGACGGACTGTTGCAAAATTTGAACATGACTGTCTACAACACAGCGTCTATCAGTGCGGTGTACAAACTGGCGGTGCTCAATGTGGCCGCGAGACATAGAGGCTAAGGCTATGTCCAATAGCAATACCGCACACAAGCTAGATTCCAGCGTTGCCTTTGACATGGCCCGTGCATTGCTAGACGGATTCAACCGTCACTACCGCTTATTCAGAGCGGAATCATCCAGAGCCAAGTACCGTTTCGAAACCCAAGACTGGGCTGGCCAACAGCGCGGGCAGCGCGAGCGGATTGAGTTCTATGACATGCGCGTGTTGGAGGCGGTGAACCGCTTAGAGCGCGAGTTTAAAGCGGGGGCGACCAGTCATGGGGTGTGGCAGCAAGTAAAACTGCACTTTGTAGGCTTGCTGATAGACCACCACCAACCAGAATTGGCCGAGTCATTTTTCAATTCGGTCACCACCAAAATCCTGCACAGGGGATACTTTAACAACGATTTTATTTTTGTTCGCCCAGCGGTCAGCACCGAATACATAGACAACGTCAATCCCGCCAAGCCCACCTACCGCGTGTATTACCCCACCAAGCTCAGTATGCGCGTTGATGTGGCGCACATAGTGACGGACTTTTTGCTGCACGGCCCTTGGGAAGATATAGATCGGGATATAGAGTGGTTGCAAACCGCCATCTTGGCGCGCTTTGACCACCACAGGCTGCGACCCAACTTCCAGTTTCAGGTGTTGTCGAGTTTGTTTTTTAGAAACAAGGGCGCTTACATTGTGGGAAAGGTCATCAACGGTTTTCAAGAGGTGCCGTTTGCACTGGCTATCTTGCACAATGCAGACGGCAAGCTGCATGTTGACGCGGCATTGTTTGACGAAGACGACTTGCTTATGCTGTTTAGTTTTGCGCGTGCCTACTTCATGGTGGACATGGAAATACCGTCGGCCTATGTACAGTTTTTGCGCAGCATGATGCCACGCAAACCACGCACTGAGTTGTACAACGCGCTGGGGCTGGCCAAGCAGGGTAAAACACTGTTTTACCGCGATTTTTTAGCCCACCAACGCCAGAGTACAGACCGCTTCCGCATTGCACCCGGTATCAAAGGCATGGTGATGTTGGTGTTCGACCAGCCTAGTTTCCCGTTTGTGTTCAAAGTTATTAAAGACTTCTACCCACCACCCAAAGACACCACGCGTGAGCAAATTAAAGGCAAGTACTTGCTGGTCAAACAGCACGACAGAGTGGGGCGCATGGCAGATACGCTGGAGTATTCAGACGTGGCGTTCCCCCTGTCGCGGTTTGAGCCAGAGCTGATTGAAGAAATTAAAAAGTTTGCGCCAAGCCAGTTGGACATATCAGACACCAACAACGACGGCAATATGGAAGTGGTGATCAAGCATGTTTACATAGAGCGGCGAATGATCCCGCTGAACATTTATTTACAAGAGGCTTTCGACACCTTGCAAGCCAACGACCAAGACCAGCCCGCGTGGGACCAACTCACGAGAGCGGTGGTGGAGTACGGCAACGCCATTAAAGATTTGGTGGCAGCTAATATTTTTCCTGGTGACATGTTGTGGAAAAACTTCGGCATCACGCGACACGGCAAGGTGGTTTTTTATGACTACGATGAAATTGAGTACATCACAGATTGCCATTTTCGTCGGGTCCCAACGCCTCGCAACGAGGAGGAAGAGATGTCTGGCGAGATTTGGTACAACGTGGGCCCTAAAGATGTATTCCCAGAGACCTTCGCCCCGTTTTTATTGGGCAACCCCAAAGTTCGCAGTGTGTTCATGGCCCACCATGCTGACCTGCTAGACGCCGCCTTTTGGCAAGACAATCAAACGCGCATAAAAAATGGTCACGTACACGACGTGTTCCCGTATGAAGCCTCCAGCCAACTTCGCCATATGTTTGGCGCTGTCAGCCACGCCACCATCCGCGGTAACGGCATCAACCCGTCGCGCTTGTAACCTAAACCGCTCAACCCGAGATACCCCATGTCCACCACCACAAGTACCGATCCCATCGTTATAGTCAGCGCCGCGCGCACGCCCATGGGCGCATTCCAAGGCGACTTCTCTACACTGGCCGCACATGATTTAGGTGGTGTGGTCATTGCTGAGGCCGTCAAGCGGGCAGGCATTGACCCTGCACTGGTCGGTGAGTTGTTGTTTGGTAATTGTTTGATGGCGGGGCAAGGCCAAGCACCTGCACGTCAAGCTGCTATCAAAGGCGGTTTGCCCTTGTCAACCGGCGCTGTCACCATGTCCAAAATGTGTGGCTCTGGCATGAAGGCCACCATGCTGGCCCACGACATGCTGTTGGCGGGTTCTGCTGATGTGATGATGGCCGGCGGCATGGAAAGCATGACCAATGCGCCTTACTTGATACAAAAAGGTCGAGGCGGCTACCGCATGGGCCACGATAAGTTGTATGACCACATGATGTTAGATGGTCTAGAAGACGCTTATGAGGCAGGTCGTTCTATGGGCACGTTTGGTGAAGACTGCGCCGCCAAATACAGTTTCACGCGCGACGCACAAGACACATTCGCAATGGAGTCTGTACAGCGCGCCCAAGCTGCCAGCAGCAACGGCGTGTTTGCTGCCGAGATTGCCCCTGTGACGGTTAAAACCCGCAAGGGCGAGCGCGTGGTATCCATTGATGAAGGCCCTGGCAGTATCGATATAGACAACATCCCCAGTTTGCGAACCGTGTTTAAAAAAGACGGCGGCACCATCACCGCGGCCAGTTCATCGTCTATCAACGATGGTGCGGCGGCCTTGATGCTCATGCGCCACAGTCATGCGTTAAAGCTTGGCGTCAAGCCCTTGGCTCGGATCATGGGTCACACCACGCACGCACAAGAGCCCAATTGGTTCACCACGGCACCTGTGTTTGCTATGCAAAAGCTGCTGACCAAGACGGGTTGGGGCATTGAAGACATTGATTTGTTTGAAATCAATGAAGCTTTTGCTGTGGTGCCCATGGCCGCCATGGTCGAGCTCAACATTGCGCGCAATAAAGTCAACGTGCACGGCGGTGCGTGTGCATTGGGACACCCGATTGGTGCCAGCGGTGCCCGCATCATCGTGACCTTGCTAAACGCTTTGTTGCACAGCGGCGGCAAGCGCGGTGTGGCGTCCTTGTGTATGGGCGGGGGCGAAGCCACCGCCATGGCCTTTGAGCTGATTTAAAAAAGGTAGTTCATGTTACTCAACGACGACCAGCGCATGGTGCAAGAAGCCGTTCGTGCCTTTTCCCAAGAGCAGCTATGGCCATACGCGCCCGCGTGGGACAAAGCCCACACCTTTCCAGTGCAAGCCCACAAAGGCTTGGCTGCCCTTGGCTGTTACGGTATTTGTGTACCTGAAGAATTGGGCGGCGCAGGGTTGGACTACGTTACCTTGGCGGTAGTTCTAGAAGAAATTGCTGCTGGCGACGGCGGCACCAGCACCGTTATTTCGGTGACCAACTGCCCAGTTAATGCCATTCTCATGAAAAACGGCAGCGCACAGCAGCAGCGCGACTGGCTCACGCCTTTGGCCAAAGGCGAGATGCTGGGCGCGTTTTGTTTAACAGAGCCACACGTAGGCAGCGACGCCAGCGGCATGCGAACAACGGCTGTTCTGGATGGAGACCATTACGTCTTGAACGGCGTTAAGCAATTCATCACCAGTGGTCAAAACGCCAATGTGGCCATCGTCATTGCCGTGACCGACAAAGCGGCGGGCAAAAAAGGCATGAGTGCCTTTTTGGTGCCGACCAAGGCCGAGGGTTATGTGGGGGCGCGACTAGAGGACAAGCTGGGTCAAAACTCTAGTGACACCGCACAAATCAACTTAGAAAATTGCCGTATACCGATTGAAAACCGCTTGGGCCAGGAAGGCGAAGGCTACCGCATTGCGCTTGGCGCGTTAGAGGGCGGACGTATTGGCATTGCCGCGCAAAGCATTGGCATGGCCAGAAGCGCATTCGACTGCGCATTGACCTACTCCAAACAGCGCGAGACATTTGGACAAACCATCTTCAACCACCAGGCCGTTGGCTTCAAGCTGGCAGAAATGGCCACGCAGTTAGAGGCCGCTCGCGCGCTCACCCTGCATGCAGCCGCCATGCGTGATGCTGGTCTGCCCTGCCTAAAAGAGGCGGCTATGGCCAAATTATTTGCGAGTGAAATGGCTGAGCAGGTGTGCTCACAAGCCATACAAATACATGGCGGGTATGGCTACGTCAGCGATTTCCCTGTGGAGCGCATTTACCGCGATGTGCGTGTGTGCCAAATTTACGAAGGCACATCCGACGTGCAAAAAATCCTAATTCAGCGTGCTTTGGCCACTTAAACCCACAAGTCGACTCTCAAATGGCCCAAATCACCATTTGACCCCCTAAAATCGCTGGCTATGAAGATTATTATTCTTGGAGCCGGCCGCGTGGGTGAAAGCGTAGCCGAGAGTTTGGTGTCTGAGCGCAACGACATCACGGTGATCGATACCGACGCCGGGCGACTGCGTGATCTAGAGGACCGGCTGGATCTACGCGGTGTGGTGGGCAACGGCATTCAGCCGTCCGTGCTGCGCCAAGCTGGTGCGGACGACGCAGACATGGTCATTGCGTGCTCCGCCATGGACGAGACCAACTTGGTTGTGTGCAAAGTGGCACACGACGTGTTTGGGATACCCACCACCATTGCAAGGTTGCGCTCTAGTGAGTTCAATGAGGGCGACGAGTTGCTATCGCGCAGCGGCTTTGCCGTTGACCACGTGATTTGTCCAGAAGAGTCGGTGATGAATTACATCCACCAACTCATTCAATACCCGGAGGCCCTGCAAGTGCTGCACTTTTCACAAGAGCGCGCCAGTATGGTGGGCGTGCGCGCTGTGTCTGGCAGTGCGTTGGCAGGACACACTTTGGGCGAATTCAAAGAACTGTTCCCTGCTGCTGAAATGCGCGTGGTGGCCATTTACCGTCACGGCTATGCCGTGCCCAACAAGGCCAACACACGCATCCTTGAAGGCGATGAGGTGTTTGTGCTCGCTGACAAACAAAAGCTACGCGAGGTCCTGTTTGCCCTACACAAACGTGACCAACCTGTGCAGCGCATCATGATTGCCGGTGGCGGACGCGTGGGAATGCGTCTGGCTAAAAGCTTGGCCGCCAAGTACCAAGTCAAGATCATTGAACGCGATAAAAAGCGTTGCGAATACTTGGCCGAGCAGTTGCCAAGTAATGTCTTGGTGTTGCAAGGCGATGTGGCCGATGCGGATTTGCTACAAGAAGAAAACGTGGGTGAGATGGATGTGTTTTTGTCACTGACCAATGACGACGAAGACAACATCATGTCGGCCATGCTGGCAAAGCGCATGGGCGCGCAGCGGGTAATGGCGCTGATCAACAGGCGCGCCTACGCTGAAATGATGGAGGGCTCCACCATTGACATTGCTATTTCTCCGGCACAGACCGTTATTGGCGAATTGCTAGCCCACTTGCGTCGGGGTGATGTGGCCGCCGTGCACAGCCTGCGCCGTGGTGCCGCGGAGGTGCTGGAAGGCGTGGCCCGTGGCGACATTAAAACGTCAAAATTGGTGGGGCGGCGTTTAGAGGAAATCAAACTGCCCAAAGATGCCAGCATTGGCGCCATCGTGCGAGGCGAGGGCAAAGACTCGGTGCTACTCATGCCCCACCACGACACACTGGTGCAAGAGAATGACCACATCATTGTGTTCATCCCCAACAAGCGCTCTGTCAGGGACGTGGAAAAGCTGTTCCAAGTCAGCGCTACTTTCTTCGGCTAACAGCGCGTATGTATGATTTCAAGCCCGTACTAGCTGCGCTGTCCCGCGTGTTGTTGGTTTTCTCTGTTACGTTTTGGGTGCCGTGGGCATGGTCGTGGTGGGCAGACGAGCATCGCCTGCAAGAAATATGGCTTATAGGCTTTGCCGCCACGTTTGTAACGGGTGTGTTGCTGATGTGGTGGACACAAAAACACCGCCGCGAACTGATGCCCAAGGATGGCTTCATGTTGGTGAACTTGGTCTGGGTTGTCTTGCCAATATTTGCAGCCTTGCCTTTATGGTTGGGGGTGGGTCGCATGGATTGGACAGACGCCTACTTTGAAGCTGTAAGCGGCCTGACGGCAACTGGCGCTACCGTGCTCACAGGTCTAGAAGGCTTGCCGCTAAGTGTGAATGTGTGGCGCTGCTTCCTCCAACTGTTTGGTGGCTTGGGCATCATGTTGTTGGTGGTGGCTGTGTTGCCATTGTTGGGTTTGGGCGGTGTGCAGCTGTACAAGGCTGAAACACCTGGCCCCTTGAAAGATGCCAAGCTCACCCCCCGCATTGCTGAAACCGCACGCGGTTTATGGGGTGTGTATTTTGTGTTGTCGTTGGGTTGTTTTTTAGCTTACCGGTGGGCAGGCATGAGTTGGTCAGACGCGTTCATGCACATGAGTACCACCGTGAGTTTGGGTGGCATGTCCTCACACGATGCCAGTCTTGGTTACTTTGAGTCCATGCGCGTCGAAGGTGTGGCCATGGTGTTTATGCTGCTGGCCGGCATCAGCTTTGCGCGCTATTTCATTGTGTGGCGCATGGGCTCAGTCATGAGTTTGGTGCGTGATGTAGAAGTGCGCAGCTACTTGGTCGTGCTGTTGGTCAGCATTGGTTTGGTGAGTGTGCTGCTAGCTGTTGAAAATACGGTGGACAGCTTTCCAGAGGCGTTGCGCGTATCGGCCTTTCAAGTGATATCGGTTGCGACAACCACGGGCTATTCGTCTGCCAACTATGCTTTATGGCCTGCATTTGCGCCGGTATTGTTGGTGTTTTTGGGCTGTTTTGTGTCGTGTGCAGGCTCAACAGGTGGTGGTATCAAAATGGTTCGCATGATTTTGTTGGTCAAGCAAGCCAAGCGCGAGTTGGTACGGGCTATTCACCCGCGCGTGGTGAACCCTGTGCACCTGGGGGGTACAGCCATTAGCAACGCCGTATTGATGTCGGTTATGGCTTTCATGCTGATTTACGGGGCGACCATCATCACGCTCACCATGGTGTTGTTGTATACCGGTATGGACATGGTGAGTGCGTTCACGGCTGTGGTGGCTACAGTGAACAACATTGGTCCAGGATTGGGCAACGTAGGTCCAGCTGCCAACTATGGCAGCTTGACCGACTTCCAAACGTGGGTGTGCACCGTCGCCATGATGCTGGGTCGCTTGGAGTTGTTGTCTGTGTTGGTGTTGTTCACCGCGCAGTTTTGGCGTAAATGAAATCACCGATAGGTTGGACATAAGAGATGGCTATTATTAAAGGACACAAAGTGTTAGTGGCAGAGGCCATGGCGCAAGTCACGACGTATAGCGTGGCGCAAGTGGTTGCCCGTATGGACAACGATCCAACATTGCAACTGGTGGATATCCGTGACATCCGTGAGCTAACCGCAAGCGGCACAGCAGCTGGTGCCTTGCATGCGCCGCGCGGGATGTTGGAATTTTGGGTGGACCCTGACTCGCCGTATCACAAGCCTGTGTTTGACGACGAGAGCAAAGAATTCGTTTTGTTTTGTGGCGCAGGCTGGCGCAGTGCGCTGGCTGCCAAGGCATTGCAAGACATGGGCATGACCAACGTGGCGCATATTGGCGGTGGCTTTGCCGACTGGCAAGCCAGCAACTCACCGATTGAAACTCTGGCAGAGCGCGCAGCCAAGCGTGATCAGTAAGCGTGTCAACAGTTTATGAGCCGGCCTGTCCCTGTGGTCAAACTGGTGGCGGCAAGGCTTTGACCTTGGTTGCTTGCTGTGCACCAATGCTACAGGGCACAGCCACCGCCCAATCTGCTGAGGCTTTGATGCGCTCGCGCTATACGGCGTATGTGCTTGGGGACATGGGGTATGTGTCTGCAACATGGCATCCAAGCACCCGGCCGTCTGATTTGGAGCCCGACGCTGTAAGCACTTGGTTAGGCTTGGACGTCAAAAGTCACAGCGAGTCTGGCGATACGGCGCAGGTCAGCTTTGTCGCGCGTTACCGCGTCGCGGGTAAAGGCCACCGTTTGCAAGAGCACAGCCAGTTCGTGCGCGAAGCTGGTGTGTGGTTCTATCTAGACGCGCTTAAATAGCAACGATATCTTCGCGTGTGCAGACATGCTCTGGCCGTGGGGGCTGGGTGCAAAAAGGATCAATCACTGCGTTGGTCATGGCGTTGTAGACCACAAAAATATTGGCACGTGCATCGGGGGTGATGTTGCTGTTGGAGCCATGCACGGTGTTGCAGTCAAAGACAATCACAGAGCCTGGTGCGCACTCTGCGCGCACAATGCCACCTTCTTGAATCAAACGGCTTAATGCCTCGTCGCTGGGCACGCCATACTCCTGCTTACGCAGTGACTTTTCAAAGTGATTCTCTGGCGTTTCGCCTGTGCACGTGACATAGGTTTGATGCGAACCAGGTATCAGCAGCAATGAGCCGTTATTGGCGTGGTTGTCTGTCAGCGTGATGGACATACTGACAGCGCGCATACGCGGCATGCCGTCTTCGACGTGCCACGTTTCAAAGTCGGAGTGCCAATAGAACTCAGTCCCCCTGAAGCCAGGTTTGTAGTTCAGACGAGACTGGTGGATGTACACCTCGTCGTTGAGCAAGCCTTGGGCAATGTCTTTTAAGCGCTTGTCGCCAACTGTATTGGCGACAAGGTCGCTTAAGGTATGGGGCCTAAACACAGAGCGCACTGCACCATCATGTGGCTCTCGAATGACCTCTTTGCTGCTGCGCATAGCGGGGTCTTGGCGCAGACGGTCTGACTCTGCTCGCAAGGCCAGCACCTCGTCGTTGTTAAAAACACTGTGCAAGATGACAAAGCCATCGTTGTCAAACGATGCCAGTTGTTCAGCGCTTAGGCCAGTAAGGGCGCGCTGCTGAGCATCGCCATGAATCACGGGGTCTTGGCGTGGCAGGTATTGCGTTTGTTTGCCAAATCGTGAGGGGTATAAGTCGTCTCTGGGGGTCAGCATTGGGATACTCCTGTGCGCCTGTGTTGCTGTTTAATCGGTGATGGTCTGCGCGGTCAACTCGTATGCACCGCTGTCGTTGTGGACTTCGTTGCCAATGAGTGGTGGGTTGAATACACAAGCCATGCTCATTTCCTCGAACCCGCGCAGTATGTGTTTGTCATGTTTGTCCAGGGCGTACATGGTGCCCGGTGAGATGGGATGAACCTCACCAGTTGTCACATTTTGAATTTCACCGCGTCCGCTCATGCAATACACCGATTCAAGGTGGTTTTGGTAGTGCATCTCCAGTTCGGCACCTTCGTAGATGGTTGTGATGTGAAACGAAAAGCCCATGTTGTCGTTGGTGAGCAGCATCCGAACGCTGTTCCAGCCTGTGCTGTCTATGCGTCGCGTACTGTCTTTGGCGGTTTGTAGTTGTCTAACAATCATTTGTTATTCCTTAATAAGTGCGTGTTGTTTGTTAAGCGCTGACGTCTTCGGCCACAAAGTACTCATCGCGCTGCGGCCATTTGTTGAGCGCTTGGCACACTGCGCGCATGCTTTGCTCAATAACGTCTAAGCCTTTTTTCAGGTTGTCATCACTGATAGTTAATGGGCAAAACACTTTCAACACCTGGTCATTGGCGCCACTGGTTTCAATCACCACGCCTTGCGTGAAACAGCGCTTGGCAATGGCGTTGGCAATGTCGCCGTTGATGCAGTCAATGCCTTGGAACATGCCACGTCCCTTGGTGTCAAACCGCCCACGTCCGTGGCGTGTGGCCATTTGGTCCAAGCGGTTGGATACCAAGCGGCCTTTTCGTTCCACGTCTTTGGCAAACACATCGTCAGACCAGTAGTGGGCCAAAGTGGCAGTGGCCGTGACAAAGGCCAAGTTGTTGCCCCTAAAGGTGCCGTTGTGTTCACCTGGCGTCCATTGATCTAGTTCGGGGCGCATCAGCACCACAGCCATAGGCAGACCGTAACCAGATATTGACTTGGACAAGGTCACGATGTCGGGCTTGATGCCAGCGTCCTCAAAGCTGAAGAACTTGCCCGTTCGTCCGCAGCCAGCTTGTATGTCATCAACAATCAGCAATATGCTGTGGCGCTTGCACACATCCGCCAGCGCGCGCAGCCATTCAGGGCTTGCTGCATTCACGCCGCCTTCGCCTTGCACCGTTTCAACAATCACAGCAGCTGGCTTGTCCACGCCGCTGCTGGCATCGCTTAAGGCTTTGTCTAAATACTGTGTGGTGTCTATGCCTTCACCCAAATAGCCGTCAAAGGGCATGCGCGTGATGCCACCCATGTCAATGCCTGCGCCGCCTCTGTGGTGGCTGTTGCCTGTGGCTGCCAACGCGCCCAAGCTCACGCCATGAAAGCCGTTGGTAAACGAGATGATGTTGGTGCGTCCTGTCACTTTACGGGCCAGTTTCATCGCGGCTTCAACCGCGTTGGTGCCGGTGGGACCTGTGAATTGAATTTTGTAGTTCAAGCCGCGTGGCTCAAATATAAAGCTGCGCATGGCGTGTAAAAAATCAGCCTTTGCGCTGGTGTGCATGTCCAAGCCGTGTGTGACCCCGTCTTGCCCTATGTATTTCAACAGCGCATCTTTGAGGTGGCGGTTGTTGTGGCCGTAGTTCAGCGTACCTGCGCCTGACAAAAAGTCCAAGTAGGCGTTGCCTTGGTCGTCGTACAGCCATTCACCTTGGCTGCGTTCGAAGACAACGGGGAAAGAGCGGCAGTAGCTGCGGACCTCTGATTCAGTGCTTTTAAAAATATCCATAGCGGTTTGTCCTTTCGGGTGGGGGGTGGTGGCGCGCAAACAGGCGCGCAAAGAGACTGGCCCGCGAAATGGGGCCTGTTGAAAAAAGTGGGGTAGTCAGCCTGGCGAGAGCTCAGGCATGGCACGCGAGTTGGCGTGCTCTTGCGCATCGACTGCGCTGGCGTGGGTCGAGTTGGCCAGCGCACCTGGCGCAATTGGTCCAACAGTCAGCACATGTTCTGTGGGTGCTGAACCGCCAAAGTGGGCGCTGTGCTCAAACAACACGTCGGTGCGCGTAGGCGCAGCAAGTTGTTTGGCAAAACGTTTAAACAAGGCCCAAGACGCTGTGTTGTTGGTGGTAATGCTGGTTTGCAAGTGCGTTACCGGTGTCTGGGATTGGTTGGTCAACAGGTGCGCGAGCAAGTGGGACAACAACTGCAAACCGAGACCTTGACCCCTGGCTTGTTTGTCTACGGCGACTTGCCACACAAACAACGTATGTGGGTCATTTGGCAAGCGGTAGCCAGTGATGCTGCCAATCAGTTGTGGCTCTAGCCCAAGGCTTGCTTGTTGCCAAGCGCCCATGCTGGAGGCACCGAAGTGTGACGCCTGCAACAAATTGCAATACAGGGAGTTTTCATCCAGAGGTTTGCACGACGCCACGAGGGCGTGCAGGGCCTGACCATGCTCGGCACGCAAGGGCTCAAATTCGACTGCAGATGCAGCGACCATTCCAGTGGGCTGCTCAGATAACAATAAAGATTCAATCAAACTAAACGGATGCCGGCATGTCACGCGTTTGTGAAGTAGGGCATCAAAGTAACCAACACGCAAATAGTCTATACAACTCTTGGTTATTTTGATATTGATGCTTAGATTCTTTCAAATATTAAGAGGGGGTTGACAAGCCTGTATTTCGCACAAGGGGTCATTGCTTAGAGGGTTTTACCTAGGTGGCAGCACCCTGTTCGACACACAACAGCCGAAGCTCAACAACTTCAAAGCGGCCTATTAACCCTTGTGCCAGCTAGGGTATTGGGTTATTTTCGCTGACGAAATGCCGCTGGCGAGTGGCCGGTGTGCTGTCTAAAAGCCCTCATGAAGCTTTTCTCGTTGGCAAAGCCGCAGTGGCTGGCGACTTGTTTAATGGGCCAGTTGTGGGTCAGCAGGGCCAGGCGCGCCAGTGTCATAGCGTGCTGGGTTTTGAGTTGTTGCCAACTGGCGCCTTCTTCTTGCAACTGTCGGTATAAGCTGCGCGTGGACATGTTCAACTGGTTGGCCAAGTCGTCTGCTGTGGGCGCTGGGCGGTCGCTGCCCAGCAGTTGCTGCACTTGTTGCACCAGCAAACGGTCGCGTCGGTAGTGGCGCACGGTGAGTGGCAAAGCGCGTTGCAGCATGGTGTTTAAGGCCAACTCGTCTCTGCGCAGCGGCAAGTCTAAATAATTACTGGCCAAAGTCATGTGGGTGTGGCTTGCGCCAAACGTCACGGGGCATTGAAACAGAACGTCATACGCGGCAGCATGCGCAGGTTCAGTAAATGCAAACGATGCGCTGTGCAAGCTCAGGCGAGAGTCAACCGCCCAGCTGGCAAAGCCCAGCATATTGCGCAGCAAGGTGACATGGCAAAACTCTTGCAATTTGGGCTCAACGCCTAGGTCGGTGATGGTGATGTCTATCAGCGCATCAGGTCGAGGCGTGATGTGCAGCGCCACCAATGAGGTGAGCAAGCCGTGGTGGCGGCTCCAGCGCCGCATGGCAATGCCAAGATTGTTAGCGCCCATCGATGCCCTGGCCAACATGCCGTAGCTGCCCCAAGGCAGCGCGCGCTCAAACCAACCCAAGGCTTCGTCATTGAGGGCCCGCATGGCCCATTCACTGGCCACTTCCATTTGCGCCGCGGTGATGGTGGCCAAGGGTTGATCAAGCTGGTCTGGCGTAATCTGTGCTTTTTCTAGCCACGCATTGAGTGGCAGCTGAGCCTTGCTTAAAGCGCGTGCCATGCCTCTTACAAAAGCCATGGGCGTCACAGATTGACCCATCAGCAGTTTGGCGGATTGAGGCTGCGCGGGTGGTTTGCGGCTGATCATGGAATTATTATATTGGCACGATTTGCAACCTATGCGGCCTAACAAGTGCTGTGCGCTGGCGTAAGCTGGTGGTTTGTACAGAACTGTTAGACCCGTAGGACACAGCCATGCCCCAATTGCGCAGCCAACTCAACCCCAGAAGTGCAGACTTCCAAGCCAACGCCGCAGCCATGCACGTGCTGGTTGACGACTTAAAAGCCGTTACCCGTCAAACCACGGCCGGTGGCGGCGATGCGGCCAAAGCCAAGCATGTAGCGCGTGGCAAACTGCTGCCGCGTGACCGCGTACAAACACTGTTGGACCCAGGCTCACCGTTTTTGGAGTTGTCGCCTATGGCCGCTTACAACATGTACGACAACGCGGCTCCAGCCGCAGGTGTGATTACAGGCATTGGCCGCATCAATGGTGTGGATTGCATGGTGGTGTGCAATGACGCCACGGTCAAGGGCGGCACCTACTTTCCCATGTCTGTGAAAAAGCATTTGCGCGCCCAAGAAGTGGCGCAGCAAAACAACTTGCCCTGTGTGTATTTGGTGGACTCTGGTGGCGCCAACTTGCCCCAGCAAGACGAGGTGTTTCCTGATCGAGATCACTTTGGCCGTATCTTCTTTAACCAAGCCAACATGAGTGCCCAAGGCATTGGCCAAGTGGCTGTGGTCATGGGCAGTTGCACGGCAGGCGGTGCGTATGTACCTGCAATGAGTGACGAAACCATTATTGTGAAAGAGCAAGGCACTATCTTTTTAGGTGGCCCACCATTGGTCAAAGCCGCCACGGGTGAGATTGTGAGTGCAGAGGATTTGGGCGGCGGCGATGTGCATACCCGCTTGTCCGGGGTGGCCGACCACTTGGCGCAAGACGACCGTCATGCGCTGGCCTTGGCGCGACGGGCCGTTGCCAACCTCAACGTCACCAAAACCATGCAAGGCGCGTTTAAAACGCCCGTGCCCCCGCAGCTGGCTGCCAGCGAATTGTACGGTGTGATTCCAACCGACACGCGCAAGCCATTTGATGTGCGCGAAATCATTGCGCGCGTCGTGGACGACAGCGCCTTTGATGAATTCAAGGCACGCTTTGGTGTCACCTTGGTATGTGGCTTTGCCTATATAGAGGGGATGCCTGTGGGTATTGTTGCCAACAACGGTATTTTGTTTTCTGAGTCTGCGCAAAAAGGCGCACACTTTATTGAGCTGTGTTGCCAGCGCAAAATCCCATTGGTTTTTTTGCAAAATATCACCGGCTTTATGGTCGGTCGTAAAGTGGAGAACGAAGGCATTGCCCGCCATGGCGCAAAGATGGTCACAGCGGTGGCTTGTGCGCAGGTGCCCAAGTTCACCATCATCATTGGCGGTAGTTTTGGCGCAGGCAACTACGGTATGTGCGGGCGGGCGTTTAGCCCACGTTTTTTGTGGATGTGGCCCAACGCGCGTATCAGCGTGATGGGCGGTGAGCAAGCCGCAGGTGTCTTGGCAACGGTCAAGCGTGACGGCATTGAGGCCAAAGGCGGCAGCTGGACCGCAGAGGAAGAGGCCGCCTTTAAAGCGCCCATACAGCAGCAATACGAAGAGCAAGGCCACCCCTATTTTGCCACGGCCAGGTTGTGGGATGACGGCGTGATTGATCCCATAGACACCCGCCGTGTATTGGCGCTGGGCTTAAGCGCGGCACAGAACCAACCCATTCCAGACACACGCTTTGGCGTGTTTCGCATGTGAGGCAGTCATGACACAAGATCACAATACTTTAGATATTCGCCGCGAAGGTGGGGTGGTTCACGTCTACCTCAATCGTCCTGATGTGCGCAACGCCTTCAACGACGACGTCATTGCTGAGCTGACCCACACGTTCCAGCAACTGGCGTTTGACGACAGCTTGCGTGCGGTGGTGTTGGGTGGACACGGCAAGGCTTTTTGCGCAGGCGCTGACTTGGGCTGGATGCGCGCCATGGCGGATTACAGCTGGGAGGACAACCGCGCCGATGCACAGGCCTTGGCCGATATGCTGTGGACCGTTTACACCTGCCCGGTGCCTGTGATTGCCAGGCTCCACGGCGACTGCTATGCCGGCGGTGTGGGCTTGGCGAGTGTGTGCGACATACGCGTAGGCGTCACAGGTGTGCAGTTGTGTTTGAGCGAAGCCAAGCTGGGCTTGATGCCAGGCACGATTGCCCCCTATGTGGTGCGTGCTATGGGTGAAGTGGCCGCGAAGCGCTACTGTGTGACGGCAGAGCGTTTTGACGCCGACATGGCCAAAGGCTTTGGTATGTTGCACGAGGTGGTGGGTGCAGAGCAACTGGACGCCACCATACAAGGCCTGCTTGATGCCATTACCGCCAACGGGCCCAAAGCCACACGTGCTTGCAAGGCTTTGGTGCAAGAAGTGGCTGGTGTGGCCAACACACCGGCACTGCGCGCTCGAACCGCCACGCTGATTGCCAATATTCGAGCCACCGATGAGGGGCGCGAAGGCGTCCAGTCATTTCTCAATAAACGCAAGCCCAATTGGCGTGATGACGCAGCTGTGTCCACCCCAACCAGAGAGGCCAAGTGAGGTTTTAAACCATGTCCCAATTTACAAAAATTCTCATTGCCAACCGAGGTGAAATTGCATGTCGTGTGGCCACCACCGCGCGTCGCATGGGTATACAAACGGTTGCTGTGTATTCGGATGCAGATGCCAACGCCCAGCACGTTAAGGCCTGCGACCAAGCCGTGCACATTGGCGGTAGTGCCCCCGCTGATAGCTACTTACAGTGGCAGCGTATGTTGGATGCAGCATTGGCTACTGGCGCACAAGCGGTGCATCCTGGCTATGGCTTTTTAAGTGAGAACGCAGACTTTGCAACGGCCTGCGCCGCAGCAGGACTGGTATTCATTGGCCCTAAGCCTGCGTCTATTCAGGCCATGGGCTTAAAGGCAGGCAGCAAGCGATTGATGGCGCAAGCGGGTGTGCCCTTGGTGCCTGGATACCATGGCGACAACCAAGACGCGACGTTCTTGCAGTCGCAAGCCGATGGCATGGGCTACCCGGTATTGATCAAGGCCAATGCAGGTGGCGGCGGTAAAGGCATGCGCATCGTGGAGGCCAGCGCCGACTTTGCTGCAGCGTTGGAGTCTTGCCAACGCGAAGCAATCAAAAGCTTTGCCAATGACTCGGTGCTCATTGAAAAGTACATGCAGCGCCCGAGGCACATTGAAATTCAAGTGTTTGGTGACATGCACGGCAACTGTGTGTATTTGTTTGAGCGTGACTGCTCTGTGCAGCGCCGCCACCAAAAGGTGTTGGAAGAAGCGCCAGCGCCTGGCATCACGCACGATTTTCGACAAGCCATGGGCGAAGCCGCCGTCGCTGCTGCCAAAGCGGTGAATTACGTGGGGGCTGGCACGGTGGAATTCATTGTGGAGCAGTCGCCACTTGGTGGGGCTGGCGACATGACGTTCTACTTCATGGAAATGAACACGCGCTTGCAAGTTGAGCACCCAGTGACGGAGGCGATTACTGGCTTGGACTTGGTGGAGTGGCAACTGCGCGTCGCCGCCGGTGAGGTCTTGCCAAAAACGCAAGACCAGTTGGCCATGCGTGGCCACGCCATTGAAGCGCGCATTTGTGCTGAGAATCCAAACCAACAGTTTTTGCCTGCCACGGGTCAGTTGTTGCACTTTGCCACGCCACAAGCGTCGCGCTTTGAGTTGGCAGGTGACAACGGCGTGCGTTTGGATACGGGTGTCACACAGGGCGACGTGGTCTCACCGTTTTATGATTCCATGTTGGCCAAACTGATTGTGTGGGGCGCTGACCGCGAGCAAGCGCTGGCCAAGCTCGATGCGGCTTTGAGCGAGATGAACGTGGTGGGCGTGGCCAACAACGTGGCGTTTTTGCGCGACGTGGTTCAAAGCCAGTCGTTTAGCCAGGCCATTCTCGACACCGCATTGATAGAGCGTGAGCACGCCCATCTGTTTAAAAGCAACACCTTTCCAGTGGTGACAGCTTGTGCCGCTGCTGTGGCGCATGGTTTGCAGCAAGAAATGGCGGGTATGGACAACGACCCATGGAGCGCCCGCGATGGCTGGCAAACCACTGGTGTTGCCGCCCGTCACTTCAACCTGCAGTGGATGCACACCGATGAGCCGCAAGACGTGCGAGCAAGCCTCAGCAATGGCAGCTTGGCTGTGGCTTACCAAGGCGGTGTGACAGACCACAGCTTTGATTGGCGCGCCAGCGCCAGTGCTAAAGGGCTGTCTATTTGCCTAGACGGTCAGTGGTGCGATGTGTCTGTTGTGGCCGCTGGTATGCAGCGCCATGTGTTTGCCCGCAGTGGCCAGGCGTTGCTCAGCGTGGTGGACTTGCTGTCTGCCAGCCAACAAGTAGACGATGGTGGTGGCGGCTTAAACGCACCCATGCCCGGCAAAGTGGTGAGCATTGCAGTGAAAGCAGGTGACACGGTGAGCAAAGGCCAAGTGGTGGCCGTGATGGAAGCCATGAAAATGGAGCACAGCATTGCCAGCCCACGCGACGGTGTGGTGGCTGAGGTGCTTTATGCGGTGGCTGATCAAGTGGCCGAAGGCCAAGCGCTGCTCACCCTACACGACTAAGCAAAACTGCATAAGACTTCAAAAGAAAAACAGCCAGCGTTATGCTTCAGTCATGAACATCACTTTTTGCGCCACGCACATCAACCCCAAAGCTTGGCTTGCCGAATTGAGGCTGGCCTTGCCTGAACACCACATTGCCCTGTGGAACGAGCAAGACCCAGGCAGCAATCCCGCAGCTGAAGCCGCGATTGTGTGGGCACCGCCACAAGCGTTTTTTGACCAGCAGCCCCAGCTTCAAGTGGGCTTTAACTTAGGGGCAGGGGTGGACGCGTTGTTGCAAAAAACGCTGCCAGTCAACATGGCGGTTATTCGTTTAGACGATGCTGGCATGTCTGTGCAAATGGCCGAGTACGTGACGCAAGCGGTGGTGCGCTACTTTCGCGAGTTTGCCGAGCTAGAGCGTGACATGCGCGATGGCGGCTGGTCGTTTAGACGCCCACGTGAGCGCAGTGAGTTTACCGTGGGTGTGATGGGTTTGGGCGTGTTGGGTCAGCGCGTTGCGCGTGCCTTGCAGCACTTTGAATACCCAGTGGCGGGCTGGAGCCGCAGTACCAAGTCACTAGACGGCATCACGACTTTTGCTGGCGACAAACAGTTGCCAGACTTCATGGCGGCCTGCTCCGCGGTGGTGTGCCTGCTGCCTCTGACGCCAGATACCCGTCATATATTGCGCCGCGACACGCTCATGCATTTGCCTGTGGGGGCCTACCTCATTAACGTCGCAAGAGGGGAGCATGTGGTAGAAGCCGACTTGTTGGCCATGCTGGACAGTGGGCATGTGGCGGGTGCCACTTTAGATGTGTTTTCAACTGAGCCGCTGCCCAGCGAGCACCCATTCAGAAGCCACCCCTTGATCATCTGTACGCCCCATGCGTCAGCCCGCACCTTGCGCAGCGAATCAGTGGCGCAAATTGTTGGCAAATTTAAGCAATGGGTCGGCGGCACACCAGCCGCCCATCTCAGTGGCTATGTGGACGCAGCGCGCGGCTATTAATTCAGAACAACACTATGAACTACCCAAGCCGCGTCTACATCACCGAGGTTGGCCCACGCGATGGCCTGCAAAACGAACAAGCCATGGTGGCTGTCTCTGACAAGCTGGGCCTTATTGAGCGTTTGCTGCAAGCTGGCATTCGCCACTTCGAGGCCACCAGTTTTGTCAGTCCTAAATGGGTGCCGCAAATGAGCGACGCCCAAGACGTGATGGCGGCTTTGCAAGCGCCTGCTTTGGCGGCTTTGCTTGCCCCTGCTACCGTTAGCGTATTGACACCCAACATGAAGGGCTTGGAGGCCGCATTGGCTGCAGGTGCGCAAGAGGTGGTGGTGTTTGGTGCGGCCAGTGAGGCCTTTAGCCACAAGAATATCAACTGTTCTATTGCAGAATCTATGGCCATGTTTGAACCAGTGGTAGCTGCCGCACACGCCGCTGGCGTTGCCACACGGGGCGCTATTTCGTGCGCAGTGGGCTGCCCTTATGAAGGCGCGGTTGCACCTGCCAAAGTGGCAGATGTGGCTCGCATGATGAACGCCATGGGTGTACAACGCATTGCGGTGGCCGACACCATTGGCGTGGGTACGCCGCGCGCCGTGCAAGCGGCCCTAGAGGCCGCCCTGCAGCATTACGACATAGACCATGTTGCCGGCCACTTCCATGACACCTATGGCCAAGCACTGTCCAATACCTTGGCGGCGTTGCAAATCGGCGTGAACCACTTTGAATCGTCTATTGCCGGCTTGGGCGGTTGCCCTTATGCCAAGGGCGCAACTGGCAACGTGGCCACAGAAGACGTGGTGTACATGCTGCACGGTATGGGCATAGATACTGGTATTGATTTAGACAAACTGGTGGACGCAGCCGCACTCATCAGCAACGTGTTGGGTCGTCAGCCTAACAGCCGCGTCAGCGTGGCCATGCTCAACAAACGGTTAGCGTCAAACGGGTCTAAATAAGTATCAACTCGGCGCATGGGTTACAGTCGCAGCCATGAGCACTTCAAGCAATGACTTACACGCGCAACGTCTAGAAGACTTAGAGGTCAAACTCGCCTACACCGAAGACGCTGTTGACAAGCTAGACGCGGTGGTGGCGCGCCAGCAAACACAAATTGACGCGTTGATTGTGCAAGTGCTGCAGCTTAAAAAGCGCGCACCTGATAGCGGCGACTCATCCGGTGAGTTCAGAAGCCTGCGCGACGACTTACCGCCGCACTACTAAAGCCACGGGCTGGTTCAATACCACTGACTGGGACTCAAGACGTTAGGCAAAGACCAATTCTTGATGCGTGCGAACCACTTTTGTAATAGCTTGTGCCGCAATGTCGAGTGAGCGCATGCGCAGCGCGGGATCAAACACATCACTGACCAGTACAAACTCATCGGCTTGTGTGGCGTCTAGCAGTTGCTGAAAGCCGCTTTGCACGGTTTGTGGGCTGCCAATCACCGCGGCGGCCAAAAAGTCGTCGATGGCCGCGTGTGCGTTGGCAGGCAAGCTGGCCAAGAAATGTTCGCGGGGTGCAGGCAGCTGGCCTCGCTGACCAGTCAAAATGCCCAGCACGCGTTGGTAGGTGCTGCTGGCTAAAAACTCGGCCTCTTCGTCTGTTGGCGCGGCAATGAGAGGGACGCCAATGGCGACATAAGGCTTGGCCAGTTGCTCACTGGGTTGGAACGTGTCGCGGTAGATCTGCAAGGCTTGCAACAACATACGCGGTGCAAAATGCGAGGCAAATGCAAATGGCAAACCGCGTTGTGCTGCCAATTGTGCAGAAAACAAGCTGGAGCCCAGCAGCCAAATGGGCACATTGGTGTTGGCGCCAGGCATGGCGGTGACCGCATGCTCAGATTGAACAGGCCCCAACAAGCGCTGTAACTCCGCCACATCGTTTGGAAAATCGTGCTCAGTTTCGGGTCGGTCTCTGCGCAAAGCGCGCATGGTGTTGCGGTCTGTGCCGGGTGCGCGGCCCAAGCCTAGGTCAATGCGGTTGGGATGCAATTCCGCCAAGGTGCCAAAGGCTTCTGCTACTACCAATGGGGCATGGTTGGGCAGCATGATGCCGCCAGATCCCACGCGAATGCGTTGCGTACCACCGGCGATATGACCAACCAGCACTGCAGTGGCCGAGCACGCTATGCCGCTCATGTTGTGGTGCTCCGCCAACCAGTAGCGTGTAAAGCCCAGATGCTCGGCATGTTGGGCCGTTTGCAGCGCAAGGTCTAGTGCTTGGCGCACAGTTGAGCCTTCACGTACGGCGACCAAGTCGAGCATGGAAAGCGTGGGTAAGAGGTTGTCTGTCATAGAGTTATTGTCAGGTATTTGATCGGTGCGTGCGTGTGCCAACACCGCTACACTCTACCGATGGAATTAACCGTGTGGATGACTTATTTTGTAGCGTGCTGGGTGATTGCCGTGTCGCCTGGGTCTGGCGCAGTTATTTGCATGAGCCACGGCTTGGCGTATGGCGTAAAAAAAACCTCGGCCACTGTGCTGGGCTTGCAACTGGGTTTGGCCGTTGTGCTGCTCATCGCTGGTGCGGGAGTAGGCGCCGTGCTGGTTGCTTCAGCCAATGCCTTTTTGGTGGTGAAAGTGGTGGGTGCTGCTTATTTGTTTTACCTAGGTATCAAGCAGTGGCGTGCCTCCGTGGACAGCAGCGAGTCAGCTGTGGCAGATGCCACGCAGGCGGTTACAAGCGGTTTGAGCAAGCGCATACCCACCACCCGCGAGCGGGTGCTGACAGGCATGTTGACCAACCTGTCCAACCCCAAAGGGATTGTGTTTATGGTGGCGGTGCTGCCGCAGTTCATAGACCCTAGCAAATCCTTGCTGGTGCAGTTGGCCATTTTGTGTGTCACCATGAATACAGTGGATACCATGGTGATGCACGGCTACGCTTTTTTAGCGTCACGCTTACAAACACTCATGCGTTCGGTCAAAGCCCAGCGCAATCAAAACCGCCTGTTTGGTGGCGTACTTATGTTGATGGGCACCAGTTTGCTGCTGGTGCGCAGGGGGACTACTTGAACATGGCTATTGACGACTCACTAGAAGCCCGCTGGCAACGCGCCCAGCGCTTAAGCCCGCACCAGGTACCTTCGCCTTGTGTGGGCGTGTGCGCCATGAGCAGCGTCACCCCCGACCACCCCGTGTGCGCAGGCTGCTACCGCAACCTCGACGAAATTGCACGATGGGGCAGCATGACTGAAGCAGACAAACACGGGGTGTGGCAAGATTTGCGCGCCCGCGAATTAGCACAGTTTGACAGTTGAGCGGGACGCGCCAGCAGGATAGCCCGCTCGTTGCGTGCTTAACCGGCTTTTGGCACCCTGAACAGCGCGCACAGCTTGTTGCCGTCTGGGTCGCGAACATAAGCCAGATGCAACGCGCCCATGGCGCTGTCACGCAAGCCAGGTGGTTCTTCAATTGACACGCCACCATGAGCCACAGCTGTGTCGTGGAATGCGATCACTTGTTCTGCTGATGTGCACTTGAAACCAATGGTGCTGCCATTGCCCGCTGTGGCGACCTCTCCGTTGATTGGCTCGCTGATGCCCAGTGAGTTGCCCTCGTGGCGGTAAAACAGGCGGGCTTGCCCCGTGTTGTTTGTGTTCAAAATGGGCTCGCCTGCACCCAATGTGCCAAGCACCGCGTTGTAAAAACGCTTGGAGCGCGCAATATCATTCGTTCCCAGCATGATGTGGTTAAACATGTGTGTCTCCTAGTATGGTCAATATGTTAATAAAAGAATTGCCCGCCTTGTGTCACCAGTCACTCGCCGTTGCCGCCGTTGCTGTTGTTCGCTGTCAGTAGCCATTCACCGCAAAGTATGCCCTGCGCCTTGTGACTCATAACCGCTTGCCTATGGGCGCATCCAAGCTGCGCCCATAGGTGCCGAATGCGCCTGTGCGCTCGCGACGTCCTAGGCGAGTTCATGCTCCGTTAGATAGGTAAAAACCGCCCGTAGGCAACAACTGTGATGTGCCTGAGAAAGCGGTGTAGCGTCGCCGCCAAGCGCAGACAGCGTGGGACATGCAGCGTTGGCAGGGCGGTGTCTTCATAAACAGGGTGTGTGTTGCTGTACCGCCTAGTTGGACCTGTCGCAACACAGATGCACGCATAGGGCATAAACTATTTACGGGCATCGCAAGAATGTTTCTTGCCATGTTGTGTACGAGAAAGGCCCTTTATGTTCAATATTATTTTGTTACCTACAGATGGTTCAGACAAGGCGATGGTTGCTGCCGAACAGGCGGTGGCCCTAGCCAAGGTGCACCAGGCCAGCATTGTGTCTGTGGTGGTGATTGACCCATTTCCGTATATCGGCTTGGGTGAGGCCTCTGCCTTTGGCCTGCAGGCTTACCTCAGTGAGGCGCAAGCCGCCGCGCACTTGTCGTTGGGCAAGGTGCGCGTGCTGGCCGAGGCTGCGGGTGTGCCTTTTAAGGCTGACACCATAGAGCGCAACGCGGTGTATGACGGCATTTTAGATACCGCCAAGGCCGAAAACTGTGACCTCATTGTGATGGGCTCACATGGCACCAGCGGCATGAAGGCACTTATTTTGGGCAGCGAAACCCAAAAAGTACTGACCCACAGTGCCGTGCCAGTGTTGGTGATTAAGTCCTAGCCCCCTTGCTGTGAGCGTTGTTGCGTGCGGACTGAGGGATAGGGCAAAGCCCTGCAAGCTACTGCAGCTTGCCCGCGCACGGCACGCCCCAGCGCCAGGACTACATAGAATGTTTGTCCACACCCTAAATGGCGCTGCTCTATGTCGAAATCCCTCAAGTCCAACAAGTTACCCCAATCAACGCCAACTGATTCGGGTGACGGACTTATCCGTATCAGGGGCGCTCGGCAGCACACACTCAAAAACTTAAACCTAGACATTCGCACCAACGAGATGACAGTGGTGACCGGGCCCAGCGGCTCAGGCAAGTCCAGCTTGGTGTTTGATACCTTGTTTGCCGAAGGCCAGCGGCGCTACGTTGAAACGTTCTCAGCCTATGCGCGTCAGTTTTTAGACCGCATGGACAAGCCTGCTGTAGACCGTGTAGACGGTGTGCCGCCAGCTATTGCGATTGACCAAACCAACCCTGTGCGCAGCTCACGCTCCACAGTGGGCACCATGACTGAGCTGAACGACCACCTCAAGTTGTTGTTTGCGCGCAGCACCCAGTTGTTTGACAAACAAACTGCGCAACCTGTGCAGCACGACAACGCCGACACCATTTACGATGCCATCGCCAATCGAAGCGCTGGTAAGGATTTGCGTTTGGTGGTGACGTTTCCAGTGGAGTTGCCTGTCAGCACCACTGCTGAGGAAGTCGAGCAGTGGTTGTTGGCCAGCGGCTTCACCCGCATTCATGCACAGCGCGATGTGGCGGTCAAAGACTTACACAGCACGCACGAGGTGGCCACGCTGGTAGGCAAAGCCGCCAAGAAAGTGGCGGCCAAGAAGACAGCAAAAAAGAAAGAGGCAGAACTCGACGACACGCGCAAGGTGCTTGATGTGGTGGCC
This sequence comes from Betaproteobacteria bacterium MOLA814, assembly GCA_000496475.1. Taxonomy (GTDB): domain Bacteria; phylum Pseudomonadota; class Gammaproteobacteria; order Burkholderiales; family Burkholderiaceae_C; genus RS62. Next base: position 445,167 of record AYMW01000003.1, on the reverse strand, counting down.
GATCGGTTCAAAGCCAGCAATCTAGACCGTGCCCGCGCGGTTGAGGCCATAGAAGCGGCGCTGAAGCGCGGCTCGGGTCACATGACGGTTTACGCTTCACGTGCTACTGCCACAGCAAGCACGCAGGCAGGCGGTTCAGTGGTTCCGCCAATGACGCCAATTGAGCCAGAAGAACGCTGGCAGTTCTCCAGCGGTTTGCACTGCCCAGACAGTCATATCCGCTACCAAAAACCATCGCCCAGCATGTTTTCGTTCAACTCCCCAGTGGGTGCGTGTGAAACGTGTCGAGGATTTGGCCGCGTGATTGGTGTGGACTACGGCTTGGTCATACCCAACGACAAACTCAGCCTGCGTGGTGGTGCCATCAAGACCATACAAACACCCGCTTGGAAGGAGTGTCAAGACGATTTGCTTCGCCACGGCGAGACAGCGGGTATCCCACGTGACACGCCTTGGAGCAAGTTGTCAGATGCCCATAAAGAGTGGGTCATCAACGGCTCGCCCAATTGGGCTGGCAAGTGGAACCAACAGTGGTACGGCGTGAAGCGGTTCTTTGAGTACTTGGAGAGCAAGTCTTACAAAATGCACATCCGTGTGCTGCTGTCCAAGTACCGCAGTTACACGCCGTGCGGCGACTGCGGCGGTGCTCGCCTAAAAACAGAAAGCTTGTTGTGGCGCTTAGGCAATGCGGCTGAAGCCACCGCGGCTTTGCCGCCAGACAAGCGGTTTATGCCAGTGGGTGTGTCGTGGTCTGCCGCGCAGTTGGAGGCCTTGCCAGGTTTGAGTTTGTACGACCTGATGCGCATGCCACTGGATCAAATGCTGGATTTTTTCAAAAGCATAGCGCCGTCGCTGCTGGATAGAAAAGACGCAGACGCCCGCGCGCAAAGTTTGCTGTTTGAAGAAATAACCACCCGCCTTAAATACCTGTGTCATGTCGGGCTGGGCTATCTCACATTAGACCGTCAAAGCCGCACCCTGTCTGGTGGTGAGGTGCAGCGCATCAACCTCACCACGGCGTTGGGGACCTCACTGGTCAACACCTTGTTTGTGTTGGATGAGCCCAGCATTGGCTTGCACCCACGCGACATGGACAGGATTACCGAAGCCATGCACCGGCTGCGCGATGCTGGCAACACCTTGGTGGTGGTCGAGCACGACCCCGCGGTGATGTTGGCCGCCGACCGTGTGATCGATATGGGCCCAGGCCCTGGCGAGCGTGGCGGTGAAATTGTATTTGACGGCACGCCTGCGCAGCTGCGCAAGGCCGACACCCTAACCGGAGCGTACTTGGGCAACCGCAAGCAAGTGGGCATGGGCTTCAAACGCATGGTCAGCGACAACACGCCGCGCCTTATTTTGGAGGGCGTGCGCGCGCACAATCTGCAAAATGTGGAGGTATCTATTCCTTTACAACGTTTGGTCTGCGTGACTGGCGTGTCGGGTTCTGGCAAGTCCACCTTGATACAAGACGTCTTAGCGCCAGCTTTGCTGCGCCACTTTGGCAAAGCCACTGATGCACCAGGTGAGTTCGACCGACTGATGGGCGCAGACCATTTAAGTGATGTCGTGTTTGTGGACCAATCCCCTATTGGTAAAACCGCACGCTCTAACCCCGTCAGCTACGTGGGCGCGTGGGACAGCTTGCGCAGCCTGTTGGCCACCGCACCTTTGGCGCGCGAGCGTGGTTACACCGCCTCAAAGTTCAGTTTCAACGGTAGCGACGGCCGTTGCCCGCTGTGTGGTGGTTCAGGTTTTGAACATGTGGAAATGCAGTTTTTGAGCGATGTGTATTTGCGCTGCCCAGACTGCGATGGCCAACGCTACAGGCCAGAAGTGTTGGAGGTACGGTTAAGCCACCAACACCCCACAGCCCAAGCTGGCGATGCAGGCTTGAATGTGGCGGACATACTGAACCTCACTGTTGCGCAAGCGGTGCAAGTGTTTGCACAAGAGCGCGATGTATTGCGGGCTTTGCAGCCTATCGTCGATGTGGGTTTGGACTACGTCAAGCTAGGCCAGCCCGTACCCACCTTGTCAGGCGGCGAAGCGCAGCGCCTTAAGTTGGCAGGCTTCTTGGCGCAAGCAGCCAAAGGCGGCTCAAGCAGCCGCCAAGCGGTGGCTAAAAAAGGTGCGTTGTTTATGTTTGATGAGCCCACCACAGGCTTGCATTTTGAAGACATTGCCACGCTCATGCGCGCACTGCGCCGCTTGATGGAGGCTGGCCATTCGGTGCTGGTGATTGAGCACAACCTAGACGTCATTCGCGCCAGTGATTGGTTGATAGATCTCGGCCCTGAGGGTGGCATTGGCGGTGGTGTGGTGGTGGCCCAAGGTACACCTGAGGTGATGCGCGAGCACCCCACCTCACATACGGCCAAAGCCATGCGTGACTACGACATGGCCATGGGGCTGGGCGGGCATGCGGTGAGCGATGCGCTGGCCACCTACGCATCCAAACCACGGGTGAAGCCCTCCAACAACATTCAAATTGTGAACGCCAGAGAGAACAACTTAAAGGGCGTCAATTTGAATATTCCGCGCGGCAAGTTCAACGTCATTTCTGGTGTGTCGGGTTCGGGTAAGTCGACCTTGGCATTCGGCATTTTGTTCAACGAGGGTCAGCGTCGTTATTTGGAGTCACTCAACGCCTATGCACGGTCCATCGTGCAGCCTGCAGGTCGGCCAGAAGTGGACGCCGTGTATGGCATTCCACCCACGGTTGCCATTGAACAGCGCCTCAGCAGAGGCGGGCGGAAAAGCACTGTGGGCACCACCACTGAGGTCTGGCACTACCTGCGCTTGTTGTATGTGAAGCTGGGCACCCAGCACTGCGTTCATGACGGCGAAGCGGTGCTGCCGCAAACGCCTGACACCATGGCGGCCAACATCTTAAAAGCGCACAAGGGCAAGCACATTGGTCTGTTGGCACCGTTGGTGATTGGCCGCAAAGGGGTGTATACGGAATTGGCCGATTGGGCCAAGCCGCGTGGCTTCCCTTACCTGCGTGTCGATGGTGAGTTTTTACCGACAGACAATTTTCCGCGCATAGACCGCTTCAAAGAACACAACATTGAGCTGCCTGTGGGTGACTTGATGGTCAATGCAAACAATGAACCGGAGTTGCGTCGTTTGTTGAAGGTGGCGCTGACACACGGTAAAGGTGTGGTGCATATGTTGGTAGGTTTGGACGGTCTCAAAGAAGCCATGGCCGACGGCCTCACCACGGCAGGCGTGGGCCGCATTCACGTGGCGTCTAGTCTGCGTGCCTGCCCGACATGCGCTACCAGTTACCCAGAGTTAGACCCGCGCTTGTTCTCGTACAACAGCAAACACGGCTGGTGTACGGCGTGTGTTGGCACAGGTTTGAACCTAAACAAGGCGCAGCGCATCAGCCTGGATGACTCCATTCGCGATGACAAAGACCGTGGGCGCGAGCAAAGCTTTGCTGAGCCAGACTTGGATGAAGACGTCAACGAAGCGTGCACAACCTGCACTGGCACCCGACTCAACCCGCAAGCGCGCGCCGTGCAGTTTGCCAGCGTGGGGATTGCCGAGGTGGCGCGACTCTCTGTGCGTGACGTTCATGCATGGGTCAAAGCGCTCAAGCTCAACCAGCGGGAAACCGAGATTGCACGTGACTTGATCCCGGAAATTGAGTCGCGTTTGCAGTTCTTGCAAGACGTGGGTTTGGGTTACCTGACGCTAGACCGTGGTGCGCCCACCTTGAGCGGCGGTGAAGCGCAGCGCATTCGTTTGGCGGGCCAACTGGGTAGCAACTTGCAAGGTGTTTGTTACGTGCTGGATGAGCCCACCATTGGTCTGCACGCGCGCGACAACCAAGTGTTGCTCAATGCCCTGCATGCGCTCGGCAGCAAAGGCAACACCCTGGTGGTGGTCGAGCACGACGAAGACACCATCCGTCGCGCAGACCACCTGATTGACATCGGCCCCAGCGCAGGCAAGCGTGGTGGCATGGTGGTGGCACAAGGCACGGTGGACGACGTCATTGCTGCGCCCGATTCTGTGACAGGGCGCTATTTACGCGACGCCATCAAGCACCCCATGCAAGCTAGGCGCTTGTTCACAACAGGTCAAGCGCCAGACGCTGGTGACGGCTCGTTGGTGCTGACCAATGCCAACCTGCACAACTTGCAAAACGTGACCGCGCAGGTACCACTGAAGCGTTTGGTGGCCATCACCGGTGTGTCAGGCTCTGGCAAGTCCACGCTGGCACGTGACGTGCTGCTGTCCAACGTGGCCTTGGCCGTCACCCCTGCTATCAAGCGCGCGCAATACAAAGGTGAGGCTATAGAGACGCCGCATTGGGTTGGCTGTGCCAGCTTAAGCGGCTACGAAAGCCTAGACCGCGTGTTGGAAGTTGACCAAACACCCATTGGCAAAACACCACGTTCTTGCCCGGCCACCTACATTGGCTTTTGGGACACCGTGCGCAAACTCTTTGCAGAAACTTTAGAGGCCAAAGTGCGCGGCTATGCCCCGGGGCGTTTCTCCTTCAATACTGGCGAAGGTCGTTGTCCGGGGTGTGAGGGCCAAGGCATGCGTACCGTCGAGATGAGCTTTTTGCCAGACGTCAAAGTGCTGTGCGAAACTTGCCACGGCGCGCGTTTCAACCCTGAAACCCTGGCGGTTACATGGCGAGGTAAAAGCGTTGGCGATGTACTGGCCATGGAGGTTGACGAAGCTGTTGGGTTTTTTGCCAGCATGCCGTCTATCGCACACCCGTTGCAGTTACTCAAAGACGTGGGTTTGGGCTACCTCACGTTGGGCCAACCATCTCCCACACTCAGTGGCGGTGAGGCGCAGCGAATCAAGCTGGTGACAGAGCTCACCAAAGTGCGCGACGAGGTGGGTAAGCGCGGACAGAAAGTGCCACACACCTTGTACGTTTTGGACGAGCCTACCGTAGGCCTGCACATGGCCGATGTGGAAAAGCTGATTCGTGTGCTGCACCGTTTGGTTGATGCTGGCCATTCGGTGGTGGTGATTGAGCACGACTTAGACGTTATTGCCGAAGCCGATTGGGTGATTGACCTAGGGCCAGATGGTGGTAACGAAGGCGGGCATATAGTCGCTGCGGCGCCACCAGAAGCCGTGGTGGCTCTGCGCACGGCAACGGGCATGGCCTTGGGGCCGGTGCTGGCTAGGCGCTAGTCAACAGGTAGGCGATGGTCATTGGGAGCCGGTGGTCAACAGCCGACAGTTTGGGGCAAGCGCTTGTAGGCGCTTGCATTCAACATTCAGGCTTGGCGGCGCGACAGCATCCACAGTCCGAGGGCGGCAACAGTTGCCAGTAACAGCGGAAAACCCAACAGAGGCGAGTTTTGCAAGGCATAAGCGCCCACAGCCGGTGCGCTCATGCCGCCCACCGTGTAAGCCAACACCAACACCGCAGTGCCACTGACCAAGGCGGTGCCTCGCTCCCGTGTGCCGATGTCAATCATGGCAAAGGTGTACAACACGCCGCCGGCACTGCCCCATAAAAAGGCCACTGGCCAAGCCAACGCGTTGAAGTCATTGACAAAGGGCACCAGCATGGTGGCGGCCAGCGTGACCCAAGCTGACACGCGCATGAGTTGCAAGCGCGTGGTGGCAGCGTTGCCCCAAAAAGGGCGTGTTTTGCCGTTGGCGGTGGGCTTGGACAAGTGGTCAGCCAGCATGCCTGCGGGCAGCATCAACAGCGCACTGCCAAGGCCACTGGCCGCAATCAAGAGCGTAGAGGCGCTGGCGCTCCAGTTGAGTTGCAAACCGTACAGCGGCAATATGGCGGTTAAGCCGGCCTCAAAAAAGCCCCCTAAAAAACCTGCCAACATAATCGCAGGGTAGGCGTTGAGGGCCGCCCACACGCCGCGAAAGCCCAAGTGTTCTGAACTGTGATGCTGCGTGGCTGGCAGTTTGGGGATGACGGCGGTGAAAACAGCACCAGTCACAATAAATGCCAGTGCAATCCAAATGGCGTGGTCTTGGGTCGGGCCTACCCACGCTAACAACACGGGCCCTAAGAAAAAAGTCACACCTACCAAGGTTTCAAACAAGCCCACGAAGCGGCCGCGTTTGTTGGGCGGCGAAAACTCCGCGACCAAAGACTCGGCCAATACCCAGCGCAGGCCCCCAAACATGCCCGCGATGGCTTGGACCACAAACCAAGTGGCGACCCAGGGCGACAGCGCAAATACCAAACCTGTACAAATGGGCACCAAGGCTGTCAGCCACAACGTCTGGCGCCGGCCCAGTTTGGCCGTGATGGTGGATGCAAATGGCGTCACCAGCAGAATAGACAGGTAAGACGCAGAGGCGAACAGGCCTGCCGTGGCGGTATCTAACCCCGCATCTTTAAGTCTCAACAAGTTGAGTGGCAACAGCATAAAGATACCCACTAACTCAAAAAACGTAGACCCCATAAGGGCAAATATGGCTTTGGTGTTGGTCTGTGATGGCTGGGGGGTGGTGGGTAATTGCATGCGACCTGCGGGGGTATTCTCAGAAAGTGCCAGCTGTGAGCGGTGTATGTTGGTTACAATGCTTGAATCCGAGGAGCGCTGCAGCTTTGATATTTTCAATGTGAGGCTCGGACTGTAAACGGCGCTCACCCATGTCCTATGCGGTGAGCTTTTTCATTATCTCCGCATACGCGCATGGTTCGTCCGAACTAAATTGTGGAGTTTCAAATGAACACTGGTGTTAAAGCCCAAACCGCGACTGACCACGTCATTGCAGATATTGCACTGGCCGCGTGGGGCCGTAAAGAAATTAAAATTGCTGAAACCGAAATGCCCGGTTTGATGTCTATTCGCTCAGAATTCACAAAAGCACAACCTTTGTCAGGTGCCCGCATCACAGGCAGCTTGCACATGACCATTCAAACGGCCGTGTTGGTTGAGACCTTACAAGCCCTGGGTGCGCAAGTACGCTGGGCTTCTTGCAACATTTACTCAACCCAAGACCAAGCAGCTGCTGCCTTGGTTGAGACAGGCACGCCCGTGTTCGCAATCAAGGGTGAGAGCTTGGAAGACTACTGGGACTACACCCACCGCATCTTCGAATTTGACGGTGCCAAAGGCACGCCTGAAGAAGGCCCCAACATGATTCTGGACGATGGTGGCGATGCCACCGGCCTGATGCATTTGGGCGTGCGCGCTGAGAAAGACATCAGTGTGTTGGACAAGCCAGGCAGCGAAGAGGAAACGTTCTTGTTTGCTTCCATCAAGAAAAAGCTGGCTGTTGACCCAACGTTTTACAGCCGCCGTTTACCCAACATCATTGGTGTGACTGAAGAAACCACTACAGGCGTATTGCGCCTGAACGAGATGAGTGTTGCCGGCTCCTTGGAGCTGCGCGCCATCAACGTGAACGATTGTGTAACCAAGAGCAAGTTTGACAATTTGTACGGTTGCCGCGAGTCATTGGTCGACGGCATCAAGCGTGCTACCGATGTCATGATCGCCGGCAAGGTTGCCGTTGTGGCTGGCTATGGCGACGTGGGCAAGGGCAGTGCACAAGCACTGCGCGCTCTGAGTGCACAAGTGTGGGTGACAGAAGTGGACCCCATCTGTGCATTGCAAGCCGCCATGGAGGGTTATCGCGTGGTGACCATGGAATACGCCGCCGACAAGGCTGATATCTTTGTAACCGCAACAGGCAACAAAGACATCATCACCCGCGCCCACATGGACGTGATGAAAGACCAAGCCATTGTTTGTAACATTGGCCATTTCGACAACGAGATCGACATCGTTGGCTTGGACGGCTGCACATGGGAGGAAATCAAGCCCCAGGTTGACCACGTTGTCTTCCCTGATGGCAAGCGCATCATCATGTTGGCCAAAGGCCGCTTGGTGAACTTGGGCTGTGGCACTGGTCACCCAAGCTTTGTCATGAGCACCTCATTTGCCAACCAAGTCTTGGCGCAAATCGAAATCTTCACACGCCCCGACTTCTACGAAACCGGTAAGGTTTATGTGCTGCCTAAGCATTTGGACGAGAAAGTTGCTCGTTTGCATTTGGAGAAAGTGGGCGCCATGCTCACCGAGCTCTCACCCGTGCAAGCCAGCTACATTGGCGTGTCTCAGTCTGGCCCTTACAAGTCAGATACCTACCGCTACTAAGCAGATAGGAACCAACTGTGCGCATTGACCAACTAGCTGTGGTTCGGGGGCTTGCGCCCTCGCGCTCTGCCGCCAGCCGCCTGATAGACGAGCAGTCGTTGCGTTGGCGCGCTGCTGACAGCGACGGTGATTGGCGTACACCGCGCAAAGCGGGAGAGGTGGTGCCTGACGATTGTCAAATTGAGTCGTCAGACAGCCAGGCAGCTCAGTACGTATCACGTGGCGGACGAAAGCTTGCAGGCGCCTTGGCGCATACCCAGTGGTGTCCTGCTGGCCAGTGGTGCATCGATGTCGGTCAAGGTACAGGTGGTTTTACTGATTGTTTGTTGCAGCAATGTGCAGCAGGCGTGTTGGGTATTGACGTGGGGCGCGAGCAGTTGCACCCACGCTTCAAAACGCACGATCACGTGGTGGGCGTTGAGGGCTTTAATGCGCGCGACCACCAGCCTGATGTGCTCTTGGCTGCCATGCAAGCGCACCACAACACCGCTTGGCATGACAAGCCTGTTGACGGTTTTGATGCGCTGGTGGGTGACGTGTCGTTTATTTCGCAAGTCAAAGTCTGGCCAGGCATGTTGCCCCTGCTCAAACCAGGCGCGGCCGTGCTGATGTTGGTCAAGCCGCAGTTTGAACTGCAGCCTGCAGATATTGGCAAAGGTGGATTGGTCAAGCACGCTCGCAGCTACGCGTTGGTGGAGCAACAGCTCAAAGCTGGCGCTGCCGAACAAGGTCTTGAGTGGTTGGATTTTTTCGAAAGCACCATCACAGGTGGTGATGGCAACCGAGAATTTTTCATGTGGGCACGCAAAGCTGCATAAGCTGCACGTGTTCGATGTCTTAGAGATAACAGGCTATAAGCCTCATTGCTGTGCTACCTATTAGTTTTGAATTTTTCCCCACTAAAACACCTGAGGGGGCGGCCAATCAGCGCGATGTGCGCAAAGCCTTGTACGCCAAAAAGCCTGAGTTTTGTTCGGTAACATTTGGCGCAGGCGGCTCAACGCAGGTTGGTACGTTTTCAATGACGCAAGAAATTCTGGATGAAGGCGTCTGTGCTGCCTCGCACTTTTCGTGCGTTGGTGCCACCAAAGCATCTGTGCGTGACCAGTTGGTAACGCTTAAAACCATGGGTGTGAAACGCCTTGTAGCGCTGCGCGGCGATTTGCCAAGTGGCTATGGTGCTGGCGGTGAGTTTCACTACGCCATTGATTTGGTCACATTTATACGTGCGGAATTTGGGGAGGATTTTCATATCGAAGTGGCCGCTTATCCAGAAGTACATCCCCAAGCGCGCAATGCCCAAGCTGATTTACAAGCTTTTGTAGACAAGGTCAACGCGGGTGCCCACTCGGCCATCACGCAGTACTTTTTCAATACCGATGCGTATTTCCGTTTTGTCGACGACGTTTACAAAATGGGCATTGATGTGCCAGTGGTGCCTGGCATTATGCCCATCACCAACAGCGCACAGTTGATGCGCTTTTCCGACATGTGTGGTGCTGAAATACCGCGCTGGATTCGCTTGCGCTTGCAAGGTTTTGGAGACGATGCTGCCTCTATCAAAGCCTTTGGTCATGACGTCATTGTTGACATGGTTGACCAACTTAAAAATGGTGGCGTACCGGGTATGCACTTCTACACCATGAACAAGAGTGCGCCCGTACTGGCGATTTGCGACGAGGTGGGTTTATAGCCTACATGTTGCCTGCCGGTGTTGTGACAGACAGGCAACGCTTTATATACGTTTAGTTATTAGTAACCAACTAAAAAATGGTTAGGTTTTTTGTACGGGTCTGACACAATCCGAACTCCTTCACTGATCATCACATGACACTGGATATTGCATGAAATTAGAAACATTGGCCGTACACGCTGGCTTTTCACCAGACCCCACTACCAAAGCGGTAGCGGTGCCTATTTACCAAACCGTTGCGTTCGCTTTTGACAACACCCAGCATGGCGCTGATTTGTTCGACTTGAAAGTCCCGGGTAACATTTACTCGCGGATCATGAACCCGACCAACGCTGTGTTGGAAGCCCGCGTGGCTGCACTTGAAGGCGGTATTGGTGCATTGGCCGTCGCGTCCGGCATGTCCGCTATCACCTATGCCATTCAAACCATTGCTGAGTCAGGCGACAACATTGTGTCGTCCTCCCAGTTATACGGCGGCACCTACAATTTATTGGCGCACACCTTGCCGCAAATGGGCATACAAACCCGTTTCGCCGATGCCAGCAAGCCAGAAACGTTTGAAGCCTTGATTGACGAGCGCACCAAGGCTGTTTATTGCGAGTCTGTTGGCAATCCTTTGGGCAATGTCACCAACATTCAAGCTCTGGCTGATATTGCCCACAAGCACGGCGTCCCTCTCATCGTTGACAACACCGTCCCAAGTCCTGCGGTGTGCCGTCCTTTTGAACATGGTGCTGACATTGTGGTGCATTCACTGACCAAGTATTTGGGTGGCCATGGCACCACCATAGGCGGCATTATTGTTGACTCAGGTAAATTCCCTTGGGCAGAGCACAAAACACGCTTCAAGCGATTGAACGAGCCAGACGTGAGTTACCACGGCGTGGTGTATACCGAAGCGCTCGGCCCAGCTGCTTTCATTGGCCGTGCACGCGTGGTACCACTGCGCAACACAGGCGCCGCATTGAGCCCAATGAGCGCTTTTCAAATTTTGCAGGGTATTGAAACATTGGCCTTGCGCATGGATCGCATTTGCGATAACGCCGTCAAGGTGGCACAGCATCTCAAGTCACACCCCAAAGTGGCATGGGTGAACTACGCAGGCCTCACTGACCACCCAGACTATGAATTGGTCAAGCGCCAAATGGGTGGACGTGCATCTGGGATTATCAGCTTCGGTCTTCAATCAGCCGACCCGCTGGCTGCCGGTACGGCCTTTCAAGACGCCCTGCAACTGTTCACCCGGTTGGTTAACATTGGCGATGCCAAGTCATTGGCGTGCCATCCGGCCAGCACAACGCACCGACAGTTGAACGACGCTGAGCTCAAAACAGCCGGCGTGTCTCGTGACATGGTGCGTTTGTCGATTGGTATCGAGCACATCGATGACTTGATTGTTGACTTGGAACAAGCGTTGAGCGTCGCGTTATAAGGGTGTGCCTGCGACCAGCCGTTTGACGGTCACTGTCTAGTGGCCGTCAGCGCTCGTCAAAACTGATGGTGATGTGGTTGCTAACAGGGACGCACTGACAAGTGAGTACAAAGCCGTCGGCTACCTCTTGTGCATTGAGGGCAAAGTTCTTGATCATTCTGACTTCGCCGCTTAATACCCTGGCACGGCAAGTGCAACAGTTGCCGGCTTTGCACGAGAAGGGCAGAACTACCCCCGTTCTTAGACCAGCTTCTAAAACAGTGTCATTGGTTTGTTGGTCGTCTGTGGCGTAGGCCACGCGGGTATGGCGCTGTTTGCCATCAATCACAAAGGTCAACGAGGCGGCAGGCGTGTCATCCGTCACGTCGGGTAGGACGGCAGCCGGCGTAAAGCTTCCGAACCGTTCAATGTGAACGTGTGCCGGGTCTACCCCAGCGTCTAGCAGCGCTGCTTCTGCCCCATCCATCATGGGTCCAGGACCACATACAAATACGTCGTTGATGGTGTCGACATCAACCAAGCGCGACAACAAATCACTGATTTTGGCTCGGTCAAGCAGCCCATTGAGTATGTCTGTGCCTTGGTCTTCATCAGACATGACATTGATTAAGCTAAAACGGGCCATGTGACTGTCTTTGATGTTTTGCAGCTCTTCTGCAAACATGGTTTGGTTGGTGCTGCGGTTGCCGTATAACAAAGTAAACCGGCTATTGGGCTCAAGTGCCAAGGTGGTGGCCACCAGCGATAACACTGGTGTGATGCCAGAGCCACCCGCAATGCCCAAGTAATGGTTGCTGTTACCTGTTTCTAGCGGTGTGTGAAAGCGTCCGTCGGGTGTCATCACGTCCATGACATGACCAACGCGCACTGTGTCGTTGACATGGTTGGAGACAAGGCCGCCAATGACCCGCTTAATGCCCACCCGCAACAAACCGCTGCGTTCAAAGTCTGGTGTACTTTGGCATATGGAGTAGGCGCGGCGCACATCTTGGCCGTTCAAGGCAAAGCGCAACGTTACAAACTGTCCAGCCACAAAGCGGTAAGCGGCTCTCAACTCTGGTGGTACGTCCAACGACACGGCCATACCGAAGGCTGTTTGTGGCTCTATGTGCGCAACGCGCAGTTTGTGGAATTGGGGTGTGCTGGCAGTGGTCATGGCGGTGCTTAGCTGGCGGTGTCTGTGGGTCGGGTTAATGCCTTACAAGAAACTCAGTAAGGCTTGAAGTAATCAAATGGTTCGCGGCATTGCGTGCAGCGCCACAGGGCTTTACAAGCGGTCGAACCTGACTGAGCAACCAACTCTGTCAGCGGGCTGGCGCACTGGGGGCAGGGCGGTGTAGTTTGTGGTTTGGTGTGCCAACGTATGGGCTGCTCATGCGTGCTGTCGCTGAGGTGCGCCGGTGGGGCGATACCGTAGCGGCGCAGCTTGTCGTGTGTGTCTGCACTCATCCAGTCTGTAGTCCACGCGGGCGATAAAACAGAAACCACTTTAAATGGTGACAAGCCTGCGTTGTGCAGTGCCACCTCAATGTCTTCACGCATTTGTCCCATGGCAGGGCACCCAGCATAGGTGGGTGTGATAGTGATGTGTAAGGTACTGCCAGCCAACACAACATTGCGCAGCACACCCAACTCACGCAGGTTGATGACTGGTATTTCAGGGTCCATCACGCATTCAAGTGCCGCATGTGCCGCCGCAATACGCGTTTCGCCAACAGCTGTGTTGGTTGCTACCTGATGACGTTGTTGAGGCCGCGGATCGGCAATGCCGAAAGCGTCTAACTCACGGCTCAAAGCGACATTAAGCGCCATATTCACCACCTGGCGCCAGGGTGTGCGCGTGTGACGGATTGCATGTCTGCCAGCAAAAAGCCCATATGCTCTGAGTGCTGGCCTAGCTTGCCACGCGAAACAAAGCCGTCCATGCTGGGCCATGTTAATGTTGCTTCAGTGACCGCGCTGTGCATATCAGCGAGCCAAGACGCCTTGACAGAGCTGGGCAGCACACTCACACCGTTGTGTGCGCATTCTTGATCCAAGGCATTGTCGTTGAAACACTCTTGCATGTAGGGCAGCATCTGCACCAGTGCGTTTTGAGCTTTGGCGTGTGACTGGTCAGTGCCGTCACCAAGACGGACCAGCCACATGCGTGCGTGCTGCCAGTGGTAGCGTGTTTCTTTGACAGATTTGGCAGCAATGCCAGCAAGTTGTGGGTCAACGCTGTGTTGTAAGGCTTGCCACATGTGCAGCATGAGCGCGCTGTACAGCGCGTTTCTCACAACAGTTGTGGCGTAGTCGCGGTCTTGCGCGACTGTGCCTGCAGCCAGGGGTGCGTTTGGCAGTTCGCACAGCGTCCAGTTGAAAAAAGCAAACTCATCACGCCAGTAAGCGTAGTCGTCTTCGTTTAAATCTTTGGCATGTAACTCGCCAACGCGTGTGTACAACAAGCGAGCTTGCCCGAGCAGGTCAAGTGCGGTGTTTGTCAGGCTGATGTCTTCTTCCAAAATAGGACCGTGCCCGCCCCACTCCCCCAAACGTTGCGCGAGGATTAAGGCGTTGTCTCCCAAGTGCAGCATGTAGCGGGCAGGTGCTGGCATGGTTTGTAATTCGCGTGCACTGATGACGGTGGCATGTGGCATTGCAAGCTTGCTCATTACATATGGTCTACCGACTCGGGTAGCTTGTAGAACGTGGGGTGGCGGTAAATTTTGTCTTGTGCAGGTTCAAACATCTCGGCCTTGTCCTGCGGTGCGCTTGCCGTGATGTGGTTGGAGGGCACCACCCAAATAGACACGCCCTCCATGCGGCGGGTGTACACGTCTCGTGCAACCTGCAAGGCGTGGCTGGCATCGGCTGCATGAACGCTGCCAACGTGTTTGTGCTCTAGGCCCATACTGGGCCTGATAAAGACTTCCCACAACACAAGTTGGCCAGCGTGGTTGTTGTTATCGCTCATATCAATACCTCGTGTATTCAAAAAAGGCTAGTACAAACTAGGCGGCCAAGCGTTGCTGGCGAGACGCTTTTTTTGCGGCGTAGGCTGTTGCGGCCTCGCGCACCCACTGACCGTCTTGATGGGCTTTGACGCGCGTTGCCAAGCGCTCGACGTTGCAAGGACCTTTGCCAGCCAACACATCGTGAAACTCTGCCCAGTTGATAGGGCCAAAGTCGTAGTGCTGGCGTGTTTCATTCCACTTTAGGTCAGGGTCTGGCAGCTGCACACCCAGCGTTTCGGCTTGCGCCACCGTTGCATCAATAAATTTTTGTCGCAAGTCGTCATTGGATATCCGTTTGATGCCCCAGCGCATGCCTTGGGCGCTATTCGGACTGTCAGAGTCTGGCGGGCCAAACATCATTAGGACTGGCCACCACCAGCGGTTGAGAGACTCTTGCACCATATCGCGTTGAGCTTGCGAGCCTTGCATCATGGTCAACAAGGCGTCATAGCCTTGGCGTTGGTGAAACGACTCTTCCTTGCAGACCCGAATCATGGCGCGTGCATACGGGCCATACGTACAGCGACACAGCGGAACTTGGTTCATGATGGCCGCGCCGTCAACCAACCAGCCGACCATACCTACATCCGCCCACGACAGCGTGGGGTAGTTGAAGATGCTGGAGTATTTGGCGCGCCCTGTGTGTAACGCGTCCAGCATGTCATCGCGGCTGGTGCCTAGTGTTTCTGCGGCACTGTACAGGTACAGACCGTGGCCTGCTTCATCTTGTACTTTGGCCATCAGAATGGATTTGCGTTTCAGGGACGGTGCACGGCTGATCCAGTTGCCTTCGGGCAGCATGCCAACTATTTCAGAGTGTGCGTGTTGTGAAATCTGGCGCACCAAGGTTTTACGGTACGCGACAGGCATCCAGTCCTGCGCTTCTATCTTGCCGTCTGCGTCTATGATGCGGTCGAAAGCCGCTTGTTTGTGTGCATCTTGGTGAATATCTACAGCCGCGCCGCTGACAGATTCGTTGGTGTTAACGGGTGACTGGTCAAGTGATTGGGTGTACATGTGCAACGCTCCAAAATTACGACTCAGGCGGAAATGCGCCTGTGCCAGCAGCCCTATAGCTGCAACTAATTTTGAAGTATACCCCATTAACCGACCGACCGGTCGGTTAATTAAATTGGTATTTACACCGATGGCGCCACAGCGCTTGCAACAGTGTTGGTTGGCATGTGTTGACCTCAGCCTGGATCTGACACCAGACCTGTGCCTAGTTGCCGTGCGACTCTAGTTTAAAAGCCGCGTGCGTGTCTTGACCCAGCGCTTCAACCAAATAAGGCAGCGCTTCTTGCATCTGGGCTTTGAGCGTGTGCGGTGGGTTCACCACAAACACGCCGCTGGCGCCTAAGCCTCCGCCAGTGCCTTGACCCGCGGCGCCGGCACGCACTTGCAGCGTGGCATGCAGCCAGCTTTTACCAGCTTTTGCGACCGCATTTTTAAGTTTGCGAGGCAAGTCATGCGCTTCGGGGCGACCAACCAAGGGATACCAAATCAACATAGAGCCAGTGGCAAAGCGCCTTAAAGCTTCTACCGTCATATTGAGCACTTCGGCGTAGTCTGTTTTGAGCTCGTAACTGGGATCGCACACCACAAGTCCGCGCCTCGATACAGGTGGCAGCAGCGAGCGTATGCCCTCAAAGCCGTCTTTCCTGTCCATCAGCAGTTTGGCACGTGAGGTGGCTTGTTCCAACGTGGTGCGCAGCAAGCGGTGGTCAGTGGGGTGAACTTCAAACGCCATCACACGGTCTTGCGTACGCAACAACTCCGCAGCAATGATGGGCGAGCCCGGGTACATTTTGATGTCTTTGCCGCCATTGAATTGACGCAGCATACCCACATATGCGGACAGCAGGGCGGGCGCACTGGCCTTGCCGTGTTTGCTGATGTGCGCCAATAAGGCCTTGATCCCAAACTCGGCCTCAGCGCTGGTTGTGGCGCTGTTGCTGTCTAACTTGTACAAACCAGCGCCTGCGTGCGTATCCACAACAGACAAGGCACCTTCTTTAAGTGTGAGGTGTTGTAATACAGCGACCAGCGTGGCGTGTTTGAGTACGTCGGCATGGTTGCCAGCGTGAAAAGCGTGTCTGTAACTGAACATATAGGGGTATCGTACCCGCACTGGTGGAAAATGTATGGCGCTGACCAATATTATTCGTATAATAATGGGCTTGGCAGCGATTCAGTGACCCCGCGGCCAAGTACGTACAACTGGTTTTGACATCTTGTAAAAGTTTAGAAACCAAGCGTGCAACCTACCACCTAAGAGGTTTCCATAAGAGAAACGCCGACCGTGGAGTAGGGTCCGCCAAACCAACTCAAGAGATATCTCAAATGAAAACTTTCAGCGCTAAACCCGCTGAGGTGGTCCATGAGTGGTTTGTGGTTGACGCCACCGATAAGGTGCTCGGACGAGTAGCCAGCGAAGTTGCTCTCCGTCTACGCGGCAAACACAAAGCCATTTATACGCCTCACATTGACACCGGTGACTTCATCGTTGTCATCAATGCAGCAAAATTACGAGTCACTGGCAACAAAGCCATTGACAAGGTGTATTACCGTCACTCTGGTTTTCCAGGTGGCATTTATGGCACCAACTTCCGTGACATGCAAGCCAAACATCCAGGCCGAGCGCTGGAAAAAGCGGTCAAGGGCATGCTGCCCAAAGGCCCACTTGGTTATGCCATGGTCAAGAAGCTCAAAGTGTATGGTGGTGCAGAGCACCCACATACTGCCCAGCAACCCAAAGTGTTGGAAATCTAAGGAGCCGAAATGATTGGTGATTGGAACAATGGCACGGGCCGCCGCAAATCAAGCGTGGCGCGCGTGTTTATCAAAAAAGGCTCAGGCAAAGTCACGGTGAACGGTAAAGATATCGAGAGTTATTTCGGTCGTCAAACCTCCATCATGATTGCCAAGCAACCCTTGGTGTTGACTGCAAATGTCGAAACCTTCGACATCTTGGTCAACGTCCATGGCGGCGGAGAATCTGGCCAAGCTGGCGCGGTTCGTCACGGCATTACACGTGCTTTGATGGATTACGACATAAACTTGAAGCCAGAATTGTCTGCGGCAGGTTACGTGACCCGTGATGCCCGTGAAGTTGAGCGTAAGAAAGTCGGCTTCCGTTCAGCGCGTCGACGTAAGCAGTTCAGCAAGCGTTAATCACGTATTGTTGTTCATACAAGCCGCCGCAAGACAAGTCTTCGGCGGCTTTGTCGCTTTAAAGTAAACATTTTTAGTTAAACTTAGTTAGCCTAGCCGCCCATGAGATTACGTTTGCTGATACGTCGCTTAACGGTAAGTGCACCGCGCATGGCTGTGAGAAGCGCTCTGCCCTGGCCATTGAGTTGGTTGCTGGGTGCGCTTGTATTGGGCTTTTCAGCTGCATTGGCCTTGTGGGCCTTTGAACAAGGCAAGCACATTGCTGGTGTTGACTCGGGCTCACGCGAAGAAGTTCGCATGCTCAAGTATGAGAATTTGCGAATCAGTGGCTTGTTAGAAAAGGCACAGTCACTGGTCAATACCTCCCAAAGCCAGATGATTGCAGAGCAAACAGCTCAAAGTGAGTTGGTCGAGCAAATTCGCCGGTTAGAAGCCGATAACCAAGGTTTGCGGGACGATCTTGGATTCTTTGAGCAACTCATACCTGCCAGCAGCGGGGTAGCCAGCGCACGCATACGTTCGGTCCAAGCAGAAATGCTCATGCCTACCCAAGTGCGTTGGCAGGTACTGGTCATTCAAGCAGCCAAAAACCCAACCGCTTTTAAAGGTACGATTGAGCTCTTAGTGGCAGGTTCGTTGGGCGGTAAGCCCTTCAGCATGACGCCGCAAGGCAGTCCGCGCAACATCAGCCTCATGCAATATGTTAGAACCACTGGCGTCTTTGATGTACCCAGTGACGTGTTGATAAAAACACTGACAGTCAAGCTTGTGCAAAATGGCACAGTGAAGTCTGTACAGACATTTGATTTTTAAGACCGCTGTGTTTGACAACAAGCGTCACGTCTAGCCATACTTAGAAGAAAGAAAAGCGACTATGTTGGGTAAAAAGAAAATGCCGTTAATTAAAAGTTTGATTGCGTCGGGAACCACCATTGGTGGCAATATTTCCTTTGAGGACGGCTTGCGCATTGATGGTGTTGTCACTGGCGACGTCAAAGGTCGTGAAGGCAAGCCCAGCGTCCTGGTCGTCAGTGAGAACGCTCGCATCGAGGGCTCGGTGTCTGCCGATCACGTGATCGTGAACGGTACCGTGCTGGGACCAGTCGAAGCCAAGCAAATCATTGAGTTACAGCCAAAGGCACGCGTTGAAGGCAATGTGCTGTACAAGTCTATAGAGTTGCATTTGGGCGCTTTGGTTACCGGGCAGCTGTGCCCTACAGTGGCGATGTCCGATGAAAAAGCCCCTCTTAAACTGGCGGCCAAGCAAGCTTAACGCCGCACCACCAGTGGTATTGGTGTACCATTTCATTTAGTTACTTACTTTTGTGTGTGGTGAGCCAACACAAATATATCGAGAGAATTTATATGACCGCAGTAGCAGAACTTGTTCCAGAAATGGAAATGCCAGTTGCCCTTGTCTTTACAGATAGTGCGGCTGCAAAAGTCGCAGATCTGATAGCAGAAGAAGGCAATCCAGATTTGAAATTACGCGTGTTCGTGCAAGGTGGTGGTTGTTCCGGTTTCCAGTACGGTTTCACTTTTGATGAGATCACAAACGAAGACGACACCACAATGACTAAAAATGGCGTGTCATTGCTAATTGACGCCATGAGCTACCAATACCTCACCGGTTCTGAGATCGACTACAAAGAAGATTTACAGGGTGCACAGTTCGTCATCAAAAATCCAAATGCGACGTCGACATGCGGCTGCGGCTCTAGCTTCAGCGCTTAAACGACCACGCGAAGTGACTTTATAAAAAACCCAGCCTGGCTGGGTTTTTTTACGTCTTAAAGTGCCTCATCGTTAAGAGACAGCACACACATAAGTTGAAAATGGCTGTGTCAATAGGCATCAGCGTAAACACAGGCAAAAAAATATCAGTGTGGATACAAAGCGCCTAGCACGCGTGGGCCGCGAGCACCTGTTGCAGCAACGACATTGGCTGTGCGCCTATGTACAAAACACCACGCCAACCAAGCAAAAGCGCAGGCCTCTACTTGCATAGCTGGCATGCCAGCTTCGTCAGTGCGACGAACTGTAGATTGTGGCATGGTGCTTTGGAGCTGCGCCATCAGGTGTCGGTTGTAAGCGCCTCCGCCGCAGACCAATACTGTGTCTGGCCATGCGCTGTTAACAGCTAAGTGCGACATCTGGTGTGCTGCGCTTTGTGCTGTAAGTGCGGCCAGTGTGGCTTGAACATCCTCAGGAGCAAGCTGCTCGAAGCCAACAAGCGCTAGTTGTAGCCAAGACGCGTTGAACAAATCTCGCCCTGTGCTGGTAGGCGCCGTGGCCTGGTTGGTGTTGAAAAAAGGTGCGCGCAGCAACGAAGCAAGCAACGCTAAGTTGACTGTGCCGGTTGCGCCCCATGCGCCATATTGGTCAAAGTCACGTCCAATGTGGCGTTGTGCCCAGATGTCAAGCAGCACGTTACCTGGGCCCGTATCGCAGCCAGACACGGTATGGTTTGAACACAGGCTCACGTTGGCCATGCCGCCCACATTGAGCACCGCCACACACGTCTCGGGGTCGGTCGAGCCAAACACATGCTGGTGAAAAGCTGGGACCAGCGGAGCGCCCTGACCACCCGCGGCAATGTCGCGGCTTCGAAAATCGGCAATTACATCTATGCCTGTGAGTTCAGCCAGCAATGCAGGGTTGTTCACTTGAACCGAATAGCCCACACTTGGCGCGCTATCTAAGGTGACTCTTGCTTGAGGGGCATGTCTAACGGTCTGACCATGACTGGCAACGGCACACACCTGTTGTGCATTCAAACCAGAGCGGTGCAGCAAGGTGGCGCAAACCTGTGCGCTGTCATGTGCCAGTGCAATGCCCACTTGTGCGCTGAGGTGCAGCTCGTTATGACCTGGTGTATTGAGTTGTAAGGCCGCAGCTCTTACGGCAGCACTGAATGGCTCGTGGGCGTGAGCGACAACAGCGGGCTGTCCATCGTCGCCGATACGGCATAAAACGCCATCTACACCATCTAGGCTGGTGCCAGACATCAGGCCTATAAACAGCGTTGGAGGTATGGCATGCATGGCGTGTTGAAGCTAAAGAGTATGTCGGCTATTGTGCTGCATGCCACAGGTCAGTCGCCAAATAAAGCAGCCACCTAGTAGACAGGGTCTAGTTGGTGTCTGCCTGAGCCGTCATCCAACTGGCTGCCTCCAGTTGCGTGGACATGTCTTTGGCGATCGCCAAAAAGGCTTGTTTGCGCGACTTGTCAATGGTCATGGCTCGGCTGTTGCGCGCCAGCAAAGCCGGGTTTTTGTGCACACCTGCCACGCGGTGCTCAAAGTGCAGGTGTGGACCAGTAGACCAGCCGGTACTGCCCACTTTGCCAATGTTGTCGCCTCGCTCTATGTGCTGGCCTTTGCGAACCAAAATACGACTCAAGTGCGCATACAAGGTGGTATTTTTGCTGTCATGTTGAATCTCGACCACATTGCCGTAGCCGCCCTTAACGCCAGCAAAGGACACGCGGCCATCACCCACAGTCCTCACCAAAGTGCCAGTAGGCGCGCCGTAGTCTACGCCCAAGTGACGCTTCCACCTTTTTTGGATAGGGTGGAACCGCATGGCAAAGTTACTGGTGACTCGCGAAAACTCCATAGGAGAGGCCAAGTAAAAACGCCTTGTGCTGTTGCCGTCTAAATCAAAGTACTCGCCTTTTGTCGTGCCGTTAGCAAACCAAATGGCATTGAGCTCACGGCCGTTGTTGATGAACTGTGTCGCCAGCAAGCGACCTGTTTTAAAAGGCTCACCGTCGGCTTCCAGCTGCTCATACACCAAATTAAAGGTGTCCCCCTTGCGCAAGTCGCGGTTGAAGTCAATGTCGTTGGCAAAGACTTCTGCAACAGCCATGGCAATGCTGTCAGGAATATCGGCAGCATCGGTGGCGGCAAACAAAGAAGATTCAATTAGCCCACTGATAATGCGTTGACTGCGCTGCAGATCAAGTTGCTCTGACTGGCTGGTAAAAACGCCGGTGTCGCTGCGAGAAATGGTTAAGCGTGTGAAGCTATCGAGGTCACTATCTGGCATCCAGCGCAACACCAGTTGCTGTACGCCCCCCTCGAGCGTGTAAGCCACGTTCACACGTTTGCTGTTGGGGTTGGCCATAACAGCACGTGCGCCCTCGTTGTTGCGCATCCAAGCGGCCAGTTCGTCGTCTTGCACCCCCATGCGTTTGAGCAGACTAACGCTGGTGTCGCCTCTGCGAATCCAGTCATGGGCGTACAGCAACACGTGGACATCATTGCCACCCAGAAATGCATTCAAATTGATGTCAAAAGGCAGGTTCAACGTATCGCCCACCATGGCTGATGGGTCTACGCTGCTCATACTGGCCGGGTGTATGTTGTGCGACGGTTTGTCCAGCACACTGCCCACGCCAAATGAGGTAACGCCTAAGCCAAACAGACTGAGCCCAGCCAAAAATATTCGGCGCTGCCATGTTGTTGACAGGGGTGTGGGTGCGGCGATTGCATGCGAAGACTGTGCGGAACTTCTAAAGCGGTTGTGCGCATTAAACAAAAAAAACTCCCAACAACGCATGCCCTCAGGGGATGCGTTTATAAATAAATGGTGTGGCTCAAAGCCTTGAGCGCTGACGCATGGCCGGAAAGTGGCGGCCATGCCTACTACAATTGGTGTCCAAAGCCGGCCTGGGTTTGTAACTACAAACGGCAGTTGGCATCGGGTTGTACACAGCGCATTATTAGCAACCACGTACAACTAGTTAACCTTATCATAAGCTTCAAGGATTATATGTAAGTCCTTGGTTTGCGGCAAGTAGTCACCTATGAAAAAAATACAATCCAAAGCCGACGGTGCAGTAAAAACGCCGAATCAGCTTATTCAACCCACCAACGATGAGGTGGCCAACGCGCTAGCCGTCAGCTTAAGAGGATGCGACGAATTGCTGCCACGCGATGAGTGGGTGACCAAGCTCAACAAGTCATACGCCAGCGGGTGTCCACTGCGCATCAAGTTGGGCTTGGATCCCACCGCCCCCGACATTCACATTGGCCACACGGTGGTGCTCAATAAAATGCGCCAGTTGCAAGACTTGGGGCATCAAGTCATTTTTTTAATTGGTGATTTCACCAGCCTTATTGGTGATCCTTCAGGCAGAAACAGCACACGCCCACCGCTGACCAAGGAACAAATCATGGTCAATGCCCAGACCTATTACAGCCAAGCGGCTATGGTGTTGGACGAGTCAAAAACCGAAATTCGCTACAACAGCGAATGGAGCGAACCCCTTGGTGCGCGGGGCATGATCGAGTTGGCTGCCAAATACAACGTGGCACGCATGATGGAGCGCGACGATTTTCACAAGCGTTTTACAAGCGGCCAAAGTATCAGCGTGCATGAGTTTTTGTACCCGTTGATGCAAGGCTATGACAGCGTGGCACTCAAAGCCGACTTGGAATTGGGTGGCACCGATCAAAAATTCAACTTGCTGATGGGTCGACACTTGCAGCAAGAGTACGGCCAAGAGCCGCAGTGCATTCTCACCATGCCGCTGTTGGAAGGCTTGGACGGCGTTGACAAAATGTCCAAGAGTAAAAACAACTACATTGGCATTGCTGAAGACGCCAACAACATGTTTGCCAAAGTGCTGTCCATTAGCGATGATCTCATGTGGCGTTGGTATGTGTTGCTCAGTTTCAAATCTGAGGCCGAAATTGCCGCCTTACGCGCACAAGTCATGGCTGGCCTCAACCCCAAGGCGGCCAAGGTCATGTTGGCCAAAGAGATCACCACGCGTTTTCACAGCGCAGATGCGGCAGAGAAGGCTGAGCAAGACTTCACCAACCGCAGCAAGGGCGGCGTGCCTGCCGAGATTCCTGAAGTCACGCTCAGCGGTGCGCCCATGGGCATTGGTGCGTTGCTCAAGGCGTCTGGTTTGGCGACGTCATCGTCAGAGGGTGGGCGTTTAATTGAAGGCGGTGGTGTGCGCGTGGACGCCTGCGTCATCAGCGATAAAAGCTTAAAACTTGAACCAGGCATCTATGTGGTTCAAGTGGGCAAGCGCAAGTTTGCGCGTGTTAGTTTGACGGCTTGAAATCACTCATGAGCAGCGATCGCGTCAACTGGAAGACCCCTAAAAACCTGCTCAAGCTGTCGGTGCTGGTGGCGCTGGCCACCATTGCGCTTAAAACCTTGGCGTGGTGGTTGACCGATTCAGTGGCCTTGTTGTCTGACGCCATGGAGTCATTTGTGAACTTGGCCAGCGCCATGTTTGCTTTGCAAATGGTCACCGTGGCTGCCAGGCCTGCAGATGATGGCCACCCCTACGGGCACCACAAAGCAGAGTACTTTTCGGCTGGCTTCGAAGGCATTTTGATTGTGGGTGCAGCTTTAGGCATCATTATTTCAGCCACCCACCGTTGGTTCAACCCGCAGCCCTTGGTGCAATTGGACATTGGTATTTCTTTGTCAATACTGAGCTCGGTGCTCAACGGCGTGCTGGCTTACTTCATGTTCCAGTCTGCCAAGCGCTACCGCTCAGCTGCTTTAGAAGGGGACGCCAAGCATTTGCTGACCGATGTGTGGACCTCCGCTGGCGTGGTGGTGGGTTTGGTGTTGGCTGTATTAACAGACTGGCTGTGGCTTGACGCCGCAGTGGCCATCGGTGTGGCTTTGAACATTTTGCGTGAAGGTGCCAAGCTGGTGTGGAAGTCATCACAAGCGCTGATGGACGAGGCGGTTGAGCCAGACGTGCAAGCTCAAATTGACGCCATATTGGCTGGCTTTTCGCATAGCAGCAATGGTGCCGAGATTATTCGGTTTGACCACGTGATCACTCGCCGCGCTGGCGCTTGCTGCTTTGTCGACATGCACATGCACATGTCTGCTGACTGGACATTGGGACGTGCTGCTGCGCTGCGAGGTGACGTCGAGCGCGCACTGGTGCACGCCGTGCCTGGCTTGTTGGCCACCATTCAGTTGCTGCCCACCAACGTCGAAACGCATGCGCACATCAGCGATGTGGTACCCGAGCAATAGGCTGATAGCGCAGCTTATAAAAGCTGGTGCGTGACCGCTTCCAAATGAAAAACACCTTATGAAAACAGTCATACAGCGCGTGTCTGAAGCGCGTGTAGAGGTGGGTGGCAGCGTTGTCGGGCGCATTGGTCCAGGTCTGCTGGTGCTCGTATGCGCCATGCCTGCGGATACAACGGCCACCGCTGATAGGTTGCTCCAAAAATTACTCAAGTTGCGGGTGTTTAACAACTCCGAGGGGAAGCTAGACCACGACTTAGCCAATGTCGACGGCCATGGCACAGCAGGTGGTTTGCTGTTGGTGAGCCAATTCACACTGTCTGCAGACACACACAAAGGCAATCGCCCCAGCTTTGTAGGCAGCGCACCGTCAGCCCAAGCCCGCGCATTGTTTGACTACTTGGTAGGTCAAGCCAAGCTGGTGCATCCAGACGTGGCCATGGGCCGTTTTGCCACGGAAATGCAGGTGCATTTGGTCAACAGCGGACCCATTACCATCCCTTTGGATATACATTAGACAAGCCCGTTTGAGGGTTGTGCCCGCTTTACGAGCCCGGCGATGACAGCATATGCAAGCGCAAGCGCAAGCGCATGCGCAGGGCTAGGCTGCTTAAAAAAGGCAGACTAGTAAGGGTTGTCGAAACCCAAGCCTTGCATGATGTCTGTTTCGTAGGCTTCCATGTCGGTGGCGTCGGCTTCGCTGGTTTCGTGGTCCCAGCCTTGCGCGTGTAAGCAGCCGTGCACCAACATGTGGGCGTAGTGAGCTTGCAAGGTTTTGCCTTGTTCTTGAGCCTCACGCGCAATGACGGGTGCGCACAGCACCAAGTCGGCCACGGCTACTGGTTCTGTTGCGTAGTCAAAAGTGAGCACGTTGGTGGCGTAGTCCTTGTGGCGGTAGCCGCGGTTTAAAGCCTGTCCTTCTGTGGCATCCACAATGCGCACCGTCAGTTCGCCGTCAACGCCTAGCGCATGGCGCAGGCAACGGGTCACAAAATGACGTGTCAGCACGGCACGGTGTGCGGCCAATGTGGTGGCATCGGCGAAGCTGCCAAATTGCAGCGACAGCGTTAAGGCTTGCAGTTTCATGAGGTGCTGCGTTTGCGCGTGGCAGGCTTGTTGGGCGGGACTTCTTCGCCACGCTGGTTGCGTGCGTCGTAGGCGTCCACGATGCGGGCGACCAGTGGGTGGCGCACCACATCGACACTGGTGAGGTGCGTCATGGCAATGCCGGGGGTACGACGCAAGATACGCTCGGCATCAACGAGGCCACTCATCTGTGTTTTGGGTAGGTCGATCTGGCTGACGTCGCCGGTCACTACAGCTTTTGAGCCAAAGCCAATGCGGGTTAAAAACATCTTCATTTGCTCTGGTGTGGTGTTTTGACCCTCATCCAAAATAATAAAGGCATGGTTGAGCGTGCGTCCGCGCATGAAAGCCAAGGGTGCAATTTCAATTTGTTGGCGTTCAAACGCTTTTTGAACTTTCTCATAGCCCATGAGATCGTTCAGTGCGTCGTACAAAGGGCGCAAGTATGGGTCAACCTTTTGGCCCAAGTCGCCGGGCAAAAAGCCCAGCTTCTCGCCGGCCTCAACAGCCGGGCGTGTGAGCACAATACGTTGTACAGCGCTGCGTTCTAAAGCGTCTACCGCGCAAGCGACCGCTAGGTAGGTTTTGCCAGTGCCGGCGGGGCCAATGCCAAAGGTGATGTCATGGGTGGCTATTTGGTTGAGGTAGCCCACTTGGTTGGCTGTGCGTGCCTTGAGCTCACCTCGGCGGGTTTGCACGCTCAAGTCGTGGCTGGTGCCTTGCAATGAGGTGTCACCGGCCAGCATGAGTTGCACTTGCTCTGCCGGTATGGGACGCTTGGCCATCTCGTACAAGGCTTGCAGCACATTCATGGCCTGTTCGGCTCTGGCTGTGGTGCCGTCTACTTTGAACTGTTCAAATCGGTGGGCAATTTTGACGTGTAAGCCTGACTCAATGGTGCGTAAATGGCTGTCCATGGGCCCACATAAGTGAGCCATACGGTCGTTATCAGGAGGCGAGAAGGTGTGTTTGAGAATCAAACGGATAATCCAAGGGTAGGCATGCAAGTTGCCGCACAGTGCGGCCAAACAAGGAACTCCAATGATAGGCAAATTAAGCGGTACCCTGTTAGAAAAAAATCCACCTCAAGTGTTGGTAGATTGCAACGGCGTAGGCTATGAGGTCGACGTGCCGATGAGCACGTTTTACAACTTAGGTGAGGTGGGTCAGCCCATCAGCCTGCTGACCCACTTTGTGGTGCGTGAGGACGCACAGTTGCTGTATGGCTTTGCCACAGCGCCCGAACGCCACGCGTTCAAGCACCTCATCAAAATTTCTGGTGTTGGCCCGCGCATGGCCTTGGCCGTGTTGTCGGGCATGAGCGTGACCGACCTCATCAATACCGTGGCCAGCCAAGATACGGCGCGTATTGTGAAGGTGCCCGGTATTGGCAAAAAAACAGCAGAGCGCTTGATGCTAGAGCTCAAAGGCAAACTGGGTGATGGTGTGTCCATTGGCTTTAGCTTTACCAGCGACAACCAAGGCGACATACTGCAAGCGCTGTTGGCCTTGGGTTACAGCGACAAAGACGCTGGCACTGCGGTGAAAGCCATGCCAAACGACATTGGTGTGTCAGACGGTATCAAAATGGCACTCAAGGCCTTGGCCAAATAAACTGAGACGGCATACAACCTATGAGCATTCAAACCGATGACTTTGCACCAGCACCTCAACGCGTGGTGTCAGCCGCGCCTGTGTCCAACACCGAGGAGGCGATGGAGCGCGCCCTGCGCCCAAAGACGTTGGCTGACTATGTGGGGCAGGCCAAAGCGCGTGAGCAGTTGGCCATCTTTATTGACGCAGCTAAGCAGCGCGAAGAAGCCTTAGACCACGTGTTGCTGTTTGGCCCGCCGGGCTTGGGTAAAACCACGCTGTCGCACATTATTGCCAACGAGTTGGGCGTTAACCTGCGCCAAACCAGTGGCCCAGTGCTTGAAAAGCCTAAAGACTTGGCTGCGTTGCTCACCAACCTAGAGCGCAACGATGTGTTGTTCATTGATGAAATACACCGCTTGTCACCTGTGGTCGAAGAGATTTTGTACCCGGCATTAGAGGATTATCAAATCGACATCATGATTGGCGAAGGCCCTGCGGCGCGCTCTATCAAGCTCGATTTGCAGCCCTTTACCTTGGTGGGTGCCACCACCCGCGCAGGCATGTTGACCAACCCACTGCGCGACCGTTTTGGCATTGTGGCGCGCCTAGAGTTTTACACGCCGCAAGAGTTGGGCAAAATTGTGACGCGCAGCGCCAAACTGCTTGGCGTGCCTATGGACGAAGACGGCGGGGTGGAAGTTGCCAACCGCTCGCGTGGAACCCCCCGAATCGCCAACCGCTTGCTGCGCCGTGTGCGCGACTATGCGCAAGTCAAGGGCAACGGCCACATTACGCTAGACATTGCCAACAAGGCCTTGGTCATGTTGGATGTAGACCCGCAAGGCTTTGACGTCATGGATCGCAAGCTGCTTGAGGCCGTGATACATCGCTTTGACGGTGGGCCCGTGGGGCTGGACAACATTGCCGCCAGCATTGGTGAGGAGCGCGACACCATTGAGGATGTGATTGAGCCCTACCTCATACAACAAGGTTATTTGCAGCGCACGCCGCGTGGTCGCATTGCCACCTTGGCCGCTTACCTGCACTTGGGCGTCGCACCGCCTGCTGACAGAGGTGGGGATTGAGTGGCGCAGTAGTTGGCCGATGTAGCCCAGCAGCCCAAGGTCACCAGCGCCAACCATGCCCACTGTTGCCACAGCGGCTTGAGCGCGCTGCCATCCAGTGCCAATGTGTTCACCACAGCCACCATTAAAAAACACGCGATGGCAACTGCCTTGCCTTTGTCGCGCCACGCCGGGTCAAAGCGCATGGGTTGTTGGGCAGCCACGGGTAGCGCATCACCGGAGGTGGCACTGACACGGTAGTTGGTTGAGCCTAGCCACACCCACAAGGCTTGGCCAAATGCGCGGTTTTTTAGAGCTTTGGCACTGTCTGCTGCCATGGCGGAAAACTCCGCCATATTTGCCCAAATAGGGTTCCAGCTGTTGAGTGGTTTGGTTGTGCCGTACACGCAGGGGTGTTCGACCAACTCTTCTTGGTAGCTGCCAAACAGCCTGTCCCACACCATGGTCATGGCGCCAAAATTTTTGTCTAGGTAGATGTTGTTGATGGCGTGATGCACGCGGTGGTTGCTTGGCGTGGTGAGCCACTTGTCCAACACAGGCAGGCGCGGCACGTGTTCGGTGTGAATCCAAAATTGGTAAAACAAATCAATGGCCGCTACCGTGAACAGCACTTCCAGAGGCACCCCCAGCGCAGCCATGGGCAGGTAAAACAGCCAGGTCAGTAAAAAACCAGAGCTGGTTTGACGCAGTGCTGTTGACAAGTTGTAGTCTTGGCTTTGGTGGTGCACGCTGTGCGAGGCCCACAGCACCCGGCGTGTATGGCCTAAGCGGTGCAGCCAGTAATAGCAAAAGTCGTACAACACCAAGGCCGCCGCATAGCCCCAAACGCTGTGCCAAAAATCTTGTAAGTGGGCCGCAATTGGTAAAGCCACATAGTTGGCGCCCCATGCAAAAGCCGCGAGGCCAAATGCCTTGCTCACCACGCCAGAGACTTGGCTGAGCACACCCAAATTGATGCTGGCCATGGCATCACTCAGTCGGTAGGTTTGTCGCCCAATGCGCTTGCCCCACAGGTACTCCACCGCCATCAACAGCGTAAAAATGGGCGCCGCCCACACAATGAGGTCGTAGTTGTAAGCCATGATCAAACAATGCCTTTATTCACCCGTTGTTACCTGACATTACCAAGCCACGAATAAACTATAAAGCAATGCACAGTCAGGTGTGCAGGTGGCCGGTGTCGCCCCAAATGACAAGGCTGAGCGACTCAGGCGTCCACAACAAGCGGTTCACAGCGGCATTGCCCAAGTGCCAGTCTCGCTTGGTTTGCAAGTCTAGGTTGTTGGCCAAGCGGTACAACTGGTCCAAAATGCCGCCATGGGCTGCAATCACTATGTGCTGCCCGAGATGCTTGGCCGCCAATTCATTCAGCGTGTTGACAACCCTCGCTTTCAGTGCCACTAGGCTTTCACCGCCTGCGGGTGCAAAGTGTGTGTCTCGACTGCGCCAAGCCAGCGCGTCTTTCGGGTGCTTGGCCTCAATCGCTGCCCACGTTAGGCCTTCAAAGTAGCCGAAGTGGCGTTCGCGCAGGCCTGTGTGTGTGTGCACAGTGAGCTTGTGGTGCGTGGCAATGGCTTGTGCGGTGTCTGCCGCGCGCGACAAGTCGCTGGCATAGACCGCGTCAATCTCCTCGTTGGCCAAAGCGGCCCCAAGTTGACGTGCTTGCTCTACGCCGTTGGCATTGAGCGCAATGTCGGTGTGGCCTTGAATACGGGTGGCCGCGTTCCAGTCGGTTTCGCCGTGTCTAATGGCGATGATGCGTGTGGCTTGCATGTGTGGTGTTAGGTATGGGCTGGTGTGAAAGGCTGTGTGGGCGCAGGCCTAGCGCGGTATGTCTGTCTTGATGGTGCGCCGCTCAGACGGTGCATTGGGAAAGTCTGACAGTGATGCGTTGAGCATCGCTTGCCATACCGTGTCGTCGTCAGACCATCGCCCATCGTGCGAGGCTTTGATGTCTTGTAGGACAACGCCTGTGGGGCTTCTAAAAACCCAGTGCAGTTGGCGCTGGTACCAGTTGCTAGCTGGTTCGAAAAATTGAAAGCTGATGCCTGAGCCAGCGGTGCCAAACCAAAAGCCTGTGCGTGGTGGGTCTTCAAATGGTGCGTGGTTTTGTTGCGTTCTTGAGGTGGTGAGCGTGACCAGCAGGTGGGCTGATTGGCGCGACGGGGACGCTTGTAAACCTACACCACTGAGCGACAGGGCCGCCATGGCTGCAACACGCCGGTCGGCATCAGCATTTTGGGAAGGCAGCTGCTCAAGCCAATACAACGTGGCGTTGACAAGTTGTGGCTGGGTGGATGGGGCTTTAAATGTGCTGACCTCGGTGTCCACCAGTCTGGGTATGGCGCAACCACTGAGCCCCATTGCGAGGACCGAAGCCGCCGTGTAGGTCATTGCCCACGTAAACCATGGCAAGCGCATCGTTAAACCACCTGTATGTGAGCCAAAGAAGACCATTGTTGGGTGACGCTGGCGTTGCCTAACGGGACAGTATGTAGGGTGGACGAGGCTGGAAGGACGTCGTTGTCAAACGCCTTGTCGCCATGCTGGTCAGGTACTCCCGTGGCCTTGATGTCCTTAAATGGGTACAGCGTGGTGTCCATCAGGTGGCTAGGAACCACATTCTTGAGGGCTTTCATCATGTTCTCGACTCGCCCCGGAAACCGTATTTGCCAGTCTTTGAGCATGAGGCCCACTTGCACGCGTTGCAAGTTGTCTTGGCTGCCGCACAGCGTGCAAGGAATAATGGGGTATTGCTGCAACTCGGCCCATCGCGCTAGGTCTGTTTCTGCCACGTAGGCCAGCGGGCGGATGATGGTGTGTTGGCCACTGTCGCTGATCAACTTGGCAGGCATGGCCTTGAGGCATGCGCCGAAGAACATGTTGAGCAGCAGGGTTTGTAAGATGTCGTCGCGGTGGTGACCCAGTGCAATTTTGTTGCATGCGAGTTCGCCGGCCACGCGGTACAAAATACCTCGGCGCAGACGACTGCACAGGCTGCACATGGTTTTGCCTGCTGGGATTTTGTCTTTGACGACGCTGTAGGTGTCTTGATGTTCAATGTGGAACTCCACACCCTGCGCTGCCAAGTAGGTTGGCAATATGTGCGCCGGAAACCCTGGCTGTTTTTGGTCTAAATTAACGGCCACTATATGAAAGTCTATGGGCGCACGGCTTTTGAGCTTGATCAAAATGTCCAGCATGGCGTAGCTGTCCTTGCCGCCAGACATGCACACCATGACACGGTCGCCGTGTTCAATCATGTTGTAGTCACCGATGGCTTGGCCCATTTGGCGGCGCAGACGTTTCTCTAACGCGTTCTCTTCGCGCAACGGGTCACCCAGCGCATGGCCAAGCGCTTCTGTCACAGCGCCGCCTCGTGAAGGGTTGTGGCCGTCACCATTGACCGCCTTGCATGCGAATGGCGACTTCGCAGTCTTCAAAAATTTCCAGCTTGGCAATACGCACACGCGCCCCGAGTACGCCTGGCAGTTGCATCAGCCTGTGTGTGAGTCTGCCAATCAGCGTCTCCAGCAGGTTGACGTGCTCAGCCGTGCATTCGTCAATGATGATTTGACGCACACGGCGGTAGTCCAGCACATGGTTGATGTCGTCGTCGTGTGGCAGCAGTGGTTGCTGGCCTTGGTTGAGCTCTGCATCCACTTGTATGGGTTGAGGCGTGTTTATTTCGTGTTCCAAGATACCTAGGCTGGCTTTAAATTTCAAACCTGACAGCGTGAGTATCTGGTTGCCCAGCATGGCATCAGTCGAATGGGCGCTTCGTGCGGTGGTGTGTGTGGTGTTGTCTGTCATGGCTCAGGTCATTAAGGAGAAGTCGCGCTCAAATTTCATCAGGTGTTGCCCGCCGTCTACCAGCAGCGTGGTACCGGTAATAGATGCGTTGTTGAGTGCAAACAACACGGTGGCCACCACATCTTCTGGCGTGCTGGATTGGCCCAATGGCGACAACTTGTGCAACGCCTGAAACTGCTCGTCGCTCAGCATGTGGCTGGTCAGGGTGAGGCCTGGCGCAACGCCCACAACGCGCATGATAGGTGCCAAAGCTTGGGCCAACAAGGTGGTGGCGGTTTCTAGCGCCGACTTGCTCAGGGTGTAGCTGAAAAAGTCAGGGTTGAGGTTCCACAGCTTTTGATCGAGCATGTTCACAGCTACCGCGCAAGTGCCATGTTGTTGGGCATGGGCATACAAAGCTTGGGTCAGCAACACGGGCGCTACGGTGTTGGTCTGCCAGTGGTTAGATGCACTGTTGGCGTTAACAGAGGTTGCGGTGTCATGTTCAAACACAGACGCGCTGTTGATCACGGCGCCCCAAGATCCGAAGTGCGCGCCCACATGTGCGGCCAATTGTCGGCAGTCATCCGCGTCGGATAAATCGGCCTGAAAGGTATGAAAGCGCCCAGCGGCGTTGATGTCTTGGCAGTCTTGTTGGGTTTCGCTGGCCTGTGCCTGAGAGTTGCGGTAGTGAATGGCTACATCCCATCCGGCTTGCGCCAGTGCCAGCGCAATGGCCCGACCCAATCGTGTGGCCGCACCTGTAACCAGTGCAACGCGGGGAACCAGTTGTGCGCTGAAGCGCGGTGCGAAAGAGACTGACATGGTGTTAGCTTAAAACAGGTGTTGTGAGGGGCGCAAGCGCTTGGCGCACAATGTCGGCTGTCAACAGCTATTTACTGCGCATGAAGACCCCAAGTGTACCGACTTCCCCCCCCACGCTGGCCACACCCGAGGCTATGCAGGGGTATATCAACCAACGCCTAGAGACAAGCGGGGGCTGGTTGCCGTTTGACGATTTCATGGCCCAGGCCTTGTACGCTCCCAACTTGGGCTACTACGCCAACGAGCGCCCCAAGCTGGGCCTTATGCCGAGCGATGGCTCAGACTTTGTCACCGCCCCTGAACTCACCCCTGTATTTGGCCGCACGGTGGCAAAACAAGTCGCCCAAGCCATGACGCTGTGCGGCGTTGACGAAGTCTGGGAGTTCGGCGGCGGCACTGGCGCGTTGGCAGCGCAACTGATTGACGCCTTACTGGACAGCCAAGTGCCATTTAAGCGCTACGTGATCGTGGAGGTGTCTGCGACCTTGCGCGCACGCCAGCAAGCCAGGCTGCAAGCCTATGCCAGCCGTGTGAGCGTGCAATGGGTTACGCAGTGGCCTGACGCGCTGCACGCCGTGGTGGTTGGCAACGAGGTGTTGGATGCCATGCCCACTAAGTTATTGCTGCGCACCAAAGCGGGTGAGTGGCTAGAGCGAGGTGTTGCCCTAGACGCAGCCCAGCCACATTGGCAGCTGCAATGGGAAGACAGGCCTACCCAACTCAGGCCAGACTTTGAGGTGCCTGCGCAATTGGATTACTGGGTGGAATGGCACCAGCAAGCGCAGGCTTGGCTGCGCAGTCTGGGCGACTGCCTCAAAAGCGGCGCGGCGCTGTTGTTGGACTACGGCTTTACCCAAGCCGAGTACTACCACCCGCAACGTCACATGGGCACGCTCATGTGCCATTACCAACACACCAGCGACACCAACCCGTTGGTCGGTGTCGGGCTAAAGGACATCACTGTGCATGTGGACTTCACGGCGGCAGCGGTGGCGGCGCAAGAGGCGGGCTTGGACGTGATGGGCTACACCAGCCAAGGCCGTTTCTTACTCAATTGCGGCTTGGTCAATGAGCTGCCCAGTGCCACCGTTGGCGAGCAATCGAACGCTTTAAAACTGGTGCACGAACACGAAATGGGCGAGCTGTTTAAGGTGTTGGCATTGGTTGCACCAGCCAGCACCCAAGCCGTTAACGACGGTGGTGGGCTGCTGGGTTTTACCCAGTTCGACCGCACGCACACATTGTGAGACGCTGATGTTCAGATACCTTATAGCGGTGTTTTTGGCCTTGGTGCTCATCAACGGCCTGCTCCCTTTTTTGCGCCGTTTTGGCGTGGGGACTTTACCGGGTGACTTTGAGCTGCGCATTGCCGGGCGGGTGATTCGTTTACCAGTTGCGTCTACCTTGGTGCTCAGTGGCCTGTGTAGTTTGATTGCACGTTGGATTTAACATGTACGCCTGTACATGCATTGTTAACCTGTTGACTTATGACCGCTGACACATCGCCCACCTCAAGTACCTCAAGTACCTCACTCATCGTGTGCCCTCATTGCCACACCACCAACCGTCTAGACATAGGCGATGTAGCCAATGCCACTTGCGGGCGTTGCCAGCAACCCATGCACAGCAGCAAGCCTGTGGCGCTAGACGGCGCATCGCTCAACAAACACATCAGCCGCAGCGCCATGCCTGTGTTGGTGGATTTCTGGGCGCCTTGGTGTGGGCCTTGCCGCACCATGGCCCCACAGTTTGAGGCTGCTGCTGTCGACTTAGCCGGTGAGGTGTTGCTGGCAAAAGTGGACACCGAGGCCCACCAAGACGTGGGCGCACGGTTCAACATACGCAGCATTCCCACATTGGCTTTGTTTAAAGACGGCCGAGAAGTGGCTCGCACCAGCGGCGCAATGAGTCGCGCTGACTTGGTGAAGTGGGCACGCGGGCAGACATAAACCCACACGTGGCATGGGGTGTGCCCCATGCCTGCCTGCGTGGGTTAGTGACCAGCAGGCTGCACGAGCCCAGCATCCACCCACTGTTGAGCCGTCTGGCGGTTGAGCTTGAAGCCCGCGTTCACCTTGAACTCAGCCAGCGTGTCGCCGCCTTCGTCTTGGGCACTCAACACGCCAAAGGGGTTGTCGTCATCGGGCACGATATCTAGCAGCACCGTGACGCGTCCGGTTTGGCCATTCACAGTGACCGACTGGTGCAGCGTGGCGTGTAGCTGCTGCTCTTGGCGGCGCACAAATTCACTGGCGGTTTTTACCAAGGTGATGAAGGCATTGCCGTCTAGCGGCTTGGGGTTCTTTTTGTCGCGACCCATGGTCCACGGGCCTACCAAAGCCGGCTCTGATGCACCGTCTTTGTACATCGCCACGGCCCAACCATCGTCGTCTTCGTTCTTGATGACCTGCGCCGTCCATTGCTCGTTTTGCCACAACCGGGGTTCTTGACGCATGGCGTTGTCCGTTGCGTCTTCGCCTAAGTCGTTTGTTATGTTGTCGATGTCAGTGGTCATGGGGTCGGTAGGTGGCAAGTAAAAAAAAGGCATGGAACAGCGGGTTCATCCTAACGCCAGTCATGTGGCTGGTGACGTGCAGCTGGTTTGAAAAAAGGGCGGTTATGCACCTTATGCACGTAATGCCGGTTAAGGCTGTAGATGCAACGTCAGCAACAGCACTTGAGAAACACCATGATCCCGCAGCAGCGCGCCGGCCACGGTAGCCGCCCAGCGTGTGCGCACGGTTGACGCCACCAGCAGCACAGTGCCAGCAGGCAAGTCGGCGTGTTCGCTCAAGCCAATGACCGACTGCAGGTGCAGCACCGCTGGTATGGACGGCGAATCGTCGGGTGCTGGCCCGCCTGTCCATGTGAACACATCGTGCAGCGCCAGCTTGCCGCGCTGCGCAATATACGCAGCCAGTTGGCGGTTGTCGGCCATGTTGGTGGCCGGCAGTGGCACCACACACACGGGGCGATTCGGCCAGCTTGTAGACCACCGCGCCAGCGTGGCCACCGCCCCTGCCAGCAACTCGTTAGGCACATGGCCAGGTGGTGACTGCTGCCAAGTCTGTAACTCAGCGACCCAACCTGGGTCATCGGCAAAGGCCACGGCGCGCCCCGCAACAAAGCCGTCAATCGCACCTTTGCGGCCTACACCTGCAGGCCACCGCTTGCGTGGCTCGATAGCCACATCCATGCCGCGCAAAAAGTCTCGCGCGGCCAACAGCTTGTCCTGCGAAGGCGCAAGGCCTGGATGGGGGGCATGGCCAGTGCACACCGAGCAGCGCCCGCACGGTGCTGGCGACGGGTCATCCAACGCGGTTTGTAGGTAGGCCATTAGGCAGCCGGCACCTTGGGCGTATTGGCGCATGATGTCGGCCTCTTGCTGGCGCACCTGCTGTAAGTCGTCCCATTTGGCGGTGTTGTGCACGTAGGCCAGGCCCGTGGCGCGCCAGTTTGAGCCGTCTTTTTCGACCACGCCTTCAACCGCCAAAATCTTAAGCAATGCCTCTAACCGGCCACGGCGTATGCCCGTCTCGGCCTCTATGCCCAGCAAGCCCAGCCCATCTCCTTCTATACAAGCCACTACCTTGTGGGCGCTGACCGGGTCGGGTATGGACGCTGTTGCAAAGTAATCCCAAATGCGCTCGTCTGCGTCTGACGGCAACAACACGCCATCTGCATGTGCGACTGCCCGCCCAGCGCGCCCCACTTGCTGGTAATAAGCCACTGGCGTTGAGGGTGAGCCCACGTGCACGCAAAACCCCAAGTCTGGCTTGTCATAGCCCATACCCAGCGCCGACGTTGCAACCACCGCTTTGACTTGGTTGTGGCGCAGACGCTCTTCTACCAGCAGGCGCGTATCGGCATCCACTTGCCCTGTATAGGCGTCCACCACATGGCCACAGCTGCGCAAGAAAGACGTCAACCTATCGGCCTCGGCTACCGTCAGCACATACACAATGCCTGAGCCAGGCAATTGCTCCAGCGCATCGGCAATCCAAGCGTAACGCTGCAGCGGTGACAAGCCTGGTACCACCGACAAAGTCAGTGAGGTGCGTGCCAATGTGCCGCGAAATGTGAGGGTATGCGCCCCCAGTTGCGTGCCAATGTCTTGTGTCACGCGCGTGTTGGCGGTGGCTGTGGTGGCCAGCACACTGGCTGTTGGTGTGGTCAACAAGGCACGGGCCAAGCGCTGGTAATCAGGGCGAAAGTCAAACCCCCAATCACTGATGCAATGCGCCTCGTCAATCACGATCAAACCGACCCTAGCCAGCAAAGCCCCTAAGCGCGACGCAAAGCGCGGGTTACCCAAGCGCTCTGGCGAGACCAGCAGCACGTCAATGGTGTCGGCGTCAAGGCGCTCAAACACCGCATCCCAGTCGTCAACGTTGGTGGAGTTGACGGTGGCTGCCTGCAAGCCTGCTCGCTCAGCGGCAGCCACTTGGTCGCGCATCAGCGCCAACAACGGCGAGACCACCAAGGTGGGGCCTGCGCCAGCGCTGCGTTTTGCGTGCGTGGCGGCCCAGTACACAGCAGACTTGCCCCAGCCTGTGGCCTGCACCACCAACACACGGGAGGCTGTTTGCAGCACCGCCTGCACGGCATCTACCTGATCGACTCTTGGCAAGGCCTCTGGCCCTGCCAAGCGACCAAGCACGGTGCGCATGTGCTGGTCGGCGACATCGCGGGTGACGCGGTCTTGTGTGGCGGGCTGTGGTGTGTCGGTCGTCATGTCCACCTCTGGCGAGGTCTCTTAAGTAGTCGTAATTAAGGTCTATTGTGGTGCAAGACATGGCACATGCATCCAGTCACTGGCCACGCTCGGCGTCGAGGTCGTTGTTCTTCACATCCTTGATCCCAAGGCGCAGGCCCGCCATCAAGCGTATTCCCGTGCCGCACAGCCGCTTTGCCAGCAGCTTTGCCAGCAGCGCGGTCATGCCGTCCATTTGAGCGAGAAGACCAGCATTTCGTATGACGTCACTACGGATGGCATCCGTTTGGAATGTGTCTGCCTTCCAATGCGGTTCAGCAACGGCAAACCGATAGGGCGCACCTCACGGTACAGGCGCAACACAGCACTGAGTGCCTAGTTGCGTGCAGCAGCATGTGACTTGGGCTCTGCGGCCACCATGCTGAGTAAGGCCTCCACCTCCGTCAATCCAATGTAGCTCGTATGTCGCATACCTGAGCTTTTATGGCGATTAAGAAAGTAAAAAAGTACCCTATAAATATAGTTTTTTAGGTTATAAGAGTTATATTGCAGGTAACGAGCCCGCTCTTGCACCTGATCGAGCAAGCGGGCAGATTTCAACGCAGGCGTGCCGGGTGTCATGAAACATCTATACCTGTATATAAGCACCGTATATGAGTCGAATAACTGTGCTGCAAGCGGTTTGCAAGGTTTTGTATAAAAGATTCATCCTCGACGGCTGGATGTATCGACAGGCTTGTGCCATCTACATTACGTTAAGCCTTAAATAAATTTTCACACAATAAATTAACTAGGAGTAATAATATGGCAAATGGAGATGTGTCTTTCCCAAAAATAGCAGAATCTAACTGGTGGAAGTTGCGCAATTTATTCAAGGATAAGGTTCCGGCTATAGTTACGGCTAGTTATCTTTCTACGGGTTTATCTATGGGGGAAGCATCGGCTCAATCAAATCTCGTTGGTCCATTTAAAAAAATTGGAATCATAGATGAAGACGGTAAATCTACGGATTTAGCATTTGATTGGCGAAATGATGATAAATACGCAGATGTTTGCAGTTCTTTGATCGATAAGTGCTACCCTCAAGAAGTTAAAGATTTATTCCATTCACCTGATGCAGATCCTCAGAAACTTACCAACTGGTTTGCGAATACTGCTCGTTGCGGTGGGCCTGCTGCAAAGCAGTTTGCACGATTCTATTTACTTTTATTGAAGGCTGATTTAAATGAAGCCGAGGTTACTTCAGCAAAAAGCGAAGCTAAATTTAAATCTCCAAAACCTGAAACTAAGAAAAAGGACACAAAAACTCAAACTCAAAGAGTAGCGGAGCCTACACCCAAGAAGCCAAATGCTGAAACAGCTCAAATATTACAGACTCAACCGACGCAAACCATATTAAGTAATGCCCCTGAACTTCATATAAATGTGCAGTTACACATTTCCCCAGAATCATCAGCAGATCAAATTGATAAAATATTCGAGAGCATGGCTAAGCACCTAAAAGACTTCAATAAATAAAACTATGCTTATTTCTAAAAATATCAAAAAGTTTATTTCATCGATTGAAGCAGACTGTAGGGTTACACTATTACCACCTGAAGATGGACTAGCGGCTATAGGCCAGCCTATTATTCCGTTTGCTCTAGTAAGAGGAACGAAGGGTTATCTGGAGCGAATAACACATCAAATCAATGGAACGTACTCAATCGGTTGCTATGATTCATGTGCAGTAATGATTCGAAGATTAATAGAAACTTTGATTATTGAAGCATTTGAAAATAAAAAAATGGCCGAATCAATAAAAAACCAGTCAGGAGACTTCTACTACCTATCCGAACTTATTGAAAAAACGTTAGCTCAACGATCTTGGGGTCTAAGTAGGAATGCCCGGCAAGCACTTCCTAAGCTAAAAGATATTGGTGACAAGTCAGCACATAGTCGAAGATTCAATGCCGTAAGAAACGATATTGACAAAATACACCTTGAAATTCGACTACTGGTTCAAGAGCTGGTCTCTTTGGCGGGCTTAAAGTGAAAGGCCTAACAAGTTGCTGCATCGGACGTGGCAAAGCTCTCTTCGGTTTCAACACCCGCGATTTGCTCATTGGATATGAGACCAATGTCTGTGCAGACTCGGGTTACCGAGGCGTGCACAAGCGAAAAGAGGTGATCGAGGCGCACCCGCATGACAACAGGCATGTGGCCATGATGCCCAGCCAACGCAAAGCTCTCTACAAGGAAACGCCCATGGGCGTGATCATGGAGGTGCCGGAAAAACCGAAGGCACAGACCTGAGCGCGGTTGTGCAGACCTTCCTGAGGTCGTCGCAATTCAGGTCTATTGCGGTGCAAGACATGGCTGCTGCATCCAGACTTGGCTCGCGACTTGGCGACAAGGCATAAAATTGCCGACGATATGCCACCAGAACGACACACCCCCGACAAAGACACCATCGCCTTGCTTGAGCCTTTTGAGCGGTTGGGTCTAGACCGCATCACCTTGGTGCGTACAGGCGCGCAAGCGCAGTTGGCGCACGACCAGCTTATCACGGCCAGCGCCTGGGGTTTTGACACAGAGTCCAAACCCACCTTCAAGGTTAACGAGCGCTCAGAAGGCCCGCACATTTTGCAACTGTCCACGGCGCAGCGGGCTTGGGTATTTCAGTTGCAAGACCCCGCGTGCAGTGCGGTGGCCGCCAAGCTTCTGGCCACGGGTGGCATCGTGAAAGCAGGCTTTGGCCTAGGCGATGACCGCTTGCGGATTATGGAGAAACTGGGCGTAGAGCCTGCGGACATGTTGGAGCTGAACACTGTTTTTCATAAACGCGGCTACCGCAAAGACATGGGCGTAAAAGGCGCTGTTGCCGTGCTGTTTAACCAACGTTTCATGAAGTCCAAAAAAGCCGCCACCAGCAATTGGGCCAACGACACGCTGACGGAGTCGCAGTTGCTATACGCCGCCAACGATGCGTATGCCGCTATGCGGGTGTGGGATGCGCTGGGTTTAAGTTCATGACGCGCTGCGGCTTGTCAGGGTCACAACAGCCGTTTGGGTTGGTTTAGCGCCCCAACCGCTCAAGCCTCACCAGCGGGCGCAAGGCCAATAAGCCAAGTGCTGGCCCTATCGCGAGCCATGGCAGCAATGAGCCCAAGGCGACGGTTTCGCTCAGCGAGACAAACAACAAAATACTGACAATGGAAATAGCAAAGCCAATGCTGTTGGTCAGCGTGAGCACGCTGCCCACGGCTTGTGGTGGCGCATTGCGCGCTGTCAGGGTTGAGAACTGGGGTGAGTCACCAGCCACTGTGATGCCCCACACCAGCAGCCACGCATAAAACAGGCCGTCGCTGGCATTGAGCATGAACGGTGTGGCCAGGCAGCACAGGCCGCTGATGGACAGCTGCACCCCAGCCACCCGGGCGCTGCCCCAGCGCTGCGCAATCCAACCGCCCACGGCACAACCCATGGCGCCCGCACCGAGTACTGCAAACGCAGTCCATGACAAGGCCGTGCCTTGTAGCCTAGTGGCCAATATCAGCGGCACCATCACCCACATGGTGTACAGCTCCCACATGTGGCCAAAGTAGCCCAACACAGATGCTTTTACCCGTGCGTCTGTCCACAGCGTGGTCAAGGCGCTCCACTGCAAGGTGCTGACACGTGCTGTAGCTTGGGGCGGGTCGCCGGTGGCAAAGTACAACAACAAGCCACTCATGGCAGACAGCGCCGCCACGCCAAGCATCAGTGCAGGCCATGGCAACGCATCGCCCATCGCGCGCAAGGCGTGGGCGCTGGCAGAGCCCAGCACCAGTGCCCCCAGTAATAAACCCAGCGCGCCGCCCAAGCCTTTGGTGTACCACTGAGCCGCTATTTTCATACCCACTGGGTAAATGCCTGCCAAGAAAAACCCGGTTGCAAATCGCCAAGCCATGAGTGCCTCGTAATCACGCACCATGGCCCATGCGCCCACTGTGCAAGCGCCGCCAGTTACAGCGCACAACAGAAATACGCGCCGTGCAGAGAATCTATCGGCAATGGCGAGCAAGGCAAACACCAAGGTGCCCACAATAAAGCCCAATTGCAGCGATGACGTGAGTGCACCCACCGCAGCGTTGGCCCAGCCCAACTCACGTTGCAAATCAGGCATAACGGCATTGACCGCAAACCACGGTGAGGTGCCAAAAAATTGCGCCAATACCAGTATGGGCAAAATGTGGCGTGGTACGTGGGCTTGGGTCATATGGGCGCGATGTTAAACCAAACCTGCAATGGCCGCCTCACGCGCAGCCGTAA
The DNA here is from genome assembly GCA_000496475.1 of Betaproteobacteria bacterium MOLA814. Lineage (GTDB taxonomy): Bacteria > Pseudomonadota > Gammaproteobacteria > Burkholderiales > Burkholderiaceae_C > RS62. Next base: position 403,335 of record AYMW01000003.1, on the reverse strand, counting down.
TGTGTGTGGCAATCCACTCGCCTTTTTGCTGGGCAAACTCTGGCGCTTGCGCCGCTAGAGTGGCAATGGCGTGGGTGTCGACGTTGCTCGCTGCAGCCAGCAATGATTGCAGCCAAGGTGCTTGTGTGTAGGGGGTGTCAGCTAAGCCCAAACGGCCTCGGGCATCGCATTCGCAGGCCAGCAGTACATCGCTAAAACGATCTGGGCGGCGAAATGCATCGCAGCGTCCCAGCAAGCGAATCAGGGCAGGCACAGACAGGTCTTTGCAGCGGTGAATATGGCCGTGCTCTTTGGCCACCACATCGGCCAGCTCTTTGCAGGCCTTGGGTACCTTAAAGCGTTGCGCCACGTCTTTCAGCAAGTGCACGCTGCGCATTTCGTGGCCAGTGTGCCTAGGCAATACGTCTGGCGGTGTGGTGCCTTTGCCAAAGTCGTGGCACAGGCAAGCAAAGCGTGTGGCCAGGTTGGCGTTCAGTCGCGCGCTCATGTCCATCACCATCATGGCGTGCACGCCAGTGTCTATTTCTGGGTGGTAGTCGGCGCGCTGCGCCACGCCCCATAGTCGCTCAAGCTCAGGCAGCAACAGGTGCAAAGCACCGCAGTTGCGCAGCACCTCAAACATGCGTGAAGGCTGGGCAGCCATCAGCCCTTTTGACATTTCTTGCCACACCCGCTCGGCCACCAGTGCGTCTACCTCGCCGGCATCCACCATGTGGCGCATCAGTTGGTTGGTATCGGTTGCAACGGTGAACGTGGGCCAACGCGCCGCAAAGCGTGCCAACCGCAATATGCGCACTGGGTCTTCAGCAAAGGCATGGCTCACGTGGCGCAGCACGCCGGCTTGCAAGTCGGCCAAGCCGTTGTAGGGGTCAATCAATGCGGCTGTGGCATTGGGTTGCCAGTTGCGCCATTGGGCGGCATCGGCCAAGTTGTTGCTGGGCGCGGCCATGGCCATGGCGTTGACGGTGAGGTCGCGCCTAGCCAGGTCTTGTGCCAAGCTCACATCGGGTGCGGCGTAAAAACTAAAGCCTTGGTAGCCCTTGGACGTTTTGCGTTCGGTCCTAGCCAGTGCAAATTCGTGGCCAGTGTTGGGATGAATAAAAACGGGGAAGTCGCTGCCAACCGGCACAAAGCCTAGGCTCACCATATGCGCAGGGGTTGTGCCAACCACCACCCAATCCAAGTCGCCAGCGTCGCCTTGGCCCAGCAAGGTATCGCGAACCGCACCACCGACGACATAAATTTCTAAAGCGCTCATTGAATGTTCAAGCCTTGATGCGGTAGGGTTCTTCAAAGTCTAAAAAGTCGTGCTCAGCCAAGGCCGCCTGCATCCAAGCCTGCACGCTGGCAAGTTGTGTGACGCGGTCTGCGTAGGCGCGTGCATTGGGAGACACGGGCAGGGCGTAGCCATTGATGCGCATCACCACAGGCGCAAAAAAAGCGTCAACCGCACAAAACTGCCCACACAACATGGGGCCTGAACTGTGGGCCAAGAGGTCGCCCCACAGGGCGTCAATACGGGCGACATCGCTGCGCAGTCCATCATGCTCACGCCACAGCGTGGCGCCTTGTTCTGACAAGTCGGCTTCTATGTTCATACCGCACAGGCGGCGCAAAGACTCAAAGCCGCTGTGCATGTCGGCACACGCGCTGCGCGCCTTGGCCCGTGTGCCTACCTCGCTGGGCCAGACCGCTGGATTCAGCTCAAACAAGCGCTCAACAATGGCCAGGGAGTCATGCACCACCAGCGGGCTGGCGTTGTAGGTTGCTGCACCGTCAATGAACAATGGCACTTTGCCAGCGGGAGAACCCAGTTGGTGCATGGTTTGTTTGAACTGGGAGCTGGGCGCGAAGCTGTCAAACCGCACACACACCTCTTCAAAGGGCATGCCTAATTCGCGCATCAATACCCAAGGCCGCATAGACCACGACGAGTAGTTTTTATTGCCAACGACGAGTTGCATGGAGGACTCCTTAGATGTTCGCTAAACGCTTTTTTGTGTGTGCGGCACGGCCCCAGCGTGTTGTTGCACAGTCAGCCAATGTATGTTGGCCCAATGGCCATCAGGCTGGTGGCCTCAATGCCCAGTTTACCGAGAGACCAAGCGGTGCTGCTGGGGCTGGCAATATTGTCTATATCCATAGAGCGCACGTTGTCGCGGCTCATGAGGGTGGGGCCTGGTGCAAATTCAAGCGCGGTGGCTTGTACAAGGCCAAGCGCGTGTGGCAGCCCAATGACCCACACCCGTTTGCCTTGCCAGCGAGCGCACAAACCCACCAGTTCACGCAGTTGAAAAATGTCGGGGCCAACGCAGTCTATGGTGTGGCCGCTGCTACCTGGTGTGAACAGTGCCTGCACGATGGCCGTGGCCACGTCGTTCACCCACACGGGCGCAAACTTGGTGTTGGCACCAGCCAGAGGCAACACGGGCGTGAGACGTGTGAGGGTGGCAAACAGGTTTAGAAATTTGTCTTGAGCCCCAAACACCACACTGGGGCGCAACACCGTGGTGTGCAGCTGTGGGTGTTGCTGCAACGCGGCCTCGCCTGCAGCCTTGCTGCGCTGGTACATAGACGGCGCAGACGCGTCAGCCCCCAGCGCACTGACATGCACCACGCGGTGCACGTTGGTCTCCACACAAGCGCCGGCCAGCTGTTCGACCAATCTCACATGCGTGCGCTCAAACTGTTGTTGACTGCCGTGCAGTATGGCGACCAAATTCACCACGGCGTCGTGGCCTGCCAACACAGACTTCAGGACACCGGGCTGGTGCACGTCAGCGTTGATGACTGTGACGTTGGACAAGTGCGCCAAGCGCTTGCCAGCGGTATGGCTGCGCGTTGGCACCGTGGCTTTGATGCCCGCGCGAGCGAGCATCTCACACAATGTTTGACCAATAAATCCCGTACCACCTAGAACCACAACGCGTTGCATATTGACCTTTTGTATAAATAGCTATGACCCAACTGTAGCGGTGTGGCGACTGCTGAGCTCAGAACAGGTTTTTAAGGCAAGGATTCGTCTTGCGCAGGCGCTGTTTGATCTTTGGGTCCTATGGGCAGCAGGTGCTTGGCCACTGTTTGCGGTTTGTTGGTGATGCGTGCGGCGTAGTTCACCGTGTTGGCGACCACGCGCTGCACATAGCCTCTGGTTTCGTTGAAGGGAATGTTTTCCATCCAAATGGCTGCTTCTAGCGTGGGGCTGTCTGCCTCTGTGCCACGCCAACGTCTAGAGCGGCTGGGGCCCGCGTTGTAAGCGGCCGCGGCCATGGGGAGCGAGGCTTGAAAGTCGTCTAGTAGCAACTTCAAGTAGCTGGTGCCCAGCGTCAGGTTGGTGTCTTGCTCGTTGAGTTGACCAAGGCTAAAGCCCGATAAGCCAATTTTTTTGGCGGTCCATGTGGCGGTGGCTGGCATGATTTGCATCAGCCCGCTGGCACCAACGCCCGAGCGCGCCTCCATCACGAAGCGGCTTTCTTGTCGCACGATGCCAAACACCACGGCTGGGTCCAGCTGTCGCAACTTGGCTTTGCGCACCACCGCATGCTTGAAGGGCATGGGGTACAGCAGCCTAGAGCCTGCCGGCTTGCTCATGCGCGAAGCCGTGTTGATGCAGCGGTCCCAAATGGCTAGCTTGCACGCCCACTGCGCAGCGGCCAATAGCTGGCCATTGGGCATGCCACCTGGTTCGTGTAGGGCAATGCCATAGTGCCACTCGCGCACGGCTTCGCTGCGCAAGCCGAGCTTAAACGCCAGCACTGCGCGGCGCAAACTGGGGTTTTTCTTGACCGCACGTTCGTCGCTGTGGCTGGGCGCCAGGGCTGGGCGCCTGGCTGTGACCGCTTGGCCTAACGCCTGCATGGCCAGTTGACCGTAAAAGTTGTCTGGTGTGGCAATGCGCTTGAGCAGTTGCGTTGCAAGTCCGGTGTTGCGCTCATTGCGCAAGCCATCATGCACACTGGTTAAAGCGCGGGCACGCCAATACACCCATGCGGGTTGCTGTGCCACTGTCAGTGGCATGTCGCGTGTGGTTTGTAACACGCTGTCCCAATCGGCTGCGCGTAAGGCGGCGCGTACCTTCCATTCCAGTTGCGTGTCGCTGAGCTGGTCGTTGCGAGTGGTGGCAAAGCGGGTGTGCGCGCTGTTGTCTAGACGCATGGCTTCGCGTGTTGCAACGGTGGCGTTGACCCACGTTTGTTGGTCAGCATTGAGATAGGGTAGCCAAAACGCCAACACGTCCATCACCGCGTCATAGTCGCGCATGGTGAGGCGAATCAGGGCCACGCTGAGCCAGTTCCCTGCTGCTTTTTTAGGCTGTGCCTTGCGGGTGTTTAAAAAAGCTTGGGGGTTGTTGTACAGCTGGGTTGCCAAGACGCGCTGACCGGGCTCTACCAACGCCACGGCATCTATAAAAGCCTCTTTGTCTGCCCACATGGCAGCGTCGCGTGCCCGGGTCCATACCACTTCAGGCGAGATCAGACCCAAGCGAAGCAGTTGCGTGACAGCGCCCAAGCACGCTTCGTCACGGCCTGTTTGCTGCTGCCAGAAAGCGACCAGCGTTTTGGTCGTAATGAGTGGAGAAGCGCTGGGGGCTGCTGCTTGGCCTAGGGCCAGTTGTGCTTGCCACTCATAGCAGGTGATATCGCGGTCGTCATTCATACGGAATGCACGGTGCGCGGCTTGCAGGGCCACCCAGTCTTGGCGCTTGCCCAGCAGCAGCATCCAGTCGTTGCGCAAACGGTCTTCGTAGTAGCTGCCCGAATAGCGCTTGAAAAACGCCTGCACCTCTACCGCAGTGGCCTCCTCAAGGCGCGACTTGAGTGTCCAGTAAGCGGCCAAGGGCTCAAGTGGGTGCCCCGCAATTGTGGGTAACATGTCTTGCAACGCGCCGCTTTGATCGCGAAAGTAGGCTGAGCGCATGTCCATCAATGTCGCGGCAGCTTTGTCAGACTGTTTGGCCATGGCATCAACACATGGCGACAGCAGTACCAGCAAGCACAGCAAGGTGCTACAGCCAGACCTTGTGAGGCGAAGGTGGTAATCTAGGCGAGCAAGCGATGACACGAAACTGCGTATAAACATGAATTGATTATGAATACAAATTCGAATGATCCGTCTAAAAAAGTGACACTTTCTACTAATTTAGAAAAATCCCAGTGGCGCAAGCACTTGGTTCATGAGCGCCAAAACATGGTTGATCACGAAGACCGGTCATTGTGGCTTCAGCGCGTGCTGCGGGTGTGGTTGGTAGACCGACCAGACGCCGTGATTGGGGCTTACTGGCCGATCAAAGGTGAGTTCGATGTGTTGCCTGCATTGTTTCGCTGGCAAGAGGCTGGGCGCGAAGCCGATGCAGTGGACGCCATCGTCAGCCGGCGTATTGCGTTGCCAGTTATCAACCGCGAGGACAAAACGTTGAGTTTTCTTGCGTGGTACCCAGGCTGCCCGATGGAGGAGGACGCCTACGGCATTCCAAAACCAACAGGCACTGAGGAGGTCACGCCAACGTTGTTGTTTGTGCCGTGTGTGGGCTATGGCCCCGGTGGTTACCGCTTGGGCTATGGCGGTGGTTTTTACGACCGCACGCTGGCGCAACTGACACCCAGGCCTTACACCGTGGGTTTGGGGTTTGTCAACGCATTCTTGCCCGAACTGACGCCAGAGCCGCACGATGTAGCCTTGGACGCTATTCTGAATGACAACGGTGTGGTGTGGCCCATGACCATTCCCGGCATGTCACAGTATTGATGGGCCAGCCCCAACGCACAAGCGCTTTAAAACCCTGAGCCTGGTTGCTTTAGAAACGCTTGTTCTTCTGCTGTGCTGCTGCGGTTTAGGGCGGCGTTGCGATGGGGAAATCGGCCAAAGCGCTCAATGATGACTTGGTGTTTGCGTGCGAACCCCGTTAAGTTGGCCATGGCTGCGCATCCGGGGTGTTTGGCTTGTAGCGACTCAAACAAGCTCACGCTCTGGTTTTGCAAGCCGACATCTTCAGCGTGTTCTAGCGGTAACAACAAGAACACTTGAAGCAAGGCGGGTAATGTATCCAAGTCGCCCAATGCAATGCTCTCAAGCGCCCAACTTTGTGCCAAGTAATCGGCGGCAAAGGCACGTGACTGGCCTCTAAACATGTTGCGGCTGAACTGGTCAACCACCACCGTGCTGGCCACTCTACCAGCGGGCGTGTCGCGCCAACTGTGCAACACAGGCAATGCCGATGGGGCAAGCAAGGGTAGAAACCGCTCTGTGATGTTGAGGTCTGTTTGGTCTGATTTTTGGAACCACAGTGCGGTGTAGTTGGTGACTGTTGCCGCAAGGTGCGCCGGCGCGTCGGCATGCGCTGGGTGCAGCAAGGCGTAGTGACCAAACCAAAAATCCAATACGTCTTGGGCATAAATGTGCGTTGTCATGCGTTTATCTTAGTGGCCTGCGTGAAGCACCGCCATAATGAGCCCATGGCCAGACCAAAGTCCGCATCACACGATCTCAAGCGCGAGGCTATTCTCGACGTTGCAGCGCAGTGCTTTGCCCAACAAAGCTACCCCAGCGCCAGCATGAATGACATTGCTGTGGCCTGCGGCACCAGCAAGGCGCGCTTGTACCATTACTACGAGGGCAAAGAGGCCATTTTGTTTGACCTCTTAGACCGCTACACGCAACACTTGTTAGCGTTGGTGGGCGAAACAGAAGCCCGCGCACAGCGGCGCAACCTGTCCGAGGTTGAGGCGTTGCATGAGCTCATTCGGGTGTTTTTGACCGAGTACGAAAACTCTGCCACCCGCCATGTATCGCTGCTGGCCGACACCAAGTTTTTAAGCCCGCCGCAGTTTGAACATATACGCAAGCGCCAACGCGATGTGGTGGCGGCTTTCACGCGGTTTTTAAAGCGCGCTTATCCAGCTCGAGTGACCAAAGTCAACGAAACAGCCGTCACCATGATGTTGTTTGGCATGATCAACTGGACATTCACTTGGCTTCGCCCTGGTGGGCCACTCAGCTACAGCGCGTTTGCCGAGGAGGTGGTGGCAATGGTCGAGCACGGCTTGGGCAGTCCGCTGGGCCACGACGGTCCAAGCGACAGTCCAAGCGACAGTCCAAGCGACGGTGCTGGCGCGTAGTCAAGCCGCCACAACGCAAGCAAACAGTTTACCAATGCGTAAATGATTTCGTTTAGTTAAACTATTGCTTTCTTTAAACACAACGATTTTTTGAGTGGAGTACCCATGAGCAAAGCATTCGCCAGCCAGGCCGACCTTGACGCCAAGGCCATTACGTTTGAGCAGCTGTCACCCCATTGCTGGGCCTACACCGCAGAGGGCGACCCCAACAGTGGCGTCATCATTGGTGACGATGCCATCATGGTGTGCGACACCACGGCCACGCCCGATATGGCGCAAGACCTGATTGCCCGCATCCGCACTGTCAGCGACAAGCCTATTAAGTATGTGTTGCTCACGCACTACCACGCGGTGCGCGTATTGGGTGCCAGCGCCTACAAGGCGGAGGGTGCCACAGAAGTGATTGCCAGCCAAGGCACGCTGGAGTTGATCCGTGAACGCGGCGCACAAGATATGCTCAGCGAGATGGAGCGTTTCCCCCGCTTGTTTCAAGGTGCCGACTCGGTGCCAGGCCTGACATGGCCAACATTGGTGGTTGGCGGGGGCAACCCCACACTGGGCGAAGTCCCAGGCGCCATCACCCTTGATTTAGGCGGCGTTCGCGTCAAGGTGTGGCACCCAGGTCCTGGTCACACCAAAGGCGACACGGTTGCTTGGGTAGAAGAAGAAGGTGTGTTGTACAGCGGCGATTTGGTGGAATACGAAGCCGGCGTGTACACGGGCGACGCCCAGCTAGAAGAGTGGCCTGCCACGCTAGAGGCATTGCGTGCGCTCAATGCCACAGCTTTGGTACCAGGGCGAGGTGCCGCCATGAAAGACAGCGACGGCGTGAACAAGGCCTTGGATTACACCAAGCTGTGGGTACAAACCTTGTTCAAATGCGGCCAAGAAGCCGCAGCGCAGAACATGGACTTAAAAGCCGCCATGGCGCATACCCGCGCGTCAATGGACCCTATTTTTGGCCACGTCTTTATTTATGAGCACTGTTTGCCGTTTGATGTGACACGCGCTTTTGACGAAGCCCAAGGTATCAAGCATCCACGCATCTGGACAGCCGCCCGCGACAAAGACATGTGGGACGCGTTACAAGGCTAAATGCCAGCAATCTAGCTAGCGCAGTGCGCGAAAGTCCCGCGCGTAAGCGGCCAGTGTTTCACTGGCCGTTTGTCGTTGTGCTGGTGTCATGATGGCGTGAAAGTCCACCACTTGTTGGCACCACTGCAAGCGCTTAGCCTGTGGCCATTGCATGCTGTCACGCCACACACCGCGCAACTCTTGCGCGTACCCGTCAAAGCTGTCAGGGCCCGCACCACGCACACGTGTGAGCCAGTCCAACAACTTGGCTTGGTTGGCCAAGCGCCTGTCAAACGCCTCGCTGGCTTCGTAGCTGCTGCTGCTCAGGCGTTGCTCAACCAAGCGCTCTTGCGCGGTGGTGAGGTTGCCATAAAACCGCTCAAGTTGTTTGAGGCTGCGCTCCAAGCGAAATGCCAAACGCTCTTTCGGTGTAGCGGTCAACTGCTCGTCTTGCCACTTGGCGTTGCGCTCAGCTATGTAGGCGTTGTAGTGCTCAAGCTGAACTGGCGTCAGTGTGGCCATTGCGGGAACAGCCAAGGGCGCAGCTTGCGCCACAAATGCATCGGCTCGCTGTGTAGCGCTGTCCACCCAACGGCAAGCCTGCGCTGCCGTAAAGCTGGTCGCTGCCAAGGCGCTGGCTTGGTCTAGCAACACACCATATGGCTCAAGTTCGGTCTGTTTGTGCCAAACGGCTACAGCGTCAAGGCCGTTGCGCACTTGCGCGCTTTGCGTTGAGTTAAAGTCAAAGTAGTCGTCTAGCCACCAGTAGCTCAACGTGGGCAGTTGGTTGTATGCCAAGCCCAATGCGCCACAGCCAGCCAGTAGCAAGCTGGCCAACAACATGGTTGTGCGAGACGCGATAATGGGCCAATTGAAGCGGCCTGTCTGCCGTTGTTTAGAGCCTGAAAGCCAGTTCATGTCGTCTCAACCAAGTTCATCATCAAATATGTCACAACCAACCTTGCCACTGGATGTGGTGGTCATGGCCGGCGGTAAAGGCACGCGCATGCACAGTGCAAAGTCAAAAGTATTGCAGTTATTAGCAGGGCGCGCATTGCTAGATCATGTACTGGACACCACGCAAGGTCTTAACGCCAGAAGCGCCGTCGTCATCACTGGTCATCACAGTGAGCAAGTGCAAAGCGCAGTTGGCAGCAGGGCCAGCACGGTACCCACGCAATGTGTGCTGCAGTCCCCGCAGTTGGGCACTGGCCATGCGGTGCAGCAAGCTGCTACGGTGTTGGCTGATGACGGCCTGGTTTTGGTGTTGTCAGGTGACGTGCCGCTGACCCAGCTTGCTACGTTGCAAGCGGTGGTTGACTTGGCTGGCGCCCGCACCATGGCCTTGCTGACGGTCAACTTGCCCGCGCCCACAGGTTACGGGCGCGTGCTGCGCCACGAGGACAATACGGTCCAAGCCATTGTGGAAGAAAAAGACGCCACACCAGCGCAGCGAGACATTACCGAGGTCTACAGCGGCATCATGGCGGTGCCTGCAGCTTGGCTCAAACTGGCTGTGGGGCGGCTTAGCAATCACAACGTTCAAGGCGAGTATTACTTAACCGACGTGGTGGCCATGGCGGTAGCCGACCAGTTGGTGGTTCATACCCACTGCATTGACGATGCCTCACAAGTCGCCGGTGTGAACACCCCAGTGCAACTCGCTGCGCTTGAGCGCACCTACCAAACAACCAATGCCCTGTCGCTGATGCAGCAAGGTGTGCGCTTGGCTGATCCTGCGCGTTTGGATGTGCGTGGGCCTTTGGCGGTTGGACATGATGTCGACATCGATGTGAATTGTGTGTTTTATGGCCGCGTGACCATTGGCAACAACGTGCGCATTGGCGCGAACTGCGTCATCGCCAACTGCGCCATCGCTGACAACGCGGTGATTCACCCGTTTACACACATTGACGGTGAATCCGCAGGCGTGCAGGTTGGCAGCGGTGCGCTGGTAGGCCCATTTGCCCGTTTGCGTCCGGGTGCAGAGTTGGGTGCAGGTGTGCACATTGGCAACTTTGTCGAAGTAAAAAACGCCACGTTGGCCGCTGGTGCCAAAGCCAACCACTTGGCCTATATTGGCGATGCGCAGGTAGGCGAGCGGGTGAACTACGGCGCAGGCAGCATTACTGCCAACTACGACGGTGCCAACAAGCACGTCACGGTGATTGAAGCCGACGTGCATGTGGGCAGCAACTGTGTGCTGGTGGCCCCGGTCACGATTGGCCAAGGCGGCACCATAGGCGGCGGCTCTACCATCACCAAAAGTACGCCGGCAGGTGCCTTGAGCGTGGCGCGCGGCAAGCAAATCAGCATTGCCAACTGGGCCAGGCCTGCTAAAAAAAACACATCTGACAAGCGTTAATTGGCCTCCATGCTGTTGATGGGCCAACCGCACCGTTGTCACGTTTGCAACGGGGCTGTTTAAGCCGATCTACACTGCGCTTGGCAGCGCCACAGCTGTGCTGAACTTGGCGCGCTTGACGCTAAAAAACGCCTTAACGTTGCGCACATTGGCGTGTTCTGTAAACAACCGTTGCGCCATGCGGTGGTAAGCGGGCATGTCGGGGGCTTGCACCACAAGACAAAAGTCAGGCCCGGGGCTGGTTTGGTAGCACTGTTGCACGCCGGGGTGGGCACACACGTGCAACTCAAACGCTTGTAAGTGTTCTGCGCCTTGCCGGTCTAAGCTCACCTCTACGATGGCGGTCAGGCCTGCGCCAGCCATGTGAGCCACCGCATCGGTGTTGAGTATGGCGACTTGTCTGTCAATGATGCCGCTCTCTTGCAGGCGCTTGACCCGGCGTAGTGTCGTGGCAGGCGACAGGCCCAGTTGTGCGGCCAAGGCCGCGTTGGTCTGGCTGGCATTGACTTGCAGTTGGGCCAACAGTTGCAGGTCTGTGGTGTCGCAATCTGTCATGGCTGTATTTTATTCAATCAAAAAAAGATAAATTATGAAATTTAAATTCATTATGCACACACGGTGAAATATAAAATCAAATATATGGAAAATTTGCAACTATAAATCATGCATCCATGCCTACACTGCATGGTTGTTGGTGTTTATCAAATTTAATTATTAAGGGTTTGCCTTATGTGCGGCATTGTTGGCGCGGTTTCTAAGCGCAATATCGTTCCCGTATTGGTACAGGGTTTGCAGCGCCTCGAGTACCGTGGTTATGACTCATGTGGCGTGGCGGTACACGCAGGCGGGTTGACGCGCAGCCGCAGCACCTCGCGCGTGGCCGACTTGTTGCAACAAGTGACTCAAACGTCCATGAGCGGCGGTACTGGCATTGCGCACACACGCTGGGCCACACACGGCGCGCCTGCTGTGCACAACGCGCACCCACACTTCAGCCACGGGCCAGGCGTTGACGCCAGCGCCGATGTGCCAGACCGCCCTGGGCGCATTGCCTTGGTGCACAACGGCATCATTGAAAACCACGATGAGCTGCGTGAAGCCTTGCAAGCCAAAGGCTATGTGTTTGCCAGCCAAACCGATACCGAAGTCATTGTGCATTTGATGGACTCGCTGTACGACGGCGACTTGTTTGAAGCCTTGCAAGCCACTGTGGTGCAACTGCAAGGCGCCTACGCCATTGCGGCATTTCACAAAGATGAGCCCCAGCGCGTGGTGGGTGCACGCTTTGGCTCGCCATTGATTTTGGGTGTTGGCAGTGCAGATGATGCGCATGAATTTTTCTTGGCCAGTGACGCCATGGCCTTGGCTGGCGTGTCCGATCAAATTGTGTATCTGGAAGAGGGTGACAGCGTTGACTTGCAGCTTGGCAAATACTGGGTAGTGAACGGCCAAGGCCAGCGCGTGACGCGCGAGGTCAAGACCGTGTTGGCACACAGCGGTGCCGCAGAACTAGGCCCTTACCGCCACTACATGCAGAAGGAAATTTTTGAGCAGCCTCGCGCCTTGGCTGACACGCTAGAAGGTGTTGAGGGCATAGTCCCTGAGTTGTTTGATGGCGTGACAACGCCCGCACCCGGCGACAACGCCCACGCGGTGTTCAAACAGATTGACCGGATTTTGATTTTGGCTTGCGGCACCAGCTACTACAGCGGTTGCACCGCCAAGTACTGGTTAGAGGGCATTGCCGGCATTCCCACACAAGTTGAGGTGGCCAGCGAATACCGCTACCGCACCAGCGTGCCCCACCCCAACACCTTGGTGGTGACGCTGAGCCAAAGTGGTGAGACCGCCGACACGCTAGCCGCCTTGCGCCATGCCCAAAGTTTGGGCATGCACCACACACTGACCATTTGCAATGTGTCCACATCGGCCATGGTGCGTGAATGCAAATTGGCTTACATCACACGCGCAGGCGTGGAAATTGGTGTGGCTTCTACCAAGGCGTTCACCACCCAGTTGGCGGGTTTGTTTTTGCTGACTCTGGCGCTGGCGCAAAGCAAAGGGCAACTAACAGAAGAGGCCGAGGCCGAGCACCTCAAAGCCATGCGCCATTTGCCAGCCGCGCTGCAAGATGTATTGGCTTTAGAGCCGCAAATAATTGCGTGGTCACACGATTTTGCGCGCATGGACAACGCCTTGTTTTTAGGCCGAGGCTTGCATTACCCCATTGCTCTGGAAGGCGCGCTAAAGCTCAAAGAAATAAGCTACATACACGCCGAGGCCTATCCCGCAGGCGAACTCAAGCACGGCCCTCTTGCGTTGGTTACAAGTGCCATGCCAGTCGTGACTGTGGCACCCAACGACGCATTGCTTGAAAAGCTCAAAAGCAATATGCAAGAAGTACGCGCACGCGGTGGCGTGTTGTATGTATTGGCAGACGGTGACAGCCGCATCAAGGCAGCCCCCGGCTTGAACGTTATACGCATGCCAGAGCACTATGGTGTTCTAAGCCCGCTGCTACACGTCGTTCCCCTGCAGTTGCTGGCTTATCACACGGCATGCGCAAAAGGCACAGATGTCGACAAACCACGGAACTTAGCAAAATCTGTGACGGTGGAGTAATTTGTTGTGTACTTAAAGGGACTGCGCAAGACGGTGGTGAGGTCTTTTTGTGTGACCATGGTTGTTACTACTGAATACGGTTGGTGATTTGGGTATTGCCAGTTTGGCGTGAGCCTTGCATTGGCCTGTCTTGCATCAGTGGATTTGCTCATGCCAAGCTATTCATAGGCCCCGTTAAACAAACACGCATATTGAATGCTTTTAAATTGAATTCACCACTAGTTAAAGCCCGCACAGAAGCGCGAGCCCTTGCCATCATTGCCTTGCCTGTCATCGTGGCCCAGTTGCTGCAAATGGGCATGGGTGTGGCCGACACCTTAATGGCTGGGCGCGTTAGTGCGCTGGTCTTGTCTGCTGTTGCCATGGGGTCTGCCATGTGGTTTTTTACGCTGATGGCTGGCCTGGGCTTGATGTTGGCGCTTACGCCCATCATTGCCCACCATGTGGGTGCGAACAACCATTCGTTGATTCGGGAAGAGTTGCGCCAAGGTGTGTGGCTGGCGCTGGTGTTGTCGTTGTTTCAAATGCTCACGATGCTGTTCATGTCACTCCTCATGCCATGGATTGGTGTTGCCCCGGAAATTGTGGCCGAGACGCGCCGCTACCTGATGTGGGTGGCATGGAGCATGCCGTTTACTTGCTTGTACCTAGTCCCGAGGTTCCTGAATGAGTCCATGGGGCACACCATGCCCATGCTGTGGACGCAGCTGTTGATGCTGCCGGTGAACGTGTTGGGCAACTACGCGTTGATGTTCGGCAATTTTGGCTTTCCTGCCATGGGTGCATCGGGCGCTGCGCTGTCTACTGGTATCGCTCAAACCATTGGTTGCTTGGCGCTGTACGCCTACACCTTAAGCGCGCCGCGCTACGCGCAGTACCAACTGCGCCAGCGCATCAGCAAGCCCGACTGGAAGCACATCGCCAGCATCGTGCGTTTGGGCATGCCCATCTCAATTGGCTTGGCCATGGAGTCGGGCATGTTCACCGCGACGGCGTTGTTGATGGGGCGCTTTGGCGTAGACACGGTGGCGGGTCACCAAATTGCAATCAACGTGGCATCCATTTCTTTCATGGTGCCGTTGGGTATCTCTATTGCGCTGACTGTGCGCGTAGGCCAAGCCGTTGGCTCAGGCAACATGCTTGAAGCACGTTACCGAGGTCAGTTGGGTATTGCGGTGTGTGGAGGTCTTATGCTGGTGTCCGCTTGTGCGATTTGGCTGTCGCGCGAGTGGTTGGCCGGGCTGTACACCCCCAACCAAGCGGTGATAGCAATGGCCGCTCATTTCATGGTGTTCGCCGCTGTGTTTCAAGTGGTGGATGGCTTGCAAGTGGGCGCTATGGGCGTGTTGCGCGGCTATAAGGACACCAAAATCCCCATGTTGATTACTGTGTTTTGTTATTGGGTGGTGGGCATGGGTTTCAGCCTCACCATGGGCGTATTTGGCCCATTGGGCCCTGCTGGCCTATGGGGTGGTTTGTTGATGGGATTGGCCGTTGCGGCTTTGGTGCTTAATTTTCGGTTCAGGCGTTTAACGCGTCAAGCCACATACCGGGTTGTGTGAAGCAACACCAATCAACTGCACAAGCATGCCATCAACAGCATGGTGATGAACCGCATCCTAACGCGCAGTTTTGACAACGTCTGGTCCACAGTGTCTGTTGTTGTACCAAAAGCGCTTGGACACTCATCACAACGCATAATTCTCTACATGTCACGCTATCTCGCGTGATTGTGCACGCATCGATACAGGTGCGGCTGAGGAGACATCGATGGAATTTAAGCAGGACTTGTACCTACTGGAAAAGTTTGAGGTGGGTGTCATTCATTTAGATGCGCGTCGCAACGTGGTGGGGCTCAATGACTTTGCCCGCAAGGTATTGCCCGTTGACGAGAAGAAGCCATTTAACAAATTGGTGACGTCTTTTCACCCGCCGCGATCACAGCCAAAGGTTAAGTTTCTATTGGATGAGGCGGCCTCGTGTCCTATGGGTACGGCCTCACCCATGACCATGATCATCAATATTCCAGAGCAGGTGTTGTTGATTAAGGTCACCAGAATCAGCGACTTGTATGACGTACTGACAGGCTTTGTATTGGTGTTCTACGACGTGACACAAATTGTGAGTCCAGATAAAAACGTTCAAGCAGCGCTGACCTCTACAGATCCAAGCTCCATGATGCTGGCAAGTGAACCACAGAGCCCTGCAAGTGGAGACAACATACAGTTATCACGTATCCCAGTGGTATCCGATAAAAAAGTGTCTTTCATTGAGGCTGGCGATGTGTTGTGCTTAGAGTCGCAGGCGCATTACACCCGTCTTCTAACGCAACAAGGTTATAAGTTCTGCAACCTGAGCATTGGTGACTTGGAGTCACGTTTAAATAAGCAGCAATTTTTGCGGGTACACAGACGTTTCATTGTCAATGTGAAAGCCGTGTCCGAGTTAGAGCGGATAGGTAGTAAAACGCAAGTGGTTATTGGCAACAAATCACGCACTGTAGTGCCTGTGTCTCGCGATGAGCTTGGCAAACTCAAGCTTCTTTTAGGGTTGCACCGTTGAAAATGCCCACTCCCACACGAAACCCAAGGGCTAACACCTAGTCTTACAAAGCCTAGTATTTTCCCTAGTTGCTAAAGCCCAAATAGTTGAACTCAACACTTCGTGCGGTGGTTGTGTTGTTTCGTGCGCAAAAGTTGCCATTACCATCCGTCTGAAACGAATCCCGACTTTTTTAGTCTGATTTATCTCCTACTTATACTAATTTTTATCAGTACAACAAGAGGAGACTGTGATGATTCCACCACGATTCGACTACCACGTACCCAGCAGTGTTGGTGAGGCCATCACCATGCTGACAGAGCTTGGGTCAGATGCAAAACTGTTGGCAGGCGGACATAGCCTATTGCCTATGATGAAGTTGCGTTTTGCTGAGCCGGCACACCTGATTGATATCAACCGAATTCCTGAACTCAGAGGTATCCGTGAGGATGGTGCTGACATTGTCATTGGTGCCATGACCGTGGAGAACGACTTAATTGCCTCCCCCATTCTTCAAGCCAAAGCGCCTCTGTTGTGCGAAGCTGCTTTACTGATCGCCGATCCGCAAGTGCGCAACCGCGGCACTATTGGTGGCGACATTGCACACGGCGACCCTGGTAATGACCATCCAGCTTTGGCCATGGCGCTAGACGCATCATTTTTATTGCAAGGCCCCAATGGGCAACGCAGTGTCAAAGCTGACGACTTCTTCGTTGGCACTTACATGACGCTGCTTGAAGAAAATGAAATCATGGTTGAAATTCGTCTACCAGCGCTGGCTGCTGGTACAGGATATGCCTACGAGAAACTGAAGCGCAAAACAGGTGACTGGGCGACTGCTGGTTGCGCTGTCGTTATGCAAAAAACAGGCGACAAAATCACCCATGTCCGCATTGGCTTGACCAATGTTGGCCCCACAGCTTTGCGGGCAGAAGCTGCAGAGCAGGTGTTGTTAAATCAGCCGTTTGGTGCCGAAACAGTCAAAGCCGCTAGTGAAGCTGCGATGGCGATTTGCGATCCTGCTGAAGACTTGCGTGGCGACATTGAATACAAAACAGCAATGGCCGGCGAGATGTTCAAGCGTGCAATCAACAAAGCTTGGTCCCGCTGCCAATAGGCGCACATATTTATTCCACACAGGAGGTCAACCATGACTAAGAAATTAATCACCGTGACTGTTAACGGTAAAAAAGAAGAGAAGGCTGTTGAGCCACGCACCTTGCTGGTGCACTTTCTCAGAGAAGAACTCCACTTAACTGGCGCACACATCAGCTGCGAAACAAGTCACTGCGGTGCTTGCACGGTTGATATCGATGGCCAGTCCGTTAAGTCCTGCACGCACCTAGCGGTGCAGTGCGATGGCTCCGAAGTTCTCACAGTCGAGGGTCTAGCAGATAAAGGCGTTTTACATGCAGTGCAGGAGGGCTTTTACAGAGAGCATGGCTTGCAATGTGGGTTTTGTACACCAGGCATGCTGATGCGTGCCTATCGTTTTTTGCAGGAAAACCCCAACCCTAGCGAGGACGAAATTCGCCATGGTATGAGCGGTAATTTATGCCGATGCACAGGCTACCAAAACATTATCAAGTCAATTCAATATGCCGCCAAAAAACTGCAAGAGTCAGTCGCGGCCTAAGTCCTAAAACCTTTCTAGGAGACACTTATGAATGCACCAGCACCAAGCCTCGAAGCCCGCGAATTAGCACTAGCCGGTATGGGTGCGTCACGTTTGCGCAAAGAAGATGCCCGATTTATTCAGGGCAAAGGCAATTACGTAGACGACATCAAAATGCCCGGCATGTTGCACATGGATATCGTGCGCTCGCCGATTGCCCATGGCCGCATTATCAAAATCAATAAAGAAGCTGCATTGGCTATTCCTGGCGTGCATGCAGTGTTGACCGCCGAAGACCTCAAGCCTTTAAAGCTGCACTGGATGCCAACGTTGGCCGGTGACGTTGCGGCTGTGTTGGCCGACGAAAAAGTGCACTTTCAAATGCAAGAGGTCGCCATTGTCATTGCCGATGACCGCTACATTGCTGCGGATGCAATTGAGGCTGTTGAGGTGGAGTATGAAGAGTTGCCAGTGGTGATGGACCCATACGCGGCGTTGGCGCCCGATGCGCCTGTTATTCGTGAGGACTTGGCCGGAAAGACCACGGGTGCGCATGGTCCGCGCGAGCATCATAATCACATCTTCACATGGGATGCTGGAGATAAAGCTGCTGCAGACGCGGCGTTCGATGCTGCCGATGTAACGGTGGCTGAACACATGTACTACCCACGTGTTCACCCTTGTCCATTAGAGACATGCGGCTGCGTTGCATCGTTTGACCCTATCAAAGGTGACTTAACAACCTACATCACCTCACAAGCGCCTCACGTGGTGCGCACGGTGGTGTCCATGCTATCTGGCATCCCAGAGTCCAAAGTTCGCATCGTAAGTCCAGACATTGGTGGCGGCTTTGGTAACAAGGTTGGTATATACCCAGGCTATGTGTGTGCCATCGTGGCATCTATCGTATTGGGTCGCCCAGTGAAATGGGTGGAAGACCGCATGGAGAACATTTCTTCTACAGCCTTCGCGCGTGACTACCACATGGACGGCGAGTTGGCCGCCACGTCAGAAGGGAAAATTACTGGTTTGCGCGTCAACGTAGTGGCCGACCACGGCGCATTTGATGCGTGTGCTGATCCCACAAAATTCCCTGCTGGTATGTTTCATATTGTTTCGGGAAGCTATGACATACCTGCGGCACACGCCAGCGTTAAAGGTGTTTACACCAACAAAACGCCGGGTGGCGTCGCGTACCGTTGTTCATTCCGAGTGACCGAGGCGGTTTACTTGATTGAGCGAATGGTTGACGTATTGGCGCAAAAGCTGGGTATCGATAAAGCGGAGATTCGCAGGCGCAACTTCATCCAAAAAGAGCAGTTCCCCTACACCAGTGCATTCGGCTTTGAATACGACTCTGGCGACTACGCTACGGCCCTTGAAAAAGTATTGGATGCGGTGGACTACAAGGGTTTGCGTGCAGAACAAGCACTGGTCCGAGCCAACCCCGACAGTCCTACATTGATGGGTATTGGCTTGGTTACCTTTACCGAGGTTGTTGGCGCCGGCCCATCTAAAATTTGCGATATTTTGGGTGTTGGTATGTTTGACAGTTGTGAAATTCGTATTCACCCAACGGGCAGCGCTATTGCTCGCATGGGCACGATCAGCCAAGGTCAAGGTCATCAAACGACGTACGCACAAATTATTGCAACCGAGTTGGGTATCCCGAGTGAAGTCATTCAAGTTGAAGAGGGTGATACCTCTACCGCGCCTTACGGCTTAGGCACTTATGGCTCGCGCTCCACACCTGTTGCTGGCGCAGCCATCGCAATGGCAGCAAGGAAAATCCATGCAAAAGCCAAGAAGATTGCTGCTCACATGCTGGAAGTCAACGAAGCGGATCTAGACTGGGAAATTGACCGCTTCAAAGTAAAAGGCGACGACAGCAAATTTAAAACAATGACCGATGTGGCATGGCAAGCCTACCACCAGCCACCCGCCGGTTTAGAGCCTGGTTTGGAAGCGGTGCACTACTACGACCCACCTAACTTCACGTTTCCATTTGGCATTTACTTGTGTGTTGTAGACATTGACAGGGGGACAGGTGAGACCAAGATACGGCGTTTCTACGCACTAGATGATTGCGGCACGCGTATTAACCCCATGATCATTGAAGGTCAAATTCATGGCGGACTGACGGAGGGGTTTGCTGTGGCAATGGGGCAGCAAATGCCTTACGACGCGCAGGGTAACTTGTTGGGCAATACCTTGATGGATTACTTTTTGCCAACCATGGTTGAGACACCGCACTGGGAAACTGACCATACAGTCACTCCCTCGCCACACCACCCAATTGGTGCAAAAGGCGTTGCTGAGTCACCCCACGTAGGCTCTATCCCTACTTTTACGTCAGCCATCGTTGATGCGTTTTCGCACCTAGGTGTGACGCACTTGGATATGCCGCATAACGCCTTGCGTACTTGGAAAGCGCTGCGCGCCAATGGTGCAAATCTGTAACCACTGTGGTATTTATTTAAAAATGATTAAACAGTATTTAAGAGACATGTATGGAAGTTAAATTAGATAAGCAGTACCCATTAGACGTGGATGCCACGAGGAGTTGGACACTGCTTACAGACCTGAAAGCGGTTGCCAGTTGCATGCCTGGTGCGCAGATCACGGAGCAGCTGTCAGAGACTTCTTACAAGGGTGCGGTCAAGGTTAAGGTGGGTCCTGCGGTGGCCCAGTTCGCGGGCACGGTGGATGTAAAGGCGTTAGATCCCACCCTCAAACGGATGGTCATGTTTGGCAAGGGCGCTGATAAAAGTGGCTCCTCGGCATCTATGAACATGACGGTGACTATCGTTCCAGACCCGTCTGAGCCAACACACTGTGTGTTGAGCGGTCAAGCCGAGGTGATTGTTAACGGTAAATTTGCGCAGTTTGGGGGGCGCTTGATGGTGCAAGTTTCAGACATGCTGTTGGCGCAGTTTGTCGAAAATTTTCGCCAGCAAGCCAAAGCTCTACCAGGCGCTGAGGCAGCACCACAAGCTGGTGATGCTGCTAAGACGACATCTCAACCTGAGCCTGCTAAGGTCGCATCCGAAATCAATGGCTTATCTATTGTGTGGTCGCTGATTAAAAATTGGATAAGCGGTATGTTTGGTAAGAGGAGCTGATATTGCAATCTGCTGGCAACCAAGACGCGACAGCATGTGTGGCCACAACAGTAACCGACGCACGCGCTTTGCGCGAGCAATTGAACCGTGCAGGCTATCTGGCTGACGACGATTTGGCAACTGCGGTTTGGTTGGCAGATGCTTTGGAGCGGCCCTTGTTGATAGAGGGTGACGCTGGTGTAGGTAAAACTGCGGTAGCCCAAGCGCTGGCTACAGCACAAGGCGCCAAGCTGGTTAGGCTCCAGTGCTTTGAAGGTTTGGACATGGCTCAGGCCGCTTATGAGTGGAATTACGGTCGTCAACTGATGACCATCCGCTTGCAAGAAGGTCAGCGACAGTTGCAAGACGGCGATGTGTTTCACCGAGACTTTTTATTAGAGCGTCCGTTGCTACAAGCCATCAGCCAGTCTGGCCCATGTGTGCTGTTGATTGATGAGATTGACAGGGCAGATCAAGCTTTTGAGGCGTTCTTGTTAGAGGTGTTGTCTGAGTACCAAATCACGGTACCAGAGTTGGGTACATTGAAGGCCACCCATATTCCTCAGGTAATTCTCACTAGCAATGGCACACGTGAGCTGTCTGACGCGTTGCGCCGGCGGTGCTTGTATCACTATTTGGACTACCCCACTTTGTCCAGAGAAATGGCCATCGTGAAAAGCGTTTTGCCCCAAGCTAACAGCCGCCTTGTGGAGGAGGCGGTGGCGTTTGTTCAACGCTTGCGTCAAGAAGACTTGAGTAAAACCCCAGGGATTGCGGAGACTTTAGATTGGATACGCGCTTTGTTGCAGCTCAAGCAAACCAGCGTGGTGCAAGATATAGCTGTGACACTATCCACGTTGGGTTGTTTGTTAAAAACCCAAGAAGATCGGTTTGCACTCAGTGCGGAGCGTGTGCGTCAATTGGCCGAAGGCGGGCGTAGCATCGGTGTGGCGGAAAAAAAGCAACCAGTACAGCACTCAACTGCCAGTCAGGCTTGATGCACATGACCGGCGACTCCAATGCATCAGGCTTGCAGGCGACCGCCCCAGCGCAGCGCTTGGCAAGTTTTGCTGTTTTATTGCGTGAGCATGGTTTGAATGTGGGTATTGCAGAGCAGCAAACCATGCTGAAAATTTTGCTTCTTGTGGGCGTGACACAAGAAAAAACTTTGCAAGCTGCTTGGCGCGCTATTGCGTGTCACAGCCAGCGAGAATGGCGGCAGTGGCAAGACATTTATCAGCGATTTTGGCATCCAGAGTCTGTACGAGGTTCTGTCAAAGTGAGTGGTCAAACAAAGTCCAGCCGCAGCCTGCAGCAACAAGTTCAAGCCATGCACGACGACATGGAGTCGGCACAGCAACCCAGTGCGGCCAAGTCTGCAGCGCAAAGTGCTGGTGAAGTGCCTGGCTTTGATCAACATAACAACGGGTTAGGCGATAGCAGCGAGCGCGCCATGGGCGGTGCCAGCCGCGTAGAGCCTTTGCATTCACGCGAAGGGCAAATGTGGCTACCCCAAGATCTGCAGGCTTTGCAGTTGCTGGCTCGCCATATCACCCGCCAATTAAAACCAAGGACAACCAGGCGTTGGCAGCCAGATGTGCACGGACGCAAGCTCGACATGCGCCTGACGCTAAGGCGCAGCGTGGCTTGGGGTGGTGCGTTGGTCATGCCATGTTGGAAAGCCAGTAAAACTGAACCGCCACGGTTATTTATATTGGTGGACGTGAGCCGCTCTATGGAGTCACATGCCAGTTTGTTTTTGCGTGTAGCAAGGGCTTTTGCATTAGAGGCAAGTGCCCGCATATTTGTATTTCACACCAGCATGATTGAGGTAACGCCTCTGATGCAGCGTGACAGCCCAGCTGTTCAAGAAAAGATCAATGCAGTGACTGCTGGTTTTGGAGCTGGTACCCGTATAGCGGCTAGCCTAAAAGCGTTTGCTAGGCGCGATGCGCGCGCTCAACTTGGCAGCAACGCAAGGGTATGGGTGATGTCGGATGGGTTTGATACAGATGAGCCGCAAGAGTTGGCTAAAGCATTAGAAGGCTTAACGGAACGCGGTGCACGCATCAGTTGGTTTCATCCCACCCGAGAGGTACCAGCCGCCGCCGCGTTGCAGCAAGCACGCCACCGTATTGAGCGCTTCATACCGCTGGCCAGCTTGGCTGATTTAAAAGCCGCAGCTCATCAACTGCATTGATTATTTAGTCACAAGGAGACAGTCATGAACCGCAATGAATGGATACAGCAAGCCCACCGCCTAGAAGCAAGCGGACAGGCGTTTGCGTTGGTAAGTGTGTTGCGTGCACAAGTTCCCACGTCTGCCAAAGCAGGAGATAAAGCGGTGGTGACTGCGGATGGAAAAATCCACGGCTGGATTGGTGGCGGGTGCGCACAGCCGGCAGTTATAAAAACTGTTCGACTGGCACTACAAGATGGACAGCCTCGCACCATTCGCATTACGCCGTCTGATGAGTCGCAAGAACGCAGCTTAGGCGATGTGTTGGAATTTGGTATGTCGTGTCATTCTGGTGGCACCTTGGAGCTGTTCGTTGATCCAGTGCTGCAAGCGCCAGAGTTGGTTGTGATGGGCGACTCGCCAGTGGCGCGTAGCCTTGTGAGCTTGGCACCTAGGCTTGGGCTGCGCGTGGTGGTGATCGCCAACGGTGCGCAGACACATGATTTTCCAGATGCAAGCGTCGTATTGTCGCAAGACGATTCCAGCAGTGTGCGTGCACAAGTGGCTGCTGGCAGCTTGGTAGTGGTTGCCACACAAGGCAGACGCGATATGCAAGGCCTGCAAGCTGCGCTGGCGCTTCAACCAAAGCAGCTGTGGTTTATTGCCAGCGCCCGCAAGGCAAGTGTGTTGTGTGAGCAGCTGTTAGCCAGCGGGCAGGCTGCTGATCAAGTTGGTCAAATCATCTCGCCAGCTGGTGAATCTATTGGTGCACAAACACCGGAGGAAATTGCGTTGTCTGTGCTGGCTTCTGTCGTTGCTTGTAGGCGTATGTCAGCGCCATTGCTTGCTGCAACAGCCGTCTCCTCTATGAGCGAGTTGCCTACTCAAGGCCACCAATCAACGCAAGCAACCGTAACAACTGGCCAAACTGGTGGCTGTTGCGCAAGCTCCAAGACTACAGCTGAAGCGGCAATGACAACTTCGGATGTTGAGGCGTTAGATCTCGCAACTGATGTAGCAAGTTCAACAGCGCCGCTTGCTGCCACATACCCTGCTCTGGACACTTCAAGGTCTACATCAGGTGGTGGTTCAGGTGGCCAGTCGTCTTGCTGCGGGAGTTAAGCCATGGGCTGCATATTAAAAGGTGGCGGAGGCCTCTACAGCCGTGTCACAGTGGGCGCTGTATTGCTCGCCGCTGGCTCTGCGAGTCGCATGGGTAGCCAGCCTAAGTGCCTGCTCGAACTAGGCGGCGTACCCCTCATCACACGCCAGTTGATTGCCTTATCGGGTGCAGGCGTTGATGAGGTCGTTGTGGTGCTTGGTCACTACAGCGATCAGATTGAATCAGTCGTGCAAAACTTCCCAATTTCCGTCGTATACAACCCCAATCCGAATGATGGACAAGTCTCATCACTGCGTATTGGCTTGCAAGCTCTGTCGCCAAAGCTTGATGCCGTCGTTGTGGGACTGGCTGATCAGCCGCTCATCAACGCGCAAGACATCAATGACCTCATTGCGGCCTATAAAAAACGTCCCGAATTGTCTGAGGTTGTACAGCCAACGGTGGGCGGTTTACCAGGAAACCCGGTGATGTTCACCGCACAAGTGCGCGATGACATATTGACAGACCACGCGAATGTTGGCTGTAAGCAGTGGCAAAGCGCCAACCCAAGCCGGGTATATGCTTGGGATACAAGCAACGAGCGCTACCGTATTGACGTGGATACGCCTGAAGATATAGCGGCATTTGCGAAGCGCAGTGGCCATCAATTGAAGTGGCCTGTGCTTCAAACTTAGCGCCAAACGCCTAATAATATCCACAGAGAAATAGTTCGATATGCTGCAACCCGATCCGCTGCTCCAGTTGTGGCAAACGCCTCTTGGTATTCACCGATTTGAGCACGCCAGCGATGTGAACGCGACCTTGGCCAAGGTGTTTAAAACGATGCGGCTTACTGACAGCGAAGCCGTAACGGGCGCGCCTTTTTATGCCAGCACCGATGACTTGTTGCAGCGTATCAAGTTGGCCGAGTGGGAGCAATTATTGGCTTTTATTGTGGATGCTCTGCGCCAAACTGTGGTGCTGGCAAACCAGGGGCACTGGCCGCAAGCTGCACCTGGCTTGCAAATAGCGATACCCAGCATGTGGTTTCAAATGTCTCAAATGGGTAGTCACCATGACATTCACACCCATGGCAACTGTTCGTGGTCAGGTGTTTATTGCGTACAAGTTGACGATGCGCCAAAGCGCCATGCCAACAAGGTATTTGGTCAGCTCAATGGTGTGACCAGATTTTACGGCCCTCACTTTACGCAACAAGCCGGCGCGAGTATGGATTTTGGTAATGCTTACTTGCAGTCAGGGCATATAGATATACAGCCACTTCCTGGGCAGTTGGTTGTGTTCCCGTCTTGGTTGGCTCATCAGGCTATGCCTTATGCGGGAGAGCAAGACCGCATCATTGTGTCTTTCAATGCCAGGGTTCATTCAGCAATAGGCAATGACCAAATTCACAACTTTAGCCAGGCCTAAGTTGTTGATGCTGCGCACTCATGGCGCGCCAATTGCCAGCTGGACATTGATGTTATTGGGCTGGTTCTGGTTGGGTCACCAAGGCCTGCAGCTTGGGTGGCTATACGCCAGCGGTGTGACCCCTTTGGTGCTCTGGTGGGCATGCCGAATCAGTGTCAAACAATATGCTCGGACACACACTGTTGCAAGTTCATGGGTCTTTGGTTGTGGGCTGGGCGCGGCATGCATGTTGGCTTTGACAGGTCTTAGTCCACTTGACGACTATGACTTTGCTGCGTTAAACGCAGCTTCAGTGCTGTGGGGTATGTTGTTGGGTCTGACTGAAGCGCGTAGCCAGTCTCTTTCTAAACAGTGTGCTCAATCAATGTATTACCCATTGGTGGCGGCTGTATGTGTTGCGGGTATGTGGTTTATTCCTGGAGCTTGGTCAGGCATTGGCGTTGCACTAGCGGTGCTCGCGTGTGTTGGTTTGTTGGGGCGTTATGACCGCAGTTGCGATACGCAAGGTGTGAGCCTTGTCGACGCGCGTTGGTCTGAACAATTAGCCCCCATGGCCATGGGTTTGATGATGGCGACTGTATGGCAAAGTCATGCGTGGTGTGCAGGAACAGGCTGGTCAAGCGAAAACAATCTACTCGTGCATTTGTTACTGATGGCCGGCTTGCCGGCGATAGCCCAGTGGCTGATAAACCGCACAGCTAACTTGCGCCATGTGTTGCATGTCAATACGTGGCGCACATGGAGTTTGGCGTTGTTGGTGTGCGGATCCATACTGCTAGCTTGCGACGCTGTGTATTGGTTTGCAGGTATGTTGTTACAGGCGTTTGCCTGGGCTTTCCATAGCGTAACGCGCAGCACAAGGTCAGATGCTGTGAGAGAGCACTGGTTGTACGCCGTGTCTGTCGCTGGCTTAGGCCCTGCAGCATTGTTGTGGATTGGCCTAGTGATCCAACAGCAAGGTCCAGCTGTATTGCAAGTAACCCAGCTATGCATTGCTATGTTGTCGGCCTGTGCGTTGTTGCGTATGTTCGCCGTCAAGTCAGGCCCTTCTAAAGGCGCGCAATTAGAGGTTTGATTGCGTGCAGTGACTCTTCTATTTAGTACGTTTCTAAATGCAAGCGCCCGGCGGCCTTCATGTCTGCCGCAACGCCAGTCCAATCGAGTTGGTGTTGTTCGCAAATATCTTTCATGGCATCCAGCACGCCAGTCTCCATAGCCTTCAAGCCGCAGACATAAAAGTACGCATTGGGGTCCGTGAGCAGGGGGGCCAAAACCACCGCTTGCTCGCGCATGGCATCTTGCACATAGCGTTTGTGTGTGCCTGGTTCGCGTGACAAGGCCAAGTGGGTGGTGATGAAGCTTGCTGGTAGTTTTTTCAGCGGGCCAAAGTAGGGGAGTTCGGCTTGTGACCGTGCGCCAAAAAACAGCAGCAATTGCGAGTCTGCAAATGTGCCGTTGCGTGCTTCTCGCCTGCGCCACTCTGTCATAGCCCGCATGGGTGCGCTGCCAGTGCCTGTGCAAATCATCACGATATGGCTACCGGGGTGGTTGGGCATGAGGAAGCTGCTACCAAATGGCCCAACAATGTGGACGCTGTCACCCACCTGTAAGTCGCACACATAGTTAGAGGCCACGCCACGTGTGGCTTGGCCGTTGTGGTCTACGAGTACGCGCTTAACCGTAATCGATGCGTTGTTGTAGCCTGCACGTTCGCCGTTGCGTGCACTCGCGATCGAGTACTGCCGAGGTTGGTGAGGTCGTCCTTTGGCATCAACGCCGGGTGGTGTGATACCAACTGACTGGCCTTCTAACACTGGGAATAGCGTGTCACCAAAGTCGAGCACGATGTGGTGGGTGTCGTTGTCTTCTTTGCCATGGCTGACAGCATCCGTTACACGGTGGTTGCCAACCACCTTTGCCACTGCAAACGGCATGTCTGCCTTGGGGCCAAACAGCTGTGTCACAACTGGTGCTGCTGACCATGGCGCCGCTGTGGAACTCATGGGCAGGGTCGTTGGCGCTGTTGCTGGCAGACTGGCTGATTCGTGTGTCAGTGCATGCGTTGCAGTTGTCCCAGTCGTTTCGCTATCCGCTTGCGCTGCCTCTGCATTGATCTCCAGTTGTTCTGGCAACTCATCCCAGCCCAATTGTTCATCCAGCGTGTAGGCCGTGGCGCGCCAAACTGTGCGCCAATTGTCGATAGACCCTGTTGGGCAGGGCGCAATACACGCCATACATGAATTGCATTTGCTGGCGTCCACCACGTAGTTGGTGTCGTCGTGGCTGATGGCACCTATGGGGCAGGTGGCCTCACAGGTGTTGCAGCGAATGCATATTTCCGGATCAATGAGGTGCTGTTCTAGCACCGCACTGCTGGCATGTGGCGCATCGGCGGCGGTTGCTTGTGGGCTGAGTGCGTTCATAACCAGTCAATCAGTGTGGTGCGTCTTTAGCTGAAGCGCACGTATTCAAAGTCAGCAGCTTGGCGGTTGATGCCCAAGGCTGGCGGTGCAATCCAATTGGCAAACTTACCGGGTTCTACAACACGGCGCATGAGGCTGGCCACATAGGCGCGGTCTTCAGTATCTGGCAACCATTCACCAGCACGCAAGCGCCACTCTGACTCGCTCACCACCTCGCCTTGGGGTGTGACGTTGGCACCTGCCAAGGCGCCAATGTTGCGGTTAAAAGCCTTGTGTGGCACGCGCAGTTTGAAGTCTATGCCAGCTTTCGTGATGACTTTGTTCCACCGTTCTACGCCAGACACGCTGTCTTTGATGTAGTCATCGCGCAGAACTTCATTCAGCGCATTGAGCATAGGAACTTCTTTGGTTACCAAGTGACCGTCTTTGACCTGCAACACTGGGTAAGTGCGGTCTTTCAGTATGTGGTCGTCGTCACGTTTGGTTTCTTCGTAGCGGCCTTTGATGCCGGTGCTGTAAAAAGTTGCTGCGTTGCTCGACTCGTCAGCACCAAACAAATCAATGGTGACGCTGAAGTGGAAGTTCAGATAGCGCTGCAGGGTGGGCAGGTCAATCACACCAGCGGCTCGTAATTTGTTCGGGTCGTCTGTTTTGAGCTCATTCATCACTTGGCACGTGCGCTGAATGGTACGTGAGATGCCGCTTTCACCCACAAACATGTGGTGTGCTTCTTCAGTCAGCATGAACTTCGTGGTGCGTGCCAATGGCTCAAAGCTGGACTCCGCCAATGCGCACAGTTGGAACTTACCGTCACGGTCTGTGAAATAGGTGAACATAAAGAAGCTCAACCAGTCAGGTGTTTGCTCGTTGAATGCCGCCAAGATGCGTGGGTTGTCTTCATCGCCGCTGTTGCGTTGCAGCAGCGCATCGGCTTCTTCACGCCCGTCCCTACCAAAGTGCTTGTGCAACAAATAGACCATGGCCCATAAGTGGCGGCCCTCTTCTACGTTGATTTGGAAGAGGTTGCGCAAATCGTACATGCTGGGCGCAGTGCCGCCCAAGTGGCGCTGTTGCTCGACTGAAGCTGGTTCTGTGTCGCCCTGTGTGACGATGATTCGGCGCAAGTTTGAGCGGTATTCACCTGGCACGTCGTTCCACGCTTTTTCGCCCTTGTGGTCACCGAAACCAATGGTGCGGTCATCTTGGCCTGGGTTTAAGAAAATGCCCCAGCGGTAGTCGCGCATTTTGACATGACCAAACTGTGCCCAGCCTTGTGGGTCAACGCTGACGGCTGTGCGCAAATACACATCCATGTCGGTACTGCCCTCTGGCCCCATTTCGTCCCACCAGTTGATGAAATTGGGCTGCCACTGCTCCAGCGCACGTTGCAGGGTTCGGTCGTCGCTCAGGTTGACGTTATTGGGAATTTTTTCGCTGTAGTTGATGCCGGACATGTCGCTCTCCAAAAAGTAGTTGACAGTTGTGTGGGTTGGGTGGCAACCGTTTTAAGGTTGCGGCGTGCCACCAGTTAGCCGCCGCACAACATAAAAAAACAAGGGTGCGTTAAACGCGCGTCCAGTCAAAGGCCGACTTCTCGCCGGTGCCGTACACCTTCAATGACCCTTTCGCCCCAACGGCGTTGGGGCGTTGGAATATCCAGTTTTGCCACGCTGTTAGGCGACCAAACACGCGGGTGAACATGTTTTCTGGGCCGTTGAAGCGCAGGTTGGCTTCCATGCCTGTGAGTGCATCTGGCGACATGGCGGCGCGCTCTTCTAAGGCAATGCGCACCTCGTCTGCCCAATCCAAATCGTCAGGGCTGGACGTCACCAAGCCTAGTGCGTATGCGGCTTCAGCGTCTAAGGCTCGACCGGCAGTGGCTGTCACGGCATCCAGCGGTTGGACCTCACCATAAAAGCGGCGGGTTAGGCGCGTTTGGCCAGTGGCCATTGGGAACAACTCAAAGTTCACTGCGGTTGTAGCAATGGTGGGCGCGAGCGCTGGACTGTCTGGCAATGCCAAATGGTAAGAGCGGTCGCAGGCTAAAGCCAATTCTAAAAACGTGCCTGTAAAACAAGAGCCCTGTTCAATAAAGGCAAACAGACTGCGCGCACTCACGTCTAGACGGCTGAACGTGCGGCGCAACAGGCCAATGGTTTCGCGTACAAGCCAATGGTCTTTGTGTGCCATGAGCAGTTCGTCCATGGCCACGATGCTGGCTGCATCACCTTTTGTCTTGATAACCCATGTGCCCAGATCTAACTCGTTGGTTCGCATGTGCAAAATCGCGTCTTCTAACTCGCGAGCCAAAGCCAATGGGTAAAACTGGTCGCCTTGGGCTTCAATACCTGCCAATGTTGCGGGCAAAGTATGCATGGGCGCATGAACTGTCAGTGTGGCGTTGCGCTGGCTGCGGTGCATCTCAATGTGGACGTGCTGGTAGCGCACATGCGTATCGGTAATGGTTCGCTCAATGGGGTTGAGCGCAATACCTGTGGCGCTGGTGTCACGGGTGCTGCCGTCGGCCAATGCGTGTACGCGCGCGGCGACGGTGTCGGAGAATTTGGCAGGTTTTGCAATGTGGTCAACCAAGCGCCAATCCAACGCGCGTTGGCCTCGAACGCCTTCGCTGGTGGTGCAGAAAATATCGGCTAAATCATGGCGCACGTGGCGTTTGTCTGTCATGCGGGTCAGACCGCCAGTGCCCGGCAGTACGCCAAGGAGCGGCACTTCAGGCAGGCTCACCGCTGACGAGCGGTCGTCAATCAGCACAATTTCGTCACAGGCTAAAGCCAACTCATAACCACCGCCTGCGCATGCGCCGTTGACAGCTGCTAAAAATTTCAAACCGTCGTTGGTGGACGAGTCTTCAAAGCCGTTGCGGGTCTCGTTGGTGAATTTGCAAAAGTTTACTTTCCATGCATGGCTGGATACGCCCAGCATGAAGATGTTGGCGCCAGAGCAAAATACACGGTCGCGAGCGCTTGTGATCACAACCACTTGGACTTGTGGGTGCTCAAAACGCACGCGGCTGATGGCGTCGTTGAGCTCAATGTCCACACCCAAGTCGTAGCTGTTGAGTTTGAGCTTGTAGCCTGGGCGAATGCCCGCGTCTTCATTAAAGTTGGCGCTGAGGGTGGCCGTCGTGCCATCAACAGCCAACGTCCAGTGCTGGTAGCTGCTGGGAGTTGTGCGGTAGTCAACGATGGGGTTGGTCAACACAACATCTGTTGGAGCGGTATCAGTAACGGCGATCATGTGTGCATCCTCTGGAATCAATACATGCAATATATTGCATGTATTCAGGCCTTGTCAAGCACTTATTGCACGGTCTACCAGCTGTTTGAGTTGCTCAAATGTGTGCTCTATAGGGTGTGCGCTGGTGTCGAGTGTGTATTGCGCCTTGGAGTAAAAAGCAGCACGCCCAGCCAAGATACTCTTTAAATCCTCCATGGCTTCAGGGCTGGCTTGCATGGGGCGGGTGTCGCCCTGTGCCATGACACGTTGCATGTGGTCTTCAGGCTTGGCTTGCAGCCAAATGGTGGTGCAGTGGCTCAGCAATTGGTTGAAGGCGCTGGGGTCTGACACCAATCCGCCAGGCGCAGCAATAACCACAGCCTCGTTGCTTTCTACGGTGTTCACCAGTGCGCGGTGCTCGTAGCGGCGGTAGGCGTTGATGCCGTACAGCGCTTGTATTTCATTGAGGCTGCAACCGGCCAACCGTTCTACCTCGTGGCTAAGCTCGGTAAATGGGCAGCTCAAATGCTTGGCCAACCGTGCGCCTAGTGTGGATTTTCCAGCGCCGCGTAGGCCAATAAGCGCAATACGCTTGGCCCGTGCGGTGGATGGGGGCGTCTGTCCTAGGACTTGGGCCGCAGCCACACGCACACGTGCCAATGCGGCGTCGTCTAGCGGGGCCAGCATGTCACGCAGCATCAGCCACTCGGGGCTGGAGGCCGTGACGTCGCCCAACAGCTCTGCCAAAGTGCATTGCAAGGCATCGGCCACGTCTTGCAACACCAGCACAGAGGCGTTGCCAGTGCCTAACTCAAGGTTGGCAAGGTGGCGCTCAGACACACCACCAGCCAGCGCCACAGCCTTTCGGGTGAGCCCGCGTCTGGCGCGCAGTGCACGAACACGCGCGCCCAACTCATGCAGGTATGCGTGGCGTTTGGCATCAGGTGTGGTGTTCACATGTAGGCTTGTTAACTTGTTATTGGGCAGTTTGCAGGGACTTGCTTGTCAACGCTGACATAGGGATGACCTGCTTGACACGTGGCAGATGGGCTCTTAGCATACAAGCACAATAATGCATGTTGTTGACAGTCTTTATGACGTTTACTTCATTCTACTGTTCTCCCAACGGTCTAACACGGCGCGGTTAATGCGGCGCTTACATTGAAACCACTTATGACTTTAGCCAGCCCTGCCACCTCATTTCAAGGTATCTCTGATTTGGGCGATTGTGTGGCGCTAACCACGCGGTTTAACTTCGCTCAGCATCTGCTGTGCATCAATGCCTCTAGGCCAGACAAGACGGCCTTCATCAGCGATGAAGGAGAACTCAGTTACGGCGAGCTGGCGCATCTCACCAGGTGTTTTGCTGGCGGCTTGGCGCAATTGGGCGTGCAGCCAGAGGCGAGGGTGCTGCTGTTTGTGCAAGACACACTGGACTGGCCAGTGGCATTTTTAGCCTGTCTTTATGCGGGTGTGGTGGCCGTGCCCGTCAATACGCTCATGACTGCAGACGACTGCGCATATACGTTGCAGCACAGCGGTGCACAAGCGGTGGTGTGTTCAGCAAATTTGGCGCCAGTGCTGCAGGCTGCATTGGCTTTGTGTGCCGGTACACACAGCGTGCAGCACGTGCTGCTGGTGCACCCAGAATCGTTACATGAGATTGAATGGCCTTCTGGTATCAACGTGCACGCCCTGCGCGAGTGGCTGCCACAGCAAGCGCCTGCAGCGCAAGCCATGAACACCAGTTGCGACAGTGTGGCGTTTTGGTTGTATACCTCTGGTTCAACGGGCAGGCCTAAGGCGGCGCTGCATTCTCATGCCAACCCTTACTGGACGGCGCAGTTGTATGGCCAAGCGGTGCTGGGTATTGGTGAGCAAGACGTGTGTTTTTCGGCGGCTAAGCTGTTCTTTGCGTATGGTTTGGGCAATGCGTTGAGTTTCCCGCTCAGCGTGGGGGCTACCGTGGTGCTAATGGCGGAGCGCCCCACACCTCAAGCCGTGTTCAAGCGCTGGGTCACGCACCAGCCTACAGTTTTCTTTGGTGCACCAACTGGCTTTGCCGGCATGTTGGCGTCGCCAGACCTCCCCCCCAAATCCGCTGTGTCATTGCGCATGGCGTCCAGCGCAGGTGAGGCTTTGCCAGCGCACATTGGTGAGACTTTCAAGACGCACTTTGGTGTTGACATTGTTGACGGCATTGGCTCTACCGAGATGCTGCACATCTTTTTGTCCAACATACCCGGCGACGTCCGCTACGGCACAACCGGTTGGGCTGTGCCGGGTTATGAGCTGAGTTTGCGCGATGACAACGGTCAACCAGTGGCCGATGGTGAGGTTGGTGACTTGTTTATCAGCGGTCCTAGCAGCGCCTTGATGTACTGGAACAACCGCGATAAATCGCGCGATACCTATCAGGGTGCATGGACCAAGAGTGGCGATAAATACGTGCGCAATGCAGATGGCACTTACACCTACTCAGGGCGAAGCGATGACATGCTAAAAGTCAGTGGTATCTACGTATCACCCTTTGAGGTTGAAGCCACGCTCATACAGCACCCCAGTGTGTTGGAGGCCGCAGTGGTTGGTGTGCCAGACAGCAATGGGTTGGTCAAAGTGAAAGCTTATGTGGTGTGCAAAGACGGTGTAGCAACCGACGAGGCTGCACTGCAAGCCTTTGTCAAACAGCGTTTAGCGCCCTACAAGTACCCACGCCACATTGAATTTTTAAGCGAACTGCCTAAAACTGCGACTGGCAAAATTCAGCGCTTTAGGCTCAGGGCCCTCAACGAGTCGACATAACAGGCCACTGTATGCTTGCGCATGTTGACCTGCCACACGCCAGCTATTCGGGTGGCGTATTGAGCGTTGAATACGCTTGGCTACACAGCAGCACTGATCCTGCGCATAAACCAGCGCATGATTTTATGCATGACACAAGACCTGTTGTGGTGTTTTTGCACGAGGGCTTAGGCAGCGTGTCTATGTGGCGTGATTTCCCCAGTCAACTGTGCCAAGCTGTGGGCGCGCACGGCTTGGTCTATTCGCGCGAAGGGTATGGCAACTCCACACCACGCCCGATTGGCCAAGCCTGGCAGCCCACCTTTATGCACCACCAAGCGCATGTGGTGTTGCCCGCGCTGTTGCGAGCATTGGGTGTGTCCGCAAGCCAGCGCGATGTGGTGTTGATTGGCCATAGCGATGGCGCCAGTATTGCGTTGTTGGCAGCGCTTGCCATGCCTGACATTCAAGGTGTTGTGGCTATGTCCGCACACACGTTTGTGGAAGAGCAAACCATTGATGCGATCAAACAGACGACTGGCCTTTATGCACACACTGTTGACGCCACCAAAGACCAGTCTAAGAGCCTTCGCCAAGCGCTGTCGCGCCACCATGCCGACACAGACTCAGCGTTTGGTGGTTGGTCAAGTGTGTGGTTGTCGCCAGCATTTAGCGCGTGGGATATTCGCCAAGAAATAGCTGGCCTCACATGTCCTTGCACGGTGTTGCAAGGTCTAGACGACCCGTATGGCAGCGTCGCTCACGCTGAATCTATCAAAACAGCCGTCCCGCAAACACACCTCATTTATTTAGACGCATGCGGGCACAACCCCCATACAACCTGTGCACCGCAGGTAGAGCAAGCTGTGCGTGATTTATTAAGTGGCCTATCAACCAGCGCTTAGCTGTTGTTGTTCAAGCTGTGGGGCAGGTAAGTAGGCGTGCGGGTCTTGGGCTTGTCGCGCCTTTATCCATGTATGAGGGCTCATGCCATGCGCCACCCCAAACGCATGGACAAATGCACTGGCGCTTTTATAGCCCACTGCATGCGCAGTACGGGCAACACTTTGGCCGCTGCGCAACAAGTCGCGAGACAAGCCCATGCGCCACGTGCTGAGATAGTCGCCAGGGGTGGTGCCGACAGTGCTTTTGAAGAGGCTGGCAAAGCGTGCGCGTGACATACCAGCGCGCTGCGCCAACGTGTCCAGTGTCCAGTGCGTCTGCGGCTTGTCATGCATGGCTGTGATGGCTTTGGTCAAACGCGGCTCTGACAGGCCAGCTATCACTGAAGTGGCAACCAGTTGGTGCTCAATGCAGTAGCGCAGCAGTTGTATCAGCAGCAACTCGCACAAGCGTTCAATAACCGCTTGGCTGCCACATCGCGGTTGAAACGCCTCGTTAAACAGGATGTCAAGCGTACTGGCCAAGCTGGGCAATTGTTGCAACGGCAGTACCAGAACTGGCGGCATGGCCTGCAGCAGCGGGTTGTTGTCCAGACCAAAATCGACCCGCGCGCACAACGCCCTGTTGGTTGTGCTGGCGTGCCCCATGTTCATCTCCAAACTGTGGGTGCGTGGGCGTGGCAGCCACACCAGCGTAGGCTCAGTAATGGGTATGGGCGAACGGATACAACCTGGCATCACCAGTTGGCCAGTGCCTTGCTCAATCAGGTGTAAGTGGCTGCTGGTGTCGCCGGCGCCCACGGTGTGAACGCCGCACAGTGCGCCCTGAAAATACACGTTGGCCCGCAAGCTGAACCGCTCAAGCAATGATGAAAGTCTGTCCATGGCCATATTATGAGACGATATCGATACAATTTGATACTTATGTGTTGCATAAATGCCTTATTCTAGGTACTTAGAAGAATACATTCTTTACCCCTGTCAACCACCAGATGCACCACACAACATGACCACACCACTGTTACCTCGCCTGCCAGTTCCTGCCCTGCAAGTCCCAACCCTTGCGCACGGCACCTTTGAGCTGGCCACCGATGCGCCCTCAACATTTTCTTTGGTGGTCTTTTACCGTGGCTTGCATTGCCCCATTTGCGCCAAGTACCTGCTAGAGCTGGGGCGCCTGATGGCCGATTATGAGCAACGCGGCGTCAAGGTTGTGGCACTGTCCAGCGATGGCCAAGAGCGTGCCCAACTGATGGCAGACAAAGTCAACAGCCCAAGTCTGAGGTTTGGTTACAACTTGCCATTGGCAACGGCCCGCGAGTGGGGCTTGTACACCTCGACGGGACGCGGGCAAACGTCCATTGGTATTGAGGAGCCGGCTGTATTTTCTGAGCCTGCGGTGTACTTGATACGCCCTGATGGTTCCCTGTACTACGGTGCGGTGCAAACCATGCCCTTTGCACGTCCGCACTTTGATGAGCTCTTGAGTGCCATTGATTTTGCTGTGGCTAAAGACTACCCGGCACGTGGGGAGTACACCGGTTCGGTGTAAGCTCGAACCCATTTAGTCGCTATACCAATGAGGAATTGTCATGTCTGAGTCCACCCCTTCCACCCACACCGCCAACGAATTTGACCTCCTAGTCATAGGCGGCGGCTCAGGCGGCGTGGCGTCAGCCAGGCGGGCAGCCGCTCATGGGGCGCGTGTGGCCTTGGTTGAGCGCGACCGCTTGGGTGGCACATGTGTGATTCGCGGCTGTGTGCCTAAAAAACTCATGATGTACGCCGCCAAGTTTGGGCGCGAATTGCCTGAGATTGCTGCCTATGGGTGGCGGATGGACAACGCCACGTTTGACATGGCGACTTGGCAAGACAACAAGTCCAAAGAGATTGACCGCCTTGAAGGTATTTACAGCAAGATGCTTGACAGCAGCGGGGTCACCTTGTTTCGGGGTGACGCCACCATTGTGGATGCCGCTACTGTGTCGGTCAGCGGCAATGATGGTGTTCAGGTAACCCTCACAACCAAACGCTTGTTGGTGGCAACAGGTGGGCGTGTCAACCGCCATGCTTTCCCCGGTCTTGAGCATGCCTTAAGTTCAGACGACATTCTCAACTTACGCCACGTACCCAAGCGTTTAGGCGTGTTGGGTGCCGGCTACATTGCTTTGGAGTTTGCTAGTATTTTGCGAGGTTTGGGCAGCGAAGTGACGGTGTTTTACCGCGACCATTTGCCACTGCGCGGCTTTGACAATAGCACGCGCACCAAGTTGGCCGAGGCGCTGGTTGCACAAGGCATCACGTTGAGGCCTTCAAGCAGTATGAAAAAAGTAGAGGTGCGAGGCGATACGACGGTGGTGTTGGCCGGCGATATGGCATACGAGTTTGATGCGGTTTTGAACGCCACTGGGCGCAGCCCCAATGTGGAAGGCCTTGGCCTAGACAATATTGGTGTCAAAACCGGCAAAGACGGCTCAATTGAAGTCAATGAGTGGAGCGAAACGTCAGTGCCCAACGTCTACGCCGTAGGCGATGTAACAGGGCGAATGGCGCTGACACCTGTGGCCATTGCTGAAGGCCGTGCCTTGATCGACAACCTGTACACAGGCACACAAAAAACGGTTAACCATGCCTCTGTGGCAACCGCCACCTTCACCATGCCCCCGCTGTCTAGTGTGGGTTTAACTGAAGAACGCGCTGCTGAGACCTACCCAACCTTGCGCGTCTATGAGACCGAGTTTAGGCCTATGAAAGTTGCATTTGCAGGTGGCACAACCAAGACTTACATCAAGGTGTTGGTAGACGACGCCAGCGACAAGGTGGTTGGTGTACACATGTTGGGTGATGACTCGCCAGAAATTATTCAAGCGCTCGCGATTGCCGTGACCATGGGTGCCACCAAAGCACAGTTTGACGGAACCATCGCGGTTCACCCCACAACGGCGGAAGAGTTTGTGCTGTTGCGCGAGGTGACCCGGTACGTGCCTGCCAGGGCTTGAGGCTCACAGCTATACAGTTTGTCGGTTTAGGGTTTAGGGTTTAGGGTTTGGCGGTGCAAGCCGCCAACTCGACTGCCGCAATCGCGGGTAAACCTGGTAGCCAGTCGCTCAACGGCTTGCAGCGCTGTTCTATGCACAGCGTCGCTTGCGCCGTGTAGGGACTGTGGCTTAAGGTTACCCGTTGTATCTCCAAGTTCACGTCGTAACGATACATACCATCCACCAACACCGCATTGTCAGGTATGTCCATACCTGCGCCGCTTGTGGCAACACGGGCACGTTCCAGCACAAGCATATGGGGGGTCACGGCCCACTGCTCAAACCACTGGGTTTTTTCAATGGAGTGCATCCATTGCAACCCAAACGCTGTGGTGGGTACCACAGCACTCAAGACACCGCTGCTGATGCAAAGCGCTGCCAGCGCTGCGCTTGCGCTCACGCAAGCGTCTGATTGAGAGACCGTGTGCGCCACACATGCCAAGCCAAGAAGCCAGCCGCCAAGCCAAGTCCAACTTCATCTGTAATTGGCAAGGCTACGACCAGCATAGCCGCCGCGCCCACTGCCCAGATACGCTCGACAATCGACATAGGCGCACGCCAATACCCGCTGGCTGCCATGCCCCATAACGCGATGGCGATCAAGGCTTTGAAGATGATGTAGGCCACAGCCACTATGCTTGGGTCGCCTTGCAACATGAGCGCTGGTGAGTAGACCGCCATGAATGGAATGACAAAGCCTGCAAAGGCAATTTTGACGGCTTGTAGGCTGATTTTCAATCCTGATTCTTTGGCTATCGGAGAGGCCGCGAAACAGGCCAGCGCAACCGGTGGCGTGAGGTCCGCCAAAATACCGAAGTAAAACACAAACATGTGGCTCACCAGCAGTGGCACGCCCAGCTCCAACAAGGCCGGTGCTGCCAGCGAACTGGTGATGATGTAGTTGGGAATGGTTGGAATTCCCATGCCCAAAATCAAACACACCAGCATGGTCAGCAGCAGACTCAAGAACAAACTTTGTTCACCCACACTGATGATGGCATTGGCAAACGTTGTGGCTGCACCCGTGAGGGTTAACACGCCAATAATCACACCCACCAATGCACAGGCAACACCCACAGGCAGCGCATGACGGGCACCATTGGCCAAGGCTTGGATGCTGACATGCAGCGCGCCACCATCCCGAATAGCCAACAAAATAAAGACCAACAAGGCAATTGTGCCCAGCAGTGCGCCGGCACCTATTTCGAAAAAACCACCACACAGCAAACCAATCACCAACCAAAACGCCACACGCATAGGCGTTTTGGGAAGGCGCAATGCAACGGCAGTTCCTAGTATGAGCACCACGGTTAAGAACAAGCCCACCGTACCGGCAAACAGCGGTGTGTACCCGCCGAATAGCAAACCTACCAGCATGACCAATGGCCCGATGAGGTACCAGTGGGTCTTAACAGCGGCCCAAGGGTCTGGACAATCTTCTTTGGCTAAACCTTTTAGGCCAGCTCTGGCAGCTTCGAGATGAACCATCCAAAAAGCCGTGGTGAAGTACAACATAGCCGGCACCAAGGCCGCAATACAGATGTCAAGGTAGGGCAACTCCAGTGTTTCCGCCATGATGAAGGCCACGGCGCCCATGACTGGAGGCATAAGTTGGCCACCCATGCTGGCGGTTGATTCGACGCCCCCGGCAAAGGCAGATGAAAAGCCAAAGCGTTTCATCAACGGAATAGTAAATTGGCCAGTGGTGACCACGTTGGCAACGCCTGAGCCGTTGATAGTGCCCATCAAACCTGAGCTGACCACGGCTACTTTTGCTGGGCCGCCGCGTGTGTGACCAACGGTTCCCATGGCAAAATTTGTAAACAGCGTGATCATGCCAGCGCTTTCTAGAAACGCACCGAACAAAATGAACAAGAAGATGTAGCTGCTGCTCACATACGTGGGTATACCGTAAATACCTTCTGTACCAAATGCCATTTGTTCTATCACTTGGTCAAACGCATAGCCGCGGTGACCCAGAGGCTGTGGCAAGTATTCGCCAAAAAAAGCATAGGCTAAAAAGGTGGCACATATGGCTGGCAGCGCCCAGCCCATGATGCGGCGTGCGCTGTCAAATACCGCAAACAGTGCGATGAGGCCGATCAACATATCCACATCATTCAGCGCACCAGAGCGGAAAATAAGCTCGCCTTCAAACACCCATTGGTACATGCCCGTGCCCATGGTGGCAATACCCAGCATCAAGGAGAGATACTTGAAGCGCCCTGGCAGCATCAACATCACCAGCAGACATAAAAATCCAACGTGCAGCGCGCGCACAATTTGGGTGCCAATTGGGCTAAAGGTCGCGGTGTAAATTTGGAAGACAGAGAAGCACAACGCGATGAAGAAAATCGCCTTGTCTCTGGTCCCGCCGCTGAAAGACCATTCTTTGGTGTTGAGCATGCTGGTGGTTGGTTCGAAGTAAGGTGAAGTGGGTTGGTGCGCGAGATGAAATCCGAGTGCAACCGGGTGTGAGTGAGGTCACCGAACGACCAAAAAGAAAAGCGCTTGGCAGCGCTTTTCTAAGGGGTTGCGCAAGGGCTTAATTACTTGATCAAACCGGCTTCGCGGTAGTAGCGCTCAGCACCGGGGTGCAACGGCACTGGCACACCAAGTGCTGCTGTTTTAGGGTCGATGGCCAAGGTTGCTTTGTGGGCCGCATGCAGGGCAGGCAACTGTGCAAACAGCTCTTTGGTCATGGTGTAGGCATCTTGGTCAGACACGTCTGAGCTGGTGACCAAAATGTTGCGAATTGCAGCAGTTGGCACTGCCTCAGTTTGACCTGAGTAGGTGTTTGCTGGGATGGTGCTCGGCTGGTAAGCAGAGTCGCCTACATTGGCAATCACTTCAGGGGTGATAGGAATCAGGCGTATGGCGATGTTGGTAGACAAGTCTTTAACCGCAGCAACGCCCAAACCGGCAGACACCAAAGTGGCGTCGATTTGACGGTTTTTCATCAACTCAACACTTTGACCAAATGACAAGTACTCAACTTTTGCAAAGTCGTCGTAACTCATGCCAGCAGCTTTAAAGAGGGCGCGGGCGTTGAGCTCGGTGCCACTTTTAGGTGCGCCAACCGCCACGCGTTTGCCTTTGAGGTCAGCCAATGTTTTGATGCCTGAGTCTTCGCTGGCCGCAATTTGAATGTAGTTGGGGTAAATACCGGCGATACCGCGCAGCTTGTCCAGCTTTTTAGGAAAGCCAGCTTCAGAGTTACCTTGCCATGCGTTGGATACCGCATCGCCTAAGGCGAACGCCAGTTCACCACGGCCAGCTTGCACAAGGTTCAAATTTTCTGCACTGGCCTTGGTCGATTGCACCGTGACCTTGGTGTTGGGCATGGCGTCGCCGTAAAACTTAGACAGTGCCGTACCAATTGGGAAGTAAGCGCCGCTTGTGCCGCCGGTCAGCACGGTAATAAATTCTGCTGCATGTACTGCTGTGCTCAGTGAGCCCAAGCCCAGTGCAGCGCAAAGCGCTATTTTCGATACGATTTTCATGAGAGTCTCCGTCAGGTGAATGATTTTCTTTTCAACGATTGAAGAATTTACCACGTAACCAGCTGCCTTTTGTGCGCTCTGTGTGTGCCGTCGGTAGAACTAGGGTAAACGTTAATGCGTTGGTTGGCTAAATCATGAATTGGGCACAGCCGACTGGTGCAACGCGCACAAGTTGGCGGTGATTGCCACGCTGTCGTCCAAGCTGGGAGCCGCGCTGCTATGGACTGTTGCGACGAAGTCGCTGACCATGCGGGTATAAGCGTTACAAGGTTCAAACGTGATCAACTCCGCGTCGTGGTGCAGGCCTGCGTTGGGTGCCCATGCAGCGCTGGTGCCTGAGGGACCATGCTGAGGGTTAAAAGGCGCGTGAAGCGTGGCCCATCCCTTGTCGCCTATCACCTGTACGCTTTGGCTTTTAGCGCTTTGCGTGCTCACCATAAATTGCAAGTGCGTGTGGGCTTGGTCTGCTGTATCCCAGCGCATGGTGCCTTGGGTGTGGATGTCTACGCCCCAATCCGGGTGGCGCTGCATGTGGGCATGCACATGGTTTGGGCTTGTGCCCATCAGCCAATGCCCGGTGAAAACGGCGTAGCAGCCTATGTCCCACAACGCGCCACCACCAATGGCGAAGCGGTTGCGTATGTTGAGGGCGTCGCGGTTGTCGTAGTTGAACAGCACGTGTATTTGACGAATAGCGCCCAAGTCGACTTGGCGTAACCACGCCCACTGTGGGTGGTGGCGCACCATATAAGCCTCTACCGCGTGTTTGCCTGTAGCTTGCATGGCAGCTTGTATCTGTGCAGACTCTTCAATGCTGAGAGAGATAGGTTTTTCGCACAGCACATGTTTACCCGCATGCAGCGCTGCTACGGTCCAAGGTGTGTGCAGGTGATTGGGCAGCGCTATGTAGACGGCTTCTACATTGGGGTCAGCTATTACACCGGCGTAGTCTGTCCAGCGCATGCTGGGTGCGCCATCCCAAGCTGCCATTGGCCCGCGACTGCCCATGGTAATGGGTGTGTGTCCTGCTTCTACCATGGCGGGAATGACTTGTGTACGGGCAATTTTTGCATTGCCTACAATTCCAAAACGCATTTAATCCAAGCCTCCTACACGCAATACATCCCAACATGCACCCATGGTGTGGTAATCCACTTTGCCAGCCGGTGACTTGGTGTCTTCAAGCTTTGCGCCTTGTGCATCCACTATGCGAAACCATGCACCATGTTGGTGGTCTACCAAATGCGCCCAAGCCCATGACCACGTGTGGTGGTACTGGGTCAGGTAGCGTTGCTCACCCGTTGCGCGCCATAGGCGCCAACTGCTGGCAAAGGTCTCGGCCTGAACCCAGAAGTATTTGTCTGTGTCGCATGGTGTGCCGTCTGGCGCATAGCCGTAGATTAATCCACCGTTGAGCGCGTCCCAGCCGGCAAGGTATGCGGCATCGTGAAGCGCCTGTGCGGTGTTTACTAAAGCCTGGTTGTGGGTGTGTTCAAACAAGTTGAGCAGCAGCTTGGCCCATTCGGTTTGGTGCCCTGTTTGGTAGCCCCAAGGCTTGAATATATCGCCAGGCGTGTCTATGTTGTAACGCCAGTCTGGTGTCCAGTCCAGGTGGTAGTGTTCCCAAATAGGCTGGCGGCCCTGTTGTGCCAAGTGGAGGGCAAAGGTGTTGGCGAGGTCTTGTGCTCTGTCCAAGTAGCGTTGCTCGCCAGTGGCTTCAAACGCGGCCAGGCAGGCTTCGCACATGTGCATGTTGGCGTTTTGGCCGCGGTAGTGCGACAGTTCGCCGCTGGCTGAGCGTTCATCGGCATAGGCTAGGTGCGCAGGCTCAAAAAACTGTGTGTTCATGCGCTCAAATACCGATGCCACATCTTGAGCGCTGCACAGTTTGGCTCGGTAGGCGTGCGACTTTGCCAGCAGCACAAAGGCCTGCCCGTAGGCCATAACCCGGGCGTCCTCAACGCCTTGAGCGTTCACTGTCCACACGTAGTCGCCCGCAGGTGTTTTGAAGCGCGTGTCTAACTCCACCAATGCGTGGTGCGCCCACTCTACATAAGTGGCGTCGCCAGTGTGTTGCCAGGCGCACACCCAGTTGAATACAAACCGGGTTGCACTGACCAAATGGCGGTGCGCTGTGTCGTAGACCGCACCATCGTCCTTGTAGTAATGGTAAAACCCACCGTTTGGGTCGTAGGCACGTGGTCTGTAAAACGACAAAGTGTCGTTGATGTGCTGCTTCAAAAAGTTAACGCTGGCAAAATTTGGCGCAGGTGTGCGACTTAACAAGGACGTGCTCACGGGTAAGTCACAGCCTCGGTGTGTCCGCTGGTGGCGCTGGCTAGCACAGCGTGGGCAACGGCTAGTGATTGCAAACCTGCAGCACCATCGGCGTTGGCATGCAACTCACCACGAATGGCTGCTTGCATGTTGCGCACCACGCGCTCGTACAAGTTGTCGCTGTCCAACGCGATGTCTCGTGTGCCGCTGGCATCCGTTAATTGCAATGTGCCACCTGGTGCTTGGGTGAGTATGCCCGTACCGTGCAAGCTGGCTTGGTCGCCATGGACCTGTATGTGGGTTTCGGCAAATGGTGTGTTAAAGCCTTGGTGGGTAAACGCAGTTATGCCGCTGGCGTAGCGCCACACTGACATGGCGTTGTCCTCCATGCCTTGGGCCATGCCCGTGTTGCTGGTCATGGCGCACACATGCGTCGGA
The DNA here is from genome assembly GCA_000496475.1 of Betaproteobacteria bacterium MOLA814. Taxonomy (GTDB): domain Bacteria; phylum Pseudomonadota; class Gammaproteobacteria; order Burkholderiales; family Burkholderiaceae_C; genus RS62. The sequence continues at coordinate 359,591 of AYMW01000003.1, read as the reverse complement.
TACTCGCCCAGCAAAAACGCCAACGAGTCGGCGTTGTGCACGGCAATGTCTAGCACCACGCCGCCGCCTGCGCCTTTGTCACTTAAGCGCCAGCCTTGTATGTGCTTGGGCAAGTACACCGAGTGGCTCAAACGCACCGAGCTCACAACACCCAGTTGTTGGCTGGCGATGTGCGCCCGCATGGCACGGTGCGCAGCGTTGTGGCGCAGGTGGTGGTTGGTAGCCATCACCACACCTGCTTGTTCACACGCTTGAACCATGCGCTTGGCCGCAGCCAGATCGACGGCCAACGGCTTTTCGCACAACACATGCTGGCCAGCAGTTGCTGCGCGAAGCACACTGGCTTCGTGTTTGTCGTTTGTGTTGGACACATACACCGCGTCAATACCCAAAGCGTCCAGCGCATGTTCATGGCTCACTGCATGTTCGATCTGGTGCGTATGGGCAAATGCTTGTGCGCGTTGCGTGCTGCCTGACACCACAGCCACGACATCGTCACCTGCACTGCGAATGGCGTCGACCATCCACTGTCCAGCGATGGTGCTGGCTCCTATTAATGCCCATTTCATAGCGGTCTCTCTTAGCGTGTGTAAGTGGTAAAAATTAGGTGAATGATAACGTTTACATAGGGTGTGTATGGTCGGGGTTTTCCCATATTGACGCGGTATGAAAACGTTTACATAATGGCTCCCGGAGACCACAATGAGCGATAAAAAACCAACCATCAGCACCATAGCCAAGATAACAGGCTTGTCATTGGCGACTGTGTCGCGCGCGCTGGCTGGCGCGCCGAGTGTGCTCGCCCCAACCCGCGACAAAGTGTTGCTGGTTGCCAAGCAGCTCAACTACGTGCGTGACCGGGCAGCGGTTCGCCTCAAAACTGGTAAAACCTGTGTGGTGGCATTTTTAATGAACCGGTGGGATGCCAACCAACCCGCTTTTAAAGATTTGCTGTTGGGCGTTAGCGATGCGCTGCGTGACACCGACTACCACATGATTGTGCTGCCAGAGTCCGTAGAAGGTGACCGTTTAGAAACGCTGCGCTACGTGGTCGACAGGGGGCTGGCCGACGCCATGGTGATCACGCACACCACGCCACAAGACACGCGCGTGCGATATCTGATGGAGCGCAACTTTGCGTTTTGTACCCATGGTCGCACACGCCTGCTAGACGATGGGTTGGCGCGCGACCCGTTCGGTCATGCCCATTCATTTGTTGATTTTGCCAACGAACAATATGCCCAAGCCAGCGTGGAGGCATTGGTGGCACGTGGACGCAAAAAATTAGCCATTTTGCTGCCCCGTGAGGGCGGTACGTTTCGCATGCATCTGCTAGAAGGCTTTATGCAGGCCTGCGAGCAAGCCAAGGTCGAGGGCGTCACAGCCGCCAACCTCGACATGGATGGCAGTTCTGAGCACATCTACACGTGGGCCACTAAAAAAGCCAAACAGTACGACGGTTTGGTGGTGACGCGCGAGTCTCCACTGATGGCGCTCATGGGCGGTCTTGGTGATGCTGGTTTGATGTTGGGTCGCGAGTTGGATGTGGTGACCAAATACAGCACTTCCACACCCATGTATTTACGACAACCTTTGTTAGGTTGTTTTGAGGATATTGAAATGACAGGGCGAACCATAGCCCAGCGACTGTTGCATCAACTGGACCCGACTCATCACGCCTCGCCCAGCACCTATTTATTTGCGCCACCTTTGATTAAAGAAATCTATGACTACAGTTGATACCAATGCCGCGTACCGCGATCAAATTCGCGAGACCAAACGACTGTTACGCGCCAATATGCCCGACCTTAAGGAGCGCTTTGCGCTCTTGACGCGCCGTCTCGAGGCCTCTGTGGCGGAGGTGCAAGCGATTCGTGCGCGCGGCGATAGCCCAGTGCCAACTGTCAATGCCGCTGAACTCGACAGCGTCAGTGATGAGACCAAGGCGCTCATTCGCCAACGGGGCTGTGTCGTCATTAAGGGCGTATTTAACAGCGTGCAGATCGACCAATGGAATGCCAGTATTGCCACCTATCTGATAGATTTGGACTACCTTGGCAAGGCTGACAGCAAGCGCGGTATTGATCAATATTTCAGCGCCTTGTCTAGTTCAAAGCCGCAAATTTACAGCGTGTACTGGTCGCCTGCTCAAGTGCAAGTTAGGCAGTCACAAGCGTTGGCCCGGGCCCGACAATGGTTAAACCGCTTGTGGGACTGTGCCCAAGGCGATGACCAACCTGTGTTTGATCCCGATCAAGAGTGTATTTATGCAGACCGTGTGCGACAACGTGAGCCTGGTGACGACACATTGGGTTTGTCTGCGCACGTGGATGGCGGCTCAATCGAACGCTGGATTGATCCGGGTTACCAAGCGGTGTACCGCCATGTGTACGGGGGCGACATAAACGCTTACCAAGCCTTTGCAGCGGCGCACCGAACCCAGACCAAAGAGATACCGTCACCAGCGGTATGTCAAATGTTTAGAACGTATCAAGGCTGGACTGCGTTGACACGGCAAGGCCCAGGCGACGGCACCTTAAACCTCATACCGATTGCCGATGCCATGCCTTGGATGCTATTGCGCGCCTTGCAAGATGACATTGCCGACGATGACTTGTGCGGTGCACAAGCGGGACGGGCACTGATGGTCAATGCGCAGCACCATGCATTGCTCATGCAGGCGTACGGCCCAATTCCACAAGTCGAAGCGGGAGACACCGTATGGTGGCACCCTGATGTGATTCATGGCGTTGAAGACAAACACAATGGCACGGGTTACAGCAACGTCATCTACACAGGTGCAGCACCCCGTTGTGCCAAAAATGAAAGTTTTTTGGCCACGCAACGCGCTGCATTCGAACGCGGTGAATCGTCACCTGACTTTGCGCCAGAGCACTACGAATTAGACTTTGCCGGTCGGGCTATGCCAGCGCTTCTAACGGCTTTAGGCCGCCAGCAAATGGGCTATATAGACTGAGTTCGGTCCTGTCAATGTAGGCGGCAGGTGGACTTCAAAACCCTGCATGGCTTAGTCGGCAGTGAACGTCCACGTGGCTGTGTGGCGGTAGGGTGTGTCAGCGTCGTGCCACATAACTGTGCCCAGGGCCGGGCCGTTGGGCCAGCTTTCGGTTTCTACACACAAACCTGCGCCGCTGGTGTGCGCCACACCTAGGTGCTGCTCACTGGGTTGCAAGCCAGATCCGCCGTACAGGTGCACGAAGGGCTGGTCGGTGTGCACGGCAAGTGCCAGGCCTGGCACGCTGGCTGTGGCAGCGTGGTGCAAGCCATGGTGGTGTTTGTCTGTTGACGGGTCTATGCGTATGGCCGCGTCTAGGGCCGCAATGTCAGCGTGGACAATGCGTTTGGGTTGGCGGTAATCGAATGCCGTCCCTTGTACATGTGTCAAAGGCATGGGTAATTCAAGCGTGTCCAGCGGTAAGTAGAAGCTGCCATTCACAACAAGCGTGTGTTGCTCAATAGTGGGGCTGGCATCTAAGTTCCAGTAGGGGTGTGGGATGAGATTGATAGGGCAGGGCTTATCCACGTGTGCATTGGCCGTCCATTGCAAGCTGCTGGCGAGCCACTCAAATTGGATGGTCGTTGTGCAGTTGCCAGGAAAGCCTTGGTCAAGGTCAGACGATAACAAGTCCAAGACGATGGTGTGACCATGATGCGAGCGTACCTCCCACATGCGCTGTCCAAAGCCGTACTGTCCGCCATGTAAACAGTGGCCTAGTGGGTGGTTGGCGTTGAGCGCAAAGTGCTGGTCGCCATGAATAAGTTGCGCACCAGCAATGCGGTTGCCGTAGCGTCCGCATACGGCCCCCATCGACATGGTGTCTTGCTGGTAGCTGCTAGCTTGGTCAAAGCCTACAGTCAGTGGGCGAGGTCCACCCGGGGCTGCCAGCCACCAGACTTGCATCAGACGTGCACCCAAGGGATAGATCCACGCAGCAAAATCATCACTGCGAATGAGGTATACGCCAGACGGGGGGTGTAAAGGGTCTACCACCGATGATGCACATGCCGCAGCCATTGCGCTGTTAGCTGTGGGCTAGATCGAAAACAAAAATACCGTCAAGGCCGCCTTGTGCATGGGCTACAAGGGCGGCGCCTAAAACTTGGTGGCGAGGGTCGGCTTGATAGGCGAGCAGCGCCTTGTTGCTTGTGAAGCGTGCAATGAAGCCATACTCAAAGCCGTGGCTCTTGGCTTCAAATGGTGTGTTGTGCCCAGCGCTGATGCTGACTAGGCCATCCATCTGGCCTTGCAAATCTTCAAATGCTTGCACCAGCTGCAAGCATTTCTCAGGTACCACGTCGTCTTGAAATCTTATAAAAACGCAGTGTTCAATCATGACGTGTTATCTGGTGTGGGTCTGACTTGTCATGGCTGCAGTTAGCCTAGGCGAAGTTCGGTTGTGGCATCAAACACATGTACTTTTGCCGCGTCAAAACTGACAGCCAGTTGCTGGCCTACAACAAACTCTCCAGGTCCGGGCATACGCAAGGTGAATTCACCGTAGGCGGTATCGATCAGCACATAGCTTTCTGCGCCGGTAGGTTCTAACAACGCCACTGTCGCGTGTATAGCCCCTGGGGTATCGAGTGGACTAACGCGTAAGTCTTCTGGACGAATACCAAATATCACGTCGGTATGGGCCAAGGATGCATCCAGCTTGACACCCACTGCAGCATCACCCAACATGACTTCGCCGCTGTCGCTGACTGTTGCCTTGGCTGTGTTGATACTGGGTGAACCAATGAACTCGGCTACAAACAAGTTGGCAGGGCGTTCGTACAACTCCATAGGGGTGGCGAGTTGTTGAATGAGTCCGCCTTTAAGGACCGCAATGCGGGTCCCCAAAGTCATGGCTTCAACTTGATCATGGGTCACGTAGATGGTGGTAACACCGTGGCGCATGTGTAGTTTTTTAAGTTCAGCGCGCATGTCTACACGCAACTTTGCGTCTAGGTTGGACAGTGGCTCGTCAAACAAAAACAATGAGGGTTGGCGCGCCAAAGCGCGACCAATGGCAACGCGTTGGCGCTGGCCCCCCGACAATGCCTTGGGCTTGCGGTCCAGCAAGTGGTCAATTTGCAGCATCGCGGCAACATGGTTGACTGCCTCTGTGCGCTGTGCTTTTGGCACCTTACGCATTTCCAGTGGGAACGCAATGTTTTGCCCCACTGTCATGTTGGGGTACAGCGCATAGCTTTGAAATACCATGGCCACATCACGCTCGTCTGGTGGCAAGTGGGTAATATCCCTGCCAGCCAAGGTCACCTGCCCAGTGGTCGGCTCTTCCAACCCAGCCACCACGTTCATGAGTGTGCTCTTGCCACAGCCCGACGGGCCGACCAGTACTAAAAATTCGCCATCTGCAAGGTCGAGGCTGATGTCATGAAGAATTTTGACATCGCCAAAGCTTTTGGATACGCCGTTGATATGTAGTGTTGCCATGTGTATTTCTTTAATTGCGTTTGTCTGAAACGCTCAACCTTTAACCGAGCCAGCCATCAAGCCGCGTACAAAGTACTTGCCCGAAACGATGTAAACAACCAGCGTGGGCAGTGCGGCAATGAATGCGCCTGCAAAATGCACGTTGTATTCCTTCACGCCGGTGGAGCTGCTAACCAAGTTGTTAAGCGCCACGGTCAATGGGTAAGAGGTGTAGTCGCTGAACGAGGCACCAAACAAAAAATCATTCCAAATGTTGGTGAATTGCCAAATGATGTTGACAACAACAATAGGCAAACTCGCTGGCAGCATCAAGCGCCAAAACAGCACAAAGAACCCTGCGCCATCCATGCGCGCTGACTTGACCAACTCTTGGGGGAAGGCCGCATAGAAATTGCGAAAGAACAATGTGCCAAACCCGATGCCGTAAATGGTGTGGACCAAAATGAGGCCTTTGACTGAGCCGGCAATACCCAACTCACCCAACAACCGTGCCATTGGTATCAGCACGATTTGGAACGGAATAAACACTGAAAACAACACCAGGCCAAAAATAAGCGTGCCGCCTTTGACTTTGAACTGTGTCAGCACATAGCCGTTGAGGGCACCCAAGGCCGTGGAAATCAGTACAGCTGGAATGACCATCAGAAAAGAATTGGCGAAATAAGGTTTCAGGCCTGTGGCCTCCACACCAATTTGTGCCAAGCTCCAAGCTTGTAACCAAGGTTCTAAGGTGGGCTCTAAGGGAAATGACACCAAATTGCCACCACGGATTTCCGCAAGCGGCTTGATGGAGTTGATCAACATCACGTAGATGGGCATCAAAAACATAAAAGCCAGCAGCAGCAACACGGCGTACAGCGCCACGCGATCCCATTTGATACCGCGAGGCTTGTGGCTCATAACGGGTGTCGTGCTCATGGTTGAACCCCTTTATTCAGGCGCATTTCACGGCGCACGTAGGGAATCACCACAATGGCTATACCAATCAGCATGACCACTGCGCTGGCAGCACCCACTGCCATTTCGTTACGTGTAAAGGTGTATTGGTACATGAACACCGAGGGCAGCCACGTGGCTCTGCCCGGACCACCACCTGTTAGGGCAATCACTAGGTCGTAGCTCTTGATCGCCATGTGGGCCAAGATGACAAACGATGAAATAAAGCTGGGGCCTAGTTGCGGAATAATCACCCGCCAATAGATGCGCCAGTTTTTAGCCCCGTCTACACGCGCCGCATTGAGCACCTCACCGTCTATGCCGCGCAAGCCGGCTAAAAACAAGGCCATTACAAAGCCTGAGGTTTGCCAAACAGCGGCAATAACCACGGTGTAAATGGCCATCTCTCCGTCTTTAATCCAGTCAAAGACAAAGTTTTCAAATCCCATTAAGCGCATGGTTCTTTCGAAGCCAATGCTGGGGTCTAGCAGCCACTTCCATGCTGTGCCCGTGACGATAAACGACAGCGCCATCGGGTATAAAAATATAGAACGAAACAAGGACTCTGCACGGATACGTTGATCAATCAATATGGCCAAAAACATGCCCAACAGCATGCTGATAACGATATACAGTACAGAAAATACGCCCAAATTTTTAACTGATAAAAAGAAGTTTCTCAACGAAAACAAGCGTTCGTAATTGCTCTCTGTTGCCAACGTCATGGTTGGCAATATGGTCGAGGCGGTGAACGACAAGTAGAAAGTGAAGGCGATAAAGCCGTACACACAAATGCCCACCATGATGATGCTTGGACTCAATACAAGCGCGGGTAGCCAGCGATTTTTCATGGGTGATGTACTAATAAAAAAGGGGTCAGCACTAGGCAAGCTAGGCCGACCCCCGTGGTTCAAGCCACGTGTTTAAAAACCAATGTTACTGAACGGCCTCGGCCATGGCCATGGTCGCACCAGCACTGGTCATGGTGCCGTTGAAGTGTTGGGTAATCACGTCGTAAAAGCCGTTCTTGATAGATGCTGGCACAGCGTGGCCGTGTGCCATTGAACCGACTAAAGTTCCCTTGGCGTTCGCTTCAGCCAAGTCAGCCATGCCTTTTTTGCCGCAGTCGTCGAACGCAGCGTTAGACACATCGGTACGTGCTGGTACAGAGCCTTTGACCACGTTGAACGCGCTTTGGAAGTTGGGGTTCATGATGGCCTTGGCCAATTTCATTTGTGCACCCTGTGAGGCAGCGCCTACTTTGAACATTAAGAACTGGTCAGAGTTGAACGACACCATACCTTGCGTACCAGGTACGCGGAAGCACATAAAGTCTTTACCAGGAACTTTTTTGGCGTTTAAGAATTCGCCCTTGGCCCAGTCACCCATGATTTGAAAGCCTGCTTTGCCTTCAATGACCATGGCTGATGCCAAGTTCCAGTCGCGGTTTGAAAAGTCTTTGTCAACGTATGAGCGCAGCTGCGCCATGCGGTCAAACGATTTTTTCATAGTGGGTGATTTCAACGCAGCTTCGTCTTTTTGAACGAACGCTTTGTTGTAAAAATCGACACCGCCAGTTGCCAGCACCACGCCGTCGAATAAGGTGGCATCTTGCCAAGCTTGGCCGCCATGTGCCAAGCCAATGAAACCGGCTTTTTGTACCTTGTCTAAAGCTGCAATGAACCCATCCCAGCTCGTAGGCATGGTTGTTACACCGGCTTTTTCAAGCACGGCCTTGTTCGCCCACACCCAGTTGGTGGAGTGAACGTTCACGGGAGCTGCAATCCACTTGCCTTCGAATTTTGAGAAATTTTGCAATGCTTTTGGCACCACTTTATCCCAGCCTTCTTTGCTGGCCAGGGTGTTCAGGTCAGCTACGACGCCTTGCTTGGCCCAGTCGGTGATGTCAAACCCCAAAGCTTGAACCGCAGAAGGGGGGTTGCTGGATGTCACACGAGCGCGCAAAGCGGTCATGGCTGCCTCGCCTCCGCCACCGGCGACGGGCATGTCGTTCCAAGAAACGCCTTGGCTTTCCAAGTCTTTCTTGAGTACGCCTAGAGCCGCGGCTTCTCCGCCTGCGGTCCACCAGTGCAAAACTTCAACAGATTCGGCAGCCATGGCACCAGTTGCCATTGAGGCACTGATCAAGCCGGCGATGAGGGTACGTTTCATGTGTGTGTCTCCTGATACTAGTCAGATAAATTGCTTAACCACCATAGGTTAGCTGCACCAATGATAACGTTTACATGGCTGTGTGATTAATACGTATTTTCCCTAGGGTTGTGCATAAAAAAAGCGCCAAGCGGCGCTGTTGTGTATGGATGTTGGTGCGCCGCCGAGTTGGCTACCAAATTGCCAAGGATAAAGCCTTCGATGCCCCCATCAATGCGGGTGATACAGGGCTGTTGATGACCCAAGTGGGGACTTGCTCTAGGTAGCCTTTGAAGCGGCCTTTGTTCTCAAAGCGTGCCCTGAAAGGGGACTCATTGAAACGTTTGCCCAAGCGCGGCACGATGCCGCCGCCAATGTAGATGCCGCCACGTGCACCCAGCGTCAGGGCCAAGTCGCCAGCGGCGCTGCCTAAGAAGGCGCAAAACAAGTCGATGGCTTGGTTGGCCCGGCTTGCTGGCTCAAGGCTGGCGCGTTCTAAAACATCCGCGGCCGTGACGATGTCACGCGCTGCGCCGCCGTGTAAGTCGCCCAAGGCGTGGTACAGGTCTACCAAACCTGTACCGGATATTACGCGCTCGCCTGAGACATGGCCGTAGCGCTGTTGCAAATGCTTGATCAGTGCGTACTCGTCGTCATTGGTGGCACTGAGTGTGACGTGCCCACCCTCGCCCGCGATGGGAATCCACTTGTTTTGGTGGCCCAATGGCAGCAAGCCCGACACGCCTAAACCGGTACCGGGGCCAATCAGTCCAATGGCCGCATCTGGCGCGGCTTGCCCACCGCCGACTTGGTGCTTGTTGGCCGCAGGCAAGGTGGTGAGTGACAACGCCAACGCGGTGAAGTCATTGAGCAGCAGCAAGCGATGCAAGTTCAGCTTAAGCCGCAGTTCATTGACTGAGAAGCGCCAGTGGTGGTTGGTCATGGCAACGGCATCGCCCATGACTGGGTTGGCAATGCCAAAGGCAGCGCTCAAGGGCACGTCTTTGTGCGCCAATGCCAAATAAGCCATCGCCGCTTCTTGCAGGCTAGCGTAATCGGCGCAAGGCAGGACATGCACATCTGTGATGGGGCCGTCTTCGGTCTCTTGCCAACCAAACCGTGCGTTGGTGCCGCCTATGTCACCCAACCAACGCGGGTGCGCGGCAGGCATGGCTTGGGTGTGGTCACGGGATTCAAACATGGTGCGGTTGTTTTTACAAAACTAAAAAGTTCGAGCATTGAACAGCTTGCAAGCATACACGGCAACGCACTGGCAATAGCCTGAGCATGTCACATACAAACACTTTTATAGCGCAGACCTGCAGGTTCACTAGAGGGCGGTGCTGGCATGGCATGGGCAGCGTTTGGATGTGCGCTCACGTCAGGCTTGTGCGCGTTGCTCCATGCTTTTGGCCATGGTTTTGCCCAGCTCAACACCCCATTGGTCGTACGCGTGAGTTCCCCACATGGCGGCCTGGCAAAACACTTTGTGCTCGTACAGCGCAACCAGCGCACCCAACGTGTTGGGTGTGAGTGCGTCTAGCCACAGCACGTTGCTGGGCACGTTGCCTGCAAAGCTGCGGTGGGGGGTTAGGCGTGTGATGTCGTCTTGGCCCATGCCCGCGTCTCGCAGCGATTGAGCTGTTGCCATGTCATCGCGACCGCAGGCCAAAGCGTGCGCCTGGGCGTTGAGGTTGAGCAATGTGACACGGTGGTGTTCGGCTGCGCGTGGGCCTGGCGTGTCTTCGGTGCGCACGCCGATAAAGTCCACAGGCACCAGATGCTGGCCTTGGTGAATGAGCTGGAAGTAAGCGTGTTGTCCGTCAATACCCAAGCCACCCCACACAATGGGGCCGGTCGCCACGGCCACTGGCTCGCCATTGGTGTGCGTCGATTTGCCGTTGGACTCCATGTCCATTTGTTGAACAAAGGCGGTGAACTTTTCGAGGCGCCACGCATAAGGCGCTATCAGTTGTGTGGGTGCGCCTAAAAAATTGCGGTTCCACACGCCTAGCAGCGCCATGGTGAGTGGCAAGTTGTGCTGTGCTGGCGCGTGTAGGAAGTGCTGGTCCATCTCGTGCGCACCGGCCAAAAACGATAAAAAATTGTCGCTGCCAATGGCCATGGCCAACGGCAGGCCAATGGCCGACCACACAGAATAACGGCCCCCCACCCAATCCCAAAAACCGAACACCCGTTCAGGTGGCACGCCAAAGGCACTTGTCTTATCGGTGGCGGCTGACACAGCGGCCAAGTGTTGGCCTATATCAATCTCGCTGATGCCGCTGTCTACCAACCATTCGCGCGCACTGGTGGCTAGCGTGAGTGTTTCTTGTGTCGTAAATGTTTTGGACAGTACCACCACCAAAGTGCGCGATGCATCTAAGGTGCTGAGTGTGTGGTGCAAGGCCCATGCATCAGGGTTAGATACAAAGTGCATACGCACCAGTTTGCCTGCGTTACCAGCCAACGCTTGCACCGCCATGCGCGGCCCCAAGTCAGAGCCGCCAATGCCTACATTGACCACATCCGTGATGGGGAGGCCCGTGTGGCCGAGGGCTTCACCTCTGTAAACAGTATCCGCGAATGTTAAAAACTTATTCAGTTCCGCCCTGACTTGTAGGCTGATGGCATCCCCCCACGGTGGGTTGGCTTGCCCCGCACCACGCAAGGCCATATGCAAAACCGCGCGGTCTTCGGTGGCGTTGATAGGGGCGCCCTGCGCCATGGTGTGAGCCTGGGCCATGACGTGACGCTCTTGGGCCAGCTGGTGCAAGACCGACAGTGTCTGCATATCCACGCGCTGGCGTGAAAAATCCAAACTGATGCCTGCGGCACTGAGTTGCATGGCGTTGTGTCTGGCAGGGTCTTGCAGCGTGTCACGCAGATGCGCCGTGGTGGGCAGCTTGGCAAGTTGTTGCCATGCAGCTGTGTGTTGTGGGGCTATGAAGTTGGCTGCCATGGCGGTGTCTGGTTGCGGTCTTGTTAACGCTGGTTTCGGCTTATTGCTGAGAACTTGCGGCTTGATCGGTGGCTTGTTGTGCCAGTTTGGTAATGCTGGACCAGTCAGAACTGGATGCGGCTTGTACCACCAGATCGACAGGGGTGAGCCAAGATCCGCCTACCATCGCCACGTTGGGCAGCGCTAAAAACTCATTCATGTTGGCCAACGACACGCCACCAGTTGGGCAAAAACGCAGCTCGCTCAAAGGGCCGCCCATGGCTTTGAGCATGGCCAAGCCGCCGGCCTGCGCTGCGGGAAACAGTTTGAGCAACTGAAAGCCGTGCTCATGTGCCACCATCGCTTCACCTGGTGTCATGACGCCGGGTACAAACGGCAGTTTGGCTGCTTTGACGGCTGCAATCAAGGCCGGTGTCATACCTGGCGACAAGGCAAACGTGGCACCAGCGTTGACGACTTGCTGCACCTGTTCGGGTGTGGTGACCGTGCCCGCACCGACCACCATCTCAGGCACCGCCTTGGCCACAGCTTCAATAGCGGGCAGACCTGCTGGGTGGCGCAACGTGATCTCCATGACATCAATGCCACCTGCCAGCAGTGCGTGGGCCATAGGCACAGCTTGGGCCACATCGGTAATGACGATGACAGGCACCGTTTTGCTGTTGAAGCTGGGCAGTAGGAGGTACGACATGGTGTGGCTTTCGTGGGACAGTGTGTGCGCTGTTTGTTTATTGAACGTCGAACATGGGTGATGCGCCCAGTTCGGCAATGCTGGCGTGGCGGCGGAACATACCGAACAAATCGCGGCCACTGCCGTGGGCATTGGGCGTTAAATCGGCAGTAGCGTGAGGTCTGGCGGCCAGTACCGCATCGTCAACCAATACGCGCAGCACGCCGGTGTTGGCGTTCAGTTCGATCATGTCACCGTTGTGTACTTGCGCAATGGCACCACCGGCCAAGGCCTCTGGGCTCACATGAATGGCTGCAGGCACTTTACCCGATGCGCCTGACATGCGCCCGTCTGTGACCAGCGCAACTTGAAAACCCTTGTCTTGCAGCACGCCCAATGAGGGCGTCAGCTTGTGCAGCTCTGGCATACCGTTGGCTTGCGGGCCTTGGAAGCGAACCACGGCAACAAAGTCTTTGTTGAGTTCGCCAGCGGCAAACAAATCTGCGAGCTCTTGTTGGCTATGGACCACCACGGCAGGTGCGCGCACCACGCGGTGTTCTGGTTTAACAGCCGAGGTTTTAATCACGGCGCGTCCTATATTGCCGCCCAATAATTTCAAGCCACCGTCTGGTGAAAAAGGGTTGGCCACACCGCGTACTACGTTGGTGTCGGCAGACTCTTTGGGCAAGGCGCGCCAGCTGAGTTGTTCACCGTCCATCCATGGCTCACATACATAGCGGTGTAAACCATGACCAACAATGGTGTCTACATCGTTGTGCAGCAACCCGGCTTGCAGCAACTCACGCATTAAAAAGCCCATGCCGCCTGCGGCGTGAAAATGGTTGACGTCTGCAGAGCCGTTGGGGTAAATCTTGGTAAGCAAGGGCACCACGGCGGACAGTTCTGAGAAGTCATCCCAGTTCACTATCAGACCAGCCGCACGCGCCATTGCCACCACATGCATGGTGTGGTTGGTCGATCCGCCGGTTGACAGCAGGCCCACAATGGCATTGACAATAGACTTGGCGTTGACCATGCTGGCCAAGGTGATGCGCGTCGCGCTGGTGTCTTGCGCCATGGCAATGGCGCGGTGCGTTGCAGCCACGGTCAACGCTTTGCGAATGTGTGTACCAGGGTTGACAAATGACGAGCCTGGCAGGTGCAGGCCCATGATCTCCATGAGCATTTGGTTGGAGTTGGCCGTGCCGTAAAACGTGCAGGTTCCTGGGCCGTGGTAGGCACTTTCTTCAGCTTTTAGCAGCTCATCGCGTCCAATCAACCCTTGTGCGTATTGTTGACGTATCTTGCCTTTTTCGTCATTGGGCAAGCCCGAAGTCATTGGGCCGGCAGGCACAAAAACAGTGGGTAAATGGCCAAACTGCAAGGCGCCAATGAACAAGCCAGGCACGATTTTGTCGCACACACCCAAACAAAGCGTGGCGTCGAACACGTTGTGAGACAAACCTACAGCTGTCGCCAAAGCAATCACATCGCGCGAGAACAACGACAGCTCCATGCTGTCAGTGCCTTGCGTAATGCCGTCGCACATGGCGGGTACGCCGCCGGCAACTTGCGCAGTCGCACCCACATCGCGTGCTGCTTGTCGAATAATCTCAGGCGCATATTCGTAAGGCTGGTGCGCGGACAACATGTCGTTGTAAGCGGTGATGATGCCCACGTTAGGTGCAACCTCTTGGCGCATCATCAATTTGTCGTTGATGGGCATGGCCGCGAAGGCGTGAGCCGTGTTGGCACAGCCCATGCCTTTGCGTTGGGGCCCTATTTTGGCGCTGGCAGCCACCATGGCGTCATAGTCGCCGCGCGATGTCACGCTCCGATCAACGATTCGTTGGGTCACTGCCTGCACCACTTGGTGCATGGCAGGGAGCGTGAAGCTTGGCGTCGTTTGCTGGGAGGGGGGGAGCATTGTGGTCATGGCGTGTGTTGGTATGGTTGATCAGTTTTATACATGCAAGGCGCAGTGGCAGTTAGGTGTCAGCAGCTAGTCGTTGAGCCAAATGTCTATGCTGGATGTGCCAGCATGGTTGTGCAGCACATGCGACAACGGTAGCGCGTCAGTTTTGGCAGATTTAACTTGCTCGAACACCGCATGTTTGTCTGCACCCCCGCCTATGGCCACGGCGATATGGCGCGCCGATAAGATAGCCGTTACATTCAGACTGACACGCTCAAAGGCAGCTGTTTGAGGGCTGGTAGCAATGTATCCGGCGCTTTGTTGCAGGTCTAAGCCAACACGCAGCTGTGGTGCTTGTGGAAACAGCGAAGCGGTATGTCCGTCTGCGCCCATGCCCAGTACCAGCACATCAATGCCAGCCATGTTTGCCAGTTGCTGTGAAGCTGTATTTGCCAACGTCAGCGGGCTTGGCATGGGTGTGTGTGGGTCAATATCGACCACAGGTACAAACGTGGCTGAAGACGCGTAATCTTGCAGCAAGTGGGTGCGCACCAGCAGCGCATTGCTGGCCTCATCTGTGTTGTGCGCGCAGCGTTCATCAGCCAAAGACACTGTAATGGCGTGCCACGGCAGCGCATGTGCTGACAAGGCTTTAAAGAGCGCAATCGGCGATTTGCCGCCTGACACAAACAGGGTTGCTGTGGTTTGGCGGCGCAAGACGAGTAGCAAGCGTTGTGCAATGTCTGCGGCCAACGACTGCGCCAACGCGTCGGCGTTGGGTAACCTGTGTTCTCGAATGTTCAGTGGCACGGCAACTCCTCTTGCGTTTTATTTAAGACTCTTCGAACCAGGTGTGTTCACTGCGCGCCATCAATGCCGACGAAGCGGCAGGGCCCCAAGTGCCTGCGTTGTAGGCCTTTGGCGGCTCGCCAGATGCAGCCCAGCCATTCAATATGGGCTCAACCCACGACCACGCAGCCTCCAGTTCATCGCGGCGCATGAAGTGCGTCAAGCGACCCTTGACCACATCCACGAGCAAGCGCTCGTACGCCTCGGCACGGCGTTCTGTAAAGGCTGATCGCATGTCTAGGTCCAGGTTGACTGGGCGCATGTTCATGCCCGAGCCCGGTTCTTTCACCATCATTTTCAACTGAATAGATTCTTCAGGCTGCAAACTAATCACCAAACGGTTGGGTTGGCTGTTGGCTGCGCCCGAAAAAATAGAGAAGGGCATGTCATCAAATTCAATGATGATTTCTGAGCGTCTGTGCTGCATGCGCTTGCCTGTGCGCAAATAGAACGGCACATTGGCCCAGCGCGCGTTGTTGATGTGGGCTTTCAGCGATACAAACGTCTCCGTCATGCTGTTGGCTGGCACGTTTTCTTCAGCCAAGTAGCCCACGGCAGCAACGCCTTCTACGGTGCCGCTTTTGTATTGCCCCCTAACGGTGTCGCGTTTGATGTCTACATCGGTCATGGGGCGAAGCGAGCGCAACACCTTCAGTTTTTCGTCTCGTACGTCGTTGGGCTGCAGCGAAATGGGCGGCTCCATAGCCACAATACAGAGCAGTTGTAACAAATGGTTTTGAACCATATCGCGTGCCGCACCGGTTTGGTCGTAAAAGCCTGCACGGCTGCCCACGCCTACTGTTTCAGCCACAGTAATTTGCACGCTGCGAATGTTTGGGCTGCGCCACAGGGGTTCAAAGATGGCGTTTCCAAAGCGTAAAACCATCAGGTTTTGTACAGTCTCTTTGCCCAAATAGTGGTCAATGCGGTAAATCTGACTCTCCGCAAAGTGTTGGGCCACTTGGTCGTTGATGGCCTTGGCTGAGGCCAAGTCGTGACCCAGGGGCTTTTCTAAAACCACCCGCGCTTGCGCGTCTATCAAACCGGCGCTGTCTAGATGACTGCAAATTTGCGTGAACAAACTCGGTGCTGTAGCTAGGTAAAACACACGCTGTGCGCCTGCTGTGCTTAAGGCGCTCAGGCGCTTGTAGTCGCCTGCCTGGGTCACATCGATGCTGGCAAAGTACAAGCGGTCAAGAAAGCTGGTCCAACAGGTCTCACCGTTGGCTTCTTGAAGCGCGTCTTGTAGGAAAGGGCGGGTTTTTTCGTTGATGAACGCCACATACGCATCGCGCTCCCATGCTTGCCGGCCTACGCCAATAATGCGTGCGTTACCTTCTAGCTTGTTGTGCATATGCGCCATAAAAAGCGCAGGCACCAGCTTGCGAAAAGCCAAGTCGCCCGCACCACCAAATATCACTATGTCTACGTTGTTTGTGTCACTCATCTGTATTGTCCTGTTGTGGCGCACTTGATCTACCCAGTACGCATGTATGAAAGTGTAATTCAGTTACATGTTTTTTTGTTTAATTGGTTACAACGAGGTTTCATTGCCAGTTGTTACGCAAGTGCTTGAAGCCATTTACCAGAGCCAATCTCGGGTTTCAGACGTTGGTGCTCAGACGGTTGCGCATGTAACTACATCCGCCATACATGGTTCAACAGGCGGGGTCAATGAGGCTGAATGTGCCTGTTGGTCACGAACGGGGTTCGCCTGACAGGTTGTTTAGCGCAGCGCATTGTTTAATTCAGCAGCGTTTGGAGGCTGGCAGCCCAAGCGTGTGCAGTTGATGGCAGCCGCTTGCATCGCTTTGCGCAGCGTATAGGCGACGCGCTCCGGTGCGGGGCCGCCAGGTGCATGGGTTGTTGTCCAATCGGCCAAGCAGTTGCCCCAAAAGGTATCGCCTGCGCCCACGGTGTCGGTGACATCGACCTTGGGCACGCTGGCTTGTGCGGCATGTTTGTCCACTTGTAGCCATGCGCCATCGCCACCACAAGTCAGTGCAATGCGACTTGCATTGGGGAAGTGCGTTGACAACGCGCCGGCGTTGGCCAAGTTGATGGATGCAAAGCCCAGCACGGCCAAGTCTTCATCACTGGCCTTTAACCAGTCCGCCTCTTGTGACAGCAACTTGACGGCGTGCACGTAAGCCGGTAAATCTGGTGCTACGCTGGGGCGCATGTTGATATCCATGCTGATGGTCCAGCCCAGCGCCTTGGCACCTTGCACAACCGCCAATACCTTCAGGTGCTCTGGGGGTATGAGTAGCAATGACCCGGTGTGCAACACGCCCGGCGTCATGTCAGTTAGTTGCGACAAAATACCCTGCACAGCGTAGTCGCGGTCGGCAATGCCTTCGCGGTAAAAGCCATAGCTTGGCTGTCCATTAACCACCTGTACCACGGCTAGCGATGTTGGCATTTTGGACGTCAGCTGTGGCAAGCCAACGCCGTCACGTTCTAGGCTGGCCCTCAACGCATCGCCAAACGCATCGTTAGACAACGGGTTCAGATAGTGGGTCTGTACGCCTTGTAAGGCGCAGGCCCTTGCCAAGTTGAAGGGGCTGCCACCTTGAAGAGGTTTGAGTTGTCCGTCAGCTTGCTGAAGGCAATCCATGAGGGCTTCGCCCAGAACTGTTACTTGCATAGATAGGTGGGCATTCGTGATGGGCACAGTGGCACTGCCAATTGCTGTGCACAGGTTTTAAAAAGAGCACGCAGGCGTTATTTGACCATGTTGTTGCGCACCAACCAATATGGTGTTGCTCACATCTATACAAAAGGCGCCATTGACATGGGTTGCTTGAGCCCTCCCACGCACTGACGCTGCCCATGTCAATGTCAATGGTTAGGAACCTAATCCACCAATGGGTGGCTTAGAAGCCTCTAAGCCATGTGGCACTGCCCAGCAACAACAGCAACAGCTTTTAACGGTCAGCAGCTGAATGCTTGTTTAGGCGTCGTGTGCAGTGTTGTTGGTTCGCAGTTGCTCGGCCAGGGCCTGCTGCGTATCGTGACTGGTTGCAGACAGCGCCAGCAAGGCCACGTCGAATTGCAAACTCTGAGCGTCGGCGTTGCATTGCTCTTCAATGTGCGCGCACAACTCACCCAGACGTTGCAGCCCAATCATCATGGCCGCACCCTTAACTTTATGGGCTTGCTCGCCCAAGGCTTTGCTGGCGGTGTGGCCTTCCAGCAGCGCAACAAGCACTGGCACATCACCATGTGGTCGGTCAAACAAAGTGCTCGTCATGGTGGCCCAATTGTCTGCAGGAAAGAGGTCGCAGAGTTCAGAAAAAATACTGATGTTGAGCAGCGGGGTGTCGTGGTACGAGTAGTCTACGGGTGAGTCTTCAGAGGTGGTGAGTGGTGTGTTGTGGTCTGGCGTTGTACGGCCTGCTGTGTCAGGGGTGGCCAACAAATCGCAAGCGGTAAACGTGGCGTGCAAATCTTGCAAGCGCACGGGTTTCGGTGCGAAAGCCGTGATACCTGCTGCGAGTGCGCGCACGCGTGTGTCCTCCACCACGTCAGCTGTGATCAGCACAATAGGTATTTGTCCAGCGGGGTTGGGTAGCTCGCGAATGAGACGGGTTGTTTCCAAGCCGTCCATGTCAGGCATGTGGTAGTCCATGAGAACCACATCAAACACATTTTTTTTGAGCGCATCGATGGCACAGGCGCCGCTGCTGCACAAAGTGGCTTCATGGCCCATGCGCTCTAGCAAAATAGACAGTACCTTCATGTTGATGGGGTGGTCTTCAGTCACCAATACGCGCAGCGATTTGCCGTCGGTGGCCATGGCGTACAAGCTGTCAGCGTCAACGACGGCGTTAACTTCAATAGGTGTTGCGTTGCCCAGCGGCAACACGGCTTGGAACCGTGAGCCCTCGCCCTCAACGCTGCTGACGTGCAGTGTGCCGTTCATAAGTTGAATCAGCGTTCGTGAAATCTCTAGACCTAAACCAGTGCCTTGATACCGCTTGGTTGATACGTCGTCAGCTTGAAAAAAGCGGGTGAATAGCATGTCAATGGTTTGTTGACTCATACCAATACCCGTGTCCACCACACTTATTTGAATACCTGGTTCATTGGCGCTGTTGGGGCACACTTCAAATTGCACTTTGCCTTGCTGCGTAAATTTAATAGCGTTGCTGAGCAAGTTGTACATAACTTGTCTCAAACGCACGCCGTCTGCGTGCAACCACTGCGGCGTGTTGTGGGCCACTGTCACTGTGAGCTCAAGCTCTTTGGCCGTGGCTTGCGTGCGCATTAAATGCCCCACCTCATTGACCAAAGCGTGCAAGTCAACGGGGCCGTTGTTGAGGTGCAGATTGCCTGAATCAATGGTGGACATGTCCAGTACGTCGTTGACCACGCCCAGCAAATGCTGCGCTGAAGTGTGTGCGGTGTTTACGTAGTCTTTTTGCCGTGCGTTTAAGCGGGTTTGCAACAGCAAATTAATCATGCCCAGCAAACCTTGAAATGGTGTGCGTATTTCGTGGCTCATGTTGGCCAAAAATATACTTTTGCTGCGGTTGGCGGCTTCGGCCTTGTCGCGAGCCAGTTCAAGTGCCTGGGTCAACTCTGTGAGTTGCGCGACTTGGCGCTGGTGCCGTCTGATGTACAGGAAGGTTGCAACGATGGCAATGGCCATTAAAACGCCTTGCGCCATCGTCACCGCAATGATGAGCATGCTTTGCTCACGCAGCAGGGTGTTGCTTTTGTCAAAGTTGGCATACACGGCAGAGTTGGCCGTAAAAGTAAGACGCGCGAGTTTGAGTTTAAGTCCTGCCGTGTCTGTTTGAATATCGGCAAGTTGCTGTCTAGTCGCCGCTTCCAGCGTGTTGTTGCTTTCAAAAATAGGAACCGCTTTGTCAATCAGTGTGTTGACAGCTTGTAGGCCGTCAACATAGTCATCTGAATTCTTAATCCAACGTGCACCTGGGTTTTGTTCCAGTAGGCCGACGCGGCTATAAAACAAGTCAAAGCGCGTCATCAGCACATCGGTGTTGGTGGTGTACTCATCACTCAGGTAATCTTGCAGCGCCAGCGCAAAGCGCAGGGCCTCGCGCTCCATCTGATAGGCAAGCATGATGACTGAGTCGTTGCCGTATTGCGGCTGCTGAATAAGGGACTGGTACTGTTTGTATTGAAATACCGCAAGGGGCGTGAGCGTGAAACTGATCAGCACAATGGGCGCGACCAGCCACAACATGATGTGCTTGCGCCATTGTGGGAAGTGTTCGCGCATATAGCCTCGCGGCATGATGCTCACGGCTCCTTGATTTGCAATAACTGCCAGATACAGCGCGCATACACGGCGGAGGTTCGCAGTGTTTCATCTGAGTCCAATGGGTACATGACGTACAAAGGTCCAAGCGTGCGCAGTGTGAGCCGCTCGCCGTTGATGCTGTGCGCCAGCACCACACGGTGCTGAACCAAGTCTTCCACGGGAATCGTGACGTTGTAGTCATTCACCGCAGAGGCCAGCACAACATCGCCTTCGAAGTTGGCCAGCTGTAGTACATCTCGCAGCAGCGGCCCTGTAAATGTAGGGGTACCCAGGTGCCACGGTGTTGCGGTCACTATGCTGTGCTGTGTCAGGCCATTCAAGTCGTTGAATGTCAATGTGCGTTGTGAGCCGTTGCGGTACGAAATTTGTAAACTTGCTTCTGTTTCAGAAACAGCGTTAGCACTTCCTATACCCAAAGTCACCAGTGCGCTGCCTACGCATAGGCGCGCTAAAGCTGTTCGGCGGTCAGTCATGTGTCGTCTCTCCAAGTTGCGTGGTGTGTTTGTCTTTAAAACCTATCGTGTTGATGTGATGTCAGGGGTGTTTTTTTTATCGATTTAAATACTATCACGCTGTGCACTGATGGGTTCATTTTTTCACATCGGGTATGCCCCAATGGTGGCTGTGCAGGGCTGCAACGGTGGCGCGATGCGCCACAGACACCACGCAACCGCCACGCGCCAGTACGTCATCCAGCACTGCCTTGTAGACAGTTGCCTCTGTGTCTTCATCCAGCGCGCTGGTGGCCTCGTCTAAAAATAGCCAACGGGGTTGTTTGAGAAACACCCGGGCTATAGCCAAGCGTTGCTGTTCGCCGCCAGATAGCTTCTGACCCCAATTGGCCTGTGTATCGAGTTGTGAGGACAAGTCTGGCAACCCTGCCAACTTCAGCGCACGTTGTAAGGTGACGTCGTCAAAGCCGTCACTCATTTGTGGGTAGGCCACAGCCTCGCGCAAGGGGCCGTTGGGAAAGTAAGAGCGCTGCGGCAAAAACATGGCATCGTTGTCAAAAGCGTCAGGGCGCACCAAGCGCCCTGACCACCAAGGCCAAATGCCAGCGATGGCGCGCAGCAACGTGGACTTACCGCTGCCAGAGGGACCTTGTACGCACCATGTTTGCCCAGGCTCAACCAGCAAGCTCAGCGGCGCCCCAAGGGTCTGACCATCTGGTAGCTTGAGCTGTAAGCTGTCTGCCAACAGGGCTGTGGATTCGCCCACCTCGCGGCGTTGACCTGTATCGCTAGAGACGGCCTGCATGGCGTCTTCAAAGTAGGTGAGTCGGTCCGTTGTGGCGCGCCATCGAGCAAGGTTGTCATAGCTGTCGACAAACCAACTCAAGCTGTCTTGAACGCGGCCAAAAGCCGACGCTATTTGCATCAGCTGACCCAGTTGAATCGCACCACTAAAAAACCTGGGTGCAGCCACCACGAAGGGAAACACCATGGCCAATTGGTTAAACCCCGCGGTAAACCATGTGAGGCGTTTTTGTGCCAACAGCAGCTGCAAGTAATTGCTCAGCACGGCCCCAAAGCGTCTGTCTAAGCGGCTTTTTTCAACCGCCTCGCCCTTGTCCATGGCGACAGACTCACTGTATTCACGCAGTCTGACCAAGTGGTGGCGGTAGTCAGCTTCCACGCGCTGCTGGCGGAAGTTCAAACGGATCAACGGACGGCCTATATAGTGGGTGAGCACACTGCCTACAGCGCAATACAGCAATGCCATCCACACCATAAAACCAGGAATGGTGACAGCAGTGCCCGCCACATGAAACGAAAAATCGCCAGACAACGTCCATAAAATACCCACAAAACTCAGCAGTGTCACCACCGCATTGAGCAAGCCCATGGTCAGGCTAACGGTGTAGCTGGTAAACAAATTCAGGTCTTCGTGAATACGTTGGTCGGGGTTGTCTGTCGCGGCGTTGTCGGTGCCGCCCTTGGCAAAGAGCAGCAACTCCAAGCGGTAAAACGCGTGCTGTGTCAGCCAACGGTTGGCGTAAAACTCAGTCAGCCATTTGCGCCAATACATCTCTAACAGTTGCGTGAGGTAGAAGCGGTATACAGCCACAATGACAAAACCAAACGCCAGCATTAAAAAGCGTTTCAGTTCTCGCCAAAACACATCAGCGTTGCGGTCTTGCAAGGCGTCGTAAAACACGCGGTTCCACTCGTTGATGAGCACCAACATATAAACAGCGGCCAAATTCAGAGCCACAATTCCCGCCAACATGGCTCTGGCGCGCCATTTTTGGTCGGACACGAAGTAGGGCAGCGTGAGCGCCCATGCGCGGCGGACAAACTGCGTAAAATCCGCCCATTTCAGGCCTTGCTTGGCCCACCAGTGTTGAACAGCATTAGGCATGGTTTGGCTCGTGCAGGTGAGGTTTAGGTGTTGCGGGTGCCGCTGGCTACGTGACCGCTGGGGACATGGCTGGCGGCAGATTCAACGTGGCCAGTTTGATCGTCAAAGAAAAAATCTGGCTCAAACTCGCGTAAAAACTCGCCCTTGGCCAGTCCGCCTAAAAAGATCGCCTCGTCAATGTCGATGTGCCAGTCCATGAGCGTGCGAATAGCGCGTTCATGTGACGGCGCGCTGCGTGCGGTGATCAAAGCGGTGCGAATGGCAATAGGCATATCTGCGTGGTGTGCAGAGGCTTGTTGCATGCGCTGCAAGGCTTCTAAAAATGGCTTGAATGGGCCGCCAGGCAACGGCTGTGCGGCGCGCAGTGACTCGTGTTGGACAAAGGCATCTAGACCGTGCTCTTGGTAAATACGCTCGGCTTCATCGCTGAACAACACCGCGTCGCCGTCAAAAGCGATGCGCAGCTCTTGTGGGTGCGCATTGGATGCGTGTACCGAGTGTGGGTAGACCTGTGCGGCAGGCACGCCTGCTGCCAGCGCCTCACGTACATCGGCCAAGTGGGTTGATAAAAACAGATTGGCTTTGAGGGGCTTGAGGTATTTCCACGGCGAACGCCCGCGCGTAAAACTGCCGCGTTGAATAGCCAAGCCATAGTGTTTGGCTGACCGAAACACACGCATGCCACTGACTGGGTCATTGCGCGACAAGATGACGACTTCAACAGGTTGTGCGTTGGCGTCGTTAAAAGCCAATAATTTTTGCACCATTGAGAAAGCCACGCCTGGCGTGGCTGGCACGTCTAGGCGGCTGAGCTGCAGCTGCATGTACGAACGGTCGTCGCCATCTTCGAAGGCGCGGTTTTCTTCTTCGAAGTCAAACAATGCGCGAGAAGAAATGGCAACCACCAGTTTGCCGTCTAAGGTGTTGACCATGGGGTGTTGTCGTGCCTTATTGTGGTTTTAAAAACAAGCGAAAGACCGGGTTATCGGTCTCGTCCACGCTGGGATAGTTGAGCGTGGTGAGGAAGGTCTTGAAGGTCTTGTTGTCTGCCTTTGGTACCTGCATACCCACCAAAATACGACCGTAATCAGCGCCTTGGTTGCGGTAGTGAAACAAGCTGATATTCCAGTTGGGTTGCATCAAGGATAAAAACTTCAACAAAGCGCCCGGGCGCTCTGGGAATATAAACCGCAGCAAGCGTTCGTCACCGCCTTGGGGGTTGGGCCCACCAATCATGTGGCGCACGTGTTGCTTGGCAAGCTCGTCGTGGGTGAGGTCTACCGCTTCAAAGCCGCTGCGTTTGAAGTGTTTTGCCAGCCGTGGGCTTTCGCCTTTGTTGGTGGACAAGCCCACAAACACGTTGGCGCGCTGTGCATCATTCATGCGGTAGTTGAACTCGGTCACGTTGTGCGGACCGCCCGGCAAATCGCCAACCAATTGCACAAAGCGCTTGAAGCTGCCCCGCTCTTCTGGCAAGCTGACGGCAAACAAGGCCTCGCTTTCTTCCCCAACACCAGCACGCTCTGCGACAAAGCGAAGGCGATCAAAGTTCATATTGGCGCCGCACAAAATGGCTGCAAAGGTGCGGCCTTTGACCTTGTGCTTGGCCACATATTGCTTGATGGCCGCCACCGACAACGCGCCTGCGGGCTCAACAATAGAGCGGGTGTCTGTAAATATGTCTTTGATAGCGGCGCACACGGCGTCTGTATCAACGGTGATGTAGTCGTCGACCAGTTCTTTAGACACGCGAAATGTTTCTGCACCCACCAGTTTGACGGCTGTACCGTCAGAAAAAAGCCCCACATCCGCCAGCGCCACGCGTTTCCCTGCTTTGACCGACTGCACCATCGCATCAGAGTCGTTCATTTGCACACCAATGACCTTGACGTCTGGGCGCACAGCTTTGATGTAATTGGCCACGCCAGCAATCAGCCCGCCGCCGCCAATGGCCACAAATACCGCGTCAAGCGGACCTGTGTGTTGTCGCAGCATTTCCATGGCAACGGTGCCTTGACCCGCAATCACATCAGGGTCGTCAAAGGGGTGTACAAACGTAAGCCCCTTTTTTTGCTCAAGTTCTACCGCGTGGTTGTAAGCGTCGGTAAAGCTCTCGCCGAACAACACCACGTCACCGCCCAGCCCTCTCACGGCGTCAATTTTGACTTGTGGGGTGGTGGTTGGCATCACGATAAGTGCCTTTGCCCCTAATTTGCGTGCCGACAAGGCCACACCTTGTGCATGGTTGCCAGCTGAGGCGCAAATGACGCCGCGCTTGAGTTGCGCCCGGCTCAGGTGGGCCATTTTGTTATAGGCGCCACGCAACTTGAAACTAAACACGGGTTGCTGGTCTTCGCGCTTGAGCAATACCGTGTTGTTGAGCTTGGCGCTCAATGTATGCGCCGTGTCCAAGTCGGTTTCTTTGGCAACCTCGTACACCTTGGCATTTAAAATACGCCTGAGGTAATCACTGGGGCTCAAGTTGCTGCTGGTTGTGGGTGTGGGTGTGGTGGCTGGCATAGTGAAGATCCTTGCGGCAAATCATACGCGCTGTCACAGGTCCAAAAAAAAGCCTCAAGCTTTGCAGCTTGAGGCTGAATCCACCAGTTTTGAGGAGGTGGAGGAGACAACTGGTTGCGCTCGGGGGCATTGGTATGCTGCCAAGCTGTCAGCGCTTGCACACCAACGCTTTCAATACCCAAAGTATAGCGGTATGTTGCAATGCAACAGCGCGTTTTTTTTATAATGTGGGCGGTTGCTCAGGTCTATGGTGCATAGGTCGCCAAGCGCGACCATTTTTTTTATTTGGAGTGATCAATGGAATGCACAGTAACCTGGACGGGCGCAACAGGCGCTCAGTCCAACATGGGCTTTGTGGCAGAAACCGGCAGCGGGCACGTCATCACCATGGACGGCGCACCCGATGCGTCCAAGCCAGAAAACGGCGGTGCCAACATGGCCGCCAGACCCATGGAAACGGTGTTGGCTGGCACTGGCGGTTGCACGGCCTACGACGTGGTCTTGATTTTGAAGCGTGGTCGCCATGCAGTAAC
Source organism: Betaproteobacteria bacterium MOLA814 (assembly GCA_000496475.1). Classification (GTDB taxonomy): domain Bacteria; phylum Pseudomonadota; class Gammaproteobacteria; order Burkholderiales; family Burkholderiaceae_C; genus RS62. Next base: position 333,940 of record AYMW01000003.1, on the reverse strand, counting down.
GGGTTGCACCGTCACACTCACCACACAACGCGCCGAGACCGACCCCAAGGTGTTTACCCACATCCACATGCACTTTGTGGTGACTGGCGTCAATTTGCCCAGAGCCGCGGTGGAGCGCGCTGTCGCCATGAGCCACGACACCTACTGTTCTGCCAGCATTATGTTGGGTAAAACCGCAGACATCACAACCACCGTGGACGTCGTGTCGCTTTAAGCCACCAGGCCCAAACTGGACATGCCCTGCTGGACATGCCCTGGTGCTTGAGCCAGCACGACACGTGAATGGTTGCCCGCGACAACGGGTTCACTGTGGCACGGCTAACAACCCGTCACCACTGCATGTGCAAGTCTCAAATACGCTGCGCCACGGTCGTCATAATTTTCGCTGCGCCCCGCATCGCTGCTTGAACGGGCTGGGGCAATGTCATGCCACCGGCCGCCTGCGCCTGTTTGGCGTGCCGTGCCTCGTCTTGTTTCATGTGTGCCACGATGGCGTTGGACCGGGTGTCGCTGGGATCTAGCCTTGTCATGTGCGAGGCCAAATGCGCCTCAACCTGTTGTTCAGTGGCCACCACAAACCCCAAACTCACGCGTTTGCCCATGCGCGCAGCCAGCAAACCCATTGCAAACGAGCCCGCGTACCAGACAGGGTTCAGCAACGAAGGCCGCCCGTTCAGCTCGTGCAAGCGCTCACTGGTCCACGCCAAGTGGTCGTTTTCTTCCACGCTGGCGGCTTCCAAATGGCCAGCCAAAGCCTCGTCTTTATAAAACACGCGTGCGCCCAACGCTTGCGCGGCATACAGGCCTTGCGCACAGACCTCGCCCACATGGTTGACACGCATCAGCGAGGCGCTGTCGCGCTGCTGCGCTGCGTTGAGTGGTGGGTTGTCAGTTGGCAAATCTAGGGCACGACTGGCATGCGGTGTGGCAAACAGGGTGCGCAAGCCGCTGTCAATGGCATTGATGAGTGCGTCGGCAGTATGTGACATGGCTAAATCAATCAGAACAATATGAGAATTAACTTACGTTACAACAAAACAATACCCAGTTCGTTTCAGTTGCCTATTTCAGTGACTGGTCCCCACAATTGCGGTTTATGGCGGCTGCAACTTGCTCGCCTGCGGCAGGTGACTGGCACGGTTGTACAAGCCTGCAGGTCAGGCTGGCGATGCACACCAGGCCGTGGTTGTTGGGCGATGAGGGCTCACATGGTGCGAGCCTAGGGTTAACCCTTTACTTCGATAATTTTTAAAATAATTGTTCCAAAACAATAACTTGCGTGAATAAGCGAATCTGAGCTGTTTGGGCGATGTCGCTTTCTGGCAACGGAATAAGGCCAAACAGCACGAAATGAGTGAAAACCTTTGCAAGAGGCGTTGCGATCTGGTCGAATACATACAACTTCCATATGGAGGTTGGCAAAAGGACTCATCCTCTAGCCCCCATTTTCAACTTTGGAGAAAATCTCAATGAAAAAAACTCTAATTGCTCTGGCTGCAGTGGCAGTCACAAGCACCGCAATGGCTCAAGTAACTTTGTCTGGCGTAATCACCGCTGGTTTCAAATCAACACAAACCAGTTCGACTGTTAACGACAAAGGCTTTGGCTTTGACGACAGCAGTGTTACTTTTGCTGTTTCCGAAGACCTCGGTGGCGGCTTAAAGTTGTCAGCTTCTATGAGCCTCGACGTCATGGGCGAAGGCGATGCAACTACAGGTAATGGCAATGTTTTGGGTTTATCCGGTGGCTTCGGTTCACTGACATTCTCTGACGTTGAAGGCAGCGACTACTTGCCAGTTGACGGTTTGACAGCGAACGGTAACGGCACTGTCGGTGACCGTGTGACTTACTCACTGCCATCTATGGTTCCTGGCTTAAGTGTTGCTGTCAGCTACAAGGATGGCGGAACAGCTTATGGCTACGGTATGACCGCACCAGCACTTTCCTCAACGTCAGTTATCTTGGGTTACAAAATGGGCGCATTGACTTTGGCTGCCTTGTCTACTCAGACGACCGACAGTGCAATTACTACTGCACTGCAGAGCCGCGTTGGTTACAAAATTGGCTATGACTTAGGCATTGCTGCTGTAACCTACGGTCAACTGGATAGTGACAACGGTACCTCCGCTGACAACAAAGAAACTGGTTTGACAGTGACAGCTCCAGTTGGTCCTGTTAGTGTTGCAGTTACAGCCGCTAAATCTAAGACTGTAGGCTCTACATCACGTTCAGGTAGCGGCTTTAAAGTGTCGTACCCAATGAGCAAGCGTACAACGCTGGCTTTCTACGCAGAGTCTTACGACAACGCAACTTCAGGTGCAGCTGACGTAAAAGAGACTTCTTTGAAGATTTCACACTCTTTCTAATCTAGCGCTGGCATCTGCCAGTCAAAGTTTTTAAAGAACGAAGAACCCCGTTGTGGCTAACACAGCGGGGTTTTTTTATGGGGAAAATCTCAGCGTCTAGGTTTTTTGCCCATGACAGAATTTTGTTAACTTTATCATCATAAAAAATAAAAGCTAGGGTTTTCACTAATATATTTCTTGTGCGTACACAACTGGCTCTTCTTGGTGTGATTCCGTTAGCTAGAAGTAGCTTCATGGCTGGCAAACGCGTATACACAGCCCAAGACATGACGCAGTGACTGCCTTGCAGCTGCGCACACATGTCGCAGCGTGTTTATCTAGAGGCCACTGCTACAGGTACAAACAGTCGCCTCGTCCAAGCTTGCAATGCACCAGGCTGGGTAGCTGCTGACTGGGCGCAAGCCCTCGCCCAATTCGGTGGCTTATTGCGCAAACTGTGTACTTATGGTTTAGGTGCTGCTGTTGAAGCCGGGAGGCGACGTGCCTGCATGTGTTGTCTATAAGCTACCATTTAAGCTCATCATGGCAACGCCCACGCAACAGAGAAGCTCCGTAAAGAAATAGCCTTTCAACAGCGTTGTCGCTCGCGCGCCAGGTGCTGTTGCCCATCAAGCAAGACCCAGTTGATGTGTTAATTAGAGACTTTTACAAGTTGTAAGGTTAACTTAACAACCTGTTAGCAGCGGTTAAAGATGTGGCCTCAGTACCCATATCCACTTGTAGCAGCGCCGCAGGCTGGCGCCACACAACAGCATCTCCCAACACATCTGCTCGCATGGCACCTTAAACCAAGCTGCAGGGTCTGTTTGGACCGTCAGCGCAAACAGTAAACCAATGTATGTAGGGGTAGATGCCCATTTCAACAATAGAAACTCAGTAATACAATATAACTCTTATCAAAAAAGAAATGTAACAACAGGTAATGATTATCAAAAAAAAACCCGTTGTATTAGCTACAACGGGGTTCTTCGTTCTTTAAAAACTTTAACTGGCAAATGCCAGCGCTAGATTAGAAAGCTTTGTGCAGTTTTACACGGTACTTGCTAGCTGAGTTTGCTGCACCAGCTGCCTTGGTTGTCTGGTACTGAACAAATACAGATGTCTGCTTGCTCAACGAGTACTTCATACCCAGGTCAGTACCCTTGTTGTTGCCAGCTGTGCCGTCAACGCTGCTAGATGCAACGTTGATACCGAACAACATGTTGCCCATAGGCATTGACACACCCATAACGCGATCTGATCCGTCAGCGGCCAAGCCGTTGTCTTTGTTTTCAACACCAAAACCGACTTTGGCTACGCCCAAGTCGTAGCTGGCGCTCATACGGGTGCGCTTGCCACGAACGGATGCAAAAGCACCACCCCAGTTTGTGCTGTCAACGCTAGCTGCCAGCGCGCCAGCTGCATATTGCAACTGAACACTTGTGATGCCGCCGCCGTTTGATGAAACACCACCTGCTGTTGCATCAAGCGACTTGAGCGTGAGTGTGAAACCGTTCATTGATGGCAACGAGAACGCTGCCATGTCAACGTTGCCAGCGGCTGCCAACTGCACGCCGTTGTCCATGCCGTACACAGGAGCACCCGCGCCGCCCAAGCCCAAAATACCGTTGCCAGCTTCGAATGAGCCAACGGTTAAGTTACCCATGCCGGTAACCAACGTCAACGATGCATTGCGACCAGTCATTGCGGTGTCGCGGCCACGTGCTACAAATTCTTGTGACGCCATGATTTTCATGCCACCACCGAGGTCTTCAGAAGCTTTGAATGTCAGGTTGCCGTCGGTAACGCCCAAACCAGATGTCTTCACACTTGTTGCAGCAGCTGAGCTGGTGCTTTCCCAAGCGTAGGCCAATTGGCCAGACAAAGTTACTTGAGCTGAAGCTACGCCTGTCACTGCCACTGCAGCCAGAGCAGCTACGGTGACTGGTGAACAGGTTGGTGCAACGCTAGCGGGCTGCCAGTAAGTTTTTTTTAAACGGTATGAACAATGAATAGAAATGACTAAATAGGAGACGTATTGACAGGTATATTGCCGACGCTGATAGCGTCTATGGACGACTTGGCCCGCAACCACAACGACGTACTGGCGCAGTCTGCAGACGGTCCGGTGGCTGTGGTGGTCAACAACCGCCCAGTTTTTTATGTGATGTCGCCGCAGGCCATGCAAGCAATGCTGTTGCGTGGTTTGCTGACTGGTGGCGAGAGCCACAACGCCACAATTGGGACACTTGTACAGGCACGTCCGGCAACGGGTATAGCCACGTCAGCTGTGCTGACAGTGGATGTCACTGAAAAAAAACATGCGAAATCGGCACCATCTAAGCGTGCACACAACGCGGTATTTTCAGCAGCGCGAGATGGCGGTGGTACCGGGCGCGGGGCTTTGGACAAGTTCCACTTGCAAGCAGACTTTGAGGCCTTGGCTGACGATTTGCTTGCCTTTGAACGCAGGCGCGTGGCGCGCGGTGAGTTGTCCAATGCATCTGTCGCCATCTTGCGCCAACGCTTGGATTTGCATATTTTGCCGGTGCTCAAAAAGGTGCGCCCCAACGAGGTGACCTGCAACACGCTTGATGATGTTGTGGACAGACTGGGTGCAGCGGGGTTGTCTGCGACCACTGTCTCGCAATACATGGTGGCGGTGCGCAAGTTGTTAAAAATTGCAGTCCGTCGTGGGTTGCTGTTGGAAATACCAGAATTCCCCAAGGTTGTGACCAAAAACAAGCCCCGGTCTATGTTCAGTGTGCGCGACTACCGCAAGCTGATCGTCACAGCCAGACAGCTGTCTACCGATAGGCGCAGTGCGCCACAAGTCAAGGTAGAAGGCGGAACCAGAGAGCGGTTTTGGGTGCCCACCAAATACCTGCAATTGCCACCAGACATGGCGTGGGTCATTGCCTTTATGGTGAACAGTTTTGTTCGGCCATCAGACATACGCCAGCTGCGCAACAAACATGTCGAAGTGGTGCGTGGCGCACACAATTACCTTCGTCTCAACCTGCCTGAAAGCAAGCGCCACGACAAACCCATAGTGACTATGCGTCCAGCCGTTAGGGTGTTTGAACAAGCGCTAGGTCGCGCTCAGGCCACGGGCCACGGCGGGCCTGATGATTACGTGTTTTTACCTGAGTTGCGCGACCGACAGCAGGCGCTGTCCATACTGGGGTTTTGGTTCAAGTGGGTGCTGCGCGAGGCGGGCATGGAAGAGGTTGATCACCTGGACCGCAAACGCACGCTCTACAGCCTGAGACACACCGCCATCATGTACAGGCTGCTGTACGGGCAAGGCATTGACACCTTGACGCTGGCACGCAATGCGCGCACATCGGTACAAATGATCGAGCGCTTTTATGCCTCAAGCCTGACAGGCGAAATGAATGTAGGCATGTTGCACAGCAAGCGCAGTGGAGCCGGCACGCGCTAAATGGTCATAGCCGTGACAGGCACGGCTATGACATGGCATTGACGTTCAGCGCAGGACAGGGCGAGATGTCGGTACCAACCCAACACCAAGTCACCCTTACTGTTTACAGACCAGCAGCGGCCTTGAGCAGCGCGGCCTTGTCGGTGCGCTCCCAGGTGAAGTCAGGCTCGTCGCGGCCAAAGTGGCCGTAGGCGGCGGTTTTGCAGTAAATGGGACGCAGCAAATCGAGCATTTGAATAATGCCTTTGGGTCGCAGGTCAAAGTGCTCGAGTACCAGCTTGGCCAGTTGGTCGTCGGGGATGACGCCAGTGCCTTCGGTGTACACCGTCACATTCATGGGCCTGGCCACACCAATGGCGTAGGCCACTTGAATTTGGCACTGACGGGCAAGTCCGGCAGCCACAATGTTTTTGGCCACATAGCGCGCCGCATAGGCTGCAGAGCGGTCTACTTTGGTGGGGTCTTTACCGCTGAATGCGCCGCCGCCGTGTGGGCATGCGCCGCCGTAGGTATCAACTATGATTTTTCGCCCTGTCAAGCCGCAGTCGCCCTGAGGTCCGCCAATGACAAAGCGCCCGGTTGGGTTGATCAGGTACTTGGTGTCAGCAGTGATCCACTCTGACGGCAACACGGGCTTGATCAGCTCTTCAATGATGGCTTCAGTGAACGAGGCTTTCATCTTCGTGCTGGATTCACTTTGGTCAGGGCTGTGCTGGGTAGACAAGACCACGGTGTCAATGCTGTGCGGCTTGCCGTCAACATAGCGCATGGTGACTTGGCTTTTGGCGTCAGGTCGTAAAAAAGGCATGCGCCCGTCTTTGCGCAGTTGCGCTTGGCGCTCTACCAAACGGTGTGCGTAGTAAATGGGCGCTGGCATCAACTCTGGTGTCTCGTCGCAGGCGTAGCCAAACATCAGACCCTGGTCACCGGCGCCAATGTTGAGGTAGTCGTCGCTGGCGCGGTCTACACCTTGGGCAATGTCATTGGACTGCTTGTCGTAGCACACCATGACGGCGCAGCCTTTGTAGTCAATCCCGAAGTCGGTGTTGTCGTAGCCAATGCGTTGCAATGTGTCACGTGCAACTTGTATGTAGTCCACATGGGCGTTGGCAGAGATTTCGCCTGCCAATACAACCAGGCCGGTGTTGGTGAGCGTTTCAGCTGCGACGCGAGCAACAGGGTCTTGTTCGAGAATGGCGTCAAGGATGGCGTCTGATATTTGATCGGCTACCTTGTCGGGGTGGCCCTCAGAAACTGACTCAGATGTGAAAAGAAAATCGGTGGACATATAAACTCCTGTCATAGCAAAGGGTGGTTCGGCGTTGCCGAGAACCCTGTAGCCGGAGTTCGGCGAACGCTTTAGCGGCATTTATGAATCGCCCCACAAGTTGTTCAGTAACTCGGCGATACTGAAATTATAGCTACTGGACCCACATGCTGTGTTAACCCAACTCGTTTTACGCTTATTTACGCTGGCATCGCACCTGCCTTTGTGGCTGCTTCATGCTGGCGGCTCATTGCTGGGCGTGTTGTTGTGGGTGTTTGACAGCGGCCACAGACGCCGGTTGATGGCCAATACGTCATTGGCTGGGCTTGGCTTTACACACAAGTTGCTGGCAACCTTTCATGCGGGACGCATGGTGACTGAGTTGCCACGCCTGTGGTGCGGCAAGCCCGTTCCAATGTACTGGAATGGGTTGGATATATTGCGTGACAGCGTGCAACCAGGCCACAGTGTGGTGTTGCTCACACCTCACATGGGCTGTTTTGAAATCAATGCCAAAGCCTACGCGCAGGTGTTTGCGCACGCCGGTTTGGCCGATGCTGCCAAGCCCATGACTGTGTTGTTTCGCCCATCACGCCAAGCAGGTTTGCAAGACTTGGTGCGCAGCGCGCGGGAAGGAGAGGGCTTGTACGCAGCGCCAACCAACACATCTGGCGTCAAGCAGCTTATTCGCGCGTTGAACAACAAAGAGGCAGTCGGCCTGTTGCCCGACCAAGTACCACCCAACGGGATGGGTGCGTGGTGTACTTTTTTGGGTCAACCCGCGTACACCATGACATTGGCAGCCAAGCTTGCCCAACAAGCAGACCATGTGTTGTTGATGTGGGGCGAGCGCTTGCCGGCTGGGCGAGGCTTCACAGTGCATGTGATGCGCCCTCCCACAGCGTTGCCTAAAGACACAACGGCGGCGGCACAAACGCTGAACGACTGGGTTGAGCACGTCATTCAACAAGCGCCAGAGCAGTACATGTGGGGTTACGACAGGTTCAAGCAGCCTAGGGGTTGATGGCGTGGCTGCAGGTGCGGCTTCGGCGTGACACACGGCATGCCACGTCTAGGTGCGTTTGACAGGTCTGTACAGATGGTCAGCGAGAACGGGTATGGCGCTGTTAATGGGCCAACAATCGTTGTAGGTTCTCTATAACCAAACGTGGTTGTTCATGCACCAACCAGTGGCTTGCGTTGGTGATGGTTTGCAGCTTGAGCTTGGTGACATGCTGGTCAAGGCCTTGAAGCAAGCCTGGCAACAGTGCGCGGTCCTGAAGGCCCCACAGCACGGTGGTGGGCACGTTAACGTGCGTCAGTGCGTCCGGAATAACAAGGGTGTTGATGGCGTCGGTTGGCGCTAATGCTGGACGCAAAGGGGAGGCCCGGTAATAGTTGCACCCCCCTGTTAAGCCCTTTGACCAGACCTCTCTGTATTGCTGTTTGACAGTCTCTGTGAGCCATGCGGGCGCTTGGCCTTGTGTGTCGTTGAACAAAGGCCACAATTTGGCAAAGTCGTTGGCGCTGAGCCTGAGCTCAGCGTCCTCGCGCACCAAGTAATTCATGTAGGCACTGGCCGCTTGTTGGGCGGGACTGCTGCGCAAATCGCGCAAAAAAGTAGTGGGGTGTGGTGCGTTGATGATGAACAAACGCTGCATCAATTCAGGCCTTGTCGCGGCTAGGTTCCAAGCAACGGCGCCGCCCCAGTCGTGGGCCACCAATGCGGCCAGCGGGCCATGGCTGTAATGTGCAATGAGACAGGCCAAGTCGTCGACCAGGTATTTTGGTTTGTAGGCGTCAATGTTGTTGGGAGAGTCTGAGTCGCCAAAGCCGCGCAGATTGGGGGCAATGCAGGTGTAGCCACCGTTGGCTGGCTGCGCAAAATGCGCCATCAAGCCATCCCATACAAATGCGGCCTCTGGAAAGCCGTGCACAAACATCAGCAACTTGGTTGTTGGGGTGTCTGGTGGTGCGTTGGCGGTCGTGTTTGCAGCTGAACCAACGCCGTCATCAGACGCCACAGGCGGGCGGCATACGCGCATTTGCAAGGTGGTGCCGTTTGCCAGCGTCACCCGTTCGTGGTGAATGGGCGCCAAGGCGTCGTTGGGGGTGTCGGGGTGTGTTTGGGGGGTCATGTAAGTGCTTGTGTGTGACGTGCTTGGGTTTAGATGCGTTTGTACAACCACCCAAGCCTGACCCGCATGCCTTCAGTGATGGTTAGTCGCGGTCTGCATGGTCATCGATGTCGCTGGCAACGTCGGTGTCCATGTCGTTGTGTGAACCACTGTCGGCATGGTCGCTGGCGGTGTGTTGGGTGCCGTTGCCTGTCCAGTTGGCATCGTGTGTCCATTGGTGCAACAGCTGCGCGACTTCAGTCACACCTTGTTTTTTCAATGCTGAGAAGAGTTTGAGTGAGCCACCGCCCGTTTGTAGTCGCGCAATAGACAAGGCCTTGTTGGCTTCCACTTTGGTCAGCTTGTCAGCTTTGGTGAGCAGCACCAAAAAATCCAAACCCAACTCAACCCTCGGGCGTATGACGTCTAACAAAATTTCGTCTAGTTCAGTTAGGCCGCGGCGGGGGTCACACAGCATCACGATGCCGCGTAAATTAGGGCGACTGATGAGGTAGTTCGCCATCACACGCTGCCAGCGCAGTTTCGCCTCTTTGGGAACGGCCGCATAACCATAGCCTGGTAAGTCGGCCAACACGGCGTCGGTTTCGTTGTGTTTGCCGAGCGCAAACAAATTAATGCTTTGTGTGCGCCCAGGCGTTTTAGACGCAAATGCCATGCGACGCGTTTGCGTCAGTGTGTTGATGCTGGTTGATTTGCCGGCGTTAGAGCGGCCAACAAAGGCGATTTCTGGCACATCCAGCGCTGGTAAATGTTGTAGCTGCGGGGCTTCGGTCAAGAACCTCGCCGTGTGCAGCCAGCCCATGGCCGCTTCTGCACTGATACCTTCAGGTGTAATGTTTGAGTCTGGCGCTACGTTAGCGGCGTTTTTTGGGGTCGATGAGGCGGTCAAAATGAATCCATTTGGTCGTCCATTGGGGTTATCCCCGGTGGACTTGAATAGTCATTGTAAAATGATGAGTTGCGGTGGGCAAGGCTGTCAGATAAAAAGCCAGCATCCCCCACCTTATTCAACCTTTTGCAGTCATACGTGTCACAGCCACGATTCTTGCCATGAAATTGTTTGCTTCTTTTGCCAGCGTTGCAGCCCTCAGCCTCAGCCTCTTGTGCGCCACCAGTGCAGCAGCAGCCGAAGCTGCGCCTGCGCCAGCCAAACCTGACCTTGTCAAAGGCGCCGCCCTTTACAGCCAAGTGTGCATAGCGTGTCACGCGGCTGATGGCAATTCAATGTCTCCCGCCAACCCTAAATTGGCGCAGCAGCATCCAGAATATCTGGTTAAGCAGCTGCAAGAATTTAAATCTGGCAAGCGTGCCAATGCCATCATGTCTGGATTTTCAAGCATGCTGTCCGATGACGACATGCGCAATGTGTCTTACTGGTTGGCGTCACAAACAGGTAAGCCAGGCGCGGCCACTGAAAAAGAACTCGTTGTGTTGGGTGAGAGCATTTACCGCGGTGGCATCGCTGGGCGCAACGTGCCTGCGTGTGCTGGCTGCCACAGCCCCAACGGTGCTGGTATTCCTTCGCAATACCCACGTTTGAGTGGTCAACATGCGGACTACACCGCCACGCAGCTCTCTATGTTTAGAAACGGCAGTCGCGCGAACAACAGCGTGATGATTGGCGTCGCGTCACGTATGAACGATTTGGAAATCAAGGCTGTGTCTGACTACATTGCTGGTTTGCGCTGATCTGTGGTGCGTTTGGGGTGCTATAAGCCCCCACAATCAACGGTAATATAAGCGCATTGGCATATTTCGCTGCACAATGCGGGAACCAACCGCTGAGCTGTGAACTCTGAACCAGGCGGTCTTCAATGAGAAGCCCGCCTTTTTTCTTGATGTGTGCTCGATAGCACACCACGCCAGCACTGATAACCCCCTATTAGACCAACACCGCGCATGACCGTTAGTACCGAAGGTATTCAAATTAAGACCCGCATCGTGTGGTTGCGTAACGCATCAGAGTTGCTGTCGTCCATGCGTTTTGCCATTTCGCTGTTGTCAGTGATTTGTATTGCCTCTGTGATCGGCACAGTGCTCAAGCAAGCCGAGCCGTTTAACAACTACGTCAACCAATTTGGCCCCTACTGGGCTGATGTGTTTGACACATTGTCTTTGTACACGGTGTACAGCGCATGGTGGTTTTTATTGATCCTGGCATTTTTAGTGCTCAGCACATCGTTGTGCATTTCGCGCAATGCGCCCAAAATCTTGGTCGACATACGCCAATACAAAGAAGGCATGCGCAGCCAAAGCTTGAAAGCGTTTGGCCACAAGGGCGAGAGCATGTTGAGCGAGTCTGTATCAACGGCATCGCAGCGCATTCAACGCCAACTGTCGCGTGCCGGATGGAAAATTAAAACCCAAGACCGCGTGACCCCTAACGGCCAAGGCGTGATGGTTGCGGCTAAAAAAGGCGCTGCCAACAAACTGGGTTATTTGGCGGCCCACAGTTCCATCGTACTGATTTGCGTGGGTGCTTTGTTTGACGGTGACATGGTGGTACGAGCGCAAATGTGGTACGGCGATAAAACCGCTTTTGATGGCGGTGGCATGATTGCCGATGTGCCTGCGCAGCACCGTTTGTCACCGAACAACCCCACTTACCGCGGCAACTTGCTGGTCACTGAAGGCACACAAGCCAGCACGGCCATACTGAGCCAATCAGACGGTGTGGTGTTACAAGACTTGCCATTTTCAGTTGAATTGAAAAAATTCATTGTTGAGTACTACAGCACTGGCATGCCCAAGCTGTTTGCCAGCGATATCGTCATCCACGACAAGGCCACAGGCGAGCAGACTGCGCACCGCGTAGAGGTTAACCATCCGGTCAGCTTTAAGGGCGTAGAAATTTATCAATCTAGCTTCGACGACGGCGGCTCTACCATTCGGGCCAAGGCGTTGCCGCTGGGCACCGTGGTGGCTCCGTTCAAGGTCGAAGGGGTGATTGGTACCACTACCAACTTGTCCAAAGGCAACGAAAACTTAAGCCTTGAGTACACCGGTTTGCGTGTGATCAACGTTGAGAACATGGTGGCGGTCAACCCGCGTGCCAATCTTGGCGGCACCGATGTGCGTGCAGTCGATTTGGGTAGCCGCTTGAAAAACCACTTGGGTTCAGGCGCAACAGGTACCCGAAACGAAGATTTGCGCAATGTGGGTCCCAGTTTTGGTTACAAGTTGCGCGACGGCGCTGGCCAAGCGCGTGAGTTTAACAACTACATGTTCCCCGTGGATATGGACGACCAGCGTGTGTTTTTGTGGGGTGTGCGTGACACGCCCGCAGAACCATTTCGCTATTTGCGTGTGCCAGTTGATGACAATGACAGCGCCGCAGGTTTCATAGCCTTGAGGACTGCGCTGGCCAATGAGGGTATGCGCAACAAGGCGGTAGAGCGTTACATGAAAGAGGCCGAGGTGGGGCGCAGTGCGCAAGACCGCGACGCCTTGCGCGTGTCTGCCCAGCGCATGCTGGCCTTGTTCTCTGGCACCGATCCATTTTTACAAGCTGCGCCCAGCCCTGGGGTTGGCCTCAACGGTGTCCCTTTGCGCGTGGGTGGCTTAACGGCTATGTCATACTTTTTAGAGCAGGCCGTGCCAGACAACGACCGCGAAAGAACCAGCGATGCCATGGTCAGTTTGCTCAATGCGTTGCTGTTTGAGTTGGTGCAAGTCAGCCGCGACCAAGCCAGCCTGCCAGAGCTGGCCCGCGATGCAGCCAGTCAAACTTTTTTAAGCCAATCTGTGTTGGCTTTGAGCGACTCGTTCTTTTACCCTGCGCCTATGGTGTTTGCAATGGACGATTTTGACCATGTGCAAGCCAGCGTATTCCAAGTGGCCAAAGCACCCGGCAAGACAGTGGTGTACCTAGGCTGCTTGTTCCTCATCATCGGCGTGTTTGCCATGCTGTATGTGCGCGAACGGCGCATTTGGGTGTGGTTGTCGCCAAACCCAGACGGCACCACGCATGCCCAAATGGCCTTGTCGTCCAACCGCAAGACCATGGACGGTGACAAAGACTTTGACCAACTGAAACAACGACTGATACAGGTAGCCCCATGACAGCCAACACACACACCCCAGCCGCAGATGCGGCCTTCTATGACGAGCCCAGCTTTTTCCAGCGCTTGCTCCTGAAAGATTGGGCTTTTGCAGCCATCATGTTGCTGGCGACTGTCGTTTCATTTTGGCGTTATCAAACGGCCATGGACGTCTACGAACAAGGTATTTTGCTGGGTGTTTTGCCAGCAGCGGTCGCGCTAGGTTGGTTTTGGCGCCCTGCTGCCAATTTGATGGTGGGTGGTGGCGCTGTAGCGCTGTTGGCCATTTGGTTGTACCAGACACCTGAAGGTGCTGACTTGGCACGGGCCGATCAAGTGTTCTTGCTCAAGTACTTCATTTCTAGCCAGTCGGCTATTTTGTGGATGTGCGTGCTGTTTTTTATGAGTACGGCGTTTTACTGGCTGGGCATGGTTGTGTCTAAATCAGCGGACACCATGGAGTTGTTGGGCTCGCGTTTGGCATGGACTGCTGTGGTATTGGCCGTGGTCGGCATGTTGGTGCGCTGGTACGAAGGCCACCAAATGGGTCCAGATATTGGCCATATTCCAGTGAGCAATTTGTACGAAGTGTTCGTGTTGTTTTGCTGGCTGACCGCTACCTTTTACCTGTACTACGAGTCACATTACCAAACCCGCACCATGGGTGCGTTTGTGATGTTGGTGGTCAGTGCGGGCGTGGCTTTTTTGCTGTGGTACACACTGGTTCGCGAAGCGCAGGCCATCCAGCCTTTGGTGCCAGCGTTGCAAAGCTGGTGGATGAAAGTGCACGTACCAGCCAACTTTATTGGCTACGGCACATTTGCCATCGCAGCGATGGTCGCGTTTGCTTACCTGGTGAAACAACAGGCTACAGAAACCAATTGGCTCAAGCTTGCCCCGTTGTGGGTGCTGGGCGTGGTGCTGTGTTTTGAGCCATTGGTGTTCAGGATGTCTACGCAAGATGGCGGCACGGGCTACTGGGTGGTCTACACCGGCATCTCAGCCCTGATGGTGGCCGGTATCTTGTTTGGACGCAAACGCATTGCTGCGCGCCTTCCAAGCCTCGAGGTGCTTGACGACGTGATGTACAAGGCCATTGCGGTTGGCTTTGCCTTCTTCACCATTGCCACGGTTTTAGGTGCGTTGTGGGCCGCCGAGGCTTGGGGCGGCTACTGGAGTTGGGACCCTAAAGAAACATGGGCCTTGATCGTGTGGCTGAATTATGCCGCGTGGTTGCACATGCGCATGATGAAGGGCCTGCGAGGCACAGTGGCCTCATGGTGGGCTTTGGTTGGTTTGGCTATCACCACGTTTGCGTTCTTGGGCGTGAACATGTTCTTGTCTGGTTTGCACAGCTATGGCGAGTTGTAAGCGCCGCGTACCGACTCATGCATAGGGTTTTGTGCCAGCAGTTGTAACCATCGGCCTATAAGCTGCGAATATTGCAATGTGTATGGCATTCAATCGAATGTCAGCACTTATATGGGTTAGCAGGAGTGGGATATGGTTCGAAAAGTTGTTCAAGAGGTGTGGTCGGGCGCAGCAGCAGAGCGCGAGGTGACGGCTGAATCGGCCTACATACAGCGCCGCCAGTGGCTGCAACTCGCGGGATTAGGTGTTGGTGCCGGGGTGGCAGCATTGGCCAGCGGTCGAGCTTCAGCCCTGACCCGCAGTCCTCAAGCAATGCCAATCAGCAACTTGCCATCTGTCAGTTCAGCCGTTGCCGGTGCACGTGCCACCGATAAAGTGGCCCCCCTCAAAGATGCCACCACGTACAACAATTTTTACGAATTTGGCACAGACAAGTCTGATCCTTATGAGAATGCGCACACGTTAATAACCAGTCCTTGGACAGTTAGGGTTGAGGGTTTGGTGGGAAAGCCCCGCACATTTGATATAGACCAACTGCTTAAACTCGCCCCAATCGAAGAGCGCATCTACCGCCTGCGTTGCGTTGAGGGCTGGTCTATGGTGATTCCTTGGTTGGGTTACTCGCTGTCCAAAGTGTTGGCTGACGTGCAGCCTCTGAGCAGCGCCAAGTACGTGCAGTTTCTGACCCTTGCAGATGCCAAGACCATGCCGGGCTTGCGCTACGGCGGCTTGGATTGGCCCTATTCGGAAGGCCTGCGCATGGACGAGGCCATGCACCCGCTCACCATGCTGACTGTGGGTATGTACGGCAAAACGTTGCCCAATCAAAGTGGTGCGCCCGTGCGCGTGATGGTGCCGTGGAAGTATGGTTTCAAAAGCGCCAAATCCATTGTTACCATTCGCTTGACTGACAAACAGCCCAAGACGGCGTGGCATGAAGCAGCGCCCCAAGAGTACGGCTTCTATTCCAACGTCAATCCGGATGTGAACCACCCACGTTGGAGCCAAGCGACTGAGCGACGCTTAGGTGATGGCGGTTTGTTTGCCAAGCGCCTAGACACCAAGCTGTTCAACGGCTACGCAGAGCAAGTTGCTCAGATGTATGCCGGTATGGATTTGCGTCGCAATTTTTAAGCATCAGGCCGACTGGGTTATGAATTGGCGCCTACGCTTGCCCAGCTGGGTCAAGCCCGCTATATGGCTGTTGGCGCTGGCGCCGTTGGGAAGCCTGATATGGGCATTGCTGAACAACGATTTGGGTGCAAACCCCGGCGAGGCCTTGATACGCAACACGGGAGAGTGGACGCTGCGCATGCTGTGTCTGGTGTTGGCAGTGACACCACTTCGCCGTGCATTCAACGCGCCTTCGGTGGTAACCGTTCGCCGCCTTCTGGGTTTATTTGTGTTTTTTTACGCCACAGTGCATTTGCTGAGCTACAGCGCGTTGGACATGGGTCTCGATGTGACGGCCATCGCTGCTGACATTTGGAAACGCCCATTTATTACGGTTGGTATATCCGCTTGGATGTTGCTTGTGGCCTTGGCTGTGACATCACCCAAACGTGTATTAAAGCGCATGGGCGCAAAGCGCTGGTTATTGCTGCACAAGGCGGTGTATGTCGTCGCGGGCCTGGCTGTATTGCATTTCTTGTGGATGCGCAGTGGCAAACAGGACTTTGCCGACGTGTGGCTCTACGGCATTGTCTTGGCAGCGCTGCTGCTGAGCAGGTTGGTGCCTAAAAAAGGCATTGGCAACTGGCTGCTTGCAGTGCGCGGTCGGCCTTAAACCGCTTACAGCATACGTTCGCCGCGCCATTGGTCTTCAGTGCGCTCGCGCTCGCGTATGACCGTGGCGGTTTCACCGTCCACCAAGATTTCAGCGGCGCGGTTGCGCGTGTTGTAGTTGCTGGCCATGCTCATGCAGTAGGCGCCAGCAGACAGAACTGCCAGCGTGTCACCAGCTTGCACACACAGGTTGCGGTCGTGACCTAACCAGTCTCCGCTTTCACACACGGGGCCTACGACGTCCATGGTGGTGGTGACCTCAAGCCTTGGTTGTACTGGCACGATTTCGTGAAAGGCCTGGTACATGGCTGGACGAGGCAAGTCGTTCATGGCCGCATCGACGATGCAGAAGTTCTTTTGCTCACCAGGCTTTAAGTACAGTACTTGCGTCAAGCACACGCCAGCATTGCCAACCAAACTGCGTCCAGGTTCAATCAATATCTTGCGTTCGCCAAAGCCGCGCGCATCAATCTTTTTGAACAGTTCAGCCCACAAAGCGCTGGCTTTGGGGGGGGCATCGCCTGCATAGTCAATGCCCAACCCACCGCCAAAGTCTAAGTGGTTGATGGGTATGCCTTTGGCTTCAACGGCCTGCACCAAGTCCAGCATGCGGTCTGCAGCGTCTAGATAGGGGGCACTGTCAACAATTTGAGACCCTATATGGCAGTCAATGCCCACCACACGCAAGCCATCCAAGGCTGCCGCATACTCGTAAGCCGCAACAACATCGGCATGGCCAATGCCAAATTTGTTGCCTTTCAGCCCTGTGGAAATGTAGGGGTGGGTTTTGGCGTCAACATCTGGGTTGACACGCAGGCTGACGGGGGCACGCTGGCCAATGCCCATGGCCACTTCATTGAGCACATCAAGCTCGGCCAAGCTTTCAACGTTAAAGCAACCAATACCAACGCCTAAGGCTTCTGTCATTTCAGCACGCGTTTTACCAACGCCAGAGAAGATGATTTTGTCTGGGTCAGCGCCTGCTTTGAGTGCACGGGCCAACTCGCCGCCTGAGACAATGTCAAACCCACAACCCGCTTGCGCAAATACTTGCAGTACAGCCAGCGATGAGTTGGCTTTCATGGCATAGCAGACCAAGGCGTCACGTCCCACAAATCCGGCGGTGTATGCGGCGAGCGCATCAAGCATGGCAGCTTTTGAGTACACAAACAACGGTGTGTGGTGCGTGTGTGCCAATTCATTCAGGGCAACGCCCTCAAGGTGTAGCTCTAGCTGGTCGCGCTCTCCGTTGTTGTTTATGTGCGTGAGGTACGACAGCTGCGAGCCATGGGGTAAGCGTTGTGACATAGCGTTTGTGTAGTTGAGGTGTTGCCGTTGAGCGCTTGGGCCTGTTTAAGCAGGCACGTTGAAGGCTGGTGCTGGGCTCGTTGCCGCTGACATAGACAATTTAAGAGGGCCTTTTTGCCCACAACTGGCCAATGTGTACGTGCTTGCAAGCACCACAACAATAAAGGCTATTCTTTTGAATGAGGGCATTGTGAAAGTGGGGCTGTGTAACTGTGTAACTGTGTGAGGGTTGATGTGGTAGCGCGAAACTGTGGCGTATGTTTAAAACCATGCACCTGCAAGGTCAGTGCCACACATCTTAAAATTAAGGCAGTTGTCACGCACTTTAACCAAAGCTTAGGTTATTGTAATGAGACACCATGGCATTGGGCCCTTGGCTTGCCAAATAGCCATAATCAAACTTTTTAAAAGCAACCAGCACACCGTTATGACAGATTCAGAGTATTTAAACGCGGCAGAGCTTGCCTTAACGGCGATAGAGCTGTCTTGCGACCGCATCAATGACGAAACGGACGCCGATATCGACAACCAGCGGGTTGGTGGGATGATTACGGTAGAGTTTGCTGGCGGCAGCCAGCTGATCGTCAACCTGCAAAAACCGCTGCAGGAAATTTGGTTGGCAGCTAAATCCGGTGGGTTCCATTACCGTTTGCAAGATGGCATGTGGCGTGACACAAAAACTGGCAACGAGTTCTTTGCCGATATAAGCCTTTGCGCCAGCGAGCAATCAGGCTTGCCTTTGACGTTTGGCTAAGCGGAACAGTCAACACACACCCACAACCCTGGCGCTGTTGGGTGTTACTCGCGGAACAAATCCAGTATGTTGCTCTTTTCGCTGGGTGCGAGCACGCCTGAAATGTCTGGATTGAACGAAGAGCCGTCAGGCAGCATGCCCAAGGTGCGTATGCTGTTGCTGGGCCCCATGTCGCTGAAGTACCACTCGCCACCACTTGAGAAGACCCCATTTGGGACGACGGGAGGTTGCTCAGGCACGTTGTTCAGCGCTACCCGCATGTAGTCCACCCAAATTGGCAAACTCAAGCCACCGCCCGTTTCGCTGTTACCCAATTTACGCGGTATGTCATAGCCTACCCAAACGGCGGCAACGCGTGAGGCTTGGTAGCCAACAAACCAAGCATCTTGTGACTCGTTGGTCGTGCCGGTTTTGCCGTACAGGTCTGGACGTTTCAGCTCTCGCTGCGCTTTGGCCGCAGTACCAGTGCGGGCTACTTCTTGCAGCATGTCCCCCATGACAAACGCATTGCGAGGTGATATGACTCGCGTGCTGTCATTCAGCACAGTGGGCTTGCTTTGGAACAGCACATGGCCCCGCTGGTCTGTAATACGTGTGATGAGTTGTGGTGGTACCAAGTGTCCGGCGTTGGCAAATACGCTGTAGCCAGTGGCCAATTGCAATGGTGTGACTGAGCCCGCACCCAGCGCCATGGTCAGATAGGGCGGGTGTTTTTTAGCGTCAAAGCCAAACCGCGTCACCCAGTCTTGTGCCGACTGAGGCCCAACAACTTGCAACACTCGAATAGAGACCATGTTTTTGGATCTGGCCAATCCCCTGCGAATTGACATGGGGCCATCGAATTGGTTGTCGTAATTTTTAGGCTCCCATGGCTCACCCCCAGTCTCTTCTGCGGTGTAAAACAACGGGGCATCGTTGACAACCGTGCTGGGTGTAATGCCTTTTTCTAATGCCGCCGAGTAGATGAAGGGTTTAAAGCTTGAACCTGGTTGACGCCATGCCTGGGTGACATGGTTGAATTTGCTTTTGCCAAAATCAAACCCACCAGCCAGAGCCACGATGTGGTTGTTGGCGGGGTTGAGACTAACCAGCGCGCCTTCGACCTCAGGTATTTGGGTAATGGACCAACTGTCGGTATGGCGCACGATGCGAATGACTGAGCCTTCGCGAATGCGTGTTTTCGGCTGGGCGTTGCTGCGCAGCGCAGACGTGGCCGCCACCAAACTTTTACCTGTCATGGTGACGGTTTCGCCGTCTTGGCGCTGCACCACGACTTGTTTGTTCGTCGCGCTTAAAACAATAGCTGGGACCAAGTCCCCGATATCGGGGACGTCGGCCAAGGCCTCGTCTATGGCGTCTGCGCGGGCTTCTGGATCTGTGGGCAAGTCTATGTTGCGCTCTGGGCCACGAAAGGCCTGACGCGACTCATACGACAACAAACCATTGCGCAGTGCGGTGTAGGCGGCTTGTTGCTCTTTTGAGTTGATCGTGGTGTAGACGTTGATACCGCGTGTGTAGGTTTCTTCGCCATACTGCGAAAAAATGGCTAGGCGCGTCATTTCTGCAGCGTACTCAGCGTGCAGTTTGTCGTCATTATTCGGACGGTTGATGAGCAATTTTTCAACCTTGGCTGCTTGCGCTTGGGCGGAAGTAATGAAGCCATTGACCGCCATGCGGTCAATGATGTAGAGCTGGCGAAGCCGCGCGCGCTTTGGGTTGCGAATGGGGTTGTAAGCAGACGGTGCCTTGGGCAAGCCAGCCAGCATGGCGGCTTCTGCAATGCTGAGTTGGTCCAGTGGCTTATCAAAATAGGTGCGTGAAGCGGCAGCAAACCCGTAGGCGCGTCGGCCTAGGTAAATCTGGTTCATGTAAATCTGCAATATTTGAGCTTTGCTCAATTGGTATTCCAGCTTGAAGGTCATGAGCACTTCATAAATTTTGCGTGTGTAGGTCTTTTCTGCTGACAAATACACGTTGCGCGCCACTTGCATACTGATGGTAGATGCACCTTGGCTTTTGGCTCGGCCTAGGTTGGCCAAAACGGCCCTAGCGATACCTTTCATATCAACGCCATTGTGGTTAAAAAAGTTGGCGTCTTCAGCAGCAAGAACGGCGCGCGTGAGCACCAAGGGCACGTCTTCTATTGGTACAAATTCGCGGCGCTCTTCACCGAATTCGCCCATCAGCACATTGTCAGATGTGTAGACGCGCAGTGGCAATTTGGGACGGTAGTCCGCCAGCTGGCTGACATCTGGCAGGTTGGGAAACGCAACAGCCAACACAAACGCCACACCCATGGCCACAGCAATGCCGCCAGCTGCGCACAGGCCAATCAGCCAGGCCAAGCCTTTGAACACAATGCCTGCTGGGCTGCCATCTGGCTTGGCTGTGGACTTTGTCTTGCTTGTCATGTCGGACTTGTGGTTTGGATGGGAGCCACGCGATGGGTCGCTGGGCTTGTTGTTTGCAGTTGGATTGGCCATGCGTTGTGAAAGTTTACTGCTCTGATTATAGAAACCCTTGACTTACAAGCCCTATTACAACAGCTATGGCTGCGTTGTCGTTTTATTCAAGCCTTGCACCGTCACAAACCCACCACTTAATGCACCACCAAGTAGGTAGAGTTACCTATATCAGTTTGTGAATGTGTAACTATATTGAATTCATATATCTGTATGGTGACCCGCTGTCGCGGTTCTCCGAAGCTACGCACCAGTCTCCAATGAACTTGTTGTCCTTACCAGCGCTGCGCATGCCAAGCCCCATCACCAAACCTGGGGAGTGGGATGCAACTGTGTGCCTGCAAGATGGCTTCCATGTGCACGCCACGACAAACAAGGGTGTGGGTCATTGGGGTCGGTGGCGGCGTAGGTTGCGTATGCCATTGAGGGTATGTTTGCTGGTCCCGACCCACGCAGTATGGACCAGCGAGCTGGTGTTGCCCAATTGGTTAAATGCAGAGCAAGAGCGCGTTGAGGTGCTGTTGTTCGTTCAGGCGAGCTGCGACTCAGAGCAGGCCATGAGTGTGGACGCGGTATTCAACGAGAATGCGGCGGTTGAAAAAGACATGCATTTGCTGCAGGTATACGCCATCGAAACCGCCAAACTACAAGATTTATGGCGCGCATGTTGCATCGCCCATCCTCGTGAGAGTCGGTGTTGGCAATGGGTGGCTGCCACCCCAAAGGCTTCAGCTTCTGGCCAGCTAACGGCTGGGCAAGCGTTGCCAAGCCCGCTGAACCTATTGCCCTTCCGTGCGCACGCGGCCAAGCGCTACGAGCAAGGCTCTTGGCTGCTGTTGTGTGCAGGCTTGGTCGGCCCAGCATGTGTGCTCGTGTGGGTGTTGGGGTCGCAGCCCCAAGTGAACGCCAACATACTTGATCTGTCCACTACTCGTGCAACTGCGCCCGTGCCTACATCAACTGCAACGGTGGCGCAATTGCGCCAGCAGCTGAACCAATTGCAGCTGCAAGCGCAGCAACAACGTACAACAGGCTTGTGGCAGCAATGGGGGCTGCACATGTTGCAAGCTTTAAGCCGTGACATGACGGCGCACACCGCAGTCATTGGCGTGATGGCGCAAGATGGGCGGCTCAATGTGCGTGGTCAAGCCCGCAGCGTGGCAGATGCAACGGCTTGGCTGCAGGCGCTGCGCGCTCGCTGGGCTTACAAAGTTGACATTGTCTTGGTGTCTAGCGAGCGTGATGTTTCTGGCGCGGTACACGTTGACATCGAGTTTCGCCCGCATCTCATCAACGCGCACAGTGGGGGGGGTGTGCGTGTTGACAGTGGTGTGGCGCTCCCAAGTCCAACCAACGCAAGCAAGCCATGACTTGGGCTGAGTTGCGCAACTTGGATCTATTGGCCCTGCCTTGGAGAGACGCCATACGTTGGGGGCGACGTTGGCAAATCGCGGCACTCTTGGTGGTGTGGGGGACGCTGTGGGCCATTTGTTGGTACACCGTGTTTGAGCCTCGCCAGCAAGCGCTGGTTGCGCAATCACAGCGAGCGGCCTTGCGTAGCCAGCAATTAGCGCAAGCGCAATTTGCGCAACGTCAGCGCGTTGACCTATCAAAAGCCATCGCCGCCCACATGTCACAGGCCAGATCTAAGCCTTTGCGAGAAGACCAGTTGCTGAAGCGCCTAAACCGCGAGGGTATTTTTTTCGATGCGTGGAGGCAAGGCACACTGAAATTCCACGGGGACTGGTCCGCAGTGGGTGCGAGCTTGGTTGATTTGTCGGCACATGTGTATTGGTCTGCGCTGTCCATGCGGCCTTTGCCGTCTGGTCACATACAGGTCGAGCTGACCATCAGTGGCACCCCCGTTAATCACCAACCTGACACACCCCTAGGCGGCCCGTACCGCGCTGGACGCTCGCCTTTTACTGCGTTGACTGCCAATACCGTGCAGACCACTGCGTCGGTGTTGGCAGAGTCAGGACAGCAGCCATTTGTCCATCAAGAGCAGCCGAGTTTGGGTAAGCGCGCATTAGGCTGGTCTTACGCTGCTCGTAAATTGCAAGCTTTGTCTGTGCCTTTAGGGCGCATGCAGTTGCTTGGTGTTGTGCAGACAGACGGCAAAGCGGTGGCCTTGGTTCAAGCCAATGGGCAGGCATGGCGGGTAAGGGTAGGCCAGCGCTTGGGCTCCGACGGGCAGCGTGTGCAGCGCATCAGCCCAGAACGCCTGACCTTGAGTATGGGAAAAACTTTGGTGCTCGATCAGCAAAGGGGCTCTCCATGACGGGTTCAACACACAGCACAATGCGGTTCTTGACGCTTGCCTTCGCCACCTGTGTTGCCGCTTGTCAAACGTCTAACCCCAGCTCAGATGAAACACTGATTGATGTGGCTCAGCAGCGTGAGTTGGCGCAGCGGTCTACCCAAATTTTTAGCTACACCGCCCTGGGTGGGCAGGCTGCACCACACGTGATGGAGCCTGATGGGCCCGACTTGCTGACAAATCCAACCCAACAAGCCCTCGCCAGGCTGCCAGAGTTGGTGGGCTTTGGCGGTGCGACAAGCCATGAGCCAACATTGTCAAAAGACAGTGGGGGGGTGCAGGCTTCAAAGTCCTCAAAAAGCGCTGAGCATGAACAGGCCTTGCTGACTTTGGATGTCACGAATGCACCAATCCATACGGTGTTACAGGCTATTGCACAAGTGGCGGGTGTGAACTTGGTGTTGGCCAATGGCGTGAAGGGTGATGTGAGTGTCCAGTTGAAGGCTGTGGCTTGGCGTTCAGCGTTGCATGCGTTGCTGCGCGCCAACGACTTGGGCATGAGCCAGTCTGGCGATGTGATGTGGGTTGCGCCCCGAGCACATGTGCTGGCTGAGCAGCAACAGCGCCTGCTAGCTAGGCAGGCCGATATAGCGTTGACACCCCTGCAAACCAAGGCCTATCAAATGAACTATGCCAAAGCAGTGGATGTAGCGGGGTATGTAACGGGTGCAAAGACCCGTGCCAGCGTGGCATCTGGCAAGTCCAACAACGAGGCAGGCATGATTCCCACGGCGTCGTCACAGCTTGGCCATGGTCTGACGGGCGTGCTGTCGTCCCGTGGCAGCGTCATGCCTGAGCCGCGCACCAACCAAGTGTTCGTCAGCGATGTGCCTGCTAGTTTGGCGCGCGTGGCAGAGCTGATTGCCCTCATAGATGTGCCAGTGCGCCAAGTGTTGATTGAGGCGCGTATTGTGGAGGCCGACGACAGTTTTAGCCAAGAGCTGGGCGCACGTTTGGGGGGTGGCCTGGTGCCTGCCTTGACGGCGGGCAGCCTGAACGGCAGCCAAGTTCAAGGCGTGTTGGGTCCCAGCTACGCTGCGGTATCGGGTCAGCTGGGAGGAGGCATTGAGCCTTTTGTGAGCTTGCCGTCTGCTGGTGTGGGTGGTCATTCAGCTGGCAGCTTTGCTGTGTCGTTGTTTACGCCAGATGCCAGTCGCTTCATCAACCTGGAGTTATCAGCCTTAGAGGCCGACGGGCGCGGGGTGATTGTGTCTAGGCCCAGCATAGTGACCGCCGACCAGGTCAAAGCATTGATAGAGCAGGGTACCGAGTACCCGTACCAATCTACCAGCACCAGCGGTGGGACTTCGGTGGCGTTTAGGCGCGCGACCCTGCGCTTGGCTGTGGTGCCTCACATCACGCCGCACGGGCAAGTCATGTTGCAAGTTGACATCAACAAAGACAGCCGAGGCGAAACCACTGCCCAAGGTGTGGCCATCAATACAAAACACGTTCAAACACAAGTGTTGGTCGACAATGCCGGAACCGCTGTGATAGGCGGTATATTCGAGCGTTACGATAGAGAGGTTGTCACCAAGGTACCATTCTTCGGTGATATTCCAGGATTGGGCCTGTTATTTCGCAACCGCTCAACACGTTCTGACAAGTCAGAAATGTTGATTTTTTTAACGCCGCATATATTGGCGTCCCCTGAAGCGACCAACGCGATAAGGGAATCGCCTGGTTAATGCTTTTAAATGCCTAGTTGCTTGCCACCATGTCTGTTATTGCGATTGTCGGCATGCCTGGATCTGGCAAAACAACGGTGGGTCGGCATTTGGCCAAACGGCTCAATTTGCGTTTTGTGGACAGTGACCACGAAATTGAGCGTGAATTGGGCTGCTCCATCAAACACTACTTTGACATACAAGGCGAGCCAGCGTTTCGCGATGTTGAGCACAACGTGATAGCCAATCTATGCCACAGCCGACCAGACGATGGCCGCGCCGGCACTGTTATCTCAACTGGCGGAGGCGTCGTGTTGCGCAGCGATAACCGACACGAATTACGCGCCAATACTTGGGTGGTTTATTTACGCTCCAGCCCAGCTGAACTCGCCAAGCGGCTGCGCTTTGACACGGTACGGCCCTTGCTGCAGGGCGGCAATGCTGCCAAACGGCTGCAAGACTTGTTTGACCAACGAGACGACTTTTACAAAGAAACTGCACATTTCACAGTAGATACAGGTAGGCCCAGTGTGCACATGCTGGTCAACACCATTGCCATGCAATTTGAAATGCGCGGATTAACGCAATTAAGTGGCGGTGTTTCGCCATTGCCTTGACAACACAACCATGACCACAGCTCACAGTCTGCCTCCATTTTCTAATAGATTGCCTGCCAACGGCTTGGTGCACATCGACTTGGGCGAGCGCGCCTACGACATACACATTTCTGGCCAGGCGTTCACCACACCTAAGTTTTGGCAAGGGTTGCCAGCAGCGGCAACCGCGATGGTGGTGACCAACACGACAATTGCTCCGTTGTATTTGCAACAGCTTACAAACGCAATTGAGCCGCATTACACACGGGTACTTTCGGTGGTGTTGCCTGACGGCGAGACTTATAAAAACTGGCAGCACTTGCAGACCATCTTTGACGCCTTGCTGACCCATCAGGCGGATAGAAAAACTGTGTTGTTCGCTTTAGGCGGTGGTGTGGTCGGCGATATGACAGGTTTTGCAGCCGCCACATACATGCGTGGTGTGCCATTTGTGCAAGTGCCCACCACGCTGCTGTCGCAAGTTGATTCGTCTGTGGGCGGTAAAACGGGTGTGAACCACCCGTTGGGTAAAAATATGGTGGGTGCTTTTTACCAGCCCGTGCGCGTGGTCTGCGACTTGCAGGCCCTGCAAACCCTGCCTGTCCGGGAGATGAGCGCTGGTTTGGCAGAGGTTATCAAGTACGGCCCCATTGCTGATATGGCATTTTTTGACTGGCTAGAGGCCAATATGTCTGAATTGCGCGCGGGCAATGCCGAGCTGTTGTCGTTGGCTGTGCAGCGCAGTTGCGAAATAAAGTCGTGGGTGGTTGCCCAAGACGAGCGAGAGGCGGGCGTGCGTGCCATTCTTAACTTTGGCCACACCTTTGGCCACGCCATAGAGGCTGGTATGGGTTATGGCGCTTGGTTGCACGGCGAGGCTGTCGGGTGCGGCATGGTGATGGCGGCGCATTTGTCACACCGTTTAGGTCTTGTTAACCAGGCGTATGTTGACAGACTGAGTGCGCTGATAGCCGCCGCAGGCTTGCCCACCAGCGGCCCAGTATTGACCAACTCGCGAGGCGATGCCTCGGCTGATATTTACCTAGGCCACATGCGCGTTGATAAAAAAGCCGAAGGTGGTCAGGTGAAGTTCGTGCTGGTTAACAGTGCAGGTCAGGCGAGCTTGGCCGCAGCTGAAGATGGTGTGGTGCGTGAGGTGCTTGGCGCCACGTGTGAGGTTTAAGTCTTGATACTGACTGCACTCGCACCGTTCGCCAGCGATCCGACCCATTCGCGGGGACGCTTGTTTGCGCAGGCTGCAGCACCAACCCGCAACGATTACCAACGCGACAGAGACCGTGTGATACACAGCAGCGCTTTCAGGCGTTTGGTGTACAAAACCCAGGTTTTTTTAAACCACGAGGGTGACCTGTTTCGAACACGCTTGACTCACTCCTTAGAAGTGGCTCAGTTGGGACGCAGCTTGGCCAGAAGCCTGGGTTTGCACGAAGACTTGGTAGAGGCTATTGCATTGGCCCATGACTTAGGCCACACACCCTTTGGTCACGCTGGTCAAGACGCATTGGACGCTTGCATGCGCGCCCATCACGCAGACGACGCCGTTGGCGCACACAACGACTCGCCTGGTTTTGAACACAACTTACAAAGCTTGCGTGTTGTCGACACCTTGGAGCGGCGTTACCCCAGCCACGACGGGCTGAATCTAACGTTTGAAACACGCGAGGGTATTTTGAAGCATTGCTCAGCTGCCAATGCTAGCCGTCTAGAAGAATTGCGCCCAAACGATGTAGGTGCCCGGTTTTTAGAAGGCACTGCACCCAGTTTAGAGGCTCAGTTGTGTAACTTGGCCGATGAAATTGCCTACAACGCCCATGATGTCGACGATGGTGTTCGCTCCGGCTTGATTGATTTTGAACAACTCCAAGCCGTTGACTTGGTGGCCGAACACGCCGCCCACACGCTGCGCGATTACCCGCAGCTGTCTGGACGCCGTTTGCTGGCAGAGACCATTCGACGCTTGCTCACGGCGCAGGTGTTTGACGTGCTGGCACACACACAGCACGCTATACAGGAGGCGGGTATAGACAGCGCCCAGGCGGTGCGCAAGCATGGCAAAACCCTGGTTGCTTTTACGCCTAGCATGCGCGCTCGCTCGATTGAGCTGAAGCAGTTTTTGTTTGCCAACCTATACCGCCATGAGCAAGTTTTAGACACCACTGCACGGGCGCGCCAAGTGGTGGCTGATTTGTTTTCAATTTACGTGCAAGACCCGACGGTCATGCCTGCGCATTACCAGCGCTACACCAGGCCTGCGCGGGCGGCCGCTGATTACATTGCAGGTATGACAGACCGCTTTGCCATCCAAGCCCACGCTCGCTTGACTGGCTACCACATGTTTGCCAGCGCACCGGGTTTGTATGGCTAGGTTGCCTAGGCTGGCGGTGCCTGGGTATGCCCACCATGTGATGGTTAGAGGTAATAACCGCCTGGCCATATTTGTGGACGATGCCGACAGGCTTAAGTGGCTGGCACTGCAAGCCCAATACGCAGCAGAGTTTGAGGTCAGGGTGCACGCGTATGTGCTCATGGACAACCATGTTCACTTGTTGGTTACGCCCGCCACAGATCAAGGCTTGCCCAAGCTGATGCAATTTTTGGGGCGGCAATATGTCAGCTGGTTCAACCGCCGTCACAGCCGCACTGGTACGTTGTGGGAGGGGCGGTACAAATCCAGTCTCATTCAGTCAGAGCGCTACTTGCTCAACTGCATGGTGTATATGGACCTCAACCCGGTGCGAGCTGCCATGGCAGCACACCCAGGTGATTACCAATGGTCTAGTTACTTGCATTACGCCGGAAAGCGCGTAGACAACGCGGTGGCAGCCCATCCGTTGCAGTGGGGTTTGGGCAATACACCGTTTGCACGCGAGGCGGCTTATATCGAGCTGGTGGCCAGGGGGGTGGGTGCCAGCTTGGCCAAACAACTGACTGAACACGCTCTCAAATCGTGGGCTTTCGGCGACAGTCGATTTTTAGATGGTTTGCAATTAAAAACAACGCGTCGTGTCACAAAAACGACTGTTGGGCGGCCTTCAAAGATTAAAAATTAGTAATAATCTTTTAAAGTCTTATGTTTTTGTTGATTAAATTGATGCGTCCCTAATTCAAATACGTATTTTTTTAGCTGAGATTAATTAGGATCTGACCCTAATTAATTTGCTTGATGAGCTTGGGGTTTGCCCTTATCCTGTGTGCTGTTAAAAAGTCATCAGGAGTTGAGCGTGGAACAACAAACAAATATGGATGTGGCACGAGAGCAAGCGGCTGAGCATGGGTTGTACGACCGTGCGATGGAGCACGATGCGTGCGGCGTGGGCTTTGTGGCCCACATTAAAGGTCAAAAGAGCCACGCCATTGTGACGCAGGCACTGCAAATCTTGGAAAACCTTGATCACCGCGGCGCTGTTGGTGCCGATGCATTGATGGGTGACGGCGCGGGTTTGTTAATTCAACTGCCTGATGCCTTGTACCGCGAAGAAATGGCCAAACAGGGCGTGACTTTGCCGCCACCAGGCGAGTACGGCGTGGGTTTGGTGTTCTTGCCCAAAGAAAGTGCATCCCGCATGGCCTGCATTCAGGAGATGGGCCGCGCTGTATCTGCCGAAGGCCAAGTGTTGCTTGGCTGGCGTGACGTGCCAGTCAACCGTGACATGCCCATGTCTCCTGCAGTGCGCGAAAAAGAGCCACTCATGTGCCAAGTCTTCATTGGCCGAGGCAATGACGTCATTGTGCAAGACGCTTTAGAGCGCAAGCTGTACGTGATTCGTAAAACGGCCAGCGCCAACATCCAACGTTTGAAACTGACCCACTCTAAAGAGTATTACGTGCCCAGCATGTCGACCCGCACGATTGTGTACAAGGGTTTGCTGCTTGCGAATCAAGTGGGTGAGTACTTCCTAGACTTGAAAGACCCACGCTGTACGTCGGCACTGGGCTTGGTGCACCAACGCTTTTCTACCAACACATTTCCTGAGTGGCCACTGGCCCACCCGTACCGCTATGTGGCGCACAACGGTGAGATCAATACCGTTAAGGGCAACTTCAACTGGATGCGGGCACGCGAAGGTGTCATGAGCTCGCCGGTGCTTGGCGATGATCTGAAAAAGTTGTACCCAATTAGTTTTGCAGACCAGTCTGACACAGCCACATTCGACAATTGCTTGGAGCTGCTGACCATGGCCGGCTACCCAATTGCCCAGGCCATGATGATGATGATTCCAGAACCTTGGGAGCAACACGCGACCATGGACAAGCGCCGTCGTGCGTTTTACGAATACCACGCAGCCATGATGGAGCCGTGGGATGGTCCAGCTTCCATCGTCTTTACCGATGGCCGTCAAATAGGTGCCACGTTGGACCGAAATGGCTTGCGTCCTTCGCGCTACTGCATCACAGACGACGACATGGTGATCATGGGCTCAGAGGCCGGTGTGTTGCCAGTGCCTGAGGCAAAAATTGTACGCAAGTGGCGTTTGCAGCCAGGCAAAATGTTTTTGATCGACCTGGAGCAAGGTCGCATGATCAATGACGAAGAACTCAAGGCTGGTTTGGCCAATGCCAAGCCCTACACCCAGTGGATTGAGAATTTGCGTTACAAGTTGGACGAGGTTGAGGCCAATGAAGCGCCGGTTCCAGTGACGCAACACTTGA
This sequence comes from Betaproteobacteria bacterium MOLA814, assembly GCA_000496475.1. GTDB lineage: Bacteria > Pseudomonadota > Gammaproteobacteria > Burkholderiales > Burkholderiaceae_C > RS62. Next base: position 303,771 of record AYMW01000003.1, on the reverse strand, counting down.
ACAAGGCCCAGCTGTTAGACCACCAGCAGGCGTTTGGCTACACCCAAGAAGACATCAAGTTTTTGATGAGTCCCATGGCGGCCAACGGCGAAGAGGCTCTAGGCTCAATGGGCAATGACAGCCCGCTGGCCGTATTGTCCGATAAAAACAAGCCACTGTACAACTACTTTAAACAGCTGTTTGCGCAAGTTACCAACCCGCCGATTGACCCGATTCGCGAGGCGATCGTCATGTCGCTGGTGTCCTTTATTGGGCCCAAACCCAATCTGCTGGACATCAACCAAGTCAACCCGCCCATGCGCCTAGAGGTCAAGCAGCCTGTGCTGGATACGGCTGATATGGACAAGCTGCGCCACATCGAGGAGTACACGCACGGCAAGTTTCGCAGCCATACGTTAGATATAACCTACCCCGTTTCGTGGGGAAGCGAGGGCGTGGAGGCCAAGCTGGCATCGCTGTGCGCGGAGGCTGTCGATGCCATTCGTACGGGGCGTAATATTTTGATCGTGAGCGACAGGAACATGTCGTCCACGCAAATTGCTATTCCAGCGTTGTTGGCCATGTCCGCCGTTCACCAACATTTGGTGCGCGAAGGCTTGCGCACGTCTACAGGCTTGGTCGTTGAAACAGGTTCAGCGCGCGAGGTGCACCACTTTGCTGTGCTTGCTGGGTTTGGAGCTGAGGCGGTCCACCCCTATTTGGCGATCGAGACGTTGGCGCAAATGCACGCCAGTTTGCCGGGCGACTTGTCGGCTGACAAAGCCGTTGCCAACTACATAAAAGCGGTCGGCAAAGGTCTGTCCAAGATCATGTCCAAGATGGGTGTGTCGACCTACATGAGCTACTGTGGTGCGCAGCTGTTTGAAGCCATTGGTCTGAACGCCACGTTTATTAAGAAGTATTTCAGCAACACACCCAGCCGTGTCGAGGGCATTGGTGTGTTTGAGGTGGCGCTTGAGGCTATTCGCATGCACGACCTGGCGTTTGGAAACGCCCCGGTGTTGGCCAATATGTTGGACACTGGCGGCGAGTACGCGTGGCGCAGCCGCGGTGAAGAGCACATGTGGACACCTGATGCCATCGCCAAGTTGCAGCACAGCACACGTGCCAACAACTGGAACAGCTACAAAGAATACGCACAAATCATCAACGATCAAACACGCCGTCACATGACGCTGCGTGGTTTGTTTGAGTTCAAGGTTGACCCTGCCAAGGCCATCCCTGTGGAGGAGGTTGAGCCAGCGTCAGAGATCGTCAAACGATTTGCAACTGGCGCCATGTCATTGGGTTCAATCTCTACAGAAGCCCATGCGACTTTGGCAGTAGCCATGAACCGTATTGGCGGCAAGAGCAACACCGGTGAGGGCGGCGAGGACCCAGCGCGCTACCGCAACGAACTCAAAGGTATACCAATTAAAAGTGGTGAGTCATTGCGCTCGATCATTGGCGAGTCACGCGTTGAGGCGCATGTGCCGCTGTTGGCCGGTGATTCGTTGCGCTCACGGATCAAGCAAGTGGCTTCAGGTCGCTTCGGGGTAACCACGGAGTACCTGACCAGTGCCGATCAAATTCAAATCAAGATGGCGCAGGGTGCTAAGCCTGGTGAAGGCGGTCAACTCCCCGGTACCAAGGTCAGCGAGTACATTGGCGCGCTGCGTTATTCGGTGCCAGGTGTGGGACTTATTTCGCCGCCACCTCACCATGACATCTACTCCATCGAGGATTTGGCGCAACTGATTCACGACTTGAAGAATGTGAATCCAGCAGCCAGTATTTCTGTGAAGCTGGTGTCCGAAATTGGTGTTGGCACCATCGCCGCTGGTGTGTCCAAAGCCAAAGCTGATCACATTGTGATTGCCGGACATGACGGCGGCACAGGCGCTTCGCCTTGGTCGTCTATCAAGCATGCGGGAAGCCCTTGGGAAATCGGTTTGGCCGAAACCCAGCAAACTTTGGTGATTAACCGCTTGCGTGGCCGCGTGCGCGTGCAAGCCGATGGCCAGATGAAGACAGGTAGAGACGTGGTGGTGGGTGGCCTGTTGGGCGCTGATGAGTTTGGCTTTGCCACCGCGCCACTGGTGGTGGAAGGTTGCATCATGATGCGCAAATGCCACCTCAACACATGCCCTGTGGGCGTGGCCACGCAGGACCCTGAACTGCGCAAGAAGTTCTCTGGTCAGCCCGAGCACGTGGTGAACTATTTCTTCTTTGTCGCTGAAGAGGCGCGTTTGATCATGGCCCAGCTGGGTATACGCACGTTTGATGAGCTCATTGGTCGCGCTGATTTGTTGGATACACGCCAGGGCATTGACCACTGGAAAGCCAAAGGCTTGGACTTTTCACGTTTGTTCTACGTGCCCAACGTCGGTCCAGATGTGTCACGGTTGCATACCGGTGTTCAAGACCACGGATTAGAAAAAGCCTTGGACGTGCGTTTGATTGAAAAATCAAAAGCTGCGTTGGAACTAGGTGAAAAAGTGAAGTTCATGGATGTGACCCGCAACGTCAACCGCACTGTTGGAGCCATGCTGTCGGGCGAGTTGATCAAGCGTTACCCAGAGGGCTTGCCAGACGACACCATTCATATTCAGCTGGAGGGCACTGGCGGACAGTCGTTTGGCGCGTTTTTGGCAAAAGGCATCACCATGAATTTGATAGGTGAAGCCAACGATTACACCGGTAAAGGTATGAGCGGTGGTCGTATTGTGGTGAGGCCTAGCTTGGACTTTAGAGGCCGTTCAGAGCAAAACATCATTGTGGGTAACACAGTGCTGTACGGCGCCACGACGGGTGAAGCTTTCTTCAGCGGTGTGGGCGGCGAGCGTTTTGCTGTGCGGTTGTCTGGCGCATCGGCCGTTGTCGAAGGCGTTGGTGACCATGGCTGCGAGTACATGACTGGTGGCACTGTTGTGGTACTGGGCGCAACTGGTCGCAACTTTGCCGCGGGCATGAGTGGCGGTGTGGCATATATCTACGATGAAGATGGCATGTTCCATACACGGGCCAACACCACCATGGTGAGCTTAGACCGTTTGTTGTCAGACACTGATCAGCGAGCCACGACCGATGTGTCAATCTGGCACCGCGGGCAAACCGACGAAACTCAGTTGAAGGCCATGTTGGCCGACCACTTGCGCTACACAGGCTCACGCCGAGCGCGCGAATTGCTCGACGACTGGAGTGCCTCACGCGCCAAGTTCGTGAAGGTATTTCCTCACGAGTACAAGCGTGCCTTGGGTGAGTTGCACGCTGCCAAAGTAGCCATCGACAACGCCTCAATAACAACCACAGCCGGCATTGCCGCTTAATGTAGCCAACGGCTTACAGGAGAAGAATCATGGGTAAAGTTACTGGATTCATGGATTTTGAACGTGTTGAAGAGGCGTACTTGCCTCCTAAAGAGCGTTTGAAAAACTACAAAGAGTTTGTAATTGGCTTGGACGATGCGGGTGCCAAGCAACAGTCTGCGCGCTGTATGGATTGCGGCACGCCCTTTTGTAACAGTGGCTGCCCTGTCAACAATATTATTCCGGACTTCAACGAATTGGTGTTCCAAGGCGATTGGAAAAACGCCATTGATGTGCTGCACAGCACCAACAACTTTCCTGAGTTCACTGGGCGTATTTGTCCAGCGCCTTGCGAGGCCGCTTGTACGCTGAACGTTAACGACGATGCCGTTGGTATCAAGTCGATAGAGCACGCCATCATTGACCGTGCTTGGGCAGAAGACTGGGTTCAGCCGGTGGTCAACACGCACAAAACTGGCAAATGTATTGCTGTTGTGGGCTCTGGCCCTGCTGGCTTGGCTGCTGCGCAACAGCTGGCTCGCGCTGGTCACGACGTCACCGTGTTTGAGAAGAACGACCGTGTTGGTGGATTGCTGCGTTACGGCATTCCTGATTTCAAAATGGAAAAAGTGCACATTGACCGCCGCGTGCAGCAGATGCAGGCTGAAGGGGTAACTTTCAAAACGGGTGTGTTGGTAGCAGGTATGCCAAATGACAGCGTGGTCACTAACTGGTCAAAAGAAACGGTTTCACCCCAAGCGTTGACTGCACAGTTCGACGCTGTGTTGCTGACTGGCGGCTCCGAGCAGTCTCGTGACTTGCCTGTCAAAGGGCGTGATTTGGCTGGCGTGCATTTCGCTATGGAAATGCTGCCACAGCAAAACAAAGTCAATGCTGGCGACGAGTTCAAAACGCAAATCCGAGCCGATGGCAAGCACGTGGTCGTGATTGGCGGTGGCGACACTGGTTCTGACTGCGTGGGTACCAGCAACCGCCATGGCGCTGCCAGCGTGACCCAGTTTGAACTGATGGCACAACCACCTGACCAAGAGGACAAGCCACTGGTATGGCCTTATTGGCCCATTAAGTTGCGAACCAGTTCCAGCCATGCCGAGGGCTGTGTGCGGGAGTTTGCCATTGCCACCAAAGAGTTTGTAGGCGAAAAAGGCCACGTTACAGGTGTCAAGACAGTGCGCTTGGAGTTGACTGATGGCAAGATGACTGAGGTTGCTGGTTCTGAGCAGTTGTTAAAAGCAGATTTGGTGTTGCTCGCAATGGGTTTTGCGAATCCGGTCCCCACTGTGCTGGATGCGTTTGGCGTGAACAAAGATATGAGAGGCAATGCCCAAGCCAGCGTGGACGAAGAGGGGGGCTACTACACCAATGTGGACAAGGTGTTTGCAGCGGGTGATATGCGCCGCGGTCAAAGTTTGGTGGTGTGGGCCATACGCGAGGGGCGTCAAGCTGCGCGTGCTATTGATCAGTACTTAATGGGTGTCAGTGTATTGCCACGATAAGCTTGCAACGGCTTGGTGTTGTATGTTGCTACATCGCCACAGGCAGCGTTTAACATGACAACTAACCCACTGCCAATGTCTGGCGGTGGGGACATCGTTAAGGTTTTCGTGTCCCAATCCCCAGCTATTACCTTTCGCAATGTGAGTTTCGCCTATGGCGAAGATCAATCTGCGCGCAGTATTTTGGATGGTATCGACATCGATATTCCCCAAGGTAAGGTGACTGCACTGATGGGTGCATCTGGTGGCGGTAAAACCACTGTGCTGCGCCTCATCAGCGGGCAATGTCGGGCGTCCAGCGGTGAGGTGTATGTGTTGGGCCACGACATTGCCAAATTCAGTCACAAGCAGTTGTATACGGCGCGCCGCCAAATGGGCATGTTGTTTCAGTTTGGGGCCCTGTTCACAGACATGTCGGTCTTCGACAACGTGGCTTTCCCGTTGCGTGAGCACACGCAGTTGCCTGAAGTGATGGTGCGAGACATCGTTCTCATAAAGCTGAATGCTGTGGGTTTGAGGGGTGCCAGAGACTTGATGCCGGCTGAAATTTCTGGCGGTATGGCCAGACGCGTTGCCCTTGCGCGAGCCATTGCCCTCGACCCTGCATTGATGATGTACGACGAGCCATTTGCTGGACTGGACCCTATCTCGTTGGGCACTGCCGCTAAATTAATCAGAGAGCTGAATCACGCACTTGGCATGACATCGATTGTGGTATCTCACGATGTGCAAGAAACACTGGGTATTGCTCAGCACGTGGTGATTTTGGCCGATGGCAAGGTGGCTGTGCAAGGCACACCTGATGAGATACGCAACTGTACCAACCCCTTGGTGCAGCAGTTCATAAGCGGTGATGCAGAGGGACCTGTGCGATTCCATTACCCGGCCCAGCCCGTTGGTGAAGATTTGCTAGGCCAGGCCAACGCGCACAAGAGGGCTGCAACATGACCGCTTGGGTGTCCAGCGTCGGTTGTATGACACGTCAAATCGTTGCCAATATGGGCTATGCCTTGCGGCTGTTCGTGGTGTTGTTCAAAGAGTCTTGGGGGGCTCTGAAGCGTCCTCGCCTGATTGCCGAGCAAGTGCTTTTTTTAGGCAACTACAGCTTGGTCATCATTGGCGTGTCGGGTTTGTTCGTGGGCTTTGTGTTGGGTTTGCAAGGCTATTACACCTTGCAGCGTTACGGGTCTTCAGAGGCGTTGGGTTTGTTGGTTGCGCTCAGTTTGGTGCGTGAGTTAGGCCCAGTTGTCACGGCTTTGCTGTTTGCAGGGCGAGCGGGTACCGCGCTAACGGCAGAGATCGGCCTGATGAAGGCGGGCGAGCAACTCGCCGCCATGGAGATCATGGCCGTTGATCCTATTCGCCGAATTTTGGCGCCACGTTTTTTGGGTGGCATGATAGCCATGCCCATATTGGCAGCCGTCTTCAGCGCTGTTGGCATATTGGGCGGCTGGTTGGTCGGGGTGGCGATGATTGGCATCGATTCAGGTTCATTTTGGAGCCAGATGCAAAGTGGTGTCGATGTGTGGCGTGATGTCGGCAACGGGGTGGTCAAGAGCATGGTGTTCGGCTGTGCTGTAACGTTTGTTGCATTGCTGCAAGGCTACAGCGCGTCACCAACGCCTGAGGGCGTATCGCGTGCAACCACCCGCACTGTGGTTGTGGCCTCCTTGATGGTGCTGGGCCTAGATTTCTTGTTAACCGCGATGATGTTCAGTATTTAATGGGGAAAACCAATTGGCTGTATGGCTTGGTTCAAAGGTGAGATATGCAAAAGTCTAAAAATGATGTGTGGGTAGGTATGTTTGTGCTGATTGGCGTGGCAGCAGTGCTGTTTTTGGCCCTCAAGTCTGCCAACTTGTTGCAAATGAATTTTTCGCCAACTTACCAAATCACCGCTCGGTTTGACAACATTGGTGGTTTAAAGCCCAGCGCAGCCGTTAAAAGCGCAGGTGTCGTCGTAGGGCGCGTGAGCAGTGTGTCATTTGACACCCAGCGCTTCCAAGCGGCTGTCGTGCTGGACATGAACACGCAGTTCGCGTTTCCAATCGACAGCTCACTCAAAATTCTCACCAGTGGTTTGCTGGGTGAGCAATACATTGGCGTTCAAGCTGGTTTCGAAGAAGCCAATTGGGCTTCAGGCGCTGTGGTGACGCAAACGCAGTCGGCTGTGGTGTTGGAAAACTTGATCAGTCAATTTTTGTTCAACCAAACTGCCAGCAGCAGTGGCAAGGATTAACAATGGCAGATACACACGCTAAGCGCCTAGTGGCAGGTTGGTTGTTGGCATCAGCTGCTGTTGTGAGTGGCTGCGCCACAGGTCCTCAGGCCAATGCCAGCGACCCCCTTGAGCCATTCAACCGTGCGATGTACAGCTTCAACGATACGGCAGACCGTGTGGTGCTCAAACCTGCGGCAGAAACCTACCAAGACATTACGCCCCAATTTGTGCGCACAACAATTGGCAACTTCTTTTCAAATCTGGGTGATTTGAGCTCTAGCATGAACGCAGCCCTGCAACTTAGGCCGGTCGAAGCCACCACCAACTTCATGCGTTTTGCGGTCAACTCGGTGTTTGGTGTTGCTGGTCTGATAGATTTGGCGACGCCCATGGGTCTGACCAAAACCAGCCACGATCTTGGGCAAACGTTGGGTCGCTGGGGCGTGCCTATGGGGCCTTACATCATGCTGCCGTTTGCAGGGCCTTCGACTCTTCGCGATACGGCTTCAAGTTCAGTCGAGCTGTACGAAGGAGTAGACATCGAGCCCACAGCAAAAAGTGAGCAAAATACAATCAAAGTGGTCAAGGTCCTCAACGGGCGTGCAGGTTTGTTAGACGCCACCAACACGTTGGACTCAATTGCCTTAGACAAGTACATTTTTCTGCGTGATGTGTACTTGAAGAGGCGCGAAGCCACAACCCAGCCTATGTGGACGCCAGAGCCTGCTGATGACGGTTGGGGCGATGGCACTGCCAACGGCGACAGTTGGGATGACACACCTGCAGACAACACGGTGCAATGACATAAAATCGAGATATTCAACGGGTCTGCAGCGCCACCAGGCAACAGCGACTGTGGCGTACCCATACCTACCCGTACACAACGGGTAGCCAGGGCAGTGCAAATACAAATACCGGAAAATGCAAAGACAGGGAATGCGTATGTGGTCAATTCAGACATTTTTAAGAGCAACCAACGTGTTGGCTTGCACCGCATTGTTGGTCGCTGGCGCTGCCAACGCTGCGGTTGAAGCCCCCAATGCGCTGATTGCGCGCACAGCCAACGAAGTGTTGAGTTTGATTAAGTCAGATCCGCAGTTGGTCGCAGGTGACGTCAACCGCCTGCAAGCCGTGGTCGACGAGCACGTGATGCCTTATGTTGACTTCGAGCGTATGACAGCCTCAGCCGTAGGGCGTGCATGGCGCAGCGCGACGCCCTCGCAAAAAGACCGCTTGCAACAAGAGTTTAAGACCTTGTTGATTCGCACCTATGCAGGCGCAGCCAAGCAAATGACCGATCGCCGGATTGAGGTCAAGCCAATGCGCATCGTCGATGGTGACAAGCAAGCCACAGTGCGTTCAAGGGTGGTCGGTGGCCCTGGTGAGCCGATTCCGTTGGATTACCGCATGGTGTTGTCTGACTCTGGCTGGAAAATAGTGGATATCAATGTGCTGGGTTTGTGGCTGATTGAAACCTACCGCACACAATTTGCAGCCGTCAGTGGTGGTGATGATGTGGGCGCGCTCATCAGCGCTTTGGCGCAACTCAATGCGGCAGCTGCCTCGCAAGCTGGCAAGTAGTTTTTTGATTCGCTAACGTTCAGACCCCATGACCGCCATTGTTCTGCCCCAAGTCATCACACACGACAACGCCGCATCTGTTCTGTCGTTGTTGAGCTTGAAGTTGCCCGTTGCGGGCGATGTGGAGGTTGACGCAGGTGCGCTGCTCACGTTTGACTCTAGCGCTATCAGTGTGCTGCTCGGTTTGGCTAGGTTGGCACACGGCACAAACCAGCGCTTCAATGTGATCAACTGGCCAGCCTTGCTGTGGTCGTTGGTGCAAGCCTATGACGTGGCCCAAGTGTTGAGCAACAACACTGAAACGGCCTAATCTGTACGGTTTTTTTATGGGCTATTGGCATCTGGCGGCACAGCGTGTGCAGGCAGACTAAAATAAGTGGCTAATGTCCGCAATATCTTTTAAAAACGTTTCAAAAACGTATGCCACCCCTAAGGGTGAGTTCCAAGCCTTGTCAGACATCAGTTTTGACATAGGCGAGGGTGAATTTTTTGGTTTGTTAGGCCCTAACGGCGCTGGCAAGACCACCCTCATCAACATTTTGGCAGGACTCAACCGTGCCAGTTCTGGTCACGTGTCGGTCAATGGTTTCGATGTGGTGCAAGACTATGCCAAAGCCAGGTACAACCTAGGTGTTGTGCCTCAAGAGTTGGTGTTTGACCCTTTCTTTACGGTGAGGGAGGCTTTGCGGTTTCAGAGCGGTTATTTCGGCATCAAAAACAACGGTGCTTGGATAGACGACCTGCTGCTTGGTTTGCGTTTGTCCGACAAAGCCAATTCAAATATGCGCGCCCTGTCGGGCGGCATGAAGCGCCGTGTGCTGGTCGCTTTGGCGCTGGTGCACAAGCCGCCTGTTTTGGTGTTGGACGAGCCTACTGCTGGGGTTGACGTGGAATTGCGTCAAATTTTGTGGCAATTCGTCTCGCACCTGAACAAGCAAGGCACCGCGGTGCTACTGACCACCCACTATTTAGAGGAAGCCGAGGCTTTGTGCCCCCGCATCGCCATGCTTAAAAATGGCCAATTGATCGCCCTTGAAAACACCTGCGACTTGCTGTCTAGAGCCACAGCCAGTGTGTTGCGCTTCAAATTAGACACGCCTTTGCCACCAGCCTTGGAAGCCAAAGCGCGTATAACAGGGCGGATTGTGCAATTGCCTGCACCCAATGCCCAAGCAGTTGAAGACATTTTGGCGCAGGTGCGCGCCATTGGTGGCGTAGCCGAGCAAGTCGAAATCAGGCCCGCTGATTTAGAGGATGTGTTTGTGACCCTCATGGAGAAGCCGGAATGAATGGCTGGCAAACCCTCTTTTACAAGGAGATTCTGCGGTTTTGGAAGGTGGGCTTTCAAACCGTCGCAGCGCCAGTGCTGACGGCTCTCATGTACATGTTGATCTTTGGCCACGTCTTGCAAGGACGTGTTGAGGTCTACAACAGTGTGTCCTACATTGCGTTTCTAATTCCTGGCTTGGCCATGATGAGCATGTTGCAAAATTCATTTTCCAACAGCTCTTCTTCGTTGATCCAAAGCAAGGTCATGGGCAGCTTGATATTCCTGATGCTCACGCCTTTGTCTCATTGGGCATGGTTTTGGGCCTATGTGGCTTCAAGCATGGTGCGTGGCTTGGCCGTGGGTGTGGGCGTGATTGTGGCAACCAGCTTTTTTGCTGGCTTGCATGTCGACAACTTCCTGTGGATTATGATTTTTGCTGCATTGGGCTGCGGTTTGATGGGTGCTATGGGCATTGTTGCCGGTCTATGGGCCGAAAAGTTTGACCAGTTGGCAGCGTTTCAAAATTTTGTCATCATGCCCATGACGTTTTTGAGTGGCGTTTTTTACTCCATACATTCGCTACCCACCATGTGGCAAACCGTCAGCCACTTCAACCCGTTTTTCTACATGATTGACGGTTTTCGTTTTGGTTTTTTTGGCCAAAGCGATGTGTCACCATGGATGAGCCTGGGCGTGGTGGGTGTGGCATTTGTTCTGGTGGCCGCTGTTGCCGAGCATATGCTTCGTACTGGCTACAAATTGCGCCATTAGCAAGACGCCATTGTTTCAAATTATCGCAACCTACACCGACTGACCATGACCGATCAACAACTACACGACATCATCAGCGCTGGCTTGCCTTGCACCCATTTAGAGGTGGACGGAGATGGTCGCCATTGGTCAGCCGTCATCGTATCGGCTGAGTTTGAGGGATTGCGTGCCATTGCCCGACACAAGCGTGTCTATGCAGCGCTTGGTGAGCGCATTCAAAACGATGAGGTTCACGCCTTGTCTATGAAAACGTTCACACCTGGCGAGTGGGCCCAGCAGTCTTAATTGTTAGTCGTTTACTGAACAGTCTCTTATGGATCAATTACTCATCACTGGTGGCCAGCCGCTCAACGGCAGCATCCATATTGCGGGCGCTAAAAACGCTACTTTGCCGGAGCTGTGTGCCGCGTTATTGACTGCCCAGCCGGTTACGCTGGAGAACGTGCCTGCGCTCCAAGATGTTCGCACCATGCTCAAGCTCATTGCCAGTATGGGCGTACACGTGCAAGACGATGTGGCCTCTAGCAACGCACTAACGCTACATGCTGGCGGGCTGGATAAAACCGAGGCGCATTATGACTTGGTCAAAACCATGCGGGCATCTATTTTGGTGTTGGGCCCGTTGCTAGCGCGATTTGGCAAGGCCCGCGTGTCACTGCCAGGGGGCTGCGCGATTGGTTCTCGTCCTGTCGATCAGCACATCAAAGGCTTGGAAGCCATGGGTGCAGTGATTGAGGTGGCGCACGGTTATATCGAAGCGTCCTTACCCGTCGGGCAAACACGTTTGACTGGCGCACACATTACAACCGATATGGTGACTGTGACTGGCACCGAAAACTTGATGATGGCCGCCGCGCTAGCAGATGGCGTGACCGTGCTAGACAATGCCGCACAGGAGCCAGAGATCACCGACTTGGCTGAGATGCTCATCAAGATGGGCGCGCGCATTGAGGGACACGGCACCAGCCGAATTCGTATCGAAGGCGTCGCCAGCTTGAACGGCTGCAGCCACGCGGTGGTCGCCGACCGAATTGAGACAGGAACGTTTTTATGTGCAGTAGCGGTGGCAGGTGGTGATGTGCACTTGCACAATGCCAGAGCTGGCCATCTGGATGCAGTCATAGACAAATTGCGCGAAGCTGGTGTGAGCGTTGAGTCAACTGAGACGGGGTTGCATGTCAAAAGTGCGGGTGCAAGCTCGCTCAAGGCCCAGTCCTTTCGCACCACTGAGTACCCCGGTTTTCCAACCGATATGCAAGCCCAGTTCATGGCTTTAAATGTGGTGGCACCTGGCAGCTCTACTGTGGTTGAAACCATATTTGAGAACCGTTACATGCACGTGCAAGAGATGCAGCGCTTGGGTGCACGCATCACGGTAGAAGGTAAAACAGCGGTTATTGACGGTGGTGCCACGTTATCTGGTGCCCACGTGATGGCCACAGATTTGCGCGCTTCAGCCAGCTTGGTTATCGCCGCCTTGGTGGCCGATGGCGAGACCACAGTCGAGCGTGTTTATCATTTAGACCGCGGTTATGACCGCATGGAAGTGAAATTGCAAAGCTTGGGGGCACACATTCAACGTGTGTCTGCCAAGCCAAACTGAAAGCAACACATTGATTACGCTGGCCCTGTCCAAAGGACGTATTTTTGACGAGACCCTGCCCTTAATAGAGGCCGCAGGCATCCGTGTGCTGGAAGACCCCAATACCTCGCGTAAGTTGATACTGCCGACCTCACGTGACGATGTGCAAGTGGTGTTGGTGCGCGCCAGTGACGTGCCAACTTACGTGGCACAAGGGGGTGCAGATCTGGGTGTGGTGGGTTTGGATACCCTCATTGAGCACCAAGCTGAAACCGGCGGCAACGACTTGTACCAGCCTATAGACCTGCGAATTGCGCAATGCCGCTTAAGCGTGGCCGTGCGCGCAGACTTTGATTACGACAGCGCCGTTCAAAAAGGCTCGCGTTTGCGAGTGGCTACCAAATATGTGCATGCCGCGCGTGAGTTCTTCGCCAAAAAAGGTGTGCATGTAGACCTTATCAAGCTGTATGGGTCTATGGAGCTGGCCCCCTTAACTGGTTTGGCAGATGCCATTGTGGATTTGGTCTCCACTGGTAACACATTGAAAGCCAACCATTTGGTCGAGGTCGACCATATTGTGGACATCAGCGCGAGGCTGGTGGTCAATCCAGCCAGCTTAAAGCTCAAACGCACAGCCTTGCAGCCCATTCTGAGCGCCATTGACCAAGCCGTCGCGCCGCGTTTATACACATTGAGCTGACATGAATACAGTTTTAAATATCCCCGTATTGCGCACCACAGACGCCGATTTTGAAGAGCGCTTCGACAGGCGACTGCTATGGTCAGGTGAAACCGATCTGGCCATCGAATCACGCGTCAGTGAGATCATTGCCGATGTGCGCGCCCGCCGTGACCAAGCGGTGCTTGACTGCACCGCCAAGTTTGATGGCTTGCACGCAGCCAATATGGCAGAGCTTGAAATCAGCCAAGCCGATATGGCCATAGCGTTTGCAGGACTGCCCAATGACCAGCGCGAAGCCTTAACGGCCGCGGCAGACCGCATACGCAGCTACCACCAAGCGCAAAAAACAGCCAGTGGTGAGTCATGGCAGTACACCGATGAGCAGGGCAATTTACTGGGTCAAAAAGTCACCCCTCTTGACCGGGTCGGTATTTATGTACCTGGCGGCAAGGCTGCCTACCCCTCCAGCTTGCTGATGAATGCCATTCCTGCGCACGTTGCTGGTGTGCAAGATATTGTCATGGTGGTGCCAACCCCCAACGGTGAGCGCAATGCCTTGGTATTGGCTGCCGCCCACGTGGCAGGTGTGACCCGTGCCTTCACTATTGGCGGCGCGCAGGCTATTGCGGCGTTGGCGTATGGCACCCAAACCATAGCTAAAGTAGACAAAATTACTGGGCCAGGCAACGCCTACGTTGCCAGCGCCAAGCGCCGTGTCTTTGGCCAAGTGGGCATTGACATGATTGCAGGGCCCAGCGAAATTTTGGTGTTGGCCGACGGCAGCACGCCGCCAGAGTGGGTGGCCATGGACATGTTCAGTCAGGCTGAGCACGATGAGTTGGCGCAAAGTGTGTTGCTAACGCCTGACGCCACCTACGCACAAGCCGTTATTGCTGCCATGCACGAGTTGCTGCCTACCCAGTCACGCAAAGCCATTATTGAGCGTTCCATTAACGACAGGGGCTTGGTTGTTATTACGCGCGATATGGCCGAAGCATGCGCCATCAGCAACCGCATTGCACCTGAGCACCTAGAGGTGTCCAGCGATGACGCCCACCGTTGGGAGCCGTTGCTCAAGCATGCGGGTGCCATTTTTTTGGGTGGGTACACCAGCGAGTCCTTGGGCGACTACTGCGCAGGCCCCAACCACGTGCTGCCTACTTCTGGCACTGCGCGCTTTAGCTCTCCGCTTGGGGTGTATGACTTTCAAAAACGCACCAGCCTGATTGAAGTGAGCCGAGAGGGTGCGCAAACCCTTGGTCATATTGCGCACGTGTTGGCAACTGGCGAAGGCTTGCAAGCCCATGCAGACTCTGCCGCGATGCGCATGGCGCAGCCGTGACACAACGCAGGTCATCTCGGTTTGCCACGCAAACTCACTAAAGCCTACATATTGGTCTGTACCTACTCCTGTTGATCATGATGGAAAACTTACCTCAACCCCCCGTTGACAGACTCAGCCAAGCCTTGGCTGTGGTTCGCCAAGACGTGAAAAGCATGCATGCCTACGCCGTTCAAGATGCGACAGGCATGGTTAAGTTGGATGCGATGGAAAATCCTTACGTGTTGTCAGCGCAGCTACAAGCAGCGCTGGGTCAGCGATTGGGACAAGTTGCGGTTAACCGATACCCTGGCATGCGCATAGACGATTTAAAACAGGCGCTGTCAACGTATGTAGACATGCCAAGCGGCATGGGCTTGATGCTGGGCAATGGCTCTGATGAGCTGATCAGCTTGCTGGCCATGGCGTGCTTAGGTCAGCAGGCCAGTATTGTTTCGCCAGAGCCAGGTTTTGTGATGTATGCCTTGAGCGCCAAACTGCAAGGTTTGCGCTATGTGGGTGTACCGCTAACCGCTAATTTTGAGTTGAATGTGCCCGCCATGCTGGAGGCCATGCGCATCCACACGCCCGCCATCGTGTATTTGGCCAACCCGAATAATCCCACCGCCAACGCATGGCGTGTGGACGACCTGATGGCCGTTATTGATGCCGCTCCAGGCTTGGTGGTGGTGGATGAGGCGTACCAGCCATTTGCCAACAGCACTTGGCTGGACCACATGCGAGCCCAGCCGCAACGCTTCGCGCATGTCCTACTCATGCGCACTTTGTCGAAATTCGGCTTGGCAGGCGTGCGTTTGGGTTACATGCTGGGCCAATCTGGTCTGGTCGCCCAACTGGATAAGCTGCGTCCGCCCTACAACGTCAGCGCACTCAATGCGGAGTGTGCTTTGTTTGCCTTAGAGCATGAGGCTGTATTTGCCGAGCAGGCAGCAGCGATACGCGCACAGCGTGAGCGCATGTTGGTGCAATTAGGCTCATTGCCTGGTTTGCAAGTATTCCCAAGCCAAGCCAATATGATTTTGGTGCGTGTTGCAGATGCTGCCAAAACCTTTGCTGCCCTCAAGGCTGCGGGTGTGTTGGTCAAAAATGTTTCTACAATGCACACATTGCTGCACAATTGCCTTCGCTTAACCGTTGGTACGCCAGCAGAAAATGACCAACTCTTAGAAGCGCTAACATTAGACGCATTGAAAGCCGCTGTATGAACGCCCCCACAACGTCGCCCACCACCTCTATACCGCGTATTGCACAGGTGGAGCGCAATACAAACGAAACTCAAATTCAAGTTCGTGTGAACCTTGATGGCACAGGTGAAGCCAAGCTGCACACTGGCATTGGTTTTTTTGACCACATGTTGGATCAGATCGCCAGGCACGGCTTGATTGACCTTGACATACAAGCCACAGGCGACTTGCATATAGATGGTCACCACACGGTTGAAGATGTCGGCATTACCTTGGGTCAAGCCGTGGCGCAGGCCGTTGGTGACAAGCGTGGCTTGGTGCGCTACGGCCATGCCTATGTGCCGCTCGACGAGGCCTTGTCTAGGGTGGTGGTGGACTTCTCAGGTCGTCCAGGACTGCACATGTTTGTGCCATTCAAAAGCGGCATGATCGGCGAGTTTGATACGCAGTTGGCCTTTGAGTTTTTCCAAGGCTTTGCCAACCATGCTGGTGTTACTGTGCACATAGATAACTTGCGTGGAGAAAACGCGCATCACCAAGCTGAAACTGTTTTCAAAGCATTTGCCAGAGCCTTGCGCATGGCGCTGAGCGTGGATCCGCGGGCTGCCAATGTGGTGCCGTCTACCAAAGGCAGCTTGTAACAGATCCCAGAACCTAGGCTTTATTGTGTCCATCTCGAACGCAACGGCAGGCGCAGCCTATGTCGCGATTGTTGACTACGGCATGGGCAACCTGCGTTCGGTGGCCACTGCTGTGCAATCAGCTGCCACAGACAGCGACCTAGAGGTGCGCATTACGGCCAACCCGCAAGAAGTGTTGAACGCGCAGCGTGTGGTCTTGCCAGGTCAAGGCGCTATGGCAGATTGTGTCGCCGAGCTCGACCGAAGTGGGCTACGAGACGCCGTGTTACATGCCGCGGCAAACAAACCTTTGTTTGGCGTATGCGTGGGCATGCAAATGTTGTTGGACCACAGCGAAGAGGGCGATACCCCTGGTCTGGGCTTGGTGGCTGGCCAAGTCAAACGTTTTCAATTGGCTGGCCAGTTGCAAAGCGATGGATCGCGCTTCAAAGTACCGCAAATGGGCTGGAATCAAGTGCGCCACATCTCGGCATTGGGCCAGTCACATCCCATTTTTGAGGGCGTTGATAACAATGCTTATTTTTACTTTGTGCATAGCTTTTACGCTGAGCCTTTGCGTGCAGAAGATTGCGCTGCGAGTGCGCACTATGGTGAGTGGTTTTGCGCCGCTGTGGCACGCGATAACCTGTTTGCGACCCAATTTCATCCTGAAAAAAGTTCTAAACAAGGCTTGACCTTGTACAGAAATTTTTTACACTGGACACCTTAACCCTTGAGCGGCGTATATTCACCCGTCGCTTTTCTACGTGCTATAAAACTCCGCCACTGACACCATGTTGTTAATACCTGCAATCGATTTAAAAGACGGTCAATGCGTTCGCCTTAAGCAAGGTGATATGGACCAATCCACTGTGTTTGGCCTGAATCCCGCCGACGTGGCGCGTTCTTGGGTTGACAAGGGCGCGCGTCGCGTGCATTTGGTTGATCTAAACGGTGCGTTCGCTGGACAGCCTAAAAACGAGCTGGCTATCAAGCGCATTTTGGCTGAGATTGGTGGTGAGGTCGATGTGCAGCTAGGTGGCGGCATTCGTGACCTAGACACCATAGAGCGTTATTTGGACGCAGGTTTGACCTACGTCATCATTGGCACAGCCGCGGTGACAAACCCAGGCTTTTTGCAAGATGCTTGCACCGCATTTGGTGGTCATATCATTGTGGGTTTGGACGCCAAGGATGGCAAGGTAGCCACCGATGGCTGGAGCAAACTGACAGGACATGAGGTGGTAGACCTTGGTAAAAAATACCAAGACTATGGCGTTGAAGGCATCATCTATACCGACATTGGTCGTGACGGTATGTTGAGTGGCATCAACATGGACGCGACCGTGAAGTTAGCGCAAGCCCTCACTATTCCCGTTTTTGCTTCGGGAGGGTTGTCAAACCTTGACGATATACGAGCACTGTGCGCGGTTGAAGAGGAGGGTGTTGCTGGCGTGATTTGCGGGCGGTCCATTTACAGCGGTGATCTTGACTTTGAAGAGGCACAAGATTTGGCTGACGAACTCAATGGTTAAAGGCTTACCTCGGACCGTGCGAATAGAGACGTCGTGCTAGCCAAACGTATCATTCCTTGCATGGATGTGACGGATGGGCGTGTGGTCAAAGGTGTGAATTTTGTCGCGCTGCGCGACGCTGGTGACCCAGTCGAAATTGCTGCTCGCTACAACGAACAAGGTGCAGATGAGCTGACATTTTTAGATATCACGGCCACCAGTGATGGGCGCGACCTGACCTTGCACATGATTGAGGCGGTCGCTTCACAAGTATTTATTCCACTGACGGTGGGCGGCGGTGTGCGCACTGTTGACGATGTGCGTCGCTTACTCAATGCAGGTGCTGATAAAACAAGTTTTAACTCAGCCGCCATTGCCAACCCACAAGTTATCAATGACGTGAGTGCCAAGTATGGTTCCCAGTGCATCGTAGTGGCCATTGACGCAAAACGCCGCACTGGTGCGGACTTGCTGCTGCGCGGTGAGGGTTGGGATGTCTACAGTCACGGGGGGCGCACAAACACAGGCCTCGATGTTCTGGCTTGGGCCACATGCATGACTGAGGCTGGCGCTGGCGAGTTACTGCTGACCAGCATGGACAAAGACGGCACGCGCTCTGGGTTTGACTTGGCGCTCACTCGCACTGTCAGCGATGCGGTCAATGTGCCTGTTATTGCCTCCGGTGGTGTGGGAACGCTGGCGCATCTGGCAGACGGTATTCAGTTGGGCCATGCTGACGCGGTATTGGCGGCAAGTATTTTTCACTTTGGCGACCATACGGTTGGTGAGGCCAAGGCCTTGATGGCATCACGCGGCATTGCAGTTCGTTTGTAAAGGCAGTCGCGGGTCAAAAAGCTGTGCCCCTCAATCGCATCAACGGGCTTTGTTTGCCTGATAAGCTTGCACTATGACCACCTCAGACCCCACCACAACAGCTACACCGTCTGACACGTTCAGTCCGCGCACCCCGGAAACCAACTGGTTAGACGCCATAGGCTGGGACGCCAAGGGCTTGGTGCCAGTGATTGCCCAAGAGCTTGGTACCGGTGATGTGTTGATGTTCGCGTGGATGAACCGCGAGGCCCTGGCACTGACTCGCCAGCTTGGCCGCGCCGTCTACTTCAGTCGCTCACGCAACAAGCTGTGGCACAAAGGTGAAGAGTCTGGCCATGTGCAAACCGTGCACAGCATTCGGGTTGATTGTGATGCGGATGTGTTGCTGCTAACCGTCACGCAGTTGGGGCACGAGCCCGGTATTGCTTGCCATACTGGCAGACACTCATGCTTTTATCAAGAGCTGAGCATTGGGGCTGAGCCACCACATTGGCAAGCCATTGCGCCAGTGCTCAAAGACCCCACTTACATTTACAAATAATTGCTATGACACAAGATTCACCAACAGATTTCACGCGCGATAGCACCTTGCATAGACTTGCTCAGGTCATTGAGTCACGCAAGCCTGCCAACGGTGGAGATGCGTCCAGCAGCTATGTGGCGCGGCTGTTCGATAAAGCGCCAGACGCTTTTTTAAAGAAAATTGGTGAAGAAGCCACTGAGGTGGTGATGGCCGCAAAAGATTTGCAAGCAGCACCTAGCGACGCGGGTAAGGCCTTGTTGGTGGGGGAAGTGGCTGACCTGTGGTTTCACAGCATGGTGGCACTGGCCCATTTCAACCTGCAGCCCGCCGATGTGTTGGCCGAACTGGGCAGGCGCGTGGGTTTGAGTGGTATCGAGGAAAAAGCCCTCAGGAAAGCGCAGAGCCGAGACGCACAAGCACTGGAGGATAAGCATGCAAGCTGATGTCAATGCTGATGCGCAGCGCCTTCACAGCCTCAATACCATTGGCACTATCAGCTACGTGTTGCACGTGATTGTGGCCGTAGGTGCATTGATACCTGGGGGGCAATGGGGACCTTTGTTGCTGTTAGTGGCGTTGGTGATGGACATGTACAAGCGTCCTCAAGCTGTAGGCACGTGGCATGAGTCGCATTTCTCGTGGCGTCTGCGCTCAGTGCTATGGGTGGGCTTTGCCTACTTGGTCACACTGCCACTGTGGCTGTTGTTTATATGGCCGGGTTGGTTGGCATGGCTGATTATTTCAGTGTGGTTTTTAATACGAATTGTGCGTGGATTTATAAACTTGAACGCCGGTGAACCTATGAAGAGAGCAGCAGATGCATGATGAGAACTGTTTGTTTTGTAACATTGCAGCAGGCAATATTCCAAGTAAAAAAGTCTATGAAGACCAAGATATTTTTGCATTTCACGACATTGCGCCGTGGGCGCCTATTCACTTTTTGATTGTCCCCAAAGCGCATATTTCGTCAATGGCCCAGCTGACCAGCTCTGACACAGCCTTGATGGGGAAAATCATGACCCTTGCCCCCCAGCTGGCTTTAGAGCAGGGTTGTGAGCCCTATCCTGAGGGCGGCTTCAGGGTGGTGGTGAACACGGGGGATCATGGCATGCAAGAGGTACAGCACTTGCATGTGCATGTTGTGGGTGGGCCTAGGCCTTGGCGCAAAGGTTGACCTGAATGGGGATGCAGGTGAATATTCGATGTCTTATTTGACCGTGCTGCTAAACAGGTCACCCCTTAGCCGTAGAATGAGGTGCTAAGGGTTGTGCATACGGGTAGCAATTGCTGCGCATTGAATTTTCAAGGAGTTAGACATGGGTGCTTTTTCAATTTGGCATTGGTTGATTGTTTTGTTGATTGTGGTGATGGTGTTCGGCACCAAAAAACTTAAAAATTTAGGTTCGGACTTGGGCGGTGCCGTTAAGGGGTTTAAAGACGGTATCAAAGACGGTGGTGCAACGCCAGAAGATGAAGCGCCTGCGCAGGTTACGCAAGCCAAATCTGAGTCTGGTGAGACCATAGACGTGCAAGCTAAAACCAAGTCATAAGTGACCACGTTGAATCCTGTTTGTTGCATTGATGTGATCTCAAGATGATTGACTTAGGCATATCTAAATTGGCCCTCATCGGTGCTGTAGCCCTGATTGTGATTGGCCCTGAGAAGCTGCCTAAAGTAGCCCGTACCGTTGGTGCATTGTTGGGTAAAGCTCAGCGCTATGTCTCTGATGTTAAAGCTGAAGTCAACCGCTCTATGGAGTTGGAAGAGCTTCGCAAAATGAAAGATGGTTTTCAGGGCGCTATGAACGACGCCAAATCTTCAGTCGAGTCTGCAGGCAAAGATTTTGAAGATGAGTGGAAAGACGTCACTGGCAATACCCCCGCTGCACCTGTAGGCGTCAGCTCAGACGACTACGGCCATATAGGCTCAAGTTACAACAGCTACGTGCGGCCAAAGAAGCGTTGGCGCGCCAAGCGTGCCGCCGTACCGCAATGGTACAAAGCCCGAAGCGGTCAACGCAGCCATATTCAATCTGGTGCGGCCCGAGTGGCCAGGTTTAGGCCGCAGATTAACCGCATCTCCCTATAAAATTCATGACCAGCAACAAACCTGAGCCAGACGAGTCCGTCGGCACTGAGCAGTCCTTTGTTCAGCATTTGTTAGAGCTTCGTAACAGGTTGGTTTATGCCTTCATAGGCCTGCTGATTTGCATGGGTGCTTTGGCTTTATGGCCAGGACCCGCCACGCTCATAGACTGGATTGCAATACCCATTCAGGCGCATATGCCACCAGGGGCCAAGTTAATCGCAGTGGGTGTGTTTTCGCCGTTCTTCATACCCCTTAAGGTATTGATGATGGCGGCCTTTTTGATGTGTTTGCCATGGATCATGTACCAAGCATGGGCATTTGTAGCGCCAGGCTTGTACAGCCACGAAAAGCGTTTTGCGATTCCACTTATTTTATTTGGCAGCTTTTTAGCTTATGGTGGCATTGCTTTTGTGCAATTGCTTGTGTTGGACAAAATGTTTGCTTTTATTCAAGCATTTGCGCCACCAAGCGTGGCAGCTACGCCAGATATCGCATCGTATGTTGAGGCTATCTTGTCCCTGTATCTAGCCTTTGGCTTGGCTTTTCAGGTGCCCATTGTGGTGATCTTATTGGTTCGTTTCGGCATGGTGACGGTCGAACAACTGAAGGCCTTCAGGGGTTACTTCATAGTGGTGGCCTTTGTGATAGCAGCCTTCGTGACTCCCCCGGATGTCATTTCACAGTTGTCGCTGGCCATACCGATGTGCATTCTGTACGAATTTGGCATGCTTGGTGCCAAGTGGTTTGAACGCAGCAGCAAGTCACCTGATGACGGCGACAAGTCTGACGACTCCAAAGCAGCCAAAGGTGATGCTGGTGGTATGTCAAGAGCAGACGATAAAAAAGACGGTGCAAGCAGCAGCGTGTCAAACGACAAAGACGGATCTAACGTACCGTAAATAATTATTGGGTGTTTTTTCTCAATAACGTTTACCGAGATCCGTGCTTGTAATAAGGTCTAGCCGCTGGCCGTATGCTGATGAGCTGAGCTTTGCCATCTCTCCAAATTTTCAGTTGGCTAGATGTCCCCGGTGTCAGCTCAGAAACAAGGCCCAACAAGTCAGCTACAGACGCAACGGGCTGTTCATCAATTGCTGTGATCACATCCCCTGGGATGACGCCAGCTGTGGCGGCTGGCCCTTGTTTGAGTACGCCGGCAACCAATACCCCCGACTCATTGTTCAAGCCAAAGCTACTCGCTAGTTCAGCGTTCAGTGTTTGCGGCTCCACACCAATCCATCCGCGTGTGACAAAACCATCGCTAACAATATCATCTAGAACTTGTTTGGCAACCGATGTGGGGATGGCAAATCCAATGCCCATTGATCCGCCCGAACGCGAATAAATAGCGGTGTTAATGCCAACCAGATGACCGCTTGAGTTCACCAGTGCACCGCCAGAATTTCCGGGGTTAATGGCTGCATCTGTTTGAATGAAGTTTTCGTAGGTGTTGATGCCCAGTTGGCTTCGGCCCAAAGCGCTGACGATGCCGCTGGTGACGGTTTGACCGACACCAAATGGGTTGCCAATAGCCAGCACACTGTCACCAACAAACAGGGCATTGGAGTCACCCAGTGTGATGTTGGGTAGTGCGTTGAGTTGGATTTTAAGCACTGCCAAATCTGTATCTGGGTCTGTGCCTAGAACGCTGGCAGGGACGCGCCTACCGTCTAGCAGCGTGACCTGGATATCTTGCGCATTTTGTATCACGTGGTTGTTGGTCAGCACATGGCCGGACGCGCTCACAATAACACCAGAGCCTATGTTGTTGCTCGCAGGCTCACCTCGTTGGTCTTCATCAAAAAAGAATTTAAACCAGGGGTCTGTTGTTGACTTGTCGTCTAATTGGGGCCCAGAGATAGCTTGAATACTGACCACCGCCGGCGATGCGGCTTGGGCAGCACTGCGCAACAAGGTGGCGGGCGCTGTGGAGCCAACAGCGACAGTGTCTCGTTCTGGCACCACCCATTGCGGCTTGAGCGTCAGCACAACAAAATAGGCGGCCAGCAACACAGTCGTGGTTTGTGAAAAAAGTATCCAGATTCGTTTCATGATTCTATTGTCCACGTCTTTGCGCTACAGTTGTTATTGATACTTTAAGCCCTACCCGCGCACGATGTCGCATCCCACTTTTTGGAGTTTGAAACCAGTGACAACACCTTTGACGCTTCAATCTATGCCAGCCATCAGCCGTCAAATGGTATCGGATCAATTGGATGCGTGGTTACAACCCCATCTGTTTAACGACTATGGACCCAACGGGCTGCAAGTTGAGGGTGCTGCGCAGGTGCAGCATGTGGTGAGTGGCGTGACTGCCAGCCTAGCCCTGATTGAGCAGGCCGCTGACATGGGTGCGGATGCTATTTTTGTACACCACGGCTTGTTTTGGCGAGGTCAAACCGGTGTTGTGACTGGTTGGATGCGCAAGCGCTTAGGCCTGTTGGTAGAGCGCAACATCAACTTATGGGCGTATCACTTGCCGTTGGATGCACACGAAACCTTGGGCAACAACGTGCAGCTGGCACGTGTATTGGGCTTAACGCCTGACAGTCAAGGTGGCAAGGCAGCCCGCTTTGGCGACCAAGGTTTGGGCTGGCTTGGCCGAACACCACACACCACATTGGGCGCTTTGGTAGACGCGACTGCGGCTGCTTTGCGCAGGCCAGTCGTTGTTATTGGGGATGCTGATAAGCCCATTGCAAAAGTGGCTTGGTGTACCGGCGGTGCCCAATCTTATTTTGAGCAAGCCATAGCCGCGGGTGCGGATGTGTTCATTTCCGGCGAGTTATCTGAGCCCCAAGCCCATTACGCGCGCGAATGCGACGTGGCCTACATCGCTTGTGGTCACCATGCCAGCGAGCGCTATGGGGCGCAAGCGGTTGGTCATGCGTTGGCCAGCCAGTTCGGCTTGCAGCATACCTTTGTTGACATAGACAACCCCGCCTAATGGACAGCGCAATGCGACCAATGGTTTTAACTATGGGCGACCCTGCCGGGATCGGGCCAGAAGTCGTTGTGAAGGCTTTGTACGAGTGGCAGCAAGCCGGCGCGACACCCGTGTGGGTTGCGGGGTCTTCAGCGCTGTTGCATAAAGCGTTGGCCCATCACTGCAAACGCGAACAAACAGCCCCAAAGCCTATATTTGTCGTGTCTTCAGCGCAGCAGGCAATGCAGCAATTGTTGTTGACACCCCATGCTGTTGTCGTACTCGACGATGGCGTTGATGTAGGTGATGTGGCGATGGGTGTGGTCAGTGCTGGCGCCGGTGCGGCAGCCGCTCGTGCGATCTCCTGTGCAGCCCAGGCCTGCCTTGCCGGGCATGCCAGCGCGGTGATCACCGCGCCCATCCATAAATTGGCTCTTCACGCTGCGGGGGTCGCGTTTCCTGGTCATACCGAGATGTTGCAAGCTGCTGCGGCCAAACACCTTGGTGTGCCCATTGCGGATGTACCCGTGCGTATGCTGTTGGCCAACCCTGAGCTACAAACTGTCTTACTCAGTATTCACGTTTCATTGCGCCAAGCTTTAGAGCTTGTCACTGTCGACAACTTACTGCAAACGCTGTTGCTGACCAACCAGTGGGTACCGTGCTTGCGCGGCACAGGCCCCTTGCGCATAGCCGTTGCCGGGGTCAATCCGCACGCTGGCGAGGGAGGGCGTTTTGGGCGAGAGGAAATAGACATCA
This sequence comes from Betaproteobacteria bacterium MOLA814, assembly GCA_000496475.1. GTDB lineage: Bacteria > Pseudomonadota > Gammaproteobacteria > Burkholderiales > Burkholderiaceae_C > RS62. The sequence goes on along the minus strand of AYMW01000003.1, from coordinate 279,069 downwards.
TGGCGCCAGCTATCAGTACAGCTCGCAAACTGGGTCTTCAAGTCAGCGACCCGCTGTCGCCAGACACGGTGTATATGCGCGCCAGGGCTGGCGAGTTTGATGTGGTGGTTGCCGCTTACCACGACCAGGGGCTGATACCCGTCAAGTACTTGGGGGTGGCCGATGGTGTGAATGTGACACTGGGTCTGCCTTTTGTTAGGACCAGCCCAGACCACGGCACAGCTTTTGATATTGCAGGTCTTGGTGTAGCAGATGCATCCAGCTTGTTGCAAGCCATGTCCTGGGCGGATGCATCTGTCAAAAGACACCTCGCCAGCTGATTTTTGACTACCAGTTTCAACACACGGGCAAACAGCTGGAGCAGTGGTTCTATTGTTTCAGACTGTCGCGTATTTCGCGCAACAAGGCCACATCTTCAGGGGTTGTGGCAGGCTCAGCAGCGACGACTGCCTCTGCCCGCTTCAGACGAATAACCTGGCGCACCATCATGAAAATAATGAATGCCAAGATGACGAAGTTGATGGCTACGGTGATGAAATTACCGTAAGCCAATACCGGCACACCAGCTTTTTGCAGGTCTGCCAGCACCATGGGAACGCCTGCGGGTACGTCGCCAAGGGCTACAAACAGTTGTGCAAAATCCATGTTACCAAATACGCTGCCAACCACTGGCATGATGATGTCGGCAACCAGAGAGGTCACGATTTTGGCAAACGCGGCACCAATAATCACGCCCACTGCTAAGTCAATGACATTGCCTTTTAAGGCAAACTCTTTAAAGTCTTTGGCGATGCTCATAATGTTTCTTTCAAAGTAATGATAAAAATAGTATTTTAGAACTAATAAATATTAAATTCCCCAGCTGTAGACGGCCTTTTAGCGTCCGGTAGAATGGCGAGTTGTCCCTAGGGTTAGTACCCTCCTACAAGTCTTCTCACTGAAAGAGTTCCATGAGCGAAGCAACCGTTAACAACGGCCGTCGTAGCTGGCTGATCACATCGTGCGCAATGGGCGGCGTTGGTGCTGCAGCTGTTGCCGTGCCGTTCGTAAGTTCATTCAGTCCCTCCGAGCGAGCCAAAGCTGCAGGTGCGTCCGTTGAAGTCGATATTTCTAAGCTGGCGCCTGGTGAAAAACTCACCGTTGAGTGGCGCGGTCAGCCAATTTGGGTGCTGCGTCGTACGCCAGAAATGTTGGCCACATTGGCCAAAGACGAGCCAGATTTAGCCGATCCTGATTCAGACCGCACAGCGTACCCAGTGCCGCCTTACGCCAAGAACCGCCACCGTTCCATCAAGCCTGAGTATTTTGTAGGCATTGGTATTTGTCCACACTTGGGCTGCTCACCAACCGATAAGTTGCAAGTGGGCGCGCAGCCATCATTGCCTGATGACTGGCCCGGTGGCTTTTTGTGTCCATGCCACGGCTCGACTTTTGATGTGGCAGGCCGCGTCTTTAAAAACAAGCCATCGCCAGACAACTTGCCGGTGCCCCCGCACATGTATGTGTCAGACACCACCTTGTTAATTGGCGAGGACGATACTGCGGCCTAATCTTTTAGGACCTTTGATCGACTTTCACCTGCGCACCTATGTGCATCTGCTTTTTTGAGGCAACAAACAAATGGCTGAATACAAAGAAATAGCGGCGGATGCGCCGCCGTCTCAACAACTGCTGAACTGGGTAGACAACCGCTTCCCACTGTCAAAGCTTTACAACGAGCATTTGGCGGAGTACTACGCACCTAAAAACTTTAACTTTTGGTACTTTTTTGGTGCGCTGTCCCTGCTGGTATTGGTGATTCAAATCGTCACCGGCATATTTTTGGTCATGCACTACAAACCAGACGCAGCGCTGGCGTTTGCCTCGGTCGAGTACATCATGCGGGATGTACCATGGGGCTGGCTGATACGCTACATGCACTCTACGGGCGCATCAGCGTTTTTTGTGGTGGTGTACTTGCACATGTTCCGCGGCCTGTTGTATGGCAGCTACCGCAAACCGCGCGAGCTGGTTTGGATTTTTGGCTGTGCCATCTTTTTGTGCTTGATGGCTGAAGCTTTTATGGGCTACTTGTTACCTTGGGGCCAGATGAGCTACTGGGGCGCACAGGTGATCGTCAATCTGTTTTCGGCCATACCGTTTGTTGGCGAAGACTTGGCCTTGTTGATTCGTGGTGATTTTGTAGTGGGCGACGCCACACTCAACCGTTTCTTCGCCTTTCACGTTATTGCCGTGCCTTTGGTTTTGTTGGGTTTGGTTGTGGCGCACATCATTGCATTACATGAAGTGGGCTCCAACAACCCAGACGGTGTTGAAATTAAAAAGTACAAAGATGAGAATGGTGTCCCCCTAGACGGTATCCCATTCCACCCTTACTACACAGTCCATGATGTATTGGGTGTGTCTGTGTTTTTGATGGTGTTTTCAGCGATTGTATTTTTCGCACCCGAATTCGGTGGCTATTTCTTGGAATACAACAATTTCATACCAGCAGACCCATTAAAAACACCAGCTCACATTGCACCTGTGTGGTATTTCACGCCTTTTTATTCCATGTTGCGTGCCATCACCGGCGAAATGATGTACGTGCTGATGGGTATAGCTGCCGCGGGTGCAGTGTTGGCTGTGATCAAACTTAAATTAAGCGTTAAAGCCAAGGCGGGTGTGTTGGTGGGCGCGGCGTTGGCGATTGCCGCCATGCTTGCTACAGACGCTAAATTTTGGGGTGTTGTGGTGATGGGCGGTGCGGTTGTGATTCTGTTCTTCCTGCCATGGTTAGACCACAGCCCAGTCAAGTCTATGCGCTACCGCCCTGACTGGCACAAAATTGTGTACGCGGTTTTTGTGATCAACTTTTTTGTTTTAGGTTATTTGGGTATCCAAGCGCCTTCATACATTTTTGAGCGAATTTCGCAGGCAGGTACATTGATGTACTTTGGCTTCTTCCTACTCATGCCTTGGTGGAGCCGTTTGGGCAACTTTAAGGAAGTGCCAGACCGTATTACGTTCCAAGCGCATTAAGCAGGTATGGAGATAAATAACATGTTTAAAAAAATTCTTCTCTCAACGGTCTTGTGCGTATTTTTTGCGGGTGCGGCCCATGCTGCATCAGGTGGTATTGCTTGGGATAAGGCACCATCGCGAACCAACGACATGGCTGCTTTGCAGCGTGGTGCGCAGTTGTTTACCAATTACTGTTTGAATTGCCACTCAGCGGCCTACATGCGCTACAACCGCATGACCGATATCGGCTTGAATGAAAAGCAAATTCAGGAGAATCTCAATTTCATCACTGACAAACCTGGTGACTTGATGCAAGCCACTATCGCACCAGCAGAAGCCAAAGCTTGGTTTGGTGCCAACCCGCCTGACTTGAGCGTCATTGCCCGCTCGCGTGCGGGTGCCAATGGCAGTGGTTCTGATTATTTGTACACATTTCTACGCAGCTATTACCGTGACAGCAACACGTTGACTGGTTGGAACAACGCGGCGTATCCTGCTGTTGCCATGCCCAACCCCTTGTGGCAGCTGCAGGGCGAGCAGGCTATGTTGACCAAAGAAGTAGAGTCTCACGGCCATACTTCTGAAGTTTTTACTGGTTTTAAGCAAGTAACTGCCGGCAGCTTAAATGAAGCCCAATTTGACAATGCCATAGGCGATTTGGTAGCGTATCTGCAGTGGATGGGCGAGCCCGCCCAAAACGCCCGTGTACGCCTTGGTGTGTGGGTGATGTTGTTTTTGAGTATTTTCACCATAGTGGCATGGCGCTTGAACGCAGCATTCTGGAAAGACATCAAGTAATTTTCGATGAGGCTATTGAAGCCTCACCGCCTGACACAGTGGCACTGGGACCCCAATCGGTTCAGCCACTGTTTTTTATTTTGGAGACTCCTCTTATGATGGTTTTGTACTCGGGCACAACGTGCCCATTTTCACACCGTTGCCGTTTTGTGCTGTTCGAAAAAGGCATGGACTTTGAAATTCGTGATGTCGATTTGTACAATAAACCAGAAGACATCGCCGTTATGAACCCTTACGGGCAAGTCCCTATATTGGTTGAACGAGACCTCATTTTGTATGAGTCAAACATCATCAACGAATACATCGACGAGCGCTTCCCGCATCCTCAGTTGATGCCAGGTGACCCTGTTGAGCGCGCGCGTGTCCGTTTGTTCTTGTTGAATTTCGAAAAAGAACTGTTTACCAATGTCGTTGTGTTGGAAACACGTGGCGTTAAAAGTAACGACAAGGCTATGGAAAAAGCGCGCAGCCACATCCGTGACCGCTTGACCCAATTGGCACCAGTTTTCTTGAAAAACAAGTTTATGCTGGGCGACAATTTCTCCATGCTCGACGTTTCAATTGCTCCATTGTTGTGGCGGTTGGACATGTATGGCATTGAGCTGAGCAAAAATGCAGCGCCGTTGCTGAAATATGCTGAGCGCATTTTTTCTCGCCCTGCTTACATTGAAGCGCTGACCCCATCAGAGAAGGTCATGCGCAAGTAAATGACTGCGTATCTGCTGCTATGAAAGTTATGGACTTCAACGACATTCCAACAACCAAGCCGTATTTGTTGCGCGCCATTCACGAATGGTGCTCGCACAACGGCTACACACCCTATATGGCCGTGTCGGTTGACCATACCGTTGAAGTGCCTATGGCTTTCGTTAGCGACTCACAGATAGTGCTGAACGTCAGTTACGGTGCCACACAAGGGCTTGAGTTGACCAACGATATGGTGAGCTTTAAAGGCAGGTTTGGTGGCAAGGTACAAGATATTTTTGTACCTATCTCTAGAGTGTTGGCTATTTACGCACGTGAAAATGGTCAGGGTATGGCGTTCCCAGCGACCGAAACTTCATCGGCTGACATAACTGTAGCGCCAAGCCAACAACCTGGTATTGCCGCACCAGCGGCTAAAGGGCCAACATTGGTTTCAGTTGCGCCTGTTTCTGTTGATAAAAAAGCAATAACCAGCGCAGATGACAACGATTCTTTTCCAAAACCGCCATCAGGCGGCGGCGGCCTACGCAGAGTGAAGTAGAATACAGATCGTGCCGAATTAGCTCAGTTGGTAGAGCAACCGCCTTGTAAGCGGTAGGTCGTCTGTTCGAGTCAGACATTCGGCACCATTTATGCCGTCGGGCGTGCGATTTTGATGCGCACCTCGACATCAACTTGTTCCTTTTGGCGCAAGGCTTGATTCAAACTGGGCAGCAACTGCCTGAGTTTGGCGGCAACTGCAGGTGAGTTGACCAGCAGCGTCCACTGCCCCTCATCAGCACTGCCGGCTTGTATGCTAGCCCTCAGCGTGACAGGAATCAGTTGTTTGACTGTCTCCAGCCGACTTTGAGACAAGCGCACTCGACTCAAGAGCGCATGCAATGTCACTGAGTTGTTCATCGCTTGAGCGATTGGAATGGCGTTTGGGATGGATGGTTTCACGGTGGTGCTGTTAAGTGCTGCCATGCTAGGAGCAAGATTAGATGCATGTGATTATCACTGACACGCGATTTCGCTCAACTCGAAGCTTTGAGCTGGGCATTAAGGGTTTGTTTGCCATAGCCATGTGTGTTGCTGTTGTCGCTATTGCCGGCGCCATGGCTGCTTACCACGCTTTGGTAAAAGCAGGCACACTGAACAATTGGCCTATTGTTGGACAAATCATCCCACAGGTTCCCAATGAAAATGCAGAGTCTCATAACAGGTACTTGCGCGAAAATTTAGACGTGATGGCAACCCGTTTGGGTGAGTTGCAAGCCCGCATGGTGCAGCTGGACTCATTGGGATTGCGTGTGGCTGAGCTGGCTGGAATGGATGTCAGTTTTGCCAAGCCTGGACCAGGTGCAGGCGGTGCTTTGGTCTCAGCTCGGGCATTGTCCGTCGATGACTTCAGCCAGGCGTTGTCCTCCTTGCAAGTTGAGGCAAACAGTGGCGAAGATTTGCTAACTGTTTTGGAGTCACGCTTGCTGGATCAAAAACTTCAACAGGCCATGATTCCAACCACCCGACCGGTTGACAGCGAGCTCACAGGTTCGCGATTTGGGCGCCGAGTTGACCCATTTACTGGCGCCAGTGCCATGCACACAGGTCTTGATTTTCCTGGTCCAAAAGGCGCTCCTATTTACGCTGCCGCTGGTGGCGTGGTGGTAACGGCTCTGAGGCACGCAGAGTACGGGAATATGGTTGAAATTGATCACGGCAACGATATTGTGACGCGCTATGCCCATACCAGTCGCATGTTGGTCAAAGTTGGCGACCTGATCAAAGGCGGCCAAAAAATCGGACTTATTGGTTCTACAGGTAGGTCCACAGGCCCGCATCTGCACTTTGAAGTGTGGGTATCTGGACGGTATAAAGATCCTGCCAAATTTTTGGCCATGGGTCGCGACAGCCCCAAGCTGGCAACCAGTCGCTAACAACCGAGACCCTGCTTCGCTTTCACAGGCGTTCGTTACCCGGCTCGCGGTTAAACTCTACCCGATAAGCAACTGGTCCACATTCCATTTGGATGAGACCACTTTGCTGTTCAAAACACCTCAAACCAGTACCTATTGATGTCAACGGTTGATCTATCAGCCCAGTTGGCCCACACGAACTTATGGCCTATAACCTTCTGACAAAACTTTTTGGTAGCCGCAACGACCGTTTATTGCGAATGTATCGCAAAACTGTGGATGCCGTGAATGCCCTAGAGGCAGAGTACGAAACCCTCAGCGACGATGTCTTGCGAGGTAAAACAGACGTGTTTAAAGGGCAACTGGCAAGTGGGCAAACGCTTGAGGAGTTGATGCCACATGTGTTTGCGACTGTACGCGAGGCCAGCAAGCGCGTTATGAAAATGCGACACTTTGATGTGCAGTTGGTCGGCGCTTTGGCTCTGCACAATGGCAAAATTGCTGAAATGCGAACCGGAGAAGGTAAAACGTTGACGGCAACATTGGCGGTTTACCTCAACGCACTTGCTGGTAAAGGCGTCCACGTTGTAACTGTCAACGACTACCTAGCCAGCCGTGATGCGGCTTGGATGGGCCGCTTGTACAACTACTTGGGTATGAGTGTGGGCGTTAATTTGCCAACATTGGATCGTGCAGGCAAACAGGAAGCCTACCGCGCAGACATCACTTACGGTACCAACAACGAATTTGGTTTCGATTACCTGCGTGACAACATGGTCTACAGCGTCGCTGACCGCGTTGCTCGCAATTTACATTACGCCATTGTCGATGAGGTGGACTCCATACTCATTGATGAGGCCCGCACGCCATTAATCATCAGCGGTCAAGCTGATGACCACACCACCGTTTATTTGGCCATTAATAAAATCATTCCTAAACTGATTTTGCAAGTTGGTGAGGCTGATCCGCGTACCGGTGAGGGTGTGATCACGCCAGGTGACTTTACGGTTGATGAAAAGTCTCATCAAGTTCACCTGACTGAAGCCGGTCATGAGCATGCAGAAGAGCTGTTGACACAAGCCGACCTGCTGCCAGCGGGTGCCTCTTTGTACGACCCGGCCAATATTGCACTGATGCATCACGTTAGTGCAGCCTTGCGTGCCAACAACCTGTACCACCGCGATCAACATTATGTTGTTCAAGACGGCGAAGTGGTCATTGTTGATGAATTCACTGGGCGTTTGATGTCGGGCAGGCGTTGGAGTGATGGTTTGCACCAGGCGGTAGAAGCTAAAGAAGGCGTGCCTATCCAGGCTGAAAACCAAACGCTGGCCTCCATTACCTTTCAAAATTACTTTCGTTTGTACGGCAAGTTATCAGGCATGACGGGTACGGCAGACACAGAAGCTTTCGAATTTCAAAGTATCTATGGCCTAGAGACGGTGGTGATTCCGCCAAACCGTATCAACCGGCGCGATGACCAGCTTGATCGCGTGTACAAAACAACACCTGAAAAATACAAGGCCGCGATAGACGACATCCGCAGTTGTTTCGATCGCGGCCAACCTGTTCTGGTGGGTACGTCATCCATTGAAAATTCTGAAATCATTGCACAACTGTTGGTCGACGCCAAGCTGCCCCACGAAGTGCTCAACGCCAAACAGCACGCGCGTGAGGCCGATATCATTGCGCAAGCCGGAAGTCAGAAAGCAATTACTATCGCCACCAACATGGCTGGTCGCGGCACTGATATTGTGCTCGGCGGGAACTTGGAAAAGCAACTGGCTGCTATTGAGTCTAGCGATACGTTCAGCGAGGCAGACAAGGCGTCTGGCGCGGCAGCTGCACGTGCAACATGGGCCCTTGAGCATGAAGCCGTGAAGACTCTAGGTGGCTTGCGTATTATCGCGACGGAGCGTCATGAGTCACGTCGTATCGACAACCAGCTTCGCGGGCGTTCAGGGCGACAAGGTGATCCAGGCTCATCGCGCTTTTACCTTAGCCTTGACGATCCGTTGATGCGTATATTTGCGGGTGACCGTGTGCGCGCCATCATGGACAGGCTCAAGATGCCTGAAGGTGAGGCGATTGAGGCGGGTATGGTGACGCGCAGCATCGAGTCGGCTCAGCGCAAGGTCGAGGCTCGTAACTTTGACGTGCGAAAGCAGTTGCTCGAGTATGACGACGTCGCCAACGACCAGCGAAAAGTCATTTATGAGCAACGCAACGATGTCTTGGATGCAGCCAGCTTGCGCGATCAAATTACGTCTTTGCGCGAAGGCACCTTCACAGACTTGGTGCGTCAATACGTACCCGTTGAAAGCGTTGAAGAGCAATGGGATATTCCAGCTTTGCAGCGTGTGCTCAAAGATGACTGGCAGTTAGAGGTCGATTTGGACAGCACAGTTTCGAATGCTGATGTGATTGAAGACGCCGATATTGTGCAATTGGTATTGGACGCTGCTCGCATTAGTTTTGAGGCCAAATTAGAGCGGGTTGGCGATGACAACTTTACCCAATTCGAGCGCATGGTGCTGTTACAAAACTTAGACAGTCATTGGCGTGAACATCTCAGCGCGCTGGACTATTTGCGTCAAGGTATTCATCTTCGCGGTTATGCACAAAAGCAGCCCAAGCAAGAGTACAAGCGTGAGGCCTTTGAGTTGTTTGGTCTCATGTTGGACAGCGTACGCAACGAAGTGTCGCGTGTCCTGATGAATGTGCGTGTGACAGAGCCAGAAACCGTGGAAGCTGCCTCAGCGGCCATCAGCGCCCGCGGCGAAAAGATAGGGGCTGTGCAATACACCGCGCCATCTGGCAGTGGTGAATCTGAAATTTTTGACGCCGACGGACTTGCTACCGGTCTAGGTCCTAGAGCAGACGACGTCCCCCGCGTGGGGCGCAACGAGGCGTGTCCTTGCGGTAGCGGAAAAAAATACAAGCATTGCCACGGGGCGCTGGTTTAACGTTGATGTAGGTTTAGGAGTTTTCACATGCCAGTGTTGTTGCCTCCGCCACATGCCAGCGATGTACTGCCTGTTAAAGGTGTGCGCTGGGGTGTTGTTCAAGCGGGTGTTAAAAAAGTTAATCGGAAAGATGTGAGCGTGTGCGCTCTAGATGCGGGTACGGTGGTTGATGCTGTGTTCACGCAAAACCGCTTTTGTGCTGCTCCGGTTCGCGTGTGCCAACAACATATAGCGGCGGGCCTAGGCGTTCGTGCTTTGGCCATTAACACGGGCAATGCCAATGCTGGCACAGGCGCTGCAGGTTTCTTGCACGCCTTGTCTATGACGCAAACAGCGGCCAGTGCTTTAGGTATAAAGTCTGAACAAGTCTTGCCGTTTTCTACGGGTGTTATTTTGGAGCCTTTGCCCATAGACCGTGTGAACGCTGGCATTGCGGCAGCTTGCGCCAGCTTGCAATCCGATGCGTGGCTGGACGCTGCGATTGGCATCATGACGACTGACACGCAGCCAAAAGCTGTCAGCCGTCAATGCGTGATTGACGGGCACACCGTTACGGTGACTGGTATTGCCAAAGGTGCCGGTATGATTCGTCCAAATATGGCGACCATGCTGGGGTTTGTGGCCACCGATGCAGCCATTGCACCGGCACTGATGCAGGGTTTGGCACAGCGCATGGCCGACCAGTCGTTCAACCGTGTCACCGTGGACGGCGACACGTCCACCAACGACAGTTTTGTGGTTATTGCCACTGGTCAAGCCGGACATCAACCAGTTACAAATTGGGCTGAAGCACCAGCCTTGCTGGAGGCTTTGTTGGCTGTATCTCAGTTCTTGGCACATGCCATTGTGCGAGACGGCGAGGGTGCGACCAAATTCATCACCATACGTGTGGCGGGGGGGGGCAACACAGAAGAGTGGCTGAAAGTGGCTTATGCGGGGGCCCATTCTCCCTTGGTTAAGACGGCATTCTTTGCCAGCGACCCTAATCTAGGCCGCATATTGGCTGCCATTGGCTACGCTGGTATTGCTGACTTACATGTTGATCATGTCAACGTGCATCTGGATGACGTCCACGTGGCCAGCAACGGTGGTATCCATCCCAGCTACACCGAAGCCAGCGGCGCCTTGGTCATGGCCAAGCCTGAAATCACGATTGGTATTGATTTAGGACGCGGTAGTTGTGCAGAAACAGTGTGGACATGTGACTTTAGCCACGACTATGTCACCATCAACGCCGATTACCGCAGCTGATTTTTTGTTTCCAGCCACGCCAGCCCTTAACGCCATGATCGCAGACACCACACAAGCCTTGTTGCAACAATTGTTACTGCGTGCCGACACGCTGATCGCGCACTTGCAGACAACGCATCAGCATCAACTGTTAATAGAGCCAGACTGGTCTGTCAGCATAGCGTTTAGATACAGGCGTACGCGGGCAGGTGGCGCACAGTTGATGCCTGTAGCGCACGTTGCGCCGATGGCTCTAGACGACCTGCAAGAAATAGACGATCAAAAAGAAAAAATTCGACGCAATACTGAGCATTTTATGAAAGGTCTGCCGGCCAACAATGTGTTGTTAACTGGCGCACGAGGTACCGGCAAATCATCGTTGATTAAAGCCTGCTTGCACGCCTATGCAGCTCATGGTCTGCGCTTGATAGAGGTTGATAAAAATGACCTCGTTGACCTGCCCGATATTGTCGATTTGGTTGCCAATCGCGACGAGCGCTTCATTGTGTACTGCGATGACTTGAGTTTTGAAGACGGTGACCCTGCTTACAAAGCTCTCAAATCAATTTTGGACGGGTCTATTGCCGCCAGCGGCGCAAACGTGCTGGTGTACGCTACCAGTAATCGGCGTCATTTGTTGCCTGAATACATGAGCGAGAACCTCAGCTACAAACACACGCCAGACGGTGAGGTTCACCCAGGCGAGGGCGTGGAAGAAAAAATATCGCTGTCTGAGCGCTTTGGCTTGTGGGTGAGTTTCTACCCATTTAGTCAAGACGAATATATTGTGATTGTCAACCAATGGTTGCAGCACTTTGTTGGTCAGCAGGTTGACGTTGAGACTGCAAAGCCGCATGCTTTGTTGTGGGCACTTGAGCGCGGTTCGCGCAGCGGCCGCGTGGCGTACCAATTTGCCCGCGATTATGCGGCGTTACAGCATGACCTGAAGTCATCAGTACGTGACTCAACGTAATATTTTAGTGGCTGATCCGCAGCACAGCCGTGGGGCTGACATGGAAGGTAAGCCGCGCACAGTGGTGAATGTAGCTGTTGGTATATTGATGCGCGCTGATGGGCACTATTTACTCACCACGCGCCCCAGTGACAAAGACTACGGCGGTTACTGGGAATTTCCAGGTGGCAAGCTGGAAATTGGCGAAACGGTTGAACAAGCCCTTCGCCGTGAACTGCAAGAAGAAATTGGCATCACCATTGGACAAGCTTATAACTTGCGCGTTGATATGGTGGACTACCCCCATGCGTTGGTTAGGTTGCACTTTTGCAAGGTGTTGGATTGGGCAGGAGAGTTGACCATGCGTGAAGGTCAAGACTTTGTATGGACACAGTTGCCATGTCAAGCATCACCAATCTTGCCTGGGACTCTGCCTGTATTGGCGTGGCTTGAAAACATGCCAGCAGACCATAACGACGCTGCCTAGTCTTTAGGTGCGTCGAATTCGCTGAGTGGGTCGGCGTCCGGTGCGGGCACGCTGAAAGACTCACTGGCCCAAGCACCCAAGTCTATGAGCTTGCAAGCCTCACGGCAAAAAGGGCGGTAGGGGTTACTGGCTGCGTAAATGCTGTCCAATCCGCAAGTGGGGCACTTCACAACATGCGGCTTGAAAACGGGCGGGATGTCTCTGGGACTATGCATGCGGTACGCTCACATTGGGTTTAACTGCATAAACTGATGACAAAGTTGACATCGTCTTTAACGGGCTGCAAGCGCCGCTGTTCATCGGCCGACATAAAGCGAACCGCAATGAGCATGCGGTTGCCGCTTATTTCAGGAATCAGTCCGCTGTTGGTTGGCACCTCTATGCGCAGCAAATGAAAGCTGCGGCCTTGTGACAACTGCTGCTGAAAACTGCCCCCAGGCGCGCTGACTGTTTTGGGTGATGAGTTGTCCCGCAGCAAACGTAAAATCAGTTGCAAGGCTTTGTAAACAGGCATAAAAGCACTAGACCAGCCGGTCAGCTGTGTTTGGCGTTGTTGTACGCTGCTGTGCAGCCAGTCGTGGTATCCCGGGAGGTCAAATTCACAGGTGCCCGCTGGTATGCCCATGCGGCCACGCAAGGTCATCAGCCACTCAGAATCGTTTAACGACTGGCCTGGCTTGCCCGGTGTTGCTGACAACTGTTTGTGGCACGTCTCTATCTGCGCCAGCAGGTTTTTGAGCATACTTGAGTCAATGTTGGGATTGTCTTTGTACGCGACCAAGTTAGACTTTTGTTTGTCAAGGTCCTTGAGCAAGTCCCCTCGCACGTCGGCGCGCGACGTGATGTCCATCATCTCAAACAATGTTTGTAGCGCGAAATGGTGGTCGTTGGCGCTGTCTCTATGTTGCAAGTCAAGCAGTCGTTCCAACAAGCGCTCTACGCGCAAGTAAGTTCGAATTCTTTCACTAAATGGGTATTCGTAAACGATCACAAATGGGCCGAAGTTGGTAAATCTAATCTGCCTAAGACCAGCCGGCAACGGGCTGGAGGGCGGCTGTGTTCATCTATGATAATCCCAGTTGATTTGCAACCGATTGCACGTTGTGCCGCAGACCTTCTAAACTAATACCTTGGTTGTATATCAAGACGTCAGCTGCCGTATTTCTCTGCGTTCTAGTGGCTTGATTGGCCATGATGGCGGTCACTTGCGCTGCGCGCAACAGGCTTCTAGCCATCACCCTATCCATTTGGGTGCGCTCATCGCAGTCCACCACCCAGATGGTGTTGAACGATTGTCGCCAATGCGCAGATTCCACCAGCAGTGGAATATCACACACCACGTGAGAGGCACCCTGTTGTTCAAAAGCGTGCGCAACAGCCAGCGTTATAGCCTTTTGTATAAGAGGATGTAGGAGCGCTTGCAATTGCTCTTTAGCTGCTGGGGTGTGAAAGACTAGTGCTCGCATGCTGTCGCGGTTGAGAGAACCATCAGCCAACACCATGGCATGGCCAAACTCTTTGGCAATGCTTGGCATGGCGACGCCGTCAACTGCGGTCAGACCACGTGACAAGACGTCTGCGTCTACAACAACTGCCCCTAGATCTGCCAGCATGGCAGCCACTGTCGATTTGCCGCTGCCAATGCCGCCAGTCAGTCCCCATACGTGTTGTGTGGCGATGTGCGTGGTTGGGTTGAGGGTCATGTGTAGCTTGTCATCCAAACAAAAATAGTTGTCAGTTCAAGGGCCGCGTCAAATGAATCAGCACTTGGTAGAGCATGGCACAAAGGACCAAGTAAGGGCCAAATGCAATCGCTTGTGCATCTAGCCCCAGATCGGTCGCCCTGGTTGGGGTCAGCGTGCCGGTCTGCGCCGTTTTCCGGTGGTGTGAGACCGCACCTACAACTGTACCTGCCAGCGACGCGCCAAGCAAAATCCACGGCAGTGCGTCGAGTCCTTGCCATGCACCCAGCGCTGCGAACAGCTTGATATCACCTTGGCCCATGCCGTGCCTGTTGGTCGTGAGGTGGTAACACTTAGCGATTGTCCACAGCACAAGCCATGCAGCGCCAGCGCTCATACATGATGCTTGAAAGCTTTGGGGTGTGAGTGATGTTGCGCTTGCTAACAAACCCATTGCCAGCAAGGGCAGTGTGAGTACATCGGGCAGCAGCATGTACCTGGCATCTATGAGCAAGCAACACAACAATACCGTTCCCCACATGGACCAAGCCAACGCTGTAGCTGTGGGATGTAGCGTTGTCAAAGGCTGAGCAATGACGGCATAAGTGCACCACATAAACCAGGCACACACCAGCAATTCAAGAACGATGTACAGCTTTGAAATGGCTTGTTTGCAATGCGCGCATTGGCCGCGTAGGGCCAGCCAACTGAGCACAGGTATCAGGTCTAGCCAGCGCAGTTGATGGTTGCAGTTGGGGCATCGAGATCGGTGTGAGTCGTTTGGGTCGTTGGGCTGGTTTGCTTGAGGCAGGCCCGCTGTATTGCCAAACTGCGACATCAGCCTAACGGGCAGGCGTAAAACCACCACGCAGGCAAAACTGCCCATAGTGAGGCCCAACAAGCCCATCAAGGCTAGCCACAGCGGTGGGTTTGACGTCAACTGTGCAGATAAAGAACCCATTACACAGTACGTCCAAGCTCGAAAATAGGCCAATACATGGCCAAGACAATAGCACCAATGACGGCGCCAACAACCACAACGGCCACCGGCTCAAGCAAACTGGTAAAGACCTTGAGCTGCTGCGTGCACTGCACCTCCAACATGGTGCTGGCATGGTTGAGGGCTTGCGCCATATCGCCAGTGGCTTCTCCCACAGCGCACACAGCCCATAGGTTGGCCTCAAAGAGGGCTTCTTGCTGCAATGCCAAGCTCAGCGCAACACCAGACTCTATAGACAGCCGCATTGTGTGCAGCTTGGCCTGGACCTGCGTATTGGCTACAGTGGCTCGCGCGTGAGCCAATGCCTCAAGCAGCGGCAAGCCGCTTGCCAACAGCTGCGCACAGCATTGCGCCCACTGCGCCCCAATGATGCGCCACAACCACGGGCCAAGTACCGGTGTATGTACAAGCAAGGTATGCCACCAGAGACGGTATTGCTGGAACCGCTTGGAGGGCGTCGCTTGGTTGACGCGTATCCATCGGTGCAGCACCACCGCTGTAACAGTCACCACCACCGCTACAAGACCTGCATACGCTGTTAGCCAGCGAGATGCCCCGAGCAGGACTTGGGTCGGCCAAGGCAGGCTCAAGCCTTGGCTGGCAAACTGCATCTCAAAAGTAGGGACTATCAATAGCAACAAGGCGCTGACTATCAATAGGGTGAGCACCAACAGCAACAGTGGGTAACTCAAAGCGCTGCGCACTTGCGCATGCAGCCTGGCCTTGAACGCAAGCTGTATGGCCAACCGACTGAATGCTTCGCCTAGCAAACCGCTGCCATGCGCTGCTTGCAGCGTACCGACGTAGGCTGACGAAAAAATGTGACTCTGTGCCTCGAACGCCTTGGGCAACGTGAGCCCTTGTTGCAAGTCGTGGTGCAGTTGGTTAATAACACCAGTCAAGGCTGCAGGTAATGTTTGACCACGCAGCAGCACCAAGGCGGTTAGCAGTGGCAGTCCTGCCGCACACAAAAAAGCCAGTTGTTGCGTGAGCCACAACACTTGTTTGCCGCTGACTTGGTGGCGTTTGTTGCTCGAGGGTTGTTGGCTTGTGACTTGCGGCTTGCTGTTGATGGCATACACCTGCGCGGCGTACACCCCCAAGTTGCGAACTTACTGCAAAGCAGCTTGGTTGCTACTGGCCGATACTTCGCCGCTGCAGGTCCGTCCAGAATGGTCTTGGGCATGCCATGTCCAGCGTGTCATTGAGCGACTTCCAAGGTGACGTGTCGCAAGGCCTCTTGCCAGCTTGTGCTGCCTTGAGAAATTCGCTGCAGCGCGTTGTGAGCCAGCGTGTGTGTGCCAGATTGCGTTGCAGCCGTTTGCAACGATTGCTCATCACCGTGGTGTAAGCAAGCTTGCCCCAGTGTTGTTGTCATGGCGAGCATTTGATAAATACCGAACCTGCCCATATACCCATTGATACATGCAAGGCACTCCGTTGGCTTGTGCGGTGGTTGGTATACAAACTCTGGTACGGCCAGTCCGTTGTGGTGCCAGACCTGTGCTTGTAACGGGGTCAAAGCGGTGGGCTCCTTGCACATGGGACACAGCTCACGCAACAGCCGTTGTGCGGTAATAAGTTGGATGCTTGAGGTCAAGTCCACAGCCGCGACCCCCATGTGTATCAAACGCGTGATAGCTTGTGGCGCATTGTTGGCATGCAAAGTAGATATAACCAAGTGCCCAGTTTGAGCTGCCTGCACGGCCATGTGCGCACTGGTTTTGTCGCGTATTTCACCCACCACAATCACATCTGGGTCTTGGCGCAATATGGCGCGCAGTGCCGCTGTAAAGCTCAACCCTGCTGTTTCATTGACTTGAATTTGATGCACCTGGGTTAGCAACAACTCCACAGGGTCTTCAATGGTGCACACATTGATGTGGGCCAAGTCTAGTGTTTGCAGGGCGCTGTAAATACTCGTGGTTTTGCCACAGCCCGTGGGACCTGTCATGAGAATGAGGCCATGTGGTGCACGCAAGCTGCTGTGCAATGTGGCCAGCTGATCAGTGTTGTAGCCCAACTGCGCCAACGGTGTGCACTGGCTGTTGTTGGCCAACAAGCGTATGACTAGCTTTTCTCCCATAGCCGTCGGCATGCTGGCGATGCGGCAGTCTTGGGTGCCGTTGTTGGGCAGCTTGGCCAGCCAATGCCCGTCTTGAGGTAGGCGCTGTTGTGCGATATCCATGGACGCGCTGATTTTGATATAGGAGCGCAGCGAGTCTTTGAGTGCTGCGTCTATGGGAGCAGCCCCTATGTGGGTGGCAGCCACCAATACACCGTCTATACGTACACGTGCTGTTAGTCCGCTGGCGTGAGGCTCTAAATGAATGTCAGATGCTCGGTGTTCCATGGCAACCTGCAGCAGCCGCTGCCACGTGTCGGCGGCTCCAAGTTGTAATGCTGGAGGAATGTAATTCATAGGGCCACTGTGTAAGCCTATGAGGCGTATGAAAATAGGTACTTGTACCTGTTTTTAAAGCTACCAGATGGTTGCTAGACACTCAGTCGTAAGCACGGCTCCATACCAGGTCAACGTTGTTGGCCTCTCCAGTTTGTGCGCGAACCGACAGGCTGTTACTGAGTTTTAGGTGGATAGATAGCAGGCCTTGGATACTGGCTACAGAACGCGTGTAACTGGTGTAAATGCGCTCTCCAAGTTGTTTGCCGACAGTCAATTGCGCTGCCCGTGTGCTGCCATCAGTCTGACGAGACTCGCCTTCAATGCTGAATTCATCGACCACGTCGGCGAAGCCTTGGTTGTCGCCAACCAAGCCCACAATTGCGTTCTGAATCATCGCCGCCTCGGAACCGCCACGCGCGCCGGGATGACCCAGCAGCAACCAGCTTAATTTGTCGCTGTCTGGCATGGCGACGTTGGCGTAAAGGGTCACTTTTGGATTTTTCAATGAACCTTGAACTTGTACGCCAACTTCAGGTTCTGTCATGGCGCGTACGGCCAACAAGTCGATTTGGGGCGTGTCGGGGCGGCCTGCAAATAGCAAGCGGCCACGCTTGACCCGCAAGTCTTGCCCGTACGCTTTGTAACGCGCATCAACCGTATTGACCTCGCCGTTGAGCCTAGGCTGATTGAACGCATCTGGCCCACCTATGTGCAATGCGCCACGCAAGCCGGTGGTTAGGCCAAAGCCGCTAACCTTAAAAGCGTCGCCCAATGACAGGTTGATATCCAAGTTCAGTGGCAGCGAGTTGGATGGCGCTGGCGCCGCGAGGCCTTCAATTACCACATCGTCGCCAAGGCTTGGCGCATTTATTTTGCCCAGGGTGATATCTGCTTTATCAACAGTCAAGGAGCCGCTCAAGCCCAAGCGTTGTAGTTGCCATTGGCTTAATAGTTCGCCGCTGATGCGAACCCGTCGGTCAGCTTTAGAGGCTGCTTGAAAACCCTTTAGCTCCAGTGCAAGGTGCGACGTTGATGGGTGAGCGCTTCGTGCCCCTTGGCCCCAGTTGAGTCGCCCTGTCGCGATGGCATAGCCTCCTTGAGCCTTGTCAACAACACCGTGCACATACAGACGTTCTATGTCTACGCCCTGTGGGTCAAGCTGCGCCTGGAGCTGGCCGCCGCCCACGTCGAAATCACCATATGCATGCTTCAAGCTCAGGTTGCTGCCTGTCAGGCTAGCGCTGGGCAAGGGGTGGCTATGTGTGCCACCCAGTTGCACATTGGCAAGCAATTTGCCGCCTATGTGTAAGGTGCTTGGCAGCCAAGGGCTTAGCCATATCAATTCGTTGAGGTCGAGTGTTGCACTGGCTTTGACAGGCGCGTTGGGTGTGGCTTGGATCCCCCAGCCCAATGGTTTGAGCGAGGTGGTCAAGTGCGCTGAGGCATGTCCTATCAAGCCGCTGCTTAGAGCGGCGTTGGCTTGTAATTGTGTACCTAGCCATTGGGCTTGTACTGCAAGCTTATTCAAGCCAATGGCTTGCCAGTGAGCGGAGTTGGACGTAACAACCTCTATATCGCCGTTGGTTGTCGCCAAGTTTAAGGCTATATCCGTCAGCCTTTGAGGGCCAAAACGCGCGCGCCATGTGCCGCCTAACGCCACGTTGCTGCGCCATGTGCGCGCTTGATATGGCAATAGGGTTTCAAAGGCAGCGGTGTTGAGGTTGGCCAGCGTGCCCCTGATGTCCACGCCAGCGGCACTGGCTGACCATGCTTGCCAGTTGATACGCGACAAACATTGGGCTTCATCACAGTTTTGCAGGCCTAGCGAAACCCCGCTGGCGTTGCCACTGGCGATCCCAGCGCGCAGCTGCCCGCTCCAAGGGCTTGAGCTGCGTACCAGCCAGTTGTGCGCGGCCTTGTCGCGCCAGTCAAGTTGCCAGCGCAGGTCGCTCCAACCCATGTCGCCGGGTTGTTTGGTTGGTATGTTGAGCCGCGTGTTGGCACTGAGGCGCAAGTCGTTGGCCATGCCGGGTATGTCCGTTTGTGCCAGCAGGCTGACGCGCAAGTCTTGCCACGTGTTGCTTATGACAACGCGGGCTTGTTGCAGTGTCCATGCGTTGTGCCCATTGTTAAGCCCGTCAGGCATGCTCAGCTGCTGTGCGTTTAGCGTGGCTTGCACCTGGCCGCTGCCAGTAAAAGATGCCTTTAAGTCTAGCTTGCCGCTGGACAATACTGGCAGCGCAGCGATCAGCTGTGTGCGTTGGCCCAGTTGGTTGACCCAGCTGACCAATCGGTGGATGTCGCTCACCTGCACAGACAATTGGCCAACCGGCATGCTGTGTAGCGTGGTGTTGGCATTCAGTTCGGTGTTCAGCGCAAGTCCGGGTGCGCCGCCAGTCAGTGTGGCCTGCACTTGCTTGCTGCTTAAATCAAGTGAGACATCGCCTTGCAGCCACGCTGTGCCGCCCACGGATGAGCTGCCCACTGACGTGCCAGACTTACCCAGAGTTATTGCTAGCTTGCTGACATGCAATCGGTCTGCACTGCGCGTGATGTGCGCGCTAGCTTGTGCAGGTGGCAGGCTGTGCGTGGATGCTTGCGATAGTTGCAGCGCTGCTGACCAACTGTCGCCTGTGCCAGGTGCGAGGGCAAAGTGGCCTGATAAGTCTGTGCTTGGCACACCACTGCCAAGCGGCATCCAACGCGCTATATCAAATTGTTGCAGCGTCACTGTGACGCTGTTAAGTGGTTGCGCGGCCCAAGGCAGTATGACAGCCTGAGCGCGCAACAGATGGCGTGAGTTGGCTTGTGCACTGGCAGAAACATTCAGGCGCCCAGGTGCAATGGCCTCGTTGCGCTGCGCACCACCCAAGTGGCCGCTGAGCGAGACCTGGGCCTCCAGCTGTTGCGATGCCACATGTGGCGAGACTATGCTGGTAGATGAGCGGGCCTCAAAAGACGCTTCAACTGGCCATGTGCCACCCATGTTGAGCGCCAGTTGTGCATTGGCAGCCAGCTCACCGTAGCGAAGCTCTTCAACGGTTAAGAGGTGTTGCGCTGTACCACCGGCGAAGTTATAGCGTGCTCGGAGTTGGCTGACCTCGTGGGTGTCCAGCCCACGTTCCACGGTGATGCGTCCCACGGAGAGGTCAAGATGCCATGCAACGGGCGGGGCTATATCGCTGGGCAGCGCCAGCGGTGGGCTGTCTGTCTCAGATGCACTTGTATCAGCCCACACAATCCGCTCTATGTGGATAGCGCTGCGTAACAGTGGGTGCTTCAAGCGTGTGTCTATACCCGTGCCGGTGTCTTGACGCGTCAACGTGCGCCACTGCTGTTGCGCCTGTTCTAGCCAGTCGACTTGCAGCTCCCAAGTCCAGTCAAGACCCTGCACACTGGCGCTGCGGGTCTCGCGATGCCAGGCTATGTTGTCTATCTTTCCGCCGTTTCTAACGCTACCTTGCGCGTTGCTGATGTGAACAGTGGGCACCCATTGGTTGACCATGTTGGCAGCGGTTGCCAAGCTGCCAGCGCTGCCCGACCAGACCCATAAGCCAAGCAATAGCAAGCTGAGTAACACTGCCACTACCAAGGGCGCAATGAGCACGCTGCGCATCCAGCGCTTAGCCACGGTGGCTGGCGGTTCTGGCATTGACAATGCGGGTGCTGTGGCGTTCAAAATCTAATACCCACAAACAAATGCAAGCGCCATTCACGGGTTTGATGGCCATAGGCCATATCAAGCTGCATAGGCCCTACTGGGCTCAAAAAACGCACACCAGTGCCGGTGCCAACATAGATGCGTTGCTCGTTTAAACGGTTGCTGACAGCGCCAGCATCTACAAACCATGTCTGCTCGACGCGACCCACGTCACCACCCCATGTGGTGGGTCGCTGCCACTCAAGGCTACCCAGCCACATCAGTCGTCCTGGCATGGTCAGGCCTTGGTTGTTGGCTTGGCCGTCGCTTCTACCAATGCTCCTCAGCGCGTAGCCGCGCACGCTGGTGTCGCCGCCGGTGAAAAACAAGTCACTTGATGGCACGGCTGTGTGCTCACTGGCAATCACGCCGCCCAGAGCTACACGTGTGGCCAAGCGTCCTGTTTTTGGGTTGTTAAATGGGGTCAGCCCCAGCCATTGAGTGTGCGCGCGAAGGTATGGCTTGGCACCTTGAGACAAGGTCACGCCTGTGCCGACGTCAAAACTCAATGCATGACCGTTGCCTGGGTCTGTGGGGTTGTCCCAACGCGTGCGGCTCCATGCCCAGTGCCCGCTCAGTGCAGATGTGGTGGTTGGTGTTTGGTTGCGCACTCGCTCTTTAGATTGCACCAATTGAGCGTAATAAGTGCGCTGCACATTATTGAGGCTTTGCGTTCGCCCCGCGCGCCAGTTGTGTGTGTTGGTGGTGATGTCATCGTCTATTTGCTGCGCCAGAGCTAAACCGCCTGTCCATTGCCAAGCAGCTTCGTTGTGAGGCGACAACCAATTGCTGGACAGTGTCTTAGCGTCCCGCTGCCAATCAAGCGTGTGGGTGGCCTGCCACTCAAGCAATGGCGGGCGGTGGTGGGTATGCGTCAGGTGCAAGCGTGGACCACTGTCAGTGCTGACGCCAATGGATGCCTCTAGGCGCTGCAAGGGTTTTTCGTTGACTTCTATGCGCGCTGACAAACGCGCAGGTTGCTCAAGCCCAGACGCCAGCATAGGGCTCAGGTTGACGAAAGCAGCGCTGTAATTGCCGTTGTCCATAATCCGGCGCTGTGCGTCAAATAAAGTCTGAGCCGTGTACGCATTGCCAGTTTGTAAGCCGGCTAACTCAGCCAGTTGAATGGCTTGCGTCGCCTGGTAGCGAGAAGCGCCCACGACAGTGATGGGGCCAAATATAAAAGCCGGGCCGCTGGTCAGTTCAACATGCAAATGAGCGAGCTGCGTTGTAGGGTCAATGTCTGCTTGGCTGTTCTCGACCCTGGCTTGGTAGTAAGTGTTGCTAGCAAGTGCGATCAAGGCATTGTCTTTGGCACGTTGCCAAGCCGATTGCGTGAAGGTGCTGTCTGGCTTTAATCCCCAGTCGTCGCGCATGGTTTGAGTGAGTTCGGGCAGTTCATTGCCCTCTTTGTCTGTCACACGCACGTCAACAGTGGCAATGGTGGTGAGTGGGCCCAGTTCGACCGACAGGTCTGTGTGCCCATCCCTTTGGCTCAGCTGCACGCGGCTATTGAAATAACCACGCGTGTTGAGCAGCTGTGTAATATCCAGCGGGGCACGTGCAATTAAGTCATTCAGCTCGGCTTGTGTGAGCTCAGGCTCGGACAAAAACCGCCACAGCTGTGCATGGCTTTTAAGCCATCGCTCAGTCAACAACACATCCACTGTGCTGGCTTTTCCGCTGCCAGCTTGAATTGCCAGCGTTATCTCTTGAGTGGGCTGTGCCCACACTGGAAAAGTGGCGCTTAGGCTGCACAAGGCTGTGACGAACACCGCTGTACGAAACAGTCGCGTGCAAGCAATAAATCTGAAGCCTAAGGGTGGTGTTAGCAAGGCAATTACAACAAAAAAGGTCGGCGCGGTACGCGGCCCTGCATTGTCGCTCTAAAGCATGTGCTGCTGGCCGTCAGCTGCGTGTTTTAGTTGCATTGTTCAAGCCAATGTTGTCTATTTGCTCAACAGACGCATGGTGTCTTCTAGTCCTTTCAGGGTCAGTGGGAACATGCGCCCACCCATGAGTTGTTGAATCACGTCAATGCTTTGCCGGTATTGCCACACGCCCTGAGGTTCAGGATTGATCCAAGCGTGCTTGGGGTAGGTGTTGGTCAGGCGTTGTAGCCAGGTCGCACCGGCTTCTTCGTTGTTGTACTCCACGCTGCCACCAGGCTGTAACACCTCGTAGGGGCTCATGGTGGCATCACCAACAAATATGAGTTTGTAGTCCTTGTTGTATTTGTGCATGATGTCCCACGTAGGGAACTTTTCGGCGTAGCGGCGTTTGTTGTTTTTCCAAACATAGTCGTATACACAATTGTGGAAGTAATAAAACTCTATGTGTTTGAACTCGCTTTTGGCCGCGGAAAACAACTCCTCAACCCGTGCAATGTGTTCGTCCATGGTGCCGCCTACATCCATGAGCAGCAGCACTTTCACGTTGTTGTGGCGTTGCGGCACCAGTTTGATGTCCAAGTAGCCTGCATTGGCCGCGGTGCGCCGTATGGTGTCCGGCAGGTCTAACTCTTCTTCAAGGCCCAAGCGCGCAAACTTACGCAAGCGGCGCAGCGCCACCTTGATATTGCGCGTACCCAACTCTTGCGTGTCGTCGTAATCTCGGTAGCTGCGTTGCTCCCACACCTTGACTGCGCTCTTGTTGCCGCCTTTGCCCCCTATGCGAATGCCTTGGCTGTTGTAGCCGCTGTTGCCAAACGGCGATGTGCCACCAGTACCAACCCACTTGCTGCCGCCTTGGTGGCGTTCTTTCTGCTCTTCCAAGCGTTTTTTCAGTGTGTCCAATAAGTCATCGTAATCAAGCTTTGGCGCGTCATTTTTCTGTTCATCCGCCAGCATTTTTTCAATTTCTTGCTGCAACCATTGCGCAGGAATGGGTTTGGTGAAGTCGGCAATCATGTCAACACCTTTGAAATAAGCGGCGAAGGCTTTGTCAAATTTGTCGTAGTGTTTCTCGTCCTTCACCAGCACCAAGCGGGCCAGGTAATAGAAGTCCTCCATACTGCAGGCTTCCTCGTTACCAGGGCCTACGACGTTGGCTTCTAAAGCTTCTAACAGCGCCAAGTGTTCCTTGATCGAAACCGGTAGTTTGGCGGCGCGCATGGCATAAAAAAATTGGGTCAGCATGGCATGGTCACTGTCTGTATATATCGCGGCTTATTAAGCTGAAAGTCCAAGTGGGCTCGCACCGCAGGCCATTCGCTGGCAGTGATGCTGTACACGCAGGTGTCACGCAAAGTGGTCCCGTGTATGGGGTTGTGCGTCAACTGGTGGCTGCGCAGGACGCCGTCTAGCTTCGCGCCCAAGCGCTCAATCGCCTTGCGACTGGCATGGTTCATGAGGTGCGTACGAAACTCAACAGCAATGCAGTTGAGTGTGTCAAAAGCATGCGCCAGCAACAACCATTTACATGCCGTGTTTAAGGCAGTGCGTTGAACCGATCCGCGGTACCACGTACTGCCAATTTCTACGCGCCGGTTGCTCGCGTCAATGTTCATGTAAGTGGTCATGCCAACCGCTTTGCCACAATGAGGGCCGGTCAGGTTGCTGATAACGGCAAACGGGTTCATGCTACCGAGCACTTGCAAGCCCAGTCGCCTGTCGATTTCACCTGCCATGCCTTGTGCGTTTGGAATCGCGGTAAACCACAATGCGCTCAAGTCGCCGTCGCTGGTGGCTTCTTGCAAATCTGTGGTGTGCGCGCGCGCCAGTGGCACTAGGCTGACCGCTGCGTGATGCAGCGTGGTGGCGTGGGAAAACGGATTCGAAGGCGTCATAGGACGGGTCAGCGGTTTCTGTTGTTCATGAACACCAGTTTTTCAAACAAAGAGACGTCCTGTTCGTTTTTCAACAGTGCGCCAACCAAGGGTGGAAGGCTTATTTTGTCATCGTCACTTTGTAGGGCGGACATGGGAATATCTTCGGCCACCAACAGTTTGAGCCAGTCTATAAGCTCAGAGGTTGTGGGCTTTTTTTTGATGCCAGGCAATTTTCTGATGTCGTAAAAAGTTTTGAGTGCAACGGCTAGCAGTTCTTTTTTTAACTTTGGAAAGTGCACCTGAACAATTTGCTCCATGGTGTCGGCTTCTGGAAATTTGATGTAGTGAAAAAAGCAGCGGCGCAAAAATGCGTCGGGCAATTCTTTTTCGTTGTTGGAGGTAATGAAAACCAAAGGCCTGTGCTTGGCCCTAATGGTTTGACGCGTTTCGTAGCAGTAAAACTCCATCCGGTCAATTTCGCGCAACAAGTCATTCGGAAATTCGATATCGGCTTTGTCAATTTCGTCTATCAGCAAGGCAACGGGCTCATCGGCCGTAAAGGCCTGCCACAACACACCTTGCACAATGTAGTTGTGTATGTCTTTAACGCGTTCGCCGCCGTCAATGTCACCCAGCTGGCTGTCGCGCAGGCGGCTGACTGCATCGTATTCATACAAACCTTGCTGGGCTTTGGTGGTGGACTTGATGTGCCACTGCAGCAAGGTTAGCCCCAGTGCTTCTGACACCTCCTCAGCCAACATGGTTTTGCCAGTGCCAGGCTCGCCCTTAATGAGCAATGGGCGCTTCAGCGCCATGGCGGCATTGACTGCGAGCATGAGATCTGGCGTCGCAACGTAATTTTCGGTACCTTTGAATTTCTGAGTCATGTTGTTCATGTGGTGGTTAGTTAGGACGTGGCCAACAGTCTATATAATTGTCAGCATATTGAAGACAACTTAGCATTTATTCACGCCGGTGAATCAGTCATTGAACCACTATGAACCAACTGTTAGTCACTATGTTGCCCCGTTTTGTCGCCATGGCGACCCTTTTTGCTGCTGGCTTGGCCAGCGCCCAAGCGCTCACAGGTGATGTGAACGCCGGCAAAGGCAAAGCTGCCATGTGTATTGGCTGTCACGGCATCATTGGCTATCAAAACGTATTTCCTGAAGTACATAAAGTACCTAAAATTTCTGGCCAATCGGCCCAGTACATTGAATCGTCACTGAAGGCTTACAAAAAAGGCGACCGCAAGCACCCAACCATGCGTGGCATCGCCGGGTCTCTAAGTGAACAAGACATGGCAGATTTGGGCGCCTTTTACGCGCAGCACAGCGCCGAGCCTGTCGCACCTGAAATGGCGGTAGCCGCCAGCGACGCAACAGCGGCATTGCTGGCCAAAGGGGGGTGTGTAGCCTGCCATGGCGACAATTACAGCAAACCGCTAGATCCCAGTTATCCCAAGCTGGCCGGCCAGCACGCCGACTATTTGTATGTGGCCTTGAAGTCCTACACCATTGAAACCAACGCCAACAGCAAATTGGGCCGCAACAATGCCATCATGAGCGGGATTGCCAGCCAGTTCTCACTTGCCGAACTCAAAGATATCTCTAAGTATTTGTCCAAGTTGCCAACAGAAATGGCGGTTGTTCCGCAGTCTAGGTTCCGTTGAGCACTTTATCAGTCACAGGCACGCCTTGGCTGTAGGTTTCACAGCCTAAAAAACCACCTAAGCGCAAGCTGAAGTGGTTTTTTTTCGCCGGCGCTACAGTGCTTGACGCACTGGTTGGTTAATCAGCCGTTGCCAATTGCCGCACATGGTCTATATAGGCCTGACCGTCTGGCGGGCGTCCACTTCGCTGGCTTTCCCACACCATGCGTCCCAAGCAATCCATCACCGCATGATGCGCTGCATGCAAGTCCCCCTTTTTGGCCGCCAATAGCTCGACAGCTTGGCGTATGCCCGGGGGCTGGTCAATCGAGCATTGCTCGCTCACACTCAAGTGCATGGATACATGCAAGAAGGGGCTCTCGGTTGCGCCAGCGGACGTGTCGCCCCCAGCTGCAAGCGTGGTCAGTGCGCCAGCCTCGTCGGCAAAGTCTCCAGCGTATTCGGGGTGCAAGTCCATCCACATAGCGGCCAAAGTTTCAATTGCCTCTAAAGGCTGGTTGGTGTGGTGTTTGTTGTAAGCGCCGCAAAAAAAACGGCGTACGTCGGCTTGGTTTGGCGCAAACATATTGGGCTGTGTGTCAACGGTTGGTTTTGTTTGACGCGCATTTGACTGCGCAAGACTATGTCGTTATGCATAGTGTAAGGTAGCAAACTTGGCATTGCGATGCATTGTTTAGACTTACTTTTAATGAGAGCGTATTCATGACCCAGTTAGACGACACCCAAGCCTATATTTGTGACGCCATCAGAACGCCTTTTGGTCGTTATGGCGGCGCTTTGTCTGGGGTGCGCGCCGATGACTTT
>AYMW01000003.1:94474-251992 GCA_000496475.1 Betaproteobacteria bacterium MOLA814 | reverse complement strand
CGTATTCATGACCCAGTTAGACGACACCCAAGCCTATATTTGTGACGCCATCAGAACGCCTTTTGGTCGTTATGGCGGCGCTTTGTCTGGTGTGCGCGCCGATGACTTGGCGGCCATACCGCTCAAGGCGCTGATGCAACGCAATCCCAGCGTTGACTGGTCTAAAGTTGACGACGTGTTGATGGGGTGTGCCAATCAAGCTGGCGAAGACAACCGCAACGTGGCGCACATGGCTTCTTTGTTGGCAGGTTTCCCTATAGAGGTGCCTGGGGCAACCATCAACCGTTT
Organism: Betaproteobacteria bacterium MOLA814; assembly: GCA_000496475.1. Lineage (GTDB taxonomy): Bacteria > Pseudomonadota > Gammaproteobacteria > Burkholderiales > Burkholderiaceae_C > RS62. Next base: position 251,704 of record AYMW01000003.1, on the reverse strand, counting down.
GTGTGGGTCAGGCTTGGACGCTGTAGGCAGCGCTGCGAGGGCAATTCGAGCGGGAGAGGCTGGTCTGATGGTGGCTGGTGGCGTAGAAAGCATGAGTCGGGCCCCGTTTGTGATGCCAAAAGCCACCGCAGCATTTGCCCGCAACAACGCGGTGTTTGACACCACCATCGGGTGGCGTTTTGTGAATCCGCTGATGAAGGCCCAGTATGGCGTCGACAGCATGCCTGAGACGGCAGAGAACGTGGCCAAAGACTTTGGTATTTCGCGCGAGGACCAAGACGCGATGGCGCTGGCCAGTCAAACCAAGGCCCTTGCAGCGCAAGCCAAAGGCTTGTTTAAGGATGAAATAACACCCGTACGCATCGCGCAGCGCAGGGGCGATGACGTTGTCGTGGATACAGACGAGCACCCACGTGCGACCACGTCAGAGTCATTGGCCAAACTCAAGCCCGTGGTCTTTGATGGCGGCACAGTCACTGCCGGCAATGCCAGTGGTGTCAACGATGGTGCCTGCGCCTTGTTGTTGGCCAGCGGTGCACAAGCCAAGGCCTTTGGCCTCGTGCCCAAGGCGCGTGTGGTAGCCATGGCCACAGTTGGCGTGGCGCCCCGCATCATGGGTATGGGCCCATCGCCTGCGGTGCGTAAAGTACTTACGTTGGCCAAATTAGGTTTGGCAGACATGGATGTGATAGAGCTCAACGAGGCGTTTGCTGCACAAGGTTTGGCGGTGCTGCGCGACCTGGGGCTGGCAGATAACGACCCGCGTGTTAATCCCAACGGCGGGGCAATTGCACTGGGCCATCCGCTTGGTGCCAGCGGCGCACGTTTGGTTACCACGGCCATGTACCAGCTGCACAGAACAGGCGGGCGTTTCGCCTTGTGCACCATGTGTATTGGCGTGGGTCAAGGCATTGCATTGGTGATTGAACGGGTGTGATTACCGAGCCATTGTTCTATGCCGCCGCCGTTCCTGCGGTGTTGTTAATGGGCTTGAGTAAAAGTGGTTTTGGGTCGGGTTTTGGCAGTTTGGCTGTGCCCATCATGGCATTGGCAGTGGCAGTGCCTCAGGCCGCGGCGATCTTTATGCCTATTTTGTTGCTTATGGATGTGTTGGGCATAACGGCCTTTCGAAAGCACTTTCAATGGTCACTCCTTAAGCGGTTGATCCCTTTGGGCTTAATGGGTACCGTGGTAGGTACGCTCACGTTCAAGCACCTGTCGCCACCCGCCGTGTCGGTGATCGTGGGCGTGTTGACCTTGCTGTTTTTGGCGCTTCGGTTGTACTCACAACGTTGCGCTACCAGCCAACAACCTTTGCCACAAGCAGCTGGCGCAGTGTTGGCGGTGGTGTCGGGCTTCACCAGTTTTGTGGCACACGCGGGCGGCCCACCCATCAATGCCTATGTCATGGGTTTGCGTCTACCGCCTGTGCAGTTCACTGCCACCATGGCGGTATTTTTCTTTGTAATTAATTTGAGTAAATGGCTGCCTTATAGCTACTTGGGTTTGTTCAGCTGGGGCAATATCAGCACCTCACTGGTACTGCTGCCTTTGGCGCCACTAGGGGTGTGGGCGGGGGTGCGTATCGCACACCGTATTCAGCCTGCAGTGTTTTACCGTTTGATAGAAGTGGGCATGTTGCTGACTGGCCTCAAGCTGGTGGCCGAGTGGCGGTGGTTATGACTTACAACAGGAGATAAATAATGCGACGATTTGACACACTTGACGAATTGGCAGCTTGCGTCGGGCAAGACGTGGCGGTCAGCGATTGGGTTTGCATTGACCAAGCCATGATCAATGCCTTTGCGCATGCCACCGGCGACCACCAGTGGATTCACACAGATCCTGAGCGTGCTGCACAGGGGCCTTTTGGCACAACTGTGGCGCATGGTTTTTTGACCCTGTCGCTGTTGCCCAAGTTCTTTGACACCACCTTCGACATACGTGCAAGCTCTCTGGGCGTGAACTATGGCTTGAACCGTGTGCGCTTTATGTCGCCAGTACCTGTGGACAGCCAAGTGCGTGCGCATCTGCATCTGCTGTCTTGTGAGTTTATTGCGGGTGAAGGCGTTCAGTTGACTTGGCGGGTCAGTGTGGAGCTAGAGGGCAGTGACAAGCCTGCGTGCGTGGCTGAATCTGTGGTGAGGCGCTACCCTTAGACGCTTGGTTTCTCGTTAATCGGCATAGCTGGATGCAATGCCTAGCTTGACGCGGTTCACCAGCACATGCCGTTCAAAGGGCTTGGTTATCACGTCGTTCATTCCCGCGTCTAAGCAGCGGGTCTTAACGTCGTTGGTGACATCGGCTGTGAGCCCAATAATAGTGATTTTTTGATCGGTGGTACGGATGTGGGCGGTGGCTTCTATGCCGTCTTTGTCTGGCATCACCACATCCATCAAAATCAAATCAAAACGCTGACTGGCCAGCGCATCTAGGGCCGCCTGTGCGCTGTCGGCCTCTGTAATTTGCAAATGTGGTAAGTCAATCAGCAGCAGTTTTTTAGCCACCAATCGGTTGATAACACTGTCGTCTACAACCAGCACCCGCGCACGCGCATGGATCTCATCTAAGGCTGGCGTATCGTGTGAGCCAGTATTGGGTTGCGCCAGCGGCTCGCAGGCTTCAAGCGGCAGCTCAAACCAAAACGTAGCGCCTTGCCCCAGTTGGCTGAGCACACCAATGTCGCCTCCTTGCATCTCTACCAATTGGCGGCAAATGGACAAACCCAAGCCGGTGCCACCATAAGTGCGTCGTGTGCTGTTGGTGATGTCAGAGTATTGGTCAAAAACACGGCTTAGGTGGTGTGCTGCAATGCCTTTGCCAGTGTCGCTTACTTCAAAACGCACCACACCCAAGCCAGCTTGACTGACATAAATACTGACCCAGCCGTGGGTGGTGAATTTGGCCGCGTTACCTAACAAGTTGATAAGAACTTGGGACAAGCGGTCACTGTCCAGCATCACCCACTGTGAAACGTTGTTGTCAATCTTGACGCGCAACTGAATGCCGCGCTCATCTAATTGCGGTTTAAAGGTGTGGCTGATGTCAGAAACCAGTTTGGGCAGGTCAACTTGGCGCGGCTCTATGTTGAGCTTGCCTGCGCGCATTTGTGACAAGTCCAGCAGGTCGTTGATGACGGTCATCAAGTGTTTGGCCGAATGGTTCATGTGGCCGTGCATTTCTTGCGTTTGGGCATCGCCAGTGGGGCGTTGCTCAATGGCTTGCAGAAAACCGATGATGGCATTCATCGGTGTGCGCAGCTCGTGACTGACAGAGGCTAAAAAGTTATCTTTTTGCAGTTGCTCTGTCATGAGTTGGTCGCGTATGCGCTGAAGTTCTAGGTTTTTTTCGTTCAAACCGCTGACCATCGCGTTGTGCATAAAGTGATACAAGACCGGTAATATGGACACGCTGAGTCCCAAAACCGCAAACACCATAAAAGCCCACGCCAAAGGGCTGTTTGCCTGCTGGAATTCAGGCAGCAGGTTGTGGCTTTGCGCCAGGGTGATGGCCAGCACAGTGGCTGCTGCCCCTGCAACCACGGCCACCATGGGCCTAAGGCCTAAAATAAACAGCGCCGGCACGGGCAGCACCATGTACCAAGCCAGCACAGGTGACCACACACCGCCATGGGTGACCACGATGATGGTGATATTGATATAGCCACTGCCGATTAACAGCCAAGTGCTTGTTTCACGGCTTAAGCGTTGTTGGCGGTTGGCCCCCAAAACCAACAATAAAAATGCGACCAATATGGCATTTGAGTAGATACCGACCGGGTTCAACCCCGGCCCCAACCAATGCAACCAGCCGAACATGGCACCGTGACCGATCGTCAAGCCAATGAACAGCTGGTTGATGGTGTCTATATCGCCCGCTCTGAGCCTACCAAGCCAAGTCGCCCGGATGCTGGGCGCAAGTGGTTGACGCTGCGGCGTTGACGCTGGCTTGATGGGTGGAGGCGTTGCGCCAGTCATATAGCCCCCATGAACCCATTTTGACGCCAAGCTTCGTAGCCTACAACAGCGACTGCATTGGATAAGTTCAGACTGCGTTGCCCATCGCACATGGGCAGCCTGAGCCATTGGTCTTGTGGTATTTGGGCTCGAATGGCAGGCGGCAACCCTTGTGTTTCTGATCCAAACACCAAGTAAACGTCCGGCTTAAAAGCCGCATCAAACACAGACCGCTGGCCTTTGGTGGTCAGTGCAAAGCACTGGTCGGCAGTTATGTGCTGTGTGTCCAAAAAAGCGTCCCAACTCACGTGGCGCAGCACATTGGCGTACTCGTGGTAATCAAGCCCTGCGCGTCGCAGTTGCTTGTCGTCCATAGAAAATCCCAGTGGTTCAATTAAATGCAACTGCCAACCAGTGTTGGCGCACAGCCGAATGGCATTGCCCGTGTTGGGTGGAATTTCAGGGTGAACTAGGACAATATGTTGCATGTGTAAACGGTTGAATGTGGCAACTTGCATTATGTCTGCAGGCCATTCTTTAATGGTCGCGAGCTCCGTTTTGAGGCGTGCGCGCTACAACACACACATGCACGCTGGCTGGTTGTGCTTGTTGCACAGCGCTCGCCAGTGCGGTGAGTGTTGCGCCAGTGGTGTACACGTCGTCCACCAACACCACGTGGCGTCCAGCGGTGGCCTGCACGCCAGCAGGTGTCAGCGAAAAGGCACCTTTTAAGTTACGCAGGCGTTGCTGTCGACCTAAACCTTGTTGGCTGGGGCCGTGGTCTCGTCGTTGCACCAGTGGTCTGGTTGTCGCCCAGTTACCAGCCGCTTTGCAATGCGCCAACGCGCCTGCAATGTGGTCGAGCAACAAGTCGGTTTGGTTGAAACCCCGTAGGCCAAGTTTTCGGTGCGTTATCGGCACCCCCAACCACACATCTGCGCACGCCAGCGTGTCGCGGCATAGGCGGTCTTGCACCATGAGGTGCGCCAGCGGTTTGGCCAAGGCGCTGTCTTGCTGGTATTTGAGCCGGGCAATCATGTCAGCCCATGGGTAAGTATATGAGACGGCTGCGCTGGCCCATTGCCAAGGGTTGGGGTGCGACGCACATGCGCCGCAGCGCCAATGGGCTGAGGCCTTGTCATAGGGGCTGCTTGTCTTGAAGGCTGCATCTTCCTCATGTGGTTCATGTGGTTCATGAGGCGCTGGCAGCGCGCAATGCACGCAGCGGGCCAGTTGAGGTGCGCAGTTTTGTTGGCAGTCGTTGCACCACGCCCGATTGTTGCCGCTGCTGCGAAACCACAGGCCGCAAATTTGACAAGTGCTGGGCCACCCTGCGCTTGTGAGTGAAGACCATGTGAGCGTGAAGCTGACCATGTCACCAATATACTGACGTATTCTCTTTTATGCCACCTCGGTGACGGGATGGCTTTACCCTTGCGTATAAAACCGACATGTCTGATGCCACAAATCCCAGCCTAGACCCGCTTGCTGCTGCGCGCTGCATAGGGTTGCAACGTGAGGCTTCGCCTTGGCTCAATGAAGAGATTGCACAGCGCATGCATTCACGCTTGAGGTGGATGACGCAGCCACCTCAGCGTTGGGCACATTGGTTGCCGCGCTGGGGTGGCATGCGTTCACACGTTGCGCTCAAAGGCTTGTTGGCTGAGGCAAATGGGCGCAACAATGTTCAAACCTATTTGAGCGGAAGTGTTGAAGCCACACAGCCACAAGCCTCTTGGCTTCAAGCAGCGTGGACCAAGCTGCGCGGCTCAGATGTGCAGTGGCAAGCTACAGACCAGCCGCTTGACATGGTGTGGGCCAATATGGTGCTGCACCTACAAGCACAACCTGTGATGTTGTTGCAGCAGTGGTTGGGCATGCTGCGTGTGAACGGCATGCTGATGTTTTCGGCCCTGGGCCCAGATACCCTGCGCGAGCTGCGCCATGTATACGCACAAATGGGTTGGACGCAACCAACGCATCTGTTCACCGACATGCATGACTGGGGCGACATGCTGGTTCAATGTGGCTTTGCCGAGCCGGTCATGGATATGGAAACGCTTACGATCACTTACACCAGCCTAGACAAGTTGGTGGCTGACTTGCGCGAGTGTGGACGCAATTTGAGTGTGGCTCGCACGCCACATTGCAAGGGTCGTGGCTGGAATGCCCAACTGCTTGCGGCCCTGCAAGCACACTTGCCACGTGATGACCAAGGCAATTTCACACTGAGTATTGAAATCATTTATGGTCATGCGCTTCGCCCCGAGCCCAAAGCCAAAATGTCCCCTCAGACCTATGTGTCCTTGGAAGATATGCAACACATGTTGCGTAAGTCAAAAGTGTAAGGCCGGGGCCGGCACTGTCTGTTGTGACCGGTTGGTTCGGTTTTCTCCTGATCGAAGGGTCTAATAGGGTTTACACCACGCTACAATCGAATGTTGTTGGAAAATGGGAAAGCTCTTAATGAGTCCCATTCACCGAGCTTGTGTTCTCTGTATTAAAGACGCATAGCCCACTTGTTGAGGTTAATAGATGCAACCTTCGTCTTCTCGGTCATTTCGTTTTGCGCGTCCAGTGGACGGGCATATTGGTTGGACGTTCAAGCGCAATTGTTCAATCAAGCCAGCCCAGTTGCTGCAAGTGTTTGTCATGCTGAGCGCGGTGTCGTTTGCGGTGGCTATGTTCTTTTGGTTCCAAGGTGCTGTGTTGGTACTGCCGTTTGCAGTCATAGAAGTGCTTGTGTTGGCCATTTCATTTGTGGTTTACGCCAGGCACGCTACGGACGGCGAAAGCGCAATTCTTGACGGTGATTGGTTGGTTGTTCAAGTAGAGACAGCTGGCAAGCTCGAACAAATGCGGTTTCCTCGTGCCTCTGTTCGCGTAGAGCCATTGGAGGACAAGTCCAACTTGATTGAGCTGACAGCCAGAGATATGCGCTTGTGTTTTGGCCGTCATGTGCGTGCAGAGTGGCGACCGTTTGTGGCCCAAGAAATGCGTCTGGCGCTGCGGGGCATGTAAATGCCTATAGCGAATATGTTTTTTGCGGTTCAGCGTTTGAAACAGTTTGAAATTTGGTGTAATTCAAGCTTGATATAAATCAAGACTTATATTTGAGGCGATTAAATAGTGAGCACAACAATGACTCAGGGCAATGTACCCAACAGACCGCTGGCACTTGCTGCACGCATGACAGCAGCGGTGGCCGCCTTTGTTGCAACTGCAGTGCATGCTGTCAACGACTTGCCTGGCGGTCCAGCCGTCAACCAACTGAATTTGCATCCCGCAGTGACTCAAATTGCAGCCGAACAACGGTGGTTGCACTGGTTCATGCTGATTATTTGTACGGTTATTTTCTTGGCCGTATTTGGCGTGATGTTCTACTCCATCTTGAAACATCGTCGCTCTGTAGGCCACAAGGCGCAAGTCATTTCAGAGCCTATTTGGGTTGAATTGGGTTGGACAATTATCCCTTTCTTGATTGTCATTGGCATGGCATTGCCCGCAACCAAAGTGTTGGTTGCCATGAAGGACACAACCAACGCCGACCTAACGGTAAAAGCAACTGGTATGCAGTGGAAATGGGGTTACGACTACATCAACGGTGAAGGTGAGGGCATCAGCTTTTTATCGGCCATTGATGCAAGCCACCGCGCCATGTCTAATTCTGGCAACGTTGAAAATGCTCCCGACGATTACTTGCTCAAAGTTGACAACCCATTGGTTGTGCCCATAGGTCAAAAAGTCAGGATTATCACCACGGCTAACGATGTTATTCACTCGTGGATGGTTCCCGCCTTTGGTGTGAAGCAAGATGCGATACCAGGTTTTGTGCGTGACACGTGGTTCCGAGCTGAAAAAGAAGGCATGTTTTACGGTCAATGTACCGAACTGTGTGGCAAAGAGCACGCTTACATGCCCATCAACGTCAAGGTTGTCAGTGCTGTTGAATACACCGCTTGGGTAGAGGGCCAACAAAAAGCCATGCTTGCCTTGGCCGAAGATCCGAGCAAAGTGTGGGAGCTGGGTGCCTTGGTGTCCCGCGGCAAGCAGGTCTACGGCACCAATTGCGTTGCATGCCACCAAGCCACAGGCAAAGGTGCAGGTGCTATCAAAGCGCTTGACGGATCTGCGGTTGTGTTGAACAGCGATCACACCGAAGTGATTTCAACGCTGTTAAATGGACGTGGAAATGGTGCCATGCCCGCATGGAAGCAGTTGAGTGATACCGAAATTGCAGCCGTGATTACCTATGCCAAGAACAGCTGGTCCAACCAGTCTGGCGACTTGATACAGCCAGCCGAAGTGCAAGCTGCACGCAACCAATAAACCCAATTAGATAGCTTAAGACAGCAAGGATGAAGCAATGAGCGCAGTACTAGATCCTCACGATACACATGCACACGACGACCACCACGCCCCTGTAGGCTGGCGCCGTTGGGTGTTTGCAACCAATCACAAAGACATTGGTACCCTGTACCTGCTTTTTAGTTTCGCAATGCTGATGGTCGGCGGTGTGTTGGCGATGGGCATTCGTGCCGAGCTGTACCAACCCGGCTTGCAACTCGTCAACCCTGAGCTGTTCAACCAGCTCACCACCATGCACGGCTTGATCATGGTGTTCGGTGCCATCATGCCAGCCTTTGTTGGGTTTGCAAATTGGATGGTGCCGTTACAAATTGGCGCATCCGACATGGCCTTTGCCAGAATGAACAATTTCAGCTTTTGGCTGATGATTCCTGCCGCACTGACATTGGTGGGATCCTTCTTCATGCCTGGCGGCGCGCCTGCCGCAGGGTGGACCATGTACGCGCCTTTGACACTGCAGATGGGCCCGTCAATGGACGCGGCAATCTTTGCCCTGCACATTTTGGGTGCGTCGTCCATCATGGGCTCCATCAATATCATTGTGACTATTTTGAACATGCGTGCCCCTGGCATGACCTTGATGAAGATGCCCATGTTCTGCTGGACATGGTTGATTACAGCTTACCTCTTGATTGCTGTGATGCCCGTGTTGGCCGGCGCCATCACCATGACCCTGACCGATCGCCATTTTGGCACCAGTTTTTTCAATCCTGCTGGTGGTGGTGACCCTGTGATGTACCAGCATATTTTCTGGTTTTTCGGACACCCTGAGGTGTACATCATGATTTTGCCAGCCTTCGGCATCATCAGCCAAATCATCCCGGCATTTGCCCGCAAAAAACTTTTCGGCTACGCCTCCATGGTGTACGCCACTGGCTCCATTGCTATTTTGTCGTTCGTGGTATGGGCCCACCACATGTTCACAACAGGTATGCCAGTCACTGGTCAGTTGTTCTTCATGTACTCGACCATGCTGATTGCAGTGCCAACAGGCGTAAAGATTTTCAACTGGATCGCCACCATGTGGAAGGGCTCAATGACATTTGAGACGCCCATGTTGTTTGCGGTTGGGTTTATCTTTGTGTTTACCATGGGTGGCTTTACTGGCTTGATTCTGGCGTTGGCACCGTTTGATATTCAGGTGCAAGACACGTACTATGTGGTAGCTCACTTCCACTACGTGTTGGTGGCAGGTTCTTTGTATGCGTTGTTTGCTGGTTACTACTACTGGTCGCCAAAATGGACGGGTGTCATGTACAACGAGACCCGCGGCAAAATTCACTTCTGGTGGTCATTGATCTCTTTCAACATCACCTTCTTCCCAATGCACTTCCTGGGGTTGGCCGGTATGCCGCGTCGCTACGCAGATTACCCTATGCAGTTTGCTGATTTCAATGCAATAGCTTCTATTGGTTCATTGGCATTCGGTTTGGCGCAGGTCTACTTCTTTGTCTTCGTGGTGCTGCCAACCATGATGGGCAAGGGCGAAAAAGCATCGCAAAAGCCATGGGACGGTGCCGAGGGATTGGAGTGGGAAGTTCCTTCACCTGCACCATTCCACACCTTTGAGACACCACCTAAGCTAGACGCAACTGCAACCAGAATTGTTGCTTAAACGCACTGGTAACAATCCATGACCACACCTGTACAAAAGCAAAACAACCGTCGCCTAGGCCTGATCTTGGGTAGCGTGGCTCTGGTTTTTATGGTGGGGTTCATGGTTAAGTTCATCTATTTCGGAGCCTGATACTGCATGTTGAATAAACGCTTATCTAGAGGCAAGCAAAATCGCACAATGGTTGGCAAGTTGGCCGTCATTGCCCTCAGTATGTTTGCGTTTGGCTATGGCTTGGTGCCGTTGTACAAGGCTATTTGTGATGTCACTGGCATCAATATATTGGCCTTAGGCGACCGCAACATACCAGGCGCTATCAAGACATTGCCCAAAAACACCCAAGTTGATGAGTCGCGTACCATCACCGTGGTGTTTGACACCAACACGCGGGGTTTGTGGGACTTTGAGCCTGCGGTCAGTTCGATGCAGGTTCACCCTGGCGAAATGGCAACTGTGTTGTACAAGTTTCAAAACATTCAGCCTCGCACAATGGCAGCGCAAGCTATTCCAAGCTACGCTCCCAAAGTGTCTGCCATGTACTTCAACAAACTCGAATGTTTTTGTTTTAGCCAGTACACACTCGCACCTTCTGAGAAAAAAGAATGGCCTGTGGTGTTCGTGATTGATCCTAAAATCCCGAAAGATGTTACCAACATCACTCTGTCTTACACGTTCTTTGAAGTAGGCGGTAAAACGCCACAGGTGCCACAGACTGATGCTGAAACAGCGGCAACGGGCCATGTCAAACTGTTGACCGAGAAGGCTTCTTGACCAAGGAGTCTGTTGGCAAGGACAGCCAAGTTACCACATTACACAAGCGAAAAGGCTCATGGGGCGCCACAGTAATCGCAGTGTTATGGGCTTTTTTAGGTGTTAGACGCCATACGGATTATGAAAGTGATGTCAGTAAGCTCAACCCACTGCATTTGGTGTTGGTTGGAATAGTGCTTACCTTTATGTTCGTTGGTGGCTTGATGCTGCTGGCGAATTGGGCGGTGGCACATGTATAAAAAAATCGGGTGAACAACCTTATAAAATAGCTAGTTAACTAGCATAGAAATTTCTTCAGGAGTAAGCATGTCGGCAGCATCTAACGGTTCTACACCGTATTATTTCGTACCAGGTCCATCCAGCCACCCGGTTATGGCATCTCTTGGGTTGTTGTTCGTTATTGTGGGCGCGTCGCAATGGATCAACGGGCACCAGTGGGGTGCCTACGCCTTGGCAGTTGGTATGGTGTGGTGGCTGTTCACGTTGTACCTGTGGTTCAAGGACTCCATTGCCGAGAGCGAAGCTGGCATGTATGGCTACAAAATTGACTTGTCCTACCGTTGGAGCATGAGTTGGTTTATCTTTTCTGAAGTCATGTTTTTTGGCGCTTTCTTCACGGCGTTGTGGTGGGCTCGCATGCACTCCGTGCCGGCGTTGGGCAGCATTGAAAATGCCTTAATTTGGCCTGACTTTCAAGCCGTGTGGCCAACCTCCGCTGTTGGTGCAACCGCATCGCCAGCTGGGATTGTCGAGCCATTTCAAACAGTGGGTCCTTTTTGGTTGCCAACCATCAACACAGGCCTGTTACTGACATCCGGTGTGACACTCACCATTGCTCACCACGCATTGATCCTTGGTAACCGCAGCAAAACCATTGCTTTCATGTGGATGACTGTGCTGTTAGGCGTCGTGTTTTTGTGTGTGCAGGGCTATGAGTATTACCACCTGTATACCGACCTCAATTTGAAGATGACTTCTGGTGTCTATGGCTCAACCTTTTACATGCTCACAGGTTTTCATGGCTTTCACGTGTTTATCGGCATGTTGATGTTGTTGTTTATTACGTTACGACTGCAAAAAGGTCATTTCACCAAAGACAGCCATTTCGGTTTCGAGGGTGCCGCTTGGTACTGGCACTTTGTTGACGTCGTATGGCTTGGCTTGTACATTTTGGTGTATTGGCTCTAAGCGCATAAGCCGATGCAAGAAAGGGCGCCAGAGGCGCCTTTTCTAATTGCGATGGTATGTGTTTTGTCAATCAGTTGCGATTGTGTCATCAACCACCCGACAGACTTAACGTCCTGAAGCTATGCCAGTAGGCTGTATCCAACCCAGGTTGTACGCGACCAGAACCAGTGCAAACAGCGCAACGGAAAACCCAATTCGAAATGCCAGGGCAGTAGCCATGTTTCCTCGGGGTTTGCCGCGTTCACCAACGGGCTTGCCTTGATCGTCAAATTGCTGACCCTCCCCGCGGCGCATCATGATGATGAGGGCTGCTACCAAGCTGCCAATGATGGCCAAAAAGCCAATTGATATTATCCAAGTCATGAACCTATTATCTACCCAGTTCACAGGTGTTTGTAGTGAGTAGTCGCCTACGGTTTTGGATCGTTGCGTTGGCCGCATTATTGAGTTTTGTCCTGGCGCTGAATCTAGGCGTGTGGCAGCTCAACCGTGCGGCTCAAAAACAAGCGTGGGTCACCAGCATTCAGACTCAAGGTGCTATGCCTGAACTGTCTGGTACAGACTGGTCAAGTTTGCAGACAAGTCAAGCCGTGGCGGATACAGCTTTGCATAGGCTCATAAGGTTGCAGGGCACTTGGTTGCAGGCACACGTGGTTTTTTTAGACAACCGGCAAATGAATTCAAAACCTGGGTTCTACGTCATAACCCCGCTTCGCCTGAACAACGGTGAAGTTGTGGTGGTGCAGCGCGGTTGGGTACAGCGCGATTTCATGCAGCGAGAGCAAGTTCCTGATGTGCGAACGTCGAACGCGACCGTGACTGTATTGGGGCGCTTAGCCCCGCCACCTTCACAGCTTTACAGTTGGGACAATACCCAGCTGACGCAGATACGGCAAAATCTTAATTGGTCCGAATTTGCCGATGAAATCGGCTCACCCATTGGACTTTTAAGTGTGGCTGCGTTAGATGAAATAAGTGCGACAGATGGCTTTGCAGGCGCTACGGCCAGCGACGGACTTCTAAGACAGTGGCCAGCGGTAGACGCCAAATTACACACCCACTATGGCTATGCCGTGCAGTGGTTTGCGCTGGCGCTATTGGTGGCGTTTCTTTATATTTGGTTTCAATGGATTGCCCCAAGACGTGTCAAACAAGCCCACCCCTAACAACGATCAACCACTGTCTATGACTGTTTACGATATGGACAACAAGGCAGTCAAGCCTTTAAAAACCACATACGGTCGCCTAAAAATGCTGTTGTTGTTGTTGGTCTGCGCATCCCCTGTGGTGGCTTCCTATTTGATGTACTACGTTGTGCGCCCAGAAGGCAGACGCAACTACGGTGAGCTCATCAATCCACAGCAGCCGTTGCCAGAGGTCACTGTTTTGCGCACCGACGGTAGCAGCGTGTTTTTGCCAGACTTGAAAGACCAGTGGCTTTTGGTGAGTGTTTCCGCTTCAGACTGTCAAGCGCCCTGCGAAGACAATTTGTACTTACAGCGCCAACTGCGTGAATCCATGGGGAGAGAGAAAACACGGCTTGAATGGATTTGGCTTCGCACAGACACCCAGCCAATTGCAGCGCCCCTCCAGCTGGCTATTTCTGAGGCAGCGGTTTTCTCCATGGACAACACCGAGCTGCGCCGTTGGTTGCAACCTGCGCCTGGTCACAACATAGAAGACCATTTGTATGTGGTGGACCCCTTGGGCAACTGGATGATGCGCTTCCCAGCAAACTTAGACGCCAAACAAGCGCGCGGTGATTTGGTGCGGTTGTTGCGCGCCTCAAATTCTTGGGATCGCGAAGGCCGCATCCGCTAAGTTTTACGCTTTTTAAGCAATTTATTGTATGACCGATACCGTTGACCTTTACAATTTCTCCCCGCTTGTGCATCTGCTCATAGTGGGTGCTCTGATAGCTGCCGTGCCGCTGTCCTGGGTTTGGTTGCGCGCGCGTGGCGGTGGCTCGCACAAGCGTTTGGCATTGCTGGCAACGATGACCTTGTTTCTAACGTTCGATTTGGTCTTGTTTGGCGCGTTCACCCGCCTGACAGACTCTGGCTTGGGTTGTCCAGATTGGCCGGGTTGTTACGGTTTTGCATCACCCATAGGTGCGTCCAACCACATAGATGTGGCACAAACGGCCATGCCCACTGGGCCTGTGACCACAGGCAAAGCCTGGATTGAAATGGTGCACCGCTACTTGGCATCCGGTATTGGGGCGCTTATCGTGGTGTCTACCGTGCTGGCATGGACTGGGCGTAGGCGGCAACAGCAATCAGGCATGGTGCGTACCGCATTGTCTCCGTGGTGGGCAACGTTCACATTGGCATGGGTCTGTTTGCAGGGTGCGTTTGGCGCACTGACTGTCACCATGAAGTTGTTTCCAGCCATTGTGAGCTTGCATTTGTTGGGTGGCATGGTGTTGCTCGCGCTGCTCCAGATACAACATGTAGCCTATACCGACTCCAGCAACTCGCAAAAGCCGCCGTTCTCTTCAACGACATTGCGTTGGGTTGTGGCTATATATGCGTTGCTGTGGTTGCAAATTGCGCTAGGCGCATGGGTCAGCACCAATTACGCTGTGTTGGCGTGCCAAGACTTTCCCAAGTGTCAAGGCCAGTGGTGGCCTCCTATGGATTTTGCTGGCGGTTTCGAGGTATGGCGTGCTTTGGGCGTATCGTCTGATGGTTCTGCCATAGCTTTCTCAGCACTTACCGCCATCCATTACGTTCACCGTTTAACGGCGTATGTGTTGTTGTTGGCGATGGTGTTGCTAGGCTGGCGTTTGCGAGCCATGCCTGCGTGGCGCGTCACTGGCAATGTCGTGTGGTGTGTGTCGGCTTGGCAGTTGGTGACCGGCTTGTCTAACGTTGTGTTGGGCTGGCCATTGGTGGCTGCTGTGGCACACACGGGCGGCGCAGCAGCCATGGTGATTGTGTTCACAGGTTTGCTTGCCCGCGTGGTGTTTGACAAGCGTGCACGCGCTGTAGAGGACCAAACAGTTACACCTGCTGTTTCAAAAGTCGCTACAACCAGCAGCCAAAGGTCAGTCGCATGACAGATGCCATCCTACAGCAGCCCAAACTAAAGCTGCCCCCAAAATGGCAACAGTTTTACGCGCTCATGAAGCCGCGTGTGATCCAGTTGATTGTGTTTTGCGCACTCATAGGCATGGTGTTGGCCGTACCCCAGCTGCCGACACCTGAGCAGGCTGTGTTGATGTTGTTAGCGTGCCTGGGTATTTGGTTGGTGGCGGGCGCGGCTGCGGCATTCAACTGCGTGGTTGAAAGTTCAATTGACGCGAAGATGAACAGAACCAGCTGGCGGCCTACGGCCAAAGGCGAGTTGAGCAACAAACAAACTCTGACATTCTCTGCCGTGTTGTGTTCAGTCGGCTCCGCCTTGTTGTACCTCACGGTCAATCCACTGACCATGTGGCTAACATTTGCCACCTTTGTGGGCTATGCCGTTGTTTATACCGTCATACTCAAACCACTTACGCCGCAGAACATTGTCATTGGCGGTGCCTCTGGTGCCATGCCTCCAGTGCTTGGATGGGCCGCTATGACAGGCACTGTTGGCCATGAAGCGGCCATTTTGTTTTTGATTATCTTTTTGTGGACACCGCCACATTTTTGGGCCTTGGCGCTGTACCGTGTCGAAGACTACCGCAAAAGCGGTTTGCCCATGCTCCCAGTAACGCACGGTTCAGAGTTCACCCGTTTGCAAATACTGTTGTACACACTGGTGTTGGGCGCGGCTTGTATGCTGCCATTTATGGTGGGTATGAGCAGTTGGATTTATGCGTTGACTGCCCTGTTTTTATCCATTGGCTTTACGGCCTACGCCATCGCACTTATGCGCAACTATTCAGATGAACTGGCGCGTAAAACATTCAAATTTTCTTTGATTCATTTGGCGGTGTTGTTTGCCGCATTGCTTGTTGACCACTACGTGCTAAAAGCCCCCCCCTTATGAATAACTGTCTTGTAGCTGTACGTCGATTATCAGCTGGCGCTGTTGTGGTTGCTGGTTTATTGTTGGCGGGATGCAGCACCGATGGCCCTGCTTTTACTGGCGTTGATATCACGGGTGCCTCGTACGCAACAAGCTTTGATTTAACCGATCACACTGGCCAGCGTCGCACACTGGCCGATTTCAAAGGCCAAGTGGTGGTGCTGTTTTTTGGCTTCGCCCAGTGTCCTGATGTCTGCCCAACTACGATGACAGAGTTGGCGCAAGTCAAGGGCGAGTTGGGCAGCGATGGTGACAAGCTGCAAGGGTTGTTTGTGACTGTAGACCCGGAGCGCGACACGCCTAACATCATGCGTGAATACATGGCTAACTTTGACCCCAGCTTCTTGGCTTTGTATGCAGACCCCGGGGAGCTCGAGCAAGTTGCCAAAGACTTCAAGACGTACTTTAAAAAAGTTGACGGCCCCACGGCCACCAGCTACACCATGGATCATTCGGCCGGGAGCTATATTTTTGATACCAAAGGGGCCATTCGCTTGTACAGCCGTTATGGCACACCGGTAGAGTCGCTGACCCAAGATATCAAATACTTGCTAGCGGAGTAAGCCCGCGTTGGGGCGCGGGTTAGGGGTGACTACAGCGGGCTTCTGGCCTTGTCTGCTTCGCTGGTAAATGAGTCAGCAAAAAACGCATCGCTGGGTAAGCCCCTCAGTTGCACAAAGTCTCGTTGAGCGGATTCAACCACAACAGGTGCCCCACAGGCGTAAATGTGGTGGAGGCTTAAATCTGCAAAGTCGTCCAACACCGCTTGGTGAACGAATCCGGTGCGTCCCGTCCAGTGGTCAGTTGGCGTGGCGTTTGACACCACGGGTACATAAGTGATGTGGCTGCTGGCATCTGCTTGAGCTTGCATCCAGTCGTGAAGGTACAAGTCGCTGGGTTGACGCCCGCCCCAGTAAACCGTGGTGGGGCGAGTGATGCCTTTGTAAGCCATGTCTTCTAGCAGCGCTTTAATGGGTGCAAAACCGGTGCCGGATGCCACAAACACCATGGGCTTGTCGCTGTCCTCACGCAGGTAGAAACTGCCAAATGGCCCTTCAACACGCAATATGTCTTTGTCTTTCATGACACCAAATACATGGTCTGTGAACTTACCACCTGGCATGTGGCGGATGTGCAAATCCAAGCCAGGCGAGTCGGTCTGCGTGTGCGGTGCATTGGCCATAGAGTAGCTGCGCCTGTCGCCTTCACGCAGTAAGAACTCTATATATTGACCTGCGTGGTATTTGAAGGTGTCGTTGGCCGGTAGCTGTAAGCGCAACAAGGCCACGTCGTCGTTGACCTTGGTCAGCGAGGTCACGCGAACAGGCATTCTTTTAATGGGTAAGGCATCTGCAGCCGTGACCTGCTTGGACTCCAGCACCACATCGGATTGGGCAACTGCGCAGCAGGTCAAAATAAACCCATCGGCTTCCTCTTGCGCACTTAAGGCCTTGCTTTGGTGGTCGCCATGCATGACGCTACCGCTCAGTTTTTTACATTTGCATGAGCCACATGCACCGTCTTTACAGCCATATGGCATGGACACGCCTTGGCGAATAGCGCCTGCCAAAATAGCCTCGCCGCTGTCTGTGGTGAATGTGCGGGCACTGGGCTCTACGGTAATGTTGAATGTCATACTGGTGTATTAAAAATGTCATGTAAGTGTTGATTGTCGCAAAAACAAAAAGGCGGTGTTTATGAGTGGTTTGGGCGCATTGCCTGCTCGCTTCAGGCGGACGCGTTTACTTGTCGTTGGATGCGGCGATGTGGGCCAGCGCGTGGCCACGTTATGGCCTAGTACGCATGCGCCGACATTGTTGGCGCTCACTTCAACACCCGCGCGAGCGCAAGTCCTGCGCAATCTAGGCGTAAAGCCTCTGTACGGCAATTTAGACGACCCGTACAGTCTTGTTAGATTGGCGGGTGTGGCCAGCCGTGTGCTGTATTTGGCCCCACCGCTAGGCAGTGGGGGGACGACGGATACTCGCATATGGTCGTTCTTACAGGCACTTGCCAAGCGGGGCGTTGTGCGTCAATTGGTCTACGGATCGACATCCGGCGTTTACGGCGACTGTGGCGGCGCGTGGGTTGATGAGTTGCGCCCAACCAATGCCCAAAGCCCTCGCGCACAACGGCGTGTTTCGGCTGAGCAGGCGGTGCGTGCATATGGCCGCGCATTTGGTGTGCCAACAACGGTGTTGCGCATTCCAGGCATTTACGCACCAGACCGCGCAGGTGGCACGCCCAGAGCTAGGCTTGAACGGGGTACACCAGTTTTAGACAGGGACGACGACGTGTTCACCAACCATATTCATGCTGACGATTTAGCGCGCGCATGTCGCCTGGCATTGTGGGGCAGGGCAAACTACCGCGTCATCAATGTGAACGACGACAGTGCGCTCAAAATGGGTGATTACATGGACTTGGCTGCGACGCTGTATGGGCTGACCAAACCTGCGCGTGTCACCCTCGAACAGGCCGCACGCGAGCTCAGCCCTATGCAGCTGAGCTTTATGCAAGAGTCAAGGCGGCTCAATAACAGCAGGTTAAAACGCGAGCTTCGCATGAAGCTGCGTTATCCCAGCCCTGCTGTAGGCTTGCTTGGTGGCTAGCCTTAAGCGAATACGCCGGCGCTGTCCTGCATGCGTGCACTGACCTCGCCAACGTGGTGCATGGTGTCGCCGCAGCTCATTTCCATTTGTGTCAAGCGCTTGAAGTAATGGCTCACTGCGTACTCATCTGTTACCCCAATGCCGCCGTGAAGCTGTATACATTCTTGGCCTACAAATCTCATGCTGTTGCCGAGTTGCACTTTGGCGCGCGACATGGCTTGGCTGCGCTCTGCGGCGGGCGCGCCTAGTTTGAGCGTCGCGTAGTAGCTCATCGAGCGCGCCAGTTCTAGTTGCATTTTGACATCGGCTACGCGGTGGCGAAGTGCCTGAAATTTAGCAATCTCAACACCAAACTGTTTGCGTGTGTTCATGTAATCCGTGGTCATGGTCAATGTTTTTTCCATGACTCCAACGCCTTCAGCGCACAAGCAGGCAATGCCCATGTCACGTGCCAGTTGCATGGCCGCTAAGCCGTCAGTGCTCACCAATGTGGCGGGTGTGTTGTCCAGGTAAACCTCGCCAGCGCTGCCGCCGTCTTGTGTGGCGTAACCCTCAACGCGCAGGCCTTGTGCATCAGATGCAACTAGAAACAAGGCTTGTACGCCATCAATGCTTGCGTTGACCAGCAGCGCGCTAGCGTAGCTTGCGCCTGCCACCACGTGCTTGCTGCCTGTAATAGCGTGCCCGTCGCCTAATGGCGTGGCGGTAGCGGCGCAAACGTCTAGCCGATAGCGCGCGCGCTTTTCTTGCGTAGCCAAAGCCATAAAGACCTCACCGCTGGCCAGTTGTGGCAACCATGCTGCCTTCAGCGCCGCTGGGGCGAAGGTGTCTAGCAACACGCTGGCAATCCAAGTGTGAGCAATGGGCTCTAAGACCAAAGCGGAGCCTAACTTTTCAAGCGCGACCATTGCTTCAGTGGGGCCCATGTCCATGCCGTCAAAGTCGGCATTGGTCATCAAGCCTGCCAAGCCTAATTCAGCCATTTCTTGGTATGCAACTTTTGAAAAACCGCCAGCCTGAGCTGTTCGTGTGCGTCTGTCAAAGGTATATGCCTTGTCAGCCCAGCGGCCTACGGCGTCGCCAAGTTGTACTTGTTCATCAGAAAAATTGAAATCCATTGTGGTGTACTCCTGAGTGCTTCAACCGAGAACGGTTTGAGCAATAATATTTCGTTGAACTTCGTTGCTGCCACCGTATATGGTGGTTTTTCGCATGTTGAAGTAAGTGGATGCGAGCGGCGCATTGGATGCGTCGCCGCCAGGAAACTGAGTCAAGCCCAGCGCGGCATCGCCTTGCCACCCCGCGTCCATGGCCTCCATAATGAAGGGCAGCGACGATGGGCCAGCGGCCAGCATCATGAGTTCGCTGTAGCGTTGTTGAATTTCGCTTCCGCGAATTTTTAGCAAGCCAGCAATGTCCAAAGAGCTCTTGCCTGATGTCTCAGCAGACAACACACGCAGCACCATCATTTCAAGCGCGACGATATCGACTTCTAGCAGGGCTATTTGGTCTCTAAAGCGGTGGTCATCGTACACACCTTCAGCTTTTGCAACGCGTTTTAGGCGCTCTAGCTCGCGTTTGGCGCGGTTGACATCGGCGATATTGGCGCGCTCATGTGCCAGCAAGAATTTGGCGTAACCCCAGCCCTTGTTTTCTTCGCCCACGAGGTTGTTGGCAGGTACTTTGACATTGTCAAACCATACCTCGTTGACCTCACACTCGCCGTCTAGCAGCTTGATGGGGCGCACAGTAAGGCCTGGCGACTTCATGTCTATGAGTAAAAAGCTGATGCCGGCTTGTGGCTTGCCAGTGTTGTCGGTGCGAACCAAGCAAAAAATCCAATCACCAAATTGCCCCAAGGTGGTCCACGTTTTTTGGCCATTGACGATGTAGTGGTCACCCTCGAGTTGCGCGGTGGTTTTTACAGAGGCCAAGTCAGAACCAGCACCCGGTTCGCTGTAGCCTTGGCTCCACCACACATCGCCGCTGGCAATGCCGGGCAGAAAGCGTTGTTGTTGCTCTTCTGAGCCGAATGCCATGATGACTGGGGCGACCATGACTGGGCCAAACGGCACAATGCGCGGGGCGCCAGCCATGGCGCATTCTTCTTCGAACAGGTGTTTTTGAACAGAGTCCCAGCCCGGGCCGCCAAATTGTTTGGCCCAGCCGTAGCCTAGCCAGCCTTTTTTACCTAAAATTTGTGCCCATTCCTGCATGTCAGCGCGCGTTAGGCGTTGCGCGCTGTGTACTTTTGCGGCTGTTCGTTTTGGTAAATTGGCTTTCACCCAAGTGCTCACCTCGAGCCTAAAGGCTTGTTCTTCGGGTGTAAAGGCTAAGTCCATGTGTCTGTCTCCAAGCGGTGTTGATGGTTATAAAACAATAATTTACTGTTTTAGCACGACCGTGCACTTTTAGCCTGTCCGAGTTGCGACAAGCCTACGGTATGTGCATGGTTTAACCCTCATGCCAGTTGCGGTCACGTTTAATGTGCACGCTGTGTGCCAGCAGCGCGTTCATTGGCTTGCATGCCGCCTTTGGCCAGCCACTCTTGGTAGCCACCTTGCAAGATGCGCACATTGCTCCAGCCTGCCACTCGCAGCGCAAAGCCAGCCTGTGCCGACAGTGAGCCTGTGTTGCAGTAAATTAAAACCATTCGATCTTTTGGAATGTGTTCGCGTTTGGCCAACACCTCTCGCCACTCAATGTTGTGTGCGTTATCAATGTGGGCAGTGGCAAATTGCTGTGCGTCTCTCGCATCGATTACAAATGTTTTGGCGTATTGGTCTTTCGGCATTTGCTCAGGGAAGATCGTGCCGCCGCCGTAGTCGGCAAACGCCAAATAGTCGGCCATGGTCTCAGTTGCATCCGAAGGCTGGGCAATGGCATGAAAGGAGGCAAGTGTGGCGCACAGACACAAGCCTGAGATGGTGTGAATAAAACGCATGCTGGATCCTTAAATATAAGAGCCTGCTAATATTTTGCCTCATATTGCCCTTATGTTGCGTTTGAAGTTCAACTGGAGTTGTCTGGTGATGTGTCGGTGGTTGGGATTGAGCTCGTACCTGATCGTGTCATGCTGCCTGAAGGCACAATACACACCTACATGACAAGACCTGCACCGCAACTTAAACCCCAACGCCGTTGCGCACATCGTCTGTAATCGTCTGAAATTGGCTGCTATGACATACTCCCGCGCATCTACAAATGGCCCTAATCGGCGCATCATCATCTTGATCTCTGGTGGTGGTTCCAATATGCGAGCCATTTTGAAAACGGCCAAACGCGACCACTGGCACACACGCTATGGTGCTGCTGTGGCTGCTGTGGTGTCAAACCAGCGAGAGGCTGGCGGTTTGGTATGTGCGCAAGAGGCAGGTGTTGCAACCCATGTGCTGTCACACCGTGACTTCACCGACAGGCTGTCCTTCGACCTGGCCTTGATGCGTTTGATTGACCAGCAAGATGTGCAAGGCCCCAATCAGGTGCCTGCGCTGATTGTGCTGGCAGGTTTCATGCGTATTCTTTCACCAGCGTTTGTGTCGCATTATGCGGGGCGGCTGCTCAACATACACCCCAGTTTGTTGCCAGCGTTTGCTGGTTTGAACACCCACCAGCGTGCCATTGATATGGGTTGCAAGTTTGCTGGTGCCACTGTGCATCACGTCACCGCTGCGTTAGATCATGGTGAGATAGTGGCGCAAGCTGTTGTGCCTGTATTGGCTGGCGACGATGCGGCTGGCTTGGCCGCACGCGTGCTGACCCAAGAGCACCTGCTGTATCCGCAGGCGATTGCGCAGTGGCTGCAGGCGAAGGTTTCACAGTAACGAATGCGCCGCTCGAGCACTGGGGTGTCGCAAGTCTCACATGCTCTTTTGAAATACCAATCCGGCATGCTCGCGCATGGTGTGGAATTTAATCTTAGGCCAATTGGCTTCAACGGCGCGCAGTGTCGCGCTGTGATCTACCAGCAAAGTGGGTGCATCTACAGCATCAAGTGCTATCCGATGGGCATTGGCAGCCATGAAGCGTTTGAGCTCAGTCTCACCACCTTCTTCTGGAGAACACGTTACCCAGCGGGCTAGGGAGTAACTGCTGTTACCAATACGCGCTTTAACGCCGTACTCGGTTTGTAAGCGGTGGGCCACGACTTCAAACTGCAACTGGCCAACAGCACCCAACAGCAGCACGGTGCCTGCGACTGGACGGAAGACTTGAATGGCACCTTCTTCTCCCAATTGCGTCAGGCCAGCACGCAATTGTTTGGTGCGCAGCGGGTCAGCCACTTCAACAGTGCGGATCATTTCGGGCGCGAAGAATGGCAAGCCTGTGAACTGCAGGGTTTCGCCCTCCGTTAAGGTGTCGCCCAATTGCAACACGCCGTGGTTAGGTATACCAATGATGTCGCCAGCATAGGCTTCTTCTAGCAATTCGCGGCGTTGGCTCAAAAAGCTCACCACGGTGCTGGGGCGCAGTTCTTTGCCAGAGCGGACGACTTTGAGCTTCATGCCGCGCACAAAGTGACCACTGGCCACACGTACAAAGGCAATGCGGTCTCGGTGTGCAGGGTCCATATTGGCTTGAATTTTGAACACCACACCAGTGAATTTCGACTCTGTAGGCTCGACAGTGCGCTGCAATGTGGTGCGTTTTTCAGGCGCAGGCGCCAGATCTACCAAGGCGTCTAACACTTCACGGACCCCAAAGTTGTTCACCGCTGAACCAAACAGCATGGGCGTTTGCTCTCCGGCTAAAAATGCCTTCAGATCGAACTCTGGGCTGGCGCCGTTGATCAATTCCAGCTCGCCTTTGGCATCTTCAAATTCAGCACCAAAGCGTTTTAAAGCCTCGGCATTGTTCAAGCCTGAGAGCACTTCTTCGTCGCCGCCTCGCTTGTCATTACCCCCGCTGAACACACGCATTTGGTCTGTGCGTCTGTCGTAAACGCCATGGAAACGTTTGCCCATACCAACTGGCCAAGTGAAGGGAACAACCGTCATACCCAGTTCGCGTTCGACTTCGTCCATGACATCCAGCGGGCCTTGAACTTCGCGGTCCATTTTGTTGACGAACGTCAAAATAGGCGTGTTGCGTGCTCGGCACACTTGCAACAGGCGTCGGGTTTGCGGTTCTACGCCGTTGGCTGCATCAATGACCATGAGTGCGGCGTCAACCGCCGTGAGCACACGGTAAGTGTCTTCAGAGAAGTCTTGGTGACCAGGGGTGTCCAGCAGGTTAATCACGCAATCGCGGTACTCCATTTGCATCACCGAGCTGGCAACTGAGATACCACGCTGTTTTTCAATTTCCATCCAGTCGCTGGTGGCGTGACGCACTGCTTTGCGGGCTTTGACACTTCCAG
This sequence comes from Betaproteobacteria bacterium MOLA814, assembly GCA_000496475.1. Classification (GTDB taxonomy): domain Bacteria; phylum Pseudomonadota; class Gammaproteobacteria; order Burkholderiales; family Burkholderiaceae_C; genus RS62. The sequence goes on along the minus strand of AYMW01000003.1, from coordinate 227,815 downwards.
CGATGTTGATAGCGCCAGAAAACAACAGTAGTTTTTCGGTCAACGTGGTTTTACCCGCGTCTGGGTGGGAAATGATGGCGAATGTGCGCCTGCGACGAACTTGTTTGGCTATTTCTGACATAAGCATTGATTATCCCGCATGGGACAATAGCGGTATGCACCCAAACGCCCTTATTGACCACGCCGCCACACTTATTGCCCGCGTGTTGACCTTTTCCCATCCCGCAGATGCGACGGTGGCCAAGTACTTTCGAGATAACCGCGCCTTAGGGCCACGCGAACGGACGACTATTTCCGAGACGGCCTACAAGGTGGTTCGCTTCAAAGCGCGCTTTGAATACCTTGCCCGATCTGGTCCTGGTGCCAGAGAACGCAAGCTGGCTATTTTGGGCTTTCATGGTTCCCGTGAATTCATTGCCTCTTCGTTGACACAGCCAGAAGCGGCGTGGCTTGCAATCTGTGATGCAACCAGTGACGATGATTTTTTAGACATGCATGTGCACAATTTGCCACAGTGGATGGTTGACCCTCTCAAAGCCCAAGTGGGCGACGCATTCATGGCCCTGGCCGATGCATTGAACACACCGGCAACTTTAGACATACGCGTGAATGCCTTGAAGGCCAAGCGGGAGTCGGTACAAAAAGCCTTGCAGGCCAAGTCAATGCGCAGCGCGCTCACGCCATACTCACCCATGGGCTTGCGCGTAGAGGGCAACCCGTCGCTGCTGAAGTTCGCTGGTTTTGAAGCGGGAAAGTTCGAGGTGCAAGACGAAGGCTCTCAGCTGCTTGCGTCTCTGGTGGGCGCCAAGCGCGGAGAAATGGTGACAGATTTCTGTGCGGGCGCTGGTGGAAAAACCTTGGCCATTGGCGCAGACATGCGGTCCACTGGGCGCCTGTATGCATTCGACACATCGGCACACAGGCTAGAGGCCCTCAAGCCACGTTTGGCCCGCAGTGGTTTGAGCAACGTGCAAACTGCTGCTATCAGCAACGAGCGTGACGAACGTGTGAAACGCTTGACCTTCAAAATGGACCGTGTGCTGGTTGACGCACCTTGTTCCGGTACTGGTACATTGCGGCGCAACCCAGACCTCAAATGGCGTATCAAGCCGCAAGAACTCGATGAGTTGGTACTGCTTCAAAAAGCCATTTTAGACAGCGCTGCAAAAATGGTGAAGCCAGGTGGGCGTCTGGTGTATGCCACCTGCAGCTTGCTGCAAGCAGAAAACGAAGATGTGGCGCAGGCTTTTACTGCTGCCAACGACGACTTTGAAGTGGTGCCAGTGGCCCAATTGCTGGTCAATGTGTTGTCAAAAGAAGACGGTGAAGACGTTGACGCCGTTGCAGCAGGCATGTGCCACGGTGATTTCTTGCGCTTGTGGCCGCACGTGCATGCGACTGACGGCTTTTTTGCAGCGATTTGGACCCGCAAGCATCTAGACTGATTTCCTAACGGTGCGCGCAGAGCAATCAAGCCGCTTTGACGCGCAGAAGGTTTGACTTGTATTTGTGCCAGCGCACTCAGCGCCTTACTGAGTTGAGGTGTATTTGGTGGAACACCGCAAACTCCTTTAAAATGTATACATAGCACCTAGGATCCGGCAGCTCCCTGCTGGTAAGTCAACCGCGCAACGCGTTGGCAACATTAGGTGCTCAACATATCTTTGAATAGGGATTCCTATATGCTGAATATCGCACTTGACTGGTTAACTTACGGCTTACTACACGCAAGTGCTTGGCAATTGGTTATCTACACCTTGGTGGTCACACATTTGACCATCGCGGGTGTCACCATTTACTTGCACCGCCATCAGGCTCACCGTTCCATGGATTTGCACGCCATTCCATCGCACTTCTTCCGGTTTTGGCTGTGGCTAACGACCGGCATGGTGACGCGTGAGTGGGTCGCTATACACCGCAAGCACCACGCCAAGTGTGAAACACACGAGGACCCACACAGCCCGGTCACACGCGGTATTGGCACAGTTTTATTCCGTGGTTCTGAGCTCTACCGTGCTGAAGCCAAAGTGGCCGCTACCATTGAAAAGTTCAGTCATGGCACCCCCGATGACTGGATTGACCGCAATGTCTACCGCCGTTTCAGCGCCTCAGGTGTGGCTTTAATGCTCATCATCAACGTGTCATTGTTTGGCGTGTTGGGCCTGACCATTTGGGCCATACAGATGGCTTGGATACCAATTTGGGCGGCCGGTGTGATCAACGGTATTGGCCATTACTGGGGTTACCGCAACTTCGAGGCCGTAGACTCTAGCACCAATGTATCGCCATGGGGCATTATTGTGGGTGGCGAAGAGCTGCACAACAACCACCACACCTACCCCACGTCTGCCAAGTTTTCTGTCAAGCCCTACGAGTTCGATTTAGGGTGGGCATACATACGCGCCATGGAGATGGTGGGCTGGGCCAAGGTTCGCAAGGTACCGCCACAACTGGTGTTGGGCGATGTGAAGCCTGTTGCTGATGCGTTGACCCTTGAAGCTGTGATTGCAAACCGTTACGAAGTGATGGCTAACTTTGCCAAAGCTTTGCGCAGCGCCGCGAGCACTGAGTTGGCAACTGCTAAATTAAAAGGACATGACTGGGTTCATTTGGCTGCCGCCAAGCGTTGGTTGCACCGTGATGATGACAAAGTGCCTGCAGACGTTAAGCCGCATTTGGCTGAAGCGCGTGCAGCCCACCCTGTACTGGATACCATGACCGCGATGCGTGAAGAGCTTCGCCAAGTCTGGAGTAGTACCACATCGACACGTGATCAATTGGCCGCAGATTTGCAGGCTTGGTGTGTCAAAGCAGAAGCCAGTGGCATTGCTGCGCTGCATGAGTTCTCTGTCAAACTGCGTTCAGTAAAAGCCTCTTAAATACCCCCCAAGCCTTTTAAAGAACGCACTCTCTCAATCCAAAAAAAGCCACCTTAGGGTGGCTTTTTTTTGGGTTGTTGATTCGTCATGCAGTGAGCTGTTGGTGCTAGGCGCTACAGCTGTTACAAATAGATGAAAGTTCAAGCGTGAAGCAAGATATACACGGCGTAAAAAAACCGCTAGGGCATAAGCCAAAGCGGTTCTTTAAGCAAAAGACTAACTGAATTACTTCAGCTTGATCTCTTTGTAAGCCACGTGTTTGCGAACTTTGGGATCAAACTTCATGATCTCCATTTTCCCAGGTGTGGTCTTTTTGTTTTTGGTCGTGGTGTAAAAATGGCCGGTTCCAGCAGTGGATTCCAGCTTGATTTTTTCGCGAGTGCCTTTGGTTGCCATGTTCGGTTCTCCTACCTATTAAGCTTGGCCGCGGGCGCGCAAATCGGCCAGCACGGAATCAATACCGTTTTTGTCAATCAAACGCAATGCAGCGCTCGATACGCGCAAGCGAATCCAACGGTTCTCGCTCTCAACCCAAAAACGACGGTACTGCAGGTTAGGCAGAAAACGACGCTTGGTTCTGTTGTTGGCGTGGGAAACGTTGTTTCCCGACATGGGCTTTTTGCCCGTAACTTCACATACGCGTGCCATTGTGGACACTCCTAAAAACGTTAACAGCTTGCGCCGCACCTCGCTGGGCCAGCTGCACGACGGGGCTGCCCCTGTTATGGGCAGTTTGCTTTCATGCAGTCTGCTAATATGCCAGCGGTAACTCGAAAATTTCGCTGTATCCGTCAATGCACCTTGTACCGCGTACAAGCTGTATTCACAATATCCAGCAAAGTCTGAGATTATAGCCTGTTTGATACCGGAGACATCTGATACAGCTGATGTGTCCTTAAGCCCACGCTGTCAGATTGCAGCGCATCTGTCACATCATGTCGCCATGTTGAATCTGCCACCGATAGCCAAGGACCAGTTGGGGGAGAGTCATAAAAAAACCGTTGACTCGTGAGAGGCAACGGCTTTTTTAAATATGTGGTGGTGATAGGTGGACTTGAACCACCGACCCCAGCATTATGAATGCTGTGCTCTAACCAGCTGAGCTACATCACCAAGCCTTAAATTATAGCCAATCTTTGTAACTTGTTTGCAGCTTTGCAAAAAATGTCTCAGCCACGCGCTGTGACAGCGTTTGTTTATTGGTGCGTAAAGTTGGGCTTGCGCTTGTTCACGAAGGCATCCATGCCTTCTTTTTGGTCGTCTGTGGCGAACAGAGCATGGAACAGGCGACGCTCAAAGTGCACGCCGTCTGCCAACGACCCTTCAAAGGCTTGGTTAACCGATTCTTTAGCGGCCATAACGCTGGGCATGGAGTAGCCACCGATCATCAGGGCTGCGCCCAGCGCTTCTTCCATGAGTTTGTCTGCAGCGACCACGCGGCTAACCAGTCCAGCGCGCTCGGCTTCAACGGCGTCCATCATCCGTCCGGTCAGTGCCATGTCCATGGCCTTGGATTTACCAACGGCGCGAGGCAAACGTTGTGTGCCGCCTGCACCAGGAATAACACCTAACTTGATTTCGGGTTGACCAAACTTGGCGGTGTCTGACGCAATGATGAAGTCGCACATCATGGCCAACTCGCAGCCGCCGCCCAAGGCAAAGCCTGAGACTGCAGCAATGACGGGTTTGCGAATTCGCCGAATGGTTTCCCAGTTGCGCGTGATGTAATCACCTTTGTACACATCGGCGAAGGTGTAACTGGCCATTGCGCCAATGTCGGCACCAGCGGCAAATGCCTTTTCGCTGCCCGTAATGATGATGCAGCCAATGCTGTCATCGTTGTCAAAGGCCGTGAGAGCAGCGCCCAACTCGTCCATCAGTGCGTCATTCAAGGCATTGAGTTGCTTGGGGCGATTCAAGGTAATGATGGCCGCGCGGCCTTGTGTGTCTGTCAGAACTAGTGCGTCACTCATGGGGTATGTTCTCAAAGTAGGTGTGTGTTACGGCTTGATCTTGAGTGTATGCGACCCAAGAAGCTTGTACCCAATAAGGGTAAACGAGGGTATAAATTAACCGACCGACCGGTTGGTTAATGCTACATTCAAAAGCGATACGCTAACAAAATTAAGGTGACGCAAGTGACATCAGCAGACAACCCTTTAGACAACGCATCCAACACGTCAACCGAGCCCAGTGTGCTGTGCCATATCGACGGCGCAGTTGCCCTCATAACCCTAAACCGCCCGCAAGCGCTCAACAGCTTTAACCGCCAGATGCACGCCGACTTGTGGTCCGCACTGGATCAAGCCGCCCAAACCCCTGGGGTTCGATGCACCGTTATTACAGGCGCAGGCCGTGGGTTTTGTGCGGGTGCTGATTTGTCAGACTTTGACTTTACGCCTGGACCAGACATGGTCAAGCGGGCCGACCCGGGTCCTGTAATAGACCAGTGTTTCAACCCAACGGTGCGCAAATTGCAAGCCCACCCCATGCCGACTGTTGCTGCTGTCAACGGTGTGGCTGCTGGCGCTGGCGCCTCGTTTGCGATGGCGTGCGACATGGTGCTGGCCGCCTCTAACGCCAGTTTCATTCAAGCATTTAGCAAGATTGGACTGGTGCCTGATGCGGGTGGTTCATGGCTGCTGACAGAGCGCTTGGGTCTGGCACGTGCCATGGGGCTGGCGCTGACAGGTGACAAGCTGGGTGCCGCGCAAGCTAAAGAATGGGGCCTGATTTGGGATGTGGTGGACACCGCCGGTGACAACAGCGGCGCCTTGCAAACTGCAGCCATGGCGCTGGCCAATAAGCTGGCAACCATGCCCACCAAAGCCTTGTTGGCCACGCGACACTTGCTGCGTGCCAGCGCGACCAACACTTTGGACGAGCAACTGAACGTCGAGCGAGACACGCAATCAGCGTTGGGCTCAAGCCACGACTACTTAGAAGGTGTGCAAGCGTTTTTAGAAAAACGCCCACCCAATTTTAAAGGGACTTAAGCGCTATGACTGCACACACCGCTGAAGCATTGGCGCTGGCCCAAAGCGCTTGTGCGCACATGTTTGAGGCCGATGTAGCCAGCCGAATAACCATGGGCATGTCGTTGATGCATTGCGCCCCGGGTGAGGCGCAACTGCAAATGACCGTGACATCTAACCATGTGAACGGTTTGGGCTTGTGTCATGGCGGCTTTATTTTCACGCTGGCTGACTCAGCCTTCGCCTTCGCTTGTAACAGCCGCAACCAAGCCAGTGTGGCATCTGGCTGCTCGATTGAATTTTTAGAAGCTTCTGTGTTGGGTGATGTGCTGACAGCTCAGGCGACTGAGCAACTCGTGCGCGGGCGAGCGGGTGTGTATGACATACGCGTTAGCAACCAAGAGGGCGCGACCATTGCTTTGTTCAGGGGCAAGTCAACGGCTATAAAAGGCACGGTATTGCCCGTTTAAGCCCCTTTTTACGTTTTTACCTCCAAGCACCATGACAGTTAGCAACCTACCTTTAGATGCCATTGAAACCGCCAGCGTTGATGAGTTGCGCGCGTTGCAGCTCAAACGCCTGCGGGCAAGCCTGGCCCATGCCTATGCCAATTCGCCGGTGTACAAAGCCAAGTTTGATGCGGCGGGTATCCACCCCAACGATTGCCGTAGCTTGGCAGACTTGTCTAAGTTTCCTTTCACCACGAAAGCTGACTTACGCGATAACTACCCCTTTGGCATGTTCGCTGTACCGCGTGAGCAAGTGGTGCGCATACACGCCTCAAGCGGTACGACGGGCAAACCCACAGTGGTGGGCTATACACAAAACGATATCGACACATGGGCCACCTTGGTGGCCCGCAGTTTGCGAGCTGGTGGCGCTAGGCGCGGTGACATGGTGCATGTGAGCTATGGCTACGGTTTGTTCACGGGCGGTTTGGGCGCACATTACGGCGCTGAGCGCTTGGGTTTAACTGTGGTGCCGTTTGGTGGCGGACAAACCGAGCGTCAAGTGCAACTCATTCAAGACTTCAAGCCAGACATCATTATGGTCACGCCCAGTTACATGCTGGCTATCGCCGACGAGTTTGAACGTCAAGGCATTGACCCGCGCAGCAGCTCATTGCGTGTAGGTGTGTTTGGTGCAGAGCCTTGGACCAACGACATGCGTTTGGCCATTGAGCAGCGCATGGGCATGGATGCGGTGGATATTTACGGCCTGTCAGAAGTCATGGGGCCTGGCGTAGCCAGCGAGTGTATTGAAGGCAAAGACGGCCCCACTATTTGGGAAGATCACTTTTTCCCAGAAGTTATCAATCCCGACACAGGTGAGCTTGTTGCTGACGGCGACATGGGAGAGCTGGTTTTTACCAGCTTGACCAAAGAGGCGCTGCCCATTATTCGCTACCGCACGCGTGACCTCACGCGTTTATTGCCGGGAACATCACGGCCAATGCGTCGTATGGAGAAAATAACGGGGCGCAGCGACGACATGATGATTGTGAGGGGGGTCAACGTATTTCCTACGCAAATCGAGGAGTTGATTCTTAAACAAGCCATGCTGGCGCCGCACTACCAGTGCGTGCTCACCAAAGAAGGCCATTTGGATTGCTTATCTGTCCATGTAGAGGTTGCACCCAATCAATCACACAACAGCCAGGATGCCTTGGCTGGCGCCGCCGCGCTGGCGCAGGATGTAAAAACGTTTGTAGGCAGCAGCATCACTGTGGTGTTGCAGCCCTGTGGTGGTGTCGAGCGTAGCATGGGCAAAGCCAAGCGCGTCATCGACAAGCGATGACACATGAGTCTTGACTGCCGGCGTTTGGTGTTTGTACAAGCCGACTGTTTGATCAAAGCAAGCAGTGGTAGCGTCAGCCGCTGTGGCGCACAATTTTTAGTGCAACCAATGCTTCAGCAGCGTGGCATCAACCGTGTGAAGTGTATGCAACTGTGCAGCGGGTGTGACGGGCATGTGCAAGTCCAGTGTGATGATTTGCCCGTCACGGTTGACCAAGGCTTGCACCTCAGCGCTCTGCGCCAGCCACGTCGTTACCTCGTCAAGAGACATGACTCGCCAAGACTGCCCACCCACCGTTACAGCCAACCACTCGTCGCCGCTGGCAAAACCGGCTGTTTCAGCAGCGCTGCCGCGCTGCACATGGCTGATGCGCAGGCCGTTGGTCTGGGCAACACGCATGCCAAGGTATTGCGCTGTGGTAGGCGTTGTGCGGTGTTGCTTGACGCCAAACGCGCTCAACAGCGAGGCGACTGGTAAAGCGCTGGTGCTGTGTACCCACGCTTGCAGCTGTTTGGCTATATCCGGATAGCCCAGTTGCACCAGCGCAGCAGTGATATCACGTTCACGCATGGGTCCACCAGTGGTGATGACCCATAAACTGCGCATGAGGTCGTCTAGCGTGGTGTGAGAGTCAGATGCGCTTCGCAAACTCAGGTCCAAGCACAGCGCAACCAATGAGCCCTTGGTGTAGTAGCTGACGGTGGCGTTGGGTGTGTTTTCGTTGATACGGTAGTACTTGACCCAGGCATCAAAACTGGCCTGTGCCACGCTTTGTACCAAGCGACCTGGCGTTTGCGCCACTTGGTTCATGGTTTTAGCGATCAACTCCAAGTAGGTGTCACGTGAAATAATGCCAGCCCGCTGAAGGATAAGGTCGTCATAGTAGCTGGTAAAGCCCTCAAAGAACCATAGCAATTCGGTGTAGTTTTCGCTGTCGTAATGGATGGTGGCCAACTCGCTTGGGCGCATGCGCTTCACGTTCCACGTATGGAAATACTCGTGGCTGATCAGCCCCAACAGCTGCGTGTAGCCATCGCTGGCTGAAATGGGCGACCCAGGCGACATCGCAGTTGGGTTGGCGGTGTCTAGCTGCGGCAGGTGCGCTCGCGGGCAAATAAGTGCGGTGCTGAATTGGTGCTCTAGCCCACCGTAACCGTTACCGCTGGCATGCAACATAAACACATAGCGGTCAAATGGCAGTGGCGTGGCTTTGGCACTGGCGCCATGCCACAAAGCCATTTCTGTTTCGCAAATACGTTTGGTGTCAGCCATGAGCCGCTTGTGGTCAAAGCCAGCTTGCGTGGCGCTGCCCATGCCAGTGACTACAAACTGGTGGGGTACTCCGCGCAGGGTAAATTGTCCGCGCCAAAAATCACCCAACGTCACTGGCGAGTCTGCCAACATGTCGTAGTTGGCTGCGGTGTAGCTGCCGTAGCCGCGTGCATCCACCGCACCGGGCTTCAAGGCAGTAGAAACTCGCCATGTAGAGCAGTGTGCTTGCGCAGGCTTGGTGATGACCAAGCGCTGTGTTGTTCCGGTCTGACCAGCAACGCGCAGGCACAGGCTGGTGGGGTTAAAAAAGCCCCTGGTCTGGTCCAGGAAGGCCGTTCTCACAGAGGCATCAAAGGCATACACCGCAAAACGTACCACCAGCGGTGTGCTGGCGTTGGTGCTGACCACCCACTCATTTTTACTGCGTTGCTTAACAGGGCATGCAATGCGGCCCTGCGAGGCCTCAAGGCCTTGTAGCTGGCCGGAAAATTCACGTATCAAGTAGCTACCGGCAATCCAAACTGGCAAGCTCAGCAGTTGTTGTTTGGCCGGCTTGGTGATGCGCAGTTGCACCTCAAACAAATGGTTTTCAACTTGGCTGAAACCAACGGTGTGGGTGACAGAAGCCATGGGGTGGGTTGCTTTGCTGTTGTTTATTGAATGGCTGCTAGGCGCTTCTCCACCTCGTCGGCAGAAATGGCACCAGGTACGCGTGTGCCGTCGGTAAAGAAAATAGCGGGTGTGCCTTGTATTTTGTTGCGTTTGCCAAATTCAGTGTTGCGCGTGAGCGCGTCGGTGTTGCACTTGGCCAAGTTAGGCGGTGTAACGCCGTCGAGCATCCAGTCTTCAAAGGTTTTACCAGGGTTTTTGGCACACCAAATGGCTTGTGATTTTTTGACTGAGTCAGGGCCTAGTATGGGATACAAAAATACGTAAACCGTGATGTTGTCAAGTGTGGCCAAGCCTTGTTCAAAACGTTTGCAGTAACCACAATTGGGGTCTTCAAACACCGCTATTTTCCTGCTGCCGGTTCCACGTTTGATGACAAAGGCATCTTTCAAAGGCAACTCGTCAAACGCAATGGCCGACAGCGCGTTGGTGCGCTCCTCTGTTAAATTGCGTTTGGCCTTGAGGTCAATCAGCGATCCTTGTATCAAATAGTTGCCACCTGCATCGGTGTACAAAATGTCGCTGCCACCAAACCGGACCTCAAACAAGCCCTTCATGGGGGTGGCCAACACGCTGTCAATAGCGGGCAAGTTAGGCAGCTGCTTTGCGAGGTTTGTGCGTATGGTGTTGGCTTGTGGCACGTCTTGAGCAGTGGCCGGTAACGCGAGCAAACAGGCCAAGGTCAAGGTGGCCAAGTGGCGTGTCAAAGTAAACATAGACGTCATAAGATGTTGCGTTGTTAAACAATAAAAAGTAATTAATACGTGCTGCCCATGCCTTGAAGCTGAACCCAGCGTTTGAGTGGCTTGGCTGCGTTAACAGTTAGCATGCCCCAATTGCGTAAGCTTTGCACAGGTTGGGTCTTAGCCCAAGGTTGGGTAAACAAGTGGAACAGTGTGTGTGTGGCGAATTGCAAATCGGCGGTGCTGGCGGCGCGGCTGCGCTGGTAGCGTCTAAGCACCCGCATATCTGCCACCGTTTGTCCTTTTCGCCTTGCGCCCACCACATCTAGCAACGCCTGCACGTCGGCCAAACCCATGTTCAAGCCCAATCCCGCGAGTGGGTGAATGGTGTGGGCTGAGTCACCTACCAAGGCTACGCCTGGCAGCACCCACTGTGTGGCCAGCGACCGTGTGAGCCCAAAACCCACTGGACCGCTCAGTATCTCAAGTTGGCTGAAGCCATGCCGGCTGGCTGTGCCAATGGCTTGTAGCAATTCTCTGACCCCGTCAGCTGTTTCAGACTTTCTTGTCCACTCATCGCATTGTGCTTGTGGCATGGACCAGACCATGGCCAGGTCGCAACCACCTGCACCACCTACAGGCAGTAGCGCCAAAATGGTATTGCCGTCAAACCACTGTTGTGCCACGCCACCGTGGGGCTGGGCGCTGCGTAAACGAGCCGCCAAGGCGCGGTGTGGGTAGTGAACAGGGGCGGTGTCTATACCCAGTCGGCTTCGCCATGCGCTGTGCTTGCCTTCGCACAGCACGTTCAAAGTACCCTCGGGCTCAGCGCCTTCGGCCACTTGGGTAATACGAGAGTGAGTACTTACAAGCCGCCGCAAAGTGTTCTCCAAAGCGGGCACATCTGCCATCCACGCAACAGGCAGGTTGGTCATGCCATCGGGGCTGTTGAAGTCCAACTGCCCAGAGGTGTCACCAAAAACCCGCATTTGATGGACGGGGGTGAGCCAATCGGCATGTGTGTCGTCAGGCCACGCCCCAGCCAAAGTGAGCGTGGCTTTGGAGGCGTGATTGACAGCATAGGCGCGGATATCACGCACCGCTGCTGTGTGGCTGGAGCTAGGTACAGCAGTCACCTGCACGCGCAGGCCCAAGCCAGCCATCAGCAGCGCAGTGGTGTGAGCGGTTATACCGCTGCCGTGCACGGCAATATCGGCTTGCAATGTCATGACTTCATTGTAAGAGGGGGTGGCTTGTGCTGGTGCAACGGTGGACCAGAGGTAGAGTGTGGCGCAGTGGCTTAAACTAAGCCCTAGTTTTTTAGGATCATTATGAGTTTGAAATGCGGCATTGTTGGCTTGCCCAACGTTGGTAAAAGTACATTGTTTAACGCCCTGACCAAGTCAGGCATTGCGGCGGAGAACTATCCGTTTTGCACCATAGAGCCCAATGTGGGCGTAGTGGAAGTGCCTGATACGCGTTTAGACGAGTTGAAAGCCATAGTGGAGCCCGATCGCGTGGTGCCTGCGATTGTGGAGTTTGTCGATATTGCTGGTTTGGTGGCCGGGGCAAGTACGGGTGAGGGCTTGGGCAACAAATTTTTGGCCCATATTCGTGAAACCGACGCCATTGTCAATGTGGTGAGGTGTTTTGAAGACGACAACGTCATACACGTGTCTAACAAAATAGACCCCATTTCTGACATTGAGGTCATTCAAACAGAGTTGTGTTTGGCCGACCTGTCGGCGGTTGAAAAAGCCCTGCACCGCGTGAGCAAAATTGCCCGCTCTGGCGACAAAGATGCAGCCAAACAATTGATCATCTTGGAAAAGTGTCAGCTTGCGCTGAACGATACCAAGCCCGTGCGCACCATCGACTTCTCCAAAGAGGAGCAGGCCGATCTGAAACAATTTTTTCTCATCACGGCCAAACCCGCCATGTTTGTTGCCAACGTGGCAGAAGATGGCTTTGAGAACAACCCGTTGCTGGACAAGCTAACCGCCTTCGCCGCGGCACAAGGTGCGCCAGTTGTGGCTATTTGCGCCAAACTTGAAGCCGAGATGAGCGAAATGGACGACGAAGACCGTCAGATGTTTTTGGAAGAGTTGGGCCAAGCCGAGCCAGGACTCAACCGCCTCATTCGGTCAGCCTATGCGCTGCTGGGTTTGCAAACTTACTTCACGGCTGGCGTGAAAGAGGTGCGCGCATGGACCATACGCGTCGGTGATACTGGCCCTCAAGCCGCAGGGGTGATCCATACCGACTTTGAAAAGGGCTACATACGCGCTCAAACCATTGCTTTCAGCGACTTTATCTCGTTCAAAGGTGAGCAAGGTGCCAAAGACGCCGGAAAAATGCGCGCTGAAGGCAAAGAATACGTGGTGAAAGATGGTGACGTGATGAACTTCTTGTTCAGCCCTTAACCTGAAAAAGGCGTTTAGCCCCACATTTGCCACCCCCACACCAATGCATAGGTCAAGGTGATGTAGCGGGCCAGTTTGCCAATTGCCATGTAGGCCACGCAAGGCCAAAACGGCAGCCGCAACCAGCCTGCTACCGCGCACAGTGGGTCCCCCACCCCTGGCAACCAGCTCAGCAAACAGGCTTTTGGACCTAAGCGCTTGAGCCAATCAACCGCCCACTGTCCGGCGCGGTTGTGGTAAGCCCTCGGGACGTGTGCTGTGCCACGCTTGTCGCGTGAGACATCCACCGCTTTGTGCAGGCCCATACCCATAGCCCAACTCAAGGCACCACCTGCTGTGTTGCCAGCACTCGCCACGATGATGGCAGGCCAGAACAATTCTGGCTTGATCGACACCAGCGCGAACAAAGCCGCCTCTGAACCCATAGGCAAGAGCGTGGCAGACACAAACGCCACGACAAACAAGGTGGGTAGTCCCACCTCGGGCAGGCTTAGCCAAGTCAGCAGTAATTGCAGCCATTCGTTCATTGCCTGCGCAGTATAGGCCCAGCTTGTTGCACACAAGGCTTGGCTCTAACGCACGCAAGGCTACAATGATGCTTATTTTTTAAGCAATTGCTTGGGCGCTCAAGCACATACACGGCAACAACTACGCTTTGAATCTAGGTCCTTACACACTCCCAAATAACTTGTTTGTGGCTCCCATGGCGGGTGTTACAGACAGGCCTTTTCGCAAGCTGTGCAAAGCCTTGGGTGCAGGCTATGCAGTGAGTGAGATGGTCACATCTAGGCGAGACTTGTGGGACAGCCTTAAAACCTCACGTCGAGCCGACCACGACGGTGAGACAGCGCCTATAGCCGTGCAGATTGCGGGTACAGATGCGGCCATGATGGCAGACGCGGCGCGGTATAACGTGGACCGCGGTGCACAAATTATTGATATCAATATGGGCTGCCCAGCCAAAAAGGTATGCAACAAATGGGCTGGCTCTGCGCTCATGCAAAACGAGGCTTTGGCCATTGAAATTGTGTCGGCTGTGGTTAAAGCGTGCGAGCCTGAAGGCGTGCCTGTCACACTCAAAATGCGCACTGGGTGGGCACAGCATGGCAAAAACGCACTCGCACTGGCCTTGGCTGCACAAGATGCGGGCGTTGCCATGCTCACCATTCATGGGCGCACACGCGAACAAGGTTACAAAGGCTTTGCCGAGCATGAAACTGTGGCCACCATCAAGTCTCGAGTGTCTATTCCTGTGGTGGCCAATGGCGATGTGAACACCCCGCAGGCTGCCAAAGCGGTGTTGGCTGCGACTGGCGCCGATGCGGTGATGGTTGGGCGTGCTGCCCAAGGGCGGCCTTGGATATTTAGAGAAATAGCCCATTACATGACCACTGGCGAGTTGTTGGCAGGGCCTACACCGCAAGAGTTGAGTGGGTGGATGTTGGCACACCTGGCCGAGCACCACGCGTTGTATGGCGAATTTACAGGTGTGCGCTCGGCGCGCAAGCACTTGGGCTGGTATGCCCAAAGCTTGCCCAGCGGCGACTTGCTGCGCCGTCATATCAACCTGGTTACAGATGCCGAGGCACAAATTAAAGCGGTACAAACCTACTTTGAAGCTTGGGCCGACGACCAACTGCTTGAGTTACCGGCCATGTGGGCCGGCAGTCAGCAGGCCTGTGCGGTATAAATTAGCGATGCGCACACATGTAGGCAACCACTCCAACACATAATAAGAACTATGAGCCGACCAGATTTAGAGACCAATGTGCGTCACAGCATGCAAGCCTATTTTGCTGATTTGGGCGACAACGTGCCATGTGGGGTGTACGACATGGTGATCAACGTGGTTGAAAAACCGTTGCTCCAAGAAGTCATGACGCGCACCAACAACAACCAATCCTTGGCTGCGCAGTGGCTGGGGCTTAACCGCAACACGCTGCGAAAAAAACTGCTGCAGCACAAGCTGATTGATTAAGTTGATTCAATGTGGCTTGACCGTTTAGCGTGCGTCTTCGTTGGTTGTCGGTCAACTTTCCAACCTCCATTTCTCACATTTCCTATCTTTTTCCCTTTTTACATTACTAGGCATCATGAACGCACTGATTTCCGTATCCGACAAAACCGGCGTGGTCGAACTGGCCAAAACATTGGCCTCCTTACAGATTGGCTTGCTCTCAACAGGGGGCACAGCCAAGTTGCTGGCTGATGCGGGTTTGGCTGTAACCGAAGTGGCTGATATGACTGGTTTTCCAGAAATGCTGGACGGACGCGTTAAAACCTTGCATCCCAGCGTACACGGTGGCTTGTTGGCCAGGCGAGATATGCCTGCGCACATGCAAGCGCTGAAAGACCACGGCATAGACACCATTGACCTGTTGGTGGTGAATCTGTACCCATTCGAAGCCACCGTGGCCAAGCCCGGCTGCACGCTAGAAGACGCTATTGAGAACATCGACATTGGCGGGCCAGCCATGGTTCGCAGTGCCGCTAAAAACTGGAAAGACGTCGCTGTTATTACTGACGCAAGCCAGTACCCCCAAGTGATTGCTGAGCTTCAAGCAAACGGTGCGCTCAGCACAGATACCAAGTTTGCGTTGTCAGTTGCCGCGTTCAACCGCATCAGCAACTACGACGCAGCTATCAGCGACTACTTGTCTGCTTATCAGATGAGTGACAACACGCTGGCCGAGTTCTCGGCTCAATCCAATGGGCGTTTTGTCAAGCTGCAAGACCTGCGCTACGGCGAGAACCCGCACCAACGTGCAGCTTTTTACCGCGACTTGCATCCTGCGCCGGGCTCACTCGTAACAGCCAAGCAACTGCAAGGTAAAGAACTCTCATACAACAACATTGCCGACGCCGACGCTGCGTGGGAGTGCGTTAAGAGTTTTGAGCAACCCGCCTGTGTCATTGTTAAGCATGCCAACCCATGCGGCGTAGCCATCGCAACCGATGCCCTAAGCGCTTACCACAAAGCCTTTCAAACTGACCCAACGTCGGCATTTGGCGGCATTATTGCGCTCAACTGTGTGGTTGACGAGGCCGCAGCCAAGGCCATTGGTACCCAGTTTGTAGAAGTGCTGATGGCACCTGGCTATACGCCCGCAGCGTTGGACGTGTTGGCAGCCAAAGCCAATCTGCGGGTGCTGCAGATCGCACTGCCTGCAGGTGGCGACTCAGCTTGGGACAAAGGCTTAAACGCCATGGATGTCAAGCGTATTGGCTCTGGCCTGCTGGTGCAAACTTCTGACAACCATGTGCTCAGCCAGGCTGATTGCAAGGTGGTGACCAAGGTAGCGCCCACCGAGGCCCAAATGGCCGACCTGCTGTTTGCATGGACGGTTGCCAAATTCGTTAAATCCAATGCCATCGTCTTTTGTAAAGACGGCATGACCATGGGCGTGGGTGCCGGCCAAATGAGTCGACTGGACTCAGCGCGCATTGCCAGTATCAAGGCCCAGCATGCCAAGCTGAGCTTGGCCGGTACCGTGGTGGCCAGCGATGCCTTCTTCCCATTCCGCGATGGCCTAGACGTGGTGGTCGCGGCAGGGGCCAACGCCGTCATTCATCCCGGTGGTTCAATGCGCGATCAAGAAGTCATTGACGCCGCAAACGAGCATGGCGTGGCAATGGTATTCACGGGTGTGCGTCATTTCAGGCATTAACACTTGGTGCATGGGAGGGATGCTTCACAAAGACCTGCACAAAGTCTTTGCATGGGTTCATTAGTGGGTCCTTCAACAGAGCATGACAGCTTGGACTGGCTGGACATAGAGCAGGTCGCCAGCGACGACGGTCGCACCACGCTAGACATCTGTGTCAGCGTGGCGATGGCCCACCAAGCAGCAGTGCAAGACAATCTCAGCACATTGTTGAACTGGCTGCTGTTGCATGGTGGTTCGCCAGACGAGTCGGGCGAGGGACTGGCGCGTTGGTCTATTGACGACCAACGCAGCGAGCGCCTTGGCCGCTTTGAAGTCAGCGTGGTTGTAGACCTAGATGCCGCCCTGTTGCTTGAGCTGCAAGCTAAATTTGACTTGGGCTTGATCTAGGCGTTGCCACTGTGCAAGGCTTGGACTTTGCTGCGGAACAGACACAAGCGATTGCTTAGTGCTTAGAGCGTGGCAAACACGCGTTTGGCAGCGGCTACTGTGTCAGCAACGTCTTGCTCGGTATGTGCGCCGCTGACGAAGCCGGCTTCAAACAAGGCTGGGGCAAAGTACACGCCTTCATCGAGCATGCCGTGGAAGAACTTGTTAAAGCGTGCGCTGTCTGTGGTCATGACGGTGGCGTAGTTGCTGGGCAACTTGTCCAAGAAGAAATAGCCAAACATGCCGCCTAGGCTGTCGCCACACATGGAAATGCCTGCGCTGTTGGCTGCGGCTGTCATGCCACTTACCAAGCTGGCGGTGCGCGCGCCCAAGTTTTCGAAAAAGCCTGGTCGTTGAATTTCACGCAGCGTGGCCAAACCACAAGCTGTGGCTACAGGGTTGCCTGATAACGTGCCGGCTTGGTACACGCCGCCAATTGGCGCCAAATGCTCCATGACCTCGCGTTTCGCGCCAAAGGCCGCCAGTGGCATGCCCCCGCCAATGACCTTGCCCATCACCGTCATGTCTGGTTCAAAGCCTGGGATAGCTTGTGCGTATAGGCTCTGGGCGCTGCCCAAGGCCACACGAAAGCCACACATCACCTCGTCAAAAGCCAGCAGCACACCGTACTCGGTGCACAACTCACGACAGCGCTTCATGAAGGGCACAGTCGCCCGCACAAAATTCATGTTGCCGGCAATAGGCTCCATCATCAAGCAGGCCACTTCGCTGCCATGCGCTTTAAATGCAACCTCTAAAGCTTCGGTATCGTTGAAAGGCAGTACCAGCGTGTGCTGCACCACCTCTGGCGGCACACCCGCGCTGGTGGGGTTGCCAAAAGTCGCCAAGCCTGAACCAGCCTTAACCAATAATGCATCGGCATGGCCGTGGTAGCAGCCTTCAAATTTAATAATTTTGCTGCGCCCAGTGGCACCGCGCGCCAAGCGAATGGCACTCATACCGGCTTCTGTGCCCGAGCTCACCAACCGCACCATCTCTATAGAAGGCACCAGTTTGATTATTTCTTCTGCCAGCTCGACTTCGCGCTCTGTCGGTGCGCCAAAGGACAAGCCCTCCTCAACAGCAGAATGAACGGCCTCTTTGATAGCTGGATGGCCGTGGCCCAAAATCATGGGGCCCCAAGAACCTATGTAATCGATGTAGCGTTGGTCGTTGGCATCCCAAAAGTAAGCGCCTTGTGCGCGTTTGACAAACCGTGGTGTGCCGCCAACGGCTTTGAAGGCGCGCACAGGGGAGTTCACACCGCCAGGAATAGTGACTTTGGCGCGGTTGAATAAGGTCTCGTTGAGGTTGACAGTCATGGTGTGCTTGTTACTAAAAAATAAAGGGGATCAATGTGTGGTGGTGTTGGGTGGGAAACTGCCAAGGCCCGGTGGGGCAGATGAGCCATTGCCATCGGTATCATCGCCGGCTATCTCGTCGTCGCTGGCTTCTTCGCGCGCCCAAAACATGCGGTCGGGTAAGGCATGGCCCATGCCGGGTGCAAAGCCTGCATCTAGGCTTTGGTCTAAGTAAGTCAGGGCTTCTGCACATGCAGCCTGCAAGTCATCGCCAGTCGCAATCAGGGCGCACAAAGCAGCAGACAGTGTGTCGCCAGCACCTGTAAAAACCGATTCAAAGCGTTCGAACTTGGCGGTAGCCAGTATGGTTTGAGGTGTTGCTAGGTGGTTCTCTAAAAACTGGTCAGGTGCATTCATGCCAGTTACCAGCGTATACACAACACCGTGTTCGGTCGCAGCCTTGGCCACGTCGCGAGGACCTGGTTGTTTGCTGGCGCTCCAGTCTGGCAGCAGCCAGCGGCACAAGGTGCTGTAGTTGCCCACCAAAATAGTGGTTTGCGGCAGCATCAAATCGGCAAAAGCGTCCAGGTAGTTGTCCAACGCAATGTCGTCCATCCAAGCCAAATTGGGCATGTATGACACCACGGGAATGTGTTCGTAGTCATTAGTAATTTGTGCCACGGCACTGACAACCTCTGGACTGCCCAAAAACCCAACTTTGAAGGCGGCCACAGCAATGTCCTCTAGCGCGACACGTGCTTGTTCCGAAACAGCCTCATCATCTAACGCGACATGGTCTTGAATTTCTGTGGTGTCACGAATCAACAGGGCACAAACAACTGGTAGCACATGCACAGACGCAGAGCTCATGGCTGTTACATCTGCACACAAGCCGCCTGCGCCGCTTGGGTCATTCGCGTTAAAGGTCATGACGCAAGGCAGTGTCAGCTCTTGTGCTGCATTGTCCGTAGCCCGCAAACCGGTGTTTGTAGGCTGTTGTGGGCTGTCGTCAGTAGGTGTCATCGTGGCGCCATTTAAAAGGGTTCAAGCTGAGGCCGCAAGTCGCCGCGAAACGCGCCGATACAATACAGTCATTCTAGAACACACAGTGATTAAACAATGAGCGATACAACAACTTGGATGTGCCTAATTTGCGGCTGGATTTACGACGAAGCCAATGGCTCTCCTGATGACGGCCTTGTTGCAGGCACCAAGTGGGCCGATGTGCCCATGAACTGGACTTGTCCAGAATGCGGCGCACGCAAAGAAGACTTCGAAATGGTGCAGATATAGTCATCATGCATACAGGTTAACTTTTCTTAACCACTGCATAGCGTGCCAAAGTGGTAGCCCTTGCTTGTGCATGGTCTACGATGGGCATGGGGTAGGTCTCGCCAAGCTGAACCCCAGCGCTGAGCAACTCAATGGGGTTGGCCAACCATGGCGCGTGTATGGCCTTGTCAGATAAGTCCGCCAGCTGCGGCAAGTAACGGCGAATAAATTTACCTTGGCTGTCAAATTTTTCACTTTGCGTGATCGGATTGAAAATTCGGAAATAAGGCTGTGCATCGCAGCCACTTGAGCTGGCCCACTGCCAGCCACCGTTGTTGGCAGACAAGTCAAAGTCTATGAGGTGTTGGGCAAAATAGGCTTCGCCCCAGCGCCAATCCAACCCCAAGTCTTTGGTCAAAAAGCTGGCTACAACCATGCGCAAGCGGTTGTGCATGTAGCCGGTTTGGTTGATCTGGTGCATGGCGGCGTCTACCAAAGGGTAGCCAGTTTGCCCATCGCACCACGCCTTGAACATTGATTTGGCATGAGCACCACTTTCCCATTTAATTGCGTCGTATTCTGGCTTGAATGCGTGGTCCACCACGCGAGGGTGGTGGTGTAAGACTTGCATGTAAAAGTCGCGCCAAATCAACTCGGACAGCCATGTGCTGGCGCCAATATCTCCGCTGGCATGCTGGGCAAAAGCCAAGCGCGCCACTTCACGAATAGACACCGTACCAAAGCGCAAATGCACGCTCAAATAGCTTGGACCTTTGACCGCAGGGAAGTCACGCGTGTCTTTGTACTTGCCAATCCGCTCCACAAAGTCTTGCAGCAATACCCGCGCGCCTGTGGTCCCTGGAGTGATGTGTTGGGCTGGTAAATCCATCCAATCAAAACCCATCTCAGCCAGCGGGGTGATGCGCGCATGTGCTTGCGCAGCATCAGGCAGTTGGCTGGCAGGCATTAACGCGTTGGCTACAGCCATGGTGTTGTAGGCCTGCAGGTAATAAGGCTCTAGTTTTTTAAGCCAAGCATTCTTGTAGGGCGTGAACACTCCAAATGGACGCTCAGCTTGGGTTAACACCTCGCTGCGCTCAAACACACATTGGTCTTTAAAGGTGTGCAGCATGATGCCGGCATGCGCCAAGTCGCCCAAGGTTTGGGCATCACGCAACACAGCCTGCGGCTCATCGTCGCGGTTCGCGAATACGGCCTGAGCGCCCAGCGTTTGGGCCAACTTGGCCACACTGGGGTTGGACGGGCCGTGCAGCGTCAGAAGCGCGGGTGGGTCGCCTGGGTGGGTCGCTGCCAATTGTCGGTTTAAGTCGGTCAAGCTCTCATGAATAAACACCACACGGCGGTCAAACTTGGGCAGACTGTCCAGTATGTCGGTGTCAAATACGAACACACAGACCACGTGGTGGCAGTTTTTGAGGGCATGAAACAGTGCGGCGTTGTCTGCCAAACGCAGGTCGCGCCTGAACCACATCAAGCCTTTCGAATATTTTTTAGGGGTTGTTTGGGGCATGAATGGGTCTTTATAAAAAGGGCGGGTTCCGCACCGCTTAAAATACGTGTATGTCTGAAGATTGTGCCGTGATTGACCTTACCCATCATTTTCTAATCGCCATGCCGGGGTTAGACGATGAGCTATTCAATAAAAGTGTGGTCTATATATGTGAGCACAGTGAAAAAGGCGCGCTTGGGCTGGTGATCAACAAGCCCAGCAACATCCCGCTGGCTGAGTTATTCACCAAAATAGACCTCAAGTTGGCTAGGCCAGATATGGCCAATGCGCCCGTATTCCAAGGTGGGCCGGTACAAACCGAGCGTGGCTTTGTGTTGCATGCCCCCATGGGCCTTGGCGGCGAGGCTGTGTATTCTTCCACCATTGTGATCCAGGCCAAACGCAAAGGCGACACGGACGCCGAGTTGGCCGACAAAGCAGTTGCCGAATTAACAGACCATCTCAGCCGTAAATTTTCAGCACACCTTGCGCAGCAAATTGGCGATGCACTGGCCGCAAGTGAAGACGAGCCAGATGAGTACGGCGAGTACGGCGATAACGCACAAACACATGTGCAAGCCGATGCGGATAGACTCGAGATGACCACATCCAAAGATGTTTTAGAAGCCATGTCAGAAGGGGCAGGACCCTCCAGAGTGCTGGTGACGCTGGGCTATTCCACATGGGGCAAGGGTCAACTTGAGTCGGAAATTGCGGAAAATGCATGGCTGACGGTGGCTGCCGATCACGCCATTATTTTTGACACGCCGCCTGAGTTGCGCTACACCCGAGCCATGGGTTTGCTGGGCTTGAACCTTGGTGCGCTGTCCAGCCAAGTGGGGCATGCCTAATGGCAACAGGCTTGGCTGCCACCAATCCGGCAGTAGCTGGGCATATGGAATTATTTTTAGGCTTTGATTACGGCGAAAAGCGCTGTGGCATGGCCAGTGGCAACCGTATAACCGCCAGCGCAACACCACTACCCACTGTGGCGGCTGTTGGTCAAGCGCGATGGGATCTGATTGCCTTGCGTGTCAAAGAGTGGGCGCCACAGGCCTTGGTGGTTGGCGTGCCCTATTACCAAGATGGTGCACCACATGACAACACCCGAGCGGCACAAAAATTTGCACGCCAACTGGGTGGGCGCTTCAATTTGCCAGTGTTTGAAGTAGACGAACGTTACTCCACCACCGAGGCCCACAGTTTGGGTGCGCCTGATGCCGATGCAGCTTCTGCCTGCATCATTTTGGAACAATTTTTGGCCAGCTTGCATGCGCCTCATTGAAAGAGTTACTGGTATGAGCAACACCCCTGACACAGTGTCCAAAACAATGGCACCATCGGCATCCAGTACAGCCGTTCAGGCTGTCAACAACCTCAACGCTGAAGCGTTGTACACCGTGTTGTTGGCGGGCATGAAAAGCATATTGAGCAACAGCGACCAAGCTATACGTTTGGTTGGTGTGGCCTCAGGCGGTGTGTGGTTGGCGCAGCGTTTGCAACAAGACTTAGGGCTGGATGGTGACATTGGCGTTATTTCTAGCAACATGCACCGCGATGACTTTGCCAAGCGTGGCCTAAGTGCCACCAATACACAGACCAAGCTGCCGTTTGAAGTGAACGGTGCCCACGTGTGGCTGATTGACGATGTGTTGTACACCGGGCGCACGTTGCGCGCTGTGCTCAATGAGCTGTTTGACTTTGGCCGACCGCACAGCGTGAAGTTGGCCGTGTTAATTGAGCGGCCTGGCTACAAACAATTGCCCGTCAGTGCCGACTTGGTAGCGGGGCTGGCTGATTTGCCGCCACAGCAGTCGCTAGAGTTGACATTGACAGCCGACAAACAGCTCGCATTTGACGTGCAAACGGTGCAGGACTTGAGAGACGTGTAGGGCATGACACCGCGCAGACAGCGCATTACAAAAATATAAAAAACACCAAGGCGATATTCACCATGCGCATACAACGCAACCCACAGCTCAACTCAAACGGCGAGCTCATACACTTGCTGTCCACAGAAGGGCTGTCTAAAAATATGCTCACGCACATGCTGGATACCGCTGCTAATTTTGTGAGCGTGAGCAGTCGCGATGTAAAGAAAGTACCTTTGTTGCGCGGCAAAAGTGTGTTTAATTTGTTTTTTGAAAATTCCACCCGGACCCGCACCACGTTTGACATTGCTGCCACGCGCTTGAGTGCCGATGTCATCAACCTCGATATTGCCAAGTCGTCAGCCAGCAAGGGCGAGAGCTTGCTAGACACCATTGACAACTTGGCGGCCATGGCAGCCGACATTTTTGTGGTTCGTCATGGCGATTCTGGCGCGCCTTACCTGATTGCGCAGCATGTGGCACCGCACGTGCATGTGGTGAATGCCGGTGATGGGCGCCACGCACACCCCACGCAAGCGTTGTTGGATATGTATACCATCCGCCACTTTAAAGGCGACTTCACCAACTTAAGCGTGGCCATTGTGGGCGACGTGTTGCATTCGCGCGTGGCCAGATCCAACATTCATGCGCTCACCACGCTGGGTTGTCCAGATGTGCGTGTGGTGGGTCCTAAAACACTGGTGCCGCAAGACTTCAGTCACTTAGGTGTGCGGGTATGCCATGACATGGCAGAGGGTTTGCGCGATGTGGATGTGGTCATTACCTTGCGTTTGCAAAACGAGCGCATGAGCGGTGCGCTGCTGCCGTCAGCGCAAGAGTTTTTTAAAAGCTATGGCCTAACCACACAGCGTATGCAGTTGGCCAAACCTGACGCTATCGTGATGCACCCCGGCCCGATCAATCGTGGTGTAGAAATTTCATCTGAAGTTGTCGACGGCCCACAAGCCGTTATCTTGTCGCAAGTCACCTTCGGCATCGCCGTGCGCATGGCGGTGATGTCCATTGTTGCCAGTCACGAGGCCTAAGAGGCCATCTGATTATGAAATTATTGATTAAAGCCGGCCAAGTTATAGACCCCACCAGTGGGCTCAATGCTGTGCAAGATGTGGCTATTGCAAGCGGCCGCGTGGTCGCCATGGGCGCTGTTACAGCAGATTTCACGCCTGACCGAGTGATAGACGCCAGCGGCTGTATAGTTGCCCCCGGTTTGGTGGACTTGTGTGCACGCCTGCGTGAGCCAGGCTTTGAACACGAGTCCATGTTGGAGTCTGAAATGTCAGCTGCTGTGGCTGGTGGCGTTACCTCACTGGTGTGCCCACCTGATACCGACCCCGTTCTAGATGAGCCCGGCTTGGTGGACATGCTGAAGTCGCGTGCTGAAAAGCTGCACCAGTCGCGGGTGTTTCCGCTGGGCGCACTAACCAAAGGCTTAAAGGGCGAGGTACTCACCGAGATGGCAGAGTTGACCGAGTCTGGGTGCATAGGTTTTGGTCAAGCCGATCAACCCATAGTCAATACCCAAGTGTTGCAGCGATGTTTGCAATATGCCGCCTCTTTTGGTTACAGCGTATGGCTGCGCCCACAAGACTTTTGGTTGGGTCAAGGCGTTGCAGCAAGTGGTCCTTTGGCGACGCGCATGGGCCTAAGTGGCGTGCCAGTAGTGGCCGAAGTGATTGCCTTACACACTATTTTTGAGATGCTACACAGCACGCCCGTGCACGTGCACTTGTGCCGCATCAGCAGCGCAGCGGGTTTGGCACTTGTGAAGGCCGCTAAAGCACAGGGCCTGCCTGTTACCTGCGATGTGAGCGTGCACAACCTGCACCTCATCGATGTGGACATGGGCTACTACGACTCGCGCTTGCGTCTTGAGCCGCCGGTGCGCCAACAAGCCGACCGTTTGGCTTTGCGCGCAGGTTTGGCAGACGGAACGATTGATGCGTTGGTCAGCGACCACAATCCAGTCGAGGCGGATGCCAAGAACTTGCCGTTTGCCCAAGCCGAACCCGGCGCTACAGCGGTTGAGCTGCTGCTCAGCCTTGCGATCAAGTGGGCCAATGAAGACCAGATCCCCTTGTCTCGGGCACTGGCGGTGTTGACCTCTGGCCCTGCCAGCGTGTTGGGCAACAGCCTGGGCAGCTTGCAGTCGAGCTTGGGCCAACTCGCTATTGGCGGCGTGGCCGACGTGTGTATTTACCAACCCACTGCATACTGGGAGGTGTGCGATGCCAACTTGCGCAGCCAAGGCAAATACACCCCATTTGGTGGCTACGAATTACCAGCGCAAGTACGCGCCACAGTCGTCAATGGTTACGTGGCATTTGACGCCTCAAAAGAAGGCGCGTAACACCATGTCGCCTGTGCGCGCCGCGTGGCGGATTGTTTTGGGTCTATGCCATGTGTTGGTTGGCTTGCGCACCATTGCGACACAATTTAACCGCGTTGACGACAATGTGCGTCAAGCTTTGGTTCAAACATGGTCAGTGCAATTGCTGTGCCTGTTGGGCGTCGAGTTGCACAAGCAAGGTTCTGTCTCACACCCGGGTATGGTGGTCGCCAACCACATCTCCTGGCTTGATATTGTGGTGATGAACGCGGCCAATCCAGTGCGCTTTGTATCCAAGTCAGATGTGAAGGCGTGGCCGCTGGTGGGCAAACTGATTGTGGGTGCCGGCACCTTGTTCATTGAGCGCACCAACCGGCGCGATGCCATGCGCGTGGTGCATCAAATCGCAACGTTCTTAACCGACGGTAAAACCGTTGCAGTATTCCCAGAAGGCACTACGGGCAACAGCTTGGAGCTGCTGCCGTTTCATGCCAACTTGTTTCAAGCTGCAATTGCGGCTGATGCGCAGGTGTGGCCTGTTGGCATTCGTTACCTCAGTGCCAAGACCGGTCAAACCAGTACAGCGCCAGCTTATATAGGCGATGATACGTTGGTTGGCTCTGTATGGCGTACCTTGCGCCAAGGTCCTATCAAGGCTGTTGTGAGCGTTGGCACCCCACAAACTTGCCAAGCACGTGACCGTCGCGTGTGGGCCTCAGATATGCAAACAGAAGTGGGGCGTTTGATTGCAAGCACTTAAAGCCTGCCGCCCAGGTAGCCTTTTGAGCTGCTATGTCACTTTTTCATGTTGCTTAACATCAACCCTGTGTTGGCCTTTCTATCGGCATTGACTTGTTGAACGGTGGCGCGCTCGCCCAGCATGCTGAGGTAGTCGCGCACAGGTAGGGCTGCTAAAAAATCGCGCCCGTAAATCACTTTTGTTGCCATGCTGACCAGCGGCAGGTGGGCCAAAGCTGTGCAGTCGGCGAAGGTGAATTGATCACCAGCGATGAAGGGGCCAAACTTGGTCATTGCCTTAAAGCCCTCAACGTTTTTGCTGAGCTGTTCAGCAACCGTCTCTTTGGTGCGCTCGCTGACTTTGCCGCCAAAGAAAGCTTCTTTGTACAAGTCGCGAGCCACCAGCTCTAAGTGCAAGTCCATGTAGTGGCTTAGCTCATGAACCTTGGCCGCAGCGAAGCTGTCGCTGGGGACCAATGGGTGCTCAGGGTATGCCTTCTCAATGTACTGCAACATCACTTCCGACTCGCACAGCGTACCTTGCTCCGTGACTAAATAGGGCACTTTTCCCAACGGCGAGGCCTGCTTGTCTGTCTCGTGTGTCCATACCAAAGATTCTTCAAATGTCACTTGTTTCTCAAGCAGGGCGAGTTTGACTTTGTTGTAATAATTGCTGGCCGAAAATCCGCATAGTTTGAGCATAAATATCCCTAATAAAAAATTGATTGGCGTCTTAAGCCGGTGAAACCCAAGGCTACTGGTAGGCGCGTTGTTACCGCGTCGCCGAGGCTACATAGTGGACGATAATTTAGCCATGTTTCGGCCCAATCTTGTTAACCACACTTCCCGCTTGGTCTTGGCGTGGTTTGTGCTGTCTGTAAGCGTGGCAATTGCTTCGCCTACAGCGACACCACAAAGCCTATCCATGCTGTGCACCGCCACTGGCGTGACGTTTGTGACGTCGCCGGCCAACGGTGGGCAAGACATATCCGGCACCAACGTGTTAATCGGCAACACCATGGATTGCCCCTTGTGTTGGATGCCACTGGCGGGTTTGCCACCAGCCTTGCCGCCGTTCACGCCGCAGTTGGATACGACAATCAATGCCAAATTATCTTGGGCCCAGCCAGCATTGCATGCGCGTTACAGCTTGCCTGCACGCGCGCCGCCCTCGCTGTAGTCAACCATTAATTATTGTTGTGGCCGTTGCGGAGATGTTCTGCATGGCTTGTTGATGTGTCGCCATTGAGCTGCGCTGCTATGTAGGTATTGCGCTGTGGCACCTGTCGCTGTTATTTGGAATTTTGCGATGAAAAAAATGATTCAATCTGTCTCTCTGTGCCTGTCAATGATCGCCATATCGAATGTTGCACTTGCACAAGAAACAGTCACCAATGCATGGGTTCGTGCCACCGTGGCCAGCCAAAAAGCCACAGGCATGTTTGCCACCATTTCAACCACCCATAATGTGATGCGCTTGGTGAAAGTTAGCAGCGACATCGCAGCTGTGACACAAATTCACGAGATGACCATGAGCGACGGCGTCATGCGTATGCGCGAAATGACAGACGGTGTGGCGTTTGATAAAAACAGCCCACTTGAGCTCAAGCCGGGCGGCTACCACGTCATGTTGCTGGACCTCAAGCGCACACCGATCGTTGGGGAAGTGGTGACAGTGATCTTTAGCTTTGAAAGCGCTGCAGGTCAGCGCTCAGATTTGGTGGTTGCCGCTGAAGTGCGCCCTGTCAGCTCTAAGGCCATGGGTCACACCAAAGACCACGGTATGGCAGGCCATGGGGGTATGAAGCATGTCGAAGGCATGAAGCACAACTGAGCCAACTTCAGCTGACATCCTCATTTCAAAGTGGTTACACCACTAGGTGATGTCAGTTGTTGCTAGCTGATCCAAAAACAATATCCTGGGTACTTTTACGCATGAAGAGAATATCAAACTGGGTTAGGGCGCCATCAACGATGTGCTGCTCTAAAATGTGCAGCGGTAAAAAACCTATTCCTTGCATGTGGCTGATATAAGTTTGTATGGTCGGTGCGTTGATGTTGTACTCAAGAAGCGGACACTCCATGAAAACCAAGTGGCAGTTATCTAGAACACTGCCACTGCCCTTTAAGATGTCAATTTCAGCGCCTTGCACATCGAGTTTTACGAAGGCGGGCTTGGGTAAGTTGTGGGTGAGTACTACCGAGCTGAGTGTTTTTGTTTGTACATCTCGAACGTGGTTGTCGTTGTAATGCCGCGTATTTTCTCTATACAGCGAGTCGCCTGTGCCGTCGTTGGTGAAAAACACCCGAGACTCTTCGTTGGCCGCCAAAACCCCTATGAAAAAAGGGTGACCTCTGGAGGCGAGTTTTTCTCTATGCGCTTCGTTTGCCTTAAACATAAAAAAACGTGCTTTGGGAAGCATTCTTTTCATGGTTTTAGTCCACCGCCCCTTGTTTGCTCCTATGTCGTAGACAGAGTCAATATCTATTCCACAACTCGCCATTAAGCGGAATGTGCGCTTTAACTTTCGCTGGTTTAAAAAGCCCTCGAGCAAATGGTCTAACTTACTTAAAGGCTGCATTTTTATTCCAAGCTGTTTAAATTGAAGGTTTGCAAGTCTTCGCTCGAGCCGGTTGGCTTTTGGTTTTTATAACCCTTAGATGCTGATGGGCTTCTAGGGCTATAGTTAAAAATAGAGCGCTGTATGGTGAAGGGCATAGCAGCTGGTTATTGACAACGCAGAGACGTTTTACGGGAACTGCGCTACCTGTTAACACAGAGCCATTCCCATATTCAGATTAAGGTATCAAGTACGTCATGGGTACACAGTGACTTGAGGTGCAGGCTGGTGCCTCCGACAGGAATCGAACCTGTATCTAGCGCTTAGGAGGCGCTCGTTCTATATTAGATAAAACAACTTAAAAACAATAGCTTACATAGTAACCACTTTGGACTCATTGTTAATTTTAAATCATGTATTTTGAGTTGTCTACCTAATAAATACCTAAAAAGATACCTCAGAATTTCCGTGTTCACCTAAAGAGGGGGGGGACTTGTTAGCCACTCAGATAATGTTGTACCTGCCCAGATACTCAGCAGGGTGGTTTGAGCGGTGTTAACGGCTAGAGCCTCGCTACATGAATAGCAAACCACTTGTCGGCTTATCCATGCTCATTCTTAGCATAGTAATTTTAAACAAACGCTGTTAGTTTGACATTTGTGGATGCTCCCTAATTTATAAAAGGGTTCTGGTCATGGAAAAGCTGGTTACTACGTTGTTTTTAATATTCGCCACGGCTGTTTGGGCTGGCGACTTTGAAGCGCGCATGACTACATACGAAAAAGGTGACTTCATAACGGCTGCAAGTTTATTTAAAAAAGCCGCTGAACAGGGTGATTCATACGCACAGTACAACTTAGCTGTGATGTATCGCAAGGGCGAAGGTGTCTCACAGGACTATACAGAAGCAGTTCGTTGGTACAAGTTGGCAGCTGAACAAGGTCATTCAGATGCACAGTTCAACTTAGCTGAAATGTATCGCAAGGGCGAAGGGGTCTTGCAGGACTACGCAGAAGCATTTCGTTGGTACAAGTTGGTAGCTAAACAAGGTAATTCAAAAGCACAGTTCAACTTGGCCAATATGTATCGCAAGGGCGAAGGGGTCTTGCAGGATTACGCTGAAGCAGTTCGTTGGTACAAGTTGTCAGCTAAACAAGGCAGTTCACACGCACAGTTCAACTTAGCTCTAATGTATGACCACGGGGATGGGGTCTTGCAGGACGACGCAGAAGCAGTTATTTGGTACAGGTTAGCCGCTAAGCAAGGTCATTTAAAAGCACAGCTGAACTTAGGAATACTGTATTACCTAGGCGAGGGGGTCTCACAGGACCACTTACGTGCACACATCTGGATGGAACTAGCGGCTATGTCTGGGATGAAAAGCGCTCAGAAATCAAGAGACCGTAGCGCTGAAAATATGACCTCTCAACAAATAGTAAAAGCTCAAGAGATGGTTAAAAAGTGTCTGGCTAGTAAGTACAAGGACTGTGACTGAAGGAGTACAAGCCAAGAGAATAAACCGGTGATTTAGTTAGAGGTATATATTGATCACAGGCTCACCATCATCGTCCCCAAAGTCCATCCAACTGTTCAACTCAGGTGTCGCCCTCTTGTAGGCAAAGGCAACCCTCGCCTTACACGCTTTCTCGTCATCACTCTGAGGTGGGGTCACTGTCCCGATACAGATGTACCCTTCAGCCAACGCTTGAATTCGACAGTTGTGGTCCAGCCATTGTTTAAATGTCTGCTAATTTGATTGTAATAATGCCCGATGTATTCAAATACGGGCTGTCGGGCGTCCATGGCGATCTTGGCTGATTCACCAGCAGCCAGCTTGCCAATTTGACAAACTTGTTGAGGTCGGCCAATGGGTCAAGGTTAGCTCCAGCTTCGATTTGAGCAGCGCGGGTAACGTGGTTGCAATAGCTCACCAGCAAGGCGCTGTGCTCGGCTGCAAACCAGCTTGAAGGCAATGCGTCCACGGTTTGACAACAGACACGCTGACCGGCGGCAGACTGGACCTAGGGACGTAAAATAAATTGCCAAGTTCAAATATAAAGCGCAGAATCATTAAGCAGGCGTTTGATCTCAAGGATCGCTCGCCAGCATGGGCCAAAGCCCCTTTTTGAAGCGTATTCCTACGCTTCGTGCAGGTGCAACTTTATTCTCTTGCACTTGGCACTAGCGACTGTCATCCTCCTGTGGTGACGGTCCGGCCCGATTGATTAAAGTCTGTCGGGCTTTTTTGTGCAGCTATTTTGACCTTGCCCCAGAAAAACGGGCGCTTGAAATTGCCGCTGCTTGCAGGCACAGCGTGCTCATGATTGGTTAAAGTATCCGACAAAATGGCAGGGTGAAAAAGCATTGCCGCTACAAACAGGGGGCGGGGAGGGGTTGCTAGTCACCCGTTTACTGTTGTACCTGCCCAGATACAAGTAGTGTGGTTTGAGCGGCGTTAGCGGCTAGAGCCCGCATACATGAAAAGCAACCCACCTGCCAGCCTATCCCTGATGCGACTGAAGAACCTCTAAAGCAACAGTGTTGGCATCTGCAAACATCACCAGCTTTTGTAGTCTCATGTTCAACGCAAATAGATGCAGTTGCACAAGGTTAGCCAGCGCCTCTTAGGCACTCGGTATTTCCAGATCGGTGAATAAACTTTACAGTCACGCAGGGTAACGTACGCCAGTTCACAGTTAGTCTATTTGCGGCCTCGCAGTGTAGCAAATGGCGTTTCAACAGCATGGCGAGCTAACAAGACACACAACCTTGATGGCATGTAGGGCATACACCCTCTAGCGAGGACAGGATTTCTTAAAGATGCTTAAATAAAACATAATTGAAATATAAAAACAACTTTTTGAATCGAGGTAATTTTGTTTTTCTTATTTTTATTTAATTGAAAACAGCTAACATTACAAACTAAAAACTAAACAAACTTGAATATTTTAGAAAATGAAAAATAAGAATTTACAAACATATTGGAACGCATTTCCAGACTTTGGTTGGAGTCATCTGTTATTGAGAATACCATTGGCTGTAGTATTTATTCAACAAGGTTTAAGCAAACTCCCTTTTGATCCAACAGTGGGGGCTGCCTTTGGCTTGCCTAAACTAGTATGGTGGGTTGTGACATACGGTGAGATAGCAGCAGGTATAGGTTTATTGGCTGGAGGGTTTGCGTCGCTTAATAAGATTAGAAACATTCCATTTGTAGCTGAATTAGGAGATTTAACCACACGGTTTAGCGGTATTACAATGTGTTCTATTTCCACAGGTGTTATTTGGGTTGTAAATAAACCTGAAAGCCTCACACATGTTATTTTATATGACAATCTTCACGTGTTTCTGTGGGTGGGAGGACTGTACTTTGCGCTCAGAGGTAACTGGGCTGCGTCTATTGCAGTCAACAACAAATAAAATTAACGTGGCCACTCCGAAGAGATGGGCGGAAAAGGGTTGTTAGCCACCCAGACCCTGTGAATACCTGCCAGATACAAAGTAGTGTGGTTTGAGAAGGTGTCAACAGCTAGAACCACTCCACATGACAAGCAACCCACCCACCAGCTTATCCCTGATGCGACTGAATAGCCTCTGAGGAAGCGGAAAAAATGATATGTGTTAGCTTAAAACTTTATTAGGGAGCTTAGGTTATGAGAATGTTGGTAACTGCGTTGTTCTTGTTATGTGCCACGACTGTTTGGGCTGGGGACTTTGAGGATGGGCATATCGCATATCAAAAAGGAGATTACCCCGCAGCGCGTTTTAACTTTGAACGTGCTGCATCTAACGGCAACATATCAGCTCAGTTCATCCTAAATATTATGTCTTCACGCGCAACTAGGTCTGGTCGCGGCCATCCCGAAATGACCGCTTCAATAACTATTTCAAGGAATAAAGAAGAGTTGGAGGCAATAGACCTGTACAACAAAGGCATGGCCTACGACAAAGGCCAAGGTGTAATTCAAAGTTACGCTGAGGCTTTTCATTTGTATCAAAAGTCTGCGGCTAAAGGCAGTCCATTGGCGCAGTTTCGACTGGGTGAAATGCTCCAAAACGGCGATAGCGTTGCTATTAACTTTGTCGATGCAGCTCGCAATTATCTATTAGCGGCCAATCAAGGTCATCCTCGAGCCCAACTCAACCTAGGTGCGTTGCACAACAGTGGGCTGGGTGTCATCCAAGATTTCATTGCAGCGCATAGCTACTTCAAGTTGGCCGCTGCACAAGGCAATGCAAGTGCCCAGTTCAACCTTGGTGTTTTCTATAACAAGGGGATTGGCGTTGCTCGAGATGATGTCAAAGCGTCTCGTTATTACAAGCTAGCCGGCGGGCAGGGTCTTGTCCAAGCAAATCAAAACCTAGGAGTGATGTACACAAATGGAGAGGGCGTGGGCCAGGACTACGCTGAGGCTGTAAGGCTCTTCAAGCTGGCTGCGGCTCAAGGAAATAGTAATGCCCAGCACAACCTAGCCTTGATGTATGCGCAGGGCAAGGGTATGGAGCAAAGCCTTGTAAAAGCACACATGTGGTGGAACTTAGCAGCAGCGACTGGTAACAAGTCGGCTTTGAAAAACAGAGAGATCGTAGCTGAGAAAATGACACCGTTCCAATTAGAGCAAGCCCAAGGAATGGCTCGCGAATGCTTAGCTGACGGGTTTGTAGGATGTGACTAAGACTCTTGGGTTGAATATTGCCCAGACCAGACCAGACCAGACCAGACCAGACCAGACCAGACCAGAAGCTAGTACTCTCCAATGTTAGTTGAGGATGTTATCCTTTCGCCCATGTCTAGTCAGCCAGTTAGCTATTCATTTGCTAACAAATTAAATACTGACAGTCTAGCCTTACTTCCCTAACGAACTGTCACTGTCACTGTCGCACGTATCACGTAGCTTCGACATTGTGCCTTTAGTGGAATGAAACATATTGAAAACACCCATCTTAAAAATCGGCAGATTCTCTAATAGTATTTATTATTAGGCTTTCTGCCGTTTTTAACTCATTTAACCAGTTCCTAGCCGTTCTCTCCGATATGTCAGGGATAAGAGCCATCAAGTCCTTAGTTTTCTTTGGCACTACCCACGAGCAAGCCCGAAGCACCTCAAGCGACTTTTGATACTGCTTCCAGCCTTACAAGTGGTTCACAGACACGCTCAGAGGTACGGTAACAGGATGAACTCAGGAATGAAGGGTGTACACGCTAGAGGTTTATTACTTCTCTTTATTTATTACTTTTATCCATTCTTCTTTCATTCTTTCCATCGTTCTTTCTTTATCCTTCTCTTTTACAGCAAACGCATCATGCACCGATAGCATTGGGACTTCTTCGTTCAAAGCCCATTTGAACATTCGTAGACCAATTTCTCCCTCCAGCTACTGCATCCCTGCCCCAGCATCATTGAAAAAGATCTTCTCCTTGTTGATCCAAGGCAACAGCTTCTCAGTAGCTTCAAGCATTGCTCTGAAGGTTTCGGTTGGAATTGGTGTTGTGTTCTTCGCCCTGCTGCACTCAAGCATTAGTCCCCCTTTTTGATTGAGACTTGTCGCTCCAATGCAGACGGTGATGAACTTCTTTACTAGGTTTTTGTTGATTGATGCATCACCACCAATTTCACGAACTAGGTCGCTGTAGGGGTCTGGTGATAAATCTTCTCCAACCAGCTTAGAGGCCATGCGCAGATGGTTGCAGCTGAAATCTGGTTCTGCCATGGGAGAGCCATCAATTAATGTGCTCTTTCTTATAGGTACACGTCTGTTGACGATGTTCTGAAAGGCGTTGTGAAGCTTTCCTGCTCTATCCATGCTTTTGCTGAATGCTCTGGTCGTTGGGCCTTTCTTTGCCCAGCTGTGTTCCGCCATGAATAGGTTGTATCGAGATAGCAATGCCTCATTTTCCTCATATAGGGCCAGTGCAGGTGCTTCACCCAAAGGAAATTCATTGAACTTGTGATAGCAGGGTAGAACCATGTCATTCTCAACCTCATACAAGCAGCCAGAGAAGTGGTTGAGCAGCTATTCTCCGGCAAAGTATTGGCTGCTTTTTGATGGCATTGAGCCTGTAGAGCGATAGCCATGAACCGTACTTCTAATCCAGTCTTCTTCGATAAGTATCGGCAGGATGCGTTGCAGTTTGCGACGGTCAAAACCCAGCTTACCTAGCAGCTGGTCGCCCTGATGATGCTCAGTTCTTGTGCTGATTGCAACATTCTTAAAGTCAAAAGCCGCGGCCAAGGTTCCGAGCAATAGATGCTTGATGTTTGAGCGATGTTGGTTGACAACCGTTTTGTCTCGACTTTTGGTAACCTTCGATGTTAGATCGTCAAGGATGTGATCTAAATCACTCTTTCTTAAAGACAGATCACTTAGTCTGTAGGGCAGTAGCTGTGTTGATACGTCATTCGCTGGAACGCCTTTGTCAATGATCAGTTACGCCAGTTCACGACTGTTACTTCTTTCTAAATCCACAGTCACTTTCCTCCTCTTTTTTGCATCATGTCAGGGCCGTCGGTGCGTGGACCAAAGGTCAATGGACAGACCGAGGCTACAACTCTTTTATTGGCTCATAAAGCACCATATTGACCCCCCACGCTCATCAATACCGTGGCAGGCAAGCCTAGGCCAAAAAGGGGCCTGCATACATGGGCTTTGAGGGCTGTTTAAAGGCTCTCAGGGGTTCCGCTATACCTTGGCAGATCGGCTTGTGACTGCCAGCCCTGAGTGGCTCTAAAGGCCGTTAATTCCGGTGGTGAAAGGCTGGTTAAGCTTACTCACTCCAGCTTGCTATAGGCCTTGGTCAGCCATTCGCGTTTTAGTTCAATTGGATAGCCTTGACCATAACCCACAGACACATCGTGTGTTGAAGACCAGCCCCCAATTTCCTTTGCAATTGATTCAGGACACATCACGGCTCTAAGGGAATCTCTGACGGTGCGCCGAAAGCTGTGCATCGTCTTCGTAGCTACAAACTTCTTGCCCCATTTGCTCAAGGTCGCAGAAGCCCCATCGTTGTTGGTCTTCGCCGCATTGGCATATGCAGGAAATAGAAAGTCAGTTGTACTGTTATTCATCTGCGTTTGAAGGGCATCCAGTGCCGCAGGCATCAGGGGGACAATTCGCTCGGATGCTGTGGTTTTGAGTGGTCTACTTGCATGGCTGCAAATGTTGATAGTCCCAACTACAGGATCGAAGTCCTGTTTCCTCAGGCCAACAATTTCAGCAAGCCTTGCCCCAGTGAAGGCTAGCACCAATGCAATGCGCCGCGGCTCATCGTCAGCCTGCACTGCTGCATGCACCAAGGTTTTCCATTCATCCTTTGAATAAGGAATACGCTTTGACGCGTCCTTGTTTACATTTGGAATTGAAAGACTCTCAAAAGGGTTCTTCAAGTTGAGAGGAATCTCGCGACAAGCAACATTTACAACGGCCCTAAGCGCACCAAGCTCACGCAGCAAGGTGGTTGTTTTCACCCCTGCATCTAATCGTTGATCTCGGTACTGCCTTGCATGATTTCTTGTCAGTCCTTCAAGGGCAATGTCACCCACCAGAGCAACCAGCTTGCGCCAGTGTTGACTTTGATTGCTTTGGAAGTCTTTGTCCTTGCTTTTAGGGTGATTTTCCAAGTACACGGTGAAGGCTTCGGAGAGCAGCACCGGCAACTTGTTGTAAAGAGCGCTGAAGGCTGCGTTCGTTACTGCTGTTGGCTTGTCGAACTTCTCACGCAGCTCGTCTTCAAAGAAGCTGACGTGCGGTGTGGAGTCCCAAGAGCCTTCCCAGCCCGATGGCATGCGCATTTCATCTAAGCCATCCCCAGCCGTCAGACCATGCGTCTGCAGCAGAGCAAACGCAGCGATCTTGGCCTCTGATGGCGTTAGCCGCTCATCATCATTCATCGCTCTGAAGAGCGTGTCATATCGCTCGTTGAGCCTGTGGCATTGAACAGCGAAATTGCCATTCTTTATCAAGAGCCGAATCTTGACGTTGGACTTACCCATGCGCAGCTTCAGAGCAGAAGGAACTGCTTTCTGAAAGTACGGGACGTTGTTGTTGAGGGTGTAGCCATTCACGGTAATGGTGATATTACCAATTTTCACTGCTGACATGTGCGCTCTACCTAAGTTCTACCTAAAAAGTAGCCCCTGGTTATGCGTAAGATGTTGATTTAATTGAATTAATAGGCTGAAGGCTGGTGCCTCCGACAGGAATCGAACCTGTATCTAGCGCTTAGGAGGCGCTCGTTCTATCCGTTGAACTACGGCGGCGGACATTCAAATCAGTGGATGAGTTTAGCAGAGCCTTGGCACCCTGAGTTCTGGACTTGCAGTTGTGCCTCTTTAGTTGTGGGTTAGGCTTGCACGCATGAGACAACGCCACAACGTGTACGTCATTGAGCTAGACCCCCGCGTCTTGGGCGAGGCCAAGTTTGTGCGCGCCAACGGTCACTACCAGCCTGGTAAGCCTTGCGTCTATGTGGGCATGACTTTTCTAGACCCTGACCTGCGCTTTGACCAACACAAGGCCGGTATTATGAGCAACCGATTTGCCTTTAAATACGGCCAGCGTTTGATGTACGAGGTGTTTGAGGCATTGAACCCCATGCCTTATGGCGATGCCCAGTACATGGAAGTTGACTTGGGTATTCGCCTGCGCGAGCAGGGTTGGGGTGTGTGGCAGGCTTGATGGCGTCAACAGCGATACATGCCCGTGCCTGAACTGCCTATTGTTGAACTGTTGCTTGTTGTCAGATCTTGCTAAACACCAGGTCCCACACGCCATGGCCGAGTTTGATGCCTCTGTTCTCAAACTTGGTTAAGGGGCGGTAACTTGGTTTGTTGGCGTAACCTGGTCGCCCGGCAGCTGTTGTCGCTGTGACGTCGGCCGTGTTCACAAGGCCTGGGTTACTGCCCAGCACGTCTAGTATTTGCGCAGCATATTCTTCCCAGTCTGTGGCGCAGTGTATGTAGCCGCCAGGTTTGAGGCGTGTCATTAGTTTGGCCACGAACGGCGCTTGTATGAGGCGGCGTTTGTTATGGCGCTTTTTGTGCCAGGGGTCTGGGAAAAATATATGCACACCGTCTAGCTGGTCTGGAAGCAGCATATTGTCCAGCACCTCAACAGCGTCGTGAGCCACTATGCGTATGTTGGTGATAGCTTGCTCGCCAGCGCGTTTGAGCAGTGCGCCCACACCGGGTGCGTGTACTTCGCAGCATAAAAAATTGTCGTTGGGTCTTACGCTGGCGATGTGAGCAGTCGACTCGCCCATCCCAAATCCAATTTCTAAAATAAGCGGCGCTTGGCGGCCAAATGCGTCATTGGCGTTCAGCGCTTGCGTTTTATAAGGCAGCAAGATAGCTGGGCCATAAGCTGCAAAGGCCTTGGCTTGGCCGGTGGTGGTCCTGCCAGCACGCAGCACGTAGCTTTTGATGCGTTTTGGAAAAGCCACTTGTGGAACGGCGCTAACGGCTGTATCCCTGTCGGGTGCGTTGTTGTCGAGTTCAGGGGTATCAGACATAAAAGGGTCGTGCGGTGCGGTGCATGTGTGTGGGGTCAGCAGGCATTGTAGGTGCGTGGGTGTTGCCCAAGCCTAGTCATATTCAAGCTGGTCTGAGTTTAAGCGGGATACAACGCACGCCACGCATTGCACCACCATCCCAGCTGCTCAGCGGTATTGGTCTGAGGAGCCTTCGGTAAATGCAAGTGAGCGGCGGCTTGTTGCAAGGCGAGATGCACCTTGGTTGGCGTATCGAGCGCCAGCGGTTGTGCGCCGTGTTGCTTGCTCAGCTTATCGCCATCGGCACCAACCACCAAAGGCGTGTGCAAGTAGCTTGGTGTGGGCAGTTGCAAGCAGCGCTGCAGCCATACTTGTCGCGCGGTGTTGTCTGCCAAGTCGTGGCCGCGCACCACATGCGTGATGGCTTGCGCGGCATCGTCCACCACAACGGCCAGCTGGTAAGCCCACAGTTGGTCCTTACGCCATAAGACAAAGTCACCCACGTCCGTCGACAGGTCTTGCTGCTGTAGGCCCAATTGCCTGTCTGTCCACTGAATGGTTGGGCCAGGGCTTGGCAGTTTGCAGCGCCATGCAACATGGTTTGTGTGTGGCGTGGCTTCGCGGCATGTGCCGGGGTAAATGAGTGCTTGGTGCCTGGCCGTTTGCACGCCTTGTTGTTTAAGGGCGCGTGCAATGTCTTGTCGTGAGCAACTGCAAGCGTAGGTCAGTTGCTGTTGGTGTAGGCGACTTAAAGCCTGCTCATACAGGTGCCCGCGCTGGCTTTGCCACACCACCTCGCCATCCGAGACTAGCCCGCAGACGGCCAGTTGCGCCAACATGGCAGCGTCCGCGCCGGGTATGCATCGCGGTCTGTCAATGTCCTCAATGCGCACGAGCCAAAGCCCGTTGTGCGCTTTTGCGTCCAGCCAAGAGGCCAGCGCTGCAACCAAAGAGCCTGCGTGCAACAAGCCTGTAGGCGAGGGCGCAAACCGCCCCACATAGCCTGACACCGTTGGGGTTAAGACGTTGCAGGTTTAGCTGGCTTTTTAGCCTTGACGGCTTTGGCAGGGCTGACCGCTTTGGCGGGTTGAACCATGTCTAGAGCCAGTTCCAGGCCTGAGACAAACGCGTTTTCCACGCGGTTACCCAGACACCAGTCGCCGCACAGACCCAAACCTTGACGCTTGTCAAACAGGTGGCTGCTGCCCAAGGGGGTACGGGTTTGTGCATACAGCCAACGGTGGGCTACAGCGTGGCCGGGTTCTGCCCTGATACCTGTGACTTCGGCAAACGCTTTGATTAACTTAGCGACCACACGTTCGGGCGCGTCGTTGATGTGTTCGCGTGACCACTCAGGATTGGCCTGCACGGTCCAGCGTTCTATGCTGGTGCGCCCGGGCTTGCTAGATTCGCGTGCCATCCAAGAAATTCGGTGGTGGGTGCTGCGTGCCACGTTCCACTGAGGCCCCAGATGTGCCAGACCTGGCTGGCTGGCTTTAGGGTAGGCCAACATGAGTGTCCAGCAGGGGTCAACGACAACGTCGCCCAGTTGAGTTTGCCATGTAGGCATCAGGGCGCTGTCGCGTAGCAATGTCTGGGCTTGGTCGCTGGGTATGGCCAGCACCACTTGGTCAAAGCCGCTGGCTTGGGCTGTGCTGGTGTGTTCGCCATCACTGACTTCTATGTTGAGCGTCCACTGGCCCTCTTGTTTGTTCAGCAAGGTGACGCGACTTTGCAGATGCACTTGCGAACCTGCAATGCTGTTATCAGCCAGCGGAGACGCCCACGCTTTTAGCAAGCCATTCATGCCAGGCGCGCCCACCCAGTGGGAGTCGGATGTTCGGTTGTGGGTACTCAATACATGGCCCGTGTCGTCTAGTACACGCACAGTGTTGGCACTCCAGCGTTTGGCTGCTGCTGGTGTGGTTGCCAATGCTTGTGTAAAGCGCGGGTCGCGCACAGTGAAATACTGTGTGCCGTGGTCAAAGTTGCCGAAGGCTGATTGACGTGTGGACATGCGTCCGCCTACACCTCTGCTTTTGTCAAACAATGTCACGCTGTAGCCGGCTTGGGCCAGCGTGCGCGCGCAGGTCACACCAGACATGCCGGCGCCAATAACGGCTACGCTGGTCGTGCCAGCTGTGGCTGCGCTTTGATGTGTGCTGGGTGTTGCAAAAGAGGCGTTTTTAGCTCGAGGCATGCAGGCTCCAAATAGGTTGCAAATGAATCTACAGTGTGCCTCAAATTTTCGCAGTCAACACCGACCAACTGCAAACAGTGTGTGTGCCGATCCAAAGATTTGACAGCCAGATGACAGCCTTGTTATGGCGTTTTTGGTCTCAGTGCCTGATGCTCTGAGTGCCCTACATGCCTTTAGGCGCTACCGGGCTCACTGTGACGGTTGCCATGGGACCAGCAAAGCCGGACTCTATATAAACGGTTGCAGAGCGCTGACCTTTGGAAAAGGTCAGCAGACTTGCTTTGCCGTAGGAAGACGCAACCAACTCCCAACCAAAGGCATTGCCTTGATCGCGAAAAAATACAAAGGCTGATTGCGTGTCGCTGCTCAGTGTGATGACCAGACGCCCAGTCCAGTTGGCGCCGCTTCCCAAAATGAGTGTTTGGTCAGTTACGATGCCAGAGCCTGCAGGTATTGGAAAGTCGTCAGCTACCCGGGCGGCTGGTGAGGCACTGACAGTTCCGTTGGCGTCGCTGCTCTCTACTGAACCGAAGTTGGAGGCACAAGCGCTGAGTAAAAGCGTTGCGCACAGTGGTGCAATAAAAGAACGTAAGCGAGTCAACGGTGTGTGCATGGGGGGGGCTCTTATGAGCAGTATTTAAGCGGTAGGCCGTGCAGTTGAGTCATCTGGCACGGCAGCAAAGCGTGGCAATAAAGCTTTATAAGGTAGAAGTAATATAACAGCCATTAAGCATTTCATAGCCAAATCGCCGGCGGCGAGTGTTAGCCAATTCATATCTGAGCCGTAAAACGCGATGTAGAAAAAGATGCCAGTGTCTATGACTGACGCGAGCAATGAGCCAATTAATGGTGCTTTCCACCACGACAAAGTACGCAAACGGTTGAAGGCAGTGATGTCTAGCATCTGTGCGGTTAAAAATGCAGCACCTGAGGCTAGCGCAATTTGGGGGGTGGCCAAGTACACAGACAACACAACAGCGAGGGCAAAGCCAACCAAAGCAACCTTGCGCGCTGCTGTAGCACCCAAGGTGCGATTGGTTATGTCGGTCACCAAAAACACCAGTGGGTAGGTAAATGCGCCCCATGTCAGCCAATCATTGATGGCGTACATCACGGCAATATTTGATACGACCAAGACACAGGTCATGGCAAGAATGGGCCAGCGTAAGGCCATGAGGTTGTATGTTTTCATGACGTGAATTGTCTCATGTGCGGGATTGAGGTTTCAGTGCAATTGGGATAGATGTTGTTGTGTTTGAAGTGGCCCCACATTTCGCTGGCATTCGTCAGCTGTTGTCGATAACTCGGGTTTACACTTATTTATATATTAGCAATCAACAATATACTTGTATACTTATTAAAAAAGGTGACACTGTGCAAGAACTCAACGAGGTATTCGAATCCACGGCACGCTATTTCAGCGTGTTGGGCGAACCCACGCGCTTGAAAATATTGCATGTCATTTGCCACAAAGAAAAATGTGTGAATGACATCATTCGCGCCACTGGGTTGTTGCAGGCCAACGTGTCTAGGCACTTGGGTTTGATGTACCAAGCCGGTTTGTTGTCTAAGCGGCGTGATGGTACTCAAATTTTCTACCGGGTAGCAGAGCCTTTGTTTGTAGAGTTGTGCCGTTCAATTTCTGTGCAATTTGGCAGTCGCATGCATGCACGCAAACAGGGCGACATACACGCGTTCGCTTGAGTTTTTTGAGTGGGATTGTTGCGGTATTGCCCGCGCTTTGTATCAGCAAAAAGAGGAAGTATGAGCTTTAATCCTGAATTGAATGTGCCTGTTGGCAACAACTTAGATCACACCATTGGCCGCGTTGTTCCGGCCCCCGAAAATCACCTGTCCTGCGCGGGTCTAGAAACTGCCCGCAAGGCCAGACGCAGCTTTATGGGCAAAGCGTTGGCCATGGGCGCCGGCGTGGCTGCTGGTACCAAAGCAGCGGTGGCTGCGGGCGGTGAGAGCGCCATTTTGGACTTACCCAAGCACACCACGGGTCTGGGTCAAGGCGTCAGCGCCAGCACATATGGCATGCCAAGCAAGTGGGAGCGTAGTTTGCAGCGCCGCGAAAGCCCTGGTTTGACACGGGTACCGCAATCATCAGTCAGTTTTTGCCCGCTTCAAGGTCTGTTTGGGATCATCACACCAAGTGGGTTGCACTTTGAGCGCCACCACCAAGGCTGGTGGGATATTGACCCTTCCAAACACCGCTTGATGGTCAATGGTTTGGTGCAGCGCGAGCGTGTGTTCACCATGGACGATTTGATGCGCTTGCCAAGCGTGTCACGCATACACTTTATTGAGTGCGGCGCCAACACTGGCCCTGAGTGGGGGAATGTCGCGTTGCCAACTGTGCAGTACACGCACGGCATGATCAGCTGCTCAGAGTACACGGGGGTGTTGCTGTCCACAGTTTTGGACATGTGTGGAGTCGACAAAAAGAAGGCCAAGTTTGTCTTGGCTGAGGGCGCAGATGGCTCCAGTATGACCCGCACCGTTCCCATGGACCGAGCCATGGACGACGTGATGGTTGCTTGGGGCATGAACGGCGAAATGCTGCGCCCAGAAAACGGCTACCCGCTGCGCTTGGTTGTACCGGGTGCACAAGGCGTCAGTTGGGTGAAGTACTTGCGCCGCATTGAAGTGGGCGACCAGCCTTGGGCTACCAAAGACGAGTCTGTGCACTACATTGATTTGCAGCCTGACGGCCAACACCGCCAGTACACCTCTTTGCAGGAGGCTAAAAGCGTCATCACCACGCCTTCTGGCGGCCAGACGATTCTTGACAAGGGTTACTACAACGTCACGGGCTTGGCCTGGTCGGGTCGTGGCGATATCAAGCGCGTGGATGTATCCATGGACGGTGGGCGTAACTGGCGCACCGCCAGGCTGGAAGGCCCAGTTCAAAACAAAGCGTTAAC
Organism: Betaproteobacteria bacterium MOLA814; assembly: GCA_000496475.1. GTDB lineage: Bacteria > Pseudomonadota > Gammaproteobacteria > Burkholderiales > Burkholderiaceae_C > RS62. The sequence continues at coordinate 184,803 of AYMW01000003.1, read as the reverse complement.
CCGATTCAACATTGACTGGGTATGGGACGGCAAGCCGGCTATTTTGCAAAGCCGTGCCATTGACAATACAGGCTACGTACAACCCAAAATCAACCAGCTGCGCGCAGTGCGCGGCACCCGATCCATTTATCACAACAACGCCATTCAGTCTTGGAAAGTCTCTGAAAACGGTGAAGTATCAAACGTGCAGGTGTACTAATGCAAAGCCAATCGTTAAACCTGGGGGTGTCTCTCATGCGTGTATCCGCTGCAGCCTGCTTGTTGATGGTCAGCGCAAGCCAAGTCCTTGCTGCCACACCTTGGAATGATATTGGCCGTGATGCCACATCAGCCGAAGTGGCAGCTTGGGACATAGATGTTCGTCCAGACTTTAAAGGCCTCCCGGCTGGGTCTGGCTCCGTGGATCGCGGCATTGAAGTGTGGGAGGCTAAGTGTGCTTCGTGCCACGGCGTGTTTGGCGAGTCCAACGAGGTGTTTACGCCTATTGTTGGCGGTACCACCCAAAAAGACATAGAAACGGGCCATGTGGGCAACCTGTTACCAGGTAAAAATTACCCACAGCGCTCCACCATGATGAAAGTGTCAACTGTGTCCACTTTGTGGGACTACATCAACCGCGCCATGCCTTGGAACGCGCCAAAGTCGTTGCCGACGGACGACGTGTACGCGGTATTGGCATACATATTGAATTTGTCAGATGTGGTGCCTGCCGACTACGTGCTGAGCAATGACAACATGGCGCAAGTGCAGAATCGCATGCCCAACCGCAACGGCATGACATTCTTCAAGCCTTTATGGGACATCAACGCCAAGGGTGATGTGAGCAACACAGCCTGTATGAGCAACTGCGCCACAGAGCTGACTCTGGGCTCATTTTTGCCTGATTTTGCCCGTGATGCGCACGGGAACAACAATGAACAAAACCGTCACATTGGCCCTGTTCGTGGTGCCATTACGACTGAGCCTGCGCCAAAAACCTTGGAGCAGGCGCGCAAACAGCTGCTGGGTATGCCTGTCGCCCCCAAAGTATCCGGTGGGCAAGACGTTAAAGCGTTGCTAGCCAACAACTCCTGTACGGCTTGCCACGGCATGGTCAACAAAATGCTTGGCCCAGGGTTTGCTGAAGTGGCTAGCAAGTACGCAGGTCAAGCCAACGCGGTTGACTATTTGAGTGCCAAAATTCTCAGTGGTGGGGTCGGTGTCTGGGGGAGTGTGCCTATGCCCGCGCAATCCCAGTTAAGCAAAGAAAATGCTGCTCTGATGGCGAAGTGGATCGCAGACGGTGCACAGTAAATCTATAGGTGTAAAAAGTTCGCCGTGCGAGAATAACCCGCATCATTTTTTTTCGAAAACATGTTCCAACTGGTATCAACCCTATAGGAGCTGGTTCAAAGCCATATAAGATATAACGCATAGACGGATACAAGTTGTGAGCTGTGTCATGGAGCGCTATGTCGGCGGGTATGCAGTAACTTTTATAAGGTCTACACAACATCCTGTCAGCGACTAGATGTTGGCCAACTTGTCTTGTCAGCGTTACAGCCTATTGATCATTTTTCTACCAAAGCCTTTTAAACTGATGCCGATGCGGTATTGGTCTAAGGACTGAGGTCAAACCTGTGTTCCAACGCAATTTTTTAAGGAGCTTATATGGACACGACACGTCGCCAAGTGATTAAAACCGCAGGTGCTTTGAGCACCTTGGTGTCACTGGGCATCATTACCCAAGCTCAAGCTGCTGAGTCCCGTCCGGGTTTCGCAACCAAGAGCTACGCCGAAGCCATCAATGCATTAGGCGGCTCGCCTGCTGCAAGTGGAGACATTCAAGTGGTGACACCAGACATCGCCGAAAACGGCGCTGTTGTGCCTGTTGGTGCTATCAGCAACATACCCAACACCACCGACATATGGTTTTTGGTTGAAAAGAACCCGTCCCCATTGGCCGCAGGTTTTTCTATACCTGCCGGTACCAAAGCCGATGTTCAAACACGTTTAAAGATGGGGCAAACCTCTAACATCACGGTGGTGGTGAAGGCTGACGGCAAGTTGTTTGCTGCCTCTAAAGAAACCAAAGTGACATTGGGTGGTTGCGGCGGTTAATTCGCCCTTCACATCATCACAACACAACCATACATATTGAATTAGGAGTAAGTCACATGGGACGTCCAATGCGTATTCGTGCAAAAGCAGACAACGGTGTCACAACCGTACGCGCTTTGATGGCACACAAAATGGAAGGCGGTCAGCGCAAAGACTCGTCAGGCAAGACCATTCCTGCACACTTCATCAGCGAAGTAACAGCGACCCACAACGGCAATGTTGTCTTGAGTGCTCAGTGGGGATCTGCCATATCGCAAAACCCTTACTTGGCATTCAGTTTTACGGGCGGCGCTGCTGGTGACAAAGTCGTGGTGAGCTGGAAAGACAACGAAGGCGACAGCCGTTCTGACGAGGTCACTGTCTCTTAATTGAGGCAAGCATCCAGGCCGAGGTTAATCACCTTGGCCTTTTTACTAAGAATAAGGAGACTCATGATGAAAAGCAACATAGCCCTAATCGCGCTACTCGCGTCTGGCTTTATGGCCTCTGCACAGGCAGACGCAATTGAAGCCGGCATAGCGAAATACCGCGAAATGCTGCAAGACGGCAACCCCGCTGAATTATTTGAAATGGCCGGCGAAGAGTTGTGGACCACACCTCGCGGTCCTAAGCAAGCCACGCTAGAAGCCTGTGACTTGGGCAAAGGCCCGGGCGTCATCAAAGGTGCATTTGTTGAACTGCCCAAGTTTTTTGCAGACACTGCACGCGTGCAAGATTTAGAGTCTCGCTTGGTGACCTGCATGGAAACGTTGCAAGGCTTTGACGCCGCCAAGTTGGCTGCCACCAGTTATGGCAAAGGCGAACAAGAAACACTACGCGATTTGGCCACTTATGTATCTGGCCAATCACGTGAACTGAAAATAAACATCTCACAAGCACACGCAAAAGAGCGCGAAATGTATGAAGTCGGCAAGCGATTGTTCTTCATGCGGGCAGGCCCCCATGACTTTGCATGTGCCACATGCCACGCTGAAGACAACAAACGCATTCGATTGCAAGGCTTGCCTAACCTCACTGGTAACCCAGGCGACGGTATTGGTTTCGCAGCATGGCCTGCTTACCGTGTAGGCAATGGTCAAATGTGGCCTATGCAAAAGCGCTTGAACGACTGCTACCGCCAGCAACGTTTCCCAGAGCCAAAGTACGCCAGCGATGCCACCATTGCATTGGGTGTGTACATGGGCGTTAACGCGACCGGTGCAGTTAGCATCGCACCAGCTATAAAGCGATAAGGAGCCATACTCATGAAAAAATACAGTCCTCTCACGCTGGCAGTCAGCGCTTTGCTGCTCTCTGGTTGTATGTCAACCACCATATCCAGTGCCGATGCCGACAAGCTGACTGCAAAAGTTGTTCAGGCTTCCTTTCAAAGCAAAGGTATTGCAACAGTTGATCGCTTGCAGCAAGACGAAGCCAATCGTTTGTGCAGCGCAGCCGATGTTGCTGGTCAACCGTTGAACGCTGACATGGCACAAGCCATACAAGACGCGCAAATGAAAACCATCCAGTGGCCTGCTGATGGCAAGTATTTGGGTGATTGGGCAACAGGTGAAAAAATCGCAGCCAGCGGCAAAGGTCTTACATGGAAAGACAAGGCTGGCTCAACAAACGGCGGTAATTGCTACAACTGCCACCAAATCGACAAAGCGCAAGTCTCTTACGGTAACTTGGGCCCCAGTTTGTACAACTACGGCAAACTACGCGGTGTTAGCGATCCAGCCTCTACAGAGTCCAAAGCCATTGTGGAGTACACATGGGGCAAGTTGTGGAACGCGCGTGCTTACAGCGCATGTACAAATATGCCGCGCGTTGGTCACAACGGCATCTTGGACGCTGAGCAAATTAAGCACGTGATGGCCTTGTTGTTAGATCCACAGTCGCCTGTTAACGCGAATTAACAGCGCCACATAATAGGGCAGTGGCGGCCATAGCAGCGGCGTGCCAGTTTGGTCAATGGTCGAGGGTAAACACCTCGACCATTTTTAAATTTTAAATATCAGTAATCAATTAATAAGGGATATTCGTATGAGCATAGGACGTCGCGAATTTTTGCAATTGTTGGCAGTGGCCAGCGCTGGCGGTATGGCTTTGGGAAACAAAGAAGTGTTGGCTGGCGACATGGCTGCCGCCCAGCGCCTGTACGAATTGCCCAAGTTTGGCAACGTCAGCTTCATGCACTTCACCGACTGCCACGCGCAGTTGAATCCCATATATTTTCGAGAGCCCAGCGTGAATTTAGGCGTGTCTGACGCCTTGGGACGCCCCCCACATTTGGTGGGTGAGAACTTGTTAAATTACTTCAAGATCCCGGCTAATTCGCCACAGGCGCATGCCTTTACGTATCTCAATTTTGAACAAGCGGCCAGGACATATGGCAAGGTTGGTGGCTTTGCACACATGGCCACGCTTATCAAGCAAGTGCGCGCCAGCCGCCCTCATGCCTTGTTGTTAGATGGTGGCGACACATGGCAAGGTTCTGCAACCGCGTTGTGGACCAATGGCCAAGACATGGTGGACGCCTGTAAATTGCTAGGTGTTGACTTGATGACGTCACACTGGGAGTTCACTCTCGGTGCAGAGCGTGTGACTGAAATTATCGAAAAAGACTTTGCAGGCCACATAGAGTTCTTGGCTCAAAACGTGCACACCAGCGACTTTGGTGATCAAGTCTTCAAACCTTACGTTATCCGTGAAATGAATGGCGTACCGGTGGCGGTTATTGGCCAGGCATTCCCTTACACGCCTATTGCCAACCCCCGCCATATGGTGGCTGACTGGACATTTGGTATCAAAGACGACCACATGCAAAAGATGGTTGATGAGGCTAGATCAAAAGGCGCACAAGTTGTTGTGGTGCTGTCGCATAACGGCATGGACGTTGACATCAAAATGGCTTCACGCGTGACTGGCATTGATGCCGTGATGGGTGGCCATACCCATGACGGCGTGCCTGCGCCTGTGGTGGTAAAAAATGCCGGTGGTCAAACGTTGGTGACCAACGCAGGCTCCAACTCTAAATACCTAGGCGTGCTCGACTTCGATGTGCGCGGTGGCAAAGTACAAGACTTCCGCTACAAGTTGATGCCCATTTTTGCGAACCTGCTACCAGCAGACGTGGCCATGCAGACGCATATCGACACTGTGCGAGCGCCCTACAAAGACAAGCTCGAAGAGAAACTGGCCATCAGCGAAGGCCTGCTGTACAGACGTGGCAATTTCAATGGCTCTTGGGACCAACTCATTGTCGATGGATTAATGGCGGTTAAAGACGCTGAAATTGCGTTCTCACCAGGCTTTCGTTGGGGTACCACCATATTGCCGGGTCAAGCTATCACGCGCGACCACTTGATGGACCAAGTGGCTATTACCTATCCAGCCACCACAGTATCCAACATGAGTGGCGAGTTCATTAAAACGGTCCTTGAGGACGTGTGTGACAACCTGTTCAACGCTGACCCCTACTACCAGCAAGGTGGTGACATGGTGCGTGTGGGCGGTTTGGCATACACCTGTGACCCACTGGCCGAGTCTGGTAAACGCATCAGCAACATGGCACTCAATGGCAAGGCGATTGAAGCCAGCAAGAACTACAAGGTCGCCAGCTGGGCGCCTGTTGCGGCGGGTGTGACTGGCGAGCCTATTTGGGATGTGATGGAGACCTATCTCAGGTCAGAGAAAGTCATCAAAACGCGCAAGCTCAATCTGCCCACGCTCAAGAATATGTCGGGTAACCCCGGTATCGCCTAGCCAGCAGCACATTAATAAAAAAGCGCTCTTCATGGGCGTTTTTTTTGGCCATGTAAAAACTGAACTTGCGGCGAATTGCGCACCTAAAATAGAAGCATGACTTCTGCGCCTTTTGTTCACCTTCGCCTGCATACCGAATTCTCTGTTGTTGATGGTGCCGTACGCATACCAGACGCTGTGGCAACAGCGACTGCATGCTCGCAGCCAGCTTTGGCCATGACCGACTTGAGTAACTTGTATGGCATGGTCAAGTTTTATAAGAAAACCAGAGGTGCAGGCATCAAGCCGATTGTCGGTGCTGAGGTGATGCTGGTTGATGTGCCAGACGATGCGGCCCCCAAAGCTGCCATGCCGGGTTTGGCGCCAATCTTGTCGCGGATTGTGCTGCTGGCGCAAAACCACCAAGGCTATCTGAATTTGTGTGAATTGCTTGCAAGGGCGTGGACACAACCAAGTGCACGTGACCAAGCCGCCGTTCGCTGGGCCTGGTTGCAGGAGCTGAGTGGCGGTCTCATCGTGCTGTCTGGCGCGCAAGCAGGTCCGGTTGGACGTGCACTCATGGCAGGTGACGAGGGGCGAGCTGCAAACCTTGCACTGACGTTTGCACAAACCTTTACACATCGTTTTTACTTGGAAGTGCAGCGCGCTGGACGCGATGACGACGAGCGTCATGTGCTGGCCTGTGTCCCCCTGGCAGCGCGCTTGGGCTTGCCAGTCGTGGCCACGCACCCCATACAGTTTTTAACACCACAAGATTATGAAAGCCACGAGGCGCGGGTCTGTATTGCCGAAGGCGAAATGTTGGCCAATCGCCGACGTGTGCGCAGGTTTACACGCGAGCAGTACTTCAAATCAAGTGGCGAAATGCAAGCCTTGTTTGCGGATGTGCCCAGCGCGTTGAGCAACGCAGTAGAAATAGCCAAGCGTTGCAATGTCACCCTGACTTTGGGCCAGCCGCAGTTGCCAGACTTCCCCACACCAGTGGTAGATGGCGTGGCTATGCCTATGGCTGATTATTTTCGCCAGTTGTCCCATGATGGTTTGCAACAGCGCATGCTTCACCTGTATCCCGATGGGGCACTGCGCGCGGCGCAGCAAGACCGTTACATACAGCGTCTCAATTTTGAAATTGAGACGATATTAAGCATGGGCTTTCCGGGCTATTTCTTAATTGTGGGCGACTTCATCAACTGGGCCAAAAACAACGGCTGCCCAGTTGGGCCAGGACGTGGTTCAGGTGCAGGTTCATTGGTGGCTTATTCCCTGGGTATCACTGACCTTGATCCGCTTCAATACAACTTGTTGTTTGAGCGGTTTTTGAATCCAGAGCGCGTCTCAATGCCCGACTTTGATATCGACTTTTGCCAAAGCAACCGCGACCGTGTGATTGGCTATGTGAAAGACAAATACGGGCGCAATGCGGTGAGCCAAATTGTCACATTCGGCACCATGGCCGCGCGCGCAGCTATTCGTGATGTGGGTCGCGTAATGGACTTTGCCTATGGCTTTTGCGATGGCATCTCCAAGCTCATTCCCAACAAGCCGGGCACACACGTCACCATTGCGCAGGCCATTGAGCAAGAGCCTCAACTGGCTGAGCGACTAGAGCGCGAAGAAGACGTTAAAACCCTCTTGGCAATGGCACAAAAGTTAGAGGGCATGACGCGCAATGTGGGTATGCATGCAGGCGGTGTGTTGATTGCACCTGGCAAACTGACTGATTTTTGCCCGCTGTACCAGCAGCCAGGCAGCGATTCAGCTGTGAGCCAGTACGACAAAGATGATGTGGAGGCTGTTGGCCTGGTGAAGTTTGACTTCTTGGGGTTGGCCACTCTGACTATCTTGGAGTTGGCTCGCCAGTTTATCGTGCAGCGTCACAAAGGCCAGAGCGGTTTTAAGTTTGAAGATGTACCTATAGACGACAGCAAGGTGTACGACCTCTTTGCGCGAGGCCAAACCGAGGCGGTGTTTCAGTTTGAAAGCCGCGGTATGCAAGGCATGCTGCGTGACGCCAAGCCCAGCCGTCTGGAGGACTTGATTGCGCTAAACGCTTTGTACCGTCCCGGCCCCATGGATTTGATTCCTACCTTTGTGGCTCGTAAGCACGGGCGCGAGGTGGTCGAGTACCCGCACCCGTTGGTCAAACCGGTGTTGGAAGAGACTTACGGCATCATGGTTTACCAAGAACAGGTGATGCAAGTGGCGCAGGTGCTGGCGGGTTACTCGCTGGGCGGCGCCGATATGCTGCGCCGGGCTATGGGTAAAAAGAAGCTTGAAGAAATGGTGCAGCAGCGTGAGCTGTTCCGCACGGGTGCCGCAAAGCAGCATATTTCGCAAGACAAAGCCGACGAAGTGTTTGATTTGATGGAGAAGTTCGCTGGCTACGGCTTTAACAAGTCGCACGCGGCAGCTTACTCTTTGTTGGCCTACCACACGGGCTGGCTCAAGGTGCACTACACGGCCGAGTTTTACGCTGCCAATATGACCATTGAAATGGGCGACACCGACAAGCTGCGTGTCTTGCATGCCGATGCGCTAGAAATGGGCATGACATTTGAAGCGCCCGACGTCAACCGTGGTGTCTACCGTTTTGAACCTGTCACCGACCACAGTGTTCGCTATGGCTTGGGAGCCATCAAAGGATCTGGCGAGCAAGCCATTGAGTCGCTTGTTGCGGCGCGCACCGAGGGAGGTCCGTTTAAGTCGCTGTTTGATTTTTGCGCCCGCGTAGAAAAAAGCCGTATGAACAAGCGAACCGTGGAGGCGCTTATCAAAGCGGGTGCCTTTGACAGCATAGACTTAAACCGCGCCTCCTTGCTGGCCAGTGTGGAGCGCGCGTTTGAATATGCATCTGCACAAGCGGCGAACGCTGACCAAGTGGGTTTGTTTGACATGGGTGACAACGACCATGGCTCGAGCACACAGGAGCCAGAGATGGTTTCAGCCACGCCTTGGGGTGTGAAGGAGCGCTTAACGTTCGAAAAAACCGCCGTTGGATTTTTCTTGTCAGGCCATTTATTTGATGAGGTTGCCGGCGAAGTGAGACGTTTTGCCAAGCTAAAGATTGGTGATTTGGTAGACTCGCGCGACACGCTGGTGCTCGCCGGCATCGTGACAGAGTTGCGAGTTATCAGTGGGCAACGCGGGCGTTTGGGGTTGTTTAAGCTAGACGATAAATCTGGCGTTATTGATGCGGCTGCTGATGAAAACCTCCTTAATTTGCACCGCAACTTGCTCAAGGATGACGAGTTTATTGTGGTTCAAGCGGTGGCACAGCCTGACCGGTTTTCTGGTGGCATACGTTTGAAAATTCAACAGGTGTGGAGTTTGGCCGACGCACGCTGTCGATTTGGGAAATACCTACAAGTGACAGTCAATGGGCAAGCACCCGACGTGCGTCAACTGGTGACTGACTTTCCAGCGAGAACTGAATACACCGAAGCGGGTGACGTCACCAAAGGCTTGCGTGTACGCATGCGCTTGCTGCGAGATACAGCGCATTGCGATTTGCAGCTGGGAGAGCAAGCTAGGTTTTTCCCTACTGACGCAGCGCTGGCGTCTTGGGCTGCTAGCGCATACGAGCAAGACGCCCGTGTGGTGTACGAGTAAGTTTTTCTGAGTTGATTAAGCGTTGGCTTGTTGCTTCACATGTGGCTCGCTGTCTGTATCGTCAGGTATGAGAGCCTTGGTCGTGATGGGCCCAGTGCCACTGAAGCGGTCTAGCAGCACGTAAATCACAGGCGTAATAAACAACGTGACCACCTGCGACAACAGCAAGCCGCCAACCACAGCCAAGCCAAGGGGCTGGCGCAATTCAGAACTGGCACCATGGCCAAAGGCAATGGGCAGTGCACCAATGGCCGCTGTGAGCGTGGTCATCATGATGGGGCGAAAGCGCAACACGCAGGCTTGGCGTATGGCATCAACAGCTGTCATGCCCTTGTGACGCTGCGCATCAAGAGCGAAGTCAATCATCATGATGGCATTTTTCTTCACAATGCCAATGAGCAGCAGCAAGCCAATCGTTGCAATGATGGTGATGTCTTGCCCAAACAGCTGCAGGGTGAGCAGCCCACCAACCACGGCAGAGGGCAGGCCGGCCAATATGGTGATGGGGTGAATAAAGCTCTCGTACAGCATGCCTAGCAAGATGTAAATCACAACCACCGCTGCTAGCAAGAGCACCACTTGACTGGTCTGCGACGCTTGGAATACAGCGGCATCGCCGCCATAGCTGGTGATGATGTTGGTGGGCAGGTCAATGTCTTTGACATAGCTGTCAAGTGCCTGTGTGGCTTGGCCCAGCGGTATGCCCGGGCTCAAGTTGAAGCTGATGGTGATGGCTTGTAATTGACCTTGGTGGTTGATGCTGGTGGGCCCCAGGCTGCGTTTGATACTGGCAAATGCCGACAGGGGTACCAAGTCACCGCTGGTCGTGCGCATGTGCAACTGCAGCAAGTCTTGTTCAGATTGTGAGGTGGGGTTGTTGATGGTCAAAATGACCGACCATGCGCCAGAATCTGTGTAAATGCTGGCCACTTGGCGGTCGCCAAACGCCGAGTACATCATGTTGCGAAGCGCTTGGCTTGTAATGCCCAGCAGTTGCGCGCGTTCGCGGTCAAGAACAACCTCCGCTTGCAATGCGCCGCGCTCGGAGTCGCTGGTCACATCGGTAAAACGTTCGTCGGACTTGAGCTTGTCCATCACCTTGTTGGTCCATTCTTGTAGCGCACTGCCGCTGACGCTTTGCAAGGTGTACTGGTATTGGCTGCGGCTTGAGCGTCCACCAACGCGCAAGTTTTGCATCGGTATAAAAAACACTTTGACCCCTGCAACACCAGATGTTGCTTGACGCATTTCCCTCAGTACTGACTGCATGTCACCGCGTTCGCTTTTAGGCTTGAGGGTGATGAACATACGTCCACTGTTGCCACCAAATACCGCCGCTGCCATGCTGGCAACTGCTGGGTGTTGCTGCGTGCGTGCGGCCACGTCGTCCAGCAGACGCTGCATGGTTTCTGGACCGACGTCCTCTGCGCCCACAACACTGGCCATGACTTGGCCAATGTCTTCTTGTGGGAAAAACCCCTTAGGCATGTTAATGAACAAGCCAACTGTCAAGGCTACGCTTGCCAAGGTGACGCCAACCATGGTTTTTTTATGCGCCAGCGCCCAATCGAGCCAGTGCGTATAGCCACGCAAGGTGGCTTGAAAGATGTTCTCAAACCACTGGGTGCTGTTGTGTGCCCAGCCCTGTTGATGGGCTTGCACTTTGGCATCATGTGGTTTGAGGAAGCGGCTGCACAGCATGGGCACCAAGGTGAGAGACACCACGGCTGAGACCAAAATCGCCAAGCCAACAATCACGGCAAATTCGTGAAACAGCAGCCCCAATGTGCCAGGCATAAAGAAGATGGGGATGAGCACGGCGACCAACGAAATCGAAATGGACACAATTGTGAAAGCAACCTCGCGAGCGCCTTTTATAGCTGCCTCAAAAGGCTGCATGCCGTCTTCAATGTGCCTGACGATGTTTTCTAGCATCACAATGGCGTCGTCGACCACCAAACCAACTGCCAGCGTAATGCCCAGCATGGAAATATTGTCCAAGCTGTAGTCAAAGTAGTACAGCAAAGACATCGCTGAAATCAGCGACACGGGGATAGACAAGGTAGGAATAACGGTGGCAGATACGCGGCGCAAAAACAAGAAAATAACCAATACAACCAAGGCGATGGTGAGTGCCAGTGTGAAGTAAATGTCGTTTAAGGCGTCGCGTATCGATACGCCCCGGTCATTCAGTGTGTTGAGTTTGACTTCGCTGGGCAGCTGTTCTTGCAGCTTGGGTATGGCCGCATAAATTGATTCAATAACGGCCACTGTGTTGGCGTCTGGTTGGCGTTGCACGGCCAAAATAATGGATGGTGTGCCGTTGTAGCGGCTCAGTGATGTCTCGTTTTCTGAGCCATCACGTATCAGGGCGACGTCTCGTAAGTAAATTGGCGTGCCGTTGCGCACCGTCACAATCAGCTCGCGAAATTGCGCTGCGCTCTTAAGTTGCGTGTTGGCCTCAATAATGAGCGTTTGGTTGCGCCCCACAATTTGCCCCATGGGTGAGTTGGCGTTTGTGGCGCGTATGGCATTGGCCACGTCATCCAGTGTCAAGCCGCGTACAGCGAGCTCTTCAGGTTTGGCTTGAACACGCACGGCATAACGCTTGGCACCCCACACAGTCACTTGCGCCACGCCGTCGATGGTCGACAAAGAGGGCGACACCACATTTTCGGCAAAGTCGGTGACTTGGGTCAGGCTCAGTGTGGGCGAGCTCAGTGCCATGATCAGAATGGGCGCATCTGCCGGATTGACCTTGCGGTAGCTGGGCAAGTCAGTCATCTCAGAGGGCAGCGAGCGTTGGGTACTCAGCAAGGCGGCTTGCACGTCTCCTGCGGCTGCGTCTATATCTCTGTCGGGGTTGAACTCTAGCGTGATGGACGTTCTACCAAGCGAGCTGGTAGAGGTAATGGCATTGACGCCGGCAATGGTTGAAAACTGTTTCTCAAGTGGCAGTGCCACAGAGCGTGCCATGGTCTCTGGGCTGGCGCCGCTTAAGCGTGCCGATACGTTGATGGTGGGTGTGTCGTAGCGCGGCAGGGCCGCAACGGGGATGCTGCCAAGCGCTGCTGCGCCCACCGCAATTAAAGCTATGTTGAGCAGCACCGTCATGACAGGACGGCGAATAAACAGTTCGGTTAAGTTCATAACGCTCTTTTATTGGGCGGGCGTTGGCTTGCGCTCACCAGTCGCGGCATTTTTGTTTGTGCCGTCTGTGCTGTCTGTGCCGGACGTATTCTTTTTCGGCTTATTCATGGCGCGCAACATGCCGCCAGGCTTGACGTTTTGCCTCCCATCCGTGACAACCATATCGCCTGCTGCCAAACCAGATACAGCAGCCAAGTCGCCCATGGCGTGTAGCACCTTGATGGGTTTTACCAACGCGCGGCTCTTAGCGTCCATGACGAACACACTAGCGCCGGTCTCAGACAGCACGATGGCACTTTGTGCCACAGTCGCTACGGCCTTTAAAGTGGCAACACGCAGGTTGATGTCAACAAACTGGCCTGGCCATAGCTTTTGTTCCTTGTTGGCCAGTGTTGCTTTGAGCGTTAGCATGCCCGTGGCAGGGTTGATGAGGTTGTCAATCAAGGTCAGTTTGCCAAGGTGCTCTGACGTGTCTACACCTGGGTTGTTACTGGCCAAGCGCACACCAACAGCTTGTCCGGTGCCAGCGCCGACCACGGCACTGAGCGCCGACTCGGGCAGTGAGAATTTCACAGAAATAGGATCGAACTGGGTGAGGGTGCCCAGCGGCGTAGCCGATGAACCTGCACTGACCAAGGCACCAGGACTGACATCGATAGCGCCTATGCGCCCCGCAAATGGCGCGCGTACTTGGTAAAGACTGAGCTGCACTTGTTGGGCTCGAACGCCAGCTTGGTCGGCACTGATTTGTGCTTGTTGCGCGCTGACTTGGCTTTGCGCGCTGTCAACAGCGCTGGCCGAAACAAACGACTTGCTTTTAAGGTCTTTGGCCCGTTCAAGCTGGCGCTGTAAATCGGCCAATGTGGCTTGCGACTTGGCCAGTTGTGCCATGGCCTTGGCCAAATCAGCTTGTACAGATCGGGTATCCAACTCAAACAGCAGGGCACCAGCGGCCACATTGCTGCCCTCTTTAACCACCACGCGCTGAATCACGGCGCTGACTTGCGGGCGCAACACAACAGATTGCAACGCCACGATGCTGCCTGAGGCCTGCAGCGTGATCGGCAAGTCTGCCAGCACCACGTCTTGTACATTGACAGATACTGGCCCTCCAAAGCCCCCTTTTTTACCACCTGCCTTGGCTTGTTCACCTGACTTCGATGCGCTTGTTGCTGTTTGCATTGAAGCCGGCAGCCAGGCAGGGGCCCACCAATACACAGCGGCAACGGCGGCAGTTGCAGCGGCCAAACAGCCAATAATTTTGGAGAATTTCATGGTGTAAAAGTGTGGTTTAGGCCAATGCAATGCGGGCAATATTACCCAATTCTGCAAGCATAGCCAAAAGTGCAGCTTTGTGTTTATCTGTTATGTAAATATAGTGTTGCCGCAGGTGAATGTTGCCGCAGATACCAGCCTGATCAAGTCGCTTACGCGGGTAAGTGAACCCAACATATCGAATGTCGGGCTTCAATCTTTAGGTCTAAAGCGAATCAGCATTGGCGAGGGTACCCGCCCATTGGTGTCGCGCGGCAAGGCGCCAGTGCGGTCTATGGCGCGCAACACCGCGTCATCCCAAGCGGGCGAACCGCTAGAGGTGCGCAGCTTGCGTCCAACAATGTCACCCGCAGGGTTGGTGATCACCTCGACTTCTGCGGCCGGGTTGCCTTGGACCACATCGGTGAACACAATATTGGGTCTGATGGCACCCACCACTTTGCCAGCATAGTTGGCGCTAGGGCCGCTGGCTCTAGCGGCTTCACCGGTTTGCCCAGCAGTGCCGGCCATGCTGCTTAAACGTGCCAGTTGCTCTTGGCGAAGCTTGTCCTTGAGGGCCTTTTCTTGGCGAGCAAGTTGTTCGGCTTTTTCTTTAGCTGCCTTTTCTTTAGCTGCCTTTTCTTTGGCCGCCTTCTCTTTGGCCGCCTTTTCTTTGGCCGCCTTCTCTTTAGCCGCTTTCTCCTTCGCGGCTTTCTCCTTGGCCGCTTTGTCCTTCGCGAGTTGTGCAGCTTTTTCTTTGGCCTTCTTGTCTTTTAATGCTTCGTCAGCTTTTTCTTTGGCCAGTTGCTGTGCGCGGCGCTGCTCAAGTTCTTCTTGCACCCGCTGTTTCTCTAGGGCTATGTCGGCTGCTGTTGGACCGGCAGGCTCCGGCTCGGGCGGAGGAGGGGCAGGGGGCTCAGGCTCAGGCTCAGGCTCTGGCTCTGGCTCTGGCTCTGGCTCAGGTGTTGGTAAAGGCTCTGGCTCGGGCTTTGGTTCAGCTACCGGCTCTGGCGGTGGGGCCGCTGCAATGGGGATGTCAGACCACAGCTCTACATCAAAGGCTGCGGCCTGTTGGGTTTGCTGCCAGGCAACACCCCAGGTCAGCGCAAGGACCAACAACGCATGCACGCCCAGGGCCATCGCAATGGGCAGCGCCCAACGGGTGTCTGATGTTGTCGTCAGTCCAGTGGCAGAGCGTTGTGGGTTGGCCATGTTGGTGGGCAAGGGCTTACAAGCCTGTCAACGCTGCGCGTTAACGGCCAGCGCAACACGGCTTAATCCTGCTTGTTGCAGGGTATCCATCACGTCTACAACAGCCTCGTATCTCACGGACTTGTCGGCGCTGATCACGATAGCGACTACTTGATTAGGCGACGAGTTAGCCGTGGCGTCTCGGGTAGAGCGGTCTTGGTTGGACAAGTCTAGTACGCGTTGGGCCAAATCTTTAAGCGTGACGTCTTCGCTTTGTTTGCCCGAGCGCAGCTGCAATGTGGCATCTTTAGCAACCAGCACTTGGATCACACGGTCCGGTTGGCGGGGCGCTTGGCCAACTGTGGGCAAGTCAATCATGCTGGGGGTGATGAGTGGCGCAGTCACCATGAAAATGATGAGCAGCACCAACATCACATCGATGAAAGGCACCATGTTGATTTCATTCATGGTGCGCCGTGCACGGCGCTTGTTATGCAAAACAGCCATAGTTTGAGCGCCGCTTAAGTGGGGGTTTGTGCGCTTAAGTTGCGCTGCAGTATGTTGGAGAACTCATCTGAAAATACATCCATATGGCTGGCAGCGCGGTCAACCTTTGTCGAAAACCGGTTGTAGGCCACCACCGCAGGAATCGCTGCGAACAGGCCAATGGCTGTGGCTACCAAAGCCTCTGCAATACCGGGGGCAACTGTGGCCAACGTGACCGACTCCAAGCCAGCCAAACCTGTAAAGGCGTGCATGATGCCCCACACCGTTCCAAACAAACCTATGTAGGGTGAGACCGAGGCCACAGAGCCTAAAAAGGACAGCTGCGATTCCATGACGTCAAGCTCTCGCTGATAAGCAGCGCGCATGGCGCGTTGTGCGCCGTCGAGCAGCACGCTGGTTTCCGCAATACGGCGCTCGCGAAGTTTTAAAAACTCGCGCATACCTGCGGCAAAAATACGCTCCATAGGGCCAGTGCCTGTGGTTTTTTGAATCGCAGCGGTATACAAGTCGTGCATGCTGGTGCCTGACCAAAATGCGCGCTCAAACGCTTCATTTTTTGAGTGGATGCGACCCAATGCGGCGGCCTTCCCAAATATGACTGCCCAGCTGGCAACAGACACTGCCAGCAGCAATACAACGACGGCTTTCACCACCCAACTGGCATTGAGGAGCAGGTGAACAATATCTAAATCTTGGTTCATATGACTGTGCGTATTTAACGGTTATGTTCTCGGCGCGTTGACCAATGTATCCAACAAAGCTGACGGTAGCCGTGTGGGCTTTAGCGTGTGACTATTGACCCAGCCAATCCGAATACGCGCTTCGCTCACCAAGTCAGTATCCAGCCAAGCAGACTGTTTGAGCGTCAGCGTGGCCTTACCGCAGACCACCAATTCGGTATAAATCTGCAACGCGTCGTCTAAACGACTGGGACGATGGTAACGCACTGAGGTGTCACTCACCACGAACATGCCGCCCAATGCTTGCTGCATGTGGGCTTGTTGTAAACCTAAAGTACGCAGCCATTCTGTTCGTGCACGCTCAAAAAACTTGAGGTAGTTGGCGTAAAACACAATGCCACCTGCGTCTGTGTCTTCCCAGTAGACGCGAACCTGCCACTGGTGGTGCGCGTTGGCGATATGGGCTGTGTTCGTCACAAGCTTTATAAAGCGTTGTCTAGGCGCGCCACCGCTGTCACCAGTTGCTCCATGCTGCTGGCTGTCGAAAAGCGTATGAAATTGTGGTTTTGTGCACCACCAAAGTCATGCCCTGGCGTGGCGGCAATGCCAGCTCTTTTCATAAGCTCGAATGCAAACGTCCAACTGGCACCTGGCTGCTCAGGGGTACCGGGGGAAATGCCCCACTGTTGGCAGGCAGCCTCGCAGCTTGCATAGGCATAAAACGCGCCGTCAGGCACAACCGGTACGGTCAGTCCAAGGCGGTTGAGCTGAGGAATAAAGTAGTCGCGTCTGGCCTTGAAGGCGGCGCGGCGACGTTCAAACTCAGCCAAGCTGTCGGCCTGAAAGCAGGCCAAAGCGGCGTGTTGGCTGATGGTGCTGGCGCAAATAAACAGGTGCTGCGCCAGGCGTTCTACGACAGGGACCAGCGCGGGCGGCAGTACCAGCCAGCCAAGACGCCAACCTGTCATGTTGAAATATTTAGAAAAACTGTTGACGCTGATGATGTCGTTGCCTAAGCCGTCTTCAAGCCCCAGCGCACTGTGGCTGAAGGCCTCATCAAAATTCAGACCCAGGTAAATTTCATCTACGATGGTGAAACCGCCTTTGGCACGCACAGTTTGTGCCACACGCTTGAGTTCGTCGCGTGCAATAGAGGTGCCCGTAGGGTTGCTGGGAGAGGCCAGCAACACGCCGCGGGTCTTGTCACCCCAAGCCTGTTCTATTTGTTCCGCGCTCAGCTGAAAGCGTTGTTCAGGCGTGGTGGGCAGCAGCACCGCTTGACCGTCGGCGGCTGCAACAAAGTTGCGGTTGCATGGGTAGCTTGGATCAGGCATGAGCACTTCATCGCCCGGGTTCACCAGCGCCAAACACGCCAATTGCAGGGCTGCCGATGCACCAGCGGTTATGGCTATGCGCGCAGGATCAATGTCTAGTCCAAATCGTGAGGCATACCACCCACTAATGGCTTGACGCAGCGGTGCAATACCCAAGGCTTGCGTGTAGCCGGTGTGGCCATTCGCCATGGCGCGGGCCGCGGCTTCTTGAACAGCCAGTGGTGCAGAAAAATCGGGCTCACCAATGTTTAAAAACAGCATGGGCTGGTCTGTGTGCGCCGTTTTGGCTGCCATGGCTTGTGCAGCTTTGGCCACTTCCATCACCATGAAAGGCTTGATGCGTTGTGCGCGTTGCGAAATCTGCATGGCCAAACCCTTAACGTGATGTTTAAGAGGCTTTGGCTTCAACAGGACGCAACTGCTGGCCCAGCGGGTGAACGACACCGTTGATGAATTTGTGCCCATCCGTGCCACCAAATGACTTGGCTAGTTCTATGCACTCATTGATGACCACGCGCAGCGGCACATCCAAACACTGCTTGAATTCAAAAGCTGCAATCAGCAAAATACCGCGCTCAATGGGTGACACATGCGCTATGTCACGGTCTAGGTAAGGTGCGATCAGGGTTTCCAGTTCGGATTGATCTTGTGTACAGCCTGTGAGCAAGGCGTCAAAATGAACAGCATCGGCTTTGTGAAAGCCGGTGAGGTCGCGGGTAAACGTTTCAATATGGGCAATTGGGTTTTGACCGACCAAGTGCTGGTACAAGGCTTGCACCGCAAACTCTCTCGCCCTTGTTCGTCCAGATTTGTCAGAGGCTTTGCGCATGGCCTTGGGTGTTGCCGGTGCGCGGTCGCTAGGGGCTTGATCAGTCATACATGGTCCAAAAGAGCGGTTATCGGTTGTTGCTGGGCCAGCGAGTGGCGCAGTTATTCAGCTGGCTAAAAGTGTCAACTGCGATTATCGCAGGTCATCCAGCAGCTGGGCCATTTCAATGGCCACAGTGGCGGCGTCGCGGCCTTTATCTGTTTGCCGTGCCACGGCTTGTTCTAGGTTTTCAGTGGTGAGAATGGCGTTGGCAATGGGGATTTCATTGTCCAAGGCCACGCGTGTCACGCCAGCGCTTGATTCGTTGGCTACCAATTCAAAATGGTAGGTCTCGCCTCTAATGACGCAGCCTAAGGCGATCAAGGCGTCGAACTCGTCAGACACGGCCATGGCTTGTAGGGCGAGTGGTACTTCCAACGCGCCTGCAACGGTGACATGTTTGATGTTTTTATCTTGCACACCCAAGGCTTTGAGCTGGTCTAGGCAGGCCACAGCCAGCGCGTTGGTAACGTCTTCGTTGAAACGTGCTTGCACCACGCCAACGCGTAGTTTGCGACCGTCTAATTGGGGGGGGGTGCCTTTGTTTGCGCCAAACATGATGCTGATTCCGATTTATTTGTTTTCAATGAAGCCACGAACATCCAGCCCGTAGCCCACCAAGCTGGGTATGCGGCGTGGGGAACCCATCAGACGCATGTTTTTGACACCACACTCGCGCAAAATTTGCGCGCCGATACCGTAGGTGCGCAAATCAACACGTCCAGCGCCGGGGCCGTAGCTGGCTTGCGCAACGCCTTGGAACTGTGCCAACAACTCTGCGCTGGTCTCGCCTGCGTTGAGCAACACTGCCACGCCTTTACCTTGTTGCTGCAAGTAGGCCAGGCTGGTGTTGAGCGGCCAACTGTGCATGCGTCCATTGAGTTCAAGCGCATCTAAAACCGACAGCGGCTCGTGGACCCGAACAGGCACCTCGTCTTGCTCGTCCCATTCTCCAATAACCAATGCCAAGTGCATGTTGCCTGAGGCCAAGTCTTTAAATGCATGTGCTGTAAATGCACCGTGGGGGGTCAGCAGCTGCCTAGAGCCTAGTCGTTCAATCAGCGATTCGTGGGAGCTTCTGTATTCGATCAGATCTGCAATTGTGCCAATTTTTAAGCCGTGTTCAGCAGCGAAAATTTGCAAATCAGGCAGGCGGGCCATGGTGCCGTCGTCATTCATGATTTCGCAAATCACGCTAGACGGCGTGCAGCCGGCCATGCCCGCTAAATCGCAACCAGCTTCAGTGTGGCCCGCACGCATGAGCACGCCACCTTCGGCTGCCTGCAAAGGGAAAATATGCCCTGGTTGCACCAAGTCGGTTGGCAAGCTGTCCTTAGATACCGCCACTTTGGCTGTACGCGCCCGGTCGGCTGCAGAAATACCAGTGGTTACGCCAGTGGCAGCTTCAATGCTGACCGTAAATGCGGTTGCGAATTGTGTGCCGTTGCTGCTGGCCATGGGCGGCAGTTTGAGGTATTGGCAGCGTTCTTTGGTGAGTGTGAGGCAAATTAGACCGCGCGCGTGCTTGGCCATAAAGTTGACGGCATCCGGCGTGACATGGTCTGTCGCCATGACCAAGTCACCTTCGTTTTCGCGGTCCTCCTCGTCTACCAGCACCACCATGCGCCCAGCCTTTAACTCAGCAACGATGTCTTGAACAGGAGAAATAGCAACGGGTTCAGCCATAGGGTACCTAAGAGTAGAGATTTATGAGAGGCGGCGTTTTGATCAGTCAATCATTATCTCAGGCCTTTCGGCGCCAGGGTGATTGCCCCAGTTGTAACCGTTTTTGGATGATGGCTGGCAGCCACCATGGTGGGGATTCTTGTAGACCCCACGATGTGAGACTGTTTAAGCGCGCTGGGCAGCTGCGTCACGGCTGAGCATGCGCTCAACGTACCGCGCAATCAGGTCAATTTCAAGGTTGACGCTAGAGTTGGTGTTGAGTTGCCCCAAAGCTGTGTTGTCAATGGTGTGGGGAATGATGTTGATGTCTATGGCGCAGCCGTGCGCATTGTCCACCACGCTGTTGACGGTCAGGCTCACGCCGTTGACTGTAATGGAGCCTTTGTAGGCGAGAAACTTGGCCAACTCCTGTGGTGCTTGAATTTGCAGCAGCCAGCTTTCGCCAATCATCTCAAAACGGCTGACTTGGCCAATACCGTCTACGTGGCCAGACACAATGTGTCCGCCAAGGCGGTCATGGGCACGCAATGCTTTCT
This sequence comes from Betaproteobacteria bacterium MOLA814, assembly GCA_000496475.1. Classification (GTDB taxonomy): domain Bacteria; phylum Pseudomonadota; class Gammaproteobacteria; order Burkholderiales; family Burkholderiaceae_C; genus RS62. The sequence continues at coordinate 164,141 of AYMW01000003.1, read as the reverse complement.
CTAGGTTGAGAGTGCTGAGCCTGTCTAAGCCGCTGGTCTTGTTGAGAGACTCTGCCGAGATGTCTACGGTGAACTGGTTGGCAGAAGGCTCAAAACTCGTAACGGTCATACACGCGCCGTTCAAGGCAATGCTGTCACCCAAGCCGACATCGTCTATGTAGCCTGAGGGTGTGCTGATGTGCAAGCGCTTGCCGTAAGCGGTGGTGTTGCCTAAATCTTCAATGTGGGTGATACGGCCAATGCCAGTGATGATGCCTGTGAACATAAAAGGTGCTCTAAGTGTGTGTGTACAGTGGTGTGTTAAAAAAAGAGTCTGCGCCGCGTACCAGGGCTTGTAAGCGCACATCTGGCCCTATTAAGCTGGGGGCTGCAAAGTCCATATCAATACCTTGCACCAGCTCTGTGAGGGGCCCGAAGCTCGACAGGCCCAAGCCTTGCCCCAACAATGTAGGCGCAATGTACAACACGACTTCGTCAATCAAGCCTTCGCGCAACAGCGAGCCATTGAGCGCCGAACCCGCTTCTACGTGCACCTCGTTGACCTCGCGTTGAGCCAAGTCTGCAAACAAAGCTGGCAAGTCAACCTTGCCAGCGGCATTGCCCATGGCACGCAAGTGCGCACCAGCTTCGCGCAAGCCTTCTTGCACCTCTAGGGCGGCGGTTCCGCTGTGATACAGCCATACGTCTCTGCCAGGTTGGGTGGGGTTCATCAGTTGCGCATCACGGGGGGTTTGTAAGCGGCTATCAACCACCACCAAATGGGGGTGCCGCTGCAAACTCAAGCCACGAACGTTCAGTCGGGGGTTGTCTGCCAATACAGTCCCAGCGCCAGTCAGTACGGCACAAGACCTCGCCCGAAATGCCAGGCCATCGGCTCTGGCCTGTTCGCTGGTAATCCATTGGCTGTTGCCGTTTGGCAGCGCAGTAATACCGTCGCTAGAGGCTGCCATTTTGAGTCTAACCCACGGGCGTTCACGCAGCATGCGACTGAAAAACCCAACATTCAGCCAGCGCGACTCGTTGGCTAGCAAGCCATGGCTGACTTCAATGCCGGCGTTGCGCATACGTGCCAAGCCTTGACCTGCAACTTGTGGGTTGGGGTCTAGTGCACCAATAACCACACGCTTGATACCCGACTCGATCAGCGCGTCGCAACAGGGCGGCGTGCGTCCAACATGCGAACACGGCTCTAGGGTCACAAAGGCGGTGGCACCCACGGTGCTCAAGCCACGCTCTGTCGCTTGGCGCAAGGCCATTGCTTCAGCGTGCGCCCCACCAGCGGCTTGGGTAAAGCCGCTGGCAATGACTGAGCCGTTTGCCGCGGTGAGAACGCAGCCAACACGGGGGTTGGGATTGGACAACCACAAGGCTTGATGGGCCCACGCCATGGCCAAGCGCATGGCGTGCGTATCGCTGTCTACGCATGAAGGCATGTCCGGGACTGGGGCAGCTTGATTGACGCTGGCAGGTGCGGCGGCAGTTGTGCGTGCGGATGGCGGTGAAGACGCGGATGCTTTATCAGACATGGCGAACAGCATAACAGTGAGTGAGTGCGTGCCGTTGGCTCAGCTTAGGGTGGGCTTTGCCGCCACCAGTGCATCCACATGGTGTCGCTGGCGTGCACAGCAGAAGCCGGTACATACATGATGATCTGCCAAGCCAGTTGGGAGTCGTTGGCTTGCGCAAAAGGCACCAGCCAATAACGCGAGGACTTTAGTGGGTGGTCTTGAGGCAGTTGGTGGCTCTGCTCAGTGGGGAGTTGTGCCGCTGCGGACACCATCATGGCGAGGTGCGCTGGGGACTCCCACCATGTGTTCGGCCAGTTGTCGGCCACAGACGTTGGGGTGTTGGCAAGACACAAGCCCATTGCTAGCGTTGGCAAGCAAGGCGCTTGCTGGGTCATCTGTGGCTGGTTGTTCTCTAATTGTCCGCGCAACGTTGCCAAGGTGTCGCTGGTTAGCGCTAAGTTGGCGTCACTTTGTAAGCGCTGTACCGCCGCTTGGTACAGGCTTTGGGCCGCATGTCGTCGGTGCAAGTAGCTGCGTTCGCTGAGCAGCGCATCGCGGTTGAGGTCCAGTTGCTGCCAAAGCCCAAACAGCAATGCGCTCACCAAGCTGAGTGTGACCAGCACGGCTAAGGTTGTAAACCCTGCCTCATGCGGTGGCTTTGTACGCATTGCCATGCTGCAAGGTGAGAGAACCCGTTGCATCAATAAGCCCATTCGCTGGGTGACCACGCCACGGCTTGGTGGTGAGAGGCGGCGTTGCAGGCTTGTTGTGGATCCATGGCAAGGCATACGGCGTGGCCTAAAACACTGGCCGTTTCTGTGGGCACCAATTGAATGCCTCCTGTGCGCGCCACAAACCACCACGTCGACTGGCTTAAAAAACCATCAACGATTGGCTGGCCGCCAGAGCGGTCTGCTACATTGCACCGCAAGCTGTTGTTGCGCACATAAAAAGTGCTGTGCATAAAGCCATTGATCTGCGCAAAGCGTCCCAAGCAGTCAGCTGCCAAAGGCGTTGAGCTGGGGGCTGTGGCAATGTGTAGCTGTTCTGTATGAGACTGCGCTGTTGGGCTCGGTGCCCGCAGCGTGACGAGTTGTCCTGAGGTGCTGGCCAGCGACTGCCCCGCTTGGACGCCAAGCTGCGCTATGCGGCGAAAGCCCAAGCGTTGTGCTGAGTCGTGCTGCAGCGCTTGACTCATGCTGAGTTGCTGTTGAGCTGCAGACAGCTGCAGCTGGTAAGCGACCTGTACAACCAACAAACCAATAGCCATACCCACGACCAATTCTATGAGGCTGGTGCCTAGTTGCCGGCGCAGCTGATTGCTTACAGCCACAACACTTCGCATTGGTGACGGGGTGGGCATATGCCTTGCCAGCTGTAATTGTTGGCGCCGGGCTGCGGCCATGCCAATAACAAACGCAGTCGGTGACCTTGGGCTGTGATGCTGGTTTGTGCCTGTGGCAATGTTTGGCTGATGGTGAAATGCCATTGGGCAATGGTCCATGCAGCAAAAGCAGTGGCGTTGCACGCGTTGGCCTTGCAAGCCGATGCTGGCGCAGAGCCTGTGCTGCTGACCAGGTTGAGAGGGCTTGCAAACTGCTGGTGAGCAGACGGGCTGCCAAACCGCCAGGTGTGAATGCGAATGCGCTGTGCCATGTCGTCTAGCAGCAGCATGGCTTGTGAGCGATGGATCTGTTGGCTGGTTTGTTGCAACCTGAGGGCAATGAGTTGTTGCACACCCAGCAAGCTGATGCTGACAATGCTCAGCGCCAGCAGCGCGTCAAGCAGCGCCAAGCCACCCTGCTTATGAGTCGGCGCAATGCGCGCCATCACGTAGGCTTTCCGTGCGGGTTCGACCACTGATAGCCACCACCAACTTGCTGGCAAAGTTACTCCATGTGGCGTTGCTGCCCGGGCAAAAATGCATGCTTTGCATGGGCGACACCACACCGCTGGGCAGAATGCGCAAGGTATCGGCTGTGACGTTGTTGCTGATACGCACACCCTCAATGCCAGCGACGTAGTGGAGCAAGGCATCGTTGACATCGGCGGCGGCATTTTTGTTGGTGTCAGCCAGCACAAGCCAGCCACAAGGCCAGCTATTGCCACTGCGTGTGGTTTGCGCCGGTGGCGCGAGGAGTGCGCTCAAGTCCTTGGTGTCTTGGGTGCAGCCCGCCGGGGTTATGAGTATGGTTTGCCCCAGCCTCAGAGCTTGCGACTTGGCCACCGCAATGCTGTTGTGCATGGCCTTGGTCGCAGCATTGATCCGCTGCTCTGTGCGTATGTGCGCAAACGTGGGAATGGCCACACCAGATAAAACCGCAACAATCGATAGGCTGACCAACAACTCAATCAGCGTGAAGCCCAGCGCCGTGGTGCGTGATTGCTTGTGCGTCAACGCTGGGTTGTTTGGATTTAAGGTGTTGGGGTGTGACATGCCCAAATTGTGATCTTATTAACTAACTTTGTGTTAATAAAATGCGAAAATAAACACAATAACGTTATTTTCTAACTTCGTCGACCAATGCAGTGAAGTCATCCACGTCTTCAAAATTGCGGTATACGCTGGCAAACCGTACATAGGCTACTTTGTCTAGTTTTTTCAACTCTTGCATGACCAGCGCGCCGATTTTGTCTGAGGCAATCTCACGTGCACCCAAGCTCAGCAGCTTTTCTTCAATTCGCTCCATAGCTGCGGCGATGATGTCCGCGCTGATGGGGCGTTTGCGCAAAGCCAATGTGAATGAGCCTTGTAGCTTGTTGCGCGTGAACTCCACGCGGCGGCCGTCTTTTTTGATGACTGCGGGGAAGTTCACCTCTGGTCGCTCGTAGGTGGTGAAGCGTTTGTCGCAGTCATTGCAGCGCCTGCGTCGGCGAATGAGTGCCGCGTCCTCGCCCACGCGTGTTTCAACCACTTGGGTGTCGAGGTGGGCGCAAAACGGGCACTTCATACCGTAAACGTCTAAACGTGCTGGTTGCGGTGGTTAAGCGCTGTACACGGGGAACCTGGCCGTGAGCAAGTTGACGCGTTCACGAACGCTGGCCAAATGAGCCTCGTCGTGTGGGTTGTCCAAAGCGTCAGCAATCAGATTGGCTGTTTCTATGGATTCGACTTCACCAAAACCACGTGTGGTGATGGCTGGCGTGCCCACCCTTATGCCGCTGGTGACCATGGGCTTTTGCGGGTCATTGGGAATGGCGTTTTTATTGACCGTTATGTGTGCCGCTCCCAAAATTGCTTCTGCCGCTTTGCCAGTCAAGCCCTTGCTTTGCAAGTCAACCAACATCACATGGCTCTCAGTGCGTCCGCTCACAATGCGCAGACCACGCGCTGTCAGTGCATTGGCCATGGCCGCGGCATTTTTAACAACTTGAGCTTGGTAGATCGTAAAGTCGGGCTGCAACGCCTCTTTAAAAGCGACGGCCTTGGCGGCAATGACGTGCATCAAGGGACCACCTTGTAAACCAGGAAAAATTGCGCTGTTGATGGCTTTTTCGTGTTCTGCTTTCATCAAAATGATACCGCCACGTGGGCCGCGCAAGCCCTTGTGCGTGGTGGAAGTCACCACGTCAGCATGCGGGACGGGGTTGGGGTACTGGCCTGCGGCGATCAAGCCTGCGTAGTGGGCCATGTCTACCAAGAAAATAGCGCCTACGTCCTTGGCCACTTTGGCAAATCGTTCAAAGTCAATGTGCAGGCTGTAAGCAGATGCGCCAGCGATGATGAGCTTGGGTTTTGACTCATGGGCTATGCGCTCCATGGCGTCGTAGTCAATCTCTTCTCGCTCATTCAAACCGTAGCTCACAGCGTTGAACCACTTGCCGCTTACGTTCAAAGACATGCCATGTGTGAGGTGGCCACCGTCGGCCAAGCTCATGCCCAATATCGTATCGCCGGGTTTTAAAAATGCCAAAAACACAGCCATGTTGGCCGATGCGCCGCAATGGGGTTGTACGTTAGCAGCTTGTGCACCAAACAGCTCTTTGACACGGTTTAGGGCTAAAGTTTCTGCCACGTCGACGTGTTCGCAGCCGCCGTAGTAACGCTTACCTGGGTAGCCTTCGGCGTATTTGTTGGTCAGCTGTGAGCCTTGCGCTTGCATCACGGCAGGCGAGGTGTAGTTTTCGCTAGCGATCAGTTCAATGTGTTGTTCTTGTCGCAGGTTTTCAGCTTCAATGGCTGCAAATAGTTCTGGGTCTGTGTGTTGTATGAGTTGCTTGCGGTCAAACATGAGTCGGCTCTTTGGTATCAATGTATTGGCCACTTGCGCGCCATCAATGGACAGCGCGACGCATGTGCTGTGAAGCGACGATGCAACAAGTGGTTGACCCAGGCGAACGGCTTGGCACGCCGACACATTTAATTAACATGTGTGTTGACGCGGTGCGCTTCCTCGTGGTCATCCACGTCTGAGGGGTCTGTCAGACACCTCGCTTATCGCCAGTCACGCACAAGCACAATTTTACTGTACTGGCGGTAGCTGCTGTGCCAGTAGGGTGGATGAAGTCTGTTGAGTATGCACAGGTGGCTCCATGTTTGGCTGCAGTTGTGTGCCTGCCGTGGACTCGTTTGGCGACTGCGTCGGTGTTTGTGGCCTAGAAAAGGGTTTTACAGGCGCAGATGGTGAAGACACCGCAGGCAAGGCTGGCTTGTCGCTACTCAGGGTTAAGGAGCGCTTGTAGCTGGGCAAGTCAAAGGGCGCCAACACCTTGTGCATGCGCTCATACACGCGCAAGACTTTTTTCACATAAAAGCTGCCATCAACTGTGACGGCGCCGACGTAGTAACTCAACCCACCTTCGACTGAGCCGGCTGCACGGCGTATGCATTCCTGCAACACCATCGCGCCGACGCGCAAGTTGGTGATGGGGTCGAAAGCGGCCATTTTGCCGCCGAAGTCTTCAAACTTATCGAGGTGCACGCGGGTTAAAACTTGCATCAGACCTTGCGCGCCGACTGGGCTTTGTGCAAAAGGGTTGAAGCGTGACTCAACAGCCATGATGGCCAGCAACAATGCTGGGTCAATGTCCATACGTTCGCCTATGACGTGGGCTTCGGCAACCAATACAGCCATTGGCTCGGCGGCAACGCGGTACTGGCGGCTGATCCATCGGGTTAACATCGCTTGGTGTTCAGGCAAGTCAGACAGCGAGGCAACGCTGGCCCTGTCTGCGGCATTGGGCTCAGGGGCTAATGTTTGGGTTTCTACCAAACGTGTTTCTTGGCGACTTTGCAAAAAATCCAGCAGTTGTTCTTCTGCTGGTTCGCGCACTGCTTCTTGGCTGATTAACAAAGCAACGAGGCACACGATACCTAGCCCCGCCATGGCGAAGCCGTTGTGCGTGATGCGCCAAACCCAATTCGCCGCTATGGGCGTACCAGCTTTGACAAGGCGGGCAATCAAACCAAGGGATTGGTGAGATTGCGCCGCAATCGATGGGTTGTGAATAGTCATTCAGCTTAAAGTCTCCCCATATGTAACCCGCTCAACTGAGTCAGCTGGGTGCGGTAAGGGGTACCTTGCGCTGTGATGCGCTTTGGTTCAGACAAGGTTGTTGATGTGGTTTGATTTTAGAAACTGTCTAATGAAAGTCAATCATAAGAGATTTGTTTTTACTTGTTATTTTTGTATAAGAGGTTGAAACCGCACTGGATCCAACGACTTAGAGGTGGTATCGGTTTTGAATTCAACCGACATGTATTGGCACTTGTGGCGCAACTGCCACTATGACGTAACAACCACGCGTTGAGTCGTGCTAGGGCTCGTGCGCTGCAGGCGCAGCACCTGGGCACGTGGTGGTTTGGTTTCGCAGTCCCAGTCACTTAAGACATGGCGATGCACGCCGTTGCTGAGTGCGTGGTCTTGACCTGTGTGGGTGTGCCCATGGATGACGCTATGGGCTTCATGTCGTTGGGCGCTGGCTAGGACAGCAGCGCTGCTCACATCTGGTAATTGGTTCAAGTTGCCCATGTGTTGCATGCGCTGGCTGCTCTGGCTGCGCATAGCCATGGCTTGTTGAAGACGTTGTTCTAGAGGCTGCGCCAAGAAGCCTTGTTGCCATTCAGGGCTGCGCACTTGGGCCCGAAAGGCTTGATAGGCTAGGTCGTCGGTGCACCATTGGTCACCGTGGGCCAGCAAATAACGCCTGCTGTGCCAGTTGAGCAATGTTTCTTGCCCCAAAGGTTGTATCCCGCTGGCTGCGTAAAATGCAGGGCCTAGTAAGAAGTCGCGATTGCCGACAACCATGTAAATGGGCATGCGGTTGCTGGCCGCCTTTAGTTTGGCTGTGCACAGCTGCCATAGTTTTGCGTTGGCTTGCAGGGCGGGGGGCAAGGCGGCGCTGAGGGTTGTGTCGAGGACGTCGTCACCCACCCACAATTCAAAGAAGTCGCCCAAAATAAACAAGGCATCACATTCGGCATGTGCCAAATAGTGATGCCAAGCAGCCACTGTGTGAGCGGTGCTGGCCTGCAAATGCAGGTCAGATGCCATGTCAACAGTGGCCCAATCAAGCGGGGCGATGATGGTGTGGGTGGTCATCACGCGGCTCGTGCGAAACAATTAGCCAGTTGGCCCTTTAAAGTGCAACCGCTTTTTCAAGGAGTAAGTCCGTCTTAGGCACATCGTCGTGAAAGCCGCTGCGGCCAGTTTCTACGCTTTTTAATGTGTCAACGATTTCTTTTCCTGAAACCACTTTGCCAAACACGGCGTAGCCCCACCCTTGCGCACTGGGTGCTGTGTGGTTCAAAAAGCCGTTGTCGGCCACATTGATAAAGAACTGAGCGCTGGCCGAATGTGGATCTTGTGTTCTAGCCATTGCCAACGTGTACTTGTCGTTTTTCAAGCCATTGTTGGCTTCGTTGCGAATAGTCTCGTCTGAGTCTTTTTGACTCATGCCAGGCACGAAGCCACCACCTTGCACCATGAAATTGTCAATGACACGGTGGAATATGGTGCCGTCGTAGTGGCCCTTGTTCACGTAAGACAAGAAGTTTTCTGTGCTCAAAGGCGCATTGTCGAGGTCTAGTTCTATGGTGATGACACCGTGGTCTGCAATGTGCAGTTCTACTTGAGGATTGGCCATGGCGTTATTGCTCCATAGTGGCGGTTTGAATCACGACGGGCGTTGTGGGCACGTCGGACGGAAATGGGCCTGATGCACCTGTTGCAACAGACCTGATGGCGTTCACAACATCCATGCCCTCAACAACTCGCCCAAACACCACATAGCCGTAGCCTTGCGTGGTGGGAGCGCGGTAGTCAAGAAAGGCGTTGTCAGCCACGTTGATGAAAAATTGGGCGGAAGCAGAGTTGGGATCCTGTGTGCGGGCCATGGCAATTGTGCCAATGGTGTTGCGTGGTGCACCGTTGGCCAAAGCCTGGGCACCTTCGTGGGCAATACCGGCTCGCGTTGGTTTCTTTTGTAGCTCGGGCGTAAATCCACCGCCTTGAATCATGAAGTTGCTGATGACACGGTGAAACACTGTGCCGTCGTAATGTTTATCTCGTACATATTGCACGAAATTAGCAACTGTTTTTGGTGCGGCCTTGGCTTCAAGTTCTATAACAATCACGCCTTGGTTGGTTTGCAAGCGCACCCGAGGCTTGTCTGCGCTAGCCTGCGCCTGCAGGCCAGCTAGCATCAGCGATGCTGCGCCAAGTGCCAGCAGTGCACGTTTTGCCAGGCCGGAGTTCGAGAGCTTGTTCATGCGTTACCTTCATAAAAAATGCGCCACGTATCACCTTCTAAGCGCCAGTATTGACGTTTCTTGATGGCGCGTAGGTCGGGTGTCACGGAGTCAGCGTAGTTGACCACCATGACTTGGTCTTGGTCTTGCCAGCTCAGCACGGTGATGTCGTCTTGCGAACTGGTGGAGGTGGCTTCGTTTTTGATGGTCACCCACCAGTGACTGAGGCCTTTGCCTCTGCGGAAAAACTGGTCGCTGTACATGTCGCGCAAGGCTGCGAAATCTTGCAAGCGTCGGCTGTTCTGCCAGTTTGCAAATTGGTTTTTAAAGCTGGCCGCCGCATCGTCAGTGGCAGTGCCTGTCGGGGTGGTGGCGGTTGCAGACGCGGACGTTGTAGCCAGCTGCGCGCTGATGGCCGCCGCGCTCACCCAAGTGAGTGACTTGGCAATCACTACAGGTGTTTCCTTGATGTCAGCTTCCTCTAGTAGCAAGCTGATATCAGGGTTGGACAGCACCACGCAGCCCTCAGATGCCAATGGGGATCTTACGTATTGCTCCGTAGGGGTGCCGTGCAGCCAAATACCACTGCCCGTTTTTTTGCGCAAAATATCCAAGGCGTTGGGGTAGTTGAGGGGCAACGCGCCTCGGCCGTAGAGGTCTGGCAGTTCGCTGCCAGGCAGCAAGCTGGTGATGAAGTACACCCCAAGCGGCGTGCGGTTGTCACCTTCGACCAACTTGCCCACACCTTCTTTGCCAACAGACATATAAGCGTCTTTGGTTAAAACCATCTGTGCTGGATCGCCAGGCTTGGCTATATTTTTAAACCAATACAAGCGGGCCCGTGACGCATCAATGGCAATAGCGTTGCGGGTTGAGGGCGGCAGCGTCACAAAATTACTGGGCAATGTGCCAGGCGCAGGCACTTCCGTTAAGGCTTGCAGACGCAGTTCAGACTCGCGCACCAAGGCTGCGAGTTGTATGGCTTGTTCGCTGTTTTTGGGTGCAAGGTCACTCAGGTCAATTGTTTGATTGGCGCTGGCTGCAAGCAGATCTGCGTACAGCAGTTGGGCGAGTTGAAAATTGGGGTAGTCGCTGGTGAGGTCGTCAGCCTCGTTCAATGCCATGGCGCGCTCACCGCTTCTCAGCAGCTGGTAGATGGCAATTAACCTGGATTCCGCGCTTCTTAAAGCGCTGGGTGTGGTATCGATGGTTGGTGTGGTGGCTGATGTGGTGGCTATAGCACCATCAATAGACAGGTTCCAAGCGAGCCTGTCGGGGGTCTTCTCGTCTGTATTGACAAAGGTCATAGCCGTTTTTAAGGCGTTGGCAGAGTTGTCAATCTTGGAGCCCCAGCCCATGAATACAGCCAAGCCAATGAGCCCTAGAGCAGCTAACCACCACAAGACTCGCTTGAGTTTGGCTGCAGACATGCCTATCGCAGGATCTGTGTCCTGTGGCGCAGTAGCTGCCATGCGTGGGGCTTGCATTAACGACATAAGTGCGCCCTGTTAATCAGCGGACAGACTCTTTAACAATCAACCAGCTCTGGCCTTCTAAAACCATGTTTAAGCGTTTGTTGCTCTTGCCGTTGAAAGTGTCTGAGCGGTAATCTTGCGCAAACAAAGCCGTGGCTTTTTTGCCATCGATGGAAACGCTGAAATTGTCAATTTTGATGCTGATGCTGCTGCGTGGCTCAATACGTTCACGTCGTTGCTGCTTCCAAGCTGACAGTGACATGTTTTGTCCAGGGTCGAACTGTGCGCTGTATGCACCCAGATAGCCTGCCATATCTCGAGCTGCCCAGGCATTGGCCCAAGCCATTACATGTTTTTCTACAGCCTTTTCTGATGCAACTGACGACGAGGCTGCGGGTTCAGCCGTCGGTTTGGTCGCAGCAGTTGCCTGCGTTGTGACTTGCGCAGGAGCTTCTGTCGATGTCTCTTTCACAACATCTGCAGCAGCAGGTGGGGCTGGTTTAACCTCGGGCCTGGGTGCTGATGCAGCAGGTTTGGCTGCAGCAATAATCAAACTATCGCCTGGTGTTGCGCCAGATGTGATGCTGCCCAGCAACGTCATTTGAGCTGTAGCTGGCACATTGCCTGCATCAACCCGCAGGGCTTTACCGTAGTTGTTTTTGGCCAAGGCCGCGTACACATCAGCCATGTTTTTATGGGCAGCAGCGTAAGCAGGGTTGGTCAAAATAGCGCGCTCGAAGGCGCTTTTGGCTTTTTCAAGCTCGCCCTTAGATGCGTACAGTACGCCAAGGTTGTTGTGAGGTTCTGGCAGTTCAGGGTAAGAGGTGGCCATGTCTTCAAACAACGCAATTGCGCCACGTGTGTCACCTGTTTGAGCCTTGATGACACCTTCAAAAAACATCAGCTGAACGTCTTTAGGGTGCAGGGCTTTGGCTTTTTCAACCAGCACCAATGCACGCTTGGGCTCCCCGGTGGACAGCGCTTGTTTGATATCTGCGTAGTTGCCATTGGCCCATGCATTCGGTGCAGCCAGTAACAAACCTGCAGCTAAAGCAATGCAATTGAGCCCCAGCTTGGCCGCGGTAGCCCAGTGAAATGCTGGCTGTGCACATGGTTGGTTGTTGGAGGTAGAGCGCAAATGGCAAAAATTCATAGTGGCGACGCTGCAATGTGTGAGATGAAAAAATGGCAAGAGCAACTCGTCTAAGGCAAACTTAGAACTTCAACACATATTGTAGCCAGTCAATGCAGACACCCGACGGGTAAGTGCTTGTCCATAATGGTCTTTTAAAAAGCCATAAACATCAGATGCACACACAAGTGTCTGAGCCCTTTAGAATTCTTGGCTGTCTTGTCCACTCTGCTCTTTGCATTTACAAGCCCACAAGCTTCGTTAGTTTTTCATCAACGTCATGTCTTTATCTATTTACAACACCCTTAAGCGCGCAGTGGCGCCTTTCTCACCCATGGTGCCCGGCACAGTGAGCTTGTATGTATGCGGCATGACCGTATACGACTTGTGCCATGTGGGCCATGCCCGCGTGCTGGTCGCATTCGATGTGGTGCAGCGTTGGCTGACCGCATCAGGACTGAAGGTGACATATGTCCGCAACATCACCGATATTGACGACAAAATCATTCAACGTGCTGTGAAAAACGGCGAAACCATTTCGCAGCTTACCAATCGAATGGTTGCTGAAATGCATGTTGATGCCGATGCGCTTGGCATTGAACGCCCAACGTTTGAGCCTAGGGCCACAGACTATGTACCGCAGATGCTGTCCATGATTGACAGCTTGCAGACCAAGGGTCTGGCCTACCAAGCAAGCAATGGTGATGTGAACTATGCCGTGCGTGGCTTCCCCAACTACGGCGCATTGAGTGGCAAGTCGGTGGACGAGTTGCGCGCCGGCGAGCGCGTGGCAGTGGTCGGTGGCAAGCAAGACCCACTGGATTTTGTGTTGTGGAAGTCTGCCAAGCCCCTTGAGCCTGCAGATGCCAAATGGGGCAGCGCTTTCGGCCAAGGCCGTCCTGGCTGGCATATTGAGTGCTCGGCTATGAGTTGCGCACTCCTGGGCGAGCAATTTGACATCCATGGGGGCGGATCAGACTTGCAGTTCCCACACCATGAAAACGAGATCGCGCAAACCGAAGGCGTGACGGGTAAAGCCATGGCCCAGGTGTGGATGCACAACGGTTTTGTGCGCGTTGACAACGAAAAAATGTCTAAAAGCTTGGGCAATTTTTTCACCATCCGTGAGGTGCTGAAAGCATTTGACGCTGAAACAGTCAGATTTTTCATTATTCGCGCCCACTACCGCAGCGCGTTGAGCTACAGCGACGCGCATTTACAAGATGCCAAGGCCTCACTCAAGCGTTTGTACACTGCGTTGGCTGCGGTGGACGTGTCAACCGTGGTGGCAACACCCGCACAGGCAATCAATTGGCAGGCCAACACCTACACCCAAGCATTCAAAGCGGCCATGGACGACGACTTTGGCACACCTGGTGCGGTCGCCGTGTTGTTTGACTTGGCCAGCGAGGTGAATAAAACAGGCTCTGTTGCCTTGGCAGCCTTGTTGCGAGATTTAGGCGGCGTGTTGGGCCTGTTGCAAAGCGCGCCCAGCGTGTTTTTACAAGGTGGCGTCAATTCTGGCGGTGATGCCCTAGATATAAACTCATTGATTGCCAAACGCACCGCGGCCAAGGCCAACAAAGATTTTGCGGGAGCCGACGCCATACGGGCTGAGTTGTTGGCCGCTGGCATAGTGTTGAAAGACAGCGCTCAATTGACCACTTGGGAGCGCGCGTGAGCGCAATCCTGCCTGCCGAGCAAGTTGGCCAGCCCACTTATTGGGCCACTGCGTGCGAGCATCTGATGCGCAAAGACCGCGTCATGCGGCGTTTGGTTCCGCAGTTTCCTGATGCCGGGTTACAAACCCGGGGCGATCCGTTCGTCACTTTGGCGCGCAGCGTGGTGGGACAGCAAATTTCAGTGAAAGCGGCGCAGTCCATTTGGGACAGGTTTGCCGCCCTCATGAAAGCTGTGAAGCCCCACAGTGTGCTCAAACTCGAAGTGGTGGACATGCGCGCTGCTGGCTTAAGCGGGCGAAAAGTTGAGTATTTAAAAGATTTGGCAGCCTACTTTCACGAAGGCCGCGTCAGCGTTCAACATTGGGCTGACATGAGTGATGAGGCCATCATTACCGAGTTGGTGGCCATTCGAGGGATTGGCCGGTGGACGGCTGAGATGTTCTTAATGTTTCACCTATTGCGTCCTGACGTCTTGCCGCTAGACGATGTAGGCTTGTTGAATGGTGTTGGTAAGCTGTATTTTTCAGGTGAGAAGGTCAGTCGCAGTGAAGTGCGTGACCTGGCCAGAGCGTGGACGCCATACAGCAGCGTGGCAACTTGGTATATTTGGCGCTCGCTAGACCCAGTGCCAGTGGCTTACTAAATTCGTATGCGTGGCAGTGACGCTGTAGTGACATAACAATCAAGACTTCTTTAGGGGGAAGCTAATGAGTAAAAGACATTTCTTAGATTTTGAGCAGCCGATTGCCGAACTCGAAAAAAAGGTGGATGAGTTGCGCTATGTGCAGTCTGAGTCTGCGGTTGATATTTCTCAGGAAATTGAGCAAATTTCTAAAAAGAGCCAACAGCTGACCAAAGATATTTACGCCAACCTCACGTCTTGGCAGGTCACTAAAATTGCACGTCATCCCGAGCGTCCCTACACACTGGACTACATCCATGGCTTGTTTACGCACTTCGTAGAGCTGCACGGTGACCGTCACTTTGCCGATGACCTGAGCATTGTGGGCGGCATGGCACGCCTGAACGGCCAGCCTTGTATGGTCTTGGGCCATCAAAAAGGGCGTGACACCAAAGAACGCACCATGCGCAATTTCGGCATGACCAAGCCCGAGGGCTACCGAAAGGCCTTGCGCCTGATGAAACTGGCTGAAAAATTCAAGATTCCTGTGTTTACCTTTGTAGACACACCCGGCGCCTATCCCGGTATTGATGCCGAAGAGCGTGGACAAAGCGAGGCCATTGGCCGCAATATTTTTGAAATGGCGCAGCTAGAAGTGCCCATCATCTCCACCATTATTGGAGAAGGGGGCTCAGGCGGCGCGTTGGCTATTTCAGTTGGCGATCAAGTCCTGATGCTGCAATACGCGGTGTACTCCGTCATCAGTCCAGAAGGCTGCGCATCCATTTTATGGAAAACCAGTGACAAGGCCGAAGTGGCAGCCGAAGCCTTGGGCATCACGGCCAACCGACTCAAAAGTCTTGGCCTTATCGACAAAATTGTGAGCGAGCCCTTGGGTGGTGCTCACCGTGACCACAAGGCCATGCTGACAGTGCTTAAAAAGTCGCTAACAGACTCGATTCGCTTGCTCAGCGATATCAAGCCAAAGGAGCTGGTTGAGCGGCGCTACGAGCGCTTGAACAGCTACGGCCGCTTTACCGATACCGCGGCTTAAGCGCAACAGGCAAGGCATATGGGGCAGCGGCCACTTACAGGCAATAACCCGTGTGTCCAGTCTTTAGCAAACTGGTGGCAACACCACGCAGCCTCGCTTGAGCCCTCAGCCCTGATTGGCGTGGCCTACAGCGGCGGCGCAGACTCCACCGCGTTGCTATTGGCTGCCAAAGCCCTGTGGGGTGAACGTGTCGTAGCCCTGCACGTTAACCATGGCTTACAAACTGCAGCCCATGCGTTCGAGCAACATGGCCTTGCCTTTTGTCAAACACACGCCATCGCGTGGCGGGTTGAGCGCCTGCAGGTGGCTGTTGCGCCAGGTCAAAGTCTGGAAGAGCAAGCCCGCTTGGCGCGTTACCAAGCACTGGCTAAATTGGCAACATCAGCCGATGCATGTGGCGTTGTGTTGCTGGCCCAGCATGCACAAGACCAGTTAGAGACCATTCTCATTGCACTGAGCCGTGGCGCTGGCTTGCCAGGCTTGAGCGCCATGGCCAGCGACTTCATGCGCCACGCACAGCGGTTTGTGCGTCCTATATTGGCGGTGCAAGCCGGCGACATCAGGTCGTGGTTAGCGCACAGTGGCCACAGTTTTGTGGACGACCCCAGCAATGCTGATAACACGCTGACGCGCAACCGGATTAGGGCGCAGGTCCTGCCTGCCTTGGAGCAAGCATTGCCAGGCATTGCCCAAGCTGCTGCCCGCAGTGCCGCGCATGCGGCGCAAGCCCAGAGCTTGCTGGTGGCCAGTGCCCTTGCTGACGCGCACAGTGTGGGGTTGCCGCCCAATATTGTCGCGTTGCAGCAGCTTGTGGCGCGCAGCGAGGCGCAAGGCGTCAATTTGCTGCGCTATTGGTTGTCGCACACACCCGATGCCACGCCAAGTGCGGCGCAATTGCGCGAGTTGATGCAGCAAATTAAGGCCTGCACCACCAGAGGTCACCGCATACACATTAAGGTAGGCGCAGGCCATGTGCAGCGCAGCGGTGACCAACTGGTCTTTTGCGCCCCTATAATTTAGGGCTGTATTTGTTCCAACCCGGTCGCGGTCAGATCAAACAAGAGGCAGTGAAAGATATTTAAAAAGAGATTTCAAAAGAAGTTTCAAACGAGGTCATTGCCTCACCATTTTCATCCTGCACCGCCGCACTTGTTGCGCGGTGACCAATGTATAAAACCATGGCTTTAATTGTTCACAAGTACGGTGGCACCTCAATGGGGTCTACCGAGCGCATCCGCAATGTTGCCAAACGAGTTGCCAAGTGGCACCGCGCCGGCAATCAAATGATTGTGGTGCCGTCAGCCATGAGCGGCGAAACCAACCGCTTGTTGGCGTTGGCCAAAGAGCTGTCACCCGCCAAACCTGGCGACGCCTTCGACCGCGAGCTAGACATGCTGGCCGCCACAGGCGAGCAGGTGTCCGTTGGCTTGTTGGCCATTGCGTTGCTAGCTGAGGGCATAGATGCGATCAGTTTTGCCGGTTGGCAGGTGCCCATTAAAACCAGTGCCACGCATACCAAAGCGCGTATCGAGTCGATAGATGACACGCGTGTGCGCGGCGAGTTGGCCAAAGGCAAAGTGGTCATCATTACCGGCTTTCAGGGTGTGGACGCACACAACGACATCGCCACGCTAGGGCGCGGCGGTTCAGACACGTCTGCAGTGGCCGTGGCCGCCGCCATGAAGGCAGACGAGTGCCTGATTTACACCGACGTCGATGGCGTCTACACAACCGACCCGCGCGTGGTGCAAGACGCACGTCGGCTTGCGCGCATCAGTTTTGAAGAAATGCTAGAAATGGCAAGCCTTGGCAGCAAGGTCTTGCAAATTCGTTCGGTTGAATTTGCTGGCAAATACAAAGTTCCTATGCGTGTGCTGTCTAGCTTTACGCCTTGGGACATCGACATCAATGAAGAAGCCAGATCTGGCACTTTGATCACTTTTGAGGACACCGCCATCATGGAACAAGCCGCTATTTCTGGTATCGCATTCAACCGCGATGAAGCTAAAATCTCATTGCTGGGCGTGTCCGATACGCCCGGTATTGCCTACAAAATACTAGGCAGCGTGGCCGAGGCCAACATCGATGTCGACATGATTATTCAAAACCTGAGTAAAGATGGTTTGACAGATTTCAGCTTCACGGTGCACCGCAACGACTACGCCAAAGCCATGGACTTGCTCAACAGCAAAATCGCTGGCGAGTTGAAGGTGCAGCAAGTCGCTGGGGACCCCAAAATTTGTAAAGTTAGTGTGGTGGGTATTGGCATGCGCAGCCACGCTGGTGTGGCCAGCAAGATGTTTCGCAGCCTGAGCGAAGAGGGCATCAACATTCAAATGATCTCCACATCAGAGATCAAAATATCGGTGGTGATTGATGAAAAGTACATGGAGCTGGCAGTACGCGCTTTGCACCGAGCCTTTGACCTAGACCAAGACAACCACACCGACGTTATTTAAGTTTCCCCAAGGTGTGGGGACCAAAGTTCTCACCAACTCGTGGCATAATATTCAGTCTGGAGCGATGACCGAGTGGCCGAAGGTGCTCCCCTGCTAAGGGAGTATGGGGTTTATAGCCTCATCGAGGGTTCGAATCCCTCTTGCTCCGCCAGTACAAAGACCTCAAACCTGCTCAGCAGGCCAAAAGGCAGCCTCAGGCCCCGCACCACGCGGGGCTTTTTGCTTTGGGCTCCTGACTGCGGCCTGTGGCAGCGACCTGGGAAAGTCGTCTCAAACCCCGTTTGTCTCAAAACCTCATGACTTTTTCGGACTTGGTTCCGAGCTGTGAATTTGCGGGTTGCGGCAAAACGGGCTGTGAACCTTGTTGAATGAAATTTCATTTTTCTTCAGGGCTTTTTGAGTCGCTTAACTTCAGCAGACCAAATAAATGAAGTTTTTATATGGCGGCCCCTAGATTGCTCTAATTGATTCACTCTTTCCAGACTGATGCAGCGAGAGGAAGCTCATTGAGTTCAGCGCGCGCCTCTCGCCAGCTGGGGTAATGTTCTTCAAGGATTGCGATGAATCGGTCGCTGTGCGTTGGCTCAATTAAATGAGCCATTTCATGAACGATGACGTACTCAAGCAAATCCTTCGGTTTTTTTGCCAACTCCGTGTTTAGACGAATATTTCCTGCAGCGTTATTGCAGCTACCCCACTTGGTTTTCATCCGCTGCAGGTAATAGCCTGAAACGCTGACCTTGAGTTTTCGCTCCCACCTTTGAATCAGCGGCGGCACGACTTCATGCAGCAGCGACTTGTGCCATTCATGCATCACTTCGGCGCGCTTTTCTGCGCTGCTACCTGGACGAACAATCAAGGTGATCCGCTTGTTGCTGATGACAACGGTGGGCTTTACATCCTGGTAGTTCACCTTCATCAGATAGCGCCGCCCCCAAACGTGGTGGCTCTCGCGCTCAACGAACTGGCGTGGTGTTTCCCGCGCCTGACATTCCAGTTTTCTCTGCTGCTCGCGAATCCAGATCAACTTGGAGATAGCATAGGCACGCGCTACTTCAAGGCGTGTGTTGGTTGGGGCAGCAAGGGTCACACGTCCATCAGGCGGGTGAACGGTGAGGTGGACATTCTTGATGTCCTTTCTGGTCACCGTTATCGAAATCTCGCCTAGTTGGATCGTCTCGTTCATCGGTATCCCGGTTGGTTCTTGATGATTTCAAAAACAGTCTGAGTGGCAACTCGATCCCGTGACATAAGGGGGAATAAGGCATTCAGCACCTGCTTCTCCCGGGTGTCGTCGCCTTTCCAGCCTGCCGGTGCCTGCTCTCGCATCGCCTGATCAAGTTCAAGCGCGAGCGTCGCTTTGCCGTCTTCATCAGCCGGACAAACGAAAGTTGTGGCTAAAATGCTCGCCAGATTGTTGAAAAGGGCGATGGCCTCTGGGTGGCCGTTGAGTACATGGGGATGGCTGCCCATATTCTTTGCCGCCATCTTTTTCACCAACTCTTCCGCCTTCTGGAGAAACTTCTCGTAGGCCGTGGTGTCGTCGCGCTTTTGCTTGATCAGGTCTTCGAGAAGCTTGGAGATCTCGTCGTAAAACTTCGGATCAGTGAGCTGGTCACGAATAATCGTTTTGCGGACGTTATTGATGATGCCTTCAGCAATCGCATTTTTCGACAGCTTTCCCTTCTGGTTGAGCTTCTTGGCAATGGCATCGTGGATGCCAGTTTCAATGATCAGCTCGGTCAGCGAGAGCGAGCTCAAGTTGCCCAAATTCTCTGCCGGGTCTGCTTGGATGTAAGTGTTGATGAGGTGGCGCATATCCGCCTCGTAAGGCTTGATGTCCAGCTCTTCGCCTGAATGCTTTTTGATCGCAGTGCGTGTGTCGCTGAAGAACTCGATTTCTTTCTCGAGCGCAGCAATGTCAGCCGCTGAATATCCTGCCTCTTCGAGGTTCTGGGCAATTGCCGCATAGGCTCTCAGGAACGCAGCTGCCGACTTGTAGAACGAAATGCGCAGCGGCTCGGTGTTCAGCAGCGCCTCTGGATCGTTGGCATCACCGCAGAAATAATGCAGGTACTGCTCCATCTCGCGCGGCGTGGCTACCGGTTCGCATAAGTAGCGCAACGCTTCGCGGGCAGCATCAAGTTGCGCCTTGCCTTCCTTCAGCCAGTTTTTTACGGAGACGTTACCATCGTCACCGCCATCGTCGATGTCCAACTCGTCCGAGGTGTAAACGGCGATGGAGTCCTGCACCTTCTCGAACAGCTCTTTGTAGTCGACGATGTGGCCATAGTCCTTGTCGTCACCGTCGAGCCGGTTGGTGCGGCAAATGGCCTGGAACAGGTTGTGATCGCGCAGCTCGTTGTCGAGATAGATGTAAGTGCAAGAGGGAGCATCGAAACCGGTCAGCAATTTGCTCACCACAATCAGCAGCTTCAGATTCGCGGGCTCGTCAATGAAACGCTGCTTAGTCTTGTCTTCATAGTCCTTGGTCGTCTGGTCTTTCTGCAGAACGTGCAGGGTGTAGGTGTCGAACTTGTAGCGCTCGTCACTGTCCTTGGGTTCGCGCGAGATCGCGTTGTGATTAGGCTCGTAAGAGGTGATGATTCCGCAGTAATTGCCAAAAGAAGTGTTCTGAAGCAGGCGGAAGTAATGACAGGCGTCGTAGATGGAGGCTGCCACCAGGATGGCTGTACCCCGGTCATTGTTTAGGCGCGGCTGCACACCAAAGTCGTGGATGATGTCGGCGATGATGCGCTGCTTGCGCTCACCAGCACTCATCAGATCTTCCATCGTCGCCCAGCGCTTACGCAGAACCGAACGCTGAAAGTTGTTCAGCCCCTTGGTTTTCTGATCAAACCACGCATCGATCGCTTTCTTTGACGTCAGGCGCTGAGGTACATCGCGCGCTTCGTACTTCAGGTCAAGCACTACCTTGTCGGCCACTGCCTCATCAAACTTGTAGGTGTGGATGTAGGTGCCGAATACCTCGCGGGTGGTCTGCTTATCTTTACGCAGCAGTGGTGTGCCAGTGAAGCCGATGAAGATCGCGGCTTCCAGCCAACGCTTCATCTGCTTGTTCATGTCGCCACCTTGCGTGCGATGACATTCATCTACGAAGACGTAGACACGGCCCATCACTTTGGGCGGCTCACCCTTCAGATCGGTCGTATCAAACTTGTGGATCAGCGCGCACATCAGGCGCGGTGTGGTCGCGCCTAACTTTTCGACGAATTCCGCGCGAGACGTGATGCGCGGCGTTGCAGCATCCTCGCCAATCACGCCAGCATTCTTCATCACACCCACGATCTGCTTGTCCAGCTCATCGCGGTCTGTGATGACCAGGATGCGGGCGTGCGGGTCAAACTCCAGCAGCCACTTGGCAATCAACACCATCAGAATGCTCTTGCCGCTGCCTTGGGTGTGCCAAATCACACCGCCTTCCTGCTGCTTCACTCGCTCCTGGGCAGCTTTTACGCCGAGGTACTGATGGACGCGGGGCACCTTCTTTTGACCACCATCAAAGATGATGAAGTTACGGATCAGATCCAGAAGACGCACCTTGTCAAACATCTGCGCCAGCGGCTTATCCAGCAGAGCACCCTCAGCAAGCGGCTCAGACGTGGTGGCGCTTTTGTCTTTGCGCGCCTTCCACTCTACAAAGAACTTCTCTGGTGTGCCGGTGGTACCGTAGCGCAAACCTTGCGAGTCACTGCCCGCTAGCACCAGCTGTACCGTGCTGAAAAAGCCTTTGTTAAAAATCTCTTCCTGATTGGTGATGAGCTGGCGAACACCGTCGGCTACCTCCACCGAGCTGCGTTTCAGTTCGATGACCGCAATAGCGATACCATTGATGTACACCACCAGATCAGGCCGTCGTTCATAGCCACCCCGCAAGGTAACCTCTTCGGCCAAGCCGAAGTCGTTGTTGCCGGGCGTTTCCCAATCGATGAGATGCACGGTCTCGTGGGCCTGACCGGCTGCAATCTGCACGGGCACACCGTAGCGCAACAGTTGGTAGGTGCGCAGACTGGCTTGATAGAGGGTGATGCCGGTGGAGTCTGCTGCAGTCAGCATCTTCTGCAGAGCCGCAGAAATATGCGCATCGGAATAACCACGCTTCTTGAGATTACTGCGCAATGTGTCAGCTTCGATGGGCCGGTTGTTGTCGCGTTTGCTCCACTCACCCAGGTGATCGTAGCCAAGGCAGTCAGGGCGATTCGTATCAGTAAACAGGGTTGAAACGCGGTTCTGCGTCTTGCGCTCAGAACGGGCTTGTTCAGACATGGCTTCCCTCCTTGGCAATCAGACGCGTTTTGCCAGTGAGCAGCTCCTGCATCATGGCTTGTTTGATGTTGCGGGTTTTATCCCGGAGAGTCTCGAGCTCAGAAAGCTCGGCGTCTATGTCTGAGAGAACATTGGCAATTGCGATCTGTTCCTCATGGGCTGGTATTACCACCGTATCGCCAGCGCGGTCAACCACCCGGTAAAGGTACTTCCACTGGCCGGCCACTTTGATGTAGGTCTCGTCCATCCGCCAACGCTTGCCAACGGGGTGCTGGCGCCGACGAAATACGGCGGCCAGCACCGGCACCATCTTGATCGCCCAGCGGTGCACTGTGGCGTGATCCACGAAAATACCGCGTTCCCGCATCATCTCTTCAATGTGACGCAGACTCAGCGGATAGGCCACATACCAGCGCACGCATGTGAGCATCACTTCCAGCGGATAGTGGAGTCGTTTGAGGACCTTGCGCAGGGCGCTGTTGATTGAACTTTTGCGGAAATCAAGCATGCGTTGGATTGTCTGTTTCGCTTATTGCGACAGAACCCTAAAACCTGTAGACAAAGACTACAAGCAGTCCGACGCAGGCGGGCTGTACTTAAAAGTGTTGAAGTCGGTTGCCTCGCACCAGTCTTTACGCGCTACGCGTTTGGTTTTATCGACCATGTGCCAAAGTAGCCGCTTGATGGCGCGCAGCTGGTTGGTTCAATGCGGCGCCATTGCGCGGCGCGCTAACAAACTACTCAGCACCTTCAATGAGCATCAGGTCGGAGTCGGCGCACGTGTCACGGACGGCTTTTGCAGCTTGGTATTCGGGGCTGAAGTAGAAGGTCTCGGCGTCGGGTAGGCTTGCAAATTCAATCACCATCACGGTGCCATGTAAGGTGCCTTCGTGCCTGTGGGCACCAGGGCCTCTGGCTAAAACCTTGCCACCATATTGCGCGATGGCTGGGCCGGCCATGCCTGAAAATGCCTGAAACTTGTCCGCATCGGTGACTCGGATGTTGGCAATGAGGTATCCTTTTTTCATCATGTGTCCTGTTGTAGGGCGTTTTGTTTCAAACAGCGGTTGAGCTGAAATAACCGCTTGGTGGCGTGCAGGTCGGCGTTGCTTTTTGAACAACGCTTGCATGTCATTGGCCTTGTGTCTTAGACCAATTGCAAAACACGGGACTGTTTGAGTTCGCCAAATGCATGCGCGCGCAACACCAGGGCTTGAAACTCTTTGGTGCTGCCAGTGGTGTCCAAGTAATCGCTCATGTCGTCCAGAGACTGGGCGTAGTACACGACCAACAGGCGAGCCAAGTCGCCCGCAAATACAGGAACAACGGCCATCATGGGCGTGGCCGGGCTCAAGGCCTCAATCTCGGGAAGCAAGGCAAGGGCTTCTTTCAAATGCGCCCGTGCGACTTGGTATTCACGTTGCACGATGACAGGGTACTTGCTGGGCTCACCGTATACAGTTCGGAAAACCTCTGGGCCTTGCCAAGTGGCGGCCCTGTCTGCATCGGCGTCAGCGCGCAATTGAATGAACAGGGGGTCTTTGGCCATTTTTTCGCTGGTTTGGGTACCGTCCTTGAAGGTGTCAAAGCTTCCGTAGACGTGAACACTGCCCGCGCCTTCACCAAACAACACGCGCGCAATGCGCACCCTGGCACCTGCCCGGGTCATGGCGTCGCCCAAGGCGCTGATGCGTTGGTGTGCCAATTGTGATTTGCCCGATATGGGCGTGGCGATTCTTCTGGAGATGATGGTCATGGTGCGGCTCCTTCAATGGGCGTGAGTTGAAACAATCAATCAATCCATTTGAGTGCAACCGCCTTGGCAAATGATTGGCAAAAACTTGGTGAGGTCCAAGCCAGCCGCATAGCCGTGCAGCCAGCCACTGGCGCCTGTCAAACCTTGGCCAACATGCAATGCGCCCAACACCAAGCTAAACCAAGCCAGACCAAGCTAGACCCATGGACTACCCGGTCGCAGCAGAAAGCTCAAGCTTTCTAGGTCATCAACTGGCTTCTTCGGCCCAATTCAAAATGTCTTCATGGCCGATTTTTCCAACCAGCTCAGGGTGGTCTTGCTCGACGTGCTTCATCGTTGCCTCAACGAGGGCATCGTCGCTTTGTGCCTGAATCACTAGGCCACAATCGCAATTGATTATCTTGCTCATCGCTGTTCCCTTTAAAAGTTAGACCATCGCGCAATCCGCTTATCATGGGGCTTACGACCATAAAAATGATAATAACCTAATGCGCGATTGTGAATCCCGGATACATCTGTGTGGGGCCTTGACGGTTCGGATCATGGGCGAGCGCCTGGAACATGACTTGCCCGGCAGGCAAGGCCGTTTACTGTTTGCATTTTTAGCGAGCCAGCAAGGCCGCAGCGTGACCCGTTCCGACATGGTCAAGCTGCTGTGGAATGGGGCACCTCCAAATGACCCAGACACCGCGTTGGCGGCACTTTTGGCGAAGTTGCGAAAAGCGTTGAGCAAAGACTATTTAACTGGCAAACAAGACGTACGCTTGATGCTTCCCCCTGCCACTTGGGTGGATTTAGATGTTGTTTGGAGTTGTTTGCACCGTGCCGAATCGGCTGTCCATCAACAAGACTGGGCTGGCGCCTGGGCTTCCTCCCAGTCCGTTGCGCACATCAGCGCAAGAGCTTTCATGCCCGGCTTTGATGGCCCATGGGTAGAAGAGGTTCGCGCCAAATTGATGGATGCACAATTGCGCGCCAATGAATGTCTGGCCGCCAGTGGACTGCATTTAGGAGGTCTGGAGTTGCAGACCGCTGAACGCGCAGCAAGGCGGGCCATGGCCGCCAGCCCTTACAGGGAAAGCAGCTGTGCCTTGTTGCTGAAAATCCTAGCCAGCCGAGGCAATCGGGCCGAGGCCTTGCATCTGTATGAGGCGATGCGCACCCTGTTGAGCGAAGAGCTGGGGGTGGCGCCCAGCGAAGGCTTGCAGGAGGTGCATAGGCGCTTGTTACACAACCAGGCCATCGCTGGATAGGACACGCTTGCATGAACAACAGGTCAGTGAAGGGCACTGATCTCGTTCATGCCGCTCTGTGATTGCGCCGCTGGTTGGTTTGCAATGCTTTTATGCTTTGTAATTTTTCCAAACGGCAAAGTCTTTGGCTTCGGTGTTGAATTCGTAGGCAATCACCTCTTCATCGCCCACGACCCATGCATCGTGACCCGGCGCGAATACGTAAGCATCACCCGCATGGACCGTGATTTCTGAACCGTCGTCAGAAACAACGTGCAAAACCCCTTTGATGAGCGTACCCACATGGGGTGCTTGGCAACTGTGGCCACCCACCAGGGGTTTCATGATTTCTGACCACTTCCAACCCGGTTGCAAGGTCAGCTTTGAAATGGATGCGCCATTGAATTTGATGGTCGCGGCGTGGACTTTGTCTGGCGTCTTCAATTCGTCCGGGTGATCAAAAGATTTTTTTACAAGTGTTGTCATCGTTATGTCCTTGGGTTGAGGTGATGTCAATGCTAAGCACCGTGACTTCCAAAACATTGGCAATAGATTGGTGAACGTCCGCAGCTTGCTGTGGTGCTGCGTGGTGCGGGCTTGATTGGTTCAAAAAAAGCCAGCTTGGTGAGGTTCACAATTTCGACATCCACGGGTCCCAATTCCACCCCTAGCCTCTAGGCCAGCGGCAACACACCGTTGGTCATGCCGTGTCGGTTCTAGCGCCAGCAGTGGGCAGTTATCTGACAGAAAACGAAGCGTGTTGCGTCAACAGGCGTTGTGAGAATTCGTGCCGATTGATGGACCACGCTGTCTTTCCGCTACAGCGTCAAGCACCAATGTTTTGGCAATGTTTTGGCAATGGTTGCACACAATAATTGGAGTTGAATCATGTTGGTTTTTCAGCGTGATTCAAGTTGTCCCTTCGGTCATCGATCCTCAATTGTTCAGGAGTCCTATATGCAACGTATCGTTTCGCAAGTCGTTTTCAAGCCAAACCCAGGTGCTGACATGATGAAGTTGATGGCGTTGGTTAAAGAGTCTGTTGCAATCTGGAGAAGTCATGGTGCGGATGTGTCGCTGTGGGCGGTATCGGCTGGAGAAGTGGGCAATATGGTTTTTACAGCCAGCTTTGAGAGTTTCTCAGCCTATGGTGCATGCATGGAAAAAATATATGCCGATCCAGCTTTTGCAGCCTGGAACGCCAAAGGCGTTGCATCGGGTCTGAGCAGTTGGGTTCGCAGCAATGTTGCGCGTGAAGTGTCTTTGGCATAACGCATAACGCATAACGTAAAAAGGTATGCGGTCTGCTGAGTTTGTGACGATCTGTGGTGTCAACATGGCGCATGCTGCGCCAAGGTTCAAGAATCAGCGTTTGTAACAATCCACGAGCCGCTTACTTCTAGAATAAAGTTTGACACACGCAAGCCTGTGCACGGCTGATTTTTTTATTCAAAGCGTATACGTTCTCACGCGTCATCAAGGAAATCCACAATGAGTTCAGCAATTAATGAAGATGATATCCAAGCGCTCATCAAAAATTTTAGTTCTGTCGGAAAGAATGTCGACGTTGTTAAGACCCGCACGACACCTGATTTTCGTTTCATCCGCCCGAGCGGGAACCCACTGGATGCGGCAGGCTTTGCACATATGTTCGCATCAGGTGAATTGGTCATGCAGTCTATCGGCTTGAGCAAGGTTCACCGACTAGATGTATACGGCGAGCGTGCCTTTGCGGCCTTTACGCAAGTTGCGACGTTCACTTACAAGGGCGAGCCAAACGATGACGTTTTTACCGTCACAGCTCTTTTTGAAAAGATAGATGGCCTGTGGTACTTTTCTTGGATGCAGCGCTCGAGTGGACAAGCCGATTCAGCTGCTTGGTTCTAAGCAACCATACCTGTCTGACGCTGTGGCGAAGGGCGGCACAGATTAAAAATCCACTGACAGGCTTGAGACTGTGAGGCCGTCCTCTCACGCTTGGCCAGCGGTTTGAAGCAGCCACATCAAACAGCCTGAGCGAAGGTCTTTCGGATCTTGCTCAAGCCTGGAACATGCAGCGCTTGGCTGCATGCCCTAATGTTGCATTACGATTTATTTGGAGCAGCGTATGCCTGCGCAATGCGTTGTGCCGTGCCCATGGCAGCGCTCATGGCGTTCATACTGATCAGCTCAGTGGCATCTATGGAGTCGAAAGCACCGCTTGCCCCCGTGACCATGCCCAAGCACGCCATTTGGTCGGCGGTGCCTTCTGAAATGACAATCACACTCCCGGTTGAAATCTCAAAGTAAAGGTGGTGAATGGACACACCTAAGGCGTCAAATAACGCGCGTGTGGCTTGCTCTCTGTCGCTGGGTTTAGCGAGCATTCCCTGGAAAGCTTGGGTTGAATACTTGGCTTTTGTCATGTAAACGGCCATGGTCTTATCCTCAAAAATAGGTACAAAAATAAAAAGCGGTGTTACGCAAACCTTGGTCCCAAAACACCCGAGATCGTTTCGTCGTCCATGATGGGAACAATTTTTATGTCTATCAGTCCGTTCCAGTCAAGTGCCCACGAAGCCAAGGCGGCGGCATCGGTTGATTGACAAATCGCAAATCCACCTGTCCCGTCCACATTGTGGTAGCGCGACAGCATGTCTATACCCGCGGGTGGCATCCCCCCAGTTGCCATGAATTGCTTGATGGTTACGTCACGCGCGGCAGGTGTATGGGTCCAAGAAAAAGTAAACAACATAAACATTCCTTATAAAAAGCCAATATCAATATCCAGCTTCACTATGGTTGAAGCCCATTGGTAAAAAATTGGTAAAAGCTTGGCGTCACTCTCGGTACAACAGATGCTGGCTGGTGCACTGGCGCAAACCCGGGCCTACACGGGTTGCATCAGCGTGCAAACAGTGGCGAATCGCCACAGCAACGCTGTGTTAGTGGTTGAAGAGAGGGCGTCTGACGAGCGCCAACAAGCTGACAAGGCCTGGCGTGTTGAGGCAGGTCTGTTCGACGCGCTGGCTCGATGTGTAACCGGACCTGTTTCGCAAACCACTTGCGAAACAGGTCAGAGTGAGTCGGTTGTTTGCTTGTGTCAAGAATGGCACATCAATGCAGGTTCAGGGCTGCGGCCCCCACGGCGCAGACACCAAGAGTTTGTTGTCTTGAGAGCTGAGCATTGGGCGCAGTTGTTTGGCAAACGCTAGGAATGCCGCGTCGCCAAACACACCGGCCCAAAATGCGCGTCTGTCTGCATCGTCGTCAAATTTCCATATGTGCACGAGCTGGTTCATGGCACCAATATCACCTGTAAAGTAGCCAACCAATTTTTGGGGGTGATTCTGTAAGGCTGGCCAGCCTTCATTTTTATACAGATCGACGACCGCAGCCATCTGACCGACTACAACTTGGTAGGTTCGCATTTCATATATGGCCATCGGTGTTGCTCCTGTGATGTGTGAATGTCACAACTATTAAAGGGGGTCTGTGTTTAAGTTGCTGTCTCTTAGGTGCCGTTGCCGCGGTGCATGTCAGTAACCCACCCGGTTAAGACATGCTTGCCTTCATGTCACATGGACGATAGAACCTATTTGCCATATGTGCTCAGATTGCTTTTTATTTATAAAGGAAACACAGCTATGCAAACATCACTTCAAGGTCAAGTGGCTTGGGTTACTGGCGGGGGCAGTGGTATTGGTTTGGCAGCTGCCACAGCCCTGGTCAAGGCTGGTGCGCATGTGGTTATTTCTGGGCGCAACGCGCAGACCAACGCCACTGCGTTGGCGACGTTGCAAGCCTTGGGCAGTGCTGAGGCGCAGTTGTTAGATGTGGCTGACAAGCACGCTGTGAAGGCGGCAGCCGACAGCCTATTGGCCATGCACAAGCGCATTGATATATTGGTTAATAGCGCTGGTACCAACGCTACAAAACGCAACTTTGACGTGCTCACAACCGACGCTTGGGACGATGTGGTGGCTATCAACTTGTCCGGCTCTTTTTACTGTGTGCACGCTGTATTGCCGGCTATGCGGGCGCAAGGTGGTGGACTTATCATCAATGTGTCGTCGTGGGCGGGTTTGTATGCTTCTAAACTCACAGGCCCCGCTTACAACGCCACCAAACGCGCGGTGTTGGCGCTCACCGAGTCTATCAATATGGAAGAGTGCGGTCACGGCATACGCGCCAGTTCAGTGCTGCCAGGCGAGGTTGCCACGCCCATCATGCTGAAGAGGCCTGTGCCGCCAGCACAAGAGCTGTTAGACCTGATGGTTCAGGTTGAGGACATGGGTGCGGCGATTGGCTTTATTGCCCAAATGCCTGCACGAAGCTGTATCAACGAGCTCGTTATTTCCCCGACGCACAACCGCTTTTATTTGGGTGGTTTTGAGTCCCCACCTAAATCCACATAAAGCTGCATATGGTTGTACGGGCGTTCGCGCTTAAGCAATCAAGTCACTGCGCATGACGTAAAAAAGCCGCCAATTTTACTTGGCGGCTTTTAATACGCTTTACAGCGCGTTAATCATTAGATCTCAATTACTTGGGACCTAAGACATCACCAAACAATGCCCATGACTTGCCGTCCCAGCGCATCAGTTGCTTGTTCTCGATTGGGAAGAAGTCTGTGGCAGTCGTCTTAAACCGAACGCCAGGCAACAACATGCCATTTGCAAAATCCAAGCTGGCTGCTTGCTTCATGATGTTTGCACGTGTCAGGTTATCACCAGCTTGCTCGATAGTTTTCTCGATTGCCGCTGCGTGGATGTAGCCGGATGTGAAAAAGCCTTCCGCAATGTTTTCGCCGGGCATGTTCTTTTCCATCCATGCCTTGTAAGCAATAAAGCCTGCATCGTTGGCCCAAGCTGGATCAGCAGGGTCTTTGAAGTAGTTGGAAGAAATAATACCAATGCCGTTTTCAGCACCTGCTGGCACCATCACTGAGCCGACAGACGATGACACTGAGTTCAGGTAGTGGGTTGGCTTCCATCCCAGCTCGGCAGCGCCCTTGATAGCCTGCGCAGCCCATTTGGGTGTGGTCACGTTGAAGAAGGTGTCAGCGCCTGAACCCTTGAGTGTCGCCATCTGGTTAGACACTGTGGGGTCTGTTGTCTCGTAGCTGGCCTTGGCAACGATCATGCCGATTTTGTCACCCAAGCCGTCTTCCATACCCTTGACGTAGTCTTTGCCGTAGTCGTCGTTCTGGTACAGAATCGCGATTTTGGCGTTGGGGTTGGTCTTCATGATGTGCTCAGCGTAAATCTTACCTTCTACTTGGTAATCAGGCTGAAGACCCATGGTCCATGGGTTACCTGTGGGGTCACCCCACTTGTGTGCACCAGTGTTGACGAAAAGATGTGGCACTTTCTTTTTATTCATGTAAGCGTGAATGGCACTGTTTGTTGGTGTGCCAAGCGTTGCCGCTAAAAATAAAACCCGCTCTTGCTCAACCAATTTGCGTGCCTGCTCTACCGTTTTTGGCGGTGAGTAGCCGTCATCCAACGAGATGACATTGATCTGGCGGCCATTGATGCCACCGTTTGCGTTAACGCCTTTAAAGTAGGCTGAGATGGCTTTGCCAATGTTGCCATAAGCCGATGCCGGGCCAGAGTAAGGCACGATGTTTCCAACTTTGACCTCTGTATCGCTGGCGCCTGCGTCATACTTTGCTGCGAATGCTGAAGTGGCACTGATGGCCATGGCTATTCCTGCCGCCAAGCTCAGTACTGTTAATTTACGATTCATTTAGAGTCTCCTCTTTTGAGTTTATTGATCATGCCCATGACGCCACCAGGAGCGACGTACACAAGGGCCAGCAGAATTGCACCATAGACTGCCCATGGCGCGGACTTCGATAACTCGTCGGCAACGTTGGGGACGAACTGGATAAAAGCAGCTCCGAACAAAGCGCCCGGAATTGTTCCCAGCCCACCCACAACAGCACCAACGAGAAACGAAATAGATAAAAACGTGTGGAAGCTGTCTGGTGCCACATACGACACTGCAATAGCTCCTAAAGCGCCGGCAACACCTGTGTAGGCAGCAGACACGCCAAACGTTATAGTTTTGACAGCCGTCAGGTTCACGCCCAAGGCCCCGGCGGCAATAGGTTGGTCACGGATGGCCACAATGGCGCGGCCAATGCGTCCGTTCACCAAATTGTGGGCCAACCAGAACATAAGAACAGACACGATGAGTACCAGGTAATACATCCAACGGTCTTCAGACAACTCTCTGCCCAAAAACTCGAACTCAAACAACGGCTGTGGCTTGTCGAGCACAATGCCTTGCACGCCGCCTGTGTAATCCTCAATGCCTTTGTATTTCAGCAGCTGCGGCACAGCCATGGCCAGCGCAAAGGTCGCCAGCGCCAAGTAATGCCCGCTCAAGCGCAAAGCTGGAAAGCCCATCAGCACGCCTGACACCAAGCACACCAGTGCAGCTATTGGCAGCGTTGCGTATGCAGAAAACGCTGCTTTGTCCATTAAAACAGCCGCTGTGTATGCGCCTATGGCATAAAAAGCACCGTGTCCCAAAGAGATCTGACCGCCGTATCCGGTGAGCAGGTTAAGTCCCAAAATAGCGATGGCATAGACCAGCATGAGGTTGAGTTGAAAGACTCGAAAGTCTGATAAAAGCCAAGGCAAGATCACAGCGATCACGCCAAGCACAATTGCGTATTGAATGCGTAGTTTCATGAGGTATTCCTTTGGCGTTTAGACGCGCGTGACGACTTTTTGGCCAAATAATCCATTTGGTTTGAGAGTAAGCGTGCCCACTATGAGTACCAACGCTACTGTCAGCTTGAGGTCAGAGCCGATCACATAGGCACCCAACAGGTTCTCCAATACGCCAACAATAAAACCTCCAGCCACCGCACCCCACGGGTTGTCAATGCCGCCTAACAGAGCGGCTGCAAATCCGTACAGAAGAATGCCCGCCATCATGTTTGGATCTAAAAACATGATCGGGGCCATCATCATGCCGGCCACCGCACCAATGGCAGAGGCCAAGCCCCAACCCAATGCCAACATCCAAGTCACTCGAATGCCCACCAAACTGGCTGAGTCTGGGTTTTGCGCAGCACCGCGCATGGCCAAGCCTATGGGTGTAAATCTGAAGAACAAATAAATCACCAACAGCACTGCCAGCGTGACGCCCAAGGAGCCCAGTTGGTGTCCCGAAATGTACTCTGGCAGCACAGCGCTGCGCACTGGGAATGGGCTGTCAAAGGCTTTCAGTGTGTGTTCAAAAATCCAACCTGACATGGCATTGAAGATGACCAGCAGGGCCACGAACACAATCACATTGATCAACACAGGCTTGCGCTCTACAGGTCGAATGAAGACACGTTGAACCACCACGCCACCTATGAAGGCCACACCAACGGTGAGGAAGAAAGCAAGCCAGTACGACATACCGCTGTCAATCAGCCACCAGCAAATGAATGTCGAAAATGTAGCCATTTCGCCTTGGGCGAAATTGATGTGGTGTGTCGACTGATAAATCATAACAAGCGCTAAACCCACGGCAGCATAGATGCTGCCGTTGGCTAGACCTGAAAAAACTTGGAGAAGAAAACCGTCCATAAAAATTAATCCTTGAAACTCAATAGCCGAGATAGGTGCGACGAATAGTCTCGTCGGAGCGAATGTCTTCGGCAGGGCCGGACAGTACAACTTTGCCAGTCTCCAAGAGATATGCGTGGTCTGCTAGGTTCAACGCGAGTGACGCATTTTGTTCAACCAACAACATGCTGACGCCGTCGGTTTGGTTGATGCTTTTCATGATCTCGAAGATCTCTTGAACAATCAGCGGCGCCAACCCAAAAGAGGGTTCATCTAGCAGCAGCAACTTGGGACGCAACATCAACGCACGGCTGATAGCCAACATCTGTTGCTCGCCGCCAGACAGCGTGCCGGCTTGTTGGCTGTAACGCTCTCGCAGACGAGGGAAGCGCACATATATTTTTTCTATATCCTCGCTGACACCGTCTTTGTCGCGGCGGGTGTAAGCACCCAGTTTCAAATTCTCCTCGACTGTTAGGCCAGTGAATGTGCCACGACCGTCTGGTACGTGGGCCATACCCATGCGTACAATTTTGTCGGTTGACATGCCGCTGATGGATTGACCAACAAACGATATGTCGCCAGACGTTTTGGCCGTTTGGCATACGCTGCGCAACGTGGTGGTTTTGCCAGCGCCGTTTGCACCCAAGATGGTGGTTATACCGCCTTGGCTTAAATGAAAGTTGACATTGAATAGGGCCTGGGTGGGGCCATACCACGCAGATAAATTTTTAACTTCTAGTAGGTTCATTTTTTAATCGCCCCCCAAATAGGCACGGATGACTTCGGGGTGTTTTTGAATTTCTGCTGGCGTGCCCTCAGCGATTTTTTTGCCAAAGTTCAGGGCAACAATCCAATCTGAGACGGCCATTACCAATTGCATGTGGTGTTCAACCAATAAAACGCTGATGCCCATCTCGTCTCTCACCAGTCGGATGAGCGCGGCCAAGTCATCAAGCTCTTCGTGGTTCAAGCCTGCAGCTGGTTCATCTAGCAGCAGCAAAGTTGGTTGGGCTGCCAATGCGCGGGCAAACTCAACGCGCTTTTGGTAGCCAAAAGGTAAATCACCCACAGCGCGGTGGGCCACATCGCTCAGCTTCAATCGCTCAATCAGGACGTCCGCACGGTCTCGCAGGTCTTGTTCTTCTAAGCGGGTTTTTTTGCTCGGCAGCAAGCCGCCAATGAAACCAGTGCTGGACTTGCTGTGTGCGCCCACCATGACGTTCTGTTGAACGGTCATGGTTTTAAACATAGCCAAGTTTTGGAATGTTCGCCCGATACCAATGTTGGTCATTTGGTGAACAGGCGTTTTAGTGATCGACTGGCCTTCAAAAAGGAGGTCGCCCTCCTGGTAATCGTAGAGACGGCTTAGGCAGTTGAACAACGTCGTTTTTCCGGCCCCGTTGGGACCAATCAAGCCGCACACTTTATCCCGTGGCAGATCAAAACTTACGTTATCCAATGCGGTAATGCCGCCAAATCGAACGGTAATGCCCTTGACCTGCAGTAGGGCGTTTGTTTTATCGACAACCAAATCACAATCTCCTTGTTAGCAGCAGCAATACTGCGCATGCACAAAGTCTAGGTTGCATTGCACATTGATCACCTAGGACAACTACCAATGACCTGTCTTCTATGCGTCATGTGGCTGCACAAACGAGCAAGCTGCGCCACAGCTTGTGTGAGGCCTGCGCTGGGTTGTGGCGTTTGCGTTTGGCCTGTTGCCTATCGACCATGTTGATGGAAATAGCCCTACTTGTTTCTGGGGTTTGCTGGTTGCTGTCTTTTACAAGACTTTCCCCGCACAGCAATGGCGCTAGTATTTTGAGATGGTTGGCGTTTGTGAGTCGACCGGCAATCAAGGGGCAAGCTGCAATGGTTTTGTACGATCCAACTGACTCGGCCATCAGGCGTAATCCCTATCCTGCGCTGGCACATTTGCAAGCGCACGACCCGGTTCATTGGTGTCCGGCAGTCGACGCTTGGTTGATTACCCGCTATGACGATGTCAAGTTGGCCATGACCAAGCCCGAGTTGTCTTCAGACCGTCTGCGCCCCTTTTATGAGTCATTAAAAGACGAGCGTCGCGAAATTTTGAGTGGCGTTATGCGCTACCTCAATGAGTGGTTGGTGTTTAAGTCGCCTCCAGATCACACCAGACTGCGACGCATGATGAACCCTGTTATTTCACCCAAATTGGTCCAGGACATGCGTCCGAGTATCGAAACCATTGTGGTTGACTTGCTAGACCAAGCCCATGCAGGTGTGGCTTTTGACTTTGTGGAAGATGTGGCTGCGTTGCTCCCTGCTTACGTCATTTTGGACATGCTCGGTCTGCCTAGAAGTGACTTCCCGGCCATTAAGCTGTGGTCTGACGGCCTGCGAACTTTTATAGGCACCGCGCGAGGTGTGCCTAACAAATACCAGCGTGCGCGTGACGGTGCCGACCACCTCAGCGCTTATTTGCGCGGGCACATTGAGCAGCGCCGCTTAGAGCCCACCGACGATGTGATCAGCATGATGATGGCTGCCGAAGACGCTGAGGGTAAGTTGGGCGAAGACGAGTTGGTAGCCATGTGCCTGCTGATTTTATTTGGCGGCCATGAGACCACAACCAGTCTGCTTGGCAGCTCGGTGGCGGCTTTGTTGGCCAACCCAAGTGAGTTGCAGCGCCTGCGAGACGAGCCGCTACTCATCAAGTCCGCTGTAGAAGAATTTTTACGATTTGATGGTCCGTCCAACAGCATTGCCAGAGTGGTCACTGAGAACCTGTCTTGGGGCGGCAAGAATCTTAAACAGGGTGACCGTATATTTGCCATGGTGGGCGCCGCAAACAGAGACCCATTGGTCTTTGACCGTCCACATGCTTTGGACATTGGACGCACCCCAAACCGCCATTTAAGCTTTGGCCAAGGCATTCACTTTTGCCTGGGTGCCCCGCTGGCCAGGTTGGAAGCGCAGGTGTGCCTCCAAGCCATGGTGGCGCGTTTTGGCGACTGGCAGTTGGATGGATCAGAAGATCAAGCCATTGATTGGCTTGACGCCATGGTGATGCGAGGCCCAACCCGCCTCAGCATGCGCGTGGCACATCTATCCACGGCATGACACAACGTTTCAACTGAGAGCTTGTATGGCGACAACCGTTTAACCAGGAAAAAATTGATGACCAATGCATTTATTGTTGGCGTCGCTTGCACCACCTTCGGCAAGCGTCCAGGCAGCAGCTTTAAAGATCTGACCCGAGAGGTTTATAGCGAACTGCTGGCCGATGCGGGCTTGTTTGATGGTGAACAGATTGAGCAAGCTTGGTTTGGCAATTGCGGTATGGGCAGTTGGGGGCAGCGCAACATACGTGGGCAAGTGTGTTTTACGCCATTGGTACGCGATGGTTTGTTTCCTGAACGCGTGGGCATGATCAATGTGGAGGGCGGCTGTGCAACTGCCAGTATGGCGTTTCAAGGCGCCGTACGTGATGTTGTGAGTGGGCATACGCAGGTGTCTTTGGCCATCGGTGTGGAGAAAACCTTTGTGCCCAATGACCCCGCTAAGACGCTGGAGATTTTTGAGGGTGGCATTGATCAGTGTGACCCTGAAGAATGGCGTGCCTATTACCGTGCCGCTGGTGAGGCGGCAGGCAAACCTTTTGACACTGGCGGCGAGGGTGGCACGTTGTTTATGGATACCTACGCCATGCAAGCCGCCTACCACATGAAGCATCACGGCAGCACCCGTGAGCAAATTGCGTTTGCTGCGTCAAAGAACCATGCCATGGGTGCGCTTAACCCCAAAGCGCAATACCGGTTTGAAGTGTCGCAGCAGCAAGCACTAGACGACCGCATGGTGAGTTGGCCGCTGACCAGAAGCATGTGCTCGCCCATTGGAGATGGGGCTGCTGCTGCCCTGGTGTGTTCTGGCGAGTGGCTGCGCCAGCAACCCATGGCCGTCCAAGAGCGGGCTGTTGCTGTTCGCGCCAGCGTGCTTACCGGCGGTAAGTACCGCGCGTTAGACGAGGTGAGTTTGGCCCATGTTGCAGCCCAACGTGCCTACCAACAAGCCGGCTTGACCCCGCAGGACATTCAACTGGCAGAGGTTCATGATGCAACCTCTTTTTGTGAGCTGTACCAAGCCGAAATGCTGGGCTTTTGCCCAATCGGTCAGGGCGGCAATTACGTGGCCAGTGGCGCAACGACGATTGCTGGCGAGCGCCCCATCAACTTGTCGGGTGGGCTGGTCTCAAAAGGACATCCAGTCGGCGCCACGGGTTTGTCTATGTTGTATGAGTTGTCAACGCAGTTGCGTGGCGAAGCTGGCGAGCGCCAAGCCAGACATGCTGACATTGCAATGGCAGAGAACGGTGGGGGCGTCATCGGATTCGACGAGGCGGCTTGCGCGATCACAATTTTGCAACGCCACCGCAGCTGAAGAGTCACCATGCTGGATCACGCTCACATATACATTCCCGATATTTTTACCCGCCATGGTCGGGATAGGGCCACGCAAGAGGCCGTTGTGTGTGGTGACGTCAGACGCGTGTGGCGGGACTTCAACGCCAACATGAACCGTGTGGCCAACCGACTGCTGGCCATGGGTATTGCAAAAGGCGACAAGGTCGGTGTGCTGATGGGCAACAGCGTCGACATCCTTGAGGTGATGTTCGGCGTTGTGAAGTCTGGTGCGTGCGTGGTGCCCATCTCTGGTCTGCTAACCGCGGATCAAATGGGCCATCTGTTGTTAGACAGTGGTGCCAGTGTCATCATCGCCAGCCCAGAGTACATAGAGCGTCTTGACCAACAGCGGGGACAACTGGCAGGCGTCGCGGCTGACCACTGGATAGTGGTGCACGGGTATAGCGATGGTTGGCGGCCATATGAGGATTGGCTGTCTGGTGTCTCCATAGACACGCCAAAAGTTACCTACCAGCCCGAAGATGACTTCAATATCATTTACAGCTCTGGCACGACTGGCTTGCCAAAAGGCATAGTTCAAGCCCACAGAGCCCGCAGCCATTGGGCCGTGTCTAACGCCATAGAAATGGGTTTTAGGGATCACAGCCGAGCCCTCACAACAACCTCGTTGTACTCCAACGGCACTTGGCTCATGATGCTGCCTGTGTTGTTTGCGGGCGGTACTTGCGTGGTGATGCCCAGCTTTGACCCTGGCGCATTTTTAGATGCCTTAGACAACGAACACATTACCCACACCTTTATGGTGCCGGCCCAATTTATAGCCGTGTTGGAGATGCCACCTCGCAGGACCAACGCTGCCACCAATTTAGAAGTGGT
This sequence comes from Betaproteobacteria bacterium MOLA814, assembly GCA_000496475.1. Taxonomy (GTDB): domain Bacteria; phylum Pseudomonadota; class Gammaproteobacteria; order Burkholderiales; family Burkholderiaceae_C; genus RS62. Next base: position 126,409 of record AYMW01000003.1, on the reverse strand, counting down.
GCTGTGCGCAGGCTCGCCGTTGCGCCGCGATACCAAGCGAAAAGCCATCGCGCTGTTTGGCCCCGTTCTCTATGAGTTGTATGGTTTTAGCGAGGGTTTTTCAACCATGCTCAAGCCAAGCAGTCCTGAGGACAAGTTCCACACCGTTGGCACACCAGTGCTGGGCTTTGATGTGCGCATACTCAATGACGACGGTGACGTGCTGGCAGCAGGTGAGGTGGGTGAAATTGCGGGGTACGGCGCGGGCATGCTGAGCCGTTACCACGGCCGCCCAGATGCGACCGAAGCCATGGTGTGGAAGGACGAGCGCGGGCGTACATTTGTTAGGTCTGGCGATATTGGCTACCTTGACGAAGACGGTTTTTTGATCTTGGTTGATAGAAAAAAAGACATGATCATCTCTGGTGGTTTTAATGTGTTTCCTGCTGATATTGAAGCCATTATTGGCACACACCCCGGCGTATTGGATTGCACAGTGATTGGTATTGCGCACCCCAAGTGGGGGGAGACGCCTCTTGCGTTGGTCATTCGTAAGACGGGTATTGAGATACCAAGTGACGATTTAATAGTGTGGTGTAACGAGCGCCTTGCCAAACACCAACGTATCACTGCGCTGGAGTGGCGTGAATCGTTCCCGCGCAATGCACTGGGTAAGGTGCTTAAGCGTGAGTTGCGTTTGGCTTACGAGGGTGCGACAGATGTCTGACGGCTTGCAGCCAACTTGGTCGGCACACGAACAAGTCTCTATCGATGCGGCAGCTGCGTTTGTTGACGCGCATGTTCGCCCACATGCGGCCAAGTGGGCACAAGGTGTGGGCGGTTCGCATGACGTGCTGAAAGCTGCGTCTGATGCCGGTTTGCTCGGCTTGCAGGTGGCTGTGCCCCTGGGTGGTAAAGGCCTGTCATTCTCTTGTAAAAGCCACATTGCTGGCATGTTGGCTGGGGCAGACTTTGGCTTGGCCATGTCGCTGATCAACACGCACAACATTGCCCAAGACCTCAGTGTCCATGGGGCACCTGACCTGGCCATGCGCTACGTGCCTGATTTGTTGGCCGGACGACGCACCGGTTGTACTGCGTTGACAGAGCCAGGCGTGGGTTCAGATTTTTCTGCCATCACCACCCGCGCTCAACGGGTGGGTGACGCCTGGCAAATAGACGGCGACAAGGCTTGGATTATCAATGCCACCCATGCCGACGTGATCGTGTTGTACGCGCAAACCGAGCCTGGAGGGGGCGCACAAGGCATTGCTGCCTTTGTCATTGATGGGCAGCGTGACGGTTTTGTACGAGGCCTACGCAGCGACACCACGGCCACGCGCGGTCTGAACTCTGGCGGCTTTACATTGCAGGGCTACCAGGCACATGCAGACGAATTGCTGTACCCGCCAGGACAGGCTTTTAAAGCCGCCATGAACTCAATCAACGGCGCGCGCACGTATGTCGCATCGATGTGCTGTGCCATGGTGGCCGAGTGCTTGCGCGTGGCCAACGTCTATGGCGATGAGCGTCATAGTTTTGGGCAGCCATTGCATAGCCACCAAGGTTGGCGCTGGGCATTGGCCGACGCTGCGGTCGATGTAGCAGCTGCTCGCCAGTTGGTCGCTTTGGCTTGTGACAGTTTGAACCGCAACGTTGATGCGCAAACCAGCGCGGCCCATGCCAAGGTGTTTGCTACGCGAATGGCGGGGCGACACATTGCCGCACTCATGCACGCCATGGGGGCTGAGGGTCTGCGAGAGGAATATCCTTTTATGCGCCACCTAGCGGGCGCACAAGTTGCATCGCTCACAGACGGTTCAACTGAAATGCTGTTGGAGCGTATTGCCAAGGACTTGCGTCGCTCAGGCGTGACGCCATAAGCGTTCATACACCCCATTACACGCGCAACCAAAGAGGGCATTGGCCATGAACTTACTCTTTCCCATGAACCCACAGCCTCGCGACGAAGACCGGCTGGCTTTTCACATGTGCGAGACCGGGGAGTCTGTCAGTTTTGGCCAGCTAGACAGCCGTGCCAACCAAGTTGCGCAAGTGTTGCGCAGCTGCGGTGTGGCCAGTGGCGGTCATATTGCGGTGCTCATGAAAAACCACCGCCGGCTTGTGGAGGCATGCTTTGGTGGCGACAGAGCTGGTGTGTACTACACAACCATCAGCACACGCTTGCTGGCTCAAGACATTGCCTACATTGTTAAAGACTGCGGTGCGCGCTTGCTGGTCGTGTCCAGTGACTTGGGTGCATTGTTGGTGCAACTTCGGGCGCTGTTGCCGCAGGACCTGCGGTGCTTCAGCGTCGGCGAGCGTGTGCCCGGTTTTGAGCCTTGGGAGTCGGCTGTAGACAACGCATCGACAGCTCCCATTGCAGACCCATTACAAGGCTTGGACATGTTGTACTCTTCGGGAACAACGGGTAAGCCCAAGGGCGTGAAATGGCCCATGCCTTCAACACCAGTTGGTACGCCGACATTGCTAGTGGATTTGCTTGGCGCCTTGTTTGATTACGGTCGCCACAGCCGTTACCTGTCGCCGGCGCCGCTGTACCACGCAGCGCCACTGCGTCACTGCATGTCGGTTATCAAGCTGGGCGGCAGTGTGTTTGTCATGGGCCATTTCGATGCTGAAGCAGCGCTGCAGTTGATCGAACAGCACCGTATTACCCACAGTCAGTGGGTGCCCACCATGTTTGTGCGCATGCTGAAGCTGCCTGATGCGGTGCGAACCCGATTCGACTTGTCGTCCATGACCATGGCAGTGCATGCAGCCGCACCATGTCCGGTGGCCATCAAGCAGCGCATGCTGGCGTGGTGGGGCCCCATCATTCATGAGTACTACGCGGGCACAGAAAACAATGGTTTTTGTGCCATCACGCCGCAAGAATGGTTGGCTTATCCGGGCTCAGTGGGGCGGGCTTCATTGGGTGTGCTGCACGTCTGTGACGAAGACGGGTTGGAGCTTGCGGTGGGTGAAACTGGGTTGGTTTATTTTTCAGAAGGCCCTGAGTTTACGTACCACAACGACCCTGAGCGAACGGCCCAAACCCGCAACAGTTTGGGCTGGTCAACCTTGGGTGACATTGGCAAAGTTGACCACCAGGGCTACCTGACGCTGGTAGACAGGCGTGCTTTCATGATCATCTCAGGCGGCGTCAATATTTACCCGCAAGAAATTGAAGCCATTCTCATCGGCCATCCTGCGGTAGCCGATGTAGCGGTGATTGGCGTGCCCAGCGATGACTTTGGGGAGGATGTGAAGGCAGTGGTGCAGTTGTTAGTTGAAACCGATGCCGGGCCAGCGTTGGTGGCAGAACTACTGGCCTATTGCACAGCGCATTTGGCCGGTTACAAGTGTCCCAAAAGCATTGACTTTGAGCCCGCACTGCCTCGTCACCCAACGGGTAAGCTCTACAAACAACTGGTGCGTGCGCGGTATTGGCCAAGCTGAGTGGCTGGGAACAAACTGACAACTTGGTTTGGTGCTACGAGGTTAATGGGCTAGGTGCATGGTCGTTAGCCAAGTTTGACTTGGCCGCGCTCGCGCGTTTTGGGGCTAGCCGCTCACATCCGGTATGCACAGCATGCGAATGCCACAACCGATCCAGCAGCGTGTCCCCAAGCTTGTTCACAGCGTCGGCCCGTTTGGCTGCAGTGTTGAACCGGCGTACGCACGGCGCCCGCGCTACCGACCGCCCCTATGCCGATGAGCGAGCCCTACACCCAGGGCAGGTCGTTGGCCCCGAGGTCAAACAGCTGAGACGCCCTCGGCAACTCTGCCAAAGTTGCTCGGGGCAGGGGCATGCAAACGTGACCATGGCTGGTGCGCTGGACTGCCACCTGCAGAGGGAACGCGTGTGGCTTGCCTTGATGCGGCCTGGTTCAGCCCTTGCTGGGGTTGATCAAAAACTTGCTGCTGGTTGCGCGCTGGTAGTAGGCCTCAGCTTGCGTTAAATCCACCACCTCACTCAAGCTGATTTCTTGTGCGTAATGGCTGGCAAATGTGGTGGTGAGTTCGTCCACAACGCGTTTGCGCAACGCGATATTGGTGTCTTCGCCCAGTTGCTGCAGGTATGGGAACACCAACCAGCCACCAACAGACCACGCCATGCCGTAGCTGCGTGTCAGTTGTGTGGGGCTCAGGTCCAAGTTGCCATACACGTACACCTGCTTTTTAACGGATGAGCCGTAGCGGCTGTAGGTCGACGCGTCTTGGCTTAATGCCGCTTCCATGGCACGCAAAATGTGGTTGGTCAACGTGCCCCCGCCGGTGGCATCAAAGCCAATGGTGGCGCCTGTGGCAATCATGGCGGCTGTGAGGTCCTCCATAAAGCTCGCTGCGCTGCTGTCGCACACGTAGCGGGCACCTAGACTTCTTAGCAATTCGGCTTGGGCAGGTTGCCTAACGATATTGACCAGGTCTATGCCATCGGCGAGACAAATTTTGTTGAGCATTTGTCCTAGGTTGGACGCCGCGGCCGTGTGAACCATGGCGGTGTGACCCTCGCGCTTCATGGTCTCCACAAAGCCCAGCGCGGTTAGTGGGTTGACAAAACATGAAGCCCCTTGGGCTGGCGTGATGCCATCGGGCAATAACAAACAATCGCCTGCCTTGACGATACGGTATTGGGCATACATGCCACCAGCCAAGACGGCTACAGTCTTGCCCATCAGGGCTTGTGCCGCTTCAGAATTTCCGGCGGCAACCACGCGTCCCGCACCTTCATTGCCCACAGGCAAGGCTTGGTTCATTCGTCCTGCCATGGCAGGCATGGCACGTTCTGGTATCTGGGCGCTGATGGCACGTTGTCCGGGCTGGTTAACTGCGGTAGACATGTCTGCAGCACCGCATAGAAGACCTATGTCTGATGGGTTCAGTGGTGTGGCCTGTACCTCAATCACCACCTCATCGTGTGCGGGTTGTGCGAGGGTTTGGTGCTGAACCGCAATATGTAAGGTGCCGTTGTCATGAACGGTAGAGGTGAGCTGTAAGCCTTGGGTAGGGGATGTCATGTGGGGACTTTCAAAATGAGGCCAAAGCCTCTATGTATCAATCACATGAGTGTAGGGCTGGCCCGAACACAGCGTTGCCGCCAAGGTGACCACTATGACCATACGGGTGACGCATTTAAACATTAGTATGTGTTGGTGTTCGCCAAAGCCTCTGTTGTGTACAAGAGGGTAAAAGCCACAGCCGTGCAGCATGTATGTTGGGAGCCTATCTATGAGACTGATTGATTACTTTGACCGTGGCGTGCGCCGCAACCCCCAAGGCGCTTGCCTGATTGATGGCGCGCGCAGTCTGAGCTTTACAGAAACCAGTGAGTGCACGCACCGTATAGCCAATGGCCTGATGGCCAACGGCATGCAACCGCTGCAGGTAGGCGCGGTGCTGAGCCCCAACGACATGGATGCATTCACGTGTATTTTGGGTATTTTGCGCGCTGGTATGTCATGGATGCCGCTCAACGCCCGCAACTCCTTAGACGACAACATCTACATACTGGATAGCAATGATTGCGATTGGATGTTCTACCACAGCAGCTTTGACAAAGACATGGACAAGATTCGTCAAGGTGCGCCAGGTATCAAAGGCTTTGTTTGCGTGGACAGGGCCAACGGCGATGACCCATGGTTGCAAGACTGGCTAAAGGGCTTCAGCGCCCCTGCACCCTACATTCCGGCCAAACCTGACGACGTGGCGGCAATTTGGCCATCTGGCGGCACCACCGGTCGGTCTAAGGGGGTGATGCTGACCCATTTAAATTTCACCACCATGATTGCGAATTTCTGCGCTTACATGCACGATGACGAGCCGCCAGTGCACCTGATTGCGGCGCCCATGACCCACGCGGCTGGCAGCATAGCATTTCCATTGTTGGCAATGGGTGCAACACAAGTGATTGTGCCGCGTGCCGACCCACTGGCCATCATGCAAGCCATTCAAACGCACCGCGTCACCACACTCTTTTTACCGCCTACGGTCATTTACGCCATGTTGGCTCACCCGCAAGTGCGTGCGTTTAATTACCAGTCGCTCAAGTACTTTATTTACGCGGCTGCGCCCATGTCCAGCAACAAGCTGAAAGAGGCCATAGCGATTTTTGGTTCAGTCATGGCGCAGACTTATGGGCAGGCTGAGTCGCCCATGTTGTGTACATTTTTGTCGCCACAAGACCACGACGTGGTCGGCAACCCAAGCTTGGAGCGCCGCTTGCAAAGCTGCGGTAGGCCAACGGTATTCACGCCGGTGGAGATCATGGACGATGAAGGCAACTTGCTCGGGCCAGAACAGGCTGGAGAAATTGTGACCCGTGGCAACTTGGTCATGAAGGGCTATTACAACAACCCTGAAGCGACGGAGCAGGCGTCAACATTTGGCTGGCACCACACAGGTGATGTTGGCTTGAAAGACGCAGACGGTTTTGTTTATATTGTTGACCGCAAACGTGACATGATTATTTCTGGCGGTTTCAACTTGTACCCTTCCGAGATAGAGCAGGTCATTTGGAGCCACCCCAGCGTGCAAGACTGCGCCGTCATAGGTGTGCCAGACGAGAAGTGGGGCGAGGCTGTTAAAGCCGTGGTCGAGCTGAAGACTGGTGAGTCTGTCTCGCCTGACGAGATCATGGCGTTTTGCCGTGAGCGCTTGGGCGGCATGAAGACGCCAAAAACGGTAGAGGTGTGGGCGCAGTTGCCGCGCAGCGCCGTTGGCAAGGTGCTTAAAAAAGACATTCGTGAACCATTTTGGGTGGGTCAAACACGCCGCGTGTGAGTCAGCACTTCGCCGGTTATGCGTAGCGTTCGCGCAGTTCTCGCTTTAACAATTTACCGCTTGGGTTCTTTGGCAGTGTGTCGGTGAATATCACACGCTTTGGGCACTTAAAGCCCGCCATGTATTGCGCGCAATGCGCCATCACTGTGGCCTCGTCCAGCGTCTCACCGACTTTGACAACGATGACCGCCGCGACGGCCTCTACCCATTTTGGATCGGGCAAACCCACCACCGCCACTTCACTGACCTGCGCCAAGCGGTAAATCATTTCCTCTACTTCTCGGCTGGCCACGTTTTCGCCGCCGGTCTTGATCATGTCTTTCTTGCGGTCCACTACGGTGATGTAGCCTTCGTCGTCAATCACGCCCAAGTCACCACTGTGGAACCAGTCGCCTTCAAAGGCCGCCTTGGTGCGTTCGTCGTCGTGCAGGTAGCCCAGCATCAAATGGGGCGAGCGATGCACAATTTCCCCCACTTCGTCTACCGCCACGTCTTGCATCATGTCATTCACCACGCGGGTTTCAACGTTGCGCACGGCTTTGCCGCAAGAGCCTGGTTTGCGCAGCTGGTCTTCTGGACCCAGCAGGGTGGCCAGCGGCGCAATTTCTGTTTGGCCATACAGGTTCCACAAACGCACATTTGGCAAACGGGTCGCCAATTCTTTCAGTACCTCAACGGGCATGATGGATGCGCCGTAATAGCCCTTGGCCAACTGGCTCAGCCGCGCTGGGTCCATCAGCGGGGAGCGCAGCAGCGCAATCCACACCGTTGGTGGTGCAAAAAAACTGGTGATGCCGAATTGTTCAATCATGGGCAGCAGGTTGTCTGGCGTGGGCTTGGACGTGATGATGTTGGTGCTACCCATATAAATCGCAGGGCCAAAAAAAACATCCAACTGAGCGCAGTGGTACAGCGGCAGCGCATGCAAGGCCACATCGGCTTCAGCAATTTCAGCGTCTATGACGCAGCTGACGTATTGCCACAACACCGCATCGTGCGTGAGCTGAGCACCTTTGGGGCTGGACTCGGTGCCGCTGGTGTAGACAATTTGCGCCACATCGCTGCTACCCAATTGCACATCTGGCATGGCATCGGTGCAGGCGGCCAGCGTGTCAAAGTTGTGCATGCCCACCACGGGCTGGCTGGGGTCTTCGGACGGTAGCCACATGAACTGTGTGACCTGCGTGTCCAGTTGACTGGCCGCTTGCGCCACCGCTGCCAGCCCACTGTCTGTGGCCAACGTCTTGGCCCCTGCGTGGCGCAAGATGTAGGCGATCTCGTCTGCCTTGAGCATGAAGTTGATTGGCACCATCACTGCGCCGCGTCTGGCTAACGCAAACCGCAGTGCCGCAAAGCCGTGCGAGTTACGCGCCAACACCGCCACCTTATCGCCTTCGGCTACGCCAATGCTTGCAAGCCCGCTGCTGAGCCGTGTGACCAGCGCATCAAATTCGGCATAAGTCCATGTGGTGGTGCCGCAGATGATGCCCTTTTTGGTAGGCAGTCTTATAGCGGTGCGACGCAGCGCATCGGCAATGGTTTGGCGGCGAACCGCGGGGTGTATGGACTGGGACATGGTCATGGTTCCTACAAAGACAAGCTAAATATTTAACACCAGGCGTGTGAAATGTTCATTGGCATTTCCCCCAGCCTTGGTCTTTAAGTTGTCACTTGCATTACATACATCCCAAACTTTATGACTACACGCTGCCCTGTTTCCAGCACGAAAAAAGCCTTGCTGGTTAGCAAGGCTTTTACAGATACGAGAAAAAATGTACTTGTTTACTGCGTGGTCAATCGAGCTGATCCAGCAAAATTCTAGGGCTGACCTAAGTAGTCTCGCTTGCCAATTTCAACGCCATTGTGACGTAGGATGTTGTAAGCAGTGGTGACATGAAAGTACACATTTGGCATGGCATGGCCCAATAAAAATTGCATGCCTGTGTAGTGCGTTTCTTTGTCCCCGCGTTTGGTGACGATGGCCTTGTCTTCCGTACCATCGATCTGTTCCGGACTAAAGCTTTGAACAAAAGCAACTGTTTTGTCAACGCGTGCCCTGAGGTCTGCAAAACTTACTTCGTTGTCTTCATAGGCCGGTATCTCAACACCAGCTAGGCGAGCTACAACGCCTTTTGCGGTGTCGGTGGCAATGTGTACTTGGCGGTTCATGGCCAACATATCTGGGAAAAGTCTGGCATTGGTGAGTGCTGCTGCATCTAATTTCTTGGCGTCTACGTGTGCTTGAGCCTTGTCCAAAATAGCACCCAGGTTGTTCAACATATTGGTAATTCTTGGCACGCTGGCCTGGTACATAGAAATGGTCATGGCTACACTTTAATGAAATTGCAAAATTGCAAAACTGCTATTGCAATATTACGCCAGTAAACCTCAACAGCGTTGAGGTGTACCTGATTTAAGCCTTGGTCCCTGGCAACCGCAGTAAGCCAGTTGACAGGCTGATACCCACCAAAATAACGCCAGCGCACAAGACCATGGGCATGGTGATGGTTTCACCCAAAAACGTCACACCGTAAAACACCGCAAAAACTGGCACCGCATAGGTCACTGTGAGTGCCTTGCTGGCGCCAGCCAACTCAATAATGCGGAAAAACAATATATAAGCCATGCCTGTGCACACCACGCCGATGACCAGCAATGAGGCAATGGTGCCCCACTGCATGGCGTGGTCTGGCCACAACCACAACGCGAAGGGTGCCAAAAACAGTGCAGCACCCAGTTGGCTGCCCGTGGCCGATACCAGTGCGGGTACGCCCGAAAAGTGCAGCTTGGTGTAGCTGGCAGACAAGCCATAGCACAGCGGCGCCAACAAACACACCAGCATGCCAACGAGTTGTGACGTGAGGTCGCCTGTGGGTGCCGAGCGTGCATTTTGTAAGGCCAGCAAGCAGACCCCAGTAAAACCAAGAACCAGCCCAATTGTTCGGCTGAGACTTGGCTTGTCTTTGAGCCACAACCAAGCAATGACCGCCCCGAATAGGGCGGTGGACGCGTTGACGATGGCGCCTGTACTGGTGGAGATGGTGAGCAGTGCGTAGGCGTAGGCGGCAAACGGAATACCTGAGTTGAAAATGCCTATTAAAAAAGCTTTTTTCCAGTGCTGGGCGAGTGAGGCTGTTTCGCGTTTCCACAGCAACAAAGGTACCAAGAACAGTGCGGCCACGGCAACGCGGCCGAATGCCGTAGGCATGGCGCCAATATCTTGAGCGGCAATTTTGGTGAACATAAAAGATGAACCCCACACAGCGCTCAACAACAAGAGATCTGCCCACCACGGGCGCTGGCTGAGTTTGTTCAGCCAAGTTTGTGCGGGCGCGACCGCTTGGGTTGCGTTGGCGTTGTTGTCAGTCAAAGTAATGTTCCAAGCGCAGCAATGCCGTTTTGTTGCGCATGCCACCGGCATAGCCTGTGAGTGCGCCGTTCACGCCGACTACGCGGTGGCAAGGCACGATGATGGCTATGGGGTTTCTTCCAACAGCACCGCCGGTTGCTCGCGGTGCGCTGTTTACCATCGTTGCAAGCTCGCCATATGTGGTGGTGTGTCCGAAAGGTACTTGTAGCAGCCGCTGCCAAACGCGTTGGCCGAATGCTGTCCCCGTGCACAAGTGAAGTGGCAAGTCAAAGTGTTGCAGGTTGCCAGCAGCATAGGCGGTTAACTGCGCCTCTAGGGTTCGCCACAGCTGTTGGTGCTTGACGTGGTGTGGATGCTGTGTATCGCCTGTTGTCATGGCTGACAGGTCTGGGAAGTGCTTCTGTCCTTCAAACCACAAGCCGGACAAGCCGCCTTCACAGGCCGCAGCCACCATAGGGCCATACGGGGACGCAATGCGGGCGACTTGTTGGTGGCCCAGACGGCTGGTGACGATGGGTAAGCGTTGTGGGTGGGGCATCGGTTGGTGTGGCTAACAACGTGTTGAATGTGGACAGTGTAGGTTTGAGTTGCTACATAGCGTGCATTGACATTGTGCAAGCTTGCGATTCGTTTGGCTATCAGCGTTCAAAAAGGGGTCTGTGTAGTCCATACAATGGCAACGTGGCTCAGAAGCTACCCCATTTCACATTTGTTAGTTTGCACTTATGACTTATCCAGCATCTTGCTTCAAGGCCTACGACATTCGCGGCACTGTGCCCGAGCAACTGACCCATGCATTCGCGCATGCTTTGGGTGTTGCTTTTGGCACCCAGGCCAAAGCGTTGGGTGAAAACACGGTCGCGGTTGGGCGGGATGGGCGTTTGAGCGGTCTAGAGCTGCTGCAAGCGCTCAGTGATGGGTTGGTGAAGGCTGGGGTCGATGTGATTGACGTGGGCATGGTGACCACGCCCATGGTGTATTTTGCAGCCCACACCCTATGCACCAGCGGCATACAAATCACGGGCAGTCACAACCCTAAAAATTACAACGGTTTCAAAATGGTGATGGCGGGTAACGCCATTTATGGCGAACAAATCACTGGCCTTCGCGATGCGATGGAGCTCGGTGAGCAGCCTCAAGTACCGCCTGGGTCTATCCGCCAGCAAGATGTGTTTGAGGCCTACGCATCGCGCATAGTGGGCGACATCAAGTTGTCTCGCCCTTTGAAAGTTGTGGTGGACAGTGGCAATGGTGTGGCGGGTGCCTCTGCGCCGCACATTTTGCGTGCGTTGGGTTGCGAGGTGGTGGAGTTGTTCAGTGAAGTGGATGGCAATTTTCCCAACCACCACCCGGACCCCAGCAAGCCGGAAAACTTGCGCGATCTTATTGCTGCTGTGCAGGTCGGTGACGCCGATCTGGGGTTGGCGTTCGACGGCGATGGTGACCGGCTTGGTGTGGTCACCACCGACGGCACCAACATCTATCCAGACCGTCAAATGGTGTTGTTTGCGCGTGATGTGTTGTCGCGCGTGCCTGGTGGTGCCATTGTGTTTGATGTGAAGTGCAGCCAACGCTTGGCACCTGAAATTACAGCCGCCGGTGGCGAACCCGTGATGTTTAAAACTGGGCACTCATTGGTTAAAGCACGCATGAAAGAGCTCAACAGCCCGTTGGGTGGTGAGATGAGTGGCCATATATTTTTCAAAGAACGTTGGTTTGGCTTTGACGATGGCACATACGCGGCAGCGCGTTTGCTGGAGATACTGAGCCGTGAAAGCGACCCCAGCGCCACGCTCAATGCATTGCCTACCAGCGTGTCTACGCCGGAGCTGAATGTGGATTGCGCAGGCGCTGATGCGCATGCCTTGGTGCAGCAGTTGGTGTTGATCGCTCAGGCTGATGCGGTTGGCTTTACAAGTCCAGCCCAGTTGTGCACCATTGATGGGTTGCGCGTCGATTGGCCTGATGGGTTTGGCCTCATTCGGGCCTCTAACACCACGCCCGTGTTGGTGCTCCGTTTTGAAGGTCACACCGACCAAGCATTGCGCCGCATTCAGGATTTGTTTATGAATCTGTTGCACACACTGATGCCCAATGCGCACGTTCAACCATCGGCGCATGGATAGGGTAATTGGAATTTCTCATGACCGCACATACATACACACATACCGACACAAACATGGCGCCGACAACCGCTGGCAGTGACACAGCGTCTAGTCAGCACGCTGATCCTGAGGTTGTTGTCTTCAATCTTAAAAAACGCTACACGGGGGTGTCGGCTACGGTTAATGCGCTGGTGCCTGTTCAGTTGGCGCAATGGCGTTTGGCTTATTGCGGCACACCCTTGTCCAACGGTGTTCAGGGTATGAGCTTGAGACAAGCGATTCGGTTGTCCAAGCGTGCGCCCGAAGGGCGGGCCTTTCGTATTTGGCACGTGCGCCGTGATCACGAGATGATGGCTGGCCTGTGGGCGCGTGATGTGCTGCGTTTACCGATTAAGTTGGTTTTCACATCGGCGGCGCAACACTTGCATGGCCGTTTCCCTAGGTGGCTGATTGCCAAGATGGATGCGGTGATCAGCACCACGCCATTGGCCGCGTCCTTTGTGCCCAATACCACTGCGGTGGTGCCACACGGCATTGATTTGTCACGTTTTTCAGTGCCTGCCAACAAAGCCGAGGCTTGGGCAGAAAGTGGCTTAGGCGGTGACTATGGCATTGGCGTATTTGGCCGCGTGCGTCCCGACAAAGGCAGCGACATTTTTGTCGATGCCATGATTGCAGCGCTGCCCAACCTGCCCGGCGCAACCGCCGTGATTGCTGGCTTGGCGCAGCCACAACACCAAGCCTATCAAGCCGAGTTGCAACAGCGCATTGATGCGGCGGGCTTGAGTGGGCGTATTGTCTTTTTAGGTGAAGTGTCCGCTGGTGCGGTGCATGTGTGGTACCAGCGCTGCACCGTGTGTGTGGCATGCCCGCGTTACGAGCCGTTTGGTCTAACGCCGTTTGAAGCGGCTGCATGTGGGTGTGCCTTGGTGTGTTCGGATACAGGCGCCTTCAGCATGTTGGTACAAGACGGCATTAACGGCTACATGGTGCCTCTAGAGGACGCGCCCGCAGTCTCGCTTGCCGTACAGAACGTGCTCAGCCAAGGCGTGGCCCATGCGCACGACATGGGCTTGGCGGCGCGACAGCATGTCACGCAAGCGTTCGCACTCAGCCATGAAGCCGTTGGTATTGCCACTGTGTACCAACAGTTGTTCGACCAAACGTCCTAAGCTGCAGGTGTCCTACCTTTTAAGTGCTCGCAGACGCTTGGTGTTGCTGTCTTATCAGATAGTCATGCGTGCGTTGCAACTGGTGTTGCCCATAAAACTTGCAAAACGCGCCAGGCAGGAGCCCGGCTATGCGTGGCATGTGAGCGCCCGAATGGGGCGTTACAGTGGGCCTAGCGTCAGCCACCATCCATGGATGTGGGTCCATGCGGTGTCGTTGGGAGAGACCCGAGCCAGTGCCGCACTCGTCGCTGCACTGCGAGTGGCGCATCCACATGCCAAGCTGCTGCTGACCCACGGTACAGCTACAGGAATGCAGGCCGGTAAAGACCTGTTGCGAGACGGTGACCAGCAAACATGGCTGCCTTGGGACAGTGCAAGTGCAGTGAATGGATTTCTAAAACACTACAAGCCGCGCTTCGGTGTGTTGATGGAAACAGAGGTTTGGCCGCAGTTGTGTTTGTCATGCGTCGCGCAGCAAGTGCCTTTGTTTGTGGTGAATGCGCGCATGTCGCAGCGGTCGTTAGAGAAAGCCCAGCGACTGGTCACGCTGTCGCATATGGCGTTTGGTGCTGTGGCAGGTGTGGTCGCTCAAACCAACGATGACGCACAGCGGTTGGCTGTTCTTGGAGCTAATGTCTTGGGTGTTGTGGGCAATATCAAGTTCGATATGCAGCTCAATGATGTGCAGGTTGCGTCAGGTGTCAACGCAGCTCAACGCACAGATAAGCCCATTGTTATGTTGGCAAGCAGCCGCAGCGGCGAGGAAGTTTTGTGGCTGCAAGCGGTGGCGCAGCTGCCGGTTGCGCAGCGTGATGCGGTGCAGTGGATGTTGGTGCCGAGGCACCCGCAGCGTGTTGATGAGGTGGATGGCCTGTTGCGCCAAGCTGGTTGGCAAGTTTCCAAGCGCAGCCAATGGCAAGCCACTGACCGTTTGCACACCGACCCGACACGCTGCCATGTGCCAGCGCCAGACATACGCTCGGTCTGGTTGGGTGACACACTGGGCGAGATGGCCATGTATTACGCCATGAGCCAAGTGGCTGTGCTGGGCGGCAGCTTTGAGCCGTTGGGTGGTCAAAACCTGATTGAGGCTGCAGCTTGTGGCTGTGTGGTGGTGGCAGGGCCACACACTTTTAATTTTGTACAAGCCACCGAGCAAGCCATACAAGCGCAGGCGTGTGTTCGGGTGGAGAACATGGCAGGAGCCGTGAAAATGGCTGTGGAGTTGGTGTCCAACGAGAAAGGTTTACAAGACCGCTCAAAAGCTGCAAAAGCTTGGATTGAAAACCACCGTGGTGCTGCTGTGAGAACGGTGGGTTTGCTGCCCCATTCTCCAGCGTAGCAATAGCAGTAGCAGTAGCAGTAGCAGTTGCTGCAACACCGGCTATCGGTTAACTGGCCACACACGACCAAGTAATTGTGGCTCTAAGTCGTTTGTGTAGCGACGCTCGGAAAAAATTATTGCTCCAACAACTGGTTCAGTGCAACCACATGGTCCATGGTCAATGTGCCAGCAGCTTGGCGAACTTGCAGGCCGCCTACCAAGACGGCGAAGCGCGCCTTGGCCAGCGTCGCTTGAGTGGCAAAGACATTGGTTTGCGCGTTGAGTACATCGATGTTGATGCGCACACCTACTTCGTAGCCCAATTGGTTGGCTTCTAGTGCACTTTGGCTAGACGCCAGCGCGGCTTGCAAGGCTTTGGTTTGGCCGATACCAGATTGCAAGCCCAGATAGGCCGTTTTAACCAAATTGATGGTGTTGCGCATGGCATTGTCTAAGCTGTAGCGCGCTTGTGTTTCTTTGGCTACTGCAGCATCTACGCCGTTGGTGACTGCGTAGCCCGTAAACAAGGGCATGTTAAAAGACAAGCCGATTGTTGTTGATGGATTCGCTTTGATGGTGGCACTTTTTTGGTTATAGCTCAAGCTCAAGTCTAGCGTTGGCTTGTGCCCGCCTTGTGCAATGTCTACATCTAAGTGTGCATTGGCGAGTGCAATTTTTGCAGCAGCGATAGACACGCTGTTGCTTTGTGCAATTGTGACCCAAGCAGCCATGTCGCCCTGCGGCAGCGTTGGCATGTCGTTGCTCGCCAAGCGGTTGGGGCTGGGCTGGCTCAGGCCAGTGATTTGTGCCAGGGCCAGTTCTTTGACGCGCAGGTTGTTTTCACTTGCTATTTCGTTGGCGGTGATGCTGTCGAATTGTGCTTGCGCTTCGCGCGTATCCGTGATGGTGGTGTTGCCTACTTCAAAGTTGCGTTTGGCAGCCTCTAGTTGCTGTGCGGTAGCTGTCTTAGAAGCTTGCACACTGGTCAACTCGTCTTGCGCGGTCAGCACATCAAAGTAGGCTTGCGCAACACGCACCAGCAACGATTGCTCAGCGCCGCGCAACTGAACGTCTGCCCCCAGTTCACCTTGTTTGGCTTTGCCCAAGTTGGCTAGGTTGGTGGCAGAGTACAGCGACTGCGTGGCCACCAACCCAATTTGCTGGCTGGTAGATACAAAGCTGGTTGGCACTGTGTGTCCGTGCGACGTCAAGCGGCTTGCTTGAGCTTGTAATGCCAATTTAGGCAGCACGCCTGCGCGGCCTTGCGTGGCCGTAGCGCGTGTGGCTTGCGCGGCGGCGACTTCGCCCAAGTAGATGGCATCATATGCGCGCGCGGCATCCACCATGCTGAGCAGGTTCTGGGCCTGCACTCCCAGCGACAGGCTGGCGATCAGCAGGCCAACTGCTATGGAGGAGGTTGTTGACTTAAACAATGTGGCTGCGTGGCGCATGTGGGGCATCCTTAACAAGGGGGCAAAAAGTGTAAAAGCCAACAAGTTAGGCTTGAGTGATCGGGTGTGGCGGTTAGTACCTAGCCAGTGATGGGTCCAACTGAACCGCCCATGCATCCATGCCACCGCTGATGTTGACCACATTGTCGTGACCCATGTTGGCTAGAAATGTAGCGACTTGCATGCTGCGTGAACCATGGTGGCACAGGCAAGCGATGGGGCGCTCTTTGTCCAAGCTGTCTACTAGCTGAGGTACGGTGCGCATAGGCATTTGAATGAGTTCGAATGGCGCATCGACTGAGGGGCTTGCCAACGCAAACTCGTGCGGCTCTCGTACATCTAACACCACAGGCTTGCTGTCAGGCGGCAGTTGTGCCAGCCAGTCAAGGAGTTGCTTGGGTTCAATGTGGGTCATGAATGCATCGCGGGTCGTTGGTAAACATTACAGTATGGTTTTTACAATTAGAACTTGAAAGACGACGGCTCTTTAAACCCTTGCAACCTTGGGGCTAAGGTGTCCCATGGCGTGGTTTGGCTGAATGTAGCGCCTTGTGCACTGTCCTCGCCACGGGTGACAAAAGTTGCGCACATGACAGGTTCATGGCCGCAAATAGCCGCTAAGCGCCCGCCTGGCTTTAAATGTTGCAACAACTCTTGAGGTACTGCAGCTACTGAGCCACTGAGCACAATCGCGTCGAAAGGACCAAAGGCGGCCCATGTGTCCATTTGTGAGCCGTCTGCCTGGACCAGTTCAATGTTGTGAATGTTGGCCTGCTCAATGTTGTCACGTGCGTTGGCAGCCATAGATTGGTTGATTTCAACGGTGATGACACGTTTGGCGCGGTAGGCCAACAGGGCTGCCATATAGCCAGAGCCAGTGCCAATTTCTAGTACAGTGTCGCCGGCCTTGATCTCAAGATCTTGCAGCAAACGAGCCTCCACACGGGGTGCGAGCATGCACAAGCCTGGTTTGCTGGGCTGTAACAGTGGGATTTCTAAGTCGCTAAAAGCCAAGGCTTTGTGGGCTGTGGGAACAAAGTCTTCGCGGGGCACAGCATTTAAAACAGCCAGTACGTCGGTGTCCAATACGTCCCACGGACGAATTTGTTGCTCGATCATGTTGAAGCGCGCTTGATCTGTGTCGAGAATGGCTGGCATATTTAATAATCTGTAGGGTATGCGTAAAAGGGTGGCAGAGTTGGTCTTATTCTACTAAGTGGCCACGTCTACATCCAAGTTGCTTGGCGTGGAGGAGAACTTGCGCTTCAGCCACTCTCCCAAATCATCCATGTAGCAATAGACGACCGGCACCACAACCAGGGTCAGGAGTGAGGCCGTAATGACACCACCGATCACAGCCTGGCCCATAGGGGCGCGTTGTTCAGAGCCCTCAGACAGGGCGAATGCCAAGGGGATCATGCCAAAAATCATGGCCAATGTGGTCATCAAAATAGGGCGCAAACGTACTTTAGCCGCCATGAGCAAAGCCTCAGTCCTGCCCATGGGGGGCGTGTCTGGCGTTCCTGCCCTGGCGCGAATGGCAAAGTCCACCAACAAAATGGCGTTTTTGGTGACAAGCCCCATCAGCATCACAATGCCAATCACTGAGAACATGGACACACTTGACTGGAACATCAACAAGGCGAGCACCACACCAATGAGGGTCAAGGGCAGGGCGCTCATCAGTGCCAAGGGCTGTAGGAAGCTTTTAAATTGGCTGGCCAAAATCATATAAATGAACAGCACAGCTAGGACCAGTGCTGAGATGGCGTAGCCAAACGACTCGGCCATGTCTTTGGTAGAACCGCCAAACTCGTAGCGGTAGCCGGGTGGGAGTTGCATGGCGTCCAGCGACTTGCGGATGTCGCCAGACACCTCGCCTACTGAGCGGGCATAGGCGTTGGCGTTAATGGCCACTTCACGTGTGAGGTTGCGCCGGTTAATTTGGTTGGCGCCAGTGGCGCTTTCAATGTTGGCCACTTGCTCTAAGCTGACCACGCGTGGTGTGCCGTCGGTGTTGGTACCCACTACAAATGGCAGTTGCCTGATGTCATCAATACTGGTGCGTTGCGACGCGGGCAGTCTGACGATGACGTTGTGGTTTTGTCCGTCTGGTGAGCTCCACGTGCTGACAGTTTGGCCGGCAATGAGGGTGCGCAGGTTGTGCGCTACAACACCAACCGACAAACCCAAGTCGTTGGCGGCGTCACGCTTAAGCGTGACATCAATAGTAGGTTTGTTGGGTTTGACGCTGGAGTCTAGGTCTACCAAACCAGGTATGCCTTCTATACGCGCCATGACTTGCAGGCTGACGCGCTCGAGTTCGCGCAAGTCCGGCCCCGTGACTGACAGCTCAATTTGCTTGTTGCCACTGAAGGGGTCGAGTATGCCCACGTGTGTGACCGTGATACCACTGATGCCACGCAAGCGTTCTCGTAAACTCGCGGACATGGCGCTGGCGCCTAGGGTGCGCTGGTCGCGGTCAACCAGTCGCACATACATGTTGGCGTACATCTTGCCCTGTGTGCTGCCTGTGTTGATGGTGCTTAAGGTGTAGTCGACTTCAGGAAAGCTGCGAACCACGGCCTCAACTTCGCGAACCTTGGCCTCTGTTGTTTCCAACGAAGAGCCCACGGGTGTGTAGAAGTTGAGACGTGTTTCTGAGAAGTCGGCTTTAGGCACAAATTCCGTACCAAGCAACGGCATCATGGCGATACTGCCCAAAAAAGTGGCCAGCGCAACGCCCAAGGTGGCGACTTTGTGCCTGAGTGACCAAGCCAATATGCCTTGATAGCCTTCAACCATTTTTTCTTGCCACACATCGAATGCGTGTGTCACGCGTCCTATGGTTTTGTTGTACAGCGTGTTGGGTTTGAATGGTTTGCCTTGGTCGTCAATAGCTGGGTCATGCCAAATGCTAGACAGCATAGGGTCTAGTGTGAAGCTGACAAACATTGAGATGAGGACAGCCGCGACGATGGTGATGCCAAATTGATGAAAAAATTTGCCAATAATGCCGCCCATAAACCCAATAGGCGCAAAGACGGCCACGATGGACAACGTGGTGGCTAGCACGGCCAAGCCAATTTCTTGTGTGCCATCCATGGCCGCGGTGTAGGGGTCTTTGCCCATCTTGACATGGCGCACTATGTTTTCGCGTACCACAATAGCGTCATCAATCAGCAAGCCAACGCACAGCGACAACGCCATCAACGTGATTATGTTGATGGTGAACCCAAACAGGTACATGAATAAAAAGGTGCCGATCAGCGCGATGGGCAGCGTCAGGCCAGTGATAACGGTCGAGCGCCATGAGTTCAAAAATAAAAACACAATCGCAATGGTTAAAAATGCGCCTTCTATCAATGTCTGTTTGACGTTGTTGACCGACACCCTAATGGGGCGTGAGCTGTCACCAATGGCCTCTATGCTCAAGCCCGGTGGCAACTCTGCGCGCAGTGCCTCAATCTGAGCTTTCAGCTTGTCGGTAATGTCAATGGTGTTTTCGTCCTGCGCTTTTTGTATTTCTAGCAGCACCGTGCGCTTACCGTTGTACAAGGCAAGGCTTTCAACGTCTTGTAAGCCATCGGTGATGTTGGCCACTTGGTTTAAGCGAATGGTTGTGTTGCCGCGCTTGGCCACAATGATGTTTGCAAAGTTCTCTGGGCGCTCAATACGCGCTTGTATCTGAACAACAGTTTCTCGCGACTCTGAGGACAACACACCAACCGGTAAGTTCTGGTTGTCGCTGCGAATGGCTGCTATTACTTGCTCAGTGCCGACGCCCAGCGAACGCATGGCGTTGGTATTGAGTTCAACTTTGATGGCACGTTCTGTACTGCCCACCAAGGATACGGCGCCAACACCGCGCACATTTTCTAGTTTTTTGCGCAGCACCTGGTCAGCCCAAGCTGTGGTTTGAGCTTGGTCTAAAGCCTGCGGGTTGGTCGCATCACTGATAATCGCCAGCGAGAAAATAGGGCGGCTTGCAGGGTCAAAACGCAACACCCGTGGCTCTTCTACGTCGTCGCGCAGCGAGGCCTTAAGCTGTGCCATTTTTTCGCGCACGTCTTCAGCCGCTTTGCGGCTCTCAACCGACAATTGAAACTCTGCGATGACAACAGAGGTGCCTTGGTAGCTGCGTGATGTGATGGTATTTATGCCAGAGACTGTGTTGAGTGCTTCTTCAATTTTCTTACTGACATCGGTTTCCACAATTTCTGGCGATGCGCCAGGGTAGGCCGTATAGACCACCACCACTGGAAAATCAACAGAGGGGAATTGGTCTATCTGCAAGCGCTGGTAGCTGAAGATGCCAAGCACGACGATAGCCACCATGACCATGGTGGCAAATACGGGGTTGCGCAGGGAAACTTGGGTAAACCACATGGCGTGTGCTCAGTAACTGTATGCCGGTGTAGGCGATTTATGGCTGTGCAATGTGCACGGCGGTTTGGGCCGCAATCATGCCAGCACGGGCGCTTAACAGCGTGTCGCCTGCCAGCACGTTGGTAACAACGGCATAGTCTTGACCATTGACTCGGCCCATAGCCAGTAAGGCCACATCGATGTGCTTCACCAGTCCATTGCTCACGGCTTGTACGTACGGAACTGGCTGGTCGTTCAGTATTGCGTCTCTGGGCACCAACACACCTGTGGCTTGGCCAGTGGTTAGCAGACCTGTTGCAAACTCGCCAACGCGTGCGCTGTTTAGAGGCAGGCTCAAGTAGGTCAACACACTCCTCGTACTGGCTTGAACAGCGGCGTTGATACGCGTGACTTCTGCGTTGACAACGTGCGTGCTGCTTTCTAAATGTAAGTGGGCCACTTGCCCGAGTCGCACATGATTGGCTTGTGCAATGGTCAGGGCAATCTCAATTTCTAGCTGTGCCACATCCACCACATCCATAACTGGTGCATTGACGGCTAAGCGCTCGCCTACTTTGACGTAGCGCTGGGTCACTTGGCCTGCAAACGGTGCGCGCACTGTGGTGTCGTCAAGAGCGCGTTGCGCAATGCCTTGTGCTGCGATGGCTGCGTCT
This sequence comes from Betaproteobacteria bacterium MOLA814, assembly GCA_000496475.1. GTDB lineage: Bacteria > Pseudomonadota > Gammaproteobacteria > Burkholderiales > Burkholderiaceae_C > RS62. Next base: position 105,180 of record AYMW01000003.1, on the reverse strand, counting down.
AGATTGGCCAAGGCGGTTGCGAAGTTGGTGTCTGAACTGGCGAGAGCTGTTGACGAAATAAAGCCCTTGTCTACCAAGGTTTGGTTGTTGTTTCGCTGGCGCTCGGCCAGCGCCAATTGTGCCTTTGCGGCTTTGGTTTGTTGTTGGGCTTGTGTGGCTCTGGCTCGGGCGTCGTTGGTATCTAGTTGCACCAAGGCTTGCCCTGTCTGAACGACTTGTCCTTCGCGCACCCAAACCGCCTCAACCGTTCCCGCCATGTTGGATTTCAATGTTGCAGAATTGAGCGCTTGGACAGTGCCGTTGACAGTTACAGTGGTGTCTAATGTGCCGTTTTCAGCGGTCATGACGTCGCCAGCACTGAGCTTAAATACCGTGGGTTCTTGTAGTTTGGCTGCTGCTATTTGCGCCTGTGCTTGTTGCTCGCTGCGCGCCAACAGCGCTCGCGTCACGCCGAATACCAGCATGGCTGCAATGAGGGCTATGACAACCCATTTAAATGACAAAAACGTGCGCATGTTGGTGTGTTGTGGTGTGAGGGTGAGGTAAGTGGGGCAACCAAGGTGCGTTCGGTTGGTGCTGGGCAGGCGTTTAGATTGCGGGCCTGTGGCACATGCCGTCTAGCATCAAGCTGACGTGGTTGTCTATAAATTGCCGGGCATCAATGGCCGGCCCGCATATGGGTTGTTTGTCTCCCATGGCTTGTTGCCACATGGCTAAGAACAGCAGCGGTGAAAACAGATTCATACCGGTGATGTCTAGGTCCATGACGCGGAACTCCCCTAGGTCTATGCCGCGTTGCAAGATGTCGCGCATATTGGACATGCCAGGCGCGACGACCTCATCTTGGTAGAACTGCGCCAGTTCAGGAAAGTTTGCCGCCTCTTGCATCAGCAGTTTGCTGATGCCGGCTGCTGGCGTGGAGCCCACATCCGTCCACCACTGGTGCATGGATTGCACGATCAAATCGCGCGTGCTGCCGCGGTAGTTGCGTGTCACATCACGCCAGGTATTCAGCGGGGCTGCTATGTTGTCGCGCACCACAGCTTTAAACAAATCTTGTTTGGTCTCAAAGTACACAAACACCGTGCCTTTGGACACGCCAGCGCGCTTGGCAATGGCTTGTACGTTGGCTCCGGCGAAACCCTTGTCAACAAATTCTGCCAATGCTGCCGCAACAATTTCGTGGGGCCTGGCGTCTTTGCGACGGCTTCGCACGGGCGTGACGAGGGTTGGCCGCGCAGACTGACAGGTGTCAGTCTGTTGGTTGGGGGCTGTGGATGAGTGGTTGGGGGGCGGCGACTGAGGCATGTATTTATTGACCAATTGGTCAATAATATAACCCAAGTTGTCCTTTGTCCTGGCGCGGCGTTCATAACCCCTGTTGCCACGTTAAGGCCCAGCGTTGGTCCGATACCTCAATGCTGAACCGCTAACTGCGCAGCCATGTGTTGTGCTGATGCGTCGCGCTGTGGCTCAGAAAAACGCCTGCAGCCCTGTTTGAGCACGTCCCAATATGAGCGCGTGCACATCGTGTGTGCCTTCGTAGGTGTTGACAGTTTCCAGGTTGATCATGTGGCGGATGACGTGGTATTCATCATGAATGCCGTTGCCGCCATGCATGTCGCGCGACATGCGAGCGATGTCTAGGGCTTTGCCGCAGCTGTTGCGTTTGATCAGGCTGATCATTTCAGGTGCGGCGCGGTCTTCGTCCATCAAGCGACCTACACGCAAACAGGCGTGCAAGCCTAGCGTGATTTCGGTTTGCATGTCAGCCAGCTTCTTTTGAATGAGTTGGTTTTGCGCCAAGGGACGGCCAAACTGCGAGCGGTCCAGTGTGTATTGGCGCGCACGCGTCCAGCAGTCTTCAGCTGCGCCTAATGCGCCCCACGCGATACCGTAGCGGGCTTTGTTCAAGCAACCAAACGGGCCTTTCAAGCCTTGCACATTGGGCAGCATGTTTTCTGCGGGAACAAACACATCATCCATCACGATTTCCCCCGTGATGCTGGCGCGCAAGCTCATCTTGCCTTCAATTTTTGGGGCGCTTAAGCCTTTCATTCCTTTTTCTAGAACAAATCCTCGAATAGCGGACTGGTCTTGCGCCACGCCTTGCAGCTTGGCCCACACCACAAACACATCGGCAATGGGGGAGTTGGTAATCCACATTTTGGCGCCTTTGACGATGTAGCCACCATCAACTGGCGTTGCTTTGGTGTCCATGTTCGCTGGGTCGGATCCATGGTTTGGCTCCGTTAGGCCAAAGCAGCCTATCCACTCACCGGTGGCCAATTTGGGTAAATATTTCTGGCGCTGCGCCTCGTTGCCGTATGCATGGATGGGGTGCATGACCAACGAGCTTTGCACGCTCATGGCTGAGCGGTAGCCGCTGTCTACGCGCTCCACTTCTCGCGCCACCAAGCCGTAACTGACGTAGTTCAGTCCTGAGCATCCATAGCCGTCGATGGTGCAGCCCAGCAGGCCCATTTCGCCAAACTCGTTCATGATCTCGCGGTCGAAGTGTTCGTGGCGCGCGGCCATCAACACACGTGTTTGCAACTTTTCTTGGCAAAAAATATGCGCTGCATCGGCAATGGCGCGTTCGTCATCCGTCAAGGAGTCTGTCAGATGAAGGGGGTCTTGCCAGTTGAATTGGGGTTTCATGGTGTTGCAGCTAAATGTATAAAACACCATTGTTGCGCTTAGATCGATATGTGTCTAATATAGAAAAGGTATATATTGATATTTATTTTTAATAATGGAATTCAGACACCTTCGTTATTTTGTGGTGCTGGCTGAAGAGCTGCACTTTGGACGAGCCGCTAAGCGCTTGGCTATTTCGCAGCCGCCGCTTAGTTTGAACATCCAGCAGCTTGAAGCATCTGTTGGCGCGCGCTTGTTGGACCGCGACAGCCGCAGTGTTCAGCTCACGCCGGCAGGGCATGCTTTTTTGGTTAAAGCCAAAGACTTGCTGGCGCAGGCAGAGCAAGCCGCCAGAGGCGCGCGCGATGTGGCCCAGGGTTTGGCGGGCAGCTTGCGTGTGGGCTTTGTGGGCAGCATGCTGCAAATGGGTTTGCCGCAACGACTACACACATTTCAGGCCAGTTATGCGCAACTCAGTGTGAGCTTGGTCGAGGCAAGCTCTGCCGAACAGCTAGAGGCATTGCGCCAAGACCGCATTGATGTGGGCTTTGTGCACACAACGCTGGTGCCAACGGGTTTAGAAAGTCGTTTGGTGGCCAGTCAGCCATTCGTGCTGTGCTTGTCCAGCAGCCACGCGTTGGTCAACCGCCTGCGTTCGGCCAAGCGTGATGCCACGGTGGCGTTGTGCGATGTTGGGCCAGCAGCGTTGGTGTCGGTGGCGCGCGCTGTATCTCCAGATTATTTCGATGCGATTACGCAAACGTGTGCTCAAGCAGGTTGGGAACCTGTGGCCAGGCATGAGCTTCGCCATTGGTTGAGCGTGGTGAGCTTGGTGGCCCAAGGTCAAGGTGTGGCTATTGTGCCCAAAGCGTTGGAGCGTGCGGGTGTGCCAGGCGTGGTGTTTGCCCCCATCGATGATGCATTACCAGTGAATCAAACCTATTGCGTTTGGCGCAGCCACAGAGCCCATGAGGCGCTTAATGCCTTTTTGCAAACGTGGCCGCCTGTGTAGGTGCCCGCACAGCACAGTGAAACTAGCCAATAATCAAGTTTGTAATTTTTTTAACACACACTCATTCAAGTAGCACATATATGTGTTGCACCAACCCACTATGCACACCACTCAAATCACACTTGGACAAGCCGCAAATGGTCACCAACAAATTGCCCTAGGAGGGGGGTGTTTTTGGTGCGTGGAGGGGGTGTTCCAGCGGGTGCGTGGCATTGTTGGCGTGGAGTCTGGCTACTGCAACGGGCACGTGCCCAACCCCACTTACGAGCAAGTTTGCACGGGCAATACTGGGCATGCTGAGGTGGTGGTGTTGAGTTTTGACCCAACGGTGATCACCACTCAAGAGATATTGCATATTTTCTTTGATGTGCATGATGCCACGACGCTTAACCGCCAAGGCAATGACGTTGGCACCCAATACCGCAGTGGTATTTACTGCACCACGCCAGGACAACTGGACGTGGCCACTGCTGTTATTGGCGATCTGCAGTCTGCTAGGCCAGCGTTGCAAGGCATGATCACAACAGAGGTGGCCATGTTAGAAGGCTACACGGCAGGTGAGAGCTACCATCAAAACTATTTTGAAAACAACCCGTCAGCCGGTTACTGCGCTTATATCATTCGTCCAAAGGTGGACAAGTTCACACAAACACACCAGCAGTTTTTGGCCTAAGTCCATAGGTCTGTTCTCATAGGCCTCCTTGTATGAATAGTCTGAATCAAACCCAGCTGTTGCTGGCTTTGATACCCGTATTTGCGCTCATCGCCTTGGGCTGGTGGGCTGCGTGCATGGGTTGGTTGCATGTGTCGTCTATTGCCGACATGTCAAAAGTTGTGTTTTACCTGTTCATGCCGCCACTGCTATTTCGAACCATGTCTCAAACGCATTTAGAGCAACTGGACTTGGTACCTATTGCTGCTTATTTCAGCGCAACGTTGGCTGTTCTTGCCGCTGTGCTGTGGTGGCGCGGCGTGGGTGTAGCCAGTGTCACATGGGGGCTTGGGGCCGTTTTTTCTAACACTGTCATGGTTGGTATCCCCTTGGTCGGGTTGGCGTTTGGTCCTGAAGGGCTGGTCACCTTGCTCACCGTTGTGGCCGTTCACGCCATGACTTTGTTGACGGTAGGCACGGTGGTGGCTGAGCTCAGTTTGCATCCGAATCAGTCGCAAACCGGCACCTACTTGCAATCAATAGCAGGCCTGATGCGTGCGGTACTCAAAGCGCTCAAGCAGGCGGTGATTCATCCAGTTCCTATTCCTATTTTTTGCGGTTTGTTGTTTGCACAAACTGGTTGGGCGATGCCCGAGGTGGTCGATCAACCCCTGCAGGTGTTGGCGTCTGCGTTCAGTCCAGTCGCACTCATTATGTTGGGAGCCACCACGTTTTACCAAGGCGGTAAAAGCCAAATGGTACAGGTGTTGCCCATGCTCGCCATCAAGCTTGTCGTGTTGCCTGTAGTGGTTGGTTTGAGCGCGTGGTTGTTTGGTATGCCGCCTGTGGCCAGCGCTGTGTTGGTCATGTGCGCGGCGCTGCCCAGTGGCGCCAACGTGTTTATGTTTTCGCAGCGCTATGGTCACAACCAAGACCTCGTGGCTACGGGCGTGACGTTGTCAACTGCGCTGTGCGTGGTGAGCCTGCCTATGGCGATGAGCGTCTTGGCTTGGTTGGTTTAACCCCATTTAGTTGCCTAAATCAGTGCCTTGGCTGATGGCTCTGGCTGCCTGTACCTGGTTCTCAAAATAGGCTTGGAAGCTCATGACCAAGCTGGACATGAAGCTGACCGCGCCAAACATCAAGGCCATCACCAAGGCCATCATGCTCAGCCAGTTGGTGAGCCCGCTTGAGTGTGTGTCATCTGGGGCTGGTAGCACCTGAGCGTTGTACACGTGGTGCCAGCGTTGGGGTTTCATCAAGGTATAAAAAATGCACGTGGCACAAGCCCCTGCGATAGACAAGCCCAGCACAGGTGTGAGAAGCCAGGCGATGGTGTCGTCTTGGCCGATGTTGTTAAACCGCATAAAGCCTATCCAACCCGCAATTGTGGGAATGGGTATCAGCCATGCCCACATGTCTCGCCAGCCAAACAGGTAGAAACGATGGACACCAAAGACGCCCAATACAAACGCCAACCAGGCGGCTACGGTTTTTGATTTGATCTGTCCGGTGGTGTAGTTCATGGCTTTGATGGTGTCCCGTAAGTGTTGTGTGTCGGCGTTGAACCGAGCTGGCGGTGTGGTGGCGAGAGTCGTTTGTTGTACAACTAGGCCCTGGGCGCAGTGGTGCAGCCTTCACCCAGCGCGCGCTCCATGATCACGATGTCCAGCCAACGTTCAAACTTCCAGCCGCAAGCGTGCATGCGTCCAACCTCTGTAAATCCCATAGCCTTGTGCAGACCAATGGATCCTGTGTTGTCTGAGTCGCCAATCACAGCCATGACGTGACGTATGCCAGCTGTTTGCATATGCGCTAGCAATACGCGCATCAAGGTTTTGCCAATGCCTTTGCCTTGTTGATCAGGGGCAATGTAAACCGAGTCCTCTGCACTAAAGCGGTATGCTGGGCGGGGCTTGAACCAGTTGCCATAAGCAAATCCAAGTACCTCGCCGTTGAGCGATGCAACCAGGTGCGGGAGGCCCTTGTCGACCACATCGGCTCGGCGCTGGGTCATATCGGCCAAGCTTGGCGGCACTGTCTCAAAAGTACCCGTGCCGGTTAACACGTGGTGGCCATAAATGGCTGTGATGGCCTCTAAGTCGTGGGGTTGGCTGGGTCTAACTGTGAGGGCAACGGCGGGCATGGTGATGGGGAGTTTGTGGGGGGTGTTGTCGGCAGAATCAGCATCCATTGTCCATGAACTTGTGCTGATCTTGCGCTATGTGAGCAATGCCCGTTTGGCCCAGTCAATGTATCTGGTCTTTGGGTCTAGGTATCGGCGGTGTTTGATAAGTAGGCGCTGATTCATTTATTAGCCTATAATCTTGGGTTTCGTGGCGTTTCGCTGGCCGGGTGGCCAGTCGTGTGTCTCAATCGCTTGAAAATTTACGGAACATGCAGACTTTATTTGTCACGGCATGCCCCACCCAAAGGATTAATCATGGTCGTCATTCGACTTTCTCGCGGCGGCTCCAAAGCACGCCCTTTTTACAACATCGTTGCTGCCGCTAAGCGCAACCGTCGCGATGGTCGCTACCTAGAGCGGATCGGTTTTTACAACCCGATGGCTAGGGGCGGTGAAGAGCCTTTACGCATTGCACAAGACCGTTTAGCCCACTGGTTGTCTGTTGGCGCCCAGCCTTCAGACACTGTGTCTCGCTTGGTCAAACAAGGTGCAAAAGCCGTAAAAGCTGCTGAATAATTTCCATTCAGCATGATGAAGGCGTACCCACCACATGGTGTGTACGCTTTTTTTACGGCTCTTTTAGACTACCCACAACCGAACCTGCACACCGTTCCATGACTTTGCCTACTGCTTTAATTGCCGCTGATATACCAACCGATGGCATCGCTTTGGGCCGCTTGCAAGGCGCTTGGGGCGTCAAAGGTTGGAGCAAGTTGCAGCCCTTTAGCAGCGACGCTGATGTGTTGTTGTCGGCAAAAACATGGTACCTGCTCGCACCAGTTGGCCAGTATGCCAAAACCTTTACAGGTTTTGTAGGCGCAGTGCGCGTTGCTGTTGCGCAATGCAAAACGCACGCTGGTGGTTTGGTGGTGCAGTTCGATGGCATCGATGACAGAGACGACGTCCATTCGCTCAAGGGTGCTGAGGTGTGGGTTAACCGCTCCGAATTTGCCCCCTTGACTTCTGATGACGAGTTCTACTGGGTAGACCTGATAGGTTGCGAGGTGGTCAACCGCCAAGGCGAGGTGTTGGGACAGGTGCAAGAAATGCTGTCAACTGGTCCGCAGGCGGTGCTGTGCGTGACCACCTCTCCCACCGACGACCCCAAGCTGCAACGCCTTATTCCTTTTGTAGGCCAATACATCGATGGTGTCAGTTTGGTGGACAAACGCATTACCGTGGACTGGCTGCCAGACTACGACTGAGCGCCAAGTCCCATGCGTATAGACATCATCACGCTGTTTCCAGAGCTGTTTGGGCCAGCCATGACCCACGGCATCACGCGCCGGGCTTTCGAGGCGGGGTTGGTTGATGTGCGCTTGTGGCCGTTGCGTGACTTTGCAAGCGGCAACTACCGCCGTGTCGACGACAGGCCATTCGGTGGCGGGCCGGGCATGGTGATGCAAGCACAGCCCCTGCTGGAAGCACGCAATGCCATATTGGCAGACAGAGGCTTGGACGTGACTGATGTTGGGGTCGCCTGCCCTGTGCCAGTTGTGCTCTTTTCACCGCAAGGGCAAACGATTAACCACACGGTGGCAACCCATTGGGCGCAGCCTGAGCAAGACGCCATTTGGGTGTGTGGCCGTTATGAGGGCGTGGATCAGCGGTTTATTGACGGCTGCGTGACATACCAATTGAGCTTGGGCGACTTTGTGCTGTCTGGTGGCGAGTTGGCAGCGATTCCGTTGCTAGATGCCATCGCCAGACTACAGCCTGGTGTGCTGTCTGACGAACAAAGCCATATTCAAGACAGCTTCAACCCAAGCATTGATGGTTTGCTTGATTGTCCGCACTACACCCGTCCCGAAGCGTGGCTGGGCCAACGTGTTCCAGATGTGCTTTTGCAAGGCAACCACAACGCCATTGCCCAATACCGCAGGCAAGAAAGCTTGCGCGCCACGGCCACCCAACGCCCCGATGTGCTGGCCAAAGCCGAGCAAGCAGGCTTACTGGATGCTGGGGATCAGCGGTTTTTAAACGGGCTATAATCTAAGGCAGACCGATCCTCTATTTGGCCGCTTTGATGAACGACTGACTTGATAGGCAAGATTCAGCGTCACAAGGCCTTGTGTAGCGCAAATACGATCGACTAAGAGGACTTTATGAACTTAATTGCAATACTAGAGCAAGAAGAAATTGCTAGACTAAACAAAGTAATCCCCGTATTCGCCCCAGGCGACACGGTGATTGTGAGTGTGAACGTGGTTGAAGGCACGCGCAAACGTGTACAGGCTTACGAAGGTGTGGTGATTGCCCGCCGTAACCGCGGCCTAAACAGCAACTTCATCGTTCGCAAAATCTCCAATGGTGAAGGCGTTGAACGCACATTCCCACTGTACAGCCCGCGTATCGCTGGTATTGAAGTCAAACGCCGCGGCGATGTGCGTCGCGCCAAGTTGTACTACCTGCGTGACCGAAGCGGCAAATCAGCCCGCATCAAAGAAAAATTGGTGTTCAAGAAAAAGGCTTAAACTTTTTTCTAGCTGGGCTGTTCATTGCAGCCCAAGCAATCAACCGCTTCAGGCTGTGTGCCTCAAGCGGTTTTTTTGTTGCCTACGCGCTTCTATATGACGGGTTTACTTGGCGGCTTGTTTGACCGCTGTTGCCTACATGACGGCGTTGATGCGCCTAGCTGGGTAAGCTAAGGCTACTACCAACCAGTTTATGAGCACTCAACCACCCCTCAGTTTTAATCCCCGTGATGTGGCGGCTATGCCCAGCTTGCGCGTCGAGTCAGCTGTGGCTGGCGCATGCCTAACGGCACAAGCCATTCGCGAACGTTTCGCCTCTCATGTGGCTTGGACGCCTGATGTTGTTCAAGAGCCAGTATGGCCAGACATAAGGCGCATGCGCCCGGCAGCCGTCTTGGTAGGCCTGGTTGAGCGAGAACAGGTGTACCTTGTACTGACCCGCCGCGCTGCACATTTGAAACAACACGCCGCACAAGTGGCCTTTGCAGGGGGCAAAATTGACGCAACTGATGGCAGCGCTGAAGACGCCGCGTTGCGAGAGGCACAGGAAGAAATTGGTGTGCCTGCACATGCCGTTCAGGTGCTGGGGCGGTTGAGCGAGTACAGCACGGGAACTGGCTTCCATATTGTTCCTGTGGTGGGTTTTATAAGTTCTGATGTGGTCTATCAGCCTGACCCAAGCGAGGTTGAGCAGGTGTTTGAGGTGCCGTTGGCTTTCATTACAGATCCAACCAACCACCGTTACCACATGGTCGTGCGTGATGGCGTTGAGCGGTGTTGGTGGTCCATGCCCTACACAGATGCGCAAGGCTACGAGCACTACATTTGGGGCGCGACTGCCGGCATGCTGCGCAACCTGTACCAGTATTTGTTAGCGCCTGTGCGCTAGCGTTACAAGTTACCTGCAGCCGATAGAAGCTGGCAACAGTCGGCGATCACGCGCAAAGTGGCAAGAGGTTACAGAAAACTGTCCAACATAAAATAGCGCAACGAGAGCTGGTTATTGCGCTCACCCACCTGACGCTATGATGGTCAAATGTTATTTTTTGCATTACTCACCGCTTTTCTTTTAGAACAATTTGTGCCGCTGGTGGAAGACAACGTTTTTCACAAGTGGTCAAGGCATTGGGCCCTATACGCTCGTTCGAAAGTCTTTGTCACTAAGACTTGGCATGTGTGGTTGTGGTGGTCGGTGGCCGTTGTGGTTCCGACCTTGCTGAGTGCGCTGTTGTACCAGCTCCTGTCGGCTATCTGGTGGCCTTTGGCTTGGTTGTGGTTGGTCAGCGTGTTGTACCTCACCATGGGCTTTCGCCAATTTAGCCATTACTTCTCTCGCATCAGAGACGCCTTACAAGCTGGTCGCGAAGACGAAGCCTTGGCGGCTTTGGCGCAGTGGCGGCAAGTGGATGGCGCCGAGGCGCAGCGCTCTGACTGGGTAGCCCGTGTGCTGTCTTTGGCATTGTTGGCGGCTCAACGCCACGTTCTTGGCGTGTGGCTGGCGTTTGTGGTGCTTGGCGTGTTTGGCCTAGGCCCAGCTGGTGCGGTGCTGTACCGCATGAGCGAGTATGTGGCTAGGCTGTGGCGCGTGCAGCTGCCCAGTACTGCAGGTGTCATTGACGAGCAAGCAGGCGATACCGCTGGGCCTGCTGGCACCGATCAACAAGCAGACAACCCTGATCAAAACGATGACGGGCAAGAGCCGGCAACGTTGCGGGCGTTGGTCGCTTTACAGGCTTGGCC
>AYMW01000003.1:0-94464 GCA_000496475.1 Betaproteobacteria bacterium MOLA814 | reverse complement strand
GCACCGATCAACAAGCAGACAACCCTGATCAAAACGATGACGGGCAAGAGCCGGCAACGTTGCGGGCGTTGGTCGCTTTACAGGCTTGGCATTGTGTTGATTGGTTGCCTGTTCGAGCCAGTGCATTGGGCTTCGCCGCAGCTGGTCACTTCGAAGGCGTTGTGGCTGCATGGCGAGATGCAGCAGACAACGCGCAGTTGAGTAACGACAGTGTGTTGTTGGCAGCTGGTGCGGGTGCTTTGCACGTGTCGCTGCAAGAGGAGTCAACGCCAAGCGCCAACGATGAAGCCGGTGACGATGACTTGGTTGTGATGAGCGCCGCACTGCTAGACGAGCATGCGGCACAAGTCCATGGGGCTGTCTCGGTTGTTGCGCCTGTAGGTGCTGCTGATGAGCAGGTTGCCGACCCTGTTCTAAGTTCAGAGCCAGAGCCAGACAATCCCGCCAGCTTACCCAAGCCCAGACATGTCGCTGCTTTGGCCAGTTTGGTGTGGCGTGTGGTGGTATTGGCTATGGGTATTTTGGCCGGTCTCACCGTGGTTTCGTGGCTGAATTGAAGCAGCTAAACACACACCAACCCCTCAATTAAACACTTGCTTCGTAGCTGGGTGGTTTTATCGGTAAGTTGGAATGTTGTCCAGAAAGTCAAACAGTTCTTGATAAATACGGTAGCGGTTGGCGTTGATGTCACCTGAGTGCACTGCATCTTGTACAGGACACCCGGGCTCATGAATATGCGTGCAATTGTTAAATTTGCAGTGGCCCATATGCTTGGCAATGTCTGGCATCCATTTGCCCAGATCTGGCGCTTTGATGTGATGCAGGCCAAACTCTTGAAAGCCTGGCGAATCAATAATCGCGCCACTGTGCATATCGTCTAGCCAGTACCACGTGGTGCTGGTGGTGGTGTGTTTACCGCTGTTAAGTGCCCGCGATATTTCTTGCGTATAAATTGTAGCCAGTGGTATCAACGTGTTGATGAGCGTGCTTTTGCCAGCGCCGCTGGGCCCTAGGACTAGGCTAACTTGGTTGTTGAGTAACGGCAGTAACGCATCCATCCCGAATCCCAGCTCGCTTTTAAGTGACAGGGGCAATACGGTGACACCCATGTCGCGATAGGGCGCTAAGCGCTTCCACGACTTGTTGAATAAATCGGTCAAGTCGTACTTGTTGAGAACAATGATGACCTTGATGCGTTCAGCCTGCGCGGCAATGAGGGCGCGGGTGAGTTGCATGTCAGAAAACTCAGGCTCGGCGCCTAGAAACATCACAATTTGGTCAATGTTGGCCGCAAACGACTTGGTACGCATGTCGTCTTGGCGAAAAAACAAATTGCGTCTGGTCTGTACCGATTCAATCGTGCCTTGATCTGTCGAAAGTGACCAGTTCACTCTGTCGCCAACCACCGCTTGGTTCTTTTTGCCCCGGGGGTGGCACAGGCGAGATACACCGTCGTCGCACAACACGCTGACATGTCTGCCAAATGTTGCTGTGACTAGACCTTGTTCAAACCGTTGGTTGGCGATGGCTGCACGTTGGCGCTTACTAGCAGTGTGGGTCGCCATGATTTAAAGAGCTTGCGCTGATTGCAGCGCCTCTGTGCGGGTGGCGGCTTCAAAGTCCAGTTGCGTGATACCGCTGGGTTCATGGGTAGACCATGCGACCGAGCACACGTTAAAAGTGATGTGCATGCTTGGGTGGTGGTTGAGCTTGTGGGCGGCAAAAGCCACGGCATTGGCAAACACCATTGTCTCTAAGTGGTTGGCAAAATGAAATCGCTTGAACAATGCGTTGTCCTCGATGCGCCAGCCGAGCGCTGCGTCCCCATTGAGACGGGTCAGTTGCGTCACAACGGCGCTGGGGGTGAGTAGGTCAGGGCGGTTCATGTGGGTGTTTGCGCTCGTTGTATGTGTGCCAAGCGTTCAATCGCAGGCGGGTGAGATGCGTAAAAACGCGAGTAAATGGGGTCTGGCGTCAGGGTGCTGGCGTTGTCTGTGTACAGTTTGGTCAGTGCACTGGCCAAGGCATTGGCACTGGCATGCGTGGTGGCGTAGCGGTCTGCCTCGAACTCGTTGGCTCTAGAGCTTCTGGCCATGATGGGGCCTGTAAAGAAACCAATCACAGGTGCTGCAAACATGAACAGCAGCAGCGCAAGTGCGTGGTTGTTGCCGCTTAAACTGGGCAACACCCCCAAACCGGTGAAAAACCACACTTGTGTACCAAGCCACGACAACAAGGCCAGCGCCACGGCGCTTAAGCCAAACACCACCAACAAACGCTGGCGAATGTGTTTGTGGTGGAAGTGTCCCAGCTCATGAGCCAGCACTGCTTTCACCTCAGCCACATTTAGTTTGTCCAACAGCGTGTCAAAAAATACAACGCGTTTGGCCTTGCCAAGGCCTGTGAAGTACGCGTTGGCGTGAGCGCTGCGCTTGCTGCCATCCATCACAAACAAGCCTTCAGCCTGAAAGCCGCACCGTTCAATGAGCTCTGTCGCCTCTGCGCGCACGTCTTCGCGTGTGAGTAGCTCAAATTTGTTGAAGCGTGGCGCAATCCACTTTGGGTAAACAACCATGACCGCAGTGTTGAATCCAACCCACAGCAGCCACACCCATAGCCACCACATGGCACCGGTTGCTTGCATCAAGCTCAATGCTGCCCACGCCAATGGCAGTATCAGCACCAGACCCAGCGCTGCGCCTTGAGCCAAATCGGTCAGCCACAGTTTGAGAGATGTTTTGTTAAAGCCAAAGCGCGCTTCTAAGCGAAAGGTCACCCACCAGCCCATGGGCAAGTCGACCAGGCCGCTGATCAACATCACGCCCACCAACAAGGCCAGTTGCTGTGCCATGCCAATGCCCATGACGTCTAGCAGCCACAAGTTGAGGAGGTTCAAGCCGCCTAACAACGTCCAAGCCAGCAGTGCTGTGGCGCTGATAACGATTTGCCAATTGCCCAAGCGCAGTTTGGCCAAGGTGTATGTAGCGGCTTTTTGGTGTTCGGTCAGCGAGACCGTATCAGAAAATGCTTGAGGAACAGTGCCACTGTTGGTGTGCACATGGCGCGCTTGACGACCGTTCAGCCACAGCTGCAACCCTGTGCTGAGCAGCAAGGCGCCCGCAAATCCAATCGACAAAAAGAAAGAGTAATCAGTCAAAGTTGAAGCGCCTTACCCATAGGGTGATAAATTTTAAAACAGCCTAATTGTGTCAGTTTTACCTAGGAGACAATAAGCACATGACAACATCTTTCAATGCCCCAACCATCCCTGCGTCCTCAACCTTACCAAAGCTGGCTAAAAGTGACCAGAATTTGATTTGGCTAGATTGTGAAATGAGCGGTCTTGACCCAAATAAAGAGTTTTTGCTAGAAATTGCTGTCATTGTGACCAATCCCGATTTGTCGGTACGTGTTGAGAGCCCCGTATTTGTGATTCACCAAGACGACGCGGTGCTCAACGCCATGGATGCGTGGAACAGGGGTACACACGGCAAAAGTGGTCTCATCGATAAAGTCAAAGCCAGCACGGTGACTGAAAACCAGGCGAGTGAAGCCTTGCTCAGCTTTCTAAAACTGTATGTGCCCAGACAGGGCTCGCCCATGTGCGGCAACACCATCAGCCAAGACAGGCGTTTTTTGGTCAAGTACATGCCTACATTTGAGGCGTACTTCCACTACCGATGTCTCGATGTGAGCACACTCAAAGAGCTGTCACGTCGTTGGCGTCCCGACGTGTACAAGGGTTTTAAAAAGCAACAAGCGCATACAGCACTGGCAGATGTACACGAATCAATAGATGAGTTGGTGCACTACCGCACGCACTTCCTGCGCATGGAGCCAGATGCTGTCGCGGCTGCTGTCGAGAAGCCCGCTGACGGCACGGCCTAAGTTAGGTGTTTTCTAACAACATCCCTCAAAACTGTTGCACATATGGTCATAGCTATGCAATAATAGGGTTTTCCCGCAGAGGTCAATGGCATTAGATTGCATTTGTACACGCCTAGCGGCGGGATTGTTCATCAGCCTCACGCCTCGGCCGACTGATGTTTGCAGGCAAGCCGCACACCAGCGGTTTCCCACTCAATGTAAACGTCTTTATATAGTTCGGCCATTTGTTCAGTACGACTGATTTGTTGTGTAACGTCAATTGCTTGTAACCACTAGCCATTGACGACCATCAGATTCCAGCTGTGTCGACCTCTTTGGTTTGGGTGTTGGTGCTTACCAACTAGAACCACATTGGTTACACACTTTGGCTGTGAGACGCCTGCGTTTGTGTGTGACGGATACGTTCGTTATGCGCACTCCAAACGCGCAGGAAGTCAGTCATGAAAGATTTTTCAAACCGCCCCCCACGCTCGGGCGGCAATTCACGCTTTTCACGCGCACCGCGTGATTTCACACCAAAAGCGCCAAAGCGCGACTTGGTTGATATTGCCAACGCTCAAGCCTTCATCGAATTAGGTTTAGCCACCGAGTTGGTGCAGGCAGTTGCCGACCTCGGCTACACAGTTCCAACCGCCGTTCAACTGGCCACAATTCCACGCTCGCTTAACCGTG
The DNA here is from genome assembly GCA_000496475.1 of Betaproteobacteria bacterium MOLA814. Lineage (GTDB taxonomy): Bacteria > Pseudomonadota > Gammaproteobacteria > Burkholderiales > Burkholderiaceae_C > RS62. Next base: position 89,904 of record AYMW01000003.1, on the reverse strand, counting down.
AAGCTGGTGAGTTCACTGACCTGTTGGTGTCTAGCCAAACAGGCAGCGGTAAAACAGCGGCATTCTTGCTGCCCGTTTTGCATACAATTTTAGGTCAGCAACATGCCGAACGAGCCATTGAAACTGCACGTGCAGATGGCGAAAAAGCTGCCCGTGAAGCATCTTTGGCTGCAGGCGGCGAAGCCAGCGCTGATTTACTCGTTAATGGTGGTGAAGGCGACAAGCCCAAGCAACCTAAAGACAGTAAAAAACCCCGTAGCTTTGACCCAGCCACGCCAGGTGCACTCATTTTGTGCCCTACACGTGAATTGGCACAGCAAGTTGCAACCGACGCAATTGACCTTGTGGCACATTGCCGCGGTTTGCGCGTTGCCAGCGTTGTGGGTGGTACTTCTTACATTCATCAATTGGCTGGCTTGCGCAACGCCAACATCGTGGTGGCCACGCCAGGTCGCTTGTTGGACTTACAGCGCACAGGTCAAATTCGCTTAGACAAAGTGCAATACTTGGTGGTTGATGAAGCCGACCGTATGTTGGATCTGGGCTTCGCTGAAGACCTGGCTGAAGTGCATGACCTGACTTCAAAGCGCGACCAAACCATGATGTTCAGCGCCACTTTCGCACCACGTGTGCAACAGTTGGCTATGCGTGTGATGCGCAAGACAGAACGCATTGAGTTGGCTTCGCCTGAACAACAACACGTGAACATCGAGCAACGCTTGTACTGGGCAGATCATGCCCACCACAAGCGCCAGCTGTTAGACCACTTCTTGCGCGATACATCTATCAAGCAAGCCATTGTGTTTGCCAGCACCCAAGTGGAGTGCGATTCACTTGCTGAAGACTTGCAACAAGACAGCTTCTCAGCTGTGGCTTTGCACGGTGCCCTGAGCCAGTCGGTGCGTAACCGCCGCTTAGACGCATTGCGCAGCGGTTCTGTGCAAATTTTGGTGGCGACCGATGTTGCCGCCCGCGGTATTGACGTACCCACCATTACGCACGTGTTTAACTATGGCCTTCCTATGAAAGCCGAAGACTACACCCACCGTATTGGGCGTACTGGCCGTGCCGGTCGTGAAGGTTTGGCCATTACATTGGCTGAGTTCCGCGATCAACGTCGCATTTACGCCATTGAGTCGTTCACGCGCTCACGTTTTAAAGAGCACACTGTAGAAGGCATGGAGCCAAGCCGCCGTCCAAGTTTTGGCAGCGGTGAGCGCCGCGCCCACGGTGGTGGTGGCGGTGGTGGTGGCGGTTTTGCTGGCCGTGGTCGCCCACGCGAAGGCGGCGCACCAAGTTTTGGTGCTGGCCGTCCCAGCTTCGGTGGTGGCCGCAGCGATGACCGTCGTCCAAGTGGTGGTGGCGGCTTTGGAGGCCAACGCGGTAGCCGTGATGGTTTTAAGCCAGCAGGCGGTGAGTTCCGCGGTGCACCACGTGGTGACAGCTTCGCTCCTCGTGGTGACTTTGCCCCTCGTGGCGATGACCGTGGCCGCGCCGAGCGTCCAGATACCCGGGGTGACAACCGCTTTGACCCACGTTTTGATGCGCGTTCAGAGTCGCGTCCTGAATCTCGTTTTGAGCCCCGCAACGAGCAACGTGGTGCGCCGCGTCAAAGCGACGATCGACGTCCGGAAGGTCGGAGCGACAGCCGCGGTGAGGGTCGTTTCGAACGCAGCCCCCGCCCAGAGGGCCGAGCCCACGCGGGTGGTGAGCGTCGCCCTTCAGCGCCAGCACGCGCTCGCCGTTAAGCCCCGTTACTTGGGTACTTGCTGGTACAGCTAGTCCTTTGTAAAAAAGAACCCACAACCTTCACGGGTTGTGGGTTTTTTTTATGTAAAAACAGTATGCATTCGTTGTATTCTTAGGACATGCAATTAATGTTCAACTCTTTATGGCGTGCGTTGTCTTACTGTTTGTTTCCGCGCGTTATTGGCCTGTCCTTTTTACCGTTGGCCATCATGGTCGCAGCTGCTTTCGGTTTGGGTTATGCGTACTGGGAAACATCCGTAGCGGGTGTTGCCGCTTGGCTTCAAGCGACTGAGCTCACACAAACCATGTTCAATTGGCTGGACAGCGTGGGTTGGGCCAGTTTGAGATCAGTGGTTGCACCTATGGTGGTGCTGTTTGTTGCGACCCCTTTTATTGTGGTCGTGTCGCTGCTGCTGGTTGCCGTGTTCATGACGCCTGCCATGGTCGCCATGGTCACAAAGCGACGCTTTCCTCACCTGCAGCGGTTCCATGGCGGCTCAATGCTCGCCAGCGTGTTGTGGTCTGTGGGTTCCACGCTGCTGGCGATCATTGCCCTGGTTGTTTCGGTACCGCTGTGGTTTATTCCACCGCTGGTTCTCATTGTGCCGCCACTGATTTGGGGCTGGTTGACCTACCGTGTGTTTACCTTTGATGCCTTGGCAGAACACGCTACCAAAGCTGAGCGTGAGATTATTTTTGAACGCCACCGATTGCCGTTGCTCGCCATCGGTGTGGTAAGCGGTTACATGGGCGCTGCGCCTAGCTTGCTGTGGGCGTCCGGGGCTATGTTTATTGCATTGGCGCCTTTGCTGGTGCCACTGGCGATTTGGGTCTACACGCTGGTGTTTGCGCTGTCGTCGTTGTGGTTTGCGCATTACGCGTTGAGCGCTCTAGAAGAGTTGCGCCGCGACAGTGGTCAAGGCAGCGCCAGCCCATACACTTCAAGGGACTCTGGTTGGCAGGGCTTTGATGAGGCTGTCGATTCTCAAGATGTTTTAGAGTTGGGCGGGCGCTACAGAGGCGGTTCAAACGCAGATAGCAACCAAAAGTCCATCTAACCGGTCACTCAATGCATATCGTATTTATTGGTAACTAAGCCCTGCCTCAAAACAATAGCCACTACACTGAGTACTATTGTATTAAAGATGAAGGGTGCGTACCATGAGTGACCAATCCAGTACCGACTACCAAGTCGGTCAAGACAATATCACGCCCTTTGGGCTAGATATCCACAACCCAGTGTTTTTGATTTCTGGGTTATCTATAGTGGCCTTTGTGCTGCTCACTTTATTATTCCAAACCGAAGCTGCAGTATTTTTTGCTTGGTTGCGCCCGGCCATTACGAGCAATTTTGATTGGTTTTTTCTTTCTGCTGGCAATGTATTTTTAGTATTTGCCTTGGCACTCTGTGTGTCGCCCTATGGCCAAATTCGTTTGGGGGGGCAAGACGCCAAAACCGATTTCGGCTATCTGGGTTGGTTTGCTATGTTATTTGCAGCGGGCATGGGCATAGGCCTTATGTTTTTTGGTGTGTCGGAACCTATGTCCCATTTTGCCTCGTCCATGGGCGGGGTGGCCATGGAGAATGGTGTGCGTACTGACTGGGCCCCTTTGGGTGCTGCAGAAGGCAATATTTCCGCAGCCAGAGACCTTGCCATGGCGGCCACGATCTTCCATTGGGGCTTACACCCGTGGGCCATTTACGCGATTGTTGCCTTGGCGCTCGCTTTTTTTGCATACAACAACAACCTACCACTTACATTACGCTCGGCCTTTTACCCTTTATTAGGTGAGCGTATATGGGGTTGGCCTGGTCATGTTATCGATGTAGTGGCGGTTTTTTTCCACTTTGTTCGGGCTGACCACGTCCCTCGGGTTTGGTGCTACTCAAGCCCTTGCTGGGCTCAACTTTCTGTATGACTGGGGCACCGGCTCGGTTGCCATCGTGGTGCTAATTGCGGTCATTACCGCCATTGCGCTGATGTCTGTCATCAGGGGTTTAGATGGCGGCGTGAAAATTTTGTCAGAAATCAACATGGTTCTGGCGCTGTTGCTCTTGCTGTTTATATTGGTGGTTGGGCCAACTGGTGACATTTTTGCAACGGCGTTTTCCGGAGCAGCGGCATACGCACAACATATTGTTCCCCTGTCCATGCCTTTTGGACGTGAAGATATCAACTTTTCTCAGGGCTGGACCGCATTTTATTGGGCCTGGTGGATATCCTGGTCACCTTTTGTAGGTATGTTCATTGCCCGTGTATCAAAGGGTCGTACTATCCGAGAGTTTGTAATATGCGTCATTTTAGTACCCACTGTTCTGAGTGTTTTATGGATGGCTGCATTTGGCGGTACCGCCATTAGCCAAGTTATTGCCGATGCCAGCGCACCCATCACCAGCGCGGCACAAGAGCTAAAGTTGTTTCAAATGGTCAGTGGATTCCCCTTTGCCTCGTTGCTGTCACTGATCGGCATTGTGTTGGTTTTGGCATTCTTTGTTACTTCGTCAGACTCGGGCTCTTTAGTGATCGACACCATTACTGCTGGTGGCAAGGAAAACGCCCCTGTTGCGCAACGCATCTTCTGGTGCAGCTTTGAGGGTTTAATAGCTATTGTGTTGTTGTTGGTTGGAGGCTCCGAGGCCTTAAACGCCTTGCAAGCAATGGCCGTATCAACGGGGCTGCCCTTTACAATGGTCCTGCTGGCTATGTGCGTTAGTTTGTTGATCGGATTGCGTAAAGCCTATGCAGAGCTGCAGGCGCAAACGGTCTAATTAATAAATCGAACAGGTCCATGCATGTAATGCATGGATGCTGTTGCATTGGCCCTAGCGCCGTAAACAAGACCAGTATAAAAAACCGTTCTAAAAGCTTTGGTATATTGACCACAAGCGCAGGCAATAGGCGCAGCCCACATACAACCGCGCCCTGCCTCGAGTAAGGCATATTTTCATCGCTCACTTCAGTTATGACTCCAACCTTTGCGGCCCTCATCGTGGGCGATGAAATACTGTCTGGTAAACGTGCTGACAAGCATTTGAGCCAACTCATTGCGTTGCTAGCTGCGCGTGGCTTGAGTTTGGCTTATGCCAACTATGTCAGTGATGATGCCGATCGCATCACAGCCACCATTGCATCTATGGCCGCAAGCGGGGATGTTGTCTTTTCGTTTGGTGGTATCGGTGCCACACCCGATGACCGCACACGCCAGTGTGCCGCTGCCGCCTTGGGGCGCGAGTTGGTGTTGCACCCCCAGGCTAAAGAACTCATCACGCTGCGCATGGTGGAAACCGCTGCAGAAAAAGGCGAGGTGTTCGATGGCGATAACCCTGACAACATTCATCGCCTCAACATGGGTGTGTTTCCTGTAGATGCAGATATTGTGCCCAACAGCTACAACCGTATTCCAGGCTTTAGCGTGCACACCAGCGGTGACTGTGGGGCCATGTATTTTGTGCCAGGTTTTCCGATAATGGCGTGGCCTATGGTCGAGTGGGTCTTAGATACCCATTACAGCCAGCATTTTGCACTGGGTAGCCTGCAAGAGCGCTCATTGGTGGTGTACGGCGCCATGGAGGCGTCGCTGACGCCGTTGATGTTGCAGCTGGAGCGCGAGCACCCTGCCATTAAGGTGTTCAGCTTGCCCAGCGTGGACCATCCGCAGCATGGACGTCATGTTGAGCTTGGTGTCAAAGGCCCAACTGCAGCTGTTCAATTGGCCTTTGACGGCATGAAGAGCGCTTTGGGTGCGATGGCGGTCAAGATTGGCCCTGAATTGGTGCGCTGATCCGGATTTTGCACTTTTAAAGTGCATTTTGAGTGGATTGATTTAAAATGCACCACAAAAGTGCGAGCCCGCACCCGTCACACCTGTTGCGCCACGCGATCGGGTAAGGCGGTGGTGTGTGCCAGTACCCAGTGACAAGGCTGCTTGCAAGCGCCAAGGCAGAGCTTGCGCCTGTTTTGTAAGTCATCAGCTGCAGTGGCATAAAACCTGCTAAATACATTGCACAATATGTATCTCGGGTGAGGTGATTGCACAGGCAGTCTCAGCGAGCCCTTTTATCTAACTTTCAGGAGATTTTGATGGCCAAGAGTATTGCAGACGTTATGCAAATGGTGAGCGACAACGAGGTCAAATTTGTGGACTTTCGCTTCACAGATACCCGCGGCAAAGAGCAGCACGTAACGGTGCCTGTGTCTCACTTTGACGAAGACAAGTTTGCCTCTGGCCATGCTTTTGACGGTTCGTCTGTGGCTGGTTGGAAGGGCATTGAGGCTTCTGACATGTTGTTGATTCCTGATGCGGCAACTGCACAAATCGACCCCTTCTTTGAAGAGACTACCTTGTTCATGAGCTGCGACGTGATCGAGCCAAGTGATGGCAAGTCCTACGACCGCGACCCGCGCTCAATCGCAAAGCGTGCCGAGGCTTACTTGAAAGCCTCTGGCTTAGGCGATACGGCTTTCTTCGGTCCAGAGCCAGAGTTTTTCGTGTTTGACGGCGTTCGCTGGAACAACGACATGGGTGGCTGTGGCTATCAAATTGACGAATACGAAGCTTCATGGAACAGCGGCAGCAAGCTAGAAGGCGGCAACCGCGGTCACCGACCAACTGTGAAAGGTGGTTACTTTCCAGTTCCTCCAGTCGACAGCATGCACGACTTGCGCGCAGAAATGTCACTTATTTTGGAGTCCCTGGGTATTCCAGTCGAAGTGTTCCACCACGAAGTGGCTGGTGCAGGCCAAAATGAAATTGGCACGCGCTACAGCACGTTGGTGGAGCGCGCAGATTGGACGCAAACTATGAAATACGTGGTGTGGAACGTGGCCAATGCTTACGGCAAAACTGCTACCTTTATGCCCAAGCCCATCGTGGGGGACAACGGCTCTGGTATGCACGTGCACCAATCGGTCTGGAAAGACGGCAAAAACTTATTTGCTGGTGATGGCTATGCCGGTTTGTCTGATTTCGCCCTGTATTACATTGGCGGCATCATCAAGCATGCCCGTGCCCTCAATGCCATTACCAACCCAGGCACCAACAGCTACAAGCGTTTGGTACCGGGATTTGAGGCTCCGGTGAAATTGGCTTACTCGGCTAAAAATCGTTCGGCTTCTATTCGCATTCCTTATGTGGCGAACCCCAAAGGTCGTCGTGTGGAAGCGCGGTTCCCAGATCCATTGATGAATCCCTACTTGGGTTTTGCAGCGTTGTTGATGGCAGGTTTAGACGGTGTGGAAAACAAAATCCATCCAGGCGAGGCCGCATCAAAAGACTTGTACCATTTGCCTCCCGAGGAAGACAAGTTGGTGCCAACCGTGTGCCACAGCTTGGACCAAGCCTTGGAGGCATTGGACAAAGATCGCGCTTTCTTGACCAAGGGTGGTGTTTTCTCTGACAGCATGTTAGATGCCTACATTGAGCTCAAAATGACTGAGGTGACACGCTTCCGTACGGCGACTCACCCGGTTGAGTTCGACATGTACTACAGCCTGTAAATATGACGAACAGCACTGCGGTGTGACTTTAAAAAGGGCGGCTTAGGCTGCCCTTTTTTGTTCCCTTGTGACACATGGTTGCTGTTGACGTCAAAGCTTTAACCCACGGTCTATTCCAGCTACTCCAATTCAAACTGCACTCTAGCCATGTACACATCCCAAGGCACCACATCACGCGAAGTCCAGCTGCGTTTCTCTGGTTTAGATGTGCTTGCCACGTCAGTGGCTGTTGTGCAGCTTGACGGCTGTGTGTTGCACGCCAATGCTGCATTAGAAGACTTGCTGGGTGTGTCCCGCAAAACAATTCTGGGCAGCAACATCGCAAGCTACTTTGAACTGCCACAAGCCCTTGCAGGAGCGCTGGCCAATGCCAAAGGAGACGACTGCGCAGCCATTCGTTTTGAGGCTCACGTTATGTTGGGCAGTTCGAGTTCGGCGATTGGTCAACCATCACCTGTGCATGTAGTGGTATCACCGGGCGGCGTGTCCGGAGAAGCAACTGTTGAGCTGCTGCCGTTAGAGCAGCAACTTCGTTTAGAGCGTGAAGAAAGATTGGTTGACCAAGCGCTGGCCAACAAAGAACTCATACGTGGTTTGGCTCACGAGATCAAGAACCCACTGGGTGGCATACGTGGCGCGGCCCAGTTGCTGCAAATGGATTTAGAGCGCAAAGACCTGCGCGAATACACACAGGTCATCATTCATGAAGCCGACCGGTTGCAAGTGTTGGTTGACAGGTTGTTGGCACCACACCGCAGCCCCCACATAGAGGGCGATGTGAATATTCACGAGGTGTGCGAGCGTGTGCGTGCAGTGGTGTTGGCTGAGTATCCACAAGGCCTCACTGTGGTGCGCGATTACGACATTTCTTTGCCGGAATTTCGAGGTGACCGTGAAAAACTGATCCAGGCGGTGCTGAACATTGCCCAAAATGCGGCGCAAGCGCTCGTTGACAGGCGCGTGCAAGGCGACGCATCCATCACATTTAGGACCCGCATCGCCCGACAGGTCACTTTGGCCAAAGTACGGTACAAGCTGGCATTAGAGTTGCATGTCATAGACAACGGTCCAGGTGTGCCGCAAGCCATTAAAGACCGGTTGTTTTATCCGCTGGTCTCAGGGCGCGATGGAGGCACAGGTTTGGGCCTCACGCTTGCACAAACGTTTGTACAGCAGCACAACGGGCTGATTGAATGTGATAGCACACCCAGTGGAACCAACTTCAAGTTGTCTATACCGTTGGTGTAGGCGACCACTTAATTTTTTGCATTTTGTCTGAGGAATACCGTCTATGAAACCCATCTGGATTGTTGACGACGACCAGTCGATTCGCTTTGTTTTAGAGCGCGCGCTGCAGCGCGACGGCTTGGTAACGCGCAGCTTTACCAACGCACCAGACGTGTTGGCTGCTTTGAGCAATGTTGATCCCAGCGAGTTGCCCAGCGCTATGATCAGCGACATTCGTATGCCAGGAGGTGATGGCTTGGAGTTGCTGGCCAAAATCAAGGCGCGTGCCCCTGAGTTGCCTATCATTATCATGACGGCTTACTCAGACCTTGATAGCGCTGTCTCTGCGTTTCAGGGTGGTGCGTTTGAGTATTTGGCAAAGCCTTTTGATATCACCAAAGCTGTCGAGTTGGCCAGGCGTGCGTTGCAGGAGTCTGAAAAAGACGATGCCACCACCCAACCTGTTGTGCCAGCGACCGAAATGCTGGGTCAAGCCCCTGCCATGCAAGAGTTGTTTCGCGCTATTGGGCGTCTGAGCCAGAGCAATGTCACCGTGTTGATTACGGGTGAGTCAGGCAGTGGTAAAGAGTTGGTGGCAAAAGCTTTACACAAGCACTCGCCCAAAGCTCAAGGCCCTTTTGTTGCCATCAATACCGCGGCTATTCCCAAGGACTTGCTTGAGTCCGAGCTGTTTGGCCATGAGCGCGGTGCATTTACAGGTGCGCAAGCGCTGCGCCGCGGCCGGTTTGAGCAAGCCGAGGGGGGCACGCTGTTTTTAGACGAGATCGGTGACATGCCCTTTGACTTGCAAACCCGATTGTTGCGCGTTCTGAGCGATGGACATTTTTACCGGGTGGGTGGGCATACAGCCATCAAAACTCAAGTGCGCGTGATTGCTGCCACGCATCAAGATCTGGAGCTGCGCGTGGCTGCTGGTGCCTTTCGCGAAGATTTGTTTCACCGTTTGAATGTGATTCGCCTGCGTCTGCCCGCATTGCGTGAGCGCTTAGACGATGTCCCTGTTTTGGTGCAGCACTTTATGGTGCACAGCGCCAAGCAATTGGGCGTTGAGGCCAAGCGCGTGTCTGCTTTGGCCATGGCGCAGTTGTCGCAGTTCTCATTCCCTGGCAATGTGCGTCAATTAGAAAACCTGTGTCATTGGCTGACCGTCATGGCCCCTGCGCAAGTCGTCGAAGTCAAGGACTTGCCGCCTGAAGTCTTGGCTGGGCGGTCGGTGCCTGCGACGGCGCTGACCACACAGCCTGAGGCAGGGCCTGCAACGCAACACGCCGAACTGATGACCAGTGCGCAGCCTGCACAAATGGTTGCATCGTCTGGCCTAGATTGGCCAGACCAAGTTCGCCAAGAGGCCTTGACATTGCTAGGGGGGGGGAGCAGCCAGGTTTGGGATCACATGACGCGCAAACTTGAAAGCGCGTTGATTGATGCGGCACTGATGCACACGGGTGGCAAGCGTGTAGAAGCGGCTAGCCGATTGGGCATTGGTCGCAACACCATTACCCGCAAAATTCAAGAGCTTGGGCTGCAAGCTGAGCCCTGAGCTCTGCCCACTTGCTGTATGTTGTCCGGCGGGTGCGATACATGTTGAAACTTAGTTTGTAGCGTCAATCAATTTTGTATACAATTTGGACTGGTCGCAGCGGTGCACACGTGAGGTAAGGCATACCCCACTCAGGTTCGCGATCTCGAATAGGCTTACAGCGCCCGCAGTGGTGAGTCTGATACACATCACGGCCACTGCGCCGTATTCGAGGTAAGACACATGGACGCATATTTCTTAGACTGGGCTAACTTGCTGTTGCGTTGGCTGCACGTTATCACCGCCATTGCGTGGGTGGGCTCGTCGTTTTATTTTGTTTTTTTAGACAACAATTTACAAAAGCCCGAGTCTCCCGACTTGTTGGAAAAAGGCGTGGGCGGTGCCATGTGGGCGGTACACGGTGGCGGCTTTTACAACCCGCAAAAATACCTGGTAGCGCCTAAAAAAATCCACACCCATCTGCATTGGTTTTATTGGGAGAGTTACACCACGTGGCTGACAGGCTTTGCATTGTTCAGCGTGTCGTATTTGTGGCAGGCTCAGACCTACATGGTCGATCCCAACCTCATCGCGTGGACGCGGGGGGAAGCGGTTGTTGTGGCGCTGGCCTTTCTGGTTGGTTTTTGGTTTGTTTACGATGCCTTGTGTAGAACAGTGGGCGCCAAAGATGGCGGTGACAAATGGGTTGGTTTGTTCGTATTCATCACCATTGTGTTTGCAGCCTGGCTGTCTACCCAGCTGTTTGCTGGGCGCGCTGCATTCTTGCTGGTTGGCGCCATGATAGGCACAGCCATGAGTGCCAACGTGTTCTTCTGGATTATTCCCGGCCAGCGCAAGATGGTGACATCTATGGACGCAGGCGAACCCGTTGACCCTATTCACGGCAAGCGCGGCAAGCAACGCAGTGTGCACAACACCTACTTCACGTTGCCCGTGCTGTTTGCCATGCTGAGCAACCACTACAGCTTTACCTATACGGGCGAGTACAACTGGGTGGTGTTGGTTGTCATGATGACTGCAGGCGCGTTGATTCGCCAATACTTCGTGATGCGCCATGGTTTCAAGCTGGGTCGCAATGCCAACCCCATACCCTATGCTGTGGTCGGCTCGGTGCTGATCGTTGGCTTGATTGTGGCGATGGCACCTGCACCCCAAACACCCGTTCAGCAAGCGGCTGCACAGCAGCCCGCGTCATTCGCCCAAGTGAAAGCCGTGATGGACCAACGGTGCGTGATGTGTCACGGCGCAGCCATGCAAATGAAGGGGGTGCGCGTTGACAGTGCGGATCAAATCGCTGTGCATGCGCAAGGTATTTACCAGCAAGTGGTGGTGACCAAGGCCATGCCCATGAACAACGCCACTGGTATCACAGACGAAGAACGAGCGCTGGTAGGACGTTGGTTTACAGCTGGTGCGTCGACGGAGTAAACGCCAAGCACCTGTCAGCCTAGCGCCAATTGGTGTGCGAGTTGGTTGTGGCGGGCGATGAGGTGGGGCAGGTCTATGCCCACCAGTTGCCCTTCTGTAACCTTGATCGCACCGTTAATAACCAGCACGTCGACTTGGGCGCTGGCGCACATCATCAGGGCGCCAATTGGGTCGTGAACAGCCCCGCCTGCGAAGCCTAACGTATCCAGTTTGTAAAGTGCAAGGTCGGCGCACATGCCCACTTTAATCTGGCCAATGTCGTGTGCCCGACCTAGTACTTGTGCGCTGCCCCGCGTTGCCAAGTGCAAGGCATCCCTGGCCGACATATCTGATGGACCGAGATCACATCCAAAAAGTGTTCTCTCGCCGCGACGCTCTGGTGGCGCTACGGCGCGACCAACTCTAGCCAACAGCATGGCTTGTCGTGCCTCATTCAGCAGATGCGCGGCGTCGTTGCTGGCGCTGCCATCAACCCCGAGACCAACCGGCACGCCAGCATCCATCATGCGTCGAATGGGTGCAATGCCAGAGGCTAGGCGCATGTTGCTGCAAGGGCAATGTGCTACCCCGGTTTTGGTAGCGGCAAACAGTGAGATGCCTTCATCATCAAGTTTGACGCAGTGTGCGTGCCATACGTCGTGGCCTAGCCAGCCTAAGTCCTGTACATATTGAGTGGGTGTGCAGTTGAACTTTTCTAGGCTGTAGGCAATGTCATGGTCGTTTTCTGCCAAATGGGTGTGCAAACGCACGCCCAAGCTGCGCGCCAATTCCGCAGAGGTTTTCATGAGATCGCGACTCACAGAGAACGGTGAGCATGGCGCAACTGCCACATTCATCATGGCGCCAAACGACTGGTCATGGTAGGTCTCAATGAGGCGTTGTGTGTCTTTCAAAATGACATCTTCACGCTCCACCACTTGGTCTGGTGGCAAGCCGCCAGCGCTTTGACCAACGCTCATGCTGCCGCGCGTGGCGACGAAACGCATGCCCATGTTGTGAGCAGCTTCAATGCTGTCGTCTAAGCGAACTCCATTGGGGTACAGGTACAAATGGTCAGAGCTGGTGGTACAGCCGCTGAGCATCAGCTCTGCCATGGCGACTTGCGTGGAGACCTGTACCATCTCGGGCGTCAGGCCTGACCAAATCGGATACAGACCTTGAAGCCAGGAAAATAATTCTGCATTTTGCACACTGGGTATAGCCTTGGTCAAGCTTTGGTACATGTGGTGATGGGTGTTGATGAGACCGGGCACCACCACATGTTGTGAGGCATCGACAACCGTATCGGCGGGTGGGCCTAACTCGGCTGTTTCGCCTATGGCTTCAATCAAGCCGTTTTGAATCAGCAAGCTGCAGTTGCGCAGTTCTGTGCGGCTGTCATCCATGCAAGCGATGGCTTGTGCGTTGCGTATTAAAAGAGTTGTCACAGTGTCAACTTTTCAGATCAGGGGGGTTAAGAGGTGTGACTGGACATGCGTCAGTTGAACTGGTGCCAGTACCTAGGCGTGGCAAACACTTTTTTTAAGTGGTCGATAAAGTAGCGCACTTTGGCTGTCAGGTGGCGTTGCTGTGGGTAGACGGCCAGTATGTCATAGGCAGGCAAGGCGTATTCTGACAACACGGTGACCAACTCACCCCGTTCAAGCTGGCCTTGTATTTCCCATGTTGAACGCCAGCCAAGGCCCAGACCTTCGCTCACCCAGCGGTGTAACAACTCGCCATCGTTGCAGTCCATGCTGCCGTCAACTTTGATGGTGATGGGCTTGCCGTCTTGCTGAAAATACCAGCCGCGCTGCTGGCCACCTTGCAAGTTAAAAGCCAAGCAGTTGTGCAGGCTTAAGTCTTTCAGAGCGGTTGGTTTGCTGTGTTTTTTGAAGTAGGCTGGTGTGCCGCATACCACACGCTGGTTGGTCGCCAGCTTGATAGCAACAAAATTGGGATCAATTTGTCCACCAATGCGAATACCCAAATCGTAACCTTCGCGCACCACATCGACGACGCGGTCAGTGAGGTTGAAGGACACTTTAACGTTGGGGTGAGACTTGATAAATGTAGGCGCGTGCGGTGCCACGTGCAATCTGCCAAATGCTGCTGGTGCCGACACAATCAGGTGGCCACTGGCCTCATAGCGTTTGGCGTTGACGCTTGCTTCGGCCTGCGACCATTCGTTGAGCAAGCGCTTGCATTCATCCAAAAAGCCAGTGCCATGTTCTGTCAACGTCAGACTGCGGGTCGAGCGTAAAACCAGTTGCGTGCTGAGTCTGCGCTCTAGTGCGTCCAAGCGTCGGCCCATCATGACAGGCGACACGCCTGCATGCACAGCTGCAGCCGTGATGGAGCCGTGCGCCATGATGCGGACAAACGCATCGATTTCTTTAAATTTATCCATCTAACACCTCTATTACATATTTTAAGTATGTAATAAAAGTACAAATGATGCTATTTACATATTTTTTTCATACGAATAAAGTGCTGTTGTCGGCAATCAAACCAGCCGCGCCAGATTTATAACCAAGAGGAGTTGGAGATATGACAAAAATGACAGCAGCCGAAGCGGCAATTTGTGTGTTGGAAAAAGAGGGTTTGTTGCAAACCTTTGGTGTGCCGGGTGCAGCCATTAATCCGTTTTATGCAGCCATGAAAAAACGTGACACGGTCAAGCATATTTTGGCCAGGCACGTTGAAGGTGCCTCGCACATGGCCGAGGGTTACACCAGGGCCAAGGCTGGCAACATTGGTGTGTGTGTCGGGACGTCTGGCCCAGCTGGAACAGACATGATTACCGGCTTGTACTCTGCCCAAGCAGACTCCATTCCAATTTTGTGCATCACTGGCCAAGCGCCACGCGCGCGTTTGCACAAAGAGGACTTCCAAGCCGTTGACATTGAGTCTATTGCCAAGCCTGTTACCAAATGGGCGGTTACAGTTCGCGAGGGTGCGCTGGTGCCGCGCGTTTTTCAACAGGCCTGCCACATCATGCGCTCAGGTCGACCTGGTCCCGTTTTGATTGACTTGCCGTTCGACGTGCAAATGACTGAAATTGAGTTTGACATTGACACTTATGAGCCTCTGACTGTCTACAAGCCTATGGCGACTGAGAAGCAAATCAGCAAGGTTCTCGACATGCTGGCTGCCAGTGACAAGCCGTTGTTGGTATCTGGTGGCGGTGTCATCAACGCCGATGCATCGGCTGATTTGCAAGCCTTTGCTGAAGCGGCAGGCGTACCCGTGATTCCGACGCTGATGGGCTGGGGAACTATTCCCGATGACCACCCGTTAATGGCAGGCATGGTCGGTTTACAAACCAGCCACCGTTACGGCAACGCGTCCATGATGGCCAGTGATTTTGTATTAGGTATCGGCAACCGTTGGGCCAACCGCTTCACGGGCTCTATCGATGTCTATAAAGGTGACAGGCAGTTTGTGCACATTGACATTGAACCAACCCAAATTGGCCGGGTATTTGAGCCTGATTACGGTGTCGTGTCAGATGCTGGTCATGCATTGAAACTGCTGGTGGCCGGTATTGCCAAGCGACGTGCAGCCGGCACTTGGCCAGATTTTTCTGCATGGGCTGCCCGCTGTGCTGAGCGTAAGCGAACCATGTTGCGTAAAACGCACTACACAGAAATTCCAATGAAGCCAATGCGCGTGTATGAAGAAATGAGCGCTGTATTTGGCAAAGACACCACCTATGTGTCAACCATTGGATTGAGCCAAATTGCAGCGGCTCAGTTTCTGAATATTTACAAACCACGCCAGTGGATTAATTGCGGTCAAGCCGGACCTTTGGGTTGGACCATGCCCGCAGCCTTGGGTGTTGTGGCAGCGGACCCAGCCGCCAATGTGGTGGCCTTGTCAGGCGACTACGACTTTCAATTTATGCTAGAAGAGTTGGCTGTAGGTGCGCAATTTAACTTGCCTTATGTCCACGTGTTGGTCAACAACGCCTACCTTGGTTTGATACGCCAAAGCCAGCGCGGCTTCAATATGGATTACTGCGTGCAGTTGGCCTTTGACAACCACAACATGGAAGAAGGTGATCCTTTGCGCGGCTATGGCGTGGACCACGTGGCCGTTGTAGAAGGCTTGGGTTGTAAAGCCATTCGGGTGACTGATCCTGAACAATTACAGGATGCGTTGCGCTCTGCCCATGCAATGTCCAAGGCGTTGCGCGTCCCTGTTGTGGTCGAATGTATTTTGGAGCGAGTGACTAACATCGCCATGGGTACAGAGATCAATGCAGTCAATGAGTTTGAGGCTATTGATTGCCTAGCCGTTAATGGTTTAGAAACTGTCGGCTTGTTGGATTAAAAAGCACGTTACAAATACAACTATTTAAAGGATTACATATGCCAAAAATGGCTGCTAACTTAACCATGCTGTTTACTGAAGTGCCGTTTATGCAGCGCTTTGAAGCCGCTGCAAAAGCTGGCTTTACCCATGTGGAGTTTTTATTCCCCTACGATTTTGATGCCACTGAGCTGCGTGCCCAGCTGGACAACCATGGTCTTAAACAAGTGCTTCACAACTTGCCAGCAGGCGACTGGGCTGGTGGCGAGCGCGGTATTGCGTGCCACCCTGACCGTGTAGGCGAATTTGCTGCTGGTCTTGAACGTGCTGTTGCCTACGCAACCACGTTGGGTGTCTCGCAACTCAACTGCTTGGCCGGCATCAAGCCTGCTGGCGTGAGCGATGAGCAAGCGATGGCAACCCTTGTTTCCAACATGCGCGTGGCCGCTGACCAGCTCAAGGCTGCGGGTATCCGTTTGTTGCTGGAACCAATCAATAGCTTTGATATCCCAGGCTTTTTTGTTAACACCACAGCGCAAGGCATTGCGGTGTTGGATGCCGTTGGCAGCGACAACGCTTTTTTGCAATATGACATCTACCACGCCCAGCGCATGGAAGGTGAGTTGGCCAACACCATTGCCAAGTATTTGCCGCGCATAGGCCATATGCAGTTGGCCGATAATCCCGCACGCAATGAACCTGGTACTGGTGAGATCAACTATGCCTTTTTGTTTGCCCATTTGGACGCTTTAGGCTACCAAGGAACCGTGGGTTGTGAGTACAAGCCAAAAGCCGCTACTGAAGCCGGATTGGTTTGGCTTAAACAGTTTGACGTGCAGTTGTAGGTCTACATTTTTTATTTTTTTACAGACACATCACAGGAGACAACACCATGACCAAAGGTGGATTAAATATCGGTTTTATTGGCTTGGGCATTATGGGTTCACCCATGGCTCAAAACTTGCAAAAAGCAGGCCATCAGTTGTTTATTTACAGCCGATCAAAAGTCGCAGATGAATTGGTGCAAGGTGGTGCAACCGTGTGCGTGAGCAGCGCAGAGGTGGCCAAGCGCGGCGACATCATCATCACCATGCTGCCAGATACACCGCAAGTCGATGAGGTCCTGTTTGGCGATAAAGGCGTGGCCGCTGGCTTGAGCGCAGGCAAAGTGGTTGTGGACATGAGCTCTATTGCGCCATTGGCAACCAAAGCGTTCGCTAAAAAAATTAATGCCTTGGGCTGTGACTACTTGGATGCGCCTGTTTCTGGCGGCGAGGTAGGTGCCAAAGCGGCCAGCCTCACCATCATGGTTGGTGGTCCTCAAGCCGCGTTTGACCGCGTGAACCCCCTGTTTGAAGTGATGGGTAAAAACATCACTTTGGTAGGTGGCAATGGCGACGGCCAAACCACCAAAGTGGCCAATCAAATCATTGTTGCGCTCAACATAGAGGCCGTGTCTGAGGCCTTGTTGTTTGCCAGCAAGGCTGGAGCCGACCCCGCCAAAGTGCGTCAAGCGCTGATGGGTGGCTTTGCCGCATCGCGTATTTTGGAGGTGCATGGAGAGCGCATGGTTAAGCGCACGTTCAACCCTGGCTTTCGCATAGAACTGCATCAAAAAGACTTGAATTTGGCCTTGCAAGGCGCTAAGGCTATGGGCGTGTCACTGCCCAATACCGCAGCGACCCAAGAGTTGTTCAACACCTGCGCTGCGCATGGAATGGGTGGTTTAGACCATTCAGCCTTGTGTCGAAGCTTAGAAATCATGTCCAATCACGAGATTGCAACAGCAGAGTAAACACCATGGCCCCCGCCACTTCATTGCCAGACTACAACACCCATCCCACTGCCTTTTTAACAGCCTTGTTTGATGTGGCCGTGGCCAGAGCTCAACCTGCTGACAATATGCAAGGGGTGCTGCCACCCGTGCCAGTTGGCAAGACCTTGGTGTTGGGTGCTGGCAAGGCTGCTGGCGCCATGGTGCATGCACTTGAGGCGATGTGGCCGGCGGATGCGCCGTTGTCTGGTTTGGTGATTACGCGGTATGGCCACATACCGCCTCGTCCTGCGGGTCTCGTCCAGCGAATCGAGTTGCTTGAAGCGGCGCACCCTGTGCCCGATCAAGCCGGCATGGATGCGGCCACGCGCATGCTGGCCTTGGCCCAAACGGCTGGAGCTGATGACTTGGTGATTTGCCTTGTTTCAGGTGGCGGCTCGTCCTTGCTGACGTTGCCATGTGAGGGCTTAAACCTAGGCGATAAGCAGCGCATCAATGCCGCGTTACTCAACAGCGGCGCGGGTATTGCCGACATGAACTGTGTGCGCAAGCACTTGTCCCGCATCAAGGGTGGGCGATTAGGCGCTGCGTGTGCGCCCGCGCATGTGGTCACCATCACCATCAGCGACGTGCCAGGTGACGACGTGGGCGTCATTGCCAGCGGCCCCACTGTGCCAGACGACAGCACGTGTGCGCAAGCCTTGGCGGTCTTGCGTCGCCTAGACATTGAACTGCCACAACCAGTGTGGGAGGCTTTAGAGTCTGGTGCGCTGGAGACACCAAAGCCAGGTGATAGTTGTTTTGCAGGCCACCTGGTCCACCTGATTGCAACCCCTTTGCAGTCTTTGCAGGCGGCGGCTCAGGCTGCACGTGCGGCGGGCGTGCACACTTATGTGTTGGCCGACGACATGGAGGGCGAGTCTCGTTGCGTGGGTCAGGTGCACGCATCCATGGCCAAGGCTGCAGCGCTCGGAGTAGGCGCCTTTGAGACGCCTTGCGTTATTTTGAGTGGCGGCGAAACAACTGTAACGATTAACAAAGCCGTCAAGGCCCGAGGTCTGGTTCGCGGCAGGGGTGGTCGGGCGGCTGAGTTTTGCATGGGCTTGGCGCAGGCCCTAGATGGCGCGCCCACCATATGGGCGCTGGCGGCAGACACCGATGGCATTGATGGCGTTGAGAGCAACGCAGGCGCGGTGGTCACACCCACCACGTTGGCAGCCGCCAGTCAAGGCGGTGCAGACTTGGCCGATTGTTTGTTTAGAAACGACAGCTATGGCTACTTCAGCGCGGCCAAAGGATTGGTGGTGACTGGGCCTACGCATACCAATGTGAACGATTTTCGAGCCATATTGGTGCTAGCGGCCCACCCGCAATAGGCGGCGACAAGACGTCATGCGATGGCTCCCAAAATACGCTCCGGGGTTGCGGGTGCATTCAACAACACAACTTGATGACCTGTGGCTTGAGCCGCGGCGTCGCGCAAAGCTTCAAACACACTGATAGCCAACATACACGGCGGTTCACCAACTGCCTTGCTGCCCAGAATATTGTCTTGTGGGTTGGCGTGTGGCCATAAATGAATGTTGAATTGTTTCGGGACATCGCCTGCGGTTGGAATTTTGTAAGTGCTGGGCGCATGGGTTGACAGTTCGCCCTTGGCATTCCACACCAGCTCCTCTGTTGTCAGCCAGCCCATACCTTGTACAAAACCGCCTTCAATTTGGCCAATGTCTATGGCTTCATGTATGGAGGTTCCTACATCTTGCAAGATATCAACGCGCAGTACTTTGGACTCGCCAGTCAGTGTGTCAATGGCAACTTCTGTGCAGGCCGCACCGAAGGCGAAGTAGTAAAACGGTTGCCCACTCAAGGTGTGTTTGTCATAGTGAATATGTGGTGTTTTGTAAAATCCATCGCTCCACAGTTGCACGCGTGCGTTGTAAGCCTGTTGAACTGCGTCGACGAAGCTGCTGTCTGAGGTTGGTGTGTGCACCATGCCATCTATAAAACGCACCTCTTGTTGCGTGCAGTTGTCACGTTGTGCAACAAACGCGCTCAGGTTGGCGCGCACTTGTTGAGCTGCCAACTCAGCGGCGCGGCCATTCAAATCGGTGCCACTAGATGCGGCGGTTGCACTGGCATTGGGGATGTTGTCTGTGTCAGTAGCGCTGACCACCACCTGCGTGGCGCGAATGCCCAGCGTTTGTGCAACGATAGCGCCAACTTTGGTGTGCAAGCCTTGGCCCATTTCTGTACCGCCGTGGCTGACGCGAACACTGCCGTCCGTATAGACATGCACCAGAGCGCCCGCTTGGTTGAACTGTGTGGCGGTAAAGCTGATACCGAATTTGACGGGCGTGAGGGCTAGCCCTTTTTTAATGATGGTATTGGTTGTGTTCCAGCTCGACACCTCAGCGCGTCTGGTGGCGTAGTCGCATTTGTCAGCCAAGCTGGTGATCAGGGGGTGCAATATGTTGTGTTCAACAGTGCAGCCATAGTGCGTGGTGTTGCGCTCTGTTGTGCCGTACAAATTGTTCAAGCGCACTTGTAAGGCATCCATGTTCAGCTTGCGTGCTATCTCACCCATGACCAGCTCTGTAACAATCATGCCCTGCGGACCGCCAAAACCTCTAAACGCCGTGTTGCTTTGTTTGTTGGTTTTGCACCTGTAAGACATGATGCGAATGTGTTCTAAAAAGTAGGCGTTGTCGGTGTGAAAGACGGCACGGTCGGCTACAGGCCCACTCAAGTCTGCGCTGTGTCCGCAGTCGACAATTTGTGTCACATCCAAACCTGTGAGCACGCCTTGGTCATTAAAGCCTGCTGTGTAGTCGTAGCTAAAGGGGTGACGCTTGCCAGTGATTACAAAGTCATCGTCTCGGTCTAAACGCAGTTTGACTGGGCGCTTGAGCTTGTTTGCAGCGATTGCGGCCCATACGGCCACATGCCCAGCCTGGGTTTCTTTGCCACCAAAGCCCCCACCCATGCGTCTGCACACGACACGCACAGCATGCATGGGGATATTGAGTGCGTGGGCCACCCAGTGTTGAACTTCACCGGGGTGTTGCGTGCTGGAGTAAATGAGCCATTCGTTGTTGTCCTGCGGTACGGCGTAGGCCACTTGGCCCTCAAGGTAAAAATGCTCTTGCCCACCCACATCCAGTGTGCCGCTCAATACGTGCTGTGAATGGGTTAAAGCTTGCGCCACATCGCCCCGCACGACCTGTACCGGGGGCAATACAAACTGTTGTGATGCCAAGGCTTCACGCGGGTTGAATACTGCCGGCAACTCATCAATGGTGGCCGTTGCCAAGCTTGCGCCAACACGCGCTTGTTTGTGGCTATTGGCTACCGCCAAGCCCATAACTTGCCCCACGTGCAAGACGATGTTGTCGGCAAAAATGGCCTCGTCGTGACAAAAGCTAGCGATCACTTTATCACCCGGAATATCCCTAGAC
Organism: Betaproteobacteria bacterium MOLA814; assembly: GCA_000496475.1. Taxonomy (GTDB): domain Bacteria; phylum Pseudomonadota; class Gammaproteobacteria; order Burkholderiales; family Burkholderiaceae_C; genus RS62. Next base: position 68,916 of record AYMW01000003.1, on the reverse strand, counting down.
CCCACGGTGGCTAGCACATGTGGGCTGGCTAAAGTTTTTTCAACGTGAAGGCATACAACAGAGCCGTGCGCATGCTTAGACAAAATGGGGGCGGCGTGTAGGGTGCCTGCAATTTCTGGGATGTCATCAATATAACGGGCGCTGCCATCTATGTGGCTGGCGGCGCTGTCGTGGTGCTTCAAGCCAGCGCTCATGCCACGTCCTCCAAGCTCAACATACCGTGTATGTTGGTGCTGGCGGGTTGGCTTCGTAGCCATGCCCGGTGCATCAAGTTACCCAGCACCTGCGCACGGTATTCGGCGCTGGCGCGCATGTCTGAGATTGGGCTGAACTGCTGGGCCAACGCGCGTTGCGCTGCTTGTATGGTTTCTAGTTGCCATGCTTGACCTTGAATGGCTTGTTCTGCGTGGGTAGCCCGAGCTGGGACCGGGCCGACACCACCTGCGCCAATGGATACCGCGCTGACCTGGTTGGAGGTGTTCATGTCTAACCTGATGGCCAAAGCCACAGCAGAGATGTCATCCTCTTGTCGTTTGGAAATTTTGTAGGCCTGCATCCATTCAGTTGCAGTTGGGCGAGCCACGCGAATCCAGCTCAGTACCTCGCCAATGGCCATGCAGTTTTGCTTGTAGCCTGTGTACAGACTCTCAAGCGGCAGGATGCGTTCTGTGACATGACCTTGCTCGTTGAGACTGGCTAACGCAATGTGCGCGTTGAGGGCAATCAGAACAGGCATGGCATCGCCAATTGGGGAGCCGTTGGCAATATTGCCGCCCATCGTGCCCGAGTTGCGTACCGGTAAACCGGCAAACCTGTGCCAATAAGCGCGCAGTTGTGGTCTATCTTGCGTGATGGCTGCCCATGCATTTTCCAAGCTGACCGCCGCTCCAATTGTGAGGTGGGTGTCGCTGAACTCAAGACGCAATAACTCTTGGGCTTGAGTGACATCAATAATGTGTGACCACTTGCGGTGGTGTTTGGTTACCCACAGTCCAACATCGGTACAGCCAGCAACCAACTGGGCCTGCGGGTATTGCGTACGCGCTTGCAGCACACCTTGTAGGTGTTGAGGGCGCAGGTAGCCGGTGTCCGACGTTTGAACCGTTGGTGTTGCTGAGGCTTGCCTCAGATGGGCGGTGATGGCCACATGGTCCAGGTGCACGGTTGGCAACTTGCCCATGGTGCAAGCGGCTTCCACAATAGGGCGATAGCCTGTGCATCGGCACAAATTGCCAGACAAATGCTCTTGGGCCATGTGTGGCGTCACGGTCTGACCTTGGCAAATTTTGTTTTGGTACAGCCCGAACAGGCTCATGGTGAACCCTGGTGTGCAAAAACCGCATTGTGAGGCGTGGCACTCTTTAAGAGCTGTCTGTACAGGATGGGGCTGGTCAGCGCCTAAGTCTGCCGCGCTGAATACGGCCATGCCGTTGACGGAGTGCGCCAAGCGTATACAACTGTTGACAGCTTTAAACACCAGCTTGTCGCCTTGTGGCTCACCCAGTACCACTGTACAAGCGCCGCAGTCGCCCTCGGCGCAGCCCTCTTTGGTGTCGTGCACCTGCAAGTCGTTTCGCAAAAGCTCTTGCAACGTGCGGTGCGCAGGTACATTGTCAAGCTCAACAATGGCTTGTCGGTGGTAGAACTTCAGTGTCGTGTTCAGCATGGCTGTGGGTCGTTGGGTCTAAAGCTACAACTTAGCGGTTTGTTAGTGCGTGCGCTCGTCATAATGTGTATAGATAAAATAAGAATATTAGTATGAAAACCACCACCGATATTGACAAAATAAGCCTTCATCTTCTAAAGGTCTTACATACTGTGTTGCAAGAACGGAGTGTCTCTCGTACAGCCTTAAAAATGGGCATGCATCAGCCTGGGGTCTCCAGTGCTTTGAGACAACTGCGCGCCCTCACCGGTGACGCATTGTTGGTGCGCTCTGGCACTGGCATGGTGTTGACTGAGCAGGGTGCTCGAATGATTGAGCCCTGCGAGCGCGTGCTGACGGCCGCCCAGCGTTTGTTTGATGATCACAGTGACTTCGAGCCCAGCAAAGCCAACTTAACTTTTCGTATTGGGGCTAGTGATTTTTTAGACCCATTGTTTCTGCCACACATCGTGAGTACGTTGAGAAGCCAAGCGCCTATGTGTAAGGTGATCATCCATTCATTGTCAGCGCATGCGCCTTACACACAGCAGTTGGCCAGCGGCGAGCTAGACGTGGTGATTGGCAATTGGTCCAGTCCGTCGGTCGAGTTGCACCGGGTGCCGCTGTTTGAAGACGATATTGTTTCCATCCTTGCCCAGCACAACCCGCTTGTCGTGAAAGGTTGGGAAGTTGATACATGGCTGCAGGCCGAGCACATTGCACCCACTTCAACGCACTTGGGTGGGTATGGGGTGATTGATGAACACTTGCACACGCTCGGCTTGAAACGCCATATTGTTGTGCGCTCACAAAATTTTAGCCACATGCCCAATATGGTTGCTGCTTCTTTGCTGGTACTCACAACGGGGCGACATTTTTGCCAGCGGTACATACAAGGTTTTACGGGTCACTTGTCCTTGGTCATCAAAGAGCCACCCATTCAATTTCCTAAAATGTCGTACTACCAGCTATGGCATGAGCGCAGCCACGCATCCAGCGCACAAGTTTGGCTGAGAAGTACTGTTAAAACTGTTGCAGACCAACTGCGATCGCGCAGCGGTCAAGACCATCCTCTGGCCTGACGCTTACCCGCTTATGACCACACCACAACTACAACTCACTGGCATTGTCAAAGCTTACCCGGCTGTGGTGGCAAATGACGGTGTTTCATTGACTGTTTACCCAGGTGAAATCCACGCTGTGCTGGGCGAAAATGGCGCTGGCAAGTCCACGCTGATGAAAATCATTTACGGTGCGATCAAGCCTGATGCTGGCGAGCTGCGTTTTCAAGGAAAAGTGGTTCATATCAAAGACCCCCGCGAGGCCAGAGCTTTGGGTATTGCCATGGTGTTCCAGCACTTTAGTTTGTTCGACACCATCAGTGTGGCTGAGAACGTATGGCTGGGCCTTGATGCCAAACTAAGTTTGACCCAAGTCCGTCAAGCCATTGTTGACAAAGCGACCGCTTACGGTTTGGACATTGAGCCGGACCGCCCCGTTCATACCTTGAGTGTGGGTGAAATGCAGCGGGTAGAAATTATTCGCGCCTTGCTGACCAACCCCAAGTTGCTGATATTGGATGAACCCACGTCTGTGCTGACACCGCAGGCAGTGGTGAAGTTGTTCGTGGTGCTGCGCCAGCTTGCTGCTGAAGGTTGCAGTATTTTGTACATCAGCCACAAGTTGCATGAAATTCGTGAGCTGTGTACGGCCTGTACGGTGTTGCGTGGTGGCAAAGTTACTGGTACTTGCAACCCGCAAGTCGAGACCAATGAGTCGTTGAGCCGTTTAATGATTGGTGCCGAGCCACCAGCACTGCCGCCTCGCGCGCACAACAATGGCGGGGTGGTGTTGAAGGTTACACAGCTCAACCTGCCTGCGCTCGATCATTTCGGGACGCATTTAGACGGCATTAACTTTGAAGTAAGGGCCGGCGAAATAGTGGGTATTGCTGGTGTGTCAGGCAATGGCCAAGCTGAATTGGTTAGAGCCTTGTCAGGCGAGGATGTGCGCGCAAGCGCTGCCAGCATTACTTTATCGGGCTTAGACATGGCGCACTTACTGCCCATGCGCCGGCGGGAACTGGGTGTGCATTTGGTGCCAGAAGAGCGTCTCGGCAGAGGTGCTGTACCTGCTGTTGACTTGGCGCACAACTTGTTGCTGACGCGCGATGAAGCTGTGGGCACGGGTGGTTGGATCCATGGACCGACATTGTTGGCGCAAGCCAGCGAGATCATTCGCACATTTGGCGTCAAGGCTGGCGGGCCAAAGGCCGCTGCACAGTCCTTGTCTGGTGGCAATTTGCAAAAATTTATCGTGGGTCGGGAAATTGGCGCCAATCCGAAGATGCTCATAGTGAGTCAACCAACTTGGGGTGTCGATGTGGGTGCTGCAGCTCAAATTAGAACCGCTATTTTGGCGCTACGTGATGCAGGTTGCGCGGTGTTATTAATCAGCGAGGAGCTAGACGAATTGTTTGAATTGAGCGACCGGTTGCTGGTGATTGCCAAGGGCCACATATCGCCTTCGCTGAACCGAGCTGACGCCTCAGTAGAAGTTGTGGGTGCTTGGATGTCAGGTTTGTGGACCACGGAGACCAACCATGTTTGAACTGCGCAACCGCGCTGAGGCGTCTAGGTTTTGGGCGGCTGCCTCGCCAGCGCTGGCTCTTCTCATTACGGTTGCCATTGGCATGGGTATTTTTGTCGCGCTTGGCAAAGACCCTGTGCAAGGCTTGCAAGTGTTTTTTTGGGAGCCCATTAAAAGCAGCTATGCCATCAGCGAGCTGTTGCTGAAAGCCACGCCCTTGTTGCTCATAGCAGTGGGCTTGGCCGTGTGCTTTCGCTCCAATGTGTGGAATATTGGTGCAGAAGGCCAGTACATAGTGGGTGCCATTGCTGCAGGTGGCGTGGCACTCATGGCCACACCGGACACGTCAGGCTGGATTGTGGTGCCCATATTGTTGGCGGCCATTGCCGGTGGCATGGCGTGGGGGGGTATTGTTGCATTGCTGCGTGACCGTTTCAACGCCAATGAAATTTTAGTCAGTTTGATGCTTGTCTATGTGGCTGTGCAGCTGTTGCAGTACATGGTTTACGGGCCTTGGAAAGACCCCAACGGCTACAATTTTCCCCAAACCAAAACTTTCGAGTCGGCCACTCAAATCCCCAAACTCATGGGTGGCTCGCGCGTGACCATTGGTTTGCTGCTGGCGCTGGCTGGTGCAGGCGGTATGTGGGTGTACTTGTACCGCACACGGGCTGGTTTTGCCCAACAAGTTGGCGGCATGGCACCTGCTGCTGCACGGTACGCAGGGTTTTCTGCGCGCAGGGGATTGTGGACTGCGCTGCTTATCAGTGGCGGTTTTGCTGGTTTGGCAGGTGGTCTGGAAGTGGCTGGGCCAATCGGCCAGCTCACGCCTTACGTGCCGGCCGGGTACGGTTTTGCCGCCATTATTGTGGCTTTCGTTGGGCGGCTTCACCCTGCGGGAGCGGTGTTGTCTGCCTTGCTGATGAGTATGTTTTATATAGGTGGCGAGTTGGCGCAATCGCGCATGGGCTTGCCCAAATCCATTACAGGTGTGTTCCAGGGTCTGCTGTTGTTCAGCTTGCTGGCCTGCGACATGCTTATTGCCAAACAAATTACTTGGAGGCGTGCCCAATGAGCAGTGCATTACTGGTTGCCGCAGCCTTAGATGCGGGGACAATTTTGGCGTTGGCTTCTCTTGGCTTGTTGATCAACGAGAAAGCCGGTATTTTGAATTTGGGTGCCGAGGGCATGATGCTGTGCTCTGCTTTGGCGGGCTTTGCCGCGGTGGTGCATACAGGCTCTAGCGTGATGGGTTTTGGCGCAGGCATGCTCGTAGGCGCCGCCATGGCGGCCTTGTTTGGCTGGCTGGTGATTTGGTTGGGAACCAACCAATACGCCACTGGCTTGGCCTTGAGTTTGTTTGGTGCTGGGTTGTCGGCTTTTGCTGGAACGTCCTATGTCAAAGAAAAGCTGCCAGAAGCGGTGCAATACAAAATTCCATTGCTAGGTGATTTGCCGTTTGTTGGCGAGGCGTTCTTTTCTCAACATCCGATGGTCTACATTGCGATGTGCATCACGGCTGGCATGATGTGGTTTTTCTTTAAGACCCGTTCAGGTTTGGTGCTTAGAAGCGTGGGCGAGTCGCCACAGTCCGCCCACGCGCTGGGATACAACGTGCGCCTCATTCGTCTTGGTGCTGTCATGGCCGGAGGTGCCTTGTGTGGACTGGCGGGCGCCTATGTGTCAACCGTTTACACACCACTGTGGGTAGAGGGTATGACTGCTGGCAAGGGTTGGATCGCACTGGCGCTCACCACGTTTGCCACGTGGCGTCCCATTCGTGTGCTGCTAGGTGCGTATTTGTTTGGTGGGGTGACCATGCTGCAATTTCAGTTGCAAGCCGCGGGTGTGCACATCAGCAGCCAATTTTTAAACATGATGCCCTACTTAGCCACCATAGTGGTGTTGGTCTTAATTTCGCGAAATCCGCAGTGGATTCGCCTAAATATGCCGCAAAGCATAGGGAAACCCTTTCAGCCTAATTCATAATGTCGTCATGTGAAGCGCGTTCGCGCGCTGGCGAAAACTTTTGTTGTGTGTCGTTTTTTAATTACCTTGGAGTGATGTCATGTCTACTGTGAATATCCGCTCGCTGGTCAAGCTAGCAGCTTTGACAGCGTTGTCCGCCGCCGTATTGGTCGGTTGTGGCAAAAAAGAAGAGGCCGCTGCGCCTGAAGCCGCAGCGCCGGCAGCTGCCATCGTGGTGGAGCCGTTAAAAGTGGCATTCGCCTACGTTGGCCCAGTTGGCGACGGTGGTTGGACTTACGCCCACGACCGCGCCCGCGCGGAGGTGCAGGCGGCCTTTGGTGACAAGATTGTGACCAGCTATGTCGAAAACGTTCCTGAGAGCGCCGACGCCGAACGCGTGATTCGTGACCTGGCTTCCCAAGGCAACAAGCTGATTTTCGGCACCACATTTGGTTACATGGAGCCCATGTTAAAAATCGCGCCTGACTTTGCCGACGTGAAGTTTGAGCATGCGACTGGCTACAAGTCAGGCCCCAACATGCGCACCTATGACAGCCGCACCTACCAAGGTGCTTACATGGCCGGCATTATTGCGGGTGCCATGACCAAGACCAACACCTTGGGTGTGGTCGGCTCAGTGCCAATTCCTGAAGTGATTCGCAATATCAACAGCTTCACCATGGGTGCGCAATCTGTGAACCCAGCCATCAAGACCAATGTGGTCTGGGTAGGTGAGTGGTTCAACCCACCAAAAGAAACAGAAGCGGCCCAGTCGTTGATCAACGGCGGCGCTGACGTGCTGATGCAAAACACCGACTCATCTGCTGTGTTGCAAACCGCTGAGAAAAACGGCAAGCGCGCATTTGGCTGGGATTCTGACATGACCGCTTACGCGCCAAAGGCCCATTTGGGCTCTGCAGTGATCAACTGGACGCCTTATTACACCAAGGCTGTGAATGATGCGCTCAACGGCACATGGGCGACTGGCAGTGTGTGGTGGGGCGTTAAAGAAGGCGCCATCGACATGGTGAATGTGGCTGAAGACGTGCCAGCAGACATCAAGGCAAAAATTAATGAAGTACGTGCAGGCTTCAAAGACGGCAGCTTCGCTGTATGGACAGGCCCAATCGTGGACAACACCGGCAAAGAGCAAATTGCTGCGGGCACAACGGCTGACGACGGTTTCTTGGGCGGCGTTAAGTTCTACGTGAAGGGTGTTCAAGGTCAAGTACCTGGAAACTGACCAACGCTAGAGCGTTCAACACAAGCCAATGGCTTGTGTGCTGGGGCCAGCGCAGCAATGCGGCTGGCCCTTTTTTGTGTACGCCCAGTATGGGTATGAACTAATGCAGTGAAAGCCCTCTGTAGGAATGTCACCGTCTAAAACCATGTTGGGACTAGACGGTAACTACTAGCGAACGGCAAGGGCTTGACCATGCGGTTTGGTCTGACGGAAGGCGGACGCACAACTGCGAGCCGATGAACAACAACATCATATGAGGCGTAGGCTGGAGGCGGGTTGGCACAAGACGACGAAGCCATGTGATCTAACGGCCACCGTCAATGATGCAGTTGCGCGGGGGAAGTTCATGTTCTTATCTGGGGAGATCTGCCTGATAAGCGATCGGCAATAAACCCAGTGAGGATCTGGTAAATAAGTGCCTTGGCTCTTTGGGGTGTATCGCCCAAAGAGAGCGAACCAGATGCACACCGATAGCGCTGTGCTGGGTAACCGGTGCAGTGATTCACCAGAAGTCAGCAAAAGTCTGCCAAAGTCTTCAGATGGCTTAGTAGGCACACGCCCATCGTAATGGTTGGGACACGGCGCCGGCCTGAACCTAGCGATCAGTTAGGAGCCTGTGCAGCTCAAATTCTTGTGCCCGACCGGGTTTAGGAAGGTTGGCGCACAAGCAGTAACCAGCATTGGGCTAAGTCGGCGCTTATCGGCCAGCTTGCTTTAAGCGTTTTTGGGAAAATCCCTGTGCGGATCCGTATGCAGTGTGTTGTGGGGGTGGGAGGTTAGAGACCTTCGACTACTATAGTATACGTTCTCTTAAGCATAGATCACTCACAACGCCTTATATTTCTCCAATGATGTTTCAGGAACAAAGTACAAATTTCCTTTTGCTCTAGTGCAAGCTACATAAAGCTTATTCTTTGTTATTGGTTTAAGCTTGTCTAAAGTGGAACTATCAAAAGCCTTAAGAGTTGTTGGGTTTAATACAACACATACATCTTGAAAGTGATCTAACCCTTTCGTATTTCCCCAATTAGCAGTATTTCCTGTATAGCTGTCACTTTTTCGATAAAAGAGTTTAACAACTGAGCCATTATTGAAGATTGAATCAATTTCAGCAACATTATCAACATACTTCACCACAACTTCATCTTTACGATGAGATAAAATATTGATCCCTATGTTTTTCGATACAAAAGAACAAACAGTCGGGCTACAACGATGACTATTAGATAGAGATGTTAAATCCACTTTAAATCCTGCTTTATTTAGTTTGACGCAGTATTTATCAAAACATTCATGCAATGAATTTTGAGTATTTCCATCACGGCTAGTATCAAAAGTATGCTGATAAAAGTCTCCTACCAATTGTATATCTAAATTTGCTTTCGATAAGGAACATACTAGATTGAAATCGTTGGCAGCAAAATCTTGTATTTCATCAAAATACACCGTGTCATAGAACTTCTCTACTCTCTGAATAACATCAGGGACTGCATCAAACTCGATTAGTAATTTAGCTATGCGATTAGCATACAGCCGATCATTACTATCAATATAATGCTCTCTTGAATTATTTTTAGAGCGTTGTGAGTATTGTGGCAAAGGGTAGTTAAAGTTAATGCCCTTAGTCTTCAGCTCGTAGCCACATATGGGCCTAAAGCAAAATGAATATAAAAAAGTAAAGTAGCTATAGATACGAACCCCGCCAGGGATTTTTCCGAATTTTTTAATTACCCTATTTTTTAGGTTTCGCGTATTATTTTCGGTATAAGTAATTATTAAACATCGGCTATTATTCTCAAGTGATTTAATAATACTGTTTGTTTTTCCCGATCCAGCTACTGCTAATACTACTCGTTTATCCATTTTATCGCCTGCTGAATATATTCTGGGGGAACTAAGCCTTCTGGATGATTTTCTACAAGCCTGAATGAACTTTCCGCCTTGTTATCCAACATGAATTCAAGAGGTGATTTCTTTATATTTCCGCCAGAAAATAATTTATCGCATACTGCCTTGTTCTCATGATAGAGACAGACCTCAAAGGTATAGCTATCATTACTAGTACTAAAAAAAACCTTAATATTGTCGGCTATATCGTCAACGTAGTTATCTACACATATTCTTTGGTAGTTATTATCATTATCACGAATTATTGCCGCTCTGATTTTGAGTTTTTTTGCCAGCTCCATGTACTGTTTAAAGCTGGTTCCACCTACAGATATGATATGTACATCGTCTTCTTCTAGCGTCCTCTTAGTGGTCCTTTTGTACATTGCATCAATTAGCATATATTCTGCATTGCCTTCAACAAGCATAACTTTTCTTGAAAGTACGAACTCAAGAATATTGTTATCTGGTGCTTTCATAAAAAAATTTGAAGTTGAAGGAGAGAGATCATTTAGCTTAATCGGTTTATCGCTACTACTATTTAAAAGTATTGACTTCCTTAAATCCAAGCGGGTACTAATTAAACTACTGTGTGTTGCAATAATTATTTGATTTTTATGTGACTCCGATATTATTGAAATAAGTTTCTTCATATTGCTGTGGCTAAGGTGATTTTCTGGCTCCTCTAAAAGAAGAGTATCTAGCACATTATTTTCAGCATTACGATTCAGAGCGAATTCAGTTTTTATGAAGCACTGCTGGCCTTGGCCCCTAGCATCTATGGGGATGTCACCTTGAGTCAGCGTGATGTCAGCTTCTAGGTTGTATTTTGACCCTGAGCGTATAGCTAGCTCGTAACTACCTAACCCTTTATTGATCTCTTTAAGATTATTTTCTTTGAATTTTATTTTCTGTAAACGATATTCGTTGCTCAGGCTTACTCTATTTGTATGCTCTACGGTGGAGTCATAAACTGTTCTTATGTATTCGTTGTTTGCATGTTCGCTATTTATTCTTGAACTATCTATTGTTAAACACTTAAGGAAACGGCGATAACCAGAATATGCCTCACCATTAAAAGTAATGAATTTCACGATGTAAAATTCAAATGGAAAGTTTCCGTTATCTAATGCTAAAACTTGATTTATTTCACTGACTAACTCTTCGTTTGGTAGGCAGGCCATATGCAGGCCGCTGGCGTTCGTGTTATTCGAATTATGATTTCCGAAAAGATCAGGGTTTTTTTCATCACTCAAGTAAGCTTCGACATGAATTTCGGGTAATGTATCAAAAGTCTTTTCACCCGCTAAAAATTCAGTTATCGAGTTTTTATTAAGAATGGACTCAATACCTGCTGTCTCAACTTTATGCCTGCTTCCACTGGAAAGTAGCTCGATTGCCTGTAGTATTGAGCTTTTACCGGCTTCATTATCTCCAATGATAGTATTAATCTTTGAATCAAATTCGACTTCAAACTCCTTAAATCTTTTATAATTAATGAGTTTTATTTTTCTTATGTATTGCATGATTTCCTTTTCAATTCTGTGGGAATGCTAAGATCATAAGCTGATCGTATAACGCCTGTTAGACGCGCGAGCTTGCGAGTCGCTGTGCTTGCGTTTGTGTACGCCCAGCATAAGCATGAACTAATGAGGTGAAAGTCCTCTGTAGGAAGATCGGCGTCTAAAACCATGTTGGGATTACGCCATAAGTATTAGCGAATGGCAAGGGCTTAACTGCGAAGTTTGGTCTGAAGGAAGGCGGACGCACAACTGCGATCTGATGAACAAAAATATCATATGAGGCGTAGGCTGGAGGCGGGTTGGCACAAGACGACGAAGCCATGTGATCTAACGGCCACCGTCAATGGTGCAGTTGCGCAGGGACGGATCATGTTCTTATCTGGGGAGATCTGCTTAACAGGCGATCGGCAATAAACCAGTGAGGCTCTGGTGAATAAGTGCCTTGGCTCTTTGGGGTGTATCGCCTAAAGAGAGCGAACCAGATGCACACCGATAGCGCTGTGCTGGGTAACCGGTGCAGTGATTCAGCAGAAGTCAGCAAAAGTCAGCAGATGGCATAGTAGCCACATGCCCATCGTAATGGTTGGGACACGGCGACGGCCTGAACCTGACGATCAGTGTGGAGCCTGTGCAGATCAATTTTTCGTGCCCGACCGGGTTTAGGAAGGTTGGCGCACAAGCAGTAACCAGCATTGGGGTAAGTCGGCGCTTATTGGCCAGCTTGCTTTAAGCGTTTTTTTGGGGAACGCCCTGTGCGGATCCGCATGCAGGGTGTTGTGGGGGCTGGAGGTTAGAGACCCCCGGCTATACGGTTGTTGGGGTTGTAAAGGTGAATCGTCATGACAGATGTGGTTTTTAAATCTGAGCAAGCAGCGCTTGCGTTGCTGGCGGCCTTGCCTAAGGCAGAACTGCATGTGCACATTGAAGGCACTTTAGAGCCAGAGTTGATGTTTGCCTTGGCCATGCGAAACGGCGTGGCATTGCCGTACAAGTCGGTCGGTGAGGTAAGGGCGGCTTATGCTTTTGATGATTTACAAAGCTTCCTAGACATTTACTACGCCGGCACCCAAGTGCTGATCACCCAGCAAGATTTTTTTGATATGACGTGGGCGTATTTAGAGCGGGCCCATGCAGATCACGTGGTGCACGCAGAGTTGTTTTTTGACCCGCAGTCACACACAGTGCGAGGTGTGGACATGGGCACCGTCATATTGGGCATACACCGCGCGTGCCAACAAGCAGCTGCGCAGTGGGGCATGAGCAGCGCACTCATTTTGTGTTTCTTGCGCCACTTAAGTGAAGACGACGCGATTGCCACATTGCTTGCAGCGGCACCCTACCGCGCTCACTTGGTAGGCGTGGGGCTGGACTCTAGCGAGCAAGGTCATCCGCCTGACAAATTTGCCCGTGTATTTGCAAAAGCCGCGGCCCAGGGGTTAAAGCTGGTTGCGCACGCTGGCGAGGAGGGGCCGCCGGCTTATGTATGGCAAGCGCTGGATGTCTTGGGTGTGCACCGCATTGACCACGGTGTGCACTCAATGGAGGACGCGGCGCTGGTGGCGCGACTGGCGGCCGAGCGCATACCGCTGACGGTGTGTCCGTTGTCCAATATGGCCTTACAAGTCACGCCAAACCTGGCCACACACCCGATTAAAACCATGCTGGATGCCAACTTGTGCGCCATGGTCAACAGCGATGATCCGGCTTACTTTGGTGGCTATTTGAACGATAACTTTGCCGCCATCATCACGGCCTTGTCGTTGTCGCCGCAAGATGTCTTGACCTTGGTACGCAATGGTTTTGAGGCGAGTTTTATAGACGACCGCTTGCGCGTGCAGTATGAGCTGCAGCTTGACAATGCGATGGCACAGTGGACGGTACAACATGGTTAGTTCTGATCAGTTGCATCACCCCACCATCAAAGTAAGCCATGTGCGCGGCTACCGGGCCGATATGTTGTACTTTGATGATCGCGGGCAAGCCCACTTGCAGTCTGATTGCCTGCTGGTGGTGGGACCAGACCCTGCCCAGTTGGTGGTGTGTGATGTTGTGCTAGCCTGCGGTGCTTTTAGCGCGCTCAGACCTGACTATCCACATCTGGATATCACCCATTACCCTGGCAAATGGCTTGCACCTGGTTTTGTTGACCTGCATTCTCACTACCCGCAGCTAGACGTGATTGGCTCGCCATCGCCTGGCTTGCTGCCTTGGCTCGAGGACTACACCTTTCCAGCAGAGGCCAAGTTTGTCGACCCGACGTGGGCTAACAGCCGTGCGAGTTTCTTTTTAGATGAGTTGTGTCGCCACGGCGTGACCACATCGCTGGCGTTTGCAACGTCGCACGTGACGTCTGTAGAGGCCTTGTTTACCAACGCGCGCGCGCGTGGCATGCGCATACTGACAGGCAAATGCTTGCAAGATCAACATTGTCCTGATGGTGTGCGTGACACCACCGAGAAAAGTTTGCTTGATACCGAAATGCTGATCAACCGTTGGCACGGCATTGACCGCTTGGGCTATGCCATCACGCCACGGTTTGTGCCAACGTCTTCACACGCGCAGTTAGCGGGTGCAGGGGAACTGGCCACGCAATACGCCAGCGTTTGGGTGCAGTCGCACGTGGCTGAAAATCACGACGAGATAGCGTGGGTGGCGAGTCAGCATCCTGAAGCGCGCAGCTATCTTGAGGTGTACAACCAATACGGCTTGTTGCGCAAGCGCTCGGTCTATGCCCACTGCATTTACCTAGACGCGCAAGACCGTGACTTGATGGCGCAGACCGGCGCCGCAGCTGCTATTTGCCCCACCAGCAATGCGTTTCTAGGCAGTGGTTTTTTTGACTTTTCAGCGGGGAAATCCCACCATATGGCCATGGGCCTGGCCAGCGATGTGGGCGGTGGCACGTCCATGAATGTGTTTAGGACCATGCGCGCCGCCTATGAGACTGCGCGTGTGGACTTGCCCAAGCAGGGTCGAGCAGCCACCACTTTGTCGCCAAGTTACTTGTGGTGGCTGCACACGGCTGGTGCGGCGCAAGCGCTTGACTTGGCCGGCGTGGTGGGCAATTTGCAACCTGGGTGCGAGGCTGACTTTGTGGTTATCAACCCGAAGGCCACCCCCATGTTGGCGCGCAAAGCCCACGTGTGTGAGACCTTAGACGAACAGTTGTTTGCCATGATTGTGTTGGGCGATGACCGCCTCATAGAGCAAACCCACGTGGCCTTGCCTACAATGCTGGCTGATTAATGAGCATATAAATTATTTACACTGAGGAGGTAACATGAGTATTAAAAGTGACAAATGGATCAGGCGAATGGCTGAGAACGAGGGCTTGATCGAGCCGTTTGAGCCAAGCCAAGTGCGCGAAGTTGATGGCAAAAAAGTCATCAGTTACGGCACCAGCAGTTACGGTTATGACATTCGTTGCGCGCCCGAATTCAAGGTGTTTACCAATATCCACTCGACAGTGGTAGATCCTAAGAATTTTGATGAAAAGAGCTTTGTGGACTTTGCAGGTGACTCTTGCATCATCCCGCCTAACAGTTTTGCGTTGGCACGCACGCTGGAGTATTTCCGTATTCCGCGCAACGTATTGACCATTTGTTTGGGTAAAAGCACCTATGCCCGTTGCGGCATCATCGTCAACGTCACTCCTTTTGAGCCAGAGTGGGAAGGTTTTGTGACCTTGGAATTCTCAAACACCACGCCCTTGCCTGCCAAGATTTATGCTGGCGAAGGCTGTGCCCAGGTGCTGTTCTTTGAAAGCGACGAGGTGTGCGAGGTGAGCTATGCCGACCGCGGTGGCAAGTACCAAGGCCAAGTGGGCGTGACCTTGCCCAAGGCTTAAAACCCCCAGCACTGCATGGTGTCCTGGCGCCAGTGTGTGGTGCACAGCCTACAAATGTGCGGTTTTAGCCTGAAAAATAGGGGTCTTTGGTTCTAGTTAAGCCCATTTTGGCCTTATTTTTCCCTGCACATGGGCAGTGCAGTCCAGGCTATAGCCTTGCCTGGCGTAAACGTGGGACAATATTAGGCTACATGACAGCATCCTTTTCAGAACTAAATTTGGCACCGTCGTTGGCCAAAGCCGTAGCCCAAATGGGCTACGAAACAATGACTCCTATCCAAGCCCAAGCCATCCCAGTGGTGTTGCAAGGCCGCGACGTAATGGGGGCTGCCCAAACGGGCACTGGTAAAACAGCAGCTTTTTCGTTGCCCTTGTTGCAGCGCTTGCTCAAGCATGAGAATGCCTCCATGTCGCCGGCACGCCACCCTGTTCGTGCACTGGTGCTCTTGCCTACGCGTGAGTTGGCCAACCAAGTTGCCGATCAAATCAGACAATACGCCGAATTCACCAACTTGCGCAGCGCGGTGGTGTTTGGTGGCATGGACATCAAGCCGCAAATCATTGAGTTGCGCAAAGGCGTGGAGGTGTTGGTTGCAACCCCTGGCCGTTTGCTAGACCACATCGAAGGCAAAAGCGCTGTGCTCAACCAAGTTGAGTACGTGGTGTTAGATGAGGCCGACCGGATGTTGGACATTGGCTTTTTGCCAGATCTTCAGCGCATTCTGAGTCATCTGCCTAAAAAGCGCACCACGCTGTTGTTCTCAGCTACCTTCTCAAATGACATCAAAAAGCTGGCTGGCAGTTATCTTCAAGACCCCGTCACCATCGAGGTTGCCAGGTCCAACTCAGCTGCCGCCAATGTTGAGCAGCGCTTCTACAGCGCCAGTGGAGAAGACAAGCGCCATGCGCTGGTTGCTTTGCTGAAGCAGCACAACGTGACGCAGGCATTTGTATTTGTTAACAGCAAACTAGGTTGTGCCCGTTTGGCCAAAGCCTTGGAGCGTGACGGTCTTCGCACCACGGCCATGCACGGCGACAAGAGCCAAGATGAGCGTCTCAAAGCACTCGAGGCATTCAAGAGTGGCGAAGTGGATTTGTTGGTGTGTACCGACGTGGCTGCGCGCGGGCTGGACATCAAGGATGTGCCTGCTGTGTTTAACATCGACTTGCCGTACAACGCCGAAGACTACATTCACCGCATTGGTCGCACCGGACGCGCTGGTGCTTCTGGTTTGGCCATTTCGTTTGTATCCAACAGCGATGCACGGTTGCTCAGCGACATCGAAAAACTCATCAATATCAAGGCCGAGGTTGAGACGGTTGACACGGGCCCTCGCCCGGGCGCGGACTTCGTGTCTGAGCGTGCGCCCAAGCGTCTCAACGATGGGCATAGGTTGCAACACCGCCGTGAAGACGGCAAGGAAAAACGCGCTGATAGCCAAGACCCGAAAGGGCGCTACCAACCCCCTCCACGTCAAATGAGCAAGGACCCGTTGTTTGACCAGCCTTATCAGGCCAAAGCGGACAGCGCCCCTGCCGCTTGGGAGGCCGCAGCGCCAGCACGTGGCCGTGGGCTGTCCGCTAACATCAAGTCCAAGCGCAAAGTGGCGGCCTTGTTTCAAGCGGTAGTGGAGTAACCCCAAGCCGGCGCCACTCAATGGACTGCATTCAATTGAGTCGCTAGGCGAGGAGAACTTCGGCTATGTTGGCAGGCCGCGTCAACAGCCAATGCTTGTTGTGGCTGTGCTATTCGCTTGGCAGTTGTGCCCCTTGGCAAGCTACCCGGTGCAGCAACACATCCGGACTACCCGGTGAAAATTCTGCTGCTTGCAGACACCCGCCCCACAAACAACCGCCATCTAACGGCAACACGCCGCCCAGCGGCACCTGAGTGGCCTGCGTTAGCTGAAGGGTTGACCAGTGTCCAAAACCAATGCGTACGTCGACGGTGGCCCTGCCTGGTACCTCAAACCAAGGCATCAGGCCTGCTGGGGCCAGTTGCGCAGACCCTTTGTGCTCAAAGTTCATAAGTCCCTGCGTGTCGCACAACCGTATGCGTGTCAAGGCGTTCACGCTCAGGCGCATCTGATCGAGGGGGCTGGCGTTGAGGCCAGACGCCCAACTGTTGGGCATGTTGCCATACATGTGTTTGAAAAAGTGTTGATACACCTGTGGGTCATCGTGCCCAATGGTGGCGCTGGCAAGGGCTGCCATGTGCAGCGTTTCTGCCAGCGTCCACTGGGCCAATACGCCAGCATGAACCATCAGCCAGCCATGCTGGTGAATGGCCAATGGTTTCTTGCGCAGCCAATCCAGTAAGTCAGCTCGGTCTGGCGCATTCAAAATGTCTTGCAGCGTGTCAAGGCGCTTGTGTCTGGCACCCGTCAAGCCAATGGCCAATAAGTGCAAGTCGTGATTGCCCAGCAGGCATTGGGCGCTTGAGCCCAGTGCTTGTAGCCTGCGCAGCACGGCCAGTGAGTGTGGTCCGCGGTTGACCAAGTCGCCCAGCGCGAACAAGGTGTCGCGGCTGGGTGAGAAATTAATGTGTTGAAGTAATTGCGACAACTCAAAGTCGCAGCCTTGTATGTCGCCAATCATGTACAGTGCCATCACGACATTATCGATGCTATGAACTACTTAATCATTCTCTTTCTCACCCTGCTCAACGGCGCATTTGCCTTGTCTGAGCTTGCATTGGCCTCCAGTAAAAAAAGCCGCTTGCTGCGCATGGCCGACGCTGGCGACAAGGGCGCAGCTGCAGCAGCCAAGCTTCTGGATGACCCGACGGCTTTTTTGTCGTCTGTTCAAGTGGGTATCACGTCCATTGGTATCTTGAACGGTATTGTGGGTGAGGCAGCCTTCAGTGGCGGTGTTGCTGAAACGCTGATGGTTTACGGCATGCCCGACACCACGGCACCCATTGTTGCGACAGCCTTGGTGGTGGCGGCCATCACATTCGTCACCATCGTCTTTGGCGAGTTGGTGCCCAAGCGCATTGGCCAGTTGTATCCCGAGGCGGTAGCTCGTTACGTGGCTATTCCCATGACCATCGTGGCCCGGTTTGCCCACCCATTTGTGGTGTTGTTGTCCAGTACCACACACTTTGTGTTGAGGTTGTTACGTGTCGACAACAAAGCGTCGCAAGTGGTGACAGAGGAAGAAATTCAAGCCAGTTTGGCTGAGGGCTTGGGCGCTGGCGTGATAGAGGTCAACGAGCACCAAATGGTCCGCAATGTATTTGCCTTGGACAAGCGTGTGTTGTCTTCCATTATGTTGCCGCGCTCAGATATTCATTGGCTGGACGCATCGCAAGACTTAGAAGCCGGTCTGGAAAAAGCGCGCGAATTGGGCCACTCGTGGTATCCCATTTGCAAAGGCAGTTTGGATGATGTGGTGGGTGTGCTGCACATGGCTGAAATGCTGCGCCTGCGCCACAGCGAGCCTTTCGCTTTGTTGGGGCAGCATGCCTTGCCTGCCGTGTACGTGCCAGAGACGCTCAATGGTATGGAGCTGCTGGAGCAATACAGAGTGGCTGCTATGCGCATGGTGTTTGTGGTTGACGAGTACGGGGTGGTGCAAGGCTTGCTCACCCCTTTAGATTTGCTAGAGGCCATCACTGGCGAGTTAAAATCTGAGGAGGCGTTGGATACGTGGGCCACCGAGCAGCCAGACGGCTCTTGGGTGCTTGACGGCGCCATGCCAGCCAACGAGGTTAAGGTTCGCCTTCATGTAGAAGCGTGGCCTGATGAGGCTAAAAGCCGTTACAACACCTTGGCTGGTCTGCTGCAATACGTGTCTGGCGAATTGTTGAGTGCTGGAGATACTGTTAAAATTGATAATTGGTTATTCACAGTCACGCATGTCCACGGACGGCGTATTGACCAAGTGAATGCGGTTTCTGTTGAAACCGACAGTACCGATGTTTAAAATTGCCACCGAGATGGAGACCTCATGCCTGTAGAACCGCGACCAGCCATCAATGAGCCTGACTACGGCGATGATGCGCAGCGTTGGCATGTGGTTCAGAGCAAGCCCAAGGCAGAGCGTGAGGCTTGCGAGCAGCTTCGCCGTCAAGGCTATGTGGTGATGCTGCCCGAACTGGTTCTGCCCCGCAAACGTTGGGAGGCATTGTTCCCACGTTACATGTTTTTATGCACCACTTCCACCGAGCAATCCATTGCACCTGTGCGTTATACCTTGGGTGTGAGCCAATTGGTGAGATTCGCCAGCAAGCCCGCTACGGTGCCCAATGACATTGTGGTGGCCAGTATGGAGATGGCCAAGCGCATATCTGGTCAAGACGAGGTTGTCAGCCACGGCCTGGTGGCTGGCACTGCTGTCGAACTGATAGATGGACCCCTTAAAGGTCTTCAAGCCATGGTGAAGTCATCAGCCCAAGACCGCGTGCTGATCTTGCTGGAAATCATGGGGCGCGAAGTCCACATCCAAACGCAAGCCAAGTTTGTGAAGGTCGCCTAAGCCCGGACTGAAGTTGCGCCAATGGTTTGCGGCACATGTGTACAACGCCAGCGATGGTGATGCACCCGTAAGTGGCAGACACCACACTCGTTTGGTGCATCGTCAATTTAAAGGGGTCTGAAGCTGCACTGTAAAAGCCCATGCATGCACACAATATCCGTAATGTGCTGCATCGCAGCACATGGCACGCGCTTTGCATTAGAGGTAACAGCTGCTAGGTATATCTAGCCTGCAACAACCCTTTAATGAATGGAGTGCCCCCCATGATGAATCGCCGCAGAAATTTGAAAACCCTCGCAATTGCCGCCGCGTTGGCCGTCGGCTCCTTTGCGGTTATTCCCCAAGCATTTGCAGCTGACACCATCAAGATTGGCGTGTTGCACAGCTTGTCTGGCACCATGGCTATTTCTGAATCTGTGCTTAAAGACACAGTCCTGATGACCATTGCTGAAATTAACGCCAAAGGCGGTTTACTGGGCAAGCAGCTGGAGCCTGTGGTGGTCGACCCTGCGTCCAATTGGCCGCTGTTTGCTGAAAAAGCCAAACAGCTTATTGACCAAGACAAAGTAGCTGTGGTGTTTGGTTGCTGGACATCGGTATCGCGCAAATCAGTGCTGCCGGTGTTTGAAGAAAAAAACAGCTTGTTGTTTTACCCTGTTCAGTACGAGGGTGAGGAGCTGTCTAAGAATGTGTTTTACACAGGTGCAGCGCCCAACCAACAGGCCATACCTGCTGTTGAATACTTGATGAGTAAAGATGGCGGCTCAGCCAAGCGCTTTGTGCTGCTAGGCACCGACTATGTGTACCCACGCACAACCAATAAAATTTTGCGCGCTTTCTTGACGTCAAAAGGTGTGGCCGACGCAGACATCATGGAAGAGTACACACCGTTTGGGCATTCTGACTACCAAACCATCATTGCAAAAATCAAAAAGTTCGCAGCGCAAGGCAAGAAAACAGCCGTTGTCTCTACCATCAATGGGGACTCCAACGTTCCTTTTTACAAGGAGCTTGGCAACGCTGGTCTGAAGGCCAGTGATGTGCCAGTGGTGGCATTCTCTGTAGGTGAAGAAGAGTTGCGCGGTGTCGACACCAAGCCATTGGTAGGGCACTTGGCCGCATGGAATTACTTCATGTCCATCAAGAACCCAACCAATGACGCCTTCAAAACCAAGTGGGCCAACTACGCCAAGGCCAACAATTTACCAGGGCATAAAGACAAGCCGTTGACCAACGATCCCATGGAAGCCACTTACATTGGTTTGAACATGTGGGCGCAAGCTGTCACCAAAGCTGGCAGCACAGACACAGACAAGGTGATTGCGGCCATGGCTGGACAAACGTTTCCAGCGCCTGGCGGGTTTGTGAGCACCATGGACGCGAAAAATCACCACCTTCATAAGCCAGTGTTTATTGGCGAAATCAAGGCGGATGGCCAGTTCAGTGTGGTGTGGAAGACCAAAGGCCCGGTCATTGCAGACCCTTGGAGTGACTACATCGTAGAAAACAAAGGCAAAGCAAACGTGCCTATGTCTAAGTAATTTGAATGTCAGGGGTACCCACACCGGGTACCCCATTCTTAGCAGCTCAATTAAAAAGAATCGCATGCATAAAGCATTGTTAGCGTGGCTCAAGTGCGCCGCCTACGCATTGGTTGTGTGCACCAGTGGTGCCACTCATGCGTTGACTCAAGCCGATGCTTTGGCTTTGGTTGACGGTGACAGCGGCGACAGAATTGCCGTTTTAAATCGGTTGGCCTCTGGCGACGATACCGTGGCGCATGGCGTCATTCGTGCCATGGCCCAAGACCGTCTGCGCAAAGACAACGGACGCGTGTTCATCATGAATGACACCAACTTGCGAGATGCGCTGAACGACCAAGTTGTCGCGGTTACTGCTGAGATGGAAGAGGTGATGGTCAACAACCGCATACGCGGTGCACTAGAGATTGCCTTGGCTGGGCTTGATATCGTCGGCGCCGATCCAGAGCGTCAATTGCAAGCAGCAAGAAGCCTGCAGCGCGCCGCCTTTGACAGCCCTGAAGACGCGCCCATTGCGTTGTTGCAAAAAGCCCTAGGTCAGCCTGGGCTAGCCCCCGACACGCAACACATACTGGCGCTTAGCGTGGCTGCTGTTGCGCTGGCAAGCGAAGACCCTGCTGTGCGTCTGGCTGCAGCCCACAAGCTAGGTGAAGCCAAGCGCCCAGTGGTGCGCCCCCTGCTGATGCAGCGCCAAGCTGTTGAGACCGATGCTGGTGTACAAGTCGCATTAAAAAGCTCGTTGGCCGCAGTTGACCGGGCACTCGCCATCAGCCGCACATTGGCAGAGTTGTTCACGGGTATCAGCTTGGGTTCCATATTGTTGCTGGCTGCGCTGGGATTGGCCATCACTTATGGCCTCATGGGTGTGATCAACATGGCCCATGGTGAGCTCATCATGGTTGGCGCCTATGCAACGTGGTGGATACAAACAATTTTTAAACAGCAGTTGCCGCAGTATTTCGACGCCTATTTATTAGCCGCAGTGCCCATCTCTTTTTTCGTTGCCGCATTGGTTGGTGTGGTGATGGAGCGCACCGTTATTCGCTATTTATACGGCAGGCCACTGGAGACTTTGTTGGCAACGTGGGGTATCAGCCTGGTGCTGATGCAGACTGTGCGCACATTATTTGGAGCCCAAAATGTGGGTGTTGAAAATCCTTCATGGATGAGTGGCAACGTCTTGCTGATGGGCAACCTGAGCCTGCCGTGGAACCGCATTGTGATTGTTGGGTTCGCGCTGGCAGTTTTGGCTGGTGTGGCGTGGGTCATTTCAACAACACGCATGGGTTTGTTTGTCAGAGGTGTGACACAGAACCGCCCCATAGCCGCATGCATGGGCGTCAACACCGCACGCATTGACACCTATGCATTTGCGCTGGGTTCTGGTGTGGCGGGTTTGGCGGGTTGTGCACTCAGCCAAATTGGCAACGTGGGTCCCGACTTAGGACAAAACTACATCGTTGATTCGTTCATGGTGGTGGTGCTGGGTGGCGTGGGTCAGCTCGCAGGTACGGTGTATGCAGCGCTTAGTTTGGGCATCCTCAACAAATTCATAGAGGGCTGGGCTGGTGCTGTTTTGGCCAAAATTGCGGTGCTTGTTTTCATAATTGTGTTTATACAAAAACGTCCACAAGGCATGTTTGCCATGAAGGGCCGGAGTGCTGAGTCATGAGTGCGCCTCATTCAATATCTGATTTGGCCCACGACTTACCCGTGCCGGCTCCAGTGCTTACCCGCCGTGGCTGGAGTGTCTTTTGGATGGCCGTTGTGGCGATTGCCGTGCTGGCCCCTCTGGCCAATTTGGTGATCCCTGAAGGGCAGCCCTTGCATCTCAGTGGCTACATGGTCGGCCTACTGGGAAAAATCATGTGCTATGCCATTTGTGCGTTGGCCATTGATTTGATTTGGGGTTATACAGGTATTCTCAGTTTGGGCCACGGTTTGTTTTTTGCATTGGGTGGCTATGTGATGGGCATGTACCTGATGCGCCAAATTGGTTTGGATGGCAACTACAAAAGCCCGCTACCTGATTTCATGATTTTCTTAGATTGGAAAGAGTTGCCTTGGCACTGGGCGTTGTCTGATAGTTTGCCAGCAACGCTGGCGCTGATTGTGTTGGTGCCAGCAGTGGTGGCCTATATATTTGGCTACTTTGCGTTTCGTTCGCGCATCAAAGGTGTGTATTTCTCAATCATCACGCAGGCTTTGACCTTTGCTGCGCTGTTGCTGTTCTTTCGCAACGAAACAGGTTTGGGCGGCAACAACGGCTTTACTGACTTCAAGCGCATTGCTGACATACCGCTGGCCACTGCAGGCATGCGCATGTTGTTGTTTGTGCTTACAGGTACTGTGCTGCTGGCCTGCTATGTGGGCGCGCGCTGGTTGGTGCGCAGCAAGTTTGGACGCGTGCTGCAAGCTGTGCGTGACAGTGAAAGCCGTTTGATGTTTTGTGGCTACAACCCATTGCCCTACAAACTGGCTATTTGGACAGTATCGGCTGTGATGTGCGGTATTGCTGGCGCCTTGTACGTGCCCCAAGTGGGCATTATCAATCCGAGTGAGTTGAGCACAGCCAACAGCATTGAGATGGTGATTTGGGCTGCAGTTGGCGGGCGAGCCACATTAATCGGGCCCATTATTGGCGCATTCATTGTGAACGGCGCCAAGTCTTGGTTGACCGTAGCCTTTCCTGAGTTTTGGCTGTATGTGTTGGGGGCCTTGTTTATTGGTGTGACATTGTATTTGCCGCATGGTGTGGTGGGTCTGTGGCGCCAGATGATGGCCAAGCTTGCTGCAGGCCGGTCAGGGGGTGCGCCATGACCCCTGGTTTGATGCAAGACGGTGCGCAGCGCATGGCTCACGCTCACCACAGGCGTTCTAGCGCCACCGTATCGGGCGACCGAAGGCCTGGCATCGGCAGGTTGCATGTCCCTGGTGAGATCGATGTCACCCACGGGCGCATTTTGTACTTAGAGGATGTGCATGTCAGTTTTGATGGCTTCAAAGCCATCAACGGCTTGTCATTGGACATTGCACCGGGTGAGTTGCGCTGCATTATTGGCCCGAACGGCGCTGGTAAAACCACCATGATGGACATCATTACTGGGAAAACCCGCCCGGACAGAGGCCGTGTTTTTTTGGGCAGCACCATCGATTTATTGCGTTACCGCGAGGCTGATATTGCCACCATGGGTATTGGCCGTAAGTTTCAAAAGCCTACCGTGTTTGAGCATCTCAGCGTGTTTGAAAATCTCGAGCTTGCCTTGGCCGCCAACAAAAGTGTGCGCAGCAGTTTGCTATTTCGCTTGACACCTTTGCAGCGCGAGCGCTTGGCTGAGGTGTTGATCACCATACAACTGGGCACACATGCCAAAGACCTAGCCGGCACGTTAAGCCACGGACAAAAGCAATGGCTAGAAATTGGCATGTTGTTGATGCAAGAGCCCCGCTTGTTGCTGCTTGACGAACCGGTAGCCGGTATGACGGATGAAGAAACTGAGCGCACGGCCGAGCTGTTTTTAAGTCTTAAAGGTAAGCACTCGTTGGTGGTGGTCGAACACGACATGAACTTTATACGTGCCATAGCCGATACCGTCACGGTGTTATGTGACGGTGCTGTATTGGCCGAAGGTACGCTGGACCACGTCCAAGCAGACCAGCGCGTCATTGATGTGTATTTAGGCCGCTGATCACAGCCATTGCATTGTTGTTATTTTAAATACATAGAAAGCCAGGCCATGCTCGAGGTCCAGTCGATAAACCAGTATTACGGCAGCAGCCATATTTTGCGCGGACTGAGTCTGCGCGCCGCTGTTGGCGAGGTGACGGTTGTGTTGGGCCGCAATGGGGTGGGTAAGACCACGCTGCTCAAATCACTGATGGGCTTGGTGCCTATTAACAGTGGCGATATCGTGTTGAACGGCAAATCCATCACCAAAGATGCGCCTTACGCACGCGCGCGTGCGGGCGTGGGTTATGTGCCACAAGGAAGAGAGATATTTGCGCGCCTCAGCGTGCGCGACAACCTGCTCATGGGTCTGGCCACGCAAACAGCGACCACACCCATCCCCGATGAGTTGTTTGAACTGTTCCCCGTATTGGGGGAGATGTTGAACCGCCGCGGCGGGGATTTGTCGGGTGGGCAGCAACAGCAACTGGCCATTGCCAGGGCGTTGGCGGCCAAGCCCAAGCTGCTCATTTTGGATGAGCCCACTGAGGGCATTCAGCCCAGCATCATCAAAGACATTGGGCGCGTTATTCGCATGCTGGCTGACCGTGGCGACATGGCCATTGTGTTGGTTGAGCAGTACTACGACTTTGCCCAAGCGTTGGCTGACCGTTACGCGGTGATGGAGCGCGGAACGTTCATCGCGCAAGGCCCTGGCCACGACATGGCCGCCAAAGGTGTTCGAGACCTCGTGGCTATTTAGGCCGATCAGCGGGCCCGCTGTGCTGGCTGCGCAAGCGGCTCGCCTATGCCGGATTTCAGCATGCCGCGCTGCTCAATAAAAGCAATCACGTCAGGTAAACCTACCAGTGTTTTCAAGTTGGTCATGACATAGGGTTTCACACCTTGTGGCGTGGTGCGCATGCGCCGTGTGTCTGCGTCCATCACGTCTAAGCTCGCGCCTACATAGGGCGCCAAGTCTGTTTTGTTGATGATGAAAAAATCGCTTTTGGTGATGCCCGGACCACCCTTGCGCGGTATTTTCTCACCTGCTGCGACGTCGATGACATAGATGGTGAGGTCGCTCAGCTCAGGGCTGAATGTAGCGGCCAAGTTGTCGCCGCCACTTTCTATAAACACGATGTCGGCGTTGGGGAACTGCGCCAGCATTCTGTCGATCGCCTCTAAGTTGATGGATGCGTCTTCACGGATGGCCGTGTGTGGACAACCGCCTGTTTCCACGCCCATGATGCGCTCAGCCGACAATGCACCGCTGACTGTGAGCAAGCGTTGGTCTTCTTTGGTGTAGATGTCGTTGGTAATGGCAATCAAGTCGTAGGTGCTAGACATCGCCTTGCACAGCATTTCTAGCAGTGTGGTCTTGCCAGAGCCGACGGGCCCCCCTATGCCCACGCGCAGTGGCGGCAGCAGCTTGGTGCGGTTGGCAATGTGGTGAAGAGCGGTTGTCATGATCGGAAAAGCCTCGAGTATTGGGTTTCGTGTTGGGCGCTGTGAATAGCCAGCATAGGCGTGCACGATTGGCGTGTGAAGTCGTTAAGCGCCTGTGCCGTTGCCACAGCCGTTGGTATGTTTTGCACCAACCGTGCGAGTATGCGCTGGCCTGCGCTTTGTCCCAGCGGTACAGCCTTGATGGCGGCTTGAACCTGGTTTTCCGCCCATGTAAAAGCGTGTGCACTGAGTGCATCGGCGTGGTTGGCCAAACCACATGCCGCGACAGCGGCGCATACCACTGGAAAGGTGGGTACAGCTAAGGCGCAAGCTTGCAGTGCATGGTGCGCTTTGGTGGCTGGCAGGTCAGCGTTGGACGGGTCAAACTGTCCAGCCCACACCGCCAGCGAGCGTCCCATTTGTTCGGTCTGTCGTCTGAATTCGTGTGTTTCTCGGGTGTGTAACACCCAGTTATTGAGTGCGTGTACGCGCTCAAAATCTGCGTTGTGCCAAGCCGCAATGGCTTGAGCCATAACGGCTAAGTCACAGCGGGCCAAGCTGATGTGCAGCTGCTCAACAATCCAATCGCCTGCGCTGCGCTCGTCGTGCACTTGCAAACACGACACGCCTGCTTCTAACCCGTCTGAATAACTAAATCCGCCAACGGGCAAGGCAGGCGAGGCCAGCCAGAGCAGTTGCAGCAGGGCCGGCGTTGCTGCAGTCTCGGTGGTGGCGGTGTTAGCGGTTGTTGGCTCAGCCATGTGCGTGGCCGTTGTCATGGAGGTGCCCGTCATCATGGCCTTGGCTGTGGCTGTGGCTGTGGCTGTGGTTCTGGGTATGGCCCTTATCGGCGTGTTGATGGGCTGAGTGGTCACCGTAGGCACCAGACTCAGGCTCAAAAGCGGATTGTGCTTGCGCGACTGTCAAGTGCATTTCGCGCAACATGTCAGCCAACACATGGTCGGGTTCAATGTGCAGGTGAGTGGGTGTCAGTTCAATGGGTACATGGCGGTTGCCAAGGTGGTAGGCCGCACGCACGAGGTCAAATGGTCGACCATGTTCCGCACAGGGGGTGATGCGCAGTACCGGTTGATCGGCGGCAACGACACGCAGCAGATCGCCTTGTGTGCTGACCAACACGTCACCGCCACGCAGCACACACCCACGGGCTATGAATACGCCCACCACATTGCCCTCACTGGTGGTGGCATCAAAGCGGCTTTTTTGCCTGACATCCCAGTCCAGGCAGACACACGGTGCGCGGCGCAGCAACGCGTTGGCCAAGCCTCCACCTTGTGGGAGTATTTTGTTGAACAGTTGCATGGTGGTTTAAAACAAAAAGTAGCGCTGCGCCATGGGCAACTTTACTGCCGCCTCACACACCAGCAACTCACCATCGGCGCGCACGGTGTAGCGTTGTGGATCGATGTCCATGATGGGCAGGTAGCTGTTGTGCACCATGTCACGTTTGCTTAAATTTCTGCAGTGCTGCACGGGCACTGTTGCCTTGTGCAAGCCGTAGCGCTGTGCAACATCCAGTGCGTGGGCCGCTTGTGACACAAAGCTGACGCTGCTGCGCGTCAGCGATCGGCCATAGCTGCCAAACATGGGCCTGAGGTGCACGGGTTGCGGGGTGGGTATGGAGGCGTTGGGGTCGCCCATAGCGGCCAGCGCGATGCTGCCACCTTTGACCACAAGGCTTGGCTTCACACCAAAAAAAGCGGGCTTCCAAACCACCAAGTCTGCCATTTTCCCCACCTCTACAGAGCCCACGATGTGCGCCATACCGTGCGCGATGGCAGGGTTGATGGTGTATTTGGCAATGTAGCGTTTCACGCGGTGGTTGTCGCTGAGCGCGCTGTCGCCGCTGGCGATGCCGCGTTGCGATTTCATTTTGTCGGCTGTCTGCCACGTGCGAATAATGACCTCTCCCACGCGCCCCATGGCTTGGCTGTCGCTGCTCATGATGCTGATGGCACCCATGTCGTGGAGTATGTCTTCAGCGGCAATCGTTTCGCGGCGAATGCGGCTTTCTGCAAAGGCCAAGTCTTCTGGAATGCCCGCATCGAGGTGGTGGCACACCATGAGCATGTCGACATGCTCATCCAAGGTGTTGACCGTATAAGGCATGGTGGGGTTGGTTGACGAGGGTAAAAAGTTGGCTTCACCCACCACACGGATGATGTCAGGGGCGTGTCCGCCGCCGGCTCCTTCGGTGTGAAAGGCGCACAGGGTTCTTCCTTTGGTCGCGGCGATGGTGTCTTCCACAAAGCCAGCCTCGTTCAAGGTGTCGCTGTGTATGGCAATTTGTATGTCATGGTCTTCGGCGACGCTCAAGCAGTTGTCAATGGCCGAGGGTGTGGTACCCCAATCCTCATGCAACTTCAGCCCCATGGCGCCAGCGGTGATTTGCTCGATCAGCGCAGGTTGGCGACTGGCATTGCCTTTGCCCATGAAGCCAATGTTCATGGGCAAGCCATCAGCAGCTTGCAGCATGCGTTCTATATGCCAAGGGCCGGGTGTGCAGGTTGTGGCCAAGGTGCCTGTGGCTGGGCCAGTACCGCCTCCCAGCATGGTGGTGATGCCGCTGGCCAATGCCTCGTCAATTTGTTGTGGGCAAATAAAGTGAATGTGGCTGTCTATGCCGCCAGCGGTGACGATGAAGCCTTCGCAGCTGATGACTTCAGTGCCTGGGCCGATGATGATGTCTACGCCGTCTTGGGTATCGGGGTTGCCTGCTTTGCCAAGCGCCACAACAAGACCGCCTTTTAAGCCTATATCGGTTTTTACGATGCCCCAGTGATCAATCACCAAAGCATTGGTCATCACGGTATCGACCGCACCCTCTTGGCGCGTGTGTTGGCTTTGGGCCATGCCGTCTCGAATGGTTTTGCCACCACCAAACTTGACCTCGTCGCCGTAGCTGCCGGCGCGCAGCGTGTAGTCAGCTTCTACTTCCACCAATAGATTGGTATCTGCCAAGCGCACGCGGTCGCCTGTTGTAGGCCCAAACATGTCGGCGTAGGCGTGTCGTGCAATAGTGACCATAAAAAATTTCTCTTAGGTGGGTGGGTTGTGTAAACCACGAAAGCCAATGGTGACCCGTTTCCCTGCGTACTCAACCAATTCCACCGTACGCTGCTGGCCTGGCTCAAATCTCACGGCTGTGCCGCTGGCAATGTTGAGGCGCATACCCTGCGCGCACGCCCGTTCAAAATCTAGGGCAGCATTGGTTTCCGCAAAGTGAAAATGCGACCCCACTTGTATAGGGCGCATGGCGGTGTTGCGCACCAACACGGTCACAGTTCGCCTGCCACTGTTGAGCGTGAGGTCGCCAGACAGGGTGAGTATTTCGCCGGGAATCATGTGCACCTCCAATCAAGCAAACACAGCAGCAAGCGCGTGCGTAAGGCCAAACAATGCCAAGGCACCCCCCAGGCTTCTTTGCACCCACTTGGCGTGCGTTTGCAGCTTCAGGCCTGCAACCCAACCGACGACCAACAGTGCCGCACTGCCGAACGCCACGCCCATCAAGGAGGCTGTGCCGGTTAGTTCGTTGCCATGCGCTGCACCGTGCCATACAGCAAAGCTGGCAACCAGCACGGCGCTGAGCATCACAGCTGTATACCCGCCGGTATCGCCTGCTTGTGTGCGTGTGCGTGTGTAAGTCGCGCTGAGCAACAAGCCCATTACCAACAACGATGCTGCAATGCCCAACTCAAGCGTTTGTGATTGCATGGCCCAAGGCGTTGCGGCGCTAGCCACCACCAAGCACATCATAAACAACCAAGGGACCCAAGCACGGTGGTTGGCGGCACTCCAAACACCAATCGCCAGCAGAGCCGCCATGTGGTCTAGTCCAGTGAATGGGTGTGAAAAACCGACTGCAGCCTGTGACAGCACGCTGTGTGTGTGAGCCAGCGCTAACGTGCTTGCGCTGTGTGCTTGGGCCAGCCAGGGGACCAAGACTGAGCCCAGTCCGACCGCGGCGCGGCCTAGCGTGTGGCAGCGTATAGGCAAGCGGCTTTGTGTAACGCAGACGTGGTGGTGTGGCATGGTGGGTTTCCTAGGCAAAAGCAGGGTTGGTGGCGGTGTTCAAGCGATGGGTTGGTGCACGGTGACGAGTTTGGTGCCGTCCGCAAATGTAGCTTCGACCTGTATGTCGGGCACCATCTCCGAAATGCCCTCCATGACGTCGTCTTTGCCCAGCACTGTGCGCCCAAACGCCATGAGTTCTGCAACGCTGCGACCGTCACGCGCACCCTCCATGACCGCTGCCGTAATGAACGCGACAGCCTCTGGGTAGTTGAGCTTCAAGCCTCGCGCGCGACGCTGTTGTGCCAACAGCGCTGCTGTAAAAATAAGCAGCTTGTCTTTTTCTCGCGGTGTTAAATCCATATGTATGTGCAGCGTTGAGGCTGTGTCAGTGGTTGTCGGTGACTACCTGCAGTTGTCATTGCCAACACAAAGTGCGGCAATCTTTGACTAGTTTAGCAATGTCTGTGCCGCAGCCTATCGGGTGTGGCATCGAGTCGGGGTATGGTGTCTCGCCCTAAATTGGTGCTAAAGCCAACTGGGTCCATGAGGCCGCACTTAAGTGGTGCGTTACACCCCCCAAATGCGCGGCTTTGGTGCATCCATGTTCCAAGCGATGCGTCTAAATACAGGCCACAGCGACTGGAAGCGTTGCATGATGGGCTCTACAGTGGGCGCGAGGGCTCGCACCACCACCATGTTGTCGTTGGGAGAAGTGATGGCGCAGGGTGTGTCGGTGGACCACGCGCTCAGGGCCTCTCTGCATGCCTGCAGGCAGCGTTCACGTTGCGAGGCTGTCAGAGCGCTGCCCTGTGCCCACCACATCGTGCCCATGGTTCTATAGCCATTCAGCCCAAGTTGGCCGTTCATTAGCAGCTTGTCGTTGGCGTGCAGGTCAGCCGCTTCTCGCCATATATTGCTGATGACCAACTGCTGCAACAAGCTACCCGCTACAAACGGTTGGTTGGCGTGGGGCAAACCCAATCCAATCACGTCCCAGCCAATCACTTGTGCGCTGGGTGCCAAAGTGGCTTGCCACTGGTTCTCGCCGCGGCATCCTGAATAAGCAATGGTCTCCAACGGCAACCACTCCAAGCGCGCGTGCTCACCAAGCTGTATGCGTATCCGTTGTGCGGCCAATAGCTCATCGCTGAGGTAGTAGCGTGTTGCGCCTGGCGTGCTGATGAGGGCGTGTGCGTTGTCTTGTACGGCCACGTTGATCACCACCTCGTCGCCGCCAACAAGTCCGCCAGGTGGATGAATCATCACGTTGTGACACACCGCAGGCCCCTCTGGGTACAGACTCTTTAAAACTCGAATTGGGCCGCTGTGGCTGTGCGTGGCCACAGTCGAATCGCTGCCATCCCTGTTGTTGCGCTGGTAGCGTAGATTCAGCTCAGCTGTCCACGTGTTGGGACGTGAAGAGCCTGCAGCGCTGGGTGTGTTTGTTGAAGCCATGCCAATGCATGAGCAATTTGTGCACCACGCTGAGGTAGCCTAGGGTTTCTATGTTTCTAGGCTACGCCACATCACAGTTTCAAGTGGTGTCAACACAGGGCTTACTTCAATACATCGCCAATACACAAAAATTTAATCTCAACATAATCATCCATGCCATGGGAGGAGCCTTCGCGGCCTAAGCCACTTTGTTTGACGCCTCCAAATGGCACATGTTCCGTAGCCAAAACGCCCACGTTGACGCCGACCATGCCGTACTCCAAAGCCTCGCTCACGCGGAATATGCGACCCATATCGCGGCTGTAGAAGTAGCTGGCCAAGCCAAATTCTGTGTTGTTGGCCGCGTCTATGGCCTCTTGCTCGTGCTCAAATTTAAAGATGGGCGCGAAGGGGCCAAAGGTTTCTTCTTTGGCACACAGCATATCTGCAGTAGCGTCTGCCACAACTGTGGGTTCAAAGAACTGCCCTGCCAAGCGTTTGCCACCAGCCAACACCCGCGCGCCTTTGGCGATGGCGTCATCCACGTGGCGCTGTACCTTTTGCAAGGCAGCCTCTTCAATCAGCGGGCCTTGGGTTACACCCTCGTCAAAGCCATTGCCGACCTTGGTGGTTTTTACTTTGGCAGCAAATTTGGTGGTGAACTCGTCATACACCTTGGATTGCACGTAAATGCGGTTGGAGCACACGCAGGTTTGCCCAGCATTGCGGTACTTGCTGATAAATGCGCCTTCTACGGCGCTGTCAATATCGGCGTCGTCAAACACAATAAACGGTGCATTGCCGCCCAACTCAAGTGACATTTTTTTCACAGTCGGAGCAGACTGGGCCATCAAAATACGGCCAACTTCTGTGCTGCCCGTAAAGCTGATGTGGCGCACCACATCGCTGGCGCACAACACCTTGCCAATGGCAATCGATTGGTCTGCGTCCGCACTGAGCATGTTAAGTACGCCAGCAGGTATGCCAGCGCGCATGGCCAATTCGGCTGCGGCCAACGCAGTCAGCGGTGTGAGCTCTGCGGGTTTGATGATGACAGGGCAGCCTGCCGCCAAAGCCGGCGCGACCTTGCGGGTGATCATGGCCAGCGGAAAGTTCCAAGGCGTAATGGCTGCGCAAACGCCTATAGGCTCACGCATCACCAGCAAACGGCGGTTGTTGTCGAATGTGGGCAAGGTTTCGCCGTTGACGCGTTTGGCCTCTTCGGCAAACCACTCCACAAAGCTGGCGCCGTAGGCAATTTCGCCTGTGGCCTCGGCCAAAGGCTTGCCTTGTTCGGCTGTCATGATTCGCGCCAAGTCGGCTTGGTTGGCCATCAGCAGGTCAAACCATTTGCGCAAAATTTGGCTGCGCACTTTGGCTGTTGTTTTGCGCCATGCACCCCAAGCTGCATTGGCTGCGGCAATGGCTTGTTCGGCATGCGCCGCGCCCAAGTTGGCCACGTCGGCCAAGTGCTCGCCTGTGGCCGGGTCGGTCACGGCAAAGGTGCCGTTGCCATCTACCCATTCTCCGTTGATCAGGGCTTTGGTTTTTAACAGCGTGGGGTCATTGAGCTGCGTTAGGGGGGAAATGCGGGCCATGGTGTGTCTTCTCAAATGGTCTAAATGTGGGGGAGTCGGATGACTTGTCTCAGCTACAAGCATACCGTCATCAAGCTTGGCATGCGCGGGCGAGGTATACAAGCGCATGCGTGTGCCCGACTTAGGTGAAAATAGACGCTTTGGTAGTTTTGAACTTACCGTCTATTACACATTGTTAGCAATGAGCACACCCATGAGCCAGCCGCCAGTTAATCGTTTCACAGTCGCCGATATCCGCAAGACTTTTTTGGCCTTTTATGCGGAGCGCTCCCACACCGTGGTGTCATCAAGCTCTTTGGTGCCTGGCAACGACCCCACGCTGATGTTTGTGAATTCTGGCATGGTGCAATTTAAAGATGTGTTTTTGGGCTCAGACAAGCGCAGTTACAACCGCGCTGCGTCGGTGCAAGCTTGTTTGCGTGCTGGTGGCAAACACAACGACCTTGAAAATGTGGGGTACACGGCACGCCACCACACCTTTTTTGAAATGTTGGGCAACTGGAGTTTTGGCGATTACTTTAAGCGCGAGAGTTTGTTGTGGTCGTGGGAGCTGCTGACCGAGGTGTTTAAGCTTCCCAAAGAGCGTTTGCTGGCCACCGTGTATGCCGACGACGACGAGGCCTATGACATTTGGACGCAGGTGATAGGCCTGCCGCCGGAGCGCGTGATTCGCATTGGGGACAACAAGGGCGGGCGCTACAAAAGTGACAATTTTTGGATGATGGCCGACACTGGTCCATGCGGCCCGTGTTCTGAAATTTTTTACGATCACGGTGCCCACATTCCAGGTGGCCCACCCGGCAGCCCAGACGAAGACGGTGACCGTTTTATTGAAATTTGGAACAACGTGTTCATGCAATACAACATGGCAGATGATGGCTCGGTATCGCCGTTGCCTGCGCCTTGTGTGGACACTGGGATGGGTTTGGAGCGATTGGCAGCTATTTTGCAGGGTGTGCACAGCAACTACGACATCGATGTGTTCCAAGCCTTGATTGCCGCTGCAGCCCGCGAGACAGCCTGTGCCGATGTGACGACACCGTCGCTCAAAGTGATCGCTGATCACATTCGCGCCACAGCATTTTTGGTCAGTGATGGCGTGGTACCCGGGAACGAGGGCCGTGGTTACGTGCAGCGCCGAATCATTCGTCGCGCCATCCGTCACGGCTACAAATTGGGGCAAATGAAGCCCTTTTTCCACAAGCTGGTGCCAGATTTGGTGGTGTTAATGGGCGACGCTTACCCCAATTTAGCGGTTAAAGCGCAGCAGGTCATGGACGTGCTTAGAGTGGAAGAAGAGCGCTTTTACGAGACGTTGGCCACAGGTATGGATATTTTGGATGCAGCTTTGCCACAAGGTATGTCAACGCTTGCCGGCGATGTGGCATTTAAATTGCACGACACATACGGCTTTCCACTAGATCTTACCCAAGATGTGTGTCGCGAACGTCAAGTTGCCGTTGATGTGGCCGGTTTTGATGCGGCCATGACACGCCAAAAAGAACAAGCGCGTGCTGCTGGCAAATTCAAGATGGACAAGGCACTGGACTACACCGGTGCTTCAAACGAGTTTGTAGGCTACGGGCAATTGAGCAGCCCAGCCAAGGTGCTTGGTTTGTATGTAGATGGCACTGCAGTGGTTGAATTATCAGCTGGTCAAACTGGTGTGGTGGTGCTAGACACCACGCCGTTTTACTCAGAAAGCGGCGGTCAAGTGGGTGATGCAGGCGTCCTAGTTGCTGATGGTCTGCAGTTTGACGTGAACGATACCCAAAAAATAAAGGGCGATGTGTTTGGTCATCACGGCGTGTTGGTGACGGGCACTTTGAAGCTAGGGGACGCCGTGCAGGCCAAGGTGGATACCGATCTGCGCGCGGCCACAGTGCGCAACCACTCTGCCACGCACCTCATGCACACAGCATTGCGCACTGTACTGGGTGAGCACGTACAGCAAAAGGGTAGCCTGGTAGATGCCGGTAAAACACGCTTTGACTTCACCCACAACGCACCAGTTACCGATGCGCAGTTGCGCGAAATTGAGCGACTGGTGAACCGTGAAATTGTGACCAACACCCCAGCCCAAGCGCGCGTCATGGATATTGAGTCTGCCCAAGCCACTGGCGCGACCATGTTGTTTGGTGAAAAATACGGTGAGACCGTGCGTGTATTAGACATCGGCAGCAGCCGTGAGTTGTGCGGCGGCACCCATGTCTCTTCCACTGGCGACATTGGCCTGTTTTCTATAGTGGCTGAAGGCGGTGTGGCCGCCGGTGTCCGTCGTATAGAAGCTGTCACTGGCTTGAATGCCTTGGCCTACGTCCAGCACATGGAAGACACCTTGGGTGGTGTGGCTGGCAGCTTACGCGTGACCCCACAGGAGGTGCCTGCACGCGTGGGTGCGTTGTTGGCGCAGATACGCGACCTTGACAAAGAGCTCAACGCGCTCAAAGGCCGCTTGGCCTCTGCACAAGGCGATGAGCTGTTGGGGCAGGCGGTTGATGTGAACGGTGTGTTTGTGCTGGCAGCCAAGCTGGATGGCGCAGACGCCAAAGCCTTGCGCGAGACCATGGACAAACTCAAGAGCAAACTCAAATCGGCTGTGATTGTGTTGGGTACAGGAGAGGGCGACAAGGTGCACATTGCCGCCGGTGTCACGCCTGATGTGGTGGGCAAGGTCAAGGCTGGTGAGCTGGTCAACATGGTGGCCCTGCAAGTAGGCGGCAAGGGCGGCGGCAAACCCGACATGGCAATGGCTGGTGGTACGGATGCCGCAGCCTTGCCACAGGCCCTGGCCAGCGTGCACGCGTGGGTGGCCCAGCGACTGGTTTAAATAGCATGCGTCAACCAGCGCTTGTCGCTGTGGTGAACAACCACTGCCTGCTGGCCTAGGCTGG
This sequence comes from Betaproteobacteria bacterium MOLA814, assembly GCA_000496475.1. Taxonomy (GTDB): domain Bacteria; phylum Pseudomonadota; class Gammaproteobacteria; order Burkholderiales; family Burkholderiaceae_C; genus RS62. The sequence continues at coordinate 33,114 of AYMW01000003.1, read as the reverse complement.
GCAGCAGGTCATCGGGCGTGTGTTCAATGGTCTGGGCGCAAGCCTTTAGGCATTGGGAATTGAATGGTCTCTTCAACGCCGTTCATGGTTTGCACGGATAAAGCGCCTAGCAACTTCAAGCGGGCGATGACTTCTTGCACCAGTATTTCTGGTGCTGATGCACCGGCTGTCAAGCCCACGCGTTGGCAGTCATGCACCCACTCTGGGTTCAAGTCGGCGGGGTTGTCCACCATGTAGGCAGGCGTACCCAAACGCTGCGCCAATTCGCGCAAACGGTTGCTGTTGGAGCTGGTGGGACTGCCCACCACAATGACAACATCCACTTTACCCGCCATTACCTTGACGGCATCTTGGCGGTTTTGTGTGGCATAGCAAATGTCTTGTTGCTTGGGCTCGCGCACCGAGGGAAAGCGTGCCTTGATGGCGCGCATGATGCTGGCCGCGTCATCCACGCTCAACGTGGTTTGCGTGACCACAGCCAGTTTGTGGGTTTGCGCGGGTTGTACGGTTGCCACATCTGCCTCGTCTTCAACCAAATGGATGCCGCTGTTGAGTTGGCCCATGGTGCCTTCCACCTCTGGGTGACCCTTGTGGCCAATCATCAAAAACTCATAGCCTTCTTTGGCCAGCTTGGCCACTTCCACATGAACTTTGGTGACTAGTGGGCAAGTGGCATCGAATATGGAAAAGCCGCGTGCTTGAGCTTGTGCTTGTATGGCTTTGCTCACCCCGTGGGCCGAAAAAATCAAGGTTGCGCCTGGTGGTACATCGTTTAAGTCTTCAATGAAGATGGCCCCCTTTTGTTTGAGATCGTCCACAACAAAGGTGTTGTGCACAATTTCATGGCGTACATAAATAGGCGCACCGAATTTGGTTAATGCGTGCTCAACGATGTCTATGGCTCGGTCTACACCTGCACAAAAGCCGCGTGGCTGGGCCAACACCACATCGCGTGTCATGGTTGGTTCGCTCATTGCATGACTCCAATGATGTTGACTTCAAAGGTCACGGCCTGACCAGCTAGGGGGTGGTTGAAGTCAAACTGCACGCTTGAGCCATCTTCTCTGACTTGCACTACAGCACCCGCGTATTGGCCAGAGCCATCTGGTGTGGGGAACTGCACCACCACACCCGGTGCGTAGGTCTCATTGGGGTCGCCCAGCTCATTCAGCATGGCGCGTGCCACCCATTGCACCAGCTCGGGGTTGCGTGGCCCAAACGCGTCGCCTTCTGGCAGCTGCAGCGTGGTGCGCGTCCCTTCAGCCAAACCGAGGAGGTGTTGTTCAATCGACGGTGACAGTTGGCCACCGCCCATGCTGAGCGTGGCAGGTTGGCCGCCAAAGGTACTGATGATGTCTTGGCCGTCTACACCGCACATGCGGTAGTGGAGCGTGAGAAACGAGCTGGGTTCAATAAGATTGACTGTGGAGTTGGACATGGGTGCGTGAGCCGTCAGGGTTGAGCCCGAGTACCTGCTGCCCGATCTGGGGCTATAACAGGTCACGGAGTAGACATCAATAATTACACCCCATTGTAGAAACATGCGAGCCACGGCGGCGCTGGTGTCTTGGTTAACCCACATAAATTGTGTCTGGCCATCTTGGAAGGCGGCACATAGATAGGATCACCCATGCGAACCGCTTGGCCCATTGACAGCCGCCCGCGTGAAAAACTACAGCTGCTGGGTGCCCAGTCGTTGTCAGACACCGAGTTGCTGGCCTTGCTGCTGCGCACTGGCACAGCCAAGGCCCACGTGCTTGATTTGGCCAGCCAGATATTGCAACAGTTTGGTGGATTGGCCGGCTTGCTCAATGCTTCACCTGCAGCCCTCAGGGCGGTCAACGGTTTAGGCCCGGCTAAACAGGCAGAGTTGTGCGCTGTAGCCGAGCTGGCCAAACGTGCCACAGCGCAAAGCTTGCAAGACAAACCTACCTTTACACAACCCCAAGCGGTCAAACATTATTTGCAGTTGCATTTGGCACACTTGCCCAATGAGCACTTTGCCGTGTTGTTTTTAGACAGCAAACACCATTTGTTGGCCATGGAAACACTGTTCCAAGGTACGTTAAACCACACCAGTGTCTATCCCCGAGAGGTGCTGGTAAGGGCCCTTCACCACGGCGCAGGCGCTGTTATTTTGGCGCACAACCACCCAAGCGGCTGTGCAGAGCCTTCACCGGCGGACGTGCAGTTAACTAAAACGCTTCAAGACGCTTTACGGGTGGTAGATGTGCGCGTGTTAGACCATATGGTGGTGTCACAGGGTGCGGTTTACTCCATGGCTGAACAGGGATTACTGTAGCGTGGCATGGATGACTGCGCGTTATTTGTCACAATGCGCTCATGAAAGTTCGTGCCTTTTCCGATCTGCAAGCGATGCAAACTGCATTGCGTGTGCAGGTACGTGCTGCCCAAGAGGCAGCCGTTGCCCAGGCACTGGCTCACGAGCAAGCCAGGCGAGAACGCCACTTATTTGAGTTCACGGTGGGTGAGGTAAGCCCTATTAAAGATGCAGGGCGTGCACCGCACGCGAGTGCGCAGGTTGAGCCCAGACCCAAACAACGCGATTCAGACAATGCCACTGTCATGAGCTCGGCGCTGTCAGATGACTTTGATGTCACCAGCTTGTTAGAAACCGACGAGGCGTTGAGTTACAGGCGCAACGGCATTGGCGACGATGTGTTGCGTAAATTACGCGGCGGTTACTGGTCGTTGCAGGGGCAGGTTGACTTGCACGGCCTGCGCAGTGACCAAGCGCGAGAAGCCTTGTCAGTTTTTTTACGCAAAGCTGTTATGAACGACTGGCGCTGTGTGCGTGTGATTCATGGCAAGGGCTTGGGCTCACCTGGTAAAACACCCGTGCTTAAACTGAAGGCCCAGCGGTGGTTGGTCCAAAAGAAAGAAGTGCTTGCCTTTGTGCAAGCCAGAGGCTGCGATGGCGGCGCTGGTGCGCTGATGGTGTTGCTACAAAGCGCTTAGCCAAGCCAAACGTTTTTGTCACTTGCCTTGCACGTCGATCTTGCTTGCATAGCAACCGCGGCACTGGTTGTGGGCACCACAAGCGTGGCAAGTCAGCCTACAGCATCCGCACTTTGTCGCTGCATCATGGCTAGGAGGTTTGCAATGGTTGGGCGCAACTCAAGGCGGTTGCAAATCAAGTCAACGGCGCCTTTGCTCTGCAAAAATTCGGCTCGCTGGAAACCTTCAGGCAAGGTCACGCGCACGGTGCTTTCAATCACCCGTGGTCCGGCAAAGCCAATCAGGGCTTTTGGCTCGGCAATCACAACATCACCCATGAATGCAAATCCTGCACTCACACCGCCCATGGTTGGGTCAGTCAGCACGCTGATGTAAGGCAATCCCTTTTTGGCCAAGCGCGTCAGTGACGCATTCGTTTTGGCCATTTGCATCAGCGACAACAAACCTTCTTGCATGCGTGCGCCACCGGTGGCAGTGAAGCAAATGAACGGACACTTTTGTTCAATCGCGTGTTCGACGCCGCGCACAAAGCGCTCGCCGACCACCGAGCCCATAGAGCCGCCCATGAAATCAAACTCGAACGCGGCAACCACCACGGTCATGTTCAACACGCTGCCGCTCATGACAACCAAGGCGTCTGTTTCGCCAGTATTTTTCTTGGCTTCTTTTAAACGCTCGGCGTACTTGCGGCTGTCTTTAAATTTCAGCGCATCGACGGGCTCAACTTCCTGCGCAATGTCGTAACGGCCTGCGGCGTCTAAAAAAGTATTCAGTCGCGCGCGCGCGCCCATGCGGTGGTGGTGGTCGCAATGCGGGCAGACGTAGGTGTTCTTTTCCAAGTCGGACTTGTACAACACCGCGTCGCACTGGCCACATTTTGTCCACACACCCTCTGGAACGCTGCGCCTGTTAGCCGCAAGCGTGGGGTTGATACGTGGCGGTAATAGTTTTTCTAACCAAGACATGATAATTCCCTGTTTCCTAGCAGCTGCGGCACATGGGGGTGCTCAGCTGCGGGCGGTGGTGGCGCCACCAACATGCTAGTTTAGCGTGGCCCCAAGGCGTTGAGGGCAATTCTTATTTCACTAAGGAAGTTCCGCACATGGCTGCCAACCTCATCCTTGGGCGACGTTCGCGCAATTTGAATGATTTTCGTACCAATGACAACCGCATCTGCTTGAGCGCCGACGGCGCATGCTGTGTGTGCATCCCGAATACCAAAGCCTACCCCCACTGGTATGTGGATGTGCTTGCGAATACGCGGCAGCATGGCGGCCACTGCATCGGTATCCAGATGGCCAGCACCAGTAACGCCTTTAAGCGACACATAGTACACATAGCCAGTTGCAAGTTGCCCAACCATGGCCATGCGCTCGTCGGTAGACGTGGGCGCTAGTAAAAATATAAGGTCCATGTCTTGGGCACGCAGCGCCGCAGCAAAGTCCTCACATTCTTCAGGTGGGTAGTCCACGACCAATACACCATCAACTCCTGCGGCTTTGGCATCGCGCACAAATGCGTTCTCACCCTGGTTGTGGTCGTAGCGCTCAATCGGATTGGCATAGCCCATGAGCACCACCGGTGTGGTGTCATCGTTTTGTCTGAAGGCGCTCACCATGGCCAGGACTTGGGTCAAGCCGATGCCGTCGCGCAGAGCTTGCTCGCCTGCTTGTTGAATGACAGGGCCATCGGCCATGGGGTCAGAAAAAGGGACGCCCAGTTCAATGATGTCAGCCCCACCTTTGACCATGTCGTGCATCAACGATGGTGTGATGTCTGGTTGAGGAAAGCCCGCGGTGATGTAAGGTATCAGCGCGCGTTGGCCGTTGGCCGCCAAAGCGGCCATGGTCGGTTGAATGCGACTCATGACTTGAACTCCACAACCTGTTCGCCTGCCTGAATCCCGCCTTTGACGCTTTGGCCTGAGCAACTTGGGCGGCAAAAGAAATCGGCATTGCTGAGGTCGGCCACGGTGCCAATGTCCTTGTCGCCGCGGCCTGATAGGTTGACCAAAATCGTTTGGTCTGGTGACATGGTTTTGGCCATTTTCATGGCGTAAGCCAACGCATGGCTGGATTCCAACGCTGGAATAATGCCCTCGACACGGCACAGGTGATGGAAAGCATCCAATGCCTCTGTGTCGGTAATGCCCACGTATTCTGCCCGTTTGATGTCTGCAAGGTAAGCGTGCTCTGGGCCAACGCCCGGGTAGTCAAGGCCTGCACTGACGGAGTGTGTTTCGGTAATTTGCCCCATGCTGTCTTGCAGCAAGTAGGTGCGGTTGCCGTGTAACACGCCCGGTGTACCTCTGCTGATAGAGGCGCTGTGTCGGCCTGTGTCCAAGCCTTCGCCTGCAGCTTCCACGCCAATGAGGCGCGTGTTGACGTGCGCGATGTACGGGTGAAAAATGCCCATGGCATTGCTGCCCCCGCCCACGCAGGCGACGACTGCATCGGGTTGTCTGCCGGTCATGACTGGCATTTGCTCTAGGCATTCGTTGCCTATGACGCTTTGAAAATCGCGCACCATCATGGGGTAGGGGTGTGGGCCCGCCACAGTGCCAATGATGTAGAAGGTGTTTTCAACGTTGGTGACCCAGTCACGCATGGCTTCATTCAACGCGTCTTTTAGGGTTCGGCTGCCAGAATCGACAGGTACGACTGTCGCGCCAAGCAGCTTCATGCGGTACACATTGGGGCTTTGGCGCTTGACGTCCTCGCTGCCCATGTATACAACGCATTCAAGCCCGTAGCGGGCGCAAATGGTAGCTGTGGCCACGCCGTGTTGGCCGGCACCGGTTTCGGCAATGATACGGGGTTTGCCCATGCGCTTGGCCAGCATGGCTTGGCCAATCACGTTGTTGATTTTGTGCGCACCGGTGTGGTTCAAGTCCTCGCGCTTCAGGTAAATTTGTGCGCCACCAAGCTCACTGCTGGTGCGTGCAGCGTGGTAGATGGGGCTAGGGCGACCTACGAAGTGGGCCAGTTCGTAATTGAACTCACGCAAAAACTCTGGGTCGTGCTGGTAGCGTGCGTAATTGTCTTTCAATTCGGCAATGGCGTGTGTGAGGGTTTCACTCACAAAGCTGCCGCCATATGGGCCAAAATGGCCGCGCGCATCGGGTTGTTGGTAGTTGTCCATGGGATTGCCTCTATCGGAAAAACGTATTGACTGTGTGCTTGCAGCGTCTCAACAGAGCCACTGTAAAGCAACGGCTGCTGGTTGGCGCAACTGGCCATATGGCTAAGTGTGAGCGCTGCGAACGGCTTGGTAAAAATCAAGCATCAGCGTGCGGTCTTTGATGCCTTTTGATTGCTCTATGCCAGAGCTGACATCAACGGCCCAAGGCCTAGCGAGGCGAATGCCATCGGTCACATTTGCAGGATTGAGTCCACCAGATAAAACGAGGCGATGGTTTGCGTTTAGTTCGGGGTGTGACCACGGGAAAGCTGTCCAGTCAAAAGAATGTCCGCCGCCCCCATAAGCATCAATTTTTGCGTCTAACAAAATGGCTTGTGCCGGGCGGTACTGTTGGTTGAATTGTAAAAGATCAAAGCCGGCTGCGCCATTACCCACAGGAACACGTGCTACTTTCCAAAAAGGCTGGCCAAACCGTTCGCAATCGGACAGGCTTTCTTCCCCGTGAAATTGCAGCACGGCACCAGGCGCCTGCGCCAAGGCCGCTGTTACCTCAGAGGCAGGTGCGTTTACAAACAACAGCACGGGTGTGATGTGCGACGGCAGTATGGCCGCCAGTTGCCCAATACGCTCAGGGGTGACAAAGCGCGGGCTTTTGGCGTAGCACACAAAGCCAATGAAGTCGGCGCCGGCTTCAATGGCGTTTTCAACATCGATTTCACGCGTGAAGCCGCACAACTTAATACGGGTAGAGCTCATAGAGGTAGGCTGTCAAATGCTGGTGTGCGCTCGGGTAGCCCCCAATGCGCGTCGTATGTGGGGCCTAGAAAATACAGTCCGCTGGGGCTGAAGGTGGGTGAGGCTGCGTTGCGGTTGCGCGCTGCCAGCACCTCTTGAATCCATTCCGGCGAGCGTCTCCCCAAACCAATGTCAATCAAACAGCCCATGATGTTGCGAATCATATGGTGCAAAAATGCATTGCCTTCTACGTCAAGGCGAATGTATGCGCCCATGTGCGTGAGGTCGGCACGGAGCAAGGTTTTGACGGGAGAGGGTGACTGGCATTGTGCGGCTCTAAAAGAAGAAAAGTCGTGCTCGCCCAGCAGGTATTGGGCCGCTGTGGCCATGTGCGCAGTTTGTAAGGGGTGGTGAATCCATCCCACGCGGTCCACATCTAAGCAAGGCCGCACACCATCAGCCATCACGATATAGGCGTAGCGCCTGGTCAAAGCGCTGCCACGCGCGTGGAATGTTTTGGGCACCACGCGTGCCCACTGCACAGCGATGTCTTTGGGTAAGTAGCGGTTGGTGCCTCGCACCCACGATGCCTCGTCTCTGTACGTGTGGCTGTCAAAGTGCACCACTTGCATCAGACCATGCACACCAGAGTCTGTGCGCCCAGCACATACAGTGCCTATGGACTCGCCAGCGGTAAATTGCCCTAGGGCAAGCTGTAACTTGTCTTGAACCGTATTACCGTCGGCCTGACTTTGCCAACCAAAATACGCCGAGCCTTGGTAGGCCACACCGAGGGCAATGCGTTGTGACCCTGTGGGCTCTGTATCTGCGAAAGCGCTTGTTGGGTTCAACGGTTGTCTTTGAGGTCTAGGTCAGACGCACGCAAGTCCGTCATGCTGGTAATGGGTGATGCAGCTTGCTCGTTGTAGAGCTCGTTGTCAGGATCGATAATTCGGCCCCAGTCACAACATTGTGCCCATTCAGCTGAGCCTGAGTCGACCAAGGGTTTTAATTCCCGCGCAGTTGCTTCAAAGGCCAGTTGTGCCCCGCGCTGTTTGTGGAAATCAAGCAGTGCCATGTAGTAATCGGGACGATCGGTGTCATATGCCAAGGCTTGGTTCAGTGTGTGAACAGCCAAGTCTTGAAATCCAGCGCGCCACAAGCCATAGGCCTTGCTTAAGCTGTCTTCACCACCGTCATGGTTGTGATCTGAATCTGCTTCAGAGCTGGTTGCGACGGGTGTCGCGTCTTGAATAGGGTTGGCCGTTGGGCCAAAGTTGTCAGCTACAGGACCAGTCTCATAGCCATCAGCGCTGTCAGGTCCTGCCACTTCAGCACGTTTACGCTTGGGTATAAACAGCCACAACAGCAGCGCCAACAGGGCCGCAGCAATAGGCCAAAACAGTGGGTGCTGGACTTGTGGATGTTGCCAAAACGCGTGGTTGCGAATGTGCGCAGCCATGCTTTGCAATTGCGTGGATTGGCTGTCCGACGCACTGTCATTTGTTTGGGCGGTTGTTGATACTGCTGTTGGGTCTACAGCCGCCTTGGCAGTAGGCACTTCTTTGAGGGATGTGCCCATTGTGATGGCTGCGCTGTTAGAAGCTGCAGTTGCCGCCTCCTGCGCGGCTGATGTTGAATCAGTGGTGGGGGTTAACTCGTCTTTAAGCGCTTGCAACTCGTTGATTCGCTGCTGTGCAGCAGCCTCACGTTGTGTGGCTTCTTGTGCAGCTTGGGCCTGAGCTATGGCCTCCAGTTCTTTGGCTGAGTCTTGTGTAGCCTTGAGTTCCAAACGGTCGCCAGCGGCCGGTTTTGCGGTTTGTTCTTGCTGCACACTACCGGTTTTTGGGTCTTGTATGACAGTGGCCGGCGCTGCGTTGCCAGCTAAACGTTGTTTGTAAGCTTGAAATTGCGCCAATTGCGCTTGTACCAGTCTGTCGGCCTCACCGGCGTCGACTGCCCGCACTTGGGCTGCGCTGGGCAAGGTGACCGTGGCGCCCGCTCTGATGAGGTTTAGGTTGTCTTGTATGAAAGCTGCCGTGTTGTTTCTCTGCAAAGCAATGAGTGCTTGATTGGCACTGACACCTTCACCAAAAGTCTTGAAAGATCTATCAACTATTTCGCTGGCGGTATCGCCGTTTTGCACACGCTCGTTTGCAGGTGTTACATCTGCCAAAGCAGGCGACTCGGAACTGTTTGCTGCGGGTAACAGTTGCAAAGCGAATTCTCGCTGCAACACGCCGCTGGACCAGCGCACAGTCAACAGCAAATCTGTGTTGGCTTGCTCAATCGCGTCTCGCGTGCTGATATCAACGTAGGTGCTACCGTCTGCCCGCCTGCGGATGTCCACAGTCATCACGGCCAAACTGGCCCGGTATTGCAAGCCAGCTTGCGCATAGCTGGCAGGTGGTGCTGGCTTAATGTCAATGTTGGCGAGCTCAGCCGCGGTCACGCCAGTCACTTCAATGCGTGCCCGCAAGGGCTCGCCTTGGCTAGACTGAACCGTTGCGCCACCTAGGTCAACGGCCCAACTCATGCTGCTGATTAGCCATACTGTGGCCGCACCCAGGATTCGCAGCTTCAGGGAGATTCTTGAGCGCGAGAGAGATGTGTGTTGATTGGCTGACATCGGGTGTTCCATGTGCGAGTGAATCAATAAAACCGGCTTATACAAACTGTAGCACCATGTAGAAAGTCAAGCCAAGTTCGCGAGTGCTGCTGCTACAGGCTTTAGAAGCTGTTGATCTTCTGAAGCCTCGCGCCATAGTGACTGCCTCAGTTGTCTAGCAATATCCGTAACATACGGCGCAGCGGTTCAGCAGCACCCCACAGCAACTGGTCGCCAACAGTGAATGCGCCGACGTATTCAGGCCCCATAGCCAGCTTGCGAACGCGACCTACCGGAATGGTCATGGTGCCGGTCACAGCCACAGGCGTGAGATCACGCATGGTGTCCTCGCGGTTGTTGGGCACTAGTTTTACCCAGTCGTTGTCAGCGGCTATCAAGGCCTCTAGGTCAGCCACTGGTACATCTTTGTTCAGCTTAAAGGTCAGTGCTTGGCTGTGGGAGCGCATTGCACCTACGCGCACACAGTAACCATCAACCGGAATGGCGGGTGCGGTAAAGCCTTCACCCAAGCCCAAAATTTTGTTGGTCTCTGCCATGCCTTTCCACTCCTCTTTCGACATGCCATTGCCCAAGTCTTTGTCAATCCAGGGTATCAATGAGCCGCCTAGCGGCACGGTAAAGTTCGCTGTTTCGTCGCTGGTTAAAGCGCGTTGTTTGGCCACAATCATGCGGTCGATTTCTAATATCGCGCTTGTGGGGTTGTCTAACAAGGCTTTGACCTCAGCATGCAGTGTGCCGTACTGCGTCAACAGCTCGCGCATGTGTTGTGCACCGCCGCCAGAGGCTGCTTGGTAGGTTTGTGTGCTCATCCACTCCACCAAGCCGGCCTTGTACAAAGCGCCAACGCCCATCAGCATGCAGCTGACCGTGCAGTTGCCGCCTACCCAGTTGGTGTTGCCATTGCCAAGCGCGTTTTTGATGACGGGCATGTTGACTGGGTCTAAGACGATGACGGCGTCGTCTTTCATGCGCAATGTGGACGCTGCGTCAATCCAATGGCCAGTCCAGCCAGCAGCACGTAACTTTGGAAATACCTCGGCGGTGTAGTCACCGCCTTGGGCTGTGATGATGATCTCGCAACGCTTGAGGGCAGCAATCTCATAAGCGTCTTGTAGCTTGGTTTCGTTTTTAGCTTGGGGCGGCGCAGTTCCACCGGCGTTGGAGGTGGAAAAAAACAATGGTTCTATCAGCTCAAAATCGCCTTCAGCCATCATGCGGTCTATGAGCACCGAGCCCACCATACCGCGCCAACCTATCAAACCTACCAACTGACTCATGACTGTTCGCCTCTTTAACAATGACATTTATAAAAAACCTGTGCCCATCCAGCACCGACTGTTAATACTGCAGAGCCCGGCCAGTTTGGCGGGTTGGGCACAACGAGCGGGGGCTGTTAGCCTTTTATCGTCGCAATGGTGTTGGTTGTCTTGCACTGCCCAGCACGTGGCAAACGCTTGGCGACAGAGCTGCAGCGTGAACTGCACAATTTAGCAACAAATTGTAGTGCATTTGCGCTACGTCTATACAGGATAAAACAAGGTGACTGATGGTCCAAGTCTGGCGACAACCTGCGCTTCAGACAGTTTGAGCAACGGATTGGTTTGTTATGCCTCTAGCGGCCTGCGCGACGTTATGGCTTACATGTCAAGGAGGGGCCACCAGTGGCCAGCGGCGAGTGGCATGCGCATGCCTCCCCATGAGCGGCCTCTACCAGCACTTGCAACACCCCGCATGCTTGGTCAGGTGAAGCGTTACGGCAACTTGCGCGCAGGCTTTGAAGCTGGCCAAGCAGTCTTTGCAAGCTGGTTATTTTGAGCTGTACACGGTCGATGTGATTGCTGACCAATGACTCGGCGTGTAAGTGGGTGTATGCATTGGCTTGCGTCATGTCTAGCAAGCTGTGAATATCTGCCAGCGGCATGTCCAAACTGCGGCAATGGCGAATGAACAGCAAGCGCTCTTGATGCACTGCTTGGTAGTCGCGGTAGCCGTTAGCCAGTCGTGGGGGGTGCGGCATCAAGCCTTTTTTTTCGTAAAACCGTATGGTCTCCGTGTCTGTGTAGGCCGCAATTGCCAGTTCTTTAATTTTCATATGAAGCGCTTGACTCCGTAGTGACTACAGGGTTTTAAATGGTAGCACCAGGTATGAATCCATGCCTGCTGACCCATTGAAAGGACAAGCCCATGGCTGCACATCTTTGCTCGCACGACACGCCATCTCCTGAACGCATGACCAATCTACCCCGTTACAGACTTATTCTGTGGATCGCTTTGGTGGTGAATGCGGCGATGTTTGTTGTGGAACTGCGCGCTGGGTTGAGTGCCAACTCGTTGTCGTTGTGGGCGGATGCCATTGATTTTGGAGGCGATGCGTTGAACTATGGCATGTCCTTGGCGGTGCTGGCGTCTGCAATCGCCTGGCGAGCACGCGTGGCCCTGTTTAAAGGCGTGTGCATGATGGGCTTCGGCGTTGGCGTGCTGGTTTATGCAGTTTGGTCAGCGTGGCGCGGCGAGGTGCCAGAGCCCTTGATCATGGGCAGTGTTGCCGTTGTGGCCTTGGTCGCCAATGTGGGCGTGGCTTGGATGCTGTACGCTTTTCGCGAGGGGGATGCCAATATGCGCAGCGTCTGGCTGTGCTCGCGCAACGATGCCATCGGCAACGTTGCTGTGTTGGCGGCTGCCGGTGGTGTGTTGAGCAGTGGCAGCGCGTGGCCAGATTTGTTGGTCGCCAGTGCCATGGCCAGTTTGGCACTTACCAGTGGCTGGCAAGTGCTCAAACTAGCGCGTCAAGAGCTGGCTGCTTAGCGTTGCGCCAGCAGTGCGCTCACAACCGCGTCACCCATCTCTGTGGTCCCCACTTTGGTGGTGCCGAGTGCGAAGATGTCCGGCGTGCGCATACCTTGGGTCAGCACGGCCTTCACGGCGTTTTCGATTTTGTCAGCCATAGCCGCTTGGTGTAACGAGTAGCGAAGCATCATGGCCGCACTCAAAATGGTGGCCAATGGGTTCGCAACACCTTGGCCTGCAATGTCAGGTGCACTGCCATGGCTAGGCTCGTACAAGCCTTTGTTGTTCACATCCAGAGATGCTGAGGGCAGCATGCCAATTGAGCCTGTGAGCATAGAGGCTTCGTCTGACAAGATGTCGCCAAACATATTGCCTGTCACCACCACATCGAATTTTTTGGGCTCTTTTACCAATTGCATGGCGGCGTTGTCCACGTACATGTGGTCTAAGACAACATCTGGGTAGGCTTGTCCGACCTCGGTCATCACGTCTTTCCAGAATTGAAAAGTTTCCAACACATTGGATTTGTCGACACTGGTCAAGCGCTTGTCGCGCAAGCGTGCGGCTTTAAAGGCCACGTGCGCAATACGCTCAATTTCTGGTCGTGAGTAGCGCATGGTGTCAAAGGCTTCTTCTGCGCCTGGGAAATGGCCATCCGTGGCCGTTCGGCGTCCACGCGGCTGGCCAAAGTAAATGTCGCCGGTCAACTCGCGAATGATGAGTATGTCTAAGCCAGCAATCAGCTCAGGCTTGAGGCTAGAGGCGTCGACCAACTGCTCGTAGCAAATGGCGGGGCGAAAATTGGCAAATAGGCCCAACTGCTTGCGCAAACCCAATATGGCTTGTTCCGGGCGCAGAGGGCGGTCTAGCGTGTCGTATTTCCAGTCACCTACAGCGCCAAATAAAATAGCGTCTGCGGCTTGTGCCAACTGCAATGTGCTGTCCGGTAGCGGGTGGCCATGTTGCTCGTAGGCAGCGCCGCCCACAGGGGCAAACGACATGTCCAAGGGCAAGCCGGTGGCTCGTAGCACTTTGACAGCTTGGTCAATAATTTCTGGGCCTATGCCGTCGCCTGGCAGTACTGCAATTTTCATGGGTGTATGTGTTGTGTGTCTAAAAACTGTTGCGCGTTAAGCGTTGGGAGTAGGCGAGCTATGGGCCAACCAAGGCTTTTCAAGCAATCGTCTTGATTCAAAGGCTTTGATTTTGTCGGCGTGCGTAAGCGTCAGGCCAATATCGTCTAAACCGTTGATAAGGCAATGCTTGCGAAATGCCTGCACCTCAAATTTAATTTCTTCGCCTTGCGGCTTGATCACCACTTGGCGCTGCAAGTCTATGGTGAGCACGTAGCCTGGGAAAGCTGCAACTTCGTCAAACAAAGTGCCAACTGTGGCTTCTGGCAATTGAATGGGTAGCAAGCCATTCTTGTAGCAGTTGTTAAAAAAGATATCTGCAAAGCTAGGCGCAATGATGGCCCTAAAGCCATATTGATCTATAGCCCAAGGCGCATGCTCACGCGAAGAGCCGCAGCCAAAATTTTTACGCGCCAGCAGCACAGAAGCACCTGCGTAGCGAGACTGGTTGAGTACAAAGTCAGGGTTGGGTCTGCGGCTGCCGGGGTCTTGCCCAGGAAAGCCTGGGTCTAGGTAGCGCCATTCGTCAAATAAATTAGGGCCAAAGCCGGTTTTCCGAATGGATTTTAAAAACTGTTTGGGAATGATGGCGTCGGTGTCCACATTCTCTCGGTCAATAGGGGCGACCAAGCCCGTGTGTAATGTAAATTGTTGCATGGCTGAATTCCTGTATTGCTTGGCTTACGCGAGGCCGCGCACATCAACAAAATGGCCATGTACGGCGGCGGCGGCGGCCATGGCGGGGCTGACCAAATGGGTGCGTCCTTGTGCGCCTTGGCGGCCCTCAAAGTTGCGGTTGCTTGTGGATGCGCAGCGCTCGCCGGGCTCTAGGCGGTCGGCGTTCATGGCCAAGCACATGGAGCAACCTGGCTCGCGCCATTCAAAACCCGCGGCCTTGAAAATATGATGCAGGCCTTCTTGTTCGGCTTGAACTTTTACCAAGCCAGAGCCAGGCACAACCATGGCAACAATGACGTTGCTGGCAACGCGTTTGCCCAGCTTTTTGACCACGGCGGCGGCGGCGCGCATATCTTCAATGCGGCTGTTGGTGCACGAACCAATAAAAACCTTGTCTACAAAAATGTCTGCAATGGCCTTACCGGGCGACAAGCCCATGTAGGTGAGTGCGCGTTCTGTGGCATCGCGTTGGCTGGGGTCTTTGATGGTGTCAGGATCTGGCACAAAGCCATCAATACCTGTGACCATTTCAGGCGATGTACCCCAAGTGACTTGCGGCACGATGTGGGCAGCTTGCAGCACCACAGTATGGTCAAACTTGGCATCGGCATCTGAGTGCAAGCCTCGCCAGTAAACCGTTGCTTGATCCCACTCGGCACCGGTTGGCGCAAAAGGGCGCCCCTTGACGTAGGCTATGGTTTTGTCATCTACCGCTACCAAGCCTGCGCGCGCGCCAGCTTCAATGGCCATGTTGCACACCGTCATACGGCCTTCCATGGACAACTCTTGGATGGTCTGTCCGCCAAACTCAATTGTGTAGCCCGTGCCGCCAGCGGTGCCAATTCGACCAATGATGGCCAGCACCACATCTTTAGCCGTACAGCCCGCAGGCAACTGACCGTCCACGCGCACCAGCATGTTGTTGGCTTTCTTAGCGAGCAGCGTTTGGGTGGCCATGACATGCTCAACCTCGCTGGTACCAATGCCGTGCGCCAACGCGCCAAAAGCCCCGTGGGTAGAGGTGTGTGAGTCGCCACACACCACGGTCATGCCCGGTAAGGTTGCGCCTTGCTCTGGGCCCATCACGTGAACAATGCCCTGTTGCTTGCTTAAAAATGGAAAATAGGCCGCCGCACCAAATGCGGCAATGTTGCTGTCTAGCGTGACGATTTGTTCTCTTGAGACCGGGTCTGTAATGCCGTCGTAGCCCTGCTCCCAACCTTGGGTCGGCGTGTTGTGGTCGGCAGTGGCCACAATTGAAGAGGCGCGCCACAGCTTGCGCCCAGCTTGGCGCAAGCCTTCAAAAGCCTGGGGGCTGGTGACCTCATGTACCAAATGCCGGTCTATATATAGAACGGCGGTACCGTCTTCTTCGGAATGGACGACGTGTTCGTCCCAAATTTTGTCGTAAAGCGTACGTGCCATGGTGTGAGTCCTGTGCGTTGCGGGCCAGCGTCTACTAGTGTGCAGCCTGTTATTTTATGTCGTTGTAAACAGGCTGCTGCATGCACAGTTTTAAATGTGACTTGTCTGGCCGTTGCTATGTCCGCATGCCTGCATCTATTTGTAAATAATTTAACGCAACTGTGGCATTGTCAAATATCAGGTGCTAGAATATGAGGCTCAGCGGCTGTAGCTCAGTTGGATAGAGTACTTGGCTACGAACCAAGGGGTCGTGGGTTCGAATCCTGCCAGCCGCACCAACTCATTAGAGTTCAAAAGAAGGGTCACAAAGCAATTTGTGACCCTTTTTGCGTTGCATTTTCAGTGCGCAACTGAAATGACTGCAGCACAAGCCTGTAAGGACCAGCATGTCAGACCAAGAGTCACTCGCTTTCGACCCAGATAACCTTGATGAGGATGAGGATGAGCTATCGCATGGTGGCGCTGGCGTGCAAGCCGGCGAGCCTAGCGCGCCACCTAAAAACTACATCACCGCAGTTGGCGAAGCACGCCTGCGCGCTGAGCTGATGCAGCTGATTGACGTCGAGCGCCCATTGGTGGTTGACGCGGTGCATTGGGCAGCCAAAAACGGTGACCGATCAGAAAATGGGGACTACATTTACGGCAAAAAGCGCCTGCGCGAAATCGACAGGCGTTTGCGGTTTTTAACCAAGCGCTTGACGGTAGCTGAGGTGGTGGATGCGACGCGCAACCAAGGCGTTGAGCAAGTGTTTTTTGGGGCGCATGTCACGTACAGCCAACGCGACGGCGAACAGGTTCATGTGCACATAGTTGGTGTGGATGAAGTGCAGCACGACCAAGGGCAAATCAGTTGGGTCTCACCTGTCGCCACAGCCCTGTTGCGTGCCCATGTTGGCGACGAGGTGCGTGTCCACACACCCACAGGGGTGCAAGTGCTGTTGGTTGAGAGTGTGCACTACGGCTAAGCCAGGGGCACCCACTGGTTTCTAAAAGCCACATAAACGAACACACCCAAGACAATGCTGAGCAGGGCGTGCTTGCGCCATAACTGGGCGACAACCACCGTGCAGCCTGCGGCCAATTCGGGCCAAGGTCCGTTCGTGTGTGACTGGGCGTTGCCAGCCAATGTGTGCACTGTAAGCAAGACCATGATGGCCAGCGGTAAAAAACGTCTCAAGCGCAATACCAATGTGTGTTGCTGTAGCCATTTTGCAGCCAAAAACGGCGCAGCCCTCAGGCCAAACGTTACCAATCCCATGATGGCGATGGCACTGATGACGTAGCCCCAGTTGTTCATAGGATGTCCTTGTCGGTCGGTGATTGGGCGCGTGTTTGAGAAGGTTTGGGCACACGTTGCAGCCACAAGCCCACCGCCACCGACAACGCTATGGCAACCAACAGCGCCTGTTGCGGCACCAGCCACAAGGCCAGTGCATAGGAGGCCAGAGCTGTCCACAGTGCGTGGCTGTTGCTGCTTGAGCGCCACTGCTCAACCGCGAGTACGGCAAACAAAGCACCCAGCGCAAAGTCCAAACCAACCAATTGAACCTGAGCTCGTGCGCCAACAAGTGCGCCTACAGCTGAGCCCGCGACCCACCATGCTTGGTTCAGCGCGGTAATAGCCAACATGTGCTGGGTGGAGGTGTGGGCGGGTAGGGTGGTCAGTACCGAATAGGTCTCGTCAGTGAGTCCAAACACCATATAAGCCTTGGCCGACCAGGGCTTGGGCAGCCGGTCCAGCAACGACAGGCCATAGAACACGTGGCGCAAATTGATGACAGCTGTGGCGAGCGCAATGGTGGCCAGGGGCAGTCCCGCAGCCAGCATGGGGACCATCATGAATTGCGCCGCGCCTGCATACACCACCACACTAGAGGCGATGGCCAGCCACCAAGGCCCCCCAGCTTGCACAAACAAAAAACCAAACACCATGCCTAGCGGGATATAGCCCATGGCTACAGGCAGGGACAGCAGCCAAGGGGTACGTGACAAGGAGGCGTCATCACCGACCAAAGTGGGCTTAGTCATGCGGCAGTTGTCGAACTTAAACAAGCATCTAGGACAGGGGCTTAGGCTTGACGCGTTGTGCGCGTAGCACGTGTGGCGTGCGCTTGGCGGTGCGCAGCACGTCTGCCAAGTGGCGGCGGTGGCGCACCGCAACAGTAAATCGCAACTCAACCTGTGTGCGGTCCGAGCCCATCTCCACGTGGGTAATATCGGCCTCAGCACTGGTAAGCGCACCGGCAACGCGTGCCAATATGCCTTTGCCATTGTCAACAGTGACCAACACTTTGGACTCAAATGCCCGGGTGGGCTCGTCTGCCCACTCGACTTGTAAGAAGCGCTCTTTGTCGCGCTGAAGTAGTCGCTTACCGGTTGGGCATTCATCGGTATGAACGGCCAAGCCTTCCCCACGGCCCAAGTAGCCGACGATTTTATCGCCTGGAATGGGGCTGCAGCAGTGTGCGTACTGGACAGTTGCGCCTTCGCTGCCGTCTAAAGTCAACACACCTTGGCTAACAGTCTCGTTGGTGGGTTGAGTAAACCGCACATTGGTGATAAGCAGCATGTCCGGGCGTGAACCCAGTTCGATCAGCAAGGCAGTGGTTTTTTTAGCCACCATACTTGCGATACGTCTGCCCAATCCGATATCTGCCATCAGGTCGTCGCGTGTTTTGTTGCCCGTAAAGCGCAATACTTTTTCCCACAGTTTGGTGTAGGTCTCTGTATCTTCTGGCAATTGCGCAATACCCTCGGCGCGCAAGGCTTGTCGCAGCATGCGCTCACCCAACACGCGCGACTGGTCCTCTTCCATTTGTTTCAAATGATTGCGAATCTTTGACCGTGCACGTCCGGTTTGCACAAAGCTCAGCCACGCTGGGTTGGGCTGGGACATGCTGGCTGTCTCGATTTCAATGACATCGCCGTTTTGCAGTTCTGAGCGCAGCGGCGCTGGCTCGCCGTTTACGGTGGCAGCTACGGCGTGTTGCCCGACGTCGCTGTGAATGGCAAACGCAAAGTCCACCAATGTGGCGCCTTTGGGCATAGACAAAATTTTGCCTTTGGGTGTGAACACATACACGGAGTCTGGAAACAAGTCAATTTTGATATGGTCCCAAAACTCAGCTGCATCTCGGGTTTCTTGTTGGATGTCTAACAGCGACTGCACCCACTGTGCACCTAGTTTTTGGCTGTGCTCACTGGTGGGGTCGTCTGCCTTGTACAGCCAGTGCGCGGCCACGCCTGGCTCGGCCACCACATCCATGTCTGTGGTGCGAAATTGAATTTCAATGTTGATGCCTGCAGGCCCCACCAGTGTGGTGTGCAGCGACTGGTAGCCGTTGAGCTTTGGGATGGCAATGTAGTCTTTAAAACGCCCTGGTACTGGTTTGTACAGCTGGTGCAACAAACCCAACGAGGTGTAACAGTCAGCCAACTTGGGAAGAATCACGCGAAAGCCGTATAAGTCACTCACTTGAGAAAAGGTGAGGCGTTTCTCAGTCATTTTTTCGTAAATGGAGTACAGCGTTTTTTCTCGCCCCTGCACATCGGCGTACAGGTTGTGATTGGCCAAGCCGTTTAAAACCTCCTCTTTAACGCGCTCAACCAAATTGTTGCGTCGCCTGCGCGCGCTGGCTACGGCTTTGCTCAGCGTTTGGTAGCGCCAAGGATGTAAGAACCTAAATGACAGGTCTTGCAACTCACGGTAGGTCACGTTGAGGCCGAGACGGTGCGCAATGGGCGCGTAAATATCAGCGGTTTCACGTGATATGCGGCCCCATTTATCGCGAGGCATGTCACCCATGGTGCGCATGTTGTGCAGGCGGTCTGCCAGCTTGATGAGTATGACGCGTACATCGCGCGCCATGGCCAACAGCATTTTTCTAAAAGATTCGGCTTGGTTATCTTCACGGTTGTCGAACTCTAACCTTTCCAGCTTGGTCAAGCCGTCGACCAGATCGGCCACAGTCACACCAAATCTCTCAGCCATTTCAATTTTGGTAATGCCGCTGTCTTCGAGCACGTCGTGCATCAAAGCGGCCATCAGCGCTTGGGCGTCGAGCTTCCATTCCGCGCACAAGCCCGCCACAGAAATAGGGTGGGTGATGTAAGGCGCGCCGCTGTGGCGCATTTGGCCTAAGTGGGCTTCGTCGGCAAATTTATAGGCTTTGCGAATGTCTTCAATATCAGACTCGCTTAAGTAATCGAGTTTGCTTAAGAGCGCAGCAAAACTGGCCGCTGCTGCGCTGTGCGCGGCTGACCCCGGCCCCTGTTTGGACATTGCGCTAACGGCGCTGGCTTTTTCGATTCGACCCATACCCCATACTGTAGCGCTTTGCGCGGCGATTTGAGGGCGCATGGGTTACTTTTAGAACGCCTTGCGGCACAACGGGGCAACAAAAAACACCCGGCAGTATGACTGGGCGGGTGTTGAATGGTGCTAGTGGTCATACAAGCACATGCCATTGAAGCGACTGCTTAAATAGGCACTTTACGAAGCATTTCCAAGCCAATTTCGCCAGCTGCAATTTCGCGCAAAGCGGTTACGGCTGGTTTGTTTTTACTGTCAACTTTTGGTGCGTGACCTTGGCTCAACATACGAGCGCGGTAGGTTGCTACCAAAACAAGTTGGAAGCGGTTTGGGATTTTCTCCAAACAGTCTTCAACGGTAATGCGGGCCATGGTTGGACTCCAATCCAGACAAATCAAACAAAAAAACGGTGCGGTTCGTTGAAAGTGACACTTCAAGAGGTGTCATATTTCAGTCGGTCAGGCCCAGACCAGCAAAGGTTTCCTCACGCAAGCGGCGCTGGGCGACAAACTTGAGACGGTGGGCATGGACGATGGCTTTCAGATCGAACAGCGCACGCTCGAATAGCTCGTTGATTATAACGTAGTCAAAGTGTTGGGCTTGGTCAATCTCAATGCGGGCATTTGCAAGGCGCAGTTCAATCACATCGGTTGAGTCTTCAGCTCTACGCTCAAGACGGGAGCGCAACTCGTCCCAACTGGGCGGCAGTATGAATATCAACACCGCGTTGGCATACAAATCTTTGACTTGCAACGCGCCTTGATAGTCAATTTCAAGCACCACATCCAAGCCTTTGGCGATTTGCTCGTCAATGGCTTTTCGTGAGGTGCCATAGCTGTTGCTGTGCACCAAGGCCCACTCCAAAAACTCGTCTTGACTCACCATGGCCTCGAAAGAGGCATCGTCTACAAAATGGTACTCACGTCCAGCTTTCTCTTGCCCACGGGGCGCGCGGGTGGTGTGCGACACGCTTGGGCTGACGCGAGAGTCCAACTCCATCAGTGCTTTGACTAAGCTGGACTTGCCTGTGCCGCTGGGCGCAGCGACGACAAAAAGGTTGCCGGGATAGGTGGTGGTGCTGGTCATGGTGGAATTATTCAATGTTTTGCACTTGTTCGCGCATTTGCTCAATCAGTACCTTCATGTCGACTGAGATGCGGGTCAGCGTCAGGCTAGAGGACTTGGAGCCCAAGGTGTTGGCTTCACGGTGTAGCTCTTGAATGAGAAAGTCCAAGCGTTTGCCCAATTCGCCACCTGTGGCCATCAGCCTATCGATCTCGTCAAGATGCGCGTCTAAGCGGTTGATTTCTTCGGCCACATCTATGCGAATGGCAAAGGCAGTGGCTTCGCTTAAAGCCCTGTCACGCGCGGCTTGCAGGCTAGACTCATCTGCGCTGGCATTGGCGTCGCCCAAAGCGGCTTGCCACCGATCTAAAAACTTTTGGCGCTGCAGCTCGACCAATTCAGGCACCAGCGGGGTGGCTTGTTTGACCAAGGCTCTTAATTCGCCAGTTCTACCAGTGATCATGGCGCTGAGCCGTGAGCCTTCTTGAGCGCGGGCCTCAACCAAGCCGTTCGCAGCGGCTAGCAGCATGGTTTGTACACGCTGGGGTAAATCGGCGTTGTTGTGCTCTGTGCCACCTGCCATTTGCATGATGCTGGAGACGCTGAGCGACGCAGCGTTTGGCAGCACCGACTGAATGGTGTTTTGCGCGTCCAGCAAGCGTTGCAATTCAGCGCGCTCTGGGACACGTGCCACAGTGCTGTGGCTGCGCTCAAGCCAAGCGCGCACCTCAACTTTGCCACGCTTGAGACGCTTGGTCAGGGCTTCGCGCAGGGCGGGCTCGCTGGCGCGCAGTTCGTCGCTGAGACGAAAGCTTAAATCTAGAAAGCGGCTATTGACCGAGCGAATCTCCATGCCAAGTGCCACAGGGCTGGCATCGCTAGGGGGGGATTGGCTGCTTGCGTAGCCTGTCATGCTGTAAACGGTCATGGCTTGGATGCGCGGTGGTGAAGCCGCAAATTTGCTAAGCCCTACATTATCGCAGGCTGGCGTGCGTCCAAAGATATGACATGATCACAGGCTACCTAGCAACCCAATGAGTGTGTTTATGAGCTACCTACGCAATGCCAACCGGGCCGCAGATGCGCTGCGCCCCGTCACTATTACCCGCCAATTTACGGTGCATGCCGAGGGCTCTGTGCTGATTGAATTTGGCCAGACCCGCGTGTTGTGCACGGCCTCAGTAGAAGAGCGCGTGCCGCCGCACAAAAAAGGCAGTGGTGAAGGCTGGGTGACCGCCGAATACGGCATGCTGCCGCGCGCCACCCATACCCGCAGCGCTCGCGAGGCCGCCAAAGGCAAACAAAGTGGTCGTACACAAGAAATCCAACGTCTGATTGGTCGCTCGCTGCGCGCGGTGTTTGACTTGAAAGCGCTGGGCGAGCGCACCATCACGCTTGACTGCGATGTGCTGCAAGCCGATGGCGGTACCCGCACGGCCGCCATTACTGGTGCCTACGTCGCTGCGTGCGACGCTGTAGCGTCCCTGCTGACCAGCGGCGTGCTGACAGTCAGCCCCATTCGTGAACCAATTGCCGCTATTTCGGTAGGCATTGTGGACGGTACGCCACTGCTGGACTTGGAATACACCGAGGACTCAGCCTGCGATACAGACATGAACGTCGTCATGACAGGTGCAGGCCATTTTGTAGAAGTGCAGGGCACGGCAGAAGGCGCGGCATTTTCACGCGCAGAAATGGGCCAGCTGCTAGACCTGGCTGACAAGGGCATTGCCGAGCTGGTCACCATGCAACAAGCGGCCTTGGCCGTCCCAGTTGCTGGCGCAACCAAACAATAGGTCACGTGCCATGAAACTGGTATTGGCTTCTAACAATGCGGGCAAACTGGCCGAGCTGCAAGCCTTGTTTGCCCCCTTGGGCGTAGAACTGGTGGCGCAAGGTGAGCTGGGTGTACCAGAGGCCCCTGAGCCACATTGCACGTTTGTAGAAAACGCTTTGGCCAAAGCGCGCAACGCCGCTTTGCACACTGGGCTTCCTGCCATCGCAGACGATGCAGGCTTGTGTGTGGAAGCCTTTGGCGGGCGACCAGGCGTGGACACCGCTTACTACGCCACGCTGTTTGGCTATGCCAAAAGCGATGACAACAACGTGGTGGCCCTGCTAGAACAAATGGCAGGCATTGACGACAGGCGCGCAGCCTTGGTGAGCACGTTGGTCGCTGTGCGCAGCGCCACAGACCCCGAGCCACTCATTGCGGCTGGCCGTGCCGCTGGTCTCATTACGCATGAGCCCATTGGTGACAATGGCTTTGGATTCGACCCCGTGATGTGGTTGCCAGAGTTTGAGCAGACTTTTGCCCAGTTGCCAGTTGAGGTTAAAAACGCCAACAGCCATAGAGGCAAAGCCAGTCAGATTATGCTTGGCTTGATTCGCCAGCGATGGCTTGGGCCTTAACCAAGACCTCACCCAACCGCTGTCTAAACAGCAGCCACTCACAGTTCGTACCTATGGTGATTGAGATCCAGAGCAATGGCCAAGTCGGCGTTGCCAGTCCAGACGTGGTGCATATGATGCGCCCGGGTTTGTTGCAAATGGCAGCGCTGCCGCCATTGGCTTTGTACGTGCACATACCGTGGTGTCTGCGCAAATGCCCATATTGCGACTTTAACTCCCATGAGTGGGCACCAGACCAAGCCCAAGCGTTGCCTGAGCGCGCCTATGTGGCAGCCGTGATGGCCGACTTAGAGGCTTCTTTGCCATTGGTGTGGGGACGCACGGTGCACAGCATATTTATAGGGGGCGGCACGCCCAGCTTGTTTGCGCCTGAGGTCATTGGCGATTTATTGGGGCAAATTCGCGCCCGTTTAAAGCTTTCTGCTGATTGCGAAATCACCATGGAAGCCAACCCAGGCACCTTCGAGCGCGAGCGCTTTAAAGCATTTAGGGCCGCTGGCGTTACCCGGTTATCGGTGGGCGTGCAAAGCTTCTCCGATGACGCGTTGCAACGCATTGGCCGCGTGCATGATGGCGCGCAAGCCTTGGCCGCCGTTGCCGAGGCGGTGCAGGCGTTTGACACCTGCAACGTTGACATCATGTACGCCTTGCCTGGCCAAACGCTGGCTGAATGTACACGTGACATAGACACCGCACTGGGCCTAGGTGTGCCACATATTTCGCTGTACCACCTCACCATAGAACCCAACACCTTGTTTGCTGTTAAGCCGCCAGTACTCCCAGAGGACGACGACGCCTACGCCATGCTAGACCTCATTACCGAGCGCACCACCGCCAACGGCTTTGAGCGTTATGAGGTATCGGCTTACGCCCAAGCCGATCACGGCTGCTGGCACAACACCAATTATTGGCAGTTTGGCGATTACTTGGGCATTGGCGCTGGTGCGCACAGCAAGCTCACCTTTGCCCACCGCGTCACCCGGCAAGTCCGCTTGCGCGATCCGCGCCGCTACATGCAAGCCGCCATGCAGGGCAGGGCCTTATCGTCCAGCACAGACGTGGCCCTGGGTGAGTTGAGCTTTGAGTTCATGCTCAACGCGCTGCGCTTGCGCAGTGGTTTTGACCTCAGCCTGTACGCAGAGCGGACAGGCTTGTCGGTGAGCCGCATACAAGCCGCACTAGAGACGGCACAGGCCAAAGGCTTGATCAGCCGAACCGGTAACCACATCGCGCCAACCACACTCGGTTTTGACTTCCTGAGCGACTTGCAAAGCTTATTCTTGAGCGCGTAGCAAAACATGGCTTTTAGTTGGTTAGAATAATGACTTGCTTGCTCAAAAGCATGGCTGTGCAATACAGCCCTGTTGTAAGCGATAAATCGACGGAAGAGTGGCAGAGTGGTCGATTGCACCGGTCTTGAAAACCGGCGTCCCGCAAGGGACCGTGAGTTCGAATCTCACCTCTTCCGCCAATACAAAGACCTCAAACCTGCTTAGCAAGACTTGAGGCCGACTTAGGTTCCCACCGGTACCGGCTTTTGCTTTGGTTTCCTGACTGCGTCATGCGGCACCAACCCGGCAAAGTCGCCTCAAGCCCGGTTTGTCCCACCACCGCAAGGCTCTTCAAATTTGGTTCGCAGCCGTGCATTTGAGGGTTTTGATAAAACAGGCAGTGAATCAAGTTGTACGAGACCTCCTTGTTCAGAGCGTTTTGACCTTCTCATGCAGGGCTGAACTGGTTGTTTTAACCTCTTGCCCAATATCAAGATTCGCTTCTTGCCAGTTCATACTGTGGCGTAGCGCTGGGGGATAACGCCGCATCGATTGATCTGACGCCGCAGCCCCATCCTGTTGAACAACCATCTAACCGACCACCATGTATGAATGAACCACACGTGCCACACGACTGGCTAGCCCTCGACCCATTGCCCCACATCGGTTTTATTGGCGTTGGCAATATGGGGTTGGGCATGCTGACACGCTGGCGTGCACTAGGCGGCCCAGCTGTCGTGCACGACATAGACCCCGTTCGAACCGCACAAGCGCAGGCCTTGGGCGCTGTCGCTGTAGACAGCCCCGCCGCGGTTGTTGGGGCCTTGCCCGCTGGCGGGTTGTTGGTGGTGTGCGTGGTCAACGCTGACGATTGCCGTGATGTGCTGTGGGGCGACCAAGGGGCTGCGCCTGCGATGAAGTCCCAGCAAACGGTGTTGCTCACACCGACTTTGAGCCCGGATGACGTGTGTGGCTTTGCGCGTCAGCTGGGTGAGCAAGGTGTGCACTTGATTGACGCGCCCATGTCGGGCGGGCCTGTTCGTGCCGCAAAGGGGACCATGAGCCTGATGGTGGCCGGGCCAACGCGCCACGCTTGGTGGCCTGTACTGCAACGCTTGGCAAACCCCGTGTTTGATTTGGGCGACGTGGTGGGCGATGGCGCCAAAACAAAATTGGTCAATAACTTGTTGGCGGGTATCCATCTGGTTGCCGCCGCACAAGTGATGACCATGGCGGAAAAAATGGCTTTGGACCCTAGGCGCACGTTGGCGGTGATAGAGCAGTCAAGTGGACAAAGTTGGATTGCCTCTGAACGTTTACACCGCGTGTTGAATGGCGACAGTGCAACGCTGGCGCACATGGGTTTGCTGGCCAAAGACACGGCTTTGGCGGTTGCCGCTGGTAGGGCTGTTGGCTATGCGTCAGAGATGGGCATGTCGGCGCAAGTCGCGTTTGCACAAGCGCTGACGCAAGGTTTGGCGCAGGCAGACGACAGCGCTATGTGGGCTTTCATGCGCACCTTGGCTGATGAGAAAGACCCCGCCAGCTGAGCCAAACTTCACCAGCGTGTGGTGTAAACCATACATGGCAGGGCTGCTACAGCGGCCACCAGACCGCAGCTGCAACTGGGGGACACGCTTGGTTGGAATCTACAAGTCAAATGGTGTGGGTTTTTATACAACTGCTAGGTATAAAAAAAGCATTTTTTACTGGATTCACACCAGCCTGTCGCTTTCTAAGATTGCCAATGACACCTCAACACCTGCTCAACAGCGGGCCTATTTTGCCGACCATGTTGCGCATGAGTTGGCCCAACATGATCGCCATGCTGGCAACGGCTGCGGTCACGATCGCCGAGACCATATACGTGGGTCACCTTGGTACTGTGCCTTTGGCGGGTATGGCGCTGGTATTTCCTGTCGTCATGCTGCAGCACATGCTTTCAGCCGGCGGTATTGGCGGGGGGATCAGTGCAACGATCAGCCGAGCCATGGGCGCCCAAGACACAGCTAGAGCGCAGGCACTGGCTTGGCATGGTTGTGTGTTGTGTTTGTCCTTTGGGTTGTTGTTTACTGTCTTGTTGACGCTGGGTATAGGTTCCTTTTTAAATATGCTGGGTGGTCAAGCCGATGCGGTGGAGTCGGCTGTGGGCTATGCCTATGTTGCTTTTGGCGGGTGCACTGGGATTTGGCTAACCAATGGTTTTGCCTCTGTGTTGCGCGCCACAGGCGATATGCGCACACCATCGGCCACGTTGATGGTGATAGCGGTGGTTCAAGTGCTGCTCAGTGGCGCTTTAGGCTTGGGTTGGGGGCCATTTCCACGTTTGGGCATGGCCGGTGTGGCAAGTGGATTGGCATTGGCTTATGCGGGTGGGGCTGTATTTCTAGGCTGGCGGCTCACGCGCGCTCAGGCCCCCCTAAGGCTGGCACCACGAACCAAGTTGGCGTGGCCTTACTTTCAAGCGATTTTGAAAATTGGCGGCTTGGGGTCGTTGTCTTCCATTCAAAATGTGTTGTACGTGTTGATCGTCACGCGGCTGGTTGCTGGCTTTGGTACTGAGGCATTAGCTGGTTACGGTATTGGTTCACGCTTGGAGTTTTTGCTGGTGCCTATTACCTTTGCGATTGGCGTGAGTGCCGCACCGCTGGTAGGCATGGCGTTGGGTGCTGGTTTGGTCGCGCGTGCGCGGCGCGTTGCATGGACGGGCGCGGCTTTGGCGATGCTTATTTTGGCCCCTATAGGTTTTACGGTGGCGCTGTGGCCCAACCTGTGGAGTGGGTTATTCACGGATGACCCCGTCACACTTGGCGTTGCAGCTTCTTACTTTCAGTGGGTGGGCCCTGTGTATATTTTCTTTGGCGCAGGCTTGGCTTTGTACTTTGCGGCGCAGGGTGCTGGCAAGTTGGCAGGCCCCGTTTTGGTTGCTACATTGCGTTTGTGTATCGTGGCTGTGGGTGGGTGGTGGCTGTTGAAGCACGGCGCAGATGCCCAGGACATGTTCGCACTGATAGGCGTTGCCATGGTTGTCTATGGTGTCTGTACAGCTTTATCGGTGTGGCACACAAAGTGGCATTAAGCACTTACAAATCTCACAGGCAAGCCACACGCTGGCTCAAGCCGAGAATGTAGTCGTCTTGAATGCCCAGGGCGCACAGTTGCTCGTCTAGCTGGTTGAGGTAGTCGCGGTTGGGTCCCAAGTAGCCGCCGGCACAAGCCACCACTGCGGCGGTCTCGTCTAGGCTTAGGTCTTGTACGTAGGTGCTGTGCGCTGGGTTGCCCGCAAACACAAGGCCTTTCACATCACCTTGCGGTGTGTGCAGTGTCAATAACATTGGACAGTAGCCACCCCTTAACATTTCTCGCCGCCACAAGAGTGTGGTTTCTTGCTCGACTTGGTCGGGCGCAATGCGAAACGCCAGACCTTGGCACACATGCGCTGTGCTGGGCATGATGGACAGCACCAAGCCTGGCTGCTCTGGCGTACCCCTGCCAGACATAATTTGGTAGTTAAACACACGCCGATAGCCCGTCAGTTGGGCGTGTCTCACTTCTGCGAAGTAAATGGCTGGGTCCCACATCAGTGAGCCATAGGCAAACACCCATACGTCTTGATCAAGCTTGATGGCCTCTAACGTGGCGCACCGCGACGCCTCGCGCTCGTTCTCTGAGATACACCAGCCATCGGTGCCGCCCATCGCACGAACACGCACATCCCATTGCGCCAACACTTGAGGCGTGACGCGCACCTTGGACTCAGCGATCGGTATGAGGCGCTCTTGTAAGTGCGGTACATGCTCAAATGGATTGTTGTCCATTGAATTTCTCCCCAAGAAATGTAGTGTGCAAACGCTGCTTTCATGTGGCATGTGGCATGTGGCGAGTTGCAACATGTAGCAGCCATCTCGGGCACCATCAAATCAGCATCAGACAACTGGTACTTGTTTGTATCATGCACTGATCAACGCTGTTAGGCTCAGCGTGTAGTTAGTCACAGCCTTGCGTGTTGAAAGGTTTCGCCGCAGTAGGCGCTTTATGGATGAAATTTGATGTCACACATACGCCTTGACTCCATTGCGCTCATTGACCTATCAGCTGAAGGTCAGGTGGTGGTGTCTGGCTCTCATGGCGGCGCTTCGGCAGCCAAGTTTGTGCTCGACCTAGGTGTCAAACCACGGCTTGTATTTTTTAATGATGCAGGTGGCGGCAAGGATGACGCCGGCATTGTGGCGCTGACCCTGCTTGATGCAATCGACGTGCCTTGCGCCGTCTACTCACACGAGTCAGCGCGAATAGGCGACGCCCAAGACGGCGCGGCCAATGGCGTGGTAACCCACGTCAACAGCCATGCGCGTGCATTGCGTATTGCGCCCTTTATGCAAGTTTCTGATTGTTTTTATATCTTTAAATGATAAAAATATCATAAGAATAAATAGTTAACATTAAGTTGTATTTAATAATGACTATGTGTATTTTATGTAGCTATTTAATATTTATATTTTTAATATTTGGTGTTTTGTTGTGGACAAAATAGATTTCCACACAGCAGGCAGGGTACATTTACGTGTATGGGGTCTTGATTAATATATTTATTTGCACAAACGCTGCCAAGAACTTCATGGAACGCATCAGGCAATCAAGCAGCTACCAACTTACAAGCAAATTTCTTCAACACCAATGATGAAGACTTTCAAGTTTTTTTTTGCCTTGGACAACGTTAGGCTTTTTTAATTTTCATTCCCAAGCTTTTACAAAAAAGACTTGGTGAACCGCTCAAGTCGCACATCGATAGGGCGATTCAGCGATATATAAAAAATAATGAATCATATTTACAGACTTGTTTGGAGCCATGTGTTGGCAGCTTGGGTCGCGATTGCCGAATCGGGGTCTGGCCGCGGCAAGAGTTCCAGTCGCAAGTTGAAGTTTGTCATCGCGCCGTCCCTCACGCTGTACGCGGCACTGACGCCTGCAGCGCCCCTTGACGGCCTAGTCGTGAGTGGTGTGGGCCACATTGCAACATCGGGTGCCACCACCACCATCCAGCAAGCCACGCAAAACCTGTCACTGTCATGGAAAAGCTTTGATGTAGCCGCCCACGAGACGGTTAACTTTGCTCAGCCCAGTAGCAGCGCCATTGCAGTCAACCGCATCGCTGACATCAATGGCTCGCAAATTCTTGGCAAGGTCAACGCCAACGGTCAGGTCTACCTTATAAATCCCAACGGTATTTTGTTTGGGCAGGACGCACAAGTTGATGTCGGCAGCTTGGTTGCCTCTACCTTGGACATAAACGACGCAAGCATGGGCAGCAATGCGCGGTTGTTTTCAGGTACGGGCGCAGGCAACATCGTCAATCAAGGCACCATTCAAACCACGGAGGGTGGCTATGTCGCGCTTCTAGGACAAACCGTCAGCAATGAAGGCATTATCAACGCACCTAAAGGGGCAGTGGTTTTAGGTGGCGCAAGTGCCGCCACTCTAACCTTTCAAGACCACAGCCTGGTATCCATGCAAGTGGACGAGAGCGTGTTGAACACCTTGGCTGAAAACGGTGGCTTGGTAAAAGCCAACGGCGGCATGGTCATCATGAACGCTGGTGCGAAAAACACGTTGTTGGCCAGCGTGGTCAACAACACCGGCGTCATTGAAGCGCGCACCGTAGAAAATCGCGAGGGCAGCATTGTTATTTTAGGCGGCATGGCCGCTGGCACCGCCAACATCAGTGGCACGCTGGATGCATCTGCGCCAGATGGCGGCAACGGTGGTTTTATTGAAACGTCGGCAGCAAATGTCAAAATTCAGGACGGGGTGGTAATCACCACTGCCGCGCGCCCAGGCACTAACAGCAAAAGTGGCACATGGCTGATTGACCCAACGGATTTCAACATCAACGCTGGCGCTGGTGCGTCAACCGTCAATGGTATAGGCGCTGATACGCTCAGCTCTTCTTTGGGCACTGGCAATGTAACCATCGCCACATCTGCCAATGGCACTGGGTTGGGCGACATCAATGTCAATAGCGCAGTATCTTGGAGCGCTAACAAGCTCACACTGACAGCGCACAACGACATCAACATCAATGCCGTGATGACGGCTAGCGGGTTGTCGACGCTGGCACTCAACCCTGCTTCGGGTCATGTCAACGTTGAGATGAATGCGGATGGCTTTACAGGGCGAATTGACTTCACATCAGCATCAGGTGTGGGCTTTCTTACCGTAAATAACGCCCCTTATACAGTTGTCAATTCAATTGCAGACCTGAGAACGATGGGTGGCACTGGTAATTACGCGTTGGGTTCAAGTTTAAATTTTGCTACTGAGCCCGACATTACCCCTGGGCATAACTTTGCGCCCATAGCTACTTTTGCAGACAAATTTAATGGCCTTGGTCACACCATTACTGGCATGAAGATTTCAATTGCTGCTGCCAACATAGGTATGTTTAAAGTCGCTGGTACGGTCTCTGATATCCGTAATATCGGACTGCTCGGTGGCAGCGTTAGCGGTGCAGCAGGTTCAGGTGGTTTGATTGGTTCAGGCACTACAGGCAATGTGGCCAACAGCTACAACACCGGTTCAGTCGGTGGTTCGGCCGGCACAGGGGGCTTGGTGGGCAGCATGACCACCGGGTCAATTTCAAACAGTTTCACAACTGGCGCCGTTACTGGCGAAGCAGGTACTGGCGGCTTGGTGGGTACAATCACCTCAGGTGGCATCAGCAAAAGTTATGCAACCGGTGATGTTATCGGTCATGCTGGAACTGGTGGTTTGGTTGGAAACATTACCACTGGCCCCATCAGTGAAAGCTATGCAACGGGTGATGTCAGTGGCGCCGCTGGTACGGGCGGATTGACTGGTACGGCTACAACAGGCAGCATTAGCAACGCGTATGCGAGCGGGAATGTTGTGGGTACCACGGCTACCGGTGGCTTGGTGGGCAGCACAACAGGCAGCGTTACTTATACTTACGCATCAGGTTCCGTAACAGGAACGTCTCCTGGCGGACTGCTGGGTACCAAAGCTGGCAGCACCGTTCTCAAAAATAACTTTTGGAACCTGGCCAGTGATGATCATGCTGTCGGAGACATAGCTGGTACCGCCTCTGATGGCGCTACAGGCATTTCCTTGGCCAACTTACAAGCCACGGATTTTGTATCGGCTTCTTATGTTGATAGCAACAATCACTGGGATTTTGTATCCAAGTGGCAATTGGTGGCAAACGCAACGCCTATTTTGCGTGGCATGCTTCCCAAGTTAACGGTTACATCAATCGACAATATCAGCGTGTACAGTGGGCAAGCCTTTGTGCTTGCGCCTTCGGGTTTGACGTTCTCTTCTGAACTCAGTGCGACCGATTTGACCTATCTAGCGGGTCAAAGCTTGACCAATACTGCTGCTTCAGCTACAGCCACAAACGTTGGCGCTTACGCCATTGACGGACGCTATCTTTTACAAACGCGTTACAACATCAGCTATGTAGCTGGTACACACACCATCACGCCTAAAACTGTGACATTGTCCGCATCCAAGGTGTATGACGGCTTGACCAGTCTTGATGGCTTTGTGTCCATAGCAACGGGTGTTGGCAGCGAGAACTTGGCGTACAGCGGTGCAGTAGCCAACGATGCACACGTTTTAACCGGCACGTCAATTGGTGCCATAACTTTATTAAATGCTGCAGATGGCTCTGGAGGTTTGGCCAGCAACTACGTGCTGCCGACGCTTGACGCTGCCAACGCAGCCGTGACGATCACCCCAGCGCCGCTAACGGCTTCAGCCACAATAACAGGTGCTGATAAGGTTTACGACGGCTTTGTGGCAGCGAGCACCTCCAGTATCAACACCTCACCCGTTAGCGGCTTGCTAAGCGGGGATGCAGCTGCACTTGACACAAGTGGTATCTTGCTGGCTTTTAGCAATGCCCACGTTACTGGCGCCTCAAACACGATTAGTGCTTCAGGAAGTGCCGCTGTAACGATTTCTTCTCCAAACACGGGCAATGGCGTATCAGGCCAAGTGGCCGGTTTGAATACGGATTACGCTCTCACACTTGCACTTCCGACCGATGTGGTGGGTCAAACCATTGCGGCGAAGCAGCTGAGCGTCACGGGCACCATTGCAGGTGCTGACAAAACCTACGATGGTTTGTTGGTGGCAACAGGCTCTTCCATCTCTTATGTCTCCGAAGCCGCGCTCAACGGGGACGTCGTCACTGCCGACACCAGCGGCGTTGTCTTGGCATTTGCTGATGCGCACGCGTCTGCCTTTAACACGATTAGTGCTTCAGGCACAGCGTTGGTAGGCGGCTTTACGGCTGGTGGCGCAAACAACAAGGACGGCTCATCGGGCAACGCTGTGGCTGGCGTTGCAAGCGATTACGGTGTGGCATTGACAGCGCTAGATGTGACTAACAGCACCATTGCGGCGAAGCAGCTGAGTGTCACGGGCACCATTGCGGGTGTTGACAAAACCTACGATGGTTTGTTGGTGGCAACAGGCTCTTCCATCACTTATGTCTCCGAAGCCGCGCTCAACGGGGACGTCGTC
>AYMW01000002.1 GCA_000496475.1 Betaproteobacteria bacterium MOLA814 | reverse complement strand
CAAAACCTACGATGGTTTGTTGGTGGCAACAGGCTCTTCCATCACTTTTGTCTCCGAAGCCGCACTCAACGGGGACGTCGTCACTGCCGATACCAGCGGCTACTCCTTGGCTTTTTACGACCCCAACGTTGCCTACGTGAGCAACGGAATCAGAGCTACAGGTACGGCAGTTCTCGGTTCAATTTCATATTCGACAGCGGCTGGCGATGGCATTACGACCGCCGTTCACGGCATCACTTCTGACTACACCATTACTGCCCAGCCATCAATAGCGGATGTGTCATACAGGGTGATGGAAAGACCTCTAACTGTTGCGGCGGTGGCTGCTGACAAAGTCTTTGATGGCTCAGTTACAGCTGTTGTAACGTTCAGCGACAACCGGGTAGCTGGAGACGCATTAACCATTCTCAACTCTGCGGCCAATTTCGCTGACGCCAGCGTTGGGTCCAAAGTGGTGTACGTCAGTGGTATCACCGTCACTGGCGCGGATGCCAGCAACTACACCTTCAACACCCTGGCTACAACGCCATCAGCCAGCATCACTGCACTGCCAACACCGGCCGTTAGCCCTAATTCGCCAGCTGTTCTAGCGCACAGTGGTGAGGGCCAGCGCCAAGTACAAGCAAAATCTAAAACTGCAAATGGTGGTGTTTGTAACGGATCTTCTGTCAGCGCAGAAGTGGGTTGTGGGGCTGCCTTTAGCGCGGTATTTTCCATAGCCAGTGCTGATATCACAGCCGCCCTGTCAGGCACCTATGACTGATAAGAACGCATTTAATTTTTTAAAACAGGACAGCCATGACGACACCCACCCACCGTCTTGAAGACAACTCGCCGAGCATGTCAACTTATTTGAGTGCTGCTGAGCGCCGCAGTAACAACACGGGTGCCAATTTGAATGTGTTTAAAACGCACGCAATTGCTGCGTTCGCTTTGGTTATTTCGGCATTTGTTTTTAACGCCAATGCGGCTGTCAATACGGCGTCTACCGCAGGCTCGGTGCTTCGAGACGCGCAACCTTCCGAAGGGTTTGCGCCGTTGACCAGTGAGACTGAGTTGTCTGTTGAGGGCCAAGACATTGTCAGCCCTGCTCAAAGCGCACCGTTCTTGGTCAAAGTTATTGAGATAACGGGCAACACGCTGTTCTCAACCGACACGCTCACCGCCTTGGTGGCCTATGCACAAGGCCAGTCGCTGACGCTGGCTGAACTCAGCGCAGCGGTGGCCCGCATCACTGACTATTACCGCAGCCAAGGCTACCCACTTGCGCGGGCAATTATTCCAGCCCAAGAGATTGCAGATGGTGTGGTTCGCATCAATGTGCTCGAAGCACGCTTTGGCACCATCACCTTAACCAACACCAGTTTGGTTGACACGCCATTGCTGGAGGCCACCATTGCCTCGCTACTGAGTGGTCAAGTCATAGGAAAAGCAGCGTTAGATGAAGCCTTGCTTCAGTTGTCCGATATACCGGGCATTGTGTCTGCCATGACCTTAAAGCCAGGTCAACTGGCAGGCACCTCAGACCTGCTGGTGACCACTGCCCCCGGACCTGCTGTGTCTGGCAACATCACAGTGGACAACAACGGCAATGCGTACACGGGACGAGCGCGTGTTGGTGCGGCCCTGAACGTGATCAACCCATTTCACAGCGGGGGCGTGTTGCGCATCAATGCGCTGACAGCGGGCAGCGGCATGGACTATGGCCGTATTTCGTACGAGACGCTGGTCAGTGGGCGCGGCACACGCTTGGGCGGGGCCTACTCTGCGCTGAACTACAAACTAGGCTCACCGTTGGCGTCTTTGAGTGCCAATGGCAGCGCGCAGGTACAAAGCCTGTGGGTTCGACATCCGCTGTTGCGCAGTCGTCCAGTTCAGGTTTATGCGCAGGTTCAATATGACCACTTGCAGTTGCGTGACCGTATTGATGTCAGCGCAACGCGCACCGACAGGCAGCTGAACAACCTGTCCATAACCGTGTCGGGGCAGTCGCGCAACACACTCAGTCGCAACAGCGTGAGTGCCTTTAGCGTTGGATTGACGGCTGGTCAAGTGGGTTTCGACAATGCAGCTGCGCTGGCAAGCGATGCCGCCAACGCTAAAACGCAGGGCCGATTTTCAAAATTGCAGCTAAAACTGACCCATTTACAAACGCTGACCGCACGCAACGGCTTGTACCTGTCCGTCGATGGGCAGTGGGCCAGCACCAATTTGGACGCGTCTCAAAAAATGGGTACAGGCGGACCGCATACAGTTCGTGGTTATGACACGGGTACGTTGTCAGGCGACGAGGGCACTGTGGTGACCGCAGAGTGGCGCTACCAGTTGGGCAACGCCATGGGCGGGCAATGGCAAGGCGTCGTTTTTGCTGACAGCGCGCGCGTCACCGTGAACAAAAACACATTGAACTCAGGCGCAACAAATACGGCAACACTCAGCGGCGCCGGGATTGGTTTGAAGTGGGTGGGTAATAACAATTGGTCAGCCAGCGCTCACATTGCCCAGCCGATTGGCTCTAAGCCCGAATTGGTGACCAGCAGAGACGCCACCCGCGCTTGGGTGGAGCTGAAGCGAGGCTTTTAAAGGGCGGTCGCTGCCAATCAGACTCGTTTGGCAGCGACAACCATGACCATCACTTGGTTATTGGACGGGGTTGGTCAACACCAGTTTCCCCATCACACCGCGCTGACTCATGATGTCGAACGCTTGCATTAGGTCTGTCATGGGCAGGCTTTGGGCCACTGGTGGCTTGATGGTGCCAGCTTGTGCCCACTGCAACAACTCAGCCATCATGTCCGCATTGGCTGTGGGCTCGCGTTTGGCGAACTCACCCCAAAACACGCCCACGATTGAGGCGCCTTTGAGCAAGGCTAGGTTCAAGGGCAACGCCGGTATGGGGCCGCTGGCAAAGCCCACTACCAAGTAGCGACCGCGCCAAGCAATGGAGCGAAAAGCGGGTTCGGCGTAATCACCGCCTATAGGGTCATACACAATATTTGGCGCTGTGCTGTTGTTGCCGGCGCATGCCGCTTTGACGGCATCTCGCAGGCCATCCTTGGGTGTGTGCTGTGTGTAATTGATGGTGGCATCAGCACCAAGCTCGGTACAAAATTGGCACTTCGCATCGCTGGAGGCCGCCGCAATCACATAGGCCCCTTTGGCTTTGGCAATTTGTATGGCGGAGCTGCCCACCCCGCCAGCTGCGCCCAGTATGAGCACGGTGTCGCCAGCTTTGACCTGACCCCTGTCAATCAAGGCGTGGTGAGAGGTGGCGTAGGCCATGATGAAGGCGGCTGCATCGGCCATGGGAAAGCCCGGGGGTAACGGTAGGCACATGGCCGCTTTGGCTGCGGTGTGTGTGGCAAATGCGCCAGTACCTGCCAAACAAGCAACGGCTTGCCCTACTTGCAAGTGCGTGACCTCACTGCCCACTTGTGTGATGGTGCCGGCAAACTCTGCACCCGGTACAAACGGTGTGGGGGGCTTAATTTGGTACTTGTTTTGTACCATGAGGATATCTGGAAAATTGAGACTTGCAGCGGCAATGGCCACCACCACCTCATCGGCTGCTGGTTGCGGATCTGGGAGATCTCGCCATACCAAAGAGTCAACACCAGTGGGGTTATCGCATTGCCAAGCTTGCATGGTTTAGTCCTTTTTTAGCGCGTCACAACAACTGCGTCACTACAACGTT
Organism: Betaproteobacteria bacterium MOLA814; assembly: GCA_000496475.1. Lineage (GTDB taxonomy): Bacteria > Pseudomonadota > Gammaproteobacteria > Burkholderiales > Burkholderiaceae_C > RS62. The sequence continues at coordinate 776,106 of AYMW01000002.1, read as the reverse complement.
TCATAATAGTGTGCTGTTGGTCGGTTGTGTGTTGCGAGGGTGTCGCTGCAGTGACCGTTTGTTAGTAATGGCTCTACAATTTCTACTATGAACATTTTGCTTAGCAACGACGACGGTTACACCGCCCCCGGCCTGATTGCCCTGCACCAAGCGCTCCTCACATTGGGTCACACCATCATGGTGGTTGCTCCTGAGCACAACAACAGCGCCAAGTCCAACTCACTCACACTCCATTCGCCGTTGTACGTGCACCAAGGCGCCAATGGGTTTCAGTATGTCAACGGCACACCGGCAGATTGCGTGCATATTGCACTTACAGGTTTGCTTGAGACCAAGCCTGACTTGGTGGTCTCTGGCATCAACAATGGCGCCAATATGGGCGATGACACCATTTACTCTGGCACAGTGGGTGCGGCCATGGAGGGTTATTTGTTTGGCATACCTGCTGTTGCGTTCTCCCAGGTAGACAAGGGATGGGCTCATATTGACGATGCTGCCAAAAAAGCCGCAGATATTGTGGCGCAGCTCATTGCCACCGAGCTGCAGCCTAGCCCGCAAGACGCTGTGCATTGGCCTTGGTTGCTCAATGTGAACATCCCAAACTTGCCTTACGGTGATATTGGCCCCATTGAAGTGACTCGCTTGGGCCGGCGCCATGCAGCTCAACCCGTTATTGCGCAGCCCAGTCCGCGCGGTGAAACCATGTACTGGATAGGCGCAGTGGGATTGGCAAGAGACGCGGAGCAAGGTACCGACTTTCATGCGACGGCACGCGGATGCGTGGCCGTCACGCCGCTGCACGTTGACCTAACGAATCACAAAGCTGTGCCCAAGTGGCACAGCAGTTTGAGCTAGAGCTCCCTAACGGCAATGCCCCACCATGGCTCATAAACCACCGATTGAAGCAGCGCCTAAGTCATGGTTGTCCGCTGCGTTCAAGGCGGGCTCTACCACAACGCTGCAACCCAAACACGCGCCAACCGCAGTGAGCGCAGCTGCGAGCCGCCCGGTTGTTCGCCCGCAAGACAGGTTGTTCGCCAAAGCGGCTCCAACCCCAACGGGCATGGGCCTTGATTCCAGCCGTGTGCGCGACCGCATGATTCAACGCATTGCTGCGCAGGGCACAGACCATCCTGCCGTGTTGTCTGCGTTGGCCAGTGTTGAGAGGCACCGCTTTGTTGACTCCGCCTTGGTCAACCAAGCGTACGAGGACACCAGCTTGCCAATTGGTCTGGGACAAACCATTTCTAAACCAAGTGTGGTGGCCCGGATGTTGGCGCTGCTGCTAGAGAACACGGCGGCGCCATTGGGCCGTGTGCTTGAAATTGGCACAGGGTGTGGTTACCAAGCCGCCGTGTTGAGTTTTATCGCTGGTGAGGTCTACTCGATGGAGCGCTTGAAGGGCTTGCACGACAAAGCCAGGGCCAACTTACGCGGTTTGCAGCGTCCCAATATTCATTTGTTGTTCGGCGATGGGTTTGCGGGTTATCCAGCCGGCGGCCCATACGCGGCCATCATTTCTGCTGCTGGTGGTGTGTCTGTACCTCAAACGTGGATAGACCAACTGGCCGTTGGCGGACGCTTGGTGGCCCCCACACAAACGCCTGGTGGGCAGCAAAGTTTGGTGGTGATAGACAAGACTTCTACAGGTGTAGTCAAACAAGTTCTAGAACCGGTACTATTCGTACCCTTAAAATCGGGGGTAGGGTAAGACTTAGGTGATAATTTCGTATTAGAAGTAGATTTGTTGATGGTTGATGCTACAAGGGGTGAGGATATATATGAGTAATTCGAGAACCGGTCAGTCCAGCGTGCGCGCTTGGGGCCGTACGTTTGTGATTGTGAGCTTGGCCATGGTGCTAGGTGCTTGTGCCGGGTCACGTATTGGGCGCGCACCGGTAGAAACACGAGAGCTGCCGCGCGCCAGTGCCGAGCCTGTCAAGGCCGGCGAATACCGTGTACAGCCAGGCGACACCCTGAGGGGTATTGGCAACTTGTACAGCCAAGATTGGAAAGACTTGGCACGTTGGAACAGCTTGTCCAATCCCAATGTGTTGGAAGTGGGGCAAGTGCTCCGTGTGGTGCCTCCTACCAATGCGGTTGCATCGGTCAAACCCAGCAACGACAACGGTGTGGTGGTAAACCCCGTGCAGTCAGGCGATGTAAAGCCTAGTCAAGCGTCCTCTCAAGAGCCCGCAAAGGAGCTGGCTAAGGAGCCAACAAAAGAGACTACCGATGCTGATCGCGTCCCTTTTATATGGCCTGCCAAAGGCGATGTGGTTACCAAATACGACGAAGCTACCAACAAAGGTATTGGCATTGGCGGCAAGGCTGGCGATGCTGTCATGGCAGTGGCTGACGGGCGTGTGGTGTATGCAGGCTCTGGCTTGCGTGGCTATGGCAACTTGGTTATCTTGAAGCACAACACGACCTACCTCACCGCTTACGCACACAACCAAGCCCTGTTGGTGCGTGAGGATCAAGTGGTGAAACAAGGTCAGCGCATCGCCGAAATGGGCAGCAGCGATGCAGACCGTGTCAAGCTGCACTTTGAGGTGCGTCGTTTGGGTAAACCAGTCGACCCGACGGATTATTTGCCCAAGTAAGCTGTGTGTCTTTGCAATCAACCGGCACCGCGACAAGTGCCGGTTTTTTTACGTCTGTCATGTGCCAGCGATGTTTAAAAGCATGGTGTAAGACTGCGACAATACCGAGATGAGTTCAGACACAACGCCCCCATCCTCGCTCCCTTCTTCTGCCTGTGTGCCTGAAGTGCCAACAGCAACTACCCCCAACGAACAACAGGCTGCCAAGCCTCGTCCTGAGACGCCACCGCGTGGCAGCCGGCCTGTTGCTTGGCTGTACGTGCACAGCATGGACTTAAACGCCCAAGGTGTGGCGCATACAGATGACGGTAAAGTGGTATTCGTTGATGGCGCTTTGCCAGGTGAGTGGGTGAGTGCACAAGTGCACCGCAAAAAAGCGCATTATGAAATGGCCTCTCTACAGACAGTGCACGAGTCGTCGTCCCAGCGCGTAGCCGCGCCTAAATGCCCTCACTTTGGCTTGCATGCGGGCAGTTGCGGCGGCTGCAAAATGCAGCATTTGCAACCCAGCACGCAAGTTGCCATCAAGCAGCGTGTCCTTGAAGACAATTTGTGGCACTTGGGTAAATGCAAGCCTGACTTTTTATTGCGCCCCATTGAGGGGCCCACGTGGGGTTACCGTTTTAGGGCACGCTTGTCAGTGCGCTATGTGGCCAAAAAAGGCACTGTTTTGGTTGGTTTTCACGAACGTAAAAGCCGCTACGTTGCCGATATGAGTAGCTGCGCGGTACTGCCCAGCCATGTGAGTGACTTGCTGCCTAGTTTGCGCAGCCTGTTTATGTCCATGGATGCACGGGAACGCGTGGCCCAGCTTGAAATAGCGTGTACGCATACGCAGACAGGCATGGTGTTGCGTCATTTAGAGCCATTGAGCGACGCCGACATGGCCAAACTGCGTGCATTTGCAGTTGCACATGGTCCCAGTGCCGAGCGCCCAGCGCAGCCAAAAATCCAGTGGTACTTGCAAAGCAAAGGCCCGGACACTATCAAGCTGCTAGATGAGTCAGATGGCGACTTGTATTACGACCTGACAGAGTTTGGGGTTCGCATGCCTTTTAGGCCTGCCGATTTCACGCAGGTCAACCCGTTCATCAACGACGTGCTGGTGAGTAAAGCGCTGCGGTTGCTAGCGGTTCTACCCACTGAGCGCGTCATTGACTGGTTTTGTGGTTTGGGCAATTTCAGTTTGCCTTTGGCCACCATAGCCAACGACGTGCTGGGTGTGGAGGGCAGCGAGACCTTGGTGAAACGTGCACAAGACAACTACACCCTATTTGCAGCGTCTAAGCCTGCTGGTGCGGTGGCTACCACTGGTTTTGCTGCACGCAACCTGTTTGAAATGACGCCAGAGGTGTTGCGCAACGATGGCACAGCCGACAAATGGTTGGTAGACCCACCTCGCGACGGTGCAATGGCTTTGTGTACCGCTCTGGTTGGTGCTGTGGCAATGGCCAGCTCGGGTTGGAGGCCTCCTAAACGCATTGTGTACGTGAGCTGTAACCCTGCTACTTTGGCGCGCGATGCCGGTATTTTGGTGGACAGCGGCCTATACGCGCTCAGTGCGGCTGGCGTGGTGAATATGTTTCCCCATACCGCACACGTTGAAAGCATGGCGCAGTTTGACTTGGTGGGGTGACCTAAGCGGCGTTCAAGTCTGATGGTCACACGCTCCCGGCCATTAAAAAAGCCACTGGGCATGTGCGCAGTGGCTTTTATATTTAGGGACAGACTGGTTGCTTAGTCGTCGCCGCCAAAAATACCCAACAGCATCAACAAGTTTTGGAAAATGTTGATCAAGCTCAGGTAAATGCTCAAAGTGGCCGTGATGTAGTTGGTCTCGCCACCATCGATGATGCGCTTGATATCGACCAACAAAAATGCACTGAAGATGGCCACGGCCAGCATAGACAACACAATCATGCCGGTAGAACTGGCCACAAACATGTTGATCAACATGCCGACAATCAAGAGCACTACACCAATGGTGAGCCACTGGTTCAGGCCGCTTAAGTCGCGTTTGACAACGGTGGCCAATGAGGCCATGGCAAAGAACACGCCGGCGGTACCACCGAAAGCCATCATCACCAAATCAGCGCCATTGCTGAAACCAAGCACCATGGCAATGAGACGTGAAATCATCAAACCCATGAAGAACGTAAAACCCAACAACACTGGAACGCCAGCGGCTGAATTTTTAAATTTGTTGATGGCGTAAATGAAGCCGAAGGCACCGGCTAAAAACACCACGATGCCCATCATGCCGCTCAAGGCCGCTGTAATGCCTGTGGATACGCCAATCCAGGCGCCAGCCACGGTGGGTAGCAAACTGATAGCCAGCAGCCAATATGTGTTGCGTAAAACCTTGTTGCGCTGCGCGTTGGATGCGCTGGCGCCAAAGCTACCAAAGGATTCAACTTGACGGTTCATGAGGTTTATTCTCCTATGTTGTGCTTTGGAGTCCCAAAGCGTAAAGACAGTTTACTAAATAGTGATGCACTGGCCCGATACAAGCCATTGACGCCACAAGCTGTGAGGTTAATGTGACTGTAATGTATGCAATAGTAGCATTTTTGGGGCATTACAGCGTTATGCTTGTTGGTGTGGTGGTGTTACGCCTTTGTCGTTCACATGCCTACAATATTCAGACCCCCTAAACCAAGGAAAGTTCATGAAAAACAAGTCAGTACTCGAATTAGCAGACGTTAAACTTATATTAGCAGCAGCAGAGGCAGAAGCCGTCAAAAACGGCTGGGGCGTCGCCATTGCTGTCGTTGACGATGGCGGCAACATGCTAGGCTTTAGCCGTTTAGACAACGTGGCACCTGTGTCTGCTCATATTGCAGCCTCAAAAGCACACACATCAGCGATGGGTTGCCGTGAGTCTGGAGTATATGAAAAAGTCATCAACGATGGCCGTGTATCGTTCTTAAGTGCCCCTGCCATCAACGGCATGCTTGAGGGCGGTGTGCCAGTGATGAAAGATGGCCAATGTATCGGTGCTGTCGGCGTCAGCGGCGTGAAGTCCAATGAAGACGCACAAATCGCCAAGGCTGGTATTGCGGCTTTAAGTCTGTAATCACGCAGCGTAAGCCGTTGCATGTAAAAGTATCCCTCAGCAGCGCGCGGTGGTTGTTGGTCCAGGGCATCATATGACATACAAAAAAAGGGCTGTTGTTACAGCTCTTTTTTGTGTCAAAAGTTGGGCGCCCCAAGGGCAAGCCATGACACACCGCACATGTCGTTCTAATTTAGGCGCTGCTTGTTCCAATCACCTGAAGTTTTTACACGTGCCCAGTCTCAAGCCGCTGGATGAGTAAACCATCATCGATGCGTGCAGCCAAGCTGGACGTTTGTTGGTCGTGGCTGAAAACCACTCGGTTATGGGCAGGGGGCGGGCGAAGCTGTCGCGGCTTCACTTATGCGGGCTCAGGTCTTTCCTGAATGCAAACAAATTGCGCTGTCTGATGCATTCTTAGATGCCGGCGCACTGCCCACGCTGCACGACCGCTACGGCACATCGACCAACGCGATTGTCAATCAAATAAAAGGTTGGCTGACATAGTATTTCAGCTTATAAGTTACACAACAAAGGCGCCCGTTCAACATGGACAGTACAACGATTCAACGCGTAACAATACGGCAGGTCAATTTAGCGCCGCCCGTTGTGCGCACAGATGCCATACAGGCGTTTGTCACGCAGGAAACGGTCATACTCACACTGCATTGCTCAGACGGCATTGACGCGACTGGCTATGCCTACTCTATTGGCACTGGCGGCTCGTCTGTTGTTGCGTTGTTGAACGACCACTTAGCACCTCGTTTGATTGGTCGCGATCCGGCCCATGTTGAAGCCATTTGGCGTGACCTGTTTTATGCCACACACGCAACGGCGGTGGGTGTTATTACAAGTTTGTCGTTGTGTTGTATCGATACGGCTTTGTGGGACTGGCGCTCACGCAAGTACAACTTACCGCTCTGGGTATTGCTAGGCGGTGCACAGGAAAAAGTCAAGCTCTATACGACCGAAGGTGGTTGGCTGCAGTTGAGTCCAGAGCAATTGGTAGACCAAGCGCTGGCCGCTCAAGCCCAAGGATTCAGTGGGGCAAAAATAAAAATTGGCCGTCCTCATGTCAGTGAAGACGTCGCTCGCCTACAAGCCGTTAGAGAGGCTGTCGGACCAGGGTTCGAATTGATGACAGATGCCAACCAAAGTTTTAACCGAGCAGAAGGTACACGCCGCGCTGCGGCCTTTGAGGGGCTCGACTTGGCTTGGATTGAGGAGCCGTTCCCAGCCGAAGATGTTCGCGGTCACGCGCAGTTGCGAGAGCAAACCGCTATCCCGATTGCTGTGGGTGAGTCCATGTACCACCCCATGCAATTTCGAGAGTACCTAGAGCAGGGCGCTTGCAGCATTGTGCAACCCGACGTGGCGCGTATTGGTGGCATTACGCCATGGGTCAAAACAGCCCATTTAGCAGAAGCGTTCAACGTGCCAGTCTGCCCGCATTTCTTGATGGAAATACACATAAGTCTGTGTGCAGCTGTTCCCAATGCCGCTTGGGTTGAGTACATTCCGCAGCTGGATCCGATTACCACCTCAAGGCTGGAAGTTAGAGAGGGCTTTGCGTATCCTCCAAACGAGCCCGGACTCGGTATTGCTTGGGATTGGGACGCCATCAAAGCCATGCAAGTGGTGACCTTAACTGTATCCGCCACATGAGTTGAACGTTTTGCGCGGTGGTCTTTGTTAAGGCCTTGTTTTGAAGTGACTGGCCAATTCAGTTGCTGCGTTGACCAATAGGTTGGTATCAATACCGACGGCAACAAATTGGGCACCCGCATCGACATACATCTTGGCCAATGACCTGTCGGTCATCATGATCCCAGCGGCCTTGCCCGCAGATCTAACTGTTTGTAGGCCTTCCAACATGGCCTGTCGCACTGCGGGGTGATCGGGTTGCCCCAAGTAGCCCATTGAAGCTGATAAGTCAGCAGGACCAAAAAAAACGCCATCAACACCTTCTGTCTCAGCGATGGCTTGTAGGTTGCTCATCGCCAAAGCCGTTTCAGCTTGAACCAACACACAGATCTCGTCATTGGCGTTGTTGATGTAATCCGGCACTTGATTCCAACGCGACGCACGGGCCAACGCTGCACCAATGCCTCGGATGCCTTGGGGCGGGTACCTGGTAGCGCTCACCATTAACGCAGCCTGCTCAGGCGTATCGATCATGGGAATCAGCAGCGTCTGAGCGCCTATATCAAGGTATTGCTTGACCAACGCCACGTTGGCCTCAACCACTCTCACCAAGGGGTGAACAGGATAGGGCGCAAGCGCTCGCAGCTGGTCTATTGCAGAGCGCGGGTCATTGGGCGCGTGCTCGCCGTCTATGAGCAACCAATCAAAACCGCTGGCGGCCATCGCCTCTGCAACGTTGTTACTTGCAAAGCCTAGCCAGCAACCAATTAACGTGTCACCGTTGCGAATGGCTGCCTTAAATGTATTGGCGGGTAGTTGCATAGACACTTTCTCTTATTAAAAAATAAACCCTATTGTCACGCTGGCTAGCGGTCTTTGTTCGGCTCGACCATTGATGCAACGGCGACAGCTATGGGGCGCGACAAGAACGCAAGCATATTGCCGTCCGCTTTAATCATTGATGTGGTGAAGTTATCTTCCAGCATGACTTGATTAAGAAGCAGCGTGTTGTTGATTGCAAACGTTCTCACTATGCAGCGCATCAGAATCAAAAGCATCAAGCCGACTGAGCATCTGCTGGATTTAGACACACACAGTCCATTTTGGACTTGGAATCCCACGTTGGAGCATATCCGTGTGTTGCTCTTTGAAACCGATTATCCCAATTGGCTTTGGAGCACCATGTTCATTTCGGTGTCGGCAACTTCGCTGTCATTGGTTGCCAGCGTGTTAGCCGCTTACGGTATTACTGTGGTTCGTTTTAAGGGGGCCGAGACGGTGGGTGGCGGGTTCACTTGTGTGCTGCGTCCCGCCCAGCTGCGCAGGGCGTCATGTCAAGCTCAGACCATCGTCGGTTTGTGCGTATAGTATCGACACATCCGTCGTAACCAAGCTCGTTTGCGCAACGGACCATTGACCACCCTTTAGGATGTATGACCATGCTTAAGACAGCAGCTTCTCTTTCTCGATTAGGGACTGAGTCCGCTTTTGATGTGCTCGCACGCGCACAAGCTTTGATGGCCCAAGGTCATGACATCATCAATTTAGGTATTGGGCAACCAGACTTTAAAACCCCAGCGCATATTGTGGAGGCAGGTATTCAGGCGCTTAGGGATGGCCACCACGGTTACACCCCGGCCAATGGTATTCCGCAGTTGCGCGAAGCGGTTGCTGCAGACTTGCAGCGCCGACACGGCTGCGCGGTAGATCCTGATTGCGTGGTTGTGGTGCCTGGCGGTAAGCCCACCATGTTTTTTGCGGTTTTAATGTTTGGCGAACCTGGTGCTGAGATCATGTACCCAAACCCTGGCTTCCCCATTTATGAGTCTGTCATCAAGTACAGCGGCGCAACACCCGTCCCAATTGAGTTGCGTGAAGACAAGGGTTTTGCCTTCGATGCCGATACAGTGCTGGCACAAATCACACCTGCAACGCGTCTGATTATTATCAATAGTCCGGCGAATCCCACTGGCGGTGTCACGCCCAAGCAAGAAATTGACAAACTTGTAGCTGGCTTGGCCAAGCACCCACATGTGGCGCTGTTGTCGGATGAGATTTACAGTCAAATGCTGTACAACGGTCGTGCGCATGTCTCACTGTTGAATTACCCAGAGATCCGCGATCGACTTATCGTTTTGGATGGCTGGAGTAAGACCTATGCGATGACGGGTTGGCGTTTGGGTTTTGCCGTTTGGCCCAAGAGTTTGGTTGCTGATGTGACGCGTTTATGTATCAACGACCACTCGTGTGTCAATGCGGCAGCCCAATTTGCTGGGTTGGCAGCACTCACTGGGCCGCAAGATGCTGTTGCCGAGATGATGGTGGCGTTTAACCACCGCCGAACGCTGATAGTCGATGCGCTGAACAGCTTGCCAGGTGTGAGGTGCTCAGATGCTGCAGGTGCTTTTTATGCATTTCCCAATATCTCGGGTACCGGCATGACATCTCGCCAAGCGCAAGACTTGTTTTTGAATGAGGCCAATGTGGCCACTGTGTCTGGAACCAGTTTTGGCGCATGGGGTGAAGGCTTTGTTCGCTTTTCCTACGCCAACAGCGCCGAGAACATTGAGCGGGCGATCGAGCGCATTCGCAGCGTTCTATAAGACGCGCCTGAAGCAACTGCAGCCCCTGACCAAGGGTTTATCTGCAGTTTGAGACTTCATATCTTTGGTAATATGATCGCATCAAAATTTAGATGTTTAAAGGTCATGTATGAGCCAGCCAACAAACAAACCTTTGCGCAGTCAAGCGTGGTTTGGTCGCCAAGACCGAGACGGATTTGCATACCGAAGTTGGGTCAAGGGCAAGGGGGTGCCGCACGACCAATTTGATGGGCGCCCAGTCATTGGCATTTGCAATACTTTTTCCGAACTCACCCCATGTAACTCTCACTTCAGAACGCTGGCCGAACAGGTCAAGATTGGCGTGTACGAAGCAGGTGGGTTTCCGCTTGAATTTCCTGTTATGTCCTTGGGTGAGACCTTGCTGCGTCCAACGGCTATGTTGTACCGCAACCTGGCCTCAATGGACGTGGAGGAAAGTTTGCGCGGCAACCCCATAGACGGAACGGTGTTGCTGATGGGCTGCGACAAAACCACGCCATCGTTGCTCATGGGCGCTTCCAGTGTGAATTTGCCCACCATCGGTGTGAGTGGCGGCCCCATGTTGAATGGCAAATGGCGCGGAAAAGAACTCGGTTCAGGCACTGGCGTATGGAGCATGAGTGAGCAGGTTCGTGCTGGCACCATGAAGCTGGCAGATTTCTTTGATGCTGAAAGCGGCATGCACCGATCGCACGGCCACTGCATGACCATGGGCACTGCATCCACCATGGCTAGTATGGTCGAGGCGCTTGGTATTGGTTTACCAGGCAATGCAGCTTATCCCGCTGTGGATGGACGACGCAATGTCTTGGCACGTGAGGCAGGCCGGCGCATCGTAGACATGGTTCGCAAAGACATTACTATTTCACAAATTCTCACGCGCCAAGCTTTTGAAAATGCCATTAAGACGTTGGCTGCGATTGGTGGATCAACCAATGCGCTCATTCACTTGACGGCAATTGCCGGGCGTTTAGGTGTTCAGCTTGAGCTAGATGACTTTGACCGTCTGGGCAGTCGCATGCCTTGTTTGGTCAATCTCCAGCCTTCTGGCGAGTACCTCATGGAAGACTTCTGTTACGCGGGCGGCGTGCCCGCTGTTATGAAAGCTATTTCCAGCGAGCTGCACTTAGACGTGATCACGGTGACGGGTCACTCGGTGGCTGACAACATAGCCAGCGCCGAAAACTTTGACCCAAGGGTTATCAAAACCATGGAGCAGCCTTTTAAAGCGCAGGCCGGCATTGCCGTGTTGCATGGTAATTTGGCGCCGCGCGGTGCGGTTATCAAGCCCAGCGCGGCCAGTCCGCATTTGCTCAAGCACACAGGACGCGCCGTGGTGTTTGAAAATGCTGATGATTTTCATGCCCGTATAGATGACGAATCGTTGGATGTTGATGAACACTGCATCCTTGTACTGAAGAACTGCGGCCCTAAAGGCTATCCCGGTATGGCCGAGGTCGGCAATATGCCTTTACCGCCCAAAGTTTTACGCAAAGGTGTCACGGACATGGTGCGTATTTCTGACGCCCGCATGAGTGGTACTGCTTACGGCACAGTTGTGTTGCACGCCGCCCCTGAGGCTGCTGCTGGTGGCCCTTTGGCGGTTGTGCGAAATGGCGATCTCATCACCTTAGACGTTGAAGCAAGAAACCTGGAGTTGCATGTTGATGCCGCAGAGCTGCAAGCACGTTTGGCTGATTGGGTAGCACCTGAGCCACCGTTGGCCAGTGGTTACTGGCGGCTGTACTTTGACCATGTGTTACAAGCTGATGAGGGCGCCGACTTTGACTTTTTAAAAGGGCAACGCGGCTCATTCGTGCCACGAGACAACCATTGACTGGCCACGTGAGCCACTATTTTTTAATACGTTTGATGGAAGTACAAGAATGCATACAAACATTGCTGTGGTGACTGGTGCAAGCTCTGGAATTGGTCGGGCTTGTGCGCACGCCTTGGTTGCTCAAGGGTGGACAACCATCTGTGTGGGACGAGATGCACAAAAACTGCAAGACACAATCGCTGCGTTGCCATCAGAGTACCGTGGTTTGGCGCAAGCGATGCAATGCGATGTCACAGATCCAGATGCAGTGCAAGCCTTGTTTGATGATGTCTATAAGCGTTACGGGCACCTTGACTTGCTGTTTAACAACGCGGGCATTAACCAACGTGTTGCGACCCCTGATGAAGTCAGTGCTGTGGAGTGGCGCAACGTCTTGGCCACCAATTTAGACAGTGCATTCTATTGTTTGTCACACGCCTTTCGCATCATGCGTGCCCAGTCGCCGCAGGGCGGGCGCATCATCAACAACGGCTCTATTTCTGCGCATGTACCACGCCCTAGTTCCATCTCATATGCTGCTAGCAAGGCTGCCGTCACCGGCCTGACCCGTGGCGCGGCATTGGATGGCCGCCCGTTTAATATTGCAGTTGGACAGATTGATGTGGGCAACGTTGCCAGCGCCATGACAGAAAAAATGGCATCTGGTGTGTTGCAAGCAGACGGGTCTGTGCGGGCTGAGGCTCGAATGGAAATGAGCAGCGTGGCTAAAACATTTATGGCCATGGTTAACTTGCCATTGGATGCCAATATCTTTCAAGTCACGGTGATGGCAACGGGTATGCCGTATGTCGGGCGTGGATAAACGATTTTATTTAAGGAGTTTTTGTTATGAAATTTTTACGTGCATGGGTGAACGGTGCTGTTGTTCCAGGCGTACTGGATACGCAAGGCCAGCGCCGTGATGTCAGTGCTGTGGTTGCCGATATCACCTCCAAGCAACTCAGCGGTGCTGGCTTACAAGCGCTACAAGCGCTTGACTTGTCAACGCTGCCAACGATCAGCGCCGACGCGCCCTTGCTTGCGCCTTGGGCAGACTGCGCGAAATTTATCTGTATCGGTTTGAACTACGCTGATCATGCTGCAGAGTCTGGGTTGCCTATTCCTGCTGAGCCCATCATCTTTACCAAGGCCATTCATTCGCGTGTGGGCCCCAACCACGATGTGGTGTTGCCAAAAGGATCCGTTAAAACAGACTGGGAAGTGGAGCTGGGCGTTGTGATTGGTCAAGTAGCCCGCTATGTCGACCAAGCTGACGCGCTTGCCCACGTCGCTGGTTACTGCGTCATCAATGACGTGTCAGAGCGCGAATACCAAATTGAGCGCGGCGGTACTTGGGACAAGGGCAAAGGCTGCGACACGTTTGGTCCTGTGGGCCCATGGATGGTGACCTCTGATGAGGTGGCCGACCCGCAAAATTTGGGCATGTGGCTAGACGTAAACGGACGGCGTTTTCAAACAGGCTCTACCAAAACCATGGTTTTTGGTGTTGCTGAGTTGGTGTCTTACGTGAGCCGCTTTATGACTTTGTATCCAGGTGATGTCATTTCAACCGGCACGCCGCCAGGCGTTGGTATGGGTGTTAAGCCTACGGCCATCTATTTAAAAGCTGGTGACCAGATGCGTTTAGGGATTGATGGCTTGGGTGAGCAGACACAGCGAGTCGTCGCTTGGGATCCAGCACTGATTGATGCCATTGTTTAAAGGGGCTTGATATGACTCGCGTTCTCATAACTGGCGGTGGTGGATTTATTGGTGCACGCCTTGCGCGCCACTTGCTAAGCCACCCGCCTGCCTCGTGGGGGGCGACATCATCCCTGACTTTGACAGACCAATACCCATTGCCTATTGACTTGGCATCGGATAAGCGGGTGACGGCTGTGATAGGACCTTTGCACGATCAGGGCGCGTTGTTTGCATCAGGTTTTGACCAGATTTTTCACCTAGCCTCTGCCGTATCTGGTGAGTGTGAGTTGGACTTCGAGTTGGGACTGCGCTCTAACTTAGACGGGACACGCATGATGCTAGAAGGATTGCGTCGTGCTGGCAATCAACCACGTTTGGTGTTTTCAAGCTCTGTTGCGGTGTACGGCCCTGACCCAGGGTTGGCCATGCCAGAGATGGTGGATGAAAACACCTTGCCTGCGCCGCAAACCTCTTACGGTGCGCACAAGCTTATATGTGAATATTTAATTGCCGACTACACCCGAAAGGGCTATCTAGACGGGCGGAGCGCGCGTTTGATGACGGTCTGTGTTCGTCCCGGAAAGCCTAATGGCGCTGCATCCTCATTTTTTAGCGGCATCATCCGTGAGCCCCTAGCAGGCATAGTGTCAGTATGTCCGGTCGATTCCAATGTGTCGCACCCGTTGGCATCGCCTCAGTCAACTGTACTGAGCTTGGTGGGCTTGATGGAAGCCTCGCGCGATACGCTCAAGCGACGCTTGGCCATTGCCTTTCCGGCTGTCAATGTGACGGTGGCGCAGATGCTCGATGCCCTAGAGCGCGTTGCAGGGCCAGCTGTTCGGGCGCGCGTGACCTTTGAGCGAGACGAACGTGTGGCCGCCATCGTTGCCAATTGGCCTCGCGCAGTTAAAAGCGACACAGCAACTACGCTCTTGGGGTTTCCAGGAGACGACTCATTTGACGCCATTATTCGTCAATACATAGATAATATGCGCGCATCTGGCCAAGCCGATACGGCGCTTAAAGGACTGTTATGAACCATATTGATTTATCTGGACGCACGGCCGTCATCACTGGCGGTGCGCAAGGCATTGGCTACGCGACTGCGCAGCGCATGTTGAATTCCGGCGCCCGCGTTGTTTTGTGGGACCGCAATCCCCAGGCATTGACCGAGGCCGAGCAAAGCTTGTCGTCTCAGGGTGCTGTTTCTGGCGTCGTGGTTGAGCTGATTCAAGAAGCCAGCGTGAAGGCTGCAGCACAGGCAACCCTCGAGCAGTTTGGGAAAGTTGATATTTTGGTAAACAACGCCGGTATCACTGGCGGCAATGCGCCAACTTGGGAGCTTGACAGCGACGTCTGGCAAGAGGTGATACAGGTAAATTTGGTTGCCCCGTATTTTGTTTGCAAGGCACTGGTGCCTGCCATGATGGAGGCGGGCTATGGTCGTATTGTGAATATTGCCTCAATTGCCGGCAAAGAGGGCAATCCAAATGCCTCCCACTACAGTGCATCTAAAGCAGGTCTTATTGCGTTGACCAAGTCATTGGGTAAAGAGTTGGCTCAAAAAGGCATCATGGTGAATGCCATCACGCCAGCGGCTGCACAAACGCCGATTTTTGCCTCTATGACCCAACAGCACATCGACTTCATGCTGTCTAAAATTCCCATGGGGCGTTTTGTAGAGGTGGATGAAATTGCAGCAATGGCCTGCTGGCTAGCCAGCGAAGATTGTTCATTTTCAACCGGCGCGGTATTTGATATTTCAGGCGGACGCGGTACTTACTAAGCAGCGCCGGCCTTGGCGTGACCTGATCCCACAGCGCGTTGTATATGCGCGTTGACTGGGGTCTGACACGCAAGCGCCAATTGTTTGTTTTGCATACAAGACTCTAGCGCTCACGTGAGTGGTGTCTTACGTTGCTCCCATAGCAGGTACAAGCCGCTTGCCACAATCACAGAACCCCCCACAAACACCGCAAGTGGTGGAATGTCATCAAATAGCAGCCAACCCCAAAAGGCCATGTAGATCAATTGCTGGTAGCCAAAGGGCGCAAGCGTTGCAGAGCTGGCGTATTGGTGGGCACCCGCCCATAGGTAGTGGCCTACACCACCGGATACCCCAGTAGCGAGCACTAGCAGCCATTCAATCAGATGGCTTGGCATGACAAAGTCGGGCAAGACCCATGGTGCAAAAATAATAACTGGCCCCAAAGATGAGTACCACTGCATGGCTGCTGGGTTTTCATGCTGGGCAAGATGACGCGTTAGCAGGGTGAACACTGCAAAAATGACAGCGTTAACGAGCATCAAAAATATGGCGGGGTGTATGACATTGGATGTGGGCCTGACCACAATCAGTACCCCAATAAATCCAATCATGATGGCTGCCCATTGGCCTAATCGCAAAGGTTGTTTAAGCCACCAATGGCTGATGACTGCAACTATGAGAGGTGAGGAAAATAAGATGGATGCAGTTTCTGTTAACTGTAAATACTGAAGCGACCAAAAATTGATGGAGGTCATCGTCCCCAACATGATGGCGCGTACAACTTGTAATTTTATTTTGTTAATTTTTAAAAGTTCCATCTTGTAATGGGGCGCAAAAATAACGCCGCTTACGATGGCTTGGCTAAGAAACCGCAACCAGATCAACTCGAGCAATGGCAATGTTTGCAGCTGTATGAGCCACTTGACTGAGCTGTCCAAAGTGGAGAAAGACAACACAGACAGCGACAAGAGTACAACCCCCATGCGGCGATTGGCATACGAGTCGTCACGCCAAAAAGATGTTTGCAGCACAGTTGATTGCCTGTTCAGCGTGTGCGTTTCAGGCGTTTGGTGTCTGAGGGTGGGCTGTTTTGCAAGCCTATTAAAACATCATGTACGTCGCGTTGTGCTAAGAATATTTGGTGTCGTGAGCTCGCATAAGCCCCGTCTGCATCGCGCGCTTGAATCATCTCAACTATTTTTAGGTGATAGGGTAAGGAGCGGGAAATACCCTTGTCAGGCGTGCGTGTGGTGATCAAAAAAGCCTCGCGCAACATGGCTCCCAAAGCTATGCCCATTTGTAAAAACATGCTGTTGTGGCTTGCACGCAGCAGTCCCAAGTGAAAGTCGTAGTCATGGGTGATGTAGTCGTCATCTGAGTTGCGCATGACGGCATTTTCCATACCCCGGTACGCTGTCGCCAGCGCCTCAATCTCTTCATCGGTTGCTCGAACAGCAGCCAAGCGCACCGCTTCAGGTTCAATAATAGCGCGAAGCTCTTGCAAATCGTCCAGCACCTTTGGATCAAAACCTATGCTCGATTGCCAGCCAACGACTTGGGCGTCAAACCAGTTCCAGTGTTCTCTGGGTAGCACCAACGTGCCAATCTTTGGGCCTGTACTGATCAGACCTTTTGCCACCAATGACTTAACTACTTCGCGCAAGATGGTTCTGGAAACGCCAAGCTCATCGCACAGCTTTTGTTCTGGTGGCAGCTTTGAGCCTGGCGGGTAATCGCCACAAATAATAGCCAAACCCAAGACGTCTAAGGTACCGCCGTGGATATTTTTTATTTTCGATTTGAGCATTCGGGTACAGGTGTTTCAACAGGCTCATTGGCAAAATAGCGCTCAATATTAAGCGCTGCTAAGTCTGCCATGGCTTGACGCGTGGAGTCTGTGGCGCTGCCTACGTGTGGTGTGAGTATGACATTGTCAAGCGCAAGCAATTGTGCATGTGGGTACGGCTCGTGTTCGAACACATCCAAGCCCGCGCCAGCAATGACATGGGTAGACAGCGCATGAACCAAGGCAACTTCATCAACAACTGAGCCACGTGCCACATTGATCAGATAGCCAGTGGGTCCGAGCGCCTGCAAGACCTCCGCGTTGACCATGTGGTGGGTGCTGGCCCCACCGGGTGTGATGAGCGTGAGCACATCAACTTGGCTGGCTAGTTCTTTAACAGATGCAAAAAATGTATAAGGTAAATCTGGCTTGTTGCTTCTGGCGGTGTAGGCAATGGGCATGCCAAACGCCAATGCCCGCGTGGCAATGGCTTGGCCTATGCGCCCCATACCCACAATGCCCAAGCGCAGGCCTGAGAGCTTGGTTGCAAGTGGCATTGACCCTTTGGCCCACAAGCCTTGGCGTACGAAGGCATCTGCTTGTGGCAGGCGGCGGGTGATGTTAAGCATCAGCGCCAAAGCCAAGTCGGCCACATCGTCGTTGAGCACATTGGGCGTGTGCGTAACCATGGCTGAACGGCTGATCGCATGGGGTACATCGACACCGTCGTAGCCCACACCCATGACAGAAATAAGTTTCAGCGCGGGCAACGCATCCATCATGGCCGGGGGCACTTTTGATTCTCCACCGGCAGCAATCACTTCAATGCACTCACGGTCTGCATGCACCGCCAGCATCTCATGTGACATGGGTCCTATCACGGTGTATCGCCCCTCTAAAGCAGCCAGATACAGCGGGTTGAGGGGAGTCGCAGCTAAAAGAACGGGGTTCATGGTGTTGGGGTGTCGGTTAAGTGCTTGTCGGTATGCGGGATGTCGTTTGCAGCAGTTTTATTTGTTGAGCCTGTCTTCAGTCGTAGGCAAGCCATTGGCGCTGGCTATAAAGTCCGCCATCATGGGCACCATTTTTTGTCCTTGGCCAACAGCGTCCATGCTGGCGTAGTTGGCTCGGACCAGTGACTGTAGCGGTGCGGATACACCCAAGTCGTTGGCTAGGTTTGACGCGTAGCGCATGTCTTTGTGGGCATTTGAAATTGTAAACAAGTGTGCATTGGGGTCACCTTCAACACTCCATTTCATGAAGGTATCGTAAAAGCCACAACGCATGCGCCCAGAGCCAATCACGCCATGGAACTGTTCGACAGTCAGGCCAGCCTTGCGCGCCAGCACCAAAGCCTCAGAGTACAAGGCGGCGTATCCCATCGATAAAAAGTTGTTAACCAGCTTCATGGTGTGACCGAGGCCAACCTTACCCAAGTGGGAGATGTTGGCCGCCCACGCGGCAATGATAGGTTGCACACGTTCAAACACTGCGTCATCAGCGCCCACCATGGCGCTCAAGTTGCCTGTTGCGGCTTCTTTGGGTGTACCGCCCAAAGGTGCATCGACCAAGTGCATACCAACTGCCCTGGCCGCTGCATCTAGCTTGCCAGTGGACACAGGGTCTGAGGTCGAGCAGTCAATAATGACTGTACCCGGCTTGGCGTTGGCTAAGATGCCGTCTGTGCCCAACACGATTGCCTCAACTTGCGGCGATCCAGTGACACATAGAAATATAACGCTGCAGTTTTGAGCCATCTCTTTGACATTGTTGGCCTCGCTGGCACCAGCTGTCAGCAAGCGCTCGACTGGCTCGCGGTTGCGGTGCGCCATGACGGTCAGGGCAAAGCCTTTTTTTAAGAGGTTGTGACCCATGCCTTCTCCCATAAAGCCCACCCCGATAAAACCGATTGATTCATTCATGTTGCTGCTCCTCTATTAAGACCGCGGTAGGCGCGGATGACCTGGCTGTCGTCTGCAAGGCCATGACCTTGCCCCGGCGCCGCTAAAAACATTTGTAGAGCCGCCGCCGCCAAAGGTAAGCCGCTCTTGGCTCTGTGCGCTTCTTGCGCCACGATGCTCAAGTCTTTTACAAAAATATCAACCGCACTGGTCACTGCTGGGTCGTCTTGCAGCATCCGTGGACCGCGGTTGCCCAGCATCCAACTGTTGGCGGCCGATACAGACAAAATGGAATGCACTTGCGCCAAATCCAGACCGGCATTTTCTGCAACGTGCGTCGCCTCTGCGGCGGCGGCTATGTGTACGCCACACAGCAATTGGTTGACTGTTTTCATGGTGGAACCCATGCCGCATTCGCTACCCATGTGGAACAAGTTGCTACCCACGGTGGTCAGGGCTGTTTGAGCGGCGTCAAAGTCCACTTGAGAGCCGCCCACCATGATGGTCAGCGTGCCAGCTTCTGCCCCCACCACGCCGCCGGATACCGGTGCGTCTAAAGCTCTAAGTCCTAAGTCGTTCAGCTGTTTGCCGGTAGTGGCGGCTTGTGACGCCGATTGGGTGCGGCTCATAATCAACATGGTGTTGGCCTGCATGGCGGCGGCATGTTCCGCATACATAAAAAGTCCTCTGCGTGCTCTCCAGACACCACCATCAGCCACACCAAGTCGACTGCAGCCACACAAGCCGTGGCGCTGTCGCACCAGTGCACACCTTCAGCCTCGAATGCAGCTCTGTTGCGTTCGCTCACATCGAACCTGCCACCGTATGCCCAGCCAGCAGCAGGCGTTTTGCCAAGGGCAAACCCATGGCTTCAAGACCGATAAATGCGAGTTTCACAATGAGCTTGTCCTTCAGTGAGGTGTTGTTGCGCGGCAGTTGTTGTGAACCTAAATTTCAGCATCACCACAGGACGATGTGGAGCGTGCTGCTTGCCAACAATACAAGCCTGCTGTTTTTTTCATTTCATATTATTATAGGATGAACAAAAAAATAGCCATGATGTTGACGGGCCATCTATTTAAAACGCCTTCCAATCAAGTTTATAAAAGACTGCCTTTTGAAGTGGTGTGCTTATTTGACATTGTCCATCTCACATACCACCAGCGTTACGCGTGTTGATGTGGGTTGGGCCGTCTGACAACTCGGCTACCAGATACCTAATGCGCCAAGTCAACCAAAGCGCCGTGTGCGCCTATCACGCGAGCCGCCAGCGCATGGCCGACCTGGGCCGCTTCTAGGACACTATGGCCTTGCAATCTAGCCGCAATATAGGCGGCATTGAAAGAGTCCCCTGCAGCTGTGGAGTCTACTGGTTGTATACGCTGTCCGCAGTCAAATTCTGTGAAACCAGCGCTAGATGCAATGCCCATCGCCAGCCCGGCATTTTTCACCACCACGTCAACGGCCCCCGCTGCCAAGTAGCGAGAGGCGCAGGCTGATAAGCTGCTGTCGCCAAAGAACGCCTGCTCATCGTCAAAGCTAGGCAGTACCCAGTGGCTGACGCTAGCGGCGCGCATGATGACCTCACGCATATGGGTGCTGCTAGACCACAAGCTGGCTCGTATGTTGGGGTCGAATGCTATGGTTTGTCCCCTTTGTCGCGCCAACGCGAGGGCCGCTAGCAGGTTGTCTTGTGCCTGGGGCGTCAAAATGGCCAAAGTAATACCGCTCAAGTAAATCAGGTCTGAAGCATGTAATGCGCGCGCAAGCCAAACGGGGTCATCTGCAAAGTGACGCGCAGCTGATTGGCTGCGCCAATAAGAAAAGCTTCGCTCACCCCCGTCTAAATTGATGGCATAGAGGCCTGCTGTTCGCTTTGTATCGCGTTGAATCCAAGTGGTCTCGATGCCCGCATTGGCAATAAAGTCGTCAATGCGCTGTGAGAACCTATCGGTGCCTATTCGCGTGCCGTAAGCCACCCGCCACTGCGATTGACTGAGCAATCGCCTCGCATACCAAGCAGTGTTGAGCGTGTCTCCTGCGACGCCAAGCTGCCACAGCTCACTGTCAGCTTGCGACAACTCCAACATGCATTCGCCTAAAGCTATTAGTTGTTTCATGGACGGTTGTGCTGCTGATGGTCAGATAGCAATACCGCCATCGATTGTGTAGGCCTGACCGGTTACAAAGGCAGACTCATCGCTGGCTAAAAACACAACCAATGGGGCAATTTCTTCGGCTTGTGCCAAACGTCCCATTGGCTGGCGGGCAATAAACTGTTGGCGTGCCAATACCGGATCTGCCTGAGAGTTGATGCGTTCGTGTAACGAAGGGGTGTCCACGGTGCCGGGGCAAACCGCATTGCACCGGATACCTTGGGCAACGTAATCAGCCGCAACACTTTTGGTCAGACCAATTACGGCGGCTTTGGTTGCGCCATAAATAAAGCGGTTGGGCAAGCCTTTGATGCTGCTGCAAACGCTGGCCATATTGATGATGCTGGCGCCGCCGCGTTGTTGCGCGCTGTCTTGCAGCTTAGACAGTGCGGCTTGTATCATCCAAAACTGGGCTCGTACATTCAAGTTAAACCCAACATCCCACTGGGTATCTGTTGCTTCGATGATCGAGCCTGCATGCACAATTCCGGCGCAGTTGAACAAGCCATCAATGGCTGGCATGTCGTTAACAACGTTGTTTATATTGGCTTTGTCTGTCACGTCCAATGTTTGGGTGTGAATATTGGCTAAGCCCTTGTAGCTGTCTAGTAAGTCTGCATTGATATCGGTTGCCCACACCACCGCGCCTTCCTTGGCCATGGCAAGTGTGGATGCACGGCCGATACCTTGCCCTGCTGCTGTGATGAGTATGGTTTTTCCAATGAGGCGCATGGTGATTTCCTGTTGGCGTTATGCGGGTAAATGCTGATGTTTTTGCATTGACAGTGGTCATGTC
Source organism: Betaproteobacteria bacterium MOLA814 (assembly GCA_000496475.1). Taxonomy (GTDB): domain Bacteria; phylum Pseudomonadota; class Gammaproteobacteria; order Burkholderiales; family Burkholderiaceae_C; genus RS62. The sequence goes on along the minus strand of AYMW01000002.1, from coordinate 754,268 downwards.
TAGATGACATCATCATTCTCATCTGGTCTGACCAATTTACCAATTAACGTTTTCCCCATCTAAAGCCTTTTCTATGCAAGTTATTGAACCCCAACGTATGTACCGCCGCATTGCTGAAGAGCTTCGCGGTGATATGTTGCGTGGTGTTTGGCCCATAGGTTCAAAGTTGCCTCCAGAGCGTGATCTTGCAAAACATTTGGGCGTGAGTCGCCCGTCATTGCGTGAAGCTTTGATTGCCCTTGAGGTTGAGGGCCTGATTGAAGTGCGCACGGGCTCGGGCATTTACGTGCGCTCCATTACGCCACGACCCATGCAGTCAGACGCGATAGGGCCAAACAATACGAGAGACATACCGTTGACCTGGGGTCCTTTAGAGGTGATGTACGCCAGAGAAATCATTGAAGTTGAAATTGCATCGCTAGCAGCTAAAAATGCGCGTAAATCTGAAATTTCAGACATGCACAAAGGTCTTAAGCTCATGCGCGAAGCGAGCGCAAAAGGGCTTTTAACCCGCGAGGGTGATGAGGCTTTTCACCTTGCTATTGCGAGAGCTTGCGGCAACGACGTGTTGATATTCATGGTTCAGCAAGCCTGGGCCGCCCGAGACGGTGAGCTGTTTGAGCGTCTAGGTGATTATTTTGAACATCCAGATTCGTGGAACAAGGCGATTCAAGAACATGAGGCTGTGTTGCATGCGATTGAAGTGCATGACTCTAAAGCAGCTCGTCGCGCAATGCTGGTGCATTTGCGCAACGCCACCAAACGCTACAGCGCAAGCTGGAAGCTACCCCCAGCGTGAAGCGCTGTTTAATCAAAACCCAACCTGGGTTTATAAAAGGAGACTGAAGTGAAGACAAGAAATACAGTTAAATTAATCGTTGCGGCAGCTGTTCTAGGCTTAAGTACGGCATCGGCATTTGCGCAGACCAAGTTGAAATGGGCGCACGTCTATGAAACAACAGAGCCGTTCCATACCGAATCTGTGTGGGCAGCCGAAGAGATTAAAAAACGCACCAATGGAAAATTTGAAATCCAGGTGTTTCCCGCCTCATCACTTGGCAAAGAGACGGATATCAACCAAGGCATGACTCTGGGTACTGTTGACATGATCATCAGTGGCGCTTCCTTCGCGGCGCGCAGTTACCCCCGACTTGGTATCGCTTACTACCCATTCATCTTCCGAGATGGCGATCACTTGTTGGCCTACGCAAAAAGTCCCGTGTTTCAAAGCATGGCTGAGGACTACCGTAAAAAAACTGGTATTCAGATGACTGCCTACACCTACTACGGTGCGCGCCACACAACAGCGCAAAAAGCGTTTACAAATTGTGCGGGCATGAAAGGGTTGAAAATCAGAGTACCTGACGTACCGGCTTACACAGCGACCCCTAAAGCTTGTGGTGCAAACCCCACGCCAATTGCGTTTTCTGAAGTTTACCTAGCACTTCAAAATGGCACAGTTGATGCACAAGAGAACCCGTTGACAACCATTGACGCAAAAAAGTTCTATGAAGTGCAAAAAGCAATTATGTTGACTGGCCACATTGTTGACGGCGTCATCACCCAAATTGCTCCGCATGTCTGGAACACGTTGTCTGACGATGAAAAGAAGATATTCACAGAAGTCACTCAAGAAGCTGCGGCAAGAGGCACAGCAATCATCAAAGAGCGTGAGTCCAAGTTGGCCGATGTGTTCCGTTCAAGAGGTCTAGAGGTCGTTAACGTCGATCGCGAAAGCTTTCGTTTAGCGGTGCTTAAAAACGTGCCACTGGAATCCATGGGTTTCACCCGTGCTGACTACGACGCTATCCAAAAAGCCAAATAAGAGCTGTAACCGTGCTAACCCTGTTGCAGCTGTATTGCTGCAACAGGGTGGCTTTTATTTTGTATATTTACCCGCCCATTGGGATTTCAATTTATGAAAAAAGAGACAGCCAGCCAGCAAGAAGAACGTCTTAATGCATTCCACACCGAGGATGAAGAGGTTGACTTGTCTATTTATGGCGTGGAGTCCTGGATCGCCGTGGGCTTCTTTTGGCTGTTGGGCATCACGGTATTCCACCAATTCTTTACACGGTACGTGTTGAACGACTCTGCCGGATGGACGGAGGAAATTGCACGCTATTTGTTGATTGCAAGTGTGTTTGTGGGCATGGCGATCGGCGTGGTTAAACACAACCACATTCGGGTCGATTTTTTTTACCGCTATTTACCCAAGGGTCTGTCTCGTGGCCTAGCCCTAGCCGTCGATGTATTCAACAGTTCTTTTTATCTGTCGTGTGTGGTATTTACTTGGTTGCTCATGCAGAAATTGGGCAACTACCAGATGACCATTATTGATTTACCGATGAATATTATTTATGGCATTTGTTGGTTTGGTTTTGTGTTGTGTACGTTTCGTTCCGTACAAGTTGGCTTGGCGCATTGGCGCAGCGACTACAGCGGCGTGGATGAGCTGTGATCGCCATCGAATAAAACGTCAACACACCCTTTAAAAACCACTATTTGGAATCAACATGCTGCAGTCACTGTTTTTATTTTTCACGATTGCGGGTGTACCCATCGCCATTGCGATGTCAGGTGCATCCCTCATTTATGTGATCATCAGCGGCAATTTGCCGCCCTTCGTTGTGGTGCACCGCATGATCAGTGGGGTCGATAGCTTTCCATTGCTGGCGGTTCCATTTTTTATTCTTGCTGGCAACTTGATGAACAACGCGGGTATTACCAACCGTATTTTTGAAATGGCAACGTCCTTGGTTGGCTGGTTGCGCGGTGGTTTGGGTCACGTCAATGTGGTGGCTTCAATTATTTTTTCAGGTATGAGCGGAACAGCTATTGCCGATGCGGCTGGTCTCGGAACGGTTGAAATTAAAGCCATGAAAGACCAAGGCTACCCTGTTGAATTTGCGGTTGGTGTGACTGCGGCATCAGCCACGTTGGGACCTATTATTCCGCCTAGCCTACCAATTGTTATATATGCCATGTTGGCCAACGTGTCGGTAGGCGGCATGTTTCTCGCTGGTATTGTGCCGGGCCTTTTGATTGCCACGTTAATTATGTTGACGGTGAGTTATTTCGCTTGGAAAAATCAATGGGGCGGTGACATCAGCTTTAACAAAAAGTTGTTTTCAAAAGGTCTGCTGGAAATTACCATCGTCGTGGGTTGGCCAGTCGTTACTTGGTTGTTGATTGAGATGGGCGCCCCCCCTAGAACAACTATTTTTCTTGGTTTGGTAACTTTATTTTTGGCCGATTGGTGGTTTAGATTTACCGCTGTGATGCCAATGATGACACCGGTGTTGTTGATTGGTGGCATGACGGTCGGCCTTTTTACACCAACTGAAGGTGCCATTGCTGCTTGTATGTGGGCGTTGGTTTTGGGTCTGTTTTGGTACAAAACATTGTCGTTGCGCCAGTTTGTTCGCATCTCTATTGAGACAGTAGAGACAACGGCCATTGTGATGTTTATTGTTGCGGCTTCCAGTATTTTCAGTTGGATGCTGACCGCCGAAGGCATCACCGCTGATATCGCGTCTTGGATACTGGGCGTGACCGACAAGCAGTGGGTATTCTTTTTACTGGCCAACGCTTTGATGCTGTTGATTGGTTGTTTTTTGGAGCCCGTCGCCGCCATCACGATTTTGGTACCTATTTTGCTGCCAGTGGCACAGCAATTGGGCATCGACCCAACTCACTTTGGTTTGGTCATGGTGCTCAACCTCATGCTGGGGCTGTTAACACCACCGGTTGGCTTGGTGTTGTTCGTTATGGCGCGCATATCAAGATTGAGTATTGAGCGCACCATCGTTGCGATTCTCCCTTGGTTCATACCGTTGCTCGCAAGCTTGGCCCTGATTACTTATGTGCCACAAATTGTCTTGTGGCTTCCCAATATGATGCGATAGCCTCAAATGAATTCAGCAGTCCAAGTCATACCGCGTGGGGCATACGACCGGCATCGTGCCGCTGGCGTTGTGCACCTTGGCTTAGGTGCCTTTCACAGATGCCATCAAGCGATGGTGTTTGAGGCGTTGCTGAGTGCTGGTGATTTGCGGTGGGGTATTGTGGGCGTTGGTATGCGCAATGATGCGTTGGTAAACGCGCTGCGACAGCATGAGGGCTGGTACCCCGTACTTGTAGAGGGTGACACATCGGCTTGGCATTGGGTTGGGGCGGTGACTCAGACGCTGATGGCCAGCACTGAGTCTGGGCAGGTGACTGCGGCCATTGCTGCGCCGACAACTCGTTGGCTAACCTTGAGCGTTACAGAAAAAGCCTACACACCACATGTGGCTGCGTTAATAGTCGAGGGGTTGACTGCGCGTCGCGCTGGGGGCTTGCCTGGGTTGACTATCGCAAGCTGCGATAACCTGCGCGATAACGGTGATTGTTTGAAGTCCCTTTGTTTACAAGTTTCGTTGCTCAACCCAGCTGTATCGCAATGGATTGTTGAGCATTGTCGTTTCCCAAACAGCATGGTCGACCGTATTGTTCCTGCTGCGAGTGCCGCTTTAAAAGCCAAGGCTTTAATTGATTTGGGCACGCATGCAATTGACACCGCCATATCTACAGAGCCCTTTTGGGAGTGGGTGATTCAAGACCATTTTCAGGACCCGAGTGACGCACAAGTTTTGCGCCAAGTTGGCGTTCAAGTGGTCGCCGATGTCAGGCCTTTCGAGGATGCCAAGCTGGGTCTGTTGAATGGTGCACACAGCGCAATCGCGTACTTCAGTGTGTTGGCTGGATGGCAAACCGTCGACGCGTTTGTCCAACAACCTGTTGCATGCGAGTGGCTAGAACGTCTCATGTTTCAAGAGCTAGGCCCAGGCTTGATACGTCCAGACTGGAAGGCTTACGCGAACAGTTTATTGACCCGTTTTAAAAACCCCGCTTTGGCGCACAAGACTTTGCAAATTGCGGGTGATTCCTCACAAAAAATTCCGCAGCGTTGGGCGCCTGCAATCGGTTTGCGTTTGGCCGAGGGTGCCCCGCCGCGTTATTTAGCCTTGGCAAGTGCGGCTTGGATGCGTTACCTACTGGGTGTTGATGAGCATGGTGCACAGTTTACGGTGCAAGACCCTTTGTCGCAGCAGTTGCAAGCGATTGCGATACCAGCCCGTGGCGATGCAAATAAGACCGTTCAGTCGTTGGGTCGTATTGCGTCTATTTGGGGGCCGCTTGCAAGCCAAGATGAGGCTTGGCTAAAGGCCGTAACGCAGGCCTACCGTGACTTAGAAACGTACGGTGTTGCAGCAGCAATGCAACGCATGCTGGTTATTGACGCTGTGAGTCACGCATGAAAATTACCGCTTTAAAAGTGATTGTGTGTTCACCAGGGCGCAATTTTGTGACTCTTAAAATAGAGACCGATGAGGGGTTGGTAGGCTACGGCGATGCCACCCTGAATGGGCGTGAGCTGGCAGTCGCCAGTTACCTTACAGACCACATAAACCCCTGTCTTGTTGGCCGGGATGCGCACCAGATTGAGGATATTTGGCAGTACTTGTACCGCGGTGCCTATTGGCGTCGTGGGCCCGTCACCATGAGCGCAATAGGGGCTGTTGACACTGCGCTGTGGGACATCAAAGCCAAGGCCGCCAATATGCCTTTGTACCAGCTGTTGGGTGGTCGCAGTCGCTCACGCGTACTGGTGTATGCGCATGCCAACGGTTCGGACATCGCGGCCACAGTAGAAGAGGTGTTGCGCCATCAAGAGATGGGCTTTGAGGCCATTCGTGCACAGTCTGGCGTACCCGGCCTAGACACAGTGTATGGCGTGGCTAAAGGACAGAAATTGTACGAGCCAGCAGATGGCTCGCTACCCGCCGAGCATGATTGGAATACAGAAAAATACCTTGTGCACACACCCAAGTTGTTTGACGCTGTTCGCTCAGCTGTTGGCCCAGACGTACATTTGTTGCACGACGCGCATCACCGTCTGACGCCCATCGAAGCCGTACGGTTGGGGCGAGACTTAGAGCCGCACAGGTTGTTTTGGTTGGAGGATGCCACACCTGCTGAGAACCAAGAGTCGTTTCGCTTGATTCGCCATGCAACGCTAACGCCCTTGGCTGTTGGTGAGGTTTTCAACACCATCTGGGATTGCAAGCAGCTGATTGAAGAGCAGCTGATTGATTACATTCGTACGTCCGTGACCCATGCTGGTGGCATCACGGGTCTGCGCCGAATTGCCGATTTTGCAAGCTTGTACCAAGTTCGTACAGGTTGCCACGGTGCGACAGACTTGAGTCCGATTTGTATGGGCGCTGCGCTGCATGTAGACACGTGGGTCCCCAACTTTGGCATACAAGAATATATGCGTCACAGCGAGGTGACCCTGGATGTTTTTCCACACGATTACAGATTTGAATCTGGTTATATGGTGTGTGGTGAAAGTGCTGGGCACGGTGTCTCCATAGACGAAAAGCTGGCGGCCAAGTACCCGTATCAGCCAGCCTATTTACCAATCAACCGGCAAAAGCATGATGGTGCTATGTGGAATTGGTAAATTTTTTTAAATGTTACAACCTGAACGGGAAAACAACGTGAGTGACTTATTGTTAAAACTACATCCTGCTGATGATGTGTTGATCGCCAGAACCCAACTCATCAGTGGACAGCAAGTCGGTGATATCAAAGTCCGCGGTATGGTGCCTGCTGGTCACAAGGTGGCTGCGCGCAATATAGCCGCGTTGGCTCCTGTATTGCGTTACAACCAAATCATAGGTTTTGCATCGAAAGCAATTCAAGCGGGTGAGCATGTTCACACCCAAAATTTAGACATGGGCTCCACCGCTGGCGCGTTTGAACGCGACTACGCAATTGGTGCTGATTGCAAGCCAGCACAGCCTCGGCAAGAAGCCAGCTTTATGGGCTATGTGCGTAAAGACGGTCGAGTTGCCACACGCAACTACATTGGCATTTTGTCCAGCGTGAATTGCTCTGCAACGGTAGCGCGTGCGATTGCCGATCACTTTCGCCATGCAGCTGACATGCGTGATTTTCCCAACGTTGATGGTGTTGTGGCGCTCACGCATGGCACCGGTTGCGGTATGGCCAGTGATGGCGAGGGTATCGACGTGTTGCGTCGCACGTTGACCGGCTATGCGGTGCACCCCAACTTTGCGGGTGTGTTGGTCGTTGGTCTTGGCTGCGAAAGCAATCAAATTGTCAGCTGGATGCGCGCCTCAGGTCTGAGTGAAGGCGTGAACTTACGCACCTTCAATATCCAAAATGTTGGTGGTACGCGCGCCGCCGTTGAGCAAGGCATTGCGACCGTCCAGGCCATGCTGGTCACCGCGAACGAAGTCCGTCGTGAGCCGTGCAGTGTGTCCCATCTTGTTGTGGGTTTGCAGTGCGGAGGCTCTGATGGTTACTCTGGTATCAGTGCAAATCCCGCTCTTGGCGCCGCAGTTGATCGGTTGGTTGCGCACGGCGGCACAGCGATACTAAGTGAAACCCCCGAGGTTTACGGTGCCGAGCATTTACTCACACGCCGCGCCAGAGATCCAGCAGTCGCTCACAAATTACTCGAGCGTATCAAATGGTGGGAAAGCTATACCTTGAGCAATGGTGGTGAGATGAACAACAACCCATCACCTGGCAACAAGGCTGGGGGTCTCACAACCATCCTTGAGAAATCACTTGGAGCGGTTGCCAAGGGTGGCACAACCAATTTGATGGCTGTCTACAAGTATGCAGAGTTGGTTGACACCCACGGTTTTGTATTCATGGACACCCCGGGCTACGACCCTGTTAGTGCGACCGGACAAGTGGCAGGCGGAGCCAATTTGATTTGCTTTACCACCGGTCGTGGGTCGGCCTATGGCTGTGCCCCATCACCCTCATTAAAGGTCGCAACCAATACCGCGCTGTGGCAAAAACAAAGCGACGACATGGACATCAACTGCGGCGAGATCGTGGATGGTCTGGCCACAGTTGATGAGTTGGGCGAGCAAATCTTCCAAGCGTTGATTGCGCTGGCCTCTGGTTCGCCTAGCAAAAGCGAAATGCACGGCTACGGCCAGAGTGAATTTGTGCCGTGGCAACTCGGCGCTGTAATGTAAGGCCATATATGAGTGAAGTTTTAACGCGCTGGACACCAGCTGCCCTGCGCCACGCAAGTGCCCTGATTGTCAAAGCTGCTGGCAGCTCTGCCCACGAGGCACAAGCAGTTGCTGATAATCTGGTGATGGCCAATTTAAAGGGTCATGACTCTCATGGCGTTGGCATGTTGCCGCGTTATATCGATGCAGTCGCAGAGGGCGGGCTGATACCCAATAACGGCGTCGCCGTTACACTCGATATTGGCTCTTTGCTAACGCTGGACGGGCAATGTGGTTATGGCCAAGTGGTTGGTGGACAAGCCATGGCATTGGGCATTGAACGTGCCTTGCAGCACGGCTCTTGCATCATGGCAGTAGGCCAATCTCACCATCTTGGCCGGATTGGTCACTGGGCCGAGATGGCCGTAGACGCTGGTTTGGTCTCCTTACATTTTGCCAATGTGCTGGCACAGCCAGTGGTTGCACCTTGGGGTGGAGCCGATGGTCGGTTTGGCACCAACCCTTGTTGTATTGGCTTGCCGTTGACCGGGCGACAGCCATTTATCCTCGACTTTGCCACCAGTCGAGTTGCCCAAGGAAAAATGCGGGTTGCGCACAACGAAGGGCGCCAAGTGCCACCAGGCTTTTTGATCGACACCCATGGCCACCCAAGCACGGATCCTGGGGTCGTTGTCGTGCCGCAGGAACCAGGTCCTTTCGGCAATTTGTTTGGCGCGCTGATGCCGTTTGGTGAACACAAGGGTTTTGGTCTGTCTGTGGCCTGTGAACTGTTGGGTGGTGCGCTGACTGGTGGTGGTACTTGGAATGGCCATAACAAGGCCGGCAAAGCGTTTTACAACGGCATGTTGACTATCTTAATTGACCCCAAGCGACTCGGTACCAGTGCTGATTTTGAGCGTGAGGCCGAGGGTTTTATGACTTGGCTAGACGCTGCACCACCGGCCCCAGGAACGGATGAAGTGCTCACAGCTGGCGAGCCCGAGCGAAGGACGCAAGCCATGCGCGAGGTGAACGGTATTGCAGTCGACCCGCAAACGATGGCTGAGCTCAACCGGGCTGCCGCCAGCGTTGGCGCCAGCGATTGGATGTCAGCAGGAACAGGGGTCATTGCATGAGCCATGACGACATACAAAGACCATTGCAGTCTGTTGACAGGTTGTTGCCAGATGATGTCTGCGCAGGCACGCTGTTAGGACGTGCATGGAACCCAGGTGGCCCAACACCAGGTCCAATGGTGGTGGCAATCAGGGCAGAGGGTGTGTTTGATGTGTCAGCCCGCTGGCCAACGGTGGCGGATGTGTTGGACGAGTTGAATCCTGCAGGCGCTTTGACAGCTGAGCAGGGCGTCTTCGTGGGACGGCTTGAAGAGCTGTTGGCCAACAGCTCATTGCCTGCAGATGCGCATGTGATGCGCTTACTCGCGCCTGCAGATGTCCAGGTAATTAAGGCCTGCGGTGTCACTTTTGCTGACAGCATGATAGAGCGCGTCATTGAAGAGCGTGCCAAGGGTGATGCAGCTGGCGCCGTGCTGGTGCGCGAGCACATCATGGCGGCTGTTGGTGACAATTTACAGGGCATGAAACCAGGCTCAGTAGAGGCCATAGCTTTGAAAGAGGTGCTACAAAAAAAAGGCTGGTGGTCTGCCTATTTAGAGGTCGGTATTGGGCCCGATGCAGAGGTGTTTACAAAGGCGCCTGTTTTAAGTGCTGTTGGTCCAGGTGCTAGGGTGGGCATTCGCAGCGATTCAGCTTGGAACAACCCAGAGCCTGAGGTCGTATTGGCTGTCAATGCGCGCGGGGAAACGGTGGGTATCACTTTAGGCAACGATGTGAATTTACGTGACATCGAAGGACGCAGTGCCCTGTTGTTAGGCAAAGCCAAAGACAACAATGCCTCCTGCGCGCTGGGGCCATTTATCCGTCTCTTTGATCAGACCTTTTGTATGGATGATGTGCGGCAAATGACTCTCAGCCTGCACGTTGAGGGTAAGGACGGTTACACCATGAGCGGCGAGAGTCACCTTGCCAGAATCAGCCGTGATCCGCTGGATTTGGTTGCGCAAACCATCAGCGCCCACCAATACCCCGATGGCTTTATGTTGTTTACAGGCACATTGTTTACCCCGACACAAGACCGTGATGCACCGGGTGCAGGCTTCACACACCACGTCGGTGATGTGGTCAGCATTCGAAGTGCTTGGGTAGGCGAGTTGCGCAATGAGGTTGAGCACTCAGAAACTGCGCCACCTTGGCAATTTGGTGTACGTGCACTGATGCGAAATTTGGCAGCTAGAGGTTTGCTTGGTTGATTCCTTGGCTATCAAAACTTACCAAACTTACCAAACTTACCAATGCGCACCAAAGGTGTCGCACAGGTCGTTGATGGCCGCGTCGCTGAGGCTTGGAGCTTGGCCTTGACTCAGCAGCCACAGCTTGGCAGTTTCTTCTAGCTCTTCTAGGGCTGCCATTGCGCTAGATGGCGTTTGATGCCACACCGTTGGCCCTAAGCGATCTAGCATCACGGCGCGTATTGGACACAGCCGTGCTGCGGCGTCTTCAATAGCCTGCTTGACGGCATGGGCTACATTGGGGTGTCCCGGCAGGGCGTAGGCAATCCGTGGCACGTGTCCGACTTTCATTACAAAATAGGGCGTTATGGGCGGGAGCAAATCGCCCGTTGCATGTGGCTCATTTAAAGTGGTGGCGACACAGTTTGTGGCGTGGGTGTGAATGATGCAATGGGCATGTTGGTCTGCCTCATAGATTTTCAAATGCAGTTCAATTGTTTTGCTGGCGGTGCTGCCACTGTGTTGTAAGCCACCGTCGTCTAGCCATGACAACTCGTTTGGTTTTAAAAACCCAAGGCATGCATCGGTGGGTGTTATCAAATACCCACCCCCCATATGTGTCGGCACACGCACGCTGATGTTGCCAGCGCTGGCGTGAACATAGCCACGGGCAAAGAGTGATGCGCCAACACGGCACATGTCGTCGCGTAGCGCTGCAAGTGTTTGGTTCATGTGGCAGGGGCTTTGGTGTGAAGGGCTTCAAAGAAAAAATCGACGCCACCAAAGTTGCCCGACTTGAGCGCCAATTGCAATGGTCTATCGACCGCTTGTGTCCAAGGAACGCCGGGTGCAATGCTGTGTCCAATGCGCAATTGCTGGACATTTAAAGCCTGTACAACGGCGCCAGACGTTTCGCCACCCGCCACCACTATGCGGTTGACCCCTTGGGCCACAGCAGCCTTGGCCAAACGCGCCAACATCGTTTCAACCAACTCACCAGCGTGGGTTGCACCAAGCTTTTTTTGCACCCGCTGAACTGTTTCTTGTTGTGCGCTCGCGTATATCAATGCAGTCTCTGGCTGACCTGATAGCCACACCAGTGCTTGTTGGAATGTTTGTTCTGGGTCTGCGTGTATCAGCAGTGGGTCTAGCTGGTAGGCCGGTAACTGGCGCTCAATCCATTGAGCGACCTGCGCAAGCGTCTGGGACGAACAGGACCCGCTGAGAACCAATGCACGGCCTTGTAGGGTATCGAGCTGGGCTGCTTGGGCATTGCGTGTGAGCCAACCGCGTTGCTCGTAGACCTTGGGTAGACCCAAGGCAACGCCAGAGCCAGCTGTGATGAGGGGAAGATCCGCACACGCTTGGGCAATGGTTGCCAGTGCCGCATTGTCTATGGCATCGACCACCCACCAGTGCGTTTGAGGATGCTGTGCCCATTGCGCTTGAATGGCCTTCGCGCCCAGGCCAACTGTGTTGTAAGCCGTCAGCCCAACCGTACGCGGCGTTTGTGCCTGCAGCACATGTACCAAGTTGGCATCTCGCATGGGTGTCAGCGGGTGGTCGCGCATACTCGAGTCGCTCAGCAGGGCATCGCCTACGAACAGGTGGCCTTTGAAAATGGTTCGTCCGTTTTCTGGCAATGCCGGGCATGCAATGGTTTGTGTTGCATCCAATGCCGCCATCAGTGCGTCCCCTACGGGTCCAATGTTGCCCTCGTCTGTAGAGTCAAATGTAGAGCAGTATTTGAAATAAATTTGACGCGCGCCGCCTTGCTTGAGCCAACGCAGGGCGCGCAGTGATTCATCGACAGCTTGATCACGAGGTGCTGTACGAGATTTAAGGGCAACCACTACAGCGTCTGCGGTTGGTGCATCCCCAACCGGTACACCGATAACTTGCACCGTACTCATGCCTGCTCTGACCAGCATGCTCGCCACATCGGTGGCACCAGTAAAGTCGTCTGCAATGACGCCCAAAATCATTTCTTCACTCCATCAATGGTGTTTCAATCATCATACCAATAGAACAATGGTGTTACAATTTCTGAGGCAATAAAAATTTGCATAAGCTTTTTTATGTTGCCGGTGTGTTCAGCACCTCCCTGTACTTTTATTGAGCATTGTGCACGCCTATGCAAATTCGACCAGCAAACGCTAGCTTCTCTTCAAGGGGCGCCACACGTGTGGTGATTATGGGCGTTTCAGGCTGCGGCAAGAGCAGCTTGGCGAATGCGTTGGGTGCGGCTTTGGGTTGGCAGGTTGTAGACGCAGACAACTTGCACACCGACGCCAGTATTGCCATGATGCGCCAAGGTGTGCCTTTGCAAGACGAACACAGGTGGCCTTGGCTCAAGGCCGTGGCTGCAGCGCTAGCGGGAGACTCCAACGACAACAGCAGCCGCGTGGTGGCTTGCTCAACACTCAAGCGTGCCTACCGTGACACCATACGTGCAGCCTGCCCTGGTGTTCACTTTGTATTTTTAGATGGCCCCATTGACCTTGTCATGTCTCGTCTGCAAGGACGGGCTGGTCACTACATGCCGACGTCGCTGTTGCAAACGCAATTTGACACGCTGGAACGTCCCGGGTCAGATGAAACAGATGTGTTGACCCTGTCAATGGCGCAAAGCGTTCCAGATATGGTTGCGCATGTCCGCATCGCCATAGGCTTGCCATCGCACTTGCCCTGCATAACCTAGGAGTAACTCATGTCGGTTTTAGAACGTTTTCGCCTGAATGGTCGTCGGGCTCTCATTACAGGGTCATCAGCGGGTATTGGCTTTGCACTGGCGCAAGCGTTGTGTGAAGCTGGCGCACATGTTGTGTTGAATGGGCGTGATGCAACGCGTCTTGCACAGGCAGAAAAAAAGTTGCTTGATGTGGGACTAGACGTCAGCACTTGCGAATTTGATGTGACCGATGCGCAAGCCGTGCAGTCGGGTGTGGCCGCAATAGATGCCCAAGGACCGTTGGATATATTGATCAACAATGCAGGTATACAAATCCGTACACCTTTGCACGAATTTGATCTGGACAACTGGCGTCGTTTGTTGCAAACCAACCTAGACAGTGCCTTTTATGTTGGGCAAGCAGTGGCCAAAAAAATGATTCCACGTGGCACAGGAAAGATCATCAATATTTGCTCAGTTCAAAGTGAGCTTGGTCGCCCGGGCATCGCGCCTTATATGGCCAGTAAAGGTGCCTTAAAAATGTTGACCAAAGGAATGGCCATCGACTGGGGCCCATTGGGCTTGCAAGTCAATGGCATTGGCCCCGGCTATTACAAAACAGAACTCAACGAGAAATTGGTTGCTGACGAGAAGTTTACTGAATGGTTGGTGAACCGCACTCCCAGCCGTCGTTGGGGGAATGTTGAAGAGTTGGGACCTGCCGCCGTGTATCTGGCAAGCGATGCCTCTAGTTTTGTTAATGGACATATTTTGTATGTCGACGGCGGTGTCACCGCCTCACTGTAAGGACTTCATATGCAAGCAGTAATGTGCGCTGGCGCTGGCCAGCTGTATGTTGAAAAACAACCCAAGCCAGACATCAGCGCAGGTATGATTCGGGCCAAAATTGCCTTCGGCGGTATTTGTGGATCGGATTTGCACTACTACCAGCACGGCGGATTTGGCCAAGTGAGAATCAAAGAGCCATTGGCCTTGGGACACGAGGTATCAGGCCTGGTGGATGCCATAGGCGAGGGCGTAGAGGGGCGCTACATCGGAGAGCGCATTGCCATCAGCCCGTCGCGGCCTTGTGGTCATTGCCGCTTTTGCCAAATGGGTCTACACAACCAGTGCCTGACCATGCGTTTTTACGGCAGTGCCATGCCGTTTCCGCACATACAAGGCGCTTTTTGTGAATACATCATGTTGCACCCCTACCAGGTGCACCCCGTTGCAGACCATGTAACGCTGTCAGAAGCCGCCCTTGCTGAACCCCTGTCTGTTGGGTTACACGCCATACAACGTGCCGGCAGCGTTGTGGGAGCCAATGTGTTGGTAACGGGTTGTGGGCCCATTGGCAGTTTGCTCATTGGCGCATTACGCCGTTCGGGCGCCGCCACGATAGTGGCCGCCGACATTGCTGATTTGCCCTTGACTTGCGCCAGCGCAATGGGTGCCGACAAGGTCGTTAACTTGGCAACAGACCCAGAAGGATTGAGTGCCTACACAGCAGACAAGGGCTACTTTGATGTGGTGTTTGAAGCGTCCGGCAGCGCGCCTGCTTTCTTGAACGCTTTGAATGTTGTGCGCGCGCGTGGTGTGGTTGTCGTGGTGGGCGTTGGGGCGGAAGTCAATATACCGTTAAGTCAAATCGTAGGAAAGGAGATCGATGTGCGCGGTACTTTTCGCTTTCACCAAGAGTTTGCTACAGCGGTGCGATTTTTGAATGACCGTCTGGTGGATGGCCGGCCCGTTATTTCAGGTGTACAGCCTGTTGCCAACGTGATTGCTGCATTTAATATGGCGGGTGATAAATCAAAATCTTTAAAAGTGCAGATTGAATTTGAACACTAACAACAACGCCTATTGTTCAACACTGAAGCGAGTATCAACATGACAAAAGCCTATGTAATCGGGCAAATCACCATCACCAATGCAGATGGTTACGCCCACTACAGCGCGCAGGTGCCAGCGGTGGTGGCCGCTTTCGGCGGACAATACCGCGTGCGTGGAGGAGCCGCCACGACGTTGGACGGTCATGTTAGTCCCGCACGGCACGTGGTCATTGAGTTCCCCAGCCGTGAGCAGGCACAGGCTTGGTACGACAGCGCGGATTACCAATCCATCTTGCCGCTGCGGTTGAACAACTCCACTGGTTATGTGGCGTTGGTCGACGGTATGGATTGAGCCGAAACCGTTTACGAGCTCATTTGAATTGTGGCCTGTAGGGTGGTGCATTACCCGTCTGATCAGTTGTGCTGGCGTTACAACTGACGCTTGTTCTGTTCAGCGCCTAGGCCTGTTGTGCCGCCCAGCTGAGCGCACCGATTGCCAGCAAGCTAAGGGCAGCGCGCAGTTGTATCCACTGGGCGGGTAGGCCAAGTGCTATAGCAAAGCGTTTGTCTGCAATCCATGCAAGGGCTAACACCACCACCATCAGCCACAACCGAGTTTGCACGTCTGCCATAAAGCTGGCTGCTGCCAGCAGTGGCGGCACCACACTCCAAATGAGCAACGCCTGTGTGATGCGCACTGATGGCGTGCAGACAAGTGCCAGCGCCCAAGAAACGCCACCAATAAATGCAATGATGATGCCTGCATAAACCGACAACGCAGTCAGTGCCCACTGATGTAAATTAGCTGGGCCCCAAGCCACTGTTGCCGCCATACCGTAAAAAGGCAGCAGGCCACCAAAGCCAAGGCCGTTGATTAAGATTTTTTGCTGCACCAACTGCGCGTGCATGGCCACGCTGTGGGGTGCTCTTTGCAGGGGTGCGTGTGTGCTGTTGGCCTCAGCCGCGTCGGTGGTGTTTGTAGTGCTATCGTGGTGGTTCATTTGTTCAGTTCTTTCCCTACTTTCGCCATCTTTCATGGCAATACGCAGCTGGTTCTCAAAAATTACACGGCGTCTGGCCAGTTGATTAGAAAATGCAGAAGCTACGATACCAGCCAGCATCACCCAATGTGTATTGTTGGACTTTCACCATCTTCCCCATAGTTTGTCCAGCTTTTTATTTGGGTAGCACACGCCTTGTAAGCAACCAGCACGCGACCCTTTAACGCACGCTCCGCATCGTTTTTAGGATGGCCAATCGTGCCGCCCCAGCGTGCGCTTTCAAGCCAGCGTGCGAGAAATATAGATTGCAAATCGTTCATGTCAACCACTACATGGGTTGGCGTAGCCCCTTGTCCAGGCTGTATGACGCCTGCACAAGCCAAACACTCTTTAAGCATCTCATTGCCTGCCTCTCTACCAATCATTTCTCGAAGAAGGTCATGGTCACGGATACTCAGCTTAAGCGCGTAGTTATAAGGTGTCATCAAATGTCTCCTGTTGCTGGGCTATGTGCTGCAGCTTAAAGCGCAGGACTGAAGCAGGTTTGTTTCTACTGGATCTTAGGCTTAGCCTGACTTGAGTACAACCTTTGGAGTTGGATTGCCCGGGTGGTGTGGAGGCTCCAGGCTTTGAGAAGATGGAGCCATGAACACGACATAAAATCGTTTTTCACCAGAGCTGCCCGAACGCGCTGTCCGCACGTTGCAGGAGCACCACGGGATCAAGCCACCTTGAATTTGGGTGGCTATCTGCCCAAAGCCATACAAGCTCGCGTTGATGGGATGGTGAACAAGTTCATGTGCCCGATATTGACAAGCGCGTGCAGGCCACCGATTCGGGCACAACACATTGTTTGTAGCCAAAAACCATGTGCTGCTGGCTACATGGCGGCTACATGGGCTCCAAAGAGAAGGAGCTCGCTACTAACTCAATAGCAGTCAACCCATGAATCTACTGGTGCCGGAGAGAGGCATCACATGCCATTTTTGATTTAAAAATATCTAATAAAAACATCATTATTCTACCTGCAACATATCGTTATGTCCCGTTTATTCGTTATTTTGTCCCGTTAGTCGTCCCGTCAAAAACATGACCACTACAGTAGGAGGGCGGGGGAGAGGGTCTTAGATGTCGGGTTGATGTTGCACCCGACCAGATACAAAAATCGTAATTTATGGCGAAGTCACGCCTTGCTTACGCCGATGACCCCTTGCCCTATTTAGATGACAAAGCGAACTTTCCTAGGTTAGCCTCTTCTCATTGTTATGATCTTTGCAATGGTGGGCATTATTTTGAAGGCTAAGTCGGCGTCAATGGTGTTCTTGCAAACACCGCAATGGAGCTTAAAAGTGAAAATAAAATTAGCACTACTTCTCGTCGTCGCTCCGCTAATGTTCGGTTGTGCCTCTGTAACTGGCTCAAAGGAGCAACAGACAGCAATTACGGCGACCTGTGAGGGGGTTCAAGTTTCCGGAGCTACCTGCACGGTGAAAAATGACAAGGGGTCTTGGACAACTAAAACACCTGGTTCGGTTAATCTAACAAAATCATACGAAGATATAAGCGTTACGTGCACTGCTGGTGATAGCCAAGGAGCAGCTGTGATGTCGTCTAAAAGCAATGGTGCGGTGTGGTCAAACATCCTCCTCGGAGGAGGCATTGGCTACCTGGTTGACCGAAACACAGGTGCTGGCTTCAATTACCCGACCAGTGTGACTGTCCCGCTGGGTGATGGCTGCACAAACTTTAAACGCGTCACAGGTAGCACCGCGGTAGAGAAAAATTCTGCTGAAGAGAGACTTAAAAGTCTTCAAGGCTTGCTTGATAAAGGGTTAATTAGTTCTGATGAGTACACGCTTCGCAGAGAGAAGGTCCTTGAGGGCTTGTAGACGGATGTGCGCGTATCGCTAGTTCTAAATAGGGTGACGCGAGATGGGGAAGTCTGTACAAATTAGCGTAGCGTGCCCAGTCTGCGCTGGTGCTTTTTCACCTACACGTAGCGGGCATCTGTACTGCTCTGAGACCTGTCGCAAGCGTCACCACAAGCAGGAAAAAGCCAAAGAAACTAAGGTTAAGAAGGCTCGTAGGATTGCAGCTAAATTCAAGAAATTAAGTACAACTCCCTTCGGTAAATACCTCGTTAGAGAGCTAAAGAGGGCAGGAAGTGTTGAGGTGCTACGAGGGCATACCAAAACCAGTTTAGGCTCACTGGTTAAGCTCAGAACACGTTGCAACACTGTTTCAGGCTATGACGAAGGTAAGCCCAGAGGCACCTACGAACTCTCTCACATCTACGCTGCACAGGGAGAACATGGTCTTGGGCGACTACATCCTAAGAACCTTGTTATCGCGCCTAGGGCATTCAATAGAAGTATTGGAGCAGCTGGTTCTGACGACTGGTTAGACCTCTATGTTGATTACCCCTTGTTAGAGAATAATTGGAAGCTAACCCCTGACATGACGGCAGAGCAAGTTCTTAAACTCGCCAGAAAGTATCTAAAAGAGCCGTTTGATGATTGGCTGTCTTCATTCACCATCACCGCATCCCAGCAGCAGACCCTAATTAAAAAACTTATAGAGCAGGGCTATAAGCAGTCCAATTTAATTGGTTTAGACCTAGATGAACTGAAAGAGCTTGCAGCTAACGCTGAGATAGAAGTCTACACAGCTGACTCCGATTCAGAGGGTGCATTTGCTGTTTTATGTGAGGAGTTGGCAAGGCAAACCCCTAACTCTGAGCTGTTGTCTATGGCATTAATTTTAAAAGGAATTCGTTGGGCAAGCAACATAGATGATGTTCTGTTTAGGCTCAAAGAAAAGGACATCAAAGCTGCTACTGAGTTCGTCTGTGAGCAGGGTTGGCGGCGACTACATCGTATGCAATGTGAGAGCGAGTGGCATGGAATACCGCTGAATGAGTTCTTCACTGGGAATCCATTGGAAAGTGAGATTTGATGTGAGCCCTTTAATTCGCTATGAGCTGCGAAGACAGCCACGCGTACCCATGAGCTGCCCTCAGAAGGCGGAATGTCTTAAACCCTCTTAATACCCTGATATGTTCCTACTTCTCCGCCTAAGCAGGCTAGTTAGCCCTCAAGTGAGGTGAAGAGGGTTAGCGCAAGGTACTTAGCCTCAAGCGGTTGTCGTAAGTTATGTTGCTTCCGTACCTCAAGTGTCTTCGGTAACACCCACTTTTTAGCTGATCAGTCGTTATTGCCCTAAGTTGGGTATTAGCGCCACCACCACGCATATGTCAACTCCTGCTGGCTTATGGTGACTTGGGATATTCCCGCTCCTGCGGTTCATCGTTGACCCCAAACCTCTCTTAGCTAATCAGACGGGATTGTTCTGATATGGTTTCAGCTGGCTAAGAGAAGGTTGGCTGATACGCCCCAAACAAATAAAAGCAACAAGTATTGCTCAGCTCATACCACCAAACTCAACGTGAATGACATTAGAGGCAGAGTCATTGTCAAAAAATAACCGATATACCTTCCTTATAGACTCTGCCTTTCGTGCCGTTACAGTCTTGAATCCATAAGTGTCCTGTTGGCGTTGAGCACCCCACCCACATAGTTCGTTAATGGTGTCACTAGGTGTGTCTGTCTCAATCAAGCGCTGTTTAAGACCGTGCCGTAGGCTGTGATTGCCAAATGTGAAGCCAGCCTTCTTTATGGCTGCAAGTGTCCCGCTGCTGGCTGTGTTGCTGTTTTTGGGACGACGTACTTTCAGAAGCGCGTCTAGCCAGTACCCTAACTCGGGTAACACTGGGAATGGGCGGATGCTGTTTTTTGTCTTCAGATTAATGCGCCTCGTGTTTTTCCTGATGTGCAGAACTCCTAGCTTTTCATCTTGTTGGGGACGTACGTAGTCGTCATCCATCAGCCCCCAAATTTCGTTGAGCCGTGAGCCAGTCAATGCCGCCACCATGACCATAGCGCTGATGTAGCTGTTTGGTAGACGCATGTGACGCGCTTCAAGAAACTTGATGAGATCTTGCGTTTGGCTCAGTGAGGGTGTCTGCCGCTCTTGAGAGTCAGTCCCAAGTCCTTTGATGGGTTGATTACTGAATGGGTTCTGCTGGTTAATGTCATGAGCAATTGAGCATTGTTGCCAAGCTGCTCGTAGAGAGTTTATTTCTCTTTGGACACTTGTTGTTTTGACCGTTTCTCGACGGGACGAGATGTAACGATCTACATCACCTCTGCTTATCTGGGTTATCTGTTTGTCCCCAATCAGGTCAATAAAATAATTGATGTTGCGTGTGATGTCCTGAACAGCCTTGTTGCTAGTTGGCAAATGGTCACGCTGTGTTTGCTTTAAATAGGTTTCAAGTACATCACTAAACATGAGCCTATCGCCGCCGCCATCAAGCATTGAGAGCAACGTGTCGCCAAATGGTGTTAGCCACTCTGCCACGTGGTTTTCACGGCTGTTATCAACTATGCGGTGGTTAAATCCATCCACAATCGCTTCTCGCAGAAGTTGTAAATACTCTCTTGCTTCATAGGCTTGCGCAGTGCGCCTTTTGGCAAGAAGGTTCAAGTCATGAACATTTGCATCCATTACAAATTGGAACCAAGTGTTAGCTGCCTTTGCTTGGTCTTTGATGCTTATCGCATGTCCTTTACTATCGCGCAGACAAATGCTTTGCAAATGTGCCAGCTCATTGGAGATGGTTAAAGCCTCCTGCATCGCTTCTGCTTCTGTTCGTGCTGAGAGCTTCTTTTTGACCCTGTCTTTAAAGCTAGGGAAAAAGCCGTGTTTAGGGCTTAGGCGCTTGGTGAAAAGGTATGAGGTCGTACCATTCTTGTTGACCTGCTTCTCGTAGTAATTTGATGTTGCCATAGTATCTGTCCCGTAGGATGACCCGTTACAATGGCAGTCTACAACATAAATTATTTAAATACAACAAGTTACGTTATTAATTTGGTGCCGGAGAGAGGAGTCGAACCCCCGACCTTCTCATTACGAATGAGCTGCTCTACCAACTGAGCTACACCGGCATAGGAAAAAAACCGGTACTGCGAACCGGCTGATGTGATTATTTTACACATTCATTTGTGCAAAAACTGTATCAGCCATGCGTTGGTTTTTCGCTAGGCAGGTCTTGCTCATCGGGTGTGCGATTTATCTCTCCAGCCGTTGGCTGCGAAGACCTACGCAAAGGGAAGGGCTTGTTAGCCACTCAAGTACTGTTGTACCAGTCCAGATACAAAAAAAGGTAGATTTTCAACCAGGTATCAACTTGAGACGGGTGTCTATTGTGGGAGCGTCGCCCTGAAAGCAAAGTAGATTTTCTGCGCCCAATTGGCCTAGTCAGTGTTGTGAAATGAGACCACCACGTAGATGACGCGGCTCGACGTGTGGATACAATGATTTTTCACTACAGTCAACAAGGAATTCACATGCATGCAATTTCAAGCAAGCAGATGCTCAAAAGTGCCATTTTTGTCAGTGTTGCGCTGATGGTGCTGTCAGGTTGCTCCGATGCAGGCCCAGCGGTTGCGAGCAACTCCTCGTGCAAGTTGAAGAGTTCCAGTGTTGAGTACGATAAATCGCGTATGTGCGTTTACACCTGTCCAGGTGGTGAGCTTGAAGGAAGAACTCGCACAGCGGCCCAGGGCCCTTGTCTTGATTACGTGCCAAGTGCCAAATAATTGAACGTCAGTTGGTTGTCCAGTCGGTGTGGATGTGGTCATCAGGTTGGTGAGATAAAAGTTTCATTGTTGTCACGGTGTTTTTCAACACCTTGATGCCGGTCATGGTCAGCAGGCCAATGTGAGCGGCGGTGAAAAAATCAGGTGATGCTCCTCGCACAGAACCCTAAAGACCCGGTATGGACATGTTTGCATTTCTTGTCTGATTGTTCCTCATTCCTTGGGTTGGTGGGACAGGAGTGGGACAAGATGTCCAGACCGTGGCTTAGCGATTCGATAGGGGCGGAAGCTTCGCAGTTTTCATGGCTTTGGTGCGGCTTACAACAAGCATGAGTGGACTTGTGCGATGAACCAAAGTGGGATACGGATGTCTCCCATGTTTTTCATGTCTACCTGTTGCTGTGGTGGACACCGTCGTCGGCCATTTTGCGTTCTCATTCAAGCTGTCCTGGCTGTATGTTGAATGTTCAAGAGCTTATCTATATCCGTTATGACGCACTTTTTATATTTAAAAAGGATTGGTGTTAAGGTGTAAATAGGTTAAGTAGATTTAAGAAGATGCAAAAGCCATAAGTGGTTCTGTTGTTCGACTTGTATACATCGATCGCCATATTTTCATTTCTGCAACCCTTATAAAAAGACGTCATCCACTTGCTGGTGTCGTCAATGGCATCCCCCCAAATCATCAGACATATCTCACAAGTTCATGCATTCACAACCATGCAGAGAACACCAGTGAGCACAACGATCACCCACCCATTCAAACTCGCCGCGCGCCCTCACGGCAACGACAAGTCCACCGACTGGAGCTGCACCGAAGAAGCCGTGCACGCACCAGCCAAAGGCGAAGTCGTTATTTAAATCTGGCACCTATCACTCGATCTCACCATGCGCGGCCAAACGTTCGCGTTGCCTCAAACCGCGCATTTTTAAACCCTAACCTTTTATCACTCACTAGGAATTCACATGAAAAAAGTACTGATTGTTTTAACCTCACACGACAAACTTGGCGACACCGGTGCCAAGACCGGCTTCTGGCTGGAGGAGTTCGCTGCGCCCTACTACGCGCTCAAAGACGCAGGTGTGGTCTTGACGCTGGCCTCTCCGTTGGGCGGGCAGCCCCCTATTGACCCCAAGAGCGACGAGGCTGGCTCGCAGACCGAAGCCACCCTGCGCTTCAAGACAGACACATCCGCCCAAGGCTTGTTGGCGAATACGCTTAAATTGAAAGACGTATCAGCAGCCGACTTTGACGCCGTGTTCTACCCCGGTGGTCATGGCCCCTTGTGGGATCTGGCAGAAGACGCCACCTCGATCGCCCTGATTGAAACCATGCTGAAGGCCGGCAAGCCCGTGGCCGCGGTGTGTCACGCTCCTGGCGTGTTGCGCCATCCCAAAGGGGCGGACGGCCAGTCCGTGGTGAAGGGCAAGAAAGTCACCGGTTTCACCAACACGGAAGAAGAGGCCGCCGGTCTGACCGCCGTCGTTCCGTTCCTGGTGGAAGACATGCTGACGCAAAACGCAGGCGTGTATTCCAAAGCTGCCGACTGGCACCCACATGTGGAAATAGACGGCTTGCTGATCACAGGACAAAACCCGGCGTCGTCCGAGCCAGTGGCCAAGGCCTTGTTGGCGACACTGGGTTGACCCAAACGCCCTCCACACCGGAGGGCGTCACCGTTCAACGTTGATAGAAGCGCCAGCGCACACGCGCATCCACCACCGAGGCGGGTGTCGTTTTAACGGTGCGCTGGACGTCGTTTAGTGGGACCCACTTCGGTTTCCAATGTGTCATTCGCCTCTTGGCGCGTCGGCATCTTGTGGCGTTTACGACCTGACACCAGCCAAAAGATACGCTCTAGGGGCTTTGAAACCCCACCAGAGCTATCAATATGATGGTGGCTTTGCTGCTAACGTCTGCTGTACTTGCTTGTTAGGTGGCTGACGGTGTGAGGCCGTCGGGGTTGTCGTGGTGGTATGAGGTAACGCGCTCAACCTCGTGTTTACTGCCCAACACCACACTGACGCGTTGGTGCAAGGCCGTGGGAACGATGTCCAAAATGCGCTCATGGCCATTGGTGGCAGCGCCACCAGCTTGCTCAATGAGCCAGCTCATGGGATTGGCCTCGTACATCAGGCGCAGCTTGCCAGCCTTATTGGGCTCGCGCTTGTCCCACGGGTACAGGAACACCCCGCCTCGTGTGAGTATGCGGTGGACGTCTGCCACCATGCTGGCAATCCAGCGCATATTAAAGTCTTTACCGCGCGTGCCTTCAGCGCCTTGCAAGCATTCATCTATGTAGCGTTTAACAGGTGCATCCCAATGCCGCATATTGCTCATATTGATGGCAAACTCTTGTGTATCAACAGGTATGCGAACGTTTTCAGATGTCAGCACAAACGAGCCCTGTTCTCGGTCAAGTGTGAACATGGCCACGCCGTTGCCGACAGTCAACACCAAAGTTGTTTGCGGACCGTAGACGCAGTAACCTGCGGCAACTTGTGTGTTGCCGGCTTGCAAAAAGTTATCTTCTGTAACGCCTGCAGAATTGTCAGGCTTTTTGAGGACACTAAAAATAGTGCCAATGCTGACATTGACATCGATGTTGCTCGAGCCATCCAATGGGTCAAACAGCAGCAGGTACTCGCCTTGTGGGTAGCGGTTGGGTACCAAGTGGATACCGGACATTTCTTCGCTGGCCATGGCCGCCAAGTGGCCGCCCCATTCATTGGCTTCTATCAACACCTCGTTGGCGATGATGTCTAGTTTCTTTTGAATCTCGCCTTGAATATTCTCAGTTTCTGTGGTGCCCAACACGCCGCCAAGTGCACCTTTGGTCACTGACAGGCTGATGCTCTTGCACGACCGAGCCACCACTTCTAGCAGCAAACGCAGTTGCGGTGGCAAAGAGCCATGTGTTCGCTCTTGTTCAATGAGGTAGCGGGTAAGCGAGATTTTTTGGGTGGCCATGACGTGCTTTCTAATTGGGCGGTGAGCTGGGTGTTTATGCTGTGGTCAAGGCGCGACCAACCACTTCGCGCACGTCTGCGCTGAGGTTGGGTTTGGCAGCCACGCGTTCAATGGCAGCATGAGCCGCCGCCTTGTAGGGCTGCGCCAAAATTTCCCAGCGGTCTAGCGCGCGAGCCAAACGTGCTGCTATTTGTGGGTTGAAGGCGTCTAGCTCCAGCACCTTATCTGCCCACAGCACGTAGCCTGCTGCGTCAGGGCGGTGGAAGGCGGCAGGATTGGCTTGGCAAAAGGTAGACAGCACGCTGCGCGCGCGGTTGGGGTTGCGCATGTTGAAATCAGGGTGCTTGAGCAGTTGTTTCACATTGGGTAGCACGTTGCCCATGCGGTCTGAACGCGCGCTTTGCAAGGCAAACCACTTGTCGAGAACCAAGGGTTCGTTGTGAAACAGGTCATAGAACTTGGTCAAAACGTGGCTGGCCTCTGGGCTGTCCGCGTGCACCAGCGCTGCCATGGCACCAAAGCGGTCCGTCATGTTGTTGGCATTCGTAAACCGCTGCAGTGCTGCATGGGCCCATGTGTTACCGCCATCTGATTGCTCAGCCAATACCAAGTTGGCCAATGCCAAATTGGCCAGTGCACGCCGGCCCATGCTGGTGGCGCTTGTGTTAAATGTTTGTGTGGCGTTGTAAGTGTTAAAGGCCAACGCCCACTCGGGCGTCAAGGCTTTCGCCAGTTGCAAGCGCAGAGACTCACGCACGGCATGAATTTGCTGCGGATCCACAGCTTGCAGTTGCTCTGCAATATACGACTCGCTGGGCAGTGTGAGGACCAGCTCTTTGAACGACGCGGCCAATTGCGTGTTGTTCAAAACGCTGCGCAGCGCATCAACATAAGGCACATCTGGTGTGATGGTCTCGTTGCTGCGAATGGCGCTTAGTAGCCGAGTTAATGCCAAACGCTGAGCCGCCTCCCATTGGTTAAAGGGATCGCTGTCGCAAGCCAGCAAGTGCAGCCATTGCTCGTCTGACATGACGATGTCTAGTACCACTGGCGCACTAAAACCACGCAGCACAGAGGGCACGGCGTCTTGTGTGATGTTGGTAAAGGTAAAGCGTTGGCTGGTGTCTTTGAGTACCAGCGTACGTGAGGTAGGGGTGTGGTCGTCGCCAGGCATGGCCAATGGCAAAGCGCTTCCATCAATGCCCACCAAGCCGACAGTGACTGGTATGACAAAAGGGTCTTTAACTGGCTGGTTGGGCGTTGCCGCGCAGCTTTGACGCAGCTCAAAAGTGTAGGTGCTGGCGCTGCTGTTGTGCTCGCCCACTACATGCAAGCGAGGTGTGCCAGCTTGGCTGTACCAACGCTTGAATGTTGCTAGGTTGTCAGCCAAGGCCGAGTTGGGGTTGGCGTCGGCAATGGCCTGCGCGAAGTCGTCGCAAGTAACGGCTTGGCCGTCAAAGCGCTCAAAGTACAAGGCCATGCCTTTGGCAAATCCATCGCGTCCTACCAAGGTGTGCATCATGCGCACCACTTCGGCACCCTTTTCGTAAATGGTGACGGTGTAAAAATTGTTGATTTCTTCGTATTGATCAGGTCGCACTGGGTGGGCCATCGGGCCTGCATCCTCAGGAAATTGTGCTGTGCGCAGCACGCGCACATCTTCAATGCGTTTGACCGCGCGCCCTGAGGCACTGTCAGCCATGTCTTGGCTGAACTCTTGGTCGCGGAAAACGGTGAGTCCTTCTTTAAGTGAAAGCTGAAACCAATCACGGCAGGTGATGCGGTTGCCGGTCCAGTTGTGGAAGTACTCGTGTGCAACCACGCTTTCAACGTTAGAGAAATCGGCATCGGTGGCTGTCGAGGGACTGGCCAAGACAAACTTGGTGTTGAAGATATTCAAGCCCTTGTTTTCCATGGCGCCCATGTTGAAGTCGCTGGTGGCCACAATCATGAAGCGCTCAAGGTCTAAGGGCAGGTTGAAGCGCGTCTCGTCCCAAGCCATGCTGGCCATGAGCGATTGCATGGCGTGTTCTGTCTTGTCAAGGTCACCCGGGCGCACGTAAATTTGCAGCACATGGTCGTTGCCGTTGCGCGCGGTCACGCGCTGCTCACGGCACACCAGTTGGCCAGCGACCAGTGCAAACAAGTAGCTGGGCTTTGGGTGTGGGTCCACCCATTTGGCAAAGTGGCGGCCATCTGGGAGTGTGCCGCTGTCAACCAAGTTGCCGTTGGACAGCAGCACGGGAAAGGCAGTCTTGTCAGCGCGCAAGGTCACCGTGTAGGTGGCCATCACGTCTGGGCGGTCTAAGAAATAGGTAATGCGCCTGAAGCCTTGTGCTTCGCATTGTGTGAAAAAACAGTCGCCACTCATGTACAAGCCCATCAGCTGGGTGTTGGTGCTCGGGTCGCACGTGGTGAGAATTTCCAGGTCAAACGCCTCAAGCCCTTCTGGCAAGCTCTCAAGTACGAGCTGGCTGCCGTCTTTTTTGAAACTGCAGCCTTGCCCGTTGACCAGCACACGTGTGGGGGTTAGGTCTTCGCCGTCTAAGCGCAGCGCGCTGGCTTCTATGTCACCATTTCGGCGCACGCGCATTTTGTTGAGCACACGAGTCTTGGTGGCGTCTAGGTCAAACCCCAGCTCCACGCTGTCAATCCAAAATGCGGGCGCTTGGTAGTCGTCGCGTTTGACCAGCGTGTTGACACTCGCCTCTTGTGCGATGTCATCTGTAACGGCTTCTTGCATGGCTAAATCCCTAACATTTTCTATGGTGCAACAGCGCTTAAACGCCTTGTTTTAATGAGGCTTGAATAAACATATCTAAGTCGCCGTCCAACACTTTTTGCGTGTTGGTGGCCTCAACTCCAGTGCGTAAATCTTTGATGCGACTTTGGTCCAATACGTAGGACCGAATTTGGTGTCCCCAGCCTACATCTGTTTTGCCGTCTTCGAGTTTTTGTTGTTCGTCCTGGCGCTTACGCATTTCTAGGTCATACAGTTTGGACCTCAGGCGCTTCCAAGCCACATCGCGGTTGCCGTGTTGGCTGCGCCCGTCTTGGCACTGCACCACAGTTCCCGTGGGAATGTGGGTTAACCGTACAGCCGAGTCCGTTTTATTAATGTGCTGACCGCCTGCGCCGCTGGCTCGGTAGGTGTCCGTGCGCACATCAGACGGGTTGATGTCTATTTCAATGGAATCGTCAACCTCTGGGTAAACAAACACCGATGCAAACGAGGTGTGTCGTCCGCCCGCTGAGTCAAATGGCGACTTACGCACCAGGCGGTGTACGCCGCTTTCTGTGCGTAACAAGCCAAACGCATACTCGCCATCCACTCTGATGGTGGTGCCTTTGATACCAGCTATGTCGCCAGGTGTTTCGTCTTCAATGGTTGTTTTGAAGCCTTGGCGCTCTGCGTAACGCAGGTACTGGCGCATCAAAATGCTGGCCCAATCACAAGCCTCGGTACCACCCGCACCAGATTGGATGTCAATAAAACAATTGCTGGGGTCTGCTGGCTGGTTGAACATGCGGCGAAATTCAAGGCGCTCAACAACACCCAACAGTGCCTCAGCGTCATCTTGAATCATCAGCAGGCCTGCGTGGTCGTCTTGCGACATCTCAAACAGCTCTGCGTTGTCTGTCAGGTCGGTGCCGAGTTTGAATAAAACCCCAACGACGTCGTCCAAGGATTTTTTTTCTCTCCCTAGGTCTTGGGCCCGCTTTGGGTCATTCCAAACGCTTGGATCTTCTAAGGCCGCCTCAACTTCGCTTAGGCGCGCAGCTTTGCTATCAACGTCAAAGATACCTCCGTAACTCACCAACTCGCAGTTGCAAGTCGTCGAGGAGGTTTGACAGGGCGTTTAGGTTTTCGGCTTCCATGATGGTCTCAGTGCTTTAGCGGCGTGGGTTGTTGTAGCGGTGATAACACACAGGTGTTACACACAACCTATTATTTTCTCATGGTTGGGGCCCTTATTTGCCCAATCTGTTACGCCTTAGCTAAAAACGCTTCAATCATGGCCGCCAATTGCTCGGGTTGGTCGTGGTGCAACATATGGCCTACATCGTCCATGCACTCAATGCTGAGGTCTGGGATGTGGTGCACGCGTTGCATAAACTCCTCACGTGTGAACTTGTTTTTCCACCACGTCAACAGGCTGTCTTCCTCAGCGTGGACAAACAAGGTAGGCGCCGTGATGTGTTGGTAGCAAGCGACCGTTTCATCAACTTGAAATAGGTTGGCCCCCACCACTTTGTGTGCGGCATGACCCAGCACCTGCCACTGGTCATGCGCAGTCATCTCAGACCATTCGCCAGCCAACCACTGTGCTTTGTCTAAGCTAAGACGTGGGTTGGTTTTCATTAAGCGGGCCACCACAGCGTCGCGGCTGGCATAGCTGCGCAAGTCCATTTCGCCGCGGCCAAACTTGGCCAATTCGTCCAGCCATTGTGCATAGCGCGTGGGCGCTTGCGCGGCTTGCGTGCTGGCCAAACCAAACCCTTCAAGGTTGACCAGTTTGCGGATGCGCTGTGGCCTGACCCCTGCATACATGGTGGCAATGTGCCCACCCATGCTGTGGCCTACCAAGTCAACTGTTTGCGCAGGTGCCAGCAAGTCCATCAAGGCGTCTAAGTCGGCCAAGTAGTCGGCGAACCAAAAGTTGTCTGTGTTGGGCGTGTCGGTCAAGCCAAATCCGCGCCAGTCAGGCGCCACTATCCAGCGGTCCTTGGCCAAGGCGTCCACCATGAACTGAAACGAGGCGCCTACATCCATCCAGCCATGGACCAATACCAAAGGGGCCACGCCAGCCTCGGGCGTGCCCCAGCTGCGGTAGTGGTAGCGCAGGTGACGGATTGGAACGAAATGGCTGTGGCTTGTGCGTTTTACTTGGTACATTGCTTGCATCTTAGAAGGAATAAGCCGTGCCCAAAACTACCAAGCGTCAACCGAGAGACAACCCGCCTTCCGTGGTGGGTGACTTTTACCAACCTATGTGGGCTTCGTTTCGCTGGGCAGTGCCCAAGCGATTCAACATGGCGCAATGGTGCGCCCAGCGCTGGGCAGGGCTGCCAGATGCCCATGACCGTGTTGCTGTCATACAGCAAGCGTCTGATGAGTCTGGCCCTGCTGGTTTAGGTGCTTGCACCGAATGCAGCTATGCGCAGCTCTACGCTCAGGCCTGCCAATTGGCACATGGTTTGAACAAGTTGGGAGTTCGCCCAGGGCAGCGCGTGGCCATTGTGATGCCCCAGCGGTTTGAAACGGCGGTGGCCTATATGGCGGTGTTGCAGCTGGGCGCTGTCGCCATGCCGCTGTCCCAGCTGTTTGGCGTAGATGCCTTGCAATTCCGTTTGCAAGACAGCCAGGCTTCAGCGGCAATTGTGGATGCCTCTACTTTGGCTGGGTTGCTAGACGCTGCGCCGGCGTGCCCAGACTTAGAGCATGTGATTGGTGTGGGTGTTGACACAAAGCGTAACGTTGAGGCTGCACAAACGCAGACAACCGCCAGGCTTGCGCTGCATGACTGGGAGGATGTGTTGCACGCTCAAGCGGTCTCATTCAATATGGCCAACACGTTGGCAACAGACCCTGCAGTGCTCATTTACACCAGCGGCACCACTGGGAACCCCAAGGGAGCGTTGATTCCGCACAGTGCGCTAATTGGCAATTTGACTGGCTTCATATGCAGTCAAAATTGGTTTGGCTATGACCCGTCGCAGCACGTCGTTGCCCCTAATGGCTTGCCGTCAGAGCCTAGTTACCGCACCGTGTTTTGGAGCCCCGCTGATTGGGCTTGGACAGGCGGGCTCATGGATGCTTTGCTTCCTAGTTTGTGTATGGGGCGCCCTATTGTGGCGTTTGCCGGCCGGTTCACGCCAGAGGTGGCATTCGAGCTGTTGCAGCGCCACCAAGTGACGCATAGCTTTTTGTTTCCTACGGCGCTCAAGGCCATGATGAAGTCGTATGCGCACCCATCCAAGCTGTTCAAGCTCAAGCTGCAAGGCCTCATGAGTGCGGGCGAGGCTGTGGGTGATGCGGTGTTTGATTGGTGTCGCAGCGAGCTGGGCGTGGTGGTTAATGAGATGTTTGGCCAAACCGAGATCAACTACATCGTGGGCAATTGCGCCATGAATCACCAAGCGGTGTACAACAGCGCAGGCCAGCGCGTCGCCATTGGGTGGCCGGCCAAGCCGGGCAGCATGGGTAAAGGCTACCCCGGTCATACAGTGGCTGTTATCAACGCCAACAACCAGCCCTGTGCTGACGGCGACATAGGCGAGGTGGCGGTCTACCGCACCGCTGAAGATGGCCAGCCAGACCCCGTATTTTTTATAGGTTATTGGCGCAATGATGCGGCCACTGCGGGTAAGTACTCGGGCAATTGGTGCCGCACCGGCGACCTGGCCACCCGCGATGTAGACGGCTACCTCTGGTATGCAGGGCGTGCTGATGACATGTTCAAATCTGCAGGCTACCGCATTGGGCCGGGTGAGATTGAAAACTGTTTGCTCAAACACCCCAGCGTTGCCAACGCCGCAGTCGTCCCCCAACCCGATGCCCAGCGCGGCGCTGTGGTGAAAGCGTTTGTTGTCTTGTCTCCTAGCGCATTAAAGGCTTGCGTCAACTTAAACGCCACACAACTGCACGATTGGCAGGCCGACTTGGTAGGGCAGTTGCAACGCCATGTGCGCGGCAAGTTAGCACCCTACGAGTACCCCAAGCAGGTTGAGTTTGTCGACAGCTTGCCTATGACGACAACGGGCAAAGTGCAGCGACGCGTGCTGCGCCTGTTGGAGCAAAGTCGCTGGGAGGAGACGCAGACGTTGAAAAGCCTAGGCCGTTAGATTGAGCAACGAGCCTAAGCAGGTGGTGTTGTGAGTTGGCCAATGGCTTGGCCAGCTGTTGGGTTGTCTTACCGTTGAGGCGCGGGCTCGGCGACAAAGATTTCAACGCGGCGGTTGAGCGCGCGCCCGTTTGCCGCGGCATTGTCTGCTGTGGGGCTGGTTTCGCCGTAGCCTTTGGTGCTCATGCGAGCCATGGCCACACCCTTGGCCGCGAGGTAGTCGCGTGTGCTGAGTGCGCGGTCTTGAGACAAGCGCATATTAGACGCCGCACTGCCCACGCTGTCGGTGTGTCCTTCTATGACAACAACGGATACCGGGTTGGCCATCAGGCTAGAGGCAAAAGTGCCCAAAATAGTTCCAAAAGCAGGGCTTACTGCGTACCGGCCAGACTCGAATGACACGTCGCTAGGAATGTCTAGTTTGAGTCGGTTGTCGTCGGTTTTAACAACTGTGATGCCAGTGCCTTGCGTGGCTTTCTCCATGGCGGCTTTTTGCTCCTGCATCCGGGTAGACCAAATGTGTCCACCGATAGCGCCGGCAGCCGCGCCTATCAGGACACCTTTTTCAGCGCCATCTTTGCCATCTAGTGCCCCACCCAGCAGCGCGCCGCCCAGTGCGCCAATGAGGCTGCCTGTGCCAGTGTCGCGCTGAGTTTGTGTGGTCTCGCAGCCAAGCAATGCCAGCACGGCCGCCCCTGCAACAAAGCTTTGGGCTGCGCGTGTGGTTAAGCTGCGCCTTGTGGGGGTTGCCACGCATGTGACATCTGGGCTACTGTTTAAAAGTTGTTGCATGATTAAACTCCTTGTACATGGCAGCGAACAACCGCTGCACCAAGCGTCAATATTACTACTATTGATTTAATTAAAGGTCGATTGACGGTTGTAAGTCACGCGAACCTGTCTTGTAAGGAGCTTCTCAATGGCACAAGCCGCATACCCGTTAACCACTTTGGGCCAGTCTGATTTGAAGGTTGGTCCCATTTGTTTGGGCACCATGACGTTTGCTGAGCAGGTCGATCAGGCCACAGCGTTTGACATCATGAGTTGTGCCCTGGAGGCAGGCGTGGGTTTTTGGGACACCGCTGAGATGTACGCCGTACCCGCCAAGGCAGAAACGTGCGGTGCCACAGAGACCATGATGGGCAATTGGTTTAAAGCCAACCCAGGCAAGCGTGACCAAGTGGTGCTGGCAACCAAAGTCGCTGGCCCTTCACGTGGCATGCCTTGGATCCGTGGTGACAATTCAGGTCTGACATCTAAAGAAATTGTGACCGCGTGTGACAACAGCTTGAAGCGCTTGCAAACCGATGTGATTGACCTGTATCAAATTCATTGGCCCGCACGCAACGCGCCGTTGTTTGGTCAAGTGTATTTTGACCCCAGCAAAGACAAGCCTTGCGCGAGTATTCTCGAGCAGCTGCATGCCATGGAGCAACTTGTGCGAGCCGGTAAGATCAAAGCGATTGGTTTGTCCAATGAGACGGCTTACGGTGTGCACGAGTTTGTGCGCTTGGCTGAGCAGCACGGTTTGCCGCGAATTGCTACTGTTCAAAATGCCTACCACTTGCTGAATCGCAGTGTGGAAAACGGCCTGGACGAAACCATGCACAGGCTCAATGTGAGTTTGCTGGCTTACTCCCCGTTGGCATTTGGTTTGTTGACAGGTAAATACGATGACTTGGGCATAGAGCATGGTGGAACGCCTCAAGGGCGCATGGCTATTTACGCCAGCATGCGCGCTCAGCGCTGGGGCAGGCCGCAGTCTGTAGCCGGGGCCAAGCGCTACAACGCCTTGGCTAAAGAACTGGGGCTGACGCCTACCCAGCTGGCCTTGGCGTTTTGCAAAGCCAAATGGCAAGTTGCCAGTACCATTATTGGCGTGACCAATGTGGCGCAACTGCAAGAAAACATAGCCGCCTTCGAGATGGACATAGGCGCCGAGGTCTTGGCCATGCTTGATGCCATGCGTGTGGAGCTTGGCGACCCCGCAATTTAAAGCGGCTGCTAAAGCACCAGCACGCACAGCACAGGTACGCTCAATCAAAGCCATACACCGCAACAACAGTGACCGCGCAGGCCAATACCCCCGCTATTAAATGGCTGCAAGCGCAGAAACTGGCCTTCGATGTACGCCCTTACGCTTACGTGGAGCGTGGCGGTGCCGCGCACAGCGCCCAGGTGCTGGGCCTTGATCCCTACGCAGTGGTTAAAACCTTGGTCATGCAAGACGAGTTAGGCCACCCTTTGGTGGCACTGATGCACGGCAATGTAGAGGTATCTACCAAGGCTTTGGCCAAGGCGATTGGCTGCAAAACAGTGACGCCCTGCCTGCCTGAAGTGGCCAATAAGCACAGCGGCTATTTGGTGGGAGGCACTTCACCATTCGGGTTGCGTAAAGACATGCCTATCTACGTGGAGGCCAGCGTGCTGGCGCTGCCCATGGTGGCAATCAATGCTGGCAAGCGTGGGCTGCTGGTGCTGGTTGACCCCGCCTGTCTGCTTAGGTTGGGGTTGTTGCTGTGCAATGCGCCAAGCCCAAAACACGGGGCTAGCAGCTGATGCACCAAATCAGCAACAATAGAACGTGTCAACCGCAGTTCACAACCAGTAGAAACAATACGAGTAATACGAGCAACTTTAACAACAAGAACGACTTCATACCATGATTGAAACTGCTTACTTTGTGCCCGTTGTATGTGTTGCGCTGGCCTACCTGCTTGGTTCGCTGGCGTTTGCTGTGCTGGTCAGCCGCGCGATGGGCTTGTCTGACCCACGCACCTTTGGCAGCAACAACCCTGGGGCAACCAACGTGTTGCGCTCGGGCAATAAAACGGCCGCAGTGGCGACCTTGTTATTGGACGCGTTCAAAGGCTTTTTGCCGGTGTGGCTGATCGCGAGCAATGCCGACGCTTTGGGGCTGGCCAGCACTGCCAGCTCGTGGGCGGCTGTGGCAGGTTTGGCTGCATTTTTAGGCCATCTATACCCCGTGTTTTTTGGCTTCAAAGGCGGGAAAGGCGTGGCAACCGCTGTGGGCGTTGTGTTTGGCTTGGACCCGCTGCTAGGCTTGTCGTGTGTGGCCACATTCTTAGTGGTGGCGTACTTCACCCGTTATGTATCCTTGGCGTCCATGGTGGGTGCTGTTTTTGCCCCGTTTTATTGGCTGTTTGGTCACCAAGTCATGTGGCAGGCTTCGCCAGCATCTGCCGCTTGTTTGGTGGTCATGGCCTTGTTGCTGGTGTGGCGCCACCGCGCCAACGTCAGCCGTTTATTGACTGGCAGTGAAAGCCGTTTAGGAGAGAAATCCACATGAATCAAGACATTACCCGCCACCACGTCGGGAAGCGTTTGAGCGAATCCGCCGTCTACAACGGTGTGGTGTATTTGGCCGGCATGGTGCCAGAGCGGGGTGACACGGACATACGCGGTCAAACCGAGGATATCTTGGCGCAAATCGACATGCGATTGAAAGAGGCGGGGAGTGATAAAACACGCTTGCTGCGTGTGGAAATTTTCTTGTCAAGTATTGGCGATATTGCTGCCATGAATGAGGTGTGGGATGTCTGGGTGGCACCAGGCCACACACCGCCACGCGCTACCGTGGAAGCCAGATTGGCCAACCCCAACTATAAAATCGAGGTGGTCGTAACGGCAGCTGTGTAAATAGTGTGTAGCCGGTTGAACTCAGTCTCGAAAGTTATTGAAGCTCAATGGCAGTTCAGGCAGCTCTGACTTGATAACCGCCATGGCGGCTTGCAAGTCGTCACGTTTGGTGCCGCTGACACGTACGCTGTCTCCTTGGATAGAGCCTTGCACTTTAATTTTGCTGGCTTTTATGGCTTGTTGAATTTTTTTCCCGTCTTCAGTCGCGATACCGCTGCGTACGGTGATGATTTGCTTGACTTTGTCGCCGCCAATTTTTTCAATCTTGCCCATGTCCAAAAAACGTACATCTACGCCGCGTTTGGCCAGCTTGTTGCGCAAAACGTCGTCAATCTGATTGAGTTGAAAGTCGGCGTCGCCAGTTAGTGTTATTTCTTTGTCTTTGAGCTCAATGGCAGCTGATGTGCCTTTGAAGTCGAAGCGGGTGCCAATTTCGCGGGCACATTGGTCGATGGCGTTTTTAACTTCGACCAAGTCTGGGTCCATGACGGCGTCAAATGATGGCATTGTGGTTTTCTCTTGTTGATGTCAGACAGGACTGCGCAACTGTGGCGCTCAAACCCTGCGACAATTTCGAAATGTATAAGCCCCCAATGTTAGTGCACAACAACGTTTCTTTGCAGCCGTTCAACACCTTTGGGATTGCCGCGCGCGCGCGCGACCTTGCAGTGGTCGATTCCAAGCACAGCTTGCAAGCGCTGGTGACCAGCGATTGGATGAGTGCCCAGCGTGGCCTGGGTAGAGGGGTTTTTGTACTGGGTGGGGGGAGCAACATTGTGCTGTCTGCCGACGTGCAGGCGGTGGTGCTAAAAATTGAGATTGCCGGGGTTTCTTTGGTGAGTGAGACCGACAAACATTGGGTGGTGCAAGCAGGTGCAGGGGTGGATTGGCATGAGTTTGTGTGCTGGACGGTGGCACAGGGTTGGTTTGGTCTTGAGAATTTAGCCTTGATACCTGGCAAGGTGGGCGCTTCGCCTGTCCAAAACATTGGCGCTTATGGGGTGGAGTTGCAAGACAGCTTTCATGAACTTGATGCCATTGATTTACGCACGGGCCATGCCTTCACGCTCAATGCCGCGCAGTGTGCATTTGCATACCGTGATTCCGTGTTCAAGCATGCGCCGGCCAGTCAACATGCCATGGGTTTAAAAGGGCGCGCTGCCATCACACACGTGCGGTTCGCGCTGCCCAAGGCTTGGACGCCGACACTGTCTTACTTGGACTTGCAACGCAAAGTTGAGCAAACCGGCATCACCGAGCCCAGCGCCCAGCAAGTCCTTGATTGGGTGGTCGCCATACGCAGCGCCAAGCTGCCTGATCCCAAGGTTATTGGCAACGCAGGTAGTTTCTTTAAAAACCCAACGGTCACTGAAGACCAATGCAACGACATCATTGGGCGCGAGCCCAATGTGGTGCATTATCCATTGGCAGATGGGCGTATCAAGCTGGCTGCGGGCTGGTTGATTGATGCTTGCGGCTGGCGAGGCAAAACAGTTGGCTTGGCCGGCGTGTACGACAAACAGGCTTTGGTGCTGATCAACAAAGGTTCGGCAGATAACCCAGTCAGTGGTGGCGAAGTCATGACCTTGGCCAAGGCCATTCAGACCAGCGTGTTTGAGCGCTTTGGCATCATGTTGGAGCCCGAGCCTGAAGTGGTCTGACATCGAATGCCGTACGCACCAAAAAAAACCCGCCTAACGGATCAACCGTGAGGCGGGCTAAGGAGTCTGGTTAACCAAGCAGCGCTTGGTTCACACGAGACTCGAGGAGACAACTTGTAACCATACTGGGTATGAGCCACAGCACGGTGAATTAGTTCACCTGATTAACGCTTGCGTGCGCTGGTTTTGGTAGCTTGTGTCGCAGTAGCTGCCATTGAGCTCATGTTGGTCTCGGCCATGTCAGAAGCTTGCTTGACGGCTTTTTGTACAGATTCGATGGCGTTGTTGGCAGCGGCGACAGTTGATTTCATCATGGCGACAGCTGTTTCAGAACCGGCAGGGGCATTTTTGGCAGCGTCTTCAACAACGGCCATGAATTTCTTCTGGCTTTCAGCAGATTGCGCTTCAGCAGCTGCCTTGAACTCAGAGGTGGCGCCGGAGGTGATGTCGTACACATGACGGCTGTATGCAGCGGTCTTTTCGGCCAAAGGCTGCACCAAGGCAGCTTGCAGCGCTAACAGCTCTTGGGCGTCTTTAGCGCCCATGATGGCTTGCACGTTGTCAGCGGTTTCGGCTATGGCCGCTTTGGAGGCTTGGACGTTGAGCTCTATGAGCTTTTCCATGCCTTCGAAGGCTTTGGTGGTTAAACCAAATAAGGTGGTGATGTTTGCTTTTTGAGCGGCGGCGATTTGTTCAGCGGTTAGCATATTCATACTCCATTCAATTTGAAAAGGTTGAGTCAAATGACAAGGTAGTTGAAGGGCGGCGACCTTGAGCGGTTGTGCTGTTAGGTTTTTGCTGCGCTGCAACATGTCACCAAGTATAGGGTTTCTACCGACTATTGCAAGTACTTTTTTGCTGCACCGCAACATATTTGCAACTTTAGCCTTTTTTGCAGCTTTTAGTTGTATTTTTTAAACAACATGGATCCCCCTTACTGCGTATATGAGAGCTTTTTATGCTGACAACTTTGTGTTGCCGTTACCGCCCGGTCACAGGTTTCCCATGGCCAAGTACGCCATGTTGCGCGATGCGGTGCGGGATAGTGTGCCCAGCGTGCACTTCGAGCAAGCGCCTACAGCGACCGATGGCGAGTTGGCTTTGGTGCACACGCCAGCCTATATACAGGGCGTAGCTTCGGGCAGTTTGAGTGCGCCAGCGCAGCGAGAGATTGGCTTTCCATGGTCGCTGGGCATGGCCGAACGGGCGCGTCGCTCTGTTGGTGCCAGCGTGGCGGCGGCCCGTGTGGCCATGACGCAAGGAATCGCCGCCAACTTGGCAGGTGGTACCCACCATGCCTATGCCGATAAAGGGGGGGGGTTTTGTGTGTTCAACGACTTCTGCGTGGCAGCGCGCGTGATGCAAATGGAGTGGCGGCGACACAAAGGCCGCGGCGCACCGGGTATGCAAGTGGTCATCATTGATTTAGATGTTCACCAGGGCAACGGCACAGCGCACGTGTTGTCGCGCGACCCTACAGTGTTTACCTTGTCCATGCATGGCGAGAAAAACTTTCCGTTTCGCAAAGAGGCCAGCGACTTGGATGTGGCGCTTCCCGACGGCTGTGACGATGACACTTATTTGGAGGCACTTGATAAAGCCATGGCGCAATTGGACAACCGCTTCGCGCCAGACCTGGTGTTGTACTTGGCCGGCGCAGACATCCACGAGGGTGACAGGCTAGGGCGCTTGAAGGTCAGCGACGCCGGCGTCAGGGCGCGCGATTTAACGGTGATGTCTTGGGCCAAGGCCAAGGGCTTGCCGTTGGCGTTCGCCATGGGCGGCGGCTATGGCAACGACATTGCTGTGACGGTTCAAGTGCAAACCCAGACCTACGCGCTGGCCGCTGCGCTGGCACAAGATTGGGCAGTCTATTGAGCGCAATGCGACGTGCAGCGTTGTGCTATGTGACAGCACTGGTTGGTGGCTGGCTTGCATAATTGCAACATGTCACAGTCCACCCCCGCCTTCCATGAGCCCTCCAAGTCGTCTGACTTGGCCAGCCAAGCCAGCCCTGATAGCGCGCAAGATGCCAGCGCAGCTGGCAGTGCGCGTCTCCAACCGTTGGCGCGCAGCGATTTCAAGGTGTTCAGACCTATACAAACGCGGTGGGCCGACAACGATGTCTACGGTCACGTGAACAACGTTGTGTATTACAGCTGGTTTGACACCGCGGTGAACGGCTGGCTGGTCGAGGGCAAGGCCTTGGATATTCACAATGGCCACGTCATCGGGCTGGTGGTGCACACCCAATGCCATTACTTTGCACCTATTGCTTTCCCACAACAGGTCACTGCTGGCATTCGCGTGTTGCACGCAGGGCGCAGCAGCGTGCGTTACCAAGTGGCCTTGTTTGCCGAAGACGGCCAGCGCACAGCTGCGTGGGGCGAGTTTGTTCACGTTTATGTAGACCGTACAACGCGGCGTCCCACCGCTTTGCCTCCCCCCCTTTTACAGCTTTTGGAGCACAACAAATGAGCCTACAACAACAACCTGCAGCGCCCGTTAACGCCGCGTGCGAAACCATTGCTCAAGCAATATGCAGCCGTGTGTCCATGCGCGCATTTACGCAGCAGCCTGTCGACAAGCAAACCATCATCAACATTTTGGACCTCGCTACCCGAGCCCCATCAGGCACCAACACCCAGCCTTGGAAGGTGTATGTGTTGCAAGGTGAGTCGCGCGCTGGCCTGGTGGATAAAGTGTGCGCCGCGCATGATGCGTTGCGCGCCGACCCCAGTCTGGCTGAGCAGTACAGAGAGGCCTATGACTACTACCCCACACAATGGGTGAGCCCTTTTATTGACCGCAGGCGTGAAAACGGCTGGAGCTTGTATGGTTTGCTGGGCATTGTGAAAGGCGACAAAGACGCCATGCATGCGCAGCACCAACGCAATTACAAGTTTTTTGATGCTCCTGTGGGCCTGATGTTCACCATAGACCGCGTGATGGGTCAAGGCTCTTTGCTGGACTACGGCATGCTGCTGCAAACGGTTATGTTGGCTGCCAGAGCGTGCGGTTTGCACACCTGCCCACAAGCGGCTTGGAACGGGTTTGCCAAAATTATTCTGCCCCATGTGGGTGCAGGCGATAACGAAATGCTGGTGTGCGGCATGGCGTTGGGCTACATTGACGAGACAGCATCCGTGAACACTTTCTACACACCACGCGTGAGCGCCACTGAATTTACAACCTGGTTGGACTAACCAGTCATTGAGGCTCTTTTAACCCGATCGGTTTTGTTTTTAAAGATTGTCGTTACCCATGACCACACCAGCCCTGTTGGTGGCACTAGCCATAAGTCCGGGAACCTTGGCCACGATTAACCAGCGCCTTGATGCGACTGGCAAGCAAGTGGTTGAGGCGTGTGGCTTGCATGTTTGTAGCTCTTTGAATGGATGTTTAGCATGAGCCTTGCTGGCGTTTTAACAGCCCTACTTGCGTGGAATGGTCTTGCAGCTGCGCTGTTGTTGGCCGTGATTGCCGCCGTGGTTGGGCTGGTGTGGCGTCGTTTAAGCGGTATTGAGGTCGGCGTCGCCGAGCTGTTGAGGCTGGCGCAGGTTGAGCGTGGCACACAAACACAGATCAACACGGCTTTGGCAGCTCAAGTGGCCAACTTGGAGCGCAACGTGCGTCAAGATGTGAGCGACAGCTCTCGTATCGCAAGAGCTGAGCTGTCTCAAACCTTGGTGCAGTTTCAAACAGCACTGCTGGAGCAAACCGCTCAAGCCACAAGGACACAGAACGCCCAAATGGATGCGTTCGCCAAACAACTCACTGCCTTGCAAAGCCACATGGCCGACACGCTGACCAACAACCTCAATGCCATGAGTGAGACCAATGCCAGACGCATGGGTGAGGTGCGCACCACGCTGGATACGCAGCTGATGCAATTGCAACAAGGCAATGCGGCCAAGCTTGACGAAATGCGTGCCGTGGTCGATGAAAAGCTGCAAGCCACATTGCACCAGCGGCTGGGTGAAAGCTTCAAACAAGTGGCCGACCGTTTGGAGCAGGTACACAAAGGCTTGGGTGAGATGCAAGTGCTGGCCCAAGGTGTGGGCGACTTGAAGCATTTACTGTCCAACGTGAAAAACAGAGGCATGTTTGGCGAGGCGCAGCTGAAGTCTTTGTTAGAGGAGGTCATGGCGCCTGATCAATATGCCGAGCAGGTGATGACCAAGCCTGGAAGTCGCAACCTGGTTGACTTTGCCATTCGCATGCCCGGGCGCAGCGATGACGGCACGCCAGTGTGGCTGCCAGTCGACGCTAAATTTCCAACTGAAGACTATGAGCGTTTGCTGGAAGCGCAGGAGCAGGCCAACCCAGTTGCTGTTGCCGCTGCTACCAAAGACTTGGCCGCACGCATCAAATCCGAGGCCAAGTCCATGAGCGAGAAGTATGTGGAGCCGCCATACACCACCGACTTCGCTGTTATGTTTTTACCAACCGAGAGTTTGTATGCCGAGGTGCTGCGTGTGTCAGGCTTGCTGGAACTTCTGCAGCGTGAGTACCGGGTCACCATCGTTGGGCCAACCACGCTCATGGCCATGCTGAACTCGCTTCAGATGGGTTTTAGAACCTTGGCACTTGAAAAGCGTTCAAGTGAGGTGTGGCAAGTATTGGGTGCCGTCAAAACGGAGTTTGGTAAATTTGGTGGCGTATTGGCCAAGGTGAAAAGCCAAACCCAAACGATGCTCAACACCATCGACAATGCCCAAGCACGAACCCGAGCCATGGACAGGGCGTTGCGCCATGTAGAGGCTTTGCCGACCGAGCAGGCCCAAGTCGTGTTGAATTCTGATGCCGCAGGTGATGCTTTCATCGATGTCTCAGGTGATACCTCAGAACCCCGCGCGGCCAATGGCGAGCAGTCAGTTACAAGGGCACCCAACCTTCTATAATCGAGCCTGTTTAAAAGGGCCAACCGACCGTGCTGTTACTTGTTGTTTTATTGCCCTTGTTGCTGGGTACGCTACTGACTGCCATCGGCGGTGCCCACCGCCGTGTATTGATCGCTGCTGTAGCAGCGGCTATCACCGCCAGCAGTTTGGCCATTCTGGTGTGGCACGCACCGGTGGTGTTCAGTGGTTCGCCCGTCATGGAGCACTGGACATGGGTCCCATCTTTGGGCTTGAACATCACATTCCGTTTGGACGGCCTGTCGCTGATGTTTGCGGGCCTGATTTTGTTCATTGGCCTGTGCATCGTGCTGTATGCGGCCTATTACCTAGCGCCTGAAGACTCGACGCCTAAATTTTTCAGTTTGATGATGTTGTTCATGGCCGCCATGCTGGGCATCGTGCTGTCTGACAACCTGCTGGTGCTCGTGGTGTTCTGGGAGTTGACCAGTATTTCTTCTTTCTTGTTGGTGGGCTACTGGGGCCACCGGCCTGACGCCCGCGCTGGCGCCCGCCAAGCTTTGGCCGTTACTGGCGGCGGTGGCTTGGCGATGCTAGGGGGGTTCGTGTTGTTAGGCCAAATTGGTGGCAGCTACGAGATCAGCGTGCTGGCCACCAAGGCTGGCGAGATTCAAGCGCACGCCATGTTCCTGCCTGCCTTGCTACTGATTTTGGTAGGTGCTTTTACCAAGAGCGCCCAGTTCCCGTTTCACTTTTGGCTGCCTGACGCCATGGCTGCGCCTACGCCAGTATCGGCCTACCTGCATTCGGCCACCATGGTCAAGGCCGGCGTGTTTTTACTTATGCGCTTGTACCCCATTTTGGCCGGCTCAGGCTGGTTTGAGGTGTTGGTCAGCGGCACAGGCCTTATCACCATGCTGTTTGCGGCTTTTATTGCGCTGTTCAAACACGATCTGAAAGCTTTGCTGGCTTATTCCACTGTCAGTCATTTGGGATTGATCATGTTTATGGTGGGCTTGGGTTCACCGCTGGCCGCTGTCGGCGCTGTGTTCCATGTGCTGAACCACGCCACGTTTAAAGCGTCCTTGTTCATGATTGCGGGCATCATTGACCACGAAACCCACTCGCGCGACATGCGTCAGTTGGGGGGGCTGTGGTCCTTTATGCCCTTCACCGCTACGTTGACCATGGTCGCTGCAGCGTCCATGGCTGGGGTGCCGTTGACCAACGGTTTCTTGTCCAAAGAAATGTTCTTTACAGAAGCAGTGACTGGCACACAGGGCCTATGGGCATGGGCAGTGCCCGCGCTGGTGACGTTGGCGGGTGTGTTCAGCGTGGCCTACTCTCTGCGTATGGTGCACGACACTTACTTCAACGGTAAGTTGGGCGATGTCGACAACAAACATCCGCATGAACCCCCGTTGGGCATGAAGTTACCCACGATCGGCTTGGTCACCATGTGTGTGGTGGTGGGCCTATTTCCAAGCCTCACCTTTGGCCCGTTGGTCCACGTGGCCGCCACGGCCATGACTGGTCAGCCCTTGCCGGATTACCATTTGTCTATTTGGCACGGCTTTAACTTGCCGTTGCTCATGAGCGCCATGGCTTTGGTGCTCGGTTTTGTGCTGTACCGAAGCTTGGCGCGCAACAAGCGCTTGCATGGCATCAGCTCTGAAGCGTGGTTTGGACGCGCCACCGGACGACAGGTATTTGACGCAGGCATCAACGGCTTGTTCTCTCTGGCCGGACGCTTAACCTTGGGTTTGGAAAACAGCTCGTTGCAACGTTATTTGGCCTTGCTGGTAGGTGCGGCCATAGTCGCGGCTTCAGGCCCTTTGCTGTTCAGCGGTATCAGTGCCGGAGAACGTGTTTTGATGCCCGCCAATGCAGTGGCTGTTGTCGTGTGGCTGCTGCTACTGGGTACTTGTGCGGCGCTGGTGGTGGGCCATCACCAGCGATTCCGCACCGTGGTGCTGGTGGGTGTTGTGGGCTTGGTTGTCGCCCTGACCTTTGTATCCTTGTCGGCCCCAGATTTGGCGCTGACGCAGCTGTCAGTGGAAATTGTGTCTACAGTACTTTTGCTGATGGGCCTGGCGCTGTTGCCGCAGACCACTCCGCGTGAGTCGAGTACAGCCCGTAAAACCCGCGATGCTGCCCTGGCCTTGGCCGCAGGTGCAAGCATGGCCTGGTTGGCTTGGATCTTCATGACCCGCGACCACGACAGCATTTCTTGGTTTTTCCTTGAGCAGGCTGTGACCAAAG
Source organism: Betaproteobacteria bacterium MOLA814 (assembly GCA_000496475.1). Taxonomy (GTDB): domain Bacteria; phylum Pseudomonadota; class Gammaproteobacteria; order Burkholderiales; family Burkholderiaceae_C; genus RS62. The sequence continues at coordinate 710,484 of AYMW01000002.1, read as the reverse complement.
GTGGCGGATCCAACGTGGTCAACGTGATATTGGTGGACTTCCGCGGTTACGACACCTGGGGCGAGATCACGGTGCTTGCCATCGCCGCCTTAGGCGTGTTGGCCTTGATGGATGGGTGGCGTACTCGCCGCGGCGGTGTTGACGGCTCAGGCCGTCTCTGGGCTTTTGCTGAACAACCGTTGCTGTTGCGCGTGGCGGCCTCTGTGGTGCTTCCACTGGCTATGGTGTTTTCTATGTACATCTTCATGCGTGGACACAACCTGCCAGGCGGCGGCTTTATTGCAGGCCTGATCACTGCGGTGGCATTGGTGCTGCAGTTCATGGCGCTGGGCCAGGCGCGGGCCGAATGGCTGATGCATGTCCATTCTGGGCGGCGTTTTGTGCGCTGGATTGGCGCAGGCTTGGGCATAGCAGGCCTCACCGGTGTGGGTGCCTTTGTTGTGGGGTATCCGTTCTTAACCAGCGCGTTTGGCCATCCGGTGGTGGGTTGGTTGGGTGAGTTGCCCCTCGCCACTGCCGCATTGTTTGATCTTGGCGTCTATCTGACCGTGGTGGGTGCTACGTTACTAACCCTCAGTGTGTTGGGCTCGGCCTCTCGTGAGGGTGAAGCGTCACCTGCCAGCACGCAAGGAGGTGCAGCATGATCAGCATGGAAGCTTTGATGGCCTTAGGTTTGGGTGTGGTCACCGCAACCGGTGTGTATTTGTTGTTGCGTGGCCGCACATTTCCAGTGGTGCTGGGGCTGACGCTGATCGGCTACGCCGTTAATGTGTTCATCTTCTTGATGGGACGGCTATGGAGCAATGCCAACGCTATTTTGATAGACGACGGCGTTGTTGCAGACCCCTTGCCGCAAGCCTTGGTGCTGACAGCCATTGTGATTGGCTTTGCCACCACAGGGTTTGTGATTGAACTTGCGCTGAGAAGTCGCCATGAAAATGGCAGTGACCATGTAGATGGACACCTCACTGATAACAGCAAGGCGGACGTTTAATGAACAGCTTGTTCGATTTTTGGTGGCAGCACGCGCCTGTGCTGTCTGTGTTGCTGCCTTTCTTTACCGCCGTGCTGTTGTTGGCGGTTGGAGATGCTGGCGGTATGGCGGCCCAGGGCGGTGCTCACGACGTGGGCCGCTTGCGCTGGAGTCGTCGGCTTGCCATGGCTTCTGTGGTGTTGGGTTTGATAATGGCTGGCGCCATGGTGTGGAAAGCCAGTCTGGGTGAGCTGATGGTCTACCGCTTGGGTGATTGGCCTGCGCCGTTTGGCATCGTGTTGGTGATCGACAGGTTGTCTGGGTTGATGGTGCTGTTGACCTATTTGGTAGCGGTGCCAGTTGCCTGGTATGCCACTGGCGGTTGGGACGCTAGGGGGCGGTACTTCCACGCTTTGTTCCAGTTTCAGTTGATGGGTTTGTGTGGTGCTTTCCTGACTGGCGACATGTTCAACCTGTTTGTTTTCTTCGAAATTTTGTTGATTGCCTCCTACGTCTTGTTGTTGCACGGTCAAGGCAAAGAGCGCTTTCGCATGGGCGTCCACTATGTGGTTCTCAATCTGAGTGCATCGGCCTTGTTCTTGATTGGCTTGGCCATGTTGTACTCGGTTACAGGCACGCTCAACATGACCGATATGGCTGTTCGCGTGGCGCAGCTGAGCGGTGATTCAGCACTGTTGGCCAAGGCGGCGGCGCTGGTGCTGTTGGTGGTGTTTGGTTTGAAGGCTGCGCTGGTGCCGCTGTACTTTTGGTTGCCCGGCACCTATGCTGCTGCCAGTGCGCCGGTGGCGGCATTGTTCGCGATCATGACCAAGGTCGGTGTCTACAGCATCATTCGCACGCATTGGGTGATCTTTGGTGCCGATGCGGGTGAGGCTTCACTGGCTGCGGCCGACTGGCTGTTGCCACTGGCACTGACCACCAGCGTGCTCGGTGTGCTAGGCGCTTTGGCCGCCCGCAGCATGAATCGGATGGTGGCGTATTTGACGGTGTCCTCGGTGGGTACCATCATGGCTGGTGTGGGCATGTTCACCCCCGACACCTTGTCGGCGGCCCTGTACTACGCTTTGCACAGCACCATTGTGGTGGCTGGCTTGTTTTTATTGATTGAACTGTTGGCCGCCCAGCGTGGCGATGCTGGTGATGCCCTCAAGCCAGCCCAAGCGGTGCGCGAGCCCATCCTACTTGGCCTGATGATGCTGTTTGGTGCCGCATCGGCTGCTGGCTTGCCACCGTTGCCCGGCTTCATTGGCAAACTCATGATTTTACAGAGCAGCCACGGCCTGGTCGCGCAGCCTTGGGTATGGACCGTGGTCTTGTTGGTCGGCTTTTTAAGCATGGTAGGCTTGGCCCGCGCTGGTGCTATTTTGTTTTGGCACGTGCAACCCGCACCTTCGAGCTACGACGCGTCGGGCGGTAGCAGCCTGAAGCTGATGTCCGCCACGTGGGCTTGTATGGCCATGACCCTCGCATTGGCGGTGGTGGCGTCCCCAGTGAAGCAATACACCGATGACGCCGCTGCCCAGCTCACCGATCGCGCCGCATACCAGCGTGCAGTGTTGGGTGATCTGGGTAACAGTACCCGTCCCTACACTGGAGAACGTTGACTATGAATACGTCCCCTCATACCCATGTACGTACCGTAGGTTGGTTTGACCATCCGGTATTGTCCTTGTCGCTTGGTGTGACCTGGCTGATGTTGTCGCAAAGCCTGGCGCTGGTGCACTTGCTGTCAGCCGTGTTAATCGGTTTAGCCGTTCCCAAACTGATAGCCGGCTTTCTCAAGCCGGCCGATGGCTTTCATTGGCCCAGTGCGATACGGCTGGTGGGTGTTGTGTTGTGGGACATCGTGCTCTCCAACATTGCCGTGGCGCGTTTGGTTTTGGGTCCCATGGACAAATTCAACCCGATGTGGGTTCCTGTTCCATTGGCCACTAAACATGCCCGCGTTAACGCCTTGTTTGCGAGCATCATCACCACCACACCAGGTACGGTGTCTTGTTTGATAGACGAGCACCGAGATGTGATTTGGGTGCATGCGCTCGACGGTGCCGACCCTGAGTCCATGGCCAACGACATGAAACAGCGTTATGAAGTACCGTTGATGCACATGCTGCGCGTGAAAGTGGACATGTCCGTGGAGCACACGCAATGAACGCACCTGTGTTGATGTGGGCCTTGAACCTCGCCTCGGTGGCTGTGGCTGTGGCCATGGTCTTGTGTGCTTGGCGCCTGTGGCTTGGACCGGAAACAACTGACCGTATTTTGGCTTTAGACACGCTCTATATCAACATGGTGGCGTTGGTGGTTTTACTCGGCTTGCGGTGGAACACCGCGATGCTGTTTGAGGTCGCTTTGCTGGTGTCTATGCTGGGTTTCGTGGGCACTGTGGGTTTGGCCCGCTACCTCACCCGTGGCGACGTGGTGGAATGATGGAGACAACGATGAACTTACCTGTTTGGATTGAATGGACGGCAGCTGGTCTGGTCGTGATTGGTGCTTTCTTTCTGTTGGTCGCGGCCATTGGGCTGGTTCGCCTACCCGACTTCTTCATGCGCTTGCATGCGCCCACAAAAGCGTCCACTTTGGGAGTAGGGGGCATATTGTTGGCGTCTATGTTGTTGGCCTCAGCCCAGGGCCGTCCTGGGGTTGCAGAGTTGCTGATCAGTCTGTTTGTGTTTGTGACAGCCCCAGTGTCAGCCAACTTGTTGGCTCAAGCCGCTTTGCATTTGCGTGTACGCAGTCAAGCGCCGGTGCACAAAGACATGGATCTAAGCTGATCCAATCTGACTATAGCGCCAAGTCCTCACCTGTCCATACCAGCTTGGGCCATCAGTTGTGCAAATGGTAGAAACAATGAATGCCCCGCCAAGCGTCTTCGGACGTGTATAGGTAGGTTGGAAGACCTACCTGTTCAGCACAGATGCTGCCTACGACTGTTGAGCCGTCCACCTGTTTGTGTAGAGCGGCTTTTTTGAATTTCAACAACACCTATTTTTATAAAAGCATTGCAATGACCAAACAACTCATCAGCTCTGGTTCAGATTTTGAAGCCAAAATTGGCTACTCCCGTGCGGTGGTTCACGGCAGCTGGGTGTTCGTTTCAGGTACCACTGGTTTTGATTATGCCAAGGGCAGTATTGCCGACGACGTAGTGGCTCAAACCGAACAGTGCTTCATCAACATTGAAGCTGCACTGGTGCAAGCTGGTAGCAGTTTGAAGGACGTAGTGAAGGTCACCTACGTACTGCCCAATGGCTCAGACTTTGAGCCTTGCTGGCCAGTGCTACAGCGTTATTTAGGCGAGGTTCGTCCTGCAGCCATGGTCATAACGGCAGGGCTACTGGATGCACGCATGAAAATTGAAATTGAAGTGACAGCCATCAAGGCCTAGGTCAAGTTGTAAAACCGTTTGATAGCGTTCCAAGCGTCTTCAGGTGTGTCTACGTAGGTGATCAGTTCCACATCTTCTGCAGAGATGGTGCCTTCTTCCAGTAAAACATCGAGATTGATCAGCCGTTTCCAATAGTCGGTGCCAAACAGCACTATCGGCACGGCCTTGGCTTTCTTGCATTGCACCAAGGTGATGACTTCAAACAATTCGTCCAGTGTGCCAAAACCGCCCGGGAAAGCCAACAAGGCTTTAGCGCGCATCATGAAGTGCATTTTTCGCAGCGCAAAGTAGTGAAACTTGAAGTTCAACTCGGGCGATACATACGGGTTGGCGCTTTGCTCATGGGGCAGGGCGATGTTGAGCCCAACCGTTGGCGCTCCGGCTTCTGAGGCGCCACGGTTGGCCGCTTCCATGATGCCAGGGCCCCCGCCTGTACAAATGAACAAGCGGTTATCTGGTGCTTGAGCTTGGCTGTACTGGGCGACTGTGTAGGCAAAGCTTCTTGCCGCTTCATAGTAGCGGGCGTTGCGCTGCAGCCGTTCAGCGATCGCTTGTGCAGCAACGTCACCAGAGGCTTGTGCACCCTGTTGCAAAGCGTCCGCCGTGGCTTGGTCTTTGAACCTGGCACTGCCAAACACAACAATGGTGTGGTCAATTCCCAACGCTTGTTGAGTCAGGTCTGGCTTGGCCATTTCCAGCTGTAAACGCACTCCTCTGGTTTCATTGCGCATTAAAAATTCCGGGTCTGCGAAAGCCAATCGGTATGCGTCCTTGCGCAGTGCCTCGCCGCTGTTTGCGTGTGCGTGCAATGTGGCCCAAGCGTCAGCCAAAGCTTGCTTTTTAATGTTGTGATCTGTGTGCATGGTTGTATGTTGCTTGTTGTGTGTGACTGCGCAAGGCTTGGCGCGTTTGTGGGCCAAAAAAAGAGACCCTCAGGCCTCTGTTTTGTGATCCGCAGGTTGTCTACACACGTTTGCGGTATTCACCGGTTCGGGTGTCAATTTCGATGCGATCGCCTTGGGCAACAAACAACGGAACAGCCACTTCAAAATCAGTGGCAATTTTGGCAGGTTTGAGAACCTTGCCCGACGTGTCGCCTTTGACTGCAGGTTCTGTCCATGTCACTTCGCGCTCAACTGAAGTAGGCAACTCGATAGAAATGGCCTTGCCTTCGTAAAATACGGCTTCTCCGGTCATGCCGTCTTCCAAGTAGTTCAATGAGTCGCCCATGTTTTCGGACTCAACTTCGTACTGGTTGTACTCCTCGTCCATAAAAATGTACATGGGGTCAGCAAAGTAGGAGTAGGTGCACTCTTTTTTCTCAAGCACAACGTTTTCAAGCTTGTCGTCTGCTTTGAACACGACTTCAGTTGCCATATTGCCTAACAGTGACTTGAGCTTCATGCGAACCGTTGCTGAGTTGCGGCCACCGCGGCTGTACTCAGCCTTTAAAACGACCATGGGGTCTTTGCCGTGCATGATGACGTTGCCGGGGCGAATTTCTTGAGCAGTTTTCATAAAGCTATTAACGTGTGTAAGTACGAATGATGCCGTCCAAGGCCCAGCATGAGGCTGTGTCCTGCGGCTTATCGTTTTGGAAAACCTTAGATTTTAACGGCTAAACCACCTGAATAAACCACCCGGTCATTTAACTGCGCGCGCAGCAATGTCGGTTCAGCCAGCCGTTTTCTGCACATGCAGGATCAGGCGGGTCACCAAGTCGTTTTGTGCCAAGAGTTTGCTACGGGCTGCACGCACACATTGCGTCCAAGCCTGCCAGCGTACTTTGTCGCTTGGAAACATCAAGGTATCCTCGCGCAAGCTGCGCGTTCCGTTCAATGTTTTGAAGGCATTGCGCATGTCAGTGGGCGCATCTAGCCAGTCAAGAAATGCGTTAAGTTTGATACGGTGCGCACCGTCTTCTTGCGGGTACACATGCCATAAAAAAGGTTTGCCTGCCCAAATGGCGCGGGTCAGTGAGTCTTCGCCACGCACCACTAAAAAATCTTGCTCTGCCAGCCACGTGTCAAATTGCTGTTGCGTGCAATGGGGAAGCATGCCGATGTTGCCCACCCCGATATCGTCTTGATCGGCCAGCTGTTGCACATGCGCAGTGGTGCGTCCCGCCGCCGTTTGTATGTTCATGCCCATTTCGGTGGCTTGGTTGATTAACAATCCCAGCGATGGCGATTCGTAGGAGAACAGGGCCATACTTTTAGGTGGCCATCTCAGCGTTTGCGGTGTCATGGCTTGGTGGTACGTGTCGTCGTCGCGCAAGATGCCGCCTGTGCCGCGCACAAAACCTGGGTAAAAAAACTGTTTCATCAAGCCGCCAGCAGGGCCTTGGGACACCGGTGAGCTTAAGCCGTGGTTGTCTTTTGATGTTGGTTCGGCGCTCAAGTACTCTAAATTGAGCCAATTCAGCATGCGACCGGCGGCGGCGGCATTGGCAAGTGCAAGCTCTGTGGATTCGGGCAGGTTCGCGCCAAAGGCTTCAATGACCACATCACCACACGTATCAAGGGCGTCGTGCCAATCGTGGACTGCGAGTTGGGGATGTGCCAGGTCGTTCAGGTCAGCCATCCAAGCCAAGGCGTCGGCATTGTCAATGAACAACCGGACATGTTGTCCACGCTGTACGAGGTTTCTAGCGAGTCGCCAGCACACACCGACATCGCCGTAATTGTCTATAACTTTGCAATACACGTCCCATACTAGGGCTGATACAGGTTGAGTGCCAGGGGCAGTGATAGAGTTTGTCATCGGTAAATAGTGTGTTCTTTTATGTTGGGCACCCTGATTGCGCTTTCAACGTGAATAATACAGCCGTGAACAAGAATCCAACATCCCCTGCACCGTCTCAGACCTCAACGTCCCTTGCGGATGGGCATCCACCGCTGCCAATTAGCCCCATGCCGCGCAACGACGACCCTGCTGCCGTTGACGTGCCCTTGGTGGGCGCAGGCCCCCATTCGCAAGCGTTGCTGGCGCAAGTGTCAGCCTTGCCGGGCTTGCCTGGGGTATACCGCTATTTCGATGCCAACGACCAACTGTTGTATGTGGGCAAGGCAAAAAACCTTAAAAAACGGGTCAGCAATTACTTTCAAAAACAACATGGTGGCACGCGCATAGGCCACATGGTGGGGAAAATTGTGCGCTTGCAAACGACTGTGGTGCGCTCTGAGGCTGAAGCCTTGTTGCTTGAGAACAACCTCATCAAGACGCAGCACCCCAAATACAACATCTTGTTTCGAGATGACAAGAGCTATCCCTATCTCAAATTTTCTAAACAGCCTTTCGCGCGTATGGCTTATTACAGGGGCGCGGTTGACAAGCGCCACGAGTACTTTGGGCCTTATCCAAGTGCGTGGGCTGTCAAAGAAACTATTCAACTGATGCAAAAAGTGTTCCGCTTGCGTACGTGTGAGGACACGGTGTTTAACAACCGCTCGCGTCCGTGTTTGCTGTACCAAATAAAGCGGTGTACGGCCCCTTGCGTGGGGCACATTGATAAAGTGGCTTACGAGCAGGACGTGGCCCAAGCGGCTTCATTTTTACGTGGCGAGACGCAAAGTTTGCTCAAGTCGATGGAGGCGCGCATGTTGGCGCATGCCGACAGCTTGGCCTTTGAGCAAGCCGCAGAGGTGCGCAATCAAATGACTGCTTTGTCGCGCGTCTTGCACCAGCAGGCTGTTGAGTCTGCTGATGAGACAGATGTGGATGTGCTTGCGGTCAAGGTACACGGCGGTCGCGCCTGCGTCAATTTGGCCATGGTAAGGGGCGGGCGGCATTTGGGCGACAGGGCCTATTTCCCCGCCCACGTTGAAGATGCCGTCACTTGGGAGCAAGCCCTTGAGGACGAGCCCCTTGAAGGGGTCGGCTTGATGGAGTTGTCCAGTGACGAACGCGCCCAGCTGGTGGGTGAGCGGGTATTGGCCGCCTTTGTTGCGCAGCACTACATTGACGTGGCATTGCCTGCCGTGGTTGTGACCAGTCACGCATTGTCTGTTGAGCTGACAAAGGCAGTCAGCAACCAAGCCAGCGCACGTGTTCATTGGGTTAGCAACCCACGGTTACAACGAAAAGTCTGGCTGGATATGGCCCAGCGCAATGCAGACATTTCTTTGGCGAGGTTGTTGGCTGAGGAGGGGTCGCAACAAGCCCGCACAAGAGCCTTGGTCGAGGCTTTAGATCTCACGCCCGACGATTTGGCAACCTTCCGCATGGAGTGTTTTGATATTTCGCACACGGCTGGTGAGGCAACGCAGGCATCTTGCGTGGTGTTCCAGCAGCACAAAATGCAAAGCAGCGAATACCGCCGCTACAGCATAGAAGGCATCACTGGTGGCGACGATTACGCCGCCATGCGCCAAGTCCTAACGCGGCGATACGGCAAGCTGGTGAGTCTGCACAGCGAAGGCGTTGACGCCGTCCCTGCGAGCAAAGCTCAAGGCATGCCAGATGTGGTTCTGATTGACGGGGGCAAAGGCCAGATATCGACCGCTAAAGCCGTGTTTGAATCCCTGGGCTTGGACATCAGTCTGCTGGTGGGCGTTGAAAAAGGTGAGGGGCGCAAAGTTGGGTTGGAGGAACTGGTGTTTGCCGATGGCAGACCAAAGGCTTCATTGGGCCATGATTCGGCGGCCCTGATGTTGGTGGCACAGGTGCGCGACGAGGCCCACCGTTTTGCCATTACGGGCATGCGTGCCGCCAGAGCCAAAGTGCGTACGGGAGGCAGCAAATTAGAAGATATTCCAGGTATTGGTGCCAAACGGCGGGCTTCTTTGCTACAGCGCTTTGGTGGTGTTCGCGGTGTGGCCAGCGCCAGCGTTGAAGACTTAACCAGCGTGGATGGTGTCTCAAAAACGTTGGCGACGAGTATTTATAACGCGTTGCGTTGATTCAACCCGTGATGCAACAAGCGGTTCATGTTGCTCGGCTTCGGGGTTCAGGTCGTGAGGTACAGGTCATTGTTGGTGGGCTGGGTCATAATCAGCTGATGTATACCACCACCCCTATGCTCATGACCTGGGCCCGCATTGTGGCTATTCCTTTGTTGGTGGGCATATTCTTCGTGACTGAGCTCACGCTTGAATGGCAAAACATTGTGGCCACCATCATGTTTGTTGTGTTTGCGCTAACCGATTGGGCCGATGGTTATTTGGCTCGCAAGCTCAATCAAACGTCGGCGTTTGGGGCTTTCTTAGACCCAGTTGCCGACAAATTTTTGGTGTGTGCCAGCTTGTTGGTACTGGTGCACTTAGACAGGGCGCACGTGGTGGTCGCGCTGATCATCATTGGTCGTGAAATTGCTATCTCAGCTTTGCGCGAGTGGATGGCGTTGATTGGCGCCAACAAAAGTGTGGCGGTGCACATGCTCGGCAAACTTAAAACTGCTGTGCAGATGGTGGCCATTCCTTTCTTGTTATTTGATGGTGTCGTGTTGGGGTGGTTGGACACCCGGATATGGGGAACGTGGCTGATCTGGATTTCTGCGCTGCTGACTGTGTGGTCCATGGTCTACTACCTGCAAAAAGCCCTCCCAGACATTCGAGCTAAAAGCGAATAAAAGGTGTATCGCACACTATTTTTTCAAGGCAGCCGCAGCAATGAATGACCAAGACAACCGGTGGATTGCAGCAATGCCCATTGTGTTTGTGCTGATTTGGAGCACTGGTTTTGTCGTTGCAAAGCTCGGCATGCCGCATGCCGCTCCCATGACATTTTTAAGTTGGCGTTATGCGCTGAGTGCATTGTGCTTTGTGGCTTGGGCATGGCTGTCGGGTGTTCGCATGCCGCGCGACAGAGCGCAATGGGCCCACTTGGCGGTAACAGGCATTTTCATGCACGCCGGCTATCTAGGCGGTGTTTGGGCTGCCGTTAAGGCTGGTATGGGTGCGGGTTTGTCGGCACTGATTGTGGGTTTGCAGCCCGTGTTAACCGGTATATTTTTGTCCTACACCGGCAGCAAAGTGAGTCCAAAGCAGTGGCTTGGATTGGCCTTGGGCTTGGTAGGCTTGCTGTTGGTAGTGTCCAATAAATTACTCGTTGTAGGTGAGGTGACTTGGTTTACCTTGAGTTTGGCTGTGATGGCGTTGCTCAGCATCACCACAGGCACGCTGTATCAAAAACGCTTTGTAAAACCCTGCGACGTACGCGCAGCCAGTTCTGTACAGTTGTTGGCCGCGTTCGCAGTGACAGCGCCGTTGGCTTGGCTAGAGCAAGCGCCCATGGTGTGGGTACACGATTTGGTGGTTGCCATGTTGTGGTCTGTGCTGGCATTGACCCTGGGGGCAAGCTCGTTGCTGTATATGTTGATTCAACGTGGCGCGGCCACTGCTGTGACCTCCCTGATTTACTTGGTACCCCCTTGCGCGGCAGTCTTAGCGTGGTTGATGTTTGATGAGGCCCTGACCGCCGTCACTGTTTTTGGATTGGCTGTAACCGTGCTGGGTGTCGCTATGGTGAGGCCGGGAAGCATTCAGAAATGACCCGATAAACGGTTAGGCTGATTGTCATTCAACTGTTGAGAAATTTATTTTTAAGTGTTGTAAAGCGCTTGAAATAAGGGTTTGCATAGGGCTTATCTTGTTGACACCTGCCTGCGCAATTGGTTCTAATCATTTTTGCTTTAGACATGCCCATGTTATTTTTTCAGGCCATGACAAAAGCGCATCAGATAATCGCTACAATTCAGCATTCCAGTAGAAAATCATTCATCTAGGAGTTAATGTGAATAAGACCGAATTGATTGAGCATATTGCTAAAAACGCCGATACATCCAAAGCTTCTGCAGCGCGTTCGCTAGAAGCCATGATGGACGCAGTACGTAAGACCCTTAAAAAAGGTGGTACTGTTTCTTTAGTTGGTTTTGGTACGTTCGCTGTTGGCAAGCGCGCAGCTCGTCTTGGACGCAACCCGCGCACAGGCGATACAATAAAGATCAAGGCAGCAAAAGTGCCTAAGTTCCGTCCAGGAAAAGGTTTGAAGGATGCACTCAACGGCGGCAAGTAAGCCCAGAGTGCTTCCGGAGTGGGGTGCTTAGCTCAGTTGGTAGAGCGGCGCCCTTACAAGGCGTAGGTCGGCGGTTCGAGCCCGTCAGCACCCACCACCCCACTTTAAAAGGCGAACAATACTGTTCGCCTTTTTCATTTCTGCGGCGTGTTTGCAGTTAGTCATAGGAAGTTTGAACATGTTTGAAGCCATTCGGCAGACCAAGAGCGTCATGATTTTTCTGTTGGCCCTGCTGGTCGTTGCCTTTGTATTTGTTGGCGTCAGCGGTTACACCAGTTTCAACCAACGCAGTCAGGCTGTTGCTGAGCTGACAGGCGCCAGCATTACCCAAGAGCAATGGGACCGCGCCCACAGCAGCGAAATAGACAGACTCAGGCAAGCCATGCCTCAACTCAACGTCAAGCTTCTAGACTCACCGCAAGCACGTTACGCGACCCTCGAGCGTTTGTTGCAAGAGGCTGTGATCACCCAAGCCACACAAGACCAACACATCATGGCTGGGGATACGGCTGTGGCCACAGCCCTGCGTCAAGACGAGTGGCTGAATGCACGCCGTGATGCAAGCGGTGCACTCAATGTGGCCGACGTCGAGCAAGAGCTAGCGGCGCGCGGCATGAACTCTGACCAATACGCCGCACAAGTTGCATACGCTGTGGCGCAGCAACAACTCACAAGCGGCGTTGAAACAACTGGCGTGGTGTCAAAAGCGGCAGCACAGGCCACATTAAATGCTTACTTTGAACGCCGCGATGTCCAAGTTGCACGTTTTAACGCATCAGATTTCACCGCCAGAGTGCAGATTGAACAATCTGATGTGCAAGCCTACTTCGACGCCAATCCTTCACAGTTTCAAGCGCCGCAAGCCATGGATGTTCAGTATGTGGTGCTCGATCAAGCGGAGTTGGCCAAGCAAGTTACGGTCAACGAAGCTGAGTTACAAGCCTATTACGAGCAAAACAAAGACAGGTTGGCGGGTCCAGAGGAACGTCGCGCCAGTCACATTTTGTTACCTTTAGATGCCGGTGCTGATGACGCAGCAGTGAGCGCTGCCACCACGCAGGCGCAAACGCTGTTGGCGCAGGTACGTGGCAATCCCGATACGTTTGCCGATGTCGCCAAAGCAAGCTCCAAAGACCCCGGCTCTGCCCAAAACGGCGGAGATCTGGGCTTTTTTGGCAAAGGCGCGATGGTTAAGCCTTTTGAGGATGCTGTCTTTGCGCTGAACAGCAACGGTATTTCTGATGTGGTGCGTTCAGACTTTGGCTTGCACATCATCAAGCTGACAGATATCAAGGCTTCTGCAGTCAAGTCTTTCGCTGACATGCGCCCCGAATTAGAGCGTAATGTGCGTACTGAAGCCGCACGCAAGCAGTTTGCTGAGGCTGCAGAGCGTTTTAGCAACTTGGTGTATGAGCAAGCCGACAGCCTAGAGCCTGCGGCCACAGCAATGGGCTTGACCTTGCAGACTGCAACCAATGTGACGCGTACCAATCAAATGCCCAGCAGCATATTGGCCAATCCGCAACTGATCACACCCTTGTTTTCAGCAGAAGCTATCGATCGCAAGCTCAACACGGCGGCTATTGATATTGGCGGTCAACGTTTGGTATCTGCCCGCGTTGTCCAACACATGCCCGCCCATACCAAGGCATTTGCGGATGTAAGCGCTGATGTGAAGGCGATGCTGGTGGCCAAGCGCAGCGGTGAGCTTGCCCGTGAGGCAGGACAAGCAGCCTTGAAAACTTGGCAAGCAGGTGGCAGCGTGAAGACGGGCTTTGCCGATAAGGTTACTGTATCTCGCGATCAAGGCGGTGTGATGGCGCCCAATTTAGTAGCTGCAGCTTTGCGAGCACCTGCTGACACATTGCCGGCTTACACCAGCGTTGACTTGGGCGAACAAGCCTTTGTTGTGATCAAGGTGCTTGCCGTGACAGCCCGAGATAGCGTTGAGCCAGCCCAATCTGCTAGCGAGACCCAGCAATTTAGCCAAGCATGGAGTGGTGCAGAGCTCAACGCCTATTTGCAAAGCCTGAAAGCCAAGTACAAAGCAAAAATCTTGGTGCCAAAGCCTCTTGAGTTTGCGCCCGAGGCATAAGAAAGTGCACCGCACAGTGCTATAATTTTACTTGCGCGGTGGCTGTAGCTCAGTTGGTAGAGTCCCAGATTGTGATTCTGGTTGTCGTGGGTTCGAGCCCCATCAGTCACCCCAAAATATGTAAAAGCCCTTGGTTCAATGCCAAGGGCTTTTTTTGTTTGCGGCTTGGCCCAAGCCTTGTGCGCGACTGCCTCTGCGCTCATGTATTGTCACAATGGCAATTGTTTTAAATCCACTGACCTGCGGGTCTTAAGCTGTGTCTACAGAATCAATTTCAATCCATGGGCGAATGTGGCCTGGCTTTGTCATGGCCGCATTGGGTGCCGTGGCTTTCAGCGGCAAAGCCATCATCGCCAAGCTGGCTTATCGCTACGGTGTCGATGCGGTTACCTTGTTGATGTACCGCATGCTTTTCTCTTTGCCATTCTTTGTTTTGATGGCTTGGTGGGCTGGACGCTGCAAGCCGGTGTTGACACAGCGCCAGTGGGTGGCAGTGTTCGGCCTCGGCTTGTCAGGTTATTACATGGCCAGTTACTTAGATTTTTTAGGCCTGCAATACATCAGTGCAAGCCTAGAGCGGCTTATTTTGTACCTCAACCCCACCTTGGTCTTAATGTTGGGGTGGATGTTGTACGGGCGACGCATTGGTTTGCGTCAAGCTTTGGCGATGGCTGTCAGCTACTCCGGTGTGTTGTTGGTGTTTGGTCATGAGGCCAGCTTTGAGGGTTCGGCCACGGCCATTGGAGGGGTCTTGGTTTTTGGGGCCGCTCTGAGCTACGCGGTATATTTAATTTTCAGCGGTGAGTTTGTCAATCAGCTGGGTAGCTTGCGTTTGGTTGGCTTGGCAACCACCGTGGCTTGCGTATTGTGTATCGCCCAGTTCGTGCTGCTAAGACCTATGAGCGCAGCCAATGTTGCTCCAGAGGTCATCAACCTGTCACTATTTAATGCTGTGTTTTGCACTGTGGTGCCTGTGCTGTTGGTGATGATGGGTATTGAGCGCATTGGAGCTGGCTTGGCGTCGCAATTTGGCATGATTGGTCCTATGTCAACCCTGCTCATGGGGGCTTATTTTTTGGATGAGCCATTGAACATGTGGGTTGGTGTGGGCACAGTGTTGGTGCTGTTGGGTGTTTTTTGGGCCAGTAAAATTAAAAGAGTCGATTAAGCACAGCAGTCTTTAATTTAAAACATAAGGAAAAACAATGGATTTAGGTTTAACAGGTAAATGGGCGTTGGTATGTGGTGCCAGCAAGGGCTTAGGCTTTGGCTGCGCTGCACATTTGGTGCAAGCGGGTTGCAATGTAGTCGTTGCCGCACGCACCGAGCTGCCCTTGTACGATGCGGTTGCCAAACTCAAGGTCTTGGGTGGTGAGGCCACTGTTGTCGGAGTCGCCAGCGACGTCACCACGCCAGCTGGGCGCGATGCCATTTGGCATGCAGTCGGTGGCCCTGGCAAAGATTTTGACATTGTCGTGACCAACGCCGGTGGCCCCCCGCCTGGCGACTTTAGAGATTGGGAGCGTGAGCAATGGATGGCCGCCATCGACGCCAACATGCTGACGCCTATCGAGTTCATCAAAGCCACTGTAGATGGGATGGCCTCTCGCGGATTTGGCCGCATCATCAACATTACCAGCGGGGCTGTCAAAGCGCCTATTGACATACTGGGGTTGTCTAACGGTGCGCGCAGTGGCTTGACCGGCTTTGTAGCAGGTGTGGCTCGCAGCGAATTGGCGGCGCAAGGCGTCACCATGAACAACTTGCTGCCTGGTGCCTTTGAGACCGATCGTCTCAAGCAAACCATGGCCGGTGTTGCCAAAAAAACCGACAAGTCTGTTGAGTCCATCATGGATCTGCGCCGTCAGACTATTCCTGCCAAGCGTTTTGGCACTGCCGATGAGTTTGGTGCTATTTGCGCATTTTTATGTAGTCAGCACGCGGGCTTCATCAATGGGCAAAATATTTTGGCCGATGGGGGCGCTTACTCAGGTACGTTTTAAGGTTTGGATTTGCGGTTGGAGACTACAATGCCGCCAACAATTAGTGCAAACGCAATGCCGTGGTAGCCGTGCGGTGCTTCGCCTAAGAACAGGGTTGACAGCACGGCGGCAAACAGCGGTGTGAGATTGGCAAAAAACCCAGCTGTAGCGGCGCCAGCAATAGCAATCCCAGCGCCCCAACAGCGGTAGGCAATCAGTGCAGGACCAACAGCCACATAAGCCAGTGCAGCAAACAGTGGCAGGCCCCATGTCACTGAGGGCGCTGCGCTACCGTGCATGGCCGGCCAGGCCCATTCCATGCTAGTAAATAGGCCGGACCAAACCACGCCAAACAACATTTGCGCCATCAAGTAAGTGATCCAGTTTGTTTTGAGTTGCGCTTGTGCAGGCGACGGGCTTGACAGCAACCAACTGTAAGTGGCCCAAGCCCAAGTAGCCAAGATCATCCAGCCGTCACCAGCCACCAGTTGCAGGTTGCTCATTTGTGTCAGGTCACCGCGCAGCAAGACAATCAAAACACCGGTCAGTGACAAGGCTGCACCGGCCCAGGCCTTGCCTGCCACACGTTGGCCAAAGAACAGACTGCCTATCACCAGCACCCACACAGGCATGCTGGCGGCTACCAGCGTGACATTCATCGCTGTTGAGGTTTTTAACGCCAAGTATTGAAACGAGTTGTAGCAGCCCATACCAAAGAAGCCAAGCAACACGAGACGTGGCCACGCAGCTAGCAAGGCATGACGCTGTTTCCAAAATCCCAGCGCAAATGGCGCCATCAGTAACAACGCAATAGCCCACCGCAACAAGTTCAGGGTCATGGGTGGCACCATATCAGCCACCAACCGCCCAACAATCGCGTTACCAGCCCACAGCACTGGGGGTATGGTGAGGAAGGCAGCCGCTTTGAGAGTCAAGGTGTGGGCGGTGTAACCGGACTGCTGGTGCACTGTCATACGAGAAGTTGTCGCTGATTAAACATGCGGCAACTGTAACCTGCAAATGCCTGTTGTCAGACCAAGCTAGGCGCGAACTCGGGCGACTGCATGGCCCGTTCTTTTGTGTCACTATTAAGCCCCCCCGCACTGACAGTGACGCAGTGATTGATACAAACAACAAGGAGATGTCCCATGCGATGCAATGCCATTCAATTTTCACAGCCAGGTGGCCCCGATCAACTCAAGTGGGTTGAGGTAGAGGTCGGTTCACCTGGCGCTGGCGAGGTGCTTATACGCCACCACGCGGTTGGTTTGAACTACATCGATGTGTACTTTCGCACAGGTTTATACCCGGCCACCATGCCCGCCGGTTTGGGCATGGAAGGCGCTGGTGTGGTGGAAGCTGTGGGCGAGGGAGTCTCTCATTTGTCAGTCGGTGACCGAGTCGCTTATGCCTCACAACCGCCAGGCGCGTACGCCGAACTGCGTGTCATGCCAGCCATGAACGTGTGTGTGCTGCCCGACGCCATCAGCTTTGAGACCGGGGCGGCCATGATGCTTAAGGGCTTGACGGCTCAGTATTTGCTCAAGAAAACCCTGCCAGTTGGCGGCCTGCAATCGGGTGACTTTGTGTTGTTTCATGCCGCAGCCGGTGGTGTGGGCTTGATTGCTTGCCAATGGGCCAAGCACTTGGGTCTGCAACTGATTGGCACGGCTGGTTCGGATGAGAAATGCGCGCTGGCCAAAGCACATGGTGCGGCACACACCATCAACTACCGCACAGACGATTTTGTGGCACGGGTTAAAGAGATCACCGGCGGAAAAGGTGTGAAAGTTGTGTACGACTCAGTGGGCAAAGACACATTTGCAGGCTCACTAGACTGTTTACGCCCATTTGGTTTGATGGCCAGTTTTGGCAATGCCTCAGGCCCAGTCGACCCTGTGGCACCTGGTATGTTAGGTCCTAAAGGTTCTTTGTACCTCACACGTCAAACATTGTTCACGCACATCAGCAGCCGCGAGGCCACGCAAGCAATGGCGGATGATTTGTTTGACGTGGTAAGCAGCGGCGCAGTGACAATTCGCATTGATCAGCGTTACGCACTGAAAGATGTTGCACAGGCACACACAGACTTAGAAGCCCGAAAAACCACTGGTTGTACTGTTTTAACCGTATAGCCTTGGCCTAAGCTGGCCGATGTGAGCTAGATTCCAGGTTTTTAAGCTACCAAGCAACTGCAGGGCCAACCTATGGGTTGGTACTGCGGTGCCTACTTGGGGAAGTGGTTGAGATAGGCGGCCTAAGCTGGCGAGGCTTCTGTGCGAGGCGCTACTATGGCCAAGGCTTTGGCAATCGAGGCAACTGCGCGCTCGCTGTCGTGCCATTTGTCTAGGCCAAACAAGCCAATTCGAAAGCTCATAAAGTCAGGCCCTTCATCGCATTGCAACGGTACACCTGCAGCGGTTTGCAGGCCAGCGTCTAAAAACTTTTTAGACGACTGCAACCCAGGGTCTGTGGTGAAACTCACTACGACGCCTGGTGCTTGAAATCCTGGCGCAGCGACAGACTTAAAGCCGAAGTCTTCCAGCAGGTGGCGCACTTTGGCGCCCAAGTCTATTTGCTCTTCGCGCACTTTCGCAAAACCATAGTCTTTGGTCTCTTGCATAGTGGCGCACAACTTTGTTAGTGCGTCGGTGGGCATAGTGGTGTGGTAGGCGTGACCACCATTTTCATAGGTTTCCATGATGCCCAGCCAGCGCTTTAAGTCCATGGCAAAGGTGGTGCTGGTGGTCGCCTCTATGGCGGTACGTGCACGCTTGCTCAGCATGACCATGGCGCAGCACGGTGAGCTGCTCCAGCCTTTTTGTGGCGCACTGATCAGCACGTCAACGCCTGTGGCCTCCATGTTGACCCACATGGCACCAGAAGCTATGCAGTCCAACACAAACAAGCCACCTACTGCGTGAACGGCATTGGCGACAGCTTGTAAGTAGTCATCGGGCAGTATCATGCCTGCGGCTGTTTCAACATGCGGTGCAAACACAACACCAGGCTTTTCTGCGGCAATGCTTGCTACTACTTCCTCAATGGGTGGTGGTGACCAAGGCGCCTGACTGTCAGTGCTGCTGGGGCGAGCTTTTTAAAACTGTGTGGCTTTTAGCGATATGGCCCATATCTAAAATCTGCGTCCAGCGGTAGCTGAAATAGCCGTTGCGAATCACCATGACGTGTTGCTCATGCGCAAACTGACGCGCTACAGACTCCATGCCAAAGCTGCCACTACCTGGCACCAGGGCTACGCTGTAGGCGCCATATACAGTTTTAAGCATGGCGCCAATATCCCGCATCACATGACCAAATCGTTTTGACATGTGGTTAAGAGATCGATCGGTGTAGACCACCGAAAATTCGAGTAAACCATCGGGGTCAACGTCGGGTAATAAAGCGGGCATGGTGAATCTCACAGTTGTTATATATACGGCAATCTACTTATAACTATGTTAGTGCATTGCGGCTATGGCAGTGCCATGCGACCCCTGTAGGGCGCATATTGGCTGGTTATTTGGTATACGTTTTAGAGCGGCTCACACGCATGAGCTCGTCGACTATGAGCGCAATGGCTCCAACGCTGATGGCAATATCTGCGACGTTGAATGAGGGAAAGTGGCCTTTGTAAAACACGGGTGTGAGCCAGTCCCAGTGGAAGTCCAGAAAGTCCACCACATAGCCATGCATGATGCGGTCTAGGACGTTGCCCACTGCACCACCCAAAATACAACTCAGAGCAAATGCAAACAAGGTTTGCCCACCTTGGGTTTTAAGCATCCACACAATCCACACAACAGTGGCCAACGCAATACCGGTAAAGAGCCACCGTTGCCAGCCGCCTTCAGTGGCCAAAAATGAAAATGCGGCACCGTAGTTGTGTACACGTACGATATTGAAAAAGTCTGTCACCACAACCCCTGCACCAGTGTCGAATTCCGACATGATGAGGGCTTTGGTGAACTGGTCTATAACGACCAGCATGGTGGCCATTAACAGCCATATACCAAATGGGTTTTTCTGTTTACGTTCAAACATGCGTTGTGTGTAGGTGGGCGGTTTATGAGTGGACGTGGCTGGGGGTTTTCAAAGTGACCTGCGTGGTTGTTACATGATGCTGTGTACGAATGTCAGCGCAGGCATCTCGCAATCAGTTTAATTTAACTTTCAATTATTGATACTTATTAACTGGATATATTTGCTATACAGCGTGAACAGATGCTTGGGTGCGCAGCGCTGACGCCTACATTGCCGACATAGTGCCAACAGCGCTCGCATTTGGTGTTGCTTGACGCCATAACTGCCACACGCAGTTCGTCGCTTTCCTCCAGCGTGACTTGTGAGGTGATGAACACAAAGCGCAAATCATTGCCAAGGCTTTGCAACAGCGCCAAGTCTGTGGGTGGCGCACCAATGACCAGTTCAGCTTGCAAGGATGAGCCGATTTCTCCAACTGTACGGCGCTCCTCAATGGCCTTATTGGCTGCTTCGCGTAAGTCGCGAATGCGTGCCCACTTGGTTTGCAGTTCAGGGTCGGCTTTGGGCAACTCATGGAAGGTTTGTACAAACACCGAGCCTTGGTCTGGGGCCAAAATGGCCCATGCTTCTTCAGCTGTAAACGACAAAAACGGTGCCATCCAGCGCACCAAAGCTTGTGTGATGTGCCACAGCGCTGTTTGGCCACTGCGCCGCTCTAGTGACCCAGGAGCGGATGTGTACAAGCGGTCTTTGAGCACGTCCAAGTAAAACGCACCCAAGTCTTCAGAGCAATAAACTTGCAACTTGGTGACCACAGGATGGAATTCATACTGGTCGTAATGAGCCAAAATTTCAGTTTGTATGGTGGCCGCTTTGCCCATAGCGAAGCGGTCAATTTCCAGCATCTCGTCAAATGCAATGGCGTCGGTGGCGATGTTGAAGTCGCTGGTGTTGGCCATTAAGAAGCGCAGCGTGTTGCGTATGCGGCGGTAGCCGTCCACCACGCGTGCCAAAATTTTGTCGTCAATACCCAAGTCACCTGAGTAGTCGGTTGAGGCGACCCACAAGCGAATGATTTCGGCACCCATCTTAGAGCTGATGGTTTGCGGCGCTACCACGTTGCCAACGCTTTTACTCATCTTGCGCCCTTGGCCATCGACAGTAAAGCCGTGTGTCAGCAGGGCTTTGTAAGGCGCGCGCCCATACATGGCACAAGCGGTTAGCAATGACGAGTGGAACCAGCCGCGGTGTTGGTCGTGGCCCTCTAAGTACAGGTCGGCCTCAGGGCCTGACTCGTGTGCACTGCCAGCGTGCGAGCCTTTGAGTACGGTGGTGTGCGTGGTGCCAGAGTCAAACCAGACCTCCAAAATATCTGTGCTCTTGGTGTAGTGTTGAGCCGTGTTCGCGGGCTCGCCAATAGCCACCACAATGTCTGTCGCGTCTAGTTTGCTCCATGCCTCAATGCCACCTTTTTCTACTACAGTAGCTGCAAGGTCAATGATCTCTGGTGTGCGAGGGTGCAACTCACCCGAGTTGATATCCATCAAAAATGGCAAGGGGACCCCCCAACTGCGCTGGCGGCTGATACACCAATCCGGGCGGTTGGCAATCATGTCGCGCAAGCGTTTCCTGCCGTTTTCTGGGTGGAAGTTGGTTTGTTCGATCGCGGCTAATGCCAGTTCACGCAGGGTCTGTGGCGCTTTGTCTTTGGTAAACACACCAACGCCGTCGTCCATGCGAATAAACCATTGGGCAGCAGCGCGGTAAATGACTGGCGTTTTATGGCGCCAGCAATGGGGGTAGCTGTGCTCGATATTCGTGGTCGCCATTAAACGCCCGGCTTCAGCCAGAACCTCAATGACGCGCGGTGCGGCTTTCCAAATATGCATACCGCCAAACAAAGGCAAGTCTGCTGCGTAAGTGCCGTTGCCTTGAACGGGGTTGATGATGTCATCAAATGCCAAACCATTGGCCACGCAGGAGTTGAAGTCATCCACGCCATAAGCGGGCGACGAGTGCACGATACCAGTGCCATCTGAAGCAGTGGCATAGTCGGCCAAGTAAATGGGCGACATACGCGCGTAGCCGGCATCAACTTCAAACAAGGGGTGTTTAAACTCTAGGTGTTCTAGCGCTTGGCCCAAGCAGGTGGCCACCACTGTGCCAGTCAGTTGGTAGCGCTCCAGGCAACTGTCGACCAAGTCTTGCGCCAACAGCAAGTGACCTTTGCTGGTTTCAACCAAGGCATAGATGAGCTCAGGGTTGACATTGAGGGCTTGGTTGGCCGGGATAGTCCAAGCCGTTGTAGTCCATATGACGGCAAAGCTGCTCAGCGCTGGGTTGGGTAAGGCGCTCAGGCCAAAAGCGGCGCTGAGTTTGACGTTGTCAGCGCACTCAAATGCCACATCCAGTGTTTGACTTTTTTTGTCGGCATATTCAATCTCAAATTCAGCCAATGAGCTGACGCAATCAAAACACCAGTGCACAGGCTTTAGGCCACGGTACACAAAGCCGCGTTCCATCACGCGTTTGAAAGCGCGAATTTCGTTGGCCTCGTTGACAAAATCCATGGTGCGGTAAGGTTTGTCCCATTGGCCCAGCAGCCCCAAGCGTTTGAAGTCTGTCATTTGCTGCGCGATTTGCTCTGTTGCAAAAGCACGGCTTTTGGCTTGCATGTCGTCGCGTGCCAACTTGCGGCCGTACAGTTTTTCAATAGCGTTTTCAATGGGCAGGCCGTGGCAGTCCCAGCCTGGAATGTATTGCGCATCAAACCCTGCCAGTTGGCGGGCTTTGACAATCATGTCTTTCAGCACCTTGTTAGCCGCGTGTCCAATGTGAATGTGGCCGTTGGCGTATGGTGGGCCGTCGTGCAGCACAAATTTTGGCTTGCCCACACGCGCATCGCGTAGGCGCTGGTAAGTGCCCTTGGCCTCCCACTCAGCCACCCACTGCGGTTCACGTTTTGGCAGGTCGCCTCGCATGGGAAATGCCGTGTCTGGCAGATTCAAAGTTTTGCTGTAGTCGGTTTTAACGGTGTTGTCGCTGGACATGTATGTGGTCTTTACTTGGAACAAAGAAGCGGCCTGTCACTGGTGTGCGTTGGCGTGCGCGCCTGTAAGGTTGAGTAGATTTTTAAAAGCTGGCAGATCTTCAAATTCGGTCCAGCGTGGTTGACCGCTGCGTTTGCATGGCAGTGAGTGCGTTGTTGGCATGCGTGGCCAAGTGCGCGCGCGCATCGTGGCAGTCTTGGTTGATGCCTGCAATCAACGCATCGAGACCATCGTATTTGCGTTCGTCGTGTAGTTTGTGCAATAAATCCACCGCTATTATTTTACCGTAGGCTTCACCGCCAGTTAGCGCATCTGCCATGGGCTGTGGCCAATCTAGGCAGTGCGTCTCTAGCAGCACGCGGCCACCATTGACGTCGTCGGCGTCCAGCGAGGGCCTAACTCCCAAGCTGGCTACGCCGGCAATGGCGTGTTCGCCCAAGCCATGTACTTGAACCACAAAAATGCCTGTCGCCGCGGGCTTGCTGTGCCTAAACCGCAGGTTAAGCGTTCTGAAGCCCAGCTCACGTCCCAGCTTGCGGCCATGCACCACGTGGCCAGAGATGCGGTAGGGGCGACCCAGCAGGGCGGCCGCTTGGGTCATATCACCCGTGTGCAGGGCCTCTCGCACAGCTGAGCTTGAAATTCTAAGGCCGTGTACCTCATAGCTCATCATGCGCGCCACATCGAAGCCCAAGCGCTGACCTTCGCGGTCTAGCAAGGTGTAGTCACCAGCGCGCTTGGCACCAAATCTGAAGTCGTCGCCCACCAATATGTACTGCACACCCAAACCAGCGACCAGCGTGTTGTTGATGAAGTCTTGTGGCGTTTGGCTGGCCAAACGCGCATCAAAAGGCAGTACCACGCACTGGTCAACACCGCAGTCCTTGAGCGCAGCCAGCTTGTCGCGCAAGCTGGCAATACGGGCTGGTGCTGCGTCAGGCTTGTTAAGCGCTTGCGCAAAATAGTCGCGCGGGTGAGGTTCAAACACCATGACGCAGCTGGGTATGCCGCGCAGGCGGGCCTCGTTGGTCAGCAGCGCCAGCATAGCCTGGTGACCGCGGTGCACGCCATCAAAGTTCCCGATGGTTAGGGCACAGCTACTGGCCAGCAAGGCATTGCTGTGACTGGTGGGTAGTCCGTGGTATGTGCGCATAACAGGTCGGTGATAAAGGCTTAAAAGCGTCTATTTTGACTGATTCTTAAGGCCTCACCAGTCAAGGACATGTCTTGTCATCAATCCCGGCTATAACATCATCAGTGGCAAGTCACAGTGCATGGCTGCTGCAGGCCTATGTGTAAGCACATCTTCGGGTGCGCATTGATAAAGGACCCATCCGTGAGAGTGTTGCGTTTATCGGGCCACGGCTTACCGCAGTCGTGGATCACGTCAGAGCAAGCGGTGTTGCATTACGCAGCCAATGAGGTGCAATGGGAGATGGGTGCCCGTATAGCGTTGTTTCGTGGTGGTATGAATGCCCAGACAGGGCGTCAATCGGTTATCGGTGTCAGCGCCATCATCGGTACGCAAGGCGTGCCTCGTGTGCACCCGTTTGAGCAAAAATGCACGCTAACAAATGACAAGCTTTTTCTGCGTGACCGTTACACCTGCGCTTACTGCGGCGCCCGCGTCATGGATGGCCTGCTGACCCGCGAGCACATCAAGCCGCAAGGGCAGGGCGGCCAGGACGTGTGGACCAATGTGGTGACTGCTTGCAGAGGTTGTAATCACCGCAAGGGCAACCGCACACCAGACCAAGCCCGTATGCCGCTGCTGTATGTGCCGTACAAGCCTAATTTGTGGGAAGACTTTATACTGCGAAACCGGCGCATATTGGTCGATCAAATGACATTTTTGGCGGCCCATTTGCCGCAAGGCTCTAGGCTGCTGAACCAGTAACTGCGCTTGCGAGCCCATTCATGACAACATTCGGCTAGGCATTGTGTTGCTGCGCGTTGCCGCTTGTGGCCACGACTGGAGCGACTGAAGTGCCAATTTAAGCAGGTCTAGCAAGCGCTGCAGGTGATGCAGGCTTCAATACGCCGCGTTTCATTTGGTCTCGCTCTAAAGATTCAAACAAGGCTTTAAAGTTGCCCTCGCCAAAGCCATCATCGCCTTGGCGTTGTATGAATTCAAAAAAAACTGGGCCTAGTTGGGCCGTGGAGAAGATTTGCAGCAGCAAGCGCGGCTGGCCGCCATCGGTGGTGCCATCCATCAAAATACCCCGTGTTTGCAAATTGGGCACGTGGTGACCATGCCCTGGCAAACGCTCTTCGAGCATGCCGTAGTAAGTCTCGGTGGGTGCTGCCATCAATGGCACACCCGCCAGCGCAAGCCTGTCTACAGTGGCGACCAAGTCGTCACAAATGAGTGCAATGTGTTGAATGCCTTCGCCGTTGAAGGCCATGAGGTACTCCTCAATTTGCCCGCCACCTTGGCTGGTCTCTTCATTCAGCGGAATACGAATTTTTCCATCTGGCGCGGTGAGCGCCTTGGACGTTAAGCCTGTGTACTCACCTTTGATGTCAAAGAACCTTATCTCTTTAAAATTGAACAAGCGTTCATAAAAACTCGACCAAAACCCCATTCGCCCGCGGTACACATTGTGGGTGAGGTGGTCAATGAGTTGTAAGCCATGACCGGCTGGGTTGCGTTCAACACCTTCTACGAACTCAAAATCTATATCGTAAATAGATTTGCCTGCTTCAAAGCGGTCAATTAGATACAACGGTGCGCCACCAATACCTTTAATAGCCGGTAGGTTGAGCTCCATAGGACCAGGGTTGAGTTCAATGGGTTGAGCGCCCAACGCCAGGGCACGTTTGTAGGCCAGGTGGGAGTCACGAACGCGGAACGCCATGCCACACGCGCATGGGCCATGTTCGGCTGCAAAAAATCCTGCAACGCTATTGGGTTCTCGGTTGACGATAAAGTTGATGTCGCCTTGTCGGTATAGCACCACGTCTTTTGAGCGGTGTGTGGCCACTAGGCTAAAACCCATTCGTTCAAACACCGGTTCTAAAACGCCAGGTGTTGGGGAGGCGAACTCCACAAACTCAAAGCCCATTAAGCCCATTGGGTTGTCAAATAAATCACTCATGACGATGGTCCTATGTGTGTGTGGTCAAAATGGCCGCATGGTGTTTATTTTGGACAACTCAAAGCACAAATAGCATGCATATTTAAGCGTTAATTAGAAAAAAATGCATCATTACTGCATGAAATAGCCATTTATACAGATTCAATGCTTGATGCAAGTGATGTGCGCTTATTGGCTGCTATGCAGGCTGACGCCAAAGCCAAAGCCACACACCATGCGTTGGGCGAGCGCGTGCACGTATCAGCGTCGCACATCATCAGGTGTGATCACGTCAGTGCAAGCGGCGTGGCACTGCGCAGTCAATGAGACGCAATGGGAGAAGGGTGCTCTTATAGCGTCCTGATAAGGTGCGACGGGGTGAACTGAACAACGGTCTTGGTTAAGTGCGGCCCCTTAACAGCGTGTCGACCGCGACTTTAGCTGTGATGGGCGCATACAGGCACATCGAACGGTGCCAACTCGGACCCTTGAACAAATGTGAAGTGTCTGTTGTTCCAGTTGTCGGCAAAATTTTGTGCCAGGCGGTGGCGGGAACCCATGTGGAAGATGCCGGCAGTATTTCTTTCCTGTAATTGGCCTGTGAATTTGTGTCGTGATGCGTGGAAAGCAAATACCGCATCGGGCTCGGCACAACTGTTTGGAAGCGTTAGCAGAAACGTCGGCGACGACCAGATGTCCCCCCCCAGCACAACTGGGCGGCCTAACGCCAAAATGATGTCACGACATTGCACCATTAAAAGTGTCGAACCACCATAATTATCGCGAACAACGATAGGGCCGGTTTCGGGGATGGTTATGCCAGTGCGTTCACATTCGTTGCCAGTTGGAGCTGGATACCGGGGCGCCGCAATGATGGTAAGAGGAGCCACGATTGCGCTAGCAATGGTTGGCAACACAGCCGCACATGTAAACACCAGGCAAGCAGTCAATTTAGAAACGTATTTCATTAAAAAACTCCTATCTAAGGGCGCTGTATTTGTACGTCGAAGCCGCAAGGTGCTCAGGACGCGGCGGACCCGTTGGGGAACAACGGTAGTGTCGCTGCAACCGTAAGAGTTGCGAGTACGGCTCGCCATGCCACGCGTGCTTGGGGCATGCTCGGCTGCAAACAACCCTGCTACGTTGGTAGGTTCTCGGCTGAAGACACAGTTCGTGTGGCCTTGTCGGTATGGCGCCACGTCTTGTGTGTGGTGTGTGGCCGCTAGGCTAAAACCCATTCGTTCAAACCCCGGTTCTAAAGCGCCGGCTGTTGGGAAGGCGAACTTAACTAACTCAAACCCCATTAAGCCTTTTGAGCCTTTTGAGCCCATTGGGTTGTCACATAAATTACTCATGATAATGCGTCCTATTTGCGTGTGTGGTCAATCACCACATGGTGTATATTTTGGGAAATTTACAGCGTTAATAGGATGCATAATTAACAATTAATTAGAAAAAAGCGCATAATTAGTGCATGAAAACAGATAAACATATAGATTCAATGCTTGATGCAAGCGATGTGCGCTTATTGGCTGCTATGCAGGCCGACGCCAAAGCCACACACCATGTGTTGGGCGAGCGCGTGCATTTATCAGCATCGCAAATCAGCAGGCGTGTGCAGCGACTGGAGCAGGCTGGTCTTATACGCCGTTATGTTGCCCTGTTAGACCCTGCCAGCATTGGGTTGGGCGTGCGTGCCATCACCTACGTCACGTTGACGCGCCACGGCGACGAGGGGTCTGTGTTTGAGCAAGCTGTCGCGGATGTTGACGCTGTGTTGGAGTGCTACTCAATAGCCGGCGACGCCGACTACGTGTTGCAAATTGTGGCTACAAATTTACAAGCACTGTCCGAGCAGGTGTTTAAGCGCTTGATACGCATACAAGGCGTGGCCAATATACGCTCGAACATTATGTTGGCGTGCATCAAGTCAACCACTGCGCTGCCATTGGGCCACTTGGCTTAAGTTCGATGGTGACAAGCGTGACACTGGATAAGCTGTCAAACGAGCGGTTTCAAACGCGCAAGAAAAAAGCCTGAAAGCAGGTCTGCTTTCAGGCTTAATCTGTGGTGCCGAGGGCCGGACTCGAACCGGCACGGTGTTTTGCACCGGCAGATTTTGAATCTGCTGCGTCTACCAATTTCGCCACCCCGGCGGTGTTGAAGCCAGAATTATTGCACAGATTTGCACCCGTTTTAACGGTCCTTCATAAGTTTGCGCAAGATTTCAACACTGAACGTATTTTTTTGTGGAAGGCAAGACTGTGGGGTTTCGGTCTTTGTGGCACAGTTGGTCTTTACTAAGCTTTGTTTATTTGTTTTTTGCTATGACCTATCCCACTATTGAAGACGCCATTGGCAAAACGCCCTTGGTTGCCCTGCAGCGTATTGGACGCGATGTGTGCCAGGCTCGCGGTAATGTCATTTTGGGGAAACTAGAGGGTAATAACCCGGCGGGCTCCGTGAAAGACCGCCCCGCGCTGTCCATGATTCAACGCGCGCAAGAGCGCGGCGATATCAAACCTGGCGACACGCTTATTGAGGCCACGTCGGGAAACACCGGCATTGCATTGGCCATGGCTGCTGCCATTAAAGGCTACCGTATGATTTTGATCATGCCAGAAGACTTGTCTATTGAGCGGGTACAGACCATGAAGGCCTTTGGCGCAGAACTCATACTGACGCCCAAAAGCGGCGGTATGGAATACGCCCGTGATCTCGCAGAGCAAATGCGCACAAAAGGTGAGGGCGTGGTGCTGGATCAATTCGCAAATGCTGACAACCCACGCGTGCACTTTGAGACAACAGGCCCCGAAGTTTGGCAAGACACCAACGGGCGAGTGACGCACTTTGTCAGTGCCATGGGCACTACAGGCACTATTACCGGCGTGTCGCGCTACCTCAAGCAGCACAACAAAGCTGTGCGCATTGTGGGTGCGCAGCCAGAAGAAGGCTCTCGTATCCCTGGTATTCGCAAATGGGAAGAGGCTTATTTGCCTAAAATTTATGATCCCAGCAATGTGGATGAAGTGCGTTTGGTGAGTCAAACCAGTGCCGAAGATATGTGCCGGCGCTTGGCACGTGAAGAAGGTATTTTTGCAGGCGTCTCAGCAGCAGGTGCCGCGTTCGTTGCCGTTCAGCTAGCCAAAGAAGTGGACAACGCCACCATCGTCTTTATTGTGTGTGACCGGGGGGACCGTTACTTGTCCACTGGCGTCTTTCCGTCGTAAGCACGGCATGTCTGGTCCAAACGCAACTTATCGGTTTTGCCCTCAATGCGCAGCGCTTTTGTCGCTGCAAACGCGAGAGGAGGACAGCGGACCTACTGAACGTTTGCGCTGCACCGGTTGTGACTTCACGCATTGGAACAACCCAACGCCTGTGCTGGCGGCCATTGTGGAGTTCGAGGGCAAAGTGTTGTTGGCGCGCAATGCAGCGTGGTCAGGCCGCATGTTTGCACTCATTACTGGGTTCATGGAAGCTGGTGAATCGCCGCAAGAAGGCATTGCGCGTGAAGTTGCAGAAGAAACCAACTTGTCTGTACAGGAGCTGAATTTGGTTGGCGTCTATGATTTTCAGCGCATGAACCAGGTCATTGTTGCTTACCATGCTGTGGCAACTGGAGAGATTCGCCTCAGCCCAGAATTGTTGGAGTACAAGCTGTTCAAGCCACAAGATATACGATGCTGGCCTGGTGGTACAGGTGTCGCCATGGCGCAATGGCTGCGCAACAAGGGCATTGAGCCACAGTGGATGGAGCCCATTCAGCCCTAACACGTTGTGGGGTTAGGCGGCACAGTTTGGTGTCGCCGCAACCGTATGCGAGTCACAGCGCGCAACTGCTATGTTGCGCATCCGCTAGGGGTACTGGCTGCGTTTCGTATCGCATGCCGGCTGCCCACGTTGCTACTGACCATTAGTTTTGCATTTGTAACGCGGCCTCAGGTTCAGCTTCACACCGCGACAGTGTGGCAACTGGGGCCGAGCCATGGTTAACAGGGCCATGCCCTTGTCCCAGTTGCATCGTGGCACCTGCTAGCAAAGCTTGTCCAATATAGGCGTGTGCGCCAGCCACTGCGCTGACCAATGGCAAGCCTTGTGCCAAATACACCGCAACGGCGCTAGACAAGGTACAGCCTGTGCCGTGTGTGTTGCGGGTCGCTATGCGTTCGCGCTTGAACACACTGACAAGCTGGTTGGGTTGCACCAGGTAATCGCTGAGCTCATTGCCGTCTAGGTGTCCACCTTTTAGCAGCACAGCTTGTGCGCCTAGTTGCAGCAGGTCTGCGCCTGCATCTGCCAGCTCATCACTGCGTGTGACATCTCGTTGAAGAAGCCACGAGGCTTCATGCAAATTGGGTGTGATCAGCGTGGCCAGCGGAAACAGCGTTGTGGCAACGGCGTGCATGGTCTCCACACTCACCAAGCGGTCGCCGCTGGTGGCGACCATGACAGGGTCCAACACCACATGTTTGACTTTGTACTTGGTAATGGCTGCGGCCACAATGTGTGCAGCGCTGGCGGTGGGCAACATGCCTATTTTGATGGCGTCTACGCCAACATCACTCAGCACACTGTCAAGCTGCGCACGCAGCATAGCGTCACTCACCAACTCAACAGACTGCACCCCCACTGTATTTTGTGCTGTCAGTGCTGTGATGGCGGTCATGCCGTACGCACCCAGCGCAGCAAAGGTCTTGAGATCAGCTTGAATACCTGCGCCACCGCTGCTGTCAGAACCTGCAATGGTCAGTAAACGCCAGTAAGAAAGTGTTGTCATGGTGATCGATCTACCAATGTAATAAAAAAATAAAAACTTAAATTTTGAGCGCACTTGGATGCGCTCTGTAGCGAGTAAGGTCACACGGGTCAATGTGGCTCGGACTTTGCGAGACACATAAGGGTTCGTTTTTTTGTATGACCTGTGTGTCGCACTGGCTGATCAACAGCGCGAGGGCTGTCGGTTGTGCGTGTGTAGCCCATGTGTTTCCTTGGGTTAAAACGGCATGGCCCTGTGTAGCGTTGGTTGTTGGCTTTCCTACGCTGGCATGAGACACCTCTAGCAATCACCAGCATCATACGTGGCCTTGCGCAGTCACTGGGCTAAACCAGAGGCTAGCGAGGGATTCAGGCTGACAGCTAGAATCCAGTATCTTTAACTATATTTAAGGGCGCCTTATCAAGTGTGCGCCTTCACCCTATGAACATTGACAAAGAACTAGACACCCGTGGTCTGAACTGCCCTTTGCCCATTTTGAAAGCTAAAAAAGCACTCGCCGAGCTGGCGTCAGGGCAGCTGTTACGCGTGGTGTCTACCGACCAGGGTGCAGTTCGGGATTTCCAAGCATTTGCCAAACAAACTGGCAACGAGTTGATGACGATGGACGCTGCCGGGCCCGACTACAGTTTTGTGTTCAAAAGGCGCTAACGCACGATCAGGGCAGTAGTCCAGTTGGTCGTCTTGTAGATGGTCGGCAACGGCGCTGTCTTGAGCACCAACACACAAGCAGACTGTTGCGTCTGATTGTGTGTGGCTTGTCTTAACCAAGCTGGTTGGCAAGTCAATACACTTCAGGTTTTAAGTTTTTGCTTTTAGCTTTTCGAGTTGTACCTGCATTTTGGCCAACTTGTCACCAAAGCCTGCCACGCGTGCGCGCTCTTGTTCAATGACTGCAGGTGGTGCTTTGGCTACAAACGCCTCGTTGTTTAACTTGTTATTGGCTTTGGTTATTTCGCCGTCTAGTTTGGCAATTTCTTTGTCCAGACGGGTTGTTTCTGCAGCCACATCAACTGCTACAAACAAACAAGCGCGAGCTTGGCCCAGCTCCACCACGGGTGCGCCGTCCCCGGCCGCAGCCCATTCGGCTTCGTTGCTAAAGCTGCGCACTTCAGACAACTTGGCCAGCGCTTTAAGCGCTGGGCCGTAAGTCTCAACAAAGGCGTCGTCGCCCAACACAAACAAAGGCACACGGTTGGCAGGCGACAAGGCCATTTCTCCACGCAAGTTGCGGCACTGCTCTACCCACGACTTGAGCTTGGCAATCTCGGCCTCAGCCACTTCATCAATGCGCTCTAGCTGCGCCACTGGGTAGGGGGCGATACTGATTGATGGGCCTGCACGCCCTGCTACAGGCGCGACAGTTTGCCATAAAGACTCCGTAATGAACGGAATAATCGGATGGGCCATGCGCAGAATGGTTTCCAGGGTGCGAATGAGTGTGCGGCGTGTGGCACGTTGTGCAGCTGCGTCTCCGTTCTGGATCTGCACTTTGGCAATCTCCAGATACCAATCGCAAAACTCGTCCCACACAAAGCTGTACATGCTGTTGGCCGCGTTGTCTAAGCGGTAGGCGGAAAAGCCTTTGGCCACATCGGCCTCTACGCGTTGCAAGCTCGATGCAATCCATCGGTCAGCTTTGCTAAAGCGCAAATAGCCATGCGCTTTGCCGCCCACCACGCAGTCAGCCTTGGTGTGTTCCATCATGCCGCAGTCTTGGCCTTCGCAGTTCATCAGCACAAAGCGCGTGGCATTCCACAACTTGTTGCAAAAATTCCGGTAGCCTTCGCAGCGTTTGACGTCGAAGTTGATAGAGCGGCCCAAGCTGGCCAGTGATGCAAAGGTAAAACGCAGCGCATCCGCGCCAAATGCGGGAATCCCGTCTGGAAATTCTTTTTCTGTGTTTTTGCGGACCTTGGGCGCGGTTTCTGGTTTGCGCAAACCAGTGGTGCGTTTGTCTAAAAGGGGCGGCAGTTCGATGCCGTCAATGAGGTCAACTGGGTCCAGCACATTGCCTTCAGACTTGCTCATCTTTTGACCCTGCGCATCGCGAACCAAGCCATGTATGTAGACATGCTTAAACGGCACTTGGCCAGTAAAGTGCGTGGTCATCATGATCATGCGCGCGACCCAAAAGAAGATGATGTCATAGCCCGTGACCAGCACGCTAGAGGGCAAGTACAAATCCATCTCAGGGGTTTTCTTGGGCCAGCCCATGGTGGAGAAAGGCACCAAGGCAGATGAGTACCAAGTGTCCAGCACATCGGCGTCACGCGTGAGTATTTTGCCGGGTGCTTTCGCTTGGGCCTCAGCCTCGTTGCGCGCCACGTACACCTTGCCGTCCTCGTCGTACCAAGCCGGAATTTGATGGCCCCACCACAGTTGGCGGCTGATGCACCAGTCTTGAATGTTGTTCAACCATTGGTTGTAGGTGTTTACCCAGTTTTCCGGGTAGAAGGTGACATCACCGCCGGCCACTGCGTCTATTGCTTTTTGAGTGATGCTTTTGCCAGTGGGGTCGTCTTTGCCAGCTTGGCTCATGGCGACAAACCACTGGTCAGTGAGCATAGGTTCTACCACTTGGCCGGTGCGCGCACAGCGCGGCACCATGAGTTTGTGCTTTTTTACCTCTACCAAGTGGCCTGCAGCATCTAGATCTGACACCACTTGTTTGCGTGCAACA
Source organism: Betaproteobacteria bacterium MOLA814 (assembly GCA_000496475.1). Classification (GTDB taxonomy): domain Bacteria; phylum Pseudomonadota; class Gammaproteobacteria; order Burkholderiales; family Burkholderiaceae_C; genus RS62. Next base: position 677,440 of record AYMW01000002.1, on the reverse strand, counting down.
AAGCGGTCAAGGCCACGGTATTTTTCTGGTGCTTCGTCGTTGATGGTTGCGTCTAGGTTGAGTATGCATATCAACGGCAGTTTATGGCGTTGGCCCACTGCGTAGTCGTTCACATCGTGAGCTGGTGTAACCTTCACCACGCCAGTGCCAAATGCTTTGTCCACATACTCGTCGGCAATAACGGGTATTGAGCGATCGCTCAACGGCAGCTTGACCATGTGGCCAATCAGGTGGGCATAGCGCTCGTCTTCTGGGTGCACCATCACCGCCACGTCGCCCAACATGGTTTCGGGGCGAGTGGTGGCCACCACCACGCTGCCAGAGCCGTCGGCCAAGTCATAGCTGATGTGCCACAACGAGCCATCTTCTTCTTCGCTTTCAACCTCCAAGTCGCTCACGGCACTCATCAGCACAGGGTCCCAGTTCACCAAGCGTTTGCCGCGGTAAATCAAGCCTTGCTCGAACAAGCGTACAAAGGTCTCTGTCACCGTGGTGGACAAGTTATCGTCCATGGTGAAGTACTCGCGTGACCAGTCCACACTGTCGCCCATGCGGCGCATCTGGTTGGTAATGGTGTTGCCGCTTTGCTCTTTCCATTCCCACACACGCGCCACAAAATTCTTGCGTGCATCAGCAGGTGTTGGCCCCATATCGTGGCGGCTAATGCCTTCAGACTGCAGCTGACGCTCCACCACAATTTGTGTGGCAATACCCGCATGATCGGTGCCCGGCACCCACACCGTGTTGCTGCCCAGCATGCGGTGGTAGCGCGTCAGGCTGTCCATGATGGTTTGGTTGAACGCATGTCCCATGTGCAGCGTGCCTGTGACGTTGGGCGGTGGCAACTGAATGGCAAAGCTGCTTTCACCGTCTTTGGCCTGGCCAGTACCACGGTGACCGGCCACGCCATAGCCCCTTTTTTCCCATTCGGGACCCCAGTAAGCTTCAATCGCAGCTGGTTCAAACGATTTAGATAAAGACTCCAAACCAGGTTGTGCAGGGGCTGCTGTGGTGTCAGGCGTGTCGTTCGTGGGCGCGTTCATAAATGGCTTTGCTAGGGTGTGGTTTGCTCAACCTTTGATTTTAAACGGTGAGGCGTTGCTGCGGGCACACCGTTTATTGGGCGCGGTCTGTGGGGAGGTTATGCCTTGGCTGCAGCCAAACACCTGGCCAACGCGGCGCTGTTTCCAATGGCATTGGCCATCACCAAAATGAGCTTGGCGTTGAGCAGGGCCGATTCTTTGTCCGACAAGTCTAGGTGCGCGTCTAACAACTGCTCGTAAAAGCCATCTGCGTCTTCAAGGTTGAGTTGTATGTCGGTGGTCATATGGGTCATGTGGCGTGGCCTTTAGGGCAGCGCCAAAGCGGTCGCAATGGCTTTAATCAGTTGGGCGTTGGCGGTTTGGCCAGTGGCGGCTAGGTAGCTATCGGGGCGAATCAATGCCCATTGCTGCGCACCGCACGCTGCAGCCAAGGCGCCTGTTGCGTCATGAACGGCTTCTACAGCGCTGGTTTGTTGGACTTTGCCCACCACTTGCACCATGTGTACGCCACTGACGCGAGCCGTATTTTGAAGTTTACCTGCGCTGGTTGTGGACAGATCGCCAAACCACAGCAGCAGCAAATTGCCGCTGGCCCAGCGCAGCAAATCATTGAGGTGTGCGGCTTGGCCGTTGCACCATGTGAACGCCACGTTTTGCACGCTGCGCCCAACCAATGGGTGGTTGTAGGTACAGCAGCCTGATCGTGTGTAAGGGTTGGCTTCGGCCATTCGCCCCGTATTGACCAATGCCCGGGCAAAGCTGTGCTGCTTGGCAAGCGCTATGGTGGCGTCTCTGAACAACCGCTCAGCGCCGTCGTTGGGACGCAAGTAGCGTGTGGTTCGCGCAGTCACTTGCACGTTGACGCTGGCGGCTTCGTGGCGCTCTTGGTGGTAGCTGTTGAGCAATGCGGCGGGTGCGCGGTTGTGGTGAACAGCGGCTATTTTCCAAGCCAGGTTATCGGCATCGCTGATGCCGGTGTTGCCGCCTCGTGCACCAAATGGGCTGACCACTTTGGCGGTGTCTCCCATAAAGAATACGCGTTCGGCATTCATGCGTTCAACCAGTTGGCTGCGGTAGCTGTAAGGGCCTACCCACACAATGTCGCACTCAGCCTGCGCGCCAAACTGTTTGGCCAAGCGCTCACGCAACACGTCTTCACGGCTGACATAGGCTGGGTCGTCGTCTGGGCGCATTTGGTAGTCAATCCGCCACACCTCATCCGCCATGAGGTGTTGCCACACGGCGCGGTTGTCGTTGAAAGGCGCTTCAATCCAAGTGTGGCGCTCAGTGGGTGGCTGCACTTTAAAACGCACGTCTGCTATGCACCACCGGTCGTCGCGCTTGATGCTAGATACTGGCATATTGCACCACTTGTGAAACGGTGTGCCTGTGCCAGTGCAATCCACCACATAGGCGGCATTGAGCTGGTAGTTGCCTTCAGGGGTGTCTATTTGCAAGTTGACGCTGTCCCCGTTGCTGGTGCAGGCACTGACCCGCGATTGCCAGCGCATATCGACCACGCCCAGCTGGGCTATACGCTCCACCAAATAGCCTTCTATATAAAACTGTTGGATATTGATGAACGGTGGCTGGCTGGACAGTTTGAAGTCTGCCCTGTCGCGCAGGTTGAAGTTGTACACCTCGTCGTTGCCTGCGAACGTGCGCCCTATATGCCACTCAACGCCTTTGGCCTTGATGCGCTCAAAGATACCCAGTTTATCGAACACCTCAAGCGACTTTTGTGTGTAGCAAATCCCCCTTGATGAAGCACCTTTTACACCCACGGTGTTGTCTTCATCTAGCATCACAGCGGGCACCCCTAGCTGCGCCAAACCCGCGGCCAGCGTAAGCCCAGACATACCGCCCCCCACAATCACCACAGGGTAGGTGGTGGGCGGCGCACCCAGCAGTTCTGGTGGTGTCACAAAAGGGTAGGTGGGCAACTCGTAGCCTGCACCACCGCTGAATTCGTAGCCATTGCTATAAGCCGGGTTGGTGTAGTTGCTGTTGTTATTACTCATGTTGTCTCGCTTCGCCTCAACCAATCTCTGGTCTGTCGTTGTGAAGCGGTGTGAGCTTGGTTGCAGTGCCCACACCTGAATCGGAAGCGCGCTCAGCACGCCATTCGTTCTTACGCGCCGTCCATTCGTTTAAACGGGCGCGTGCATGCGTGCTGTCTTTGGCCATGTCTTGCGCTGAGGCCAGTTGTACGGTTAACTCCAGGCGCACACCATTGGGGTCAAAGAAATAGATGCTTTTAAACACGTGGTGATCTGTGATGCCAATGACGTCAATGCCATGGGCTTGCAGGCGGGTTTTCATATTGGCGAGGTCGACTAGGTCGCCGACCGAGAACGCAATGTGGTTGACCCATCCCGGCGTGTTGGGCGAGGGCAGGGCGGCTTGGTCGTCGCCAAGGTCAAAGAAAGCAATGTAAGAGCCATCGCTTAGGCGGAAGAAAAAATGCGTGTACGGGCAGTACTCGCCCGTGCTGGGCACATGGTCGCTTTGGATGATGTGGTACAGCGGCAAGCCCAAAATATCTTCATAGAAGTGGCGCGTTTCTTCAGCGTCCTTGGCTCGGTAAGCGTAGTGGTGCAGCCCAAGTACTGGGGCTGGCGCTGGCGCTGTAAGCCGCGCGTTGGTCGCAGCTAACGCTGGCGCAAGTGGCTGGGTCATGGAACGCCTTTGAGTGTTGGTTGCGTTTAAAAAATTTACTTATTCGTAATCGATTGTACTAATCGAAATTTTTATGTATTGTAATAAAACAAGTGACCTGTGCCAAGCGCCATGACCTACCTAAGTTTGGTTGCTGCCTCTCAGTCGTGCGCCGACCTGTTGATAGCCTGTCCGCCGTCCTTTTCTGTCTGGTGTACCAGCGGCTTGGCCCTTACACTCATGCCATGAAAAAGCCCCATGCCGTTGCCACGCTTCGCTCCCAACGCTTGGCGGCCAGCTCCAAGCCCTACCTGGCCAGGGGCTCGGCCAGCGTGCGCTGCGCCGGTTGTCGTCTTGTTGCCAGCCACTGCCTATGCGACCTGCGGCCCAAGTTGGCTGTCAATGCGGGTGTGTGCTTGATCATGGGCGACATTGAGGCCTTAAAGCCCAGCAATACCGGCTGGCTGGTCGCCGATGTGGTGCCGGACACTTTTGCATTTACGTGGGCACGCACAGCAGTTGATCCCCAGTTGCTAGCTGTTTTGCGTGACCCGCAATGGCAACCCTATGTGGTGTTCCCCGCTGAGTTTGTGCAGCCTGAGCGAGTGGTCACCAGCGTTGCGCCGCAGGCTCAGCCAACAAGCGAGCGACCAGCCAAGCGCCCATTGTTTGTGTTGCTAGACGGCACATGGTCTGAGGCCAGAAAGATGTTTCGCAAAAGCCCCTACCTGGACGCCTTTCCCGTACTGAGTCTGCACCCCGGCATTTCGTCCAATTACCGCTTGCGCCGCTCCAGTCGCGACGACCATTTTTGTACCTCTGAGGTAGCTGCTTTGTGCCTGGCCCTGGCACAAGAACCAGTTGCTGCCAGCACCTTGGCCAACTACCTGGACGTTTTCACCAACCACTACCTGAGCGCCGTGCGCCGCCAGCCACCAGACCGCAACAGTGAGGCGCATCAGCGTTTGGCACATGCTTTTTATGTTCCTAGCGCAACCGCTATTCATGGGTGAGGCGTTAAAGATGCGAATAATTCTTATTTCTAGTAGTTGATTGTTTCTATGGGGTATTAGCCTTTAATTTATCGTGAGCAGTATCGAAACCTATTGTTTATAGGCCTTGCGAACCGATAGTAAAAACCAATCAAAAACATTGATTAGGGTCATTAGACCTTGTCATGTGTTCTGAGTAACCTACAACTGCTCGATTAGGTACAGCGATGTACTTTGCGGCACTTCTTAACCACTCGAAGGAAATACTCATGCCAGCTTTGAAAGGCTCTAAAACCGAGCAATGCTTGAAAGATGCATTTGCCGGTGAATCCCAAGCGAACCGCCGTTACTTGTACTTCGCGAACAAGGCCGATATCGAAGGCCAAAATGACGTCGCCGCATTGTTCCGCTCAACCGCTGAAGGCGAGACCGGTCATGCACACGGCCATTTGGAATTTTTGGAGCAATCAGGCGACCCAGCAACGGGTATGCCTATTGGTCCAACACGCCAAAACTTGGAGTCAGCAGTTGCAGGCGAAACCCACGAGTACACCGATATGTACCCAGGTATGGCCAAGACTGCTCGTGAAGAAGGTTTTGACGAAGTTGCCGATTGGTTTGAAACCCTGGCCAAGGCTGAGCGTTCACACGCCAACCGTTACGCCAAGGCGTTGGCCGAGATGGTTGATTAATCAACTGCTTTAAAACGTCAGTACTCGCCGCTAACTGCGCGCGAGTGTTGAGCGTTACGCGCTACTTGGCCTATGTGTCGGGTAGCGCGTTTCGCTGAGCATTTGTGACTTATTTCAAACAACTTTTCCCAGCAGGAGATCTCCATGTCACGCGAAGGCAATCTTGAGGCACCAACACGCCACCCGCTAGACTGGCAAAACCCCGAGTTTTACAACGAAGAAGCACTCTACGACGAGCTAGAGCGTATCTTTGATATTTGCCATGGCTGCCGCCGTTGCGTGAGTTTGTGTGGCTCATTTCCTACGCTGTTTGATTTGGTAGACGAGAGCCCTACCTTGGAAGTGGACGGTATCGCCAAGGCCGATTATTGGCAGGTGGTAGACCAGTGCTACATGTGTGACCTGTGCTACATGACCAAGTGTCCCTACACCCCGCCGCACGAATGGAATTTGGACTTCCCGCACACGATGCTGCGCGCCAAAGCCATCAAGTTCAAAAAGGGTGAGGTGGGTATGGCCGAGAAGCTGCTCGCATCTACAGACACGCACGGTATGTTGGCCGGTATCCCCATCGTGGTTCAAACGGTCAACGCGATCAACAAAACCAAGCCTGTACGCAAGGCAATGGAGCAGGTGCTGGGCGTTGACAAAGATGCGTGGTTGCCAGAGCTGGCCACCAAAACCTTTCGAAAAGTTGCCCATGTAAGCCCAGCGCACGCGGTGGTCAACGGCGAGCGCACACCCGGGAAAGTGGCTATTTACGCCACCTGCTACGTGAACTACAACGAGCCAGGCATTGGTCAAGATTTGCTCAAGGTGCTAGACCACAACGCAGTGCCCTACGTCATCGTCAACAAAGAGCAATGCTGTGGCATGCCCAAGCTAGAGCTCGGCGACTTGGCGTCTGTGGCCAAGAGCAAAGAGGCCAACATTCCTGTGCTGGCTGAGTACGCTGAGCAGGGCTATGCCATTGTGTCCGCCGTGCCAAGTTGTACGCTGATGTTCAAGCAAGAAATCCCGCTTATGTTCCCCGAAGACGCCGCCGTCAAGTTGGTACAAGCGGCCATGTGGGACCCGTTTGAATACTTGATGGCGCGCAAACGCGATGGCTTGTTGAAGGTGGAGTTTCCCAAGCCATTGGGAAACATCAGCTACCAAATTCCTTGCCATGGACGCGTGCAAAACATTGGGCGTAAAACCGAGGAAATGCTCAAGATGATTCCGCACACAACGCTGAACACCATTGAGCGCTGCTCAGGTCATGCAGGCACCTATGGCGTGAAAAAATTTGGCCACCAAACCGCCATGAAAATTGGCAAACCTGTGTTCAAAGCCATGGCCACTATGAAAGACGGTACCAAGCCTGACTTCATCAGCTCTGATTGCCCATTGGGCGGGCACCACATTGCACAGGGTTTTGAGGTTAACGGCTTGGGCGCGCCTGAGTTGGCACACCCGCTCACCCTGGTACGTAAAGCCTACGGCTTGGCTGGTTAATGTTTTAAACCTGAGACAGCATTTTTTTTATCTTGACAGGACACACCATGCAACTCACTGGCAACATCACCCGCGACAGTCTCATGACCTTAGAGGCCTATAGCAAATACCGCAAAGACCACAAGGCTGAGGTGCTGACGCACCGCAAGCTGCGCACCGTTAATTTGGGCGAGTATTTTGTGTTTCAGTTTGAAAGCGAGACCACTGTCCGTTACCAAATTCAAGAAATGCTGCGCATTGAGAAAGTGTTTGATGAAGAAGGCATCATGCAAGAAATTGAGGCCTATGCCCCCTTGGTGCCAGACGGCAGCAACTGGAAAGCCACCATGTTGATTGAGTATGCCGACGTGAACGAACGCAGGCGTGAACTGGCTCGCTTAATTGGGGTAGAGGACCATTGCTTTGTAGAGGTCGAAGGTTTTGGCCGTGTCTTCGCCATTGCAGACGAAGACTTGGACCGCTCTAATGACGAAAAAACCTCTGCGGTGCACTTTGTGCGCTATGAGTTCACCCCAGCCATGATCAAAGCCTTGCACGCTGGTGCAGCTTGCAAACTGGGTTGTGATCATGTGAATTACCCGGCTCACACCCTGATTGGCCAGGACACCTTGTCTAATTTGGCCGGTGACCTTGTGGCAGTTTAAAAGCGGTTGACGGGTGCTTTAAAAGTGCTTTAGGCGGCAACTGGCTGGGTGGCCTGTTGATGTAACACCAGCAGGCCATTGATACACCAGTTGGCCAGCACGTCAATGCGCCAATGGCAACCTGACCTGCGCCAACAGACCCGTACCACCGTCTGCACGGTCAGTTAGTACCAAGCTCCCGTTGAGTTGTTGCAGCAAGGTGCTCACGATGGCAAGGCCCAAACCAGTGCCTAACTGCTCGGTACCAAGCACACGGTAAAACGGGTCTAAAACCCGCAAGCGCTCACTGGGCTCAATGCCGGGGCCACTGTCTTGCACGCTGATGATGGCGTGAGCGTGTTCAATGCGAAGGCTGACGTCTATTTGCCCACCTATTGGCGTGTAGCGAATGGCGTTGTCGACCAGGTTGCGAACAATGCTGTCCAAATTGTCTTCGTTGGCCCTCACGTTCACCTCATCTGCAGGCGCGTCGCTCACACCCAAGTCAATTTGTTTGGTCCGCGCCCCATTTAATGTGTTTTCAAGTACCCTGGTAAAGCTGGCCTTGACGGGTGTTGTCAGCGGCGCAGCAGAGGCAGACTTGTTCGCGCTGGCTGGCATGGCATTTTGTATGCGCGCCAAGTTGAGCAACTGGTCTAGCAAGTGACGGGTGCGGGTGATGCCAGTTAGCAATGCCTGCAAGCGCACACGCGCATCGGCTGGCAGTGCAATGGCTTCGAGGCGCTGGGCTTGCAAAGACAAGGCTGTCATTGGTGTGCGAAGTTCGTGGGCGGCATCTGCAATAAAGCGGCGCTGTGCTTGCATGCTCTCACCCAAGCGTGACAGCAGTCGATTGGTAGCCAGCACCACTGGCTGTACCTCAGTGGGCAGCAGCAGCAGGGGCAATGCCGATGTGTCGTCGTTGTCGCGTTGGTTCACCGCCTGCGAGAGTTCATTGATGGGCGCCAACAAACGCCTGAGCAAGTCGTTGACCACCAATAGCAAAATTGGTATGAGTATCAACAACGGCACAATGGCGCGCCATGCGCTTGCGTTGGCTATGTGTTTGCGTATGTCTGTCTCTTGGAATACGGCAAACAATGCGCCCCCTTTAACGGGTGTCACCATAACCTGATAATTGTCGTCGTCAAGCTGCACACTGTGCATACCTGGGCTTAAGTCGCTGGGCCATTGCCGCTGCTCGTGAGAGGCGGGCCAATTGGGTGGGGGGTTGATAGGCTCAATGCCAATGTGGTAATCGGTTGTGTCGTCATCATTGCCGGCCTCGTGCACTGACAACATGTCTGGCGTTTGTAGACGCACGAGCTGGGCAACTTGGCGCAAGGTGTCGTCTTGCCTGTCGTTGGCTTTGATGCGTGCGCCCACGTATGACAGACCACCCGATATGGTGGCCACCAACACAATGGACAAGCTTAGTGACCACGACAAACGCTTGCGTATGGAGTAGCTCATGCTTGTGCCACCATCCAGCCCACACCTCTGACGTTTTGAATAGCGCTGCTGCCCAGTTTCTTTCTCAGTGTATAGATGAGAAATTCAATGGCGTTGCTGTCGACCTCTTCGCCCCAGCCGTAGACGCGGTCTTCTAGTTCACTGCGCGACAAAATGGCACCTGGGCGCACCATCAGTGCGTTCAATAGCGCGAACTCGCGGTTAGACAAAATACTCGGCTCAGCCTCTGGTGACGTGGCTTGGTGTGTGGCTGGGTCTAGGCTCACAATGCCATTGCTCAGTACAGGCGCAGCGGCACCGGCTTTGCGCCGCAGCACAGCTCGCATGCGCGCAAGCAGTTCTTTCGCATCAAATGGCTTGAGCACGTAGTCGTCTGCACCCACATCCAAGCCCAGAATGCGGTCCTCCACATTGTCCCTAGCCGTGATAATGACCACTGGCGTGGCGTGGCCGTCTTCTCGCAGTTGGCGCAACAGCGTTATGCCGTCTTTGCCGGGTAGGCCCAAGTCTAAAAGCACCAACTCGTAGCCATGCGTTTTTAATGCGGTTGTGGCCATCAGGCCATCACGCACCCAGTCCACTGCATAAGACGCCTCGCGCAGCGTGGCCTCCAATGCCTCGCCAATCATGGCGTCGTCTTCAACAAGTAAAAGTCTCATGGCTCAATTGTGGCTGTGTGTGAGGGGTACAAGATATTCGTCAGCTTTTTCAGCGCTGCCAGCATCGTTGTTCATGTGCATGTTGCTAGGCTTGTATGCTTGTTTCACCACGTTATACGCTTGTAGTCGCGCTGTTGTGGCCTGGCAAACAGAATACGTCGCTTTCATCCAAGTCTAGGTCGAGGTTGTTTACAGCCACAATGACTGCTAACAACAACAGGGCGGTACTTAATGTGCCAAGCCAAGCCAAGCCACATCCTAGCGTGCACGCCATGATGGGTATACCTAAGTGATCGGTTAGGTTGTCAGTAACGCGGATGCCAAAGACACTGACCTAAGCCTCTGTGAGCCAGTAGGGCGTTGGTATGTGTAGGCCTTGGTTGTCATTCGCTAACAAAGTCCGCAACGCACAGTACTGGGCCAGTTGATAGCGTGGTGCTTAAAAAAATGGTAAAAAAAATCAGCCCTCAGGTCGTCAGCAGCGGCTGCTCTCACTGGTTGAGTTCATGTTGATAATTTTAAAAAAAGTTACCTCACGTGCTGTGTTCAAACATGCCATTCCAGAGCGGGTCGTTAAGAGCGTTTTAATTGGGTTGTAGTCAACATGGCGCACTGATTATTTTTACATGGACGCTTGTTACAACCGCCCGGTTAAAGCACGCAGAGTCCCCTGCTTGTTTGCAGCAGACACTGCTATGGCAACGCTCTTATAGACTGACCTTCAACGGACAGCTTTAGGGCCAATGGTTTGGAATCGTTTGGGCAGCATCGTGCGCAGCGTGTTGTCTTTAATCACTAGGTGGTGCAGCAAGGCAGCTGCAGCATGTATGCCAATCAGTGCAATAAATAGGTCGCCTACCCAGGCGTGAATCTCGCCAATGTCGCCCAAGCTGTCTAGCCATGCGCTGGTGGTTTGGTTGAGCAAGGGCAGTGACCAGTTGCTGCCAAACATGGCGAAGTCTGGTGTCATCGTAGACAAGGCTATCCAGCCCAAAGCAGGCGTTACCAGCATCAGCACATACAAGGCTGCATGGGCATAGCCAGGCAGCCTTTGTAGGCGACGCCATGCGCCCACCATGGGTGTGCTGACAGGTCGTTGTGATGCACTCAACAGCCGAACAGGCAAGCGCACAAGCACCAAGCCAAGCACCCACAAGCCAGCGGCTACGTGCATACTGCCCATCCATACATCAACGGCTGTTGTGCCATGTGTGGGGTCATCACTGCTGAGATAGGCAATTGCAACGGCTGCTGCTGTCAGCCAATGTATGGCGAGCATGGTGCGTGGGTACGGGGTCATGGCTGGGTCTTATTAGAGGTGAGTTGAATCGAAGTCTGCGAGTTATTGCGTGCTGTCACTGTTGTTGGCGTCGCGCTTACTAAGGCTGTCGGCGTTATACCTGTCGTGCTCGTCATGGTTGTCGTGCTTGTCGTGATCGTCATGCTTGGTATGTTTGGCATGCTTGGCCAGTACCTTGCCAGTCACAGCGTCCACTGTCACTTTCATTCGCTTACCTTGGCTGAGAACCTTTATGTCGTACACCAAGCCTTTCTGTCTGCCGTGCTCAGCATCAGCCTCAATGGCTGCGCCATTGGTATGCTGTTCTGCAATGGTGATGGCTTGGGCCAGCGAGACTGTGGCTGCCGCCATGGCCGCTTTTTCGTCACTATGTGACTTGGCGGCAAGGGCGCCTAAGCTGGCTGTAGACAGAATGGCGGTTGCCAAGACAATGGTGGTCAATTTGCTCATTTATTCACTCCTTAAATCACGCGGTATGTGCGTGAAGTAGAGAATACGCAGCGAAACTTAGCCCAGACACAGGACAAGCAGCACAGTTTGTTTTGTTTTATTAAACTAGTGGTTATGTTATTTGCCATCTCCCCTGCCAAAGCGCTGGACTACGACACGCCAGCTACCACGTCCACAGCGACCCAGCCTTTGTTTGTGCCGCAAGCACAAACCTTGATTGACACGCTCAAAGGCTTTAGCCCACAAGAGGTCTCCAAGCTCATGAGCTTGAGCGATAAGCTCGCGGGCTTAAATGTGGCACGCTACCAAGCGTGGTCTCCCACTTTCACGCCTAGCAACGCCAAGCAAGCTGTATTGGCGTTCAACGGCGACGTTTACGACGGCCTGGCCGCCGCCGAGCTAGAGCAAGCCGGTCTTGATTGGCTGCAAGCGCACTTGTGCATCTTGAGTGGTTTGTATGGCGTGTTGCGCCCCCTAGACTTGATGCAACCTTACCGCTTAGAAATGGGCACCAGGCTGGCAACCGACAAAGGCAGCAACTTGTACCATTACTGGGGCAGCGACATTGCCAACTACTTCAACCAGCGCGCCGAGCTTGACGGCTCCAGCGTGCTGGTGAACTTGGCCAGTGAAGAGTACTTCAAGTCTGTAGATAAAAAAGTACTTCAGTCACGCATCGTGACGTGTGCATTTGAAGAGCTTAAAAACGGTCACTACAAAGTCATCAGTTTTTCTGCCAAACGTGCGCGCGGCATGATGGTGCGTTTTGCGGTCGACAACCGCGTGACCAAGCCCGAGCACCTTAAAGACTTTGCCACTGATGGCTATGTCTTCGAGCCGAGCGTATCAAGCGCAGACAGGCTGGTGTTTAGACGCTCAGCAGCTTGATTATTGGGCGGTGGTGGGTTGTTATGTCCTGCTGACACGGCATCACATCATGTAAAGGCTGACAGTGGTTAAGCGCTGACAAATCAATCGACATCGTCAAACAAATCCAACGTGCTTGGCGCTGGTGTGTCGAGTTGTAGATCACTTGTTTTAACCAGTCGACTCAATTTGACGCCCAGCAAGCGCAGTGGGCGGTTGAGTGGGGCGCGTTTAAGTGCGTTACCGGCTGCGCGGCGTATGTCTTTGGCGCTTGCCACGGGCTTGTTCAGACTGATGTCGCGGGTGGTGGTTTGAAAGGTGTCATCGCGCAGCTTAATGCCAATGGTTGTTGCTTGATAGCCCTTGTTGTCCAAGTCGCTGGCTAGCCGTTCGCACAGTTTGGTAAACACCTCGCCCAGCTGTGCTTTGTCGCGTTTGGGGTGCAGGTCGCGCTCAAAAGTGGTTTCTCGACTAATCGATACAGGCTCGCTATGGGTAACAACCTCGCGTTCGTCGCGCCCGTGTGCAGACTCATATAGCCATGCGCCGTAACTGTTGCCAAAGTTTTCTATCAGCCAGTGTCTGTCGCAAGCTGCAATATCGCCCAGCGTGTGTAGACCAAATGCTGTGAGCTTCTCATTGGATTTAGGCCCAATGCCGTTCATTTTCTTACAAGGCAGTGGCCATATTTTTGAGGCCAAGTCTGCTTCAAACAGCACGCTAATGCCGTTTGGTTTGTCCAATTCGCTGGCCATTTTGGCCAGTAGTTTGTTGGGTGCAATGCCTATGGAGCAGGTCAGTCCTGTTTCTAAAAGTATTTGTTTTTGTATCAACCGCGCAATGACCCGACCGCCTTCACGCTGCCCGCCGGCCACGTTGGTTAAGTCAATATACACCTCGTCTACACCGCGGTTTTCCATGATTGGTGCGATGTCTAGAATGATTTGTTTGAAGCGGCGCGAGTAGTCACGGTAGCGTTCGAAGTCTGTTGGTAACAGCAGGGCCTCGGGGCATAGGGCTGCGGCTTTCATCAGGCCCATGGCAGAGCCAATGCCAAACTTGCGAGCCGCATAAGAGGCGGTGGTGATGACGCCGCGGCCAGTGTAACTGCGCAGCCGCGCAAACTGCGACAGCGGCAACTGGTCTATGGCCAAGCCGTCTAATGCTTTGGGCTGTGCGTCTCGTCCCCCGCCAATCACAACGGGCAGGCCTGTGAGCTGCGGATAGCGCAGGAGCTCCACGGATGCATAAAATGCATCCATGTCTAGGTGAGCAATACGCCTCATCAATGGGGATTGCGATTGCGATTGGGACTGCGACTGCGACTGAGACACCGTCAAAGACAGCGCTGAGATCGGTGCTGGCGTTGGCGGTGAATGTGTAGGCGAAGTGGACACGCCCTAAGCATACCTGTGTGTGGGTTGGCTATGCCTGCACACCGCCCCACGCTGTGTAACATTCGGCGGGCAGTGTGGCAAACAACGGTATCAAACGGTTAGGTAGGACATGTGCCCGGTACCAAAATGTCACGGCTGACCGTGCTCACTTGGGTATGGCCACAAAATGCCATGGTGAGGTCTAACTCTTTGTGCATGATTTCTAATGTTTTGGTCACGCCAGCTTGCCCCATAGCGCCTAAGCCGTATAAAAATGCTCGGCCAATATAGGTGCCCTTTGCGCCCAAAGCGACGGCTTTGAGAACGTCTTGGCCACTGCGAATGCCACCATCCATGTGCACCTCAATGTCATTGCCAACGGCTGCCACGATCCGCGGCAAGACATTGATACTGGACTCGGCGCCGTCTAGTTGACGCCCCCCATGGTTGGAGACAATGAGCGCATCGGCACCGCTTTCTACAGCAAGCCGTGCGTCGGCCTCGTCCATGATGCCTTTGATGATGAGCTTGCCGCCCCAGCGTTTTTTAATCCATTCCACATCGCCCCAATTCAGCTCAGGGTCAAACTGTGATGCCGTCCACTCAGACAAAGAGCCCATGTCTGCCACGCCACTGACGTGGCCCACGATATTGCCAAATTGGCGATGTTTTGTGCCGGCCATACCCAAACACCAGCGCGGTTTGCTGGCCATGTTGATCATGTTGGCGATGGTGAGCTTGGGTGGCGCAGACAGGCCGTTTTTCAAGTCTTTGTGGCGTTGTCCCAAAATCTGTAAATCTAGGGTGAGCACCAGTGCCGAGCAGTTGGCAGCTTTGGCTCGGTCAATTAGGCGTTCAATAAAGTCGCGGTCACGCATCACGTACAACTGAAACCAAAACGGGTGGTTGTCAGTGGCTTTGGCCACATCCTCAATAGAGCAAATGCTCATGGTCGACAAGGTAAATGGCACGCCAAATGCTTTGGCAGCCTTGGCTGCAAGTATTTCACCATCAGCGTGCTGCATGCCAGTCAGGCCTGTGGGTGCGATGGCTACAGGCATGGCAACATGTTCGCCGACCATGGTGGTGGCGGTGCTGCGGTTGGACATGTTCACAGCCACGCGTTGGCGCAGCTTGATACGGGCGAAGTCGTCGGTGTTGGCGCGGTAGGTGGATTCAGTCCAGCTGCCAGAGTCTGCATAGTCGTAAAACATGCGCGGCACACGCGCTTGTGCCAATTGGCGCAGATCTTCAACGTTGGTAATGACGGGCATCTCAGTCTCCTAACTTGGTTCTTGTTGGTTTAATAAGCATGTTAGCGCAGCGTGGCCATACAAAAAGCCCCTAGGTTTTGAAAAACACTTAGGAGCTTTTGAAATTTTTGATATTTACAAATCTAGTTAGCCATTTAAGCGCTTCTCATGTCTGGCAATTTGCAGCAGCACTTGGCTGGGCGCTGTGCCGCCAGTGGTTTGGCGGGCATTCAAAGAGCCTCGCAAGCTCAAACACTCAAATACATCGGCCTCAATGCGCGCGTCGAATGCTTGTAGGGCGTTTAAGCTCAGCTCGCTCAAATCGATGCCTTGGGCAATGGCCGTTTTAACAGCGTGCGCTACCACTTCGTGGGCGTCCCTGAAGGGCAAGCCTTTATTGACCAAGTAGTCGGCCAAGTCTGTGGCGGTGGCATAGCCGCGCAATGCAGCTTGCTCCATGGCTTGGGCGTTGACAGTGATACCGCCTTCGCGCTCGCCTGTGGCAGGGTTGAGTTGGCCACCCATCATTTCAGAGAATATGCGCAAGGTGTCTCGTACGGTGTCTACCGTGTCAAACAGGGGCTCTTTGTCTTCTTGGTTGTCTTTGTTGTAGGCCAAGGGTTGGCCTTTCATGAGGGTGATGAGGCCCATCAAATGGCCCACCACGCGGCCTGTCTTGCCACGCGCCAGTTCTGGCACGTCAGGGTTTTTCTTCTGCGGCATGATGGAGCTGCCGGTGGTGAAGCGATCGGCAATGCGCACAAAGCCAAAGTTTTGGCTCATCCACACAATCAGTTCTTCGCTCAAGCGGCTGGTGTGCACCATGATAATGGCAGCAGCCGCAGAGAACTCGATGGCAAAGTCGCGGTCGCTGACAGCATCGAGGCTGTTCTGGCATACCCCTTCCATGCCCAATAAATCGGCCACCATGTCACGGTTGAGGGGGTAGCTGGTACCAGCCAGCGCGGCTGCGCCCAAGGGCAATACATTGACGCGTTTGCGCACATCAGCCAAGCGCTGCGCATCGCGCGAAAACATTTCAACATAGGCCAACATGTGGTGACCAAAACTCACCGGTTGCGCCACTTGTAAATGTGTGAAGCCCGGCATTATCACGTCAACATGGCGCTTGGCAACAGACAGCAATGAGCGCTGTAACTCAGCCAACAACTCACTGAGTTGGTCAATTTCGTCCCGCAACCACAGGCGAATGTCTGTAGCCACTTGGTCATTGCGGCTGCGCCCAGTGTGCAAGCGCTTGCCTGCGTCCCCCACCAGTTGGGTCAGGCGCGCTTCGATATTGAGGTGCACGTCCTCAAGATCCAGTTGCCAGTTGAACTCCCCCGCATCAATTTCTGTTTGTATCTGCGTCAAACCTTTGTTGATAGATGCGAGGTCATCGGCGCTGATGATGTGTTGGGCTTGCAGCATGTGGGCGTGGGCCAATGAACCACGTATGTCTACATTGGCCAGGCGTTTGTCAAAAAATACGCTGGCGGTATAGCGCTTGACCAACTCGCTCATAGGCTCAGAAAAAAGAGCCGACCAGGCTTGGGCTTTGGTGTCGAGTTGGTTGGATGACATGGGTGGCGTGCAGTTGAATAAAGATAAAGGACTTGGCACGCAGTGGTGCGCAAACTATTTTAACCAAGCCGTGACAGGCTTCATTGAAACCGCCGTATAAAGCGGTGGTGTCGTGCTTAGAACGCAGCAATAGTCGTGCGGTGTAAGAGCCTGTCGTGGCCTTCGTAGCCTCCAGTGGCCCTGTGCAGCAAGGCCCGGTTGTCCCACATGACCAGCATGTTGGCTTGCCATTTGTGTGTGTAAATAAACGCGGCGCGGCTTTGCCACTCTCTCAATTCAGTCAGCAATTCAAAGGCTTCTGTATCAGATCTACCTTCAATGCCAACGATGTAGCCTAGACAACTGTAAAAACCTTCGCGGCCAGTTTCTGGGTGTGTGTGCACCAAGGGGTGGCTTTGCAGGTTGCGTGCCGCAGTGCTAGGGCGGATGTCCATGCTGCGGTCAGTGGTTTGGTCTTTTGATCCGTACAAGCCATCTGGGGCATAAGACGCTTTGGCCGAGTGAATGGCTACAAGACCGCGTAGCTGCTTTTTTCTCTCCTCAGGCATGTCGTCCCAAGCCTTTTCTTGATTTGCAAAGAGCGTGTCTCCACCAGTTGGCGGAATGGTTATGCCAAACAGGCAGGTGCCTGCCGGTGGCGTTGCTTGGAAGCTCCAGTCTGTGTGCCAATTTTCAGCGAACAGAGGCGCTTGCTCATTGGCTTTGCGCGCGACAGCAATGATGTGGTTGCGCCCAGGCACAGGGGCGATAAACGGGTCATTGCCAAAGCCGCCAAACGCCATGGTGTAGCGCTCGAGGTCGTCATCGTTCATGCGCTGATTGGGAAAGCTCAGCACCTTGTGTTCTAGCCAGGCGCCTCTTATATAAATGAGGTCATCTGGCGACAACGCCTTGGTTAAATCAACGCCTGTGACGGATGCACCGCAGGCTTGCCCGGAAGGCGTTACAACGATACCCATGCCAACTCTCCTTGTGTTGCTGTCAAACTTTTTATTGCTTATAAGCCTTATTGAGCCGCACGTCTATCACCTGCTTTGCTACCTTTGGGCTACCGCAACTCGGCAGGCATACACCGCGTTATCGCAAGTGTTTGCCACCATGCTTGGCCTTATAGAGCGACGCTTATTCCGATTTTCCCAATAAAATTTTTGTTTAAAAAAGCTTCTTGCGCGTCACGCAGTTGGTGCAGTGGGAAGGTTTGCGCCAAGGTGGGCACAATCTCATTGGCTTCAATATAAGAGACCAGGTCTGTGAAAATATGTTGGGGCTGTGCAGTACAGCCCAAAAAAGACAAATTGCGCAGATACAAAATGCGCAAGTCCAGTTCAACCAGTGGGCCGGCCACAGCGCCGGCCACGGTATAGCGTCCGCCGGTGCGCAAAGCGTCAATGTAGTGCGCCCATCGCGGGCCGCCCACCACATCGAGCACCACATCGTAATGTTGCGACTCAAGCGCTTGGTCACGGTCGAGTGTTGCGTTGGCGCCCAAGTCTTTAAGGTGTTGGGCTTTATCGCTGGTGGTGATGGCCGTGACGTGAGCACCTCGACGTTTGCACAACTGCACAGCGGCGCTGCCCACGCCACCAGATGCACCAGTGATGAGCACGCGCTCGGCCCCCAAGTTGGCACGTTGAATCATGCCCTCGGCGGTGGAGAATGCGCAAGGGAAAGAGGCCAATTCGACGGCAGACAATGTGGAGTGCACCGCGATGGCGTTGTGGCTTGCGCAGGTGCTGTACTGCGCAAAAGCACCGTCGTAATCAGTGCCAAAAGTCACTGTGTGTGCACCACTGTTGTCTGTGCTGGGTGGCGCTTGCAGCGCTCTCACCATCACGCGCTCACCAACACGTGAAGGCGATACACCCGCGCCAACCTGTACGATTTCCCCGCAGCAGTCGGCACCTTGAATGAGGGGGAACGCCAGGGCAGCGCCAGACCAGCCTGTACCCACGGCTGAGGCTGATTGAGCCGGCTGTGTTGTGGATGCGTTTGTAGACGCCGTGCTGACGTTGGTGCTGGGCTTTGCTGAGTACCAGCCAGTGCGCGTGTTGATGTCGGTGTTGTTGACAGACGCCGCCAACACGCGAATGAGCACCTCATTGTGCCCCGCTTGTGGCGTGGCTATGTCGTCACGCCACATCAATTTGTCTAGCCCGCCATGGCCGGTTAAAACCATGGCGCTCATAGATGTTGGAAGTGGCAAAGTTTGCTCCTAGTTCTCAACGCTGTTGTGCGCTGCGTTGGGCGTAATGGATGTCAGGTCAGTGCCGATTGCTTATCCGGTATTGCGCAAACCTGCCGAAATGCCGTTGATGGCAATGTGTATGGCGCGCTGAACGCGTTCATCTGTTTTGCCTTCACGGTATCTGCGAATCAGCTCGACTTGCACGTGGTGTAGCGGGTCAATGTAAGGGAAGCGGTGCTCTATGGAGCGGCGCAGCGCGGGGTTGGTAGCCAAGCGTTGTTTGTGCCCAGTGATGAGTGTGAGCGCTTCGGCGGTTTTATGCCACTCGGTTTCAATTTGAACCAACACGCGGTTGCGCAGTTTGAGGTCTGTCACCAACTCCGCGTAGCGTCTGGCCAAAGCCAAGTCGCTTTTGGCCATAACCATGTCTATGTTGGACAGCAGATTGGCAAAGAAAGGCCACTCTACGGCCATGTTGCGCAACTCGCTTAAACGTTTGTTGCGTCCACTGGGTTTGTCGCTGGCGTTCAACTCACCATTTAAATAAGTGGAAATGGCTGAGCCAAAACCGTACCAGCCAGGCAGGGTTAACCGGCATTGGCCCCAGCTGAAGCCCCACGGGATGGCACGCAAGTCCTCAATACGTTGACCCGCTTTACGCGACGCTGGGCGCGAGCCAATGTGCAGTTCTGAAATTTCGCGTACGGGGGTAGCGGCAAAGAAGTAGTCGGCAAAGCCCGGGGTGTCGTACACCAGCGCGCGGTAGGCCTGCATGCTGGCAGTGGAGAGTTGCCCGGCCAAGTTTAAATGGGCCGGGGACACGTCGCCCGCGCTGGGCAGCAATGTGGCCTCCAAAGTGGCTGCCACCAAAGTTTCTAAATTGCGCCTACCGATGTCTGGGTTGGCGTACTTGGAGCCAATCACTTCGCCTTGCTCTGTTAGGCGTATGTGGCCGCGCACCGTGCCGTGCGGCTGCGCCAAAATCGCTTGGTAGCTGGGGCCGCCGCCCCGGCCAACTGTGCCGCCGCGGCCGTGAAACAGGCGCATGGTGATGGGTGTACCCGGCAGGCTGTCAAATAGTTTTGCCAGTGCCACTTCAGCTCGGTACAACGACCAGTTGCTGGTGACAATGCCGCCGTCTTTGTTGCTGTCTGAGTAGCCCAGCATGATGTCTTGCTCGTTGTATTGCGCTGCATCACCACGGCGAATCATGGCTGTAATGCCTGGCAATGCGAAGTACTCGCGCATGATGGATTCGGACTGGGCCAAGTCGTCGATGGTTTCAAACAGCGGCACCACAATCAAGTCAGTGGTGGCTTTTTCTGACAACAAGCCTTTAAACAAGCCCGCTTCTTTTTGCAACACCAGCACCTCGAGCAAGTCGCTGACAGATTCGGTGTGGCTGATGATGGCGTGGCGGATGGCTTGGGCGCCATAAGCCGCCCTAGCGGCAGCAGCGCCGTGAAAAATAGCCAACTCGGTATGCGCTAATTCGCTGTAGTCAGTGGTTGGCACAAACAGGCGGCGAACATCGCTGAGCTGTGCCAGCAGCACACCGCGCTTATCGGCCTCGTTGAGGCTGCTGTAGTTGTCGCACACGCGGGCTTTGGCCAACAACTCTGCCACCACGGCCTCGTGTTTATCTGAGCTTTGACGCAGATCTAAGGTGCCTAAGTGAAAGCCAAACACCTTGGCGGCCCGCAGCAAACTGCGCAGTCGCTGGTTGGCCAACATACCGCCGAAGTTGGCGTTCAGTGAGTCAAAGATGACTTGCAGGTCGTTGGTAAACCCCAGTGCATCGGCATAAGGCTCGCTGGGTGCCAACGCGTGGCGCGTGGCTTCAGTACCACTCAACTGTTTAAGCGTGGCTGCCAAGCGTGCGTAGATCCCGGTGAGTGCGCGCCTGTAAGGCTCGTCTTGTCGGTGGGGGTTGGTGTCTGGCGAACGAATGGCCAAGGCCTGCATGTCCGCACTGATGCGCATGAGGCGGGCTGACATAGACAGTTCACCGCCCAGCAAATGCACCTCGGTTAAGTAATGGCGCAGTGCCACAGCACTTTGTCTGCTTAAGGCCAGTTGCAAGGTGTGCGCTGTAACAAATGGGTTGCCGTCCCTGTCGCCGCCTATCCACTGACCCATGCGTAAGAAATTGGGCAGGTCTGTCAGGCCAAGCTTGTCTTCTATGTCGCGGTAAATTTTTGGTATCTCGCGCAAGAACGTTGACTCGTAATAGCTCAAGGCGTTGTCAATTTCGTCTGCAACTGTGAGCTTTGAGAAGCGCATCAGTCGGGTTTGCCACAATTGCATCACCCGTGCGCGGATGTTGTCCTCATTGTCTTGCAACTCTCTAGGCAGCAAGTGTTCCCGTTGCAGCAGCAGCGAGGCAATGGCGCGCTCTGCGTCCAAAATACTGGTGCGCTGCACTTCTGTGGGGTGGGCGGTGAGCACGGGCGATACATGCATGCTTGCCAAGGTTTTACCCAGCGCACGCTTGGCCACACCTTGTTGCTCTAGTGTTGCAAAAGCTGCGCTTAAGCTGCCGCTCTGTGACAAGCCTTCGCGCTCATAGTGGGCACGTCGGCGAATGTGATGGCGGTCTTCTGCCAGATTGGCCAAGTGGCTGAAGTAGGTAAAGGCGCGCGCAACAGTGACGGTTTGATCACCGCTTAAGCCTTTGAGTAACTTCTTCAGTGCGGTGTCTGCGCTGGCATCTGCTTGGCGTCTGAAGGCTACTGACAGTTGGCGAATGGTTTCAATCAATGCGTAGGCGGTCTTGCCCTCTTGGTCTTGAATGACTTCGCCCAAGATACGACCCAATAGCCTGATGTCGTCGACCAGCGGTTGGTCCTTGTTAGGTGAGTTGGTCTTCACTGTAGCGGGTGAAGAATTGGTTTTTTTTGCAATAATGACCATGACAATTCTTTAAAAATGCGGCGGTGCAACATGCTAGCATTGACTTGTCAAAAGATTTACCAAGCAGTTACCAACGTGCCTACCACTACCCCTCTACATATCACCATAGCCACCCGGGAAAGCCGTCTTGCTATGTGGCAAGCCGAGCATGTACAGACCCTGTTACACACTTGTGGGCACACCGTGACGCTGCTGGGCATGACCACACGTGGCGATCAAATCTTGGATAGATCGCTGAGTAAAGTGGGCGGTAAAGGCCTGTTTGTCAAAGAGTTAGAAGTGGCCATGGACAACGGCATGGCCGACTTGGCGGTGCACTCCTTAAAGGATGTACCCATGAATTTGCCACCTGGGTTTGAACTGGCGTGTGTGATGGAGCGTGAGGACCCGCACGATGCTTGGGTCTCTGCCGTCGCCGACGACTTGGCCGATTTGGCGCCAAGTGCGGTGGTGGGTACATCGAGCTTGCGTCGTGCCGCCTTGCTGCAAGAGCGCCTTGCTGCCATGGGCCGCAGCGATGTTCGCATTGAACCGCTGCGAGGTAACCTAGACACCCGGTTGGGCAAGCTAGACAGCGGCGCTTATGACGCCATTGTGTTGGCTTCAGCAGGCCTTAAACGCTTGGGGTTGCCCCAGCGCATACGCCGTATTTTTACCTTTGAAGAGATGCTCCCAGCCGCCGGTCAAGGTGCTTTAGGCATTGAGATTAAATCCGACCGGGCCGACCTGCGTGCAGCTTTAGCGCCACTGATGCACATGCCAACTTGGTTGCGCGTAGCCAGCGAGCGCGCTGTCAGTCGCGCCATGGGCGGTAGTTGCTCTGTGCCTCTGGCTGCGCATGCACGCTGGCAAGGGGGCAGCTTGTTGCAATTGGATGCAGCTTGGGGCGATGAGCAGCTGGCGATGCCTGTGCTGCGTGCCTCCCTCAGCGCTGACGTTAAGTCTATTGACCAAGCTGATGCGTTGGGGCTGGCGGTGGCGCAGGGCTTGCAAGCCGCAGGCGCCAAGCCACGTACCTAGCCAGCTTGCAAGCCACACATTGATTGCACACCTTGTCATGTCGACGGCACACCCCACCATTCACACCGCCCAGGTGACTCCGGTCAACAGCAGTCCACGCTGCACAGTTGTGCTCACCAGGCCCGCTGCAGACATGACGCCTTGGTTGCAGGCGCTGCAAGCCGCTGATTTTGACGTGCTGACGCTGCCATTGATTGCAATTGAATCACGGGCAGATTCACCCGCTGTATGGGCCGAATGGTCTGGGCTGCAGCGCAACAGTGCCGTGATGTTTGTGAGCGCCAATGCTGTGCGTCATTGGTTTGCTGGCAGTTCGGCTTACAGCCAGACATGGCTGGACGCCATGCAGCAACCTGTTTACCAAGGTCCTCGGTGTTGGGTGCCAGGCCCCGGTACGGCCAGTGCGTTGCTGCAACTCGGCGTGCCACTACACCTGATAGATCAGCCCCGCGCCGATGCTGCGCAGTTTGATTCAGAGGCTTTGTGGCAGGTTGTACGACCACAGCTAGCGTTGTTGCAACAGCGGGACGTACAAACACCGGCGTCTAGCCGCGTGCTGGTTGTGCGCGGGCAAACCCATGGCGCTGTTGACAATGCGAACAAACCGAACGAGGCGGGACAAGGTCGAAATTGGCTGGCCTACCAGTGCAGGACAATGGGCATGACCGTGGCGCACATTGCTGTGTATGAGCGCGTTGTGCCAGCCTATGACGGCGCGGTTCAGCGCGTGCTGAACCAGGCTGCGGCAGCGCCCCATACCATTTGGCTTGCCAGTAGCGCCCAAGGCTGGCGCAACCTAGAGCAACTCATCGCGCTGTGGGGTGGCGATGATGTGCTGCATCAGCAGCGCGTGTTGGCTACTCACCCTACAATCGCCGACAGTGTCCGGGCACTGGGCTGGAATCAGGTTGTCGCTTGCAGACCCGCCTTACAGGATGTCTTGCGTGCCTTGGTCTCTATGCGTGGTTGATTTTTGAGTGTGTTTTTGATGCGTGTTGTCAGTACATCGAAAGCATCAGCAATGCGTCCTACAATGCAATAAGACAAGTGTTGAGTGCATGGGGTGCGCTGACAGTTACTTACTTGCCTATGTGCAGTTTCAATGAGGCCACGATGACCGATAGCCAAAGCCCTAAACCAGCTACCACGACAACAGACAAAGATCCCTCAGCGCCAGTCACTGCAGGCAGCACTGTAGACGCGGTTGAGCCACAAACCAGTGCCCCCGCAGCCACAGCCCAAGCCGCTTCAGGTGCACAGGTGTCCGCCGTGACTGCGGGTGCCGCTGCCCCGAAAACACCCACCGGAAAAAAATCGCCATCCACAGGAGCACAGGTCAAAGAACCGCCTACAAAAGAAGCTGTTTCTAAGCCAGCGCCTGCCCAAAGGCCCTCATCAACCGGCAACGGCACGGTTAAAAGCGCCAATACAGGCGTCATCTGGGTGATCGCTTTGGTTGCGCTTTTTATTGCTGTTTTGAGCGCGGGCGGCGCCCTCATGGTGTGGCGACAACTCGACACTGCGCGCCTGGATGCCCAGCAGCGCTCTGATGCGGTGTTGGTGCAAACCAAAACAGCTGGTGCACAAGCCGGCTCTGCCGAGCAACTCGCGCAAGCATTGCAGGCGCGCATGAGTTTGGCAGAGGCCAAGCTCAGCGAGTTGAATTTGCAGCGAACGCAATTAGAGGAGCTCATGCTCAGTGTTTCGCGTTCGCGCGACGACACATTGGTGCAAGACTTAGAGTCATCAATGCGTTTCGCTGTGCAGCAGTCCAACTTAATGGGTAGCCCCAATGCACTTATAGCCACTTTGCAAGCGGGTATTGAGCGTATCAATCGCTCGGCACAACCCCGCCTCAATCCGGTGTTGCAAGCCATGGAGGCTGACCTGGTCCGCCTGCAAGAAGTGGCTGGCACGGATGTGCCCATGTTGGTGGCGCAATTGGCTGCGTTGCCCACGTACATAGACCGCCTGCCTATGCGCAGCATGGCGCCACCCCCACTCAACAGGACCATTGAGTCAGCTGGCGATCAATCTGCAAACGAGGCAAATAACGCTGGCAGTGCATCAACTGCTGGTGCGCTCGCAGGCAATAGCGCCGCACAGGTTGCTTCAGGCACTGAACCCTCTGGCGCCAACACCCCGCTTGTTGGCGATAACTGGGTGGTCAATGCTTGGTACAGTGCGCGTGCGCAAGCAGCTGGTTTTTGGCAACGCTGGTCAGGTGCTGGCGGCGCTTACATGTCTAGCTTCGTACGTGTGCGCAACATCGACAACAGCGACACCTTTTTGTTAAGTCCTGAGCGTGCTTGGGTGCTGCGCGAGAATCTCAAGCTGCGCGTGCTGAATGCACGCTTGGCGCTGGTGGGTGCGCAACACGATGTGGCCTCGCAAGACCTGGCTGCCGTGGCCTTGTCAGTGTCTCAGTACGGTTCGCCGGGTGCCGTTGAGGTGCAAGCCTTGCTCGAAAAGCTTCAGCGTACGCAAGCTAGCATTCAAGGTTTGCAAGTGCCCATGCCGCAGTCGACGCTGGGCGCATTGGCTACTGCAGCTGCTGGTCGATAAGGGGGCTTGATTATGAAATGGTTAAGTTCTTTGGTTGTATGGGTGCTAGCAGGTGTGGCGCTTGCATGGGCTCTCGACAACACCGCCATGGTGTCGTTGTTTGTTGGTTCACAACGTATAGACCTCTCATTAAATCTGGTGATGATTGCGTTGGTCGCTGTGTGCTGGTTGCTGTTGTCTTTAAAAAACCTCAGCGCAGGTTTGCGTCTCGCAGCTGCCAAGGCCAAGTGGGGCCGCGTACAACGCGTCGAGCGTGGCGCAATGGCCTTGTTGGTCGACAGCATCAGCCTTCATTTGGCTGGGCGCCACGGCAAAGCACTCAGCGCTGCCAGCGAGGCTTTGCTTGCCATGGAGCGCCAAAGCGTTGCTGATGGCATGCAGCTGCCACGTTTGGCCAGTTCTCGCGTATTGGCCTTGTGGGTGATGGCTGAAAGTTCTCAGTCCATGCGTAACCTAGACCAAGCGCAAGCCCATCTAGACGCCGCATTGGCGTTGGATGTGCGCAATGATGGCGCCACTGCACAAGAGGGTGTGATGTTGCGTTCTTTGCGCTGGGCGCTTGATGTGCGTGATGCACCCCTGGCCAGCGCACGTTTACGGGCGCTACCAAAAGCCGTGTCAAGGCGCATACAAGCATGGCGTTCACGGCTAGACTTGGCGCAACTTCAGGACAAGCCTTTGGCCGCACTAGAGGCCGTTAGGACATTAACCAAACACGGTGCTTTCACTGGATTTGCCTCTCTGAGTTTGCAGCGTTCATTGGCTGTGAAGGTCATCAACAGCGTTGACGATGAAGCTGGCTTGCAAGCCTTTTGGAAATCGCTACCCGCCATAGAGCGTGATACGGCAGACGCGAGCTTGGCTTGGGCCAAGCGCTATTTAGATTTCAACGCTTTGAGCGAACAGGCAGATGTGGCTAAGGCGACGGCACAGCGCGTGATGAAGCAACTGCAGCCAGTGTGGCATCGCTATGACGACCTCACCAACGAGCAGCAAATTCGACTCGCTGTATGCATTGAGCCGCTGGTGCCTTATTTAGAGCAAGAGTGGGTGGCACAGGTCGAGCTCGCTCAAGCGCAACACACCTCGGATGCGGTGCTGCAGTATTTGGCTGCACAAACGTATATGCAGCGCCAGTTGTGGGGCAAAGCCAAGCCCTTGTTGGAGCGTTCAGCCAAAGGTCTCAGCAACACATCGCTGCGCCGGCGTGCGTGGGTCTCGTTGGCCACCATGGCCACTGAACAAGGCGATTTACCAGCCGCGGCCTTGGCCTGGCAAGCAGGTGCCCAGTTGCCTGAAAGCTTATAAACCACAACAAGTACTTGGCTTGCAATGCCAGCTTGGTGCGTGTCCAACCAGCGTTTAGCGCCAATTTAAATCGCAGTAACTAAAGCCCATTGACGCATTGTCAGCGTCACAGTTAGAGTGAAATGACAAGGTACTGGGCACTCAATGCCCCAGTATTTTGGACAAAAAGTCCTTGCTCCGCTCATTTTGTGGGTTGTTGAAAAACTCTTCAGGGGTGTTTTCTTCAACAATTTGACCTTGGTCCATAAAGATCACTCTGTCGGCCACAGCTTTGGCAAAACCCATTTCGTGGGTCACACAAATCATGGTGATGCCTTGGTTGGCCAATTCAACCATCACGTCCAACACCTCTTTGATCATTTCCGGGTCAAGCGCTGATGTGGGCTCGTCAAACAACATGATTTTCGGGGTCAGACACAGGGCGCGTGCAATGGCCACGCGTTGTTGCTGACCACCTGACAGTTGCAACGGGTACTTCTCAGCTTGTTCGGCGATTTGCACACGCTCAAGCTGTTCCATGGCACGCGCCACAGCCTCAGACTTGGGCAGTTTGCCCACCCACATGGGCGACAGCGTGAGATTTTCAAGCACTGTGAGGTGAGGAAACAGGTTGAATTGCTGAAAGACCATGCCCACTTGCTTGCGAACTTGGTCAATGGCTTTGACATCGTCGCCCAGCTCGACGCCGTCGACGATTAACCGGCCTTCTTGGTGCTCTTCTAAGCGGTTGATACAGCGAATTAAGGTGGACTTGCCAGAGCCAGATGGGCCGCAAATAACAATGCGCTCGCCTTTTGCAATCGACAAGTTGATGTCGCGCAACACATGGAAGTTGTTGCCATACCATTTATTGACTTTGTCGAAGGTGATGATGGGGTCGGACATATTGAATTCTCGAATGTGTGTTGTATAAATAAACGCTTGCGATGACAGGCTTAGCGTTGTTTGCCTTTGTTGGCTTGCGCTTCAACCCAACTGCTGTAGCGCGACATGGAAAAGCAAAATACAAAATAAATCATGGCTATAAACAAGTAGCCTTCTATGTAGAAAGACCGCCAGTCAGAGTCTGAACCCAGCGCCATTTTTAGAGCGCCTGTGAGTTCGTACAAACTCACAATGGTGACCAAGGATGTGTCTTTGAAAATGGCAATAAAACTGTTCATGATGCCTGGCACCACCATGGCCAAGGCTTGGGGCAGCACAATTTTCCGCTGTGTTTGCCAGTACGACAAGCCCAACGTAGCCGCTGCCTCCACTTGTCCTTTGGGTATGGCTTGCAAACCACCCCGAATGACCTCTGCCATGTAAGCGGTTTGGAACAGCGTAATACCTACCAGTACGCGCAGCAGCACATCAATGGTCACGCCTACCGGCATAAACAGTGGGAACATGAAGGAGGCCATGAACAGCACTGAAATCAACGGCACGCCACGTATCAACTCAACAAATACCGTGCATAGGCTACGAATAGCTGGCAAATTTGAGCGTCTGCCCAGCGCTACCAGCAACGACAGCGGAAATGACAGCGCAATAGAAATAGTGGCCAGCATGATGGTCAGCGGCAGGCCGCCCCAGCGGCTGGTCTCGACCTCCTCAAGCCCCCAAATACCCCCCATCATGATGGCAAAAAAGCCGGACAGCATCAGCGCCCACAGCACAACCAGCCAAGGTTTCCAGAAGGCCCTTGTGCAACTGGCTACCAGCAACGTGACCATCATTAAGGTGGCAACCAATGGGCGCCATTGTTCTTCGAATGGGTAGCGGCCAAAGATAATGAGGCGGTATTTTTCTGTGATGACACCCCAGCAAGCGCCCACACCTTCGGCTCTACACGCGTCGGAGTCGGCCAGCCAGTAAGCGCGAAAAATTGCCCAGTCTATGAATTGTGGAATGAACCACAGCATCAAGCCACCAAATATAAACGTTGCGGCGGTGGTGCGTGCGTCACCAAACAAGTTAGAACGCATCCATGGGATAACGCCCTCTGTATTGACTGGCGCTTGGCGAGCGGCTATTGGTTTAAAAGTTGTTGTAGTCATGTGATGTGCCAGCCTATCGCTCTTTAATTTCAGAACGCTTGTTGTACCAATTCATAAACATTGATGTCGCCAGCGACGTGCTGAGGTACACCATCATCACAATGGCAATACACTCCACCGCTCGCCCAGTTTGGTTGAGCGCAGTGTTGGTGACCGAGACAATGTCTGGGTAGCCAATAGCCACTGCCAATGAGGAGTTTTTGGTCAGGTTTAAAAATTGGTTGGTCATGGGCGGAATAATCACGCGCAGGGCTTGTGGCAGCATGATGAGCTTCATGGTGTGTCCTTTAGACAAACCCAAGGCTGAAGCCGCCTCGCTTTGGCCGTCAGGCACTGATTGAATACCTGCACGCACCACCTCCGCGACGAAGGCTGCGGTGTACATGGTCAAACCCAGTAACACGGTTAAGAACTCTGGCGTCACGGCTGCGCCGTGCTCAATCGCAAAGTCGCCTTTGACTGGTGTATTGAAATCAGAAGGCGCACCGCCTACAAACCAACCAATAATCGCGCCAGTGCACAGCATGCCTATGGGTATCCAAAAGCTGCTGGACAGTTGACCGGTTGCTTCAAACAGCTTTTGGGCACGTCGGCGGTACATGACCACGCCAACCATGCCAGCCATAAAGCCTATAAAGCCAGTCAGGTGCCCAAATGCCCACAGCGGGGCAGGAAAGGACACACCGCCTTTGCTCAAGAAGAAGTTGCCTATTTGCCATGGCTCCCAGCTATCCGGCAGTAACTGTGTCAAAAATATGTACCACATGAACAGCTGAAGCAACACGGGTATGTTTCGGAAAAACTCGACGTAGACCATGCAGATGCCGCGCACCAATGCGTTGCGCGAGAAGCGGCCAACGCCAATCATGGTGCCTAAAATGGTGGTCAAGACAATGCCGACGACAGCCACCCGCAGGGTGTTGGCCAGGCCGACTAAAAAGGCTCGCCAATAGCCTTGCCCGGAGTCATAAGGAATAGGCGTCTCACCAATGTCAAAACCAGCTGTTTGGGTGAGAAAGTCAAAGCCGCTTTGTATGCCGCGTGCGGCCATATTGCTCATGGTGTTGCTGGCCAATAGCCAGACGAGCGAGACAATGACGGACACGGCAACGCCTTGGTACACCAGCCCTCTAAAGGCTTGGCTGCGCCATGACCATTGGCTTTTTTTCGGTGGCGCGTGAGTGGTACTCATATTGTTTTTCAGCTGATTCGCGGTGAGCACAGATTTTCAGGCTTGGTGCTTTGCAACGAGTGTGGTTGAGAGTCGAGAGATTTATTGCTGCTTCGATGTGGTCAACGCCAAAAAAAAGCCGCTTGCCAAGGCATCCTTGTCAAGCGGCTTATTGGGTGTTGCGGCTTCACTCAGACCGGTGGGGTCTGAGTGAAGCAAGACCAATAGACACTGGCCAATCAGCGGATGGGGTAGCCGTACATCAGGCCGCCCTTGTTCCACAAATTGTTGGTGCCGCGTGGCAAGCCCAACGGTGAATTGGGACCTACGTTGCGCTCAAAGATCTCGCCGTAGTTGCCAGTTGCTGCAATCGCGTTGGCCATCCAAGCTGCGTTTAAGCCGACCAACTTACCCGTATCGTCCTTGGAGCCCAAGATGCGACCAATGGCTGGGCTGTCGTTGCCCTTCATTTGCTCGACGTTGGCTTGTGTAATGCCCAACTCTTCGGCTTCCAACAAACCGTGGATGGTCCATTTCACGATGGCAAACCATGCGTCGTCGCCGCGGCGAACCATTGGGCCCAGTGGCTCTTTGGAAATCAGCTCAGGCAATATGACGTGGTCCTTGGGGTTTGACGCTTCCTTGTTGCGAATAGAAGCCAACCCTGATGCATCAGTGGTGTAAGCAATGCAGCGGCCTGCGAAGTAGGCGGCGTAAGAAGCTGCGAAGTCTTCAAACACAACAGGCTTGATGTTGAGGTTGTTGGCTTTGGAGAAATCGGTTAGGTTTTTCTCAGTGGTGGTACCAGACTGCACACAAACCGTTTGGTTTTTGAGCTCCATAGCGCTTTTCATTTTGGTGCGTGTTGGCACCATGAAACCTTGACCGTCGTAGTATGTGACGCCAGTGGCATGCAAGCCCAATGAGGCATCACGTGACATGGTGAAGGTGGTGTTGCGCGACAGCATATCAATCTCGCCGGATTGGAGTGCCGTAAAACGCTGTTGAGCGTTGAGTGGCACGTATTTAACCTTGTTGGCATCACCGAGCGTCGCAGCGGCTACAGCTTTGCAAATGTCCACATCGAGGCCATTCCATGCTCCCTGAGTGTCAGCAGCAGAGAACCCAGCTAGTCCTATGTTTACCCCGCAAGCAATA
Organism: Betaproteobacteria bacterium MOLA814; assembly: GCA_000496475.1. Classification (GTDB taxonomy): domain Bacteria; phylum Pseudomonadota; class Gammaproteobacteria; order Burkholderiales; family Burkholderiaceae_C; genus RS62. Next base: position 646,614 of record AYMW01000002.1, on the reverse strand, counting down.
GAGTCTCTTGCCCGGATAGCGTCTAAGGTTGGCGTGGTTGAGGTTGCTGCAGCAACAGGTGCAGGTGCAGGAGCTGCAGCAGGAGCTGCAGCATCTTCTTTTTGACCGCAGGCGGTCAAAGCTATGAGTACGGCGCCGGCTAAAGCCAGCTTAGTTGCTTGCATATGAACTCCAAAAGAAAGATGTTTGTAATTTACACGCCGTAAATGTGATGAGTGGTATCCATTTTGAATCGGCGATCTTTAATATAAGTCAACTTTTGAGAACTTGCCCTTGGGGTTTTCGCCAGCCGGCTATGCATATTTTGCATACATGGCGTTTGTCAACCCCTGAGAGATTCACTATTCAGACATCTTATGCGGGTAATCCACTTCTAATTTGAGGGTCTCTAGTGCGACATTTCCTTAGCTGCCCGACCTTGCCCGTCCAGGGGCTTGCACGTAAGCTCTGATGCACTTGTAACTTTGTCAGTTGTACTCCATGACTTCTACGCCTGCTCACTTTCGATTTTGGCCACCACATTTATCCCGTGAGCTGCGCGCACCTGAAACCAACCTGGTTGAGAATTTGCGTGTCAACGCTATGCGCTACCCCAACAAGGCGGCGGTGGTGTTTTTTGATGCGGTCCTAACTTATGGCGAACTAGCGCGTCAAGTGGACAGCATGGCCGCGTACCTGCAGTCATTGGGTTTGGCCAAAGGGGACCGGGTGTTGTTGCTGATGCAAAACAGCCCCCAGTGGGTGGTGGCGCATTTTGCTATTTTGCGAGCCAATGCTGTGGTGGTGCCCGTCAATCCCATGAACCGTGCGCATGAGTTGTCGCACTACATTTGTGATGCCCAAGCTGCATTCGCTGTGGTGAGCGCTGACCTCGCAGGTTTCTTGGCCAAAGCCGATTTCTCTTTACAGCCAGACGAGCAGCTGCGCCACGTTGTAGTCGCGCACATTGGTGAGGTACTAGACGCTACCAGCGATGGTTTTGCGGCCGAAGTGCCGACTGCGTGGGTGCCATGGTTGAGTGACGTTATTGACCCACCTCAATGGGCACAGGCTGGTCATCATTCTTGGGCGCAAGCCATACATTACGAGGGGTTGCCGCAAGCGCTGACGGCTGGGCCGTCTGATTTGGCGGTGTTGCCGTATACAAGCGGCACCACAGGTCTGCCAAAAGGTTGTATGCACACCCACGCCAGTGTGATGCACAACGCGGTGGCTAGCAGCTACTGGGGCAACTCCACCGCAGAAGTGGTGTCCTTAATCGTGGTGCCTATGTTCCATATTACAGGCATGGTGTCTGGCATGCATGCTGCTGTGTTTGGCGGTGCGACCATGGTGGTCATGCCCAGGTGGAACCGCGATTTGGCCGGACGCATGATTTCAAAATGGCGGGTGACCCACTGGACCAACATACCCACCATGATCATGGACTTGTTGGCCAGTCCCAACATGTCCAGCTACGACTTGAGCAGTTTGAAATACATAGGGGGCGGTGGTGCAGCCATGCCCCAAGCGGTGGCACAGCGTTTGTTTGATGAGTTTGGTTTGCGTTTCGCCGAAGGCTATGGCCTGACTGAAACGGCTGCCCCCTCACACAGCAATCCGCCGTTGGCCACCAAGCAGCAATGTTTGGGCGTGCCCTTTATAGGCGTGCGCTCCATGGTGGTAGATCCAGAGACGTTGCTGCCATTGCCGCAGGGCGAGGCTGGTGAAATTGTCATCAACGGGCCTATGGTGTTCCAAGGTTACTGGCGATGTCCGCAGGCCACTGCGGATGCATTTGTTGACATCGAGGGGGTGCGTTACTTTCGCTCAGGTGACTTGGGGCGCATGGATGAGGACGGCTATTACTTCATGACCGATAGGCTCAAGCGCATGATCAACGCCAGTGGCTTCAAAGTGTGGCCTGCAGAGGTAGAAGCTTTGATGTTTAAACACCCCAGCGTGGCGGAAGCGTGTGTCATCGGTGTGCCCGACGCCTACCGCGGAGAGAACGTCAAGGTATTTGTGGTGTTGCGCGCGGGTCACAGCGTCAGTGAACAAGACTTGCTGAGTTGGTGCCACGAGGAGATGGCGGTCTACAAAGCGCCAAGGCTACTAGAGTTTCTGGATGAGCTGCCCAAAAGTGGTAGCGGTAAAGTGATGTGGCGAGCGCTGCAAGAACAAGCCAAAGAAAATGCCAAATCTGGTGCGGCTGCTACTTAAACCGCCACCCACAGCTGCAGCACAACCCAACCCAATATACACACCTTTCACCACACTGCAACTACCCCACTTACATTTAAAGCACACTCCACACATGATGAAATTACTACGCGTAGACAAAGAGCCCACCTACCAATGCGCATTGCAAGAGATGAGCACGGCAGACTTTTTCGAGCAGCTCTCGCCAGATGGTGATGTGGTTGTACAGGTGGACTACTCCACCGTGAATTACAAAGACGGCTTGGCCATCACGGGCACATCTCCGGTGGTGCGTAAACCCAGTTTGGTGCCGGGCATTGACTTGGCTGGCAAAGTGGTCAGCAGTGCCAGCACCAAGTTCAAAGCGGGTGATGAGGTGTTGCTCAATGGTTGGGGTGTGGGCGAAACGCACAGCGGCGGTTTGGCGCAAATGGCACGCGTGCACAGCGACTGGTTGCAACTGCGGCCCACCGCTATCAGCGCCAAACAGTCTATGGCCATTGGCACGGCTGGGTATACGGCCATGTTGTGTGTGCAAGCCCTGCAGCGCGGTGGTGTAGAACCGGGTAGTGGTGAAATTTTGGTGACAGGCGCAACGGGCGGTGTGGGCTCTATCGCCACCCTGTTGTTGTCAGACATGGGTTACAGCGTGGTGGCAGTCACTGGCAAGGCCAGCGAGCACGGTTATTTAAAGAATCTTGGCGCGCAAGAGGTGATGGACCGGTGTTTGCTCAACGAGCCTGGCAAGGCGCTGCAAAAAGAGCGTTGGGCTGGCGTGGTGGACGCAGTGGGTAGCCACACCTTGGCCAATACCTGCGCCAGTCTTCGCTACGGCGGCATTGTGGCTGCGTGTGGTCTGGCCCAAGGACTGGACTTCCCAGCCAGCGTGGCACCATTCATATTGCGCGGCATCACGTTGTGCGGTATAGACAGTGTCAAGGCGCCTATGGCCAAGCGCGAGTCGGCGTGGTTGGCGTTGGCACAGCATCTAAATTTAGATAAATTAGACAGCCTGACCACCGAGGTTGGCTTGGCCGGTGCGCTTCAGGTCGGTGTAGATCTCATGGCTGGGAATATCACAGGCCGCGTGGTGGTCGATGTAAACGCTTAGTCCAATCGCGACAACGTTATTGGCTGGGCGGTGCATAGGGCAGCGGCGGTACCACAAGTGCTTGGTATGCATGCCATGTGGCATGCCCAAGCACTGGGCCAATGACCAACAAGCCAACAAACCATGTCAGCATGGCTGCCACCACGAGTGCCGCAATCAGCATGGCCCACAGCGTCATCGTGATCGAATTTTTTTGGCATGCACGCACACTTGTCAATCCTGCCGTTCTTGCGTCCACACGCTTGTCACATATCATGGGCAAAGCAATCACACTGGTGGTGAAAGCCAGACCGGCGAATGCGCCGGCAAGTACCAAGTAGGCCGCCAAGAAGCCGAAATTATTGAGGCTTAGCAGCGCTGTCCACGTCTTGCTGTCCAATGGCATGGTGTCAAAGCTGAGCGTAAAAAACAGCAAGGAAGCGCCACTCCACGCAATGCCAGCGGCCATCAATGCGCTGGCAAACACTGTCAACGGTGATGCGATGGGTTGCCAAGCACACACAGAGCGCCTGAGTGTGGGCCGTTGTAAGGCTTGTAAGTCTTGGCTTATTTGGTAGAGACCCAGCGACAAGAAGGGTCCCACCATTAAAAAACAGGCACCTAAGGCCAGCACGTAGACGGGCGCAGATTTAAATGCCAGCAGCAGGGCGTGGCCCATGACAAACAAGCACAGTCCATACAACAAGCCCAGCATGGGAGCCTGAGTAAAGTCTTTCCACCCTAGGCTAAGCCATTGCAGTGGCTCATTGAGGCCGACGGTGTTGATGGGCAACAAGGCCCCTACAAGCGGTGGTGACGGTGCGTCATAGTGCTGATCCGGCGCGGCATTGGTGTCAGCAATCGGGGGTGTTGCTGCATCAAATTCTGTCGGTGTCATAGTCAAGTATTTCCCATCGCCGTTGCAATGGCAATCAGGTTTTCCCGAACCTGTGGGCAGATAATGGAGCTATGACAACATTGTTCGCTCCTCCAACTGCGCCTCTTGCGCAACTGCACGCCCACGTTCAAGTCAACGGTTTTGCCGTTTTAGGCGCGCATGACATACCCCGGTGGCTGAACTGCGAGCGCACCGAGCTGGCGGCATTGCAATCGAGTTGGGGTGACTTGGCCGTTGACCATTACCTTAAAGATGGTGGCCGGTACCGCAAACGCCGTCACAGTTGTGCTGTGGTTACCGATGACACCGTGACCATTGCCCCGCACCGTGCCCACTGGCAGCCGCTGTCATACAACGCGTTGCACGGTGGTATGCAGCGCTGGTTTGAACCGATAAGTGATGCTGTGTTGCACAACACAGCATGGCTTGCTTTGCTCACATCTGGTGCACAAGTTGCCAGCGCGTTGCACGGCCACCAGCCTTGGTTTGTTGAGGCCCATCAATTTCGAATTGATACCAGCGACGGTATAGGTCGCCCCACCCCTGAGGGTGCTCACAGAGATGGCGTTGATTTGGTGATGGTGTGTCTGGTCGAGCGTATGTCGGTGAAAGGTGGCGAAAGCCGTGTATTCGAGGCCAACGGCCCGAGCGGGCAGCGCTTCACCATGAGCCAGCCTTGGACGACCTTGCTACTGGACGACGCCAGAGTGATTCACGAAACCACGCCGATACAACCATTGCAAGACTTTGGTTGGCGCGACACCTTGGTACTGACTTTCAGAGCAGACAGTTTCCAAGGCGACGGCGAAGTCGGGATTTAAGCCTCGAAGCCGAGCCCTTAGACCCGTTCAAAAATGGCGGCAATGCCTTGACCACCGCCTATGCACATGGTGACCAACGCGTAGCGGCCTTGAATGCGGTGCAGTTCGTGAATGGCTTTAACTGTGATCAGTGCGCCAGTAGCGCCAATTGGGTGTCCCAACGAAATGCCCGAACCGTTGGGGTTAACTTTTGCCGGGTCTAGGCCTAGATCTTGACTGACTGCGCAGGCTTGCGCAGCAAAAGCTTCGTTGGCTTCAATGACGTCTAAATCGCCCACGCTTAAACCTGCCTTTTTGAGGGCAGCTTGTGTGGCAGGTACTGGGCCAATGCCCATAAAACGTGGGTCTACGCCAGCGTGCGCATAAGCCACTAAGCGTGCCAGGGGTTTGACGCCCTGTGCTGTAACGGCTTGGCCGCTCATGAGTACCACTGCGGCCGCGGCATCATTAAGGCCTGACGCATTGCCTGCGGTGACGGTGCCGTTTTCTTTTAAAAACACGGGCTTGAGCTTGGCCATGTCCTCAGGCTGGCAATTGGATCTAAAGTGTTCGTCAACTTCAAATGCCACTTCGCCTTTGCGCGACTTGAGCATGACAGGTACGATTTGGTCTTTAAAGTAACCCGCTTTGGTGGCGCGTTCTGCGCGACGGTGACTTTCAACCGCAGTGGCATCTTGCTGTTCGCGACTGATGCCCCATTTGGCTGCAATGTTCTCTGCCGTGACGCCCATGTGCATGTTTTCAAATGGGTCATGCAATGCCCCCAAGAGCATGTCTACCAATTTGGCGTCACCCATGCGTGCACCAAAGCGTGTGGTCAAGCTGGCGTAGGGCGCGCGGCTCATGTTTTCAGCGCCGCCGCCAATGGCCACATCAGTGTCCCCAAGCATGATGGACTGGCTAGCAGAAACAATGGCCTGCAAGCCAGAGCCGCACAAACGGTTGACGTTAAAAGCGGCGGTCTGCTGTGCGCAGCCGCCGTCAATGGCCGCCACACGGGACAAGTACATATCACGCGGCTCTGTGTTGACCACATGACCAAAGGCGACATGGCCCACGCTGTTGCCGTCTATCTGTGCGCGCTCTAGTGCTTGGCGCACCACCAACGAGGCCAAAGCAATGGGGGGCGTGTCTTTTAATGAGCCGCCGAAGGTGCCAATAGCCGTGCGCACAGCGCTCACAACAAATACGTCTTGGGTCATGCATGTCTTTCGGTAAAGGGTTAGGGGTTAGCAGTGGCGCACATCGTAGCAGCAGCTCAGACCATGGCGAGTCACGCGTGTTGCCCGCCCGTTGTCAAAACGGTGCTGGGCAGTGCCAATAATAAGCCCCCTCGCATTGCATACGGGGCACCCTCAGATGGGTGGCATGCAGCTGTAAACGTGCGGGCGCTTGCTCGCCCTCGTTGGTTAAGTGTTGATAAGCCTGGTTGTACAAGGCGTCTCCCACTATGGGGTGGCCGATGTGCATAAGGTGAACGCGCAGTTGGTGTGTGCGTCCAGTGACCGGTTGCAGTCGCAAGCGCGTGTGGTTTGCGTCAGTTTGAGATGGCGTGATGACTTGCCAGCGCGTGAGGGCGGCTTTTCCTGTTTGTTCGCATACTTTGGACATGGGTCTGTTGGGCCAGTCAATGATGAGCGAGGCCTCTATGCTGTTCCATTCGTCATCACTGCTTTGTTGAATGCCTTGTTCACTCGCATGGTGTGTGATGTGTCCGATAGGGTGACCTTCAACAACCGCTTCGTAGAGTTTGTGGGTTTGACGTGTGGCAAACGCATGGCTCAGTGCGCGTTGGGCAGGCAGGTGTTTTGCAAACACCATCAACCCAGAGGTGGCAGTGTCTAGCCTGTGAACGACCAGGGCGCTGTGGCCACTGTCATGAAGTCTCGACAGCACGCAGTCTTGTTTGTCTGCGCCGCGTCCGGGAACCGACAAAACGCCAGCAGGCTTGTTGATAACCAAGACATCATCGTCTTCAAAGTACAGCACCATGATTTAGAGCAGCGCCACGTCAACCCGGCGGTTGATTGGCTCGTTGACGCGGTCTGTGGCTTCTATGTGTCGGCTGATCAGCGGGCAGCCAGCCAGCTTGTTGTCAGCGCCACTGCTTGGAATTTGTGGGTGTCTAGGGCCACACACGGTGAGCCGTGCAGCACCAAGGTATACACGGGTGTGAATCAGCATGACATGGTCTTTGCAAGCTGCATTAGACCTCCAATGTGTGTCAACTTGGCTGGACATCAAGTTGGTAGAAGACTGATTACTTGCTTGCCCACGTGTCCTTTAAGCCCACGCTGCGGTTGAAAACTGGTGCGCCTAACGTGCTGTCTATGTGGTCAGCAACAAAGTAGCCAAGGCGTTCAAACTGGTAGTTGGAGCCAGCCGTGGCGTGTGCCAGGCTGGGCTCTAACTTGGCCTGCACCGTCAGCAAACTGTTGGGATTTAACGCGGCAATAAAGTCCCGCCCGCCTGCATCTGGCTGTGCCTCTTGAAACAGGCGGTCGTACAGACGAACGGGCGCCGATACCGCATCGCTGTCACCCACCCAAGTGATGACGCCTTTCACCTTGATAGCGGATGCACCAGGTGTGCCGCTTTTGGTATCAGGTACCAAGCGGACATTGACCTGCTCAATGTCGCCTGCGGCGTTGTAGTTGGCGCCAGTGCACTCTACAACGTGACCATATTTGAGGCGCACTTTGTTGCCAGGAAATAATCGGAAGTAGCCCTTCGCAGGCGCTTGCTCGTAATCGCCTCGCTCTATCCATAGGTCGGCACCACACATGAATGTGCGCTCTCCGCGCTCAGGGTGGTGGGGATGCACGGGTGCGGTACAGGTATCCAGAGCGTTTTCGCCCATGAGCTCGCTCCAGTTCTCAATGTGCAGCCTGATGGGGTCTAGCACGGCCATGGCGCGCGCCGCGCTGGTGTCCAGGGTGTCGCGCAAGCTGCCCTCCAGCGTGGCGTAGTCAATCCAAGAGTCCGATTTGGACACCCCAATGCGGTCCGTGAACAAGCGCAAGGCCTCAGGTGTGTAGCCACGTCGGCGCAAGCCCACGATGGTCGGCATGCGGGGGTCATCCCAGCCTGTCACGTGGTTGTCAACCACCAGTTGCGCCAGTTTGCGCTTGCTGGTGACCACGTAGGTGAGGTTCAAACGCGCAAATTCGTACTGCTTGGGTGGTGGGCTATTGACTATGCCGCCGGCGCTTAGCCTGTCCAGCAACCAGTCGTAAAACGGGCGTTGGTCTTCAAACTCTAATGTGCAAATGCTGTGCGTGATATTTTCTAGCGCATCCTCAATGGGGTGCGCAAAGGTATACATGGGGTAGATGCACCATGTGTCGCCAGTGTGGTGATGGTGGGCATGTCTGATGCGGTATATGGCTGGGTCGCGCATGTTGATGTTGGGGCTGGCCATGTCGATTTTGGCGCGCACAACAGCGGCACCATCTGGCAAGTCGCCTGCGCGCATTTGGGCGAATCGGGCTAGGTTGGCAGCCACTGAGCGGTCTCTGAACGGGCTGTTAACGCCCGGTTTAGAAAAATCACCTCGGTTGTTGCGCATGTCCTCACTGGTTTGCTCGTCGACGTAAGCCAGCCCTTGCTCGATGAGATACAGGGCAGCGCTGTGCATGGTTTCAAAGTAATCGCTGGCTTGAAACCTATGGGTGGTGTCAAAGGCTTGCCAGTCAAATCCAAGCCATTTCACCGTGTCTTCTATGGCGTCAACAAAAGACTGGTCTTCTTTTTCAGGGTTGGTGTCATCAAAACGCAAGTGGCACACACCGTTATAGTCTTGCGCCAACCCAAAGTTCAGGCAAATACTTTTGGCGTGACCGATGTGCAGGTAGCCGTTGGGCTCTGGTGGAAAGCGTGTGCGGATCTTGGCGGGGTCTGGTTGGCCCAAGGCGTGTAATGTGCCAATCGATGGCTGACCCGCCCATAAACGTTGGGCATAAGTCCCTTTACTCAAATCTGACTCAATGATTTGGCGTAAAAAATTGCTGGGCTTTGATACTGAGTCGTTGGTGTTGCTGTCGGTCACAATTGGGGGCTGTTAGGTCAGGTAGTTGCGTGAAAAGATAAGTTAAGACAATGATTTTATGCGGTCTGTAGGGCCACTAATTGCGCATAGTCCACTTGTTTTGGCGTGGTTGACAGGTCATCACCATTAGAATGAGCGCCATCGCATTCGTTTAAGCCCTATTGTGGGGCGGAAAGTCATCCATCGTGGACTATTTACTGCTGACCAAAGCCGTCGTTATGGGTTTGGTCGAGGGCATCACGGAATTTTTGCCCATATCGTCTACAGGACACTTGATCGTGACGGGTTCGTTGATTGGTTTTCATGACGACAAAGCCAAGGTGTTTGATATTGCCATTCAAACCGGCGCCATAGGTGCTGTTGTGTTGGTGTACTGGCAGCGTATCTGGTCTACGGTGTGCGAACTGCCAACACAGGCCAAGGCTCAGAGCTTCACCCGCAATGTACTGATTGCTTTTTTCCCAGCAGTGGTGCTGGGTTTGGCTTTTGGCAAGGCCATCAAAGAGAACTTATTCAATGCCAACGTGGTGGCCGTGGCGTTGATAGTGGGCGGTGTGATTATCTGGTGGGCTGAAAAACGCCAAGCGACCACCGTGCGTGTGGACAGCGTTGACGAGATGAGTGCCATGGACGCCCTCAAGGTCGGTTTGATTCAGTGCTTGGCCATGGTGCCTGGCACCAGCCGCAGCGGTGCCACCATTATTGGTGGCATGCTGATTGGGCTCAGCCGGCGAGCTGCCACGGACTTCTCCTTTTACTTGGCTATTCCCACGCTTATTGGTGCGGGTGTTTACAGCCTGTACAAAGAACGGGCATTGCTGGCGTGGAGCGACGTGCCCATGTTTGCAGTGGGCACTGTGGTGGCGTTTTTCAGTGCTTGGTGGTGTATTCACTGGCTGCTTCGTTATATTGCCACCCACAGTTTTATGCCTTTCGCTTGGTACCGTGTGGCGTTTGGGTGCGTCATCTTGCTCACCTCTGCCACAGGTTGGGTTGAATGGGCTGCGTAGCACACCATGCGTGATTTAAGAGGTCACTTAGTCGCCATCTTGAGTGGTGTTGCGATGCTCATCGTGGGTATCAGCTTGCTGTTTTCGGTGGTCGGTTTGCGTGCGGGCATGGCGGAATTTTCGACTGTGGTGACAGGTCTCATCACGTCCGCTTACTTCGCCGGGTATGTGGCGGGTGTGTTTTTCTGTCCGGCGCTGATTACCCGAGTGGGACATATCCGTGCCTTCGCAGCCATGGCCAGCATTGCCTCGACCATGCCAATTCTTCACGCTGTATGGATCAATCCGTGGTTTTGGGGTGGCTTGCGGCTGGTGACGGGTATTTGCTTGGTGGGTTTGTACATCGTGATCGAAAGCTGGCTCAACACCTTGGCGCCCAAAGACCAACGTGGTCGCGTGTTTTCTATGTATCTGTTGGTTTCCTTCATGGCCTTGGCCGTGGGGCAGTGGCTCATTTTGGTGGGTGATTCGGTTGGTTTTTTGCCGTTTGCCATGGTGTCTGTGTTGCTGTCATTCGCCTTGCTGCCTATTACGCTGGCCCCAGTGACGCAACCGGATGCAGTGGAGCCGCCGCGGCTGAGCATCAGCAGTTTGTGGCACACCACCCCGCTGGGTGTAAGCGGTGCATTTGCTTCGGGTCTCATTCACAGTGCTTTTTTCGGTTTGGGTGCTTTGTTTGCACAACGCGTGGGTTTGGACAGCGCAGGTGTCGCATCATTTATGGCCGCAACTATTTTGGGTGGGGCCATTTTCCAGTGGCCTGTTGGTCACTTGTCTGATCGCATAGACAGGCGTTTGGTGTTGTTGTCTGCACTGTTGATTGCGGCGGTGCTGTCACTGTTGGCCTACAGCTCCTCGTTGAGCTGGACGTGGGCCTTGGTGCCGATTGGCGTCGCTTTAGGTGGGGTGTTGTTTACGGTGTACGGCCTGAGCGTGGCCCATGCCAACGACATGGTTGACGTGTCGCGTACCCTGGAAGTGACTGGTGGTTTGTTGCTGGTCCACGGTATTGGTGCAGCCATTGGCCCTACGTTGGCTGGTCTGTTAATGGACGCAGGCGGGCCAGGTAGCTTGATGTTGTACTTCTCAGCTGTGTGCGCCGTTTTGGCCGTCCACGTGTTGTTGCGTATTCGAGCTGTGCCGCCTGTTGCAGTTGAAGACAAAGTGGGCTACGTCGTGGTTGGTAGTGGCATGGAAAGCGCTTTGCAACAACTTGACCCGCGCACGCCTGATCCATCAGAACACGACATGGCCGTCGCTGGAGACGCTGACGCTATCGGCGACGTTGCAGAGCAGCCTTCTTAAACACCATTGGCAGCGCAGACCCCACGGTCTAATTAAGCCTTTGAGCAACCAGTTGTTATCAGCTTGGTTGCTCGTGGCACATGGCTTGAAAAGCCACCACTGCAGCGGCGGCAGTCTTGGCGGGCGACTCCATTGGAAACAAATGTGTGCCCTCAATATGTTGCCACCGCCCCGGCGCGGTAGACGCCACCAGTTTGCGCGACAGGCCCTCACCAACCTGGCGCATTTCCGCCGAGCGCGTGCCCGCTATGAAAGACATGGGGCATTGCAAAGGGTGGCGACGCAGCATGGCGTCTACGTTGTGCGGCAGTGTGTTGTAAATCTGGGTTTCTATGTCGCGGTCAAAGCGCAGCACACACTGTGTGCGCCCGTGCGCGTCGAGCACATCCTCAAAGCCGTGTGTCATGTAGTCGGCCAGTGCGCTGGGCTCCCAGCTGGCAAAGACACGTTTTTTACTAAGATGCTGAAACGCGTCCTCTCGGCTAGGCCAAGTATTGCGGCGCTTGCTGCTGATTCGCCCAGGAGAAACAGCACCAATCAATTGCGTGATTTTGGATGCGGCCAACGCTTTGGCTTTCCAACCAGTCAGAACAGGTGAGTCCAGCAAGAGCAAGCCCCTGACCCGGTGACCGCCCAACATCGGGTGTTTGGCCGCGCACAGCAGGCTCACAATACCGCCCAAAGAATGACCTACCAGCCATGCATCTTGGCCGGCGCTGTGCATTTCAGCGCTTGCAAAATCGTGCAGCTGCTTGACAAAGTGTGGCCAGTTGCTGGTGACTTTGTAGTGCGGTTCATGGCCAAATCTGTCTATGGCCTTAACGGTGTAACCGCGTGCATTCAAGCCTTTAAACAGTTGGCTGTAAGTGCCGCCAGGAAAACTGTTGCCGTGCGAAAAAATAATCAGCGGCGTTGCAGGTGTGTTACTCATTGTGTCAAATCAATTTATCTGTAGGTGAGCAGATTTTTCTTAATGCCATGGCGGCGTTGCTGGGGCTGCGCAGCGGGTTGTCCTCGCTGGGCTGGCGGCTCCAGTCGGGTTGTTCCAAGTTGTTAAACGCAGCGCGCAAGCTGTCTCCCCAGCAGTTGCGCAGCATTTGGAAGTAGGGGTTTTTTTCATCAATACACAGCACGGTGTGGCTGTGCAGGTCACCAGCTTTGTAAATTACCATGTCCAGCGGCAAACCCACTGACAGGTTGGACTTGAGCGTCGAGTCCATGGACACCAGCACGCACTTGGCCGCATCTGCCAGAGACGTTGCTGGCGTGATCACGCGGTCTAGTACAGGTTTGCCGTATTTGGATTCACCAATTTGGAAAAAGGGTGTGTCTGTTGTGGCCTCTATGAAGTTGCCAGGTGCGTACATCTGAAACAAGCGCATGGCTTCGCCCTGCACCTGCCCGCCTAGAATCATCGTGACATTACAGTCCACGCCTGCAGCTTTCAGTGCATCACTGTCACGCTCATACACATAGCGGATGGCGTCGCCCAACACACGGGCCACCTCAAACATAGATGTGGCATTCCACATATTGATTGGTGGCTGGTCCGGGGCGCCAGGTATACCGTGCGTTTGTAAAATTTCTCGCACCGACTGCGACATGCTCAGGTTGCCGGCAGACAGCAGGGTGATGAACCTGTCGCCGCTGCGCTCATACACCATGGTCTTGCGAAAAGTTGAGATTTGATCAAGACCGGCGTTGGTGCGTGAGTCAGACAAGAAAACCAAACCCGCATCGAGTTTGACGGCTACACAATAGGTCATGTTGAGACAGGAAAAGGTAAAAAATTAAACGCTGCGTTGGCTCAAAGATTTGAGGTGGTAGACCCAATCCAATGCCTCGCGCGCCGACATGGTGTCTGGATTGAGTTGTGCAACAGCACTTTCTAGGGCCGTGGGCTCGTTGTGTAATTCGGGCGGGGCTTGTGCGAACAAATCCACTTGAGGCTGGTTGCTGTGGCTGTTGTGCTCAAGGCTGGCCAAACTGTGCTTGGCCTGCAGCACAACTGCGCTGGGGATACCGGCTAGTTTAGCAACTTGTACACCAAAGCTGCGACTGGCTGGGCCTGGCTCAATGTGGTGTAAAAACGCAATGCCGCTTTTACCTGACTCGACCGCACTGACATGCATATTGATGGCTTGGTGGTGGGTGGTGGGCAGTTGTGTCAGCTCGAAGTAGTGCGTCGCAAACAAGCTTAAGGCCTTGCACTTGTTGTGTAAATACGTCGCAATGCCAGCGGCCAAGGCCAAGCCATCGTCGGTGGATGTACCGCGTCCAATTTCGTCCATCAGCACCAACGATCTGTCCGTGGCGGCGTGCAAAATTTGCGCAGCTTCAGTCATCTCCAACATGAAAGTCGACTGTGCATTGGCCAAATCATCAGCCGCGCCAATGCGCGTGTGTATGGCGTCCAGTGGGCCCAGCCGGCAAGCGTTGGCAGGCACATAACTGCCTACGCTGGCCAGCAGTGCAATGACCGCTACTTGGCGCATGTAGGTGGATTTTCCGCCCATGTTGGGGCCGGTAATGATGTGCAGCCTAGCTGTTGCGTTGAGCGTGGTGTCATTGGGGATGAAGTTCACACTGCCAGCGTTGGTTTCTTGCAGCCTGGCCTCAACCACCGGGTGACGTCCGCCTTGTATGTGTATGCCAGGCTCATGGCTAAACGTTGGGGCACACCAATGTAAGCTGTGGGCACGCTCTGCCAATGCGCATATGACGTCTAAGCCAGACAAGGCTCGTGACAAAGTTCCCAGTGGTGTGAGCCACTGTAGCAACCGCTCTAGCAGCTGGTCATACAGCCATTTTTCTCTGGCGAGAGACCGCTCTTGCGCGCTCAGCGCTTTGTCTTCAAACGCCTTGAGCTCTGGCGTGGTGAAGCGCTCGGCGTTCTTAAGCGTTTGTCGGCGTCGGTAGTTGTCTGGCACGCGAGCGAGTTGCCCTTGGCTGACTTCAATGAAAAAGCCATGCACACGGTTGTATTGCACTTTTAGGTTGCTGATGCCTGTGCGTTCACGCTCTTGGGCTTCTAGCGCCAATAAAAAATCGTCTGACTGTGTGGCCATGCCTCGCAGCTCATCCAGGTCGGGGTCAAAGCCATCGGCTATGACGCCGCCTTCGCGAATGAGTGTGGAGGGCTCAGCCAGCAAACTGGCACTTAGCAAGCTCACCACCTCTGGGGGTGGGTTGAGGTCGTGGGCCCACTTGGCCAGCAAGTCGCCTAGCGCGTCATGTGTGTGTGTTTGCAGAGTCTGTGCCAACTGTTCAGCGCGTTTCAAAGTGGCACACAGTGCCACCAGCTCGCGCGGTTTGGCCTGCGCCAATGCAATGCGTGCCGTAATGCGTTGGGCATCGCCGCAGCCCTTGAGCAACGTGTGCAAGCGCTGGTGGTGTATTGGCCCAGCGCCAGTCACCACGCCTATGGCTTGCAGCCTGGCCTGTGCCGTGTCGCGCGTGCGCTCTGGCGCTAGTAACCACTCGCGCAGCATCCGGCTGCCCATGCCAGTGGCGCAGGTGTCTAGCAGCGACAACAGTGTGGGTGATGTTTCGCCGCGCAAGGTGTGCGTGAGCTCAAGGTTGCGCCGAGTGGTGGCAGGCAAGTTGATGAGGGCGTCGTCTCTTGCAACTTGCAACTCGCGCACATGGATGAGGTCACGCCCCTGCGTTTGGCGCGCGTACTCCAACAGTGCACCAGCTGCAGCGTGCGCGTTGTCTAAACCTTGTGCATCGAAGGCGTGCAGGCTTTGGGTCTGCAGTTGCTCTAGCAGTTTGCGCTGCCCCAAGCCGGGGTCAAACTGCCAAGCTGGGCGCAGTGTGAGCGCCATGCGCTGGCCTGCAGCGCTGGCGCTGCTAACCAGTTCTTTCAGAGTGGCTTCAAAAGCATCGGTGTTGTCAGCACTGTGCAGCAACTCTTGCGGCGCAACGCGCGCAACCCATTGCGCCAATTCATCAGGCTTGCACTGGGCTATGTGCACCACGCCTTGGGACATTGCCAACCATGCAAGCCCCAGCATGTTGCGAGGGCCTTGGTGCACGGTCATGACTTTGGCTTCGGCCTTGTCACTGATGAGCTCTGACTCAGTCAGCGTGCCTGGTGTGACCATGCGAACCACAGCGCGCTCTACAGGGCCTTTGCCAGTGACTTCACCTATTTGTTCACAAATAGCCACAGACTCACCCAAGCGAATGAGCTTGGCCAAGTAGCCATCTGCCGCGTGAAAGGGCACACCTGCCATAGGAATGGGCTGTCCTGCCGATTGACCACGCGTGGTCAGGGTGATGTCGAGCAAGCCCGAGGCCCGTTCGGCGTCGGCGTAAAACATCTCGTAAAAGTCGCCCATGCGGTAAAACACAAGCGTGTCCGGGTATTGCGCTTTGATGCCCAAATACTGGGTCATCATGGGCGTGTGCGGCGGGGCGCTATCCGTGTCGGTCATTACAGGTTGGGGTGGAGGGTGAGGTTTTTAGGCATACATGACAACCAACCAGTCTACCGGACGCAGAGGGCGGTGGCTGTGTTTGCGCGGCAATACAACCGGATGAATGTGCAGTTAATCAGTTGTTTGTGAAAGTGCCAGCTTGCACCGCGTGCGCATTGCTTGGAACCTGACAGGTGTGGCGTATGACTTTGTGGCGCTTGGTCTGCGCGCCGCTGTGCAGTCGATGTGGCCGCTTGGCCACACACAGCCTCGGTTGAGGCTGCGTGCATGTCGTTGCCAGCCTGTATTACAGCGGCACCCAACTGTCAGCCAGATGCGCCTTGGTGGTTGGTTTTACTCGCCGTGTGCGTCAGGTGAGCTGGTCGTGTTGGCCCTGTCAGATGCCAAGGCTTGACGCACAGCAGCTTTCTCTCCGGCGCTGGCAAACTTGGAGTACTTGCCCAACAAGCCGACCATTTGGCCGTATATACGCGGGTTGGCGGCCATGCATTCTTTTTGGTCTAAAAAGTCTGCTTCGCCGGTAAAGTTGCCCACCAGCCCGCCTGCTTCTGTCACCATGAGAGAGCCTGCCGCTGCGTCCCAAGGCGCCAAGCCTTTTTCGAAAAAGCCGTCAGAAAAGCCAGCCGCCACATAGGCCAAGTCCAAAGCGGCCGAGCCTGGGCGGCGCACACCTGCGCAGCGCGGCATGATGTCGCCCAACATCGCCAAATAGGGCTTCATGGCGTCACCTGGACGGAATGGAAAGCCTGTGCTCAACAAGCAATCTTTGAGTTGTGTGCGTTTGCCCACTCGGATACGCCTGTCGTTCAAATAAGCACCACGCCCTTTTGAGGCGAAGAACAAATCGTTGCGGGTGGGGTCGTAAATCACGGCTTGGTCAATCACGCCTTTGATTTGCAGTGCAATGCTGACGCAGTACACAGGAAAGCCGTGAATGAAGTTGGTTGTGCCATCCAATGGGTCAATGATCCACACATGGTCTGCTTCGCGCCCTCGACCTGCCTGAATGCCTGACTCTTCAGCGTGAATGCCGTGATCAGGGTAGGCCGTGAGCAAGGTTTCAATAATGGCTTCTTCAGCAGCATTGTCGATTTCAGTCACAAAGTCGTTGGTTTGTTTGGCAGCAACCCGAACGGACTCTATGTCCAGCGCTGCGCGGTTGATGATGGTGCCAGCGGTGCGTGCAGCCTTGATGGCCACGTTCAGCATAGGGTGGATATTGGATGACATAACAGTGTTTAAGAGCAAAAAAAGGGGCGCTCAATGGCGCGGCGGGTGTTTGAAATCCCCAACCTAATAGTTTATCGCCATATGCCCGGGCTGTGGGGCTTGTGGCGTGTGTCTTTTGAGCCGCGTGTGGTGTTGATCAATTTTTTACTTGCTAATAAGAATCATTCGTATTTAGAATGGACTCCTCCATCTGCTGTCTTTTTATTGTTATTGAAAGTTCTCCTATGTCGCATAACAACCACCCAGTCCACAAACAAGACCCTCCCGCCGACCACCCCAGCGATCACAACTGTCAGCACGTCCGCGCCCGGAGCAACCAGCTGGGCCATGTGACCATCTGCACAGATTGCCAAGTGGTTCATTTGGCTTTGCCGACCGTGTGTTTGAAATTTGATTTGCAAGCGTTTGCTGCCTTGTCAGATTTGGTCAGCACTGCGCAGGTTCGTATCAGAAACGTATGTGATGTTCAAACAGGTGCATGCAATGACAACGTTGTGCATTAACAAAAATCGAGGCGATGGGCCACACTTGTGTGCCCAGTTGCTGGAACTTGCATTGGAAAACCAAGTGCTCATCCAGCGCTTAGGCGATGTGCAGGCGCAATGTACAGAGCAATTTGCGGCGTTGCATCAGTCGCTGATGTTGGCTCAGCAGCAAGCTATGCGTTTGCGTGCGCAACAGATCCTGCAGGTCACGCATCTGTCTTGGCGCTTGCAGCAGCGCTTAGACAACTATGCCCACGCAGGTAGACAGGCTGGTGCCAATACCACGGTGATCAGTTGGGCACAGGCGGATGCCGTCATCTGCCAAACAGGTTGTGTGTCGCACCAAGCGTATTGGCTGGTCGGAGAAGTTTGTTTGCGCAGTGGCGAGGCTTGTACGGTTGCTCATTCAGCTGCTGGCTCCGAGGGCTAGTGGGTCAGCCCTACGTGTGGGTAACACTTTGGCGACTGCCGTTGGCGCTCAAGCACAAGATGTTGTGCAGTTTGACAACCACTGGCACATTGTCACCTGTTAGCCGTGGCCAGGCTTGGTACGTTGACCCGTGCGGGTATAGTGCCATCGTAATGCCGCTGCACGCGCGGCACCAACCCAGGCCATCTTTTGAAAACCCGTTTCATACTTATACAAACCAGCCATGCCGGCAATGTGGGCGCAGCTGCGCGTGCGCTGAAGGTCATGGGTTTTGACGATTTGGTCTTGGTGGAGCCGCGCTGGGACAATGTGCTGCGCCGCGAGGAGACCATACAACGCGCCAGTGGCGCCAACGATGTGCTGGAGAACTGCCGCGTGGTGGCCACCTTGGATGAAGCCTTGGATGGCGTGGACCACCTGTGTGCCACAGCCATGACACCGCGTGACTTTGGTCCGCCCACGCAGAGCCCACGTGTGCATTTTGAGCAGCTGCTCAAGCGCCCAACTGCGCGTGGCGACAATGGCGCGCAGCTGGTGCAACCTACAGGCGTGGCTTTTTTATTTGGTAGTGAGCGTTTTGGCATGCGCAACGACGACGTTTATAAAGCCAATGTGTGTCTCAGTATTCCGACCAACCCCCACTTTGGTTCGCTTAATTTGGCGGCTGCAGTGCAGTTGGTTGCTTACGACTGGCGTTTGGCAGTAGACCAGTGGGTGGTTGATACGCCAGCGCCTCAAAACCAAGTGTTGGCTGACAGCCAAACTGTGCAGGCCATGCTGAATCATGTCGAGCAGGCCTTGGTAGCCATTTCTTTTTTAGACCCACACGCGCCTAAAAAGCTCATGCCACGTTTGAACCAACTCATGAGCCGTGCGCAGCCGAGCATGGAAGAAGTGCATATTTTGCGCGGTATGGCAAAGGCCATGTTGCAAACCGCGGCAAAAGCTACGGACTAAACTGATAACTTTTAAAAATAGTGCCACTGCCCATGTTTGACCGCCTACACAAAGATATAGATTGCATTTTGGAGCGTGACCCAGCTGCGCGTAGCCGCTTGGAAGTGCTCACTTGTTACCCAGGCCTGCATGCCTTGTCCCTGCACAGGCTGGCGCATGGCTTGTGGGTTCGAGATTGGTATTGGTTGGGACGCATGGTCTCCAACCTCAGCCGTTTCTTGACAGGTATTGAGATTCATCCTGGTGCACAAATCGCCTCAGGCGTGTTTATCGATCACGGCATGGGCGTTGTGATTGGTGAAACGGCGGTGATTGGTGAGGGCTGTACGATTTACCAAGGGGTTACGTTAGGTGGTACGTCGCTGCACAAAGGCGCCAAACGCCACCCAACGCTTGGTCGCAATGTCGTGGTGGGCGCTGGTGCGCAGGTGTTGGGTGGTTATGAAGTGGGCGACGATGCCCGGGTCGGCTCCAACGCTGTGGTGACCAAGCCCGTACCAGCCGGTGCAACGGCCGTGGGCAATCCCGCGCGAATTATTGTGGCTGAAGTTGATGCGCAGCGCGAAGCCGCGGCTTCAAAAATGGGCTTTTCGGCTTATGGCGTAACCCAAAGTGATGACCCTGTGAGCTTGGCGATGCGCGGACTCATTGACAGCGCTGCCAGCCAAGACCAGCAAATTGCGCTGTTGTGGCAGGCCTTGGAAACCATGCAAAAAACCCAACCCAACTGCGCCGAGTTACCGGCGCAGGCAGCCAAAGTCAGTGCCTTCGAGGCCGACAAGCTCAATCAAATGTTGGAGAAGTGAGGCGCAGCTGGCTCAGCTGGCAGTGCCAGACGGAAAGAGTGCGCTGAACAAGGCGCTGGCTCTAGGTGCCGCGACTGTATTCAAAAATGCTGAAAAATCGGCATGCGCTTGCTCATCGCCTCGGTCTGAGATGGTGCGCACCACGGCGCAGGGTGTGCTGTGCTCAAAACACACTTGCGCCACAGCAGCCCCTTCCATTTCAACAGCCATCGCATCTGGCCAATCCGTCAACAGAGCGCTGATTTGATCGGCGCTGTTGATGAACCTGTCGCCGCTCACAATTAGGCCTTGGTGGACCTGAGCTGTTGTGCCTGCGCACGCTGTTTGTGTAGCAGCCCATACGGTTTGCGACCACGACACGTCTGTGGGCATGCGAATGATGTCTAGCATGGGAATCACGAAATGGGGGAAAAACGGGTAACTGTCAAAGTCGTGCTGTGCCAGCTCCGTGGCCACCACGCAGTCGCCGACCCGCACGGTGTGGTTGGCGTCAACGCCGCCTGCCAAGCCAACAAACAGCAAGCGGGAGACGCCAAAGTGCTGAATCAGGGTGGTGGCGGTTGAGGCCGCAGCGACCTTGCCTACACGTGCCACACACACCACCAGTTGCTGCGTGGCAAGGTCTGTGGGGTCGCCTAAAAAACCGTGCACGTATTCGCGCTTGGCAAGTTGGGTGCGGGTGGTGTGCTGCAGTCTGGCAATCAGGTCACCTGCTTCCTGCGCCAACGCTGTCATGACGCCTACAACGGGCAGTGTGTTGTCGTGTTGTGTGTCGGGCTTAGAACCAGGCATCAGCGGCGTGCACTTTTGGGCCTAAACGCATCACACACGTCGACGTGCGTTTCTAAGTAAGGTCCGCCAATCAGGTCTATACAGTAGGGTACAGCCGCAAAAATACCTTGCGCCAGCATGGTGCCATCCGCATGGCGCGCACCTTCCAGTGTTTCGGTAATGCTCTTGGGTTGGCCAGGTAAATTGATGATGAGTGTGTGCCCACGAATCACGGCTACTTGGCGAGACAAAATGGCGGTCGGCACAAAATTCAAGCTTATTTGGCGCATTTGCTCGCCAAAACCAGGCATTTCTTTGTCCCCAATTGCCAGCGTGGCCTCAGGCGTGACGTCACGCCGCGCCGGACCAGTGCCGCCAGTGGTCAATACCAGCGAGCAACCTGCGTGTACGCAGGACAGCAGCGTTTGGCTGATCAGTGGCTTTTCATCTGGAATGAGATGGGCATCAAAAGTAATTGGGTTTTTGAGTGCACGCTCTAGCCATGCCTTGAGGGCAGGCAAGCCTTTGTCCTCATAGCCCCCGCTGCTGGCCCTGTCACTGACCGACACAATGCCAATTTTGACGGGTTCAAAGGTATCAGTTGTCATCGTGTGCGCTCTAGTTTTGGTCTTGGTCTATATCTTGATCGACGTCTAGTTTGAGTGCCAGCGCTGAGCGCACCTGCTGGTATAGCTCTTTGTAAGCCTTGCTGGTTTTTGCGACCAACTTGGGGGCTTCGCCGTCGTCAGTTTCTTCAGGGGCTGGCATTTTGCTGAGGTCTTTGCGGGCCTGACGAACCAGGCTTCGAAAGGCTTGAACATCGCCTGTTGCAGCGCCAGCTGGCGACGCAAACCATTCGGTCACGGCATCGTCTGCGCTGATGAGGCGTTCTCGCCAATATTCAGCCACTTGCACCTTGGCCGCTTCTGAGGCGCTGCCGGTGTGTTGTTCTTGTAAGGCCATTTCAGCGGCTTGAACAACATCCTCCTCAAGGTACCGCATGAGCTTGCCAATGAGCTGCAGATGGCGCTTGCGTGCGCCATGCTCGTGGATGCGCTTGGCGTCGCTCAGCGCTGACATCAGCCGTTCTGGCAGGTTTAGTCCAGCTAGAAGTTTGGGGCGCAGGTCTATGAGCGCCACTCCTAATAGTTGGCGTTGGTCGCTGTCTTTCTTCAAATCGGTTCGCGATTTGTCGTAAGTGCCTTTGAGTTCGGCTTTAAACTCGATGTCGAGTTCACTACCTTCGGGCACAAATTGTCCGTTTACGTAGTAGCCTTTTTTGGGTTTTCTTGCCATGGGGATTTCAGTTGCTTGGCGCACGTCTTGAGCGCTGGTCTGTATCATAGCTTCCAGTATGAAAAAAATTGCACAAACCGCGGCGCTTAAGCGCTCAAACTTAACAGTCCCTGCCGATGCCAAGTTGGCAGGATTCCAATTTGCGCAGTCTCATTTCCAAGAATTGGTTCAAGACACGCTGCAATCCGCCAAGCGTTTAGGGGCCGTAGACGCCGTAGCCGAAGTCTCTGAGGCCTACGGTCTGAGCGTCTCTGTGCGCAACCGCGAACTAGAAAACGTTGAACGCAACCGCGACAAGTCGTTGGGTGTCACCCTGTATTTGGGGCATCACCGTGGGCATGCAGCCACGTCCGACTTTTCCAAAGCGGCCATCGAGCAAACGGTCAAGGCAGCCTACGACATTGCGCGTTTCACGGCTGAAGATGCGATGGCGGGCTTGCCAGATGCCCAAGATGTGGTGGGTGAGGTGCGCGATTTAGACCTGTTCCATCCGTGGGCGGTCGACGCCGCAACGGCCAGCGAGATCGCCATGACGTGTGAAAACGCAGCGCTTAGAACCAGCAAACTCATTACCAACAGCGAGGGCGCGTCTGTTTCTGCGCAGCATTCGCACTTTTACGCGGCCCATATGCGCGAAGGCCAAATAGGCTCGCAAGGCATTGACGGTGTATTTGCAGGCGGGTACGCCAGCACCAGGCATTCCATGGGCGCATCCGTGATTGCTGGTAAAGGCGACGGCATGCAGCGCGACGGCTGGTACAGCTCCATGCGCGACCAGTCCGACTTGGCCAACCCAAAGGCCATTGGGCGCTACGCGGCTGAGCGAACCTTGTCGCGCTTGCACGCTCGAAAAATACCCACCACCCAATGTCCTGTGCTGTTTGAAGCGCCATTGTCCAGCGGTTTGTTGGGCAGTTTTGTACACGCCATCAGTGGCGGTGCACTGTACCGCAACAGCAGTTTTTTGATGGACAGCTTGGGCAAACAAGTATTTGCCAAGCACATTGACATTTTTGAAGACCCATTCGTGCACAAGGCCAAGGGCAGCTCTCCGTTTGACGATGAGGGGGTCACCGTACAGGCGCGCGACGTGGTGACCGCAGGTGTGGTTCAAGGCTATTTCTTGGGCAGTTACTCGGCGCGTAAATTAGGTATGCGCACCACTGGCCACGCAGGAGGTTCGCACAATTTGTACATGCGCAGTCGCTCCACAAAGGCGGGTGATGACTTGGTCGCCATGTTGAAAAAGCTGGGCAGAGGTTTGTTTGTGACCGACTTGATGGGACACGGCGTCAACGGCGTGACTGGCGATTACTCGCGCGGCGCCTCTGGTTTTTGGGTTGATAAAGGCGAAATTCAGTTTCCCGTTGAAGAAATTACCATTGCTGGCAACTTGCGTGACATGTTCATGGGCATCAAGGCGATAGGCTCTGATACTTACAACCACGGCGCAAAAACGGCGGGCTCTGTTTTGATTGATCGCATGAAGGTCGCTGGCGCTTAAAACTTAAACAAACTCACTCACCGGGGACCCATATGATTTTAGAATTAGCCGATATTCGCATACATGCTGGCCAACACGCCGCTTTTGAAGCCGCCGTAGAGTTGGGCATATCAACTGTGGCTGCAAAAGCCAATGGTTTCTTGGGTCACACTTTGCATAAAGGTATTGAGTCAACCGATCGCTACGTGTTGCAAATCAGTTGGTCCAGCTTAGAAGACCACACCGTTGGCTTTAGAGAGGGCCCACTGTTTCCGCAATGGCGCGCCATTGTAGGCCCGTTCTTTTCTCAGCCTCCAGTGGTAGAGCACTTTAACGTGGCTTGACGTGGCTGGAGTCCGTTGAGATGTCAACGGGCTGGCGCCAGTCTGTCAGCC
The DNA here is from genome assembly GCA_000496475.1 of Betaproteobacteria bacterium MOLA814. Classification (GTDB taxonomy): domain Bacteria; phylum Pseudomonadota; class Gammaproteobacteria; order Burkholderiales; family Burkholderiaceae_C; genus RS62. Next base: position 622,966 of record AYMW01000002.1, on the reverse strand, counting down.
CAGCCTTCAGGCTGGGCTTGAATCAGGGGCTTTCAATCCGTGTTGACGGTTGAAGTCCAGCCTTAACAGCTGCTGATACTTGTCCCATGTCTGCCTTGCCGGCCAATTGGGTTTTCACAGCCCCCATGACCTTGCCCATGTCGCCAGGGCCTGTTGCACCAAGTTCTGCAATGATGGCTTGAACCGCGTTTGTTACCTCTTGCGCACTCATGCGGGCTGGCAAGTAAGCCTTCAATACTTCTATTTCAGCTTGCTCAATGGCTGCCAATTCTGGACGCTCGGCTTTGACATAGGCCTCAATGGAATCTTTGCGTTGTTTAATCAGTTTGTCGACGATGGCGATGGCCATGGTGTCATCAACTTCGACACGGTCGTCAATTTCTTTTAGCTTTACAGCCGCCAACAGCATACGAATGGTGCCCAAGCGCATGGCGTCTTTGGCGCGCATGGCGTCTTTCATGTTGGCGGTGATGGTGTCTTTTAGGCTCATAGCGTGGTGCTCAAGGTGTGGCAATAAGGCTTATTGCAGTTGACATAAAAAAAGCCCGATGAAGCGTCCTTCAGCGGGCCTTGTCAGTGGCAACCCGTCAAGGGTTGCTGCTGATGTGCTTAGAACAGTTTCTTAGGTAACTGCATAGAGCGAATACGCTTGTAGTTGCGCTTGACAGCGGCAGACTTCTTGCGCTTGCGCTCTGTAGTTGGCTTTTCGAAGAACTCGTTGGCACGCAATTCAGTTAACAGGCCCAGCTTCTCAATGGTACGTTTGAAGCGGCGCAGTGCAACTTCGTATGGCTCGTTGTCTTTTACACGGATAGTCGTCATGACGGCAGAAATTCCAAAAGTTATGCGTCGGCGGATCAAGCCGTAACGCGGGTTTGCTAGCAAAGCATTAAATTATAAGCGTGTTTTCTCGCTATGCCAAAAACTAGACAGTTTCTGTTGCCATGGCCTTGGCAGCAGCATAGCCACTGGCCCAAGCCCACTGGAAGTTATAACCACCCAGCCAGCCCGTTACATCGGTAACTTCTCCAATGAAATACAAGCCGGTGTGGCCTTTGGCCTGCATGGTTTTGGCGTCTAAGGCGCGGGTATCAACGCCGCCCGCTGTGACCTCTGCTTTGGCATAGCCTTCGCTGCCGCTGGGCTTGATCCGCCATTGGTGCAAGGACTCAGCCAGTTTGCGCAATGCTTTGTCAGGCATGTCCACCATTGGTCGCTCGCGCAAGGCGGCCAATTGTGCATCGCTTTGCAGCCACTGCTGGGCGAGGCGTGCGGGCAGCAGGGCAGCCAGTTCGTTGCCCAGTTGTTTGCGCGATGTGGCTTTAAGGCCTGAAAAATTGGCGTCTAAATTGGATGCTGTGTGCAAATTGATGCGCAAATCAAGCCCTGGCTGCCAATAGCTTGATATTTGTAATATGGCGGGCCCGCTCAACCCCTTATGGGTGAATAGCAAGTCCTCGTCGAAGCTGGTTTTGTCGACATTGCTGGCGCCTGTCACTTGTATGTGCACTGGGAGGGACACGCCTGCCAAGTCTTTAAATGCGGTCCACTCGCTGCCGTCAAAGGTCAGTGGCACCAAGGCAGGGCGAGTCGGTATAAGTGGCATGTCAAACTGCTTGGCCAGCCCGTAGCCAAAATCAGTGGCCCCTATTTTTGGAATAGACAAGCCGCCAGTGGCGACCACCAAGTTTGTCGCTGTAAAGTTGCCTTGCGAGGTGTGCACTTGATACATATCACCTTGTTTGCTGACAGCCTTGACCTGAATGCCCTGGCGGTGGTCAACCCCGCCTTGTTTGGCTTCGTCCAACAGCATGGTGATGATGGCGCCAGCCGATTGGTCACAAAACAGCTGGCCTTTGTGTTTTTCTGTGTGAGTGAGTTGGTGTTTGGCCATCAGCGCCAAGAAGTCATCAGGCGTGTAATTGCCCAGTGCGTGCTTGCAAAATCGCGGGTTGTCGCTGATAAAGTGGGTTTGTGGGTTGCGTGGGTCTAGGTCACGGTTGGTAAAGTTGCACCGCCCTCCGCCAGAAATTCGAATCTTCTCAGCGATTTTGGCAGCGTGGTCTAGCAGCAACACTTTGAGGCCGAGTTGCCCTGCCACGCCAGCGCACATGAGCCCTGCCGCGCCAGCGCCGATGATGATGGTGTCGAAGTCTTTGTAAGGGGCCTGCACTTGTAACGATGCCACAGCCGAGGCAGATTCAATATTCATAGCGCAAGTGTAGGCTGACGGCTATGACCCGCAGTGCGGCTGCGGTTTGTGTTGACCAGCGACTGCTGTTGGCGCGGTTGGTCGGTTGCGGTCAGCGCCGCTCAAGCCGCTTGGCGTTGTTGTTGCAAGTTCGCCTCAGTTGCCAACAAACCTTGCACGACATCACCCACGACCATGATGGCTGGACTGGCAATGCGCTGCGCGCGCATGGTGCGGGTCAATTCTCCCAATGTGCACACAGCGTGGCGCTGCGTTGGCAGTGTCGCGTTGTGTATCAAGGCGACTGGCGTGTGGCTGGGTAAGCCTTGTAGCAAGGCTGTTTGAATGTCAGATGCGTGGGCGACGCCCATGTAAATAACCAACGTGAGCTTGGCCTGGTAAGCCGTTGAAGACAGCGCCGCCCAGTCAGTGCCGTGAGTGCCTGGTTTTGCATGACCTGTTACGAAGACCACCCCTTGGGCGTGATCGCGGTGCGTGAGCGCAACGTTTAGGCTGCTCAATGCAGCCAAGCCTGAGGTGATGCCATTGACCGCAGTCACCGCAATGCCTGCGGCTTGTAGGGCGTGTACCTCCTCGCCGCCACGTCCAAAAATAAAAGGGTCGCCTCCTTTTAAGCGAACCACTTGCTCCCCTTGTAATGCAGCGGCGATCATGGCCTTGATGATGAATTGCTGGGGTGTAGAGGCGCAGCCACCACGTTTTCCCACGTACACCACCCGTGCACTTGCTTTGGCGTGGGTCAAGATGTCTGGGTTGACCAAGTCGTCAACAAACAGCACATCGGCTAGGGCTATGCATTTGACCGCTTTGAGGGTGAGCAGGTCTGGGTCGCCTGGGCCTGCGCCGACCAAGGCCACGTGACCTATGTTGTGGTGGCTGCGGTTGTGGTGCAAGTTGGTGTACGTCATAAGCGCAAATTGTGTGGCGTGGGTTATGACTTTGGGAAATAAGGCCAATTTTTCTGCAAGTGCCCCCCAAGCGCCGTCTACACTTGTCGGCTATGTATATATTGGGAATTGAGTCGTCGTGTGACGAAACAGGTGTGGCCGTGGTGCAGGCTCAGGTCAGCGGCACGCCTGTGCTGCTGGGCGCTGCGCTCTACAGCCAAATTGCCATGCACCAAGACTTTGGCGGTGTGGTGCCAGAGTTGGCCAGCCGCGACCATATTCAACGCGTCTTGCCCTTGACCGAGCAGGCTTTAAAAGAGGCCAAGCTCAGTTTGCAAGATATAGACCTGCTGGCCTTTACCCGAGGACCAGGCTTGGCGGGTGCCTTGCTGGTGGGTGCAGGCGTAGCCAGCGGGATGGCGATGGGCTTGCGTATTCCCAGCGTGGGCATGCACCACTTAGAAGGGCACTTGCTGTCGCCATTTTTGAGCGCAGACCCACCAGAATTTCCATTTGTCGCTTTGTTGGTCTCGGGTGGTCACAGCCAACTTATGCGGGTTGACGCCGTTGGCCAGTACGAACTGTTAGGCGAAACCATCGATGACGCCGCCGGTGAAGCGTTTGATAAATCTGCCAAATTAATGGGGTTGGGCTATCCTGGCGGTCCTGCATTGGCTGCATTGGCCGAACTGGGCAATCCCAAGACGTTCGCGCTGCCAAGGCCGTTGCTGCACAGCGGGAACTTGGATTTTTCATTTGCAGGTTTAAAAACAGCTGTCATGGTGCAGCACCGCAAGCTGGGCGTGCAGCCCAGCCATGCACAGTTGGCTGATTTAGCTGCCAGCACACAAGCCGCTATTGTGGATGTGCTGGTTAAAAAGAGCATGGCTGCGCTGCGACAAACAGGCCTGTCTCGCTTGGTGGTCGCCGGTGGCGTGGGGGCCAATACATCCTTGCGCCAGCACATGAATGCCGCGTGCGCAACGATGTCTGCTAGGGTGCACTACCCAGAATTGCATTTGTGCACCGACAACGGTGCCATGATCGCCATGGCCGCTGCGCTGCGCTGGCAGGCCGGGTTGCTGCCCATGACCAAACCGGGGCAACGCCATGATTACAGCTTTAATGTGCGTCCAAGGTGGCCGCTGGACGCCATCGATGCTTGCGCACATTGACGCAGCACAACTTTTTCAGCGGTATCTATAAACGCCTGCCGCATCCCCTTGTTCTAACTTTCAGAGATCGACCCATGCACCCACACACATTTTTGACAACGTTACGAGCGTGGACAGTGTTGACTGTTTGCCTGCTGTGCGCCATGGCGGGCGCAGGCGCGGCCCCGAATGCCGGTGTGCCCATCAAAGTGGCCATGATTGAAGGCTTGAGTGGCCCATTTACCAACACGGGTGAGGCTGCGTATCGCAACTTGGCGTGGGCGGCACAAAATATCAACGCCGATGGCGGTGTGGCCTGGGGTGGTGGCCGTACAGCCAAGCAGCGTCCCATAGAGATCGTTAGATTTGACAGTAAAAGTCGCCCAGAAGAGGCCCTGTCTGCGCTGCGCTCAGCCATAGATCAAGGCATTCGTGTGGTGGTTCAGGGCAATTCCTCTGCCGTTGCTTTGGCGTTGGTTGACGCCATCAACAAGCACAACGCTCGCGACCCGGCCAACCGTGTTGTATTTTTAAATTACGCTGCGGTTGAACCATCTCTGACCAACGAAGCTTGTAGCTTTTGGCACTTTAGATTCGATGCCCATGCCAATATGCGCATGGCTGCACTCATTCAGTCTATTGAAAGCAACACAGACCTCAAGCGTGTTTATTTGATTGGGCAAGACTACAGTTTTGGCCAAAGCGTGGTGAAAGAAGCCAGATCCCAGCTACAGGCCAAGCGTCCAGATGTTGTCATCGTCGGCCAAGAACTGCACCCCATGGCTCGCATCAAAGACTTTGCCCCCTATGCGGCCAAAATTATGGCCAGCGGCGCACAGGCTGTTGTCACTGGGAATTGGGGTAACGACTTAACGTTGTTGGTCAAAGCCGCCAAAGATGCTGGCTTTGATGGCACCTTCTACACTTTTTACGGCAACGCCTTGGGCGCACCTGCGGCCATTGGCCAGGCTGGTGTGGACAAGGTATTGGCGGTGGCTGAGTGGTTTCCTAACTTAGGCGGTGAAGCGTCTGATGCGTTTTACAAGCGGTTTAAAGCCAGTTTTCCAACACCGGAGCACGACTACCTGCACATGCGCATGCAGGGCATGATGCTGGCGTTGGCTCGGGGCCTGTCTGTTTCCAGCCAAGTGGGTCAGGTCGGTCAGGGCGATGTTGTCGATGCCTATCAGTTGGCCTTGGCAATGGAAAAAACGGACATCACCGTTGCTGGCCATCGCATGCAGATGCGCGCTGCTGACCATCAAATTGACCAGCCTTTGGTGGTGTCCGTTATGGACAAGGTGGGCCAGCCCGGCGTGCCATTTGATGCAGAAGGCAGTGGGTTTGGTTTTAAGGTGCTGCAGCGTCTGACGGCGCAGCAAGCTGCTATGCCCACCAGTTGCGCTATGGTGAGGCCGTAGCAAGGCCCGCCAAGGAAGGTGGATGGTGCGTGCATTTCAGTCTATAATCAAAGGTTGCGCGGCAACTATCTGCCGTGTTTAACACGTGCCAAGCGGTAAGTCCCGGTTGAAAGTGCTGCTCTTAATTGAGTTAGCAACACAACACATGCAAGGGGCTGGCTGCTGGTGACGCAAGTAAATGAAGAGAAAATCATGACCGGAATCGTCAAAGCAGACATCGTTAAAGACAATGCCCGTGCAGTGAACGACACAGGCAGCCCTGAAGTTCAGGTTGCCTTGTTGACAGCACGCATCAACTACTTAACACCTCACTTCAAAACAAACAAAAAAGACCACCACGGTCGACGCGGTTTGTTGCGGATGGTTAGCCGTCGTCGCAAGCTGTTGGATTACCTGCGCTCTAAAGACGGCGAGCGTTATTTGGCCTTGATCGCCAAGTTGTCACTGCGCAAGTAATGACAGAGCAGCTGATCTATTAGTCAGACTACGACGCCTGAGTCAGTTCACTGTCTCAGGCGTTTTGCACATTGGTGATGCTTGTTTTGAACATGCACCAATCGGGGTTTAGGCCCCATAAGTTTCAAACAGCATGCGGTGGGTCGAAGCTGTGTCATTCCAAAAAGTTACTTTTTATCAATGACTTTTTGGAATGGCATCGTGTTTTACCGATGCGTTTGAGCACATTACCAGTCGTCGGCTAAACCTTTGATGTCAAAGGCACGACGCACACAACACAGGAGTTTTTTTCATGACTATGTTCAATAAAGTTACCAAAACTTTCCAGTGGGGCCAGCATTCGGTCACCATGGAAACCGGCGAAATCGCACGTCAAGCTGGCGGTGCCGTCATGGTTGACATCGAAGGCACCGTGGTACTTGCCACAGTGGTTGCCAAGTCAACCGCCAAAGCTGGCCAAGATTTCTTCCCGTTGACAGTTGATTACCTCGAAAAAACCTACGCCGCTGGCAAGATCCCCGGTAGTTTTTTCAAGCGCGAAGGCCGTCCAAGCGAATTCGAGACACTGACCTCGCGTTTGATTGACCGTCCAATCCGTCCTCTATTTCCAGCAGGTTTCTACAACGAGGTGCAAGTGGTTATCCACACACTGTCATTGAACCCTGAAGTTGATGCAGACATTGCCGCCTTAATTGGCACCAGCGCAGCCTTGTCAATCAGTGGCATCCCCTTTAACGGCCCCATTGGCGCTGCCCGTGTCGGCTACGTGAATGGTGAATACGTCTTGAACCCAGGTCAAACAGCGCGCAAAGAGTCGCTGATGGATTTGGTCGTTGCCGGTACTGAAACCGCCGTGTTGATGGTGGAGTCCGAAGCCCAGCAGTTGAGCGAAGACATCATGTTGGGTGGCGTGGTGTTTGGCCACGAGCAAGGCGTAATCGCTATCAATGCGATCCACGAATTGGTTAGGGAAGCTGGCAAGCCAATGTGGGATTGGAAAGCACCTGAGCAAGACCAAGCCTTGGTTGCCAAGGTGCAAGAGCTTGGCGGCGCCAAGCTGGAAGCTGCCTACCAAATCCGCAACAAGCAATCGCGCACAGAGGCATGCCGCTCGGCTTACGCTGAGGTGATGGCCAGCTTGTCACAAGCTGAGATGAAGTTCGACGCGGTTGTCGTTGAGAAGTTGCTGCATGACATTGAGGCAACAATTGTTCGTGGCCAAATCTTGGCAGGCGAGCCGCGTATTGACGGGCGCGACACACGCACGGTTCGCCCCATTGAAATTCGCAGCAGCGTGTTGCCACGCACACACGGTTCAGCCCTGTTCACACGTGGCGAAACCCAAGCTTTGGTTGTCACTACACTTGGCACCGAGCGCGATGCGCAACGCATTGACGCTTTGGCCGGTGAGTATGAAGACCGCTTCATGCTGCACTACAACATGCCTCCGTTCGCTACAGGCGAAGCTGGCCGTGTTGGTACACCAAAGCGTCGCGAAATTGGCCACGGCCGTTTGGCCAAGCGTGCATTGAATGCGGTGTTGCCTGCCAAAGAAGATTTCCCGTACACCATTCGCGTGGTGAGTGAGATTACAGAGTCCAATGGTTCGTCGTCTATGGCTTCTGTTTGTGGTGGCTGTTTGTCCATGATGGACGCCGGCGTGCCTTTGAAAGCCCATGTGGCTGGCATCGCCATGGGACTGATTAAAGAAGACAACCGCTTTGCCGTGTTGACCGATATTTTGGGTGATGAAGACCACTTGGGCGATATGGACTTCAAAGTTGCAGGTACCACCGATGGTGTGACGGCGCTGCAAATGGACATCAAAATTCAAGGTATTACCAAGGAAATCATGCAAGTTGCTTTGGCACAAGCCAAAGAAGCCCGCATGCATATTTTGGGAAAAATGCAAGAAGCCATGGGCGAAGCCAAGACCGAAGTGTCTGATTTCGCACCGCGTTTGTTCACCATGAAAATCAATCCAGACAAAATCCGTGACGTGATTGGCAAGGGTGGCGCAACCATCCGCGCGTTGACCGAAGAGACCGGCACGCAGATCAATATCGAAGAGGACGGCACAATCACCATTGCTTCCGTTGATGGTGCAATGGCCGAAGAAGCCAAGCGTCGCATTGCGGAAATCACAGCCGAGGTTGAAGTGGGCGCCATCTACGAAGGCCCCATCACCAAACTGCTGGACTTTGGCGCGTTGGTGAACTTGCTGCCTGGTAAAGACGGTTTGTTGCACATCAGCCAAATCGCTCACGAGCGTGTTGAAAAAGTCAGTGATTACTTGAGCGAGGGCCAAGTGGTTCGCGTCAAGGTCATGGAGACTGACGACAAGGGCCGTATCAAGCTGTCAATGAAGGTGCTGTTAGACCGTGATAACGGCGGTGATCAGCAACAACAACAGCCACAGTCACAGTCTTAATCTGACCAGTATCCGTCCCCGGTCAAACCATGCAAGTTGTTGATATCACCGAGTTTGGCGCGCCCAGCGTGCTGCGCTTGGGTGCGCGTGACGATGTACACGCTGGTGCGGGTGAGGTGTTAATCCACGTTCACGCCAGCGGTGTGAATCGCCCGGATGTGTTGCAACGCAGTGGCGCTTACCCACCCCCTCCTGGCGCATCTCATGTGCCTGGTTTAGAGGTGGCAGGTGTTATAGCGTCTGGTGATGCGCAAGCCATGGCCGCTGCTGGCCTCACAGTGGGGGATGCAGTGTGTGCGTTGGTGACCGGAGGTGGTTACGCCCAGTGGTGTGTGGCTCCCGTTGGCCAGTGCTTGCCAGTGCCTGATGGTTTTGACATGGTACAAGCTGCGTCACTGCCAGAAACATTTTTCACCGTGTGGAGCAATGTGTTTGACAGGGCTCATCTCATTGCTGGCGAGACCTTATTGATCCAAGGTGGTTCCAGCGGTATTGGTGTTACAGCCATACAAATGGCCAAAGCTGTTGGTGCGACAGTCATTGTGACCGCTGGCACGGCTGACAAATGCCAAGCTTGTTTGGCGCTGGGTGCCGACCATGCCATCAACTACCGTGAGACAGATTTTGCTGCGCAGGTGATGGACATCACGGCCGGTAAAGGCGTTGATGTGGTACTAGATATGGTGGCTGGTGACTACATTGGTCGCGAAATACCGTGTCTTGCAGAAGATGGTCGCTTGGTCATTATTGCCGTGCAAGGTGGTGTCAATGCCAGCTTCAATGCTGGCTTGGTGTTGCGCAAGCGCTTGCACATCACAGGTTCAACCTTGCGCGCGCGATCGGTGGCGTTTAAGTCTGCCATTGCTGACCAATTGCGTGCGCATGTGTGGCCTCAGCTGCACAGCGGTGTGATCAAGCCCGTGGTGTTTAAAACTTTTCCGGCTGGTGAGGCTGCTGCTGCCCATACGCTGATGGAATCAAACGCGCATGTGGGAAAAATCGTGCTCACCTGGCAGGTTTAAGCTGTGAATGCTGAGATAAACAACATGAAAAAACTCATTGCTGGTAATTGGAAGATGAACGGCAGCAGGTCAGGCAATGCAGACCTGTTGCAGGCCATTGTGGCGGGCTTGCCCGTTGGCGTCTGTGATGTGGTTGTTTGTCCGCCAGCCTTGTACGTGGCAGACGTCATACAAGCCGTGCAGGGCAGTGCTATTTTGGTTGGATCACAGGACGTGTCCGCTGCCGAAAAGGGGGCATTTACGGGCGAGTTGAGCGCGGCCATGTTGCATGAGCATGGGGTGCGTTTTGCCATAGTTGGTCATTCTGAGCGCCGCCAGTTTCATGGCGAAAGCGATGCGATGGTCGGTGCCAAAGCGCAAGCTGCGTTGGCCAAAGGCGTGACACCCATCGTCTGTGTTGGTGAGACATTAGAGCAGCGTGAAGCAGGGCAGACACAAGCCGTGGTTAAGCGCCAATTGGCTGCTGCCATTCATGCAGTTGGTCATTGTGTCAGCGAGATAGTCGTGGCTTACGAGCCGGTTTGGGCCATTGGTACGGGCCAAACGGCCACGCCAGAGCAAGCACAAGAGGTGCATGCGGTGTTGCGGGCTCAGCTGCGTGCAGCAACCGAAACAGCAGACGCAGTACGCATTGTGTACGGCGGCAGCATGAATGCAGCCAACGCGGCCAGCTTGCTTGCTCAACCTGATATCGACGGCGGATTGATTGGCGGTGCGTCTTTAAAAGCAGCAGATTTTTTAAGTATTATTCAAGCCGCATCTTAGGTGCGGTTTGGTATCAACCATTAACAACTCGAACAGTTTTTCTCGGAGTAATTTTAAATGAGTGTTTTATCTAATGTATTGATGGCTGTGCAGTTGCTATCAGCCTTGACCATGATTGGTCTTATTTTGATGCAACACGGCAAAGGTGCTGACGCAGGTGCTGCTTTTGGCGGCGGCAGCTCAGGCAGTTTGTTTGGTGCCAGTGGCAGTTCTAATTTCTTGTCCCGCACAACAGCCGTGCTAGCCACGGTATTTTTAAGCAGCACCCTGTTTTTGTCTTACATGGGCTACCGCCCACCTGCAGCTGCTAGCTCAAACATACTTGAGCAAGTAGCTCCAGCGGCCAGTAGTATTCCGGCCCCCACTGGCGGCGGTGTGACACCCAGTGCTCCTGCAGCTGTAGCGCCCAAGCCAGAGACAATCCCAGGCAACTAGATTTGCTGGCCCTTTCCTGTTTGCCAATTGCCTATTGCTGTTCGCAGGGTGGATCATTGGCAGTCTGATGGCCAGTTGGGCAGTCGGTTGGATGGTTTGTTGAACCGTTCGGCCAACGTCTGTTCAAGGTGTTAGCTAAACGATGAACGGGCGTTGCTGCTGGTGATGTTCAAGCAAGCCACCCTTGAGGTGGCTTTCTTGCGTCTTGCACCTATGAACATACCTCGCTGTATATGAGTTGTTGCTTATATCAACAGGCCATTTAATTGAGTTGTTCGCGTGCATCAAGCCCTGTAATGGTTCTGTTTTCAGGGTAAACTCTGAGGCTTGTCTGGTCGCGCTTTTACTAAGGTTTTCCTCTGTTTAGCAAGACAAAGACACATGCCGTCGTGGTGAAATTGGTAGACACGCTATCTTGAGGGGGTAGTGGCGAAAGCTGTGCGAGTTCGAGTCTCGCCGACGGCACCATCACAGTTCACAGCGAAGTGTTGGTTTATTCCTGCACTTCGCTGCCAGCCCGACCCTGATGTATGAACCTAGAACAATACCTTCCCGTCATCTTATTTTTGCTAGTTGGCATTGCTGTGGGCATCATTCCACAAGTGCTAGGTTATCTGCTGGGCCCCAATCGCCCAGATGCAGCCAAAAACTCGCCTTATGAGTGTGGTTTCGAAGCGTTTGAAGACGCCAGAATGAAGTTCGACGTACGCTATTACCTGGTCGCCATTTTGTTCATTTTGTTCGACTTAGAAATTGCTTTTCTCTTCCCTTGGGCTGCCGTGTTGCAAGACTTGGGTGCAACGGCCTACTGGGCTGTCATAGTGTTTTTAGCTATCTTGGTGGTCGGCTTTGTGTACGAGTGGAAAAAAGGTGCTTTGGATTGGGAATAACCCAGCAAGGTATGACCATTTCCACCGTTTGGTCGACACCAATTCTCCGCAGCATTTCCTGCAACAACGTTTAAAGGCGGACACGCAACATGGCCATTGAAGGCGTATTAGAAAAAGGTTTCATCACCACCAACTACGACTCGCTGGTGAATTGGGCCAAGACTGGGTCTTTGTGGCCGATGACGTTTGGTCTGGCTTGCTGTGCGGTTGAGATGATGCATGCAGGCGCTGCGCGTTATGACTTGGCGCGCTTTGGTGCCGAGGTGTTTCGCGCCAGTCCGCGTCAAGCCGACTTGATGATTGTGGCTGGCACCTTGTGCAACAAAATGGCACCAGCACTGCGCAAGGTGTATGACCAAATGAGTGAACCGCGGTGGGTCATTTCCATGGGTTCATGCGCCAATGGTGGTGGTTACTACCACTACAGCTATTCAGTGGTGCGTGGTTGTGACCGCATTGTGCCGGTTGACGTGTATGTGCCAGGTTGTCCGCCGACTGCGGAGGCCTTGTTGTACGGCATCATTCAGCTGCAAGAAAAAATTCGTCGCACCAACACCATTGCGCGTGTTTAAGGTTAGCACTATGACGATTGAAACACTTAAAAACAACGTGCTGGCTATTTTGGGCGAGCGCGTGGTGAGCAGCAGTACCGACCTTGGTGAACTGACCATTCATGTCAAGCCAGCGGACTACCCGGCTGTGGCGCTGCAACTGCGTGACCATGTTGATTGTCAGTTTGCCCAACTGATGGATTTGTGCGGTCTTGATTACAGCGAGTACAAAGACGGCCAGTACGAAGGTCCGCGCTTTGCAGTTGCCGTGCATTTGCTCTCGGTTGCTCTTAACCAGCGCATCCGTTTAAAGGTGTTTTGTGATGACGATGATTTCCCTGTGGTGGCTTCTGTCAACCGCATTTGGAATTCTGCCAACTGGTATGAGCGCGAAGCCTTTGACCTATTCGGCATCATGTTTGAAGGGCACGAGGACTTGCGCCGCATCTTGACCGATTATGGTTTTATTGGTCATCCATTCCGCAAAGACTTCCCAGTTACAGGTCATGTTGAGATGCGGTATGACGCTGAACAGCGCCGTGTGGTGTACCAGCCAGTGACGATTGAGCCGCGTGAAATTACACCACGCATCATTCGCGAAGACAGCTACGCTGGCTTGAATTAACGCATTGCCCGCCCTGAGTTGAACGGATACCCCTATGGCTGAAATTAAAAATTACACGCTGAACTTTGGACCACAACACCCTGCTGCGCACGGTGTGCTGCGCCTGGTGCTTGAGCTAGACGGCGAGGTGGTGCAACGCGCTGACCCGCATATTGGTTTGCTACACCGCGCTACCGAGAAGCTGGCCGAGACCAAGACGTACATACAGTCGCTGCCGTACATGGACCGTTTGGACTACGTATCCATGATGTGCAACGAGCACGCCTACTGCCTAGCCATTGAGAAAATGCTGGATTTAGACGTGCCGCGCCGGGCGCAATACATCCGTGTGATGTTTGCTGAAATCACCCGCGTGATGAACCACCTGATGTGGTTGGGTGCGCATGCACACGACTGCGGTGCATCTACCATTCTTATTTATACGTTTCGCGAACGTGAGTCTCTGTTTGACATGTATGAGGCGGTTTCTGGCGCGCGTATGCATGCCGCTTATTTCCGCCCAGGTGGCGTCTACCGTGACTTGCCAGATACCATGCCGCAGTTCAAGGCCAGCAAGGTGCGCAATGCCCGAGGCGTTGCCAAGCTCAACGAAAATCGCCAAGGCTCGTTGCTGGACTTTATTGACGACTTCTGTGCCAAGTTCCCGAATTACATCGACGAATACGAGACGCTGCTCACTGAAAACCGTATTTGGAAACAGCGTACGGTTGGGGTGGGTGCAATCAGTGCTGAGAGGGCCATCAGCATGGGTTTCACTGGGCCTATGTTGCGCGGATCCGGTGTGGCTTGGGACTTGCGTAAAACGCAACCCTATGACGTGTACGCCGAGATGGATTTTGACGTGGCGGTTGGTGTAGAGGGCGACAGCTACGACCGCTACTTGGTGCGTGTAGAGGAAATGCGTCAAAGCAACCGAATCATTCAGCAGTGTTCTGCATGGCTGCGAGACAACCCTGGTCCAGTGATCACGGACAACCGCAAAGTCGCGCCCCCTTCACGCGAAGACATGAAGACCAACATGGAAGACTTGATACATCACTTCAAGTTATTCACGGAAGGCTTCCGTGTTCCAGAGGGCGAGGCTTATGCCGCGGTCGAACACCCCAAAGGTGAGTTTGGTATTTACATGGTGAGCGACGGCGCCAACAAGCCCTACCGCTTAAAAATTCGCGCCCCCGGGTTTGCCCACCTTGCAGGCCTTGATGAACTGACTCGAGGCCACATGCTGGCTGATGCGGTGGCCATCATTGGGACCATGGACATTGTGTTTGGAGAAATTGACCGATGATTTCGGATTCAACCCGCATGCGCTTCGACAAGGAAGTTGCAAAATATCCCGTTGATCAAAAGCGCTCAGCCGTTATGGCTTGCTTGGCCATCGTTCAAGACGAGCAGGGCTGGGTATCGCCCGAGACTGAAGCCGCTATTGCCGATTATTTGGGCATGGCGGCTATGGCTGTGCACGAAGTCACCACGTTTTACAACATGTACAACCAAGCGCCAGTGGCGCGCTTCAAGTTGAACGTGTGCACCAATTTGCCTTGCCAACTGCGCAACGGCCAAGATGCACTGCATTACATGGAAATCAAGCTGGGTATCAAAATGGGGCAAACCACATCTGATGGTTTGTTCACTTTGCAGCAAAGCGAGTGTTTAGGCGCTTGCGCCGATGCCCCGGTTATGTTGGTGAACGACCGTACCATGTGCTCCAACATGAGCAACGCACGCATGGATGCGATGGTGGCGGCCTTGCAGGCCGAAGCTGCCAAGCACCCGCTGAATGACGCCTCCAAACTAGGAGCTACAGCATGAGCAATTTAATGGATTTGGCCAGCGTATTGGCCGACTTTAAGGCAACTGGTGACCAGTCGTGCTTTCATGGTCGACATATTTCGCCGCACATTCTGGCCGATTTAACCGGTGCGAATTGGGGTTTACAAGACTACGAGTCGCGTGGCGGTTACGCTGCATTGCGTAAAATTTTGGGCCAAGACGGTGGCGCTGGTATGACGCAAGACGAAGTCATTGCAACCATGAAAGAGTCCGCATTGCGCGGACGCGGTGGCGCTGGTTTTCCCACGGGCTTGAAGTGGAGCTTCATGCCCCGCCAGTTCCCGGGTCAAAAGTACTTGGTTTGTAATTCTGACGAGGGTGAACCTGGTACCTGCAAAGACCGCGACATCATGATGTACAACCCGCACATCGTGATTGAGGGTATGGCCATCGCAGCGTATGCCATGGGCATCTCTGTGGGCTACAACTACATTCATGGTGAAATATTTGCGACCTACGAGCGTTTTGAGACGGCTATCGAAGAGGCGCGGGCAGGCGGCTATTTGGGTACGGGTATTCTCGGCTCCGGTTTTGACTTTGAGCTGCATGCCTTCCATGGTTTTGGGGCCTATATTTGCGGTGAAGAAACCGCGCTGCTTGAGTCCTTGGAGGGCAAAAAAGGCCAGCCACGCTTCAAGCCGCCATTTCCTGCCAGCTACGGCTTGTATGGCAAGCCCAGCACCATCAACAACACCGAAACATTTGCTGCGGTGCCTTGGATTATCCGCAATGGTGGCGTTGCCTACCTCGAGTGCGGCAAGCCCAACAATGGCGGCACCAAGATTTTCTCTGTCAGCGGCGATGTGCAATGCCCCGGTAATTACGAAGTGCCGCTGGGCACCCCGTTTGCCAAGTTGCTAGAGCTCGCTGGTGGTATGCGACCAGGTCGCACGCTCAAGGCTGTTATTCCCGGTGGTTCTTCTATGCCGGTATTGCCAGCAGACATCATGATGGCCACCGATATGGACTACGACTCCATTGCGAAAGCCGGGTCCATGCTGGGCTCAGGCGCTGTGATTGTGATGGACGACACGCGGTGCATGGTCAAGAGTTTGCTGAGGTTGTCTTACTTTTACATGCATGAAAGTTGTGGCCAGTGCACGCCGTGTCGTGAAGGGACGGGTTGGTTGTGGCGCATGGTTGATCGCATTGAAAACGGCCAGGGTCGTGAAAGTGATTTGGCGCAATTGAACCGAGTGGCCGATGGCATTCAAGGCCGGACGATTTGTGCATTGGGCGATGCTGCTGCCATGCCTGTGCGCGCCATGATCAAGCACTTCCGCCATGAATTTGAGCATCACATTGCGCACAAGTCTTGCATGCCAGGTACGGGTGAATAACCCCCTCGCACAAGCACTACAGGTCAAACAGGTAACACCACATGGTTGAAATCGAATTAGACGGCAACAAGGTAGAAGTACCAGCTGGCAGCATGGTCATGCATGCTGCTGAAAAAGCTGGCACCTATATCCCACACTTTTGCTACCACAAGAAATTGTCGATTGCGGCCAATTGCCGCATGTGTTTGGTTGACATAGAAAAAGCACCAAAGCCTATGCCTGCGTGTGCCACACCGGTGTCGCAAGGCATGGTTGTGCGCACCAAGAGCGACAAGGCGATTCAGGCCCAGCAATCTGTGATGGAGTTTTTACTCATCAACCACCCACTTGACTGTCCTATTTGTGACCAAGGCGGTGAATGTCAGTTGCAAGACCTGGCCGTTGGCTACGGCAGCAGTCAATCTCACTACGAAGAAGACAAGCGAGTTGTGTCCAACAAAGACGTAGGTCCACTTGTTGCGATGGAAGAAATGAGCAGATGCATACATTGCACACGTTGCGTGCGTTTCGGTGACGAAATTGCTGGTGACATGGAGTTGGGTATGTCTCACAGAGGTGAGCACGCTGAGATTGAAGTTTTCTTGGGCGAGACGATTGATTCCGAGTTGTCAGGCAACATGATTGATATATGTCCGGTTGGCGCGCTCACCAGCAAGCCATTCCGTTACAGCGCGCGGACCTGGGAACTATCGCGACGCAAGTCGGTTAGCCCCCACGACAGCACAGGCACCAACCTCATCGTGCAAGTTAAAAACAACAAAGCTATGCGCGTGGTGCCGTTTGAAAACGACGCGGTTAACGAATGCTGGATCTCTGACCGCGACCGCTTTTCTTACGAAGCGTTGAACAGCGACGAGCGCTTGACCTCGCCCATGATCAAGCAAGACGGCGTGTGGATGGAAGTTGATTGGACGGCTGCGTTGGAGTATGTGGCCAACGGCCTCAGATACATCAAGTCTGAGTTTGGTGCCAATGCGGTGGGCTTTCTGGTCAGCCCGCATGCCACGGTTGAAGAGCTGTCGTTGGCAGGCACTCTGATGCGTGGCTTCGGAAGCGACAACATCGATTACCGCTTGCGCAATGCGGAGTTCAACGAGTTTGAAGGTGTGCGTCACTTGGGCAGGTCTGTTGCCTCACTCAGCACCTTGAAGCAAGCGCTGGTGATTGGCAGCCGTTTGCGCAAAGACCACCCGCTGTTTGCGCAGCGTATACGCCAAGCAGCACGCAGTGGATGCAAGGTCGACGTCATCGCTTCTGCTCGCGAGTTTAAAGGCGGTTCAGATTGGGCAATGCCTGTTCGCAACTTTTTGTCCGGCGAGGCTCAGCAATGGGGCCAGTTGTTGGCCAATGTTGCCGCCGCCGTGGCCGCCGATAAGGGTCTTGCACCGCCGGTTTCAGGCACAGCAGATGCCGCGGCCAAAGCCATTGCAGCCAGCCTAGGTGAGGGCAGTGCCATGTTGCTGGGCAATGCCGCAGCACACCACGCCAATGCCTCAAGCTTGTTGGCCATTGCCAACTGGATCGCAGCGCAAACAGGTGCAAGCGTAGGTTATTTGACTGAGGCGGGCAACACTGTTGGCGCGCAGTTGGTCGGCGCACAGCCCAAAACGGGTGGCATGCACGCCGGTGATATGTTGGCTGGTAAGACAAAAGCGTTGTTGTTGTTGAATGTTGAGCCAGGCAGAGATACATCGCCAGCCACGTTAGACAGCGCTGGTATGGTGGTGTCCATGAGTCCATTTAAGGCGAACATGGACGTGGCCGATGTGATGCTGCCCATCGCTCCATTTACCGAAACCTCAGGCAGCTTTGTCAATGCCGAAGGCCTGTTGCAAAGTTTCCACGCTGTGGTGAAGCCCTTGGGTGAGACCCGTCCTGCATGGAAGCTGTTGCGTGTGCTGTGCAACATGTTGGAGGTGCCGGGTGTGCAGTTTGAAACCTCGCAAGAGGTGTTGGCTTCAACGGGTATGGCGCCAGGTTTGGTTGACGCTAGGCACTTGAGCAACGCCACCAAGGCTGCTTTGAACACCACGTTTGAGGCGAGGACCCCCGTGGTCGCTGGTATTTACGAACTGGATGGCGTGGTGCGTCGCGCTGCAGCCTTGCAGCACACAGTGGATGCCAAACAGGAGATGTTTGCATGATTGAAGCCATGTACACCGCAGGTCTTGGCCTGGTTGCGGCGAGTTGGTGGGCGACTTATGCATGGCCAGTAGTGTGGGGCATGGTCAAAATCGTAGCTGTGCTCGCACCGTTAATGGGTGCTGTGGCTTATCTCACATTGTGGGAGCGCAAGCTATTGGGTTGGATGCAAGTGCGCCATGGGCCTAACCGTGTTGGCCCCATGGGTTTGCTGCAGCCAATAGCAGATGCAATTAAGTTGCTCACCAAAGAATTGATCAATCCCAGCGCCGCCAGCTTAGGTTTGTTCCGTTTGGGTCCTGTCATGGCCATCATGCCAGCCCTTGCCGCTTGGGTGGCCATCCCCTTTGGTCCCGACTTGGTGATTGCCGATGTCAATGCGGCCGTGTTGCTGATCATGGCCATTACTTCTATTGAGGTTTACGGTGTGATCATCGCTGGCTGGGCGTCCAACTCCAAGTACGCCTTCTTGGGCGCACTGCGCGCATCGGCTCAAATGGTGAGTTACGAAATTGCCATGGGTTTTTGCTTGGTGGTGGTGATCATGGTGTCGGGCAGCTTGAACTTGAGCGAGATCATCGCTGTTCAGGGCAAAGGCATGGCTGTGGACATAGGACTGAACTTTCTATCTTGGAACTGGCTGCCGTTGTTGCCTATTTTTGTTGTGTTTGTGATTTCTGGTGTGGCCGAAACAAACCGCCATCCATTCGACGTGGTCGAGGGCGAGGCCGAAATTGTGGCTGGCCACATGGTCGAGTACTCAGGCATGGGTTTTGCCATCTTCTTTTTGGCCGAGTATGCGGCCATGTGGCTGGTGTCCATTCTGACCGTTCACTTGTTCTTAGGCGGCTGGTTGCCGCCGCTTGAGATCTTGAGTTTTATTCCCGGCTGGATTTGGCTGGCGGTTAAGACGTTCTTTGTGGTGTCGCTGTTTATTTGGCTGCGCGCAACTTTCCCACGTTTTCGCTATGACCAGATCATGCGTTTGGGTTGGAAGATCTTCATTCCAGTGACCTTGATTTGGTTGGTGGTGGTGGGCGGCTGGTTGATATCGCCGTGGAATATTTGGAAATGAAAAAAGCGAACTAGACATGTCAACTGCAGTTGCATCACAACACAAGCCGTCAGCTTTTTCCTTGCGCGACTTCCTGTCCAGCTTCATGCTGCTCGAGTTGTTAAAGGGCATGGCGCTCACAGGCAAATACATGTTCCGTGGCAAAGTCACGGTGCAATTTCCTGAAGAGAAAACACCGCTGAGTCCGCGCTTTCGTGGCTTGCACGCTTTACGTCGTTACGACAACGGCGAAGAACGTTGCATTGCTTGCAAGCTGTGCGAAGCCGTGTGCCCAGCCTTGGCCATCACCATTGAATCAGAAGTGCGCGATGACGGTAGTCGCCGCACCACCCGATATGACATCGATTTGACCAAGTGTATTTTTTGCGGTTTTTGTGAAGAAAGCTGTCCTGTCGACTCGATTGTGGAGACTCACATTCTTGAATACCACGGCGAAAAGCGTGGTGACTTGTATTTCACCAAAGACATGTTGTTGGCCGTGGGTGACCAATACGAGACAGACATTACTGCAGCCCGCGCGGCTGATGCCAAGTACCGCTAAGCGCGCGACTGAAAGACAAGCACCATGGATGTAACCTCAATTTTGTTTTACGTGTTCAGCGCGGTGTTGCTGGGCGCCGCCTTTATGGTGGTGACCGCTCGCAACACTGTGCATGCCACTTTGTTTTTGATGCTTTCCTTTTTTCAAGCCTCTATGGTTTGGATGTTGTTGCGTGCCGAGTTTCTAGCGATCACATTGGTGCTGGTGTATCTAGGCGCGGTGATGGTGTTGTTTTTGTTCGTTGTGATGATGCTGGATATCAACGTTGAAGGCATTCGCAAAGGCTTTTGGCGCAATTTGCCGTTGGCCGCAGGTGTGGGCGCATTGATGGCCGCAGAGATTGCCGCGGTTGTGAACGATGGCTTTGCGGGTGTGCCACAACCTGTGTTTGACGAAGGGATATCCAACACGCATGCGTTGGGCACTTTGCTATACACCGAATACTTGTACCCGTTAGAGGCGGCCGCTGTGTTGCTGTTGGTGGCCATTATTGCGGCCATTGCGTTGACGCTGCGCGAGCGTAAAGACACCCGCAATACGGTCTCATCTGAACAAGTCAAAGTGCGCAAGCGAGACCGTTTGCGGATTATAAAAATGGATGCAGTGGTACCGGTTGTAACAGTGCCAGACTTGCCAGCAGCTGATGAGGGGCAAACCAAATGAGCGTGACACTAGGCCACTTTTTGACCTTGGGCGCGGCATTGTTTGCCTTGTCCATCATCGGCATATTTTTGAACCGCAAAAATTTGATTGTTCTGCTGATGGCCATTGAGTTGATGCTGCTTGCAGTGAATACCAACTTTGTGGCTTTTTCATACTTCTTGAATGACATGCACGGGCAAGTTTTCGTATTTTTCATTCTTACTGTGGCTGCGGCCGAATCGGCCATTGGCCTGGCCATTTTGGTGCTCTTGTTCCGCAACAAGTCCACCATCAATGTGCAAGAGCTGAACGCCCTCAAGGGCTAAGCCAGGAAAAGACTACAAAGCATGAGTAATATTTTGTCTGCTGGCCAGTTGCTGGCCGTGCCGTTGGCGCCTTTATTCGGCGCATTATTGGCTGGAATATGTGGTACCAAATTGGGCGGCAACCTGATTGGCCGAAACACCAGTCACACCGTGACGATTTTAGGTGTGTTGGTGGCGTTTGTTCTGTCAGTTATGACCTTGTCTGATGTGATGGCAGGTGCGCGCTTCAACGACACCATTTACGAGTGGATGGTCATAGGCAGTTTGCGCATGGAGGTGGGCTTCATGGTCGATGGCCTGACGGCCATGATGATGGTGGTGGTGACGTTCGTCTCACTGATGGTTCACTTGTACACAGTGGGCTATATGGCCGAAGACGAAGGCTATAACCGTTTCTTCGCCTACATTTCCTTGTTTACATTTGCAATGCTGATGCTTGTGATGAGCAACAACCTGCTGCAGCTGTTCTTTGGCTGGGAAGCCGTCGGCTTGGTGTCCTACTTGCTGATTGGCTTTTGGTTTAAACGCCCAACGGCTACGGTCGCCAATATGAAGGCCTTTTTGGTGAACCGTGTTGGCGACTTTGGTTTTATTCTAGGTATTGGTCTCATTGTGGCCTACACAGGTACATTGAACTACACAGAAATTTTCGCCATCGCAGACACGCTTGTCGGTCAAACCCTGCCAGGCAGCGACTGGTTGTTGTTGTCCGTGATCGGTATTTGTTTGTTTGTGGGCGCCATGGGCAAGTCCGCCCAATTCCCATTGCATGTGTGGCTGCCAGACTCAATGGAAGGCCCCACACCTATTTCTGCGCTGATTCACGCCGCCACAATGGTGACGGCTGGTATTTTTATGGTGGCGCGCATGTCGCCACTGTACGAGCTGTCAGAGACGGCCCTGAACTTCATTATGGTGATTGGTTCAATCACAGCGCTGTTTATGGGCCTGCTGGGCCTGATTCAAAACGATATCAAGCGCGTGGTGGCTTACTCCACCTTGTCACAGTTAGGGTATATGACCGTGGCCTTGGGTGCGTCTGCATACTCAGTGGCAGTTTTTCACCTGATGACGCATGCTTTCTTTAAAGCGTTGTTGTTCTTGGCGGCAGGGTCAGTGATCATGGGGCTGCACCACAACCAAGATATCCGTTGGATGGGCGGTGTGCGCAAGTACATGCCCATCACTTGGATCACCTTTTTGTTGGGCTCGTTGGCACTAATCGGTACGCCGTTCTTTTCTGGTTTCTATTCCAAAGACTCCATCATTGAGGCGGTACACGCCAGCAGCTTGCCTGCGGCAGGGTTTGCCAACATTGCGGTGTTGGCTGGTGTGTTTGTTACAGCTCTGTACTCATTCCGTTTGTATTTTTTGGTCTTCCACGGTAAAGAGCGCTACGACCAAAATCCTGATGCACATCATGGCGACCACGCCCATGACCACGACCAAAGTCATGGCGATCATGCTCATGGCCACACCGACAAGCCGCATGAGTCCTCTTGGGTCGTAACTGTGCCCCTTATCTTGTTGGCCATCCCTTCTGTGTTGGTGGGCTACTTCACCATTGATGGGTTGTTGTACGGTAACTTTTTTGCAGACGCCATTGTTGTTGATGCGGTCAAACACCCCGTGATGGTTGAGTTGGCAGCAGGCTTTAATGGCGCTGGCGCAATGGCCATTCACGGCCTGCAATTAGCGCCGTTCTGGCTTGCTTTGTCTGGCGTGGTGCTGGCCTATTACATGTACATGGTTAATCCTGCCGTGCCGGCTGCGTTTGCCCGGATGTTTGCGCCCATCATTACGGTGATGGAGAACAAGTACTACATGGATTGGTTTAACGAAAACGTGTTGGCACGAGGCGCTAGGCTCTTGGGTACAGGCTTGTGGAAGGGTGGTGACCAAGGTGTTATTGAGGGTGGTGTGGTCAATGCCAGCTGGAAGTTGATTGGTTTTATTTCGTCACTGGTTCGCAGGGCACAAAGTGGTTTTTTGTACCACTATGCTTTTGTGATGATTTTGGGCATGTTCGCTATGGTGACTGTGTTCGTTTGGCTGGCGTAAGAAGGGAGAATAAAAAATGGGTTCGTTAAGCCTTGCGATTTGGACGCCAATTGCGTTCGGTATTTTATTGCTGCTCATTGGTAATGAGCGCAACGCCGCCACTGTGAGGTGGGTGGCCTTGATCGGGTCGTTGGCTGGTTTGTTGGCCACTGTGCCCATGATGAGTAGTTTTGTGAGTGGCGAAGCAGGCTTTCAGTTGGTAGAGCGCAGTGTTTGGATTGAGCGCTACAACATGTTCTATTTGCTAGGCGTTGACGGCATCTCTTTCTGGCTGGTGGTGTTGACAGCATTTATCAACGTGGTCGTTGTGATTGCGGGTTGGCAAGTCATCGAGCAGCGTGTGCACCAGTACATGGCCGCCTTTATGGTGCTGAGCGGGTTGATGATTGGCGTGTTTTTAGCGCTAGATGCCATGCTGTTTTACGTATTCTTTGAGGCCACGCTGATCCCCATGTATTTGATCATTGGCGGCTGGGGCGGTCCAAATAAAATTTACGCTGCATTCAAGTTTTTCTTGTACACCTTGCTGGGCTCATTGCTGATGTTGGTGGCGCTTATTTACTTGTACAACCAGTCTGGTGGTAGTTTTTACTTGGCTGATTGGTACAACTTGCCTCTGAGTAGCAGCGCGCAGACCCTTGTCTTTTTTGCTTTTTTTGCCGCCTTTGCCGTAAAAGTTCCTATGTGGCCTGTGCATACGTGGCTGCCAGATGTGCACGTGGAAGCACCAACCGGCGGCTCTGCCGTGTTGGCAGCCATCATGCTGAAGCTTGGTGCCTACGGCTTTTTGCGTTTCTCCCTGCCCATTGCACCAGACGCCGCCCACGAGTGGGCTTGGTTGATGATCACGTTGTCTTTGGTGGCCGTGGTGTACGTTGGTTTGGTTGCCATGGTCCAAACCGATATGAAAAAGCTTGTAGCGTATTCATCTGTCGCGCACATGGGCTTTGTGACCCTTGGTTTCTTTTTCTTTAATGACTTGGGTATGACGGGCGCAGTGGTGCAAATGATTGCGCACGGCTTTGTATCTGCCGCTATGTTTTTGTGCATTGGCGTGTTGTATGACCGCATGCATTCACGTGAAATTGCCTCGTACGGTGGTGTAGCTAACACCATGCCCAAGTTCGCAGCATTCGCCGTGTTGTTTGCCATGGCCAACGCAGGCCTGCCTGGTACAGCCGGTTTTGTGGGCGAGTGGATGGTTATTTTGGCGGCGGTGCAGTTCAATTTCTGGGTGGCTTTTGGTGCTGCCAGTGCTTTGATATTTGGTGCGGCATACACCTTGTGGATGGTTAAACGTGTGTATTTGGGTGATGTGGCCAATGACAACGTGGCCAAGCTCACCGATATCAATACACGTGAATTCGTCATGCTGGCCCTATTGGCCGTGGCCGTATTGGCCATGGGCGTTTATCCCAAGCCTATGACTGATGTCATCAACCCTTCCGTTGAGTTGTTGCTGCAGCATGTGGCCCAGACCAAATTGATTTAAATACACGAGCTACGACATGATCGACAAACTCAGCTGGGTCGCTGCTTACCCTGAAATTTTCCTATTGGTCATGACCTGCGTTATTGCGTTGGCTGACCTCAACGTCAAAGGCGAACAACGCACATCCACTTATATCGCCACCATGTTGACCTTGGCAGCGCTGACGTTGCTCAATGTGATGTATGCCGCAAATGGACAAACCATTGTGGCCTTTGGCGGCATGGTGGTGTCTGACCCTATGTCCAACTGGCTGCGCGCTTTTGCCTCGCTGGCTGTCATGGTGACGCTGATATACGGGCGGCAATATGCCTTTGATCGCACCATGCTGCGTGGTGGTGAGCTGTTCAGCTTGTCGCTGTTTGCTTTGCTGGGCATGTACATCATGATCAGCGGTCACAACTTCCTGGTCATTTACATGGGTTTGGAGTTGCTAACCCTGTCCAGCTACGCATTGGTAGCCTTGCGCCGTGACGACGCGAATGCATCTGAAGCGGCGATGAAGTACTTTGTGTTGGGCGCGATGGCCAGTGGGTTCATGTTGTATGGCCTGTCAATGTTGTACGGCGCGACAGGCTCGCTAGACGTGGGCGAAGTGTCTGCAGCACTCACGACGGGCCTGCTCGACCACCGCGTCTTGGCGTTGGGTGCTGTATTTGTTGTAGCGGGCTTGGCCTTTAAATTGGGTGCGGCTCCTTTCCATATGTGGGTGCCCGATGTGTATGACGGCGCGCCAACGGCCGTAACATTGATGATAGCTGGTGCGCCCAAGCTGGCTGCCTTTGCAATCATCATGCGCTTGCTGGTGGAGGGTATGTTGCCTTTGGCGTTTGACTGGCAGCAAATGCTGGCGGTGATGGCCATTGCCTCCTTGCTGGTGGGCAACTTGGCAGCCATTGCGCAAACCAATATCAAACGTATGTTGGCGTTTTCGACTATCGCGCAAATGGGTTTTGTATTGCTGGGCTTGGTGGCTGGTGTGAGCTTCACCGATAACGTCGCCAGCACAGCCAACACAGCCAACGCGTACAGCGCCACCATGTTCTACATAGTGACTTATGTGCTCACCACATTGGCTACCTTCGGTGTGTTGCTGTTGTTGTCCAGCAGCAAGCTGGAAGCCAACAAGCTGTCTGATTTGGCCGGTTTGAACCAGCGCAACCCTGTGATGGCAGGTGTGTTGGCTGCTGCTATGTTTTCGCTGGCCGGTGTGCCCCCTTTGGTGGGCTTTTACGCCAAGTTGTCGGTATTGCAAGCCTTGATGGCATCTAGTCAAGAAATATACATTTATCTCGCCGTCTTTGCCGTGGTTATGTCACTGGTCGGTGCGTTTTACTACCTACGCATTGTCAAACTCATGTACTTTGATGTCCCTGAAGTGCAAGACACCATTGAGATCAACGCTGATGCCCGCTTTGTGCTCTCTCTCAATGGCTTGAGTTTGTTGGCCTTGGGTATTTTGCCCAGTGGTTTGATGGCTATTTGTACCCACGCCATTGTGGAACTTCTGGTCTAAAGACAGCCTCTACACGTTATGGATAACACCAATTCTGTCTGGCTGATCATTGCCGTAGCCGCTGTGCTTGCAAATGTCCCCTTTCTCAACAACCGCTGGTTGGCGTTGCTACCAAAGCGTGACGCTACAAGCCGCAAAGGTTTGCAGTGGCGTTTGCTTGAGTTGGTTGTGATGTATGTGGTGGTTGGCTCTATCGGCATGGGTTTGGAATACAACCTTGGTCAAAATGCCTCGCAAAGCTGGGAGTTTTACGCTTTAACGGCTTTTTTGTTCATGACGCTTGCCTTTCCCGGATTCGTTTACCAGTATTTGTGGCGGCGTTAAGCCGCTGTGCTGGCCATGACGGCTTCACTACCTGATGCGTTGGTGTTGCCTGCGGGCGATGCACATTTGCGCGAGCAAACCACCCAATCGACACCACTTGTCAGTGGTGATTTCTTGCACATGGTGCGCGACCAAGTTAGTTTACCCAACGGTCTACACGCCAGGCGTGAGTATCTTTTGCACCCTGGCGCTGTGATGGTGGTGGCTTTGTTAGATGATGGCCGTGTGCTCTTAGAGCGTCAATACCGTCACGCGGTGGCGCACAGTTTATTTGAATTTCCTGCTGGCAAACTTGACCTCGACGAAGGTGTGTTGCCATGCGCCGCCCGTGAGCTGCGCGAAGAAACAGGTTGCCTTGCCACGCATTGGGCCGTGGCCACACGCATACACCCGTGTATTGGTTACTCCAACGAGGTCATTCATGTTGTCTTTGCCAAAGGCATTGTTATGGGTGAGCCGTCACTCGATGAGGGTGAGTTGCTCGATGTGTGTGCGGCAACGCTGCCCGACTTGCTGGTGATGGCTGGTGATGGCCGCATAACAGACGCCAAAACCTTGGCAGGTATGCTGTGGTTGCAGCATGTTGTGAGTGGTTCTTGGCCTTTGGTTTGGAGTGAGCTGGCGTGAAAGTATTGGACTTGCAATGTGATTCAGGACATGTGTTTGAAGGCTGGTTTGGCAGCGAGCACAACTACCAAGATCAACTGCAACGTGGCTTGTTGTCTTGCCCCACATGCAACAGTGCATCGGTTGCGAAAAAACTCAGCGCGCCACGCTTGAACTTACGCAAATCTTTGCAAGATGTTCAAAATTCTGACAATATGAAACAGCTTGAGCCGACTGCAGTTGACGTCTCAACTGCTGATGGAGTCAGCTCATCAACCGAAGTAACCCAAGCACCCAGTCATGTGTTGCCGGCTCCGAGCAGGGCGTTGCAGGCGGAGGTCTTGGCAGTGATGCGCGAAGTTTGGAACAATACAGAAGACGTAGGCAATAAATTTGCAGATCAAGCCCGGGCCATGCACTACGGCGAGACAGCGCCGAAAGCCATTCGTGGTCAAGCGTCACGCGAACAGGCCATTGAATTGGTGGAAGAGGGCATTGATGTGATGCCTGTGCTGGTGCCAGAGTCTTTTAAAAATCCGCTGCATTAAAGTGCTTGTCCACGCGCTGGGATAATACACACATGTCTACAACCTTGCCCATGCCCAAGCGCACCATACACACCCAGCACACATACAGCCCATGGCGTGTGTCCGTTGCGCCCATGATGGACTGGACAGACAGGCACTGTCGTTTCTTTCACCGCTTGTTGTCACAGCACACATTGCTGTACACAGAGATGGTCACCACTGGCGCGCTCACCCATGGCGATGTGGGTCGACATTTGCGCTTCAACGCTCAAGAACACCCCGTTGCTTTGCAACTAGGTGGCAGTACCCCTGATGATTTAGCCGTGGCAGCCAAGCTGGGTCAAGATTGGGGTTACAACGAAATCAATCTGAATTGTGGGTGTCCAAGCGACAGGGTGCAGCGCGGTGCGTTTGGGGCATGCCTGATGGCGACGCCCGTATTGGTTGCTGATTGTGTGAAGGCCATGGTCGATGTGGTTGACGTGCCTGTGACTGTCAAGCACCGCATTGGCATTGATACCGAAGACAGTTATGAGTTTGTGCGTGATTTCGTGGGTACGGTCGCCAATGCAGGCTGCGAGGTGTTTATCGTGCATGCCCGCAATGCTTGGTTGCAAGGCTTGTCGCCCAAGCAAAACCGCGAAGTCCCGCCGCTGCGCTATGAGTTGGTGGCCAAGCTCAAGCAAGACTTCCCGAATTTGACCATTGCGATCAATGGTGGCATTACCTCGGGCGAGCACATGCACAGCCAGTTACAGCATGTTGATGGGGTGATGCTCGGGCGTGAAGCTTATTACAACCCTTGGCTGCTGACCGAGTGGGATCATGAATTTTTTGGTGAGGCGCCCACCACCTTGACCAGAGAAGAGGTCGAGCTCGCAATGGTCGATTACATGGAACAGGCTGCGGCAGAGGACGGGTGTCCATGGTATGCCATCGCCAGACACATGCTTGGCCTTCGCCACGGCTTGCGTGGCTCGCGCTATTGGCGTCAAGTGTGGAGCAACCACAAGCTAAAGCCGTTGCCGCCTCGAGAGGTATGGTCCATGGCCCAAGCGTTTGTCGGTATGCAGGCACCTGATCAGGCCAGTTCAAGCTTGGCAAACGTTGGTTAGCTGCTGATAGTCCTTAATGTGGCCGCTTGTTGTGTTTTTTAATATGTCTCAAAGCACTCTGAAGCCAGGGCTAGCCCTGTAAAAGTGTGTCCTTTTACGCTTTAAAATGAACACCGTGAAACACATACTCAATATTGCCTCATACAAGTTTGTTGATATCGTCGACAGGGAAGGCCTGCGCGACCTACTCAATGACCGAGCAGAGCAGGCGCAGCTGCGCGGCACGATTTTGTTGTCGCCTGAAGGCATCAACATGTTTTTGGCAGGCGGTGCTGGCTTGCTGCGTACTTTTTTGACCGATCTTCAAACAGACGCTCGTTTTTCGGATCTGATATGGAAAGAAAGCTGGAGTGATAAACAGCCTTTTAGGCGGTTTTTGGTAAAGCTTAAACATGAAATCATACGCATGAACCACCCGGCTATTCACCCGGCATCTGGACGAG
The DNA here is from genome assembly GCA_000496475.1 of Betaproteobacteria bacterium MOLA814. GTDB lineage: Bacteria > Pseudomonadota > Gammaproteobacteria > Burkholderiales > Burkholderiaceae_C > RS62. The sequence goes on along the minus strand of AYMW01000002.1, from coordinate 594,137 downwards.
CGCCTGGTGTAGACCCTGCAACTTTGAAGCGTTGGCTAGACCAAGGTCATGATGACAGTGGTAGGCCCGTGGTCATGTTGGATACGCGCAATGCATTTGAAGTGGATTACGGCACATTCAATCATGCAATTGATTGGCGCATCACCAAATTTACAGAGTTCCCAACGGCCTTGGCCCAATACAGGACCGAATTGCAAGACAAGACCGTAGTGAGCTTTTGCACTGGTGGTATTCGCTGCGAAAAGGGTGCTATTTTTATGCGCGAGATGGGACTGGACAATGTGCTTCAGCTAGAGGGCGGCATTCTCAAGTACTTTGAAGAGGTAGGCGGTGCCCACTACACGGGTGATTGTTTTGTATTTGATGGCCGTGAGGCTCTGTCGCCTGACTTGCAACCCAAGTCCAGCTACGACAGCGCTAGGGTGTACGAAGACCCTGATTGGGATGCCAAAAAGGCGCGTTGGGAAGCAGATAACAAGGCGGGTTTAGCCGCTGGTCTTTAACGGCACTATTGCGCAGCTGCCAACCCATTGTCAAAGTGCGCCCGCATCGCGGCACCAGCGGCTGCTGCGTCGTTGCGGCATATGGCATCTACAACAGCCTGATGCTCTTGCAGCGAGGCCTGAACCCGCCCCGACTTGAGTAAAGACGTTTGGCGATTGACCTTCATCACCTTGCGCAGGTCATTCACCACCTGGATTCGCCAGCGGTTGTTGGCGAGCTCAAGCACGCGCATGTGAAACTGCTCATTCACCTCAAAAAACTTATCTGTGTTGTTGGCGGCCTTGATCAGCGTTTGGTGCAGCGCCTTGAGTTGTGTCTTGCCAACGGCATCAACGCTGCAGGCCACAACGGCGGCTGCGTCGCTCTCCAGCAGCGAGAGCAGTTCGTACACTTGCCGCAAGTCCTGCGTTGATACCTCAGTGACATAAGCGCCACGGCGTACTTTCATAGTGACCAAGCCTTCGCTGGCCAGCACTTTAAGCGCTTCTCGTAGGGGCGTGCGGCTGATGCCTAGTTCCTCGGCTATGCGCAACTCGTCAATCCACTCGCCAGGTGCTAATGCGCGGCTGTAAATGCGCTGCCGCATGAGCTCTGCCACGTCAAGGTACAAGGCACGTTGTTTCAAAGCAAGAAATGACATATAGGCGCAGTTGCTAGCGGGTGGGAGTAGCAGTAAAAACCAAGTGGGCTTAGGCTAGAGAGGTTGGTCTGTAGTCGCTCTTGAGGGCAACAGAGGGTATGGTCACAGCGCATGTGGCAAACTTAATTTTGCATTAATAATTATGAATCATATAGAATAATACCAGTTGAATCAGCATTGCAATCATGACCAAGTACACATCTACAGCCCCAGAATTTAAAACCGTTTCCTTGGACGACTGGCAAGCCGCCGCGGCACAGTCGCTCAAAGGCAAACCGCTAGAGAGTTTGACATGGCATACCCCTGAGGGTATTGCGGTGAAGCCGCTGTACACGGCTGAGGACGTTGCGCATTTACCCCATGCCAACACCATGCCTGGTTTTGCCCCGTTTATACGCGGCCCGCAGGCTACCATGTACGCAGTGAGACCGTGGACCATTCGCCAATATGCCGGATTTTCTACAGCTTCAGAGTCCAACGCCTTCTACAAAAAAGCGTTGGCTGCAGGTGGCCAAGGCGTCAGTGTGGCCTTTGACCTAGCCACGCACAGAGGCTACGACAGCGACCACCCTCGCGTCACTGGTGACGTGGGCAAAGCGGGTGTTGCCATTGACAGTGTTGAAGACATGAAGGTGTTGTTTGGCGGGATTGATCTGGCCAACGTCAGCGTGTCTATGACCATGAATGGTGCCGTGCTGCCAGTATTGGCGGCCTTCGTGGTGGCGGGTGAAGAGCAAGGCGTGTCCCAAGCGCAGTTGTCTGGCACCATACAAAATGACATTCTTAAAGAGTTCATGGTGCGCAACACCTACATCTATCCACCCAAGCCCAGTATGCGCATCATTGGCGACATCATTGAGCACACCGCCACCCAGATGCCGCGCTTTAATTCGATTTCAATCTCTGGCTACCACATGCAAGAAGCAGGTGCCAACCAAGCACTGGAGTTGGCATTCACACTGGCCGACGGGGCCGAGTACGTTAAAACCGCTGTTGCCAAAGGCTTAAACGTCGATGACTTTTCGCCGCGTTTAAGTTTCTTTTGGGCCGTGGGCATGAATTTCTATTTAGAAATTGCCAAAATGCGCGCAGCAAGGCTGCTGTGGTGCCGCATTATGCAAGGTTTTGGTGCAGTCAACCCCAAAAGTCTCATGCTGCGCACGCACAGTCAAACGTCTGGTTGGTCGCTGACCGAGCAAGACCCCCATAACAACGTGGTGCGCACAACAGTTGAAGCTATGGCCGCTGTGTTTGGTGGCACGCAAAGCCTGCATACCAATAGTTTTGACGAGGCTATTGCGTTGCCCACGGACTTCAGCTCGCGGATTGCCCGCAACACCCAACTTATTTTGCAAGAAGAAACGCATATCACCAGCGTTGTGGACCCGTGGGCTGGCTCTTACATGATGGAGTCCTTGACCCAGCAAATGGCCGATAAAGCATGGGCCATCATTGAGGAAGTGAATGCCATGGGTGGCATGATTAAAGCTGTTGACAGCGGCTGGGCCAAACTCAAAATTGAAGCCAGTGCAGCCGAAAAGCAGGCGCGAATTGACTCTGGCAAAGACGTGATTGTGGGCGTTAACAAATACAAGCTCGCAACAGAAGACGATGTTGATACGTTTGAAATTGACAACGTGAAGGTGCGTGACCAGCAAATTGCGCAACTCAACACCATCAAAGCTACGCGCGATGGCGCCGCAGTTGCTGTGGCCTTATCGGCGCTGACACAGGCTGCAGACAGTGGTGAGGGCAACTTGTTGGCCCTTGCGATTGACGCCATGCGTTTGCGCGCCACCGTTGGTGAGGTGAGCGACGCCCTAGAGCACGTGTATGGCCGTCACCGCGCGGATACACAAAAGGTGACGGGTGTGTATGCCGCGGCGTATGACTCGGCTGAAGGTTGGGATGCTTTAAAGGTGGAAATCAATCAATTCGGCATAGATCAAGGTCGTCGTCCGCGTGTGATGATCGCCAAGTTGGGTCAAGACGGGCATGACCGTGGGGCCAAAGTGGTGGCTACTGCTTTCGCAGACCTAGGCTTTGACGTGGACATGGGACCGTTGTTTCAAACACCTGAAGAGTGCGCGCGCCAAGCCATCGAGAACGACGTGCACGCGCTGGGCGTGTCTACACTGGCCGCTGGTCATAAGACCTTGGTGCCGGCCATCATCGCCGAACTCAAGCTCCAAGGCGCAGACGATATCATTGTGTTTGTGGGGGGTGTTATTCCGCGCAAAGACTACGACTTTTTGTATGAGTCTGGTGTGAAGGGCATTTACGGTCCTGGCACGCCTATTCCAGCCAGCGCAAAAGACGTGTTAGAGCATATCAAGCGTGCACTGGCCTAAACGCCACCAGCCCGCCAGCTTTACATACACATCATGAGTGCGTTGTTAGACACGATACTGGTTGGTCAGCCTATGGCGCAGCGCCGCGCCATGGCCAAAGCCATTACTTTGCTTGAATCCACACGCACTGATCACCGTGCGCAAGCCGATGACTTGCTCACCAACCTGCTAGCGCACTCAGGCAGTGCCCTGCGAATTGGCATGAGTGGCGTGCCGGGTGTGGGTAAAAGTACCTTTATTGAAGTTCTGGGCTTGTACCTCATTGCGCAAGGTCTGCGTGTGGCAGTGCTGGCGGTAGACCCGTCGTCAACCGTATCTGGTGGCAGTATTTTGGGCGATAAAACGCGCATGGAGTACTTGTCTGTTCACCCGCAGGCTTTCATCAGGCCAAGCCCCTCAAGTGGAACCTTGGGTGGTGTGACAGAAAAAACACGTGAGGCCATGCTGGTGTGCGAGGCAGCCGGGTACGACGTTGTGATTGTCGAAACGGTGGGTGTCGGTCAAAGCGAGACGGCTGTCGCCAGCATGACCGATATGTTTGTGTTGCTGCAATTACCCAATGCAGGTGACGATTTGCAGGCTATCAAAAAGGGTGTGATGGAGTTGGCAGACCTGGTGGTCATCAACAAGGCCGACATTGATGGCCTGGCCGCGACCCGCGCTCAAGCGCAGATCAGCAGCGCGCTGCGCATGTTCGGCCTGCATGGCAATACCGACAACATGGCGCACAGCAACATACAGTGGCAACCCACAGTCATGCAGATGAGCGCGCTAATGGGCACGGGTGTACCAGAGTTTTGGGAGCTGGTGCAGGACTTTAAAATGAAACAAAAGCTCACGGGTCGTATGGCTGCGCGTCGCGCCAGCCAAGCCAAGTCTTGGATGTGGGAGCGCATACAAAGCGGCTTGATTCAGGCCTTTACAACACACGCAGCTGTGCGTGAGCAATTAGACGAGTTAACCGCTGCGGTGGTGTTGGGCCATGTGCCTGCATCGGTTGCCGCGAGACAGTTATTGACAGCAGCGACGCGCGCGCCTGCTGTCCCCCCAAAATTTGATTGAAATAGAGAGCTGTGCAACATGCAAACAATCGTTAAACAATTAGAACTTGCGCGCGAGTCAGCGCGCCAAGGTGGTGGTGCCAAACGCATTGAAGCGCAACACGCCAAAGGCAAACTCACAGCCAGAGAGCGCTTAGAGGTGTTGTTAGATGCTGGTACGTTCGAAGAGTGGGATATGTTTGTCGAGCACCGCTGCACAGACTTTGGCATGCAAGACAAGAAAATCCCAGGGGATGGGGTGGTGACTGGCTACGGCATGATCAACGGGCGTTTGGTGTTTGTGTACAGCCAAGATTTCACAGTGTTTGGCGGTGCTTTGTCTGAGGCCCATGCGGAGAAAATTTGTAAGGTGATGGACCAGGCCATGAAAGTCGGCGCGCCTGTGATTGGCCTGAACGATTCTGGTGGTGCGCGTATACAAGAAGGTGTTGCGTCCTTAGGCGGCTATGCAGAAGTGTTCCAGCGCAACGCCATGGCCAGCGGTGTGGTGCCGCAGATCTCAATGATCATGGGGCCCTCAGCTGGTGGTGCTGTCTACAGCCCGGCCATGACAGACTTTATTTTCATGGTTAAAGACAGCTCTTATATGTTTGTGACTGGTCCTGATGTGGTCAAAACTGTGACCCACGAAACCGTGACAGCCGAAGAGCTGGGCGGGGCACTCACGCACACCACGAAAAGCGGTGTGGCTGACTTGGCATTTGACAACGATGTGGAGGCGTTGCTGATGCTGCGCCGCTTGTACAACTACTTGCCATTGTCTAACCGAGAGAAAGCGCCTGTTCGCCCCAGCGGTGACCCAGCTGACCGCGTGATTGAAAGCCTAGATACCTTGGTGCCAGACAACCCCAACAAAGCCTACGACATGAAAGAGCTGATCACCAAGGTGGTGGACGACGGTGATTTCTTTGAGTTGCAGCCTGACTACGCCGCCAATATCATCATTGGTTTTGCGCGCATGGATGGTCAAACGGTTGGCGTAGTGGCCAACCAGCCCTTGGTCTTAGCAGGTTGTTTGGATATTAAAAGCTCTGTCAAAGCAGCCCGTTTTGTGCGTTTTTGTGACGCCTTCAATATTGCGTTGCTGACATTGGTTGATGTGCCGGGTTTCATGCCTGGCACTACTCAAGAATTTGGTGGCATCATCAAACACGGTGCCAAATTGCTCTACGCATACGCTGAAGCGACAGTGCCAAAAATAACCGTTATAACCCGCAAAGCCTATGGCGGTGCATACGATGTGATGGCTTCTAAACACCTGCGTGGCGATGTGAACTTCGCGTGGCCGCAAGCCGAAATTGCAGTGATGGGGGCCAAGGGTGCCGTGGAAATCATCTTCCGCGAAGACAAAGGTGACCCCGATAAGCTGGCAGCCAAAGAGGCGGAATACAAGGCCAGGTTTGCCAACCCCTTTGTGGCGGCCAGCCGTGGCTACATTGACGATGTTATTTTGCCGCACAACACGCGCAAACGCATATGTCGAAGCTTGGTCATGCTGAAAGACAAAAAGGTCGAAAACCCTTGGCGTAAACACGGCAACATACCGCTGTAACGTCGGTGTTGGCTTAAGTCTATTCAAAGAAAATATATATATGTTTACCAAAATACTGATCGCCAACCGTGGCGAAATTGCGTGCCGTATTATCGCTAGCGCTAAAAAAATGGGCATTGCCACAGTGGCCGTGTACTCAGATGCTGACAAAGACGCACGCCATGTCCGCATGGCTGACGAGGCCGTGCGCATTGGCGGCGCGCCCAGCCGTGAAAGCTACTTGCTGGGCGATGTCATCATCCAAGCTTGTAAAGATACAGGCGCACAAGCGGTGCATCCAGGCTACGGTTTTTTGAGCGAGAACGAGGCGTTTTCAAAAGCAGTTGAAGCCAATGGCATTGCCTTCATTGGCCCTAAGTACCAAGCCATTGCCGCCATGGGTGACAAAATTGCATCTAAAAAATTAGCCTTGGCCGCTGGTGTTAACACCATACCGGGTTGGAACGACGCCATTGAGTCGCCAGAAAAAGCCGTACAAATTGCCAAAGACATTGGCTATCCAGTGATGATCAAAGCCAGTGCAGGCGGGGGCGGTAAGGGCTTGCGTGTGGCCAACAATGACCAAGAGGCGTTGGAGGGCTTTGCCAGTTGCCGCAACGAGGCGCTCAACAGCTTTGGTGACGACAGAATTTTTATTGAGAAATTCGTGCAAGAGCCACGCCATATTGAGATTCAAATAGTAGGCGACTCTCAAGGCAACGTCCTATACCTCAACGAGCGCGAATGCTCGATACAACGTCGCCACCAGAAGGTCATTGAAGAAGCACCGTCGCCATTCATCACAGATGCCACACGCACAGCCATGGGGGAACAAGCCGTGGCCTTGGCCAAAGCGGTGAACTATCAAAGTGCGGGTACCGTTGAATTTGTGGTGGGTAAAGACCAAGACTTTTACTTCTTGGAAATGAACACCCGCTTGCAAGTTGAACACCCTGTCACTGAGTGCATCACGGGTTTAGATTTGGTTGAGCTGATGATTCGGGTGGCTGCAGGTGAGCCCTTGCCTCTTCAGCAAGCCGATGTTAAGCGTGAGGGGTGGGCGATGGAGTGCCGCATCAACGCTGAAGACCCTTTCCGTAACTTTTTACCCAGCACAGGCAGGTTGGTGAGATTTGCCCCGCCCACCCAAACCATGTGGCAAGGCGATACCAGTGCCAATTTTGGCGTTCGTGTGGATACGGGTGTGTACGATGGCGGCGAAATTCCCATGTACTACGACTCTATGATTGCCAAACTCATTGTGCACGGCACTGACCGTGCAGATGCCATAGATAAAATGCGCGATGCGCTCAATGGTTTTGTCATTCGTGGTGTCAGTTCTAATATTCCTTTTCAATCCGCCTTGCTGGCACACGAGAAGTTTAAAAGTGGCGATTTCAACACGGGTTTTATCGCCGAGCATTATGCGCAGGGTTTCAAAGCCGAAGATGTGCCACACGACGATCCCAACTTTTTGGTAGCGCTGGCGGCCTTCGTGCGTCGCAAGTCACGCGAGCGCACGGCCCAACTTACGGGTCAGTTACCGGGTTACGGTGTAGACGTGGGCTGTGACTACGCCGCCATTGTGCTGGACAGCGCCGGTAAGCACCGCACAGTAGAGGTGCATATTGACGAAGTGACTGGCCAAATCGGCGTTGCGCAAGTCACCATTGATGCCAAGTGCTATGCCATCAGTTCGGACTCGCGCATCAGCGACGCACTGATCACAGGGTTTTGCAACGAGCAGTCGTTTACGGCCCAGGTGGACCGCGGCACCAAGCGCAACGCTTTGGCGCTCGTGGTGCAGCACAACGGTTCCAAAATTGAAGTCATGGTGGTTTCGCCGCGCATGGCGCAGTTGCACGCCATGATGCCGTTCAAAGCGCCGCCAGATTTGAGCAAGTACGTGCTGTCCCCTATGCCAGGCTTGTTGGTCGATGTGGCCGTGAAAGTCGGGCAAAAAGTGCAAGCAGGTGAGCGTGTGGCAGTCATTGAGGCCATGAAAATGGAAAACGTGTTGTTTGCTGCAGCTGACGGCGTGGTCTCCAAGGTATTGGCCTCGGTCGGCGAGTCCTTGGTGGTTGACCAATCTATTGTTGAGTTTGAGTAAGCGCTGAGCCATGATCTCTCCAACTGCCCCATCACCGCATTCAATCTCTAGGCCGTTCAAAGTCCTGGGCATTCAGCAAATCGCCATTGGCGCTCTAGATAAAGCCAAGCTGCGCACCCTGTGGGTTGACATGCTGGGCTTGGAGGTAACTGGTACGTTTCAAAGTGAGCGTGAAAACGTTGACGAAGACATCTGTGTCATGGGCGCAGGTGCCTTTCAGGTGGAGGTAGATCTGATGCAGCCCATAGATCCAGACAAAAAACCAGCTGTTCACAACACGGCGCTCAACCACGTTGGTTTGTGGATTGACGATTTGCCTCAAGCAGTTGCATGGCTCGGTGCTCACGGTGTTCGTTTTGCACCAGGCGGCATAAGACCTGGTGCAGCAGGCTTTGATATTTGTTTTTTGCACCCCAAAGCCAGTGCGGAATTTCCCATTGCAGGTGAGGGTGTGTTGATTGAGTTGGTGCAAGCCCCATTGGCTGTGGTGCATGCGTTTGCTGCCTTGGCGGCCCATCCAGGTTAAATAATTGTCTGCTCCATAGGGCTCGGTCAAGTTGTGTGTGGAATATGTCGTTACACTGGCGGTGACATACACTAATACTAAAAATATTTCCCCTTTTAGCAAGCGCACTGTCAACGCCTGCAGCTATTTCCTGATATCAGACCGACATGGATAACACCACCACCTCAAGCCGTACGCCGCGCATGCACAGCCCTTTTAACCACAGCCAACAACCTCGTCACACATTGCCCACCTGTGTGGCCTTGGTCGATGCCCGCTTTTTGTCGTGGCTGACTGGTACGGGCAATTCCAAAACGCACTACAACCGCAATGCAGTATCTGCCTTGTTGGCTCAAGCGATGCCGGCCGCTGGCGTTTATGCCCAGTTGATGCGCACTTACTGGTACGCAGAGGTCGATGACAACATGTTGGTAGACGACCAATGCTTGCGGCTGGTGGCGGCTGACAATGCCGACGAAAGCGGACCTGTGTTGGCTGCAATGATGAGAGACTTAGACGCGCTGAGTGCCAACAATGCTTGCACACATGTGTTGATTGCCTCAGACGACGAGCGTCTCATTGGCGCCATTGATGCCACCCGTTTGCGTGGTCTGCGCGTGCACTTGTTGTGTGACGAGAGCGTGCACCAGTTTTATAAATTGCAACAGTCAGATCCAGATTGGTCACGTTTGCTTCGTGCTGCTGACAGGCGTGTCGTGGTGACGGGCGCTGAGTTAAGTACAGCAATGGGTGAGGGCAAGTCGCCAGCCGCTGCCAGCGTTGACATGCAGCAGCCAGTGGGTGATGCCCGCACGACCATGCAAGAGGTGGTTGATACGTGGTGGGACAAATCAGACAGCTACGAGCGCGAGGACTTGAAATCGCTGGTGCCGCAGTCACGTGGTTTACCGCAAGAAATTGACCGCAGTTTATTGGCTGCAGGGCGAGATGCCATGCACCGCCCGTTAACAACTGGTGAGCGTCACTTGCTTCGTCAAATGGCTCGTGACCGTGTGTTGGGCGATGACGAACAAACCACAGGCGGCAAGGCTGAAGCAGACTATGCTGTATAAAAATGTACGTTCTAAGCCTTGGGACTTACAAGCTGAAAGCCTATAAAAGCATGTGACTTATTTGGTCTGTGCGGCTCGCTTAGCCGCTGCTCGGGCCAATACAGCTTCTATGACTGCGCGCTTGCTGTCCAGCACAGCCGGGTCTGTGTAATGGCTGGCAGCGCCCACATCGACCAATTTTGATTGCGCCTTTGCCTCCAAGCGCTCGTTGTGTTCTGCGTCTTCACGAGCAAGTCTTGTTTGCCTAGCGGTGTAACGGCTCAGCGCCGTATCGGCTTGGCTTGCGCTCCATGCTTGCCACCCAGTTTGCTGACCCGAGACGCTGTCTAAGTTGATGCAGTCAACAGGGCAGGCTGGAATGCACAGCTCGCAGCCTGTGCAAGCGCTTTCAATGACTGTGTGCATGGCCTTGTTGGTACCTACAATGGCGTCTACTGGACAAGCCTTGATGCACAGTGTGCAGCCTATACACCAAGCTTCATCAATGATGGCTACAGTCACTGGTCCTTCAAAGCCATTGTTGTCGTTGAGAGGGCGAACAGCTTGCCCAGTGATCTTCGCCAAGCGGCTGACGCCTTCTTCGCCGCCGGGCGGGCATTGGTTAATGTCCGCCTCCCCGCTGGCTATGGCCCGCGCGTAGGACAAGCAATCCGGGTAGTCGCAGCGTGAGCACTGTGTTTGCGGCAACGCTTGGTGGATACGTGCGACTAGGTCCTGCATAACTCAAGTTCACCAGTGTTTAAGTGGCGCGCTTGCGTGTTGCTGCTTTGGAGGCAGCTGCGGGCGGGGTCGCTGGCTTTACAACCGGTTTCGCAACCTGTTTTGTAATAGCTTTTGATGTCGGCTTGGTTGCCATCGCCTTAGACGTGTTGGGCGCAGCTGATTTGGAGGTCTTTGTTTGGTTGGCTACATCATGCTTCGGTGCATTGGCCATCTGCTGTTTGGCGCTGTTTCCTGCGACCACGTGGCTGCTTTGCGCTGACTTGATAAAAGCCTCTACTTCTGGGTACACCACATTGCGCCACCGGCTCCCACTAAAGATGCCGTAATGCCCTGCACCTTCGACTTCAATGTGGCGGCGTTTGTTAGCGGCAATACCAGAGCACAAGCCATGAGCAGCTTCGGTTTGACCTGAGCCTGAAATGTCGTCTAACTCACCCTCTATGGTCAACAGCGCACAACCCTTGATGTCTGCTGGGCGAACGCGCTCGAGCTTGCCTTGTGGGTTGGTTACATCCCATGTGCCCTCTACCAACTTAAACTGTTGGAATACGACGTCTATGGTTTCTAGGTAGTAATCAGCGTCCATGTCGAGCACAGCGTTGTACTCGTTGTAGAACTTGCGGTGAGCCTCGGCGCTGGCGTCATCGCCTTTCATGAGCTGTTTGAAGTAGTCGTAATGACTTTGTGCGTGGCGGTCCGGGTTCATGGCTACAAAACCAGTGTGCTGCAAAAACCCCGGGTACACACGCCGGCCTGCACCAGCAAATGTGGTGGGTACGGGGTAAATGACATTGTTTTCAAACCAGGCTAAATTGCGGTCTGTAGCCAATGTGTTAACTGCAGTCGGGCTGCGCCGTGCGTCGATTGGACCGCCCATCATGGTCATGGACAGGGGCAGTTGTTCGCCGCGTGTTGCCATCAGTGACACGGCAGCCAGCACAGGCACGGTTGGTTGGCACACGCTCATGACATGGCAATCGCCGTACTGGGCTTGTAAGTCACGGATAAACTCTTGGATGTAGTTGACGTAGTCACTGAGGTGAAATTCACCTTCTTCCAGAGGCACCAAGCGGGCGTTGCGCCAATCGGTCACAAACACCTTGTGGCTCTTGAGCATGGATTTAACCGTGTCACGCAGGAGTGTGGCGTAATGCCCCGACAGCGGGGCCACAATCAGCACAACTGGCTGGCTTGCCATCTCAGATAAAGTTGCTTCGTTGTCAGTGAAGCGCTTGAAGTGACGCAGCTCGCAGAAAGGTTTGTCAGTGACAACGCGCTCGTTAATGACAATTTCAGCCCCCTCAATTTCAAGGGTTTGAATGCCAAAACTAGGCTTCTCGTAGTCTTTGCCTAAGCGGTACAACAGCTCGTAGCCAGCTGCCATGCGCTGCGCCAAGGGCGTTGTACTCAAAGGGGATGTTGGCGTTGCATACAGCTTTGCGGTGGCTTGGGCAAACTCTGCAAAAGGCTCCATGAGGGCTCGTTGCGCGTCGTAAATTTGATATAGCATGCGGACCCTTTAATAATAAATGCTGCAGTGCAATATAACAGGCTAAGCGGCGGATGACCAGTCGAATGGCGACATGGATGTCCCAGGCTGTGAGACGGCTGACGTATTGTGTGAGTGACTGCTTATAAAACAGCCGCTATGGACTTGCACACGTATGCCAAGTTGCCGCTGTTGATCGCCGCCACACACATGCGCCCTGTATCTGTGCCGTAGACACCATACTCGTTGCGCAGACGCACCATTTGATCTTTGCTCAGTCCGGAGTAGCTGAACATGCCAATTTGGCTGGTAATGAAGCCCATGTTTTGTTCGACACCTGCGTTTTTTAAGCCGTCCACCAGCTGCTGTCGTGTGGCCTTGATGCGTTCGCGCATCTCAGTCAACTCTTGCTCCCACAGCTCACGCAACTCAGGCGTGCCCAATACGGTCGCAACAGTTGCGCCGCCGTGCGTGGGAGGGTTGGAGTAGTTGGTACGAATAACGGTTTTAAGCTGACTCAACACACGGTCAGCTTCGGGTTTGTCGGTGCACAGCAAGCTCAAAGCCCCCACACGTTCGCCGTACAAGCTGAAACTTTTGGAAAAAGAGGTGGCTACAAAAAAGCTAAGGCCTGCAGTCACAAATTGCTGCACGGCTGCGCCGTCTTGGGTAATGCCGTAGCCAAAGCCTTGGTAGGCCATGTCTAAAAAAGCGACCAGGCCGCGGTCTTTAACGACTTGCACCACTTGCGCCCATTGGTCTGGGCTGATGTCATAACCAGTTGGGTTGTGACAGCAGGCGTGCAGCACAACAACTGTGCCGGCCTGCGCGTTGTCAAGCGCTGCCAGCATGCCGTCAAAGTTCACGCCACGCTTGGCCGCGTCGTAATAGGGGTAGCTCTCAACATGAAAACCAGCTGCGGTAAACAAAGCGCGGTGGTTCTCCCAGCTGGGGTCGCTGATCATGACGGTGGCTTCGGGCTTTAGGCGCTTTAAAAAGTCAGCGCCAACCTTAAGGCCTCCAGTGCCTCCAATGGCTTGAATGGTGGCAACCCGGCCAGACTGCACAGGCTCACTGTCTTGACCAAATACCAACCCCTTGACTGCACCGTCGTATGCAGCAATTCCGTCTATGGGCAAATAGCCGCGTGGTTTTGGCGTTGCCATCAGCTGGGCTTCAGCGGCTTGCACGCACTTGAGTAAAGGTAACTTGCCGTTGTCGTCGTAATAAACACCAACACCCAAGTTCACTTTGTTGGGGTTGCTGTCGGCAGCAAACTGCTCGTTCAAACCCAAAATTGGATCGCGGGGGGCCATTTCTACGGCGGAAAACATGGACATGTGACGGTACCTGTGACAAGTGGAAATGAAATAAACGCAGTCGAGGCTATTTGTTTGCCTCGCAGCGTGAGGTGGTGAAAGCTGTTCAACTAAATAGTCATTTTAGAGCGTTGATGTGGCCCATGGGCAACACTTAGACACAGGCCAGTGTCAAACCTTGCTGGCAAGCCGCCAGCGGCGGGGCGCAGTATTTTTTTTGCTGGACATACGGGCGCAGCATCTCGGTGCGAGCGCAATTGTCTGATTTCGAGCGTAAGATTCGGTTTTAATTTTTATGGAGATCGTCATGGCAAAAGGTCAGCAAAAAACCAACAAAGAATCTAAAAAGCCGAAAAAATCAACCCCTGTTGACAAAACCTTAGGCCTGGGCAGTGTGGCTGAGCCTGTGCGTGCAAGCGTTATGACGTCGGTTGCGTTGAAAGGCAAGGCCAAGAACAAACCTGTTTGATGCACGCGCATTCGACATACCTGTGCGCTGACCAGTCGTGACAGCGCATGCTGCACCACCTTGGTGCGGCGCAATGCATTCGCCCGGGTTGTACCAAGTGCCTCAAGCAGCAGCCACCGCCCAAGCTGACAACAAGCGTTGTGGCTGATGCACCCATGGGCCTGCGTTACCATATGAACATGTCTCAGACCAGCCACAGAGCTTTGATGCGCCGCTTGCGTCACCCCCTTGCGTGGGTGGTGGTTGCCTTGATGGTGCTGTTGGCTCAAACTGTCGGTTTGGTGCACGAGACACAGCACCCTGCGCATCACGACGTTGCCTCGCAACACACGGCCCACGCTGTCGCCTCAAACCTGGCACCCTCGGACGTGCTCGACCACGAAGAGGGTAGCGACTTGTGCGACATGCTCAGTGGCCTGTTGTGCAGCTTCGCAGTGCTCACGGCCGCCATGTTGGTTATGGCGTCTGTTGCGCTTGGCCCAGTCGCCTGTCATGCATTCCGGTTTATGCATGGCCCGCGCACAGCGGCCTATTTGGCAAGAGCACCGCCGATTTCTCTGATTTAAAACACACACAGCGCACCCGTGCGTTTGGTTTTTTTCAAATCTAAGGAGTCGCTATGACTTTATGTAAATTCTCTAAGCTGCCTGCCAGCCTGAGGCTGCTGAGCCCCGTTCCTGTGCATGCAGCCATGTTTGTTGCCTTGGCTATGGCCACCTCAACGGCGGTGGCGAGCGAGCGCCACGAGCACGGCGTGGCGCAGTTGGAGGTGGTCCAGTCCGGTTCTGACTTATCGCTTCGTTGGCAGCTGCCAATGGATGGCGTTGTTGGCTTTGAGCACGCACCGACAAACACACAAGAGCATAAACAGCTGGCGCAAGCCCACCAGAAAATGAGCCAAGCTCAGCAGTGGTTAACGCCCAACACCGCGGCACGTTGTGCGGTCACAGGTGTCGAAATCGAGTTGCCAGGCTTCAAGCCGCAGCCAGTTGGTAGCGACCATGCGCACGACAAAAAGCATGAACATGGCCATGAGAGCGGTCATGACGCTGGTCACGAGGCGGGTCACTCAGATGCATCTTGGCAGGTCTCGTGGCGCTGCGCGCAACCCAGCGCCCTAGTCGCCATTGACTTACTGGCATTGGACATGTGGCCTGAAATTGAGACGGTCTACGTGCAAGGTGTGGTCAACAAGAAACAGTTTGCCCTTGAAATACGCTCTCCCAGCCGAACCTTCAGCTTGCCATGACCGACCAAGTCATGGTTCAAGTGCGCGATTTGGTGTTTGCATGGCCACGTGCCACGCCGCTGATTCGTATAGATGCGCTGGCCTTGCGCGCGGGTCAAACCCACTTGGTGTTTGGCCCGAGTGGCTGTGGCAAGAGCAGTTTGCTGAGCCTGCTAACGGGGGTGCTGCCTATTTCGCATGGTGAAGTGTGGGTGGCAGGGCAGGCCTTGCATGGTTCAAGCGAAGCACACAAAGATGCGGTGCGTCGCCAGCATATTGGCTACGTGTTTCAGCAGTTCAATTTGTTGCCTTATTTGAGTGCGCGAGACAACATGTTGTTGGCATGGCGTTTGCGCGGCAAAGCCGGTACATCGCCAGCCACCATCGAGGCACGCCTCGTTGGTTTATGCCAGGCTTTTGGCTTGCCTGAAGCACTTTTGCCAAGGCCTGCCAATACCTTGTCAGTCGGTCAGCAGCAGCGTGTGGCCGCCGTTAGGGCCTTGTTGTTAGAGCCGGATTTGCTGGTTGCAGACGAGCCGACGTCATCGCTGGACAGCGTGGCGAGTCAGGCATTGATGCAGGCCTTGATTGATCAGACCAAGGCTTGTGGCACATGTTTGTTGGTGGTGAGTCACGACCACAGCATGCGCGGCATGTATGACCACCAATTTGACTTTGCCAGTTTCGCGTCAAGTCGTGAACAAGGAGCCGTGTCATGAATGTATGGCTGGGCTTAGGCCTTAAAAGTGCGTGGTCGCGACGCACGTCTCTGAGCTTGGTGGTGGTTGCTATTGCGTTGTCAACTGCCTTGGTACTGTCCATACACCAAGTTGGTCAAGACGCAAAAAACAGTTTTTCTAAAGCAGTCTCTGGCGTCGACTTGATTGTGGGTGCAAGAGCCAGCCCGCTGGAGTTACTGCTCAATACGGTCTTCCAAATTGGTAGGGGCACCGCTTTGATTTCTGTGGCCTCTGGTGATAACTTGCGCGCCATAGATGGTGTGGCCTGGGCGGTGCCTGTTGCGTTGGGTGACTATGTTCAGCGTCAGCCAGTGGTCGCCACAAGCGCAGCTTATTTTGAGCATGTCCAGTCGGCAGGTCAACCACTGGCCTTTGCCCAAGGCCGTGTGTTTAATGCCCCAACGGAGGTTGTGTTGGGTATCAAGGCTGCCCAAGCTTTGGGCGCCAGTTTGGGCAGTGAGATGAATTTTTCTCACGGCAAATTCAGCGGTTTGGCCAAGCAGCATGACCATGTGAAGTTTCACGTGGTTGGCCTCTTAGCAGCTACGGGGTCACCCGTTGATCAAGCGGTTTGGGTATCGCTAGCAGGGTTTCAAGCGGTGCACGCTGGTGCATCTGAAAGCACCTTTGAGGGCTTGATGAAGCAGTTGGACAACCGCCAAGGCGGGCAAGTCAATGCTTGGTTGTTAGGCCTCAACAACCCGGCCACAGTGTTTAGGGTGCGCCGCCATATTGAGTCCATGGACACGCCACCAATGACAGCCGTGATGCCAGGGGTGGCGTTAGACGAGTTGTGGCAAACCTTGGGCATTGTGCAATCGACCCTGACGGCGGTGGCCTGGCTGGTTGCGTTGGGCTCAGGTATGGGCTTGGCTGCAACTTTGCTGATGTCGCTGCACGCCAGGCGCAAAGAAATTGCAGTCTTACGTGCCTGCGGCGCACCGTCGCTTGGTTTGGTTGCTGTGGTGCTGACTGAGGCGCTCGCCACTTTTTGTGTGGGTGCGCTGTTGGGTATTGGGATGTTGCACACGGCCATTGCGATAGGCGGCGAGCTGTTGCGCAGCGCCACCGGCGTGGTGCTCAGCCATGCATGGCTCAGCGGCGAAACCGTGGTAATTGTGGCCGGTCTTGGTCTTATTACGATGGTGAGTGCCTTGTTGCCTGCGTGGCTAAGCGCCACCACATCGTTGAACGAGGGTTTGAACCCTAGGAGTTTGTAGCCATGAATAACGCTGACCAGTTTAAAACGCCCCTGTTGCAACGTCGCCGTGGTTGGTTGCAAGCTGCAGGTGCGGTTGGTTTGTTGTCGCTCACGTGCGGTGGCGGCTATGCATGGTCTAAATCAGGCCAAGCTGAACAAGCAGTAGAGACTTTGAGTTGGGACAAGTTGATTCCAACAGGCTGGAGGCCTAGCCCGCATTTGCAGCTGCTGGCCAACAAAATATCATCTCTAATTGACGATTCGCCACAGTCTCAGGCTTATATGCGGGCGCTGCGCAAGGAGTGGGACAACGCGCCAACCCGGGACGATTTAGACGGCAGGCGCATCAAGATTCCTGGATTTGTAGTGGCCATTGGCAGCGACACGCAGCATAAAAAGTCGTTTTTGCTTGTTCCCTATTTTGGTGCTTGTGTGCATACGCCACCGCCGCCTGCCAACCAAATTATTCACGTCACACCTGCCAAGCCGGTGAGCTTTCCCACCATGGAAACAGTCTGGGTGCAAGGCGTTATAAGAGCGAACAAATCGGTCAATGGCGAGTCCGTTACTGGTTATGACATGGGTCAAGCCAAGGTGACTCTGTATCGGGATTAATGGCTGCGACTCGGCTCAGTGAGGCGTTTAACAGGGCGGTCCGGTGCCGGGCTGCTTTGCAGCGCTTGTTCAGCCCTGTGTTGGGCACGTGCTCGCAAAACACACGCACGCATCACCGTGCCCCAAGGCGGGTGCTTGTTCAGTGACCGTCGGCACGAACGCCTGGTTCAATCCGCCCAGCTCCCGCATTGGGCCACTCATCTCATCTCATCAAGAAACACACGCGTGCGCTTGGTGACCCGCTAGAGTCCGTTGGTGGCACGCCACAGGCTGATTCATGTCACGACAAGCCACTCTTGTGGACTGGCTTAACTGCCCCTTGGTAGCCATCGATTGGACAATACCCCTTGACTGATAACTCAGTATTGGCTGAGAGGTAAATCGACTTCCATGTCATTGAGCTCGGGGGTAAGTTCAATTTGGCACGACAGTCTGCTGTTGCCTTGGCGAGGGCTCGCGGCAAAGTCCAGCATATTGCTTTCTTCTTCTGTGATGGGGGGCAGTTTGTCTGCCCACGCTGGCCGCACAATCACGTGGCATGTGGCGCAGGTGAGGGTGCCGCCGCAGTCTGCAGCGATGGCGTCGATGCCCGCGTTAACGGCTGCTGTCATGAGACTTTGGCCGGTTTCAACTTGAACAGTTGTGCCTGCAACGCGTTCGCCACTGTTGGCATTGTGTGTGTCGTAAAAAGTAATGTTGATCATATTTGTTTATATTCGGGCGAAGTATTCGCGTCGTTGAAATTCATCTCTGTCTTGTGCGGCCTCAAAGCGCTGGTATTCGCTGGCTTTTATGCGTGCGTAATAGTGTACGAATGCCTCGCCAAACCCATCACACATAACGGTGTCCGACTGCAGTGCTTGAATCGCGACTTGTAAGTTGCTGGGTATGTGATGGGTGAGTGTGTGTGTTGTGTCGAGCGCGGCGGTGTCATCGACTTCGTTGTTGTTGCTGGTGTGCGTGGTGTACGGCGAGTCGGTTGAGGGCCCAGGCGTTAGCTGCTGTTCTATACCATGCAACCCCGCGTGAATTTGTGATGCCATGTACAGGTAGGGGTTGGCTGCGGGTTCACCAAGGCGGTTTTCTATACGCGTGGCAGTATCGCCTGCTTGCCCAATCACGCGCAGCATTGCGCCGCGGTTGTCGCGCCCCCATACTGCAGATTGAGGCGCAAGTGCATTGGGTTGAAAACGGCCATAGCCGTTAACGGTCGGTGTACTCAAGGCGGTCATGGCCGGTGCATGTGCCAGCAAGCCCGCTAAGTAATGCGCACCCACAGCCGACAAGCTGTGCAGGGCATTGCTAGGTGGTGTATGGGTTGCAGACGCTGTGGTGTCACGCATCATGGCGTTGCTGCCATCGCTTAAGTGCACCAACGACTGGTGCAAGTGCCAGCCACTGGACATGATGTGTGCAAACGGTGGTCTGCACATAAAGGTAGCGTGGTAGCCCGCACGTCTTAGTGCTTGCTTGGCTGCACTTCTAAAGAGCACCATGTTGTCGGCTGCGGTGAGCGCATCTGTGGCATCGAATACAGCCTCAACTTGGCTTGGGCCAAACTCCACCTCTAGCGACAGCAGCGGTAAGCCCAAAGCTTGGGCTGTGTGCTGAACAATGCGCAACGGCTCCTCCGCCATATCAACGCAGGTCTCAGACAGCAAGCTAAAGCCCGGGTGAATCAAACTGACGCAAGGGCTTGGGCCAGGCCAAGCCGCCATGTCGGGATCTAAATTCTCGCCATGCACGGGGTCGCGCAGTTTGTAGATGTGAAACTCAATCTCTAAGCCGCACACCATGCCTAAGCCATGTTGTGACAGCTTGTTCAACGCATGAGTCAGTTGATAGCGGGTGTCGTAGGGCACCCATTCACCGTTTGGGAATGCGGGTTGGCATTGCACCCACCCTGTCTTATCTGCCCATGGCAGTATCTTAAAAGTACTGGGAATGGGGTGAAGCGTCAGCGTATTGGCGTATTCGAAGCCGGGTAAGTCTGTGGCAATGTTGGCCTCAAAGACTTTAAACGCGGTACGGTCCGAGGTGTCCTTCAGCATGGCTGTACTGACCATGCCCACACCGTTGTCTAAAGCCTTGATCGCGGCACTGGCGGTGAGCGTTTTACCCCGCGTCATACCATGCAAGTCGCACCATACGAACCGGACCAGTTCCAGTTGGTTCTCACGTATGTGTTGGGCCATGTTCATGGCTGTGGCTTGTCGGTGTGCGACACTTTTTCAGGCTCTACTGCAAGCGCTAAGGCCGTATTCCAAGGCGCATTGGCTCGCTTGCTTGCCACGGTCTGCGCCAACCACAATGGCCAATCATGGCCAGGTGCAATGCCATCAACTGTGTCTGGTCCTGTGCGCGTGGCGGCAATGTCTGCTTGCGCGACACCTGGTGCAGGTTTGCCGTTTTCAACGTCGTCTATCGCTTTAATCAGTGTTCGTCGGTTGGACATGATGGCCACATCTGTGGTGCCCAAGTGTTCACGGGTCCGGTCTTGAATGGGGCCCATACTTTCGCAAGCCCATTGGTCGTGCACGTTGATGTCGTCTTCACCCATGCCCAAGTAGGTGCGGGAACGTTGTTCTTCCGCATTAAAGCCCCAGTTGTTGTGCCGTCCAGACTTGGGCATGTAGTCGGGCAGGTCGACTGCTTGTAAGCGTTGGTTGCGCATGGCCTCTTTGTCAACTGGGCCGTCAAAGCTGGTGAAAATGGCATACCAATAGGTGCGTGTGTCGTCAACTGGAACGTGGATTTGTGTGATCGTGATGGTTTCTGACAGAGGAATGACAAACGTGTGAGGAAAAATGGAATGGGTGACACGCACATGTGTCAGCTCATCGGTCATGGCGCGAAGGGCTGTTAGGCGCATGCCATAGGTTTGAGAGGCAACCGTGATGCTGGGTTTGTCAAATTCGCGCATGACCTTGGTCATGGGCCACCGTTGACCATTGATATCGCCAGCGCTGGCGCCGCGAAACTGCTTGCCATAACTGTCGTCAAGCGATTCGTCCATAAAGAAACGGTGTAAAAAAGACGGGTGAGCAGGGTCTATGCCCACCTCAAAGGCTTGAAGCCAGTTGCATTGCCATTGCCCCTTAAATGCAAACGTGTGTGTGTTGGGTGCGCTGAGACAATCCAATGCAGGCAGGGGTGGAGCGGTAGCGCTGTCGGCTCCAAACCAAGCAAATAGAACGCCACTGCGCTCTATGAGCGGGTAGTTGCGCTGTTTCACGCGCGTGCACAGCTTGCTACCCTCAGGCTCTCCAGGTGTTTGAATGCATTGTCCGGTGATGTCGAACTTCCAGCCATGGAACGGGCATCGCAGGCCGTCACCTTCATTGCGCCCAAACGCCAGGTCAGCACCACGGTGTGGACAGTCACGGTCCAATAATCCAAATTCGCCTTGTGCGTTTTTGAACAAAACCAAGTCTTGGCCAAGCACGCGCAGGGCTTTAACTGGTCGAGTGGCCATGTTGGGGTCTAGGTGGGGGTTGAATTCATCCACCAGCGCAACGGGTTGCCAGTACTGACGCATCAAATTGCCACAGGGCGTGTTGGGGCCAATACGCGTGATGCGTTCGTTCAGTTCAGCTTTCATGGGGGGCTTGTCTCGTTGTCGGTTTCATATTAAAAGTGTATCCCATTTGTATAAAATGGGATACCATTTGCGCATGAATGTACAAGAAACTGTTTTGATGCAGCTGCGCGACCTGATCCTAGGGGGCACATTTGCCCCTGGTCATCGCCTAGCAGAACAACCGCTGGCTGAGCGTTTGGGGGCTTCGCGCACGCCTATAAGAAGCGCTTTGGTGACCTTAGAGCAAGAGGGCTTGATTGAGTCCAGCGAAACTGGCAAGTACTTGGTACGCCAATTCACCCCACAAGAAGTGACAGACGCAATTGCTGTGCGCGGCCACTTAGAAGGTATGGCGGCACGCTTGGTTGCTGAGCACGGCCTGACCAGACAACTTGAAGCAGAGCTACAACGTTGCCTACATGCAGGCGACAAATTGCTCAGCGACAACCCCCTCACACTCAACAGTTACACGGCCTATGGCCTCATGAACGATCAGTTTCACGCGGCCATTTTAAATGCCTGCGGCAACCGCGCATTGCAAAGAGCCATGGCCATGAACGACAAGTTGCCCTTTGCCCAAGCCTCGGCTATGTTGCCCATGCAAGGCCGGGTCAGCCTTGACAGAGACTGGATGCAGTACGCCCACAAGCAGCATCACATGTTGCTGGATGCGCTCAAGCAAGGCGCCAGTGCACGTGCACAAAGCTTGGCAGTCGAGCACACCGAGGTGGCGCAAATGAACATGCGCTTGGCATTAGAGCGGCGAGTTGACTCCGAGGCTTGCATGCCCGGCATACGTTTGGTGGTGGCTTAACGTCATGGGCCTGCTCAGCTTGTACAAGGATGACCCGCCCAAGCAGCAGGCTAACATGTGGCCTTTGATACACCTTAACAACGTTATATATACATGAATCTCAGGTTTGTTGAGTCTTTTTATTGGGCTGTTCAGCTGAAGAGCATCACGCGCGCTGCAGACAAAATGTTCCTCACACAGTCTGCGGTGTCAAGCCGTGTGGCCTCCCTTGAAGACGAGCTTGGCGTGTTGCTGCTGGACAGACGCGACAAACAGTTTCGCCTAACGTTGGCTGGTACGCGTTTCTTTAAACACGCTGAGCGGCTGCTCGATTTGCAACGCGACGTTAAAACTGAAATGGGGCAGGCCGAGCGCTTGGCGGTGACCTTGCGCATTGGTGCCATTGAGTCTGTGTTGCACGCTTGGCTGGTACCGTGGTTGGAGCAATTGCGGCTGGAGCGTCCTGAGTTGTCGCTGGAGTTGTCTGTCGACACGACGCCAACCTTATTGGATCAAATAAACCGTGGTGTTCAAGACTTGGTGTTTGCTGCTTTGCCTGCATCAGGAGAAGCGATTTTCACCAAAACACTGCCCTCTATGGCAATGGGATTTATTGGCAGCAAAAGTTTGCACACCAAGCGGTTGTACAAGTTGAGTAGTTTGTGTGAGTACGAGCTGTTGACCTTTCAAAGGGGCTCTCAGCCGCATGTGCAATTGGTTGACTTGTTCAATCAAGCGGGCATATCGCCTAAGCGAATACACACCATTACCTCGATTTCCGCCATGGCCCAACTGGTGCAAGGTGGTTTTGGCATTGCGACCTTGCCGTTACAAGCGGTGCGCAACCCGTTGAACTTTCCAAATATAAAACTCTTGAAATCCGACGTGCAGTTGGAGCCATTACCCATCTCAGCCAGCTACCGTGTGGACCCTACGTCACGGGATGTTGAGATGCTGGTAGGGTCAGCCACAAGCTTTGTTGCCGCGTTCAAATAGCCATTGGTGGCCACATAGGGTAAACACTAATCATAGAAAAAAGTGCTGAGATGGCAAAAAATTTTTCCGCTTGTATAGTCTGAAACTTGTTCCAATAATGTTCCTCTGTCGCCACACATTGATTGGAAGCACTTCATGGGTTCATTGTTACCGCCGTCTGCAAGTCAAGAACTGCCATCGCACAAGACCGCTCAAAAAGCCACACCAGTAGAAGTTTCGGCGTTGCGCCAATCCATTCGCAGTGGCGCTTTCACAGGTCACACCAGCGGTATAGCCGACAGCCAGGTTCAAGGCAACGTGGTCATACTTCCCAAAGACAGTGCCGCTGATTTTCTGAGGTTTTGTCAAAACAACCGCCGCCCGTGTCCAATCATTGGCTTGAGTGAGCCTGGTGATCCCTACTTGCCCGCGCTGGGACTTGGTATTGATATTCGCACCGATGTGCCCCAATACCGTGTATGGCGGGACGGCGTTATAACCGCCTCCCCCAACGACGTCAGCGACTTGTGGCGCGACGATTTGGTGACATTTGTGATTGGCTGTTCGTTCTCATTCGAACAAGCTTTGCTGGAGTCGGACGTGCCTATTCGCCATATCGAGCAGGGGCGCAACGTACCCATGTTTCGCACCAATATTCAAACAGTGGCCGCCGGTCCTTTCTCGGGTCCAATGGTTGTGACCATGCGTCCTATGAAGGCAAAGGATGTGATTAAGGCGGTGCAAATTACGTCTCGCTATCCGGAGGTTCATGGCGCGCCTGTGCACCTAGGCTCTCCGGCGTTGATTGGTATCACCGATTTATCAAAACCAGACTACGGCGATGCTGTAGACATATACGAAGACGAAATCCCTGTGTTTTGGGCTTGTGGCGTGACACCACAAGCAGCACTGCAGCATGCCAAGCCCGCATTTTGTATAACCCACGCACCCGGGGCCATGCTGATTACCGATTTGAAAAATAACCAACTGGCCAGTTTTTAACCGTGCATGTTGTGCGCCCTTGCTGCGTTCCCGTTCCCGTTCCCGTTCCCGCTTTTAATCAACCACTAGGAAATACAAGATGAAAAAAATACTCACCGCAGTCTCAGCCATTGGCCTGGCTTCTATGGTTCATGCCCAAACGACTTGGGACTTGCCAACAGGTTATGGCGTCAATACTTTCCAAACGCAAAACGTTCAGCAGTTTGCTGATGACGTAGAAAAGCTATCTGGAGGCAAGTTGAAAATCACGCTGCATCCAGGTGGTGCTTTGTTCAAGCAACCTGAAATTAAGCGCTCTATCCAAGCTGGCTTGGTGCCTGCTGGTGAGTTCATCATTTCTGGTTTGAGCAATGAGAACCCAGTGTTCGGTGTGGACTCCATTCCGTTTTTAGCAACCAGCTACCCAGCCGCCAAGCGATTGCTCGATGCCACCAAGCCTGTGCAGGGCAAGGTATTGGCCGCTCAAGGCGTAAAAATGTTGTTTTCAGTGCCATGGCCCGGTCAGTCTCTGTACTCAGTCAAGGCCATTAACAGTGCCGACGACTTCAAGGGCACCAAAATGCGCGCTTACAACCCTGCTACCACCAAAATTGCGCAAATGTTGGGTGCGTCACCTGTGACCATCCAGTTGCCTGAATTAGGTCAAGCGTTGGCAACCGGCGCAGCTCAAAACTTCTTAACGTCCAGCGCCAGTGGTGCAGACGGCAAGTTGTACGAGCAGACCAAGTTCTTTTATCCCGTTAACGGTTGGTTGCCATGCAACGTGACAGCAGTCAGCCAAAAAGCATTTGATGCTTTAGACAAACCTACCCAGAACGCGGTTCTACAAGCAGCTGCCATGGCTGAGACACGTGGATGGGCCAAGAGCGAGCAAGTCAACACCGATTCAATCAACATACTGCGTACCAACGGCATGACGATTGCTGAGCCTTCAGCCAGCGTGACCAACGCGTTGAGTGCCATTGGCAAGCAAATGACTGCTGACTGGGCCAAGGCGGCTGGTGCCGATGGTGCAGCCATTTTGTCTGCTTACAGCAAGTAAGTATTGCGACTTAGGACTTGGTGGCAGGTCGACGACTGGCCACCAAGTCCTTGAACAGGGACTTCTACATGCGGGTTTTGTTACAGCGTTTTTACAACTTATTGTTGGTGTTGTCTTGCATCTCAATGGTGGGCGCACTGGCCGCCATCACGCTCAACATTGCCACACGTTTGGTCAATGGGTGGACTATTTCTGGCCTAGACGGCTATGCAGGTTATGCCATCGCGGCCACGCTTTTTCTTGCGCTACCCAGTGCTTTTTTGGGTGGTGATCACGTGCGCGTGACCATCCTTACCAACAAGGCCAAAGGCAAAGCGCGCGATAGGCTCGATTATTTAGCGCTGTGCGCAGGCGTGGCTTTATCAACGTATGTTGCATGGTTTTCATGCCGCTTGGTGTGGCAGTCTCATGTGTTCCATGACGTGGCCCCCACAGGTGACGCCACTCCCATGTGGATTCCGCAGTTGAGTATGGCATTGGGTTGTGTGGGCTTGGCGGTTGCGGGGTGCCATGCCTTGTTTGATAAATGTAAATACGGTGTTTTTTTGGATGAGCGGGTCAGCGGCTCACCCTCTGTCGAGTAATTACTCGTTGTTGTTAATTTATAAAGCAGTCGCATAGAAAGCAAGTTATGGATATAGCGCTAGCGCTGGGGTTGATTGTGTTGTTGGTGCTGGTGTTGGCCAGCGGCTTTTGGATAGGCATGTCGCTGTTAGCTGTGGGCTTGGTGACCATGTTGTTTGTTAGCCCGAGACCTGTTGGTGACAGCATGGTGTTAACCATTTGGGGGTCAAGCTCTAGCTGGACATTGACAGCGTTGCCTTTGTTTTTGTGGATGGGTGAAATTTTATTTCGCACGCGCTTGTCCGACAACATGTTTCAAGGTTTGTCGCCTTGGTTCAACCGATTACCTGGGCGGTTGCTGCATGTCAACGTTATCGGCAGTGCCATTTTTGCTGCGGTGTCAGGCTCGTCCGCAGCAACGTGCGCAACCATTGGAAAAATTTCATTGTCTGAGCTGGACCGTCGAGGCTACCCGCCATCTATGGCCATTGGCACGTTGGCGGGAGCAGCTACCCTCGGTCTTCTCATTCCGCCATCAATCATCATGATTGTGTACGGCGTGGCAGCCGATGTGTCCATTGCCAAACTGTTCGTGGCAGGCGCCGTACCAGGTTTGTTGCTGGCGGTGTTGTTCATGGGTTACATCGCGCTGTGGTCTCTTAAGAATCCGGATGCGATTCCAGCCGCTGATGAGGGCACCACCTTCATGACCAAGCTCAAAGCCTCTAGCAAGTTACTGCCGGTTGTAGGTTTGATACTGGCCGTGCTGGGGTCAATTTACACAGGGGTTGCCACTGCGACAGAGGCCGCTGCGATTGGTGTGTTGGGCTCGTTGTTATTGGCCACGAGCGAGGGCAGCATGTCATGGTCTAGTTTCAAGCTTGGATTGGCTAGCGCTTGCAAGGTGTACTGCATGATTGGCCTTATTTTGGCAGGCGCTGCGTTTTTAACACTGGCCATGGGCTTTGTCGGCCTGCCCAGGCACTTGGCCGAATACATTGGTTCATTGGGCTTGTCACCTTTGGCCTTGATTGTTGCATTGACCTTGTTTTTTCTGGTGCTGGGTTGTTTTTTAGATGGCATTTCAATGGTGGTGCTCACCATCGGTGTGCTGTTGCCGACTATCCAACAGGCAGGTCTTGATTTGATCTGGTTTGGCGTGTTTGTTGTTCTGGTGGTTGAGGTTGCGCAAATCACACCACCGGTGGGACTCAATCTATTTGTGTTGCAAGGCCTCACCAAACGCGATATTGGGTACATATCAAAAACTGTCATTCCCATGTTTGCGCTCATGATGCTCGCCATTGTGTTGATTTACTATTTTCCAGGAATTGTGCTGTGGCTGCCCAGTTTGATGTAATTCGCAGTGCAACTGGTTTGCCTAGCCTGTTGCGGCGTAACGCCTACTAATGCCCGCCTACGAACAAGCTCGTTTATTGACAATGGGTGACGCGGCACTGACCGTAGAGTTAGGTGGCGACATCGACGTGTCTGTGAATGTGCGTTGCTTGGCAGTAGCCGATGCGTTAGATGCTCTCACCTGCGCAGGTGAGTTGTCTGGCGTGTTGGACGTCGTGCCAACTTTTCGTTCGGTCACTGTCATGTTCAACCCATTGTTGATTGACGCCGACAGTTTGGGTCCTACCATGATGCGGCTAGCCGCCACAGCAGCCGCTTCGCCGCAAGTCAGCCGCATATGGCGCTTACCCGTCTGTTTCGGCGAGTCGTATGGTCCAGACCTAAGCGCAGCTGCCACCACAGTTGCCATGTGTGAAGACGACTTGATAACCGCTTTGTTGGCGCAAACGCTGCGCGTTTACGCCATGGGTTTTTTGCCTGGTTTTGCTTATTTGGCACAATTGCCCAGCTTGTTGAAAGTGCCTAGGTTGGCGTCGC
The DNA here is from genome assembly GCA_000496475.1 of Betaproteobacteria bacterium MOLA814. Lineage (GTDB taxonomy): Bacteria > Pseudomonadota > Gammaproteobacteria > Burkholderiales > Burkholderiaceae_C > RS62. Next base: position 566,726 of record AYMW01000002.1, on the reverse strand, counting down.
CTCGTACCCGTGTGCCTGCGCAAAGCTTGGCTATTGCCGATGACATGGCTTGCATATATCCCTGGGAAAGTCCCGGCGGTTGGAATTTATTGGGCTGCATGCCCGTGCCGTTGTTTGACAAACAGCACAGCCAAGCCCCAGCCTTGTTGCAAGTGGGCGATCAGGTTGGTTTTTTTGCTGTGAGCGCACTTGAGTTGAAAGCATTGCAGCGCGTTGTTTGGACAAGGGCCGACGTACAGGCCCAGTTTTGCGGTGAGCAGACAGATGCAAGCTAGGCTCGAGGTGATAGGCGCTGGGCTTGGCAACACATTGCAAGATGCAGGTCGGTTTGGGCACCGCCGCGCAGGTGTGCCATGGTCTGGTTTTTTGGACCAGTCGCTGGCCCATGCGGCCAACGCTTTGGTGGGTAACCAGCCGGATGTGGCCTGCATAGAGGTGCGCGCTGCAGGACCTAGCCTTCGTGTTCTTGTGGGCCCAGTGTGGTGCGCAGTGGCGGGGCTGTTGGACTGCACGTTGGTACGCGCCAATGGCCTGCGAGACAAACTGCCTGCTTGGCGCAGCGTAGAGCTTGGCGTTGGTGACGAGTTGCGCCTTGGGGTGGCGTCTGACGCATGTGCGTATGTGGCAATCAGTGGCGGCGTTGATGTGCCACAAGTGATGGGAAGCCGCTCTACTTACGCACGTGTGGGTCTGGGTGGCATTGAGGGGCGGGTTTTAAGTGTTGGCGATGTGCTGACCACGCACATATTTCACCCGCAGGCACAAGCAAACTTATGTGCCACGACTGATATGCCAAGGCTTGACGGTGCCGTTCGCATCATGCTGGGACCGCAAGACGACTACTTTACCGACCAAGCGCTCGCCGACTTGTGCTCGCATACATGGCTGACCAGTGCGGCACAAGACCGCATGGGTGTGCGTTTGCAGGGCGCTAGCTTGCAGCATCGCCAGGGCGTCGCCGCAGACATTGTGTCTGATGGCATCGCGCCTGGCGCCATTCAAGTGCCCGCCAGCGGCGAGCCAATTGTATTGTTGGCCGATTGTCAAACCATGGGTGGCTACACCAAGATCGCCACAGTTATTTCAGCAGATCTGGACAAAATGGCGCACTTGCCAGCAGGCAGCACATGTCAGTTCGAGCTTGTCACCGCAGCGCAAGCGCACGCTGCGCTGTTGGACAACAAGCGCTTGTTCCAACAGTGGCTGCAGGGCCTGAAGCCTTATGTGCCTGTAGGATGGGTAGATGAGGTTGCGCTGCGCAGCACCAACTTAATCAGTGGCTATGTGAACGCACAAGCTGTATCAGGAGAGGATTTTTAACCATGACGGCCATTAATTTAAATGCAGACATGGGTGAGAGCTATGGCGCGTGGCACATGGGCAATGACGACGCATTGTTGCGCATTGTGCGAAGCGCCAACATTGCTTGCGGCTTCCATGCGGGCGATCCGATGCACATGGCCAAGACAGTTGAGGTGGCTGTTGCCAACGGTGTCAGTTTAGGCGCCCACCCCGCATTTCCTGACTTGCAAGGTTTTGGGCGGCGTGCCATGCACTTGACCGCCAAAGAGCTCAGTGCCACTGTGATGTATCAAGTTGGGGCTTTGCAAGCGTTTGCTGTCGCCAACGGCACGCGGTTGAGCCATGTCAAGCCGCATGGGGCTTTAAACAACATGGCCTGCGCCGACTTAGATATGGCCACTGTCATCGTGCAAGCGGTGCGAAGCGTCGATCAGCAACTCATTGTGTTAGCACCCGCCAGTTCGGCACTTGTTCAAGCCTCCCTAGATCTCAAAGTGCGACACGCGATCGAAATATTTGCGGACCGAAGTTACCAAGACGACGGTCAACTCACGCCACGTGCGATGCCCAATGCCATGGTGCATGGCGCACAAGCGTCTGTTGATCACGTGCTTCGCATGCTGGACGCAGGTGGGATTGTGAGCCAGCGTGGTGTCGTGTTGCACACCCCCATACACAGTATTTGTGTACATGGCGACAACCCGCAAGCGATAGAAAGCGCCGCCTCGCTGCGCGATGCCTTGATTTCAAAAGGTTATGTATTGGTGCGTTTGGACGAGATGGTGTAGGGTTGAATGCTTGGTCTAGTAGCTTAACAAATCGGCCCTGCAGCCGGTTTTTTATTCGCTAAAATCAATACAGTTGATAATTTTTTTCTTATTGAAAGCGATTTGTTTGAATAATTTTAGAAATGATTGAAGTAAACAATCTTTGCAAACAATATGCCAACGGCTTTATGGCTTTAGATCATATTAACTTGAGTGTCAAAAAAGGTGAGATTCTGGCCTTGCTAGGGCCAAATGGCGCAGGTAAAACAACACTGATATCGGTCATTTGTGGCATCGTTAACCCGAGTTCTGGCAGCGTGACCATTGGTGGTTTTGACATCATACAAAACTACCGAAAAACACGCAGCCTGATTGGCCTGGTACCTCAAGAGCTGACAACAGATGCCTTCGAAACACCGTGGGATAACTTAACGTTTTCAAGGGGGCTGTTTGGTCTGCCCAAAAACCCGCAAAAAGTAGAGCAAGTTTTAAAAGATTTGTCTCTATGGGACAAAAAAGACGAACGCATTATGACGCTGTCTGGTGGCATGAAGCGCCGTTTATTGATTGGCAAGGCCTTGGTTCACGAGCCGCAGGTGCTGTTTCTGGATGAACCAACGGCTGGTGTTGATGTGGGCTTGCGTCAAGACATGTGGCGCATGGTCGATGCGTTGCGCATTCAAGGCGTCACCATTGTGTTGACCACCCATTACATCGAGGAAGCAGAAGCCATTGCCGACCGCATTGGTGTGATTAATGGCGGCAAGCTGTTGCTTGTAGAGGATAAGCAATTGTTGATGTCGCGCTTGGGTCAAAAACAGTTGAAAGTTGAGTTGATGACCCGTCTGGACAACATGCCCGCCGAGCTGGCTGCGCAAGGATTCCGCCTTGCTGAGGACTGCCTCAGTGTTATTTACCAATACGACAAAGATGGCCTTGAGGTCAATATCGCTGGCTTGTTGCAGTCTGTTTCTGATGCCGGCTTGGGCGTGAAAGACATACATACGCAGCAAAGCAGCTTGGAAGAAATCTTTGTGGATTTGGTAGGGGAGTCGGTATGAACTTAAGAGGCATGTGGGCTATTTATTGTTTTGAAATGTACCGTACAAAACGCACCATTACGCAAAGCATTGTGTCGCCTGTCCTGTCTACGGTGCTGTACTTTGTGGTCTTTGGTGGCGCGATAGGCTCACGCATAGAGTCAGTGGGTGGTATCAGTTACGGTGCGTTTATTGTGCCGGGCTTGGTCATGTTGTCCATCATGACCCAGAGCTTGACCAACGCCTCTTTTGGCATTTATTTCCCGCGCTTTTCGGGCACGATTTATGAGGTCCTCTCCGCACCCATGTCGTTCTGGGAAGCGACGGCGGGCTATGTGGGCGCTGCGGCCACCAAGTCGTTGCTGATTGGCATCATCACACTTGCTACAGCAGGTTTTTTTGTACCTATTCAGATTGCCCATCCATTTTGGATGTTCGGTTTTTTGATTCTCACCACGCTGACCTTCAGCCTGTTTGGTTTTCTCATCGGTATTTGGGCTGATGGTTTTGAAAAATTGCAGTTAATCCCGCTGTTGGTTGTCACCCCTATGGTGTTTTTAGGTGGTGCGTTTTACTCCATAGACATGTTGCCCAGCGCGTGGCAAACCGTCACCATGTTCAACCCAGTGGTGTATTTAATCAGTGGTTTTCGTTGGAGTTTTTATGAAATATCTGACGTGAGTGTGGGTGTGAGTCTGGCCATGATCGTGGTATTCATGGGAATTTGTTTGGCACTGATTGCCTTGATCTTTAAGACGGGTTACCGCCTTAAGCAATGAACCCGTGTGTCGGTCACAGCAGCGTAAAAAATAGCGTTGTCTGTGTGCCGACTTGAGGCCGATGGCTCAGCGTAAGCCGTCAATGAGAGCGCCGGCTTTGATGCCGCGCTGCGCAAACCAGCCTTGGTTCATTTCAAGTACCAGGCGGACAGGCTCTTTGGTGCAGTGTGGCTCTGTCGAGTTGGCCTGCATGTTGGCTATGTTGACGATTCGTCCATCATTTGCGATGAACGCGGCAGACAGTGGAATCAGCGTGTTTTTCATCCAAAAGCACACCATGTCTGGCTGCTCAAATACAAACAGCATGCCTTCATTGTTTGGCATGCTGGTGCGGTACATCAAGCCAATTTCACGTGTTTGCGGTGTTTGCGCTATCTGAGATGTGATGCGGTGCACGCCAGCACGTAACTCAATACGCGGCAAGTCAAGCTGCGCGACTTCTGCCCAAGCGTTTGACAGCAACCCGTGCCCACATGTGACAATCACAGCAACGGTAGCAAGGTGTTTGAGGCGACGGATCAGCATGGTACGTGTAGGCAATGTGTGGACAAGAAATAGCTTGCAGGCAGCTGAATGTGGAAAACCTTTTAATCATATGACAGACAAGCCAAGGGTGGTACAAATGCGGCTCGAGTCAGTCTTATAGAAGAATTAGGGATAAGATAGTGGATTGCGAACAACTCTGCTCGCGCATTATTTTCTACCGGAGACTACCCGCGTCATGTATCAGCACATCAAGGTTCCTAGCCAAGGCCAAAAAATCACCGTCAACGCCGACATGTCTTTGAACGTGCCAGACGAGCCCATTATTCCGTTCATTGAAGGCGATGGTACTGGTGCTGACATCACGCCCGTCATGTTGAAAGTGGTTGATGCTGCTGTTGCCAAGGCCTACGGCGGCAAGCGTCAAATTCACTGGATGGAGATTTACGCTGGCGAAAAGTCAACCAATATTTACGGCCCAGATGTGTGGCTGCCCGAAGAAACACTGTCTGCCGTGCGGGACTATGTGGTGTCTATCAAAGGCCCATTGACGACGCCAGTTGGCGGTGGCATTCGTTCACTGAATGTGGCCTTGCGTCAAGAGTTGGATTTGTATGTGTGTTTGCGCCCAGTCCGCTATTTCAAGGGCGTGCCAAGCCCTCTGAAAGAGCCACATAAGACAGACATGGTGATCTTCCGTGAAAATTCCGAAGACATTTACGCTGGTATTGAGTTCGAAGCTGAAAGCGACAAGGCCAAGAAGCTCATTAAGTTTTTGCAAGAAGAGTTTGGTGTTACCAAAATCCGCTTTCCCAACACGTCTGGCATTGGTATTAAGCCTGTGTCGCGTGAAGGTACAGAGCGATTGGTGCGCAAGGCGATCCAATACGCCATCGATAACAACAAGCCCAGTGTGACCATTGTTCACAAAGGCAACATCATGAAATTCACCGAAGGTGGTTTCCGTGATTGGGCTTATGCGTTGGCGCAAAAAGAGTTTGGCGCTGAGCTGATCGACGGTGGCCCTTGGTGCAAATTCAAAAACCCCAACACTGGCAATGACATCATTGTTAAAGACAGCATTGCAGATGCGTTCCTGCAGCAAATTTTGTTGCGTCCTGCCGAGTACAGCGTCATTGCGACGCTGAACCTGAATGGTGACTACGTGTCCGATGCCTTGGCTGCGCAGGTTGGCGGTATAGGTATTGCACCTGGCGCTAACCTGTCTGACACCATCGCCATGTTCGAAGCCACCCACGGCACAGCGCCAAAATACGCTGGCAAAGATTATGTGAACCCCGGGTCAGAAATCTTGTCTGCGGAAATGATGCTGCGTCACATGGGATGGGTTGAAGCTGCTGACCTTATCATTGCCTCCATGGGCAAATCTATTGATTCCAAGCAGGTCACATACGATTTTGCGCGTTTGATGGATGGTGCCACTCAAGTGTCTTGCTCTGGCTTCGGTGAAGTCATGATCAAGCACATGTAAGGAACAACGCACACCTCACAGTGCGTGAAGAAAAAAGCCCAACACGGATGTGTTGGGCTTTTTTTTTGGAGCGCTGCCCTAATATGACGGCAACAGGTACGTTGAGGGAAGTGGCTTTTGGCCGCATTAATTACACGCATTTCACAGCATCGCTAAAATCTCATACATGGCCAATCCAAAACAACCTTCACCCCCAAATTCACCCCCCCAGACTGGTGGCGACGATGCGTTGGTCTTAGACCGCGTGGCGCAGCGGGTGCAGCCTCCCAGCTTGTTTCAAGTGGTGCTGCTCAACGACGACTTCACCCCCATGGAGTTCGTAGTCTTTGTTATTCAAGAGTATTTCAACAAAGACCGCGATACGGCGACACAAATCATGCTCAAAATCCACTTAGAAGGCAAGGCTGTATGTGGGGTTTTCCCTAGGGATATTGCCAACACCAAGGCCGAGCAAGTCTCTGCCCAAGCGCGTGACGCAGGTCACCCCCTGCAATGTGTGGTTGAGCCCGCACCTGAGTTGTAACAGCCTGTTTCAAATGAGCTGCAATTATTGTGAATAAGTCCTCGCTCAATGCGGTTGAATTAGCAACATTGCTCCCCATTTATCATCTATCGGCATACTGTGTCTATTAATCCCGCGTACAGTGACATTTCGTACTAAACGCAGTTGTGAGGAATTCAAATGATCGCCCAAGAACTTGAAGTTAGCTTGCACATGGCCTTTGTAGAGGCCAGACAGCAACGCCATGAATTCATCACTGTTGAACACCTGTTGCTAGCATTGCTAGACAACCCAAGCGCCTCTGAGGTGCTCAAGGCGTGTTCGGCCAACGTTGACGACCTTCGTAAGTCGTTGACCCAATTCATCAAAGACAACACCCCCCAAGTGGCTGGTGCCGACGATGTTGACACCCAGCCGACGCTGGGCTTTCAGCGCGTCATACAGCGCGCCATCATGCACGTGCAGAGCACTGGCAGCGGCAAGAAAGAAGTCACTGGTGCCAATGTGTTGGTGGCTATTTTTGGTGAAAAAGACTCACATGCCGTGTACTACCTCCACCAGCAAGGCGTTACCCGCCTTGATGTGGTCAATTTCATCGCCCATGGGATCCGTAAAAATGACCCGCCTGAAGCTGGTAAAGCAGAGGGTGAAGCGTCTGGTGAGGAGGCCCCACAAGCGGCCAACGGTGAGCGCAGCGAAAAACAGTCACCGTTAGAGCAGTTCACCGTCAACCTGAATCAAATGGCCAAAGAAGGCAAAATTGACCCGTTGATTGGCCGTGAATTCGAAGTAGAGCGCACTATACAAATTTTGTGCCGCCGCAGGAAAAACAACCCATTGTTGGTGGGTGAAGCTGGTGTTGGTAAAACAGCAATTGCAGAAGGTTTGGCATGGCGCATCACCGAGGGCGCTGTCCCAGAGGTGTTGGCCGAGGCCAACGTGTATTCACTTGACATGGGTGCCTTGTTAGCTGGTACCAAATACCGCGGTGATTTCGAGCAGCGCTTGAAAGGTGTGCTTAAAGCCCTCAAAGACAAACCCAATGCGGTTCTGTTTATTGATGAAATCCACACGTTGATTGGTGCTGGCGCTGCCTCTGGTGGCACCATGGATGCCTCGAATCTACTCAAGCCTGCGCTCTCAAACGGCCAGTTAAAGTGTATTGGTGCAACGACATTTACCGAATACCGCAGCATTTTTGAAAAAGATGCGGCACTGTCTCGTCGATTCCAAAAAGTAGATGTGGTGGAGCCCAGCGTGGCTGAGACTGTGGATATTTTGAAGGGCCTCAAGTCCCGCTTTGAAGAGCACCACAACGTCAAGTACGCCGTGGCCGCATTGCAAGCCGCTGCAGAGTTGAGCGCCAAGTACATCAATGACCGCCAGTTGCCCGATAAAGCCATCGATGTGATCGACGAGGCGGGTGCTGCGCAACGTATTTTGCCTGCTCACAAGCGTAAAAAAACCATCAGTAAAACAGAGATTGAGGACATTGTTGCCAAGATTGCGCGCATTCCCCCAGCCAACGTGTCCAATGACGACAAAGGCAAACTCAAAACTCTTGAGCGTGATTTGAAAAGCGTGGTGTTTGGTCAAGACAAAGCGCTTGAGGCTTTGGCTTCCAGCGTGAAAATGGCGCGTTCAGGCTTGGGTAAAAACGACAAGCCCATTGGTTCGTTCTTGTTCAGTGGCCCCACTGGTGTTGGTAAAACCGAAGCAGCCAAGCAACTCGCCTACATCATGGGCATTGATTTGATTCGCTTTGACATGAGCGAGTACATGGAACGTCACGCCGTGAGCCGTCTCATTGGTGCGCCTCCAGGTTATGTTGGTTTTGATCAAGGCGGCTTGCTCACAGAGGCCATCACCAAAAAGCCTCACTGCGTGTTGTTACTTGACGAAATTGAAAAAGCCCACCCCGACGTCTTCAATGTGCTGTTGCAAGTGATGGATCACGGCACGCTAACGGATAACAATGGGCGCAAGGCCGACTTCCGCAACGTGATCGTCATCATGACAACCAATGCGGGCGCAGAGGTCATGAGCAAGTCCACCATGGGCTTTACCAACTCGCGTGAGTCAGGTGATGAGATGGCCGATATCAAGCGCCTGTTTACACCAGAGTTCCGCAACCGGTTGGACGCTATTGTTAGCTTTAAATCGCTTGACGAACATGTCATCTTGCGAGTTGTCGACAAGTTCTTGCTCGAATTGGAAACCCAACTGGCAGAGAAAAAAGTTGAGGTGACCTTCACTGACACAGTGCGTAAGCATTTGTCCAAGAAAGGATTCGACCCGCTCATGGGCGCGCGTCCCATGCAGCGTTTGATACAGGACATGATTCGAAAAGCGCTGGCGGATGAGCTGCTGTTTGGGCGTTTGGTCGATGGCGGCCGCTTGACTGTCGACATAGACGACACAGGCGAGGTGCTGTTAGATATCACGCCGCCTGAGAAAAAGGGCAAAGCGCCTAAAGCTGAAGCATCTACAGCTGGCTGATAGCGTACAACGGTGATTGGTTAGCAAGCAGCTGGCAGTTAAAACTGCCAGCTGCTTTTTTTTGGTTGCTGGTTTATCTGCTGTTTAGCCTGTGCTCGCCTGCCGCGTCAAGATGTGGCATCAAGCGCGGTGGGGTGCGAGTGCCGCCATGCATTTACTCTTGGTATGCGGCTCGAATAGCTTCAATGCGTTTGCGGTTGGTGCCAAAGTCTTCACGGCCCAAGCGCGATGCGCTGCGCAGTTCGATGACTTGAGTTTGCGGGTTAAACCAAAACTCTAAATCGTCAACAAACCCAAGTAGCTTGGTGCTCGCCTCAGCGCGCAGGTAGTCACTTTGTTGCGCAGTAATGCGCACGCCTGGCATGGTTTGCAAGACAGTCAATAACTTGCCCATGGACGCTGCTGTATCACCCATACTGGGCAACGCATCAATGGTGGCGAAGCTGTTCATGGGGTGATCCGGGTAGAGCTTTGCTTGAGAGCTGACGCTGTTGCGCGTTGCCGATAGCGTTTTAAGCTTGCCATCGGTCACCCCCATGTTGGCTGGCAAAGATCCACTTAGCATGCCCAATTGACCTGCAGTAATGAGTAAAACGGGTATGGCAATCAGCATGGCGAGTAGTGTGTACACAAGTTGTTTCTTGGTTTTTAAGATGGTGAACTGTATCATTCAACGTTTTCGACCGCCCAGCAATCCACCCAACAGCCCCCTGACCACTTGTCGGCCAATGTTGGAGCCAACCGTCCTGACTGCACTTTTCATCACCATTTGCGCCAAACCGTCGCGTTGACCACCGCGCGGGCCTGCGCTTCCAAACAGCAAGCTGGTCCACATGCTGCTGGGCGCCTCGTCATCCTTGGGTTGTGTGGCATTGGCAATACTTTGTTTGGCTGTATTGACTGCTGACTCATTCATGTCTGGCGCTTGCGCGCGCAAGGTTTCAAAAGCGGAGGCTCTGTCAAGCTGCGCTTCTTACACACCGGCTACCAGCGAGTGACGCAGTATGGTTTGGCGTTGCTCAGGCGTGATGGGGCCAAGCTGTCCAGCAGGTGGCAGCACAAATACGCGCTCGGTTTCAGTAGGGCGGCCTGTGTGGTCTAGAAAACTTACTAACGCCTCGCCTACGGCCAGTTCAGTAATGGCGGCTTCTATGTCTAGCCCTGCTTTGGGCCGCATGGTTTGCGCGCAGGCTTTGACTGTCTTTACATCACGCGGCGTGAAGGCGCGTAAGGCATGCTGCACACGGTGGCCAAGCTGCGACAGCACGCTGTCTGGCACGTCAGCCGAGTTTTGCGTGACGAAGTACACGCCAACACCCTTGGAGCGTATCAATCGCACAACAAGTTCTATGCGCTCAACGAGTACCTTGGGTGCATCGTTAAATAGCAAGTGGGCCTCGTCAAAAAAGAATACCAATTTTGGTTGATCTAGATCCCCCACCTCAGGCAGGTTCTCAAACAGCTCGCTGAGCAGCCATAGTAAAAATGTAGCGTACAAGCGAGGTGCGTTCATCAGCTTGTCTGCAGCCAAAATGTTGATCAAGCCAATCCCGTTGGCGTCTGTCTGCATCAGGTCTTGAATGTTGAGCATGGGCTCACCAAAGAATGCCTCACCACCTTGTTCTTCGATTTGAATGAGACCGCGTTGAATGGCGCCAACGCTGGCGGCGCTGATGTTGCCATATTCTGTTTTAAAGTCTTTGGTGTGGTCGCCTACGTGTTGGCACATCACGCGTAAGTCTTTGAGGTCTAGCAGCAGCAAACCAGCGTCATCGGCAATTTTAAAAATCAACTGCAGCACACCGGTTTGTGTGTCATTAAGGTTGAGCATGCGCGACAGCAGCAGCGGACCCAAGTCGCTGATGGTGGCGTGGACTGGATGGCCTTTGTCGCCGAACACATCCCACAAAGTGACAGGGAATGCGCGAGGAGTTGGGCAGTCAATATCACGCGAGCGTAATATCTCAGCCATCTTGGCTTGTATGTTGCCGGTTTGTGACACGCCTGTTAAGTCGCCCTTGATGTCAGCCATAAAAACAGGTACGCCTAGGCTAGAAAAACCTTCGGCCATGGTTTGCAATGTGACGGTTTTGCCAGTTCCCGTAGCGCCAGTAATCAAGCCATGGCGGTTGGCTTTGTCGCCCAATATGTGGCACTCGGTCTGGCTATTCTTAGCAATCAGTACGGCGTTTTTGATGGTGTCGGTCATAAGCGTCTCGAAAGTACAATGGTGTGTTAACAGTGTTAATGGGCGCAACGGGTGCGTTGCCCACTTACTAATACATTAAGACTACATCAATTAAGAGGAATTTTCATGGCAGGTCATAGCAAATGGGCCAATATTCAGCACAGAAAAGGGCGTCAAGATGAAAAACGGGGCCGTGTGTGGACCCGCGTTATTCGTGAAATCATGGTGGCGGCGCGCCACGGCGGTGCTGATTTGGACGCCAACCCGCGCTTGCGCTTGGCCATTGACAAAGCCAAAGCCGCCAATATGCCTGCAGATACGGTCAAGCGCAATATCGACAAGGCCACGGGCAACCTCGAAGGGGTGACCTACGAAGAAATTCGTTATGAGGGCTACGGTATTGCTGGCGCGGCAGTCATCATCGACACCATGACGGATAACAAGGTTCGTACTGTTGCCGCCGTTAGGCATGCGCTCAACAAGCATGGGGGCAACTTAGGCACTGAAGGCTGTGTGGCGTTTCAGTTCAAGCATGTGGGTCAAATTGTGTTTGCCCCGGGGTCTGATGAAGACAAGATCATGGAGCTTGCATTGGAAGCGGGCGCAGACGATGTCATGACCGACGCTGATGGTGCCATTGAGGTGTTGTGCTCGCCGACAGACTTCGAAGCCGTGAAGGCTGCTCTGGTTGCCGCTGGGTTGGTGCCAGAGCTGGCAGAAGTCACCATGCGTGCGGAAAATGCGATTGATATTGCTGGTGAGGATGCCCTGCGCATGCAAAAGCTATTGGACATGTTGGAAGACTTGGACGATGTGCAAGACGTGTTTCACAACGCAGCCTTGGATTTAGGCGAATAAATACTGCAGCAGCTTCAGCAATACATGCAGCTGTCGTTGAGGCACCAGCACCAGCATGTAGCTCAATTACAACGTAGGCAGGTCAATGCACAATCTTAAAGTTTTGGTCATAGGTGGCGGTGGGCGAGAGCATGCGCTCGCATGGAAATTGGCCAACAGCCCCAGCGTGTCACACGTGTATGTCGCACCCGGTAATGGCGGTACAGCTGTAGACAGCAAACTTGTCAACCTGCACATCACAGACAAGGTCGAGTTGTGTGTGTGGGCACGAGACAATGCCATCGACCTCACGGTTGTTGGCCCAGAGGGCCCATTGGCCGACGGTTTGGTGGACTTGTTTCGCGACCAGGGTTTGCATGTGTTCGGTCCCACGCAAGCGGCTGCGCAGCTGGAGAGCTCCAAAGCTTTCTCCAAAGCTTTCATGCAGCGTCACGCCATACCTACCGCTTCTTTTGAAACCTTTACAGACGCCACGCTGGCACACGCCTACATTGACAAGGTGGGTGCACCAATTGTGGTCAAAGCCGATGGTTTGGCCGCAGGCAAGGGCGTGGTGGTAGCGACCTCTCTGGAGCAAGCACATGCTGCTGTGGACGACATGCTGGGTAGCAATAGCCTTGGCGTGACCCACAACAGTGGTGGTGCACGCGTGGTGATTGAAGAGTGTTTGGTGGGCGAGGAGGCCAGCTTTATAGTGATGGTCGATGGCCGGCACGTGGTACCCATGGCGACCAGTCAAGACCATAAACGCCTACTGGATAACGACCAAGGCCCCAATACGGGCGGCATGGGTGCTTACTCCCCAGCACCAGTGGTCACGCAAGCCGTGTTTGACACCACCATGCGAGACATTATTTGGCCAACGGTCCACGGCATGGCCAAGGACGGCATCACTTTTACAGGTTTCTTGTATGCGGGCCTGATGATAGCGCCCGATGGCACCGTCAAAACATTGGAGTTCAACTGCCGTATGGGTGATCCCGAAACCCAGCCAATATTGATGCGGCTCAAGTCCGACTTAGGACTTGTATTGCTGGCCGGTGCCAAAGGCGAGTTCAGCGGTTTGTCCAGCCTCACCTTGGAATGGGATGAGCGCGTTGCGCTGGGTGTCGTGTTGGCCGCGCATGGCTACCCCGTTCAACCTAGCAAAGGCGACGTTATAGAAGACTTGCCAGCAGATGGTCCTGATTGCGTGGTGTTCCATGCAGGCACTGCGTTGAACGGCGAACAATTGCTGAGCAGTGGCGGGCGTGTGCTGTGCGTCAGCGCGTTGGCCGCCAGCGTTGAAGCCGCGCAACAAGTGGCTTATGCCGCTATTGCGCAAATAAAACTTCCCGGCTCTCAATACCGCACCGATATTGGTGCCCGAGCAGTGGCATGAGCACGCCGTCGCATTCAAAACCGCCGTCTCAAGGTGTCGGTAGCCGGTTGGCGCGGTTGGCATTGCGTCTGGCAGGCTGGACCGTGCTGGATGTCGACTTGCCGGGTCCTCGAGGAATCGTGGTGGTGTACCCGCACACCAGCAACTGGGACTTTGTTGTTGGCATTTGTTTCAAATGGGCCATGGGCTGGCACGTGCGTTTTTGGGCCAAAGACAGTTTGGTACACGCACCGCTCATCGGGGTTTGGATGCAGTGGCTGGGCGCTTTTTCTGTAAACCGCAAAAGCTCAACAGGTTTGGTTGGAAAAACCGCCATCGACATGTTGTCCAGCGATAGGTTTTGGCTGGTGCTTGCACCAGAAGGTACGCGCAGCTATGTCAACGGTTGGCGAATGGGGTTTTACCACTTATGGCAAACCACACAGGTGCCGTTGGTGGTGACAGTGATTGACTACGAAACCAAAGAAGTGGGCGTGAGGGGCGTGTTACTCAAGCCAAGCAGCGCCGATGAAACATTGGAGTTTGCCAGGATAGAGGCCTTGCTCAGCAACGCCAAAGGTTGTAAGCCAGCGCTGCAAAGCCCGATCAAACCCTACGTTAAAGCCGATTAGTGCCACTGTTTTCGCCGCCTTTGGTTACGCTCGAGAGAATCGCTCATCATCAATTTGTTTTAAACGCTCTTTAAGTTTCTTGTACCCGCTATGTCAGACACCTCACCTGTTTCTCCCGACGCCGTTAGATCCTACTTACAGGGTTTGCAAGAGCGCATCATGGGCGCTGTTAAGGCGATAGATGGAACCGATGTTGGCGTGGACGCTTGGCACAAGCCACCTGGCGAGAAGTTGCAAGGTCAAGGCGTCACACAAATTTTAGAAAATGGTCCTGTCTTTGAGCGTGCAGGTTGCGGGTTTTCTGACGTCTCTGGCCCAGCGTTGCCGCCATCTGCCACGCAGCACCGCCCCGAGCTTGCTGGGGCGCCTTTTGAGGCCATGGGGGTGTCTGCTGTGCTACATCCGCGCAATCCCTTTGTGCCAACTGTTCACATGAATGTACGCATGATTGCCGCAACCCCCGCAGGTGGTGGACCTGCTGTGTGCTGGTTTGGCGGTGGTATGGACTTAACGCCTTATTACGGCTTTGAAGCCGACGCCAAGCACTTTCATCAAACCTGTCGTGACGCGTTGCATCCATTTGGCCCTGACTTGTATCCCCGTTTCAAAACTTGGTGTGACGAGTATTTTTATCTGGCTCACCGCAATGAGCAGCGCGGTGTAGGCGGCATATTCTTTGATGACTTCTCAAACCTAGGCCCTCAGCGCAGCTTTGAAATGATGCAGTCTGTGGGTGATGCGTTTTTAAACGCTTACATGCCAATTGCCACAGCCCGCCGAGATACGCCTTACACCGACGCGCACCGCAACCACCAATTGTGTAGGCGAGGGCGTTACGTGGAGTTCAATTTGGTCTGGGACCGTGGCACTCACTTTGGCTTGCAGTCAGGCGGGCGAACAGAGTCAATCTTGTTGTCCATGCCGCCAATGGTGACCTGGTCTTATGCCAACACCCCGACGCCCAATTCACCAGAAGCCCTGCTGCTGAGCGACTTCTTAGTTAGGCGTGATTGGCTAACGCCCGAGCCGCAGTGAGCGCAACACAAGCTGTGCGCATCGGGATGTTGGGCGGCTCTTTTGACCCGCCTCATGTAGCACACCACCGTTTGGCCGCACTGGCACTGGACACTTTAGGCCTTCATGCCTTGCATGTGGTGCCCACAGGTCATGCGTGGCATAAAACCCGCCAACTCAGCGCAGCGCCTCACCGTTTGGCCATGTCACAGCTCGCCTTTGCCGATTTGACCAACGTGGTGGTCGACAACTGCGAAATAGCGCGGGGCGGTGAAAGCTACACTTTAGATACATTGCAAGCGCTTGAGTCTCAGTATGCGCATCTCACTTCGCCTATTGAATGGGTACTTGTTATAGGTTGGGATCAATTAAGCCGTTTCACGACCTGGTATCAGTGGCAAAATATAGCCAGTCGTGTGTTATTGGCCGTGGCTTATAGGGTTGACGTCGGTGAGCCCCATACGGCGCAGCCCGATCTAAGCCAATGGCAGGCTCTAGGCCTGCGCTTGGTGTTGTTGCCCATGGCGCCAGTCTCAATCAGCTCAACGTATGTAAGGGATCATGTGCCGAATGAGCCGCCACTTGATGACTGGCGGGAGATGGTTAGCCCAGAAGTGGCACACTACATAACTAATAATGGCCTTTATCAAGCCTGAGACGCGACAGCTGTTCCTTTAAACGTTCTTTATTTTTTCTATCAAAAGCCGCCCCATGAGCACCAAAACAGATATCCATTCCTTGCAACACCTGATAGTGGGAGCGTTAGAGGACGTTAAAGGTAAAGACATTGTGGTGTTCGATACCGAGCATTTGTCGGCCTTGTTTGAGCGTGTGATTATTGTGAGCGGTACCAGCAACCGCCAAACGAAAGCCTTGGCTTCTAGCGTACGCGATGAAGTCCGGGACGCCGGCTTACCCAAGCCCCGCGTTGAAGGCGAAGGCAACGGCGAATGGATTATTGTTGACTGTGGTTCTGCCGTTGTGCACGTGATGCAACCCATTATTCGGGAGTACTACCGCTTAGAAGAAATTTGGGGCGACAAGCCGGTGCGCATCAAGCTTGCCAAGACTCGTGGCTTGGTTAAGGCATCTGAGCCTATGGCGCAAGACACGCCTGCCGCCAAAAAGCCAGGGACTAAAAAGCCAGCTGCGGTCAAAACAACGACCAAGCCCGTAGCCGCTACAAAAGCCTCTCCTGCGAAAAAAGCCTCTCCTGCGAAAAAAGCAGCTCCCGCTAAAAAAGCAGCGCCAGCTAAAAAAGCTTTGGCACCAACCACAAAGCCCAAGACCGTGACGGTCAACAAGCCCAAGCCTGCTGCCAAAAAAACAGTCGTTAGAAAATCACCTGCAAAAGTACCCGCAAAAACAGCCTCTAAGTCATTGTCAAAGACGGCTGCACAATCTCCAGCCAAAGCTGTGACCAAGCCTGCAGCAAAGCCAGCCGCTAAAAAAATAGCTCCCAAGCGGGTTGTCGCTAAAAAGCCTGCTGCCAAAAAAGCCAAGTAAGACACCTTTTTTTATGCGTTTGATCCTCATCGCCGTCGGTCAGCGCATGCCTGATTGGGCTCAAACGGCATTTGATGACTACGCCAAGCGCTTTCCACCAGAGCTGAAGGTGGATGTGCGTTTGGTTAAAACCCAGCCCAGACACTCCAATGATATGGCGGGCATCATGGCTGCGGAGCGAAGCCGTATAGAAGCACACATCCCCAAAGGTGCCCGCATTGTCGCCTTAGACGAGCGCGGCGTCAGTGTCAGCACGAAGCAGCTGGCTGAGCAACTGACGCAGTGGCAGTTGGGTGGCTCAGACGTCGCACTGCTGGTAGGCGGGCCCGATGGCCTAGACCCCGAGTTGCGTGCCAATGCCCACCAACGTATCCGCTTGTCTGACCTGACTCTGCCGCATGCCATGGCACGTGTTCTGCTTATTGAGCAGTTGTACCGAGCTTGGTCTGTGAACGCCAACCACCCTTACCACCGCGAGTAATTGCGGCTCACCTGTACTGACACTGAATGCCTACAAAGCCTCGTACCAGCGTAAGTCACAATACCATTTACTTGGCTTCTCAAAGCCCAAGGCGGGCGGAGTTGCTCAAGCTGTGGGGTGTGCAAACAGAACTGTTGGTTCCCAACAGCGCTGAGGCGGCAGATGCAGAAAACCTGGAGGCCGTGTTGCCAAACGAGCGTGCGTTGGTCTATGTCAAGCGCGTCACGCAACTGAAGTTAAATGCCTCTGTCCAACGTATGCATGCACGAGGCCTGCCGCCACGCGTGGTGCTGTGCGCAGACACGACAGTGGCCTTGGACGGCGATATTTTTGGCAAACCAACCAGTGCCGCTCACGCCAGGCGTATGCTGGCAGCGCTTAGCGGCGCCACCCACCAAGTCTTCACAGCCGTGGCTGTGGCGCGTTTAGACAAGTTGCATGGCGTGCTGTTTGAATTGGCTGTGTCCAAATCACATGTGACTTTTGCCACGTTGACACGTGCTCAAATTAATGCATACGTCGCAACCGGCGAGCCTATGGGCAAGGCTGGTGCATATGCTATTCAGGGTTTGGCGGGCGTGTTTGCCCGGCGCATCAGCGGCAGTTACTCAGGCATCATGGGCTTGCCAGCGTTTGAGACCGCGCAGTTGTTGGGCCGAGCCGGCGTTAAATTGGCGATGTAATTATGAACCATGAAATTTTAATCAATTGGTCGCCGCAAGAGACCCGCGTCGCGGTGATTGAGTATGGTGCGGTGCAAGACGTGCTGATTGAGCGTTCGCTTGAGCGCGGTTTGGTGGGCAACGTCTACATGGGCAAGGTCACCCGCGTGTTACCGGGTATGCAGTCGGCGTTTATAGATATTGGCTTAGAACGCGCTGCTTTTTTGCATGTTGCTGATTTGATTCCAAATTTGGCTGCCAAGCACAACAAAGACGGTGACGAAGTTGCTGCCGCGCCACCAATTGAGCGTCAGGTTTTTGAAGGTCAGTCTTTGTTGGTGCAAGTGCTCAAAGACCCTATAGGGACTAAAGGCGCGCGCCTGAGTGCTCAAATTAGTGTGGCTGGGCGTTTGTTGGTGTATTTGCCGCAAGACGATCACGTTGGTGTGTCTCAAAAAATACCGTTGCAACAGCGCGAGCTATTACGCAACCGCGTGTTGGCGCTCAGAGGTCAGGGCGACAGCGACGTCGCGCGCTTGGGTGGTTACATACTGCGCACCAATGCAGAGGACGCAACCGACAGCGAATTGGCGCAAGACATTGCCTATTTAAAAACCGCGTGGCGGCGTATCAAACTGGGTAGTACCACGCAGCCTGCGCCGACGCTGTTGCATCAAGATTTGAGTTTGGTACAACGCGTATTGCGCGACATTGTTGAGCCTCAAACGCACAGCATACGCATTGATTCACGCGAGCAACTCGCCGCCATGCAAGCCTTTGCCACCACGTTTATGCCTGACACCTTGGACAAACTTAGTTTGTACCAAGGCGAGCGTATGGTGTTTGATTTGTACAACGTTGACGCTGAAATTGCCACCGCTTTGCAACGCCGCGTGGAATTGCGCTCTGGCGGCTATGTGGTGATAGATCAAACGGAAGCGCTGACCACTGTGGATGTCAATACGGGTGGTTTTGTGGGCGCTAAAAACTTTGACGAAACTATTTTTAAAACCAACTTAGAGGCCGCGCAAGCCATCGCTAGGCAGCTTCGTCTTCGCAATTTAGGTGGCATCGTGATTGCTGACTTCATTGACATGAGCAGCGATAAACACCGCGCTGCGGTGTTGGCAGAGTTGCAAAAGCATCTGAGCCGCGACCGCACAAAAACCAGTTTGGGTGGATTTTCTGCGCTTGGTTTGTTGGAGCTTACGCGCAAGCGCACACGCGAGTCCTTGGCGCATGTGCTCAGCAACGAATGCCCGGTATGCCATGGCCGCGGTGCGGTTAAAACGGCGCGTACAGTGTGCTACGACATCTTGCGCGAGCTGCTCACGGAAGCACGCAATTTCAACCCGGCTAGGTTTAGGGTGCTTGCACACACCTCTGTAGTCGACATGCTTCAAGACGAGGAGAGTGCACACCTTGCAGGACTGAGCGCCTTTATTGGCAAGCCCATAGAGCTGCAGGGCGACACCAGCTTAAGCCCTGAAATGTACAACATCGTACTGAGCTAATACAGGCCTTGCGGCCATGGCAAGCGCAGCAGCTGTTTTGCTGCGCCAGCTTGTAGTCACATATCCTTAAGCGTTAACCGTGCCCTGCGCATGCAGCTTGGCGTATAGGCCGTCAAGGGCCAACAGTTGTGCATGCGTGCCTTGCTCTGCAATGTGCCCCTTGTTCATAACCAACACGCGGTCTGCGTGTTCTATGGTTGACAAGCGGTGCGCAATCACCACAGTGGTGCGGCCTTGCATCAGTGTGTTCATGGCTTCTTGAACCAAGCGTTCTGACTCGTTGTCTAAAGCCGAGGTGGCCTCGTCCAATATGAGAATAGGCGCATTTTTATAGATTGCGCGGGCAATGGCCAAACGTTGGCGTTGTCCGCCCGACAGTTGCGTGGCATTGTGACCAACGGTTTGGTCAATGCCTTGCGGCATAGACTCAACAACATCAACTAAATTTGCGGCTTGCACTGCTGCGTTGACGCGGTCGCGGTCTATGTTTTGGCCCAAGGCGATGTTGGCGGCTAAGGTGTCATTGAGCATCACCACATCTTGGCTAACCACCGCAAACTGCGCGCGTAAGTTTCGCAAGTCCCATTCGGGCAACGCAACACCATCGAGCTCAATGCAGCCCGAGGTGGTCTCTACAAACCGGGGCAACAAGTTGGCCAGCGTTGTTTTACCGGCACCTGATTGTCCCACCAATGCCACGACTTCCCCTGGGTTGATGTGAAAGCTCACGTTGTCCAGTGCCATGTCCTCTTTAGTTGGGTAGCGCACGCACACGTTGCTGAATGCGAGATGTCCAAGTGCCGCATCTTGTTTGTGCGCACCACTGGATTGCTCAGCCACATGCTCAATCAGTTCCAAGCCGCGCTCAAGTGCTGCCAAGCCTCTTGTAACGGGGTTGGCAACATCCGCCAAGTGTTTGATGGGGGCTACCAACATCAGCATGGCCGTAACAAATGAGACAAAACTACCCACAGAGGTGCCTTGTGTATTGGCTTGCCACAGCGCAGCAGACACCACTGCCGACAATGCCATAGCGGCCAGCATTTGTGTCAAAGGAGTCATGGCAGCGGAGGCGACTGTGGAACGCAGTGCCAAGCCACGCAACTGCAAACTGAGTTTGGCAAAGCGGTCTTCTTGAGACGCTTGGGCCGCATGCAGGCGAATCATGTGGTGGGCCAATACATTTTCTTCAACGACATAGGCCAACTCGTCTGTGGCCAACTGGCTGCGTCTGGTCAGTCCATACAGACGTTTGGATAGAACCCGCATGACCAAAACCAAGGCCGGAAAGACCAGCAAGACAATCAGCGTAAGTTGCCAGTTGAGATAAAACAAATATGCGAGCAATGCAACGAGCGTCAAGCTGTCTTTGGTCAATACCAGCAGCGCGCCCACTAGCAAATTGGTGCCATTTTGCACCTCATAGACCAAGGTGTTGGACAGGCTGCTGGCAGATTGCGTTTGAAACAAGCTGAGTTGGGCGGCACTTAAACGCTTGAACATGGCTCGGCGCAAGTTGAGCATGGCGCCATTCGCAACGTACGACAGTAAATATTGCGCTGCAAAGCCTGCCGCACCGCGCAGACCAAACACGCCCAGCAGCGCCACTGGAATCATCCAAAGCGGCACAGATTGCGCTGCAAAGCCCTCATCCAGCAGACCTTGCAGTAGCGCTGGAATCATGGGCTCAGTTGATGCGCCTACCAAGCTGGCTACGACAATCCAAACCAGGGCTGTGCGTCCATCTTTAAAATAGGGCCACAGACGAACCAGTCTGGTGCGCATGGGCGTCACGGTGGTCTCAGTTGCAGTTGGCGTATTCACATCTGTCTGTGTTTGAGCCTGTTGTGTGTGTTGTGTCAAAGTAAGGTAATGGTAATACCAAGCGGTGGTAGCTGATAAACAAGGTGTTGGCGCAAGGAATTGAACTTGCTTGTTGCAATCGTCCGTTATTATCTACTGGTCGCAGACCAACTAGAGTGTCACCCCGTATGCCTGAATCAAGAACACCCGTCGCCAAGTCTTTCCCGATAAGGTCTACAGCCGCTGTGAGTGCCGATGCGTGCACCGCACCAACGGCCCGTCTCAGCAGACGGTCCATGTTGGTGGCGGCTTCAAGTGCAGGGGGCTTGGCCATGTCCAGCCTGCCGCTGGCGGCGTACGCCCAGTTTCGCGTGGACGTGGCTGGTGTAGGGCTTACCCAGCGCCCCTTTGCGATTGCCCCGTTTAAGGGCCGTGAGCTGTTGACCAGTCAAGTCGACGACATTGTTACGGCTGACCTTGAGCGCAGCGGCTTGTTTCGTGTTGTGCCCATGGAGACCGAACAGCTTGATGAATCGTCGCGCCCAGATTTGGGACCATGGCGCGCGCGCGGGGTCGACGCACTCATTACCGGCAGCGTCAACAAGCTAGACGACCAACGTTGGGGTGTGCGCTTTCGTTTGTGGGACGTCGTCAGGGCGGAGGATTTGGGCGGTGTGAGTGTTCCAATCGACGGCAACTTGGGTCGTCTTGCAGCCCACCGTGTGGCTGATGCGATCTACGAAAAGTTAACGGGTGAAAAGGGGGTGTTTTCTACCAAGGTTGCGTATGTCACAAAGTCCGCTACCCGCCATAAATTGTGGGTGGCTGATGCCGATGGTGAAAACGCCCAAGTGGCCCTCAGCAGTCCCGAGCCAGTTATTTCACCGGCTTGGTCTCCAGACGGAAGCCAATTGGCCTATGTGTCGTTTGAGGCGCTCAAACCCGTCATTTTCGCCCACACCGTTGCGACTGGTAAGCGCCGCATGATGGCCAATTTCAAGGGTTCAAATTCCGCGCCTGCGTGGTCGCCGGACGGTCAAACCTTGCTGGCTACCCTAACGACTTCAGGGAACTCACAGATTTTTGCACTGGCCAAAGATGGTGGATCTCCCACGCGGTTGACGCGTACAGGCAGCATTGACACAGAACCGGCGTATGCACCTGATGGAAAATTTATTTATTTTGTAAGTAACCGAGGCGGTTCCCCTCAAATTTACCGCATGCCCAGCCAAGGCGGCGCAGCTGTGCGTATCACCTTTCAGGGTGGCTACAACATTTCACCTTCCCCAAGTCCTGATGGCAAATGGCTTGCGTTTGTGGGGCGAATTGATGGGCGCTTCCGTCTACAAGTGTTAAATCTTGAAAACAACGAGATTAGGGGCTTGACCGATACCGACGCGGATGAAAGTCCCAGTTTCTCAGCCAATAGCCGAATGGTTATTTATGCAACCCGTGTTGAGGGGCGGGAGGCGTTGATGACTGTGTCGGTTGATGGCCGTGTGCGCACCCGCTTAGCGGGGGCCACAGGTGACATACGTGAGCCCGATTGGGGTCCATTCCGTTTGTAATCGGGCTATCACCTATTTTTCTGACATATATTTTTGTTAAGGTGTACTGTTGGGTCCATAGCAAGTATTTGGCCTGATCTGTTTTATTTGTTTTATTTGTACTTTGTCTGAACTGGAGCAATCATGTTGAAGAAAAAATCGGCACTGCCATTAATGGCCCTGTTGTGTTTAAGCCTTGTGCTTGGCGGGTGTGCCAGCGGCATTTCGTTGGATGAGTCCAACGCTGCCAACGCCGCCAACGCCGCCAACGCCGGTGCTGCCAATGCTGCCGGTGTTGATAACAAGGGCGTAGCTGGCGTCGAGATCAATGCCAGTGAGTCCAAAGCGCAGCAGCCTCCAGCGTCTTTATCCAGGTTGGTTTACTTTGCGTTTGACAGCTTCGCCATCACCGACGAATTCACGCCGTTGTTGGCTGCCCACGCGCGCTTCCTCAGTGCAGACCGTGCCCGTGTTGTGACCGTTGAAGGCCATACCGACGAGCGCGGTGGACGTGAGTACAACTTGGCGCTTGGTCAGCAACGCGCCGAAGCAGTTCGCCGCGCCCTGGCCTTGTTGGGTGTTCAAGAGTCACAAATAGAGGCCGTGAGCTTTGGTAAAGAAAAGCCTGCTGCAGTCGGCGGTGACGAGGCCACCTTGAGCCTAAATCGCCGCGCACTGATTAATTACCGGTAAGTCGTTTTAAACCAATGGCTGACCAAGACCATACTGCAGAGCCGGCTGTTGGTGATCTTGCGTCAGTCCTTACGGATCACTATGTTGAATAAATTACAGTTTGCACGTGTGCAGGCAGCGCGCTGGGGATTGGTCGCCATGTTGGTCGCAGCCTCACAAACCAGTTATGGTGCTTTGTTTGAAGACGATGAAGCTAGGCGTGCCATTATTGATTTGCGCCAGCGAATACAGGCATCTCAGGAACGTTTGCAAGTCATGCAAGACAAGCTGTCCAAAGTTGCCACCAGCGAGAGCATTCTTGATTTGGCCAATCAAAATGAGCGTTTACGAGGCGAAATTGCCCAATTGCGCGGCCAAAATGAACAGCTCAGCCGAACAGTTGACGACCTCAGCCGCTTGGTCAACAGCACCGACAGCCGTCTCAGCCTGCTTGAGCCTATGGTGGTGAGCGTTGACCGCGAAAACTTCAGTGTGGGCCCCAAAGAGAAGGCCGACTATGAGGCTGCGATGACGGCCCTTCGTGGCAGTGACTTTGAAACGGCTAGTGTGGTGTTGCAAGGTATATTGCGCGACTTTCCAGAGTCTGGCTACACGCCTAGTGTGTTGTTTTGGCTAGGGAATGCCTATTACGCAACTGGGCAATATGGCGCCGCACTCACTACATTTGACCAATTAACCAATCAATTTGCACAGCACTTACGTGTGCCAGAGGCCATGTTGGCCAAGGCCAATTGCCAAGTTGAGTTGCGTGACAAACTGGGTGCTAGAAAAAATCTTCAAGCCCTGATTACCAATTTTCCCAGTAGCGAGGCAGCTCAGGCTGCCAAACAGCGTTTGGATGCTCTGAAATAAGCATCACGACGATTTGTCAATTTGTTAAACACAACAATACAGTTTTTAGCAACGCATTCTTGACGTAACTTGCTCCCCATATGCCATTGGTATATGGGGTTTTTTTATTGTGCACCACCCGTCACCGCCATCAGACTGACTACAACTACAACTACAACTACAACTACAACTACAACTACAACTACAACTACAACTACAACTACAACTACAACTACAACTACAACTACAATGACTTCCCTATGAATATAGACGCCATCTCTCATTTGCAAACCCAAGTGTTGTGGGCCAGCTTCGCTGTGTCTATCGCGTTTGGGTGGGTCTCTCAGCGCAGTCATTTTTGCACGATGGGCGCGTTCAGCGATATCGTCAACATGGGCGACTGGACGCGTATGCGTATGTGGGCCTTGGCTGTTGGTGTCGCTATTCTTGGGTTTTATGGTTTGGCTTTCTTTGAGCTGATCAATCCCTCTGACAGTATTCATGCCAACGGCCGAGTGATATGGTTGTCTGCCCTTGTGGGTGGGGCCATGTTTGGCTTTGGTATGGTGTTGGCCTCAGGATGTGGCAGTAAAACACTGCTGCGTATTGGGGCTGGCAGCCTCAAAAGCTTGGTTGTATTTGTATTTATGGGGTTGTTTGCTTTTATGACGCTTCGCGGTATCACCGCTGTTGCGCGCACCTACTCGGTAGACTTGGTTAACTTTCAAATGGACACAGCCTTGTTGCCCCACTGGCTGGCTTCCCAACTGGGTGCGCAAGCCAACACGGTCGGCCTGTTGTCTGCACTCGTTGTTGGTGGTGGTTTGGTGCTGTGGGCGCTCAAAGGCGAGGGCTTTATTCGCTCAGGGTCCTTGTTTGGCGGGCTAGGTGTGGGCGCTTGTATTGTCGCCATTTGGTGGGTGTCTGGTCACCTAGGCTTTGTACCAGAGCATCCTGAGACCCTAGAGGCCACCTATTTGGCCACCAACAGCGCCAGCATGGAATCGTTGACATTCACTGCGCCCTTGGCTTACGTGATCAACTGGTTGATTTACTTTAGCGACGTGAGCAACGTGTTGTCGCTGGGTGTGGTGTCTGTTTTTGGCGTCGTAAGCGGCGGTGCCATGTACGCTTGGCACAGCAAAACATTTCGTTGGGATGGCTTTTCAAGTACCCAAGATACCGCCTTGCATATGGCTGGTGGCGCACTGATGGGCGTTGGCGGTGTAACGGCTATGGGCTGCACCATAGGCCAAGGCCTGTCTGGTCTGTCAACGCTGAGTCTCACCAGTTTGTTTGCTGTTGCTGGCATTGCATGTGGTGCCTTGGGCGGTTTTAAGTTTCAAATGTGGCTTCTTATGCGTGACTGATGCTGTTCAATTGAGTGAAACAATGAGTTCCAACACCCGTATGACCGATGGCGACAGCATCATCAACAGCACTGGTAACAGCAGCAGCGGCGTCATCAGTGTCACCACTACCCAAGCTGTTAGCCCCGTCTTAGCCAATGACTTTGAACGCAGTTTTGGTGGCTTGCGCCGCTTATACGGTGCAGCTGGCGCTGACAACATATTTAGCACGCATGCGGTGGTTGTCGGCATTGGTGGTGTGGGCTCTTGGGTTGTCGAGGCGTTTGCGCGCAGTGGCGTTCAACGCATCAGTTTGGTTGATTTAGACCATGTGTCGGTGTCCAACATCAACCGCCAGCTTCATGCCACACAGGCGACCATTGGACAATCTAAAGTGCAAGCCATGCGCGAGCGCATAGCCCTCATCAATCCTGCGTGTGTGGTCGATGAAGTTGAGGAGTTTGTAGATGCCGATAATTGGCGGGCTATAGCCGACACACTTGGCTTAGCCCATTCAGTGTCACCAGTTGCGCTGGTAGATGCGTGTGACCAAGTGCGTGCCAAGGCGGCCATGGCTGCGTGGAGCCTCTCCCACCCGTGTACGTTCGTGACGGTTGGCGCAGCTGGCGGTAAACACCAAGCACATATGGTTGAGGCAGGTGACTTGGCTCAGGTAACACACGACCCTTTATTGGCGCAGCTGCGCTACCAGTTACGAAAAGCTCACAATGCCGCAAGAACAGGCCGTATGAAAGTTGCTTGCGTCTTTAGCCGAGAGCCAGTGCTCAAGCCCAAGTTATTGGATGCAACACCCGCTGGTGAAGGTTCGGATGCTGAGTCCGATAAGTCCATCTCTGATGGAACGCTGAACTGCCACGGCTACGGATCAAGCGTGGCCGTGACCGCCAGCTTTGGCATGAGTGCGGCGGGTTGGTGTATGCAACACATCGCTCAAATCAAGTGACGTTTACCGCAAACTTTTTTAAATCCGCTTCTAAAGCCTTTAAAAAACACGCTATACTCATTGGCTTAGGACGCAATAATCAAACGCTTCAACAAGCGAATTGCATCAAACCCCATTAAGCGTGGGTCGTTAGCTCAGCTGGTAGAGCAGCGGACTTTTAATCCGTTTGTCGCAGGTTCGAACCCCGCACGACCCACCACCCAAACTTCAAAAACACCCAGTGCAAACGTGCTGGGTGTTTTTGTTTGTGGCTTTGTCATGCGCATAATGTCTGGCTATGGCAATCAAATCAACTATTTTTAAAGCCAACGTCCAAATTGCGGATGTTGACCACGGCTACTACGCCGACCATGCGCTCACTTTGGCTAGACATCCCAGCGAAAATGATGAGCGCATGATGGTACGCTTGGTCGCCTTGGCGCTCAATGCACACCAACTACATGACACCTGCAAGGGCGATGGCACGCTGAGCTTTGGTGCGGGTTTGTCAGATCCTGAAGAGCCAGATGTGCAGTTGATTGACTTTACTGGACGTAAACGCTTGTGGATTGAAGTGGGACAGCCAGAAGATAAACCGCTGTTGAAAGCGTGCAGCAAAGCAGACGCGGTGTTGCTGTACGCCTTTAGCCATTCTGCTGATATTTGGTGGGCAAGTATTAAAAATAAGCTCAACCGGCTGGAGCGATTGCAAGTGTGGCGCTTGCCGACAGAGTCGTCGCAGGCTCTCGTGGATTTGGCTCAGCGCAGCATGCAACTTCAAGCGACCATTCAAGAAAATGTCCTCACCCTCAGCAGCGAGCAGGGTGTCGTGAACATTGAGCCTATTCTTTGGAAGTAACGTGATGACCCAAACAGCAATGAACCCTATTTGCCAAGCTTCCTCTGAGTCAGTGTTGAGCACTTACGACAAGACCAGTGTTGATGATGTGCGCATCAAGTCGGTACGACCACTTATTACGCCGGCGCTGCTGCAAGAAGCGTTGCCTGAAACGCCGGCTATGGTGGCGCAAGTTGCACACCACCGCAGTGCTATTGCAGACATCTTGCAAGCGCGTGATGACCGCCTGCTGGTGGTCGTTGGGCCTTGTTCAATCCATGACCACGACCAAGCCATGGAGTACGCTCGTGCGCTCAAAGCCATGACGGCTTCTATGAGTGGCGAGCTGATGGTTGTCATGCGCACTTATTTTGAAAAGCCTCGCACTACGATTGGGTGGAAAGGTTATATCAACGACCCGCATTTAGACGGTACCTATGCCATCAATGAAGGCCTGCACAAGGCAAGGCGGCTGTTGCTAGATGTGGTGGGCGAAGGTTTGCCTGCTGGTACAGAGTTCCTGGACTTGCTGAGCCCCCAGTTTGTGGTTGACTTGATCGCGTGGGGCGCTATTGGTGCGCGCACGACAGAGAGTCAAAGCCATCGCCAGTTGGCATCTGGTTTGAGTTGTCCAGTTGGTTTTAAAAATGGCACTGATGGCGGTGTGCAGGTGGCGATTGATGCCATGGTTGCCGCGCGCAACAGCCACGCTTTTATGGGTTTAACCAATATGGGGCAAGCAGCTATTTTTGAAACACGTGGAAATGAAGATTGCCACATTATTTTGCGCGGTGGCAAGCTACCTAATTTCGATGCTGGCGGTGTGGCCGCTGCCGTTCAGTCACTGACCAAGGCCGGTTGCCACCCGAGGTTAATGGTGGATGCCTCACACGCCAACAGCCAAAAACAACATACCAAGCAAATAGAGGTGGCTGCTGACGTGGCGGCTCGTATTGGGGCAGGCGACTACAGCGTCATGGGCATGATGATTGAAAGCCATCTAGAAGACGGGCGCCAAGACTTGGCGGCTGGGACAGCGTTGCGCCGTGGGGTTTCTATTACGGATGCTTGTATCAGCTTACGTCAAACGCAGCCCGTTCTAGAAGAGCTTGCTAGGGCCGTTGCTCAGCGCCGCTCGCTGGTGTAGCCGCAAGCTAGCAAAGCCTAGTTCAGTTCGCTCGCCTATGGCCCAAGAGCGGCCATAGCGCCAGTACCAACAGCTCTAAAGATCCTGACAATAACCTGTTGAGTGTTGGCGAGAGTCTGCAGGTGGCTTGTAAAGGGCCTTAGCGCAGTTGGACTACCAGCCGTTGGCCAATGCGTATGTAGCTGCGTGATTTCAGGTTATTCCATTTAGCGATGGAAGAAGCCGACACACCATAACGCCGTGCCAAGCCAGACAGGGTGTCCCCTCGTTTGACGCGTATTTCCAGTTTGCTGAACTCGGGTGCCAAAGCCAGTTGCGCGTTATCTGCCACGTATTCAGTCACGTTGGTGGTGCGCATTGCACTGCGCTTGACCAGCACGGTAGAGCCTTTGCGTACCAACATGCGGGGCGGTATTTTGTTGACTAGGCGCAATTCAGATTCGGACATGCCAACTTGCTTGGCCAAGTCCCGCGGCTTCATGTTGGATTGGACCACATGCGCAGTCCATGTAGCCATTGGGCCTGAATGGGCCTTCAGCCTTATTTTGAATTCGCCAGCATTGTCCCAAGGCAGCAGTACAGCAGGTGTGCCATTGGCCAACACAACAGGGTGCTTGAGCGATGGGTTCAGTGCTCTAAAGTCTTCTTCGCTGACACCAGCCAATGAGGCAATTAGCGCCACATCGATGTCTTTGGCAATGGTCACCACGTCAAAGAACGGATGGTTTGGGATGCTGGGCAACACCACCGAGTTGGCAGCGGGGTTGCTGACTATATTTTTAAAGGCCTGAAGCTTGGGCACGTAGAAGCGTGTTTCAGCGGGCATACGAAGGTCTAGGTAACCCGTGTCTTTGCCTGCAGCTTTGTTGCGTGCGATAGCGCGGCGCACATTGCCTTGTCCCCAGTTGTATGCAGCCAAAGCCAGGTGCCAATCACCAAATTGGTTGTGCAAGCTTTGTAAGTAATCCAGCGCTGCGTTGGTAGATGCCACCACATCACGGCGGTCGTCCCTGAAGGAGTTTTGGCGCAAGTCAAACGAGCGGCCTGTTGCAGGCATAAACTGCCACATACCCGCGGCTTTGGCGCTGGAAACAGCTTGTGGGTTAAAGGCACTTTCTATAAATGGCAGCAGCGCCAGTTCGGTAGGCATGCGCCTACGCTCTAGTTCATCGACGATATAGAAAATGTATCTGCTGGAACGCAGGGCCATCCGGTCCATGTAGTCTGGGCGGGCGGCATACCATTCCACACGGGTGTCTACAACGTTGTCAACGAGGTCGGGCATGGCAAAGCCACGGCGGATGCGGTCCCACATATCCAATGGTGGGGACTGCGAGGCCACTTGGATGGTGTTGGCAGCCAAGGCTTCATCCAACTTGCTGAGTGGGCCAGTGGGTATGATTGGCTCGTGGGCAAGGGTCGCGCTGGCAGAGGCGTTCGTGTTTCCAATTAACGCTGGTTGTGAGGTGTTTAAGTTGGCGCAGCCAGCAGCGAGCGTGACGCAGCCGTACAGCAGCGCCAGCAATAGGCGACGGTGAAGTGTTATCGGCATCAGTTT
This sequence comes from Betaproteobacteria bacterium MOLA814, assembly GCA_000496475.1. Lineage (GTDB taxonomy): Bacteria > Pseudomonadota > Gammaproteobacteria > Burkholderiales > Burkholderiaceae_C > RS62. The sequence continues at coordinate 536,938 of AYMW01000002.1, read as the reverse complement.
TTAGAGTTCATTTGTTACTTACGCATAGCACCACATAGGGCGTTAGGCTGCGCAGGCGGTAGGGGGGACATGCGCCGACATGCGGTCTGCAGTTGTATCGTGATCATCGCGCAAGAAAGAATTGATTTATCAGTCGTTATAAAAGACATTAGGCAGCAGTGGCAGACCGTGTGTCAGTTCAGACGCAACGTAGAACTGTACCTCAGTAATGGTTGATTGTCGGTGTCTGCAGCCTTGTCATTGTGTAATTGTGCCAGCTCATCAGCGTAACCGTTGCACTTGCCAGCACTTGCTGGCATGGCCAGTACAGTCCAGGGTGGAGCGCTCATGCATCGCCACACCGGCTGTGTTGCTAATAGGAAGGCTGTCGCACGACACAGTGTGCTGCTTTGCAGCCGGTGTTCTGGCCCGACATGGCACACTCACCGGTCTAGGGACGTACACGTCAACCCTCACTTTACTTCAGGCCCGGCAACAGTCCCAGTTGGGGTGGTGATGTAGCTGCCTAATTTCTTTGCTGGACGTCCAGCTCAGGCCATGCTGCTTCTACGGTTTGGATCGACAACTGAGTCGCTGGTGCCAGCGTGCAACAGTTGCTAGCTGTCGTCGTTGTCAACCGGAGTTTTAAAAAATTCGGCGATTTAAGACTTTCCATGCACTGTCTTGTATGTGGCTACACAATAGAGCGTCAGCTGGGTACCGTCACGGTATTGGTTTTTTCTATTTTTTTAAAGCAGTTTCAACTTTGCAAGTTCATTCACATGAGTTACTGAGGCAGTGCTGGCTGGATTGGTTGGCCCAACAATGCGATCAAGCTGTGGTCAATTTATTTGGCTATCATGCGGTTCAGTTGGGCATGCTGGAGCTTGACGGCTTGCGGGTCAATCGCATACCGCACCAGTGGTTGGCCGATGTGGACAGCTATGGCGGCGGCTGGCGCTCGCTTCGTCATTCCATTGAGTCGGTTGAGCCAAATGAGTCACAGTCATGTCGCGCCGTCGACCTCGATTGCGATAGCCATGCGCTGCCTTTCGAATCAGCAAGTTTAGATTTGGTGTTGATGCCGCACACATTAGAGCGCGCTGCAGACCCCCACGCCACATTGCGGGAAGTGGCTCGAGTGCTCGTGCCTGAAGGCCATGTGGTGATTGCGGGCTTGAATCCGTTGAGCCTGTGGTCATTGCGGCAAAGTCGTTTTGATTTCGCGCAACGCCTTGGCATTCAACGCGGCGTGGCGCACGCACCTTTTGATGTAGCTGCTAAGCAGTGGATTGGTTTATGGCGCTTGCGTGACTGGCTCAAACTGTTGGGTTTTGAAGTGCAGTTGGTCAATACAGGTATGTTCCGTCCTGGCCTGTCCTCTCCCATTTGGGCGCAGCGCCTGGCCCCTATGGACACGCACGGTGCCAAGTGGTTGCCTGTCGTGGGTGCCGTTTACACGCTGGTTGCCGTCAAAAAAGTCAAGGGTATGCGTGTGATGGGGCCAACTTGGAGTCGCAAGCGCGTGAGAGGTCGGGCACCAGCCAAACAACCGGCTCGCGTAATGAACGACAATGCCAATCCATGAATGACATCACCATATACACAGACGGCGCTTGCAAAGGCAACCCTGGCCCAGGCGGCTGGGGGGTATTTTTTCAAAGCGCAGGTGCTGAAAAAGAACTGTTTGGTGGCGAACCCAACACCACCAACAACCGCATGGAGATGATGGCAGTCATCGAGGCTTTGCGGTCACTGAAGCGCCCTTGTAAAGTGACGCTCTATCTTGACAGCGAGTACGTGCGCAAAGGCATCACAGAGTGGGTCAAGGGTTGGAAAGCCCGGGGCTGGAAAACAGCGGCCAAACAGCCCGTTAAAAACGTCGATCTGTGGCTCATATTGGACGAACTGGTGTGCAATACAGAACACGAGTTGACCTGGCGCTGGGTTAAGGGCCATGCAGGCAACCCAGGCAACGAACGCGCCGATATGCTGGCCAACAAGGGCGTCTCAAGCATTTAAACAGCGCAGGTTCAAGTGGCAACAACGTGTCGCTTTGGCAAATGACTGCAGCACACGCGGCTGCATCAACCGCCAATATAGCTCATTTCAATACGCTGCTTGGCGTTGCCAGCGGGTAATACCCCGGCTTGACGCAGCGCCGAGTATTGGTCTGAGCGGCCCTGCCACAGGTGGGCAAGGTGGTGTGCCAACGTGTCAATGTCTTCTGTTGAGGCATCACGGACAAGGTCTCTTATATTTGCCCCATCGGTTGCAAAAAGACAGCTAAAAAGTCGCCCGTCGGTCGACAGCCGTGCACGGTTGCAGTCGCCGCAAAAGGCCTGTGTCACGCTGGATATAAAACCCACCTCACCTAAATTGGGGTCTAAGTCACCACGGTCATTTAAATACCCATAACGCTTGGCTGTCTCACCCACACTCTTTGCAGGTAAGGCTTTCAGCTTCCAACGCGTTTGCAACAACGCTAGAACTTCTGAGCTTGGCAAAACCTCGTCCATACGCCAGCCGTTGCTCGCGCCCACATCCATGTACTCAATAAAGCGCAAAGCTACGCCCGAGCCTCGAAAGTGCGCCGCCATAGGCACAATTTGACTTTCGTTGGTGCCACGTTTGACAACCATGTTGACCTTGATGTCCTCAAAGCCGACTGCAAGCGCTGTATCTATGCCTTGAAGCACGTCGGATACGGGGAAGTCCATGTCATTCATCTGCCTAAATATGGCATCGTCCATCGCATCTAAACTGATCGTTAAGCGCTTAAGTCCAGCATCTTTGAGGCTTTGAGCCTTTCGTTTCAGCAAGCTTGCATTGGTCGTCAATGTCAAATCAAGTGGCTCGCCATGAGTGGTTCGCAGTTCACTCAGCTGGGCAATTAAAACTTCTAGGTTTTTACGCAACAAGGGTTCGCCCCCAGTGATGCGAATTTTCTTCACCCCAAGCCGTGTTGCAGCTGCAGCTATGGTTGTAATCTCTTCGAATCGCAGCAAATCTTTTTGTGGCAAGTAGGCATAGTCACGGTCAAACACACTTTTAGGCATGCAATAGCTGCATCGAAAGTTACAGCGGTCGGTCACACTGATACGCAGGTCACGAAACGGCCTAGACAAACGGTCTACAACTTTGTCATTAACAGTCAGTTTGCCCTGCTGGATGAGTTGCGCAACTTCAGCGCTGCTAGATGCCTTGCGTTGATCAATGATGGGAATATACCTGTCGGTCATAGTTGCTGTTGTCTAAATTTTTTGTTACAGGTTTGAAGAATTAAAAAGCGCAAAACCTGACAGGCTTTGCGCTTTTTTTCAAAGTGTCCATACGGATTGGCACACGAAAACACTCTTAATTATCCGCCATGGATTTGCATCATGAGTGGGACAATTAACAAGGCGACAATGTTGATGATTTTAATGAGCGGGTTGATTGCAGGGCCAGCCGTATCTTTATAAGGGTCACCGACTGTGTCTCCTGTCACTGCTGCTTTATGTGTTTCGGAGCCCTTACCGCCGTAATTGCCATCTTCTATGTATTTCTTAGCGTTGTCCCATGCGCCACCGCCCGTGCACATTGAAATGGCCACAAACAGACCAGTCACTATGGTGCCCATTAACAGCCCACCTAAAGCGGCGGGACCTAAAATCAACCCGACCAAAATGGGTGCAACGACCGGCAACAAAGAAGGGATCATCATTTCCTTGATGGCCGCCGTTGTGAGCAGGTCCACAGCGCGGCCATATTCTGGTTGTTGTGTCCCATCCATGATGCCGGGTATCTCTTTAAATTGGCGACGAACTTCAACCACAACGGATCCGGCCGCTCGACCTACAGCCTCCATGGCCATAGCACCGAACAGGTAGGGGATCAAACCACCTATAAATAGCCCGATGATGACCATGGGGTTGCTCAAGTCAAACGACACCGCTGTGCCGTATGCTTCTAGTTTGTGCGTGTAGTCAGCAAATAAAACCAGGGCAGCCAATCCTGCTGAGCCTATGGCATAGCCCTTTGTAACGGCTTTTGTGGTGTTGCCCACCGCATCAAGTGGATCAGTGATGTCGCGCACGCTGGCAGGCATATCAGACATTTCGGCAATACCGCCTGCATTGTCCGTAATCGGGCCATAGGCATCGAGTGCCACAACGATGCCTGCCATGCTGAGCATAGATGTCGCTGCGATAGCGATGCCGTACAAGCCCGCGAATTGGTGAGCGGCCCAGATTGCTAGGCACACGAACAGAACAGGCCATGCCGTTGAGCGCATAGAAACGCCCAAGCCTGCAATGATGTTGGTGCCGTGTCCCGTTGTAGACGCCTGTGCAATGTGTTTAACCGGTGGGTACTGCGTACCCGTGTAGTACTCCGTTATCCACACCAGTCCAGCCGTGAGCACCAAACCTACTGTGCACGACGCGAAGAGCGCCATTTGGCTGCCACTTGCGCCCAACGCATCGTCGGGAATCAGCCACATGGTGACGAAGTAAAACGCGACCAGCGACAGGCCGCCTGCCACGGCCAAACCTTTGTACAACGCGGGCATCACGTTCTTCATGCCGGGAGTTGCTTTGACAAAAAAGCATCCAATAATGGAAGCGATGATGGACACAGCCCCTAAAGCAAGAGGGTATGTAACCGCGTTGATGCCTGCGCCACCCACCATTAAGGCTCCTAACACCATGGTCGCAATCAGAGTGACCGCATATGTTTCGAAGAGGTCAGCGGCCATACCAGCACAGTCGCCAACGTTGTCGCCAACGTTATCGGCGATCACTGCGGGGTTGCGCGGATCATCCTCGGGGATCCCTGCTTCGACTTTGCCAACCAAGTCGGCACCCACGTCTGCGCCCTTGGTGAAAATGCCACCGCCCAGACGGGCAAAGATCGAGATTAATGACGAGCCAAATGCAAAGCCAATCAGCGGGTTGATTTGTTCAGCCAAGGCAGTGCCTGTGGTTTGGGGCGCGCTGCCGACTAACAACCAGTAAAACCCTGTGACGCCAAGTAAGCCAAGGCCGACTACCAGCATGCCCGTGATGGCGCCACCTCGAAATGCCACATCAAGCGCTGGGCCTATACCCTTTGTTGCCGCTTGAGCTGTACGCACGTTTGCCTTGACAGAAACGTTCATACCAATAAAACCGCAGGCGCCCGACAGGGCGGCGCCAATCACGAAGCCGACAGCGCTCATGGGGTCCAAAACCAAAGCGATCAGAATCGCAAGAATGACACCGACCACTGCAATCGTTTTGTATTGACGCGCCAAATAGGCAGCAGCGCCGGTTTGAATTGCGGACGCAATTTCTTGCATGCGAGGCGAGCCCGCATCCTGGGAAAGAATCCATCGTCGTGCCCACACCCCATAAGCGACAGCTATGAGTCCACACACGACAGCCAGGGTCAGTGCTAAATTACCAGCCATAAAAATCTCCAAGGTTGTAACTTCGTTCCAGTGATGCAAAACAGCAGGCACCACCGCTGAGTTGCTTCCTCACCGTTGTTACAAGCTTGTAGGGTAGGTAATTGGCCAACAATTTCAATATAAATCAATCTGTATGTCGATGTGGTGACTTTGGCGTCATCTGTGTGTGGATTTAGGGTAAGCACTTATAGGTAAAATACCCATTCCTCATTTCTATTTCATTACAGTAAAGCAACGCTAGCATGTCTTTAAACCTTGTGTCTTATGGCGCTGACGCGCCAAATATGTTCAATGTCATCATTGAAATACCCATGAATGCTGATCCGATAAAGTACGAGGTAGATAAAGAAACTGGCGCGATTTTTGTGGATCGTTTTATGAGCACATCGATGCACTACCCGACAAATTACGGTTATGTGCCCAAGACATTGTCTGGTGATGGAGATCCTGTTGATGTGCTGGTCATTACACCTGTGCCTTTGCTGCCTGGCGTTGTGGTGACTTGCCGCGCAATTGGCATTTTGAAAATGGAGGATGAAGCTGGCGAAGATGGGAAAGTGCTGGCAGTTCCAATTGATAAATTGTTGTCAATTTACAGCCAGTGGCAAAAACCTGACGATATGAACCCAATGCGGCTCAAAACGATCGCACACTTTTTTGAGCATTACAAAGATCTTGAAGAGGGCAAATGGGTCAAGATATTGGGTTGGGAAGGACCTGATGCCGCGCACAAAGAAATCGTAGATGGTATTGCCAACTACAACGCAGCCTGAGTCTGGTTTACACCCCAGAACACCAGCGACTTTGGGCAGTTCAGTATGTACTGCCCATTGCCTCAGACCTGTTTTGTACCCGCCGTATGCACACCCGGCGAACAGCGTGCTGCGGATCTATAGCGGTTGGCTGGCCTTGAACGGGTTTCGAGCTTGCAGGTCTTGCACATAGGCCTGCATGCCTTGGGTTTCGCGTTCCAAGTAACGGTCTACGGCATCAGCGAACGACTGGTGCGCCAGCCAATGTGCGCTGTAAGTTGTTTGTGGCATCAAAGCCCTGGCCATTTTGTGTTCGCCTTGGGCACCGCCTTCAAAACGCTGCACGCCATTCTCTATGCACCACATTAGTGGCTGGTAGTAGCAGGCTTCAAAGTGCAAACAATCTACCCTGGCCAATGCGCCCCAGTAGCGTCCAAAAGCAGCAACTGCTTGTCCGTGCCCATCTACTTCTAAGCCCACCAAGCTGCAAGCAAATGCTTGATCGGTGTCTGTGTAGGCAACAAACATCACCCAGTTTTCAGGCATGTGGTCGCGCATGGCTTCAAAAAATGCCGGCGTTAGGTAGGGCGCATTGCCGTGTTCTACATAAGTTTGTTCATAGCAGCGGTAAAACAACGCCCAGTCTTGCTCTGTGATGGCCAGGCCGCGTTTGGACTCAAACCTGACACCTGCATCGGCTACTTTGCGCCGCTCTTGTTTTATTTTTTTGCGTTTGTCCTGCGTCATGGTTGTCAAAAATGCGTCAAAGCTTGCGTAACCTGGCGTGGTGTTGTGCCAGTGAAATTGGACGGTTTGCCGCATCAGCAGGCCGTGAGCTTGGCATGCTTCACGGTCGCTGTCGTCGATAAACAAGGCGTGCATGGAGGACACCCCCAAGTCTTTGCAGGTGGCCAGCGTGGCTGCCAGCAACGCGGTCTTGTTTGCCTGCGTTGCTGCAATCAGGCGTGGACCTGGCACTGGGGTGAAGGGGGGGGCAATGACCGCCTTGGGGTAGTACGCCAAGCCGTGCTCTTGGTAGGCTCTGGCCCAAGCGAAGTCAAAGACATATTCGCCGTAAGAGTGCGCTTTAATGTACATGGGGCACACCCCTACCAGCTGCTCTTGGGCCTGACTGGTGTCCCACAAGCTCACGAAATAGGCTTGCCAGCCCGTTTGAGTTACAGCGCTGGCGCTGCTGTGCATGGCTGCCAAGTAAGCATGGCGAACGAAGGGGTTCAGGGTGCCATTCGCAGACTGGCCGTGTTGGTTGCAGGCGGTTAGCAAGCTGTCCCAATGGTCTTGTGCAATGCCGGCGGGATCTTCTATGACACGGGTGACATAATTGTTAACGCTCATTGCTTTGCTTCCCAAATTTTGTCACTTATGCGCATTTCTGTTGCTCAATTTAATTTTGTTGTTGGCGATCTCGCCGGCAACGCCCAGCGCATCGTCCAAGCGGCCAAGGACGCGCACAGCGCAGGGGCGCAGTTACTGCTCACGCCTGAGTTGGCGTTGTCTGGCTACGCAGCTGAGGACTTGTACCTGCGCACGCAGTTTACAACTGCATCTGATGATGCCTTGAAAACAATTGCCTCGCTGACTGCCCACTTAGAAGGCCTGCACATTGTGGTGGGACACGCCACTGCGCGCACAGACGCGACGGTTCGCACCGACAGTGTGGCTACAGCACCGTGCCTCAACATGGCCACCGTGCTGCACGCCGGTCAAGTGGTAACAAGCTATGCCAAGCGGGAGTTACCCAACTACCAGGTATTTGATGAACGGCGCTACTTTGCGCCCGGCAACAAGCCTTGTGTATTTGAAGTGGCAGGCATGCAAGTGGGGTTGCTCATTTGCGAGGACGCGTGGTTTGAGCAGCCCGCCCTAGACACGCAAGCCGCAGGCGCACAAGCGCTGGTGGTGATCAATGCATCGCCCTTTCACATGGGCAAAAGTGCACAGCGTGAAGTTGCCATGGCACAGCTGGTCAAGCGTGTGCCGCTGCCACTTGTTTACGCCCACATGGTAGGCGGGCAAGACGAGCTGGTGTTTGAAGGTCGCAGTTTTATGCTCAACGCCCAAGGCAATGTCACAGCCAGAGCGCCGGGTTTTGTGGAGCAACTCAGCATTTGGGATTTAGATGTTGCCGACTCCAACTCCAACTCCAACAACAATCCCGTTGCGCCGCTTGAAGACGAGCTAGCCGACTTGTGGCAGGCCTTGGTGCTGGGCGTGCGTGACTACATCGGTAAAAACAAATTTCCCAGCGTTGTGTTGGGCTTGTCTGGCGGCATTGACTCGGCCTTGGTACTGGCCATTGCGGTTGACGCCTTGGGCAAAGACCGTGTGCGCGCCGTGATGATGCCGTCGCCTTATACGGCTGATATATCGTGGCTAGACGCAGCTGAGATGGCAAGGGGTATGGGGGTGCGCTATACCGAGCTGAATATCACGCCACACTTTGAGGCGTTCAAGCAATCTTTGGCGGGCGAGTTTGAAGGCTTGGGAGAAGACACCACAGAAGAAAATTTGCAAGCCCGCATTCGCGGCACCTTGCTGATGGCCTTGAGCAACAAGTTTGGCAGCATGGTGTTGACAACTGGCAACAAAAGCGAAATGGCTACAGGCTACTGCACGTTATATGGTGACATGGCTGGTGGCTTTGCCGTGATCAAAGATCTGCTGAAAACCCGCGTGTTTGCCTTGTGCCAGTGGCGTAACGCCCACAACCCATTTGGGACATGTGACAACCCCATTCCTCAGCGCATCATCACCCGCCCGCCCAGCGCAGAGTTGCGCGCTGACCAAACCGATCAAGACAGCCTGCCTGCCTACGACGTGTTAGATGCCATCATTGCCGCTTACATGGAGCACGACACAGCGCCTGTCGACATAGTCTCTCAAGGTTTTGACCCGGACGATGTGGCCAAGGTTGTGCGTTTAATTCGTATCAATGAATACAAGCGCCGTCAATCGCCAGTGGGCGTGCGCGTCAGCCACAGAGGGTTTGGCAAAGACTGGCGATACCCCATCGCCAACCGTTTTTTTGCTGAAAGCTAACCAGGCATTCCAACGGCCATGATTAAAGTCATTACCTTTGATTTAGACGACACCTTGTGGGCGATTGCCCCAGTTATCCACAAAGCCAACGAGCTGATGCTGGTGTGGATGAAGCGCCACGCGCCCAAGTTTGCCCAAACCTATGACGACCAAGGCATTGCCCAGTTGCGCGACGAGGTGTTGGCCAACAGGCCAGACATGGCACACGATCTAAGCCAAACCCGTATTGCGTTTGTTGAGTTGGGGCTGTCGCGTTGTGGCTATCACAACGCACAAGCGCTGTCGCTTGATGCGTTTGACGTGTATGTTGCTGCGCGCAATGATGTGGTGCTGTTTGAGGGCACTCGTGACCAGATTGCTACCCTGAAACTTAGCTATCAAATTGGCGCACTGACCAACGGTAACGCCGACTTGACGCAAGTTGGTATAGGCCATTTGTTTGATTTCCACTTCAACTCTGCCCACATTGGTGTGAGCAAGCCGCATCCAGATTTTTTTGCGCGTGCACTTGCGCACACAGGCCACGGCGCTGACAGCTTTATCCATGTGGGCGATAACCCTGCGCATGACATCGCTGGCGCACAAGCCGTGGGTATGCGCACCATTTGGATGAATCCTGACAACAACCCTTGGCCTGATGGTTACACCAGAGCATGTGCCGAAATCCATCACCTAGACCAGTTGGGTCCTGCGGTGGCGCAGATCAATGGCAACTAGTCCCATCGATCTATCATTTCTTTAATTTGTGCAAGGCCTTTCAGTGCGCACTGTTAACCCAGCTGAAACACAGCTTGCGTATGGCCTACGTCTAGTTTGGCCACGTTCTTCAAAGGGCCCGGCACATAGGCCTTGAGGGCGTTGCGCGCTGTGTCGTTCATCCAGCCCATTTGCTCAAGCGCTGCACGCACCATGACCATCAGCATGTCTGCATTGCCGTCGGCAATTTTGGCCACTATGGCGGTGCCGCGTGACTTGCTGGTGACGGTTTGCACGCCGTCAGCGCCCACTTTGGAAATCCAGTCGCCTTGGCCAGCGCGGGTGATGGCCAAGTCATTGCGCCCCATGCCACTGACCATTGCTGGGTGCTCACTCATGGCTTGAAACACCCGCTGTGGGCCGTTGCCATACATCCCGTCTGCATGGTCGGTGGTGAGCTGTGCAAAGGCGCGCCCCAAGTTGGGCAGCGGCACGGCAAAGTTGGGGACGCTGCAGCCGTCAATACCCACCACCAGTTGGCTGGGCTGCAAGCCGCAAAAATGGCATACGCTGGCCACAATGGCTTGCTGCACGGGGTGTGACAGGTCTGTATACAGCTGGTGTGGCACGCCCAAGGCGGTGGCCAACATCAGCATCCCGGCGTGCTTGCCTGAGCAGTTGTGGTTCAGCCTGTTGTAAGTGGGCGGCACTGGCGGCGCAATGTTGTTGGTGGTGTAGTAATAGGGCAGGTGGGTGCCGCACAGCAGGTCGGTTTCACCCCGTCCAGCGCGGCTCAAAATAGACGCTGCGCGGCTCGCGTGCGCTGCCTCCCCGTTGTGGCTGGCGCAGAGCAGGGCAACGTCGGCATCGCTGAGATCAAATTTGTCTGCAAACTGTGCAATGAGCGGCATGGCCTGAAAGGGTTTGAGCGCCGAGCGCGTGAACATGGGCGTGCGCATGTCGCCAGCATGTGCCAGCAGCTTGCCCCGTTTATCGACCACGGCAACAGAGCCGTAATAAATATTCTCAGGGTGCTCGCCCCTAAACGTCGCAACAGTCGGTATGTGTTCTGGCAGCTTGTGCATGTGGCTTGTGAATCAGCTTGTGGGCTTAATAGTTAACGCAGTAACTCTAAATTATGCGGCACATGCAGCGGCTCTGGCTAGGCTTGGGCATAATGACGACCAAGCACGCGATGCCTAGTCATGGTTCTCAGCGTGCTTGTTTAATCCGTTTACTTTGGGAGTTGTCCTGTGAAACAAATCACCGCCATTATCAAACCATTTAAATTAGAAGAGGTGCGCGAAGCTTTAGCCGAACAAGGCGTAACTGGTTTGACTGTGACCGAAGTGAAAGGTTTTGGCCGTCAAAAAGGCCATACAGAGTTATACCGAGGCGCAGAGTACGTGGTGGACTTTTTACCCAAGGTTAAAGTTGAGGTGGTGGTGTCGTCTGGTGATGTTGAGCGCTGCGTAGACGCTATCGTGGCAGCTGCTCGTACTGGCAAAATTGGCGATGGCAAAATATTTGTCACACCCGTCGAGCGCGTCGTGCGTATTCGCACTGGTGAAGAAGACGAAACTGCCATTTAATGAGCGCACCGCACCTGCTGCATTCTCAGCGGCCTTTCAAGTTGTCTTCCCAGTGACCAACCAATGTGTGCAACAGCGCTGCTGGCTCGCAACCAACTTCAATCAATGCCATCTGGCGGTCATCCATAAACTCGGCTCGTAAAGCTGTTTGAATAAACGTATTGAGCCCGTCGTAATAGCCGTTTATGTTGAGTAAGCCCACGGGTTTGTTGTGGTAACCCAGCTGACGCCAGGTCCATATTTCAAACAGTTCTTCAAATGTGCCAATGCCACCGGCCATGGCAATAAATGCGTCACTGCGCTCGGCCATGATGGCCTTGCGCTCATGCATGGTTTCCACCACGACAAGCTCGTCGCAGTCGGTATTGGCTACCTCACGTGCCACCAGCGCCCGAGGCATCACACCGAGAACACGCCCGCCAGCTTGGGCGCATGCACGTGCCACAGTGCCCATCAATCCTGTTTTGCCGCCGCCATACACCAACTGGCCGCCCCGCGAGCCAATCCACGTGCCTACTTCTGTGGCTGCGTCCGTGTGGGCTGGCTCGGTGCCTGGGCGCGAGCCACAATAAACGGCAATAGAAAATACAGGGTTCACCATTAGGCAAGGGCTCTTGAAACAACAGCGGCCAGCCACACGCCGGCACACAACAGCAATGCGAGCAACACCGCGGCGCTGGCCATGTCTTTGGCAATTTTTGACAGCGCGTGGTGGTCTTCGCTGATGCGGTCAATGGCCGCTTCTAAGGCTGTGTTGAGCAGCTCGGTAATGAGCACCAGCACCACAGTGGCAATCAGCATGGCAACTTCTAGCCAGCCCTGACCAATAAAAAAGGCTGCAGGCACTAGCAGTGTCGCCAACATAACTTCAAAAGCAAATGCAGGCTCTTTCCAGCCACTTTTGAGCCCATCTATTGAGTAGGACAATGCGTGCGGTAACCTAGCAAAGCCGCTCAGTTTAACAGTGGGTTTGCCTTTTTTGAATGTCATGGTCATGCGTTAATTGTATGTAACGGCTGGCACCCAAATGTGTTGGGTTATTCTTTTGTAGCGTTGGCTTTTGGCTTGTTAGCTGGCACAGGCTCGTAAGAGACCAGTTGTGTTCCTGCCCACACATCGTGCCAAAAGTGTCGTTGCGGGTTTAGTCTGGCGGTGTTGGCCCAAACCGCAGCCCACAACAAGATCCAAACTGTAATCATCCCAGCACCAGAGCCCAAGGCTTTGCCTAGCAGCAGTGGCGGAATAAGCCATACCCAGCACATGAGGTAACGCGCAATAGCCTGGCGCCACGACGGCATGTGTTGTGGGTCGTTGGCGTCAACCAAGCGCACATGCCAAGTCTTCATGGCCAACGTCTGGCCGCTTCGCGTCCACTGCCAGCAAAAATACATGCCAAGCACAACAAATAACAACATTTGCTGAACAGATCGGTTGTCTACCGGGTCTCGCGTATTGGTCAACACACTGAACACATAGTCGGTCACAAAGAGCACCCCAAACAACAACATGGACTCGTACAACCAAGCAGCCATGCGGCGCTTGAGGCTGGGTATGTCAGGAATGAGGCTTTGTTGTGGCATGAGTAGATTGGTGAAAGTTCTCTTAATGTGAATCTCATTGTCACCGTTATTGAGAGCCCCCATACGGGGTGGCTGAAGCCTATGGCGCTGGTGGCGTAAAAATGCATGCCATAATGTTGGCTGCACAATTTAATTGCAAACGGATAACAGTCGCGCGGGATGTACAAATTGAAGCCCGTCAATGTCTGTTGTCTCAAGTCTTGAGCTGGCCCCACAAGGGCTTTGCAAAAGGCACCCACGGTTTTTCGTTAGAGAAAATCTCAAAGGTTTATTATGAAAATCAATTCTGCGGAAATCAATTCCGCTGCCGTTGCAGATTTTGCCGGCCAAGTTCCTGAGCTGATGGGTTCGGAAATACTCGTTAAATCATTACAAGCTGAAGGTGTAAAGCAAATTTGGGGCTACCCGGGTGGTGCCGTGCTGTACATCTATGACGCCCTTCACAAACAAGACTCTATTCAGCACGTGCTTGTCCGTCACGAGCAGGCTGCCGTGCACGCTGCAGACGGTTTTGCACGCGCTACTGGCGAAGTAGGCGTCGCATTGGTCACGTCGGGCCCAGGTCTGACCAATGCTGTCACCGGTATAGCAACCGCATACATGGACAGCATTCCCATGGTCATTATCAGCGGCCAAGTACCGACCACGTCCATAGGCTTGGATGCCTTCCAAGAGTGCGATACCGTGGGCATTACCCGTCCCATCGTTAAGCATAACTTCTTGGTGAAAGACCCGGCTGATTTGGCTGGCATCATGAAAAAGGCATTTCACATTGCGCGCTCAGGTCGACCAGGCCCAGTGGTGGTGGATGTGCCAAAAGATGTGTCCTTCAAAAAGGCCTCTTACGCTGGTTACCCAGAGGCTGTGCACATGCGGTCTTACAACCCGGTGCGCAAGGGGCATGGTGGTCAAATTCGCAAGGCTTTACAGCTGCTGCTGAGTGCCAAGCGCCCCTATATTTATACCGGCGGCGGCGTCTTGTTGGGCGAAGCTGTTGCAGAGCTGCGCGAGTTGGTGGACTTGTTAGGCTACCCAGTGACCAACACGCTTATGGGGTTGGGCGCGTTTCCAGCCAGCGACAAGCGTTTCTTAGGCATGCTGGGTATGCACGGCACGATTGAGGCCAACAATGCCATGCAAAACAGCGATGTCTTGTTGGCGGTAGGCGCGCGTTTTGATGACCGCGTGATTGGTAACCCCAAGCATTTTGCCCAAAACGAGCGCAAAATCATTCATATTGACGTCGATCCCAGCAGCATTTCTAAGCGCGTAAAGGTGGACGTCCCAATTGTGGGCGATTGCAAAGATGTGTTGCGTGAGCTAATCAACATGATTAAAGACACGCCGCAACGTGTTGACCCAGCTGATCTAGCCGCGTGGTGGAGCACCATTGAAGACTGGCGGTCACGCAACTGCCTAAAGTACGACGACACAAACACCGACGTGATCAAACCACAAAAAGTCATTCAGACGTTGTGGGATATGACCAAAGATGCTGATGCTTACATCACATCAGACGTCGGCCAGCATCAGATGTGGGCAGCCCAATACTACGGCTTTGATAGACCAAGACGCTGGATTAACTCTGGTGGCTTGGGTACCATGGGTGTGGGTATTCCTTACGCTATGGGCATCAAGTTGGCCAAGCCTGACGCTGAGGTGTATTGCGTGACGGGCGAGGGTTCTGTGCAAATGTGTATCCAAGAGCTGTCAACTTGCTTGCAGTACAACACGCCGATCAAGGTTGTCTCTCTGAACAACCGTTACCTTGGTATGGTCAGGCAGTGGCAGGAGGTTGAGTACGCTGGGCGATACGCTAGCAGTTATATGGATGCCTTGCCGGACTTTGTAAAGTTGGCTGAAGCTTATGGCCATGTGGGCATGCTAATTGAGCGCCCTCAAGACGTAGAAGGTGCCTTGCATGAAGCCCGTAATTTGAAAGATCGCACGGTGTTTATGGACTTCAGAACCGACCCAACAGAAAACGTTTTCCCAATGGTTAAAGCCGGCAAAGGGATTACGGAAATGCTGTTGGGTACAGAGGACCTGTAACCTTCAGCCAGTTTTACCCTACCCCCCGCTTTAGCTCTCGCAGCGCTGTCCTTTAGGCACGCTGTCATAACCTTAGCGCTTCTGAATCTATTGTTCGCCAAACCAGCTTGTTACCGTGAGCTGGCGAGGGCGGCAAAAAGAAACAACCCCATATGAAACATATCATTGCTGTTCTTTTAGAGAACGAACCTGGTGCGCTGTCACGCGTAGTTGGTCTATTTTCTGCCCGCGGTTACAACATCGAGTCGCTGTCAGTAGCCCCCACTGAAGACCCTAGTTTGTCGCGAATGACCATTCAAACCACCGGTTCTGACGAGTTGGTTGAGCAAATTACGAAGCATCTCAACCGTCTCATTGAAGTGGTGAAAGTTGTTGACTTGACCGAAGGTGCCTACACCGAACGCGAGTTAATGCTGGTCAAGGTTCGTGCGGTTGGTAAAGAGCGTGAGGAGATGAAGCGCATGGCTGATATCTTTCGCGGACGCGTCATTGACGTGACCGATCGCTCTTATACCGTCGAGCTCACAGGCGACCAAGTCAAAAACGACGCGTTTTTGCAAGCCATTGATGCGGGTGCTATTTTAGAAACCGTGCGCACGGGCACTTGCGGTATCGGCCGGGGTGAGAGAATACTCCGGGCTTAGTGCTTTTATCTGTATCCGTTCGATTTTATTTGTTTAGTTTGTTTTCCACTCCATTTTTCTAACAAGGACCATCATGAAAGTTTTTTACGACAAAGATTGCGATTTGAGCTTAATCAAGGGCAAAACAGTCGCCATTATTGGCTACGGTAGTCAAGGTCACGCACACGCGCAAAATCTGAACGAGTCTGGCGTCAAAGTCGTTGTCGGCTTGCGAAAAGACGGTCCTTCATGGACCAAAGTCGAAAAAGCTGGCTTGACCGTGATGGAAGTCAACGATGCGGTGAAAGCCGCCGATGTGGTCATGATGCTGCTGCCCGACGAGCGTATCGGCGAGGTTTACACCAACAACGTGGCGCCTAACATCAAGCAAGGTGCCTCATTGGCGTTTGCCCACGGCTTCAACGTGCATTACAACCAAGTCATTCCACGCGTTGACTTAGACGTGTGGATGGTCGCGCCAAAAGCGCCAGGGCACACTGTTCGCAACACCTACTCTCAAGGTGGCGGCGTGCCTCACCTGGTTGCTGTGCATCAAGATAAAAGCGGTAAAGCCCGTGATTTGGCTTTGAGCTATGCCATGGCCAACGGTGGCGGTAGGGCTGGCATTATTGAAACCAACTTCAAAGAAGAGACCGAAACCGACTTGTTCGGCGAGCAAGCTGTTCTGTGTGGCGGAGCCATTGAATTGGTAAAGATGGGCTTTGAGACCTTGGTCGAAGCTGGTTACGCGCCAGAGATGGCCTATTTCGAGTGTTTGCATGAGCTGAAGCTCATCGTGGACTTGATCTATGAAGGTGGCATCGCCAACATGAACTACTCCATCTCTAACAATGCAGAGTTTGGCGAGTATGTGACAGGCCCAGAAGTTATCAATGCCGAGTCGCGCGAAGCCATGCGCAACGCCTTGAAGCGCATCCAAAATGGTGACTACGCCAAGATGTTTATTCAAGAGGGCCAGTTGAACTACCCATCTATGACTGCACGTCGCCGTCTCACATCCGAGCACCAGATTGAAGTGGTGGGTGAGAAACTGCGCGCCATGATGCCTTGGATTGCTAAAAACAAGTTGGTTGACCAAACACGCAACTGATGCAAGTTATGCAATTGCGTCATGTCTGATACATGCTGCAATTGCTGCAACCCACCAAGGTGGTGTGCATAAAAGGTCACTTCGGTGGCCTTTTTTCTTTTAAGGCGCTTGCTGCCCGGCCCGTTTAGGTGCTTTAGACTTGGGCCATTGCACAACTTGGCACACTTATGACAGTTAAAAAAAACGACACCCCCAGCGATGCCCCCGCCATTGCCAGCTTGCCTTTGCGCAAAAAAGGTATTTACATGTTGCCCAACATGATTACCTTGGCAGCGCTGTTTGGTGGTTTCTATGCGGTGGTCATGTCTATGAACGGGCGCTTTGACTTGGCAACCTTGGGTATTTTTGCAGCCATGTTCTTAGACGGCCTTGACGGGCGCGTCGCCCGACTCACCAACACGCAAAGTGCGTTTGGCGAGCAAATGGACTCACTCAGTGACATGGTGTCGTTCGGGGCTGCGCCAGCCTTGATCGCTTATGAGTGGACCTTGCGCGACTTGGGTCGCTGGGGATGGATTGCTGCGTTTGTATACGTGTCATGTGCAGCGCTTCGCTTGGCACGTTTTAATGTGAACACCAGCGTGGTTGATAAGCGTTACTTTCAAGGTTTGCCGTCACCTGCCGCGGCGGCCTTGGTGGCCGGTGCAATTTGGCTCTCTGTTGAGATTGACCTAGACACTGCAAGCCTTGCCTGGCCTATGTTTGCCTTGACCCTGTATGTGGGCCTCACGATGGTGACCAACGTGCCTTTCTACAGCTTTAAAGATATGCATCTTAAAAAGAGCGTGCCGTTCGCCGCAATTGTGGCTGTTGCTCTAGGCATCGCGGTGGTTAACATTCACCCGCCTACTGTGCTGTTCGCTTTGTTTGTTGCCTACGGATTGTCTGGTTATGTGTTGTATGGCTGGCGTCGTTTTAAAGGCCAGCAGACCAGCGTGATCAGCATGTCTACCGACGAACCTGAAGAGCGCGGGCTCCACGAGTAGAGCCATTGCACCGTTTGCGTAACTTTGTGATACATTAATCTGATGAATTTTTTCGCACAGTCAACCCTTTCTAGCCTACTGCTAGCAAGCCTACTGACCAAAGGGTCGGTTTGGTGACGCTTGCGCGATACTGAATCAACGGCCCGTTTGCCAGCGCAGCGGGCCGTTTTTTTTTGCACCTGCGCTATTTCGTAAAACCTCTCGGAGTAAGTCATGACCGATAAACTTGTAATTTTTGATACCACTTTGCGCGATGGTGAGCAATCGCCTGGCGCATCCATGACGCGCGACGAGAAGCTGCGCATTGCGCGCCAACTGGAGCGTTTGAAAGTTGACGTGATCGAGGCCGGCTTTGCAGCCAGTTCAAATGGTGATTTTGAAGCCGTTAAAGCCATTGCAGAGGCTATCAAAGACTCTACGATCTGCTCGTTGGCACGTGCCAACGACAAGGATATTGGTCGTGCGGCTGATGCGCTGGCCGGCGCCGTGTCGTCGCGTATACACACCTTCATTGCTACCAGTCCCTTGCACATGGAAAAGAAGCTGCGCATGACAGCAGACCAGGTGTTTGAACAAGCCAAGCTGTCCGTGCGCTACGCCCGCAGCCGCGTGGCTGATGTGGAGTTCAGCCCAGAAGACGGCTACCGCTCAGACCCGGACTTTCTGTGTCGTGTGATTGAAGCTGTGATCAAAGAAGGTGCGACAACCATCAACATACCCGACACCGTGGGCTATGCGGTGCCAGAGTTGTACGGTAACTTCATTAAAAATTTACGCGAACGCATCCCCAATTCTGACAAGGCCATCTGGTCTGTGCACTGCCACAACGATTTGGGTATGGCCGTGGCCAACTCTTTGGCCGGTGTGCAAATTGGCGGCGCGCGTCAAATTGAATGCACCATCAATGGCTTGGGTGAACGCGCAGGCAACTGCTCGCTGGAGGAGGTGGTGATGGCGTTGCGCACAAGGCGCGACTACTTCAACCTTGATGTGGGCATTGATATCAGCCAAATCTTGTCTGCGTCTCGCATGGTGAGTCAAACCACAGGATTTGTGGTTCAGCCCAACAAGGCCATTGTGGGTGCGAATGCGTTTGCGCACGCCTCCGGCATTCACCAAGATGGCGTGCTCAAAGCGCGTGACACATATGAAATCATGCGTGCTGAAGATGTAGGGTGGAGCGCCAACAAAATGGTGTTGGGTAAGTTGAGTGGACGCAATGCCTTTAAACAGCGCCTGCAAGACTTGGGCATTGTGATGGAATCTGAGGCAGACGTGAACACGGCATTTGCCAAGTTCAAAGAGTTGGCTGATCGCAAAAGTGATATTTTCGACGAAGATATTTTGGCTCTGGTCAGCGAGGAGCAAGCCGGAAGTGCTGCCGAGCTTTATAGCTTGGTGTCATTGTCACAACGCAGTGAGACTGGCGAGCAGCCACAGGCCAGTGTGGTGTTCGTAGCCAAAGGTGCGGAAATCTCCACGGCGTCCAGCGGCAATGGGCCCGTCGATGCGACCCTTAAAGCGATTGAAAGCCATGTCGACAGTGGTGCCGAGTTGGTCCTGTATTCGGTCAATGCCATTACCTCTGGTTCAACTGAGAGTCAAGGTGAGGTGACAGTTCGCTTGCAGCACTCTGGGCGAGTGGTCAACGGCGTGGGCTCCGATCCAGATATTGTGGTGGCTTCTGCCAAGGCTTACCTCAGTGCATTGAACAAGCTTCACAGCTCCTCACAGCGGGTTGCAGCACAGGGTTGATAAAGGTGACATAGCTATGGCTTAAGCCGCGCGACTTAAATACCGCTGATTCACACAGCCTGTTCAGCGGTATTTTTTCGCCTGTTGCATTTGTGTGAATGTGTGTTTTTTTAATGCTTCATGCTTCAGGGGTACGGTCTTATTTAAAACAAAGACCGGTTAAATGTTTACTTAGGCGCTCATTTTTAAAGTGAGACAAAATCTAGCTAAATTGTTTAAATGCTTGAAAACACTAGACTTTTTTAAAATTAAAACTAAACTAACCCTTGGCAATAATTAATTTGCGTAGGGATAGAGAATTTTGAAAACACGTCAAACACTGTCAAATGCAGCCTTTTTAGGTCTGTTTATGCTGGCTGTCGTCACAGCAGGGCAACACACCCAAGCTGCAGAGCCTGGTGTTGTTGCTAAGAATTACGCTGGTACAACGGTTAAAGCCAGCATCCGTTTCGCGGGTACAAAGACATCTGTTGTTGGAGCCACAGCTGTTGCTGCTTTATCTGTAGCCAACCAGTCTGGTTTGGAGCCCAGAGTCGACCCGTTGAAGTTAAAATCAAGCGTGGCCTTGGTCATTGATCAAGACACGCATGAAGTGCTGTTCAGTAAAAATGACGAGGCTATCCTTCCCATTGCATCTTTGACGAAGTTGATGACTGGCCTCATCATCAACGATGCTGATCTCAATATGAGCGAGAAAATTGTTATTACCCGTGCGGATGTTGACCGTATCAAAGGCAGCTCTTCTCGCTTGCGTTTAGGTACCAAACTCACACGCGGACAGGCCTTGCACTTGTCCCTGATGTCGAGTGAAAACCGCGCAGCCCACGCGTTGGCCAGAACATTCCCAGGAGGCGAAGTCGCATTCGTGGCCAATATGAATGCCAAAGCCAGCCTGCTGGGCATGACCGATACCAAATACGTTGAACCAACAGGTTTGTCCAGTCAAAACAAATCTAGCGCGAGAGATTTGGCTATTCTGGTCTCTGTCGCCCACGACCGTCCTTTGTTGCGTGAGCTGTCAACCGCCGAGTCTGCCTCAGTGCGTTCTGGCAGGAGACGTATTGAGTACCGCAACAGCAACAGTTTGGTACGCTCAGACGATTGGAATATTGGGTTGCAAAAAACCGGCTACATACGTGAAGCAGGCCGTTGCTTGGTCATGCAAACGTCAGTGGCTGGACGTAACCTGATCATGGTGTTCTTGGACTCTAAAGGTAAGTACACACGGGTAGCAGATGCACGCCGTGCTAGGCGCTGGGTAGAGGCCACATTCCCAATTGGTGGTCACGCGGCAACCGTTGCCAAACGCAGCCAGTCTTAAAATTAATGCCCCGAGCTAGGTTGTATTGATGTGCAACCCACCCTGGTCAAGGCAAGTGAACAGCGCCTGCGCGTGGTGGCCCTGATTGTGTTGTTTACAAGTGCTCGTGGTAGCCTAGCGATTTTGAAATAGCTTGCGCAGTGGCCTTCAGTTTGGGCAGCCATGCCTCGTCTAGCCGCCCAGCTGGCGCTGAAATCGATAGGCCAGCTATCAAACGACCCTGGTCATCGCGTATGCCTGCTGCCATACAGCGCACACCCAACTCCAACTCCTCATTGTCTCGTGCGATGCCGCTGCGTTGTGCTTCTTGCAACTCGCGTTCAAGCATGGCCAGTTGCGTGAGGCTGTTGCGTGTTTGACCCGCTAGCCCTGTTCGTGCCGCGTAGCTTCGCAGTCTGGGCATGTCTTCACTGGCTAAAAATAATTTTCCGACAGACGTGAGGTGAAGTGGGGCGTGACCGCCTATGGCTCTGACCACCTGCATGCCTGAGCGCTCGCTGTAAGCGCGCTCCACATACACAATCTCGTCGCCTTGGCGAATACTCAAGTTAACGGCTTGTTGCGTGTGTCTGTGCAATTCACGCATGGGCGCGATGGCAGCGTCACGTACACTCAATCGCTCTTTGACCAAGTTGCCAAGCTCCAGCAGTCGCATGCCCAGGCGGTAGCTGCCAGCTTCAGGCCTGTCTATAAAGTGGCCGATGGCCAAATCGTTTAATATGCGGTGCGTTGTCGACGGGTGAAGGCCTGCTCTGTCACTGATGGTTTTGAGCGCCATCGGCTCGTGGTGCTTGGCTAAGACATCCAGCAACACAAAAATGCGCTCTATGACTTGGACTGTAGGCTTGATGGTTTCTGGCTCGGACATGTTGAATGGGGTAGCTGGTTTGGCGGTATGCCATCACGACGATTTCAACTCATCATTTTATAGCGTGAAATACAGGCCCAAGTGTTTTGATCTCTTTGGGTGGCGTTGATGGCCTAGAAGGCCCGCAATTGGCGTCCTAAGCGGCTGTCCATATCTCGTCTAGGTAATGTTCTTGCGGCGTGAAAGCGCGCTTGTAGTTCATTTTGTTGCTCTGGCTGATCCAATAGCCCAAGTACAAGTGTTCAGCGCCAACTTGGCGAGCTTGTTCTATTTGCCACAACACACCAAATGTGCCTAAGCCAGAGGTGATAAGCGCATCAAAAAATGTGTAAACAGCAGACAAACCGTTGTTGAGTACATCCATGATGCACACCATGACCAAGCGGGCTGGTCGTTCTGTGGTGGTGGGTTGCCAAAATTCCACAAGGCGGGTGTTGACTCGGCTCTGCAGTAAAAACTGTTTGTATTGGTCAACGCTGTCGTTGTCCATCCCGCCGCCTGCATGGCGCTTTTGTTGGTAGTCTTGGTACAGCGCGTAGTGGTCAGGATCAAAGGACACTGGCAGCACGCGCACTTGCAGGTGCTGGTGCTTGTTCCAGATGCGCTTTTGGCTGCGGTTGGGCTTAAAGGACTGTGCCAACACTCTGACAGGCACACATGCGCGGCAGCCGTCACAGTGGGGGCGGTATGTAAACAGGCCGCTGCGCCTAAAGCCTTGTGCGATCAAGCTGGCGTAAACGTCGTCGTGTACCAAGTGGCTTGGTGTGGCCACTTGTGAACGTGCTTGCAAGTTTGGCAAATAGCTGCACGGGTAGGGTGCAGTGGCATACAGCTGTACAGTGTTGACCGGGAGCTCTTGCTGGTGTGTCATAACAATCGCTTGTCCAGATATTGCCAGTCCGATGTCTGGAAGACCCATGTTGGAGCGGGTTGAGAGCAAGCTTGCTCCACGGTATTTAAAAATGCGCTGCGTGCAATGGGCGTGCCGCCCAAAGATGCCAAGTGCGAGGTGACTTGTTGGCAGTCGATCAAAGCCACGCGGTCTCTTCTGCTGAGCGCCACCAAAGCCGCCAATGCTATTTTGGAGCCGTTGGGGGCTAGGCTGAACATGGATTCGCCAAATACCATGCTGCCAATATTGATGCCGTACAAACCGCCTACGCATACGCCGTCTACCCAAGCGCTGATGCAGTGGGCGTATCCGGCCTCAAACATCGCTGAGTAAGCCAGCTGCATGCTGGGGCCAATCCAAGTGCCTGTCTGGTCTTGGCGAGCCACGTCGGCGCATGCGGTGATGACATCTGTGAAATGGGTGTCTATCTCTATGTGCACACGCTGTTCACGCAGCAAGGTTTTCAGCTGCTTGCGCAAACTGGTGTGGAGTTTGAAATCGTGTGGTGCCAATACCATGCGCGGGTCGGTAGACCACCACAAAATAGGCTCCCCTTCGCTGAACCAAGGAAAAATGCCTCGGCTGTACGCGTCTACCAAGCGCGCGACGCTTAAGTCGCCACCAGCGGCCAGAAGACCAGGGTAGGGGGCGTGTTCGGGCCAAGCCTGCTGAGCGGGGGGCAGCGGCTGGTGGCTTTCTAGCCAAGGTAAGTCGAGTTCTAGTGCGTGCGACATGTTTCTATGCTAACAAGCTACTGATAAATAGGGACCTATAGCAAATACCCGTTGTAATGTGGGGTGTTTGGTCCTGGTTCCAAATGGCTTGCACCGTTCATGCGGATGCCGTACCCCGCTGCACCAGCGCCAAGCTTTGAAGACGCGCAGCACAGACCAACAGTTGGCTGTACACCCACTGTGCACATGATAAATGTAGGCCTAATGTGGATTGCGTGGGCGTTTGCTGCCACATGGCCGCTTTCAGTTACAATTTGTTGACCGGTTGGTCAATAAGCCCTTCATTCTTGTTGTGTCTAAAAATTAGCGCTCACTTTTTAACACTTTCAGCGACTTTGTCGCATTTTTTATGCCCAGTTCATACCATTTCCGTCCGTTGGTCATTGCAGGTGTTGCGCTTGTGCTGGCCAGCTGCAGCCAGCAAGAGGCCAGGCAAGCGCCTGTGCGCGCTGTGCAGTTGGTAACAGTGGTCGCCAACGCACCAGCTACCACCGAATTCACTTACTCAGGTGAAGTCAAGGCGCAAACAGAGAGCATGCTTGGTTTCCGAGTGCCTGGTAAGCTGAAGAGTCGACTGGTAGACCTTGGCCAACGTGTTGGCAAGGGCGACGAACTGGCTAATTTGGACAACACCGATTACAACTTGTCAGCAGCGTCCGCTGGTGCGCAGCGTGATGCGGCTGTGAGCCAATTTGACTTGGCCAAGGCTGACTTGGCAAGGTTCACAGACTTGGCATCGCAGGGCTTCATAGGCCAGGCCCAGCTGCAACGCTATCAAGTGAGCCTCAATATGGCCGCGTCCCAGCTCACCAGCGCCTCTGCTGGCGCTAGCGCACAAAAAAACCAACTTGGCTACACGTCGTTGCGAGCCCCATCCGCTGGTGTGATCACTGGTGTGGACGCTGACGTGGGCCAAGTGGTCAGCGCGGGTGTGGTGGTTATTCGACTGGCGCATGATGGCGCGCGTGACGTGCAGTTTGTGGTTCCCCAACAGCGTTTAAGCACTGTAGCGCTGGGCCAAGTGGTTCAAGTTTCCAGTCTGGCCTTGGGTGTTCAAGCGTCAGCCAAAGTGGTTGATGTGGCTGCCAGCGCAGATCCCATCACGCGCACGTATGTGGTGAAAGTGCGTTTGTCTGCTGATGCGCAGTGGCCTTTGGGCAGCTCGGCGCTGGTGCAGCTGGTGTCAACGCAAGCGTCCACATCGGCCCCACAGCACGCTGGTGCCAGCCTGTTGCCTAGCAACGCAGTGTGGCTAGACGGGGCGGCTTCATCGGTCTGGGTTTTAAACCCTGAGACCATGCGTGTGGTAGCAACAGCGGTGACTGTGGTTCAAGTTCTGAATGACGGCTTGCTCGTCAGCGGTCTGCAAGCAGGTCAAGAGGTGGTCAGCGCTGGTACACACGCTCTAACGCCGAACCAGGTGGTGAAACGCTATACCTTTTAACGTGTTGTTACTTCTTACTTTTTACTTCTCCCTTGTTGCTGTTGTCTGCGTGTTAATTGCTTGTTTGCAATATGCAGCGCAGCCGACAGCTAACGTTGCTGCTTATTCGCCGGCTTAATGTGCCAATCAAGGCCACTTGTACCTATGTCGTCACCTCCTACAAAAAAAAGTTTTAATCTATCTGAGTGGGCGTTAAACCACGCGCCACTCACGCGCTACCTGATTGTGGTGTTGATGGTGTTTGGCATCACGTCTTACTTTCAGTTGGGGCAAGACGAGGATCCCCCGTTCACCTTCAGGGCCATGGTGGTTCGAACGTACTGGCCTGGTGCTGACGCGCAGCAAGTCGCCGAGCAAGTCACCAGCCGCATTGAGCGTACGCTGCAAGAGGTGCCTTATGCGGACAAGATTCGCAGCTACAGCAAGCCAGGTGAGTCGCAGGTCATTTTTCAGGTCAAGGATTCATCACCTGGGTCAGAGGTTTCTAACGTGTGGTACACGGTCAGAAAAAAGATTTCTGACACGAAAAGCTCGTTACCACCAGGTGTTATTGGCCCATTTTTTAACGACGACTTTGGCGATGTGTACGGCGTTATTTATGCTGTTCAGGCCGATGGTTTTTCGCCAGCACAAACCAAGGATTTTGCAGACACAGTCCGTGCACAACTGCTGCGCGTTCCAGATGTGGCCAAGGTCGCCTTGTTTGGTGTGCAGGACGAAAAAATATTTATAGAGGTTTCACAAGCCAAGTTGGCGCAACTGCGGTTGGATTTTTCACAGGTATTGGCGCAAATAAACCAGCAAAATTCAGTAGAAAGTGCTGGCCGTGCACGCGCGCAGACCAATCCGTCAGATGTGTTTGAAGTGCGCATTGACGGCGCTTTTGAAAGCGTGGATGCTCTGCGTCAAACGCCCATACGCGGCGCCTCAGGTCAAACTTTCAAGTTGGGCGATATCGCTCAAGTGACCCGTGGTTATTCGGACCCGCCCAACGTCAAAGTTCGCCACCAAGGGGCTTCTGTGATCGGCTTGGGCGTATCAATGGCCAAGGGTGGCGACATCATTGCGCTGGGTAAAGCGCTCAACAACGCGGTGCCTATTATCGAGCAAGGCTTGCCCATTGGCGTCAAGTTGGTGCAATTGCAAGACCAGCCTAAGACCGTGGCGGCATCTGTATCAGAGTTCATAAAGGTGCTGATTGAAGCTGTGTTAATTGTGTTGAGCGTGAGCTTTTTAGCACTTGGTTTGCACAAAGGTGGTCGCTTTGGGTGGTACGTGGATGTCCGTCCTGGCTTGGTGGTGGGCATTACCATTCCGTTGGTGTTGGCGGTGACGTTTTTGTGTATGAAATACTGGGGTATTGGTCTGCACAAAATATCATTAGGCTCGCTGATCATTGCTTTGGGCTTGCTGGTGGACGACGCTATCATTGCTGTAGAAATGATGGTGCGCAAAATGGAACAAGGCGCAGACAAGTTTCGCGCAGCCACTTATGCCTACGAAGTGACCGCCATGCCCATGCTGACTGGCACGCTGATTACAGCCGCTGGCTTTCTACCTATTGGTATGGCGCAGTCCACAGTGGGCGAATACACATTTGCCATATTTGCAGTCACATCCGTAGCCTTGGTGGTGAGTTGGTTGGTGTCGGTGTACTTCGTACCCTACTTGGGTACGCGCATACTGAAAGCCAAGCCACACCAGCATGTGGCCGCCGGCGTTGACTTAGACGCAGACCCAGAAGAGGCCGAGGTATTTGATTCTCCTTTTTACAACTGGTTTCGCGCTGCTGTGCAGTGGTGTGTGAGCAACCGTTGGAAAACCATTGCGGCTACCTTGGCGTTATTTGGAGCGGGCATCGTTGGTATGGGCCAAGTCCAGCAGCAGTTCTTCCCTGATTCCAGCCGCACAGAAGTGTTGGTTGATTTATGGTTCCCAGAAGGTACGTCATTTGAAGCCAATGAAGTCTTAACCAAACAGGTCGAGGCCGTGCTGATGCAGCAGCCTGACGCAGGTCCTGTGAGTGCGTGGATTGGTTCTGGTGCGCCGCGCTTTTACCTGCCACTGGATTTGGTCTTTCCACAAAACAATGTCAGTCAATTTATTTTGGTGCCATCCAGTTTAGAAGCGCGTGAGCGGTTGAGAGCTGAATTGCCCGGCTTGCTGGCGCAAGAGTTTCCGCAAGTTCGCGCCCGTATCAAGTTGTTGCCCAGCGGCCCACCTGTGCCGTATCCGGTGATGTTCCGCGTGTCAGGCGCTGACCCAACTGTCTTGCGCGTTTTGGCCAACGAGGTTAAGGCCTTGATGCGTTCAAACGCCAACATGCGTGGTGTCAACGACAACTGGAATGAGTCCATCAAAGTGCTGCGTTTACAGGTCGATCAAGTCCGCGCCCGTGAGTTGGGTGTCAGTGCCCAAAGCATTGCGCAAGCCACTCGCACGCTATTGTCTGGCAGCACCGTTGGGCAATTCCGTGACGGCGACAAGCTCATAGACATTGTCTTGCGTCAACCCATTGCCGAGCGCGATGGGTTGCAAGCATTAGAAAACGCTTACTTGCCCACAGCAACTGGACGCATGGTGCCCTTGACGCAGGTGGCCAAACCCGTGTTTGATTGGGAGCCTGGCGTGCTGTGGCGCGAAGGCCGCCAATATGCTGTGACTGTGCAAGGAGACATTGTTGACGGTTTGCAAGGCGCAACGGTGACGGGGCAGTTGTTGCCGGCATTGCGCGAGATTGAAGCCGCTTGGGCCGAGCGAGGTCAGGGTGATTACCGCATCAGCGTGGCTGGTGCCGTAGAAGAAAGCGCCAAGGGCACCTCATCTATTTCAGCAGGTGTGCCTATCATGCTGTTTGTGGTGTTTACTTTGCTGATGTTGCAGCTTCAAAGCTTTAGCCGTGCATTGCTGGTGTTTTTGACCGGTCCGCTTGGCATTGCTGGCGTGGCCGGCGCGCTGTTGCTGTTTGACCGGCCATTTGGATTCGTCGCCTTGCTAGGGGTGATTGCCTTGATGGGTATGATCCAGCGCAACTCGGTGATTTTGATTGATCAAATAGAGCAAGACAGGGCCAAGGGCGTACCAGCATGGGAGGCGATTGTGGAGTCTACCGTTCGGCGACTGCGTCCCATCGCCTTGACCGCTGCAGCAGCGATATTGGCCATGATTCCACTGTCAAGAAGCGTGTTCTGGGGGCCTATGGCAGTCGCCATTATGGGTGGTCTATTTGTCGCCACAGTGCTCACACTGTTGGCACTACCCGCCATATATGCGGCTTGGTTTAACGTGAAACGCGATTCGCTGTAGCCATTGTTGTGCCCCTACAGTTCACCAGTTTGGATGCTGTAGCGCTGTGGGGCTTGAACTGTGCAGCTAAACCGCAGCCACCACAAACAAGCCGACTACACACATCAATCCGCCAATCCACACCAGGCTGCGCGGGCTGGGTTTGTCGGTGATGTAAAAGTAACCATAGGCCAAGCGTAAAGCGACAAATGCCGCAGCAAGGCTGTTGATCCAAGTGGCATTACCGCCTGCCATATGGGCAATGATGACAGCAGCAGCAAATGCGGGAAATGCCTCAAAGGCATTGAGTTGCGCCCAGTGCGCCCGCAACTTGCGCCCAGTTTGCTGCTCTAAATAAGCGCGTGGTGCATGGTTGTCATAGCGAGGGGTTTTTGGTGCGTCTGGGTCGCGCTTGCCAAACTTGGCCATGCCGGTAAAAGCGTAAGGCATAAGGGCTGTAACCAGCACACACCAAAAAGCCAAGGTCATATATGTTTCCTAAATGAAAGTTATTTATTCAGCGTCAGACATGCCGCCGACCACGTTGCTAAAGCCGCCGTCAACATAGGTGATTTCGGCGGTCACACCACCAGCGAGGTCGCTTAACAAAAAGGCCGCCACATTGCCCACGTCTTCGCTGGTTACGTTGCGGCGCAGCGGCGATGTTGAGGCAACTTGCCCTAAAATTTTGCCAAAGCCTTTGATACCACTGGCTGCCAATGTTTTGATAGGGCCTGCACTGATGCCGTTGACGCGAACACCCTTGGGGCCTAGCGACTCGGCTGTGTAGCGCACAGAGGCCTCCAAAGATGCTTTGGCCAAGCCCATGGTGTTGTAGTTGGGCAATGCACGCTCAGCGCCCAAGTAGCTGAGTGTGAGCAAAGCGGACTTTGGATTCAAGTACGGTCTTGCTGCTTTCGCCATGGCTGGGAAGCTGTAGGCGCTGATGTCGTGTGCGATCCGGAAGCCTTCGCGGCTAAGGCCATCTAAAAAGTCACCGCCAATAGCCTCACGCGGCGCAAAACCAATGGCATGAACAAAGCCATCAAAGCTTGGCCAGGTGGCAGACAGGTCTTTAAACAATGACTCAATTTGCGTGTCGTCACCCACGTCACAGTCAAATACCAATGTCGAGTCAAAATCAGCGGCGAATTCTGTGATGCGGTCTTTAAAGCGTTCGCCAACGTAGCTGAACGCCAGCTCAGCACCTTGTGCACGGCATGCCTTGGCAATGCCATACGCAATCGAGCGGTTAGACAGTACACCCGTGATGAGTAATTTCTTGCCAACTAAAAAACCTGTGCGTTCACTCATGAATGCCTCCTGATAATGGGTTTGTAAAGCGCTACGTGCATGGGTTTGTATCTACCACTAGGTATGCCTTGCGTGTGAGCAGAATCTCAAGTTGCTGAATTGTCGCATGCATCCATCTAAGCTTAAGCAAGAGAGTGTGTAGGGCTGATATTGCCGCCAGTGCAGGATTGGTTCTGGTGACTGTTGCTGACCTCCTCCAATAAGTGGCGGGCCAAACAATACAGCAAGCCGCATAACGCAGACCAATCTCTTGTGTGGGTGCGCCAGCTCAAGTGGCTATGAATGTACTGCAAAGTGGTGTTGGCGCAACACGGCTACGTGTTTGCATGTGTGTCTGTCATGTTGCCGCTGGTGTCTGCCCGCTCAGGGCTGGTAGTTGCATGGCGCCGCATTCCTGTTCGCAAGACAGAGCTGAACGTTGCCAACAGGTTTGCGCCAACTTGTTACAACGAACCGATGAGGCCTCAACGGTACCGAACGTGCCTAGTAGGTGTTGACCACCTGTATAGCTACAAATTACTCATTGTGTTGCTGTGGCATCTCAAGCTGGCTGGTACAGCTTGGTATGCACATACCTTTTTGGTGTTGTCGTGTGGCTTGATTGGCTGTTGTACAAAGCGTTTGTGTAACAGTTTCAGGTCACTAGGGGTTCTGATTGCTGCAATACATTGAATAAGCTCAAAAATCGGGTTAAAATGCTAGCTTCACGACCAAATGGGCGGGTTTATACCGCCCATTTTTTTTGGCTTCGCCCAACGTGCGGTGTGCTTGTGCTGATGTTGTTTTGTATAAATATACAAATTAACGGGTACGGCGTCGTGTGTTAGGGCGTTGTTTTGTTTGTGCAATAGATTATTTATTTGAAGGGCTGGTCCGGGTTCATGTCTTGGCAAGAAGCAACAACCACCAGCGTGACTGGTTTGGGTTTTGATTTGGTGGAAATTGAACGTTCCGCCGGCGGCATGTTGCGCATCACTATTGAGATGCCACACGAACCAGGTCAGCCAGAGCAATTCATTACAGTTGAAGACTGTGAGAGGGTGACCAAGCAGTTGCGTTTTCTGCTAGAGGTTGAAAACGTTGACTACCACCGATTAGAGGTGGGCTCACCCGGTATTGATAGGTTGTTGCGCGGCGATACAGATTTTGAACGCTTCTCCGGTGAGATTGTTGACATAGTCTTGAAAGAGCCAATTGGTGTAACCGACTCAGGGGTGTCGGCCAATCGCAAGAAATTTCGTGGCACTTTAGAGAACTTGGGTGTCACATCAGATGATGGTGCCAAGCAGTGGCAGCTGGTGTGGAGTGATGAGTCTCCTGTGAAGTCGGGTGTGCGTGTTAGCAAAAAACGACTTGCAGCGCCATTGCAAGCCATGCAGTTTGAATTTGCTGATGTGCGTGAAGCACGTTTGGCCTCTATTGTTGATTTTCGTGGACGTAAGCCTAAGGCAGAGTCCAAAACTCAGTCAAGCTCTGAAGCTTGAGGTGTTTTTTAAGGTTTACGTTTTGACAAAGTTTTTGAGTATTGAAAGGCAGGCGAGTTGACATGAATCGCGAACTGTTGATGTTGGTAGATGCGATTTCACGTGAAAAAAGCGTGGAGCGCGACGTGGTGTACGCAGCCGTCGAGTTGGCTTTGGCGTCCGCCACTAAAAAGCTGTACCCAGACGATGTAGATATTCGTGTGGCCATTGATAAAGACACGGGGGAATCTGAAACTTTCCGTCGTTGGTTGGTTGTGCCTGATGAGGCTGGCTTACAAGTGCCTGATGCAGAGGAAATTCTGTCTGACGCGCGCGAGGAGGATCCAGAGATTCAAGTGGGTGACTACATTGAAGAAGCCATTGAGTCCATGCCCATTGGTCGCATTGGGGCAATGGCAGCTAAGCAAGTGATTTTGCAAAAAGTCCGTGAAGCTGAGCGCGAGATGATCCTCAATGACTTCATGGCTAGGGGTGAAAAAATCTTGGTTGGCGCTGTCAAGCGTTTGGACAAAGGTGACCTTATCATCGAAAGTGGTCGTGTTGAAGGCCGCTTGCGTCGCACGGAAATGATTCCTAAAGAAAACTTCCGTCCTGGTGACCGCGTGCGGGCCATGATTATGGAAGTTGACCCAACGCTGCGCGGTGCGCCTATTTTGTTGTCACGCTCGTCGCCTGATTTCATGGTCGAATTGTTTCGCCAAGAGGTGCCGGAGATTGAGCAGGGCACGCTCGAAATTAAATCGTGCGCCCGCGATGCAGGTTCACGCGCCAAGATTGCAGTTGTGTCCCACGACTTGCGTGTAGACCCTATAGGCACCTGTGTGGGTGTGCGCGGCTCGCGTGTTAACGGTGTGACCAACGAGCTTGCTGGTGAGCGCGTCGACATTGTGTTGTGGAGCGAAGACCCCGCTCAATTCGTGATTGGTGCTTTGGCGCCAGCCAATGTGTCATCAATTGTTGTTGATGAGGAGCGTGGAGCCATGGATGTCGTGGTTGACGAAGAAAACCTTGCCATTGCAATTGGCCGCGGCGGTCAAAACGTTCGCTTGGCCTCTGAGTTAACCGGGTGGCGCATCAACATCATGACTGCTGACGAGTCTGCACAAAAGCAGGCTGAAGAGGCTCAAGGTGTTCGTGGTCTGTTTATGGCCAAGCTCGATGTGGATGAACAAATTGCCGACATTCTGATAGAAGAAGGCTTTACCAGCTTGGAAGAAGTGGCATACGTGCCGCTGCAAGAAATGTTGGATATCGAGTCGCTCGATGAGGATACCGTCAACGAATTACGTACCCGCGCTAAAGACGTGCTGCTGACTCAAGAGTTGGCGCATGAAGAAAGCGTTGAAGACGTCTCGCAAACCTTGCGTGATGTCGACGGTTTAACGGCTGATTTGATTGCTAAGTTGGCAGACTCAGGCGTGAACTCACGCGATGATTTGGCCGATTTGGCAACAGATGAGTTGCAAGAGATTACCGGCCAGTCTGCTGCGCAAGCAGAGGCCCTGATCATGAAAGCCCGCGAACATTGGTTCGCAGCAGATGATGCTGAAGAGCAATCTTGATCACGGAGGCCCACAGGAAAGAAGTTTTATGACCAGTACGACAGTCGCAGAATTAGCAGCAGAGCTGCACAAACCTACCGATACCTTGTTGGAACAACTCGCCAGCGCGGGCGTGTCCAAGACTGGATCTGCAGATACCGTGTCTGACGCAGACAAGCAACAGCTTCTGACGCACCTGCAAAGTGCCCACGGCACACCTGCACTTGCGCGTAAGAAAATCACATTGGTTAAGAAATCAACTTCTGAAATCAAGCAAGCTGATGCCCGTGGCGGTGCACGCATCATTCAAGTGGAAGTCCGCAAAAAGCGCACTTTTGTCCGCCGTGACGATGAAGCTGTTACAGGCAAGCCCGAAGCAGCTGGGCCCAGTGAGCAAGACTTAGAACTGGCTCGCAGAGAAGCGGCTGCTGCCGTTGAAGCTCAGGCGATTCGGGATGAAGAGGCCGCTATGGCCCAAGCTCGCGAGGCGCGTGAAGCTGAAGCTGCTCAGCAGACTTTAGCTAAAGCGCAAGCTGACGCTGCGGCTGCGGAGCAGTTAGAGCAAGCAGCGCAGTCCCAAGGTGAGCCTGCAGATGTTGCGGCCAAAGTCCAGGCAGTTCGTGCTGCGGCCCAAGCTGCGGCCCAAGCTGAGGCAAGTGCTGCCAACGAGTTCGCTGCTAAAAAAGCTGCACCAGTAGTGAGCGCTGACCAGCGCGCTGCGGCGGCAAAGGTGGAGGCGCAAGCTGCCAAGGTTGAGGCGGCTAAAGTGGCCGAAGCCAAAGTGAAGTCGGATGCGGAATCAGCCAATAAAGCTGAAATTGAGCGTACAAAAGCACTGGATATTCGCAGGCGTAAAGCCGAGGCTGAAGCTGCTGCCATCCGTGAAATGATGGCCACACCTCAGAAAAAGGTGCTGATTGCCAAAAAACCAGAAGAGGTTAAGCCAGCTGTAGCTGCCGTTAAGCCTGCAGTTGGTGCAGCGAAAGAGGTCAAATCAGCCAACTTGTCATCCACTTGGAAGGATGAGACTGGCAAGAAAAAAGAAATTAAAACCCGTGGTGACACCACCCCAGGACGTGGCAACTGGCGTGGAGGTCCCAAAGGGGGCTCGCGTCGGGGCAATGACAAGCGTGGACGCAATGAAGAGTCAACGTTTGTAGTGCCCACAGAGTTCAAGGCACTTGAAATTCATGTGCCTGAAACTATTACTGTCGCCGAACTGGCTCACAAAATGGCCGTGAAGGCCTCTGAGGTCATCAAAGAGTTGATGAAGATGGGGCAAATGGCCACCATCAACCAGCCACTGGACCAAGACACAGCCATGATTGTGGTCGAAGAGTTGGGCCATACAGCCCTACAAGCTGCGTTGGATGACCCAGAAGCATTCCCGGAAGAGGCATTGGAAAACGATGCACCTTTGTTGCCACGCGCACCTGTTGTCACCGTTATGGGTCACGTTGACCACGGTAAAACCTCATTGCTTGATTTTATTCGCACTTCGAAGGTGGCTGGTGGCGAAGCTGGTGGTATCACCCAGCACATTGGCGCCTACCACGTTCAAACCGAGCGCGGCATGGTGTCGTTTCTTGATACCCCAGGTCACGAGGCGTTTACTGCCATGCGTGCCCGCGGTGCCAAGGCAACGGACATTGTGATTTTGGTTGTAGCTGGTGATGACGGCGTCATGCCGCAAACCAAAGAGGCCATCATGCACGCCAAAGCTGCTGGTGTGCCACTGGTTGTAGCCATTAACAAGATGGACAAGCCTGACGCCAACTCTGAGCGCGTTAAAGGTGAGTTGGTCTCTGAAGGCGTCATTCCAGAGGAATATGGTGGCGATGTTCCATTCGTTGAGGTGTCAGCCAAGTCCGGTTTGGGTATAGACATCTTGCTTGAACAAGTGTTGTTGCAGGCAGAAATCTTAGAGCTCAAGGCACCTGTTGAGTCCATGGCCAAAGGCGTAGTGGTGGAAGCCCGTCTTGACAAAGGCCGAGGCCCAGTAGCAACTGTATTGGTTCTGTCTGGCACCTTGAAGGCTGGTGATGTGGTATTGGCTGGACACAGCCATGGCCGCGTGCGCGCCATGTTGGACGAAAATGGCATCGCGATTAAAACAGCTGGTCCATCTATCCCCGTTGAAATACAAGGCTTGGCCGAAGTGCCAGCGGCGGGTGATGACTTCATGGTCATGCTGGATGAGCGCCGCGCCCGGGAGATCGCGACCTACCGTCAAGGTAAGTTCCGCTCGACCAAGTTGGCCAAGCAACAAGCTTCCAAGCTCGAAAATATGTTCAGTCATTTGGGCGCTGGTGGCAGTGTCCAGACATTGCCGTTGATCATTAAGGCAGACGTTCAAGGTTCGCAAGAAGCCTTGGCCGCGTCATTGACCAAACTGTCTAATGACGAGGTCAAAGTGCAAATTGTTATGTCTGGCGTGGGCGGCATCAGCGAAAGCGATGTCAACCTTGCCATTGCATCCAAGTCTGTGGTGATTGGTTTCAACGTACGTGCTGACGCTGGTGCGCGCAAAGCGGCAGATAACAATGAAATTGATGTCCGTTACTACAACATCATTTATGACGCTGTGGACGAAGTTAAAGCTGCTATCTCAGGCATGTTGACACCAGAGCGTCGTGAAGAAATTTTGGGCTCTGCCGAAATTCGCACTGTATTTGTGGCTTCCAAAATTGGAACGGTCGCGGGTTGTATGGTCACTTCGGGTCTTGTTACCCGCACGGCTCAATTCCGTTTGCTGCGCGAAAACGTTGTTATTTACACCGGTGAGATCGAAACACTCAAGCGCCTCAAAGACGATGTGCGTGATGTTAAAGAAGGTTTTGAGTGTGGCATCAAGCTCAAAAACTACAACGACATCAAAGAGGGCGATCAGCTTGAGTTCTTTGATGTTAAGGAAATTGCGCGCAGGTTGTCATAAGCAAACGCTCGCAACAGTACACATATGGCGATTAAGAAATCAAGAACCCCTAACCGGGGTTTCAAGGTAGCCGACCAGATCCAGCGCGATCTGTCGGAGTTGATCGCGCGCGAGTTAAAAGACCCACGCGTGGGCATGGTAACGATTCAAAGCGTTGAGGTCACGCCAGACTATGCACACGCCAAGGTTTTTTTCAGCGTGTTGGTGGGAGATCCCGGTAAAACTGCGGAGGCGTTAAACCAAGGCGCAGGGTTTCTGCGCAACGGTTTATTCAAGCGCTTGCATATCCACACCGTGCCTACGTTGCACTTCCACTTTGACCGTACTGCTGAACAAGCTGCAGACATGAATGCCTTGATTGCCAAGGCTGTGTCATCTAGGGCAAAGGACGATTAAGGCCATGAACTCACCGCAAAAACAGCGGCGGAGTTCGGTTACGCGTCGCCCCGTTCACGGGGTGCTGCTACTGGACAAGCCCATAGGACTATCAAGCAACCAAGCCTTGCAAAAAGCCAAGTGGTTGCTGCGTGCCGAAAAGGCGGGTCATACAGGCACACTTGACCCGCTGGCCACAGGCGTGTTGCCTCTGTGCTTTGGCGCTGCCACCAAGTTCAGCCAATTGCATTTGGATGCCGATAAAACCTATATAGCTGATGTGCGTTTGGGTGTGACGACAACCACAGCTGACGCTGAGGGCGATGTGCTCGAAACCAAGCCCGTGCCATCCGTCACGCAGCAGGTCCTCGACGCGGTTGCTGCGCAGTTTGTTGGTGATATTGATCAAATTCCACCCATGTATTCAGCCTTGAAAAGAGACGGCAAGGCCTTGTATGAATATGCCCGTGAAGGCATCACGCTAGAGCGCGTCCCCAGACGCGTGCACATCTTTAAGTTGCAGCTGTCTTTGACAGACGACTCCGGCGTTATCAAGTTGTACGCCACGTGTTCTAAAGGCACTTACATTCGCACCCTTGGTGAAGATGTGGGTGCTGCGTTGGGTTGTGGCGCACATTTGGCCAGTTTGAGGCGCACTCAAACGGGTGGTTTTTCACTGGCTGATGACAGGGTTTCACACCAGTCAATCACCTTGGCTGATTTGGAAGCAATGAGCGAAGAGGCTCGGATTCAGGCTTTGTTGCCAGTGCACAGCTTGTTGCCTGTTGTCTCAACCGTTACATTGGCCAGCCATGATGCAGGTCGGTTCTTAAGCGGCGTGCGTTTGCGTGGTGATCAGTTCGATGTGACTGATGGTTTACTGGCGGTGTGGGGCGATGAGCCACATGCCTTTTTGGGCTCAGCACACACCGCAGGTGGTGAGCTGATACCCACTCGTTTGCTCAGCCCTGTTGAGGTGTCTGAGTGTTTGGCACAAGGCGCACCGCATGTTGCGGCGTTGCATTAGTTATTCAGTTGCTAAGTTGCTAATTTTTATTGATTGTTTGAGTTTTTAAGGTTTCGAGGATTTTCATGACAACGCCTATTCGTAATATCGCCATCATTGCCCACGTTGACCATGGCAAAACAACCATGGTTGACCAGTTGCTTCGCCAGTCCGGCACATTTGCAGACCACGAAAAAGTTGTGGATACCGTGATGGACAACAACGCTATCGAGCGCGAGCGTGGCATCACCATTTTGGCTAAAAATTGCGCGGTCAGCTGGAAGGGCACCCACATCAATATCGTGGACACCCCAGGCCACGCCGACTTCGGTGGTGAGGTCGAGCGTGCGCTGTCTATGGTTGATGGCGTTGTGTTGTTGATTGATGCGCAAGAAGGACCCATGCCACAAACTCGTTTTGTGACCAAGAAAGCTTTGGCCTTGGGTTTGCGCCCAATTTTGGTTGTGAACAAGGTTGACAAGCCAGGTGCGCGTCCAGATTTTGTTGTCAATGCTGCATTTGATTTGTTTGACAAACTTGGTGCTACTGATGAGCAGTTGGACTTTCCAGTTGTTTACGCCTCTGGCATCAATGGCTGGACCTCCATGGAAGAAGGCGAAGCTGGCGAACAGTGGGGTCCAGACATGTCTGCTTTGTTTGATACCGTGTTGTCTCACGTGCCACCACAGACAGGCGACCCTGCAGCGCCCTTGCAGTTGCAAGTCTCCGCGTTGGATTTTTCAACATTTGTGGGCCGTATTGGTGTTGGCCGTATCCTTTCCGGCACCATCAAGCCGCAAATGGATGTGCTTGTAATGGAAGGCCCCGATGGCAAGACGACCAAGGGTCGCATCAACCAAGTGTTGAAGTTCCAAGGTTTAGAGCGCATTCAAGTCACAGAGGCAGGTCCAGGCGACATTGTGTTGGTCAACGGTATTCCAGAAATTGGTATCGGCGTGACCCTCACCGACCCGCTCAACCCAGCACCATTGCCCATGCTGTCAGTGGACGAGCCAACTCTGATCATGAAATTTTGCGTCAACACCAGCCCGTTGGCTGGTCGCGAGGGCAAGTATGTGACCAGTCGCCAGTTGTGGGACCGTTTGCAAAAAGAGTTGCAGCACAACGTGGCACTGCGTGTTGCTGAGACTGATGAAGAGGGTGTGTTTGAAGTGCGTGGCCGTGGCGAATTGCACTTGACCATTTTGTTGGAAAACATGCGCCGTGAGGGCTACGAGTTAGCCGTTACCAAGCCGCGTGTGGTGTACCGGGATATCGACGGCGTCCGCTGTGAGCCAATCGAAATGGTGACGGCCGACATTGAAGAGACACACCAAGGTGGTGTCATGCAAGCATTGGGTGAGCGCAAAGGTGAGCTGGTCAACATGGACCCCGATGGCCGTGGTCGTGTGCGTTTAGAGTACCGTATTCCCGCGCGTGGTTTGATTGGTTTTACCAACGAGTTTTTGAACTTGACCCGTGGTTCAGGTTTAATTGCCAACATTTTTGACAGCTATGAGCCGCATAAAGGTGACATCGGTGGTCGTAAAAATGGCGTGCTCATTTCAATGGATGCTGGCGAAATCTTCACCTATGCATTGGGCAAGCTCGACGACCGCGGTCGTATGTTTGTAAAGCCCAATGACCCTGTGTACGAAGGCATGATTGTGGGTATTCACAGCCGCGATAACGACTTGGTGGTGAATGCCACACGTACCAAGCAGTTGACCAATTTCCGTGTCAGCGGCAAAGAAGACGCGGTCAAAATCACACCGCCAATTGATTTGACTTTGGAATACGGCGTTGAATTTGTTGAAGATGACGAATTGGTTGAAATTACACCAAAGAGTGTCCGTTTGCGTAAGCGCTATCTGTCAGAGTCAGAGCGCAAGCGTGCTGGACGTGACATGTCCATGGGCTAAGCCCTGGTTCCAAGAGGGCGCTTCGGCGCCCTTTTTGTTGGGTAATTGAACGCCTTGTTACCTGCTGATTGTTATTTTGGACTATGAGTTGAGCATGATGAAAACCACCCCATTTCGTTTAGACACAGAATTTGTAACTGGTGTTGTAGCTGGTCGTGTAGGTCTTATCAGTTTGACTCGGCCTAAAGCCTTAAATGCTTTAGATTTGGGCATGGTTGACAGCATCACGCAGTGCTTGCAAGCATGGCGGGATGATGGCACTGTGCTGGCGGTGGTTATACGCGGCAGTGATAAAAATGGTCCATTTGGTCATTTTTGCGCGGGTGGTGACATTCGGTTTTTTCACCAGGCTGCACTGGCCAATGACACTGCGTTGGAAGAATTTTTCACCAATGAGTATGCGCTCAACCATTTGATTCATACCTACCCCAAGCCTTACATTGCCTTGATGGACGGTGTGGTGATGGGTGGTGGTATGGGTATTGCTCAAGGCGCCAGTCTCAGAGTGGTGACGCCGCATAGCAAGCTGGCAATGCCTGAGACCAATATCGGTTTGTTTCCAGACGTTGGGGGTGGTTTCTTTTTGAGCCGAGCCCCAGGTCGGATTGGCGAGTATTTGGGTTTAACGGGCGAAATGATTCAAGCTGGCGATGCCATTGCGGCCGGTTTGGCTGATGTGTGTGTTGACAGAGGTCACCTGGCTATTTT
The DNA here is from genome assembly GCA_000496475.1 of Betaproteobacteria bacterium MOLA814. Taxonomy (GTDB): domain Bacteria; phylum Pseudomonadota; class Gammaproteobacteria; order Burkholderiales; family Burkholderiaceae_C; genus RS62. The sequence continues at coordinate 497,492 of AYMW01000002.1, read as the reverse complement.
GTGGCAGGAGCTACAAGACACACCATTTGAGAGCTCCGCCGCTGTGGAGCGCTGGGTGCAAGGTAAAGCCAGTCCAGCGCCATTGCCTGAGACATTCAAAGACCGAAGCGCTATTGATGCAGTATTTGGTCTCGACAGCGTGGCCAGCATGGAAGCTGCGTTGGCTGAAATGGACACGCCATGGGCGGCGCATACACTCAAGGTTTTGCAATCACGCTCGCCGTTGATGTTGCACGTGGTGCTCGAACAAATTCGCAAAGCCAGAACCATGACACTGGCAGAAGACCTGCGTATGGAGCGCGACATGGTGTACCAATGTTTTAACTGGCGTTCGGGTACTGAGAGTGAAACAGTCGAGGGGATACGCGCATTGGCGGTTGATAAAGACCACCAACCAAAATGGAATCCTCCACTTATTTCGGGTGTCACCCCGGATATGGTGGCGCAGTTCTTCAAGTCACCTTGGGCGCCTGACATGCACCCATTGGCGCACCTCAGCTAACTTTTTCAGTCTGTGTGTTGATCGCGCGCTGTTGGCCCTGCTGAAGGGCTTGCATGGATTGAGAAGCCGCCCTAGCGGCTGCGCTCTTTCATGGCGCGTTCGACCTCGCGTTTACCTTCGCGGTCTTTGATGGTGGCGCGTTTGTCGTATTCGGCCTTGCCTTTTGCCAAGCCAATCTCGCATTTAATACGGCCGTTTTTCCAGTGTAAATTAAGCGGAACCAATGTGTAGCCGCGTTGTTCTACTTTGGCAACTAGGCGGCGAATTTCATCTTTCTTGAGCAGCAGTTTTTTGGTTCTTGCCGTATCCGCGCGCACATGGGTAGACGCACTGATCAGCGGATTGATTTGGCAACCAATGATGAACAGCTCAAAGTTGCGAATCACCACATAGCCGTCTGTTAGCTGCACTTTGCCCTGGCGCAAAGCCTTAACTTCCCAGCCTTCCAACACCATGCCACATTCAAACGTGGCTTCAATGGCGTAATCAAAGCGCGCACGTTTGTTGTCCGCAATGCGTGCGGGCAAGGGCTTTTTGGCTTTGCCGGGTGGGTTTTGTGTAACCATAAACATGTAGTTGGGGCGCTTTGCCTACAATGCAAGGTATGCACTGCGCGAAGCACCCTATTGTATGAAAACCGTTCACAAGTCAGCTTTACTGAACCATAGCCCTCAACGCATGTTTGATTTGGTCACCGATGTGGGTGCATACCCGCAGTTTCTGCCTTGGTGTGACCAAGCCAGCGTGATTGATGACAGCGAACTAGGTATGACTGCCCAAGTCGGTATTTCATTGGCTGGACTGCGTCAAAGCTTCACAACACGCAACAGCCACACGTTGGCGGCAACACCGAGAGACGCCAGCTTGGTGCACATGGCGTTGGTCGATGGGCCGTTCTCCCACCTTGAGGGCGAATGGACTTTTACGCCGCTTGGTGAGCCTAACGACCAAGGCCAAGTGCTGGCATGCAAAGTCAATTTCACATTGACCTATGCGTTTGCCAGCAAAACGCTGGCGCTGCTGGTAGGCCCTGTGTTTGACAAAATTGCCTCTACGATGGTGGAGGCTTTCGTAACCAGAGCCGACGCTTCCAAAGGCTTGTCATGAGCAGTACCCAACACGCTGTAGCCCCCATAACTGTTGAGGTTATGGCAGGCACTGAGCCGCGCACGTTGCTGGTTGCCACGTTGGCACTCTCCCCCGGGACCACGGTAGAGGCTGCGCTGACAACCTTGGCTACCCAGCCAAGTTGGGCTTCAGCCTGCGCGGCAGCCCTTGACAGCCAATGGCGCTTGGCCTTGTGGAGTCGCAAGGTAGGCCTGTCTGACGTACTGAGAGATGGCGACAGGTTGGAGTTGTGCAGGCCACTGTTGGTAGATCCTATGGTGGCCAGGCGGGAGCGTTTCGTCTCTCAGGGCGCTCGAAGTTCGGGTTTGTTCTCCAAACGCCGCGCTGGCGCCAAAGCTGGTTATTGACATGCCGGCTCACCTTGGCTGCACATAGCGCTGGACCAAACCTAACCTCAGGTGAGCTGGATGGACAGGTTGTTAGATTTTTAAGCCCAATCAACAGCAAAAACCCCTGATTCAATGTGCGTGCATGCCGTTGAGTCTTGTCACGCCGTTAGAATAGTATCCTTTGGAGCTTTTACATGCGGCTGCTCGGTCAAGCGCTCACTTTCGACGATGTGTTGTTGGTGCCAGCGTTCTCGCAAGTCCTGCCCAAGGACACCCACCTTTCCACACAATTCACACGTTCTTTGCGTTTGAATATGCCCTTGGTCTCTGCGGCCATGGACACGGTTACAGAGTCACGTCTGGCCATTGCGTTGGCCCAAGAGGGTGGCATTGGCATCGTCCATAAAAACCTCACTCCCCAAGAGCAAGCAGCGCAAGTTTCCAAAGTTAAGCGTTATGAAAGCGGCGTGGTGCGTGACCCCGTCGTCATCACCCCTTCACACACCGTACGCCAAGTCATGCAAATGTCTCAGGATTTAGGCGTATCGGGATTTCCAGTTGTAGACGCCGGCAAAGTGGTGGGCATTGTGACTGGGCGAGATTTGCGTTTTGAAACACGCTTTGACCAAACGGTGGCTGAAATCATGACGCCGCGCGACCGGCTCATTACCGTGTCTGAGGGCACCACCCCTGAGCAGGCCAAGGCCTTGCTCAACAAGCACAAGCTTGAGCGTTTGTTGGTGGTCAACAAGCGCTTTGAGCTGACCGGTCTCATCACGGTTAAAGACATTACCAAACAACTCAACTTCCCCAATGCAGCGCGTGACGAAGCGGGCCGCTTGTTGGTGGGTGCAGCCGTTGGGGTTGGTCAAGGCACAGAAGAGCGTGTCGAGGCATTGTCTGCAGCTGGTGTAGACGCCTTGGTGGTAGACACAGCCCACGGCCACAGCCAAGGCGTGCTGGACCGCGTGCGCTGGGTCAAGCAAAACTACCCCCACATACAGGTTATTGGCGGCAACATCGCCACTGGTGCGGCTGCCCTGGCCTTGGTTGAGGCTGGTGCAGACGCCGTCAAAGTGGGCATTGGCCCCGGCAGTATTTGCACCACACGCATTGTTGCTGGTGTTGGCGTGCCCCAAGTCACTGCCATTGACAACGTGGCCACAGCCCTCAAAGGGACTGGCGTGCCATTGATCGCCGATGGTGGTGTCCGCTACAGCGGCGATGTGGCCAAAGCCATTGCAGCTGGTGCCAGCACCGTCATGATGGGAGGTATGTTTGCTGGCACTGAAGAGGCACCTGGTGAGGTCATTTTGTACCAAGGCCGCTCATACAAAAGTTACCGCGGCATGGGCAGCATAGGTGCGATGCAACAAGGCAGCGCCGACCGTTACTTCCAAGAGTCGAGCACAGGCAACCCCAATGCAGACAAGCTGGTACCAGAAGGTATTGAAGGACAGGTGCCTTACAAAGGCTCAGTGGTCGCTATTTTGTACCAGCTTGCCGGCGGTGTTCGTGCCTCCATGGGCTACTGTGGCTGTGCCAGCATTGACGACATGCAAAACAGGGCTGAGTTTGTCCAAATCACCACTGCAGGTGTCCGCGAAAGCCATGTTCATGACGTGCAAATTACCAAAGAAGCGCCCAATTACCGAGCCAGTTGACACAGGGGAGCCAATTGGGCTGATACCTTCTCTAAGACTTTAAACTAGTATCAATCACCAACAACCATTTCAACGGCGGGCCTGTTTCCCAACAGGCCCGTTTGCATGTATGTCACACGAAAAAATCCTGATTCTTGATTTCGGCTCGCAAGTCACCCAGCTCATCGCCCGCCGTGTGCGCGAAGCGCATGTGTTTTGTGAGGTTCACCCCTGCGATGTCAGCAGCGACTGGGTGCGCGAATACGCCAAAGACGGCAAACTCAAGGGCATTATTTTGTCTGGCAGCCACGCCAGCGTGTACGAAGAGTCCACCGATGCGGCACCGCAAGCTGTGTTTGAGTTGAACGTGCCTGTGCTGGGCATTTGCTACGGCATGCAAACCATGGCGCAGCAATTAGGCGGCAAAGTTGAGGGTGGTCAAACGCGCGAATTTGGTTACGCCGAAGTGCGCGCCCATGGCCACACCGAACTGCTCAAAGGCGTTGAAGACTTCGCCACGGCCGAAGGCCACGGCATGCTCAAGGTCTGGATGAGCCACGGTGACAAGGTGACCGAAATGCCGCCTGGGTTCAAGCTCATGGCGTCAACGCCAAACTGTCCTATTGCGGGCATGGCAGATGAGGCGCGCGGCTACTACGCGGTGCAATTTCACCCTGAAGTCACGCACACCGTGCAAGGCAAAGCCATGCTGGAGCGCTTTGTATTGAATGTGTGTCACGCCAAGGCGGACTGGGTCATGGGCAACTATGTGGACGAGGCCATTGCGCGCATACGCGAGCAAGTTGGTACTGAAGAAGTGATTTTGGGATTGTCTGGTGGTGTGGATTCATCAGTGGCTGCCGCTCTCATTCACCGCGCCATTGGTGACCAGTTGACGTGTGTGTTTGTCGACCACGGCTTATTGCGTCTGAATGAAGGCGACATGGTGATGGAGATGTTTGAAGGCAAACTGCATGCCCGCGTGATTCGTGTGGACGTCGCCGACCTGTTTTTAAGCAAATTGGCGGGCGTGTCCGAACCAGAAGCCAAGCGCAAAATCATCGGTGGTTTGTTTGTTGACGTGTTCAAAGAACAAGCCGCCATACTGAAAGCTGGCGATGGCGGTCATCAAGGCGCTAGCTTCTTGGCCCAAGGCACCATTTACCCCGATGTGATCGAGTCGGGTGGTGCCAACAGCAAAAAAGCCGTCACCATTAAAAGCCACCACAACGTAGGTGGTTTGCCTGAGCAACTCGGCTTAAAACTCCTAGAACCTTTGCGCGAGTTGTTTAAAGACGAGGTGCGTGAACTGGGCGTGGCCCTGGGCTTGCCCCACGCCATGGTCTACCGCCACCCCTTCCCAGGCCCCGGCTTGGGCGTGCGTATTTTGGGTGAAGTCAAGCAAGAATATGCCGACTTGTTGCGCAGGGCGGACGCGATTTTCATAGAAGAACTGCGCAACTTTAAAGATGCCGACAGTGGCAAAACTTGGTACGATCTCACCAGCCAAGCCTTTGCCGTGTTCTTACCCGTTAAAAGTGTTGGCGTTATGGGCGATGGGCGCACATACGAGTACGTGGTGGCCTTGCGCGCCGTGCAAACCGCCGACTTCATGACGGCTGACTGGGCGGAATTGCCCTACGCGTTGCTCAAGAAAGTGTCTGGGCGCATCATCAATGAAGTTCGCGGGATCAACCGTGTGACCTACGATGTGTCCAGCAAACCGCCAGCCACCATTGAGTGGGAGTAACCTTCACGATCAGCTCGTTTGCAAAGATCCAGTATGCAGGTTTGAACGCCGTATCAACCAACACCTTTTTACAAGAAACACACATGACTATTCAAACATTCTGTTCGCGCAGTGCTTGCGCGCTGTGCCTGCTGGGCGCCGCGCTCGTGTTGGCTGGTTGCGCCACTGGCTCAAGTTCAGGGCGTGAGTTTTCTGCTGAGCAGTCGCGCCAGCCCATGACAGTGGTACAAGCCGTTGTGCAATCAGTCTCGAGCGTGGTCATTGTTCCTGAGGGCAAAGACACTGGCGGCGGCCAATTGGCTGGCGGCTTGCTGGGCGCCATAGTGGGATCTGGCGCAGGCAATGATGGTGGACGCAATAGCCAAGTCGGCGCAGTGTTGGGCGGTGTTTTAGGTACTTTGGCTGGGCAAAAAGCACAGCAGGCGACGCAGCGCAAAGAGGGCTTGCAAATTATTGTTCGCTTGGATACCTCGGAGATGCTGGCTGTGACGCAAGACGCTGATGTGCAGTTTGTTGCGGGTGAGCTGGTGTACGTGTTGCGCGGTAACGGTCAAACGCGTGTCAGCAAACGTTAATTCAAACTGTTTGTTCATCGACGTTTGTCTTGAGCTGTCTTAGCCAAACGTTATGAGACCTGTTGCACATGCCGCCCTGTGGATGTCAGGTTCAATCGCATCATTCTCTGCCATGGCGGTTGCAGGGCGTGAGGTCGCTGTTCAGCTAGACACATTTGAAATCATGATGTACCGCAGCCTACTAGGCCTGTTCATAGTGTTATCCATTGCTGGGTGCACAGGTGCATGGCGGCAAATAAGTACACAGCACATGGGCACGCATGTGATGAGAAACACCGCGCACTTTGCGGGTCAAAATCTTTGGTTTTTTGCAGTCACCGTGATTCCCTTGGCCCAAGTATTTGCCATTGAATTCACATCACCGCTGTGGGTGATCGTCTTGTCGCCGTTAATTCTTGGTGAGCGTTTGACGCGCATGCGGGTAGGCGCTGCCTTGGTGGGGTTCATTGGCATCTTAATTGTGGCGCGCCCAACTGTAGAAGGCATCAATGCAGGTGTTGTCGCTGCGGCCAGTGCGGCCATATTTTTTGCGCTCACGATCATGCTCACCAAAAAACTCACACGAACGCAAAGTATCACCGGCATTTTATTTTTCTTAACTGCTATGCAGTTGGTCATGGGTGTTATCTGCGCTGGTTTCGATGGCGACATTGCCGTGCCCAACGCGCAAGCACTGCCTTATGTATTGCTGATTGGGGTGGCAGGCCTATTGGCCCACTTCTGTTTGACCAATGCGCTGTCTATTGCCCCTGCCACGGTGGTGGTCCCCATTGACTTTATTCGCTTGCCTGTGATTGCCATTGTGGGCATGTTGGTCTACCAAGAGGCTTTAGACATCTGGGTATTTGTAGGTGCTGGTGTTATTTTTATAGGCAACTACGCCAACTTGTGGGTGGAGTCTCGCAAGGCATCCGGCTGAGTTGTCTGACTTTTTTAGCTCGTTTGCTGTCAGTTCATAGTTTGAGACCACCTGTTTGAAGGGTGCTGTGCGTTATGGCCGCACGCATGGACACCATAAAAACCTCTTGTTGCGTTGAGTCGCACCTGCTTGCGGGGCTCTGCTTGGGGCTAGTAGCTGCAATGCCTGCGCAGGCCCAGCAGTTGCAGCTTGAGGAGCCAGCGTTCAACATGCTAGTGATAGAAACCGGCGTTGAGCTGCGCAATGACCAAGCTGTGGCAATTGCTGTGGTGGCGGTGCAAGGCGGTGCGACCGACAACGAGGCTATACATGTCGGCAGTTGATGGGGCTATGCATATGCTGCAAGGGCTCAGATAACAAGGTTTAGTTCAGCCATGTGCCCAACGTTTAACTGGCGACAAGCCGTTGACTTGGTTTGCGTCGCCTGGCTTGTTAAAGCAGTTAGACTTTCAAGCTATGACCGAGTCGTCCATCAACCATAGTCTTTACAACCCCCCGCAGTTCACCAGCCGTGACTGGGCACTGGCCTGCACCTTGTTGCGTGAACACGCTTTGGCCAGCGTGGTCAGCGTAGACGGGAGTGGGCGGGCGTTTATCTCTCATGTGCCGCTGCATACAACCGAGGCGTCAACTGCAAATGACTGGCGCATTCTCGGCCACGTTGCCAACGCCAACCCGCATTGCGCGTTGTTACACACGCAGCCCCAAGCTGTGGTGACGGTGATCGGGCCGCAGGCCTACATGTCACCCAGCGTTTACCCCGATAAGCAGCGCGTACCCACTTGGAATTATGTGGCCTTGCACGTGCATGTGCGGGTTCGTGTTTTAACTGAGCCTGAGGCCAAAGACGCGTTGCTCAAGCAGCTCATTGCAGACCATGAGCCTGCATACGCAGCGCAGTGGCGAGAGTTGCCAGACAACTACACACAAGCCATGCTGCGCGCCATCACGGGTTTTGAGCTGTGTGTAGAGTCGTGGCAGCTCAAAATCAAACTCAATCAACACAGGCCAGAAGCTGCGCAAACAATGGCGGCTCAATACGACAGCGGCTCAGATGCCCAGCGTGGTGTGGTGACTTGGCTGCAGCGTTGGCATGACAGCACAGATCACTGACCAAGCCTTTATGCGCTGTGCATTGGCGCAGGCACAGTTGGCTTTTGATGCCAACGAGGTGCCTGTTGGCGCTGTTGTGGTGAAAGACGGACAAGTGATAGGTGTAGGCTACAACGCACCAGTGGCTAACAATGACCCTTGTGCGCACGCTGAGGTGCAGGCCATCCGTGCGGCGGCGGCTTATCTTGGCAACTACCGTTTAGAAGGTTGTACGTTGTACGTGACTTTGGAGCCGTGCACTATGTGCACTGGCGCTGTGATCAATGCGCGTCTAAGCCGTTTGGTCTTTGGTGCTTCAGAGCCTAAGACGGGCGCCTGTGGTTCTGTCAGCAATGTATTGGCCAATCAGGCACTGAACCACCACACCCAGCTCACGCCAGGAGTGCTGGCCTCTGAATGCGCAGCCTTGTTATCGTCTTTTTTTCAGGAGCGACGTGTGATGAATCAATTGACTGCACAACCCTTGCGCGATGACGCCTTGCGAACGCCCGGCAGCGCGTTTGAGAACTTGCCTGACTACGACTTCGAGCCACATTATGTCAGCGACTTGCCCGCCTTGAATGGATGGCGCATGCACTACCTTGATGAAGGCCCGCGCAACGCACCCACGACGTGGTTGTTGCTGCACGGCAACCCCACATGGAGCTACGTGTGGCGGCATTGGGTTAGTGGGCTGACGGCCCGTGGCCACAGAGTGGTTGCACCCGATTTGCTGGGTTTCGGCAAAAGCGACAAACCCAAAAAGGACAGCGCTCACCACTTTGACTTGCACCGCGACGTGTTGTTGCAGCTCGTGGCGCATTTGGATTTGCGCAACATACATTTGGCTGTGCAAGATTGGGGCGGCCTATTGGGCTTGACCTTGCCCATGGCTGCATCCGAGCGCTATGCGGCGCTGCTGGCCATGAACACCACGCTGGCAACTGGTGACAAACCACTGGGCAAGGGCTTTGAAGCTTGGCGTCAATTTTGTGCTGACAAGCCAGGTTTCTCTGTGGCTGGCTTGATGCAGCGTTCATGCGCTCACCTCAGCCATGCTGAAGCCGCCGCATATAGCGCGCCATTTCCAGACGCTGGGCACAGGGCTGCACTTAGGCGCTTTCCTGCGATGGTGATGGACCATGTAGATGCTGCTGGCGCACACACATCACGGGAGGCCGCTGCATTTTGGCAGCAGCAGTGGGCAGGCCGCAGTGCCATGGCCATTGGTGGCGCCGACCCGGTATTAGGCGAATCCACCATGCGAACCTTGCACCAAGGAATTGCGCACTGCGCACCACCAGTCGTCATCAAACAAGGTGGTCATTTTCTACAAGAGTGGGCACACCCCGCCACGCCACAACCGTCCTCAGACATGCCTCATGGCTTGGTTGCTTGGGCGGTGTCAGCTTTGTGCCAAACTAGGTCGCTATGAGCCACATCTATATTCTTTCCCCCAGTTCATCGGTACTTGATAAAGCAGCCTACAAACGCGGCATCACACGTTTAATGGCTCAAGGTCACACCTTGGAAATTGACCAAGACGTATTGAGCCGCAGCACCCGATTTGCAGGTGACGATGTGCAGCGCCTCAGCGCCATCAAGCGCGCTGCAGCCAGCGGCGCCGACGTGGTCATGACCACGCGCGGCGGCTACGGTATCAGCCGTTTGTTAGGACAACTGCCTTACAAAGCCATTGCCAAGTCCATAGACAAGGGCACGCAGTGGGTGGGTTTTAGCGACGTGACGGCGTTGAGCTTGGCTGTTATGGCACAAACAGGCCGCAGCACGTGGGCTGGTCCCGCCTTGATAGAAGACTTTGGACGCGCCGATGCCGATGGTGGCATTGATGAGATCACCTTGGCTTGTTTCGACGACGTCATCAGCGGTATGGCCGAAGGCACAGGCTGGCGCATTGGCAAAGACGACCCCACAGAGTTTGGCTACCAAGACCTCACACTGTGGGGCGGTAATCTGTCCATGGTGTGTTCTATGGTGGGCACACCTTACTTACCCAAAGTGAGCAATGGCGCGTTGTTTTTAGAAGATGTGGCCGAGCCGCCTTACCGTGTGGAGCGCATGTTGACACAGTTGTTGCACGCGGGTGTGTTGGCACAGCAAAAAGTCATTATGTTGGGTGCCTTCAACCGCTTTACGGCCAGTGCACAAGACAAAGGCTTTGCCATGAAAACAGTGGTGCAGTGGCTGCGTGCAAACACCAAGGCGCGTGTACTCACCCAGTTGCCGCACGGCCATGTGAACACCAAGGTGATGTTGCCTGTCGGTAAAACGGTGGACGTGATGGTCCAGGCCAAGGAGGCGCTTGTGTTTTGGTCGCACGATCACTCGGACACGGATAGCAACTGATGGTACTGCTCAATGAGCACATGAGCCGGGCGCGCGTATTCGCCATACTTGAGCGTGCAGACCCTGGCGACAAACTTGCCAAGTGGTTCAACGGCTTCCTCATGGTGCTGGTAATGGCCAACATCATGGCTGTCATTGCTGAGTCTGTACCCAGCATTTATGCCGCATACAGCATTGCTTTTAATGCTTTTGAGGTGTTTTCTGTTTCTGTCTTTACGTTTGAGTATGTGCTGCGCGTGTGGGCTATTGCTGAAAAAGCGCCGCAAGCAGACATGGCGTTGCGTCAGCGTTTGCGCTACATGGTCAGCCTGTATGGGCTGGTAGACCTGTTGGCTATTTTGCCTTCACTGTTGGTTGTCTTTATGCCTGGCATTGACTTGAGAAGTCTGCGCGCCATTCGGCTGTTGCGCATCTTAAAGTTCAGTCACTACTCGTATGCGTTGCAAGATTTAGGGCGTGCAATATTCGAGGAGCGACGTGCTTTTATCGCGTCGTTTTATGTGCTTGGGGTGGTGTTGGTGTTGGCGTCTACCTTGCTTCATTTGGTAGAGCACAATGTCCAACCCGAATACTTTGGCTCCATACCTGATGCCATGTGGTGGGGCGTCATAACCCTCACAACAGTGGGTTACGGCGACGTGTCGCCAGTTACACCTTTAGGCAAGTTGCTTGGCGGCCTGGTGGCCATTTTGGGGGTGTGTACGGTGGCCTTGCTGACCGGTATCTTGGCTTCTTCTTTCTCTGTTCAAATGGCCAGGCGAAAGCGTGAGTTCCAAGCGCAAGTTACGGCTGCTTTGAGTGACGGTGTGTTGACGGATGCTGAGCTTAGCTTTCTCACCACACTGCAAGACGAAATGGGCATCAGTGACGAAGAGTTTGAGCGTTTGAAGCTGCTCATGATGCAGCGCAAACGAAGCGAGTCTTAGAGGGTGCGCGCACAGCAGTTAAGCCGTGTGCGTTGTGTCAACTCGTCTCGCTTGGCTAAGCTTGCTCGGTCAACGCCTCTATGGCTTGAGAAGCTTCTAACCACTTGGTTTCTGCACCAGCGAGTTCATCGTCAATGCCTTTGAGGCGTCTACCAATGTCGGCCAGCTTGTCGGCGCTCGGCAACGCCAACAGTTCACGGTTGAGCGCGTCACGCTCCAGTTCGAGTTTGGCCATGTTGGTTTCAGCCGCTGTAATTTGCTGTTGAAATGGCTTGGTCTGTGACGCTATTGCTTGGCGTTTTGCAGCCAGTTCTCGGCGCTTTTCACCCTGATTCACTCGACTGTCACCGTCATCCTGCGTCGCTGGCGCAGCCGCCTTGACAACGGGTGCTGGTGTTGCAATGACTGGCGCTGCCGCATTGCTGATGGCTTGTTTGGCTGCTTTGTTAGCGGCCTTGTTGGCGGCTTCGCGTTGTTGTTTGGCTTGATCAAGCAAATAGACCTGGTAGTCGTCCAAGTCACCTTCAAACTCGGTGATGCCGCCTTTTGCAACCAGCCAGAAGTCGTCACACACGCTGCGCAGCAAAGCGCGGTCGTGGCTGACCAACATCACGGTTCCGCTAAAGGCGTTGAGCGCCATGGCCAGCGCCTCGCGCGTGGTCAGGTCTAAATGATTGGTTGGCTCATCGAGTAACAACAGGTTGGGTCGCTGGTACACGACCATGGCCAACACCAAGCGCGCTTTTTCGCCGCCGCTCATGGTGCCGACAGTCTGCCCAACCATAGCGCCAACAAAGCGAAAGCTGCCTAAGAAGTCACGCAACTCTTGTTCACGCGCATTGATCCCCAACTTTTTTGCCAGCGCGATCATATGCTCCAACGGTGAGTCTTTCACTTGCAGCACATCGAGTTCTTGTTGGGCGAAGTAGCCCACCGACAGGCCCTTACCTTCGGCAAACTCACCGCTTAAGGTCTTCAGCGCGCCGGCAATGGTCTTCACCAAGGTTGATTTTCCCTGGCCGTTGGCACCCAGCAAGCCAATGCGCTGTCCAGCCACCACCGAGCGGGTGATACCGCCAACGATGGGCGTTTGAGTGCCGTCGCTGGCGGTGTAGCCCACCACGGCGTCACGAATCGTGATCATGGGGTTGGGCAGTGAGGCCGGCTCTTTAAATTCAAACGTAAAGTCAGCGGCGGTGATGACTTGTGCGACGCGCTCCATGCGCTCCAGCGCTTTTACACGGCTTTGCGCTTGCTTGGCTTTAGAGGCTTTGGCCTTGAAGCGGTCAATGAACAGCTGTAGGTGCGCAATGCGGTCTTGCTGTTTAGAGAAGGCGGCTTGTTGCAGCGTCAGTTGTTGCGCGCGCACGTCTTCAAACGTGGAGTAGTTGCCGCCAAATCGTGTCAGTTGTGCGTTGTCTAAGTTCACCGTGACGCGGGTGACGGCATCCAAAAATTCTCGGTCGTGGCTGATGATGATCATCGTGCCCTCATACCGTTTGAGCCAAGCTTCTAGCCACACCAACGCGTCTAAGTCCAAGTGGTTGGTCGGCTCGTCCAGCAGCATCAAATCGGCAGGGCACATCAGAGCGCGGGCCAGTTGCAGGCGCATGCGCCATCCGCCTGAAAAGCTGTTCACTGGGTTGTTGAGCTCGGCAACAGAAAACCCCAAGCCCATAATCAATGTTTGGGCCCTAGACTGCGCATCAAAAGCGCCAGCATCGGACAACTCGGCGTAGGCCATGCCAATGGCTTCGCCGTCGCCACTTTCTTCTGCCAATGCCAATTGTTGATTGCATTCGACCAAGCGGGTGTCGCCTGCCAATACAAAGTCTGTGGCGGACTCGTCTGTCTCAGGCATGTTTTGGGCCACTTGTGCCATGCGCCAAGACTTAGGCATAAACCATTCGCCGCCGTCTTCAGTCAAGTCACCGGTCAGCAACGCAAACAAGGTGGACTTGCCCGCGCCATTGCGTCCAATCAGGGAGGCTTTTTCACCTGGGTGGATTGTTAGGTTGGCCTTGTCTAGCAGCACCTTGGTGCCTCGGCGCACGGTGAGGTCGGTCAGCGTAATCATGTGGTGGTGGTGGGCTCTTGTAAAACGGGTGGGTGTGTATTAAACATATCTTTGGTCAGCAACAGCACGAGGTCATCGCCAGCGCTGGTGGGCAACCAAATAGGGTTGAGGTTTGGGAAGGCGCGTTCAAAGTGTTCGCGTTCGAAGCCGATTTCTAAAACCAGTGCGCCGCCGTCGTTCAACACGGCGGGCATCGCGGCCATCATGGGTCGAATAAAGTCCATGCCGTCCAAGCCACCAGCCAACGCCAGCGCTGGCTCAGCCAAGTACTCGGCAGGCAATGCCTGCATGCTGGTTTGGTTGACATAGGGCGGGTTGCACACGACAAGGTCATAGTCACCGGGTACGTGTGCCAAGCCGTCGGAGGTGTGCAGGCTGATGCGGGCGGTCAACGCGTGTTGTGTGACATTGATAGCGGCCACTTCCAATGCCAGCTCATCTATATCAGCCGCGTCCACGTGCGCATCGGGGTAAGCCAGCGCAGACAATATGGCCAAGCTTGCATTGCCAGTGCACAAGTCCAGCACACGCTTGGGCAGCGCGGGCAGCCAGTCATCAATGTGGCCATAGGCCAGTGCCTCGGCAATAAAGCTGCGCGGCACAATAGCGCGCTCGTCTATGTAAAAGGAAACGCCTTGAAGCCAAGCTTGTTGTGTGAGGTAGGCCGCTGGTCGTCTCGTCGTTATACGTTCTTCGATTAATGTGCCAACGCTGAGCACCTCGTCAGCCGTCAGTTCACGTTCAGCGTACTGGGGTTCGTTGATGTCAATGTCAAGCGGTAAATCCAAGCGCCATAAGACAAGCCAAATAGCTTCGTCTCTGGCGTTGGTTGTGCCGTGGCCATACACCAAATTAGCCGCTTCGAATGCGGCCTGGCTGTTGTGGATGAATTGGTGAAGTTGCATGGTGATAGTCACTGAGGTTAAGGAGAGTCCGCATCAACCAAAGGCAGTCACACGTGTTGTGTTGGCACGGCTGCGAGTCAGCAGCCGGCAAGTTGTCGCTGAAATGTCAGCGGCGACGTGGTGTCATGGGCCCACGGCCTTCAATGTGGCGGAAACTGATGCGGCCTTTGGACAGGTCGTAAGGGGAAATTTCTAGGGTCACACGGTCACCCGCCAAAATGCGGATATGATTTTTACGCATTTTGCCTGCTGAGTAGGCGATAAGCTGGTGCCCGTTATCAAGCGTCACGCGGTAGCGTGAGTCAGGTAACACCTCGTTGACGATGCCCATCATCTCAATCAGGTCGTCTTTTGCCATGTAAATTCCTTAAATCCCGTAATGTGTTGCCGTGTCGGTGACCCGGTAGGCAATAAGTCCTTGCCCATGCCCCGAAGTGAGACATCTGGCAAAGCCTTTCATTATAGCAAATGGCAGGTGTCGTTAGCTTGACTGTGCCGCAAGCGCAACCAGTGTTTCGCGGTACATGTTTTTGAGTGGCTCAATGTCGGCCACTGCCACGTGTTCGTTGATTTTGTGAATCGTGGCGTTGGGTGGGCCCAGCTCTATGACTTGCGCACAAATTTGCGCGATAAAACGCCCATCGCTGGTGCCGCCAGTGGTGGAGAGCTGGGTTTCAATGCCTGCAACTGTGCGGATGGCTTCTTGAACAGCATGCACCAAGGGGCCAGGCGCGGTTAAAAAAGGCAAGCCGCTGACGGACCACGTCAAGTCATACTCTAGACCGTTGTCATCCAGGATGGCATGCACACGTGTTTGCAGCTGCTCAGGCGTGTTGTCCGAGCAAAAGCGGAAGTTAAAGTCAATCACGACTTCACCAGGAATGACATTGCTGACACCTGTGCCGCCATGAATGTTACTGATCTGCCAACTGGTAGGTGGGAAAAAAGCGTTGCCTTGGTCCCACACCTCGCCGGCCAGTATGGCCAGCACAGGGGCTGCTTGGTGAATGGGGTTGCGTGCCAAATGTGGGTAGGCGATGTGGCCTTGCACACCTTTGACGCTTAGACGTCCACTCATGCTGCCACGCCTGCCGTTTTTAATCATGTCACCAGTGCGCTCTATGGACGTTGGTTCTCCCACAATGCAAAAGTCCAGGTGTTCGCCGCGTGCGCTCAAGGCCTTGCAGACCTCGACAGTACCGTGTTTGGCAGGGCCTTCTTCGTCGCTGGTGATTAAAAAAGCAATCGACAGCGGGGCTGCTGAGTGGCTGGCGCGGAATTCGCGCACGGCCACCACCATGGCAGCCAAAGAGGCTTTCATGTCGCTGGCACCACGTCCATACAACTTGCCGTTTCTGTGCGTAGGAACAAATGGGTTGCTGTCCCACGCTTCAACGGGGCCTGTCGGCACCACATCAGTGTGTCCCGCAAAGACCAGCAAAGGAGCTGGTCTACCGCTGGCCAAGGCCGGGGCGGTAAATTTGGCCCACAAGTTGTGCACCTGCAATGCATCCTCACCAAACACCATGCGCTCACACTCAAATCCCAAGGGCTGCAATTGGCTTGCCAGCAAATCTTGACAGCCAAGGTCTAGTGGCGTGACAGATGCTTTGGCCAGCAATGCCTCGGTCAGGGTGAGTGCGTCGTACATGGTGTTTGAGGGCGACAGTTTAATCGCGCAGTAGTTCGTTGAGGCTGGTTTTGGCGCGTGTTTTGGCGTCTACCCGTTTGACGATGACGGCACAGTACAAGCTGTATTTCCCGTCGGCTGATGGCAAGTTGCCGCTGACCACCACCGAGCCTGCAGGAATGCGGCCATAGGTCACCTCTCCAGTAGCGCGGTCGTAAATCTTGGTGCTCTGGCCAATGTACACACCCATGGAGATGACTGAGTTTTCTTCAACAATCACGCCTTCAACCACTTCAGAACGCGCGCCAATAAAACAGTTGTCTTCGATGATGGTCGGGTTGGCCTGCAAGGGCTCTAGTACACCGCCAATGCCGACGCCGCCCGATAGGTGAACGTTGGCACCAATCTGCGCACATGAACCTACAGTGGCCCAAGTGTCAACCATGGTGGACTCGCCGACATAGGCGCCAATGTTGACGTATGAAGGCATGAGTACAGCGCCCTTGGCTATAAAGCTGCCGCGACGTGCCACGGCTGGTGGGACAACGCGTACACCGCTGGCTGCCATGGCTTCTGGGCTGATGTTGGAGAACTTGGTTTTTACTTTGTCGTAAAAACCCAAGTCGCCTGCAGCCATTAACTTGTTGTCGTTCAAGCGAAATGACAGCAATACCGCTTTTTTGAGCCATTGGTGTGTGGTCCATTGGCCAACGCTTTCGCGGGTGGCCACTCGCAATGTGCCGTTGTTCAAGCCCACAATGGCGTGTTCTACAGCATCGACCACCTCTTTAGGTGCGTTGGTGGTTGACAGGTTGGCGCGGTCTTCCCAAGCGGTGTCGATGATGTCTTGTAGTTGCTGTGTCATATGTTCTCCAGGTAAATTTAAAAGTCAAAAATGGGGCAGTGTGCTTTGTTTGGCGCACACTTTGGCTAGCTTTTTCAGCTTAAGCCGCGGCTTTGATACAGTTTTTGACAAAGGCCTGTATCCGCTGGGCGGCCTCAAGGCACTCAACCGTTTCGGCAACCAAGGCCAAACGAATTCGACCTGCGCCGGGGTTGACGCCATAGGCCTCACGTGCCAAGAAGCTTCCCGGTAAAACCGTCACATTGTATTGAGCCAGCAATTCACGCGCGAAAAGTTGGTCATCCCCATGGAAGCTGCTGGGTACTTGCGCCCACAGGTAAAAGCTGGCGTCTGGCAGTTGCACGTCCATGACTTGGGCTATGACTGGTGTGACCGCCGCAAACTTGTCTCGGTAGGCTTGTCGGTTGGCCACCACGTGAGCCTCGTCGCTCCAAGCGGCAATGCTGCCCATTTGCACCATCGGGCTCATGGCACCGCCTTGGTAAGTGCGGTACAGCAAAAAAGCCTTGATGAGTTTGGCGTCGCCGGCTACAAAACCACTGCGCAAGCCCGGGGCATTGCTGCGTTTGGACAAACTGGTGAAGGCAATGAGGTTGTTAAAGTCTGTGCGTCCCAAAGCGGCTGCCGCTTGAAGGCTGCCCAGAGGCGGCTCATCGCGGAAATAAATCTCGCTGTAGCACTCGTCACTGGCAATCACAAAGCCGTGTTTGTCGCTCAAGTCAAACAGTTGTTGCCACTCATGAAGCGGCATGACGGCGCCAGCTGGGTTGCCAGGTGAGCAGACATACAACAACTGGGTGTTGGCCCATTGCTCGTCGTTGATGCAAGACCAGTCCACAGCAAAGTTGCGCGCCGCGTCGCTGGGGGCAAACACTGGTGTGGCGCCTGCCAAGAGGGCTGCACCCTCGTAAATTTGATAAAACGGGTTGGGGCACACCACCAATGCGCCGGCCTTGCTGGCATCTATGACGGTTTGCGCGATGGCAAACAAGGCCTCGCGCGTGCCATTGACTGGCAAGACCTGCGTGTTGGGGTCTATATCCAGTTGGTATCGGCGCTTGACCCAGTTGGCACAGGCGACCCGCAGGGCTGGTAGGCCGTTGGTAGCTGGGTAGGTGGCCAAACTGTTGGGGGCTTGAGCCATGGCTTGGCCAATCAGCGCCGGCGTTGGGTGTTTGGGCTCACCGATACCCAAGCTGATGGGCGACAAATTGGCATTGGGCACTACGCCATCAAATAAAGCGCGCAGCCGCTCAAATGGGTAGGGCTGGAGTTTGGTCAGCAACGGATTCATAACCATCTATTATGGCGGGAGTTGCGATAACCTCTGGCTCACGGGCTCGCGGTATAGTCAGCGTTCTATAGGTTTTAACAAAAGCCAAATCTGAACACTTTGGTCAACAATTAAGCGTGCGCCTTCAATCCATCAAGCTATCAGGCTTCAAATCATTCGTAGAGCCCACCAATTTTGTCTTGCCCGGCCAGCTGGTTGGCGTGGTGGGTCCAAACGGCTGTGGCAAATCCAACATCATGGACGCGGTGCGGTGGGTACTGGGCGAGTCAAAAGCGTCTGAGTTGCGTGGCGAGTCCATGCAAGACGTTATTTTTAACGGCACCACCACCCGAAAACCGGCCAACCGTGCCAGCGTGGAGTTGGTGTTTGACAATGCCGATCACCGCGCAGGTGGTCAGTGGAGTCAGTTTTCTGAAATTGCTGTGCGTCGCGTGTTGACCCGTGAAGGCAACAGCAGTTACTTCATAAACAACCAGTTGGTGCGTCGGCGTGACATTCAAGACGTGTTTTTGGGGACTGGCCTTGGTCCGCGCGCTTACGCCATCATTGGCCAAGGCACCATCAGCCGTATTATTGAAAGCAAGCCAGAAGAGCTGCGCTTGTTTTTGGAGGAAGCCGCTGGCGTTTCTAAATACAAAGAGCGCCGCCGCGAAACGGCCAACCGCTTGAACGACACGCGTGAAAATCTCACCCGCGTTGACGATATCTTGCGTGAACTCAATGTCAACCTCGACAAGCTTGAGCGTCAAGCCGAAGTGGCCGCACTGTATCAAAGCTTGCAAGCTAAGGCCACACTCAAACAGCACCAGTTGTGGTTTTTAAAGCGCGGCGACGCGCAGGCTGAACAAGCCAAGCTGGCCGAACAAGCCCTTACCAACGCCACAGAGCTTGAAGCCAGCATGGCCGACTTGCGTCGGTTAGAGGCTGACATTGAGGTGGTGCGCCAAGCGCACTACAGCGCTGGCGATCAAGTCAATCAGTCGCAAGGATTGTTGTACGAAGCTTCGGCTGAGGTCGGCAAACTGGAGGCTGAAATTCGTTTTGTGTTGGAGGGACGGGCTCGCGCTGAACAGCGCCTAGAGCAACTCGCCATTCAGCAGTTACAGTGGCACACCCAACGCACAACGGCTAGCGAAGAATTGAACAATCTAGCGGCCAGCACCGAGTCTGCACAAGAACAAGCGGCCTTGTTGGAGGCGCAGGTTGAGGACCAAGCCCAAGTCCTGCCACATTTAGAGGAGCAGGTTCGCACTGCACAGGCCAAGGCCAATGACCAGCGTGGGGGTGTCACCCACATTCAGCAGCACATTCAAGTGCTAGCGGCCGAGCAGCGAGGTTTGGAAGAGCAGGGCAGGCAAAGCGAAGCCAGGCGCGGGCGTCTGAGCTTGGAGCGTGGTGCTGTGCGCATACCCGACGCCTCTCGTTTAAACAGCTTGAACGAGCAGCACGCTCAAGCAGTCGAGTCGCACGCCATGCATATGGGTGCACTCGAGGAGCTGCAGTCTGCAGTTCCACACATGGATGAGGCCCGCACTGAGGCGCAGTCTTCTGTCAACCAACAAGGCGCTTTGCTGGCAGGTTTATCGGCCAAGCTGCAGGCACTAAAGGCCTTGCAAGACAAACTACAAACCAACGACAAGTTGCAGCCGTGGCTTGACAAACACGGCTTGCAGCACTTGCAGCCACTGTGGCAGCACATTCAAGTTCAGCCGGGCTGGGAAAATGCCCTAGAGGCTGTGCTGCGCGAGCGTTTGGCAGCCCTACCCGTTGGTCAACTCGACATGGTGAAGGGCTTTGCCAGCGACGCACCAGCGACCAAACTCACATTTTTAGCCGCCACTGCAGCCGCAGCCGCAGCCGCAGCCAACCAAGCACCAGAGCACGCTTTGCCAGCCCCCAATGGCTTCAAGCCATTGCTGCACAAAGTGTCGACCTCTGAGGCGGGTGTGCGGGCCATTTTGGGTCACTGGCTCGCCGGTATCTTTGTGGCTGACAACTTAGGTCAAGCACTGTCCGAACGCGACAAGTTGGCAGCTGGTCAATATTTGGTGGCCAGTGATGGTCACATGGTGAGCCCACACAGCGTGAGCTTTTACGCCAACGACAACGAGCAAGCGGGTATGTTGGCCAGGGCGCAAGAGATTGACAATCTAGACAAAAAAGTGCGGGCCCAGTCGCTGCTGAGTGACGATGCAAGAGCCAATTTGGCGCGGGCGGAGACACATTACGCCGGCGCTGTTCAGCAATTGACCCAGCTGCGTGCGCGCAGCAACGCGTCGCAAACACGGGTCCATGAGCTGCAAGTTGAAGTCCTGCGCTTGACCCAAGCCAGCGAGCAGGCAGCGGCGCGCAGCAGCCAGATTGATGGCGACATTCAAGAGCTAGAGGTGCAGTTGCAAGACATTCAAGAGCGCAAGGCGATCTCGCAGGGCCGCTTCGAAGAGTTGGACATGCAACTGGCAGACGCCCAAGAGCGCCATGTGCAATTGGACGATCAAGTGATTCATCACCAGCGCCAGCTAGACGCGGCGCGTGAGCAGCAACGCAGTCTTGAGCGTCACCTGCAAGAAGCTAACTTTGCGCAGCGCAGCATGGGCGTCCGCCAGCAGGAGTTGGGCCGTATGTTGCAAACGGCTATTGACCAGCTGGGCAGTATTGGTGCTGAGCGTGAGCGTGCCGACAGCGAGTTGTCTCGTCTGAGTGACGCGGCGGCACAAGGCGGTTTGCAAGATGCGCTTGATCTCAAACTGGCGCGTGAAGCTGCGCTGGGAGCCAAGCGCAGCGAGTACGACGACCTAACCACCAAGCTGCGTTCCAGCGACGAGCGGCGCTTGCAAATTGAACGCGCTCTTGATCCCATACGTGCCCGCATTACGGACATGCAACTCAAAGAGCAAGCCGCCAGATTGGGCGTAGCCCAATACACGCAGCAGCTTGAGGAGGCCGAAGCCGACCTCAGCGCGGTCTCGCAAAGTGTTCTCGAAGGCCCTGTGCGTTTGAGTGGCCTGCAGTCAGAGATTGAGCGCTTACACCGCGACATCGTCGCGCTGGGCGCAGTGAACTTGGCCGCTCTCGAAGAGCTCACGTCGACACGCCAGCGTAAAGTGTTTTTAGATGCACAAATGGCAGACCTGTTCGAAGCCATTAACACGCTTGAGGACGCCATTGCCAAAATTGACGCTGAAACACGTGAGTTGCTGGGCAACACGTTCGAGACAGTCAATACCCACTTTGGCAAAATGTTTCCAGAGCTGTTCGGTGGTGGCAATGCCAAGCTGGTTATGACAGGCGACGAAATTTTGGATGCAGGCGTGCAGGTGATGGCGCAGCCTCCTGGTAAGAAAAATCAAACCATTCACTTGTTGTCTGGTGGCGAAAAAGCTTTGACTGCCATTGCGTTGGTGTTTGCTATTTTCCAGCTCAACCCCGCGCCATTTTGTTTGTTGGATGAGGTGGATGCACCGCTTGACGATGCCAACACTGAGCGCTACGCCAAGCTGGTGACGGCCATGAGTGCCAGCACACAATTCTTATTCATTAGCCACAATAAAATTGCCATGGAAATGGCCAAGCAACTCATTGGCGTCACCATGCAAGAGCAAGGTGTGTCGCGTATTGTTGCGGTGGATATGGAGTCAGCGGCCCAATTAACGGCCTAAACAAATTTATAGACTCAGCCGGTTTGTTGGCTGAGTTGGGGGAGTAACACAATGAGTTCTTTACAACTGTCGCTAACTATTTTGGGGGCGCTGATCATGGTGGGTGTGGTGGCTTACAACGCGTGGATAACGCGCCGCAATGAGCCACGCCACGGAAAAAAACGCGCCAGTAGCCCGCTGGCAGTGGACCCCAGTATCGAAGCTATTTTGGTGGACGAGCAGTCGCACAACAGCGCCAACGAGGCCTCAGCTCCCAGTCGGTGGGATGCGCCTGACAGCGATGCGCTGAGCGCCCCTGCAACCTCTACCGACTACAAAGGCAAGCTGGACGTACTGATAGACGTCATCACCACATTGACTGTAGACATGGCTGTCAAGGGCGACTTTGTCTTAGCTGCCATGCCGCCAAGCAGGCGTGTGGGTACCAAACCGTTTGCGATCGAAGGTAGGAATGTTCAAGGAGGAGCTTGGGAGCCTATCCAGTCCACACAGACTTACAGCCAGTTACAAGCCGGCTTGCAGTTGGCCAACCGCAGTGGCGCTATCAATGACATTGAGTTTTCTGAGTACGTGGTGAAAACACAAAACTTCTGTGATGTGATTGGCGCGCAACCAGACTTCGCCGACATGATGGAAGTGGTGTCCCGTGCCCGTGAGTTAGACCAATTCGCCAGTCCCAGAGATGCCCAGCTGAGTTTTACCATTCGAGCAGTTAAGGCCGCATGGAGCGTGGGCTATGTGCAGTTACAAGCGTCAAAGCTGGGCTTTGTGGCAGGTTCATTGCCTGGCAAGATGATTGTGCCGTCAAGCACGGTAGGGGCTGGCGCGCTGTTGAGCTTGCGTATAGATACGCAAGCGGCAATGGCCGATGACCCAGAGCAATCGGCTGTGCGAGACCTTCGTTTGGAGCTGGATGTCGGCCATGTCAGTGCGGCGCTCACCCCGTACACCCGCATGCGCGACATTGCCGAAACGCTGTGTCATGACATGGATGGCGCCCTCACAGACGACTCCGGCGTGACCTTGAGTCCGCAAACACTAGACCAAATAGGCCAAGACGTATTGGCGCTGTATGCAGAGTTGGCCAGCCGCGATGTGCCGGCCGGCTCTGCGCTGGCCAGACGCTTGTTTTCTTAACCATGCGCCACAGCATGTTTGTGTCGTTATGTCTGATTTGTTAGCTAATGCTGCCCCCAGTGCAGCCGTTTTGGTGCACGCCACACAGTTGCGCCAGCAATTGTTGGCCCACCAACACGCTTACCATGTGCTTGATGAGCCGACCGTGCCTGATGCCGAGTACGACAAGCTGTTTGCGCAACTGCAACAACTGGAGAGCAATTACTCGGAACTGCGCACACCTGACTCTCCCACGCTGCGCGTGGGTGGGGCTGTACTGCCCGCCTTTCAGTCTGTGGCGCACAAGGTTGCCATGCTCAGCATACGCACAGAGACCGACACCACCTCACAAGGCGCGCAGGCCTATGATGCGCGCATGCGCAAAGAGCTGGAGTTGCCAGAGTCCGCTCCTGCCATCGATTACGTCGCCGAGTTGAAGTTTGACGGCCTAGCCATGAGCTTGCGTTATGAGGCGGGTGTGTTGGTGTGTGCCGCCACTCGCGGTGACGGTGCCGTGGGCGAAGACGTCACGCACAACGTGCGCACGATTGGCCAAATACCGCTGCGCTTGCCAAGTGACGCGCCGCAGGTGCTGGAAGTGCGCGGCGAGGTGTACATGGCCAGAGCTGACTTTGAAGCACTCAATGAGCGCCAGCGTGAGGCTGGTGACAAAACATTTGTCAACCCGCGCAACGCCGCAGCTGGCGCTGTGCGCCAATTGGACTCCAATATTGCAGCGTCGAGGCCGCTTAGTTTTTTTGCTTATGCGCTGGCTACGGTGGACGGCTTGAAGGGCACTGTACCCACCTCCCATTTTGAGTGGCTTCAGCAACTCAAACGCTGGGGTTTTCCGGTCAACACGCTCACGCAAGTGGTGCAAGGTAGCGCTGGCTTGATTGACTACCACCAGCGCGTCGCTGCTCAGCGCGATGCGCTGGCGTTTGACATAGACGGTGTGGTGTACAAGGTCAATGACATTGGCTTGCAACGCCGCCTGGGCTTTGTCAGCCGTGAGCCTCGTTGGGCGGTGGCACACAAGTACCCAGCCCAAGAGCAGCTCACCACTGTTGAGGCCATTGACATCCAGGTTGGACGCACCGGCAAACTCACGCCAGTGGCTAAGTTGGCGCCTGTGTTTGTAGGCGGTGTGACGGTGACCAACGCCACGTTACACAACGAAGACGAGGCCAGACGCAAAGATGTGCGTGTGGGCGACACCGTTATCGTGAGGCGCGCCGGTGATGTGATCCCTGAAGTGGTCAGTGTGGTGCTGGACAAGCGCGACGGTACGCCGCCTCAATTCACCATGCCCAGGGCTTGCCCCGTATGCGCCAGCGAGGCTATTCGCCTAGAAGGCGAGGCCGATTACAGGTGCAGCGGCGGCTTGGTATGCCCAGCTCAGCGCAAAGAGGCCATTGCCCATTTTGCGTCACGCAAAGCCATGGACATCGATGGCTTGGGTGTCAAGCTGGTCGAGCAGTTGGTCGATGCTGGCTTGGTACACAACCTCGCTGATCTCTACCGCTTAGACGCAGCCACCTTGGCGGGCCTGCCACGTATGGCCGACAAGTCTGCACACAATCTGATAGCTGCCTTACAAGCGTCAAAGGCAGCTCAACTGCCTAGGTTTTTGTTTGGTTTGGGCATTCGCCATGTGGGCGAGGCCACGGCCAAAGCCTTGGTGAAGCACTTTGGCAATTTAGACGCCATCATGAATGCCAGTACAGACGACTTGGCGCTTGTGGCCGATGTTGGCCCAGTGGTGGCCTTGAGTGCACACACTTTTTTTGCGCAACAACCGCAGCGCGAGATGCTGACCCAACTCATCAATTTGGGCGTCCATTGGGACGATGTAGCACCACAAAATGCACAAGACTTGCCGCTGTTTGGTGTGACGGTTGTGCTAACTGGCAGCTTAACGCTGTACGGACGCGACGATGCCAAAGCAGCGCTAGAGGCATTGGGCGCAAAGGTGTCTGGCTCAGTGAGTAAAAAAACCAGCTATGTGGTGGCAGGTGAGGCCGCTGGCAGCAAACTTGATAAAGCCACTGCATTGGGTGTGACCGTGCTAGATGAGGCTGGTTTGACCGCCTTGCTGGGCGGTCTACACCCACCCCAACGCCCCCAATAAGCCACCTGCGCCCAGCAGCCATAGCAAGTGAATACGGGTGCGCGCTACCAAGTAGGCACACGTCAGTGACAGTGCAGCTGGCGCTAGGCCATCTACCCAATGCGGATGGTGAGAGGCCATGATCCATGCGGTAGACAGCAGCAGAGTCATCACCACAGGTGCCAAGCCCAGCTTGAAAGCCTGTACCCAGACGCGGTATTGGTTGCGGTATGCCCAGGCCGCAGCCGAGTAGCTCAGTATCGAAGAGGGCAGCAGCATGGCAAACAAGGCCAGCAGTGCAAAGCCGATCGCCAACACCCACGACAGCCACGGCATGGACGCCGTAGCGGCTTGGGCAAATGGTGCGTTGAAGCCCACATACCAGCCCAACAGCGGCACAAACATCATATTGGGGCCAGGGGCGGCTTGTGCCAATGCAATCGAGCTGTTGAACTCGTCAGCGCTTAGCCAAGCGCGTTCATCTACCAAGTAGCGGTGCATATCGGGGACAACCGTAATGGCTCCGCCTATGGCCAACAGCGACAGGCTGGTGAAGTGCACCAGCAAGTCCCAGCCGTTGGCCCACACCAGCGCCCACTGAGCGCTCATGGGTCAACCTCTGTTGGTACTGGTTTGTTGAGTGCGGTGGCTTGGCGCAACAATCGCCACCAAGCCAGCGCGAAACTGCTGCCCCCCACCACCACCAACACCCATAGCAGCGGCAGGCGCAGCACAGCGATGCAGACAAAGGTGGTGATGGCCAGCAGCGCGCAGATGCGCCAGCCCAAAATATGGCCTTTCAGGGCTGGCAACAAGCGTATGGCCGCTCCGGCAATCAAGCCAGCACTGACGGCGCTGAAGCCTCGCATGGCGCCAATGGCCAAGTCGTGACCGGCCACGTTGGCAACCAGCGCGGCCAGCACCAACACCACAATGGTTGGAAATGTCAGCATGCCTGCCAGCGCCACTAAGGCACCCGTCCAGCCAAAAAAACGCCCGCCCAACATCATGGACAAGTTCACCACGTTGGGTCCAGGCATAACTTGTGCGACAGACCAGTCGTCTACAAACGCTTGCGGCGTCAACCACTGTTTGCGATCAACCAGTTCGCGTTGAACAATGGCCACCACACCGCCAAAGCCTTGTAGCGCCAAGCGGCTGAATGTCCAAAACAAGTCATGGTGAGACCTTGGTTGGTTGAGGGCTTCGCCGTTGGTCGAGGGTGTTGTGTTGCTCAATAGGTGGGCGTGTGAGATGCAAGAGTGGCGACAACAGCGTCATCAATGGCAAAGCCCGCGCCGTACAGGTGCGCCAATTCGCCGCAGCGCGCGGCAAACACAGGTACACCCATGCTGTAAATAAATTGCGCAGCGCCACCCGTCCATATGGGGAAGCCAATGCCCATGATGGAGCCGATGTTGGCGTCGTGTACGTGTTGCAACACGCCCTCATGCAGACAGCGTGCTGTCTCAACGGCTTGCCTGAACAGCAGGCGGTCTTGAATGGCTTGGACACTGGGTTGCACGACATTGGGCTTGGCAAACAGTGCCTCTAGTTCTGGCCACAGTGTTTTAGGTGCATCTGTGGGGTAGTCGTAAAAACCAGCGCCTGCTGCACGTCCCGAGCGTTTGAGCTCTTTCACCATGCGCTCGACCAACAACTCGCCGGCGTTGGCCTCGTAGGTCTGGCCGTTGGCGGTACAGTCAGCACGGGTTTGGTCCAGCACGGCCACACTTAGGCTGAGTGCGGTTTCGTCCAATACAGCCAACGGCCCAACGGGCATGCCGCACTGCATCGCAGCGTTTTCTAGCAACGCAGGTGCCACGCCTTCGCCCAGCATGGCTGCGCCCTCCATGACGTAGGTGGCAAATGTGCGGCTGGTAAAAAAACCACGTGAATCGTTCACCACAATGGGCAACTTGCCCAGTTGCTGCACATAGTCAAACGCCAGGGCGATGGCTTGGTCGCTGGTGTGTTGGCCTTTGATGATTTCCACCAATTTCATTTTGTGCACAGGGCTGAAAAAGTGAATGCCAACAAACTGCGTTGCGTCCTTGGAGGCCTGAGCCAAACCTGAAATAGGCAGGGTAGAGGTGTTGGTTGCCATCACGCCACCAGCGGTCAAATGAGGTTCTGCCGCTCGCGTGATGTTGGCTTTCAGCGCGCGGTTTTCAAACACCGCTTCAATAACCAACTCGCACCCCGCCAGCGCAGCCATGTCAGTCGTGGCCGTGACCAGGCTGAGCGTGGCCTGCGCCGCGTCCGCGCCTAAGACACCCTTGGCAACGTGCGCCTGCAACAAGGTGTCCGTGTGCGCGCGGCCTTGGTCGGCTTTGTCTTGACTGGTGTCTATCAAGATGGTGGCAATTCCTTTGTTGGCTTGCGCGTAGGCTATGCCTGCACCCATCATGCCCGCGCCAACAATACCCACTTTGGCCAGTTTCTTCTTACCAATACCGCTCGGGCGGCTTCGGGCGCTTTTGATGGCGTTCATGTCAAAAAAGAAGGTGTTGATCATGTTGCGCGCCACTGGCGAGGTGATGAGTTTGGCCAGGTAGCGGCTCTCAATGCGCAGTGCAGTGTCTACGTCTACCAAGCTGCCCTCGACCATCGAGGCCAAGGCATAGGCCGGTGCTGGTAACAACCCACGCGTGCGCTTGTGCAGCATGGCGGGCGCAACGCTGAGCGCGTTTGCAATGGCCGGTGTGGCAGCGGTGCCGCCAGGCATGCGGTAGTGTATCTCGTCAAATGGGTGCTTGGCGCTGGGATTGGCGGCGATCCAAGTCAGAGCCGCGGCGTGCATGTCGGCATCGGCTTGGTCGCTGGGTTCAACCAGGGCATGAATCAGTCCTATTGCAAAGCCTTGGCTGGGGTCAAATAGCTGGCCTTCAACCACATAGGGCTGTGCTTTGAGTAGGCCCAATAAGCGCGACATTTTGGTGGCGCCGCTGGCACCTGGGAACAAACCCAATGAGACCTCGGGCAAGCCAAGCAGGGTCTTGGGGTTGTTGATGGCGATGCGGTGGTGGCCTATCAGTGCCACTTCCCAGCCACCACCCAAAGCCGCGCCATTGATGCAGCTCACAACCGGTATGCCCAAGGTTTCTATGGTTCTGAAGCTGTGTTTAATGCGCTGCGTTTCTTCAAACACGCGGGGTGCATCAGCGGATGTGAGTGCCATGGTGGCGCGCAAGTCGGCACCGGCAAAAAAAGTGGTTTTGGTGGAGCGCAATATGACCCCGTCTAGTTCACCTGCGCCGTGTTTGGCCTTAACTTGCCCGGCAACACTGTGCAAGTCGTGTTGCCAGGCTTGGCACATGGTGTTGACGGGTGAGTTGGGCTGGTCGAACACAATGTGTGCGATGCGCTGCTCAACGGCTAGTTGAATGTGTGTGGTCATGGTGTCATCCGTGGTTGTTGTATGGCTTGCTGCGCTGGTTGTGTGGGCGGTCGTGATAACCAGGCCTTAGCAGCGTTCAACAATCGTAGCGATGCCCATGCCACCACCCACACACAAGGTGGCCAAGCCGTAGCGCAGTTGGCGTCGGTGCAGCTCGTCAATCAGTGTGCCCAAGATCATGGCGCCAGTGGCACCTAAAGGGTGGCCCATGGCAATCGCCCCGCCGTTGACGTTGACACGGTCGTGAGGGACGTGCATCTCTTTCATAAAACGCATAGGCACCACGGCAAAGGCTTCGTTCACCTCAAACAAGTCCATGTCTTCAATCCGTAGACCTGCCTTGGCCAGTGCTTTGCGCGCCGCAGGCATGGGGCCGGTGAGCATGATGCTGGGGTCTGCGCCCGACAAACCCACTGACACAATGCGCGCACGTGGGGTCAGTCCGTGGGTTGTACCCGCTTGGGCATTGCCAATGAGCAGCGCTGCTGCGCCGTCCACAATGCCCGATGAGTTGCCTGCGTGGTGGACGTGGTTGATACGTGCCACATGCGGATAGCGTTGCTGTGCAACTGCGTCAAACCCCATAGCGCCTAGCTGCGCAAATGCGGCCTTGAGTTTGCCCAAACCCTCTAGCGTGGTATGCGGTTTGATGAACTCGTCATGGGCCAATATCACTTGACCCACATCATCCATGACCGGTACCAGCGCACCGTCAAAGTAACCCGCGGTGCTGGCTGCGTGTGCACGGCGTTGACTTTCAAGCGCAAATGAGTCGACGTCGTGGCGGCTGAAACCTTCTAGCGTGGCGATCAGGTCTGCGCCAATGCCTTGCGGAACAAATGCAGTCGCTATATTGGTCATGGGGTCTTGTGACCACGCTCCCCCATCTGCCCCAATGGGCACGCGGCTCATGCTCTCCACACCGCCGGCAACGACCAAGTCTTCCCAGCCGCTGGCTACCTTTTGCGCGGCCAAGTTAACGGCCTCCAAGCCCGAAGCACAAAAGCGGTTGACCTGGATGCCGCTGGCCGTGAAGTCCCAGCCGGCTTTGAGCGCAGCTACTTTTGGCAGTACCGAGCCTTGTTCGCCAATTGGCGAGACCACGCCCATCACCACATCGTCAACACAGGCGGTGTCTAAGTCATGGCGCTGCTGCAAAACCCGCAGCAGGCCAGCCAGCAAGTCCACAGGCTTGACCTCATGCAAGCTGCCGTCTTTTTTTCCCTTGCCACGGGGTGTGCGGATGGCGTCGAATACGAATGCGTCTGTCATATGGCCCTCATTGGTAGCTTTTAAAGCTTATTTAACCTCGAAATGGGGGCCGTGTTGGGTCACCAAGTTGACGGCGGTATTGAGTCATTTAGGTATAAAAGAGTTCAAACACACAAGGAAATTCACCGTGATCAAACGTAGCCTGTTCAACGACGACCACTTGGCCTTTAAAGATGCCTTTGCCAAGTTCACTGCCAAAGAAATTGCGCCATGTCATGCCCAGTGGGAAGAGCAAGGTTTTGTGGACCGAGACCTATGGCGCAAAGCCGGTGCCAACGGCTATTTGTGCATGAGCATGCCAGAGGCGTTTGGTGGCAGCGATGCCGACAAGTTGTATTCGGTGGTCCAGTTTGAAGTGCTGTCCGAGGGCGGCTTTTCAGGCGTGGGCTTTGGTTTGCACAACGAGATTGTGGCGCCTTACTTGCTGCATTACGGCACACCTGAGCAGCAGCTACGCTATTTGCCCAAGCTGGCCAGTGGTGAGTTGGTAGGTGCCATCGCCATGAGTGAGCCTGCCGCAGGCAGTGACTTGCAAGGTATCAAAACCACGGCAACCGCCCAAGACGGCGGCTACGTGATCAATGGCAGCAAAACCTTTATCACCAACGGCTGGCATGCCGACTTGGTGATTGTGGTGGCCAAAACCAACCCATCGGCTGGGGCCAAAGGGACCTCCTTGTTTTTGGTGGAAGCCGGCACACCTGGCTTTGAAAAAGGCCAACGTCTGAAGAAGTTGGGCATGAAAGCCCAAGACACGTCCGAGTTGTTTTTTAAAGATGTGCATGTTGGCCCAGAGCAGTTGCTTGGGGGTGATGCCCAGAAAAACCGTGGCTTTATTTGCCTGATGGAGCAGTTGCCTTGGGAGCGTTTGCAAATTGCAATTTCGGCGGTGGCTGCCTCGCAAGCAGCCATTGACTGGACCGTGGCCTATGTCAAAGAGCGCATGGTGTTTGGCCAAGCTGTTGGCAGCTTTCAAAACACCCGCTACGTGCTGGCCGACCTGCAAACCAAGGTGCAAGCGGCACGCGTTTTTGTCGACAAGTGCTGTGAGTTGGTGTGTGTGGATGAGCTCGACACGGCCACTGCCAGCATGGCCAAGTCGTGGTGCTCAGATCTGCAGTGCCAAGTCATGGACGAGTGCGTGCAACTGTTTGGTGGCTACGGCTACATGTGGGAGTACCCCATTACCCGTGCGTACGCCGACGCCCGCGTTCAACGCATCTACGGCGGCACCAATGAAATCATGAAAGAAGTGATTGCGCGCAGCATGGGGCTGCACGTGCCTAAGCCGTGAAATTGTTACAGGTGGTAGCCACAGCTTCGCGCTAACGCGACGGCATATCCGCTACAGAAAAGACCAGTCCAATACGCGCATCATCTGGCACTGCGGGTATCTGGGCATTCCAAGCCTCGTAGGCTGCACGCATGGCACGCAGGCGCTGCGGCTGACGTTTGGCTTGGTTGGCGCGCTCTCTGGCGTCTGTATCTATGTCAAACAGGTACTCGTAGGTGTCTACTTTGAGGTATTTCCACGAACCCAATCGGTACGCGCGTTGGTCTCGGTGTTTCATGCGCCAAAACATTGGCCGCTCGACCGTATGGGCAGGTATGTGCAAGTTGCCCAGCAGTGACTGACCGTCTAGCGGCTGATGTGCAGCGGCTTGCACACCCGCTATGTCTAAAATGGTGGCGCTCCAGTCCATGGTCAAGCAATGCTGTGTGCTGGTTTGACCGGCTGATTGTTTGAGGCCCTCAGGCCAGTGTGCAATGTAAGGTACACGGATGCCACCCTCTGTTAAATCCATCTTTCCGCCCACCAACGGCCAGTTGTCAGAGAAGCGTTCGCCGCCGTTGTCGCTGGTAAAGATGATCAGTGTGTTGTCAAACTGGTTGGTGTCTTTGAGTGCTTGCACAACCCAACCAATGCCCTCGTCCATTTCCCGAATCATGGTTTGGTAGGTTTCAACATTGCCACCGTCTAGATGTGAAATATCGTTTGCTATCTCTGGGTCTATGCCGCCTTGTGCGCGCGTCTCCCATGGCCAGTGCGGTGCTGTGTAGTGCAGGCTCAAGAAGAACGGTTGGGTCTCCTTGGCACGCTGGTGCACGTAGTCAACCGCGCGGTTAGACAACAAATCTGTGAGGTAGCCTGGCTCATCGTAGGGCTGGCCATCCAGCTCTAAGTCAGACGACTCGCCTCGCGCGTTGTGGCTGTAGTAGCTCACACCACCAGACATAGGGCCAAAGTGGTGCATGTAGCCGCTTTTCTCAGGGCCGAAGTGCGGCCTAAAACCCAAGTGCCATTTGCCAATGAGTGCCGTGTGGTAGCCCGCATCTTTAAGCATGCCTGGCAGTGTGGCGAGGTGCGGAAACAAACCCAGTTCTTGGCTGCCGTGTGCATTTCCTGCCATGGGCTCCTCGCTGGCACCGCGCACCCAATATTGGTAACACGCGGTCATCAGTGCAAAGCGCGTGGGCGAACACACGGGGGAGTTGGCATAGCCGTTGGTGAAGCGCACACCAGCGCTGGCCAACTGGTCTAGGCTGGGCGAGGTGTTGGCCCGTGAGCCATAACAGCCTAAGTCTGCATAGCCCAAGTCGTCGGCCACAATAAATATAAAGTTGGTTTTATTGGTGTGTGTCATGTGTGTTGTATGTTCTGTTTGGTTGGCTGTGGTGAGAACCGGTGCGCCATCAACAGCGCAGCGCCCAGTGCAAAGCCGCCATAGTCGTACACAGCGAGAGGCACTAGCAGCAACACGGCTGCCACCAAGCGCAATGCAATAGACAGGTAACCCAGTGGGTGCAGCTCCCAGCGCGACAAGGCCGTCGCGACCAAGTACATGGCCAACACCAGCTTGAATATCAAATAGATATAAGACGGCCATGTGAACTGTCCACCTGCTTGCGCGACCGTCAACAGAAGTGGGTTGTAGGCAAACGCAAACGGGATAATGAAAACCATCACGCCAATGCGTGAGGCACTCACAGCGGTCTCAATCGGGCGCGACTGAGCAATAGAAGCGGCTGCGTAGGCTGCGATGGCTACGGGCGGTGTGATGGTGGAGGCCACCGCAATCATGAATACGAACATGTGCGCATTCAATGGTGCCAGTCCCAGCTGCTCCATAGAGGGCAATGCGATGGCCGCAACAGTGACGTAGGCGGGCAGTGTGGGCATGCCCATGCCCAACAAAATACAACCACCCGCCACAACCAGCAGCGCAATAAAGAGTGACTGGTCTAGCAATGTGGACATCAACACACCAAACTTCACTGGCATGCCGGTTGCCGACAACACAGAGATGACAATGGAAATAGCTGCGATGGCGGTGAGCAACTGCGCAAAGGTTTTGCCGCCGTTGCTCAACGCTTTTAGCAGCAAGCCCGGTTGGTGACGAATGCGCGGGTTGATGAGCGACATTGGAAAGAGCATGGCAATAGCGGCCATGGAAGCCCCTGCAGGCGACCAGCCGTCAATGAGCATGAGCACAATCAGCCCCAACGGCCCAAACACAAGTACCAAGTTGAGGACATCTTGACGGCTTGGCTTGGCCAGCTCTGCATCGGAGTCTTGTGGCGTGATGCCTTCGCGTCGAGCTTCGAAAATAATCATCAAAAATAGGCTGGCGTAAAACGCTATGGCGGGTACCAGCACGGCCACCACGACGGTCAAGTAAGACACACCCACATAATCCGCCATGACCAAGGCCGCCGCGCCCATGATGGGCGGCATGATTTGCCCACCGGTTGACGCCGCTGCTTCAACGGCGCCAGCGAATTTATTTGAAAAACCCCTGCGTTTAATCATGGGAATAGTGATCACGCCGGTGCCAACCACATTGGCCACCGCGCTGCCGGAGACCGATCCAAACAGCCCAGAGGCTAAAACGGCAGCATGTGCCGGCCCGCCAGCCGTTTTGCGCATCATTGAAAAAGCAATGCGAATCATAGACTCGCCAGCCCCCACGCCTTCCAGCAAGGCGCCCAGAACAATGAATGGCAGAACAGTCGAAAGAACAATGGAAAACGTGGCTCCCAAAATGCCAGTGTCTAGGCTGTACCACAGGTTTTGTGCCAGCAGTTCGTGTATGTCGCCTGTTACCAAGCGCATAGCCCCAGGCCAATACTCGCCAGTTAGCAGGTAGGCTATACCCGCGATGCCCAGCAATGCAACCGGACCGCCCCATAAGCGCCAGCAAAAAAACAGCGAAGCTGCTGCCACCGACATGGCAATGCCAGCCTCGCGTAGACCAAACAAAAACATATCTTCATCGAGTTTGACACTGACTTGGTAAAAGCTCCAGCAGCTGTACAGGATGGCCACAACGGCTGCTACCGACGCCATCTTGACCCACGGCTTGGTGTTGCCCATGGGGTCGTCCACCATGGTCAAGCCCACCAGCACCGCGCACAAGGCGAAGAAGCTGGCGCGAAACATCTCCATGGGAAAAGGCCCCAAGCGAAAGTCGCCAATCGCAGGCATGACATTGGCCATGCCGTACAACGCGGCGAACAACCCTAAGACGGTGATGGCTTGTTGCGTCACCGTGGCCGTAGGTGACTGTCTCGGTGAACTGTTCATAAAGCAGGTGCTGTTAAATGCGGCCTCGTAAACAGGCGACGTGCCCAAAGCTTGTGAGACCTAGGCAGGCGAGCGGCGTTTGCACCGACATGGCGGCTCAGGGCGAACGCGTAGGTGTTGCTTAGTTGGCTAGCAAGCGCGCAGGGATGTCAACGCCTGCTTCCTTGTAGTACTGCACAGCGCCTGGGTGAAGTGGCGCAACCAGACTGGCAAAGCGGTCTTCGGCCCGCAAAATTGCCAGCATGCTGTTGCCTTTTTTGACAGCATCAAGTGACTCAAAATACGTTTTGGTGAGCTTGTAGGCGATCTCGTTGCTGAGGTCTTTTTTCACCATCATGGTCATGATGCTGACCCACGTTGTGATGTCTTGGTCTTTGTTGACTTGATCGGGGTAGGTGTTCGCAGGGATGACCGTGCGGGTAAAACCCAGGCTCGGTTCAGCTTGTGCGGGTACGCTTAACAACCTGAAAGGCTTGGCCATGCCCAGCTCTACCAATGCCTGCGAGCCCACCGGCAATGTGCTGACAAACATGTCGAACTGGCCATCTTTAAAGCTCTGCATGGCAGCATTCCAAGGGGCTTTGATACCTGTGTAGTCCTTGCCGTCTTCGTAGCCTGAGCCTGCTTTGACGATAGAGCGAATCATAGAATTCGCTGCACCTGCTGGCGGTCCAATAAAGACGCGTTTGCCTTTAATTTGGTTCCACTCGGCTGAGCCTGAGTCCGCCCATACGACCATGTGGTAAGTGCTAGAGCCAAAGCTAAACAGCGAGCGGACGTTGCCAGCCAGTGCCTTGCCCTTGTCGCCCAAGGAGCTGTAAGGGCCTACGCCTTTTTTCAGGGCGGCGAAGGCTGTAGGAGGCACAACGGCTGCGTCTAGCGAGCCTTTGCTCATTTTAAGCAAAGACTTGGTCAAGGTTTGACCCGTTGCCAGTTGAAGCGACACGCCGGCCTTAGACCAATCTGGCGCCATACCCTGGGGCATCAGGCCCAATACACTGCCGGCGCCTGCGGTTTCCATGGCAATGGTTTGAGCCGCGACGGGCAGGGTTAAGGATGCGCACATGGCCAGTGCGGCCAGTTGGGCGGTTTTTAGTGTGTTCATGTGTTGTCTCCGGTTGGTGCTCTGGGCTGATATGGCTCTATGTGGCCGCTGATTTCGACTCTAACCCCTAACGCAGTACAAGTAAAATGCGTATTTGGATTTTCAATCAGGCATTAATCGATGGATCCTAGGCATTTGTTACAACTGGGCGCTGTGTTGGATAAGGGCTCGCTGACAGCTGCTGCGCAGCAGCTGGCTGTAACCCAGTCCACGCTCACCCGCAATATGGCGACTTTGGAGATGCAAGCCGGTGGGCCCTTGTTTGCGCGCAGTCGGTTTGGTGTCAGAAGCACCCCGCTGGGTGAAGCCTTGGCCAGAGAGGGGCGACTGGTGCAGCAAAGTGTGTTGCGCAGCCAAGAGCGCATTGCCGCCACCAAGCTTGGGCTTAGTCGTCAGTTGCGCATTGGCATTGGCCCTATTATTGGCAACGCGGTGGCCCCGAATCTCATTCGCCATATGCTGCGCAAGCTGCCTGACCTGTCAATCTCACTCACTGTTGGTCGTCCTAGTTTGTTGGTGGAGCGGCTGGTGTCTGGCGAGTTTGATATGTTGATTGCGCCTTCTATTTACGAGCACCCGCCCACAGGTATCAACCGTGATGTGTACATGCATGACAGTTTGGCCATTTTTTGCGGGCCTAGCCATATGCTGGCGTCCCAAGTAGATTCTGGTCCTGTCTCTGGGCCGCTGTTAAGCGCCAGCCCATGGTTAAACATTGGTTTCACATCGCCTTTTGAAGACATTGAAACGGACTTTCTAGTTCACAACGGTGTGGTGGAAAGGCGCATTGAGCTTGCAACCGTGGGTGATGCGAGTGTGCTGTTAAGCGTGTTGATGGATGGCCAGCACCTGTGCGTATTGCCTAGGCACACGGTGTCGTTGATGGGACATGTGTTTCCCCTTGTCGAGTTGCCAGTTAAGGTGGCTTCTGGCCGGCGTGACTTGTACCTATGGACCAACAGCCGCGATGCTGGGGATCAGACCATTCAAACATTGATACAAACCGCTTACGAATTGATACCACCGTCGTTTAGAGGCTGAGAGGCCAAATGGGTTGTGGGCTGGGCCGCGTCAAACAGGCTCACTAGGCCCTTGCCACAGTGCCTGTCCACTGGTGAGGTTGGTGAGTTGGGTCACGAAGTCTTGCAGCTTGTTGTGTGCCAGCTCAACCTGGAAGTGAACGCCGCTGCTGTCGTGGCTTGTTGCCACGACAGCGTCAAGCTTGGTGGCCAGTCGCCTGGCGGTGCCTTCAAACTCAAATGCCATGTGAACCTGCACTCGGCTGGTGGCAACGCGTTCAATTGTGTCTGCCTGCGCCAGCGCGCCGGCAATGGCGTCTGTATAGGCCCGCACCAAGCCGCCTGCGCCAAGCTTGACGCCGCCAAAGTAGCGCACCACCGTAGCGAGCACGCCGTCTAGATTGTGGTGGCGCAGTACCTCCAGCATGGGTCGCCCAGCGGTGCCGCCCGGTTCACCGTCGTCAACTGCAGCAGATTGCCCGCCTGCCATCAGTGCCCAGCACACGTGGGCCGCGCTGGGGTGTTGCTGCCACAGTTGGGCAACCACCTCTTGTGCGTGCGCCCGTCCAGTGACGGCTTGCACGCAACCTATGAAGCGGCTTTTCTTAATCAGCACCTCGTGCGAGACGGGTGCAGCAATGCCAAACACCAAACCGTTTGTGCGGCTTAGGCCGTGTACGTTTCTGTGTCTACTTCGCTTTCTGCCTGCGCTGTGTAGCGCGGCCCAGCTACTGTGGTCTGGTTGATCAGTGCATCGAGTTGTGCCAAGGTCTCAGCGTCTAAGCGGATGTTTGCCGCCTTGGCGTTGTCTTGGACATGCTTGATTTGTGTGCTGCCAGGTATGGCCACAATGTGTTGGCCTTGGTGTAGCACCCACGCCAGCGCCAGTTGCGCTGGGGTGTGGCCAAGCTGTTGTGCCATGCTTTTAAACTGCTCAAGCAACACCATGTTGCGGGCATAGTTGTCTGGCAAAAACCTAGGCATGCTGCTGCGTATGTCACTGGCAGGGTAGCTGGTGGCGTTGCCCGTCATGCCGCCTAAAAATCCTCTGCCAACTGGGCTGAAGGCTACAAAGGTGGTGCCCAGCTCTTGACAAGCTTGCAGCACGGCAATTTCCGGGTTGCGAGTCCACAGCGAGTATTCGGTTTGTAAGGCTGCAATGGGTGCTTCGGTGTGTGCTTTGCGAAGCGTGGTAGCCGAGACTTCTGACAGACCAATGTGTCGAATCTTGCCTTCACGCACCAAGTCGGCCAACGCGCCAGTGCTGTCTTCTATGGGGACTTGTTTGTCCCAGCGGTGCAGGTAGTACAAGTCAATCACGTCGGTTTTTAAGCGCTTGAGGCTGAGTTCGCATTGGCGTTTGATGTTGGCTGGGCTGCCATCGATCACGCGAACCAGTTTGCCGTCACCGTTCACGTCTTCGCCGCCCATGGCGCATTTGCTGGCCAGCATGAATTTGGAGCGGTGCTTGGACATCACCTTGCCCATCAAGGTCTCGTTGGAGCCAAAGCCATACAGCGTGGCGGTGTCAAACATGGTCATGCCAGCGTCTAGCGCGCTGAGCAGCACACGTTCAGCGTCGGTGTCTGGCAACGGCGCGCTGTAGGCATGGCTGATATTCATACAGCCCATGCTCACGGCGCTGATGTTGATATCGCCAATGGCGCGAACGGCTAGGGGGGTGTCGTAGGTGGCTTGCATGTGGTGTCAGTCCTTGGCTTTCAAGATGGCTTGAAGGGTGGCAATGAAATTGTGAATGTCATTGTGCAACACGCCCGTGAGCGTGTGCACACCGTCAGGTATTGCACACGCCGCACAAGCGCGCTCGTTATTGCCCTAGTTGCTGTTCCAAGTTGTGCAGCACTTGGTAGCACGGCAGCACCTGCGCCATGCTGGCATTGGGCTCTCGGCCCTCTCGAATGGCGGCAAAGAACTCACGGTCTTGCAACTCTATGCCGTTCATAGACACATCCACGTCAGACACATCAATGGGCTCTTCTTTGCCGTTGAACAAGTCGTCGTAGCGGGCTAGGTACGTGCCCTTGTCGCCTATGTAGCGAAAGAATGTGCCCAGCGGCCCGTCGTTGTTAAAGGACAAGCTCAATGTGCACACCGCGCCGTTGGCCGCCTTGAGCTGAATGCTCATGTCCATGGCTATGCCCAATGAGGGGTGAATGGGGCCTTGCATGGCATTGGCTTGCACCACTGGGCTGCCCGCTTGGTACGCAAACAAGTCCACAGTGTGCGCGGCGTGGTGCCACAGCAAGTGGTCTGTCCAGCTGCGGGGCTGACCCAAAGCGTTGATGTTGCTGCGCCTAAAGAAGTAGGTTTGCACATCCATGTGCAGCAAGTTGAACTCACCCGCCACCACGCGGTTGTGAACCCACTGGTGGCTTGGGT
The DNA here is from genome assembly GCA_000496475.1 of Betaproteobacteria bacterium MOLA814. Taxonomy (GTDB): domain Bacteria; phylum Pseudomonadota; class Gammaproteobacteria; order Burkholderiales; family Burkholderiaceae_C; genus RS62. The sequence continues at coordinate 458,824 of AYMW01000002.1, read as the reverse complement.
TGAAGCGGCGCGTGTGCCCGCACATAGCCACCAAGCCCGTTTGCGCTTGCAAGGCCACCACCGCTTGGGCATCTGCCAAGCTATCGGCCATGGGGATTTCTGCTTGCACATGCTTGCCCGCCTTCATACAGGCAATGGCCTGCGCGGCGTGCATGTGAGTAGGCGTGCACAACATCACCGCGTCAACATGGGGCAGCGCCAAACTGTCGTCAAGGCTGGTGGTGACGTGGGCAATGCCGTACTTGTCAGCCACAGCCTGTGTGGCGGGCAACTCGCGGCCAATCAGCGACACCACCTCTACGCCGTCAATTGTTTGTATGCTGTCTAGGTGTTTGATGCCAAATGCGCCAGCGCCTGCCAAGGCTACTTTGATGGTCATGGGTGGAGATTCCTTTGCGTGTTTTCCAAAATGGCATGTCCCACAGCCGTGTTGCTGGCGGGCACGTGGTAGAAGCGGTGGACCAGTTTCGGGGCTGGGCCGGTTTGTTGGCCGTTGTTGATATCGTCCATTGCGCCGCGGGCAATCAGCCACATCACCAGCTCTATGCCTTCACTGCCGGCTTCGCGCACGTAGTTCATGTGGGGCACTTGGGCGCAAGCTACTGGGTCGTTAATGAGTTGGTCCAGCCAGTGGTTGTCCCACTCTCGGTTGATGAGCCCTGCGCGTGCGCCTTGTAGTTGGTGGCTCATGCCGCCTGTGCCCCAGATGTGGACATTCATGTCGTCGTCGTACGTGTCTATGGCTTTGCGTATAGCTTGGCCCAATGCAAAGCAGCGCGCGCCGCTGGGAACAGGGTATTGCACCACGTTGACGGCAAAAGGGATAACAGGGCAGGGCCATGCGCCCGCGTGTGGGTCTTGTGCGCCGCACATCAACGACAAGGGTACGGTGAGGCCGTGGTCAACGTCCATCTTGTTGACGATGGTGAGGTCAAAATCTTGCTGAATGACAGACTGCGCGATGTGCGATGCCAAATCGGGGTGGCCTTGCACCACAGGAACCGGGCGCGGCCCCCAGCCTTCGTCGGCGGGTTGAAATTGCGCGGCTGTGCCTATGGCAAAGGTGGGAATGACATCCAGGCTAAAGGCGGTGGCGTGGTCGTTGTAGACCAAAAAAATAACGTCTGGCTGGTTGTCTGTCATCCATTGTTTGGAGAAGTCGTAGCCGGCAAACAGCGGAGCCCAGTAGTCTTCTGTGGTTTTGCCTTGGTCAAGGGCTGCGCCAATGGCGGGTACGTGGGAGGTGAACACCGAAGCGGTAATGCGTGCCATGTGGGGTCTTTCTTTATGCTGGGTCAGCACCGGTGCCTGCGGGTTGGGTGGCCTGTGTGGCTGCGTGTGCAGAGCCTTGGGGCTGGCGGTGGGCTTGGGCGTCGCCGTCTTCGCCTACAAAGCGGTTGCCTTCAACCGAGCGTCCGCCCGCCACCATCATGGCGCGGTATTCCACTTCGGTCATGCCGGTCATTGAGCCTGCCATTTGTTGAAAGCTCAAGCCGTCGGTGGCACCAATTTTTGCCAAGAAGTAAATATTGCCGCCTGTGCGAATGCACCAGTTCAAGTCGCGCGCGAGTACCGCTTGGCGTTGCTCGTCGGTCATGTCCCACTCGCTGAGGTAGGCTCGCTCATCGGCCTTAAAGCGGGCGCGGTTCTCAGCCTGCATGAGGCTCATGCAAAACTGGTTGAGCCAATAGCCTTTGCGGCTTTGCGCCGCATCAAAAATGATGGTGCCAGGCACATCTAAATAAGGTTTGTCTAAGGCCATGCTTCAATTCTCCTCTGGCCAATACAGGCGCATGGGGTTGCTAACCAGCAACTTGTGCTGCAACGCAGCCGTGTTGGCAATGTGGGGAATAAAGTCCACCAGCAAGCCGTCGTCGGGCATGTGGTTTTTGAGGTTGGGGTGTGGCCAGTCTGTGCCCCACAGCACGCGGTCTGGGAAGGTTTCGACAATGCGTTTGGCAAACGGCACCACATCGCGGTAGGCCTGTTGCTCGCCGCCTACCGCGTTGGGGCCTGTGACGGATAAACGCTCTGGGCAAGACACCTTGCTCCACACGTTGCTGTGTTCGCGCATGAACCTCACAAACAGTTCAAACTCTGGCCCGTCAACGGGCTTGCTGGTGTCTGGCCTGCCCATGTGGTCCACCACCACGGTGGTGGGTAAGGTGGTGAAAAAGTCCCACAGTTCGGGCAGGTCTACCGCTTCAAAGTAAATCACCACGTGCCAGCCCAGCGGCTTGATGCGGTTGGCAATTTCTAGCAACTCGTCTTTGGGCGTGAAATCGACCAAGCGTTTCACAAAGTTAAAGCGCACGCCTCGCACACCGGCTGTGTGCAGCGCTTGCAGTTCGCCGTCGCTGATGCTGCGCTTGACGGTGGCTATGCCGCGTGCCATGCCGGCGCTGTGTTGCAGCGCATCGACCATGGCCGCGTTGTCAGCGCCGTGACAAGTGGCTTGTACCACCACGTTGCGAGAAAAACCCAACTGATCGCGCAGCGCAAAGAGTTGCTTGTGGCTGGCGTCGCAAGGCGTGTACTTGCGCTCGGGCGCGTAGGGAAATTGCGCGCCCGGGCCAAACACGTGGCAGTGCGCATCAACCGCGCCTGCGGGCACTGTGAACGTGGGTTTGGCAGGGCCTGCGTACCAGTCCAGCCAGCCGGCTGTTTTGGTGAAGTCGCCGGATGTTGGCTTGCTGGGGTGGGGTGTGTTCATTGGCAAACCTTAATCGATGTAGCGCAAGCCGGCCTTGGCCAGTGGCTCGCGCATGTTGTACATGTCAAGGCCCAGCACGCCAGCGGCAAACTTGGCGCGTTTTTCGCCTTCAAAGCTCTCGCGTTTCGCGGCGGCTTCTAGCGTGTGCTGTGCCATGCCTTTGGGCACGCACACCACGCCGTCATCGTCTGCCACGATCACATCGCCAGGTGTGACCAGCATGCCAGCGCACACCACAGGAATATTGACTGAGCCTAATGTCGCCTTGATGGTGCCTTTGCTAGAGATGCACTTGCTCCACACGGGGAAGTGCATCTCTTGTAGGGTCTTGATGTCACGTACACCCGCATCAATAATGAGCGCACGTGCGCCGCGCGCTTGAAACGAGGTGGCTAGCAAGTCGCCAAAATAGCCATCGGTACAAGGCGCGGTGACGGCGGCAACCACAATATCGCCTGGCTGAATTTGCTCTGCTGCCACGTGCAGCATCCAGTTGTCGCCGGGTTGCAGCAACACAGTCACGGCTGTGCCACTGACTTGAGCGCCAGCGTAAACAGGGCGCATATAAGGTTGCAACAAGCCCACGCGCCCCAAGGCCTCGTGCACAGTGGCGCAACCGTATTGGCCCAGCTGGTCGGCCACGTCTTTGTCGGCGCGGGTGGTGTTGCGGTAGCAAACGCCTAATTCGTACATGTTGTGCTCCTAAAGGGATCGAAGTGTCAGGTGGGTGTTTGTGTGGCGGGTTTGGGCTACAGACCTTTGGCCTTGAGCGCGGCGTCCATGCGTGGGAATACGCGGCGTGCATTGCCTTCAAACACCTGGTGACGCTGCGCCTCGGTCAGGTTGGGCGTGGCCGCAATGTAGCGCTTGGTGTCGTCGTAGTAGTGGCCGGTTTGTGGGTCAATACCGCGCACCGCGCCAATCATCTCTGAGGCAAACAAAATGTTGTCAACCGGAATGACTTTGGTGAGCAAGTCAATGCCGGGCTGGTGGTACACGCAGGTGTCAAAGAAGATGTTGTTGAGCAAGTGGTCTTCTAGCAATGGTTTTTTCATCTCTTGCGCCAAGCCCCTGAATCGTCCCCAGTGGTAGGGCACTGCGCCGCCGCCATGTGGAATTAAGAACTTGAGCGTGGGGAAGTCCTTAAACAAATCACCACTTAGGCATTGCATGAAGGCTGTGGTGTCTGCGTTGAGGTAGTGCGCACCCGTTGTGTGGAAGCAGTCGTTGCAACTGGTGGACACATGAATCATGGCGGGAATGTCGTACTCAGCCATTTTTTCATAGATGGGATACCACGCGCGGTCTGTCAGTGGTGGGCTGGTCCAATGGCCACCGGATGGGTCGGGGTTGAGGTTGATACCCACACAACCGTAGTCTTTCACGCAGCGCTCAAGCTCAGGAATGCAGCTGGCGGGTTCCGCACCAGGCGACTGCGGCAACATGGCCGCGCCAATGAAGTTATCGGGAAACAGTTGTGCCACGCGCGCGCACAGCTCATTGCAGATAGCCGCCCACGTGCTGGAAGTTTGAAAATCACCAATGTGGTGCGCCATGAACGAGGCGCGTGGGCTGAATATGGTCAAGTCGCTGCCACGCTCTTTCATCTTGGCCAGTTGGTTGAGCGATATGGAGTCACGCAACTCGTCATCGCTGATATGCAAGCTGTTGGGATCGGCTATGACGCTGGGGTCTGTCAGCGCTTTAATTTGCAAGTTGCGCCAGTCGCCCAAGGCCGCTGGTGCGGTGGTGTAGTGACCGTGTACGTCGATGATCAGTGGTGGGCGTGTCATGTGGGGTGCCTTGTGGTGTTGACTGTGTCCAATGGGTTGACAGTATGGGTGTTTATGAAGCTGGCGTCATGCCTTGGGCGCGTTTGGCTGGTGCCGCCGCATCGCTGGCTAGGTAGGCAATGAGTGCTTGCGCAGCACCGACATGCTGGCAGGCAGTGAGCACGCAGGCACTGAAGGTGGTGGTGATGCGTATGGCGTCAGGCAATGGGCCCAGCACGTCAATCCCCGGGGCGTGTAACAGCTCGCTCAACTGCTGGAAGCCCAATGCGGCTTGTCCGCTGGCAACCAGCGAGGCGACTGGGGTGCCTGGTGGCGGGGTGATGGTGCGTGCGGCGACTTGTTGGGCGATGCCCCAGCGCTCAAACAACTGGGCCAGTGCCACACCGCTCGGGCCTGTGGAGTAGCTGATGCTGGGCGCTGCCAACACGGCGGCTTTGACGCTGGCCTCGGTGCTGAGGTCTGCGGTGAACCGAGGGGATTGGCCACCTTGATTCGTTTGTACCGTCTGAACCGCTACCGCCACGCCTGAATGCAGCAACGCCGTCACGCTGTCTGCATGGGCGTGTCCGCTGGTCACCAGTTTGGCAATGGCATCGCTGGCCAGCACAGCCACGTCAAAGGCCTCGCCGCCTTGCAAGCGTTTGAGAGCGTCTACGCCACCGATTGACAGCATGTTGACTGGCGACCCACCCGTGGCGGCATAGTCGCTGAGCAGCTGGGCGAGTAGGGCCCGCGTGGCCATGGAGGAGATACCGTGCAAGGTGTCATCGGAATCCTGATTGTGGGCGCGCGCTTGAGGGTTCATAGCCCATATTGTCAGGACTCCATCAACCTCAATCAAGAGCATATCCAATATAGCTGTTATGCTTTATTGGCATTACTGAAAATGCGGGCTGTCAGCACCAACTGTGCGTGACACGCATGGACATAGGTCAAAGGTATGGACTTCAAACAACTGGCGTATTTTGAGCGTGTGGCTGAGCTGGGCAGCTTTACCAAGGCCTCACAGGCCCTAGGCGTGGCGCAACCGGCCTTGTCGCGCCAAGTGCGCGCCTTGGAGGTGGAGTTGCGCCAAACGCTGTTGACACGCAACGGCCGTGGTGCGGCGCTGACAGAGGCTGGTGAATTGCTGCTGGAGCATGTGCACGGTATTTTGTACCAAGTAGAGCGGGCCAAACAAGCGGTTACTGGCGCGCGCGGCATCTTGTCCGGACGTGTGGTCTTGGGCATGCCGCCCAGTGTGGCTCGCAGTGTGGCCATACCGCTGTTGCGTGCCTTTAAAACTGAGCTGCCGCATGCCCAGTTGCGTATCACCGAGGGCTTGTCCAAAGGCATGCACACACAGCTGGTTGATGGCGTGATTGATGTGGCCTTGTTGTACAACGCCATACCCGCGCAGGCACTGGGCATTGATGTGGAGTTGCTGTGCCACGAGGCCCTGGTGCTTGTGCAGTCCAAGCAGGGCAACGCCGCAGCTGCGAGGGTGGACTTGCGTGATGTGGCCAACAAGGCGTTATTGATACCGAGTCGTCCCAACGCGTTGCGCATGCAGTTAGAGGCCGCACTCATGCGCTTGGGTTTGACGCCTACCATTGCGCTGGAGATTGATGGTGTGAGCGCCATTTTGGATTTGGTGGCCGACGGCGCTGGCGCGGCAGTGCTGGCTCGCCACGCTGTAACCAGCTCAGACACAGCCAGCGCCTATACCGTCAGCGATATTTATGTGGCCAGTCGACACGTACAATCAACTGCATCAGCCACCGCGTCGCAGCCAGCCAAACGTGGCGAGACCCTTTCTGTGGCGGTGCACTTGGCAACCAGCCACAACCGCCCCGTGACGCCCACGCAGCAAGCCGCGGTGGCGCTGCTGCGCAGCGTGGTCCGTGAGGTGCTGGGCAGCAACCAGGGGCAGCTTGTCACCCAATGACCCAATGGCCTCATGTCCTGCACAATTCCGCACCGCCGTATGTGTATTGTTCTTTTTTGTTAGATTTTTTATTCAATTGATGCCATGGATTCAGTCACACAAATACTCTTAGGCGCATCTATCAGCGTGGCTGTTATGGGGCGGCGTACCGCCGTTTGGAAGGCTGCTTTATGGGGTGGCGTGGCGGGCTTGTTGCCTGACCTTGACGTGCTGCTTGGCCATGGCGACCCTATTTTGGATATGGTGCGTCACCGGGGCGAAACGCATGCGCCGTTGTTGCTGCTGCTGTTTGCTGTTCCCATGGCGTGGATGGTGAGCGGCGTACACCAGCAGCGAGAGCTGTTTGGCCGCTGGTGGTGGGCGCTCATGTTGGCACTGGTCACCCACCCCTTGCTCGACTTGACCACCATTTACGGCACCCAAGTTTTGCAGCCATTCACCGATGAGGCCTATGGCTTGGGCAGCATGTTTATTGTTGATCCTGTGTACTCGCTGCCCCTGTTGTTTGGCGTGATCGCGGCGTTGCGCGTGCAGCTTGTGGCGCGCGCGTTGTCTATCAACGCCTGGGCGTTGGGTCTCAGCACCGTGTACTTGGTTTGGAGCGGTCTGTGCCAAGTCTGGGTGACGCAACACGCACGCGAGTCTTTACAAGCCCAAGGCCTGCCCAGCCAACAGCTGCTGGTAACCCCCGCACCGCTGAGCACTTTGTTGTGGCGCGTGGTGGCGCTGGATGGCGCGCAGTTTCACGAGGGCTTTTATGCCTTGCTGGACGGTGGCAGGCCTGTGCGTTTTGTAGCCCATGCGAGTGGCTCGGCCCTGGCCACAGACAACGCCGACCACCCACAGCTGCAGCGCGTGGCGCGTTTCACAGATGGTTTTTTTAAAGTGCAGCGTGAAGGCGCCAACTTGGTGCTCACTGACTTGCGCATGGGTCAAGAGCCCAGCTATGTGTTTTCGTTCGACATTGGACCGCCCTTGCCAGCCGATGGCAGCTACCCGCCCGCGCAACAAAGAAGCCCACGCATGGACGTGGGGCAGGGCTTTCAGTGGCTGAGCCAGCGTATTCAGGGACACGACGTTGCGCCGCCGGGCCAATAACGCTCAAACTGGGCGCTTGGCACGGCGCTGGTGCCGGTCTGCGCTGCATGGGGGCATTGGTGCGCATGGCGCATGGGTTTACATACGGTTTTACACCACAGAAAGTTCTAAATGAGTTCCACAATGCGTGCCATTGAGAAACGCAAGCCATGAGCGCAGCGTTGGCTCAACGCCTGCGCGACGCGGCGGATGCACACCGCGAGGGCAGGTCGCACGTACGTGAACTGGACTTTGCCGAGCTGTTGACGCTGCACGGCGACGCCTCGCTTGCCGTTTTATTGCTGCTGATGGCGTTGGTATGCGCGCTGCCCATAGTGGGTTCGGGCACGCTGTTGAGTGCGGGCATTTGCGTTGCAGCGTGGGCGTGGGCACGGGGCAACGACTCACCCACACTGCCCAAGCGCGTGGGCCGCATCAAGCTGAGCGAGAAGTGGACTGGCCACAGCTTGGAAGGCCTGGCCATGATGTATGAGCAATGCAACCTGTGGATGCGCCCGCGCTTGTCGCTGTGGTCGCACCCGCGCACCCGCGCTGTGTGGGGTCTGTGGATTGCGTTGATGGCCTTTGTAATTTTTTTGCCGTTGCCCTTTGGCAACGTGCTGCCTAGTGTGAGCCTGATCTTGCTCAGCCTAGGCTGGATGTCGCGCGACGGTTTGGTTCTGATGCTCGGTATTTTTTTCGGCGTTGTCGCCATGGCTTATGGCGTGGTGCTGTGGCAAGTGGTTGTGTTCGGCCTCACGAATATGTGGAATTTATTGGCTGGGGGGCTGGCCCTGTGAGCGCGCAGCAATGAGGGCATCGGCGTAGGCTTGCCAAGGCGCGTCTTTGTCGAGGTGGGCAAACACACCGTCCTGCTTGGCGTCGGCCATCCACTGATGTTTGTCGGCAATGGCGCTGGCCATGGTGGATTCAAACCCAGCCTCGTTAACGGTAACGCCAGACTCGCGCATTTCTTCAGCGCGGCGCTGCCCGTGTTGGGCCACCCGGCTGAAAAAATAGCGCCCTTGCGCTGTCCAGTCAATGCCAGGGAAGGTTTGCGCCAGTGTCGGTAGCACCTGGTCTTCCACACCATAGCTGCGCGCTGCGGTGTAGCTTTCTATGACCAACGCCTCCAAGCCTTTAACCATGATGGAGCGACACATTTTGATGGCACTTGCCACGCCTAAGGCGTCGCTTACCACCGTGGCTTGACAGCCCCACGCTGCGAGCGTGTCACACAAGGTTTGAGCGTGTGCGCCGCCCAAAAGCATGGGCACTGCAATGCCGTGAGGCGGCACCGAGGTCATGACACCGGCCTCCACGTAATGGGCGCCCGCAGCTTCAATGATGTCTGCACAGGCTTGTTTGGTGCCGGGAGAGGCCGAGTTCAAGTCAAGGTACACGCTGCCGGGACTTATATGCGCTGCGCAGCCTTGTGCAGCCGCCAGCGTGTTGGCTGCCGTGACGGCGCTGATGAGCAGTTGCGCACCTTGGCACAGGTGAGCGGCGCTGCTGGTCACGTTCACGTGCGCTGCTTGTGCATGGCGGTTCATGGCAGGGCTGCTGGGCAGCAATTTGTCCCACGCTGAAACGCGCAGGCCTTGTGCCGCCAGTGCGTGGCCAAATATGGCGCCGACTTCGCCAAAGCCCAGCAAGCCAACGGTTGTTATAGGTGTCATTGAAGGTGTGGTCATGGTGCTGGTTAAACTATAGAGCTGTTTAAAAAATACCCCCTATTGTTACCAATGTCTAAATACGATTTGTACGCCATCGGCAATGCGCTAGTTGATTCTGAGTTTGAAGTGACCGATGACAAGCTCATCGCCATGGGTGTGCTCAAGCGTCACATGACCTTGGTAGACGCCGACCAGCGCCAAGCGCTGCGCGACCAGTTGACTGACTTGACGCCGCGCACAAGCGGTGGCGGCTCGGCTGGCAACACCGTGGTGGCACTGGCCCAATTGGGCGGCAAGGCTTTTTATAGTTGCCGCGTGGGTGACGATGGGTTGGGGCAGTTTTATGCCGCCGACCTCAAAGGCCATGGCGTGACATCTAACTTAGAGAGTGGCTTGATTGCAGGTGCGCCCACTGGCAACTGCACGGTGATGGTGACACCAGACGCTGAGCGCAGCATGTGTACCTATTTGGGCGCAACCGCTGAATTAGACCGTGATGCCTTGGATGCGCAGGCCATTGCCCAGAGCCAGTTGTATTACATGGAAGGCTACTTGGCCGCCTCACCTACAGGCTTACAGGCTGCGTTGGCTGGCAAAGCCGTGGCGAAAGAGTCGGGTGTGGCTTTGGCGCTGACACTCAGTGACATGAGCATGATTAACTTTTGCCGCGATGGCCTAGACGCCATGCTGGATGGCGGCGTGGACTATCTCTTTTGCAACGAAGAAGAGGCCCAGATGTGGTGCGACACCACTGACATTGACGCTATATGTGTGCACCTCAGCACACTTGCCACCACCGTCTGCCTGACCCGTGGCCCCGCAGGTTGCATGTTGCTTGAAGGCTCAAGCGTGACCGAAGTAGCCGGTGTGCCAGTGAAGGCCTTGGACACCAACGGTGCTGGCGACATGTTTGCTGGTGCGTTTTTATACGCAGTGTCTCAAGGACACACCAAGGTGCAAGCCGCCACACTGGCCAACACCTGCGCCTCGTTGGTGGTGGGGCAGTATGGCAACCGCCTTGAGACCTCTAAGCTCAAGGCCGCTGTTGCTGGTCTGTGAGTTTGTAAGCTTGTAAGCTTGGCCGCGTGAAGGCTCAGTACACCTTGGGCAGCTCGTCCCAGCGCGTGGTGTAGCGCGGTGACCGGTTGTCGCACCGTGCACTCCAGCGCTGTTGGGTGCCGCTGGCGCTTGCGCGAATGGTGTCGCGGCCAAACTCCACATTGATAGCATCCATCACCGCCATGAGTTTGCTGGATTTTTCTCGCTGCACAAGGTTGTCAAACAGCACGGCTTGTCTGGCATGTTGGTCACGCAGCAGCAGCAGCATGACACCCGCTTTCTTGTATTCGTAGCCTGCGCGGTAAATGGCCGCCAGACCTTGAGAGGCTGCACGCGTCAGCGCCAGCGTGTCGCTTGTGGCGTCGGGCAGTGCCACCGTTATGGCGGCGTTGTATTGGTCTTGATTCTCCTTAAACTGGTTGGTTCGAATGGAGACATGCACAGCACCTGCTTCGCTGCGTTGTTCGCGCAGCTTGACCGCCGCACGCGCCACGTAAGTGGCCACAGCCTCATGCAACTCTTGCAATGACTCAACGGGTGCGCCAAAACTGCGCGACGACATAATTTGCTGCTTGGGCTGCACCACGTCCTCTAAGGCCAAGCAAGACACGCCGCGCAGCTCATTGCAGGTGCGCTGCATGACCACGCCGAAGTGCGTGCGCATGTGTTGCGGCGAGGCATTGCGCAGGTCCAAGACGCTGTGAATGTGCATGGCGCCGAGGCGTTTGGCCAAGCGAGAGCCGACGCCCCACACCTCGCCCACTTCAATGCCTTGCATCCACTCGAGGCGCTGCGCCTTGGGCAGGGCGTGAAGATCACATACGCCGTCGAATACGGCGTTCTTTTTAGCCAAGTGGTTGGCAAATTTTGCCAAGGTTTTAGTAGGTCCAATGCCGACGCACACGGGCAAGCCCGTCCACTGCTTGATGCGCTGTTTCATGGCGTGGCCCATGGCGACGCCACCACCGTGCAGGTGCGCCACTGTCTCTATGCGCACAAAGGACTCGTCAATGCTGTACACCTCTAAGTCTGGCGAGAACGCTTGCAGTATGCGCACCACACGGCTGCTCAGATCGCCATACAGCGTGTAATTAGAGGAGTAGGCTTGGATGCCGTGCGTGCGCGCCAAGTCTTGCATCTTGAACCACGGTGTACCCATCTTCACGCCAAGTGCCTTGACTTCGTTGCTGCGCGCTACGGCGCAGCCATCGTTGTTGGACAGCACGACCATGGGTACGCCTTCCAGCCTAGGGTTGAAGACGCGCTCACAAGAGACGTAGAAGTTGTTGACATCAACCAGCGCAAATTGCGGTGTTGCCATGTGGGTTAACCCTTGGCGTTGTAGCGCCTGACCATGCCAACGACCACGCCCCACACCACCAGCTCGTTGCCGTCACGAAACACAATTGGGCTATAGGCGGGGTTTTCTGCATGCAGTTCAACCCGAGGTGGGCGTTTGTACAAGCGTTTGAGTGTGTACTCGCCGTCTACAACGGCCACCACAATGTCGCCGTGCTTGGGTGTGCGTGCGCGGTCTACAACGACTTTGTCGTCGGCCTCTATGCTGGCGCCAATCATAGAGTCACCTTTGACGGTGAATAGGAATGTGGCGGGCTTGTTGCGCACGAGGTAGTCGTTGAGGTCTAAGCCGTCCTCCATGTAATCGGTTGCAGGCGAGGGAAAGCCTGCACTGATGCGGTGTGTCAGCAGTCGCATGTCGAGCGCAGTGGGCTCTAGTGCAACGTCTAGTGGGGTTTGCTCCAGGTTATGGAGCGGTCTGAGTAGCGTGATGGGGGGCATAAATATACTGTGTTTTTAAACAGTATACGCCTCACAAGCTTGACGGCCCAGTACCCACATACAGCCATGGATTAAGCGGGCTGACGGGCTTTGGTTGCTTGTTGTTTTATAGCCGCGATATATATTATTTTTAAAACTAATTAATAATCATTATCAGATTTTTGGTATCACCCAATCATTCATATAGTCATTAATTACCAATCACTGAAAAGGGTCGAGACTGGTAAGGGACTTTAAATGCAATGTAAATGTATGTTTGTTTATACAATCACGCCTTGTCGTGGTTGAGATCAAGCATTGCGCTGGCCAGCGTTTATTCCAACTCCTCAGCCATGTTTAAGATGTCAACGTCCGATAATTTGCCTACCAATTCAGGGTGCGAAGTCTGTACATGTTGGCCAACCGACTCAATCAACGCTTCGTCGCTGTCTGCCGTTATACGTTGGCCGCATTCGCAATTTAAAACTTTCATTTCTCAATCTCCTAAAAAAGAACCATGCAATTCCAGTATGCACGAACACTACAACCCGTAGAGTGGCCACACATTGTCGAATAGTTTGGAAACCCGTGTGCACTTGTGTGGCCGTTTTACGCTGCGTATCAACGGGAACCGCATGGAGTCCGAGGTTTACGGGCCTCAGGGGCGTTTGTTGCTTGCTTTCCTGGTGCTCAACCGGCATGTCGAGTCGCCACGCTCACGCTTGGTGGAGCTGTTGTGGGGTGATGTGCTGCCAGTCGACCCTGATGCGGCGCTGGCCTCGTTGATTGCGAAGTTGCGGAAAACGTTGGGCAAGGACGCCTTACAAGGACGCAGTGAGTTGCGCCTGGTGCTGCCCAGAAATACATGGATTGACGTAGAGGTCGCCAAAGAGGCCGTGCACCGAGCCGAGGCTGCTGCCCAGTCCAAAGACTGGGCGATGAGTTGGCCACCCTCGCAGGTGGTTTCTCATATTTTTCACAGGACGTTTTTGCCCGGCTTAACTGGCACATGGGTCGACGCGCAACGCAGCGCGTTTGATGCCATTGGTTGTGATGCCGACGAGGTCATGGCTGAAGCAGGCCTGCACCTTGATGGCCATGAGCTCATGACCGCGCAGCGGGCTGCCATGCGGATACTGGCACGTCAGCCTTATAACGAGCGTGCAGCCGGCTTAATGATGCAAATTCTGAGCAAGCGAGGCAACCGCGCAGAAGCATTGGATACCTACGAGCGCACCCGCACGCTCATTAGGGATGAGCTGGGGGTATCGCCCTCGGATTGGCTGCAGTCTATACACAGCGGCTTGCTACGCGGCCACTAAAGCGGGCCGTCTTGGTTGTAGTGGTCGGCTTACTGTGCTGGCTGTGTGTGCTGATCGGGTGAGCGCTTCAGGTAGTACACGGCTGCAAACGCAATGAACAACATGCCTTGCAGCACGTTCATATTGTCTAGCGTCAGCATGTCCGCGCGCGCGCTGACGAAAAGTTGCCCGATGCCATAGGCCAACCAACCACATGCAAACGTCAGCATGAATGTGGCGCAATGATCCGGTGTGACCAGTTTTCGCAGCAGGTTGAACACGTTAGCGGTAACCAGCAAACCCACACCAACGATGGTCAAATTGCCGTTGGCCAGCTCGTTGATATCGCCCGCAGACGCACCCATTAGCAAGGCATAGCTTTGTGGCGCGGCTATGAACCAAAGTCCGTACACGACAGATGCCAGCACTTGGAAAGCCATCAGTTTCTTTTGTAGCACCATGCGTTTACTCCTTGAATGGTGATCTCCAACCTAAACGTTCACACACCCAAAGGGCTTTACTGTGAAGCAAATACGTTGCCGCGCACATCGCTGACCATGCGCACGGGCAGCGCTGCGGCAGCGTCCCCTCGAATTGCGTTTTGCCGCTCAGTCGCTGCGACTGCAGTTGCTTCATCGGGGTAAATGGTGACGACATGGAAGGACGTGTCTGTGATGGCGATGAAGTACACATTCAAGGCACCTAACGCGATAACGCCTGGGGCAAATCGGTCGCGAGCCATGGCTCGCATGGGATCGCCCTCAGTTGATTGAATTGAGACTGTCGATGTCCAGTTAGAAATAACGGCGTAGGTCATGGGGAATCCTTTTTAAGTATCGCTGTCTGTATGCAGGTGCAGCAAAAATGCGTGCCTCCTAGATTTCATTCTCAATATAAAAATGGTCAAAACATTGGCACGTACCGCGCCAGCCCGGCGCAGATGAGCATGCCAAGGTTTTAGACATATTGTGGACATGTGCATGCCTACAGTCATTAAAAGGTGTCTCATCCACACCTCCCAGCCAGTTGAGAGTCCATCCTTCATCACCAGCGGAGCACCATCATGAAAATTTTCTTTCTAGGCACATACAGCAAAGAAGGCGTTAGTGGCTTGTTGCAAAGCAGCTACGCGGCGAGACTAAAGGCGGCCAGTTCGCTGTTTGAAAAAGTGGGCGGGCAGGTGGTGTCGATGCATTATTTGCAAGGGCAGTACGACGTGTTGGCCGAATTGGAGGTGGACTGCGTCGAGACAGCCGCTGGTATTCGGTCTATCTTTCTGTTGTCTGGCAGCTGGGACGATGTCTTACTCATGCCATCTTTTGACATCGACAAAGCGATCCAAGCGGCTCGAACCGCAGGCGCTTACGCGGCACCCGGCAAAGAGTAACGCCACGGCCCAGCTGTCAAGCAGCAGGGCCAGTACAAGCGGTGCACTCGCAGTTGTCGTCAGCAGTGCAAAATAGCGGTATGAAACCACCAAAAAGACTGCAAACACTGATTGAAGAGGGCTTGATCGACGCTGTTGTGCGCCAACTGATGAGCGGCAAAGAGGCCATGGTCTATGTGGTGCGCTGTGGCGATGAGACCCGTTGCGCCAAGGTCTATAAAGAGGCCACTGAGCGCAGTTTCCGCCAAGCGGTGGACTACACCGAAAACCGCAAGGTTAAAAACTCTCGTCAGGCACGCGCCATGGCCAAAGGCTCTCGCTTTGGCCGCCAGGCGCAAGAGGCGGCTTGGCAAAGTGCCGAGGTAGATGCGCTATACCGCTTGGCAGGTGCTGGTGTACGGGTGCCAGAACCGTTTAATTTCTTTGATGGTGTGTTGCTGATGGAGTTGGTCGCCGATGCCAATGGCGATGCGGCCCCTAGACTGAACGATGTGGTCTTTACGCCAGAGGACGCCTTGGTGCATCACGCGACGTTGTGCATGCAAGTGGTGCGCATGCTGTGCGCTGGTGTTGTGCATGGTGACCTGTCCGAGTTCAATATTTTGTTGGCCGAGGATGGCCCTGTGATCATTGACTTGCCCCAAGCAGTGGACGCCGCCGGCAACAACCACGCCAAGCGTATGTTGCTGCGCGATGTGGCCAATTTGCGCAACTTCTTTGGCAATTTTGCCCCAGAGTTGCTCACCACCGATTACGGCCACGAAATATGGGACTTGTACCAAGGCGGCATGCTGCGCATTGACTCAGTGCTGACCGGTCAGTATGCGCATGCCGGCGGTGCGGTCGATGTAGACGGTGTGATGCGCGAAATTGACGACGCCCGCGATGAGGAGGCTGCCCGCCTGCAGCGCATGGCGACGCCGACTTAGCGCCTCACGCTACTCACGCTATACACCCAGGGCTGCGGTGTACAGGAACAAGGTGCAGCCAAAGCCAACCAGCCAGGTCAGTGTGCGCAGATATGGAATGCCAAAAGCGTAGATTACCGCGTAGGCGAGACGGGCTATTAAAAACACCAGTACGGCACTGGCGGTGTGTGCACTGGTGGTTTGCGTCAGTGTGACCGCAAAGACGGCGGGCGCCACCATGGCCAGGGCCACGACGGCGTTGTTGACAGAGCGCTCTAGCCGGCCTGCAACGCCAGTGAGTAGCAACGCCTCTCTGTTACCAGCCAAGGTGGGTAGGCCAACTTGCAGCAAGGCGGCCAGCACTTGTGCCAAGACGGTCGCAAGGACCAAGACGCCGTACAAACTCCCTGTGTAAAAAAACGGTTGCAGTCGCCTAAATGTTACCCGGCCCCTGCATGCGGGAGTGTAGGCGTCAACATGTTCAGAAGGCAGGCGCAATATGCCTAAAACATGGGCAACAACGCAGCGGCTAAGGATTGAGCTAATTGAGGCTTCTGCCCGCAGGTTTATCGAATGTGCCAAGACTTTGCCCATGTGCATCGGCTGTAAGAAATAGTTACAAACTGTAAGTAGCCGAAGTGAAACTGCTGGTGCACATAACTGCGGGTACTGAACATTCAACCAAGGCCATGAGCTCGGGATGCTCTTGGCTGGAGATGCCGTGCATGGCGTGCGACAAGACATTGACTTACCAATTCTTAAGTGCAGCAGTCAGAAGCGGTGGTGTGTGTTCACTGTACGATGCATGTTCCGTATCCCCGTTCACCATTACAAAACCCCCTATGACTACACCACACGTGACAACCCGGGCTGAACTCGAGGTCGAAGTAAGCCAAGCAATTGACGCTTATCTGCAGTGTTTCTTGGCCAATGATATGGACGGTATCAATGCCACAATTGCGTACCCTCTCTCGCTCATCAGTGACGGCCATACCAGTTTGTGCAGCGAGTTTCCCATATCGCCCAAACACATGATGGAAGAGACTGGCTGGCACACGACGGTCAACATCACGTCGACGGTAGCGGGTGTCAATGGCAACAAAGCGCACGTCACCAGCTCAGGCACCAGGGTTAGGCAAGATGGCAGTGTTATAGAGAACTACGATGTTTTTTACGCGTTAACCAAAACGTCTGGCAATTGGAAAATATTCGCAGTGAGCCAAGTTGTTTATCCTGTGAGCGCAGACCAAAGCTAGTGCATTGGGCGGCACATGTCCTCGTTGCCTTGCCGTCAAACTTGGCGGTATGTGCTAACGCAAGCGTTTTTTACAGCGGGTGGCTTGGTTGCGTTTGAGTTAGGTCAAACAACATCTAAAAATCGGACTGTTGCCATTCAATATCTTCAGGCTTACATGCATGGCTGTTCTTATTGGCGCTGTATGTGTCAATGCCTAGCCTACAACGCTGCCATTGTCGTATTAGCCACATGAATTAAGCCTGTTGAGATCAGGGCTAGCCCCAAGCGTAACGGTCTGGCCAACTGTTAAAATTATTTATAAATTCCCACAGATTCATTACAAGCTGTATGGCTGGGCGCTAACAACTGCAGCGCAACAGCCAAGCAGACACAAACCCGCCAGATACGCCAATGCACAACGAACAACATAACAGAGCTGTCGATGATCGGAGTCCAGCAATACCAATCCAGACTCGTGTGTGCATGGGGGTAGACCATGCAAGTCAGTAGCGCGTATGCAATTGGTTTGAAAGAACAAATCGATATCGTCTACCTGTGGGTAGACGGTTCAGACCCCGTGTGGCAAGCCAAGCGGCACGTCGCTTATAAGGCTTGGATTCAGGACAACCCGAATGAATTAGCCGTATTTGGTAATGTGGCGGGTCGTTACCGCGACAACGGTGAGTTGTTGTTTAATTTACGGGCACTTGAAAAATTTTTCCCAGACCATGGCCATATTTATCTTGTCACCGACGGACAAGTTCCAAAGTGGCTGCAGCCATCAGACCGCATCACCTTGGTTGACCATGCAAGTCTCATGGCGCCAACTGCAGGTGCCGTATTCGACTCAGGCAACATTGAATCGTACTTGCACCTCATACCGGGTTTGTCAGAGCGTTTTCTGTATCTGAATGACGACGTTTTTTTTGGTAAAACTGTCGATATTGACTGGTGGTTTGGCGACCGGTTAAAGGTGTTTACCGAGCACATGACTGTGCCCAATTTCTCACATTTTCAGCCCAACGAAACAGCCTTGGTGAACGCCTCTATTTTGTCAAAAAATTGGTTGTCACAACGCTACCCAAACTACCGGCATGACGCGCGCGTCTACTCACATGCACCACGCCCGATGATTAAAAGTGCGATGTTCGAGCTGGAAGTGATCGCTTCAGAGTTGTTTGAGCGTGTGCGCTCCACGGCATTCAGGTCATGGCAGTGCCCAGCCATTGTTCCAGATTTGGTGCCTCGTTGGATGGTGCTCCAAGGCTATGCAGAGCAAATTATTTTGAACCCTATGCATATCAGCACGGGTGAGCCTGGCGCACACAAGCAATTTGATAAGTTGTTGGGTGAGTTTGGCGAGTTGCCGTTCTTTTGCCTGAATGACACCTGCGACGAGGCCCAGTTAGACGATCCCCGCTTGCAGCGTGTCTCGCGAACGCTGTCTTCATTGCTGCCAGAGCCATCGTCTTTCGAGCTGATGGACGTCACCAACGAGTTGGCCTAACGGCAAGGATTCCAGACGGCCACCTCGTGGGTGTCGTGGCTATTGCGCAAGTTCTAGACTGGCGACAGACGCCACAGTGAGGTCACCTCTTTGCTGCGCGCAACAAACAAAGGGTCGCCTGGGTCTGCGGATTTTGGGTGGGTGGGGTGCGCGTCATGCCTGTCAAGCACTCGCAGTCCAGATTCAGCAACCCAAGCCATCAATTCCTCGCGACTGCGCAAGCCCAAGTGCTCGGCCAGGTCAGACAAGACCAACCAGCCTTCACCGCCCGGTGTCAAGTGTGATGACAAACCACTCAAGAACGCACGCAACATGGCACTGTCCGGGTCGTACACCGCACGCTCTATGGTTGCGTTTGCAGGTGTTGGCAGCCAAGGTGGGTTACACACAATGAGCGCTGCGCGACCAGGTGGAAACAAGTTGGCGGTCACAACATCGATTTGTTGACCAAAGCCCAAACGCGTGAGGTTGTCTTGGGCGCACTTGATAGCCCGTGGCTCTATGTCTGTGGCTACAATTTTTTGTACACCGCGTTTAGCCAAGACGGCGGCGATGACACCAGTGCCTGTGCCAATATCAAAGGCCAAGGTCGTTGCTTCTGGGCTGAGCGCAGCGGCGGCAATGAGTGCAATGTACTCTCCCCGCAGCGGAGAGTACACGCCGTAGTGCGGGTGAATGCTGGCGCCTAGAAATGGAATGATCACACCCTTTTTTTGCCATTCGTGAGCGCCAATCATGCCTTGTAAGTCTTTGATGGACGCAACCGATAAGTTGCCATCTGGCGCTCCCCACGCTTGCGTGATGGCAACTCGGGCATCTGGTGCGCGGCGCAGCTTCAAGCTGTGATCGGCCTCAAATTGAAGCAACACACGCCCCAGCATCACGGCGCGTCGCTCCTGTGTTGCTCGGTGCTGTGAAAACGCGGCGCGCGTCAATGCAACCGTGTTGTTCTGAACGTGCGGGATGTTGCCTGTTTTTGGCGTCCGCCCCCTGGGTTTTCTGTCTAAGCGCCGTGCCAGCGCTAGCACCAACTGACGGGCATTGTGAAAGTCGCCGCGCCACAGCAGCCCAGTGCCGCTTTTGATCAGCTTATAAGCTTTGTCGGCACTGAGCGTATCGTCAGCTACCACTATGTTGGTGGGCATGGCTTGCGTGGGCGAGCGCCACACAGCCTCATAACTCTGGCCAGTCTCTTCCCACTTGATCAACGGTGAATGTATTTGCATACAAGCATCATCGTCTATAAAGGCGGTGTTTTAGAAAACGTCTTGAAACATAGTGGGTTGTTTCTAGCCGTCCATCACGGCAGCCGTTGGTGGTTGGTGGCCTGATTTATCCGCGATCTTGCTTGGTTAGCAAGGGGTCATTCCATATGTTTCTGTTGTGAATCATGTGTTGCCCGGTACAACGCTGCCGATTGTCGTTCAGTGCGGCCTTGTAAACGGCACTTGGGTTCGTGGCGTGGCCACGCAGATACGACAAATGATCAGGGGAATTTGTTTGGCAAAAGTGTGTCAGCCAAACAATAGAGCTGTTAGACAGTTTTGTTGGCAGCCACGCGAAACGCGTGCGGGTCAATGAACGCACGATGCGACAGTGTATTGCTGGGTAAGACAGTTGAAAAAAACCACTTCAGCGCAACCCAAATGCAAAGGGTTGTACTTGGGTTGTGTGGTTGTAATCAAGATACTCAATAGACGTTGCTTTATTTAAGCGACGCCGTGTATGCCGCTAGATTTGAAATGTCAGCATCACTCAGGCCAGCTGACATACCCCACATCAGCGCACTTTGTGCACCAATTTTTTCTTTGTTGCGGTATTTTTTCAGTTTCATTTCGATGGCAGCTGTGGTTTGTCCAGCCAGCGCTGGGCCCATACCGCCTTGTCCTTTGGCACCATGGCAACCCATACAGGTCGCGTATTTGGCTTTTCCGGCGTTTACGTCGGCAGCTATGGCTGGTGTCATGAGGAGAACGGACAATGCCAATGCGGTTAATGTTTTCACGTTGGTTTCTTTCTTTAAAAATTCTTGCTGGCCAGAACAATCTTGCAAATATGCTCTAAACGCTCAATGTGCTCGTAGGCACGCCATGGACTGGTGTCAATTGCTACGACGCCGTGCCCTTTTATGCCGACAATATCGTAACCTATATGCCCGTCAGCCTTCAACGCCAAATTGTTGAAACACTCATCGGCAAGCTGTTGGCTGGTTGGGGCTACATCGCCCACATTGGGTGCCACCTTGGTGTATCGGTTGAGTTCTGGGAACGAATCGCTGATGGTCGACAGATCTATGCCCGCGTGCATGGCGGCAATGCAGTAGGTAGGGTGCACATGCACCACGACACGAACATCATTGTGGTGTTGCCCCATGTTTTGTTGCAAACCAAAATGCAGCGGTATTTCACCCGACGGTGTCAGCTTGCTACTAATGTCGGTGTAAGCCATTTCTTCCCATTCGCCAACTTGGTTGGAATCAGTGGGCTTGATCTTTATTTTCTTAAATTGATCGGGTTGCAGTGTTTGTTTGCGGATGCCGCTTGGCGTGATGTAAAAGTGGTCTCTGTCGTGATGACGAATACTGACATTGCCATCCCGGCTCGTAATCCAGTTTCTTTTGTATGCATCGAGCATGACGTCACAGATGGTTTCTAACACGTTCAACCTTTAATTTTATCGGACCACATACAGGGCCATACACACAATTTAAACCAAGAAGACTTGCTATTCCCAGCTTATTAAGCATATAAGCACAGGGTAATTTATGCGTTGCCTCTGGGTCTATGACCAACAACGTCATATGGTTATCCCTAGGTTTAACAGCGATTGCGCTTGTAATAAACATATTGTGTCTACTTGGACGCGTCAGTTGGATTGAACAATTTGCAAACAACCCCTGTCACCGCATCAGATATTCGCCAACGTATATGGCTGGAGTTGCAGCGTGCCCCCCACGACCGCCACCACGAGTGGCGCACACCGCTGCTGAGCTCGGTCGATCAACAGGCTCAGCCGCAAGCACGCATGGTGGTGTTGCGGGGCGTGGATACGCTGGCGCGTACATTTCACCTTTATACGGACAGTCGCAGCCCCAAAGTGGCCGAGTTGAACGACAACCCGAGCGCTGCGCTGACATTTTGGAGCAAACGGTTGAGCTGGCAGCTCAGAGTAAGTGCCGTTGCCACTGTGCAGCGCAGCGGGCCTGAAGTCGATGCAGCCTGGGCCAAGGTGCGCCAGTCCAGGGCGGCAGGTGACTATGTGTCGCTGCTCGCGCCTGGTGACGTGCTGGGCGATACAGCCACCACAGCTGAGGTGTTGGTTGACCCACAGTCCCCACAGCAGCACAACCTCGCCATCATTACCCTGCAGGTTGTTGTCATGGACTGGCTAGAGCTGGCACCAAGCGGACATAGGCGGGCCACACTACAAGCGGATGCTTGGCAATGGCTGGTGCCTTAAAGACGTAACGTCAACAGCGTGTTAACTGTAAAACCACTTTGCCACCAGAGACCATCAATATGACTGCACAAGCCGCCACAGACAACAGCACGCCATGCAATGAACTCACCGTCTTGTTTGACGGCGCGTGTCCACTGTGCCGCCGAGAAATTGGGGTGTATCAGTCACTCATACCGCTGCAACCTGTGCAATGGTTAGATGTGAGCAAGGGAGGCGAAGACATCAGCGCCGAAGAGCAAGCTCTCTATATGGCTAGATTTCATGTGCGCCAAAAAGATGGGCAGTTGTTAAGTGGTGCTGCCGCCTTTGTAGCCTTGTGGCTTGCCATGCCCGGCTGGCGATGGCTAGGGCGTTTCGCCCGCTTACCCGGTGTGACCCCAGTGCTTGAGGTCATGTACCGGGGTTTTTTGCATCTGCGCCCGCATTTGCAACGTTTGCTGCGCAACACAAGCGCCAAGTCCACGTCATAAAACGCAGTGGCTTGCAGGTGCTGTTGTTAGCCGCGTATGGCCATCAGTTCAACATCGAACTTCAACGTGGCATTGGGTGGAATCACGCCACCGGCACCACGAGCGCCATAGCCCAGTTCTGGCGGGATGATCAGGGTGCGCGCGCCGCCCACTTGCATACCGGCTACGCCTTCGTCCCAGCCTTTGATAACCATGCCTGCGCCTAGTGAAAACTCTAGTGGGTCGCCACGGTCTTTGCTGGAGTCAAATTTGGCGCCTTGTTCGCCGTCAACGAGCAGCCAGCCCGTGTAATGCACGGCGACACCTTGACCCACGCCAGCCACTGGGCCTTCTCCTACCGTGGTGTCGTCGTATTGCAAGCCAGATGGTGTTGTATTCATGGGTGATCTTTCAATGTAAAAAAGTAATGGGGTATAGCGCCGGTGCTGGCCATCAGCCAGACATCTTGACCTCTATTATGTCGGTGCTTCACATGTGCTGCGTTTGCCGTTGTGCGCATCGCGCACCAGTCTTGCTGAAATGCCATTGAAAACAAACTTACAATAGATAGAAATTATTTGTTTATCGACATCAAAATACCCCAACCATTTACTAAAGAAAATTAGCACATGGTCGCTCAAGTCGCAACCCTGATCGTCACTGCGCCCAATTGGGCCCAGCGTAAAAGTTTTATCGCGTCCGATCTGAGTCGGTTGTGCGAGGAAGCCGGCATTGGCCTCATCGACGCACCCGTTATGCGCATAGAGATGACCAATGACGCTGAACAGCGTGCGGTCTTGCGTGAGATTGCAGAGTGGGATGCAATTAAAGACAAAGCGGCGCTGACTGTGGTCGCATCTGGTTCTGACGCGCCAGATGCGTTAGAGTTTTTTGATGCCTTGTGCGTGGCCTTAAAGCTGCGGGTCAACCGCTTGAAGTTTGCAGCACTTGACTCACATGCGGCGGCTTCGCTTTCAGAGGTTTGTCATATCAAAGGCATAGACAGCTTTCATACCAAAAGCGTGGTGATACCCAACGTGCCCGGCAGTTTAGACGACCTCATCAACAAGTTGATGCGCAAAGAAGAGCAAGTTGAGCGCTTCTTGGTATTGGAGCCTTTTGGCTCCGGCGGCATGCTGTCTAAAAAATTGATTGCAAACGGCCTGCGTGTTATTCGTGCAGGTTTGTACACGTATCGCCCTGTGCCAATGACCATTCGTTTCAGCACATTGAAGGCCCCCGTGTGGGTGCTTGTGAACGACGTTGATATGGTTCGCCGTGTTATGCAGGAGTTGAGACGTAACGCAGTGAGTCTTGCAAAAGTGCGTTGGATAGGCACACATCCAATCGTGGGAACCTTGATCAAGCAGCTGTTACCCGATGCTGTGTGGGTGCAAGTGTCAGAGTACAAGGCCAGTGTCATTGTGGACACAATTGCACGAGAGGCGTAAGCCATCAACAGGTTTATAAATGGTCGGCCTTCGAGGTCTACAGGAGTTAAGTTGTGGGATTTTTTAGTTTTTTTAACAAGAAAATTGGCCCCAAAGCGCAAGCTCGAAAGGCCTATGAAAATGCAGTCCGCCTGACAGGATCTTCGAAAGCGGTGAGGGCGGTCAAGGTGCGCGTGGCCATGCGGTGTACCGACGTGTTGGATCAAATATTTGATGAAGGTATGCGCAAAACCATAGGCTTTGACGAAGCCGTCATGATTGCCGTGGCTGGTGGAGAAGCAACACCAGCGCCTTTCAAAGCCACCATGGATACATGCTACAAAACCATAGAAACCGCAGAAGGGCGGGCCGTTGGCTATGTGCCATTCAAATACACGCAGCGCATGTACGAATTGGGTTGGGGTTACCAACAAAAAACTGTTCCGCCTGACGACGCCTTTGAACTGGCGCAGTTGATAGCCGAGGAAATGGCGACAGAATTGCGTCTGTCCGTCTACGCGGTCCAGCCCATAGAGCCGCTGAGTTGGTTGCGTGATTAATGCTTATGGATCGCAGCGCCGTAGATTCCAAGCGCCCCATCGCGGCATCCTCACTGTTGTGCCAGATCACGTGCTGTTTGTTGTAACAGCAATGCACTCAGCCTACTTTGGGGTAGGTTGACCATCAGGTCTAGCCTGCGTCGCACAGCGTGCAGCATTTGTCTAAACGCTTCACGTTGGGTGTCCTGTGAGCCTGCAACTGCAGACGGGTCTGGATAGCCCCAGTGCGCTGTTGCTGGTTGGCCTGGCAAATGGGGGCAGACCTCGCCAGCGGCGTTGTCGCACACCGTAATCACCAAGTCCATGACCGGCGCATCCGCTTGCGCGAATACGTCCCAGCTTTTGCTGCTTAGGCCTTCAGTGGCTATGCCTGCACGGGTCAGCGTGTGCAAGGCCATGGGGTGCGGGTGTTGGTTGGCGCTCGGGCTGCTTCCTGCAGAAAAAGCCTTGAAACGCCCTGTGCCCATGTCGTTCAAACAGGCCTCTGCCAAGATGCTGCGTGCAGCGTTGTGGGTACACAAAAAGAGCACGTTGATGACTTGGTGGTCGCTCACAGTGAGGCCTTTGATGGTGGATGGAGACATCTCACATGTACCGCCAGCGCAGCAGGCTTCAACCAAGTAAGTGATGAGACCACTCATTGCGGAGAAGTTGCTTCGGTAAATTAGATTGCGGCCTTTGGGCTCACTGTTCACCAACCCAGCATGGGCGAGCTCTTTCAGGTGAAACGACAAGGTGTTGGAGGCCACACCGAGTTGCGCGGCTATGGCAGATGGGGTCATGCCGTCATTTCCTGCCACCACGAGCGCACGAAAAACGCGCAGCCTGTGGGTCTGGGCTAAGGCGCTCATTGCTGTTACAACCTGAGATTCAATCATTCTTCTATAATACAATAAACGTTGAACTAATTCAGCGATTCGACTTCACATATCCCCACAAACCATGCACGATCTGCCCCAACTTGCTGACGAGAGCTTTGAACTTCCGTCGCTGAACCAGCTCACAGCCAAGCCAGCATCGCAGCACGCCCCCCGTATCTTGCTGCTGTATGGTTCGCTGCGCGAGCGTTCATACAGCAAGTTGCTGACTCTGGAAGCGGCGCGCTTGCTGGCGTTGATGGGGGCCCAGGTGCAGGTGTACGACCCTACAGGCCTGCCTCAGCCAGACGCCGTTCCTGAATCCCACGTCAAGGTGCAAGAGCTTAGAGAACTCGCCATGTGGGCCGAGGGCATGGTGTGGACCACGCCGGAACGCCATGGCGCCATGACCGGGATAATGAAAAGTCAGATCGACTGGATACCCCTGTCCATGGGCGCTGTGCGCCCGACGCAGGGCAAAACATTGGCTTTGATGCAGGTCAGTGGTGGTTCCCAGTCTTTTAATGCAGTGAACCAAATGCGTATCTTGGGCCGTTGGATGCGCATGGTCACGGTTCCCAATCAGAGTTCTGTTGCCAAAGCGTTTATGGAGTTTGACGACGCAGGGCGCATGAAGCCGTCCTCTTATTTCGACCGCGTTGTGGATGTAATGGAAGAACTGGTCAAGTTCACGCTGCTCACGCGTGATGCCTCGTCTTACTTGGTTGACCGATACAGCGAGCGCAAAGAAAGCGCTGGCGAGTTGTCGAAGCGTGTCAACCAGCGCGCAATTTGAATCACACCCATCAAAACCGCTACGTTCGTTAGGCTACAAGGCGGGCGGCTTGGTGCGGTCTAGCAGGTCTTCAACCACCTGCTGCACACGCAATGCGGTTTCAAAGTTGGGCAGGCTGTGCGCTTGGCCTTGCATCATGCATGCCAACTGGTCCAGTTGTCCCTGATAAGTGGCTGTTCGTGGGTCTGCATCCTGTACCAAGCTGATGCCAGCTGGATGCTGGCTGTCCAAGCGCACGAGCTTGTACCAATCCTCTAGACGCCACTCTGTGTGCTTCCCCAACAGGCTGGCACGCACCATGTCTTGGCTGTCACCACCAGTCGTCGCCACAAGGGTTACCGGTATGTGTCCCGCACGCATGAACGCGCTGAGCTGTGTTTCAGCTGCATCGAGGTTTGGCCGCATGCCTTGCACCGCATCAACATGCACTGAACCAAACAACCTGAACAACAGGTAGATGAAGTGCGATGTCACCTCGCGCGTAAAACCGCCTTGTGCAGCGCCATTGAGCCACAGCGCATGCGCTTGGAAGGGGCGCGGCCATTGGTGAAAATGCAGGCGAATGTGTATGTGCTGGACTGTATCCGCGCTGTGTGCGATGTCGAGCTGTAAGCGGTGTACGGCAGGCGCGGATGCAAAGACAAAATTAACAGCGTGGCCTAGGCCGCTGTGTTGCATGTCTTGCGCAAGTGTGGTGCTGTCTTGCACATCAATGCCCAGAGGTTTTTCACACAACACCACTTTTCTATAGCTGGTGGCCAAGCGCACCAACTCAGCATGCTGAAGTGGTGGCGCGGCCACGTAGACGACATCGCAATCAGAGGCCGAAACGGCCTGTTCGGCGCTGGCATAGCAGTGTACGTTGGGGTATTCAGACTGAGTAAGCGCCACGGCTTCAGCTGAGACATCAAAGCCTGCAACCACAGTAAAGTCGTCGCGTACAGCCGCCTGAGCCAGCATGCGTTGACCCACAGCACCCAAGCCTAGGACGGTCATTTTAAAAGGAAGAGCCAACATTTAGACATCCGTTTTATGTGCACAAGGCGCTATCGTTAGCCGTTTTGACCAACCAGTCAGTCACGCGTGTTACGGGCGGACATTGCGTTTGTTTGGAGAAGCGGCTGACGCACGGCACAGCTGCACACACCCGCTAAGCAGCTTAGCCTAGGCTGCTGTGTGGTGTCTGTTGTGCCAGTGTTGGTCTCACCGACAGATCAATGTGATGCCGTTTGAAATAAAAAGGTGTTTTAACAACAACATAGGCGCCAGCACCATTGAACATGGTCAAACAGAATGGGGTACACAAGCGGGTGCCGTTGTTGTGATGATGTTTCTCAGCCAGACATACAGTTTTGGTCAAGTAATACCGCTACGTGCAGAACTTTTGCATCGCAATTGTCGTGAATTTGGTGCCGGCAACTGGTCCCGTCGGCAACGATAACTGCATCAGGGTTGTTTCGAATAGTTGGCAGCAACGTCAGCTCTGCCATTTGCCTAGAAATAACCGCATGTTCTACCTCGTAGCCAAAACTGCCGGCCATGCCGCAACAGCTGCTTTCAATAAGCTCGACCTTGGCGTCTGGAATCAATCGCAGCACAGCAGCGACACTGTGATCGGCGCCCAAGGCTTTTTGATGGCAGTGCGCATGGACCATTAGTGTGCGTTTGTCAGGGCGAAGTTGTTGACGCAGTTGGTCCAATTCACCAGCGTTGGCTTCGCGCAGCAAGAACTCCTCCAGCATGAGCGCGTGTTCGGAAACAACGACTGCATCGTCGCCTAAGTCCATCGTCAGCGCCTCGTCACGCAGTGTCAGCAAACATGAGGGCTCAAGGCCAACAATGGCAATGCCGGCTTTTGCAAAGGGTGCAACGTGTGCAATCAGCTCGCTCATTTTTGCGCGGGCTTGGTCTACCAAGCCGCTGGCCAAGAAAGTGCGACCACAACACAAGTGGGCTTTGCCCCCATCACCACGGCTGGCCACATGCACGCTGTATCCGCCTCGTTGAAGCACCCGAACTGCGGCATGTGCAACCTCGGACTCTAAGTACCCATTGAATGTGTCCACAAACAATACAACAGGCTTTTTAGCCAGCAACACGGTATCGCGGTCAACAGTGGGCGGGAGCTGGTTGAAAAAGTGTGTGCGATGCCAGCGGGGCAGGGTGCGTGAAGCAGATAAACCTAGGACCAACTCAGTGAGCTTGGCCAAGCCCGGTACTGTGTCGCGCAGGTTGATTAGAGGGGCCATGGCGCTTGCTAGGTGCGCATAGTCGGGCATGTAGCTGATGAGGCGCTGGCGAAGCGTCAGCCCATGGTCTTGTTGGTGACGGTGGAGCACCTCTATTTTCATACGCGCCATGTCCACGCCAGTTGGGCACTCACGCTTACAGCCTTTGCAACCTACGCATAAATCCAAAGACGCTTTGACCGCGGGGTGTGCCAAGCCTGTGGCGCCATTGCGAGCTGCTGGTAATTGGCCTGTCAATGCCAAACGCAGCGTGTTGGCACGACCGCGTGTGACATGTCGCTCATCACGTGTCACGCGGTAGCTGGGGCACATGGTGCCCGCATCAAATTTCCGGCAGCTGCCATTGTTGTTACACATCTCCACCGCTTTTGCTAACCCCTGTGCGGGGTCACCGCCAGTGCCAGGGGCCGATATAACCTCTGTTACCGGGTCATTTTGGACGTCCCAACCGCGCCAGTCCAAAGCCGGTTGTAAGGGAATGACTTTGTAGCTTGGCGAGTAACGCATCAGTGATTGTGTGTCCATAGGGGGGGGGTCAACAATCCGTTGTGGTGACAACAGACCCTCTGGGTCTAGGCGTTGCTTGATCGCGCACAAGGCGTCGTGTATGCGCGGGCCAAACTGCCACTTAATCCATTCGCCTCTACACAATCCGTCACCGTGTTCGCCGCTGTAAGCGCCCTTGTATTTCCGCACCAAGACGCTGGTTTCTTCAGCAATATCACGCATTTTTTGCGCGCCATCTTGACGCATATCTAAGATGGGGCGCACATGCAAGGTGCCCACTGATGCGTGTGCGTACCACGTTCCGCGCGAACCATGACGCTCAAACACTTCAGTTAAGGCCGCGGTGTATTCGGCCAAGTGCTCTAATGGAACCGCACAATCTTCAATAAAACTCACGGGTTTTCCGTCACCGCGCAAACTCATCATGATGTTCAAACCGGCTTTGCGTACTTCCCACAGCTGGCGCTGCGGTTGAGGTTCACTCATACACACCACAGAGCCGGGCAAACCGAGCTCGCCCATGAGGTCTTGTAATCGCTGTAGTTGGCTTTTAAGTGCGCCTAAATCAGTCCCTGCAAACTCCACCAACAAAATGGCTGCAGGATCGCCTAGCAAGGCAGTACGCATCGTGGATTCAAATGCTGGATTTTTGAGCGCCAGTTCAACCATGGTGCGGTCGACCAGTTCAACAGCAGTCAAGTCGTGGTTGTGGTCAAGCTTCACAATGTGCTGGGCCGCATCCATGGCTTGATGGAAAGAAGGGAAATTGACAATTCCAAGTACCTTGTGTGTTGGCAACTCACTTAGATGCAGGTCTAGTGAGCGCGTAATGCCCAACGTTCCTTCACTGCCCACCAACAGGTGGGCCAAATTCACTTGGTTGTCCTGGGTGTACGGCCTTTCGCTTTGGGGGTGGAAGATATCCAAGTTGTAGCCTGCCACGCGGCGCAACACTTTTGGCCAATGCGCCTCAAGATCAGGTTTTAGGTCGTTGACCAAGCCCTGCAACCAAGTGCCAATGCTGCGCGCTTGTGTGCTGGTCTGTTGGTCATTCATCAACCCCCAATAGAGCGATTGGCCATCGGCTAACCACGCCGACATACCAGCCACGTTGTGCACCATATTGCCGTATGCGATAGAGCGGCTACCGCATGAATTGTTCCCTGCCATACCGCCTAACGTTGCTTGCGCAGCAGTTGATACATCAACGGGGTACCACAGTTTGTGTTGTTTGAGTTGGGCGTTCAGGTGGTCTAGAACCATACCTGGTTGAACAGTAATTTGCCCTTTTTCGAGGTCTAAATGACTGGCGTGGCGCAGGTGTTTGGAAAAATCTACCACCAAGCCAGCACCGACTGTCTGTCCGCATTGACTGGTGCCACCACCGCGGCTCACTATGGGTACTTTGAGGTCGCGACAGACCGCCAGTGCGTGTTCTACATCTGTATCCGAGCGCGGGACAAAAACGCCTACTGGTGTTTCTTGATAGATAGAGGCATCGGTTGCGTATCTGCCCCTGTCACCCACACCAAACAAGACCTCGCCTTGTGTTTCTTGCGTCAGTCGTTTCGCGAGTAGACCCGCCACTTCGTTGTAGGCGTGGGATGTCCTGTTGTACACAGCGTTGGCCGTTGAGGTGTCGTGATGAGATGTATCGTTGATTGGGTTGTCGTGGATCGTGGAGTTCATAGCGTGTGTATTCCGTTGTTGTGCGGTTTGTGTGCGCAGCCGTGGTCTCGCAATGGACGGCGATTTATATGACTTTGGACTTGGTTTCTGGTTTAGTCCTAGGCTTTTTTTGATGTGCGGTGGCGTCTGCTTTTGCTTGTAATTGAGCCAATACCACATCGCGTTTGGCATTCAAATGGCTTGTCAATATGGCACTTAGCCGCGGGCCATCCCGCTGTTCCAGCGCGTCGATCATGTCATCGTGTTGGTCTAGCGCCTCACGCCATTTATCTGCATCTTGGTTGGATTTAAAGCGAAGGGCTTGTAGCCGGGCATTGACCTGTTTGTAGGTGGCACTCAACACAGGGTTGCGCGCTGCCTCATTGATAGCTGCGTGAATGTGTGCATTCAACCGGTAGTAGTTGTGGAGGTCACGGCGCAAAAAAGCGGCGTGCATTTCGAGGTTTGTGGCCTTGATCTCGTTGACTTCTGAATCCGTGATGCGTTGTGCAGCATATATCCCTGACAAGGCCTCTAGGCCTGCGATGACCTCAAAGGTATGCGCCGTGTCTATGACGGATAACTCCAGCGCAACAGCGCCGCGGTTGGGTAACAAAGCCACCAGCCCTTCAGCGGCCAACATGCGAATAGCCTCCCTTAAAGGCGTACGCGATACGTCGCAAGCAGATGCTAATTCGCGTTCATTGAGTTTTGCGCCCGGCACGATGACGCCCTCAACCAGCATGTCACGAAGCAGTTGCGCCACGCGAGGCACCAAAGACTCGGAGGGGAGATGCGGTGTAAAGGTAGATGGCATAAGGATGATTTTAAAATGGGATTCAGCTCATAGTTTATTTTGTATGCAAAAATTAAATGCATGTGTAGGGCTAACCCTGTTGTAAAAAGTGTTTTTGCATACAAAAATGGATTTTAATTATCTCGCTACCTAATCTTTTGATAAACATGCTCCAACTTAACTCTCATCCGTCAGGCAAGCACTTCCTTCAAATTCCCGGGCCTTCACCTGTGCCTGATCGAATTTTGAGAACCATGAGCTTGCCAACCATTGACCACCGAGGTCCTGAGTTCGCGCACCTGGGTTTAAAGGTGCTAGCCGACATGGGGAAAATTTTCAAAACCAAGCACCCGGTCATGATTTACCCAGCATCAGGTACGGGTGCTTGGGAGGCTGCTTTGGTGAATACATTGAGTGCAGGTGATCACGTCTTAATGTACGAGACTGGTCATTTTGCTTTCCTGTGGACCCGCCTCGCCACAGCGCTTGGGCTGAAGGCGGAAACGCTTGCCATGAACGGCCAAGAGGCCAACGGCACGCCGACCAGTTGGCGTCATGGCGTTCAAGCCCACTTGATTGAGCAGCGCTTGCGCGCAGACACATCGCACAGCATCAAGGCCGTTTGTGTGGTGCACAACGAAACGTCAACTGGTGTGACCAGTGATATTGCGGCTGTGCGTCGCGCTATGGATGAAGCCAAGCACCCAGCCTTGCTCCTAGTAGACACTATTTCAGGTCTGGCAGGTGCTGCTTACGAGCATGACGCTTGGGGCATAGATGTCTCAATCAGTGGGTCGCAAAAAGGCTTAATGCTGCCCCCAGGTTTGAGCTTTAACGCCCTCTCACCAAAAGCGATTGCAGCAAGCAAGACGTCTACCTTGCCAAAAGCTTTTTGGGGTTGGGAAGAAATCATAGAGATGAACAAAACTGGGTACTGGCCCACAACGCCTGCGACCAACTTGCTGTACGGCCTGAGTGAGGCTTGTGACATGTTGCTAGACGAAAGCCTGCCCGCAGTCTTTGCACGCCACCAACGGTGGTCGACGGCTACGCAGTCTGCTGTGCGTGCGTGGGGCTTGGAGATCCAGTGTGCAGAACAGGCGTGTTACTCGCCCATTCTCACGGGCGTCATAGTGCCAGACGGTGTTGATGCTGATTCGGTCCGTAAAGTTATTTATGAGCGCTTCAACTGTTCATTGGGAACGGGCTTGGGCAAGGTAAAAGGCCGCATGTTCCGCATCGGCCATTTGGGCGACTGCAACGACTTGACCTTGATAGCAGCCATCGCCGCTTGCGAAATGGGGCTGCGTGTGGCGGGTGTGAGTTTGCAGGCGTCCGGTGTGCAGGCGGCGATGGATTGCGTTCAAGCAAACCCTATCCCCGCACTGAAGGTGTGAGATGGGGTTACCCCATTGAACTAAATGATTCGTTGCCTGGCAATCGAGCAGGTATGTTGATGTTGACACAGAAGGAGACAGCTATGAAGTTAAAAATTAAAACGTTGTGCGCAGGCTTGCTAAGCCTGGCGGTGTTTGGTGCAGCCCACGCTCAAACGGAAATAAAACTGGGGCACGTCGGTGCACCAGGTTCTTTATTTGCCAAGTCCAGTGAGGAGTTTGCCCGTATAGCCAACGCCAAGCTGAACGGTAAAGCCAAGGTCGTTGTGTTTGGTTCAAGCCAACTCGGTAAAGACAAAGCAATGATTCAAAAGCTGAAGTTAGGGACTATAGATTTAGCCCTACCTTCTTCAGTGATGAGCTCGGAAGTTGACATGTTTGGTATTTTTGAAATGCCCTATTTAGTCTCCGATCGTGGGCATATGGCCAAAATTGAGCAGTCTATTGTCTGGCCAACGCTGGCACCCGCCGCAGAAGCCAAGGGTCTTAAAATTATTGGTGTATGGGAAAACGGCTACCGCCACATTACCAACAACGTGCGACCCATCACCACGCCTGAAGACTTGGCGGGCATCAAGCTGCGCACTCCCAGCAGCAAGTGGCGCGTCGCGATGTTTAAAAGCTATGGTGCGAATCCAAGTCCGTTGGCTTTTTCAGAGTTGTTTACTGCATTGCAAACAGGTGTGATGGATGGTCAAGAAAACCCTTTCACACAGATTTACTCTGCCAAGTTGCATGAAGTGCAAAAGTACTTGTCGTTGTCTGGTCATGTGTACACCCCTGCCTATTTGACGGCCGGCGCGAAAAAGTGGAAAACATACTCACCTGACGTGCAGCGTGCGCTGTCAGAGGCTGCAAAAGAAGTGCAAGCTTTTGTGTACAAAGAGGCGATGGCTGACGAAGGTATCTTGCTAGACAAGATTAAGGCTGCAGGTGTCGCGGTCAATCAAACCAACAGCGCCGCATTTGTCAAAGCCAGCGACGCAATTTATAAAGAGTTTGCGGATGAAGTAACAGGCGCTGGGGCTTTGATTTCTAAGGCGCAGGCCCTGCGCTAACACGTACACAACTACCCGGATATGTCGATGTCTAATATTTCAATAGCACCGGCTACATCCGGGTGGTTTTATGTATACGGCCGCTTGCTCGAGGCGGTGGTGATGTCCTTAATGGTCATCTTGTTTCTTGAGGTGATGGTCGGAGTCGTATTCCGTATGTTAGGGAATTCCCTGTCTTGGTACGACGAGGTCGCCTCAATCCTGCTTGCTTGGTTGACTTTTTACGGGTCTGCGTTGGCTTCGCACAAGCGTAGTCACATCAGTTGCCCTGAAATTGTAGACAACTTTCCCCCGCTGCTGCGCAAGGCTACGGCGATATTAGCGCAGTGTTTAGTAATTATTTTCTTTGCCTTGTTGACTTGGGTGGGCTTCATCATCATGCCCATTTTGGCCGGTGACTCTATGACCAGTCTGACCGCTGTTCCCATGAATTGGGTGCAGTCTGTGGTGCCCATCTCGGCGGCCATGATTGTGACCATCGAGTTGCGAGAGCTAATTCGCATTTTGCGCACCCCCGCACACGCCGTTAATGAGCAGGTGAGCTAAATGGAAATCATGTTTATTCTCTTCGGTTTGATGCTGCTGTTGGTGCTCATCAACGTTCCCATTGCGGTGTCATTGGGTGTGGTTGCTACAGGCGCGATGGTCGTGTCATACGGGGTTGATAGCCTGCCGAATATGGCCATTGTGATGTTCAATGGCGCAACGAAGTTTCCATTGTTGGCGATTCCACTGTTTATTTTGGCAGGTGCCATCATGAACTCGTCGGGTATTTCAAGCCGCTTGATTAACCTAGCATCGGCCCTGTTCAGTTGGATCAGAGGGGGCTTGGCACATGTCAGCATTGGTGTGTCGCTGTTCTTTGCTGAGATATCAGGTTCTGCAGTTGCTGATGTGGCTGCTTTAGGTTCAGTGTTGATTCCGGAAATGAAACGCAAGGGCTACAGCGGCGCCTTCGCAGCCGCCGTAACGTCGTCCTCAGCGTCGCTAGCAATTATTATTCCGCCGTCTATCCCCATGATTTTGTATGCGGTGATGTCCGAGTCGTCGGTCATTGAATTATTCGTAGCAGGTATTGTCCCCGGACTTTTGGGCGGTATTGGTTTAATGTTTGCCGCACATTTTTATGCGGTGCGAAACAACTTGCCAGCTGAAGACAAGTTCTCTTGGGGCCGAGTGCGTGTTGCTGCACGTGAGGCTGGGTGGGCGTTGACGCTTCCCATGATTATTTTGGGAGGCATATTCGGTGGCGTTGTGACAGCTACTGAGGGCGCGGCTTTGGCGGTGGTTGCTGCGCTGTTTATAGGCACTGTTATCTACGGTGAATTAAACATATCGCATTTGAAAAGTGCGGTCTTGGAAGGTGGTATCCAGACCGCAGTTGTCATGTTGATGGTTTCAACCAGTGCGTTGTTGGGCTCATACCTGACAGAGGCAGGCGCACCGCAGCAGATGGCGGCCGCAGTGGCGGCCTTCACCAGCGACCCTGTGCTAGTGCTGATGTTTTTGAATTTGATATTTCTGTTCTTAGGCGTATTTTTGCACTCAGCTGCGGCTATTATTTTGGTGGTGCCAATTGTGATGCCGCTGGTGCTGTCTGTGGGTATTGACCCTGTTCACTTCGGTATTATCGTGACACTGAATCTGGCTATTGGACAGCAAACACCGCCAGTGGCCAGCGTGTTGATGGTGGCGTCCTCTATTGCCAAGACTAGCGTATGGGAGGTCACGCGTGTCAACGTCATTTTCATCGGCGTATTGATGGCCGTCCTGTTGCTGGTGACTTACGTCCCATTCGTTGGTATGGGCTTGGTTGAGTACTTCTACCGGTGATGGCTGTGGCTGACAACACGAACGCGCGTGGTTTGGTGACCATGCGCATGGTTGGCAACATTGCCCACGTTGTTTTTGACAGAGCACATGCGCGCAATGCCATGACATGGGAGATGTACGAGTCATTGGCATGGATATGTGAGTCGTTGGCGAAAGACGTCAACGTCAGGGTGGTCCAGTTTAGAGGCGCAGGTGGTCAAGCGTTTGTTGCCGGTACCGATATTGAGCAATTTAAAGCCTTCAGTACAGGTCAAGATGCACTAGATTACGAAGCACGCATCAACCATGTGGTGGGGTTGTTAGAGGCCTTGCCTATGCCTACGGTTGCGGTCATAGAGGGCTGGGCTGTTGGTGGTGGCCTGGCTATTGCAACGGCCTGTGACTTTAGAATCGCACTGTCGGGAGCTCGCTTGGGTGTTCCGATTGCAAAAACCTTAGGCAACTGTTTGTCTATGCACAACTTGGCTCGCTTGGAGCGAGCATTTGGTTCACAGCGTGTTAAGCGTATGTTGCTTTCTGCGCAATTCGTGGAAGCTGATGAGGCGTTGGCTTGTGGTTATTTAGAGGCTGTGTGTGATGCCGATCAATTGGATGACGCCGCTGGATCTTTATCTGAAAGATTGGGTCAGCTAGCCCCTGTTACACAAGCCGCGATGAAGCAGGGTTTACAACGTTTAATCAACCACAGCCTACCCGATGGTGATGATTTGGTGGTGCGTTGTTACACCAGTGATGACTTTCATGAGGGTGTCACCGCTTTTGTCGAAAAGCGCGCACCTATTTGGCGCGGACATTGATAGTCAACCCTTGTAAAGCTTGAACAATGCAAACAGTACACGACCATACAAGCGCTGAAACGGCACATACCCCACCGGTACGCCAAGCCAGCGGACCTTTGGCAGGCATGCGTGTGTTGGAATTGGCGCAAATTATGGCGGGGCCAACGTGTGGCATGCTGCTCGCCGACATGGGGGCTGACGTCATCAAGATCGAAAAGCTCCCAGGAGGTGATGATTCGCGCAATTACCGAGAGCCCCGTATTCGCGGCGTGTCTGCCCCGTATTTGGTGATGAACCGTAACAAACGTGGCATGGCA
Source organism: Betaproteobacteria bacterium MOLA814 (assembly GCA_000496475.1). Classification (GTDB taxonomy): domain Bacteria; phylum Pseudomonadota; class Gammaproteobacteria; order Burkholderiales; family Burkholderiaceae_C; genus RS62. The sequence goes on along the minus strand of AYMW01000002.1, from coordinate 422,305 downwards.
CTTAATCTCAAGTCAGACGCTGGAAAAGCTGTGTTGTTGCGCATGGTTGAAAGTGCTGATGTGCTAATTGAGAACTACCGCTACGACACGTTGGCAAAGATGGGGTTGGGTTACGAGGCATTAAAAGTGGTCAACCCTGGCCTCATATACACGGCTATATCTGGTTACGGTCGAACTGGCCCGTATGCCGAAAAACCCGGTTTTGATTTGATCGCACAAGGCTTTGCTGGTTTGATGTCCATCACCGGAGAACCCAACCGTGCGCCGGTTAAAACAGGCAATTCCGTGGCCGATATTTGTGCTGGCATTTTGGCTGCAACCGGTGTGTCTGCTGCTTATGCACACAAGCTAAAAACTGGAGAGGGTCAGCAGGTTGAAACCTCGTTGATGGAGGCCGCTTTACATCAAACCTTTTGGCAGGCCTCCAGTTATTTTGCAACTGGTGTGTCGCCTGGACCAACTGGGTCTGCACACTTGCTCAGTGCCCCTTATCAAGCGTTTAAAACATTGGACGGTTGGATCAATATTGGTGGGGCAAATCAATCCAACTGGGAGCGAATAGTAGGTGTGCTCGGGCAGCCTCAGTGGCTGCAAGACCCTAGATTTGATACAAATACAGCCAGAATGCAACATGCGAATGTGTTGGCCGAAGAGATTGGTGCGGAGTTGATTCTGAAAGACTGCGCCTATTGGTTGCATGTGTTTGATGCAGCAGGTGTGCCTGCGGGGCCGGTTCATACCATTGGTCAAGCGTTAAGTCATCCACAGACATTGGCTAGAGACATGGTGGTTGAAGTAGATCACCCCACGCTGGGCGCTATGAAGACATTGGGTTGCCCCATTCACTTTTCAGCCACTCCTACCCAGATTGATAGAGCTGCGCCAGATTTAGGACAACACACCACAGAAATCTTACTTTCTTATGGCTATACAGAAGCTGATGTGCAAGACATGTATGAGCAGGGTAATGTTGCTTGAATGCTATAGTGTAAAGATCGCTATTTCAAAAAAGCGTATTGGCTTTAGCGAAACGAATTAAATGAAAAAGGATTAAAAGCCAATAAAAAGTCAATTTATATTAGCTTATTATTTATTAACTTATTTTTTTTAGGAGGTTGTGCTGCAATTGATAAGGCCACCACTAATATAGGCGGTCACGATGGGCATGTAATTAATGGTTCTACAAATGTAGAAGATTCTCGGAAGAGCGGAAACGTTGACATCACAGCAGGTGTCGAAGCTGGTTCGTCTGCGAAAGAAGTCTCTGTTTATTTTGTTCGGACAAAATTGATCCTAACAGCGGCTCAACGCGTTCTCCTTGCTGTTGATGATAAAGAAATAGGCAAGATTGAAAATGGAGGTCTTTTTGAGACAAAACTTATGTCAGGAAATTATGAAATTTCAGCTGGCATAGGTATGAAACTAACCCTTGGTTTACAAGGTGTATGTACATTTGCTGACGATTTCAACTTAACCAATAAAAAGCATTATTTCAAAGTTGATTATGACATCGGTATTTGGTGCGGGGAGTATAAAATCTCTGAGATCTCTGAGAGTGAGTACAACGCTTTGTCAGCTGAATAAATTTAAACAATATTTTTAATCTACAGCAGTCTCAAAGGCCCTAGACTATAGATTGAGCGACTCTGAAACCTGTGTTGCATGTTATTTGTGGCCGCTTGTCACCACAGCTTGAGCGTACAAGCTGTTACCTAGACAACCACGTGTCGCCAAGACCATCGAAATGGGTGTTTCTGCTTGTCTCGGTGTTACTCCAGTAGACAACGAGGGCAACGACAGCAATCACGATGAGCACTGCGGTTATTTTCTTTTGCATAAATAGCTCCTTACAAGAAAGTGCAATGCATGTATAGAAATTAACCTCATCGCAGGCTATGTCAATGCGTGCCTACCCTAGTCGTGTTTGTGGCCTTGTGCTTGCCAACACATTATTCCAAGTATTCGTGCACTTGTAACTCATTAATGTGCCGGCGGGCTACTTCTTCTTGACGCAGTTGCACACGCCTAATTTTTCCTGAGATGGTTTTGGGCAGCTCGGTCACAAACGTGATGCGACGTACGCGCTTGTAGGGCGCCAAGCGTTCTTTGGCAAACGTCAAAATCTCGCGCGCGAGTGCCTCGCTGGGTTGTTGGTTGGCCGCCAAAATAACAAAGGCTTTTGGGATGGTGTTGCGTACTGGGTCTGGGCTGGGTATCACAGCCACTTCCACCACGCTGGGGTGCTCAATCAGTGCGCTTTCAACTTCAAACGGGCTGATGCGGTAACCGGCTGATTTAAATACATCGTCAGCACGTCCAACAAAGGTAATGTAGCCATCGCTGTCGCGTTGTGCCACATCGCCGCAGTGGTAATAGCCGTCTCGCATTACCTCCGCCGTTTTTTCTGGGCTATCAGCGTAGCCCACCATCAAACCAACAGGTCTGGGTGACAGCGACAAACACACCTCACCTTCGTCGCAGGCTATGCCCTCGGCATTGAGTAGCGCCACCTGGTACCCAGGCAATGGCTTTCCCATCGAGCCAGCTTTGACAGCTTGGCCGGGTGAGTTGCCAATTTGTGCACAGGTCTCGGTTTGTCCGTATCCATCGCGCAGTGTTAAGCCCCAACTGTTTTGAATTTGTTCGATGATTTCAGGGTTGAGTGGTTCACCAGCGCCGATGACTTCGCGTAACTGCAATTTGTCGCGGTAGCTGGCCAAATCTTCTTGAATCAACATGCGCCAAACTGTTGGCGCTGCGCACAAACTGGTGATAGGACGCTTGCTTAGTTGCTCTAGCAACGCGGGTGCATTGAATCTGGCTGTGTTGTAAATAAAAATACCTGCGCCTGCAATCCAAGGCGCAAAGAAACAACTCCACGCATGCTTAGCCCACCCGGGAGAGGAGATGTTCAAGTGCATATCGCCAGGCATTAAACCCAACCAATACATGCTCGACAAATGCCCAACTGGGTAGCTTTGCTGCGTATGCAACACCAGCTTGGGTAGTGCGGTTGTACCGGATGTAAAGTACAGCAGCATGGGGTCTTGTGCGTACGTAATCCCCTGTGGTGTAAATGCAGTCGGCGCGTTATAAGCGGCATCAAAGTTGATCCAACCGTCATGCGGTGCACCGACACACAACCTTGTGAATGCCTGCGTGACCAACGCAAATTTGTGTGTTTGAGCTGAACCCACCACCACGTGCTTGACCTCGCCGCGCGTCATGCGGTCTACGATGTCTGTGTCGGTGAGCAGCGAGGTTGCTGGAATCACCACAGCGCCCAGTTTGAAGGCTCCCAACATGGTGTCCCACAGCGCCACTTCGTTGCCAAGAATCATCAGTATCTTGTCCCCTCTGCGAACGCCTTGTGCATGCAAAAAGTTTGCCACTTGCGAGGACCGCATAGACATGTCAGAAAAGCTGAGTTGTAACTCGTCGCCACCTTCTTCAACAATATGCAGGGCAGTGCGGTGATTGCCAATTGCCATTTGGTCGAAGTGATCAATGGCCCAATTGAACGCATCAAGTTGTGGCCAAGTGAACTCGCGTATTGCCGCTTCATAGTCGGTTCTGTGCCGTATCAGCAAGTCTCGTGCAGCCCAAAAAGCTTGAGTTGAAGTTGTCATGTCAGCCCTTACGTGTGGTTTAAATCAGCTAGGTGTGTGGGGCAAGTCAACCTGACCCATATACAGTTCAAAACCACATATTCATCAACAATGTTGCAAACGTCAAGCGCCTACAAGACTCGTTGGTGGTCTGTCTGTGTGGCACCAGCAGTCATATAGTTGCCCTATTCTCTGTGGCATGGATAAACGCCAACACGCGCTGGTTGAATGCGCTGGCGTGTTCGATCATGGGCACATGGCCGCACGCGTCTATGACCCACGTTTCGGTTTGAGGCATGAGACTGCTCAGCACACCTAATTGCTCTACGGGCAAAAAGACATCCTGCTTGCCCCAAATGGCAAACGCTGGTGTTTTTATTTGTCGCACTTTGTCATGTAAGACAGCCATGGGTCCTGGCAAAAATCCGTTAAAAGAGATGCCAGTGCGCAGTATTTTTAAAAACACGGCTGTGGCACCTGGCAGCTTTGCCAGCGCCACTTTGTCGGCAATGATGGCTGGCGTGACATGTGACTTGTCTACAAACGCCATGCGCCATACCAGGGTCATACTTGCCAGGTTGGGCCTGGCTAGCCACTCGCCTATGACTGGCAAGCTGGCCAGCCTGAAGTTCAACAGGGTCTTTTTCCCCAGGCCAGCAGGTGCCGCTAATGTTAGCGACAACACGCGCTGTGGTGCCAGTGCTGCAGCTTCTAGCGCCACGAGTCCGCCCATTGAGTTGCCAACCAAGTGGGCTTGCCCTGTACCCAATGCGCTCATAAAGTCGAGCACAAACTGGCCACTTGCTTCGCCGCTATAAGGCCAGTCTGAGGGCTTGTCGCTGAGCCCATGGCCCAACAGGTCCACTGCATAAACCGTGTGCTCAAGTGACAGCGCTTCTATGTTGTGCGCCCACTCCGCCACCGAACACGATATGCCGTGGATCAGCACGACCACTGAGCCAGCAGTGCCCATGGTCCAATACCGTACCTTGAAGCCCTGCACGTGAATAAACTGGTCTTGTGGTCTGATCATGCAGTCAGTGTAGACGCTCGACGGTATCAACCCCTATACTTTTGTGTGTGCCAGCAATTGATGCATATGTTGTGTATCTTGGCGCGTTACAACCTGAGTACTCCAACAATGTTGCGCAGCAAACCTACCCCTATTCCTGCTATCAGACCTGTGCCAGAGTACGCGGCAGATGACACGTTATCAGCCGTCTATGCACGGACCATGGACGGGTTTGGTGTGCCTTGGATGGGCGTCGTGGCTATGGCTTTTGCCCATTACCCACATTTTTATAAACAGTTGTGGTCAGGGTTCGAGCCTGTTGTTGTCTCTCAAGACTTTGATGATGCATGCAAAGAGTTGCGTGGTGTAGCCGAGGTTCAAGCGCAGTTGCTGCAGCCGCCATCCGTGTTACCCCACCTGCAGGCCATGGGCTACAGCCCTGCAGAGCTTGATGAGGTAAGGGCTTGCAACGAGGTGTTTTCTGCGGGCAACATGGCCTATGTGCTGCTGGCTACACGTGCGAGGTTGCTGCTGGAGGGGCAGGATTGGAACACTGGCACTGGCACTGGCGCCGCGCTATCGCTGCGCACCTCCCCTGTAGCAAGGTGTGCCAAGCCCATACTCATTGAGCAACACCACGCAGACCCTACTACGCGGGCTGTGTATGCCGATATTCGAGCAACGCTGGGGCTGCCATTTGTCAACACGGACTACCGCGCTTTCGCCCGTTGGCCCAGTTGTTTCAACGCGGGGTGGGCTGATTTGAGGCAGGCCGCGTTAAGTGAGTCCTACGAGCCTGCTGTTAAGGTCGTTCACGACAAGGCCGTTGCGTTGGCAAGCGCACTGCCCAACCCCAGCGGTTTGACTGTTGCAGACTTGGTCGCTGCAGCCAAGCGCGATGCGCCATGTCAAGAGGTACTGGAAGTCGTTAAGTTGTTCCAGTGGTTGTTACCGGGCTTGGTGGTCAATGTGGCTTTTTTACGCGCACAACTGGCAGCGGTCTAGGCTGGTTCAGCTTAATGCGTGCATGCGTGGCAGGTCACACGCGCAGCACAACTGGAAGGTCATTGTTTCTTCTTGGTCGACTGTTTGCCTTTGTAAGTCTGCGCTGGGCCAAAGTATGCAAACGTTGTGTTGAATGACGACACATCAACAGCTGCTGGGCAGGCTGACGTCTCTAGCTCGTAATACGCAACGCGGCCTCTAAACGTTGGTCGTCTATCGGCTTCCTCAAAATTGCCGTAGCAGTTTGCATTGCAGTAGAAAATGGTCACTTCCTCATTTCTCAGCTCAGTCACTGACCCATCGGTCGTCAGCAGCTGTTCTTTTTGAAGCGTGCCTTGCATCACCCTACAAACGTCATTGCCAACCACTTGATCTGTGTAAGAGCTCACGCTCATGCGAAGCGGCAAACCCGTTATTTCCTTGCCATTTTTGTTGAGTCGCATGTCAAACCGGTCTTTGGCAAAGCCTCTTGGCTCGCCGTTAAAACAACTAAGTATGTCCCAGTCAGACGTGGTTTTAACGTTGTAAAAATACTGCCCTGTGCTGTCCACCATGCCGCGGCAAGCGTCTAGCTCGTTTTCTACGGCGTTGGCTTTGTCAAACCAGCCCAAAGCATGGATGGGGTAGCCGTCCATTGCAAAGCCAATGGGTCGCTTCTCTTGTTCAATGGCCACTTCCCCCAACTGTTGAATTAAGCACAGCGGTGCTGTGTGGTAATGGTAATCATCGCCACGACCTGCATGTCCGCCACATGCATCCAACTCACCTGCTGCCAACGCGTTGGGACGTAACCCCGTTGCACGGTCAACTGGGCCTTGCGTGGTGGGGTCAAATAACGGAACGCCATTCACCGCAACACCAATTGGGCCAGAGTCTGGTTTTATTTTTCGAGTCGCAACTGTGGGCTGACGAGCGATCTTAAACTGGTAGTCGTGTGCCACTGGAAACTGTTGGTTGGTCGCCGTGATGCCCCGCATCAACGTGTGATCTTTAGCCGGAAGACCTATCGACGAAAATGTAATATGTCGGTCACTGCAGCGAACGCCGCTGGCCTCTTGGGTGAAATAAGCCTCATCGCAATGGTCATTGCCAACCGTATGCGCGTGCGCAAGATTCAACCAGACAGCCCCAGTCAGTATGAGCAAGTTGTTCAGTGGTGATGGCATGGAGGTACCTCTTTATGTTTCAATGTCGCCAGGTTAGACTCCCAACGCCCTAGAATTTTACTTCTTCAAAGCCCGCCTCAGCCCGTCTCAGCCCGGTCTGTCAGCTGTATCTGTCAGCACAAAATTGTGGTGTTATCTTTTAACCTATGAGTCATCTGCACAGTTTGGTCTCTGCGCAGATAGGGGCAAGGCGTACAACAAAAAAGACACACAAAATACCGTCCTAATTGTCAAGGACGTAACATGATGAAGCTTTCGAAGCCAGACCAATTGGGGCCCCCATACGTTGCGCACTTTTTTTGAGCGCGGTTATCTAGACACCCAGTCATTTATCAGCCATGTCCACCACATCTCCATTGCAGCACGCCATTGCACCCGCCGATATGGCCGCTTTGCCGCGTTCGCCTGGCGTCTATACCTTTAGAGGGGAGGGTGGTTTGCCGTTGTACATTGGCAAAAGCGTTGACATTCGCAGCCGGGTCATGAGCCACTTGCGTGCGGTCGATGAGGTGCGCATGATGTCGCAAACACGCCGCGTTGACTTTATTCAAACTGCAGGTGAGATTGGTGCATTGCTTTTAGAGTCGCGCATGATTAAAACGCAACATCCATTGTTCAATCAGCGGCTGCGCAGACTTCGAAGTTTGTGCTCCATTCGGTTGCAGTCAACAGCGCTGGGCATAACCCCAGAATTTGTCAGCAGTTCATCCGTCAACTTAGGCGCAACGCCTGGCCTCTTTGGTTTGTTTTCCTCCCCACGCGCGGCGCAGTCCAAACTGAAAGAACTGGCCCGACAACACATGTTGTGCCTGTGCGCCTTGGGTTTTGAGACAAGCGCCATGCGTGGCTGCTTTGGGCTTCAAATTAAAACGTGCTTAGGGGTCTGTGTGGGCCGCGAGAGCAGAGCGCAGCACGATGCCAGGCTCTTGTCTGCGCTCATAGATTCGCAAGTAGAGCAGTGGCCATTTGATGGCGCAATTGACTTGGTTGAGGTGGCTGGCACCTGGGTGCAAAAGCACCGCATCAACAACTGGTGTTATTTGGGCACCAGCTGCTCAAAGGCAAATAGCGACAGCCTGCCAGTGTTTACACAAGCGTCAGATTTTGACCTAGACAGTTACAAAATACTGGTCAAACCCATTATGTTGGGCAGCGTGACACTCCAGCCTGTGCACGCATAACGGACAACTTCAGACCCTTTTTAATCTTTCCCTATTTGAGGCCACTTAGCCCAGCTGGTAAGCTGCCCTTTTTTTACCGACTTGGTCATCACCTGCAGGCTTGTGTTGGCTGAAATGGTCGTGTCTTGTGTTTCAAAAAACGTTTCATTTTTACAAAGTCATAGAGAAAAAATGTCATCAGCTTTTTACCGTGAACAGGGCCAAGGCCCCGGCGTTGTGTGTTTCCATTCCAACTGCAGCAACTCCAGCCAATGGCGCGGGTTGATGGATAGTTTGGGCGCAGGGTACCGGGTGTGCGCGCTTGATTCTTACGGTGCAGGCAAAACAATGCCTTGGGACTCCCCGCGCAATTTAACGTTGGCCGATGAGGCCGCGCTGGCGGATGCGGTGTTGGATCAGATGGGCAATGACACCGTTGTTGTTGGTCATTCCTATGGCGGTGCTGTTGCGTTAAAAACAGCGGTGATGCGACCAGACAAATTTAAAGCGATGGTGTTGTATGAGCCCACACTGTTTGCAGTGCTCAAACAAGTAGAGGCAGAGCAAACAAACATGGACGCCGTGGTCGAGGTGACGGACAGGGCCAAGTTGGCCGTTTTAAGCGCCGATATGGACACGGCAGCGCGTGTGTTTATTGACTACTGGTCTGGTGCGGGTGCTTGGGACGCCACGCCAGCACACTACAAGAAGGGCATATTGCTGTCGATTAAAGACATCGCCAAGTGGAGTCACGCCTTGTTTAACGAGCCTCTGCTAGTGAGCGACATCGCACGGATCACCTTGCCAACGCTGTATTTATTTGGCAGCGACACAACGCCTGCGGCACAAGCCGTCGCGCGCGTAATGTGCGCAGCGCTGCCACATGTCCAATGCGTGCAACTGTCAGGTGTAGGCCATATGGGGCCTATGACACATGCGGACTTGGTCAATACCGAAATTAAACAATTTGTGTCTCAACTGGGCTAACACGGCATGGCCTTGGTGCGTGGACTTTATTTTTTTACTTATATCAATTTGGTTATAAGCAACCAACTTAAAAATCGTTCCTCTTTCAGTGCAACGCACCCACACTGGCGTTATGTTTTGCAATATCCCCATGAAAGTTGACCGTATGAAGCTCTTATCTACTTTGGCCGCAGGTGTGGTGTTCGCCGCTGCCGCCACCGCTGCCACCTTGGCTGTCGCTCAACCACTGCTAAGCCCTGCCGCGTTGCAGGCTAAGTTGTCTGATGCCAATGTTCGCGTGATTGATATCCGTGACCCCAAGTCTTACGCTGCCAACCACATCCCTGGTTCGTTGAACGCGCCTTACGGCAAGTGGCGTGGCCCAGCCAATAACCCTGGCGATTTACCTGATCTGCCCAAATTGACTGCTTTGGTGCAGAGTTTGGGTCTCACACCCAGCACCCACGCCGTGGTGGTATCCAGCGGCGCTGATGCGACGGACTTTGGCGCATCGGCCCGCGTCTATTGGACGCTGAAAGTACTTGGTCTGACTGATTTGTCAGTACTCAACGGTGGCTTGAAGGGTTGGATGGTGACAGGCTTGCCACAAAATAGCAGTGTTCCATCAGTGGTAGCCAGCAGCTTCCAGCCTCAAATTGACACCCGTTTGGTGGCCACCAAAGAAGAGTTGGTTCAGCGCATACAGTCCGGTGATTCAGTGTTGATCGATGCACGCCCTGCTGATTTTTTTGAAGGCAATACCCGCCACGCTGGCGCCACAGTTCCAGGTACGTTGCCTGGTGCTGTGAACTTAGAAAACAGCAAGTGGTTTGTGCCCGGCACCTCCAACTTTGTGGATCTAGGACAAGCGCAGCAAATAGCAGCGGCCAGTCCGATTGACCCCTCCAAAGAGACCGTTTCTTTTTGCAATACCGGCCACTGGGCCGCTACCAATTGGTTTGCAATGTCTGAGGTGTTGGGCCAAAAAAACGTCAAAATGTATGCCGGCTCTATGGTTGAGTGGTCTAAAGACCCCAGCGGCTTGCCCATGGCCAACGTGCCCAGCCGTCCCAAGCAGTTGTTGATTGACGTCAAGTTGTGGGCCGCGAAAACTTTCTAATGAAACGCCTCCCGTTGGCGCTTGTGTTGAGTGCTTTTTTCATTTTTCTGGCCCTTGAGGTGTCCATTCGCCAAGCCGTGCTGATGCTCGTGGGTGTAGGCATGGGGGCTGCCCTGGCGGGTGCTCGGTTTGGTTTTACCACTGGATGGCGCCAGCTGATTGAGCAACGCGATCCGCAAGGTGTTACGGGGCAAGTGTTGTTGTTGGCACTGGCCAGTCTGGCGGCCTTGCCTTTGCTGGGCCAGTTCACTGAGCTTCAAGCTGCACTGGGTCCACCCAGCTTCAGCTTGTTGGTCGGAGCGTTTGTGTTTGGTTTGACCATGCAAATTGCCGATGGTTGCGGCTCAGGCAGCTTGTACAAAGCGGGCCTGGGTGTGCCTCTTAATATGGGGATTTTGCCGCTGTTTGCGCTGGGTAGTTTTTTAGGTTCTGTGCATCTGGATTTTTGGTTGTCGTTGGGACAAATCGCGCCAGTGAGTTTGTCGCAAGAGTTCGGCTCATCGGGTGCCTTGGGTGTGACCTTGGCTCTGTTGGCTGTGTTGATGTTGGCCGTACGTTGGTGGGTCGGTACCGGGCGGACGTGGGTTGACAAGCGCTGGCTGTGGGGCGCTGTGGCACTGGCTGTGTTGGCAACATTGAATTTGTTGTTGGCAGGCCAGCCGTGGGGGGTGGTGTATGGGTTGGGCTTGTGGGCGGCTAAGGTGGCTGTGGCAACAGGCTCTTTTGATCCCACTGTGAGCGCGTTTTGGTCTCAGGCTGGCAATGCCCAACGGCTGACGCAAACGGTGTTCATGGATGTCACCACTGTTACCAATATTGGCATTTTAGGAGGCGCTTTGTGGGTATCGGCCACAGCCTCATCCTCTGGTAAAACGTTGACCACGCAGCAGTGGGCCATTGGTCTGGCGGCGGGCTTTGTGATGGGTTACAGCTCACGGTTGGCCTTCGGGTGCAATATTGGTGCGATGCTCAGTGGTATATCTACGGGCAGTTTGCACGGTTGGCTGTGGTTGCCGTTGGCCTTCGCGGGTACGCTAATTGGGGTGCGTGTGCGCCGCCATTTCCAGTTTTAAGAGGCGGTATGTCTACGACACACAAATTACAAATTGTCTTTTGGCTGCTGCTGCTGGGTTTTTTGGCGTGGGACTTCAACACGTCAGACCCCGTTAATGTGCGCAACGAACCCCCGCTTGTTGCTGCGGGCTCAGGTCAAGCCTCCAGCGGCGGACATTGTTCTATGGCTCAGTGATACATGTTGAATTCGCCTGACCGTTTGGTTTTTTATTGCTTTTGTGCTGCGTGGTGTAGCGCCTGTGGCGCTTACGCTGACGTGTTCAACCTGCTGAGCAAACAATACGCGCATGGTGTTGATTTCGTGTGGGTTGATATTGAGGACCATGCGGACGTGATGGCCGATGTGGACATAGAAAATTTCCCATCCGTTTTAATTGCTGATGCACAGCATATATATTTTTATGGTGTTTTATTGCCGCACCTGGCAACAGCCCAGCAACTGATGTCGCGTGTGGTCGATGGCAACATGCAGCCTATCACCGGCCAGACACTGCAGCCTACCCATCCGACTGCCATAGCCCAGTTGAACTCGCGCTTGCGTAGCACAAGCGGCAACTTTGGTTGGTAAACACGGTCTTTGTCAACCGCTGTGCGGGTGGCCTGTCCAGGTTGTATCGGTATCGAACGGGTAGACGGGACGTGTGAGCTTTGTATATGGAAACCGTGTGTAGTCGGCCCCTGTGACTCCGCCGCCATCACACTCAACAATGGCTTTGGCCAAGGGTGCAAATACTGGTCTGCAATACATACGCGACTTCAGTATCAAATAGCGGTGTTGTGTGACGTCTATGTTGATGTGGGTGAATATCCCAAGATCCCAATGTTCTTGCGGTGTTTCAGTGACCATTACCTTGGCTTGCGCCGTGTCTAGGCAGACTGTTCGTCCCATATAAATACGTTGGCCCGTATAAGTTGGGCCAGTCATCACATACTGCCCATCGGTGATATGGCGAACAACACCAGTGAGCGTGCGTGGGGTGTTGACGATACCAAGCTGTGTCAGCGGCACTTTGTCACCTATCTCAAGCGAGACTGTTGCGTTCAAGCCTGCCTCAACCATATGCTGCACAGCCTGCGGGTCGCAGATAGGCCCCATTACGATGTCTTCTAGCCCTTGGTTGATAGCCTCGTGAAGTACATTCATATCGTCACAAGTGCCACCAGACATGCAGTTGTCGCCATGATCCAGTAGCAAGACCGGTCCTGTTCCAGGCCTCATCGCTATTATTTTTGCCTTGGCAATAGATGTAGCCAAAGGTTCATTGTTGTGCGTAAAGCCGTCACGGTTGGCCCAGATAAAGTTGGCGATGTCTTGGGCCACCGCATCGGCTGCCGCTTGGTTGTTGTCCGCCACGGCAACCACACTCATACACGGCGCAGCAATATCGGCCAGAGCAAACCCAGCCAATATTGAAACAGACAACATGCCATGCGCTTCGGCTGCGCGCGCCATGGCAACCGCTTCTTGCATGGGTCCAAGGTCGGTTCTGCTGCACAGCGTGTTCGACATGAGTGGCAACCGCCGATAAGCAATGGTTGGCTGAATGTGCTTGAGCATCATCGCTACCAGCAACTTAGCCGTTTGAGCGCCTGTTTCGTACATGTCAATGTGAGGGTAGGTTTTAAAGCTCACGACGATATCGCTGTTGTTACTTATTTTGTCGGTCATCTTTCCATGCAGGTCGAACGCCACTGCAATTGGCACATCCGGATGGCTGGCGCGCAAACGCTCGAGCAGGTCACCTTCACCATCGTCTGAGTTTTCAGCAACCATGGCGCCGTGTAGGTCCAACGCAATCGCATCGCAGCCACCAGCGGCCTCAACAATGGTGTTGCACAGGTGCGTGTAGGCTTGGGCACACACTGTGCCGCTGGGGTTAGAGGTTGCGCTGCAAGCCACCACAATGTGGTGGCCCGCTGCTTCGAGCACATCTATAAATGCGGCGATACCGGTACGCGTATTTTTTGAAGCGTTGTATGCCATTTCTCCATACAACGGGCCATCGCTACCAAACGACTTGATGGTGGTTTTGATGGGGGAGAAAGTGTTTGTCTCATGATTTAGCCTAGCAATCATTACGTTCATATATTGTCTTTCTCTTCAGCGGTAGGGGCGTTCAAGCACTATAAATTGACCATTATTTAGGGTAACAACATCTGCCGTTTTCACAAAGATGTACGTGTCGCGGTTGTTAGCTGTCGATGTCACACAAGGGGTTGTTAAAACGCCGTATGCACATTAGGCTTAACAACATCTTGTTTGCCAAAAAAAGGAATTCTCTATGGGTGTGCTACCAGAGCCGTTAGATCCCAAATGGGTCGCGTTGTTACAAGGCATAACAACCGCAACACTGACCACCGTGCTGCTGAAGAAAGGCTTGCGCAATGTGTGGATGCGCGGTGCCAAGGCCATGCAGCCTGATGCGCCCAGACTGGTTGGCCGTGCATTTACCTTGCGATTTGTGCCCTCGCGAGAAGATTTGGCCACGCCTGCTTCTTGGGCATCACCTATATCAACGCGTGCGGCCATAGAGCAGATGCCTACAGGTTGTATTGCTGTTGTGGATGCCATGGGCGTGACGGATGCGGGTATTTTTGGCGATATTTTGTGTGCCCGTATGCAAAAACGTGGCGTGTCTGCGTTGGTGTCAGACGGCGTTGTACGTGACATTGACGGCGTCACAGCTACAGGCTTACCCGTGTGGTGCCAAGGTACCGCATCACCTGCTTCAGTGGCGTCGTTAACGTTTGTGGCGTGGCAAGAACCCATCGGTTGTGGTGGCGTGGCAGTTATACCCAATGACGTGGTGGTAGTCGACGCAGATGGCGCCGTGGTGATTCCTGCTGATTTATTAGCGTCAGTTTGCGAGGCTGCGGTAGAACAAGAGCGTCTCGAAGGCTGGATCATGACGCAGGTTAATGAAGGCATACCGCTACCCGGTTTGTACCCACCCAATGAGGAAACCAAAGCACGTTATGAGGCTTGGGCCAGTACCGTGAGGTGATGCCCGTGGCGAGTTGTAGGCCTGTCAATACAAGTTGGTATTAAAGGGTTTTTAATAAGAATGACCACATGAAAACGTGGAAATTTTTATTATGAATAATCGATTTGTGCCACATTTTTGGCGCACTGGTATCTACCAACTTGTGAAGATTTGTATGAAAAAAACTATCGTTACCGCCGTATTGGCTTTAGGTCTTGCCTGCGCAGTGCAGGCCAAAGACATCGTTGACACCGCGGTTGCCGCTGGCAGTTTCAAAACATTGGCAGCAGCACTTGGCGCTGCTGGTTTGGTGGACACGCTGAAGGGGGCAGGTCCATTTACAGTGTTTGCGCCCACTGATGAGGCTTTCGCTAAGATTCCAAAAGCTGATTTGGATGCGTTGTTGAAAGACAAGGCCAAACTTACGTCAGTGCTCACCTACCACGTGGTAGCGGGCAAAGTGATGGCAGCGGATGTTAAAGCCGGTAAGGTCAAAACTGTTCAGGGTTCAGAGTTGACGGTTACGACCTCGTATGGTGTCAAAGTTGATATGTCTAAAGTGATCAAGACCGACATTGTGGCTGACAACGGTGTCATTCATGTCATTGACACAGTGTTGATGCCCAAGTAACCATCACTTGATTGTCTACAACCCTGTAGTACAATTTATTTTCATTGGTATTATTTGGTATTTTTTGTAGTTAAAGACTATTACTTTTTGGAGTATTGTATGAAAAAATCATTTCTAGCGGCCATGTTGGTTGTTTCATCTTCAGCGGCTTTTGCCCACGGTTGTCCTGGTGAGATGAAGGCAGTTGATGCAAAGATGTCGGCCATGACAAGCATCTCGGAGGCCGACAAAGCCAAAGCCATGCAACTTCGTGCCGATGGCGAGGCAGCTCACAAGTCTGGCAAACATTCAGATTCAATGAAATTGTTGGCAGAGGCCAAAAAAGTTTTAGGTATGTAATCCCAAGGGCTCTTTATCTTCAGTCGGTAAAGAGCCTTTTTTATCTAGTTCGCCCCGCCATGTATTAGCTATCAGTCGCCCTGTACATCCGCGGTGTTGAGAATTGCACTGAAGTAGGCGGCGAGTTGCTCATAAGCATCCAGCGGCAAAACGTGAGCCACATATTGGTCTGGCCTCACAACCACCATGCAGCCCAAACGCCTGTTAATGCCTCGCATATCGAAGATGTCTTTGCCGCCTCTTAGGTCTGGGGTGAACATTTTTTCGTAATCTGTCAAGCCCAACGAGCCTTTACATGGCCTCAAAAAAGCAGGTGTGTCGTTGATCTCCAACGCCCGGTTGCTCTGCTGAAAAATGGCCCTGACATCAATAGCACTGTCGATGTCGCTGCCTTGTACCGTGTGTCGTCGCACAGGTGAGTCGGGTGAGTCGTTCAAAAATGTGCACAGTCGGCCCATGGCGCTGAGTGGTGTAGGTGCCGATGCATCTGAAAATACAAGCAATCGCCACCGTGCATCGGCTTGCACAACATGCCCTAGTTGCATAGGCTTGCCATCTGCCAAGCGCATCACCGGTGCTGAATGTAAGCGCGTACCAATATCAAAACCTGTTGCCAAGTGTTGGTGCTCTTTTGTGCTTGTCAGCATGGATGGCGCATAACGCACAGCAGTTCCAGCGGTGTAACGCCCACTCTTGATGAAGTAGCTTTCAAAGGTTTCTTCGCTTGTACCGTCCGTCTTGTTGTGCGCACCTGCTGTAGGTCTGTGGCTGAGAATGCCCGCCCATTCGCGGTCAAAGTTGATGAGGTCTTGCGCCACTGCTTGACGCTCTTCAGAGTAAGAGCGCAGCAACGCGGGTTGGCTTTGCCCGCGCAAGACCGCGACCAGTTTCCAGCCTAGGTTGAACGCATCTCCCATGGACACATTCATGCCTTGTCCAGCTTTAGGACTGTGGGTGTGGCAAGCATCGCCTGCAATGAACACGTGTGGGTGGCGTGCGGTGTGCTTTGGCAATGCCGCGTCGTCAAACGACGACGTCAAGCGTTGACCAATCTCGTACACAGACCACCACACGACTTGTTTAACATCCAACTGGTAGGGCCGCAATACACGGTTGGCTTTGGCAATAATCGCCTCCACTGTGATGTTTCGCTCACCAACGCGCTGCGACTTGTCGAGTTTGTCCATTTCTACATAGATGCGCACCAGGTAGCCACCTTCACGTGGAATCAACACAATCGAGCCTTGATCGTGCGACTGTATGAGCCCCTTCATCCGAACATCAGGAAAGTCAGTCACCGCTAAGATGTCCATCACCCCCCACGCTTGATTGGCCGAGTCCCCGTGCAGCTCAAGCCCCATAGACTTGCGAACGCGGCTGCGAGCACCGTCGCAGCCCACGACAAAGCGTGCCTTGACGGTTTCAGTCACGCCCTCCTGCCCATCACCTGTAGCTTCAAAGCGCGCTGTAACTGCGTGGTCTAGCGGACCTGCAGCCTCATCGACCACGAGGTCCAACAAGCGGCGCGCGTAATGTGGCTCTAAAGCTGTGGGCGCGTTGTACATGGCTTCCAAATAGAAGTCGTGTACACGGGCTTGGTTGAGGATGACGTGGGGAAACTCTGACAAGTCATCTTCAGTGTCATAAATTTGTCCCACACGAACAATGCGCTGCGCGTCAAGCGGGTCGGGTTTCCAAAACGTGGTTTCATTGACCCAGTAAGCCTCTTGTAAAAGCTTATGGGCGAAACCAAAGGCGTTGAACATTTCCATGCTGCGGCACGACACGCCATCTGCTTGGCCTTTTTCAAGCGGGCCAGACTTTTGCTCCACTATGCAGGTTGTTATGTCTGTACATGCAGCCAACTGGGTGGCCAACGTCAGCCCAGCGGGGCCACAACCCACAATCAGCACGTCGACTTCTTTTGGAAGACTGGTGTTGGTTGTGTCTGTTGCTTGCTTAAGCCTCGTTGCCGTTGGGTTGCCTGGGGAGTAGCCGTTCAAGTGGTATTGCATAGACATGTCATTCAAGGGTGACGCACAACAAGCTCAAGGCTGTTGGCGCATGCTCACGAGCCGTAGCGCTGCCTGGCCAATGCGGCGCCATCGCCCAACGCTTTCAACTTGGCCATTGCGATGTCGCGGCTCATGGGAGCTAGCCCACAGTTGGTACAAGGAATCAACCGCTCTCTGGCGACAAACTGTAAGGCGCGTCCAATGGTGTCCGCCACTTCCTCAGCGGTTTCAATGGCTTCACTTGCCACATCAATAACGCCGACCATGACTTCCTTGCCTTCCAACAGCTTCATCAATTCCATGGGAACGTGTGAGTTAAAGCACTCCAAACTTACCTGGTCAATGCTGCTGTTGGCCAGCGCAGGAAAGACTGCCTCGTACTGTCGCCATTCGTGGCCCAGTGCATTTTTCCAATCTACATTGGCCTTGATGCCGTAGCCGTAACATATGTGCACAGCTGTTTTGCAAGTCAGACCTTGGGCGGCACGCTCCAGCGCTTGTACGCCCCAATCGGCTGCATCTTTCATGTACACATTGAAGGCTGGCTCATCGAACTGAATAATGTCTACGCCATCGGCTTGCAAGGCCAAAGCTTCTTCGTTTAACAGCTCGGCAAAAGCCATGGCCATTTTGATGCGGTCCCCGTAGAAACGGTCTGCAACCGTGTCAACAATGGTCATGGGGCCAGGCAGCGTAAATTTCAATTTGCGTTTGGTGTGCGCGCGGGCAAACTGGGCTTCAAAGGCATGTACACGACCCTTTAAGCGCAGGGCGCTGATTACTTGTGGCACTTGAGCCTCGTAGCGGTTGTCTCGAATGCCCATCGTGACCTTGTTGTCAAAATCTATGCCCTCGACGGCTTCTAAAAAGCCATGAACAAAGTGCTGGCGCGCCTGCTCACCATCGCCAATCACGTCTAAACCGGCATCCTCTTGCGCCTTGATCCAAATCAGGGTGGCGTCAGCCTTGGCCCGCTGCAGCGCATCGCCTTGCGGCACCCATTTAGGCCAGAGTTTTTGAGTTTCTGCCAACCACTCTGGCTTGGGCAAACTGCCCGCAATTGCTGTTTCAAACATAAAGAACTTTCAAGATTTTTTCACCGGTAGTGGGCGAAGGGTTGTTCATTTTACCTACGTGATGCGCCTGTTCGGGTAGCGCTCAGGACAGCGCACAATACGTGTATTTTCCATGGGGCCAATAGGTGGTTGGTGTTGGATAACAGTGCGGCGAATACAGAGATACAGTAACGCCACAGTCGTTCGACAACACAATGGAAAACTACCATATGTGTCACATTCATCTGACAGGTTTTAACCCATTGTGCAGGAGCAGCGTGTTGATGTGGCGCAAATCAGCGGTGCTGTCACATGCCATGGCCGTGCCATGTAACTGTCATATCGCAGGGCCACAATAGGCCACTGGTCAGACGTAGTCTGGCGTTAGGAGACGCAACTTTGAACCCGCTTGCAACGGTGCCCCTCAGCCCTTTCTTTCGCTTGTTGTCCTTGCCTTGCAAGGGAGGTCTGTATTTGCACGCCATGCCTGGGAGAGGCGAGCCTGTGTCCACGTCTTTGCGGGAAGTTGCGCGCTTGCGCATCACGCATGTGGTGTGCTTGGCAATGCGCCGCGAAATTCATGACATATCGCTTGCGTACGAAACTGCCATACACAGCCATCGAGACTGGCACTTTGACTTGTTTCCGGTTCCGGACTACGGCGTCGCGCAAGACTGCGCGGCGTATGTGGCCAAGGTCCAACAAGTTGTTGTTTTACTAGACGGTGGCTATAGCGTGTTGGTGCACTGCGCGGCAGGCGTTGGCAGAACAGGTTGCTTCGCTATCGCTGTATTGCTGCTCAAGGGCTATAGCCTGGAGGTCGCAACAATGCATGTCAATGCGCATGGGTCTGGGCCTGAATCACGTGCCCAGATCGATTTCTTGAAAGCTGTAAGTCTGCAGTTGCTGTCGACTAAGCCAATTGAGGCAGGGCGTTAACCTGTTGCTCCATGCGCTTGGCGCTCATCACAATCACATCACTCATGTGTTTCTTAAACTGATTCAAAGAGACGACTGATGGGCGACCTTGGTGCGGAAACACAGCGAGTGTTTTCTTGTCGCCGTTCAACAACACCAATTGCTGCTCAACGTTGTCAGCGCCTATGCAATCTATGCGCAACAAACAAGCGTTCCCTTTTTTGACGAAGCAATGCTCAATCGACAAAGCAAGACCTGTGGTGGCCCACTCTTCGACCAAGTCTGGCAACACAAGATATAGCAACTCGTCAAATTCTTGCGTGCGCCCCACCGATGCCATGATGTAACGTGCTTCGTACTTGCTGATTACTGTTTCCATGTGTGTCTCCTTTTAAATAACCAATCGGCACTGTTTTGGTGCAAAACGCATTAAAACTGTGCGCTTTAGACGTGATTAACAATGTCCACAAACCTACAGCAAGCTCTATGCCAATGAATGTGTTTTGCCACGTGTCGGCCTTGGTGTACTGACACGCCACGCCGTGAGGACATTGTTGCCAACACGCAGGCTATTGCCATAGCGGTGTAAAAATGAACGTTATTCATTTACCTGTACCTGAACACAATGCATCATGACGCGTTTACAGACTGAACAACTGCTTCATGGCAGCCAAGCGGCTGCGGTTGGCTTTCCACTTGGGTTGTTGCGCGAGCTGCGTACCGATCATGCCGGTGAAACAGGCGCTGTGATGATCTACCACGGCGTGCTGGCCATGTCGCGCGACCCTGGGTTGCGCAATTTTGCACGACACCATCTCGAGGCAGAACAACGGCACTTGTTGTTGATGGAGCAAGTCGTACCCACCAACTGGCGAAGCTGGTTGTTGCCGTTATGGCGGCTTGCTGGGTGGTTAACAGGTGCATTACCTGCCTGTTTTGGTCCTGCCGCAGTGTACGCCACCATTCAAATCGTTGAGACCTTTGTCGACCACCACTATGAGCAGCAAGTCGTCATGATTGACAGCTTGCTGACGCAATCGCCGCCAGCAGATGCAACCACAAACTTGCTGCGCCTGCGCACGCTGTTGGTTGAGTGCCAATTAGAGGAAGTCGCCCATAAAGAAGACGCACGCGCCCATTGGAGCGGCCAGCCCAATGTCTTGCTCTCGGTATGGCTGCGGCTGGTAGACCGCGGCTCCAAGTCGGCTGTTGGCATGTGCCGTTATGTGTAAGCCTGACCCGTTTCAAGCATGCATGGTGGCAGACCCATGAACGGTTTGTTGCACGCAGTGTCGTTGCTGTTGACTGCTTGGTTGTTTGGGGGCAAGGTGTTGTTTGCAGTTGGATTTTCCGCCTTTCTGCTCAAAGCGCTGCCCCAAGACGAGGCAAGAATGCGCATTAGAAAAGCGTTTCCACCGTTCTATTTGTTTGTGTTAGCAACAACTGGCATTGCTGCATCCACCCTACCAACCCGTCACGTGCTCATGCCAGCAATCAACAGTGCCATCCACAATTGGCAGCGCAAGCGTTTCCTGCGGTTGCATGGGCTGTCCGTTGTGATCACACTCGCCCACATCGCAGCGGCCGCTGTCGTGTTGCTGCGGTCTACTGGTCGAGCTGGCTGCTGTAAATTGAACTTGACTGACTACTTGGCGTACAACCATGCAACCCAAAGCGATTATTGAGCACCTTGACGCAGGCTTGCCATGGCCTGACGGCAGTGGCGGATCTATTCACAGCATAGGCGATGCGTATGCCACTGCGCTGGCTGTGGCCAGCATTAGACAAGCAAGGGGCGAGTTGCAAACTGGTTACAAAATTGGTTTTACGAACACAACCATTTGGCCCACATACAACGTGCATGCACCTGTATGGGGCGCAATATGGGATTCAACTTTGAGGCTCTGCGATGGCAATGGCGAGGGGCGGGTGAGTTTGAAGACGTTGTGTCAGCCAAGAATTGAACCCGAAATCGTGTTTGGTTTTAAACATACACCTACAGCTGGTGCAAATGCCAACGGCATTTTTGATGCGCTAGAGTGGGTCGCCGTGGGGTTTGAGATTGTGCAGTCCCACATGAAAGACTGGAAATTTCAAGCGCCACAAGCCGTTGCGGACGGCAGCTTACATGGCCAGTTGTTGGTGGGCAATAAAATTTCAATGAATGAACTGGCTGCAACAGCTGGTGCGTTGGATGCGCTGTTGGCCCAATCTACATGCCAGCTCTTTAGAGGTGATGCATTGGTCGAGCAAGGCCGCGGGTCTGATGTTTTAGGTAGCCCATTGAGAGCCCTGGTGTATTTTTTAAATGAGCTGCGTCAGTGTCCGGGTGCGCGGGATATTCAGCCGGGCGATGTGGTTACAACGGGTACATGGACCGATGCGTGGCCTGTTCAAGCAGGTGAGACTTGGCGCACCCGTTTCGGGATCGCGGCGTTGCCCCTAACCGTTCATTTTGAATAAGGCATTGCGCTAGCCGAGGCCTGTCGGGCCTCTGCCTGCAATGGCCTCAGTACCCAGGTGGCGGTTGAAAGCCTCCCACAACATCGGCCATCAGTCGCGCAAAGTGTATGGATGACAAGTCATGAAACCGCTTTGCAACTATTTGCAGCCCACACGGCAGCCCATCACGCGTGAGACCTGCAGGCGCAACTGTTGATGGGAGCAAGGCCATGTTTGAATAGCCTGCCCAGAACAATTGATCGACTACAGGTTCACGGCGACCGTTGATTGGAATCGTTCGTTCAGCGCGAACGCCCTCGTGATCGTGTAAGAACGCTGTTGATGCCGCCGTGGGGCATAGCAAGAAGTCAAAATCATCGAACCACATATCCCACGCTTGCATCATTTGATAACGCTTTTCGTTGAGCTTTAACCACTCGTGGTGACTCAGCGAGACGCCTCGATCAACCATGGTGTGATAGGACCAATCGTCAGGGGCAGCAGCGTCCGCTCGTGCACGGTGTGCTGACAACTCTTCAGGCGTTGCATGCGCACCGGTAGCGCTGCGTAAGAGAAGCAGGTAGGTACGGAACGCTTCGGTGGTGTCTACTGCCGGGCGGGCACCGTCCACCACCTTGACGCCTGCGCGGGCCAGCGCATCGACCGTGTGTTGTAGTTGGGAGGTCAGCGCATCATCTTGAGCGCAGTTGGGATCAGTCAGCATGACGCCGACCTTGAAATCTGACAGTTTTCGCTGTTGGGCTTGGGGCAAGTGCAGCGTCCAACCGACACCGTCTTGTGCGTCTGGGCCTGCCATGACTCTCAACGCTATTTCTAAATCGTCAGCGGCGCGGGCCAATGGCCCAATGACGCACAAGTCGTCTTCTGCCCGTTGCCCCGGCCACAGCGCACCCAGCGCCCTGACCGCTCCCCATGTTGGCTTGTGGCCGTAGACGCCGCAATAGTGTGCGGGGTTACGAATAGACGCGCCAATATCGCTGCCAAACTCCAGCGCCGTCATGCCGGCTGCCAACGCCGCTGCTGAGCCACCAGATGAACCGCCCGGTACACGTGTGACATCCCATGGGTTGTTGGTGGTTCCGTAAATACTGTTGAAGGTTTGCCAATCAGCTAAATGCCGTGGGACATTGGTTTTGCCAAAAATCACAGCGCCTGCGTTCAGCAAGCGATCAACTGCCAGTGCGTTGCGCGGGGGGAAGTTGTTAGCGAATGAGGTGTCACCCCATGTGCTTGGTGAGCCCACCCAATCATAGGCTTCCTTGATTGTGACGGGCACGCCATGCAGTGGTCCCCAATACTCGCCAGCAGCCAATGCAGCATCTGCTGCATCGGCGCGGGCACGAGCTGCGTCATTGTCTTGCCAAATGATGGCATTGAGTGCCCCATTAAAGCGCTCCGTTCGTGCTAAAAAAATCTCAAGTGCGTCGCGTGCAGACATCTCGCGGGCTTTTATTTTTTGAGCCAGCGAGGCAGCGCTGTCAAACCATATCTCAGTCATATTCATTATTCTCTTGGTGTCGGCAACGCGCACAACATATAGGGTGTTTGTTAGGCCGTGTTGGTTCAGGTGTTGGGGCTTTTTAGCGCGGCAACTGCTTATTGGGCTGGGACGTTGTTTATGCTTGTCCCTGCCTAGGCTGTCAATAAAACAGGTGACACCCCGCGCAGCGGTAGCCTGTATGTGCTGCAGCTGACAGGCCGAAAATTGTGACGAAACGCACCCCCGACACCTTACACGCCCCCAGTAGGGTGGGTTGGGTCTATCCACAGCACTTGCTCTGGTTTCTCTGCTGGCTCGATGTCGAGGTTGACAGCAACGGCTTGCCCATCGCTGCGGCATAAAACACATTCAAGCGTCTCTGTTGGGCTGGCATTAATTTCTTGATGAGGGACATAAGGCGGAACGTAAATAAAGTCACCTGGTCCAGCCTCGGCAGTGAATTCCAACTGATCGCCCCAGCGCATGCGAGCGCGGCCCTTTACGACGTAAATAACGCTTTCTAAGTGGCCGTGGTGGTGAGCGCCTGTTTTCGCATCGGCATGGATGGTCACCGTTCCGGCCCACAGCTTTTGCGCGCCAACACGCGCAAAATTAATGGCGGCTTTGCGGTCCATGCCGGGTGTGCTGGGCACATTGCTGTCCAGTTGGTTGGCGCAGACGACGCGAACGCCATCATGTTTCCAGGGCGCGTCATGCTGGTGAAGGTGGTCGTGTGTCATGGCATCTCCTGTTGTCTAAAGCCCCAGTGTGTCAGTCATCGGTGCTTGTTGCACATGCTGAACACAGTTTGAGAGCACCGGTGTAAGCGGTACCTAAGGTTTAGGAGTAGTCTATGTGCTTTTGCAGCGTTCACTGCGTGCTGCTCATGTGTGCGAATTTGTGATGACATGCCAACACAATGGCATGTGCGTTCTGGCAGCGGCGGTGCTCCTCGCAGCAAGCCTTTTATTTGGTAGACCCTCCATTGACGACTTCAATTCAGACTAAAAAACGACCCGACGCCCTGTTGGTAGCCAACTTGATGGCACAACTGGCATTTGGTTTGTTTGCGATGACCATTTGTCTTCCATCTATGCAGGAGTGGGGCGCAATATTCGACGCCGGCCAAGCATCGGTGCAACTCACGTTCAGTGGTTTTTTGGTGGCCTACGGGGTATTGCAATTGATTTACGGGCCATTGTCAGACCGTGTGGGCCGCAAAAAAGTGTTGATGCTTGGTATGACCATCGCGTTCATTGGTTCATTGATGGCGGCGTTGGCACCGACATTAACGTGGCTGATTTGGGGGCGCATTGTGCAAGGGGCAGGTGCCGCAGCTGGCATGGTGGTCGGGCGCGCAATGGTGCAAGACCTGTTTGAAGGGCCAGAGCGCACGCGTGTGATGGCTTTTGTGGGCATGGTGATGGGCCTGTGCCCACCGCTGGCCACGATTGTGGGCGGGCAGTTGCATGTGCAGTTGGGCTGGCGCGCCAACTTTGTAGTGATTGCCACCATGGTGGCATTGCTGCTGGTAGCTGCTTGGCGTGGACTGCCTAGCCACAACACAGTCAACGCAGTACAGACGCATTGGCTGCAAACGATGTTGTCTTCATACCTGGCGCTGCTCAAAGAGCCGTTGTTCTTGTTGTACGTAGCCATTTTAGCTATGGGCACGGCCACCTTTTATGCCTTTTTAGGTGGCGCGCCTATTGTGTTGGGTAGCTACGGTGTGAAGCCAGATGGTATTGGTTTTTACATCATGGTGGTACCTTGCTCGTACATTGCTGGGAGTTACCTCACGTCACGCATTGTGCTGCGCATGGGCAATCGACGCATGATGCAATTGGGTCAAGGCGTAACGCTGTCTAGCGTTGTACTGGTGTTGTTGCTTGCGCTTGCAGGCTTGAATTCCCCGCTTGCATTTGTGATGCCGTTGATGCTGTTTGGCTTAGGTCAAGGTTTGCTGGTCCCCCCAGTGCTGGCCGCAACAGTAGGCTTGAGACCCATGTTGGCTGGATCAGCCGCAGCAGTGGCTGGTGTGACGCAGCAGTTGCTGGGTGCGCTGGGTGGGTTCGCTGTGGGTTTGTTTCCGCACAATGGTGCGACCAACCTTGGCTGGTTGATGTTGGGCTTAACGCTGGTTGGCGTTGTGGCGCAATGGTTCTTACATACAAAAGAACCGCTATAAACCGCGTGTTTGGTCAAACAGCCTGCCAGCCCTTGAGCGTGTGTGCTTCTAGCCCTGCGGTCTGTGTGGGTTAGCCGGCATGGGGGATGTGCCGTCTAGTTCGCGAGTACAGCCATATGCAAATAGTCAGATTCAGCAGGTTCCAAGCTATGCCATTTAAAAAAGCTGCGGCGTAAGTTCCTGTGAGATCAAACAACTTGCCTGAGATCCACCCGCCAAACGCCATACCAGCCAATGTTCCAAATATGACGGTCCCAATTCGGTTGCCCATGTTTGTAATTGGAAAATACTCTCGAATCACGATGGCGTAAGCGGGCACAATGCCACCTTGAAACAGCCCGAACAAGCCGGCAATGATGAACAGCGACACCACGCCGTCAAAGGGTAAAAACAGCGTCAAAGCCAAGCCCTGCAGGCCAGAGCTGAGTATCAATGTCTTTAGGCCGCCAATGTGGTCGGATATCCAGCCAAACAGCAATCGACTGATAACGCCCAGGCCTAGCATTAACGACAGCATGCTGGTTCCTTGGAGAGGGCTTAAGCCCAGTTGCATGCAGTAAGCCACCAGGTGAACTTGGGGCATAGCCATTGCCACACAGCAGCCAATGCCCGCCACTACAAGCGCCCACTGCGCGCGAGACGGCGACAGACCAAAGGGTCTTGATCGGTCAATGGTCTTGCCCAAGTGTGTGGTGGCTGCCAGTGACATTGCAGGTGGCGGCTGGCGAATAAGCCGGTTAAGTAACAGCATGCCAACACCGCAAACAATGCCTATGCACATGTAAGTCGCTCGCCAGCCCACAGTGCCAATGCCAAATTGAATGATGGGCGGCCACAATGTGCCCGCCAAGTAGTTGCCGCTGGCGCAGATGGCCACGGCTATACCTAGGTACTTGCGCCACCACCTCGCGGTGTCTGCCATCAGTGGCACAAAGCCACTGGCGATGCCTAAAAATCCAATCAAAACACCATGCGTTAGGCAAAACCACCAGATGTTTGGGGCTAGGGCGGACAGAATGAAGCCGGCGCTTACGCCCAGAGCGCCAATCGTAACCACACGGTTGATGCCCCAGCGGTCGGCCACACGTCCCAAATAAATACCACCTATACCAAACGACAACATGGTGATGGTGTAGGGCAGAGAGGCTTGTGCTCTGGATACGCCGAACTCTTGCTGAATGACTGGCAGCACCACGGACAGCACCCACATGCCGCAGTTGCCCAAAATAGAAATTCCCAAGATAACGCCCAGTCGCTTGGCTGAGGCTTTGGAGTCTATGAGGCACTCGTCGCCGGCTGGTTGTGTTGTGCTGGTGGTCATGTTGGCTGAGTTTCGACACATCATACGGAGCGATTGTGCATACCGCTAGCGCGTAAAGCTCTTAGACACTGTGGTGCATTGATTCAAATGACGCACCTTGGCTGTACAAAAACGCAGACAACAAGCGCTACAAATAACGTGTCATGTCTTTGAACTATTTCAGAGTGCGCTGTCGATCTGCGGTCAGTAGGCCTACAAGTCTGGTGAGGCAATGGTCCATATGGTCTTTGATCAAAGCCTTTTTTGCTTGTTGCACAGCCCACCTCAACTGCTTGTAGCTGCTGGGCAATGTCAAGGCAGGTGCACCCTTTTAACAACATATCGATAGGGCTAGAGAGGTGGCCATTCGCTCTTTTTCAACGTTTGATGATGGCTGGGTGCGAGGCGTGTGTGTGACGTTGTGTCATTGAAAATCGTAACCATCCAGGGGGAGGTTATAGTGATTCATCATTTTTGTATATGCCCTATGACACCCCCCTTTTTGTTGAACCGTTCCCGCACAGCCATGCTTAGAACACAGTGGTTGATGCTGGTGTTGGTGACGCTTTGGATGCTTGTGGCATCATTTGGTATGACAAGTTCTCACGGCCTTGCGCCGTTGTCGCAGTCTCACGATTCAGTCGTTGTGGCAGTTGCTAGTTCACATCAATTCGAGCATGGGCATGCGCATGAGCTGCATTTAGATGAGCCCATGTCGAACAACGCTGCAGCGTTTGCATCCGAAGCGCATCCCCATCACAGCATGGATCACTCGCATGACACGTCACATCGTTTGCCAATGGCGTGGCCCGTTCCACCCGCGCAGATACACAGCTGGAATGTGACGCTGCAGCCTTGGGTTGACAAGGGGCAGACCTACCGGCTTGACCGCCCCCCAATGGCTTAAGCCGCTTTCGACAAAGCCATGTCGCTGAACCTCTCAGCGCGTTTATTTTTTCCAGATTTATTTCAGATTGTTGGAGTCTCTATGCATAGCCATGTTTATGACAGGCCGCCACGTTCGTTGTGGGCGAATTGGCAAGCCGCTTTACTGTTTCTAGTGTGTCTGTTTGTGTACCTCGTTGCCACAGGCAGTGAAGCTTTTGCCCATGCCGTAACGGCAGGTGATAAGGGGTACATACAAGAGGTGGCAGGCGTCAAGTTGTTGCCCTTTGTGTACTTGGGTGCCAAGCACATGATGACGGGCTACGACCACATCCTGTTTCTCTTTGGCGTGATTTTCTTTTTGTACCGCTTACAACACATTGGTATGTATGTCAGCTTGTTTGCGTTGGGCCATTCCACCACCATGATCTTGGGGGTGTACTTCAACGTTGGCATCAACAGCTACTTGATAGACGCCATCATCGGTTTGTCTGTGGTGTACAAAGCGCTGGACAACATCGGTGCATTTCAGCGCTGGCTGGGTACGCAGCCCAACACAAAAATCGCAACGCTGGTGTTTGGCTTGTTTCACGGCTTTGGATTGGCAACCAAAATCATTGAGTACGAGATATCACCCAATGGCTTGGTGCCCAACCTGCTTGCATTCAACGTGGGCGTTGAAATAGGACAACTGCTGGCGCTGGGTGTCATCTTGATTGGTATGAGCTACTGGCGGCGCACGCTCAGTTTTGCACAACATGCCTACACCGCCAACGTCGCCATGATGAGCGCGGGCTTTATGTTGGTGGGCATGCAGCTCACTGGCTATTTTGTGTCTTGAACACGTAAGGAATACATAACATGTACAACAGCGATACACCTGTACGGGCCGAGCTGCCCACATCTAAACAGCTGTTTAGATCAACTATTTTGGCCATCATATCGGCGTTTATTGTCTTGGTATCGGTGGTTTTACCGGCTGAGTATGGCATTGACCCAACTGGTGTTGGCCGTGTGTTCCAACTGACAGACATGGGGAAAATTAAACAGCAGTTGAAAGCGCAAGCTGCGGCTGACGCGGCCCTTAGCCCAAACACTTCTGATACAACCCTTGCTGCGAATCAACAGCAGTCGCCAACGGTTGCGGCTTCTGTTAGCCCGCTGGAAGTAGCCGTTGCAGCTGATGTGGTTGAAGAGAAAGCTACGACTGACACAACTTGGCGGGATGAAACGCCTTTCACCTTGTCGCCTGGTGAAGGCCTAGAAATCAAGCTCAAAATGATCAAAGGTGGACAAGCGCCATTTAACTGGGTTGTTACAGGCGGCGCCGTTAATTTTGATACACACGGCGATGGCCTTGGTCAGTCCATCAGTTATGAAAAAGGCAGGGGTGTTGTCTCAGATGAAGGCGTTTTGGAAGCCGCGTTTACCGGTAACCATGGCTGGTTTTGGCGCAACAGGGGGCAGTCTGATGTCCAAGTTGTTTTGCGCACTAGGGGCGACTACAGCGTCATAAAAAGATAAAGCAGCACCAGGTGCAGCGGCCTGAGTCGCTGTATCAGGGCGAACTTTAAGACACCACCACACATGTCAGCGCGCCACCCTGTAAAGATCAACGCTAAAGGTTCTGTTGTGTGGCGCTCTTAAAGGGAGAGGCGTTGCGGTCATGGCGGTTGATCCAGCGCCGAGCGGTGTTCTTGATGACTAAGCAGTGCGCCTTTTCAGAATCTTAGTTTAGAGAACCGCAATTGCGTTGCTCCAGATGGCGGGGATGCCTGCGGACAAACTACTCACGGCCCATTGCTTTAGCAAATGGCAGTCATCCAGTTACCCAATGTCTGGATCGGTCTTATTGGTTGTGTTGTCATCTGGTTGTATGGCTTCATCACTGTCTGTGGTTACATTGTGAGCAATTTCATCACTTAAAAACTGTAAGGCGGTGAGCTGCTCTTCAATTTTGAACTCGTAGCGAACAATTTGGTCAAGCAATTGTTGGGCTGTCTCAATTGATTGTTCAGCAGTTATTTCCATACGCTGATAGCGCCTGCCCAGTTGGAAAATTAACTCAGCATACTCATCCGGCAGGTACGCCCAAACAGCTTTGCCATTGGAGGTTCCAATTTGTTGGTAAACAGTGTGTCGTGGTTCTTCGGGTACGGACTTGCCAGCCGCCAATGCAACCATGAGGAGATCTTGGTGATCGGCTGTTTTTTGAGCGCCGTCAATAAAGGTTTTGTCTAAATGCGCCCGCGTTAACATGCTCATTCGCACACGCAAGCTGCGTTCGGTTCTGCCTTCACCTTTGAGGCTAACAACCTTGTCAAAGTCCTGCTTTGCTTTTTTTTTGAGCGTGTCTGGTGTTTGTATTAAATTAAAAAAAGCCATGTGATATGAGTGGTGAACGGTTTATATAATTGATTAATTATATAAACAAATTCTGAATATAAATTTTGCAACTATCTTATATGTAAAGTGAGATGCCCCGCTAAGAATATGGGTATGTGGGAGCACAGCGTTGCTTGTTGTGGGGCCTGCAAGTGGGCAGACAACTCGGGATAATGGAGTTGCGCAAGCCTTTTCAGGTCATTGGTTGACATAACCAACAATCACACCAGTCTGAGCTGAGCTGAAAAAGATGTGGTCTTTGTGCGAGAACTGGCAAACTCGCCCGCACATGTTCAGTCGCAGCCTATTGGCTGTGGGCTTGGTGTACCCCTCAGCATGTTCAGGGTGTAGTCCCGACCCCTGCCCATATGCCTAGACAACCTTTGCTGTACCAGACATTGCGCGTTACTCGAATTCGAGAGGGCTCACAGCCTGATTCGGCAGTTGATGTGTCCAAGTCTGGCCCACTTGCCACGACTGCGGGTCGCTGCTGTGGCGAGACCTAGAGGGGTGACCCGCATGCCGCTTCAGACCTCACGCTGAAACCGATGCCCATTGCATGGGAGTTGGCTTCGAATATGTGGACTGCCAAACGTGCCGTTGCTTGCGTGCTGTCACTTGCGATGCGTTGATTGGGTCTATGCATTCGCATCCGTCGTGCACTGTAAGTGGCTGCTCAAAAGCGCTAACTTGACCTGTCTCAGTCCCTGTTAGGTCCATTCTCACAGGCTGCGTCAAGGCACTCCAAAAGGGTGGGGCGCTTGAAGTTGGTAACGTGATTTGATGCGTTTAAGCCGACAAATCTACTCTGACAAACCCATGGTTGTTGTCGGGCGTATCGTCGATTGTGTTGCCTGCTTTTGAAGCAGTTTCGGATGCAAGTGATTGCAGATGCCCACCACGGTTTAATAATTTCAGACCAAAGTGCTGAGCGGCATACAGATTACTGCTTTGCAACGCAGTACCAATATGGTTCACGTATGGGTCCGCTGACAGAGAGGGATCACAATTAACGAGGGCAACGAAGGCTTGACGCGCTGCGTCTAATTCACCCGCTTTCAGTTTCTCTAGCAAGACTTGCAGGTGGTGCCCGCGGCGCTTGTGCCTGTCATCTTGTGGTGATTTTTTGCCATGCCATTGCTGCGTGTTGGCATCAACACGTATTGCGAACGAAGCATCCATGATTAGCACTCCTATTGGTGTGTTTGTCTGACCTGTTAACTCTTCTCTTGTTGTTGCGATGTCAAATTGTATAAATGAGTGGTTGGCTGCCACACTCAACCTGTTTAGAAACGATCGATACATATTGAATGTCAATAAACCAGTCACCCGTATTGGTACAAGCATAAAATATGCCTATACGCAATGAGCGATTTATTGGCCTCGCATCAGATGCTCAAATATGCTCAGATGTAGACAGTAAAACAGCATTTCAGGTCAATTCAAACACGGCTGTTTGTGTGCGCAGGGCTTGCGTCTTGAGCCCGTTAAAACCCATGGCATGAGCGATTAAATAAACGCTAAAAATCAGTGTGACATGTGTGCCGGTGGTATTTTATTTTCTGTAAGTCTTGCCGACAGCATGGTGTACATATTGGCCAACAGGCTGGCATCTGCAACCCACGTATAGCAGCCATTGAGGAAGGACGACTTGGCGGTTTCTGGCTGCATAGAAACGCTATCCACAGCGGCTGCTCCCTCAGGCCAGCCCTTGACTGTTTGAATCGCAACAGTTGCCATAGGGAGCAGCAGTTCCCGTACATGTGTTCGCCCCCGAGTTGCGGCCACACTCACATGCCCATCACTGCCCGACACGGGATCTACCCGATAAGGTTTTGTATATGGGTAGCTCTAAGCGTCAATCATGCGTGCAGCGCTAACAGATCTTAGACCTGAGTTACAAGGCCCACATACCACCCCTGTATGCTTCACACCGCGCGTGATGAGTCGCGTATTGCCTGGCTTAATTGGGCCCGATGGTGTGGCATTATCAAAAAAAGCAATTTTTTATACCAACACACCCAGTAGGTGACCCAACACCATGCCAAATACGCTATGGGTAGCAAGGGCTGCGCTGCATGCATAAAGCGGACGGGGGGTATGGCGTGCGCACAGACCGGCGCCCATGGCTGGCATGAAGAAAAACCATGGCACTACAACGCTGATAACGCCAAATACCAGGCCATCGCTAAGCGTTGGGGTGAGTAGGCTGACGTGTTTCCACAGCACGTAGTAAACCAACACATACACACCGCCAACGGCGTAGTGCAACACCCAACCTGCGGCCGCTTCACCGGTTACAGCCGGGGTGTTTGACAGAGACTTGTTGAACACAATGCGTTCGCGTAGCAGCACCAGCAGCCAGCGACCAGTGAGCTTCCAGTTGGTCGGGGGTAACCCCCCAAGCTTGTAAAACAGGCGTTGCCAAACGTCAATGGCCGCAACAGACAACACCGATACAAGAATTAACTTGAATGACAGCTCGCGCATGTGTATCAATAATTATTTAAAAGTGACAACGGTTGTATTGCATTGTGGGCGCTATGGGTTGTAGCCCATATTCAGCTAGCGCCAGTGCGCAAGCGCTGTAGGGAGGCTACAAATTTGCATGCGGGACACAACGTGCTTCGGGGTTGGTCTGTACAAGCAATCCATCCATAATTCTGTCAAAC
Source organism: Betaproteobacteria bacterium MOLA814 (assembly GCA_000496475.1). GTDB lineage: Bacteria > Pseudomonadota > Gammaproteobacteria > Burkholderiales > Burkholderiaceae_C > RS62. Next base: position 389,879 of record AYMW01000002.1, on the reverse strand, counting down.
TACTACTTTCAACCGAATTTTGGAGTTTATTATGGCAATGCGCATCAACGATGTTATTCCCGATTTTACGGCTGACACCGATCAAGGGTCTATTGATTTCCACACCTGGTTGGGTGACGGGTGGTCCATTTTGTTTTCACACCCCAAAGACTTTACGCCAGTGTGCACCACCGAGTTTGGAGCCGTTGCGCAGCTGGCTGACGAATGGGCCAAGCGCAATACCAAAGTCATTGGCGTGTCTGTGGACGGGGTGTTGGCACACAAAAAATGGAAAACCGATATCGAGACTTTTTCGGGAGCCAAGGCGGGTTTCCCCATCATTGCGGATGAAGACCTTGCTGTTTCTAAATTGTTTGATATGTTGCCGTCTGAGGCCTATCTACCGGACGGTCGCACGGCTGCAGACACCGCTACGGTCCGCTCTGTTTTCATCATTGGACCAGATAAAAAACTCAAACTGTCGATGACTTACCCGATGTCAGTGGGTCGTAACTTTGCTGAAGTGCTGCGCGCGCTGGACGCCCTGCAATTAACGTTCAATGCGCCACTTGCAACACCGGCCAATTGGACAGTTGGTCAAGATGTGGTCGTGGCTCTGTCTTTAAACGATGACCAAGCCCGTGAAAAATACGGCAGTATTGATATCAAGTTACCGTATCTGCGCATGGCGAAGGCACCACTTTGAATACAACATTTTGAGCTTAATACGCTGGTGATTTAAAGCGGTTCATCAACAAGGCTCTTGGCAGTCAGGCAGGGCGCCTTGTAGCGTTTTTTATGGCAGTAGCCTAAACAGTTGGTTGTTCACGTCGTGAGCAACCAACGATGCCGTGAGAGCTAGCGGACAGCGCGCATGGTCTTCAGACTGTGTCCATGCCTATGTGCCTGCCTCAGCTGGACGTTTCAATCATTCGCAGAAATTCTTTGCATCACGTGGGTCAACATGTACCTTTTTTGTGGTGAACGTGCTGAAGCCGCGTTGCGCAACATGTTGGCCACTGCTGCCCGGTTAGTCGGTCGGTCGGTCGGTTGGCTTAAAACCGCCAGACTGTTGTGCCCAGGGTTGTTGCCTATAAGTTTGTCCGGCTCGTGAAACTACGACATTGCAGTTGTCTGAGTGATTGGGCTGTGTTTTTTTTCACATGTGCTGAGTGTGCGCCGGGACCGCGGCCATGTAGGTGGTTGCTGCAAGACTGTAACCGGGTCAGCCTATAGCGGCGTGCGGTTTAAAGTCACCGTGCCACGGCATGCTTGATGTACTGAATATGTTTCCCAAGCGATCCACTGAATCGCTCAGTTTCAGTAATCGTTGTGCGTTGTGCACCAAAAGACATCGACAGGAGACTGCAGTTACGTCCAATGATGCGCAGCTTTACATTGCTTGAGCTGGTGTTGAACCTTCTTCTGCACATACCTGTTTCAACCCAACCTTTTATACACTCACCTTCTTTGGTTTCCCAGCTTGCCACTGGCTTAGGTCAGTTACCTAGGGTGGCATGATGGATGTACAAGTTAAATTAAACACGTTGGGCTTTATATGTTTGATGACCTGTTAAGTTGATCACCTTGTCCGCACTACAGGGCGTTTCTCTTCAAAAAATTGGATTGTATGCATCAACGCAGTACTGGGTTAGAGTGTTGCGTGTCGCCTTGTGGTAGTCAACGGGGTGTCATATTTTTTTCGATGAACAAACTGCAGTAGCGATCAACCGATACACATTTAGGAGCGATGGCATGTACGAACGGATTCTTCTTGCCTATGACGGTTCAGAGGCTGGACAGCAGGCTTTGCTGGCATGCAAAGACCTAGCACAGTGGAGTCAATCTGACCTATGGCTTGTGGCGGTTATGCCGCCAGCAAGCAGCGTGATCGCTCTTGAGGTCGGTGGGTTCACACCATTACAAACTGACCAAGATACAGCCTACTTCCAACGCATTCTGGATGACGGTCTACGTCAAATGAGTGGCGCTGGACTTAAGACTCAAGGAGAGTTGCTCGTAGGGGATTCTGTTTACTCAGTCACAGAGTTTGCTGTAAAAATTGATGCCAACCTCATTGTTGTTGGTCATAAACATATAGACGGCTGGACTGCACGGTGGTGGCGAGGAGCCACTTCTGGTGCTTTGATTGAGCATGCGCATTGCAGCGTGTTGTGCGTCATTTGTGATTAACGAAGAATGCGACCTTCACCCGCTTCTTATCAAATTCGATTGGCTTTTTCTGCCCGCTCACAACAGCTTGTAAGGGTGGTATTCCTACAAGTTGTTTGTTGACTTGACGTTGCGCCCGTATACCGGGCGGGATTGTGGTCACTCCATAAGCAATCTTTGGCACCTCATGGTTTGCAAGTCGTCAAGCTGCGCAACTGTGTGTGGCTATTTGTTGTGACGTTCACGTATGAAAATGGGTATTGTTGAGCAGGCACGATGCCGGTTTGACCAACGGAACCAGTTGATGCATCATTCAACCCGCTATTAAATGTCTACACACGCTATTTTTTATAAGTCTCCAATATGAGTGAATTAACAAACCCGTCAGGCGTTGCATCCATGCAGCAACGAACCGATGCTGTTGAGGCAGCATTTGAGTTGCGCGGATACAAACCTGCAGAATTTATCAACGAGTTTGAGCACCTTGCAGAGGAAAAATGGCTACCAGAGAACGGCGCACGCGTGATCGCCAGGGCTTGGACTGATGCCGCCTTTAAACAAAAGCTGTTGACCAACGGGCGCGAGGCTGTTTATGAGCTTGGTTTGACCATGCCGATTCATCACCGCCACCTTGTTGCACTGGAAAACACGCCCACATGCCACAACGTCATCTGTTGCACCTTGTGTTCTTGTACAGCTTTTTCAATAATTGGTTTGCCGCCTGATTGGTACAAGGAGTTAGAGTACCGTGCTCGCATTGTTCGAGAGTCTCGTACTGTCCTGAAAGAAATGGGCTTAGATCTACCCTCTGATGTGGAGATTCGGGTGTGGGACACGACTGCGGATACGCGGTACATGGTTATTCCTGAAAGACCGGCCCATACACTCGGGTGGACAGAACAACAACTGGTAGACATTGTGTCTAAGGACGCCATGATTGGCGTTGCGCGTATTTAGGAAATTAACCATGGATGGCATGCATGATTTGGGTGGCAGGCAAGGCTTTGGCCGAGTACGGTATGAGCTGAATGCACAGGTATTTCACGAGCCTTGGGAAATGCGCGCCAACGCGTTGTACTCATTGGCAGTCAAACTGGGGCTGTTCAACATGGACGAATACCGCCATGCCATAGAGCGCATGGAGCCCCGCCACTATTTAACAGCCAGTTATTACGAGCGGTCACTCACAAGTCTTGCCACCCTGTGTGTTGAAAAAGGTGTGTTCACCTTGCACGAGTTGGAGCGAGGTTCAGGTGGTTCGTTTCCTTTGGCTTTGTCAAGTGTCGGTGGGCGCACCAATGTTTCTGGGCGAGACCATTTCAACATTGCCGAGAAGGTGCGCGTTCGGTCTGATTATGTGCCTGGTCACGTGCGCATGCCCGCTTACATTCGCGGTAAATGCGGTGTTGTGGTGGGGGTGTCGCCTCTCTATCCGTTTGCTGATGCACACGCCCATGGGGTTCAGTCTGATGATGAGCCCACTTACGATGTACGGTTTCAATCGCAGGACCTGTGGTCCAACGACAGCGACTCTGCGTTGATTCATGTCAGCGTGTTTGAAAGCTATTTAGAGCGCGCCACTGGTTAGTGCTTTGAAGTCATAGCCGTGATGAAAAACAAGCACTGCAATTGATTGGTGTGATCGATATGTTCATACGCTGAAAGACTCTAACTATTGATTGTCCAACAATTTTCTAACTGAGCTGCGACAGTCCCCTTGCTTAAATGTGTCAAGATTTTGGTTATGAGTCATTGTTATTGTCCGTCTCAGTGCGTATAGACGTTGAGCCAGTGATGTGCCCTAACCACACGGTTGCCTAGAGCCCAGCAGCCGTTCAACTGCGGCTTTATATCGGCGTCCAACGCCACGCGATATCAATCGCAGTTGAGGTGGCGGATATTGTGCAAGAGTGCTTTTATATCTGTTCGACCAGTTTTAAGTTCATGTGACTGGTTGGGTTGACCTGTTGCCAATGCCCGTATTTGTTTTGCAACACCACTGCGACGCCCCAACGATCGGTCGCAGCTTGTATTTGCTGAGGCGGTAGCATGAAGAACACCTTGGTGAGCGCATCGGCCAAGGTACAACTGTTGGCAATGACCGTAACTGATGCCCAGTAGTGGGGTGAGTGGCCTGTCTGCGGCTGCAGTATGTGGTGCTCATGGTGGCTGAAAAATGTTGTGTGCGCATCTGAGGAGGTTGCCATGGCTCGTCCATTGGGTACTACAACCGGTCCAGTACCACTGGCCATATTGAATCTGTCCTCTATAAAAAACGATTCAGAATTCACTGACCCTATTGGTTGTAGTGATGTGGTTTCCCCAGTGTCGATACGCGCAGTTTGTATACCGTATGACGCGAGTTGTATGCGCACTTGGTCAGCTGCGTAGCCTTGTGCAATGCCGTTCAACGAAACAGACATTCCCTTGCGCTTAAATTTGATGGTGTCTTGCGACATTGCAATGCCGCGCCAATTTACCAACTGACACGTTGTATCTATCAGCTTGGCGCTGGGCTCATTGCCGTCTTCATGCGCAGCACGCCAGACTTGCCACAGCGGCTGCATGGTGACATCAAACATGCCATTACATTGCGAAGAAATGTTGTTGGCAATTTTCAACATCCTGAACAGATGCGGCGCAGTGCCTTGAAAGCTGCCAGCAGCATTGAGGCGGCACAGCGCACTGGACGGCAGGTATAGGCTGAGTTCGCGCTCGATATCGTGCAACAACGCGACGCAGCTGGACAGCGCTTTTTCAAGCTCTTGGGTGTCGTGATGTGCAGCTTGTAGCCACACAGTCGTGCCAAATCCCATCATGACGCGTTGCCGCCATACAAGCGTGTTTTGAGTTTGTTTGGTGGTGGCTGACGCTAGGCTGGTTCCAGCGGCGCCTAAAACGGTACACAGCCATTGCCGCCGTTTCATCGTGTTTGACCTTCAACGTGCAAGTAAGTAACGGGTCTTTTGTTAGACATGACCAACGGGTAGCATTTTTTGTCGTCCTCGTGCGTGGCCACACAGTCTAAGCATTGAAAGCATTCGTCGTAGGCTATTGTTCCATTGGGCTCTATTGAGTCATAGTTACAGCCGTGTCGACATGTTTGGCACGGTGTGCCGCATTCATTGCGTCTTGGAACCCAGCGCCACAAACGAACATAGCCACCAATAGCCAAGGCCGCACCCAGTGGGCAAATGTAGCGACAGTACCCACGGTAGACCACCGCACTCAAGCCTACACAACATACGGCCCACACCACATAAGGCCACTCCCGTATAAAAAATAAACTGATTGCAGTTTTAAAAGGTTCTATTTCTGAGAGTAAATCGCTGTGCTGTGGGAACCAAAAAATGCTGCTGATGATGGCGGCGAGCAATGCATATTTCACCCACTTAAGTTGCGTGTCCACACGTTTTTTTATCCGGATATGGCGAACACCCAAGGCGCGAGCAATGCCACTCATGATTTCTTGTAGGGCTCCAAAAGGACATAACCACCCGCAAAAAGTGCCGCGTCCCCACACCAACAATGTGATGCCTACAAATACCCACAGGATAGAAGTCATTGGGTCGCTTAAGAAAAAGGATAGGTTGTCGCCAGCTTTGGTAGATTCTAGTGCTGCGGCAACATTCACAATAGTCAGTTGCGCTTGTGCATGCCAGCCAATAAAACCTAGGGTAAACAACAGGTAAAGAGATCTGATGAGCCGCAGTCGTTTTGTCGTGTGGCTAACCCATTTTTGTTTTAAAAGGCCAACCACTAACAGTGCAAGTCCGGATAGCAAAATGACAATTTCTACCTGACGGCTATGCCAGTGTGTTGCCCAGTCTGAACCTGCAGGTGCGGCGGAAAATGAGGCAAAAACTGTACCGTCTAGTTTGGCAGCAGCAACAGCCATTGACGACTCTATGACGTTGCGGGTGATGGCTTTTACCGTGATGGTACCCATGTGCACACCCGTTAAACGCGCGCTGTTGGCGCTGACATCAAGTGTTTCAGACCAGCGGCCAATGCTGATGCCTTGGCGCAGATTGAGATTCTCGAATTGCTGCGTAAAGTCTTCCAATACGCTTGCTGTACCGGGTCTAGCAAACAGCGGCTCCACATGTTGAACTAGTTCAGTCGCAAGCAGGTTGCCGGCTGGATCCAGCACCACCAAAATATTCATTCTCTTGCCGCTAAATCCTCTTACATCAGCAAAGTCTGCGGTCTGAAATGCATACCCTGCAAAGCTTGGCTTACCTTGCAGCGCATTGTTGTTTGGCAGAAAAATGGGGTACACAGCCAAGTCTGTTAGAGGCTCACCTACAACATAGTGTGTGCCGAGATGGCTTGCAATATCGTCTTTATCTAGGCTGGCCCAAGCGTTAGCGGCAATGAGTGCTGCTAGCAAAGCAGGGCACCAGAATTTAAAAAACAGAGCTATTTTTTTGTAAATATGTGTGTGTGTTCCTGTCGGCACTGAATGTAGCATTTGGGGGCATTACCTTTTGACATGTCGTCCAGCTCTGAGAATCGATCTGACCCTAAGAGGCTTTGATTGCATGTCGTGTCGCATTTGGGATAGGTACTCAGATAACGCACACACCAACCCTAGTAACTACCCTTGGTCGCACAACGGACAGCATCTGCCTCAATTTGAGAAAGGTAGGGGATACCCCGTAATTCCAAAGTAAGGATTAGGTTGAACATCAACTTTGGTACAAATTTCAATTGAATGCAGTTTGTATTTTTTAAAGTATTACTCTTTTTAAAAGGAGACACCACGTGAAAATTAAATGTCTAGCACTCATATCGGCATGCGCAATTGCTGGTGCAGCGTTCGCCCAAAATACAAGTGATCTCACGGCAGATCATAAAACTGCCGGTGATGTCCTAACCTACGGCATGGGCTACAACAACCAACGCTACAGCGCGTTGACGCAGATTAACAAAGACAACGTCGGCAAGCTCAGCGCAACTTGGGCTTACAGCCTGAACAACCCTCAGGGGCACGAGTCGCAGCCAATCGTGCATGACGGCGTGATGTACATCACGACCCATGACTCGACAGCAGCATTGGATCCGTTGACGGGTAAGCAGTTGTGGAAAAACATGATTGAGTACAAGCGTGATGTGTTTGCAATGGCCTGCTGTGGCCTGCTCAACCGCGGTGTTGCCATCTACAACGGCAAGGTGTACCGCGGCACGCTCGACTCACACATCATTGCCTATGATGCAAAAACCGGCAAAGAGGTTTGGAAAACCAAAGTGGCTGATTACAAGCTTGGTCATGCGATTACAAGTGCTCCCTTGGTCGCCAATGGCGTGTTGCTAACGGGCATTGCAGGTGGCGAATACGGCACGCGTGGCTTTGTCGACGGATACGACTTGAACACCGGTAAAAAATTGTGGCGCTTCAACACCACCGCGTATGGTGACGAGAAGGGCGCAGACACCTGGCCGGGTGAAACTGCCTTGCGCGGTGGCGCACCTACTTGGTTAACGGGTGCTTACGACCCTGAGCTTGACTTGGTTTATTGGGGCACGGGCAACGGCGGCCCCTGGAATGCTGAGTTCCGCAAGGGTGACAACCTGTACATTGCTTCAGTGATCGCAATCCGTCCCAAAACGGGCGAGTTGGTGTGGCATTACCAATTTTCACCCAACGACTTGTATGACTACGATGCCACAGAAGTTGGTATGTTGGTTGATATGAAAATCAAAGGTAAGGACACCAAAGCATTGGTTCAAGCCAACCGCAATGGTTTTTTCTATGTGCTGGACCGCACCAACGGCAAGTTGATTGCTGCCAACCCATACGTAAAAGTGAACTGGGCCGACAAAATCGATATGGCAACGGGTCGTCCTGTCGAGTCTGCTTTGACTAAAAGTATCCGTGCAGGTGGTGCTGAAGAAATTTTCCCATCCGTTTTAGGTGGCAAAAACTGGACACCTATGGCGTGGAATCCAGCTAACAATCTTGCCTATGCCAACACGCTCAATATGTCTTGGCCTTACGAGCTGGCCAAGCCAGAGTACAAGCAAGGTGAGTGGTATCTGGGTATGAATTTCAAGGGTGTCACCATGCCTAAGAATGAGCCACATGGTTATTTGCGTGCCATCGATCCGATGACAGGTAAAGACAAGTGGTCTAAGCCGTGGCCAGCCCAGCCTAGTATGGCCGGTACGTTAGTCACAGCTGGTGGTCTTGTGTTTACGGGCGCTGCGACGGGTGAAATCATGGCCGTTGATGCCGACACTGGCAAAACATTGTGGGAATTTCAGTCTGGCTCAGGCATTATTGGTTTACCAGTGACGTGGGAGCACAAAGGTCAGCAATACGTATCTATTGTGTCTGGCGGCGGCGGCGTTTGGGCATTGTTGGGTGATGCACGCATGGCTGAAACGCCAGCAGGCGGAACGCTGTGGACATTTTCGGTTAAGTGAAAAAGTATGTGATATTGAGTGTCGTGAGTGCGCTTTGTGCGCTCACGACAGCCCACGCCTCTGAAGCTTTTACGATGGCGCAAGTCATCAAAGGCAAAGAGGCTTATGGGGATACCTGCATTCGATGTCATGGCATCAATATGGTCAATTCGGGTACAACTGTTTATGATTTACGCCGTTTTCCTAAAGATGATTCACAACGATTTTTTAGCTCAGTGTTGAATGGCTATGGGAATATGCCGTCCTTCAAAGGTCGTGTGTCTGACGAAGACATTCAAAGTATTTGGGCTTATGTTGCCACCCGCGGTGGAAAGGATCTTGAGTAAATGCGTTTAACTTTAATGGCAGTCGGAATGGCTGCCTTTTTTGCATTGCCTTCAGCTTGGGCCGCAGGTGATTCGTCACCCCTGCGTGTCTGCATGGCTGAAAACAATGCCCCCTTTTCATCTAAACCTTGGAAAGCACCCAACGTTTCGGGCTTTGATGTGGAAATTGCAAAAGCCATTGCGGCCCAGCTGCAACGTCCGCTAGAAATTATTCCTTTTGAATCAGAGTTAGAGGACGACAGCAACTTGTCGCAAGAGGTCAATGCCATGTTGAGCTCTGGCGTGTGTCACATTGCCAGCGGCTTTCCTATGCTCCAGCAAGACCTTGGTCCACCGGGTCGTGATGTTGCGCGTACTGCAGAGTATCCCGGTGCAAAGTCTTACAAGCAACGTCCTTGGATTAAGTTGGGCACATTAATTCCGAGCGCGCCATACCACGCAGTCGGCATGGCCTTGGCAGTCAAGGACCCCGCTTTTGGCTCAATCACGTTGGCCAATCTGGGCGATGCGCGAATAGGCGCTTTGGCTGGCACAGTTGCGGGTGCCGCCACAGTCCTTTTTAATAACCGTATGTGGCAAGCTCGGGTGAAACAGTTGTCTCGTGATGACAATGCACTTGAAATGATTGACGACGGTACCGTGGACACCATGTTGGTGAGCCTTAGCAAGCTAGATTTATGGCGAATTGACAAGCCAAACAGCATGGTTAAAAGCACGGGCTATGTTCATCCTATGCGCATGAATTTAGGCTTTGTTGGGCTCACAACAAATAAGCCTTTGTTGCGTGCAGTCTCTGATGTGATAGCAAAAGCCATTCTTGATGGCAGTATGGCAAAGTGGGCAAGCGATACCAACGTGTCTTGGTTGCCTCCAGTACAGCCGCATGTCAGTCAAGGACCCACAATGATGCAACTGTTGCGCACCGGCAGTTAGGCTCAGTTGGTTTGTGACTCGTAGGCGGTTTCGATCTTGACCTGCTGTGCCAAATTATGATAAATTTTTTGACTCAGCAGGTATTCGTAAATCGAGACAACTAATTGCTATGCACAGCCTCAGCACGACCCACAATCGCTCACAGTTGATCGCCCATGCAAGAGAGCTGGTTATTGACGGGCGCCTTTATGTGCCAACAGACATTGACCCATGGCTGACGCGCTCTTGGAAGCAGTGTTCTGACATTGGTATGCGACCCAACGATGTTGTTGAACTCGAGCCTCTTTCCCACAGTCAAGTTATTGCTGTTACTGAGCAATCGCATCAGCTTATAAGTGCAGCTCGTCCAGCCATGCGCGACCTATCAGTGGCGGTAGGAGACGCTAGATATTTTGTTGTTCTCACAGATCACAAAGGTGTTGCCGTTGAAGTGGGCGGGGAGGCCATTAGCCACGATAAACGCGCGCAAACGATTGCTCGTGTTGGCGTAGATCTTTCTAAAAACGTTGCGGGTACCAGCGCTATTTCTGGCGCGCTAGCTGAAATGCAGCCTGTTTGGGTGCATGGCAGCGAACACTTTTTTGATGTTTTTAGCGTGTTGAGCTGCGCGGGTGCGCCAATCATTGGTCCCCATGGTCTGTGCGTGGGCATGTTAAACCTGACGGGTATTGAGATACCAGAGCGAGCCGGGTTGAAACATATGGTGGCTCATTATGTGCAGCGCATTGAAAACACAATGACCATCAATTGCCCGCACGCTTTGCTACTCCATCTGACATGGCCTGGTCAAATGCCCGGAGGCGATGCTGATGGTTTGGTTGCATTGGATCACGATGGTTATGTGATGGGCGCTAACTCAAGCGCTTGGAAAATGATTGCACAGACCCCTAGGGGTGAACGTATTCATGCAAATGACTTGTTTGCCGAATCGTCGGACACCTTGTTTGATTTGAGCAGTCGTTTTGACAATCGAACCAATATCGCAACATGGTGTGGCATGCAATTGTGTGTGACTGCTTTTCGAGCAGGACAACGGCCTCATTTTAGTCCAGTTGCAAGTTCTTCCGGTGGCGTCAAGCAGCCGCGCCTCAGGGATATGGAGGCGGTCATGATCAAACAAGCAGTGGCAGAGGCCAAAGGTAATGTTGCTGTAGCAGCCAAACGCCTAGGCGTGAGCAGAGCGACTTTATACAGAAAATTGAGTTAGATTATCAGCCGCGATTGCGCACAGTTGGTAACCTGTTGTTACTGAATGGACGGAGCTACTGATTTATTGAAAGTCTGTCTTGCTTGTGCAAGGCGTTGCGTTGTCTAGGATGTGTAAGAACGCAGCTTCAGGTTCAGTTTGTGCAGTTTGTGCATACAACATGCGAAGTGAGTCATCAAAGCGCTTCAGACCGTCGCGCAAAATGATAACCCGATTTGCAAACGGTATCTCTTCTGCCAAGTGGGTGGTCCATAAAACTGCCACGCCATCGCGTTGTTGCAACCGTTGAACGGTTAGCAGCAGCTGTTGTCGTGACACGATGTCTAGGCCAACACTGGCTTCGTCCATCAGTAAAAGGCTCGGTCGGTGCAGCATGGCACGCAACAATTCTACTTTTCGCCTGTTCCCTCCTGATAGAGATCTCACAACGCTCTGCGCCGCGTCTTGTAAGCCTATGTCAACAAGGCCATCGTTGATGCGTTGTTGTGCATCGGCACGGTCTAATCCGTGAAGCCTGGCATGGAACATCAGGTTAGCGTTTACGCTAAGAGCGATGTCTAAGGAGGGCTGCTGCAAAACAACCCCAATTTCTGCAAGCGCGCTGGCCGCATTTTTTCTAAGGTCGTAGCCCAGTACCGTTACCTCGCCTGCGTCAGCGCTAAACAGTCCCGTTAGTATTTGCATGAGTGTTGACTTGCCAGCACCGTTTGGACCGAGTAAGGCAACAAACTCACCTTCGCGCAATTCGATGCTCACATCTTTCAGTGCCAATGTCCCAGCATAAGATTTGTGAAGGTTGACAGCACTCAGCACCACGTTTTTCATGAGGTCCATTATGAAGTAATCAGCGCTTAAGTGCTATTGGTGCTAGCGCTCAAGTGACATGGCATGGTATAAATTTCTTAATAGAGGTCTCTTTTTTTAGTTTGGATAAAGTCGCATTGCTGCAAATTTTTTTTATGAAAATTCAATTGAAAAGTCTTTTATTACATAGTGTGTGTGCGGCAGCCTTGATGTTGGCTGGTGCTGCTGATGCTGGCAACGTCTGGGTCAGCAGCGAAAACGACAACAACGTGATTGTCTTCAGCGTTGAGGGTCAGCAAGAAGCAGTAATTCCGACGTGTCGTCGTCCTAGGCATTTGGCTTTTTCACCAAATTACACGCGTTTATATGTTGCTTGTGGCAACAGTGACGCGATAGGGATTATCGATGTGGCACAGCGGAAAATGGTCGGAGAAGTTCCTGTTGGTGAGAGCCCTGAGATCTTTGCGTTATCAAACGACGGCCTGATTGCTTATGCGTCAATTGAGGATGAGTCTGCGCTTATTGCCTACAACCTAGTTTCTAAAAAGCCTTTATTTAGAGTCGCAACGGGCGCAGAGCCAGAAGGCGTGTTGTTAAGCCAAGATGGTTCAACAGCCTACGTCACCTCAGAGGTATCCAATGCAGTGCACGTAATTGATGTCACGTCACGCAAACAAGTATCGTATATACCCGTTGGAAAACGTCCGCGTCGTGGCGTACTGACCCCAGACGGTAAAAGCTTGTGGGTGACCAACGAGCTAGGCGCAAGCATCAGCGTCATTCATCTAGCTACAGCACAGGTGTCGCACACGATTGGCTTGCGCGTGAAGGGTCTGCGCGCCACAGACATTACACCTGTTGGTGTTGTTATGAACAGCGCGGGCACTGTTGCGTGGGTTGCGTTAGGTCGTGCCAATCGCATTGCACGCATTGATGTGGCTAGAAAGACCATTACTGATCTAATTTTAGCGGGACAACGTTCATGGGGTCTTACTTTGTCGCCAGATGAAAAGCGTTTGTATGTGACCAACGGGCTATCTGACGATATGACAATTATCGATGCTGTGACCTCAAAAGCGATACGAACTGTCCCCGCCGGTCGTGTGCCGCACACGGTTGTCTTATCACCGTGAGTCGGTCTGTCATTTCTAACTGCTCCGCACTAACCTTCATGCAGCCATTTCGCATAGGGCTTAGGTTGCTGTGTGGCTTTTGTGTGGCTGTGGCTTTACTGTGGCTACCTATGGGTTCGGTGTGGGCAAAAAAAGTGGTGCGCCAGATTCCTGTGGCGGTTATTTCATTGCAAGATGATGTGCGCTTTGACAGGCGTGTCATGGAGCGTCACTACCCCGGCCAACCTGCTGGTCGTTTGATAGGTGCGGCACGTTTGGGTGCGAGTGATGTAGGCATGGCGTTGTCGTTTGGTGGCTTTTCGTTGGCCATTGAAGACGTTCATCTGAGTTCTCAACAAGTACTTAACCAAGCCCTGGACAAGCTGGTGAGTGCCGGCGTGCGTTACTGGCTGTTGGATCTGCCACCACAAGTCATTGCGCAGGTCAGTGCACGTTACGCTGGTCAGGCTCTCATGTGGAATGTCAGCAGTGACCTAGATGCCTTACGAGCAGCAAGTTGTTCGCCTACGCTATTTCATACGTATCCGAGTGCGCGTATGTTTGCCGATGGGCTGGCGCAGTATGTAGCGGCTCGAAACTGGCGCAACTATTTAGGCTTAACAGGCCCGCTGGCACAAGATCAGTTGTTAAGCCAAGCTTGGCAGCGGGCTAGCAAGCGTTACGGTTTGAGTGCTGTTGATGAGAAGTTGTTCAAGCTGTCTGGCGATCCACGAGAGCGTGCGCTTGGGAATATCAAGCTCCTAACCAATGACCGTAACCATGACATTGTGGTGGTGTGGGATTCGCATGGCGAGTTTGCACGCAGTCTCCCTTATGCAACGCAACGTCCTCGTCCTGTGGTCGGCTCCAACGGTTTGGTGGCATTGGCCTGGCATGCCCAATGGCCTCGCAACGGAGGCCCGCAGTTATCTCGCCGGTTTAAACAAAATAACAACCGCGACATGGTTGGACAAGATTGGGCGGCTTGGGTTGCCATCCGCTCTGTAGCCGCCGTGTTGTTGGCTGAGCCGACAGGTGATTTAATTGTGCAAGCCAATGCCTTGAGATCAACCGTGTCTGTTGATGGCTACAAAGGACCAGCTTTGAGCTATCGGTCTTGGGATGGGCAGTTACGCCAGCCAGTTTTATTGGCTCACGGTGACGGTGTCATTGCTACTGCGCCGGCAGATGGTGTGCTTCATCCGACTGAGGTTCTAGATACCTTAGGCGTCGACCAACGCGAGACAACATGCAAGTTTTAAAAACCAGTAACCATGCGCAGCCCATGTCCAAGCCACGACAGCGAGTGAACCCGTGGCTGCACAGGTGGCGTGCCTTAACGGCTGTGGTAGGGCGCGAAATATTTAAATTTATGCGTCAACCAACACGGTTAGCGTCTGCGTTGGTGAGACCGCTGTTGTGGTTTGTGGTGTTTGCCGCTGGCTTTCACAATGTATTTGGTATAGCGATTATTCCGCCTTACGACACCTACATTGAGTACAAGGTGTATATGGTCCCAGGCTTGTTGGGGATGATCGCACTGTTCAACGGTATGCAGTCTTCACTGTCATTGGTGTACGACCGTGAGATGGGTGTGATGAGACATTTATTAACAGCGCCTTTGGCTCGTGGGTGGTTGTTGCTCTTCAAGCTGCTGGCTGGTGCCAGCTTGTCGCTGTTGCAGATGGTTGTGTTTATTGGTATCGCGTGGCTGTTTGGTGTTTATTTTACGTGGGGGCATATCTTATTGGCATTGCCTGTGATGGCTCTGGCCTGCGTGCTGTTGGCCGCTGTGGGTCTGCTCTTGTCTGTATATGTGCGTCAAATGGAAAATTTTGCTGGAGCGATGAATTTTGTGATTTTCCCCATGTTTTTTATCAGCCCTGCTTTGTACCCATTGTGGAAGCTAGAAGAATCTGGAAGCTATTGGCTACACTTGTTGGCACAATTCAACCCATTTACCTACGTGGTTGAAGCGATTCGGTTTGCACTGTACGGTCAGTTACATAGCCTTGGCATTGCCACAATGGTGTGTGGCACATTGTTGTGTTACTTAATTGCTTTGGGTGGGTATGACCCGCAGCGGGGATGGGCCAAGCATCATTAACTTGGCGTTTGTGACAACGTTGCGCTGGCTTTGCACTGCTTTATCAAACGCAAGTGATGCCTATGCCATTTCTCGGGCTACAGCTTCAAATGCTTTTGCCATTGCCTCGAGCATTCTTGGATGTGTAGGGTCGTGACCGGCTTGGGGGACTACTTCAAGGGTGCTGTTGGGTAATTTTTTTGCCAAATCGATAGCGCTCTGTACCGCGCAAACACGGTCTTCAGCGCCGTGTATCAGCCTGATGTTTGGAATGTTGAGTTGTGCTGCGTGTTGCAACAATGGGGCTTCTCGCAGCCAGCAACTGTTGCGCAAGTAGTGGCTCTGTATCCGGTAGCGGTCGTGCATGGTCAATAACGCTGTACCTGCTAGTGATTTCGAGGGTGTCTCCCCGCTATTTTTCTGTGCTTCCCAGCTGAACCATGCCGCAGCAACAGCATGCGCTTGTGGTTGATTCAGTTCTGGCAGTTGTTCCCAATTGTTGACAAGCAGCGGCGGCGCATCTTTAAAAAAAGCAGCGATTTCGTGTGACCTAGCTAAAAAAATGGCGCGCAACAGCATGCCTGAAATACCCGTGGGGTTATCAAGTGCGACTGCCAATGCCAGCGTAGATCCCCATGACCCGCCAACAAGAAACCATCGGTCGATACCCAGCTGTCTTTTTATAAGCCGCATGTCTGCGACCAGGTGTGCCGTTGTGTTGAGTTGTATGCCGCCCCTTGGTGTACTCATTCCTGAACCGCGTTGGTCCACACTGATGACTCGAAAAATATCGGGGTTAATGAGTTGTCGAAGCAATGTGGATGAGCCAGACCCTGGGCCGCCATGCAGCAATGCCAGTGGAATGCCATGTGGATTACCCCACTCCTCTACATGGACGCTGTGCATGCTTTCAGTTGTTAATTTAAACGTATTGAACGGTGGCCTATTTTGATGAAAATAAGGCTTTGGTGCATCGTTTGTTTGTGGTGTACGCATGCCAAATGGTAGTGCACATTGGCAGCAGCTATCGTTACATTGGCTCACTGATGCAATAGCTGGTGTGTTGTGCGGGCTTGACTGTTATTTTGGCACAGCGATTGTGTGGGCCTTCAGGACTAGGGTAAGTACTGCAATCATCCGACAGCTTTGTATCAACTTGAGAAATATGAAACTGATTGTCAAATTCTTCGGGTTTTCACTAGCCACATGCGTGCACCAATAAGCCAACATGAGCTTGGGACAAAAAAATCCCCGTTGGCATCAATCGGTGTGACGATACCTTTTTTTAAGGACGAAGTTTATGACATGGCAAACTCCATCAGCAATTAATTTCCGCTTCGGTTTTGAGATTAACTTGTACGTTTCTGCGCGCTGATTTTTTAAGTATGACCAACGGCGTCTGTGCGAAAGCTCAGGCGCCGCTCTTCTTCATGGCCCAACCTTTTAGCCGATAGCAGCTTCGGCTGTTGAGGCACACACTATGCGCATTACTATTCTCGGCGCCGCAGCAGGCGGCGGATTTCCCCAGTGGAACTGCAATTGTCGCAATTGTGCTGGCGTTCGCAACGGCACGGTACGTGCTAAAAGTCGGACCCAATCCTCAATTTTTATTCGCAACGACAACGATGCCGATGGTATTTTGTTCAACGCATCACCTGACATCTTGGAGCAAATCCGCAACAGCCCGATACTTCAGCCCGGGCGTGCCAGTCGAGATACGGCGATTGCCGGTGTGGTCCTGATGGACGGCCAAATAGACCATACGACAGGTTTGTTCATGCTGCGAGAGCGCCCAACACCAATGCCAATTTGGTGCACTGACCCAGTTGAACAAGATTTACTACAAGGTAATCCGATTTTCCGTGTCTTGAGTCATTTTTGTGGCGTGCAGCGCCAACGCATTTCTGTAGACGGAGCACTGTTCCATGTACCCGGTGTAGAAGGGATCTCGCTCCAAGCTATAGCGCTCAATAGCAAAGCAGCCCCTTACTCGCCGCACAGAGAGGCGCCAGTTGATGGCGACAACATTGGCTTGTTAATTACTGATACAACTACCAAGTCCAGCTTATTTTATGCACCTGGTTTGGGTGAAATTACCCCACCTATCATGGCTGCTATGGCCAACGCTGATTGCGTTATGGTTGACGGTACATTTTGGACAGATGACGAAATGATTACGCTCGGACTCAGCCAGAAGACGGCTCGCAGTATGGGACATTTGCCCCAATCTGGCCCTGACGGTATGGTTCAGACCATGGCAAAACTACCATCCAGTGTTCGCCGTATGTTGATTCATATCAATAACAGCAACCCGATTCTTGATGAAGACTCCCCTGAACGTGCCGAACTAACTGCTGCTGGCATAGCGCTGTGTGAAGATGGTACTGAAATACAGCTATGACTATGCGTGCAGAAATAATTAAAGCCAGCTCCATCTCGCCCAATACCGATACAGCTTGGGATGACGTCACATTTGAAGCCAAGCTCAGAGAGCAAGGGCAGGCCTATCACATACACCACCCGTTTAACAAAATGCTCAATGGCGGTAACGCCTCACCAGCGCAAATTCGAGGCTGGGTAGCCAACCGTTTTTATTATCAAATAGCCATCCCAATCAAAGATGCCGCTGTGCTGTCCAATTGTCCAGATGGCGAGGTACGCCGTGGCTGGGTACAGCGAATTTTGGATCACGATGGGTTCGAGTTGGCTGGTGTTAAAGACGCTGGTGGCATTGAGGCTTGGTTGCGTTTGGCGCAAGCAGTTGGTCTGAGTCGAGAGGAGGTTATTGATTTGCGTCATGTCGCACCAGCGGTGCGTTTTAGTGTTGATGCCTATGTAAATTTCGCTAGACGCGCACCTTGGCAAGAGGCCGTGTGTTCCTCATTAACCGAGTTGTTTGCTCCTGAAATTCACAAGCAACGGTTGGCGACATGGCCTGCGCACTACCCATGGATTGACACCGACGGGCTCAGTTATTTTCGCAACCGTATCAGTCAAGCGCGTCGCGATGTGGATCAAGGCTTAGCCATTACATTGGCGCATTTCAACACCCGCGTGTCGCAGGAGCGTGCGTTGGAGGTGTTGCAATTCAAGCTCGACATTCTGTGGGCACTGAACGATGCAATTGCATTAAAGTACGGGGTCGCGTCTTGACGGCCCTCACGTTGCAGTCCATCCCGCGTGTGTCTCCCGGTTTTAGGCTGCAGTATGAACCTGCGCAAGAATGTCACGTGTTGCTGTACCCAGAGGGCATGGTGAAGCTCAATCAAACCGCCGGCGAGATTCTTTCACGCTGCGATGGTCAACGCTCCGTTAATGAGGTTGTGGCTGAGCTTGAGCAGGCTTTTTCCACCACTGGTCTTGAAACCGATGTGATGGCTTTTATGACTTTGGCCAAAGAGCAGCTGTGGCTGTCTTGGGAGTAATTCAATGAATACAACGCCTCTTGTAAGTTCAACTGCGGCCACTGGCCAGGGCGCTGGCGCGTCCGCACCTGCCATAAAGCCACGTCCTGGTCCGCCTTTGTGGCTGCTGGCTGAGCTGACCTACCGTTGCCCGCTGCACTGTGTATTTTGTTACAACCCTGTGGATTTTGCGCACCATGACGATGAAATATCCACTGACGATTGGATACGTGTGCTGCAGCAAGGCCGGGCCTTGGGTGCCGTACAGCTGGGCTTATCGGGCGGAGAGCCACTGTTACGCGACGACCTTGAGGTCATTGTTGCCGAGGCCAAAAGACTTGGCTTTTATTCCAACTTACTCACCTCAGGTGTTGGTTTGACCGAAGAGCGTGCAGCTGCACTGAAGGCTGCAGGTTTAGACCATGTGCAGCTGTCGTTTCAGGATTCGACGCGGGAGATGAACGACTTTTTGTCACATACAAAAACATTCAGTCTGAAAAATAAAGTTGGCAAGATCATCAAGGACCAAGGCTGGCCTATGGTTTTGAATGTGGTGATTCATCGCTTGAACATAGATCATATTGACGAAATTATTCGCATGGCTCATGAGATAGGGGCCGAGTATTTAGAGCTGGCCAACACGCAATACTATTCTTGGGCGTTTGTGAACCGCTCGCAGTTGTTGCCAACACATGCGCAACTTCAGGAGGCTGAAAAAGTAACTGAGGCGTGGCGAGCCAAGCTTGGTGATGCCATGAAAATATTCTTTGTAGCACCGGACTATCACGAAGGGAAAGTTAAAAAGTGTGTCAACGGATGGGGCAGTATGTTCATGACCATTGCGCCCGATGGCTTCGCATTGCCTTGCCATACGGCACGCTTGCTGCCTGGACTCACTTTCCCCAATGTGAAAGAGGCCAGCTTGAGTGACATATGGTATGACTCGGATAGTTTCAACCGTTACCGGGGCACGGGTTGGATGAAGGAGCCATGTGCAAGTTGTGCACACAAAGAAGAAGACTTGGGTGGTTGTCGCTGTCAAGCTTTCATGTTGGCCAACGACCCTGACGCAACCGACCCAGTCTGTAGCTTGAGCCCGCTTCACCATACAGTGCAAGCAGCTGTTGCCGAAGCAGCCACCGTTAAAGCTCAAGAGCACCCGTTGGTGTTTCGCGACCCCGTTAATTCGCGACGACTATCTTCGGTTTAGCGGTACGTTTCTATTCCAAGTTTGTCGTGTAATTTAAGACTGGTGACATCGCATCTGTAAGTGTTTATAAGCTGAATGACCTTGCCTTTGGTTAAAGGTGTTGCGACGCCCAGCTGAATGCCCCCAATACGGCGTCCACCAATTCCTGTCAGCACTGAAGGGCTTCATGCTGAAAAGCTCGGTCATTCGCAAGCATGATTGTGGGGATAATTTCCTCACGGACAGCTTCTGGGTTTGGTTGAAAGTGGGCCGTTTGTACGGCAGGACATTGGCGACACGCAGGCAGTCCTTGGAGCACGTTATTGACTGTATGGCGCTCTACATCCACCGCAGAATTTAATCGACGTTGAGCTACGTCAGTCCGATGCAGTTGGAGAAGAGCTTGCAAGCTTCACAGTTGTTGAAGGCTGCATACGTGTTGAAAACCCTGCAAGTTGGCGCGGAATTGGGAAAGACAGTTTTGCTGACGTTGTTTATAAAAAAATTGCCCCAGTGATCATTATTAAGAAGCCGTTAACGGATGACAATTTGCTCTTTCATCCAGTTGATAACACCACCGCGTAGAAAGAATTCAACTTGCCGCGGGGTCATGTCACAACTCACTTGTAACTTGGTGCCTTGGGTTATGTTGTCGGTAAAGAGTTGGTCCCTATCGGCCAGCGCGCGCTTCAGATCTGTCAGGCGCAGCACATCGCCGGCTTGAATATTGTCGTAGTCTGATGGGTTGACGAAGGTCAAGGCGAGCACGCCAAAGTTGATCAGGTTTTGTTGATGAATACGTGCAAAGCTTTTTGCCAAGACCACACGCAAACCTAGAGACTGCGGGCCCAATGCGGCGTGTTCGCGGCTGGAGCCTTGTCCATAATTGCTGCCACCCACCACCACATGCCCAAGTACTTGCTTGGCGCGAGCCACATAGCTTGGGTCTAGTCTGTCAAATGAAAACTCGGCGATTTTAGGAATATTGCTGCGATACGGCAGCACCCGTAAACCTGGGGGCATGATCTCGTCAGTAGAAATATCGTCCGCGACTTTGAGCAATACCGGTGCTTCAATGGCGTCCGGTAATGGCTCAAATAGTGGCAAAGACGCGATATTGGGACCTTTAACCAGTTCGACCTGCAGCGCCTCAACAAGAGGCAGTGGTGGCATGAACAACGCGCGATTGATGATCGGTTGATCCGGATCGGCAATGCGCGGGTAAGGTATACCAAGTGTGCGGGGGTCAGTGATCACACCACTGAGCGCTGACGCTGTGGCCGTTTCCGGACTCACCAAACAGACTTTGTCTTCTCGCGTGCCAGAGCGACCCGGGAAGTTACGCGGCACCGTTCGCAACGACAGCTGGTTGGTTGCAGGCGCTTGCCCCATACCAATACAGCCGTTGCAACCCGCTTGATGCAGTCTTGCGCCAGCGTGCAGCAGGTGGGAAACATGCCCATCCCGCACCAACGTTTCAAGTTGCGCACGCGATGTCGGGTTGATATCAAAGGAGACGCTCTCATTCACACGCTGGCCTTGCAGCATCATGGCGGAGACGGCAAAGTCGCGGTAACCAGGGTTGGCCGACGAGCCTATATAAGCTTGGTAAATTTTCTCACCTGCAACCTCACTGACAGGACGCACATTGCCCGGACTAGACGGCATGGCAATCAATGGGACCAAGCTGGACAAGTCAATCTCGTCATGTAAGTCGTATGTTGCACCCTCATCTGCTGACAGCTCGACCCAGTCGTCCTCACGTTGCCAAGCGCGTAAGAAACGGCGAACCTCTTGGTCTGAGGGGAACACGGTGGTAGTCGCACCAAGCTCTGCGCCCATGTTGGCAATCACATGCCTGTCCATGGCGCTTAAATTGGCAAGTCCTGGGCCGTAGTACTCAATGACTGTGCCAAATCCTCCGTCTACGCCATGGCGGCGCAGCATTTCAAGAATGACATCTTTGGCGCTTACCCAATCAGGAAGGCTACCCGTAAGCTTGACGCCCCAAATTTTAGGCATGCGGGTGAAGAACGCTTGGCCCGCCATCGCTAGCGCAACCTCCAGCCCACCAGCACCAATTGCCAACATGCCAATCGCACCCGCCGCAGGCGTGTGGCTGTCAGAACCAAGCAGCGTTTTACCAGGCTTACCAAAATTCTCTTGGTGGCAGGGATGGCTGACGCCGTTGCCTGGGCGGGAGTACCAGACCCCAAATCGCTGACAGGCACTGTGCAAGAACAAGTGGTCGTCTGGGTTCTTGAAGTCCTCTTGGATGATGTTGTGGTCCACGTACTGAACACTGACCTCGGTTTTAACTCGGTCTAAGCCCATCGCCTCTAGCTCCAGCATCACCAGCGTGCCGGTGGCGTCTTGCGTAAGCGTTTGATCAATACGAATACCAATTTCCTCATTGGGACGCATGTCACCATGTACGAGGTGGGACTGGATCAGCTTTTGTGTGACATTCATGATCATGGCTATTTTCTCAATCTGTAGTTATGGTTGTGTGTTGGTAGTTGTGACGAGTAGATGCAATAAACAAGTTGGGCAGGGCGCATCTTAAATAAATTATTACTGTGTCAATATCTGTCCTGTTGGCTTGAGCCACTTCACCTTGCAAGGGTTGTACCGGTCATGTCTTTTGCCTGAACCCATAGCTCGAATTGTGGTGCAGTGACGTAATGTGATGCCAATGCAGCCTCTCGCAATGTAGTGCCTTCAACATGGGCTTTGTGCGCTATGTGTGCGGCTTTGTCATAGCCAATATGTGGACTAAGTGCTGTGACCAACATGAGCGATTGCTGCAACAACGCATCGATGCGTTCTTGATTCGCACGAATACCGACCACACAGTGATTTGTAAAACTGGTGCTGCAGTCTGTTAGTAAACGCGTACTTTGTAAAAAATTATGCAGTATCAGTGGCTTGTAAACGTTGAGCTCAAAGTTACCAGAGGCGCCAGCTATATTGACAGTCACGTCATTGCCAAATATTTGGGCACAGGCCATGATGAGCGCCTCAGCCTGCGTTGGGTTAACTTTGCCAGGCATGATTGAGCTGCCAGGCTCGTTAGAGGGGAGTGATATTTCACCAAGCCCGCTTCTAGGGCCACTGGCTAACCAACGGATATCGTTGGCTATTTTGGTCAGCGATGCAGCAATATTTTTTAAGACGCTATGTGCATGCACCAACCCATCATGGCTGGCAAGCGACTCAAATGTATTGGGTGCAGATCGGAAAGGTAAGCCATGTATGCGCGACAACTCCTCGCTGACGCGCATGCCAAACTCTGGGTGGGTGTTAAGACCAGTACCTACTGCTGTGCCACCAACAGCCAACTCATAAACATGGGGAAGTGCTTGCTGCAAATGCACAATGCCATGGTTCAACTGTGAGGCATAACCTGAAAACTCTTGACCCAGCGTGAGTGGCGTGGCGTCTTGCAAATGGGTACGACCAATTTTTACAATGTTGCCGAATTCAGTGGCCTTGTCTGCGAGAGCAGTATGCAAACCGTGTAAGGCCGGCAAAACGCGGCTGTTAAGTGACGTTGCTGCTGCTACATTCATTGCCGTTGGGAAAATGTCGTTAGAGGACTGCCCCAAATTGACATGCTCGTTTGGATGCACAGAGCGAAGACTTCCAAGCCCCGCTCCGAGTAATTCAGATGCCCTGTTGGCCAGCACCTCGTTCATGTTCATATTGGTATGTGTGCCTGAGCCAGTTTGCCAAATGGACAGTGGAAACTCTTCTTCGCAATTACCTGCTACAACCTCATCTGCCGCAGTCACGATTGCCGCGGCTGTGGCGGGCGCGAGTAATCCCAGATCACGATTGACCATCGCAGCGACGCGTTTAACCTGCGCCAGTGCGATTACAAACTCAGGCGGCATACGCTCACTTGAAATTGAGAAGTGCACCAAGCTGCGTTGGGTTTGTGCCCCCCAAAGTCGGTTTATAGGCACATCGATACTGCCAAAGCTGTCGTTTTCAGACCGAAATAAATGCACAGACTGCTCCTTGTGTTGAACATTAGGTGCAACGTACCGAGTCCTGTTGGTGTGTATATGTGTTGCTACAACACTTTCATGTTGTGTAATGTTAATGCTATGTAGACTCTGTTTATGCTGAAATATTTAAATATTAAATATTAAAATATAAATTATTTAAGGCAATTTAACTTTTCACATCAAGCATTTGAAATGCTTATGATTTAATTGTATAACCCAGACATTTTTTTGGTCTGGATGGTTAGTTTTAGGCAGTTTGGCACTTCATTAGACTGCGATATGCCACCGGTAAGCATTGTTTTAGAGTTGATCTCTTCAATTTTTAATGTGCCACCACGGGTGTCAGTCCATTTATATGATTTTATAGATTCCTCTTTAAATTCTTTAATCAATAAAGTGTCATTGACTAAAGGGTTGCCATATTTATATCCAAAGGTGTCTACTAATTGTCTCTTCGCACTCAATGGAAAAACCAGTTCAAGGTTTAATAGTACTGAAGTTTTTGAATCGTAGTAAACACGTGATTTACAAAACATGTCATTACTTTCTCTTAATAATGTGACATTGGCATATGTATCAATAGCGGGCGTACATTGGGTCCATCTTTTATCTGCCATATACTGACCATAGTTCAAGGGCTGAGTTGTTGTATTACATGTGGTATTTTTAAAATACAATGACTGATTGAGTAGTACGATATCAGTTTGTGCTGCGAATAATGTGGGCGTACAAATTGCTAAAAGTGCAATGTAAATAAATTGGTATATTTTTTGAATACGAATATGTAATATTTTTAAAAAAGCAAGTTTGTATGTTTGTATGTTCATAAAAAGTGTTGTTAATCCTTTTGGATGTTATACATTGGGAGATGTTGTTAAGGAAGAAACATAAAGCTGGCCTCAACAAATGAAATGTAATATATTATTGCAATTAAGTTGCAACTCTAATTCGTTGTATTGAGTGATTGTATTTATTTTCGTGCTGAGAGCTTAAAGCCATCGTAAATCCATGGAACTAAAAAGAACACCAAATGTATTGGCGCCAAAAATATAGGGACTACAAAAACCAATAGTATTATTAAATTTGATGGCGATGTTAATAATTCAGACTTCGAAAATGCAGCATATCCTGTGGCGCCAATTAAACACACAATCTGTACGCGCTGCCATCCCACATGTTTGTAGCCTCGTACCCCACGATAAATAACAACCATGACAGCACCCCATCCAATAAACAAAACGCTATCTTTTAAAACCAATAATGCAGTTTCGAAGTGATTGTCATTTTCAGAGTATTGGGGGTTAACAAATAATGCCAGCATAAATAAGACCAAACCAATATAGATGGCAGGTCGAATTATTTGGAATACAGCACTGTACGATGCCAATGTTTACATATTACTCCTCCAATTTTTTCGATAATTTTTTAATAAATATTTCTTTTTTATTTTTTATTGACGAGTGGTTTGATTTAAAAATATATTTTGATATTTAATCATGAACCTAAATGCTTATAAAGTCAAATCAGTAGAAATTGTTACCCTCCAATTTTCATCCATGCGGCATTGCGTTGTTTGAAACATTTCAAATGCTAGAGGGTTGGGTTGACCCACATGCCGCCTACCGGATGCTGGTGACGGTGCACCGGGCTGTAGAAGTCGTCAATGCACTCAAAAACTTACGATCTGGCCTGCTGCCGCGTCTGGTAAATGCCACACGTCAAAATCTCGAATCTGTCATTTCAAAGTTGCAGATGAGACAGACAGAGAGGGTTGTTGGTGCAACGATGTAGTCTCAATCAACTTAGCTTAAGGCGCCTTATGTCTGAACGATGGAAACGTGCACCAGAGAACAGCAATTGGGGCAGTTTTGGCCCTAATGACCAACGGGGGCGCATGAATTTGGTTGACGAGCGCAAGGTCTTACAAGGTGTTGCCGAGGTAAAAACGGGTAAAAACTTTTCGCTGTCGCTACCTTTGGATTTTCCAGGGGGGAGTGCACTGAACCCTTCACGCTTTCCGCCTCGGCTTATTTCTGCGCGCCGAGGTGGCCCAGATGGCCCAGAAAGCTATGTCTTAGGTCTGGATTTAATTGAGCCAAATGCCACGGATGTGGTGTGTGACGATATTGCCATTTTGGCCACGCAGTACTCCACACAGTGGGACTCGTTTGCACACGTTGGCAGCTACTTTGATGCAGACGGTGACGGCGTTGCTGAGAAGGTGTTTTACAACGGCTACCGTGCCAATGCTGATATCAAGCCCGCGGCCAATGTGGGGAGCGATACGTCGGATTTGTTTGCTTTTAAGGACCCCAAGGCAACAGCACTGGGTATAGAAAACTTGGCGATGCACGGCGCGCAAGGTCGCGGGGTCATGGTTGATTTGCACGCCCACCATGGCCGCGCCCGCACCAAAATTGGCTATGACGCTTTGATGCGTGTCATGGACGCAGACAAGGTGGAGTTGGAGTCTGGAGACATGTTGTGTTTGCATACAGGCTTTGCCGACATGATCTTGGAGATGAATCGCAACCCAGACCCCGAGAAATTGCACCATACATGCACTGGCTTGGACGGTGAAGACGACAAACTGCTCCAGTGGATAACCGACAGCGGGGTGGCGGCTATCGTTGCCGATAACTACGCCGTTGAGCTTATTCCTAACCGTTGGATGGAGCCGATACGCAAACCCAAGTTGCCCTTGCATGCGCATTGTTTGTTTAAAAATGGCATTCACTTGGGCGAGCTGTGGTATTTGACCCACTTAGCCAACTGGCTGCGCGCGCATGGGCGCAACCGTTTTTTGCTAACCGCACCGCCGCTGCACTTGCCAGGTGCGGTGGGCTCGCCAGTTAACCCCATTGCAACGGTTTAGCCCGATAACCAAGGCTTAAAAGCTCTAGTTATTCTTGTTGTTGGCGGCTTGTCATAGCACTTCAAAGACCTGATAAATCGGCCCTGTTGCAATGCGCCTGCCAGTGGCAATGCTGACAATTCGGTTGGTCCAAGCGTATGTCTCTGATGCGGTTTCAAATGTTGGGGTGGCTCGGAAGTAGTACGCTGACGGGTCAACGTCTTCTCCCTTGGCCAGCTTGGCCATGACATCGGGAGGGCCGTGGCGCAACCCTTTGTAGCTCATGTAAATGATGGCGCCGTCATCGGTTTGTAGCGTCAGACGCACATCCAAAGTTAAAACGCCATCGGTGCGCATCAGAAGCCAGTCACCACCGGGCGAGGGCATAACAGTGCCGCGTATCCGCTCGCCTTCAAACGTACCGCCCGTCACAGTGGCGATTTTCCGTCCACCCAGCGGTGTTTGCCCAACGTCGACGATGGTTGGCACGGCAAGGGCGATTTCAAACAGTTCACGGGTTTGGATCATGGTTTTTCCTTAGAGATGTGTGTATGTGTTGGTCGGCAACAAGGTAGCAAGGTAGCAAGGTAACAAGGATATGGGTAGGCCATTGCATGGGAGCACCCGGTTTGTCTTGCGACGTTTCAGCAGCCAGTGTGTATAAATTGCACAAGACCAGGTGCGCGACAGTTGCGGTGTTATTTCTAACAGACAATACGCCACTCACACACCTGCTAAGGAGACAAATTGTCCGGTCTTTCTACTCCATCCGCCGCATCTAGCGCCCACAATTTAGATACACGCTTACATTTATTCACACCATTACAGGTAGGTGCCTTGGAGTTGAAGCACCGTATTGTGATGGCGCCACTGACGCGTATGCGTGCTAACCGTCCGGGCAATGAGCCCAGCGCACTCAATGCGCTCTACTACACGCAGCGTGCGAGTGAGGGTGGTTTGATCATTGCGGAGGCCTCTCAAGTGGTACCTGAGGGTCAGGGCATGCCCGCTACCCCAGGCATCCATACCGATGCCCAACAAGCGGGTTGGCAGCTGGTGACCGATGGCGTGCATGCGCGTGGTGGCCGTATTTTTTTGCAGCTGTGGCATGTGGGGCGTATTTCGCACTCATCGCACCAACCTGAGGGTGGCGCACCGGTGGCACCTTCGGCCATCGCGGCAGTTGGCAATGCGCTAACCGCAGACTTTACGCCAGCACCGTTTGAGGTGCCACGAGCCTTGAGCTTGAGCGACATTGAGCAACTCAAAAAAGCCTATGTGGCGGCGGGTCGTCGCGCCATTGCTGCAGGTTTTGACGGCGTAGAGATTCACAGTGCAAACGGCTACTTGCTTGAGCAATTTATGATCAGCCGCATCAACGAGCGTACCGACCGCTATGGTGGCAGTTTGGCCAACCGTATGCGTTTGCCTCTTGAAATTGCCGAGCTGTTGGCTGCTGACTTGGGTGCCAACCGAGTTGGCATTCGCCTGTCACCGTTTGGCGTGGCAAATGACTCTGGTGAAACAGACCCACTCACGTTGTACCGCGAAATTACCAAAGAGTTGAACCTTTTAAAACTCGCTTACCTGCACCTGATTGAACCTAGAGCATCAGGCGCGGGTCAACGCGATGTTGACCATCAAAACGTGCCGTCTGGCTGCGCAACCCTTCGCCCATTTTGGGACCAAGCACTTATTACCGCCGGTAATTTCAATGCGCAGCGCGCTGAGCAAACTGTGGCTGCAGGAGAGGCCGACGCCATTGCCTTTGGGCGTTATTTCATCTCCAACCCCGACTTGCCACAGCGCATTAAAAACGACGTTCCTTTTACGCCATATGACAGGCCTACCTTTTACGGCGGTGGTACTGAGGGGTATACCAACTACGCTGCTTTCGGCGGATAGTTGTAAAGGGATTCTCATGACCAGACACTCGCCTGCGAACGCCAACGACATCAATGGGGTAGATCTTTTATTGATTCTTTTTGTGACGGTGTCATGGGGACTGAATTACCCCATTATGAAGTTTGTGGTGACCAGCTATCCGCCGCTGACGTTTCGCGCATGTACTTTCACAATTGGGTTCGCTTTGCTCGGGGCAGTCGCTTGGTATCAGGGTAAGTCCCTGCGCGTGCCTGTAGGTGAGCGCTGGTTGGCCTTTCAGTTAGGCGTGCCGAATATGGTCTTTTGGCACGTTGGACTGATTTATGGCGTGACATTGTTGAATTCGGGCCGTGTCGCCATTGTTGGCTACACCATGCCAGTCTGGGCGCTGTTGGCGAGCGTAGTGATGTTTGGTAACCAACTTACTACTCGGGGTGTATTGGGTGTCATTTGCTCTTTATCTGCCACTTTTTTATTGGCACGTGATGAGATGTCGACCTTTGCTGGCCAACCAGTGGGGTTGTTGTGCACGCTTTTCGCCGCCATTGCTTGGGGTATTGGCAACGCGATGTTGAAGAACAGCAACATCAGTATTTCTAGTTTGTCTTTAACATTTTGGATGCTGTTATTGGCTGCTGTTTGCTTCACAGGTCTTGCTCTTGTGATCGAGTTTGAGCGTTGGCAGTGGCCTACACTTTTGCAATTTCTTGGTATCTTGTATGCGGGCGTCATAACGCTTGCGATGAGTTATGTGGCATGGTTCCGAGTTGCAAGAAAGTTAACGCCAGTTACAAGTGGATTGTCTTTGATGATGGTGCCAATGGTAGGTTTGTTGAGTGGGCATGTGCTGTTGAGCGAGGCCGTCGGTACAGCAGATGTATTGGCGTTGGTGTTGATATTGGCTGCTATCGCGATCGTGTTGTTTCCAAGCCGCCTCATGCAGGCAAGGCTGTGAGTGCACAGTCTCCATCAGCAGTTAGCCGGTCAAGTGTCTTACACAATCTGCGCCATAACTGAGCAGATTTTGCGTCATGCCAATTGCCGTTTGTGCTGTGATAACCATGTGTTGGTAACGCACGCCAAGTTGAAAGACTTATTGCACGTACGCTTCAGGTTGATAGGTCCATACCGCTTGTCAAGCGGAGGTCTCAATGAGCGGATATAGCGTGCATTGAGGTTTTTCTGGGTGTGATTCACCAGCGGCAAATACGCCCATCACCTACAAGATGTACGACGTTGTCGAATTCTTTCTTGGAGCGTTTGTGAGCACCTTGGCATGATGTATGTCCCTGAAATACCACGTGGTGGAGATGTCGGCGAGGGCTTAGCTTGCCATATGCATCGATACCTCACGCCACTGCTCCGTGTGTTGGACAGGTTATCAATCAGATGCGGTGGTGTTGTAAGGTGCGACAGCACGCACGGTCGATGTAGGTTACAAAGCTATTCGTGCATCCGCTTTTGTGGTGCTTCGTCTGTCTTGAAAGGTGGCTTTCCTTGATAAATAAGATTTCTGACACAGTTGCTGAGGCGATTGGCGACGTTCAAGACGGGTCTACTGTGTTGATTGGGGGCTTTGGTACAGCCGGTATTCCAGATGAGCTGATTGATGGCTTGATCGCACAGGGCGCACGTGAATTAACCATCGTCAACAACAACGCGGGTAATGGTTATGTCGGGTTGGCACGTTTGTTACAAAATCGCCAGGCTAGAAAGCTCATTTGCAGTTTTCCCAGACAGGCTGACTCGTGGGTATTTGATGAGCTCTACCGCTCAAAAAAATTAGAACTCGAGTTGCTTCCTCAGGGTAATTTGTCAGAGCGTATCCGAGCAGCGGGCGCTGGTATTGGTGCCTTTTACACGCCAACGGGCTACGGCACTGATCTTGCCAATGATGCACTAGGACATGCGAAAGAAACCCGTGTGATCAATGGGCGAGGCTACGTGTTGGAATATCCAATTCATGGAGACTTAGCCCTCATCAAAGCGGAGTTGGGGGATCGGTGGGGAAACTTGACCTACCGCAAGGCAGCTAGAAATTTTGGTCCAGTTATGGCGATGGCGGCGAAGCGCACGGTTGCCACCGTTCACCAAGTCGTCGCATTGGGGGAGATAGACCCTGAACACATCATCACCCCTGGTATCCATGTCTCCAAAGTTGTGAAAATTATTTATTCACCCACACAAAGCGGTGGTGTGGTTACCGGGTCATTTCCGAATGATCTGCTCCCGCAGGTCAACGCAGTGAATGGTAGATCAGTTACAGACCCTGGAGAGGCTGCATGAGTGACTATATAAAACGAAGCCGTGAGGACGTCGCGCGTCGCATTGCCAGCGATATCTTTGATGGTGCCTATGTCAACCTAGGTATCGGGCAGCCGACGCTGGTCGCCAATTATTTGCCAGCAGATATCGAAGTAATACTCCACAGTGAAAATGGTATTTTGGGCATGGGCCCTAAGCCAGAACCTGGTTGTGAAGATTACGACTTGATCAATGCCGGTAAAGCACCAGTCACCTTGCTGGCCGGTGGTGCGTACTTTCACCATTCCGACAGCTTTGCCATGATGCGTGGTGGCCATTTAGACATTTGTGTTTTAGGCGCTTTTCAGGTGTCTGCCACAGGTGACCTTGCCAACTGGAGCACTGGCGAGTCCGACGCGATTCCAGCAGTCGGTGGTGCAATGGACTTGGCAGTAGGTGCCCAGCAGACGTGGGTGATGATGGACTTGCTGACAAAGAAGGGCCAGAGCAAGATCGTTAGCAGCTGTTCCTACCCACTGACAGGCGTCGCGTGCGTGAAACGCGTGTACACAGACCTGGCAACTTTCTCGTGTACACCTGCTGGCTTGGTGCTTATAGACAAAGTACCCGGTCTAAGCCATGCGATGCTCGAACAGTTGGTCGGTTTAGCGATCGTCAAGGCCACACCAGTAGTCCATCGGTGAATTGACTGGTGCCTTCAAACAAGCATGCCCAAGCCAGCCCAGTGGCATCTGGGTTCAGATCAAGGCGAGGCATTAGATCTTCATGCGCCTCGTGTCATGCTATTCATCACGGTGGGTGCAGCCAACCGCCCCAGTCCTGTTGAGGGCTGTGTACTCACTGTGCTGTGTTTGTCATGTTTGTATCCGCCGGTTGGAGTCTGTCAATGGTGCTGTCTAGGCTGCAGGCGCGATATGGATGAGATGCTGAGGTTGGGCGGCTGATTGCCATGCTTTCGCGAGTTGGGACAACTGCTTGGCAGTGCGCTTAGGTTGGCGCTAATTGTGATCGCACATGGAAGGCCCCTATTGGCATCTGTGTCAAGACGCATGTGGGGGTAGGCAACAGATGTGGTGGGACGTGCGGGTTTCGAACCTGCGACCTTCCGCGTGTGAGGCGGACGCTCTACCCCTGAGCTAACATCCCTTATGCATTGCGCTGTGACCTGAGACACACTGAAAGTGCACCAAGGCCGACTGATTAGTTTTCTTGCCTAAAAAAACCGCGCCAAGAGCTGGAGCTGAGATTTTTCGCGCCGGTTGCATCACATGTGCGCACCGTCGCTAAAACCACGTGTTGGCTCTCAATCAAGCCTTCAATTATAGCCCGATTCGTGACGCTACCGTATGGCTTTTGAGTTTGACTGTGGTGAATGAACAGGCACACACAATTTAATTGGATTGAGTTAAGTTCACCTCAGCGATGGGATCTGGTGCACCGGACTGACGCTGCCACAAGTTGCCGTCTGCACACGCGCCGTCTAGTTGAGTGAGAAAGTCTGCGTGGGCTTGCATTTCACCATCGTTGGCTTGCAAAACATGCAGGTCAAATTGCTTGAGGTCTATGACTTGCAGTTGTCCATCGGCCCCCATGGTGTGGTCATCTAAGTCCATGAGCAGGCCGTCTTGGCCCCGGGTCATGTTGATGTACACCTCAGCCAAAATTTCAGCATCGAGCAACGCGCCGTGCAGCGTACGTGATGTGTTGTCAACTTCTAACCGGTCGCACAATGCATCGAGGCTGTTGCGCTTGCCTGGAAACAGGTCTTTCGCCATGGCTAGGCTGTCTATAACGCCGTTGGTGATGTTGGTGATGGGTTGTAGTCCCATCAATGACAACTCTTTGTTTAAAAAGCCAATGTCAAAGGGTGCGTTATGAATGATGAGTTCAGCGCCCCGTAGGTAGTCGAGCACTTCTTGGGCAATAGCCGCAAATTTTGGCTTATCAGCTAAAAACTCAGCGCTAATGCCGTGAACTTTCAGCGCTTCTTCATGGCTCTTACGCTCTGGGTTGATGTACAGGTGCAGGTTGCGGCCAGTTAATTTGCGTTGATACAGCTCAACGCACCCAATTTCAATGATTCGGTCGCCGTCTTCAGGCGACAGGCCCGTGGTTTCGGTATCTAAAACAATTTGACGCATAGGGCGTTGATCAGTGGTTTTCTTTGGCGTGGTTGATGGAGTATTTGGGTATTTCCACCACCAAGTTGGCTTGCGCCAAAATGGCTTGACAACTGAGGCGTGACCTAGGCTCCAAACCCCAAGCTCGGTCAAGCATGTCTTCTTCGCCATCTTCAGCGTCATTCAAGCTGCTGCCGCCTTCGTGCACGATGACGTGGCAAGTGGTGCATGCACAGCTCATTTCACACGCGTGTTCAATGTTGATATGGTTGTCTAACATTGCCTCGCAAATGCTGGTCCCTGCGGGCGCGTTGATGTCTATACCTTGTGGACAGTATTCAGGGTGAGGCAATATTTTAATAATGGGCATGGCGCTTGATAAGTGTGTTGGGGTTTAACCGTTTGTCAGTTTGAAGCGATTTGCTTAAACAGAGTCTAGACGTTTACCTGACAGGGCTTGTGCAATGCCACGGTTCATACGTGCGGCGGCAAATCCTTCGGTTGCAGCAGCCAGTTGCTTGGTGTGAGACTCAATGGTGGCAGCGTTGGCACTGGCGTCTGAGCCAATCAGGTCAGACAAGCTACTGATGCTAGCTGTAATGCCGATACGCTCTTGCGCTGTCAGCAAGTCTGCGTCTGCGTCAAGTGCGCTTTGTGTGGCCAACACCATACGCTCAGCGTCTACTCGCGCTTCGACCAGTGCGCGGGCTTGCATGTCTTGTTGCGCGGTGCTGAAGCTGTCTCGAAGCATGGCGGCAATTTGGTCGTCAGACAAGCCGTAGCTCGGCTTAACGTCAATGTGTGCTTGCACGCCTGACTGTGTTTCTGTGGCTCCCACCTGCAACAGGCCATCGGCATCGACTGTAAATGTCACTCGGATGCGCGCTGCACCTGCCGTCATAGGAGGTATGCCTCGCAGTTCAAAGCGGGCAAGGCTGCGGCAATCTGCCACCAAGTCGCGTTCGCCTTGTACAACATGCAAGGCGAGGGCTGTTTGACCATCTTTAAATGTGGTGAAGTCTTGGCCGCGAGCCGTTGGTATGGAACTGTTGCGCGGCACAATGCGTTCAACCAAGCCACCCATGGTCTCAATGCCTAAAGACAGAGGAATGACATCCAGTAATAACAAGGCGTCGCCAATGTGGTTACCAGCCAACTGGTTGGCTTGAATGGCAGCGCCCAGCGCTACCACTTCATCGGGGTTTAGGTTGGTGAGTGGCGGTTTGCCAAACAATGCTTCAACGGCTTGCAGTACAACTGGCATGCGCGTGGAGCCACCCACCATCACCACACCCTGCACATCGTCAATACCCATGTCTGCATCGCGCAGTGTTTTGCGTACAGCTTGCACCGTGCGCAGTGTTAGCTGCGCGGTTGAGTCGGCAAAGTTTTGCGCCGTCACAGTGACACTGATGTCACCACCACCAAGAGGGGCTGCCAATTCGGCGCTGTTGGTGTGTGATAACTGCTCTTTACAGGCTCGTGCTGCGTTGTACAACATACTTTTATCGGTTGCACTTAATTGTTCTGGTGCTGGCTGGCCAGGTGTTTGCAACAAGGCCCAGTGGGCGAGTGCGCGGTCATAGTCGTCACCGCCCAAGGCAGAGTCGCCGCCCGTGGCCACGACCTCAAAAACACCTTTGCTCAAGCGAAGAATTGAAATGTCAAAGGTGCCGCCACCCAAATCATAAATGGCGTACACGCCTTCGCTACCTTGCTCTAAGCCATATGCAATTGCTGCGGCAGTGGGCTCGTTGATAAGACGCAATACATTGATACCAGCCAACTGTGCCGCGTCTTTGGTGGCTTGGCGTTGTGCATCGTCGAAGTAAGCGGGTACTGTAATCACTGCACCAAACAAGTCGTTGTCAAAGCTGTCTTCAGCGCGAAAGCGCAAGGTAGCTAATAATTCAGCACTCACCTCAACCGGTGTTTTGTTGCCGGCTACAGTGTTGACCAAAGCCATGCCCTCGCCATCTGTAACGGTGTAAGGCAGGTTGTCTACGTTGTGCACGTCACCGCGCTGTCGACCCATCAAGCGTTTGACTGATGTGATGGTGTTACCAGGGTCTGTGTGTTGTGCGGCCAAGGCTTCATAACCAATTTGACGACCTGGTGCCTCGGTTGTGTACCGCACCACGCTGGGCAAAATCACTCGGCCATGTTCGTCAGGCAAGCATTCGGCAATGCCATTGCGCACACTGGCCAGCAACGAGTGCGTGGTGCCAAGGTCTATACCAACTGCAATTTTGCGTTGGTGTGGGTCAGGAGATTGACCCGGTTCTGAAATTTGGAGCAATGCCATAAAGTTAGTCGTTACTGTTGATTGCGCAGCTTTTTCAGGCTGCGTCGTCTAGTTGTTGGTTGATATCTTTGGTAACGCGCTCAATAAACATGAGTGCACGTACGCCGGATGCGGCGGCCGCAGCGTCGTTGTCAATATCTAAGGCAGTAGCAACTTTGTTCAACCACTCTTTTTTTGCGGTTAGCGCCACATCGGCCAGTTGTTGCAAGGCTGTCGGGTTCCCTAGTGCGTCATCCAGATCTTCACGCAACTGCATTTGCTGAACTAAAAATGCGTGGGGCATGGCGGTGTTGCGCTCGGCGTCAATCGAGACACCCCGCAGCTCGCACAGGTAGCCTGCACGCAATGTGGGGGTTCTCAGCCTTTGATAGGCCTCATTAACGCGGACAGACCGTTGCATAGCCAACCGTTGATCAGCACCGGTGCTACTGACAAACTTGTCTGGGTGGGTGAGGGCTTGAAGGGCTTTCCAGCGTTTGGCCAACTCTAAAGAATCAAGTTCAAACCGCGCAGGCAGGTCAAACAGCTCGAAGTCATTGGCTTGCAAGCTTATTGGGCTAACCCAAGACATCAAATGCGGAACGATTCACCACAGCCGCAGCGGTCGCGTTCGTTGGGGTTGCTAAATTTGAATCCTTCATTTAGACCCTCGCGCACAAAATCCAACTGTGTACCTTCTAGGTAGGCCAAACTTTTTGGGTCTATCAATATCTTAATGCCGTGGTCTTCAAATTCTATGTCTTCAGGGCTGGCGTCGTCAGCATATTCCAGGGTATAAGCCAAGCCAGAGCAGCCAGTGGTTTTGACGCCTAAGCGAACACCAATTCCTTTGCCTCGCCTGCTCAAGTAGCGGTTAACGTGTTTAACAGCAGCTTCTGTCATGGTGACGGACATGGTGGATCGTTCCAATCTAACTCATGGGGGGTGTGAAAACCCAACACCCAGCAGGGTGTTGGTGGTCGCTGTGGGTGATTAAGCGGTTGCGACTGCGTGTTTCTTTTTGTAATCTTCAACTGCAGCTTTAATGGCATCTTCAGCCAATATAGAGCAGTGGATTTTGACAGGAGGCAGTGCCAGTTCTTCGGCAATCTCACTGTTTTTTAAGGCTGCAGCTTGGTCAAGCGTTTTACCCTTAACCCACTCAGTAACCAGAGAACTAGAGGCAATAGCGGACCCGCAGCCATAGGTTTTAAAGCGTGCATCTTCAATGACTCCCGTTGTTGGGTTGACTTTGATTTGCAACTTCATTACGTCACCACAAGCTGGTGCACCAACCATGCCGGTACCAACTGTGTCATCGTTTTTGTCAAATGTGCCAACGTTGCGTGGGTTTTCGTAGTGCTCAACTACCTTGTCTGAATATGCCATGGTTTACTCCTAATAAGTGTTTCAAAAAGCCGTTATGTGGGCTGGGGTGACTAGTGCGCAGCCCATTGGATGGTGGAGATATCCACACCATCTTGGTACATTTCCCACAATGGCGATAGCTCACGCAGTTTAGCCACACTGGCTTTAATGGTTTCAATGGCGTAGTCAATTTCCGCCTCTGTCGTCCAGCGCCCGATCGTCATGCGTAAGCTGCTGTGTGCCAACTCATCGCTGCGACCCAGAGCGCGCAACACATAGCTTGGCTCGAGGCTTGCTGATGTGCATGCAGAGCCACTTGAAACCGCCATGCCCTTGATGCCCATGATCAACGACTCGCCTTCAACGTAGTTAAAGCTCATGTTGATGTTGTGCGGCACGCGTTGGTCTTTGTTGCCATTGATAAAGACTTCTTCCATGCCTGACAAGCCTGCAACCAAACGGTCGTGAAGCATCTTGATACGCTTGTTCTCTTCAGCCATTTCGGCTTTGGCAATGCGGTAGGCTTCGCCCATGCCCACAATTTGGTGCGTTGGCAGTGTGCCTGAACGCATGCCACGCTCATGGCCACCGCCGTGCATTTGTGCTTCCAAGCGGATGCGAGGCTTGCGACGTACGAACAAGGCACCAATGCCTTTTGGGCCGTAGGTTTTATGTGACGTCAAGCTCATCAAGTCGATCGGCAGCGTGGCCAAGTCGATGTCGACGCGGCCGGTAGCCTGTGCTGCATCGACGTGGAATATCACGCCGTGCTCACGGCAAACAGTACCAATAGCAATCATGTCTTGAACCACGCCAATTTCGTTGTTCACGAACATAACGCTTGCCAAAATGGTGTCGGGACGGATGGCTGCCTTAAAAACGTCTAGATTAACCAAGCCGTCGTCTTGGACATTCAGGTAGGTAACTTCAAAGCCTTGACGCTCTAACTCGCGACAGCTGTCAAGCACAGCTTTGTGCTCAGTTTTCACCGTGATGATGTGCTTACCTTTGGTTTTGTAAAACTGGGCCGCACCTTTGAGAGCCAAATTGTTGGACTCGGTTGCACCGCTTGTCCATACTATTTCTCGGGGATCCGCACCGATTAAGTCAGCTACATTGACGCGGGCTTTCTCGACAGCGGCTTCAGCTTCCCAACCCCACGCATGGCTGCGTGACGCTGGGTTGCCGAAGTGCTCATACAACCATGGCACCATGGCATCCACCACGCGTGGGTCACATGGGTTGGTGGAGCTGTAGTCCATATAAACGGGGAAATGCGGCGTTGACATATTACTTACCTACTTCTTGACTTGAGGGCCAAACTTTGAAAATCAAAAAAACTGTCTAAATTTAGAATTAGCTATTGGCTAAAGACGCGCCCAAAGCAAACACTGAGTTGGGTGCATTCACACGAATGGGCTTGACAACTGGAATACTTGAAATGGCACGTTTTATCATGGGTGCTTTTTCGATAACAACGCCCTTTGCAACTTGGCCATCTACCAGTTTTTGCAGGTTAACTGAATCTAAAAAGTCAACCATACGCTCGTTTAACGAGGCCCATAACTCGTGAGTCATACAGCGTGAGCCTTCGCCCAAACAGTTTTCTTTTCCGCTGCAATGGGTTGCATCGATGGGTTCGTCAACTGACACAATAATGTCTGCGACTGTAATTTCGACAGCCTTACGGGCCAGTGTGTAGCCACCGCCAGGTCCACGCGTGGACTCAACGAGTTGGTGACGACGCAATTTACCGAACAACTGTTCTAAATAAGACAGTGAAATTTGTTGGCGCTGGCTAATAGCGGCCAATGTAACGGGGCCCGTGTTCTGGCGCAATGCCAGATCGATCATTGCCGTA
This sequence comes from Betaproteobacteria bacterium MOLA814, assembly GCA_000496475.1. Lineage (GTDB taxonomy): Bacteria > Pseudomonadota > Gammaproteobacteria > Burkholderiales > Burkholderiaceae_C > RS62. The sequence goes on along the minus strand of AYMW01000002.1, from coordinate 351,589 downwards.
ACAGCAAAACGGCCTTTGGTGGTGAGACGCATAGCAAACTCCTTGGTGGGGTTGAACTTGTTATCAAGTCCGTGGCCTAAAAACAAGATCCGAACATTCGGACTTGTTTGTTTAAACCTCTGAGATATCGGCCTACCCGACTAATTTAGTCCAGTATATCAGAATATCGCAGTGATTTAGTATGGATTGTAGCCTGCCTGCTCGAGTTGTCCTAGACAAATATCACTTATTTTTACTTATTTCACGATTTTCTTGTAAAAAATGTCGTTATTTTGATTTTTATTGACATTTGAAAGCCTCGTTGTATGGTTTGTCTAGGCGGTGCTTGGAGAATGTTTAAACGCCACAGTCCATTTGTCCAAGACAAACCGTGCGGTCCTTATGAGGACTGTGGTGCCAACAGAGCCATGTTGTCGGATCCAGAGGCGCCAAACGCTTGCTGTCTCATGACCGCCAGTTGGTCGCGAACCTGCGCGGCCTTCTCAAAGTCTAGGTCTTTGGCATGCTCTAGCATGAGTTTCTCAAGGCGTTTTATTTCGCGGGCGATGTCTTTATCGCTCATGGACTCAAGCTCAGCGCGGCGCATGCTGTCACGCTCTAGTTTCTCAGCCTCTTGGCCTGACTTTTCGCTGTATACGCCATCTATGAGGTCTTTGATGCGTTTAACAACTGTACGTGGCGTGATGCCATGAATGATGTTGTGCTCTTCTTGTTTGGCCCTTCGACGAGCGGTTTCATCAATGGCTTTGCGCATAGATTCTGTGGTTTTGTCCGCATACAAAATAGCCACACCATTGACGTTGCGAGCCGCACGCCCAATGGTCTGTATCAGTGAGCGCTCTGAGCGCAAAAAGCCCTCTTTGTCGGCGTCCAATATGGCCACCAACGACACTTCTGGCAAGTCAATACCTTCACGTAGCAAGTTGATGCCCACCAATACATCAAACACGCCTAGGCGCAAATCGCGCAAAATTTCTACGCGCTCCACGGTGTCTATGTCGCTGTGCAAGTAGCGAACTTTCACACCATTTTCAGACAAGTAGTCGGTCAGCTGTTCAGACATGCGCTTGGTAAGCGTGGTGATGATGACCCGCTCCTTAACCTCCACGCGGATGCGGATTTCTTGCAACACGTCGTCTACTTGGGTGACGGCTGGACGCACTTCAACTCTGGGGTCAACCAAACCGGTGGGACGAACAACTTGCTCGACGATTTGACCAGAATGCTGTTTTTCGTAATCACCCGGCGTGGCGGATACAAACACCGATTGGCGCATGCGCGCTTGAAACTCTTCAAACTTCAAGGGGCGATTGTCTAACGCCGATGGCAAGCGAAAGCCAAACTCCACCAGCGTTGTTTTGCGGGACCTGTCCCCGTTGTACATGCCGCCAAACTGGCCAGTGAGCACGTGGCTCTCGTCCAAGAACATCAGAGCGTCTTTGGGCAAGTAGTCGGTCAAAGTTGCCGGTGCTTCGCCTGGCTTGGCGCCACTTAAGTGACGTGAGTAATTCTCAATGCCTTTGCAGTGACCCACTTCGGTGAGCATTTCCAGATCAAATCGGGTGCGTTGTTCCAATCGCTGCGCCTCAACCAGCTTGTTCATGCCAATTAACTCGGCCATGCGTATCCGCAGTTCATCTTTAATGTGCTCAATAGCAACCACAACGTGTTCGCGTGGTGTGACGTAATGGCTTCTTGGGTAAACCGTAAAACGGGGTATTTTTTGACGCACGCGTCCCGTTAGCGGGTCAAACAGTTGCAAGGTTTCGACCTCATCGTCGAATAACTCAATGCGAATCGACAGTTCAGAGTGCTCGGCTGGAAAGATGTCAATGGTATCTCCGCGCACCCTGAAAGTGCCGCGGGTAAAGTCCACATCGTTGCGTTTGTATTGCATGCGTACCAATTGCGAGATGAGGTCTCGCTGGCCAACTTTGTCGCCTACTCGCAGCGTCATCACCATTTGGTGGTAGCTCTCAGGCTTGCCAATGCCATAGATGGCCGATACGGTGGCCACCACAATCACGTCGCGCCGTTCCAAAATACTTTTGGTACAGCTCAAGCGCATTTGCTCTATGTGCTCATTGATAGAGGAGTCTTTTTCAATGAACAAGTCGCGTTGTGGTACGTAGGCTTCGGGCTGGTAATAATCGTAGTAACTAACAAAGTACTCCACTGCATTGTGGGGAAAAAATTCTCGAAATTCTGAATAAAGCTGTGCAGCCAGTGTTTTGTTGGGGGCATACACGATTGCGGGCCGGCCCAAGCGCGCGATGGTGTGCGCCATGGTGTAGGTTTTGCCAGAACCAGTCACACCCAAGAGTGTTTGAAACATTTCACCGTTTTTAATGCCATCAACGAGTTTGTCAATCGCCGCCGGTTGGTCTCCAGCTGGCGCAAAGGGCTGAAACAATTTGAAAGGGGAGCCCTCAAACCGAACAAATTCACCAGAGGCGTGTTGCGCATCCGCCGCGGACTGGCTGTCCCCGTGACCGCTGGATGCCTGCACACCGACACCGGCTTGAATGGCGTCATTTTTGCCAGCTAGGGCAATCACTTGTTCAACTGACGAGGTATCTGGGCGCTTGGACATGGTGTGTGGCAACTTGAGGCTGTTTGTAGATAACTCTCTATTGTCGCTGTGGTTTGGTGTGCACGCTACACGGGGTGTTTGTCCAAGTCTTATTTCTGAGGGCTTTGTACGTTAACAAACAAGGGCGATGTTCTCCCATTAGCTGGCCTAGGCTGCTTAGGGATACAAACCGCGTTGCTCACGGGCATTCAATATGCGGGTACAAGCCACGATGAAAGTGGCGGTTCTCAGCGTGGTGCCCTGCGTTTTTGCGGTTTGCCACACGGTGTCAAATGCTTCTCGCATGATGCGCACCAACCGGGCGTTGATCTCGTCTTCGCTCCAGAAGAAGCTGGAAAAGTCTTGCACCCACTCAAAGTAGCTCACCGTCACACCGCCCGCGTTGGCAATGACATCGGGCACGATGACCACGCCTTTGTCGCCCAATATGTCGTCGGCTTGAGGCGTGGTGGGGCCGTTCGCACCCTCCAAAATCAGTTTGGCTTGAATACGGTTGGCATTGTCCGCAGTGATTTGGCCCTCCAACGCCGCTGGTATCAAAATGTCGCAGTTGACGTCCCAAAAGTTGTCAGGATCTATGGGATCACCGCCTGCGAAGTCTGCTACCGTGCCATGCGCAGCAACGTGTGCCAACAAGGCGGGAATATCCAAACCTGTGTCTTTCAACACCGCGCCACCGTGGTCTTGCGCTGCGATTAAAAGGGCACCCGCCTCACCAAACAACTTGGCCGCTGTACCACCCACATTGCCCAAGCCTTGAACAGCAAGACGCGCGCCTTGTATAGACAGACCCATGTGTTGGGCGGCTTCAACGCCAACGGTAAAAACGCCTCGCCCAGTTGCCTCGCGCCGCCCCAGCGAACCGCCAAGGTCAACCGGTTTGCCGGTGACGACCCCGGTTGCGGTGCCGCCTTGGTTCATCGAATAGGTGTCCATCATCCAAGCCATTACTTGCTCATTGGTGTTGACATCGGGAGCTGGTATGTCTTTTGATGGACCAATGATGATGCCAATTTCGCTGGTATAGCGGCGGGTAATACGCTCTAGCTCCCCTTTAGAGTAATGGTGTGGGTTCAGTCGAATGCCGCCTTTTGCGCCGCCAAAAGGCACATTGACGGCTGCATTTTTGACCGACATCCACGCTGACAACGCCATGACCTCTGAGAGCGTGACGTCTTGGTGAAAACGCACACCACCTTTGCCTGGGCCGCGCGACAAGTTGTGTTGCACACGGTACCCCTCAAAGTGTGCAATGCTGCCGTCGTCCAAGTGAATTGGCACGTCTACGATCAACATGCGTTTGGGCCGCTTGAGTGTGTCTACCCACCGCGCGAGTGTGCCTAAATAAGGTGTCACGCGCTCCACTTGCTGCAAGTACATGTCCCAAGCGCCCAGTTTGTTAGCGTCGAGGTAAGAGGGCAGATTGAGTTGGTGGCTGAGGGTCGACATGATGCTTCCTAGTTGTGTGTGGCTAAGGCCCACTGTAGGGGGCGCACAGGGTGGCGTCCAAGGCCATGATTCAATTTTGTTATGTGTTTTATGCATAACGACCTGTTTGCAGGCCTTGGCGAGTTTTTAAATGCGGCCTATGTGTCTTAGCATCTGATAAAGAATCCATGTGCCGTCACGTTTAGCCTGTGCCTGATAATGGGTGTATGAAGAAAATATACGAATTACGCGTAGAGGGTAAAAACTCTGACCGCTTGCTAGAAACCGCTAAAAGCGATGTCCGCAAATACATCAAACGATGCCGGGAAAAAGACCTGCCGACAGGCAAGCATTTTTGGCACTTTATGTGCCGCATCGGAACCAGCGAAGAGTCCGCCGTGGATGTTCATCCGCAGCAGTTGACTGAAGTTATCAATGCCACGGTTGCGGCTGGTGCCACCCAGTTGTTCGCCCATATTGAACCTGTTGCAACCGCGCGTGTGTATAAAAATGTGGCCGAGCCTTGGACCCCCGCGGACGAGCAAACCAACGCTGCTGGAGAAGACGCCAGCCAGTAATTTTCTAGGGTATTGCGGCCTAACCGCATGGCATTGTTGGGCTTGCGCAATACTTGCGCATGCAAAAAAAGCAAGATCTTCCCCACAAAATATGTCTTCACTGCGGCTTGCCTTTTTCATGGCGTAAAAAATGGGAGCGTGACTGGGAGCAAGTCCGCTACTGTTCAAAGCGGTGCAGCGGTGCCCGAAGCGCTAATGCCGCCAACATAGCACCTGCACAAACAGCCCATTCAAAATTACCAGCGACCCACAAAAAGGCCGCTCAATGAACATACACGTGCTTTGGTTTCGTGGTGACTTTCGCCTCAGCGACAACCCCACTTTGGCAGCGGCGCTCAAAGGCGCCGATACATTGCTGTGTGTAGCGGTGGACGATACACAGTGGCGCGAGCGTCAATGGTCTTTCCAGAGACGAGGCCCTGCCAGGCTCACAGCTTGGCAGCATGCGACAGCTGCACTGAACGACCAGCTGACTTCGCTTGGCCAATGTTTGCATGTCATCACGGGCCAGGCGGGTCACGTGTTGCCAACATTTCTCAACAGCTTGCTCGTGCCCAGTGGTGACAACACAAGGTCGCACGTGCGTGTGTTTACCCAAGCGTTTCATGCGCCCTATGAGCAAGATGACTTGCGAGCCCTCAGGGCAAGGTTGAGCGAGTTGGCCCAAACCAGCGGGATGTGTGGTGTTGCTGCTGTTGTGACAGTTGAGGAAATTGACAGCGGTGATTTGTTGGACGCTGAGAAACTGCCCTTCGGTAAGGCCAGCACATTGCACACACTGCCCCCAGTTTTTACAGCATTTAGGCACCAAGTTGAGCGTTGCGACATGCCTATGCGTGCGCTGCTACCTGCGCCTTTGGCGATGCCCGGCCCGCCGCTAGGCTATGAATCTGGTGAGGCGTTGCCACGTGCAGCGCCGTTGCAGCTGTCTGAGCAGTTTGACTACCCCCTTGAGGTGAGTGAAGCCGCAGGCCTCAAACATCTGGCTTGGTACTTTTCAGACCAAAAAGCGCATCACTACAAATCCACGCGCAATGGCTTGATGCGCAGCGCTGCCACTGGTAGTGGGTATGCCACCAAGTTGTCGTCTTGGCTGGCATTGGGTTGTTTGTCGCCGGTCACTGTATGGCATGCTTTAAAAAGTTTTGAAGCCGACAACGGTGCAACCAACAGCAGTTATTGGATTGGTTTTGAATTGCTGTGGCGCGAGCACTTTAGGTGGCTGCACAAACGCCACGGTGCGTCTTTGTATAAAGCCCAAGGTTCAGTTGCGCAGCAGTCGCCGCCTGCCCAACATAAAATTTTAGCGCGCCAATCCGCTGATTTTGAACGCTGGCGTACTGGCCAAACGGACAGTCCCTTTGTGAATGCTGGCATGCGCGAGTTGGCGCTGACTGGATACGTCTCTAACCGCATGCGTCAAGTGTTGGCAAGTTTTTGGCTGTATGAGTACGCGGGCGATTGGCGATTGGGTGCGGCTTGGTTTGAGCACACGTTGCTGGACTACGACGTGATGAGCAACACCGGCAACTGGCTCTATATTGCCGGTCTTGGCAGCGACCCTAAAGGTGGTCGCCGCTTTGATGTCGCCTGGCAAGCCAGAACACATGACCCGCAGGGTGTTTACACACGACGTTGGTCTAAGGAGGCCCTATGACACCAGCACATTCGTTGCGCCTGCTGTTGGGCGATCAATTAAGTCCACAACACAGCTGGTTTTCCACGGTTGATCGGTCTGTCGTGTACGTGCTCATGGAGGTTCGCAGCGAGACCGACTACGTGTTGCACCACGCACAAAAAGTATTGGCTATTTTTGCTGCAATGCGCGACTTAGCTGCACAGCTAACGGCTGCTGGCCACCGCGTGCATTACCTCAGCATTGACAACCCCGACAATGTACAAGACATACCGCGGAATGTAGAGCATATTGCCAAGCTGTATAGCGCAACCCACGTGCAGTGCCAAGCCCCTGATGAGTGGCGCTTAGATGCGTTGTTGCAAGCGTGGCGTGACCAGACAAGTTTGCATGTCAGCAGCGTGAGCAGCGAGCATTTTTTGACTGAGCGCTTTGATGTGCAGCAGCAATTCGCTGGCAAGTCGTCGTGGTTGATGGAGTCGTTTTACCGGGTCATGCGCATCAAACACAACGTGTTGTTGGATGGGCCAAAGAAGCCACTGGGTGGCAAATGGAACTTTGATGCCAGCAACCGAAAAGCATGGCACGGGCCCAACGGCAAACACCAAGATCCGCCTGAGCCAGCCGATGCCCGTCCGTTGCATGACCATACAGCGCTGTGGCTGACCATTCAAAACGCAGGCGTTAAGACATTTGGTAGCCCACAGGCCGAAGCCTTTCGTTGGCCTCTCAACCGCGGACAAGCGCTGCTGCAACTGGCGTATTTTGCAGACAATGTGTTGCCCAATTTTGGCAACTACCAAGATGCCATGCACACCGATGCGTGGCGTTTGTTCCATGCATTTTTGTCGTTTGCGCTGAACGTAAAAATGCTGTCGCCCATAGAGGTTATTCGCCGTGCCGAGCAAGCGCTGGACAAAGGCGATGCACCCTTAGAGGCCGTTGAGGGGTTTATCAGACAAATCTTGGGTTGGCGCGAGTATGTACGTGGTGTCTACTGGGCCAACATGCCAGGTTATGACGACAGCAATGTTCTAGGGCATAGCGCAGACCTGCCACAGTGGTTTTGGACGGGCAAAACAAAAATGAACTGCATGACGCATGCGATTGGGCAGTCCTTAGAACATGCCTACGCCCACCACATACAGCGGTTGATGGTCATCGGCAATTTTGCCTTGCTGGCTGGCGTTACGCCGCAGCAGGTGCACCAGTGGTACCTAGGCGTTTACATTGACGCATTTGAGTGGGTGGAGTTGCCCAACACGTTGGGTATGAGTCAATACGCGGACGGCGGCTTACTGGCCACCAAACCCTATGTATCGAGTGCGGCCTACATCGACCGCATGGGCAATTACTGCAAATCTTGTCATTACAACAAGGCCGACAAACTTGGCGAAAAAGCTTGCCCTTTTAATGCCTTGTATTGGGACTTTTTTGCACGCCACGAAGAGCGCTTAAAAGGCAACTTCCGCCTTGGCATGGTGTATAAAAATTTAAACCGCATGACGGACGATGCACGCGCCGCCATCGCAGAGAAAGCGGCAACCGTACGCAGCAACTTAGACGATCTATAGCGCCAGCGGCTGGCGACCCGAAACGACTTACCGAATGATGAGTGCCGGTATATCAACAGCACGCAAAATATCCACCGTTTTTGAGCCGAACAACAACTGATAGAGCGGTGAGTGTGTGCCTACGCCCAGGATAAGTAGGTCGGCGTTGTGCTCGTTAACTTGCTGCGCTATCACTTGGGCAGCTTGTCCAGGCACATAAGTGCTGCTGACTTCAAAGCCTGCATCTGCCAATAGGGCCTGTGCCCAATCAAGCTGCTTGTGGCTGTCGTTGGTAGGTTTGCTAATTGGCTTGCCTGACATTGTGACGTGGATGGGCAAACCTTTCAGTAGCCCACTGCTCGCAACGGCACGCACAGCGTCACGCGTGGCACTGCGCCCGTCAAAGGCCAACAAAACTTTGGTGGGAGGCGCAAAAGCAGCTGGGGTTAGCATGACCGGGCAGGGCAGGGTGCGAATAATGTCGGCAACGCTGCGGCTGATGTCTCTGTTGGGCGCCGTGCTCGCAGTGCGCTCACCGCGTCTACCCATAATGACCAAGCTGGCGTTTGGTGCCAAGTCTGCCAGGGTGCCTGCAACCGTGCCGTGGCGCTGGCGAATGTCAATGCCAGTCAGACCTGCGTCTAGTGCGTTTTGTCGCAAGCGTGATAGAAACAGCCGCCCTTGTTCACGTGCCATTTTGCTGCGTGAGGCGTCTTCGTTTGACAGGTTGGCCATCAGTATGTCTTGCGCATCGACACCCAAGGTGCCACTGCGGTCGTCGCTGTGAGCGGTCTCTAAGTGGCGGTCCAAAACATGTAGCAGTTCAACTGGTGTGCGCAGTTGTTGCGCCGCCCACATAGCAGCCAGGGCCACACTATCGGTGTGGTCTGATTGGTCAACACATGCAAGAATTTTTTTGTCGGTAATGATCATGTTGGTCTCGCTGCGGTTAGTGCGCTGAATTTTCAACGGCGTCAGGTTTGTCGTGCACGCCAAACCTGTCAATCAATGTGGCGCTTGCCTCGTTAAGACCAATCACCTCAACGTCAGTGCCTTCACGGCGGAATTTGATGACGGCCTTGTCAAGGGCGCTTACCGCCGTGATATCCCAAAAATGGGCACGACTCACGTCAATGCGTACAGCCTCAATCACCTCTTTGTAATCAAAGGCATCAACGAAGCGCTCGCTGGATGCAAAAAATACTTGGCCAGTTACGCTGTAGTGGCGGACGCGGCCGTTGTCTTTGGCTATCGACGACACACGCAGTACTTGACCCACTTTGTGAGCGAAGAAAAAGCCAGACAACAGCACGCCTACCAGCACACCTTTGGCCAAGTCGTGTGTGGCCACCACAACAACCACAGTGGCAATCATGACCACGCTAGAACTTTTGGGGTTGGTACGCAGATTACGAACGGATGACCAACTGAAGGTGCCGATAGAGACCATGATCATCACAGCCACCAAGGCGGCCATTGGAATAAGTGCCACGTAGTCGCCTAAAAACACCACCATGATGAGTAAAAAAACACCTGCTGCGAGTGTGGACAAGCGCCCGCGACCGCCTGACTTTATATTGATGACAGATTGGCCAATCATGGCGCATCCAGCCATGCCGCCCATGAACCCTGAGAACACATTGGACAAGCCTTGGCCAACGCATTCGCGGTTCTTGTCGCTTGGCGTGTCGGTTAAATCATCCACGATTGACGCGGTCATCATGGACTCCAGCAAACCCACCACAGCCATGGTGGCGCTAACAGGGAAAATGATGGCCAAGGTTTCCCATGTCAGAGGCATATCCGGAAATAAGAAAATGGGCAAGCTGTCTGGCAACTCTCCCATGTCACCAACGGATCGAATATCTAGGCCATAGTAAACAGATACGGCGGTCAGAACCACAATGGTGACCAGCGGTGAGGGCACGGCCTTGGTGAGCAAGGGCAACAAATAAATGATGCCCAAACCAGCCAGCGTCATGGCGTATACAACCCAGCTCACGTTGATGAGTTCAGGCAGCTGGGCCATAAAAATCAAAATAGCCAGCGCGTTGACAAAACCAGTAATGACCGAGCGGGACACAAAACGCATCAGCGTACCCAGCCGCAGCCAACCGGCCAACACTTGCAACACGCCAGTTAGTACAGTGGCTCCAAGCAGGTATTGCAAGCCATGTTCTTTAACCAAAACAACCATCAGTAAAGCCATAGCGCCAGTAGCCGCTGAAATCATTCCGGGGCGTCCGCCCATGAATGAGCTTACAAAGGCAATACAAAACGAGGCGTACAAGCCCACTTTGGGGTCAACCCCAGCAATGATGGAGAAAGCAATTGCCTCAGGTATGAGCGCCAGTGCGACAACCAAGCCTGCCAATAAGTCGTTGCGTGTGTTTGATAGCCATTCTTGGCGTAAGTGGTTCATAAAGCTGATGTTCGTGGTGGTGTGTGCTGTGTCTGGGGCTGTCATGCAGCCAACGCGCGCTATCAAGGACTGTTGTGCCTAGGGCGTCGTAGGCAGCCAAGCCTTTTATTTTAAGCGCTTGGGTTGTTGGGCTTGACATGCCGTCGCATGAAGCTGCTTGTGGCGCGTTATGACGCGCTAACTTGTCGTGTGCCGCAAGCCCATTAGCGCATTGCGGGTAACGCCAGAGTGGAGTTGTTCTAACCACCATGCCAGTGCCTTGCCGGGCTTGGCGCTTGTGCTGTTGCGCCATGCATAAGCCATACGAGCTGTTCGTTCGGGCTGGTCAACGGCTTTCACAACCAACTGCCCGGCATCAATAAATGGTTGCGCCAATGGCTGTGGCAAATACCCACAGCCTAGACCGCGCAGCTGCGCTCGCAACTTAAGGGCCATGCTGGGGACTGTGAGTGCCTCTTGGCCTCGCAGCACTCCAACGGTGACCCCTGGGCCTCTGGGTGCGCTGTCGGCCACCACCACGGCGCGATGGACGATGCGTTGTTCGTTGGTTAAAGGTTCTGCACACAAGGCCAGTGGGTGGTGTGGTGCAACGGCAAATACAAAGGCTATTTGACCCAGCGTTGCGCTGTTAAGGCCTGCGTAGTGGGCCGCTTCAGACACAATGCCAAGCGCCAAATCAGAGCGCCCGGTTGACAACGACTCCGCAGTGCCAGTCATGGTTTCTATGCGCAGCTTGAGTTGCGTTGGCGCACCAAGCTCGTAAAAGCGCTGGCATACATCGAACACAGTTTGAGTGTCAATGATGTCATCCGCCACGATGATGAGCTGTGCTTCCCAGCCTGTGGCCACACGCTTGACGCGTTGGGCCACGGCGTCTAACTCGTCTAGCAAATGTTCGCTGGCGCGCAGCAATTCGATGCCAGCAGGGGTCAATTGTGCGCGCTTGGCGCTGCGGTCAACCAGCAACACGTCCAGGCTGTCTTCCATCTGACGTAGGCGGTAGCTCAAGGCGCTTGGTACCACGCCTAAGGAGCGTGAAGCCGCAGCGAGGCTGCCGTTGCTGGCGATGGCTCCCAACATGTGGAGGTTGTCGGTTGACAGGGCGCTTCTCTTATTTTGCATATACGTGTAATTATCATTCAAATTATTTGAACGATGACGTCAAGTTGTTTCAACCCTGTGCGGTTATGGCTGCTCCATACTTATTACTTGAGTTCATTGACGCATCAATGTGTAAATTTTGGAGATTGAATATGTTGCAAGTAAGACCAGCGGCTGAGCGAGGCCAAGCAGACCACGGTTGGCTCAAAAGTCAGCACACGTTTTCGTTTGCCGATTACGTGAACCCATCCTTTATGGGTTGGGGTAATTTACGGGTCATCAACGAAGACCGTGTGGCCAGCGGTATGGGCTTTGGCACCCATGGGCACCGCGACATGGAAATCATGAGTTACGTCATTTCTGGTGAGTTGGCCCACAAAGATGACATGGGTAACGGCACGTCCATCCCTCCGGGCGACGTGCAGCGCTTAAGTGCCGGTACTGGTATTCGCCACAGCGAGTTCAACCACGCACAAAACAGCGAGACCCATTTTTTGCAAATTTGGCTGCTGCCGCACACCGCGGGCATTGTGCCAGGGTATGAACAAAAGCATTTTTCTGCAAAAGACAAACGCGGCATACTTCGCTTGGTGGCCGATAAAGACGGCCAAGATGGCGCTGTAACCATACACAGCGACGCGCGTATGTATGCTGGTTTGTTTGATGGCGCTGAGTCTGCCGCTGTGACGTTAGACCCCACACGTAAAGCGTATGTTCAGGTTGTCAAAGGCAGCATTACGGTGTCTGGCCACGCTTTGTCGCAAGGCGATGGCTTGTTGGTTGCTGATGAGTCAAGTTTAAGTTTTGACGCAGGCGATGGCGCTGAGGTGTTATTGTTTGATTTAGCTGCATAACGGTTCACGGGTTTTATACCCAACCTCTTTGGCTGTTTTAGGTTGTATTGCACAACTATAAAACTGCCTCGTTTCATTTTTTTAAGGACACACCATGACAACATTACACAACACAGGCGCTCTAACTGGGCGCATCCTGCTTGCAGCACTGTTTATACCTGCAGGTATCAGCAAGATTGTTGGCTTTGAGGGCACTGTTGGCTATATTGCCTCCGTGGGTTTGCCACTGGCGACTGTGGCTGCAATCACCGCTATTGTGGTTGAACTCATTGCCGGACTGGCCCTGCTGGTAGGTTATCGGATCAAGTTGGCGGCTGTGATCTTGGCTGTCTTTACTTTGGTTGCCACAGTGCTGTTTCACAATTTTTGGGCTATGCCGGCAGACCAAGCTTATATGCAGCAGTTGATGTTTATGAAAAACATTGCCGTTGTTGGCGGCTTGTTGATGGTTGCAGCACTGGGTGGCGGCACATGGGTTCTAGGGGCCAACGACAAGTCAGCCCATGTTTCAAGCTAAGCCCCAGTACACTTTGGTTTTGAATTGTTTTAGCATGACCACAGTTGTGTCGACGCTTGGTTTCCATTGGAAATGTCACTCATGACTCAAGAGCACGCAGCACCCAGCATCCAAGGTATCCGCCCCGTAGCCAAGTTGGTGTCCATGCCGCGGCATGCATTTGACGGGTCCACGTTTGCATACATGCTGCGAGTTGAGCCGCAACATTTAATCGATCCTTTTTTGGGCATTGATGCGTTCAGCATGCCGCAGTCTTATTTCTTGCCCCATCCGCACGGCGGTATGAGTGCCATCACAATGTTGTTTGACGACTCACCCGGCGGCGTGCGCAACCGTGATTCAACAGGTGATGACAGCATCATTGCTGCTGGTGACTTGCATTGGACGCAAGCCGGACGCGGTATCGTTCATGAGGAAACGCCCTCGCAGCTTGGTGCACCAGCATTGGGTTTGCAGATATTTGTCGACATGGCGCCCGAGCACAAGTACCAGCTTGCAGCTGTTTTCAAGGTCAAGAGAAGCGACATGCCGGTCATGCGCACCGCAGATATGACTTTGACGGCCGTGGCTGGTGACTTGCCAGATGGGTCTGGCCACTCACCAATTGGGGACGACGCTCGCTGGTCAACAAAAGTTGCCATGTGGGACATTCATGTAGCTGCTCACGGCACGCTCCGCTTGCCTGTGCCCACTTTGCACAATGTGTTTTTTGTGCTGCGCAGTGGCAGCTTGGTATTTTCAAGCCAACATGGTGATCAGGTGGTGGACGAGCCCACTGCGGTTGTCTGGAACCCTGTGGATTTGTCCACATTGGTTGTGGGCCATGAGGTGGAGTTGCAAGCTGGCGCGGATGGGTTTCACGGTGTGATGTTCCATGGCAAGCCCATTGGCGAATCTGTCGTGCAGCACGGTCCTTTTACTGGCAACAACCGGCAAGACATTGCCAATTACATGCAGTCGTTTCATGACGGTGACATGGGCACATTAGAGCCGTCTTTCAAACGCGCCTAGTTTTTTTGTATTTTTTTAGTTGAATGATTTGATGTCAAAAACAGTTGTGGTGTTTCATTCTGGCTACGGCCATACCGAGCGTGTGGCTGAGTTTGTGGCCAAGGGCGCGCAGGCAGCGTTAATAGCAATTGACCCAGACGGCAACCTCAGCAATGAGCAGTGGCTTCAATTAGACGAGGCCGATGCCATTGTTATGGGTTCTCCCACCTACATGGGGATGGTGTCATGGCAGTTTAAAAAATTTGCTGACACCAGCTCAAGCCGGTGGTACAGCGGCGCATGGCAGGGCAAAGTGGCAGGTGGTTTTACGATTTCTGGCAGTTTGAGCGGCGACAAGTTATCCACGCTTCAATACCTTATGACCTTGGCCATGCAACACGGCATGGTGTGGGTGGGACAGCCCGGCCTGGGCGATGGCACTATCAACCGTCTCGGCTCCAACAGCGGGGTGATGGCACAGGTTGGAGCTGCCAGCCCAGCATCAGCCATACCGCAAGGTGACCTAGATACGGCTCATGCCCTTGGGCAACGCATTGCCGAGTTGGCTGCAAAACTAAAAGCTTAGTACTGTCGCCCTAGATGGCTGGGGACACTTGTGAAACCATGACCCATAGGGGTGGTGCCCGGCTACTATACAACTATGATCGCTTTAAATTTTTTGCCTTGGACCGATTGGCTTGCCTTGTTGGTTTTTTTCTCTGCCTGGCTTGGCTATGTCTGGTTTGCAGGACGAGGTCACGAAGAGGGCACAACGTTGCTGCACAGAACAAACCAGTACCGCCATTTTTGGCTGCGCGAGGCGACCTTCCGCGACCCTCGTATGCTGGACGGCCTCATCACGCAAAACCTATCGGCAACACCCACATTCTTTTCTAGCACCTCTATTTTCATTATTGGTGGTCTGCTGGCTTTGTTGGGTGCGTCTGACCGTGTGACCGAACTGGTGGGTGAATTCCCATTTGCACAACCCACCATTGTTGAGGTGTTTGACCTCAAGGTGTTGTTGTTGGTGGGTATTTTTGTGTACGCATTCTTCCGGTTTAGCTGGTCTATGCGCTTGTATACCTTTGTGGCCTTGGCTATAGGCGCTATGCCTGCGCCAGAAAAGTTCGCTGACGGAACTTTCGACCGTGAGCGTCACGCCAAGCGTGCCAGCGCGTTGGTGGGTCTTGCTGCAGAGGCCTTCAACAGTGGTTTACGCGCCTACTACATGAGCTTTGCGGCTATCAGTTGGATTTTTTCCAGTACCGCATTCATTGTTGTCAGCGTCTTGGTGGTCTTTGTGTTGTACAGGCGTGAATTCCGCTCAGACGTGTTGGACGTGCTGCGCACCTGAGCTGTGGTCATACCAGTTCGCGCAGCGTCTCTATTGGCGGCGGTTGTGTGGCGTCACTTTTGAGTTGCCTCACAGTTTTTTTCGCATTGCTAATCCAGCCTTTTGTTCGCCAACGTCGCCACATGAGTACCCCGCGAACCCACTCGTCCAAGATATAAATCAGCCAAATACCGTACAGGCCAAACCATTGCCCAAACCAGTATGAGCCCACACCCAATATGAATACCAGGGAGGTGATGCTGGCCACCACTGGGTAGTGAATGTCACCGCTGGCTCGCAAAGCCCCAATCACAACCAAGTTAAATACCCGCCCCAACTCAAGCAGCACAGACATCCATAGCAGCCATTGCGCCATTCGGATGATGCTCGGGTCGTTGGTAAACAATGTCATCAGCCACGGAGATGCGATGGCCGCGCACAGCACCAACGTGCCAGACGCGATGATGCCGCTTCGTACACCTTTTAAAACCACAATGTAAGCACCTTTGAACTGCCCAGCGCCTACCATGCGTCCTACCATGATTTCACACGCCCATCCAATAGACAAACTGATGAGAAGCACGTATTTGAGTGTTTGCAGTGTGTAAGAGTGTGTGGCCAAAGCCGCCACGCCAAGCTTGGCCGTAGCTGAAATAGAGACCATGAATGCCAAGCGGTAGAAAAACTCTACGGCGGCGCCTGGTAAACCCACGCGTAACACCGGCATCAATGATGCGATCGGTGTGTGCCACCAATGGTGTGTATCCGGAACCAAATGCATGCGTGTGCGCCAAAAATACAAGTGCAACATCAAGCCAAAAGCGCGGCTTAACAACCAAGCGATTGCAAAGCCGTTCAGGCCCCAGCCATCCCAACTGCCAAGGCCTAGCATCAATAGCCACGCCAATAGAACGTGAGAGCCGTGCATGGCCACCATGACCAGCAAGGACTCTTTGGCAAACAAGTGCGCGCGCAACACAGCGGCCATGCTGAGGTTGTAGACTTCCAACACCATGGCCGGTGCCAGCAGCATCATGTAGATGGTTGCGAGTGGCACCACTTCTTGTGGGGCGTTCAGCGTGTCTAGAATCCAACTGTGCCCAAGTAGCAAACACAACGCCGCCAACACGCCCGCCCATGTGGACGCCCCCAAAGCTAAGAAGGCCGTTTTGGTGGCTGCACCGGTATTGTTCCGCCCTAATTTTTGGGTGACCACCACCCCCAAACCAATGGCCAAAACGCGAAAAATAACGGCCAGTGACTCTTGTACTTGCTGGGTTAAGCCAAAGGCGCCAGCGGCTGCATCGGACGTGTGCGACGCCATGAACAGACCCGCCATAGCCACACTGATCCCCAGTAAAAATTCGCCGACGATAGGCACAGCGATGCGGTTTAGACTTGGTCGAATGTAGGTGCTTGGCACACTCATGAAAATTCCTAGTTGACGCTGGCATATATCAATATGCAGGTCGATGTGCGTTGAACCAGCTTATGTCATCTGCGTGGCATGCTCTATGGCTCATGTGTTTGTGCGTGAAGGCTCAAATGCATTGACCAATTGGACGGGTAATCTGATGGGTCATCAAGCCAACTGTTGGGTCTTTCTCGAGACGCTTGCATGCAATGAGCCGTGCCCATCGCAGTCAAATTAGCAAATAATAGGCATTCAACTCAATTATTTTAGGCTGTCTATGATTTACTGCTTTCCACCTGCGCCCACGCGCTCATTGCCTATCGTCAACAGCGCGCAGCGCTTCCCCGTCAACCGCATTTTCTGCGTTGGCCGCAACTACGCCGAACATGCGCTTGAGATGGGCAAAGATCCGACCCGCGAGGCGCCTTTTTTCTTCATGAAGCCATCCCAGGCGGTAGTGGACTGCGAAACGCCCACCTCCATAGACTATCCCGCACGCACCAGCGACCTGCATCACGAAATTGAGCTGGTGGTGGCCATTGGTGTAGGCGGGCGCAACATCACAGCAGCGCATGCGTTGCAACATGTCTACGGCTATGCTGTCGGCCTGGACATGACCAGGCGCGACTTACAAGCCGTTGCTAAACATGCGGGCCGCCCGTGGGAGTTTGGCAAAGCATTTGCGCAGTCGGCACCCATTGGCCCCATTTCTACTGTGCAAGATGTTGGTCATCCTGCTCAGGCCACTATTGAGTTGATGGTCAACGGCGTCACCAAGCAAAGTAGCAACATCGACCAACTCATTTGGTCTGTGGCCGAGTCCATTGCGCAGCTGTCGCTGTACGAGGCCTTGGAGCCTGGTGACTTGCTAATGACTGGCACCCCCGCTGGCGTTGGCGCTGTGGTGGCTGGTGATGTGATGACTGGCTCCATAGACGGCTTTGGCCAGATAGTGGTGAAGGTGGTCTAGCCTGCAGCGATGCTTGTTCAATGCGTTGCCTGTGCAGTACGTGCCAACAGCAATGGGTGGTTTACTGAGCAGATAGAGACGTACGAGCTTGCGCCGTATTGTTGCGTGTCCGGGACAACAATAGGCTTTGCAAACGGTGGTGCGTTGCCTATAGTGGGTCGTGTGTGGTGTTAAATACACCACGCCACCCCCTACATGACACTCCAATAGAGCCGCTCAGCGGCCAAGCGCTATGACAACTGACAACGCCCAAGGCCCACATGCCGACACGCCTGAACCAGAGGTACTCGCTGGTGTGCGCAGTCTGCGCGATTTGGATCGCGAAATCAATGAGCCCATAACGGAGCTTGGTAAGCGTTACATGGCGTTTGTGGCCATGACCGTTGTGGCGTCTATTTTCTTTTTGTTCGTCTCCGACGAATACCCCTCTTGGTTTCCCCCCAACAGCGTGCAACTGTTTGTGGTCGAGCTGTTTATTTTTTGTATCTTCACCCTAGACTTTATTCTGCGTTTAGCGGTCATCAAGCCCAACAACTGGCGCAGTTGTTTGCTGCTACTGTGTGACGCTTTGGCGATTGTTCCGTCGGCCATGGTTGTGTTGGTGTTTGTGGGCCTTGTTCCTGCCGCGCACCTAGAACTGCTGGTGCTGTTGCGGCTGTTTAGGCTGATGCGTGTGGTGAAGTTACTGCGTGTCAGCACCAGCATTACGGCGGTGTTTGGTGCCTCCGTTTTTAGCTTGGTATTTGGTGCTATGGCCGCGCACTTGGGCTTGCGCGTGCTATTCGTTGAGATCGGGCGTGTGACAGCGTTTGATGTGTACACATTTTTTGACCGTCCAGTGCTGATGCTGGCGGTCAGCGCTGTTGGCTATGTATTTGGCATTGCGCTGGCCATCACTTTTGGCATTGTTAAACGCAAACAAATGGAAATCACAGAAATGCACCGCACTGCCTTAGATGCCTTACAAGCAGTTGAGTATGACTGCCAAACTGTTTTGAAAGAAGGCTTAGAGCAGTCACAGGTCAACGGGCGGCATCCTGATTTTGACGGCTGGCGGGTTCAACTCGCGCACTATTTGCAAGAGGAGTTGAGCTACGAAGCCATGAAGGCCAGCACCACAACGTTGTTGCACAACATTCGCGATGTGGTGCACACGCGCCCCAGCATGGACGTGCCATTTCACGCCGTGCTCACCCAGCGCATGTCTGCATTCTTAACCAAAACACAAGTGTGTTTTCACCCCGCTTTTTACGCTTGGCTGAGGCGCATCGCCAACCTGTATTTTGTATTGGTCATGTTGGCTGCCCCAGGCTTAACAGGCTTGGGTGTGCAACTGCTGGTGATATTTGTGTTCCAAGGCTTGGTGGTCATTATTGATGACATGGACCACTCGGTGGACAAGGCTGTGACGATTTTTAATGCCAAAATTTTAGAAATGTAATTGCTGCTGTCGATTGAAAAAAAAGGGCAGTCAATATGCCCTTTTTTTATGCGCATTTACAAGCGCTTATGACTCAAGTTGCGCAATCATTTCAATTTCAACGCAAGCCCCCATGGGCAGTTGGGCCACACCAAAGGCACTGCGCGCATGGGCGCCAACATCTGCGCCAAACACTTTTCCCAGCAGGTCTGAGCAGCCGTTGGTAACCAGGTGCTGTTCGGTGTAATTGGGTGTTGAGTTCACCAAGCTCATGACTTTAACAATGCGCTTGACTTTACTCAAGTCACCACCTGCTGCCGCTTGCAAAGTACCCATCAAATCAATGGCAACAGCGTGAGCTGCGGCCTTGCCAGTTTCTGTGTCGGTGTCTTTGCCAAGTTGGCCCACCCATACAGCGCCATCTTTCTTGGCAATGTGCCCACTGATAAACACCATGTCGCCGGCTATGGCAAATGGTTTGTAAGCCGCAGCCGGAACGGATACGGGGGGCAACTCAATGCCAAGTTCTTTTAATTGCGTGTAAACACTCATGGTTATCTCCGATTGCTGGTGCTAGTTTGAAAGTGTTAATTCTAGACCTTGCTTGGCGCCATATCCGGGCAAGACTGCGGCTAATTTGCGCTACTTCTCACAATAACAAGCCAATGCGTCTTGCCAAACAGCCCGACACCCACACCACCAGCAGGTATGGCAACCGCGCCACGCCAGCCATTGAGGGCCTCTTAACATGGCCAGCTGTTTGGTTGCTGGTGTGTCCACTTGCTTGGTTGCTTGGTGTGGCCTCGCTCATGTATCAGCCATCCTTGTGGTCGAGGGCAACCTATTGGCTTGTGGCGTTCGTAGCCGTTGCTTTGGTTGTTGGCGCCAGTTGTTGTGCCACGGCTTTTGCAAGCCGTAGACCAACAAGTGGCTCTGCGCAATCGACAGCCATGCCATTGACTGTGGTGCTGGCTGCGGTGTTGTCACTGGTGTTGTTGGCATTTGCATCGTCTGGCTTGCGTGCTACCTACCGCCAAGCTTTAGCCATCGACAGCGCCATTGAAGGAAAAACGGTGCTGGTGCGAGGGCGTGTGTCGTCGTTGGTGCACGGGGACGCGGTGGCAACGCGCTGGCAATTTGATGTGTCGCACCTATACGTGCCCGAAATGCCTGGTGGTGGTGAAGTTATCACTGTTGCCAGCCCCAGCAACGCCGCCGTTGTCGATGGCTTGAAAGACGCCAATGGTGTGGCGCTGTCGCAGTGGCAGCAGTGGCCCGCTAAGCTGTCCTTGTCCTGGTATCACCCTGAGCGTGGTGATGCGCTTACAGGCCTCCTGCCAGACATACAGGCTGGGCAGGAGTGGGAGTTGCCTGTGCGTTTAAAAGCGCCACATGGTAAGCGCAATCCAACAGGCTTCGATTGGGAGTTGCACGCTTGGTCGCAAGGTTTACAGGCGGTTGGTTATGTCAGTGACAAACAGGTGTTGAAACCTGCGATGCTTGTGCCAACCGGCTCATGGGGTTGGTTGGTTTGGCGCGATGCAACCCGACAGCGCATTGCGCACACCCTCTAAGCGCACCCGCGGGTCAGTGCGTTAATCAGCGCTCTGGTGGTCGGTGACCAGCAAGCTATTGCGAGTGCAGATTGGCATTTGTTTAGAGACACTGGCATAGCCCATTTGGTCAGTATTTCTGGTTTGCACATCACCATGTTTGCTTGGCTTGCGCATACAGTTTTGTGGTGGCTCTGGCGTGTACTTGGCGCCCGATGTATGTGTGTCCACTTTCGATTTATACCCAATACACCTGCGGTGATTGCGTTCTGTGCGGCATTGCTGGCGACAGCTTATGCCTTGTTTTCAGGGTGGGGTGTACCCGCTCAATGCACCGCATTGATGTTGTTTGTATGGGTGGGGTTAAAGGTCTTGGGATCGCATTGGTCCTGGCCAGTGGTGTGGTTGTGGGTGCTTGCAATTGTGGTGGCGTGGGACCCTTGGTCAGTTCTCAGTGCTGGGTTCTGGTTGAGTTTTGTAGCGGTTGCCGTGCTGTTGGGTGTCGTGAGTCAACCACGCCAGGTTGCCGCGACATGGTTTAGTCGCATGGGCACTGAGCTCGTCAGCGTGTGGCGTGTGCAATGGCGCTTGAGCGTGGTGCTTGCGCCTTTGACGTGGCTGTTGTTTGGTCAGGTGTCTGTCGTGGGTGTGGCGGTTAATTTGCTGGCTATCCCGTTGGTCAGTTTTGTGGTGCTGCCCTTGGGCATGCTGGGCTTGTTGTTCAGCATCGCTTGGAGCGCTGTGGTGCCAGTTGTCCACCACTTGTTTGTAGCTTTGGAGTGGGCGCAGCAATTGCCTTGGGCTGTGATTCAGCCGCCTGCGCTGCCCGTGTGGTTGGCTGTTGTGGTCTGTGCAGTTGTCTTTACGTTGGCCCAACCATGGAGCCCAGTATGGCGAGCGCATCTGGCGTTTGTGTGTGTCGTTGCCGCGCTGTACACACCGCCCCGACCTGGGTTTGGGGCATTCGAGCTGTTGGCTTTTGACGTTGGCCAAGGCAGTGCCGTCCTGGTGCGCACCCATGCACACACTTTGTTGTTTGATGCTGGGCCAAGTTATGCCAATGGTTTTGATACGGGGAGCGCTGTGATCGTGCCGCACCTCATGGCAACTGGCGACCATGTAGACGCCGTGGTGTTGAGCCACGCCGACAACGACCATGTGGGTGGTGGCGCGGCTGTGCTGGCATCTGGCGTGGCCGATCAGGCTGTGGTGTGGTCGTCGTTTGCACCAGCTGCTGGCAGCAAGCACAGGGTTTTGCCTTGTTATTCGCAGCAGACTTGGCGCTGGGATGGTGTGCTGTTTGAGTGGGTGCATCCCACTGCACAGGTGGCACGCGCAAGTGGCTGGCCGCCAACGGACAGGCGACTGCGCAACGCCCACGCCTGCGTCTTACGTGTGTCCAATCACCAAGGTGAGGCGTGGCTGATGGCCGATGTGGGGGTCGCGCAAGAGGCTCAAATTATGTCGTCTCTCGCTGGCGCAGCGCAGCCACATCTGCCGGTGGTGTTGGTCGCGGGCCATCATGGGTCGGCCACTTCGAGCAGCGAGCGTTGGCTGCGTTACTTGCGCCCCAACTGGGTGATCGTGCAAGCGGGTTATCGCAACCAACATGGCCACCCCAGCACTGAGGTGGTGCAACGTCTGGATGCGTTGGCACCCGAGTGGGGCATGCAATGGCAAGACACCGTTCGTTGTGGTGCAGCGTTGTGGCGAAGCAGCGATCCACAGGCGCTGGGTTGTGAGCGTCAGGCGACCTCTAAGCACTGGCATCACAGGCCGTGAACCCCCAAACGCTTTCAAGTCCCTATGTTTGTATGCCCACACGTGCTGGTGCGCGCAAGATTCAACCAACCCATATCGGGTTAATAGAGTTTTGCCTATTTGTAAAAAACGGGTGCAATATTTGCAACAGCTGTGTCACCACCAGACTTGAACTGAATGTCTGCCCATGGTGGTTTTTGTATTTTTTTATAGTTACTTAATCCTATTGCAAGCGGTGTTGTAGCCAACCCAACAAACGATATGAACACTGAATTCGATGAAATGCGCCACCTCAATGGCACCGTGCGGGCGCACTACCAACGCTACGAACAGTGGCTGTCTCAACAGCCCCATGCGCTGATGGGCCAGCGGCGTGAAGAAGCCGAGACTATTTTTCACCGGGTGGGCATTACGTTTGCGGTTTACGGCGAGCAAGACGCCCATGGCGCTGGTACGGAGCGCTTGATTCCATTTGACGTCATTCCAAGAATTATTCCTGCACACGAGTGGCAGCACATGGAGCGTGGTTTGGCGCAGCGTGTCAACGCGCTGAACCGGTTTTTACACGACGTGTACCACCAGCAAGACATTGTCAAAGCGGGGATTGTGCCAGCTGCACAAATTTTTCAAAACGAACAGTTCAGACCGGAAATGTTGGGCGTGACGGTGCCTGGACATATTTACTCGCACGTCAGTGGCGTGGACATGGTGCGTGCGCGTGACGCCAGCGGGCAGGGCGTTTATTACGTCTTGGAGGACAACCTACGTGTGCCAAGTGGTGTGAGCTACATGCTTGAAAACCGCAAAATGAGCATGCGCTTGTTTCCGCAGTTGTTCAGTGAGCATAAAGTCGCCCCTGTGGCGCATTACCCGGACGTGTTGCTTGAAACATTGCGCTCTATGGCGCCCAACGCTAGCGAGGACCCGACGGTGGTTGTACTCACGCCTGGCATGTACAACAGTGCCTACTTTGAACACGCCTTCTTAGCGCAGCAAATGGGCGTTGAGTTGGTGCAGGGCCAAGACCTGTTTGTTAAAGACAGTTTTGTATACATGCGCACCACGCGTGGGCCCAAGCGGGTTGATGTGATGTACCGTCGCGTTGACGACGATTATTTGGACGCCATGGTGTTTAGGCCCGATTCCAGTCTGGGTTGTGCAGGCTTGATGGCTGTCTACCGCGCAGGCAACGTGGCTATCTGTAACGCCATGGGAACTGGGGTAGCCGATGACAAGTCTATCTACCCCTATGTGCCCAAAATGATTGAGTTTTACTTGGGCGAGCAGCCCATATTGCACAACGTACCTACCTTTATGGGTCGCAACCCCAACGAGTTGAGCTACATATTGGCCAACATTCACGAATTGGTGGTTAAGCAAGTGCACGGTGCAGGGGGGTACGGCATGTTGATTGGCCCCACTGCCAGCAAGGCGCAAATTGCCGAGTTTAAAGCCGCAGTCACGGCCAACCCAAGTGGTTATATTGCGCAGCCCACACTCAGTTTGTCTACCTCGCCAACGTTTGTTGAGCAAGGCGTGGCACCACGGCATATTGATTTGCGCCCCTTCGTGCTGTGCGGTGCACAAACGCACATAGTGGCGGGCGGGCTGACACGTGTTGCGCTTCAAGCGGGGTCGTTGGTGGTGAATTCGTCGCAAGGCGGCGGTACCAAAGACACCTGGGTTCTCGAAGACTGAGCGCATGTAGCGCCTCAATCAGCTGTACCCCATAAGGCGCTGTTACCTACTTTTTATAGATTGGACCCCCATGCTGTCACGCACTGCCGACCACTTGTTTTGGATGTCTAGGTACACAGAGCGCGCCGAAAATACGGCACGTATGTTGGACGTTAATGTAGAAATGGCCTTGTTGCCCCAAACTTCGCAGACGGCTACTGCCGCTTGGCAGGGCTTGTTGAGTATTTCTGAACTGGATGCGCTGTATAAAGACACCCACAGCGAGATCAACGCGAAACAAGTTATTGCCTTCATGGTGGCCGATGAGCGCAACCCCTCCAGCGTTGCTTCTTGCCTAAAAGCAGCGCGTGACAACGCCCGTGCGGTTCGCGGTGCGCTCACGACCGAAGTGTGGGAGACACAAAACCAAACCTGGTTGGAGTTGTCGCAATTGCTCAAAAGTAAAGCTTACGAAGCAGACCCAACCAAATTCTTCGAGTGGGTGAAGTTCCGATCCCACTTATCGCGCGGCGTTGCCATAGGTACCATGCTGCAAGATGAGGCTTACAACTTTGTGCGTATGGGGACTTTTTTAGAGCGTGCAGACAATACGGCACGCTTGATTGATGTGAAGTTTCACAGCGATGTTGATCCTTCAAGCTTGACCTCGCACTATGCCCGCAAGACCACAAAATCGGGTGAGGTGACCAGCCAAGCCGCTGATTTTTATTATTGGAGTGCGATATTGCGCAGCGTGTCGGGTTTTGAAATTTACCGCAAGGTGTACCGCGATGTCATCAAGCCAGAGCGGGTGGCTGAGTTGTTGTTGTTGCGTGCTGACATGCCGCGCAGCTTGCATGCCAGTCTGAACGGTATTTGTGCCAACCTGCAAGCTGTAGACACCGGCGCGACCAGCGAAACCATGCGCCGCGCGGGTAGGTTGCGTGCTGAGCTGGCTTACGCCGATATTGGTGAGTTACTTGCAATGGGTTTGCATGCATACCTCACTAATTTTTTAGACCGAATCAATGACTTGGGTTCGCGCATCAGTCGCGACTTCCTGTTGCCTGCCGCTTGAACCACTGTCAATTCATATGCGATTAGCCATCCAACACATCACACGTTACAGCTACTCTGAGCCACTCAAGCGCGCGGTACAGCAGTTGTTTCTGTGGCCCAGCAGCGGCGTGACACAAGTCATTGATGCGTGGGACGTCAGCGCACCTGCACCCATACAAACCACTGTGGATGGCTTGGGTAACTTAACGGGACACTTCACCCTCGATAGCCCTGCCTGCGAGCTCACGCTGACGGCTGCTGGCGCTGTTGAGACGCTTGGCTTGAGTGAGTGGACGGAAGGCGCATCTCAAAGTTCATTTGAATCTGATTCTGAATCCGTGCAAGCGACTGAGCCCGGGGTGCATCCAGCCTTTTATTTGCGTTCTGGCAAGTTGTCAGGTGTTACGCCCCGCATTACAACGTGGGCGCAAGGCATCGTACAAACTGGCACCGGTTCAGTGGTGGTTTGTAACCGCGCCAACGTGCTCCGCTTGGCCACAGCGTTATACAACAAAGTGGCATACCAACAGGGTATGACAGACGTCAAAACGCTGGCCATTGAAGCCTTTGACAGCGGCGCAGGTGTGTGCCAAGACCAAGCGCACATTATGTTGGCGGCATGTCGCGGCCTGGGCTGGCCTGCACGTTATGTCAGTGGTTATTTGTATGCACCCAACCAGCCCGAATTGGCCAGCCATGCATGGGTTGACGTGTGTATGCATGTAGACCCCACCAGTTGGGAAGCGCGGTGGCTAAGTGTGGACATCACGCAAGCGTGCCTGACCACTGACCAGTACGTTAGGTTGGCCGTTGGTACAGACTACAGTTCTTGCGCGCCTAGCAAAGGCATGCGTGTGGGTGGTGGTATCGAGACCATGTCAGTGGATGTCACCATTCAACAGCTGTAGCCACGCAGCCATGCTGCTGTACATTCAAGGTTGTGGTGTGGCCGCACCTGTTGTTGCCAGTTTTTGCAGCATCAAACCCAACCCTGGCGCCAGACCCCGTCATCTTGCAGATCCCGCCAGGCAACAATGTGTGTGGCGTTTGAGAGTACGGCCTCTAGTTCCACCAACTCAATCGCATCGCCGATGTGTTCGGGTTGAATCACGCGGCTCACTAAAAAGTGCTTTTGCTTCGCTATGGGTACCGATGCGGTCCATTTGCTCAGCAATAGTTTTTTTGGGTGGAGTGGGTTCATATGATTGGCTGCACTGTCGTTATTTAAAAGAATTTGTACAAGAAGGCCGCTGTTTACAAGCTGTCCTGTATGGCCTGGCCCAACTCAATCACGGCCAGCGCGTAGTAGCTGCTCCAGTTGTAGCGCGTGACCACGTAAAAATTGTGAGTGCCTGCCACATAAGTGGGTGAGCCTTTAGCGTTCTTCAGCAGTACCAGTGCCAATGAGGCCTGGTGCGCCAAGCCATCTGCACCTAGAGCAGCGCCATTGTGGTGCAAGTCATTTGCCGTAAACGTGGGCACTATGTCTGGCTCTAACAGTTTGGGCAATGCCGCATGGGTCTGATCCACCGTTACTTTGAAGTGCGTGGGCATGTTGGTTTGCCAGCCAAAAGCTTTGAAGTAGTTGGCGACATACCCAATGATGTCGGCTTGGTTGTTGAGCAGGTCAATATGGCCATCACCATCAAAGTCAACGGCGTATTGCTGCCAACTTGACGGCATGAACTGTGGCCATCCCAACGCGCCCGCGTAACTGCCTACCCAGCTCTCAATCTTGCGGTCTTGCGTTGAAGCCAGTTGTAAAAATGCAGACAGCTCATCTCTAAAAAATGCTTGTCTTGCTTTCCACTTTGGGTGCGATTTGGGGAAGTCGAAAGCCAAGGTGGTCAGGACATCCAAGGTGGTGTAGCTGCCAGTGTGGCGGCCATAAATGCTTTCGACACCGATAACGCCGACTATCAGCCAAGCGGGTACACCATAAGTGACTTCTGCCCGCTCAAGGTGGTCTGCGTTGCGTTGCCAAAATGATTGTCCTGCAGTGAGTCTGACGGGCTCAATGAACCGAGCGCGGTAACTGCGCCAGTCTTTTTTGAATGTTTTGGGCGCGGGCGACACCAGCTTGATGACGCTGGGTAGGCGTTGGGCGCTGCCAACTATGGCCCGAATATGTGTTGCTTGTGCACCGTTGTTAAGTGCCCAGTCCGTGGCAAAAGACATGGCTGCGCCGCGTTTGGCGTAGTAGCCAGCTGGTCGTGATGTTGTCAACGCCTCGTTGTTGTTGGCTGGGTAGGCCAAGGCGACTGGAGGCTGCTGCTGCGCGCTGGCCGCTTGGCTGGCACAGCCGACAAACACAGTGGTTACCAGCAGCAGTGCGACAGTACCCAGATGTCGAAGATTGCGAGACAAGCTGGCGGTACACAAGCATGTAACTGTCCATATGGCGACCAATGAAGCGGCTCTCGAGGTGTCAGGAGTCATAGACGCAGGCAAGGCGGTCAATTGTAGGTTTCCTAAAACAAATGGGCAACAAGGCCTATTGTGTCTGAAGCTGACGCTGTAGTGCGCATGAGTCTGATTCAGCCGTGCTAAGCTGCCCCTCCATGAAGACACACCAACCCTATGTACCCGTTGGTCACTACGTCAACGAACTACAGGCTCAACCGTCGTTTGTGGGGTCGCCCTTTGGCACAGGTTTTTTTAGCCACAGCGACTGCCGCTTGCACAGCATGGGCGCTGACCATCCAGAATCTCCCGCACGCCTCAGCGCCATTGACGACAGGTTGTTGGGGACTGGCGTTGTGGACGCACTGGTGTCCGTGGACGCGCCTTTGGCCAAGCTGAGCGACTTGCATCTGGCACATACGGCTGGGTACATTGCGCATTTGATTGAGGTGTCGCAGCGCCTGGGTGTTGAAGCCAGCGACTTGACTGGCCTAGGCTTTTACGAACTAGATCCCGATACCAGCATGAATGCCCATACCTGGCAAGCTGCATTGCGCAGCGCAGGGGCAGCCATGGCTGCGGTGGATGCTGTGATGAATGGTGTGTTGGCCAATGCCTTTTGCGCTACACGTCCGCCAGGCCACCATGCCAAGCGCGACCAAGCCATGGGGTTCTGTTTTTTGAGCAACGTCGCGCTGGCTGCGCGCTATGCCCAAGCCATACACGGCGTCGAGCGGGTGGCTATTATTGACTTTGACGTGCACCACGGCAACGGTACGCAAGACGTGGTGCAAGGCGTACCTGGTATTGAGATGTTTAGCTTTTTCCAGCATCCGTTTTACCCCTACAACCAGCCGTTTAACGGCAGTGACAATTTGCACAACATTCCTGTGCCGGCCTATAGCCGTGGTGACGCCATTCGCGCTGTGGTGTCTGAACAGTGGCTACCCGCACTTCATAGGTTTAAACCTGAGTTGCTGTTGATCAGCGCTGGCTTTGAT
Source organism: Betaproteobacteria bacterium MOLA814 (assembly GCA_000496475.1). GTDB lineage: Bacteria > Pseudomonadota > Gammaproteobacteria > Burkholderiales > Burkholderiaceae_C > RS62. Next base: position 323,323 of record AYMW01000002.1, on the reverse strand, counting down.
GCCCACAGAGACGATGACCTTGGGCAGCTTGGCTTGGTGGAGGCTGACTATGCATGGATGACGCAAATTGTGATGCAGGTTGCCAATGCTCATAGCAAGGGTCGTATTGTGAGTTGCCTAGAAGGTGGTTATGAGCTGAGGTCCTTGTCTACCAGCGTTGAAGCGCATATTCGTGTGTTGGCTGATTTAGATTAACGTGCTGAGTTGGTATGTCTGGCCTAGGCATACTGCAGCTGCAGCAGTCACAATGGTGTTTTTTTGATGTTAATTTTCTTGATGTAACGAGGCCCATTTTGCTTATTCAAACGACTGCTGCAGTGGCGTTCCCCCCCGCTGTAGCAAGCACCTCAAACACCAAGTATGTTGGGCCAACAGATCTTTCAATTCTGTTTGAGCGACTCTCGCAGCCTACTGTGTTGTATGAATTGCTGGTTTTGGTTGTATGTGGCTTGGTGGCCTGGCTGATTGTGAACCGCTTGCGTGCCAGACAAAACGTTCCACCCGAGAAAAACGGCGTTTTCCTTGGGCGCAAAGGCATTGATGGCGCCTTGTTTCCTATCGTCTTGTTGCTGTTTGTATTGTTCGTCAGGTTTGTGTTGAAGGACTATCTGCCCTTCACCTTGATGCAATTGGCAATTCCTATGCTGGTGGCTCTGGTGGTTATTCGATTGGTCGTTAAGGTCGTTCGTTCTGTGTTTCCTGATGCGCGGTGGGCTAGACGATTAGAGCGCTCAGTGTCGTGGCTGGCGTGGTTACTTCTGGTGCTGTGGGTCACTGACCTGCTGCCATCGCTGCTAGCTGACATGAGTGCGTTAACGCTGGCCTTTGGTGGCATAGACATTTCGTTGCGTCAAGTTGTAGAAGCTGTTTTTACTGTTGGTTTGGTGCTGGTTGCAGCCATGTGGTTATCAACGGCCATAGACCATAAGTTGTTGTCTAAGGCCCAAGGCAGTGAGTTGTCTGTGCGCAAAGCTGTCAGCAATATGATCCGCGTCATGTTGGTGTTTGTAGGTTTGATGGTTGCACTGACAGCCGTTGGAATTGACCTAACAGCGTTGTCTGTGCTCGGTGGCGCAATTGGTGTTGGTATTGGTTTTGGCCTACAAAAGCTTGCATCCAACTACGTCAGTGGCTTCGTCATTTTGGCTGAACGCAGTCTGCGCATTGGCGACATGGTGAAAGTGGACGGTTTTGAGGGCACCATCACCGATATTCGGGCCCGCTTTACCGTTGTGCGCTCGCTGACGGGTCAAGAGTCTATTGTTCCCAACGAAATGCTGCTTATAAACCGGGTGGAAAACTTGTCGCTGGCCGACAGGCGCATTTGGCAATCCACCAATGTCAGTGTGGCCTATAGCAGCGATGTGCATGTGGTCTCCGCGCTGCTGGCCCAAGCGGCGACAACACAGGAGCGTGTACTGCGTGACCCTGAACCTACCGTATCGCTCATCGCGTTTGGAAGCGATGGTTTGGTTTTCACGGTGGGTTACTGGATACAAGATCCTGAAAATGGTCGTATGAATGTGCTGTCTGCGATTAACTTTGAAATATTGCGCCTGCTCCAAGCGCATGCCATCGAAATACCTTACCCGCAGCGAGTGGTACACCTAAAGAGTGACAAGGTTTGACAGACCTGCTTTATAATTGTTAAAAAAGCACGATCGTTCTATTTTCTTGTAATTCTTGATTTACAATTTGTCTTTAATTGACGTTTACGTAAACGTCAATCCTGTGTTCGTTGCGACAACTGTTTTGTTTATTGCTCACTCTGGAGTGTCTCTATGAAAGTTTTAGTCCCTGTTAAACGTGTTGTTGACTACAACGTGAAAGTCCGCGTCAAATCTGACGGGACTGGCGTAGATATTGCAAACGTCAAAATGAGCATGAATCCATTTGACGAAATTGCTGTGGAAGAAGCTGTGAGGCTGCGCGAAAAGGGCATAGTGACCGAAGTAATAGCCGTGTCTTGCGGCGTATCCCAGTGCACTGAGACGCTGCGCACGGCCATGGCCATTGGTGCGGATCGTGCCATTCTGGTTGAAACAGACGTTGAGTTGCAGCCTTTGGCTGTGGCCAAGCTGCTGAAGGCCTTGATCGATAAGGAGCAGCCAGACTTGGTTATTTTGGGTAAGCAAGCCATCGATGACGACAGCAACCAAACAGGTCAAATGTTGGCAGCCTTGGCCGATTGGCCGCAAGCCACGTTTGCCAATAAAGTGGAAGTGGTCGACGGCAAGGCCATCGTGACCCGTGAGGTCGATGGTGGCCTAGAGACTTTGGCGATCACGCTGCCAGCTGTTATCACCACCGACTTGCGCTTGAACGAGCCCCGCTACGTGACCTTGCCCAACATCATGAAAGCCAAGAAGAAAACGGTGGACACCTACAAACCTGAAGAGTTAGGCGTAGACGTGACCCCCCGTTTAAAGACGCTCAAAGTTGTTGAACCCGCCAAGCGCAGCTCAGGCGTTATGGTGGCTGACGTGGCAGCTTTGATCGACAAGCTCAAAAACGAAGCCAAGGTGCTGGGTTAACGGCGCACGTCACCGCTCCACATTACATTGATTGAGATGAGATATATATGACTGCTTTGGTAATTGCTGAACACGACAACGCCACCATCAAAGGCGCAACCCTCAACACAATAACAGCCGCAATTGCCTGTGACGGCGATGTCCATGTGTTGGTGGCAGGGCACAACGCAGGCGCGGCTGCCGCTGCAGCAGCGCAAATCGCTGGCGTCTCTAAAGTCTTGCATGCAGAAGACGCATCTTTTGAACATGGCTTGGCAGAAAGTGTTGCCGCGCAAGTGTTGGCCGTGGCTTCTAGTTACGGACACATTTTGTTTCCAGCAACGGCATCAGGCAAAAACATTGCACCTCGTGTTGCTGCAAAGTTGGATGTGGCCCAAGTGTCTGATATTTCTAAAGTTGACTCGTCCGATACATTTGAGCGCCCTATTTACGCTGGCAATGCCATTGCAACGGTGCACAGCACAGATGCCATCAAGGTTATTACGGTGCGGACTACGGGCTTTGACCCGGCGGCGGCAACCGGTGGTTCAGCAGCTATTGACACCTTGGCAGCCGCCACTGGTGATGGCAAGTCAACCTTTATCGGCAGTGAAATTGCTGCCAGTGACCGTCCAGAGCTGACTGCTGCCAAAGTCATCGTGTCAGGCGGCAGGGCCCTGGGTAGCGGCGAAAAATTCACACAAGTGATGATTCCACTGGCTGACAAATTAGGCGCTGCCGTTGGTGCAAGCCGCGCAGCAGTGGACGCCGGTTATGCGCCCAACGACTGGCAAGTTGGCCAAACAGGAAAAATTGTTGCCCCTCAGCTGTACATAGCTGCAGGTATCAGCGGTGCGATTCAGCATTTGGCTGGGATGAAGGACAGCAAGGTCATTGTTGCCATTAACAAAGACCCAGAAGCGCCTATTTTTGGCGTATCAGACTATGGCTTGGTTGCCGATTTGTTTGATGCTGTTCCCGAGCTGACCAAAAGCCTGTAAGCCGCGTTGCCCACAGGGCTGGTATGCCAGCCTTTTGTGCGCGTATTCTGCATCCCCACCAAGAAATAGCTGGAAATAATCATGCCCTACAAAGCACCCGTTCAAGACATGTTGTTCAACATGCGCCATGTTGCCAACATTGATGCAGTGGCGCAAATGCCTGGTTTTGAAGATGCGGGGTTTGACACAGCGCAAGCTGTGTTGGAAGAGTGCGCGAAATTCAATGAAGAAGTTCTTGCTCCATTGAACTGGCAAGGCGATATCAACCCAAGCACATGGGATAACTTCGAAGTTACAACCACACCTGGCTTTAAAGAGGCGTTTAAACAGTATGGCGAAGCTGGGTGGCAGGGTCTGCAACACCCGACAGAGTTTGGTGGTCAAGGCTTGCCTAAGACCATTGGTGCAGCTTGCGGTGAGATGCTCAATTCTGCCAATATGAGCTTTGCCTTGTGTCCGCTGCTAACCGATGGCGCCATCGAGGCTCTGATTACGGCAGCCAGCGATGACCTGAAGAAGACCTACTTGGAAAAACTGATCAGTGGCCAGTGGACTGGCACCATGAACTTGACCGAGCCACAAGCGGGTTCGGACCTGGCTTTGGTTCGTACCAAAGCAGTGCCTCAAGCCGACGGCAGCTACAAAGTATCTGGGACCAAAATCTACATCACGTATGGTGAGCACGACATGGCAGAGAACATCGTGCACTTGGTGTTGGCCCGTGTGGAAGGCGCACCTGAGGGCGTCAAAGGCATCAGTTTATTTGTAGTGCCCAAAGTGATGGTCGATGCAGATGGACATTTGGGCGCTCGCAACGATGTCAAATGCGTCAGTATTGAGCACAAGCTGGGTATCAAAGCCAGCCCAACAGCCGTCTTGCAATTTGGCGATGCTGGTGGCGCTAGTGGCTTTTTAGTTGGCCAGGAGAACCGTGGCCTTGAGTACATGTTCATCATGATGAACGCAGCTCGTTACGCCGTTGGCGTGCAAGGTATAGCGATTGCAGAACGTTCATACCAACATGCGGTGTCATATGCACGAGATCGGGTGCAGAGCCGTCCAGTCGATGGCTCAATGAAGGCGTCCGCGCCCATCATTCACCACCCAGATGTCAAGCGCATGCTCATGACCATGCGTGCCTACACCGAGGGTTGCCGCGCATTAGCTGCTGCTGCTGCCGCCGCATTTGATGCTGCTCATGGCCACGCCGATGCCGACGTTCGCAAAGACAACAAGGCTTTTTACGAGTTCATGGTGCCGCTGGTGAAAGGCTTTAGCACTGAGATGAGCTTAGAGGTGACCAGTTTGGGTGTGCAAGTTCACGGGGGTATGGGGTTCATTGAAGAGACGGGCGCGGCGCAGTACTACCGCGATGCCAAGATTCTTACAATTTATGAAGGCACCACTGCCATCCAAGCCAATGACTTGGTTGGACGTAAGACAGCCCGTGACGGTGCGGCGCAAGCCAAAGCGTTGGCTGCAAATATCGAGACCACAGAACAAGCCCTGATGGCCACGACGAACAGCAGCGCGCATGTATTTGCGCAACGCTTAGGTGCTGCCCGTGTGGCATTTATAGAAGTGGCCGAGTTTATTGCTGCCAACGCCAGCAGCAACCCAAATGCGGCATTCGCTGGCAGCGTGCCTTACCTCATGCTTACAGGCAATGTGATGGCCGGTTGGCAAATGGGACGCGCCATGTTGGCCGCTTTAGACCTCAAGGCGCAAGGCGACACCACATTTGGTCAGTCTTTTGTGGATGCCAAGTTGGTAACCGCTAGGTTTTATGCCGACCACATTCTGACAAAAGTACCTTCATTGCGCGACAGCGTTGTGTCTGGCGCTGACAGCGTCAATGCCATGGCGCTGGACGCTTTTTAAAGATTTTTTGACCATACAACGACTATATTTGGAGACTACATGAGCAACACCCCACGCAAACTTCCAGGCGCTTTGGCCAATCTTCCTTTTCCTGTTATCGGCTCTCCTCTGTTTATCATCAGCAATCCCAAGTTGGTCATTGCGCAGTGCAAAGCTGGCGTGGTGGGCTCAATGCCAGCGCTCAATGCGCGTCCAAAAGAGCAATTAGAAGAGTGGTTGATTGAAATCACTGAGGCCTTGGATGCTTACAACGCAGCGAATCCAGACAAGCCTGCGGCACCGTTTGCGATCAACCAAATTGTTCATAAGAGCAACGACCGCCTTGATTACGACATGGCCATGTGCGTGAAGTACAAGGTGCCAATTATTATTACCAGCTTGGGCGCTCGTGTTGAAATCAACGAAGCCGCGCACAGTTATGGCGGCGTTGTCCTGCACGATGTGATCAACAACACCCACGCTCACAAAGCAATAGAAAAGGGCGCTGATGGATTGATTGCCGTTGCCGCTGGCGCTGGTGGCCATGCTGGCGCCAAAAGCCCGTTTGCCTTGATTGCCGAAATCCGTCAATGGTTTGATGGCCCAGTCGCCCTGAGCGGCGCCATTGCCACCGGGCAAGGCGTGTTGGCGGCGTTGGCTATGGGGGCTGACTTTGCTTACATCGGATCTGCATTTATTGCCACGGACGAAGCACGGGCAACACCGGAATACAAAGACGCAATTGTCGCGGGTAACAGCGACGACATCGTGCTGAGCAACCTCTTTACAGGCGTTCACGGCAACTACTTGGCGCCGAGCATCAAAGCTGCGGGTTTAGACCCTGCGAACTTACCGGTCAGCGATCCATCGGCCATGAACTTTGGCGGTGATGCCAAGAAGGCCTGGAAAGATATTTGGGGTTGTGGTCAAGGTATTGGCTCTGTGTCTAAAGTGCAAACTACGGGTGAGTTTGTCGCCCAGCTTAAATCACAATTTGAGCAGGCAAAAGCTGCATTGGTTTGAGGTTGCGCAGCATAAACCTCAACTGCTGAGACGTATGCAGCGCAAGCTGCATACGTTGGTGCTTGCCACTTATGCCCCAAAACCATCGGCGCCAGCCGCCGATGCCTACTTTCTTTATCTGGCGTCAGCGCGCAGTGCAGTCAGTAGTTTTTGGCCGGCACGCCCAGACACAACATGACCTAAGCGCTGTTGTTCTAATTTAATGGCTGCCCTGCTGCGGCTGCCTAACGCCCCATCCACTTCGCCGATATCGTGGCCACGTGTCAAGAGCATGGTTTGTATATCGCGTTTCTCTGCACGGCTTAAGCCCGCATCATCAGTTGGCCACGGCGTTGCAAAAACATCTTGGCCGCGCAAGCGGTCAGACAAGTGTGCGATTGCCAAGCCGTAACTCTCAGATGCGTTGTAGCTGTAGATCGCCTTGAAATTGCGCAGTAGCAAGAACGATGGACCGTTGTCACCTGCCGGTAATAGCAGCGCAGCGTCTGTGGTGTGGGCTATGCCACCCTCTGTGAGGGTAGATCCATCCACACGTGTCACACCTTGCAATTCCCAGTAAGCGATATCTCGGCTAGATTGTCGGCCCTGCACACCGGGCACACCTTGCGTGAGGTTGACTTCAAAGCCCCAGACCTCGCTATCGCGCCATCCAGCACGTTTTAAGAAATTGGCTGTGGAGGCGAGCGCATCTATAGGGTTGGTAATGAGGTTGCGTTTGTTGTCACCATCACCATCAACAGCCAAGCGTAAAAAAGTGGAGGGCATGAATTGTGTCTGCCCAAAAGCGCCAGCCCAAGACCCTTTGAAGAGTTCCCGTTCAAAGTCACCCGCTTCTAATATGCGCAGTGCAGCTACAAACTCTTGTGAAAAAAAGCTTTGGCGCCTGCCCATGCAGCTTAACGTTGCCAATGACTCGACGATATCTCGCCCGCCAGTGTTTTGACCGTAGTTACTCTCTACGCCCCACACGGCAACAATGGTTTCTGGATCAATGCCGTATTGTTGGGATATGGCCCCAAGTTCGGTTTTGTATTGCGCGAGCATGGCCATACCGTCCAAGACGCGCTCACTGTCAACCAAGCTTGCCAAATAGTCCCAAATAGGCAGCTTGAATTCAGGTTGGTAGTTCAGCTTGTCCATCAATTCAGGCTTGGCTACAACGCCTTGCATGGCCTGGTTAAACGTGGTGGTGCTGATGCCGCCAGCTTGAGCTTTGCTGCGCAGTTCAACCAAGCAGCTTTTTGGCAACGGTTGGTCTGCATCTTGGGCCCAAGTGTTTCCTATTGAACAAGTCAATGTCAACATGGCCGCGGTAAAAACGTGTGTATGTGATGTCATGCGTTTCATCATAAAGAAAAAGCCACCAGCTTATTGAGATGGTGGCTTTCAAGTTGACTGGTGAATTACACATATTGTTTGTGCATGTCACGGATCCGTTACAGGCGCAGCACTGATGTATAGCCTGCGCATATATGCTCAGGCATGCTTAGGAAAAGAATGTTTTAGCCTTTTCAAACCAACCCTTGTCTTGCGGGCTGTGTTTGGTACCTGCTTTGCGGAACGACTCGTCCAGCTCCTTGAGCAACTTGCGTTGGTGCTCAGTGAGTTTGACCGGTGTTTCTGCTGAGATATGGCAGTACAAGTCGCCGGCAACGCTGGCGCGAACACCTTTGATACCTTTGCCTCGCAGCCTAAACGTTTTGCCGTTTTGCGTGCCTTCTGGAATTTCGATAGTGGCTTTGCCATTGAGCGTAGGCACATCAATTTCGCCGCCTAGTGCCGCTGTCGACAATTGGACTGGTACTTGGCAGTGCAAGTCATCGCCATCGCGTTCAAAAATATCGTGTTTCTTGAGTCGAATCTCAATGAACAAGTCACCTGAAGGGCCCCCGTGTTGGCCAGGCTCGCCGTTACCAGTGCTGCGGATGCGCATGCCGTCATTGATACCAGATGGTATTTTTATTTCAAGCGTTTTGTTGGTTTTGTTTTTACCTTGGCCGTGGCAGGTGTTGCACGGATCCGCAATTATTTTGCCAACACCCTGGCAGTGCGGACAGGTTTGCTGCACACTAAAAAAGCCTTGGCGCATTTGCACTTGACCAGCACCATGGCAGGTTGTGCATGTTTTAGCCTGGGTACCTGGTTTTGCGCCAGAACCATCGCAACTGGTGCAGTCGTCCCAAGATGGAATGCGTATTTGTGAGTCTTTGCCAGCTGCTGCTTCTTCCAACGTTACTTCCATTGCATACGACAAATCATTGCCTCGGTGCACCTGGCGCCCACTTCCGCCAGGTCGACGTCCACCACCGAATATGTCACCAAAAATGTCACCAAAAGCATTGCCGAAGTCACCGTTGCCACCTGCACCGCCACGCATGTTGGGGTCAACGCCAGCGTGACCGTATTGGTCGTAGGCCGAGCGTTTCTCAGGCTCAGACAACATTTCATAAGCCTCTTTGGCCTCTTTGAATTTGCCTTCAGCTTCTGCGTTACCCTGGTTGCGGTCGGGGTGGTGCTTCATCGCGAGTTTGCGATAGGATTTTTTGATCTCCTCGTCACTGGCGTTTTTAGGTACGCCGAGTACTTCGTAAAAATCTCTCTTGGCCATAGGATAGTCGTCTCGTGCTGTGGTCTGTGTGACCCATGTATTGCTGAAAAGCCAAAAGCCGCGCCTACGCCATAAGGCGTTGACGCGGCGCAGTGCACATCAGATGGTTAGTCTTTTTTCACTTCCTTGACTTCGGCGTCCACCACGTCGTCGTCTTCAGGCTGTGCGCTGTTAGCAGCACCGCCTTGCTCGTCTTGCATGCCAGCGTACATTTTCTCGCCCAATTTTTGGCTTGAAGTCATTAACGCGTTTGTTTTTTCTTCTATCGCCTCTTTGTTGTCGTTGTTTTTGAGAGACTCTTCCAGGTTTTTAATCGCGGCTTCAATGGTTTCTTTTTCGCCTGCGTCTAACGACTCACCGTGCTCGCCAAGGCTCTTGTTGACACTGTTGATCATGCCCTCAGCCTGGTTGCGCGTATGAACAAGTTCAACCTTTATTTTGTCGTCAGCTGCATTGTCCTCAGCGTCCTTCACCATTTTTTCGATCTCTTCGTCTGACAGACCAGAATTAGCCTTGATGGTGATCTTGTTCTCTTTGCCAGTGCCTTTGTCTTTAGCTGTGACGTGCAGAATGCCGTTGGCGTCGATGTCAAACATGACTTCAATTTGTGGCGTTCCGCGTGGTGATGGTGGGATGCCTTCAAGGTTAAATTCACCCAAGCTCTTGTTGCCAGTGGCAATTTCGCGCTCGCCTTGGTAAACCTTGATCGTGACTGCTGGCTGGTTGTCATCTGCAGTGGAGAATACTTGACTGAACTTGGTTGGGATGGTGGTGTTTTTGGTGATCATCTTGGTCATCACACCACCCATGGTTTCTATACCCAACGACAGCGGTGTGACGTCCAGCAGCAACACATCGGTGCGGTCACCAGACAGCACTTGTCCTTGAATGGCGGCCCCAACAGCAACAGCTTCGTCCGGGTTGACATCGCGGCGTGGCTCTTGGCCAAAGAACTCTTTAACCTTCTCTTGCACCTTAGGCATGCGTGACATACCACCCACCAAAATGATGTCGTTGATGTCCGATACCTTGATGCCAGCATCTTTGATGGCCGTGCGACAGGGGGCAATGGTGCGTTCAATGAGATCGTCAACCAAGCTCTCAAGCTTGGCACGAGACATCTTGATATTCAAGTGTTTGGGGCCTGAAGCATCAGCAGTGATGTAGGGCAGGTTGATGTCTGTTTGAGCGCCATTTGACAGCTCAATTTTGGCTTTTTCAGCCGCTTCTTTTAAGCGCTGCAATGCCAAAACATCTTTTGACAAGTCAACGCCTTGGTCTTTCTTGAATTCAGAGATGATGAACTCAATGATGCGCTGGTCAAAGTCTTCGCCGCCTAAAAAGGTATCGCCGTTGGTCGACAACACTTCAAATTGCTGTTCGCCGTCGACGTCTGCAATTTCAATAATAGACACGTCAAATGTGCCACCACCCAAGTCGTAGACAGCAATCTTTCGATCGCCCTTTGACTGCTTGTCGAGGCCAAAGGCCAAGGCCGCTGCTGTTGGCTCATTGATGATGCGCTTGACATCTAATCCCGCAATACGGCCAGCGTCTTTGGTGGCTTGGCGTTGTGCGTCGTTGAAGTAAGCCGGTACTGTGATGACCGCTTCCGTCACCTCTTCACCAAGGTAATCTTCTGCGGTTTTCTTCATTTTGCGCAAAATTTCCGCGCTCACTTGCGGTGGCGCTAGCTTGTTGCCGCGTACTTCTACCCAGGCATCACCGTTGTCAGCTTTTGCGATTGTGTAAGGCATCAAGTCGATGTCTTTTTGGACTTCCTTTTCAGCAAATTTGCGCCCGATTAGACGCTTGACTGCGTACACCGTGTTGGTTGGGTTCGTTACTGCTTGACGCTTGGCTGGTGCGCCAACCAAAATTTCACCGTTTTCTAGGTAAGCAATAACAGAAGGCGTGGTGCGTGTGCCTTCGCTGTTCTCTATGACGCGGGTGGTGTTGCCCTCCATAACCGAGACGCAGCTGTTGGTAGTGCCCAAATCAATGCCGATAATTTTACCCATGATGAAACTCCAGAAACGTTGTTTTTAAAAGTGAAAATATGAGCGTTGTCGCGCTGAATAGCTGCGATGCCCAAGTCTTGGTATACAAATAAGCGCTAAATTGGCGATTTCAAGTGGGCAAACCCCTGGTTTGCCCCTATTTATTTGCAATACGTATTTACTTTGGTGCCGTCACGGTGACCAGAGCAGGGCGCATGACGCGGTCGGCAATCAGGTAGCCTTTTTGAAGCACCATAACAACGGTGTTGGCCTCCTGCTCTGCGGCGACCACGCTGATAGCTTGGTGTTGATGTGGGTCAAATGTTGTGCCGGCCTCTGGCGCAATAGCGGTTACTTTGTTGCGCTCCAAGGCACTGGTTAATTGCTGTTGCGTGGCCACAATACCTTCGCGCATTTGCTCTACGGTGGCGTTGTTTGTGGCCAAGGCCGCGTCGAAACTGTCAATAATTGGCAGCAGGCTTTCTGCAAAGCTTTCAACTGCAAATTTCCGTGATTTTTGCACATCTTCCTCGGCACGGCGACGCGCATTTTCTACATCGGCCTTTGCCCGCAAAAACGTATCTTTGGCCTCTTCTTTGGCGGCCATCAGCTCGGCTTGTAACGACTCAATAGATACAGCCGGCAATTCGCTAGGCATGGTTGATTGCTCTGTCGTCGCATGCAAGCCAGCGGCTAGCTCTGCCGCTAAATCTGCGCCAGTTGTGCTGTGGTTGTTACCTGCTGCTTGGGAGGTTGACTGGTTTGCAGCTTGTTCGCCCCCTTGTTCTGGGGTTGGTTGTGGTGGGGTAGCGTTTTGGTCGGACATATCGTGTGTGTGGTAGTCAATAACTAGCAGTTGGGGACACTAGCAAACGCATTTGGCGCATGCAACTGTTGTGTCACATTGGGACGGTGGCAATTAATTTCAATAGCAATGAATGACAACGCCCCGGTTGATTGAGAACCGAGGCGTTTTATGAGGGGCTGCAGTAAAACCGGCGTCGCCCCACAGCGCTTACAAAGAGTCCATGAAGCTTCGCAGTTTGTCACTCCGGCTAGGGTGTTTGAGTTTACGCACTGCCTTTGACTCTATTTGGCGAATGCGCTCACGCGTGACATCAAATTGTTTACCAACCTCTTCCAAGGTATGGTCAGTTGACATTTCAATTCCGAACCGCATGCGCAGCACTTTGGCTTCGCGTGGCGTGAGGCTGTCAAGGATATCTTTCACCACATCGCGCAAGCCAGCTTGCATCGCTGCTTCTAGGGGGGCGGTGTTGGCGGTGTCCTCGATGAAGTCGCCTAAGTGCGAGTCGTCGTCGTCACCGATTGGTGTTTCCATGGAGATTGGCTCTTTGGCTATCTTCATGATTTTGCGAATTTTCTCCTCTGGAATTTCCATCTTTTCTGCAAGAACCGAGGCATCAGGCTCGAAACCAAACTCTTGCAAGTGCTGGCGGCTGAGCCGGTTCATCTTGTTGATGGTTTCAATCATGTGCACTGGAATGCGGATGGTGCGAGCTTGATCAGCGATAGAACGCGTGATAGCTTGGCGAATCCACCATGTGGCATAGGTCGAGAACTTGTAACCACGGCGGTATTCAAACTTGTCAACCGCTTTCATCAAACCGATGTTGCCTTCTTGAATCAAATCCAAGAATTGCAAACCACGGTTGGTGTATTTTTTGGCAATAGAAATGACCAAACGCAAGTTGGCTTCAATCATTTCACGCTTGGCGCCGCGCGAGTTGATTTCTCCCTGAATCATGCGCTTGTGAATACTCTTGAGCTGGTGAAGCGGCACCACCACGCTGGCCTGAATGGTTGACAAGTCGGTTTGCAGCTCCTGTACCGGTGGTATGTTGCGCTCCATGATGACGCTCCATGGCTTGCCCGCAGCGACTTCTTTTTCAATCCACTTTGTATTGAGCAAGTTGGCGGGAAAGTCTTTGATGAAGCGTTCTTGTGGCAGTCCGCACTTGTCAACCAAAATGCGGCGCAACATGCGCTCTTTGGTGCGCACTGTATCAATTTGGTCTCGGACCATGTTGCTGAGCTTGTCAATGGTTTTCGCCGTGAAGCGAATTGTCATCAGTTGTTCTGTAATAGCCTTTTGAGCCTTCAAGTAGGCGGGAGAGCCCCAGCCTTCTTTGTCGTATGCCTTGTGCAGCTTTTCAAACTGTTCACGCATGTTGTCGAAGCGGGTAATGGCTTCGTTTTTGAGTTTTTCTAGCAGCTTTGTGAGGGACTTAGAGCCACCTTTACCGTCGTCGTCGTCGTACTCTTCGTCAAAATCTTCCTCAGCAACGTAGTCGTCGTTTTCGTTGGCATCGGCAAAGCCGTCGACCACAGCAGAAATAACCACTTTGCCTTCGCGAATCTCTTCGACCATCGCAAAGATAGCGGCAATGGTTGCAGGTGATTCCGAAATGGACTCGACCATATCGGTCAGGCCTTGTTCAATGCGCTTGGCAATTTCAATTTCACCTTCACGCGTCAGCAACTCAACAGTACCCATTTCGCGCATGTACATGCGCACAGGATCAGTTGTGCGGCCAAACTCGCTGTCTACGGTTGACAAAGCAGCTTCGGCCTCTTCTTCGGCCTCTTCTTCAGTCGCGGCTGTACCGGTTGTGTTGTTGAGCAGCAGGGTTTCTGCATCAGGTGTTTGCTCGTACACAGACACGCCCATGTCGGACAGCAGCGACACAACGACTTCAAGCGTTTCTTGGTTGACCAGCTTGTCTGGCAGGTGGTCGTTGATTTCGCCGTGCGTCAGATAGCCAGCGGTTTTTCCCATTTTAATGAGAGCCTTGAGATTTGCACGGCGGCTGAGTGTTTCTTCCTCCGACAAGTCTTCAGTCTCTAGGCCAAATTCTTTCATCAAGGCACGCTCTTTGGCCTTGCTGATTTTCATGCGAAGTGGTTTTACTTTTTCGACTGGTTTGTCGCTGGCGGTCTCATCAACAGCTTCAGGCTCCCCTGCTAAGTCGTCTTCAAGGTCGCTCAGGTCAATGTCATCGTCGTCGTTGTTTCTTCCACCGGCTTTGGCGGCCTTGTTCTTAGCTGCTGTTTTCTTAGCTGCAGCAGGCTTTTTAACCGCGGCAGCTTTGACAGCAGGTTTGGCGACAGCGCTGGTGATGACTGTTTTTTTAGCAGGTGTAGCTTTGGCTGTTGCGGTTTTGGCCGCGGCAGCTTTGTCTGGAGTGGCTTTTGTAGCTACGGGTTTGGTCACTGAGGTTGCTTTCTTGATCGCCGGTTTTACAGCGGGTTTCGGTACGCTAGAGGCGACAGTTTTTGTCGGTTTTTTCACGACAATTTTAGGCGCGGCTGTTGTAGCAGGCGCTTTCTTAGCAACTGGTTTCTTACTGGCTGGCATCTCGATCCCTCTGTAAACAATCGAACGTACAGCCGGGACGTCGTTATAGACTAAACCAAGCTGACATTGGCGGAATGTGTGGATAAGTTGTCGACATCAGTCGACAACACAAGCGTCATTGAGTCGGCAAACAGCCTGACCTCACCAATAGATGGGGCAAGACAATGGCAACTCAAGGCAGCTGGGCAAACTGTTTGGGCGAACATTTGGTGTGCAGTCCTTGCGGATAAGAGTTGGCGAGGCGCTGTGCCCATACATATCGTTGCGACATGCCGCCGTGGTCCGGAGGTGCTGCTGTCGCATTTGCTTCAGCAAAGGGATTATACCTATATTTACCAACCCACCCCTTCTTTACAGGTTCTTCAGCCATCTGTTCTCGCCATGCGTTTATAACTTTCTACAATCAAGGCATGTCTGAAATGCCTACCCCTCAAGCTGCCATCTCCCCCTTGCTCAAAGGCCTTAACCCTGAACAAATGGCGGCTGTAAGTTTGCCGCCCGTGCACGCCTTGATTTTGGCTGGTGCGGGTTCTGGCAAAACACGGGTGCTGACGACCCGTATTGCTTGGTTGTTGCAAACGGGTCAAATCACGCCTGGAGGATTGCTGGCGGTCACCTTCACCAACAAGGCTGCAAAAGAGATGATGACCCGCTTGGGTGCCATGTTGCCAGTCAATGTGCGTGGCATGTGGATTGGGACCTTTCACGGTTTGTGTAACCGCTTGCTGCGTGCACATCACAAGCTGGTTAATTTGCCGCAAACCTTTCAGATTTTAGACACCCAAGACCAGTTGTCGGCTGTGAAGCGCTTGTGTAAGCAATACAAAGTCGACGATGAGCGTTTCCCACCCAAGCAATTGGTTCGGTTCATTGCCGGCGCCAAAGAAGATGGCATGCGACCCAGTGATATCCAGGTTCGTGATGACGACACCCGCAAAAAAGTGGAGCTTTATGAGCTGTACGAGGCGCAATGCCAGCGCGAAGGGGTGGTGGATTTTGGTGAACTTATTTTACGCAGCTACGAATTGCTGCGAGACAACCCATTGGTTGCGCAGCACTACCAGCGCCGTTTCCGACATATTTTGGTTGACGAGTTCCAAGACACCAACCGCTTGCAATACGAGTGGCTCAAGTTGCTGGCAGGCGGTGGAAATGCCATGCTGGCTGTAGGCGATGATGACCAAAGCATTTACGCTTTTAGGGGCGCCCGCGTCGGCAATATGGCCGATTTTGTGCGCGAGTTTGATGTCAAGCATCACATTAAGTTGGAACACAACTACCGCAGTTGTAGCAATATTTTGGACACGGCCAATGCACTGATCAGCAACAACACGTCAAGATTGGGCAAAAACCTGCGCACTGAAGCTGGTGCGGGTGAATTGGTACGGGTCAAGGAAGCACCCAGCGACTACGCTGAGGCGGACTGGTTGATGGACGAAATCAAGCAACTGGTGCGAGAAGGTGTCCCGCGCCAAGAGATAGCGATTTTGTACCGCAGCAATGCACAAAGTCGGGTGATTGAAACTGGTTTGTTCAACAACAGCATTCCTTATCGGGTTTATGGTGGTTTGCGGTTTTTTGAGCGCGCAGAAATTAAACACGCTTTGGCGTACTTAAGGCTGTTGGAAAACACGCGCGATGACACCAGTTTTTTACGCGTGGTTAATTTTCCCCCGCGCGGTATTGGTGCGCGCAGCATTGAGCAGTTGCAAGACGCTGCGCGCTCACACCAGTGTGCACTGGCCGATGCGGTAGATGCTGTGGGGGGTAAAGCCGGCACCAATTTGCGTGCCTTTGTCGCCAAGATTGACGTGATGCGCGAGCAAACCGTTGGCAAAACGCTGCGCGAAATTATTGAATTGGTGCTGGATATGAGCAGCTTGCTCACCCACTATGAAACCGAGCGTGAAGGCGAAGACCGTCTTGAGAACCTGGGAGAGTTGGTCAACGCCGCTGAAAGCTTCGTCACGCAAGAGGGCTTTGGCAAAGAGGCTGTGGCCATGCCTATTGACGAAGTAGCCGGCACTGTTGAGCCATTGAGTTCAGATCTAAGGGCGCAGCTTGGCTTGCAAGCTGACACGGGCGAGGTGTTGTCTCCATTGGCCGCATTCTTGACACACGCGGCGCTAGAGGCAGGCGACAACCAAGCGCAAGCGGGGACAGAAGCTGTGCAGCTGATGACTGTGCACGCGTCCAAGGGTTTGGAATTTGACGTGGTATTTATCACGGGTCTGGAAGAGGGCTTGTTCCCCAATGAGCGCGCTTTGACGGATCTAGATGGCGTCGAAGAGGAGCGCCGCTTGATGTATGTGGCTATTACCCGTGGGCGCAAACGTCTGTACTTAAGCCACTCACAGACCCGCATGCTCCACGGCCAAACCCGGTACAACATTCGCAGCCGTTTCTTTGATGAGTTGCCAGAAAATACCCTCAAGTGGCTGTCACCACCCACAGGCAGCTTTGCCAGCCCTATGGTTGCCAATAGTCAAAAAGCTTGGAACAGTGGTTTTGACAAAGCGGGGCGTTTCGCCGGCCAGCAGGTTTCACCGGCTTGGTCGCCTGCGTGGCATGGAGACACCAGTGCTGAGTCAGCCAAGGCATTGCAGCCCAGCGACCGAGGCGATAAGGCCCAAGGTATCCGAGCAGGCGTAACTGTCTTTCACAACAAGTTTGGAGAGGGCAAGGTGTTGGCCATTGAGGGCCAGGGTGACGATGCGCGCGCGCAAGTTAACTTCACAAGGCACGGTACCAAGTGGCTGGCCTTGTCGGTGGCCAAACTAACTGTGGTGTAGCGCGTTAAAAAGCGCAGCCTATGCCTTGATATCCACAGGCTCAGTGCCTGAAAAGCTGTCTTGGTAGGTGAAGTAAATAGACGCAAAAAACATCGCTGCCATGATCATTGTGGCCGGCATCAGCAGCAAGTTGATCACAGCCGGCCCTCCCAACATGCCAGCTATCAGGCTAATGACCAAGCCAGTTCCAGTGATCACAGCCATCCAAGTGATCAGGTACAACAGCATGGCGCTTTTGTTACGCCAACAGGCCATGGCGCTGTAAAACAAGCTTTGAGCCGGGGTCACATCATGCCAAAACACCAAGGCAGGCGCGTGCCAAAAAACCACTGCCATGGGGACATACAGCAGCAACCCAACCCATAAGGCCGTGATGAAGCTGCCCTCTAGCACCATGGCTTCCGTGAGCGGTTCACCCAGCATGTACAGACCTGCAAACTGCCCACCATCAACCAGCATAGTGATGCCAATAATGCCTAAGAATGCCGCTGTGTAGAGCACACCGAGCTGCAACATGGCATTGCGCTTGACTGGGCCTGAGGTAAAAGCACTGATCAGCGTAATGGGCAGTGGAAAACTACCAGTTGAGGCCAGACGAGCTGCGTTGATCAGTCCCAAACTAGCCGCTGGCAGGACCAGCAAAGACAGGGCGCTGCCTAAAACAGGCACCATGGACAACACGGATACGACGCCCATGAATAAGAAAAACAAGCCACCCAGCGCAAGTGGCTGACGGATAAAGGTTTTAACACCCAAGCGCACCCATTGGACGCCTTGGCTTGGTGGAACAGATTGCAGATTCATGGTTCTAATTGTGCGTCAAGCTGGCATCACTTCTGTGCCTTGTTGCGCCAGGGTGCTTAAAAGTAGGGGCTTTGCCACCCGCGCGCGCAGTATTTTTTCGAAATGAGTGGGGTCATGCGGGTTGAGCATATTGGCCTCGCGGGGTAGGTAAAAGTCCCACAGCCTTGAGATCCAAAAACGCAGCCCAGCGGCCCGCAACATGGGGTTTAAAAGTTCTCGTTCTGCAGCTGTGAGGGGCCTAACACGCTCATAAGCGGTTACCAAAGCTTGGGCTCTGGGAAGGTCCCACTCACCCGTATCCAGGTGTATAGCCCAGTCGTTTAGGCAGACACACAAGTCAAACAACCACGCGTCGACACCCGCAAAGTAAAAGTCAAATATACCGGTTAGCCGGTCACCTTCAAACATCACGTTGTCACGGAATAAGTCGGCATGAACAGGTCCGCGCGGCAGCGCCGCGTATGCGCTGCTTGCGCCCGTGTGGTTTTGCAACGCAAGCTCTTGCAACAACAATTGCGTTTGGGCTTGTTGTAGGTGCGGCAACACAACCGGTGCCGTGTCGTTCCACCACGTTAAGCCGCGTAAATTGGGCTGTGTGGTCTCAAAAGATTGCGCAGCCAAGTGCATGTGGGCCAACGTTTCACCCAAGGCCGCGCAGTGTGCAGACTTAGGTTCAAGCTGGCTTCGCCCCGCAAGTTTGTTAACAACAGCCGCTGGCTTGCCGGCAACTGTATGCAACATATCGCCCTTGTCATTGGCCTTAGGGCAAGGCACTGCAATGCCGTTGGTAGCCAAATGTTGCATGAGCTTGAGGTAAAAAGGCAGTTCGGTCGAGCTGAGTCGCTCGAATAGAGTCAGCACATAAGTCTGCTCGTGTGGTCCGCTAGGGCCTGTTTGTGACGTGCAAGTGAGAAAGTAGTTGGTGTTTTCAATGCCGCCTGTAATACCCTGCAGGTCAGTCACTGAACCAAGGTTCAATGCTGTGGCAATGTGTTGGGCTTGCTCCAGGCTGACTTCTGTAAATACTGCCATGACTTAAAACCCACCAACTCGCCAGCTTGAGCGACCTTGCGTGGTCGCATCGCGTTGGCTGCCTTTTGGGTTAATTTGATAAGCTTTCCAGCCTGCGTGTTCGTTGGACGGTGCGACAGTGATATGTTGGGTTATTCCTCGCACGCGCAGCTCGTCAACTCGGGTGGATTGGTCTATGGTCACAATAACTTGCGTGCTGGGTTCACCGCGTGAGTTCTCCACCACCATCTCTGATTGAGCCCATGCCGCGCGGTGCTGGCCGAATATAAGTGCAGCCAGCACGGCTGGCAAAAGTTTGACAATGGGGTGACGCATAGTGAACGGCAGGTGGTGCAAAGGCGGGTAAATGTGGTTGGCCACAAAAACGAGTGGGCATTGTTATATTTGATTGTAGGGCTTACGCATAATGTCACCCATGAATACACCGCTTGTCGCTCCTCAAAAAACATTGGTCTTGGTCGATGGCTCCAGTTACTTGTACCGAGCCTTTCATGCCATGCCTGACCTGCGGGTAGACCGCTCAGACCCTACTAGCGCCCCCACTGGTGCAGTTCGCGGCATGATCAATATGATGCAGTCGCTGGCCAAAGAGGTGCAGTCCGACTTTGCTGTTTGCGTATTTGACGCTTCAGGCCCCACGTTTCGAGATGAGATTTACCCAGAGTACAAGGCCCAGCGTGCGCCAATGCCTGATGATTTGCGGGCGCAAATTGAGCCCATTCATGAAATTGTCAAACTCATGGGCTGGCCTGTTATGGCTGTTAAAGGTGTAGAAGCCGATGATGTCATTGGCACCTTGGCCAAGCTGGGTGCGCAGCAAGGCTTCAACGTCATTATTTCCAGCGGCGACAAAGACTTAAGCCAGTTGGTGGAGGCCAACATCATGGTGGTGGACACCATGAACGGCAAGCGACGCGATGTGGCCGGGGTTACAACAGAGTTTGGCGTACCACCTGCGCTGATGATTGATTACCAAACCCTGGTGGGTGATACCGTTGACAACGTGCCGGGCGTGGCCAAAGTGGGCCCCAAAACAGCGGCAAAGTGGTTGGTTGAGTACGGATCTCTTGAGAACTTGTTGGCCAATGCCAATGACATCAAGGGCGTGGCGGGTCAAAACCTGCGTGATGCAGTGGATTGGCTACCTACCGGACGGTCATTGGTCACCATCAAAATTGATTGCGACTTGACACAAGAGGTGTCAACTTGGCCAGACTTGTCTGGGCTTGCCAAGCAAGACCCAGATCCCGGTGCCTTGGCTGCTTTTTACGCCCGCATGGGTTTTAAAAGTTTGATCAATGCTGGCACAGTGGCGCACAAGACCAAAGCTGCCATCGCGCCAACAGCCACACCCGGTGGCTCTGGGTCTTTGTTTGACGAGTCTGAGTCTGACACCGGTTTGGTGCCCGGGACTGCTGACCAGGCAAGCGCCAACTCTAGTGTCAAGGGCGCAATCAACTACAGCACAGTGCTGACTGCCGTTGCGCTCGACGCGCTGGTGAAACAAGTCATGGCTGCGCCGCTGACGGCTATTGACACAGAAACCACTTCTCTAGACGCCATGATGGCCGAGTTGGTGGGCATTAGTGTGTGTGTCTCACCAGGTGAGGCCGCTTACATTCCAGTGGGGCACAACTACCCAGGCGCGCCCGAGCAACTGCCTGTGCAGCAGGTCTTGGATGCCCTGAAACCATGGCTGGAAAGTGCGCAACACCCCAAGCTGGGACAACACGTTAAATATGACCGACACATATTGGCCAACTACGGCATCAACATTCAGGGATACGCACACGACACCATGCTGCAAAGCTATGTCTTGGAAGTCCACAAACCACACAGTTTAGAGAGTTTGGCCAAACGCCATGTGGGTCGCATTGGACTCAGTTTCGAAGACCTATGCGGCAAGGGTGTCAACCAGATCACCATGGCGCAAGTCGATGT
The DNA here is from genome assembly GCA_000496475.1 of Betaproteobacteria bacterium MOLA814. GTDB lineage: Bacteria > Pseudomonadota > Gammaproteobacteria > Burkholderiales > Burkholderiaceae_C > RS62. The sequence goes on along the minus strand of AYMW01000002.1, from coordinate 302,370 downwards.
GGAGAAAGCCAGCCAATACGCCTGTGAAGATGCAGACATGTGCTTAGACGTGCATTTACATTTGTTTCCTAAAGTCAAAAGCTTTGCCGGCTTGAAGCGTATCTATGAACTCGAAATAGCCAGCAGCGAGGCCTTGTTTCGGGTGGAGCGTAACGGCGTACTCATCGATGCGCCAACGCTGTCTAAACAAAGTAATGATTTAGGCACGCGCATTCTTGCTTTGGAGGCTAGAGCTCACGAGTTAGCCGAGCAGCCGTTTAATTTGGGCTCGCCCAAACAGATTGGCGAAATTTTCTTCACCAAGATGGGTTTTCCTGTGGTGAAAAAAACAGCAACTGGCGCACCCAGTACCGACGAAGAGGTGCTGGAAAAGCTCGCCGCTGATTACCCGCTGCCAGCCTGCATTTTGGAGTACCGTGGACTTGCCAAGTTGAAAAGCACGTACACAGACAAGCTGGCTGGTCTGGCCAACCCCTCAACGGGGCGGGTTCACACCCATTACGCGCAAGCCGTTGCTGTGACTGGACGCTTGTCTAGTAATGAGCCTAATTTGCAAAACATACCAGTTCGTACCGAGGATGGTAGGCGTGTGCGAGAGGCATTTGTTGCCCCCCCCGGACGCATGATTGCAAGCGCTGATTACTCGCAAATTGAGTTGCGCATCATGGCCCACTTGAGTGAAGATCAAGCATTGATTCACGCCTTCAAGGAAGGCTTGGATGTTCACAAGGCGACGGCGGCTGAGATCTTTAATGTAGGCCTTGATCAGGTCACGTCTGAGCAACGCCGCTATGCCAAAGTGATTAATTTCGGCCTCATTTATGGCATGAGTGCTTTTGGATTGGCCCGCAACTTGGGTATCGACAACACGTCTGCAAAAAATTACATACAAACTTATTTCGAGCGCTACCCGGGGGTGCGCTTGTATATGGACGAAACCCGTGAGCAGGCCAAGGCACAGGGTTTTGTTGAAACTGTGTTTGGAAGACGCCTCTATTTGCCAGAAATAAACTCTCCCAACGGCCCGCGCCGCGCCGGTGCAGAGCGGGCGGCCATCAATGCCCCTATGCAAGGCACTGCGGCCGACCTCATCAAGATGAGTATGCTCAGTGTGCAAGAGGCACTGGAACAAGCTGACAATGGTGTGCTTATGATCATGCAAGTCCACGACGAACTGGTGTTTGAATTACCAGTTGACCAGGCGGACTGGGTACGGACCCAAGTGCCAGATCTGATGGCAAGCGTGGCCCAGTTGCGCGTACCCTTGTTGGCTGATGTGGGTCTGGGCGCCACTTGGGAGCAAGCTCATTAACCTTTTGTGGTTATCTGCGGTCTGCACTTCAACAACACACGCTACAACATTCAAACTCAACGGGGCTAGTCATGAAAATTCATCAAGTTGATACTAAAAGCGAATTGGACAACTTCACGTATGTGATTGAGCTCAACGACGGCAGCGCTGTTGCGATTGACCCCTGGGACGATGCGATCACCAACCAGTTGCTACTGGATAACAAGCTCAGCTTGCAAGCGATCATCAATACGCATGAACACTGGGATCACATTCAAGGCAACACGCAACTGGTTGCTCAGCACGGCTGTGAAGTCTGGGCGCATGCCAACGGTCAAGGGAAAATCCCTGGGCTCAGCCGGATACTCAACACAGGGGAGATCATTGCGCTGGAGAGTGGCGTTGAATTAAAGGTCTTGAATACGCCGGGACACACCACGGCACATCTTTGCTTTGTCGTGCTTGAACAGGGGACAGCTAAAGCTGTTTTTACTGGGGATACTTTGTTTAATGCGGGTGTTGGTCACTGCCGCAGCGGCGGCGATGTGGACGCGCTGTATCAGACCATCGTTGACCAATTTCACAGCCTTGACAACAGCATTGTGATTTATCCCGGTCACAACTACCTTGCAAATAATTTGCGCTTTACCTTAAGCATTGAGCCTGACAACCAAGATGCGCAAGATTGGCTTGTCCGGGTTGAAGGGCACCACGACGCTGTCAAGCCCCTGACCACGTGCATAGGCGATGAGCGAAAATTCAATACCTTTTTCCGTCTAAACAACGCTGGCATCCGTGCAGCACTTGGCTGCGAATCTGGCAGTGACGCGCAGGTGTTTACTGCCCTAAGAGCCAGGCGCGATACATGGTAAAAAGCCAGTAGAGACTGTGAGAAAGTGTCCAATGCTTCACGTCTCTGTTTGCAACCACATTGTCACCCGCCACGTGATCGGGTACGTCATTTGGTATTTAATTTGATGAGTCATTTTTAGGAGTACCTTCGTGCAGCCAGTTGATACACACGTACAAGACGTTCAAGCCCTTCTCAACACCACCATGGTTGATCAGCCGTATTTGCCAACACGGCGTACAGCCCTCAAGACCGCCTTGGGTGTGGGCTATGCCGCCGCCGTCATGCCAGAGCTGGCTCATTCGGCGGTTTACACCCCGGGTGATGACTTGGTACAAGCCGAAGTTGTCGTCAATGTGAATGGCTTTAATATGCCGGTGTACCGAAGCCAACCCAAAGGTGACGGGCCTTTCCCTGTTGTGTTGGTGCTGTCAGAGGTGTTTGGTGTCCATGAATACATCGTTGACGTGACCAGGCGCTTTGCCAAGCTGGGGTACATGGCCTTGGCCCCAGAACTGTTCATGCGCCATGGGGACGCGCAGGGCTATGCTGCTATGGCTGACCTGTTCAAAGAAGTCATTAACAAAGTGCGCGATGAGCAAGTCATGGCGGACCTCGACGCGGTGGTCGCTTGGGCCGGACAAAACGGCGGCGATACCAACCGCTTAGGTGTCACCGGGTTTTGTTGGGGCGGACGTCAAGTGTGGCTATATGCCGCGCACCAGCCCAAAGTAAAAGCCGCTGTTGCTTGGTATGGGCGTTTGGTGGGTGATGTGAGCGAGCGCACACCCAAGCATCCCATCAATGTGGCGGCATTTCTCAATGCACCTGTACTCGGCTTATACGGTGGTGCGGACACTGGCATAGGATTAAACACTGTGGCGTTGATGCAAAACACATTGGCCTCGTCAACGAACAACCCAGCTGCTTTGGCCAGCCGCTTTGTAGTGTTCGATAATGCACCACATGCGTTTCATGCCGACTACAGGCCAAGTTACCGTGCTGAGGCAGCCCAGGCAGGCTGGTCACAATGTGTGCAATGGATGTCTTACCACGGCGTGAAATGAAACCCAGGCCCAAATGGGCCTGTAATAGTTTGAATTGAGTCTCAATGGATTTGCTATGGATTTTGGCCGGCACTGTGGTCGCTGGCGTTGGCAGTGTGTGGATTGCGGCGTTGTTGAGTTTTGGCATCATGGCGCGTTTTACGCGTCACATGCTCAGCTTTGCAGCAGGCGCATTGCTGGCCACCGCATTTCTAAAATTGTTGCCAGAGGCGATTGAGACCGGTATCAGTTCGCACCTGTTGTTCGGTGTGTTGCTGGCAGCGTTGGTATTTTTCTTCATGCTCGACAAGGCCGAGCTGTACCACCACGGTCACGAGCACGGCGACTTGGGCATGGACTTGCATGGTGCTGCCTATTCAGAGCCTGCGGCGGCGGGCGCGGCTGCGCTCAGCGCAGCAGGCAACGCTTCGCAGGCCTCGTTACAGACGGGTCAACACAAGCACCAATCTCTCAATGACCACCGTCACCACCATCACAGCGGTGGCTGGGCAGTGATTGTTGGGGACAGTGTCCACGCTTTTGGAGACGGCATTTTGATTGCCGCTGCCTTTATGGCCGATTGGCGCTTGGGTTGGATCGCATCGATGGCCGTGCTTGCTCACGAAGTACCCCATCACATGGGCGACTTGGTGGTGCTTCAACACACCTCTAAAAACAACGCAAAAGCTGCATTGCTAAAGGTTTCTCTTGCAGGTGCAGTAACGGCTTTGGGCGGTATTGTGGGCTACTTTTTGTTGGCGCAATTTGTCTACGTGTTGCCGTTTTTCTTGGTAGTGGCCGCCAGCAGCTTCATGTATGTGGCCTTGGCCGACCTGATCCCCCAACTGCAACGCCATGTGAGTTTGCGGGACTCAGCGGGCCAGCTGTTGTGGCTGGCTGCAGGCATTGCGCTGGTGCTGTTGGTGGGTGAGTTCTCTCACCACAGCCACACACACTAGCGCATTGCTACCCGCAAACGGCGGGCTGGTTCTATTGCGCTGACCAACCGCCGTCCATTTGCCACGCCACACCACGGATGTTGTTGCTGGCAGGGCCGCACAAGAATACGGCCAAGTCGCCCAGCTCCTCTGGTGTTGTGAACTGCAGTGACGGCTCTTTTTCAGCCAACAAGCTTCGTTTGGATTCTTCGTTGGATACGCCCATCTGTGTGGCCCGAGCGTCGACCTGTTGTTGAACCAAGGGTGTCAGAACCCAGCCAGGGCATATAGCGTTACAAGTCACGCCGCTGGTTGCATTTTCTAGGGCAGTCACTTTAGTCAAACCCACAATACCGTGTTTAGCTGCGACATAAGCTGATTTTTGTGCAGAGCCTACCAAACCGTGTACCGAGGCTATATTGATAATGCGTCCCCAGTTGGCTGCTTGCATGGCTGGCAATGCCAAGCGGCTGGTGTGAAAGGCACTGCTGAGGTTGATTGCAATGACCGCATTCCAACGTTCAGTTGGAAAAGTCTCAACAGGCGCGACATGCTGAATGCCAGCGTTGTTGACCAATATGTCACAACGGCCAAACCGGTTTGCCGTGGCGTTCATAAGATTCTCAATCTCATTGGGTTGGCCCATATCCGCGCCATGGTAATCCACTTGCACGTCCATCGCCGTTATTGCTTCAAGCACAGATTCGTAGTCGCCAAAACCGTTCAACATGATGTTGCAGCCTTGAGCAGCGAGCTTTTTAGCGATGCCCAAACCAATACCACTGGTCGAGCCAGTTATCAAAGCCGTTTTGCCCGCCAGAGAATGCGCTTTATGAGCCATGTAAGCCTCCTATTCCATTACTATATAAAGAACGTCGAGGCCAAAAAACTGGCGCCAGACACATACATTATCCCTACTGAGAAGGCATGGCGTTGAAACCTGAATTACTGTTTGTAGAGAACTTACCTGGCGCATCAATCACAGCCAACACGCACAACATGGCCTATTGGCTGTGGCAAGCCCCCCAGTGTGCCAACCCGCAGCATGTGGTGTTGTGTGTCCATGGGCTGACGCGTCAAGGGCGTGATTTCGACGCGTTGGCTAGCTCTTTGGCCATGTTCTGCACGGTTGTTTGCACTGACGTGGTAGGGCGAGGCCGCAGCGACTGGCTGGCCGAGCCCACGCAATATGCTGTACCCACTTATGGGGCAGACCACGTGGCCTTAATCGCCCAGCTTTTCAGTAAACACGGCGCGACCAGCCTCGACTGGGTCGGTACCAGCATGGGCGGCTTGATTGGCATGGCCGTGGCATCACTGGCAAGTGGCGCGCTGGCATTGCCCATACGCAAGTTGGTCCTTAACGATGTGGGACCTTCATTGAATTTTGAGGGCTTGGCTCGCATAGGTGACTATGTGGGCAAGTCACTACAATTCGAAACCATTGAGGATGCAGCCAATGCCATGTGGGCTGCCTCGCAAGGCTTTGGTCCGCACACCACAGCGCAGTGGTTGGCGCTGTCAAAGCCCATGTTGCGGCACAAAGAAGACGGATTTGTGCTGCACTATGACCCGGCCATAGGACAAGCTTTTCAAGCGCTGGGTCAACCTGGAGCCCGTGAGCTGGTGGGGCAAGGTGAGATTGTTTTATGGGCTGCGTATGACGCCATTTCTGCACCCACCTTGCTGTTGCGCGGTGCACAGTCTGACTTGCTAAGTCAAGAGACAGCCCTCGCCATGACTGAGCGTGGACCCAAGGCTACATTGGTGCAATTCAGCGGGGTTGGTCATGCGCCAACGCTCATAGCCGCTGACCAGCAGCAAGCTGTTCGCACGTTTCTGATTGACCACGCATGAATGCGATCGCTGATGTCCAAGAGCCATCAACTGGCGGCGCACACAACGCGGCTATTGTTGCTGCAGCTGATTTGGCTTTTGAGCAACCCACAAACGATGCCTTGGCTCGTGCCCGAGCATTTTCCCATCCGTTGTTGACCAATGAGTGCATGGCATCTGGTGAAAACGTGCTGGCACATGCCGACGCAGTCGCTGCCATCTTACGAACCATTGGTGGGTCTCAAGACATGCAAGCTGCTGCGTATTTGGTGTATGCCTGCGCCCATTTGCAGCGACCCAAAGAAGTTATAGCCCGGGCCTTTGGCGACAGCTATGCCGACCTAGCGGTTGAGGTCAATAAGCTTATCCACTTGCAACGGCAAGCCCGTCTCAAAACCTCGTCTGGCAGCCCGCTCGCCGGCAATGACTTGACAGCTGCTTTGGCGGTCAACCACACCGAGAACGTTCGCAAAATGCTGTTGGCATTTTCTAAAGACTTGCGCGTGGTCATGTTGCGCCTAGCCTCGCGCTTGCAAACCTTGCGTTACTACGCAGCCAGCAAGACCGAGCCTGATATCTCGGTAGCCAACGAGGCTTTGAGCGTTTTTTCGCCGCTGGCGAATCGCTTGGGTATATGGCAAATTAAGTGGGAAATAGAAGACTTGGCTTTTCGCTTTTTGGATCCTGCTACTTACAAAGATGTGGCGCGTCTGCTGGACGAAAAGCGTGTTGAGAGGGTGGACTACATGTCCGCAGTTGTTATGCATGTGCAGCACGCATTGCGCAACCAAGGCGTTGAGTCACAGGTGTCTGGGCGACCCAAACACATTTACAGCATTGTAAAAAAGATGCGTGGCAAGTCTTTGGATTTTGCCCATGTGTTCGATGTTCGCGCACTGCGGATTGTTGTGTCCGATGTGGATGCCTGTTACCGCGCATTGGCATATGTTCACCAAGAGTACACGCCAATGCTGGAGGAGTTTGACGACTACATCGCCAAGCCCAAGCCCAATGGCTACCAGTCTCTTCATACGGTGGTGCGTGACCATGATGGCTTGAGCATGGAGATTCAAATCCGATCAAAAGCCATGCACGATCACGCAGAGAGCGGCATGGCTGCGCATTGGGCTTATAAGGAAGCGGGGGCAAAAGGCTACGCAGGCGTAAGTGCCAACACGGCCTATGATGGCAAAATAGCGGTGCTGCGCCAGCTCTTGGCCTGGGAGCGCGATATGAGCAGCTCATCAGGTGCGCTGTTTGATGACCGTATCTATGTGTTGACGCCCAATGCCGCGGTGGTTGAGCTGCCGGACGGCGCCACGCCTATTGATTTCGCGTATGCCGTACACACCACGGTCGGTCACAGGTGCCGCGGTGCCCATGTGGACGGCGTGATGGTGCCGCTAACCACGCCTTTGAAAAATGGGCAAACCGTGAGTGTGGTGACTGCCAAAGAGGGCGGGCCGTCTCGCGACTGGCTCAACCCAAACAACAGTTACTTGGCGAGTTCGCGTTCCCGCAACAAAGTGCGCGCTTGGTTCAACGCGCTGGCCAGTGCTGAAAATGTGGCTAAAGGAAGAGAGCTGGTAGAGAAAACATTGCAGCGTGAAGGCAAGACCGCTACAAAACTAGAGGATTTGGCCCAACAACTTGGCTTTGAGAGTGCCTTACAGCTGTTTGAAGTGGTCGGTAAAGACGAGTTGTCGCTCAGGACCATTGAGGCACAATTGCGCCCACCTGACCCAGAGCCTGAGTTCAATGAGCGCATGCTGGCTAAAGCTGGACAAGACAATGCCGCCAGCAAGACGCCGCGTGGTGGTGTTTTGGTGGTGGGTGTGGATTCTTTGTTAACGCAAATGGCCAGATGCTGCCGCCCAGCTCCGCCAGATGCGATTGGTGGGTTCGTAACAAAGGGGAGGGGCGTGAGCATTCATCGCGCTAATTGTGCAGATTTTTTACACCTGAACCACACGCATGAAGACCGAATCATTGAAGTGGCTTGGGGCGGTCAGCCGCTTGGTGAGATGTCACTCTACCCGGTGGATGTTCGGATTGATGCGTTGGATAGGTCGGGTCTGCTGCGCGACATCTCCGATGTATTTGCGCGTGAAAAGATGAATGTCATTGGCGTCAATACGCATTCTCCTAAAGGTTTGGCGCACATGACGTTTACGGTGCAAATCGCTGACGCAAAGCGCTTAAACAAGGTGCTCAGCTTATTGGCAGAAATAGCAGGCGTGAGAACGGCAAAAAGGCATTAAGTACAGGTGAAAAAAAGGGTGATTGGCTTCCGGGTGCCTGTCTGTAATGCTATAATTTAGAGCTTCGTTGAGATAACGAAGGCGGTTAGCTCAGTTGGTTAGAGCACCACCTTGACATGGTGGGGGTCGCTAGTTCGAATCTAGTACCGCCTACCAGACATAAACCCCAGTACGCAATGGCATAGGTCGTTGTTTACTGGGGTTTTTTAGTTTGTGGTTACAGTCGATTCTTGCCTTCTAAATGTTCTAAAGGGTCTTTTATGTTGGATGTCGTTTCTTTTTCTGCCCAAGAACAGTTGTTTATAAACGCCCGTTCGGTCAATGCCTTTACGGGCCAGCCAGTCAGCGTCGACCAATTGCGAGCCATTTACGACCTGTGTAAATGGGGCCCCACGTCGATGAATTGCCAACCCATGCGACTGGTGTTTGTCACAAGCCCACAGGGCAAAGAAAAGTTAAGGGCGTGTTTGTCGCCAGGCAACATCGAGAAAACAATGGCCGCGCCAGTCACAGCAATTGTGGCAATGGATGTGGCCTTTTTTGACAAGCTACCTACACTCACGCCCATACCGAATGCGCGCGAGATGTTTGCTGACAACGCAGACAAAGCGCAGTCTGCCGCCATGCGCAACAGCTGGTTGCAAGCTGCGTATTTCATTATTGCGGCCAGAGCCCAGGGCTTAGACGCTGGTCCAATGGGCGGCTTCAACGCCGATGCGGTCAATGCGGCTTTTTTTGCTGACACCACCATCAAAGCCAATATGCTGGTTAACTTAGGCTATGGCGACGCCAGCGCCAATTACCCCAGAGGTCCGCGTCTTGACTTTGATGACGTCGCTACAGTGGTTTAAGACTTGTTTTGGAGGTATTTGTCGTCTTCTGACAGACTTCTTACAATAGAGGGTTACGCTCACCCCATTGAGTGCTGATTGTTATGAGGCCATATACATGGGTTCTTAACACCTTCAAAGGTCGACAGTGCCAGCTACAAAAAAAACCACCCCGTCAAAATCTAAAAAAACCGATCAATCTGCGGATACGGTGCGGGTTATAAAAAAATACCCCAATCGACGTTTGTACGACACGGCCAGCTCGTCTTACGTCACTCTGTCTCAAGTGCGTGAGTTGGTTATGAGTGGTGAAGCCTTTGTGGCACGCGATGCTAAAACAAACGAAGATTTGACACGCAGTATCTTGTTGCAAATTATCTTGGAAGAGGAGAGTGGTGGCGTACCGATGTTCTCTGAAGCTGTGCTGTCCAACCTCATACGGTTTTATGGTCACGCCATGCAAGGTTTGGTAGGTGGCTACCTAGAAAAAAACATGCAAATGTTTACCGATTTGCAGCAGCAGATGAAGGGCCAATCGCAGGCTTTACCCCCTGAGGTGTGGCAGCATATGCTGGGCAATACGCAACCTGCCAGCATGAAAGATTTCATGACCAATTACACCGAACAGACACAAACGGCGCTCAAAACCATGCAAGAACAAATGCAAAAACAGGGTGAACAAATGTGGTCTGCCATGGGCTTAAAACGTTAAACAACAACAACAAATAATTGAACCAGCATGATTGAAACACCCGTTAAAAAAGCCCCTACAGTCGGATTTGCCAGTTTGGGGTGTCCCAAGGCGTTGACCGATTCAGAGCTCATACTCACCCAGCTGAGTGCCGAGGGTTACCACACCGCTAAAACTTTCGAGGGGGCAGACCTGGTCATTGTCAACACCTGTGGGTTCATTGACGATGCGGTAAAAGAAAGCCTAGACACCATTGCTGAAGCGCTGGCAGACAACGGCAAGGTCATTGTGACTGGCTGTTTGGGTGCCAAAACTGGCGAGGGTGGTGGCAACATGGTGAAAGAGCTTCACCCATCTGTTTTAGCGGTAACAGGTCCACATGCCACGCAAGAGGTAATGGATGCCGTTCACAAGTACCTGCCTAAGCCGCACGACCCTTTTACCGACTTGATCCCGCAACGCTATGCCAACAACATACCAGGTGTGGGCATCAAGCTCACACCTCGTCACTATGCGTATTTAAAAATCAGCGAAGGCTGCAACCACAGATGCACGTTTTGCATCATTCCGTCCATGCGTGGCGACCTGGTCAGTCGCCCAATAGGCGATGTACTTGGCGAAGCCAAGCGTTTATTTGAAGGCGGCGTCAAAGAGTTGTTGGTGGTGAGTCAAGATACCTCGGCGTATGGCGTTGACACCAAGTACCGAACAGGGTTTTTTGACGGTAAGCCTGTGAAAACCCGCATGTTTGACTTGGTTCGTGAGTTAGGAGAAATTGCCAAGCCCTTTGGTGCATGGGTGCGCTTGCACTACGTGTACCCTTATCCCCACGTTGATGGGGTGATCGCACTGATGACTGAGGGCTTGTGCTTACCCTATTTAGACGTACCCCTGCAGCACAGCCATCCCGATGTGCTCAAGCGCATGAAACGCCCAGCCAGCGGAGAGAGAAATTTAGAGCGCATTCAGGCTTGGCGCGACCAATGTCCTGAGCTGATAGTTAGAAGTACATTCATTGCTGGCTTTCCTGGCGAGACAGAGGCCGAGTTTGAGCATTTGCTAGGGTTTTTACATGAAGCAAAAATTGACAGGGCTGGCTGTTTTGCCTACTCACCTGTCACCGGCGCTGTTGCCAATGAGCTACCTGGTGCGTTGCCAGACGCTGTGCGCAATGAACGCCAAGCCAGGTTCATGGCTGTTGCTGAAGAGGTATCGCGCCAACGCCAAGAGGCCCGCGTGGGTCAAACCGTGCAAATACTGGTTGATAAAGCCATCAGCATGGGCAAAAAAGGCGGCGTAGGTCGCAGTTACGCCGAAGCGCCTGAGGTGGATGGCGTCATCAACCTGTTGCCAGTCGAGAAGGCCAGCAAAAACTTCAAGGTTGGCGACTTTGTAACGGCCAAAATAGTCGCAGCCAACGGTCATGATCTGGCCGCACAAGTGGTGTAAGCTGAAGGCTGTGCCCGCCATTTCAATTCTCACCATCAACCCACTGCAAACAACCACGACTTTAGCCATTCCGCTGTTGTGGTTTGGTGTTGAGGTCTCAGTTTTGAATAATGTGTGGCACAGCGGTGCAGCCAATAAAAAAGCCACTGGTTTGATTACAACCAGTGGCTTTTTCGCGTATTTACCAACTTTGGTGCCCAAGAGAGGACTCGAACCTCCACGCCTCGCAGCGCTAGTACCTGAAACTAGTGCGTCTACCAATTCCGCCACCTGGGCATCTCAGGAAAGGCATGAGTGTATCACGCACTTACGATAAAAATTATGAACAACGACGAAATAATAGGCGTGGTCAGTGGCCACCGTGACGGCCACGGCTTTGTAGTGTGCGAAGGCACGCAAAGTGATATTTACTTACCCACCAACGAAATGCGCGCTGTTCTGCACAAAGACCGTGTACGTGTGCGCGTGGCGAGAACCGATAGGCGAGGTCGCCCTGAGGGGCGAGTCACTGAAATTCTTGAGCGCTCGCAAGACCCCATCATTGGCCGTTTGCTCAATGAAGCCGGTATATTTTTAGTAGCGCCCGAGGATAAGCGCTATGGCCAAGACATATTGGTGTCTAAAAATGCCATTGGCAGCGCGCAGGTGGGCCAAGTTGTTGTGGTTGAGTTGACTGAACCGCCAGCGCTATACGGGCAGCCCGTTGGCCGCGTCAAAGAGGTGCTGGGTGAGATAGACGACCCTGGCATGGAAATTGAAATTGCTGTGCGCAAATACAGCGTGCCGCACGAGTTCTCAGACGAGTGTCTGAGGCTGGCCAAGGGCTTGCCTGACAAAGTTCGCCCAGCTGATAAAAAAGGCCGTGTTGACTTAACGGATGTGCCGTTGGTAACCATTGACGGTGAGGACGCACGTGACTTTGACGACGCGGTGTACTGCGAGCCCGCCAAAGTGGGCCGTGGCAAGGGCTGGCGTTTGTTGGTCGCCATTGCTGATGTCAGCCATTATGTGCAACCCGGCAATGGCATTGATGTGGATGCATTTGACCGTGCCACCAGCGTGTACTTTCCGCGCCGAGTGATTCCCATGTTGCCTGAAAAACTATCTAACGGCCTGTGCTCGCTCAATCCAGAGGTTGAGCGTTTGTGCATGGTGTGCGACATGCTCATCACAGCTACTGGCGACATACACGCGTACCAGTTTTACCCAGCGGTAATGTTTAGCCACGCTCGGTTTACGTATACCGAAGTCGCAACTATTTTACAAAACACGCGCAGCCATGAGGCTTTGCAGCGAGGTGATTTGGTCCCTCATTTGCTACATTTGCACGACGCTTACCGAGGCTTGCAGCAGGCCCGTCAACGTCGCGGTGCAGTTGACTTTGAAACCGTAGAAACGCAAATTATTTCGGACGATACAGGTCGTATTGAGCGCATTATTGCCCGCACCCGCAACGATGCGCACAAGGTCATTGAGGAGGCTATGTTGGCCGCCAATGTCTGCGCTGCTGAATTTATTGCGCAAAGCAAACACCTAGGTATATTTCGTGTTCACGAAGGCCCACCTGCCAACAAGCTCGAAATTTTGCGCAATTACCTCAAGGCCATGGGCGTTACGCAAACGCTTGGAGATGACCCAAAGCCTGGCGACTACCAAGTTATTGCGAAGGCGACCAAAGACCGCCCAGAGGCCAAACAAATTCACACCATGTTGTTACGCTCTATGCAGCAGGCGGTTTACACGCCGACAAACAACGGGCACTTTGGCTTGGCATTTGAAGCCTATACACATTTCACAAGTCCTATTCGCCGTTATCCCGACCTCATGGTGCACCGCGTCATCAAGGCGGTGCTCAGTGAGAAAAAATACCAATTACCCGACAGCTTGCTCACGATGAAGGTGCCGCCAGCGCGGAAAAAACCAGCTGGCGCAACACCTGAAAAGCCTAAAAAAGCCTTGACGGGTCAAAGCTTAGCTTGGGAGATGGTTGGCTTGCATTGCAGCGCCAACGAGCGCCGCGCTGACGAAGCCAGTCGCGACGTTGAGGCCTGGCTGAAATGCAAGTACATGCGCGAGCACTTGGGTGAGGAGTTCACTGGCCAAGTGTCTGCCGTGACGAGTTTTGGCTTGTTCGTGACTTTAGACACCATGTATGTTGAAGGTTTGGTTCACATTACCGAGTTGGGCGGTGATTTTTTCCGCTTTGACGACATACGCCAAGAACTGCGTGGCGAACGAACAGGTATACGCTATGCGTTGGGTACGGTGTTGAATATTCAAGTCAGCCGTGTTGACTTAGACGGTCGGCGCATTGACTTTAGGTTGGTGAAACCTGAAGGCGAGGTGGGTCGCGATGACACAGCTGAGCGCGGCCCGCGCAGCGACCGTTTACGCGAGGCTCGGCTACCCAAAGACGGCGCTGGTCGTGCCGCGCATGGTGGCGCTAAGAGCGCAAAGGCCAGCAACTTAGGGCGATCAACCAAGCCAAACAGCACAAGCACTCTAGGGCATTCAGGTCATACAACTTCACCGAGCAAGGCCGTCAAAGGCAAACGTGCCTCAAAGGGCAGTCAGCCTGTGGTCAGCAAAGCGCCGTCCAAACGCTCGCGTCGAAGCTAATATGGCGTCATGCGTGGGCGCTAGCGGCAGCCCGTGTAAAAATGACCCGCAACTACTTTTCGGAGAGAATTTGTGCACGCTTTGTTTTTTGTAATTGATTTGTTGGCTTTTTTGTTAATTGGCGCATGCTTGCTTCGGGCTTGGATGATTGCGACCAGTATGACCATGGTGGTTCAACCAGGGCGATTTGTGGTCGCCGTGACCGATTGGCTGGTGCAGCCGTTGCGCCGTTTGTTGCCCCAGGGTATGGCGTTGGGTCGTTGGGATGCAGCTTGTTTGCTGGCAGCTTTAATTCTGGCGTTTGCCTATGGCGGCATGTGGACCGCAGCAGCCTTAACCAATATGAGTGGCACGATTTCCGGTGCTGCAATGATGGCAGCTGTTCCCGTAGCGGCTCTGAAAATGTTGCTGCGCGTGGTGTTACAAGGCCTTTTTTACATGCTGCTCATGTATGCGGTGCTGTCCTGGGTGCAGCCCCAGTCGCCAGCATTTGGCGTGTTGTCCCGTTTGCTTGAGCCAGTGCTCAGCCCCTTTCAGCGTGCTATTCCTCGCATTGGCGGTGTGGATTTGTCTGCGTTGGCACTGATGCTGGTGTTACAAGTGTTGTTGGGCCTCGTGACCTAGGCTTTGACTTTCGGCGACAAGGCCCTAATTGTTTTCGTTGTTAACCAACACGCTGAGTTGTTTAGCGATGCCCAAAACTTGGCCGTCTAAGCCACCACGCTGCCATATCATGAGACCTACAGGAAGCTCTGTACTGTGGTGGCACGGAATACTTATTGCGCAGCCGTCTGAAAAATTAACCACTGACGGATTGCGCAAAAGCTGTGCGTTCACTTTGAAAAATGCAGCATCTCGCTCAGCACCTGGTGCCAAGTCTGCAATCGCAGGCGCTGTTATAGGCACTGTCGGGCTGATCATGGCATCCACCGACCGCAACGGCGTCTCCATTGTTTGAATCAGTGCTTGCCTGCGCCGCTGCATCACGATGTAGTCGGCTGCGCTGGCGTCTAGCCCCAGTTGTATTCGCTTAAGCACACGTGAGTCGTATGTGCTGTGGAATCTGACCAAGTTGTCGCGGTGAAGGCCATAGGCCTCAATGGAGGCCAAAGGCCGCTCACTCTGAATATCTGCAATGTCATTTAAAAAGCCGCTGTCAACGCTGACGAGAGTCACGCCTGCGGCACGCAACACAACAAGCGTCCTGTCCCATGCTGTTTGGACAGCTGTATCTAGCGCCTGCTGCATGATGGTGGAACAAATCCCCAGGCGCAGGTGATTGAGGGGTTTGGACCAGTGCGCTACGGCTTGCCCACTCAACACTTGGTGAACGGCAATAGCTTGATCGACTGTTGCTGTAACAGCGCCCACTGTATCCAAGCTGCTGGACAGGGGGTAGGCACCAGCCAGCGGCACCAAGCCCGCCGTGCCTTTAAAACCCACCAGCCCGCACAATGCTGCGGGTATGCGCAGGGAGCCACCCGTATCTGTGCCCAAACCGATATCAGCAATTCCCAAACCAACTGACACGGCTGCGCCGCTGGATGAGCCCCCCGGTATTCTTGCCGCTTGTGTGTCGGTTGGGTTGACAGGGGTGCCAAAGTGGGGGTTGATGCCCACGCCCGAAAAGGCAAATTCAGTCATGTTGGTGCGACCCACCACCACAGCCCCTGCAGCTTTGAGTTTAGCAACCGAGGGTGCATCGTGTTCAGCTGGCGGGCAATTGGCTCGACTGGGGGAGCCTGCACCCGTGACTTGTCCAGCTACATCAAACAAATCTTTGACAGTGAGCGTCCAGCCAAACAGGGCGGACGTGGGCTGTTGGTGTTTTGTGGCCACGTGCATGAGAGCCAGACGGGCGTCGTCAGCGTCAACACGCAACATGACGTTTGCAGCCCGAGCGCTGCTGGTGGCAGACAATGCCGCTTCTAAGTGCGCGAAGGCAGGGTGCTCGCGCATACTTGTACTGGCTTTTGTAGTCATAAGTGCTGGATTTCTTGCTATAATTGAGAGGCTTTGCAATGTGTAGACGGTGATAAACCTGACGCATTGTTGAGCTTAATCGCAAACTCGCTCATTCAGGTGTCTGTCTGGTGTCACGCTGAGATAACTCTCAGCTATAAGGATCCAGTCAGATTAGATCGAGATTTAAGAATCAACCTCTTTAGGAAAAAACCATGTCAGTCACTATGCGTGAAATGCTAGAAGCTGGTGTCCATTTCGGTCACCAAACCCGCTTCTGGAACCCCAAGATGGCCCAATATATTTTTGGCCACCGCAATAAAATTCACATCATCAATTTAGAAAAGTCACTTCCAAAAATGGAAGAGGCTTTGAAGTTTGCGCGCCAACTGGCAGCCAACGGCGGTAATATTTTGATGGTTGGTACCAAGCGTCAGTCACGTGACATTGTGACTGAGCAAGCCGAACGTGCAGGCGTTCCTCACGTTACCCAGCGCTGGTTGGGCGGCATGATGACTAACTTCAAAACAGTTAAAACATCTATCAAGCGCTTGAAAGAAATGCAAACCTTGCTAGAAGCTGGTTTGGATCATATGAGCAAAAAAGAGCAGTTGACTTTCTCCCGCGAGATGGCAAAGCTCGAACGCGACATTGGCGGCATCCAAAACATGGCTGTGTTGCCAGATGCCATCTTCGTTATTGATGTGGGTTACCACAACATCGCCGTTTCAGAAGCTCGCAAGTTGGGCATCCCTTTGATTGGCGTTGTGGACTCTAACCACTCACCAATTGGCATTGACTACGTGATACCTGGCAACGATGACTCATCCAAAGCAGTTGCCTTGTACGCCAAGGCCATGGCCGATGCCATCATTGATGGCCGCGCTAACGCCAACACTGAAACGCAAAAAGCTGCTGCCACCAAAGGCGATGACGAATTTGTAGAAGTTCAGGACGAGGCCCAAGCCTAAGCCCCTTTGAACGAATTGAAAGGGGCTTTGTGCCCCTTTTTTGTAACTGATGTATGGACGGGTGGCTTGCAAATTAAGCCCCCATGACTGGAGAAAACAATGGCTATTACTGCTGCAATGGTTGGTGAACTGCGCGCCAAAACGGACGCACCCATGATGGAGTGCAAAAAAGCGTTGATTGAGGCTGAGGGCAACTTCGATAAAGCCGAAGAAATTCTGCGCGTCAAGCTGGGTAACAAAGCCGGTAAGGCTTCTAGCCGTATAACTGCTGAAGGTATTGTTGCCTGTTTTATTGACGGTCAAGTTGGCAGCATGATTGAAGTCAACTGCGAAACCGACTTTGTAACCAAAAATGACAGCTTTCTTGCGTTGTGTAACGCCGCTGCCGAGTTGGTTGCCAAACACAACCCTGCAGACGTTGAAGCCTTGGGTGCTTTGCCTTACGCCATTGACGGCTTTGGCCCTACCTTAGAGGATGCTCGCAGGGGCCTGATTGGCAAAATCGGTGAGAACATGTCTTTCCGTCGTATCAAGCGTGTCGAGGGTGGCGTAACAAGCTACGTGCACGGCGGACGTATTGGTGTATTGGTACAGTATGCAGGCAGTGAAGACGCTGCCCGCGACGTGGCTATGCACATTGCAGCAATGAAGCCTGTGTCCTTGTCATCGTCTGACGTACCTGCTGATTTGGTTGCCAAAGAACGTTCCGTTGCAACAGCCAAGGCTGCAGAATCTGGCAAGCCTGCCGATATTGCAACCAAGATGATTGAAGGTGCTGTTGCCAAGTACCTAAAAGAAGTCAGCCTGATGGACCAGCCTTTCGTTAAAAACGACAAACAAACCGTGGCTGCGATGCTTAAAGAGGCCAACACGGCTGTCAGCGCTTTCACCATGTATGTGGTGGGTGAGGGTATTGAGAAGAAAGTTGATGACTTTGCCGCTGAGGTGGCGGCCCAAGTCGCGGCTGCCAAGGCTGGCTCTTAATCTGCTCTGGCCAACCCGTAGGTCGCTTGACAGTGGCCTACATCTCCATGCCTCGCCTGTAGTTTGTGTGGCATGGGGCTCTTATCTTGTGGAAATGAATCACTAAAAGGACAACGCCATGGCAGCTTACAAGCGTATCTTGTTGAAATTGTCGGGTGAGGCCTTGATGGGAGATGATGCGTTTGGTATCAACCAAGCCACCATTCGCCGCATGGCTGCTGAAGTTGCGGAAATAACAGCCTTGGATGTACAAGTCGCCATTGTCATTGGCGGGGGCAACATATTTCGCGGTGTTGCCGGTGGTTCCGTGGGTATGGACCGCGCAACGGCCGACTACATGGGTATGTTAGCAACCGTCATGAACTCATTGGCGTTGTCAGACACACTCGAAAAGGCAGGTGTGGTTGCCCGTGTGATGTCTGCTATCAGCATTGAGCAGGTGGTTGAGCCTTATGTGAGGCCAAAAGCCTTGCAATACCTTGAGGAGGGCAAAGTGGTTATTTTTGCCGCAGGTACTGGCAACCCGTTTTTTACAACCGACACGGCAGCTGCATTGCGAGGTGCAGAAATTGGCGCGGACATCGTACTGAAGGCGACCAAGGTTGACGGTGTGTACACAGCTGACCCCGCTAAGGACCCAACAGCGACACGTTATGCCACAGTCACCTTTGACGAAGCTATGTCGCGCAACTTGCAAGTTATGGACGCCACCGCATTTGCGCTGTGCCGTGATCAAAAGTTACCCATCAAGGTATTCAGTATTTTGAAAGATGGCGCGCTCAAGCGCGTTGTCAATGGTGAAGACGAAGGCACATTGGTGCACGTTTAACCATGTTTAACGCATTGGAGAAGTAAACATGACAACTTTGGCAGAAATCAAGCCCAACGCAGAACGCAAGATGGGACAGTCGATTGATGCGTTTAAAACCGCATTGCAGCGTGTGCGTACAGGCCGTCCTAGCCCTCAATTGCTAGACGTTATTCACGTTGACTACTACGGTGCTATGTTGCCCTTGTCTCAGGTGGCCAACTTGTCGCTGCTGGATGCTCGAACCATTGGGGTGTCCCCGTGGGAAAAGGGCATGGCTCAAAAAATTGAGAAGGCTATTCGAGACTCTGACTTGGGTTTGAACCCAGCGTCTCAAGGTGATTTGATTCGTGTTCCGATGCCTGCTATGACAGAGGAGCGCCGTAAAGAACTCACGAAAGTAGTGCGCAGCGAAGGTGAAGATGCGAAAATAGCCATTCGCAATTTGCGACGAGACGCCAACGAAACAGTCAAGCGTTTGGTCAAAGACAAAGAGGCCAGTGAGGACGACGAGCGTCGTCAAACGGACGAGATACAAAAGTTGACTGACAAGTTCATCTCAGAGGTCGACAATTTGGTAGAGGCCAAAGAAGCAGATATTTTGGCGGTTTAAACGCCGCTGGCTAAACGGGCGCTCAGCGCCCGTTTCTGCATCGGCGACTTTTACACGCAGTGGTTACATTGCCTTTCAAGGACTCTATGCTTATTCCCCGCATCATGACAGCCGTCGTATTGCTTGCGCTCTTGCTGCCAGCATTGTTTGCCAGCAACAGCAGTTACTTTGCCGCCATCACATTGGCACTCATTACCGCTGGATGTTGGGAATGGGGCCGTTTGAACCAGTTGTCCTTTGTTCCAGCTACTTTGGTTGGCTTGTGTGTAGGACTGGGCTTGGCTTATGTGTGGTGGCTTTCGCCAGACTTGCTGCGCACGCACGCTGATGTGACACGTGGCTTGTGGCTGTTGGCTGCGACCATGTGGGTGCTGGGTTCGGCATGGATGATGCGTTTTGGTTTGTCCAAATGGTTGCATATCAATGCGGCATTGCGGCTGGTTGCAGGTTGGTTGCTGATTGCGTTGACTTGGTTGGCTATGGCCAGCGCGCACAACATAGGGGTTAATTTTTTACTCTCCCTGTTTTTGCTGGTTTGGGTGGCCGATGTAGCGGCTTATTTTGGTGGACGTGCGTGGGGTAAGCGTAAATTAGCAGCAGCCATCAGTCCGGGCAAAACATGGGCAGGCGCCATAACTGGTGTCGTGGCAGTCATGGCGGTCGCTATTACGTGGTTATGGGTTGATGCTGTGTGGGCGCTTGACAGCCCCAGCATGTACACCTTGCTGTGGCAGCGTTCACCCGCATTGATGGTTATTGGTGTGGTGTGGTTAACGTGCATGGCTGTAGTTGGTGATTTGGTCGAGTCATTGGTTAAGCGTTGTGCTGGTGTCAAAGACTCTAGTGGGTTGTTGCCAGGTCACGGCGGTGTTCTAGACCGCGTTGACGCCTTGTTGCCCGTGCTGCCGTTGGGCATGATGTTGGTAACGGTATGAGTGATAACGTTGTATTCACATTGCAGTTGTTTTCCAAGGTCGGGGTATGACGCTTGCCATTTGCTCCGAGGTGACACAAGAGTCACGCACCAAGCCCCGCATCACTGTATTGGGCAGCACAGGTTCTATTGGCACCAACACGCTCGATGTTCTAAGCAGAAATGCGGATCTCTTTGAGGTGTATGCCTTGTGTGCAGCCACGCAAGTTGACTTGATGGTGGAACAGTGCGTTGCGTTTAGTCCGCGATTCGCTGTGATGGCCGATGCCCAAGCTGGCGCTCATTTGCAAGCACGTTTACAAGCGCTTGCGTTACCCACGCGCGTGCGCATTGGTGAGACAGCCATGTGTGAGGTCAGCGCTGCGCCTGATGTCGACATGGTGATGGGGGCCATTGTGGGCGCTGCAGGTTTGGCGCCATGTCTTGCAGCTGCACACGCGGGCAAGCGCCTGTTGCTGGCCAACAAGGAGGCGTTGGTGGTGGGTGGTGAGCTGTTTATGCAGGCAGTCAGAGGCGGCGGCGCCACGCTGCTGCCTATTGACAGTGAGCATTCGGCTATATTTCAAGCGCTGCCTGAGGACGCAACTACATGGGATACGCGCGTTGAGAAAATCATACTGACTGCGTCTGGCGGTCCATTCCGGACCCGTGATCCATCAACGTTGCGAGATGTCACGCCCGCGCAGGCTGTGGCCCATCCCAACTGGGTAATGGGCAAAAAAATATCAGTTGATTCCGCAACCATGATGAACAAGGCCTTAGAAGTCATTGAGGCGCACCATTTGTTTCGAGTGGCGCCAGAGCGCTTGGACGTGGTGATACACCCGCAAAGTGTTGTTCACTCAATGGTTCAGTTCAACGACCGTTCAGTCGTGGCGCAATTGGGAACGCCCGACATGCGCGTCCCAATTGCTTACGGCTTGTCATGGCCTGAGCGTATCAACAGTGGTGCGCTGCCAATGGATTTTGCAGCTATGGCCAACCTCACATTTGAGTTGCCCAGTCGTTCGCGTTTTCCGGGTTTGTTTTTAGCCTGGGATGCGTTGCGGGGACCACTTGGTAGTTCTGCTGTGTTGAATGCGGCCAACGAAATAGCGGTGGAAGCCTTTCTAAACGAGCGCATTCGCTTTGATCAAATTGTCAGCGTGAATCAAGCGGTTCTCGAAATGCCACAGGACATACAAGGCAACAGCTTCGAGGCCTTGATGGCAATCGACGCACTCACCCGTGTTCGCGCAGAGGCATTGGTCGCGCAATGGTCAAAAGGGTCTGGCATATGTTGACAATTGTTGCGTTTGTGTTGGGTATGGGTGCGCTCATTGCGTTCCACGAATTTGGTCACTACCGCGTTGCCCGTTGGTGCGGCGTGAAGGTTCTTCGCTTTTCTATTGGTTTTGGTAAACCTTTGTTGCGCTGGCAAAAAGACAGCAATAGCACAGAGTTTGTGCTTTGTGCGTTGCCTTTGGGTGGTTATGTGCACATGCTCGACGAGCGTGAGACCAAGGTGGCCCCACATGAGAAACATCTGGCGTTTAACAACAAAAGCTTAGGAAAACGGGCCGCCATTGTGGCCGCCGGCCCGATCGCCAATATTGTGTTGGCTGTGCTGCTGTACGCTTGTGTGCAGTGGTGGGGTGTCAATGAGCACAAGGCCATAGTGGCCCAGCCGCCTGTTTCCAGCTTGGCTGCGCAGGCTGGATTACATGCAGGTGACCACGTCAGACAAATCCGCAGTAAAGCCCAGGATGGCCGTGTTGGCGAGGCTGACGACAAGGGTCTCGATGTGCGTTCATTTCAAGATTTGCGATGGGCCCTGACCCAAGCCATCTCTCAAGGCAACGATGTTGAAATAGCCGTGTCCGCTAACGACAACACGCCGACGCGGTGGCTTGATCTGCCTATATCGCGCTTGGCCTCAAAAGAGCCTGGTGCGCAAGCATTCATGGCACTGGGCATTACTTCGGTGTTTATGCCGCCGAAAATTGGCGACGTGATGGCAGACGGCGCCGCAGCCTTGGCAGGTATCGAGCCAAAAGACCTCGTTATCGATATCGATGGCATGACCGTTGCAGATGCGCAAGGACTGCGTCAGCATATTCAGTCCCGAGTGAGCAACTCAGGCCAAGCCATGGCCGCGCAGTTGTGGCGTATCAAGCGCGGGCAGGGCGAGGTCGATTTGATGGTGCAACCTAGACCTTATTTGCTTGATGCGCAGCAAGCTAAACAAATAGGTTTAGACGCATCGGCCAAACACTACATTGGCCGAATTGGCGCTTTTGTAGGTGCGCAGCCCGATAGTTTTTTTGTCAAAGCGGGTTTTTTTGAAGGCATTTCTCAAGGTGTGACCAAGACTTGGGACGTGGCCGTGTTGTCACTTCGCATGTTGGGTCAGATGGTGACTGGGCAAGCCTCCTTGTCAAATCTCAGTGGTCCTATCACGATTGCAGAAGTTGCAGGCAAATCAGCGAGCGTAGGGCTGGGTGCTTATTTGTCTTTTTTAGGTTTAATCAGCGTGAGCTTGGCTGTACTGAATTTGTTACCAATACCCATCTTAGACGGGGGGCACCTGATGTATTATCTTTGGGAGTGGGTAACAGGGAAACCCGTCCCACCCCACTGGATATCGGGTTTAACCCGAGGTGGTATGGCCATGTTGTTCACCCTCATGACCGTGGCGCTATTTAATGACATCGCACGTATCGCGAGCTAGCTGGCACAAGTCCTCATGACATATTCTTTTTTCAAGGCCATTGCGGCAAGTGCCCGTGGCATGTATCTGCTCGTTGCTCTAAGCGGCTTAGCTGCCAGTACAGCCATGGTCAGTACCCCTGTGTTTGCTGCGCAATCGTTCAAAGTGGCTGATATACGAGTGGAGGGCCTGCAGAGGGTTGAAGCTGGTACTATTTTCGCATCGCTGCCTTTTAAAACAGGCGACGACTACAGCGATGACAAAGGCAGTGCGGCCATTCGCTCTTTGTTTGGTCTGGGTTTGTTCAATGATGTGCGCATTGAATTGCAAGGCAATGTGGTGGTAGTGGTGGTGCAAGAACGCCCTACAGTATCAGAAATTAACTTCTCAGGCATCAAGGAATTTGAGTCACCAGCGCTGCTGAAGGCTTTGCGTGACGTGGGCTTGGCAGAAGGTCGTGCATTCGACAAAGCGTTGGCAGACAGGGCGGAGCAAGAGTTAAACCGCCAATATATCAACCGGGGTATGTACGCTGCCAAGGTGGTGTCAACAGTGACGCCCATTGAGCGCAACCGTGTGAATGTGAACTTCAGTGTTGTCGAAGGTGGTGTTGCAACCATCAATGAAATGCGTATTGTTGGCGCTCAAGCCTTTGCTGTATCCGACTTAACAGACCTGTTCAGTCTCGACACAGGCGGCTGGATGAGTTGGTATACCAAGTCCAACCGGTATTCAAAAGCCAAGCTCAACGGCGACTTAGAGGCCTTGCGCTCATATTACCTAACACGTGGTTTTATCGAGTTCACCATTGATTCAACGCAAGTAGCTATCACACCGGAAAAAGATGAAATTTCTATTGTTATAAATATTTCCGAAGGCAAGCGCTACGTGGTGTCAGGTGTTCGCCTAGAAGGCGATTACCTCGGTAAAGATGAGGCATTTGTCAGCAAGGTCACCATTGAGTCTGGCAAACCTTATAACGTTGACTCTGTCACAGCCACCACGCAAGCGTTTAACGACTACTTCGGTGAGTTCGGCTATGCCTTCGCCCGCGTTGAGGCCGTGCCCAATATTGACCGTGACAACGCCCAGGTCGAAGTCGTTATGCAGGCACAGCCAGCCCGACGAGCTTACGTTCGACGCATCGACATTGAAGGCAACAACCGCACACGCGATGAAGTGATTCGACGCGAGTTTAGACAAATGGAGTCCAGTTGGTACGACGGCAAACTGATTCGACTGTCGCGTGACCGCGTAGACCGCTTGGGCTTTTTTACAAATGTGAGCGTACAACCTCGCGAGGTACCCGGCGCGCCTGACCAAGTGGATTTGTCGTTGGCTGTTTCTGAGCGACCGACCGGCAACTTGTCGATTGGTGCGGGTTATTCGCAATCAGAGAAGCTGTCGTTCATCGCCGGTATTCAGCAAGAAAACGTATTTGGTTCAGGCAACTACTTGGGCTTGAGCCTGAACACCAGCAAGTTCAACCGTGAGTTGTCGTTGACAACCACAGACCCTTATTTCACACTTGACGGCATTTCGCGCACATTTGATATTTCATACGCCACGCAGTCGCCATTGAATTCCCAAGGCGGTGACTACTCCTTGGTTCGCAAAAAAGGTGCGGTCAGATTTGGCGTTCCGTTCTCTGAAACCGACACCGTATTTTTTGGCGCTGGTGTTGAATCAACATCGCTGAACGTAGGTTCTGGCGCAACCATGCCAGATGTGTACCAAGATTTCGTTGACAAATTTGGCTCTCCTGCTTACAGCGTGCCGTTGACTGTAGGCTGGGCACGCGATGGGCGCGACAGTGCTTTGGTGCCAACCAGCGGTCAGTACCAGCGAGTGAGCGGCGAGTGGGGCTTGTCAGGTGATATCAAATACATCAAGGCCGAGTACCAATTTCAGCAATACTGGCCGTTAACGAAAAAGTACACGGTTGCTTTGAACACAGAGGTCGGCTTGGGCAAAGGCTTGGGTGGTCAAGAGTTCCCTGTGTTTAAAAACTACTACGGCGGTGGTTTAGGCTCAGTGCGTGGTTTTGACCAGGGCACTTTGGGTGGGCGAAGCACAATTGCCGGCAGCCAAACCAATACATCTAGCGTTGGTGGTGACAGGTCCATATTGGCCAATGCTGAATTCATTGCACCATTTCCAGGTACTGGCAATGACAGGTCACTGCGCATGTTTGCTTTCGTCGATGTGGGCAACGTGTATTGCAAACCGACTTCTTATGTACTGTGCCCAAGCAATGCACTGCGCGCTTCTAGCGGAGTGGGTTTAAGCTGGCTGTCGCCTGTTGGTCCATTGCGTTTGTCGTATTCCAAGGCGCTGCGCAACCAGACAAGCGATAAACTACAAACTTTCCAATTCCAAATCGGCACGAGCTTCTAAATGATGAACCAAATTTTTAAACGCATGGCAGCAGGTGGCGCGTTGACTGTCGCCATGCTGTTATCCGCTGGCCCCGCTCTTGCGGCAGAGTTCAAAGTGGGCTTTGTCAGCACCGACCGTATTTTCCAAGAAGCAGACGCGGCAAAGACGGCGCAAATAAAACTAGAAGCCGAATTCTCCAAACGCCAGAAAAAAATTGAACAGCTAGGGGAGGCTGTTCAAGAGACGTCTAAAAAGCTAGAGCGTGATGCGCCTACTTTGTCAGAGGCTCAGCGTATTCAACGCCAACGTGATCTGGTACAAATGGACCAAGACTTTCAGCGCGAGCGGCGCGAATTTCAAGAAGACTTGGCCCTTCGGAAAAACGAAGAGCTACAAAAAGTTCTTGAGATGGCCAACAAAGTCATTAAAGACGTTGCGAAGGCTGAAAATTACGACCTAATCTTGCAAGAGGCTGTTTACATGAATCCCAAGCACGACATCACAGCCCGAGTGTTGCGTGATCTGAACGCTGCCAAGTAAGGCACCATAGGCGTGTCGAGTAGCCACAGGCTTGCACCCGTCAGTTTGGGCGAATTGTTCAATGCTGTTCAAAAAAAACTGCCCGCTTCAGTTCATGCCACTTTATGTGGCAGCCCTGACATACCAATCAGTGCAATTGCACCCTTAGAGCTTGCACCGCCTGCCAGCATCGCTTTTGTAAGCAATGTGAAGTATGAGTCGCTGATTGACAGCACCACAGCTGACTGTTTAATTGTTTCGCCCGCATTGGGCAAGCGTGCCAAATCCAGGGGCGCCTGCATTGAAGCCTCTGACCCGTACCTCTTTTTCGCTGTGCTCACCCAGTGGTGGCGGGCACGCCAAAGAGTGGGCCTTGAAAGCGGTGTGCATGCCAGCGCTGTAGTGGATCCCACTGCATCGATTGCCGCCACTGCAACGGTTGGACCTTTGGCTGTCATCGGCGCGTATGCCGAAGTGGGCGAGTATGCCCGCATTGATGCGCACGCCTGCTTAGAGGCGCATGCACATATTGGTGCCAACACACATATTTGTAGCCAAGTAGTGGTGGGGTTCGATTGCACGGTTGGCCAGCGTTGTGTTGTCCACGCTGGCGTGGTCATAGGGGCTGATGGCTTCGGGTTTGCACAACACGCCGGCGAGTGGGTCAAGATCGAACAACTTGGCGCTGTACTGATTGGGGATGATGTCGAAATTGGCGCGAATACCTGCATTGACCGTGGTGCTTTGGGTGACACAGTCATTGGTAATGGCGTCAAGCTAGACAACCTGGTGCAGATTGGGCATAACGTGCATGTGGGCGAACACACCGCCATGGCCGGTTGTGTCGGCGTGGCTGGCAGCGCGCGTATTGGTGCACATTGCACCGTTGGCGGTGGTGCCATTGTGTTGGGGCATTTGACGTTGGTAGACAACGTACATATTTCAGCTGCCAGTGTGGTGATGCGGTCCATCAACAAGCCGGGTGTTTATACAGGTGTGTTTCCGTTAGACAACAACAGTGCATGGGAAAAAAATGCCGTCACACTCAAACAGTTACACAGCTTGCGCGATAGGTTAAGGACGCTAGAGAAAGCCGTTTCCTGCGGATAATTCCACGCGATAACCAGTTGGTGGTGCCCTTTACAACGGCACGTTTCAGCACACACATACACTACATTACATTGAGAGAAACTTCCCATGATGGATATCCACGAAATACTTAAAAAACTGCCGCACCGTTACCCATTTTTATTGGTTGATCGCGTTATTGAGTTGGAAAAAGGCAAGCATATTCGCTGCTTGAAAAACGTCACGATCAACGAGCCTTTTTTTGGTGGTCATTTTCCACACAGACCAGTGATGCCTGGTGTGTTGATGTTGGAGGCTTTAGCCCAAGCTGCTGCTTTATTGGCATTTGAGACGCTCGATGTGGTGCCTGACGAGAACACGGTTTATTATTTTGCGGGCATCGACGGTGCTCGGTTTAAGCGTCCGGTTGAGCCAGGTGACCAGCTTGTTTTGGAAGCTGAGTTGCTGCGCATGAAGTCTGGAATTTTTAAATTTGCGGCCCGCGCCAAAGTAGGTGATGCCATTGCCGTTGAAGCACAACTGTTGTGCACCATGCGCACCATCGCCTAAGGTTTGTTAGCGTCATGAGTTTGATTCACGCCACCGCCATCATTGACCCACAAGCCCAGCTGGACAGCAGTGTGCGTGTAGGCCCTTACACCGTTATAGGTCCCCACGTTCAAATAGGGGCGGGCACTCAGGTTGGTTCTCACTGTGTGATTGAAGGCCGCACCACCATTGGTGACAACAACCATATTTTCCAGTTCAATTCTATCGGTGCAATTCCACAAGACAAAAAATATGCGGGTGAGCCTTGCGAGTTGGTTGTAGGCAACAACAACACCATCAGAGAGTTTTGTACGCTCAATATTGGCTCGCCGGGCGACCTTGGCGTCACGCGCGTTGGTGATGACAACTGGATCATGGCTTATGTGCATGTGGCCCACGACTGCGTGATTGGCAACAAAACCATATTTGCCAACAACACGCAGTTGGCAGGTCACGTTCATGTCGATGACTGGGTGATTTTTGGTGGCTTTACGGTGGTTCACCAGTTTGTGCGTGTTGGCGCTCACGCCATGACCGCTATGAACTCGTTGTTGTTTGCCGACTTGCCCCCTTATGTCATGGCGCAAGGCCAGCCAGCCGGTGCACGTTCCATGAACTTTGAGGGCTTGCGCCGCCGTGGTTTCAGCGCGCAGCGGATTGCCGCTGTTAAAGCCATGCACAAGGCCTTGTACCGTGACGGCTTAACGCTGCAAGCGGCTTACGAGCGCATCCAAGAATTGGCAATTACAAGCCCTGAATCCAGTAAAGATGTGGCCATGATGACGACGTTTTTAGATGCTGTTAGCGACAAGCGTGGGATTGTGCGTTGAGCACTGTTGTTGATGGTATGCAATCCTTAAGCCCCACAGAACCCCACGCAACACATGCCTTTCGCATTGCGATGGCCGCTGGTGAGTCGTCTGGTGACTTGTTGGCGGGCTTGTTGCTGGGTGGACTCAACAGCCAACAGGTGGCACATCAGGCCTATGGTATCGGCGGGCCTTTGATGCAAGCCCAAGGCTTTGAGGTATGGCGTTCTTACCAAGAGTTGGCTGTGCGTGGCTATGTTGAGGTGTTAAGGCATTACCGCCGCATTGTGGGTATTCGTAAGCAACTGGCCGCGATGTTGCTAGCCGACAAGCCCAGTATGTTTATAGGGGTTGATGCGCCAGACTTCAACCTTGACTTGGAATTGCAGTTGCGCTCCAAAGGGATCAAGACGGTTCATTTTGTAAGTCCTTCTATTTGGGCATGGCGCCCAGCCCGATTAGAAAAAATCAAACAAGCGTGTGACCACGTGCTGTGTATTTTTCCGTTTGAGCCTTCTATTTATGCGCAAGCTGGCGTGGCGTCTACCTTTGTGGGGCACCCACTGGCCGACATCATGCCCATGGAGCCAGATCAAGTCGGTGCACGGTTGAAGCTGAACCTGCCTGCCGATAAACCAGTGGTTGCGTTGTTGCCGGGCAGTCGCCAGTCTGAAATTGCCCAGCTCGCACCGCAGTTTCTGCAAGCCGCTAGGTTGATGCACCAAGCCCGCAGTGACTTGTTGTTTGTATTGCCAGTTGCGCCCGCCATGATGTCACAAGTACAGTCCATGGTGGCGCGTGCAGGCTTAACCGATGTGGATTGGCTGCACGTGCTGGATGGCCAGTCGCATGTCGCTTTGGCGGCGTGTGACGTGACGCTCATCGCCAGCGGCACTGCAACGTTGGAGGCAGCGTTAAGCAAGCGCCCCATGGTCATTGCCTACCGGATGCCACAGCTGAGTTGGCAAATCATGAAACGCAAACGCCTGCAACCTTGGGTCGGTCTGCCCAATATTTTGGCCCAAAGTTTTGTCGTGCCTGAGTTGTTGCAAGACCAAGCTTCGCCAGCCAGTTTGGCCGAAAAAACGTTGGCTTGGCTGGACAACCCGGCTGCCTATGACCATGTTCGAACTCGTTTTGCAGAGGTACACGACAGTTTGCGTATGAACACACCTGTCATTGCCAGTGAGGCCATACAGCGCATCGCCAATGCCTCAGGCCAAGCCTGAACACCAGATGGCCACAACAAAAACAGCGACACGCTTGACGCCACCTGCACCGACCAGTCGACAAGCGGCCTTGTTGTGGGATCCACCTGGTCTGGTGGCGGGTGTCGATGAGGCGGGGCGTGGTCCTCTTGCTGGGCCTGTGGTTGCCGCTGCGGTCATATTGGATGATCTCAACCCTATAGATGGATTGAACGACTCTAAAAAGCTCACTGAGCGCAGGCGTGAGCAGTTGTTTTTAGAAATCAAGGCCAAGGCCTTGTGCTTTTCTATTGCCCAAGCCAGTGTGCAAGAAATTGATGAGATCAATATTCTGCAGGCCACCATGCTGGCCATGCAGCGCGCCGTTGCCGGTTTGCGCTTAAAGCCAGTAAAAGCCCTCGTTGACGGTAACAAAATTCCCATGTTAGACGTCATGGCTGAGGCCATTGTGCAAGGCGATGCCCGCGTCAATTGCATTGCGGCAGCCTCTATTTTGGCTAAAGTGACACGCGACCACTACATGTGCGATTTGCATGAGCAATTGCCGCAGTACGGTTTCGCCTCGCACAAAGGGTACGGTACCAAGGCCCACCTTGATGCGTTGCGGATGGTCGGTGCGTGTGAGCACCACAGGCGCAGCTTCTCTCCTGTGATGTTGTTGCACGCTGCAGCAACTGGCCAGGTGCTCGCATGACGGCCTTGCCGCATGATCAACCCTCGCCCGTCGCATCGAGTGACAATGCGGTGGTGAAGCACATACGTGCCTTGCAACGAGACGGTTCCGCTTACAAAAAAACCAATACCCTGTGGCTAGAGGGCGACCACCTCTGCCGCGCAGCGCACGGAGCAGGATTTGCGCCCCGAGTTTTCGTATGGAGTCAACAGGCTTGGCAACGTTGCTTGCAGACAACCGAAGACCACGATTTGCACGCTCAGGCCACCAAGCGATGCGCCAACGCTGCCAAGCATCAAATTATCATGAGCGATAAATTGTGGGCTGATCTCAGTGGACTGGAGTCATGGACTGGGATGGGCGCTCTATTTGATGTGTTGCCTGCCCATGCACACCATGTTCAAGTTGCCGTGCCCACAGTGATTGTGGACCGCGTTCAAGACCCTGGTAACTTGGGGTCAATTATTCGCACCGCTGCAGCCATGGGGTTTTCGCAGGTGTTGGCTATCAAGGGGAGTGTGGCTCTGTGGTCACCGAAAGTACTACGTGCTGGTATGGGCGCACATTTCTCGCTAAATATGGTCGAAGGTTTGGGCCCTGACGACTTGTCCAAGCTCACTGTGCCGTTGCTTTTGACCAGCAGCCATCAAGGTGAGTGGTTGCATCAAAAAACGTTGCCATGGCCTTGCGCTTGGGTAATGGGCCACGAAGGGCAGGGTGTCAGTAAGGCGATCGAGGCCATGGTTCAGCACCACATTCGAGTTATTCAGCCCGGTGGAGAAGAGTCGCTCAATGTGGCTGCTGCAGCGGCAGTTTGTATGCATGCCAGCGCTTCGGCACAACACCCGGTTGTTTAAGTTGGTCAACACACAGTTGTGAGTGGGTCCTGTTATATCAACACATCCAACGCATTGGAGGTTTCATCAGGCTTATATCGCAAGTGAATATGGCTATACTTGTAGGGTTTACCTGCAACCTGCCTGCGCCCGCCTCACAGTTCACGATTGCCCTCGCTATTGAGTGCCAACATACTGTGCCCTTTTCTGTGTGGCGCATGCTTTCAACTTGGAGTCTTCCGTGCTACCCGTCCATCCGACAGCCATTCTTGCGCTTGCTGACGGCACGGTCTTTTCAGGTATTTCTATCGGTGTTACTGGTCAAACTGTGGGTGAGGTTGTGTTCAACACCTCGCTCACTGGCTACCAGGAAATCTTGACTGACCCCAGCTATTGCCAGCAGATTGTCACACTGACATACCCGCACATTGGCAACTATGGTGTCAACTTTCAAGACGTGGAAGCCAAGCGCATCCACGCTGCCGGCCTGATTATCAAAGACCTGCCTTTGCTTGCTTCTAATTTTCGCAGCGAGCAGTCATTGACTGACTATTTGCACGCTGAAAATACAGTTGCTTTAGCCGACATTGACACGCGTATGCTGACACGTCATCTGCGTGAGCATGGCGCACAAAATGGCTGCATATTGGCTCTTGCCATTGGCCAAGAGGCTACGCCTGAACACGTGGCACAGGCCATCGCTGCGGCGCAAGTTGCACCAAACATGTCTGGTCTAGACTTGGCGCAAGTGGTCACCACGCAAACAGCTTACGAATGGTCTGCCACTGAGTGGCAGTTGGGCGAAGGCTACGGCGTGCAAACCGCAGCCAGATTTCATGTGGTCGCCCTAGACTTGGGTGTCAAACACAATATTTTGCGTATGTTGGCGCAACGTGGCTGCAAGGTTACGGTGTTGCCTGCGCACAGCACATTTGACGATGTGATCAGCCATAGCCCTGATGGCGTGTTTTTCTCCAATGGCCCGGGTGATCCTGAGCCATGCACCTACGCCATTGAAACGGCGCGTGCTGTAATGGCCGCAAAAATCCCCATGTTTGGTATTTGTCTAGGCCATCAAATCATGGCATTGGCCAGTGGTGCAACGACTTTCAAAATGAAGTTTGGCCACCATGGTGCCAACCACCCTGTCAAAGATGTAGACAACAACCGCGTGTCAATCACCAGCCAAAATCACGGTTTTGCCGTGGCTAAAGACAGTTTGCCAGCCAATTTGCGCATCACTCACGAAAGCTTGTTTGACGGCACCGTTCAAGGATTGGCTCGTACTGACACACCTGCGTTTTGTTTTCAGGGCCATCCTGAGGCTTCTCCTGGGCCTCACGACATCAGCTACCTATTTGATCGCTTTACAGCGCTGATGGAGAAAAAGTAACTATGCCTAAGCGCACCGACATTAAATCCGTATTGATCATTGGCGCGGGGCCAATTGTGATTGGTCAAGCTTGTGAGTTTGACTATTCAGGCGTTCAGGCCTGTAAAGCGTTGCGAGAAGAGGGCTTCAAAGTCATTCTCATCAACAGCAACCCAGCCACCATCATGACTGACCCTGATACGGCTGACGTGACATACATTGAGCCGATTACTTGGCAAGTGGTTGAGAAAATCATTGTCAAAGAAAAGCCTGATGCCATTCTTCCCACCATGGGTGGACAGACCGCGTTGAACTGTGCCCTGGATTTGTGGCGTGAAGGCGTGCTTGAAAAATATGGTGTTGAGCTCATCGGTGCATCGCCTGAAGCGATTGACAAAGCAGAGGACCGGCTAAAGTTCAAGCAGGCCATGGAGAAAATTGGCTTGGGTTCTGCCCGCTCTGGCATTGCCCACAGCATGGATGAAGCTTGGACTGTGCAAGAAGAAATGGGGTTCCCCACGGTGATTCGTCCCAGCTTCACGCTGGGTGGTACTGGCGGAGGCATTGCCTACAACGCTGAAGAATTTGAAGTTATTTGCAAGCGTGGCTTAGAAGCATCACCCACCAAAGAACTCTTGATTGAAGAGTCTTTGGTCGGTTGGAAAGAGTACGAGATGGAAGTGGTGCGCGACAGCGCCGACAACTGCATCATTGTGTGCTCTATCGAAAATTTGGACCCCATGGGCGTGCACACCGGCGACTCTATTACGGTGGCGCCAGCACAAACCTTGACGGACAAAGAGTATCAAATTTTGCGCAATGCCAGCTTGGCTGTGTTGCGTGAAATTGGTGTGGATACCGGTGGCTCTAATGTCCAGTTCTCCATCAACCCCGAAGACGGTCGCATGGTGGTGATTGAGATGAACCCTCGCGTGTCGCGTTCATCGGCCCTGGCATCAAAAGCAACTGGCTTTCCTATCGCAAAAGTGGCTGCCAAATTAGCAGTTGGCTTTACCCTAGACGAGCTGCGAAACGATATCACTGGTGGCGCAACACCTGCTAGCTTTGAGCCCAGCATTGATTACGTGGTAACAAAAATTCCGCGTTTTGCATTTGAAAAATTCCCAACCGCCGACAGCCGTTTAACCACGCAAATGAAATCTGTTGGCGAGGTCATGGCCATGGGCCGTACCTTCCAAGAAAGCTTCCAAAAAGCGCTTCGTGGGTTAGAGGTTGGCGTTGACGGTATGAACGAAAAAACGGTTGACCGTGAAACCTTGGCCCGAGAACTGGGTACGCCAGGTCCAGAGCGCATTTGGTATGTGGGCGACGCATTTGCTCAAGGCTGGAGCGTCGATGAGGTTTACGCACTGACCAAAATTGACCATTGGTTTCTCATTCAAATCGAAGAAATCATCAAGATTGAGTTGCAGCTCGAAAAGACCTCTCTGGATCAACTCAACGATAAAACGTTGTTAGGTCTGAAGAAAAAGGGTTTTTCAGACCGCCGTTTGGCTAAACTGCTCAAGAGCACTGAGGGCAATGTGCGGACCCGTCGCCATGCCAGCGGTATTCGCCCCGTTTACAAGCGTGTAGATACCTGTGCGGCTGAGTTCGCCACGGATACCGCTTACATGTACTCGACTTACGAGCAAGAGTGTGAGGCTGCGCCTACCAACAACAAAAAAATCATGGTGTTGGGTGGTGGTCCTAACCGCATTGGTCAGGGGATTGAGTTTGACTACTGCTGCGTACACGCTGCCATGGCGCTGCGTGAAGATGGCTATGAAACCATCATGGTCAATTGCAACCCGGAGACCGTGTCTACCGACTACGACACCTCTGACCGTTTGTATTTCGAACCGCTCACATTAGAAGATGTGTTGGAAATTGTTGATAAAGAAAAACCTTTGGGTGTGATTGTTCAGTACGGTGGACAAACACCTTTGAAGCTGGCGTTGGACTTAGAAGCCGCCGGTGTGCCCATTATTGGCACCAGTCCAGACATGATTGATGCAGCTGAAGACCGCGAGCGGTTTCAAAAGTTGTTGAATGAACTCGGCCTCAAGCAGCCGCCAAATGCCACAGCACGTACTGAGGCGCAAGCCTTGGAAAAAGCTGAAGCCTTGGGCTACCCCTTGGTGGTCAGGCCCAGCTATGTGTTGGGTGGACGCGCTATGGAAATCGTTCATGAACCGCGCGACTTAGAGCGCTATATGCGAGAGGCTGTTAAGGTCAGCCACGACTCGCCTGTGCTGCTTGATCGTTTCTTGAATGATGCGGTCGAGTGCGACGTTGACGCCTTGTGTGATGGCGAACGTGTCTTCATTGGTGGCGTAATGGAGCACATTGAGCAAGCGGGCGTTCACAGTGGCGATTCAGCGTGTTCATTGCCACCTTACTACTTGTCTAAGGCCACAGTTGACGAGCTCAAGCGCCAAACGGCTGCCATGGCCAAAGCCTTGAATGTGGTGGGTTTGATGAATGTGCAATTTGCGATTCAAGAAGTCAACGGCCAAGATGTTATTTACGTGTTGGAGGTTAATCCTCGTGCTTCACGCACTGTGCCGTTTGTGTCCAAGGCCACGGGTATTCAACTGGCCAAAGTGGCAGCGCGCTGCATGGTAGGCCAATCGCTGGATTCTCAAGGTGTTTTTGACGAGGTGACCCCACCTTATTTCAGCGTCAAGGAAGCGGTGTTTCCTTTCGTGAAATTTCCCGGCGTAGATACGATTTTGGGCCCTGAAATGAAGTCTACTGGCGAAGTCATGGGCGTGGGGAAAACATTTGGTGAAGCTTTTATCAAGTCTCAATGGGGTGCAGGTACCCGCTTACCGCGGGCCAGTGACAAGGTCAACAAGGTTTTCTTAACAGTGAAAAACGGCGACAAGGCCCGAGCTGTTGCGGTGGCAAAAGCTTTAGCCGATATGGGTTTTAACATCATCGCCACTCGTGGAACTGCCGCAGCGATCAGCGAAGCTGGTGTAACGTGTGAAGTTGTCAACAAGGTAACTGAGGGTCGCCCTCACGTGGTGGATTTGATTAAAAACAACCAGTTTTGTTTGGTCATTAACACCGTTGAAGAGCGGCGCAACGCCATTGCCGATTCCCGACAAATTCGCACTTCTGCATTACAAGCGCGCATCACCACGTTCACGACCATTTCCGGTGCAGAGGCTGCTGTTGAGGGAATGGCCTACTTGGACGACTATGATGTTCGCTCTATTCAAGAATTGCATACCGACCTGGCCAACGCCAAGTAAATGGTGCGGCGTAGTTTTATATGTGGTTGTTGAAACCATGCAGTAAACTACTGGCAACGACAAAACAACACGCCGCCTTTGGGAAACCAGAGGCGGTTTGCTTTTGACAAGCAGGAGAACCACTTATGTCAACCATCCCTATTACTATTAAAGGCGCAGCAAAGCTCAAAACTGAGTTGCACCAACTGAAAACTGTTGAGCGTCCAGCTGTGATATCAGCTATTTCTGAAGCCCGCGCTCAAGGCGATTTGAGTGAAAATGCCGAGTACGATGCCGCCAAAGACCGTCAAGGTTTTGTTGAAGGTCGAATTGGTGAAATTGAAGGCAAGCTCTCTGCGGCTCAAATTATCGATCCAGCTGGTGTTAACGCTGAGGGCCGTGTTGTGTTTGGTGCAACCGTTGAGCTTGAAGATGAAGATAAGGGTACATCAGTGACCTATCAAATAGTTGGCGAAGACGAGGCCGACATCAAGCTTGGACTGGTTAATATCTCGTCGCCGATTGCGCGTGCACTGATTGGTAAAGAAGTAGGTGACAGCGTGGAGGTGCTGGCACCCGGTGGTTCGGCCCGCTACGAGATTGTGTCTGTTCGTTACGTATAAAGCTGCGCCTCTGTGCTGAGCCGTTTACACATTTTATTGGCTGCGTTGTGGTGGGGTGGCACAACAACTTTGGCTTTCGTAGCTGTACCGGTGTTGTTTATGCATTTCGACACGCCAGCGGTTGCAGGCGGCGCCGCCGCCAAGCTGTTTGCTGCGCAGAGCGAGCTAACTGTGGTGTTAACAGCGGTGGCGCTTGTCCTCATCTTAGCAAGCAGACAAGACCAAGCTGGAAAATCAACCTGGCTGTTATGGGGTGGTGGTGCACTGCTCGCCATCAGCAACCAATGGTGGGTGGCGCCTTTGATCGTCAGTGCCCGGGAGACAGGTGGTAACTTAGCCTTATGGCATGGTTTGGGGAGCAGCCTCATTTTGGCCCAGTGGCTACTGGCGCTTGCAACTTTGTGGTTGTTGACAACACCCCACAAGCTGAAACCCAACTAAGTCTTCCCTCAATTCTTCTTTTGGTTTAGTCGATTAGCTGTGTGCAACCTACATCGGTTGCCAAGGAGCTCTGCGCATGTTGGGCAGCCAGTACGGTATTGAGCATCAGCATGGTGATGGTCATTGGTCCAACACCACCAGGCACTGGCGTGATGTAACCGGCAACTTCTTTGACCGCCTCAAAATCAACATCACCACACAATTTACCTTGGTCGTTGCGATTCATGCCCACATCTAAAACTATGGCTCCAGGCTTGACCATGTCTGCTGTGAGTAGATTTTGTTGACCAACCGCGACCACCACAATATCTGCTTGCAACGTGTGTGTTTTGAGATTGGCAGTGCCACTGTGGCAGATGGTGACTGTCGCATTGTGTTGCAGCAGCATCATGGCCATGGGTTTCCCCACTATATTGGAGCGTCCAATGACAACCGCGTGTTTGCCGCGCAGGTCCATACGTTGGTTGTGGTTCAGGCTTTCTAACATTTTCATGCAACCAAAGGGCGTGCATGGCCAAAAGCCTGGCTGTCCGACCATCAAAGCGCCAGCACTGGCCACATGAAAACCATCGACATCTTTGGCCGGAGAAATAGCCTCTATTATTTTTTGTTCGTCTATGTGGTCAGGCAAAGGCAGTTGCACCAATATGCCGTGAATACTGGCGTCTGCATTTAGCGCTTTGATACGCACCAGAAGCGTAGCTTCGGGCAAGTCTGCTGGGTGCTGCTCTAGCAAGGAATAAATGCCCATGTCTTCACAAGCTTTAACCTTGTTGCGCACATAGACTTGGCTGGCTTGGTTGTTACCAATCAAAATCACTGCGAGTCCTGGGGCGCAGCCCTGAGCCTTCAGTTGTGAGACTTGATCCGTGGCGAGTTCCCGCAGTTGTGTAGAGAGGGCTTTGCCGTCAATCAATTGTGCTGTCATTGTGTGTAGGTGGTACCGCTGATGCGGCACGGTGGTTATTGTTTAAGCTGGGGTTGTGGCACTGTGCTTGACGCTAACGCTATTTTGAGCAAATCAGCCACTGTGTTGGCACCCAGCTTTTCCATGATGTTTGCACGGTGAGCCTCTACAGTTTTAATGCTGATATTCAAGTCGTCTGCAATTTGTTTGTTCAAGCGACCCGCCACAATTCGCTCAAGGACTTGCGTCTCACGAGAGGTCAATTTCGCCAACAGGGCATCACGGCTTGCGGCCTGCTGCGAATGCTCGAATGCTTCGGCTGCGTGGTCTAACATGCGCTCAACCAAGTCTGTAATGGCGGCTTCGTCGAATGGCTTTTGAACAAAATCGAGAGCGCCTTTCTTCATGGCGTCGACGGCCATTGGCACATCGCCATGTCCGGTGATGAACACTATAGGCAGGGGCGACTGGCGTTCTATGAGGCGCTCTTGTAGTTCTAAGCCAGTCATGCCGTTCATGCGAATATCGGCGATAAGACAAGCCACTTCTCTGTGGTCATAGCGGCTTAAGAAGCTTTCTGCTGAATCAAAGCAACGCACACGGTAATCTTTACCTTCAAGCAGCCACTGCAAGGAGTCGCGTACAGCCTCGTCGTCGTCTACCACGTAAACGGTACCTTTTTTCGGATTTAAGCTCATCGGTGTTCCTTAACTTTTGTCGCTACTAGGGGGAGGGCTGTCGTTGCTTGCAAGATGTTTGGCTGAAGGATTGACTGGTAGCCAAAAGCAGAAAACGCACCCCACAATGTGATCTCCATTGTAGAGGTTCTCGACAGTCAGCTTGCCTTGGTGAGATTCAACTATAGAACGGCATAACTTTAAGCCAATACCCATTCCTTCGCTTTTGGTGCTGTAAAAGGCATCGTATATTCGTTCGAGCATCACGCTAGGAACGCCAGCACCGTTGTCTCTAACGCTGAACTCCATCATGTCTTTGCCGTCAATGACACGCGGTCGAACTTTCAACTCAACGGTGCGTTGCCCCACAGGCCGATTTGCTTGTTGAATTGATTCAGCACCATTCTTAATGAGATTGATCAATACCTGCTCAATCAAAATAGGATCTACCAACAAGGATGGCATGCGTTCAGCCAAGTAAAGCGTGAGCTTTACTTGGTGGCGACGCAGTTCAATGTCAACCAATTCGACCGAATTATTCACAATTTGGACGGCATCCGATGATGTTCTATTGGGTTCACTGCGTTTTACAAACGAACGAATTCTCGCAATTATTTGTCCAGCGCGTTGGGCCTGTTTGGCGGTTTTATCTAGCGCCCTCAGGAGCTCGTCTTCAGCAATGCCTTTGTTGTTGATGCGTGAAATCATGCCTGAGCAATAGTTGGAAATAGCTGCCAGCGGCTGGTTCAGTTCGTGGGCCACACTAGAGGCCATTTCACCCATGGTGATGAGTCGACTCGCTGTTTGGGCGCGTTCCAACTGTATGGCTGCCTGAGCTTGGGTTTCATGTCTGGCTGTGATGTCGGTTGCAATGACAATTTGCGCCAACCGCCCATCGACCCATGTGATGTAGCGTGAGCGTACTTCTAACCATTTGTCGAGACCTTCAATGAACACTTGGGCATCGGCTGTTTGTGCCTCCAACAAGGTGTCCGCAGGCAGGCCCGCCATGTCATCGATGTTGTCGTCTGACATAGGGCCGTCGCTGTGTAGGCTGATATCGACAGCATTGTTCATGCTGTTGAGCACCCCCAGTTGGGCTTGCATCACCATTTCGTAGTGGCCTAGCGCTTGCGCGCTGAACCAACTGCGGTATTGTTTGTTGGCAAACAGCAGTTCTTTGCCGCCTAAGCTGGCCACTGAGACGGCAGCCTCCAAACTTTCCAGCACGGTCGTGAAACGTTCGTGCGCGGCACCCAGCTCTTCTCGAATACGTTTTGGCTCTGTGATATCTGTCATAGATGTCATCCACCCGGTTTGTTGGCCATTTGGTGCAACCAGCGGTGACACATACATGCGTGCGGCAAAAATGCTGTTATTTTTGCGCTGCACCCGTACCTCAAAACCGCCAACGGTTGATCGGCCCTTCAACTCATCTTCTAAGCGCGCGGCCAACATGGCTTGGTCGTTGCGAGGCCAATAGGGAAAGGGTGGGGTACGACCAACCAGTTCAAATTCAGACCAGCCTGTCATTTGACAAAAGGCTGGGTTGACGTAGGTGATGCGGCCTTGCAGGTCTAACGCGCGCATGCCAGTGAG
The DNA here is from genome assembly GCA_000496475.1 of Betaproteobacteria bacterium MOLA814. Lineage (GTDB taxonomy): Bacteria > Pseudomonadota > Gammaproteobacteria > Burkholderiales > Burkholderiaceae_C > RS62. The sequence continues at coordinate 262,696 of AYMW01000002.1, read as the reverse complement.
CATAGAGTTTTCCATGGCACGCCTGAAGTTGGTTTCTGCCATCAGCGCATGCTGTGTTTCAAGACGTTTGCGCGTGTGACGCCAATTGCCCATCAGCATCCACAAAGTAAGTGCGCTGAGTGCTGCCACCAGCCAAAAAATGGTGGTGCCAATCACGCTTGATGAGGTACGCCAAGCCCGCGCTTTAAGCATGAGGCTGCTGCCTATTGGCGAGACAGCTACCTCGTATTGAGACTGGTAATCTGCCCATGGTAGCCACTTCGCCAGCACCCGTTTGACTTGCGGCAAAGAGCCCGCAAGAATATTGCCATTCGCATCAATCAACGCCACAGCGTACTTGGTTAGCACTTCACCTGGCGTACCGTACCTCAACAGGCCATCAATGCTAAATTCAGCCATGACGCTGCCAACGAACGCCTCATTTTTCATGACAGGTATGAGTAGCATCAGTGTGGTGCTTATGCCCCTGCTGTCTTGCGGCAAGCTGTATGCGCGGTTTGCGCCGCGCATGGGGCGCGTGAAAACAGATTCTTTCAATGCCGTCAAGGTTTGAAACGCATCGCGGCTCTCACCTTGTGACATGCGTTCGCCCTGAAAGCGCACTCTGTTAAAAGGTGCTGTTTGAGCGGTATAGCTCGTGTCAATGATGTGGTCGGAGCCAAGCAGTGCAATGGTTTCTATATCTGGCGCTTCGGCTATTAATGTCCTAGCGGCATCTTCAAATGCTGCACCTTGCAGTTTGTCTCTTGTGACGGCGCGAGCCAAGCTCAACAAATCCTCTCGCCTTTCTAATAGATGCAACCGCAGCCGTTGTTGCGCGTATTCAAGGTCGCGGGTAATTGTTTCTTGCTCCCTGTCTGCTTCTTCAATCCGCAAGTAGCCTATGGATAAAACTATTGCGGCCAAAAACAAGACAACAGCTATCAGCGGCCCAAAGGTGGCAACTCGGTCTTGCTTGGCCGGTGTTTGAGCGCGCCACCAATTACGCCATATTGCTGCAGGCGCACGAAGGTCCATTTTTTTCCCTCCAGATGTGATGCCGTCTGGCGTTGGGGATTCCTTGTTTGGGGAGGGAGCGGACATGTAGTTAGTTTAGTTGTACTGCATGTTGCACAAGGCAATATATTTCACATTATAAAACTATAAAGCGCATGTTGAAAAATACTGGCAAATGTGGGAAACTATGCCTACACACAAAAGAACTCATTAAAAGTTCTAAAGAGTGGTACAAAGTTTTGATAGGCCTGCCACTGCTAGGTGGCCTGTTGTTTAAGTCACGGGTTCTTTAACTAGGAGACGACATGTCCGACAAACCCCAAACTGATCCTTCAAAGGATGCGTTCGCAGCTGAAACCCGTGAGTGGTTAGATGCCTTGACAGCTGTCATAGAAGCCAACGGCCCCGAACGCGCACATGAATTACTCGAAGAGGTTTTAGAGCACGCTCGACAACACAGCCTGGATATGCCGTTTTCTGCAACTACAGGCTATATCAATACTTTAGAGCCTAGCGAAGAAGCCCGCTCACCTGGTAATCTTGAAATAGAGGGGCGCCTGCGCGCCTACATGCGTTGGAATGCCATGGCATTGGTCGTGAAAGCCAACAGAGCCACACCCGACGGCGATGGTGATTTGGGCGGGCACATCAGTTCGTTTGCATCACTTGCACACATGTTTGCAGCTGGATTTAATCATTTTTGGCACGGTGCCAGTGACGATCACGGTGGTGACTTGCTGTACTTTCAGGGCCACAGCTCACCCGGTATTTATGCCCGCGCTTATTTAGAGGGTCGCTTAACAGAAGAGCAAATGCTCAACTTCCGCCAAGAAGTTGGTGGCAAGGGCCTATCGAGCTACCCGCACCCCAAACTCATGCCAGATTTTTGGCAATTTCCGACCGTGTCAATGGGTTTAGGCCCTCTAATGGGTATTTATCAAGCCCGTTTTTTAAAGTACTTGCATGCACGTGGCATTGCTAACACCGAAAATCGCAAAGTTTGGGTGTTTTGCGGTGATGGTGAAATGGACGAGCCAGAAAGCTTGGGCGCTATTGGGTTGGCCGCTCGGGAAAATTTGGACAATTTGATTTTTGTCATCAATTGCAACTTGCAGCGCCTGGATGGTCCAGTGCGCGGCAACGGCAAAATTGTGCAAGAGCTCGAAGGAGAGTTCCGTGGCTCAGGCTGGAACGTCATCAAGCTGCTCTGGGGCTCTGACTGGGATCCATTGCTGAGCAAAGACAAAGACGGTGCGCTGCGCAAAATCATGATGGACACTTTAGACGGTGACTACCAAGGGTTTAAAGCCAATGATGGTGCGTTTGTTCGGAAAGAGTTTTTTGGCCGTGACCCGCGCACCCTTGAAATGGTGGCGCATATGAGCGACGAAGAAATTTTTAAATTGCGCCGCGGAGGCCATGATGCACAAAAAGTGTATGCCGCTTATCACAAGGCCGTAAATACCAAAGGTCAACCAACTGTGTTGCTCATTAAGACGGTTAAGGGCTATGGCATGGGCAAGGCTGGTGAGGGTAAAAATACCGCCCACCAAGCCAAAAAGCTCTCAGATGAAGACGTTCGCGCATTCCGTGACCGCTTTAACATTCCAATTCCTGACAGCGAATTGGCCAATTTGCCGTTCTACAAACCAGCCGATGACACGCCAGAGATGCGCTATCTGCATGAGCGCCGTGACAAGCTAGGCGGTTACTTGCCCAAGCGTTTAACCAAGTCGGACGAGACCTTCATTGTGCCGGAGCTGTCGGTCTTCAAGAGCATCTTGGAGCCGACGGTTGAAGGCCGTGAGATCTCTACAACCCAAGCCTACGTGCGCTTTTTAGCGCAACTGCTACGGGACAAAGAAATTGGCCCTCGTGTGGTACCCATTTTGGTTGATGAGGCTCGCACTTTTGGTATGGAAGGCATGTTCCGTCAAATTGGCATTTACAACCCGCACGGCCAGTTGTACACACCGCAAGACCGCGACCAAGTTTCTTACTACAAAGAAGATAAAGCTGGTCAGATTTTGCAAGAGGGCATCAATGAGGCTGGTGGCATGAGCTCATGGATTGCTGCTGCAACGTCATACAGCACCAACAACCGCGTGATGATTCCGTTTTACGTTTATTACTCTATGTTTGGTTTCCAGCGGATTGGCGATTTGGCTTGGGCCGCAGGAGACATGCAGGCGCGCGGCTTTTTGTTGGGTGGTACATCAGGGCGCACCACACTCAACGGCGAAGGTTTGCAGCACGAAGATGGACATAGCCACATTTTGGCAGGCACCATACCCAATTGTGTGACGTACGACCCCAGCTTTGCCCACGAAGTCGCTGTTATCATGCAGCGCGGTATGAAGCGCATGGTTGAAGACCAAGAAAACGTTTTCTACTACATCACCTTGCTCAATGAGAACTACCCCATGCCAGGCCTGACCGAAGGCACTGAAGAGCAAATTATCAAGGGTATGTATTTGTTCAAAGCGGGCGGTAAAAAGAAACTGCGTGTTCAGTTGTTAGGCAGCGGTACCATTTTGCGTGAAAGTCTGTTTGCACAAGAGTTGCTGGAAGCTGATTGGGGTGTTTCAGCCGATGTGTGGAGTTGCCCAAGTTTCAACGAGTTGGCGCGTGATGGTCACGACGCTGATCGGTGGAATTTGTTACACCCAACAGATACACAACGTGTGTCTTTTGTTGCACAACAGCTCTCAAAGAGTACTGGTCCTGTGGTGGCATCTACAGACTATATCAAGTCATTTGCTGAGCAGATTCGCCCATTCATTCCTAAAGACCGCACGTACAAAGTATTGGGCACAGACGGTTTTGGTCGCAGCGATTTCCGAGGCAAGTTGCGAGAGCACTTTGAAGTGAACCGTCACTACATAGTGGTGGCCACCCTTAAGGCTTTGTCTGAGGACGGTCTGGTCAAGTCTGACAAAGTGGCTGAAGCGATTAAGAAGTACGGCATAGATGCTGACAAAGTCAACCCATTGAACGCCTAACCCGGGAGCAATAAGCATGTCATTGATTCAAGTAAGTGTTCCCGATATTGGTGATTTCGATGAAGTCTCTGTCATTGAGATGTTGGTCGCAGTGGGCGATACGGTGGAAAAAGACCAGTCTTTAATCACCGTTGAGTCCGATAAAGCCTCTATCGAAATTCCATCCAGCCATGCTGGCGTTGTCAAGTCAATCAGCGTCAAGCTGGGCGATAAGGTCAAACAAGGTGTGGTGGTGTTGGAGCTTGACAGCGCGGCAGCAGGCGAATCCGCACCAACCGCTGGTGCTAGCGATCCTGCGCCTAACCAGCAAGCCGCCTCGGCTCCAGCCTCACCGCATGCAGCAGTATCTGTTAGCAGTGCCTCAACCAACGTAGAGATGCGCATTCCCGATATAGGTGATTTCAAAGACGTAGCCGTTATTGAGATACTTGTTCATGTCGGCGACACCGTCGCTGCGGAGCAGTCTTTGATTACGGTGGAGTCAGACAAAGCTTCAGTTGAAATTCCCGCTAGCCATGCCGGTGTGCTGCAAAGCTTGAGCGTCAAGTTAGGCGACATCGTCAACATTGGAGATCTCATTGCCGTTGTAGCTGGTAGCGCGCCCGCTGCTTCTGCAGCGGCGCTGTCTCCTGCACCTGCACCTGCACAAGTTCAAGCAGTTTCAACACCAACAACGCCAGTGCCAGACGCTCCACGTAGCGTTGCAGTGCCCAGCACGTCAACGGTCATACCTGCGCACAACCCAACGGTGGCGCCTTCTGGTCACCAGCCTTACGCGTCTCCGTCGGTACGTAAATTTGCACGTCAACTGGGTGTACCTTTAGAGCAGCTGAAAGGTACAGGCCATAAAAGTCGTATTACGCAGGAGGATGTCTACAACTTCACCAAAGAGGTTATGGCAGGCCACGCGCAAACCCAGGCACAAGTCGTCAAAGGTGGCAGTGGGTCGGGTGCGGGTGGCGAGGCTTTGGGGTTATTGCCATGGCCTGTAGTCGATTTTGCCAAGTTTGGTCCTGTCGAGCGGCGCGATATGTCGCGCATCAAAAAGATTGCAGCAGCAAACTTGCACCGCAACTGGGTGTTGATTCCTCATGTGACCAACCACGATGACGCTGATATCACTGACTTAGAAGCCTTTCGCCTTCTCACCAACAAGGAAAACGAAAAAGCTGGTGTCAAAGTCACCATGCTGGCATTCCTCATAAAAGCGTGCGTTGCGGCACTCAAAAAATTCCCTGACTTCAACAGTTCACTGGATGGTGAGCAGTTGGTGATGAAACAGTACTTCCATATCGGTTTCGCTGCCGACACACCCAACGGTTTGGTTGTTCCCGTAATCAAAGACGCAGACAAAAAAGGCGTGATGCAAATCAGCGCCGAAATGAGTGAGTTGGCTAAGAAGGCGAGAGAAGGAAAGCTAGGCCCCGCCGATATGACTGGTGCCTGCTTCACTATTTCCAGCTTAGGTGGGATCGGTGGGCGGTACTTTACCCCGATCATCAATGCACCTGAAGTGGCTATTTTGGGCGTTTGTCGCTCCAACATGGAGCCTGTTTGGAATGGTAAAGAGTTTGAGCCTCGCCTGATGTTGCCACTGTCCTTGTCTTGGGATCACCGTGTGATCGACGGAGCCTCAGCTGCGCGTTTCAACGCGTATTTGGGTCAAATCATGGCGGATTTCCGCCGTATCTTGTTGTAAAGGACCGAGTAATGGCATTAATTGACGTACAAGTCCCAGACATTGGTGACTTCGACGAAGTCGCGGTGATTGAGTTGATGGTGGCTGTTGGCGATACCGTTGAGGTCGATCAATCATTGATTACGGTAGAGTCTGACAAGGCATCGCTTGAAATTCCTTCTAGCCACGCCGGTGTGGTGATGGCGCTGTCTGTGAAGCTAGGCGACAAGGTCAAGCAGGGCGTAGTGGTGTTGCAACTCGAAGCGCGAGAGGCAACAGCGGCTGAGTCTGTACCACCTGCACCTGTACCTACAGCGCCTGAGTTTGCAGCCATACCAGTGCCTGCTAAAACCAAGCCTGCCCCAGCAACCGCCTCTCAAGCACCTGCTGACACAGATTGTGACTTGTTGGTATTGGGTGGCGGAACGGGCGGTTACTCGGCCGCGTTTCGCGCGGCTGACTTGGGCCTCAAAGTCATTCTGGTTGAGCGTTACGCGACGCTGGGCGGCGTGTGCTTGAACGTCGGGTGTATTCCGTCCAAAGCTCTGTTGCACGTGGCATCAGTGATGGACGAGGTTAAGCACTTCGCAGCCTTGGGCGTCACCTTTACTGCACCAACAGTTGATATCGACAAGCTGCGTGGCCACAAAGAAAAAGTAATTGGCAGACTCACTGGCGGATTGGCGGCGATGGCCAAAATGCGCAAAGTAGAAGTGGTGCGTGGACTAGGTCAATTCACTGGCTCCCACAGCTTGAATGTGGCGCTGACAGTTGGACCAAAGCAAGCTGCGACAGGTGAATCTAGAACCATCACATTCAAAAGCGCCATCATTGCAGCAGGCTCTCAAGCTGTGCGTTTGCCTTTTCTTCCAGACGATCCCCGTGTGGTTGATTCCACCGGCGCGTTGGAGCTGGCTGGCGTGCCTAAGCGGATGTTGATTATCGGCGGTGGCATTATTGGCCTTGAAATGGGAACCGTTTACTCGTCTTTGGGTGCACGTCTTGACGTTGTCGAAATGATGGACGTTTTAATGCCCGGTGCTGATCGCGATTTGGTTAAGGTATGGCAGAAAATGAACGCGCCACGTTTTGACCACATTATGCTCAAGACCAAAACCGTTGGTGCAAAGGCAACAACAGCTGGCATTGAGGTGATGTTTGAAGGCGAGGGTGCACCAGATCCACAAACCTACGACTTGGTGTTGCAAGCTGTTGGCCGCAGCCCTAACGGCAATAAGCTGGGTGCCAAGGCCGCTGGTGTTGATGTGACCGAGCGCGGTTTTATCAACGTGGATATCCAAATGAGAACCAACGTGGCTCATATTTTTGCGATTGGCGATATTGTTGGCCAACCTATGTTGGCCCACAAGGCCGTGCACGAAGGACATGTAGCTGCTGAGGTGATTGTTGGTGAGTTAACAGGCAATTCCGACTTGGCTAGCTCTGCGTTCAACGCACGTGTTATACCAAGCGTAGCCTACACAGACCCTGAGGTGGCATGGGTTGGTTTGACTGAGGACCAGGCCAAAGCTGACGGAATTAAAGTGACCAAGGGCTTATTCCCTTGGTCAGCATCTGGACGTGCCATTGCAAACGGGCGTGATGAAGGTTTCACCAAGTTGCTGTTCGATGATGTGTCACACAGGATTGTTGGCGGCGGTATGGTTGGCACACATGCTGGCGACATGATTGGTGAGGTGGCATTGGCTATTGAGATGGGCGCTGACGCCATTGATATAGGCAAGACCATACACCCGCACCCAACCTTAGGAGAAAGTATTGGCTTGGCGGCCGAAGTAGCGCATGGCAGTTGCACTGACTTGCCGCCAGCTAAAAAACGCTAGACCTTAATGCAGGTGTAAGCAACCCGCAAGGCGCTTGGCTTTGCGGGTTTTTTCGAATCAGCAGCGGCTGTAACTGTTACAGCGTTACAGATCATTAAGATATTTTTTGGCTTTCCGAGCATAGGTTGCTAACTGTCTGTGTTAACTCATCAACGCTTTGCGCATGATGTTCAGTGCGGCCAACAACAACACCCAGAGCGTGATTTTCCGAAACACCGCCTGGTTTATTCGGTGCTGTAAACGCCTGCCAAGATTCAGACCTATGAACATGGGCAGCAGCAATGCGACTGAAAAGACGAGTGCTGGTGGCGTGATCAGACCTGAGTGCTGGTGTGCCACCCAGAATACGAGTGCACCCAAGCCAAAGCTGATGCCTGCAATGCGGACTTGTTCTGTTTTTTCCGTACCAATAGCCAATAAATAAATAATTGTTGGCGGTCCCCAAGTGCCTGCAATTGCGCCAAAAAATCCGGCAACACATCCAGCCACGATGGCACCAACTGTTCGTTGCTTAGGTGCGAGCTTGAGGTTTAAGCCCATCAGTTGCACCACACTCACCACAAAAATGACGCTTCCCAATAACAAGAAAAGGGATTGGAATGCCAAGCCTTCAATAAGCTGCGCGCTGATGTAAATCATGCTTAGCGTAGTGATCAGCAACACGCGGAACTTCAATATGGCCTCCCATGCCGCCGTCGGGCCTTGCTGCAAGCCTTGCCAGGCATTGGCAACAAAAGTTGGAATGACCACGCTGGCAATGGCCAGTCGTGGGTCAATGAACGTTGACATGCCGGAGACCATGATGAGTGGCAATGCAAAGCCGGTAATGCCTTTGGTGAAGCCTGCAAAAACAGTCACTGATGCTGCCCACAACAACAGGGCAATGGGTAAGTCTGGAAATGGGATCATGTATCTGAGGTCAAGAACAACGCATCGCACCACGGCGTTGCAACACCGCAGATTTTACGGGGTGATTGTGTCAGACCGTGGTTGCCGAGACTGAGCAAGGTCCACGCGGCGAGCACCTTCGAAGCGGCGTTGCCAGTAACGCTTGGTCATGTCCTCAACACGCACAGCTGCGCCAGGCTTGGGCGCATGTACAAACTTGCCTTCACCTACGTAAATACCAACATGGCTGAATGCGCGTTTGAGGGTGTTGAAAAATACCAAATCCCCAGGCCGTAATTCTTGGTCAGTGATGGGCGTGGCAGCAGCAGCTTGCTCAGCTGCACGGCGCGGCAGCAGCAAGCCAGACGCTTGTTGGTAAACGGCTTGAACCAAGCCACTACAGTCCAAACCTTTGTTGGTTTGACTCCCGCCCCAGACATAAGGCACGCCTACAAGCCCCATGGCGTTCAATGCCAATTGCGAGGACATCACGTTGGTACGCCCACGCAAATAGTCTATTTGTTTGATCAAACCTTGCGACAACAAAAACTGGCCAATGCTGTCAGCCTCAGCCTCAGTTTCGGACTTAGGAGGCTCGGCCCAGCTTAAGCCAGTGCAGACACACAAGCACACAGCCACAACTGCGTGTTGCCAGTGAAGTGGCATTACATACCTATTATGGGACTGCGTTGACATGGCTGTAGCATAGCCTATTTCCATGCATTTATCTAATTAAATCAGGCATCTGATATATATTTTTAATGTTGTTTTTAGCTGGGCATAAGCGACCAACCGTGCTGGCGGATTCTCGCGTGTAATCTGGCGGACAATAGTGCGACAACGCCTTTGAGCGTTCATATTCATTTCACAAGGGTTACACGTGCTACTAGATGCTTCGCAATGTCAGTTGGTTTTAGTTGATTATCAAATGCGCTTGATGCCAGCCATACACGATCACCAACGCTTGCTTCACAAAGCCGCGTTGGTGGCGGGCGTCGCAACATGTCTGGATATTCCTGTTTGGGCCACCACGCAGTCGCGTGACAAATTGGGCGACTTTGTGCCTGAACTCAGTGCTTTTTCTGCCAATACTTTAGACAAGTGGTCATTTGATGCTTGCCAAGATGGGTTGCTAGACCGTCTCATGCCCGCAGCCCCATCTCACGATGAGCCAAAGGGTGGCAATGCCCGCAGCATGCCCAAACATTTGCTTAAAAACAAGTCTCAAGAAGCCCCGCCAGCCTTGCGCCAAACCATTGTGTTGGCCGGTGTCGAGGCACACGTGTGCTTGTTGCAAACCGCATTGGGCCTCATGGAGCAAGACCTAGATGTGTGGGTGGTCAGCGATGCCAGCGGTTCTAGGCGAGAGCGAGACTGTGACGTGGCATTTGACCGTTTGGCGGGGAACGGTGTAGAGCTTGTCAGCGCTGAAATGGTGGTTTTTGAGTGGTTAGGCGCTGCTGACCATCCACATTTTGAGCAAGTGTTGGAATTGGTGAAGCGCCATACAGTGTAGAGACAAGCGTGCGACGCTTGAAGCCGGCTTGTCAGAATGTGGAAAGCCTATTATTCATAATTGTGAATATAAATAGCTGCTGTCAAGTGCGTTGACCAGCTTAGATACAACGAAGGGAATACATACATGACGCAGCATTTTGAAGCGGTTTACCGGCAGTCCATGGATGAACCCAATGACTTTTGGCGCGAACAAGCGAAATTGGTCGACTGGTTTAGACCCTTCGACGAGGTATGCGATTACAGCCAGCCGCCATTTGTGAAGTGGTTTGCGGGAGGCCAAATCAACTTGTGCCACAACGCAGTTGACCGCCATGCGGCGGTGAGGGGCAATGACGCTGCCTTGATCTTTGTTTCTACCGAAACCGACACAGAAACAACTTACAGTTTCAAGCAACTGTTAGAGCAAGTGCAGGTGATGGCGGCAATACTCCAAGAGCAGGGCGTGCAAAAAGGCGACCGCGTTCTGATTTACATGCCCATGATTCCTGAGGCGACATTCGCCATGCTGGCGTGTGCACGCATTGGCGCCATTCATTCTGTGGTGTTTGGGGGATTTGCCAGCGTGAGCTTGGCCAGCCGAATCGATGACTGCACCCCCAAGGTCATTGTGAGCGCCGATGCGGGCTCCCGTGGCGGCAAAATAGTCCCTTACAAACCCCTGTTAGATGAAGCACTCAAGTTGGCATCACACAAACCTGCTGGCGTTGTGATGGTCAATCGCGGTTTGTGTGTCATGTCCTTGGTGCCAGGGCGCGATGTTGACTACGCCATTGCCAGCGCCAAACACGCAGGCGCAAGGGTGGCGTGTGAGTCAATGGCATCAACCGACCCCAGTTATATCTTGTACACGAGCGGGACCACTGGCAAACCCAAAGGCGTCCAGCGAGACACTGGTGGCTATGCGGTGGCAATGGCCGCGAGCATGAAGCACATTTATATGGGTGGGCCAGGGGAAACGTACTTTGCAACCAGCGATATAGGCTGGGTGGTGGGGCATTCATACATTGTGTATGGGCCATTGCTTGCTGGCATGGCCACCATCATGTATGAAGGCTTGCCTACTCGTCCAGACGCGGGCATTTGGTGGGAGTTGGTCGAGAAATACAAGGTGTCTGTCATGTTCAGCGCACCAACTGCGGTGCGTGTGCTCAAAAAATACGACTCTTCATTCATCAAGAAGGCAGACCTGTCCAGCTTGAAAGCTTTGTTTTTGGCTGGCGAGCCCCTCGATGAACCAACTGCCCAATGGATTTTCAATGCACTGGGGAAGCCCGTCATAGACAACTACTGGCAAACTGAAACTGGCTGGCCTATATTAAGTTTGGCCAACGGCATTGAGCCCGCCATCAGCAAGTTTGGCAGTCCTGGCGTGCCCATGTACGGCTACAACGTTCAAATCATCGATGAAAACACAGGGCAGAACCTCACTCAGCCACACGCAAAAGGTGTAGTCGCCATTGAAGGTCCGCTACCACCCGGTTGCATGCAAACCATTTGGGGTGATGATGAGCGGTTTGTTCAAACTTACTGGAGCAGTATTCCCGGTCGTTTGGTGTACAACACATTTGACTGGGGCACGCGTGATGCCGACGGTTACTTCTTCATACTAGGACGTACCGACGATGTCATCAACGTCGCGGGCCATAGACTTGGCACCCGCGAAATTGAAGAAAGTATTGCTACCCATAGCGCCATTGTTGAGGTTGCTGTGGTCGGTGTGGCCGATAAGCTGAAAGGTCAGGTTGCCATGGCCTTTGCGGTGCTAAAAGATCCCAGTCTGTACGACTCACCGCAAGCGCAACGCCAGCTCGAAGGTGATTTGATGAAGTTGGTCGACAGCCAAATTGGGGCTGTGGCTCGGCCTTCACGTATTAGGTTCGTGTCATTGCTTCCAAAAACACGCAGCGGAAAATTGCTAAGACGGGCCATTCAAGCTGTGTGCGAACACCGCGAAGCCGGCGATTTAACCACCATGGACGACCCTAGCGCGCTGGCCACTATCAAAGCATTGGTGCAGGCCTAATTTATTGCCAGGTAGCGTTGTCAGTTGAGCTTGTTGCCAAGGCGGTCTATGATGGTAGCAAATCAATATATTCGAGTTAGCGCATGAATGAACATAACCAAGCACCATCTGATGACCATGAGCCAACTGAACTGACGGCCTCTGTTGCTCGGAGTGGCCCAATAGTAGCGGACGACTCTCCCGATGGTGACCGTGTGTTCGAGCTAGCAGCTGAATTATTCAGTGTGCTGGCAACGCCCATGCGTTTGCGCATACTCAGCGCCTTGTGCAATTGCGAGAAGTCTGTCAGCCAACTGCTGCGTGAAATCGACACCACACAGCCCAACTTATCCCAGCACTTGAACGTGTTGTACCGGTGCGGCGTACTGGCCAAACGAAAATTGGGAACCCAAGTTATATACCGGGTACAAAGTGAGCAAGCCGTGACCCTTTGCCGCTCTGTGTGTACGCAAATAGCGATTGAGATGGACACACCGCACAAGCTCAGCGCTGGTCAGCGTTTGTCTCCAAAGTTAATGGCTTAAAGACGCCTGAGCGTGTGTCTACTTCTTTTCAAACCACATCCAACCGCCATCACAAGCACCTGTTTGTCTTGTTGGCTCGTGTTATGTCCGTGTTGGCGTTTGCTGCGTTACTAAGCGCATGCGTTAGCCCATTGGGTCGCGTGGGGGTCAGTGTGCCCATTGGTGGCTTTAGTGGCTTTGGTGGCGTGCGCATCGGCGTTGACACCAACGGCACTGTGTCTGGCTCTGTTGCTGTGGGCGAGAGCAAGGGTGGAGTTTCAGTCAGGGCGAGTTCATCAGGCTCATCTCAAATAGCCAAATAGCCAAATAGCCAAATAGACCCGTAAACAATAAAAGCGGTTGCTACAGGGTATGTCTGTTTAAGTGTCTCCTTGGCATTGTTGGTGTTTTTCCATGTGACAGGTGCTCATGCTGAAGTCTCATCGACTCATTGGTTTCTTTACTTATCCATTTAAGTGCAAGTGCATGCATATCAGGCGCATAATAAGACTTGCACAATGACCCCTCTATGTCACCGTCGCATCCGCTAATCGGTTCAGCCGTGTCGCAGGAGGTTTTTTTACCCAACTTATGTTTTCCATAGGAAAACGGAGGTCAGCGAAATAATGAGTGAGACCAATAGCGTCTACAAGTCCTTTAGTGGCAATTCGTATCTTTTCGGCGGTAACGCACCGTACGTAGAGGAAATTTACGAGAACTATCTCAGCAATCCCACCACAGTCACTGAAGAGTGGCGCAGTTACTTTGACGCGCTTCAAAATGTGCCTGCCGTTGATGGCAGCGACATGCGGGATTTGCCGCACTTGCCAGTGGTCAATGCCTTCGCTGCAATGGCCAAGCAGGGCACCACCAAAGTGGTGCAAAGCAATCCTGACTCTGAAATGGGTCGCAAGCGAGTGGCTGTTCAACAGCTGATTGCCGCATACAGAAACGTGGGCTCACGGCATGCCGATTTGGATCCACTCAAGCACCAAATCCGTGAAAACATCCCTGAGCTAGACCCTGCTTTTTACGGTCTAGGCGATGCCGACCAAGAAACAATTTTTAACACCAGCAACACGTTTTTTGGCAAAGAAACGATGTCGCTGCGTGATTTGCTCAACGCGTTACGCGAAACGTATTGCGGGACCCTTGGGGTCGAGTACATGTACATTACCGACCAGACGCAAAAGCGCTGGTGGCAACAAAAGCTGGAAGGTATTCGTTCAAAAGCGGCCCTCTCAGCTGATCAAAAAATCCACATCTTAAGTCGTCTCACTGCCGCAGAAGGTCTTGAGCGTTTCCTGCACACCAAGTACGTTGGGCAGAAGCGATTCTCTTTAGAGGGTGGTGAGAGCTTTATCGCTGCTTTGGATGAACTGATTTTGCGCGGTGGAGAAAAGGGTGTTCAAGAAATTGTGATTGGCATGGCTCACCGCGGTCGCTTGAATGTGTTGGTCAACACCTTGGGCAAGATGCCCAAAAATCTGTTTGCCGAGTTCGATCACACAGCCCCTGAAGACTTGCCCAGTGGCGACGTGAAGTACCACCAAGGTTTCTCCAGCGATGTGCCTACACCCGGTGGCCCTGTTCACCTGACTTTGGCATTCAATCCCTCTCACTTAGAAATTGTGAACCCAGTCGTTGAAGGATCTGTTCGCGCGCGTATGGATAGACGTGGGGATCCAAAAGGTTTGCAAGTGCTGCCTGTGTTGGTTCACGGCGATGCGGCATTTGCTGGTCAAGGTGTGGTGATGGAGACCTTGGCGCTGGCCGAAACCCGTGGCTACACAACGGGCGGCACGGTGCACTTGGTCATCAACAACCAAATCGGGTTCACGACCAGCGATCCGCGTGACAGTCGCTCAACCATATACTGCACCGACGTGGTCAAAATGATTGAATCGCCCGTGTTGCATGTCAATGCGGATGACCCCGAAGCTGTTGTTATGGCCACGCGTTTGGCGTTGGAATACCGCATGGAATTCCAAAAGGATGTGGTGGTCGATATTGTTTGTTTCCGCAAGCTAGGCCACAACGAACAAGATACGCCCTCGATCACACAACCCCTTATGTACAAACGTGTCAGCGCCCATCCTGGAACGCGCAAGTTGTACGCAGACAAGTTACAAGCCCAAGGCCTGGGCGACACCTTGGGTGATGACTTGGCTAAAAGCTACAGAGCTGCTTTAGATGAGGGCCGACACACTGTAGACCCCGTACTGACCAATTTCAAAAGCAAGTTTGCGGTTGATTGGGCCCCGTATTTGGGTAAGGCTTGGACAGACGCGGGTGATACGGCTATTCCACTGTCTGAGTGGAGTCGTTTGTCCGAACGCCTGACAACCATGCCTACCGACATTACCGTTCACCCGTTGGTCCAAAAAGTCTACAAGGACCGAGCCGCAATGGGCAGGGGCGATATCCCTGTCGACTGGGGTATGGGCGAGCACATGGCGTTTGCGTCGTTGGTTGCCAGCGGCTACCCTGTGCGCTTGTCTGGCGAAGACTGTGGTCGCGGTACGTTCACGCACCGCCATTCTGTTATCCATGACCAAGATCGCAAGCAATATGACGAGGGCTCTTATGTGCCTTTGCAAAATGTCTCTGACGGTCAAGCCCCGTTTGTCGTCATTGATTCAATTTTGTCAGAAGAAGCTGTTTTAGGCTTTGAGTATGGCTACGCTTCGAATGACCCCAATACATTGGTGATTTGGGAAGCGCAGTTTGGTGATTTCGTCAACGGTGCACAAGTGGTGATTGACCAGTTCATTGCCTCGGGCGAGGTCAAGTGGGGCCGAGTCAATGGCATCACTTTGATGCTGCCCCACGGCTACGAAGGTCAAGGACCAGAACACTCGTCAGCTCGTTTGGAGCGGTTTATGCAGTTGGCTGCAGACACCAATATTCAAGTGGTTCAGCCTACAACCGCCAGCCAGATCTTCCACGTGTTGCGCCGCCAAATGGTGCGCAACTTGCGTAAGCCGTTGATCATCATGACGCCCAAGAGTTTGTTGCGCGCCAAGGATGCCGCATCGCCTCTGTCTGAGTTCACCGAGGGCATTTTTCAGACCATCATTCCCGAAAGCAATGAGGCCATTAAAAAAGCTGCGGCAAAGGTCAAGCGTATTATTTGTTGCTCAGGAAAAGTCTATTACGACCTGGTCAAGAAACGCGACGAATTGGGCACCAAAGACGTGGTTATTTTGCGCGTGGAGCAGTTGTACCCATTCCCACACAAAGCCTTTGTGGCGGAACTCAAAACCTACACCAATGTGGTTGACATTGTGTGGTGTCAAGATGAACCACAAAACCAAGGCGCTTGGTTTTTTGTGCAGCATTACTTGCATGAGAACATGCGCGAAGGACAAAAGCTGGGTTATGCCGGTCGTGCCGCGTCTGCATCCCCAGCCGTTGGGTACGCACACCTGCACCAAGAGCAGCAAAAGAGCCTCATTGAGGCTGCTTTTGGCAAGCTCAAAGGCTTTGTGCTTACCAAGTAACCACGCTCAACGCACACAATTAGCACTGATGACACGCACGCACACCTGGGTCTAAAGAGACTCAGGTGTGTCTGCACACAAAGCAAAGCTTTGCAAGGAATTAAAAATGGCAATCGTAGAAGTTAAGGTCCCTGAACTGTCGGAGTCTGTAGAAGAAGCCACGTTGATGACCTGGAAGAAAAAAGTCGGTGATATGGTGACTGCCGACGAAATATTGATTGAAGTTGAAACGGACAAAGTGGTGCTAGAAGTGCCTGCACCCTCGTCTGGTGTGCTGTCTGAAATCATTCAAGGTGATGGCGCCACTGTTGGCTCTGACCAAGTGCTAGCCACAATAGATACCGAGGGCAAAGGCACCGCCCCGGAAGCTGCCGCAAAATCAACCACGGCTGCGTCAGTTGCCAGCGCACCTAGCGCTACCGCCGCAGCACCTGCTAAAAACATGGCTGGTGTAGCCTCTCCAGCTGCGTCTAAACACATGGCAGACAACGGTATGGCCGCTGGGTCTGTGTCCGGAACTGGCAAGGACGGACGCGTTACAAAGGGTGATGTGTTGGCCGCTGTCAGCAAACCTGCTGCCGCAGTTGCTGCTTCGTCTATTCCCACTGGCGTACCGACCAAGGTGTTGCCACAAGTTCCTACACTGGCACCAGATTTGGGCGACAGGCCTGAGCAGCGTGTTCCTATGAGCCGTTTGCGTGCACGTGTTGCAGAGCGTTTGTTGCAATCACAAGCGACCAATGCCATTCTCACAACGTTTAACGAGGTGAACATGGCACCAGTCATGGAACTGCGTAAAAAATACCAAGAGAAATTTGAAAAAGAGCATGGTGTGCGTTTGGGCTTTATGAGCTTTTTTGTCAAGGCTGCTGTAGCAGCACTCAAGCGCTATCCTTTGCTGAATGCGTCTGTTGACGGCAACGACATTGTTTACCACGGCTACTTTGACATCGGGATTGCGGTTGGTTCTCCTCGTGGTCTTGTCGTGCCAATTTTGCGCAACGCCGATCAGATGAGTTTTGCTGATATTGAGATCAAAATTGCCGAATACGGCAACAAGGCCAAAGAGGGCAAGTTGGGCCTAGAAGAAATGACTGGTGGTACTTTCTCCATCTCCAACGGTGGTGTATTTGGATCCATGTTGTCCACGCCAATTATCAATCCACCACAGTCGGCTATTTTGGGTGTTCACGCAACCAAAGACCGTGCGGTTGTAGAAAATGGCCAAGTTGTAGTGCGACCTATTAACTACCTTGCAATGAGCTACGACCACCGCATCATTGATGGACGCGAAGCCGTTTTGGGTTTGGTGACCATGAAAGAAGCGTTGGAGGATCCTTCGCGTTTGTTGTTTGGTATTTAAGCCCGCGGCCGCAAGTGCGGTCGTGAGCACACACCAAGTTTTTCTTTGTTGTATCGGTGTACGTCACGTATGCAAAAAAGTCGTATTGAGCGACTGAGTTTTCTGAGGATTGTTTATGTCTCAAGCATTTGATGTTGTTGTTATTGGCGCTGGCCCTGGTGGCTATGTAGCTGCCATTCGTGCTGCCCAATTGGGTTTTAAAGTCGCTTGTATTGACGAGTGGACCAATGCTGCAGGCGGTGCAGCCCCCGGTGGTACTTGCACCAATGTTGGTTGTATTCCATCAAAAGCGTTGTTGCAGTCGTCTGAGCATTACGAGCAGGCATCGCAACACTTTAATGAGCATGGCATTGACTTTAAGGGCTTGTCTCTGGATGTCGCCAAAATGCATGCCCGCAAAGACGCCGTTGTCAAGCAAAACAACGATGGCATTTTGTATTTGTTTAAGAAAAACAAAATCATTTTTTTCCACGGGCGGGGCAGCTTTGTGTCTGGCGGCGACAACAGTTTTGAGGTGGCTGTCACCGGTAAAAAATCAGAGACCATTACCAGTCGTCAAGTCATCGTGGCTACAGGCTCTAGCGCGCGCGCGCTGTCAGGCACACCTTTTGACGAAGTCAACGTGTTGTCCAACGATGGCGCCTTGCGCGTGGGTGCTGTTCCTAAAAAAATTGGCGTCATCGGCGCGGGCGTTATTGGTCTCGAAATGGGTTCTGTCTGGCGCCGGTTGGGTGCGGAAGTCACCATTTTGGAAGGTCAGTCTGTGTTCCTAGGGGCAGTTGACCATCAAATTGCCAAAGAAGCCCATAAAGCCTTCACCAAACAAGGCTTGCATATTGAGATGGGCGCGACTGTCGGCGATATCAAAGCAACCAGCAAACAGGTATCGATTGCTTACACCAATGCAAAGGGAGAAGCCCAAAAATTAGTTGTCGATAAGCTGATTGTGTCCATTGGGCGTGTGCCCAACACAACGGGACTTAACAGCGAGTCAATCGGTCTCAAACTGGATGAGCGCGGTGCCATTGTTGTAGATGACTTGTGCCGCACAAGTGTGGCTGGCGTTTGGGCTGTGGGCGATGTTGTTCGTGGTCCAATGCTTGCTCACAAAGCAGAGGAAGAGGGCGTTGCGGTCGCCGAGCGTATTGCTGGGCAGCACGGTCATGTGGACTTCAATTTGGTGCCTTGGGTCATATATACCAGTCCAGAGATCGCTTGGGTAGGCCAAAACGAGGGCGAGCTCAAAGCGTCTGGTCGCGCATTCAAGGTGGGTACGTTCCCGTTTTTGGCCAATGGGCGTGCCCGTGCGATGGGTGACACCACCGGCATGGTCAAAATGCTGGCGGATGCCGAGACTGATGAGATATTAGGTGTGCACGTCGTAGGCCCCATGGCCAGCGAGCTGATTGCAGAGGCTTGTGTTGCCATGGCGTTTAGGGCTAGCAGCGAGGATATTGCGCGTATTTGTCATGCGCACCCCTCGTTGTCTGAGTCTACGAAAGAGGCTGCTTTAGCAGTTGATAAGCGCACGCTCAATTTTTAACAACGCTTACACCACACAACCGTTGATGTCCTATGGATATCAACGGTTGTTGTTTTTGGGACCATGCCTAGTGCAAAAAAAGCTAGACAATAGACACCCATGAATCAAGTCGTATCTTTGACCGCCCCAGCGCATGTGCACGCAACGCCGCCGCAACTAGACGCTTCTGAAGGCGACGTTGTAAAGGCTTACCAACAAGCGCTGATTGATCGCAATTACATCGCGGATGAAGCGCAAATTGTGGCGATACGCGCATTGCAGCGCTGTGCCAATGAGTGGCAGGCTTACAAGCAGCACCGCTCAAATGTCTTCAAAAAGTTGTTTTCTAAGCACGCCGTTCCCCGCGGCGTCTATATGTATGGTGGCGTTGGGCGGGGTAAAAGTTTTTTGATGGACTGTTTCTTTCAAGCGGTACCCATCAAGCTAAAAACCCGTTTGCACTTTCACGAGTTTATGCGTGAAGTCCACCGTGAGTTGCGGGAGTTGCAAGGCACAGTCAATCCCTTAGACGAATTGGGTAAACGCATGGCCAAGCGTTTCCAGTTGATTTGCTTTGATGAGTTTCATGTGGCGGATGTGACCGACGCCATGATTTTGCACAGGTTGTTGGACGCCCTGTTTGCGCACGGCGTTGGGTTTGTTACCACGTCCAACTTCAAGCCAGACGACTTATATCCCAACGGTTTGCACCGTGACCGAATACTGCCTGCCATTGCGCTGTTGAATGCCAAATTAGAAGTGCTCAACGTTGATGCAGGTACCGACTACAGAAGCCGTACGCTGGCCTTGCTAGACATGTACCACCACCCTTTGAGCGACCATGCAGAAGCTTCTATGGATGGTGCGTTTAGCGCTCTGACAGAATCCCAAGACGAAGTTCCGCAGCTGCAAATTGAATCACGCACCATTGCCGCGAAGCGCAAAGCAGGTGGTGTTATTTGGTTTGATTTCAAAACTTTGTGCGGTGGCCCACGTTCGCAAAACGACTACTTGGAAATTGCTACGCAGTTCCACACGCTGCTGCTCAGCAACGTCCCCAAAATGGAAGTTAGGCACGCCAGTGAGGCTAGACGTTTTACATGGCTCATTGACGTGTTGTACGACAGGCGCATCAAGTTCATCATGTCGGGCGCAGTGCCACCTGAGTCGCTGTATCTTGAAGGCCCTATGGCGCACGAATTTGTTCGCACAGTATCTCGCCTAACTGAAATGCAATCTAACGAATTCTTGCTCGAAGCCAAGCGCGATATAGATACGAGCATCACGTGAGCGAGTCAGGTCACGTCGACAGCAACAACCACACCAGCAGCGCTGATTGGTTGAGCCGTGTGGCCAAAGTCTTTGCCGCGGGCGGGGATTTGGCCAAAGGCAATGCCCATTTTAGAGCCAGACCCGGTCAACAGCGCATGGCAGAGTTGGTCGCGCAGGCGATTGCCAATGAGACCACGTTGGTAGTCGAAGCTGGCACAGGTACAGGTAAGACCTATGCCTATCTTGCCCCTGCCTTGCTCAGCGGCAAACGGGTGTTGGTTTCCACTGCAACAAAGGCTTTACAAGACCAACTTTATTTAAGAGATTTACCACGTTTGGTGGGTTTGCTTGGCGTGCCAATTAGGACAGCCTTGCTCAAGGGGCGTAGCAATTATTTGTGTACGCACAGACTCGATTCGCACATGCAAAGTGGGGCGGTTGCAGACCGCTTTACCAACAACGCCTTAGCAAAAGTTAAGCGTTGGGCTGCTACCTCAATCAGTGGTGATCTGTCAGATATGCCCGGCTTAGACCAGCGCTCAGGCGTTATTCCGTTGGTCACATCTAACCGTGATAATTGCTTAGGCAGCCAGTGCCCTGACTTTAAGACCTGCCACTTGCAGGCCGCAAGACGTGAAGCTTTATCAGCAGATTTGGTCGTGGTCAACCACCATTTGTTTTTTGCCGATCAAGCGGTTCGCGAGTCAGGCATGGCTGAGTTGTTACCCAGCGTTGATGTGGTCATCTTTGATGAGGCCCACCAACTCAACGAAATTGGCGTCATGTTTTTAGGCACACAACTGTCGTCGCCACAGTTGTTGGATTTCAACCGCGATGTGTTGGCAGCAGGTTTGCAACATGCCAGAGGCCTGTGTGATTGGTCGCAACAATGTGGCATTTTAGAGCGCACGATTCGCGACCTTCGTTTGTGCTTGCCTGCGACCCATATGAAAATGAATGTGCGTTTGCCGTGGGGTGGGCAGGCCCCGCAGTCTGTCGATGAGGGCGCATGGAGCAGTTGTCTTGGCGACTTAAGCCAAGCCATGGCCGACGTGCGAAAAGACCTCAACAGCATCAGCGAGTTGGCCCCTGACTTTGAGCGATTGCTAGAGCGCTGTGACGCGTTGCTGCAGCGCTTGCAGCACTTGCTCAACCCTGTGGCGGATGACCACGTACGCTGGTTAGAGGCTGGCAGCCATTGGCGATGGGTAGACAGTCCGCTTGACAGCGCGCAGGCCTTTGCTGGCAGCGCACCTGACAGCGGCTTGACGGGTCCTACAACGTGGGTGTTCACGTCCGCAACGCTGGGTGATAACGCCCAGTTGGATTGGTTTGCGCAACCCTTGGGGTTGACACACGCACAGAGGGCTGTCGTAGCCAGCCCCTTTGATTTCGAGTTGCAAGCGGCGCTGTGGGTACCCACAGATTTACCGATGCCCAATGAGCCAGGTCACCCACTGATGCTGGCCAGGCGGATTGTGCCTTGGGCCCAGCGTTTAGGCGGGCGCACCATGGTGCTGACAACCAGTTTGCGTGCATTGGGCATTATTGCGCAAGAGCTTCGCGAGGCACTTACATCCAACAACATAGAGCTGCTCGTGCAAGGGGAGTTGAGTAAAAATGAATTGTTAGAGCGTTTTCGTGCTTACGCCGATCCGCTTAGAGCTAACAACGGACAAGTCAGCACACACCGTGGTGCCGTCTTGGTTGCATCCGTATCGTTTTGGGAGGGCGTGGACATTCCCGGCGAAGCATTGCAGTTGGTTGTGTTGGACAAGTTGCCGTTTCCCGTGCCTGATGACCCTCTCACGCAAGCACGTGCCAAGCGCCTGCAAGCCTCTGGGAAGTCACCGTTTACTGACCAGGTACTGCCTGATACAGCCGTTGCCCTGAAACAAGGGGCAGGCCGCTTGATTCGGTCAGAGTTGGATAAAGGCGTGTTGGTGATTGGTGATCGACGCCTTGTCAACATGGGTTATGGCAGGCGTTTGTTGCTCGCCATGCCAGCTATGCGCCGCCTCAGCAGTGAGACGGACATGCAGGACTATTTAAGTGGTTTGGTTACCAAAGAGTCCACCAGGACTTAGTTGTATTCAAGCTGTCGTTTGGGAACTGACTGTTGGGGTAATTGGTATCCATCACACGTTGTGTATCGTTGCGCAACTCGACCATGCCCAAGGCGTCATATGAGCGCATCAAAATGTACAGTGCCTCCTCTAAAGCGGGTGCATCTTTGAACTGGCTGATGGCTTTCTGGGCGCGGTTGATAGCCGCTACATACACACCTCGCGTATAGTAATGTCGTGCCACATGCACCTCAGATTGCGCCAGCGAGTTGACGATATAGGTCATGCGCAATGCTGCATCTTTGCTGTAACGAGAGTCTGGAAAACGGGTGGTGAGCTCACGAAACGACTCGAAGGAGTCCTTGGCGGCCTTTTGATCACGTTCACTTAAATCTTGCGCACCCAGTGAGCCAAACAGCCCCAAATCATCGTTAAAACTGACCAAACCCATCAAATACAACGCGTAATCGGTGGCAGTGCTGGCCGGGTGTAGACGTAGGAAACGGGTAAGGGTGGCCGTTGCTTGTGCAGGCTCTGAAGCTTTGTACTGCGCGAAAGCTTTGTCCAATTGCGCCTGTTGCGCAAGAGGCGTACCCGCCGCGCGTCCTTCTAGTTTGTCAAACAGCGCAGATGCTTTTTCAAAGTTGCCAGCTGACTGTTCGTCCTTGGCTTCTTGGTAAATCCGGTTAGGGCTCCAGTCGGCTGTTGCATCTCTTGGTGCGGGTGTGGCGCAACCCGCGACAATAGCAGCTAGTCCCAAGCTCACATAAGCCGCAGATAATCGAGTGTTGATGCGGTGAAGTCCTAAAGCCATTGCAGTGTCCGTAAAAGCGCACAGCTTAGCGCCTGAGTAAGAAAACATCCGAATAACGGTGAATTAGAAAATTATATCGATGCAACAGCCTAAAATTGAAGAAAACCCACAATTGCCTACTGAAGATGCCCAAGTTGACGAGAGTGAGCACATTGTCATGCAGGCATTGATAAGTGACCATGGTCAGCGGTTGGATAAAGTCCTCAGTTCGCACATTTCCAGCGTATCGCGTTCTTTTTTGACACAGTTGGTCCAGCAACAAGCGGTCAAAGTGGGGGGGGTAATTGTTACCAAAGCTTCACAAAAACTGCGCGTTGGCGACGCCATAGAAGTCCATATGCGTCCGACCCAGCAAGCCATGGCATTCACGGCCCAAGATGTGCCGCTTGACGTGGTGTACGAAGATGCACACATTGCAGTTATCAACAAGCCTGCTGGTTTGGTCGTCCACCCCGGCGCAGGCAACTGGAGCGCCACCCTGTTGAATGGTTTACTGCACCGCTACCCCAACGCTGTCACGCTGCCTCGAGCCGGCATCGTGCACAGGCTAGATAAAGATACCAGCGGATTGATGGTGGTGGCGCGTTCCCGCTCTGCTTTTGACGCGTTGGTCAAACAGCTGGCCGCTCGGGATGTCAACCGCGTCTACTTTGCAGTGGCCCATGGGGACTGGCGGCGAATCAATGCCGACTTACCCACCAACGACCCCGTTACGCTTAACCAATCCATTGGCAGAGATGTCCGAAACCGCTTAAGGATGGGCGTGGTAGCGGCCGATAACATGTACGGTAAGCCCGCTAGAACAGATGTCTACGGTCTTGATGCCACATGTGTAAATGCGATACCAGCAAGCCTGCTGCGGTGCAAGCTCCACACTGGTCGAACACATCAAATCAGGGTGCACTTGAGTGCCCTTGGCTATCCGCTTGTTGGTGACATTATTTACGGTGGTAAGCCAATTGAAGGGCTAAATCGCCAAGCATTGCATGCCCATGAGCTGGGATTGGCTCACCCTGATTCGGGTCAGGCTATGCATTGGTCTTGTCCGCCGCCCCAAGATTTGATAAATGCCCTAGCTACCCTGGGGTTGAATTACAATAAAGACCTGTTTCACCCAACTGACCAAGCCTTAGGCCCTAAAGCCTAGTCTGCAGTTGCTCGGTTGCATAGGCCCCAAGCCCGTGCAACGGTCCCCGGCAGGCGCACAGTGCCAAGCTGATTTTTTTCGGACCTTTTCATGTACACGACGGATGCCAAGCGCGTCCTCGAAACTGCACTCATTTGCGCCGGTCAGGCACTGACTGTGCGAGAGCTTTGTTTGCTGTTCGATGGCGCTGTTGCCTCAGATACCATCAAGACCATGTTGGGCGAGCTCCAGCAGGAGTGGGCGCACCGCGGCGTTGAATTGGTCCTTGTGGCCACTGGCTGGCGCTTTCAAAGCCGCCCAGAGTTGCGTGAATTTTTAGACCGCCTACACCCTGAAAAACCACCCAAGTACTCGCGTGCAGTCTTAGAAACACTGGCCATCATTGCCTACCGCCAGCCGGTGACGCGAGGCGACATAGAGGATATTCGCGGCGTTACTGTTAACTCTTTGATTATCAAACAGCTTGAAGACAGAGGCTGGGTTGATATCATTGGGCACCGGGAGACAGTCGGGCGTCCCGGACTACTTGCCACGACCAAATTATTTTTAGACGATTTAGGGCTGGCCTCGTTAGACCAATTGCCAGGGCTTGATCCGGGTGTTCAATTTCAAGCAATGGCAGACGCTTTGGGACAAGAGTTGGATTTACATCCCACGAATGACGACAACGCCATACAGGCAGAGCTGGTTGAAGCTGAACAAACAGATACCAGCTTAGGCCTTGAGTCAGGTGCCCAGCAAGCGGGCCCGGACGGACATTCAGACCAATCCGCACCAGCAGACATTCAAAACCTGCCCGCAGACATTCAAATAGATACCGACAACAGTCAACCAAAGGGCGACCATGACCACCAACAATGACCCAAGCCACAAGGACGGTGAGGCGGTCACTGGCAAGACGGACGCATCCAAGCAAACAGAGGCGCCAAGCGCCAGCAGGGTCAGCTTTGAAGATGTGATCAGTGGCGCATTTGACGATGAAGCCTTTGTCCCTGAACTGCCTGAGCAAGAGAGCGAGCTTGCTAAGCGTGTGCTCGCAGCTCAAACTGACGCACCTAAGTTGCACAAAGTGTTGGCGCAGGCTGGTATGGGCTCTCGACTCGAAATGGAACAGTTGATTGTTGAGGGGCGTATATCGGTGAACGGTGAGCCTGCACACGTTGGTCAACGCATCAAATTTGGCGATGCTGTCAAGGTCAATGGACGCGCTATTCACATTCGCATTGACCCACCCCCACCGCGCGTGTTGGCGTATCACAAGCCTGCTGGAGAGGTGGTGACACATGACGACCCGCAAAACCGCCCTACTGTTTTTAGGCGTTTGCCCAAATTGCAACACGGTAAGTGGCAGTCGGTTGGCAGACTGGACTTGAATACTGAGGGCTTGCTGCTGTTTACAAGTTCAGGTACTTTGGCCAACCAGTTGATGCACCCGCGTTTTGGTCTGCAACGTGAATACGCTGTGCGTGTATTGGGAGCCCTCAGCAACGAGGAAAAGCAACAACTCTTAGATGGCATCCAGCTAGAAGATGGTCCTGCACAGTTTGCAAGTATCGTGGACGGTGGCGGAGAAGGCTCCAACCATTGGTACCGCGTCACCATTGGAGAAGGGCGCAACCGTGAGGTCCGGCGCATGGTGGAGGCGGTAGGCCACGCAGTGAGTCGCCTCATTCGTATTCGATATGGTAGCGTTGAGTTGCCACGTGGATTACGCCGTGGCACCCTTGTAGAGTTAGATTGGCGCGACATTGAGCAGCTGACAGCCGCTGCCAACGAGGCTGTTCCAATCGCCGGCGTAGGCGGCGGGCGTTTGGCCAATCCACAAGCTGGTAAGTCTGGTCGCACGGCTGGATTGGGGCGGACTGTTAAAAACAGTTACAACAAACGCTCTGGCGGTAAACGCCCCAGCACGCCTCAGGGTTGGGATGCCAGGGCTGAGACACAAGCTGAGAAAAAAGCCACGCGGGCTCCAACCAAGCGTGGTCCCAGGGCCGTTGTTCAAGCTATGCCGCAAGTCCAGCCAGATCCCATGCAGACCTCATTTGGATATATCGGTGGCGATGCCTTGCAGCGCCAACGCGACAGAAGTGAGCCTGGCGCAAAACGTGTCAAACGCAAGCGTTGAATGGCATGGTGTTGCCCCTTGCGGCACGGTAGAATGTCAGGCTAAGCTGTTGGCGAACAATTTTGTTCGCTTTTTAGTGGTATTTTGTTTTCAATCTTTCAAGGTAATTTTCATGGCAATCGAGCGCACCCTGTCCATCATCAAACCTGACGCAGTGGCAAAAAATGTCATTGGTCAAATTTATGCACGTTTTGAAGCTGCTGGTTTGAAGGTCATCGCGGCCAAAATGGCCCACTTGTCACGTCCAGAAGCTGAGGCTTTTTACGGTGTTCACAAAGAGCGCCCCTTCTTTAAAGATTTGGTTGATTTCATGGTCTCCGGTCCAGTCATGATTCAAGCCCTAGAGGGCGACAGTGCCATCGCTAAAAACCGCGATCTTATGGGTGCTACCGACCCAAAGAAAGCCGATGCGGGAACCATTCGCGCGGATTTTGCTGACAGCATTGATGCCAATGCGGTACACGGCTCAGATGCGCCTGAAACAGCTGCTGTGGAGATCGCTTTTTTCTTCGCAGGTATGACCGTTTACACGCGTTAATTTAAATGACGGCCAACCTGCTCGACTTCGATTTAGAGGGCTTGGCCGCCTTTTGCGAGCAATTAGGCGAAAAACGTTTTCGCGCTACGCAACTGTTTCGCTGGATACACCAGCGCGGTGCAAGTGATTTCTCCGGCATGTCTGATCTCGCTAAAAGCTTGCGTGACAAATTGCCAGACGTTGCCCATATTGCAGCACCTGCTGTATTGAGTCGTCAAAATGCTGCTGACGGTACCATTAAGTGGTTGTTTGACGTGGGCAATGGCGATGCGGTTGAGGCTGTCTTTATTCCCGAGTCTGACAGGGGCACGTTGTGCGTCTCGTCTCAGGCAGGATGCGCCGTAGGCTGTCGATTCTGTTCCACAGGGCACCAAGGTTTTAGCCGCAACTTAAGCACCGCTGAGATTGTGGCTCAATTGTGGTTTGTTGAGCACACGCTCAAACGAGAGTTTCAAACCACAGATCGCATGGTGACCAATGTTGTCATGATGGGTATGGGTGAGCCGCTGCAGAACTACCATGCACTGTTGCCAGCACTGAAAGTCATGCTGAGCGATCATGGGTACGGGCTGTCACGTCGCCGTGTCACGGTTTCCACCTCAGGTGTGGTGCCTATGATGGACAAGCTGTCCAAAGATTGCCCTGTTGCCTTGGCGGTTTCTTTGCATGCGCCGACTGACTTGTTGCGCGACGACCTGGTCCCCTTGAATAAAAAGTACCCATTGCAGGAGCTGCTGGAGGCTTGTGCCCGCTATTTGCCTGCCGCTCCCAGAGATTTTTTAACGTTCGAATACTGCATGTTGGCCGGTATCAACGACCAGCCAGAGCACGCCCGCGCCTTGATTCAACTGGTGCGCCAGTTTGATGGTGGCCGCGGGCTGTCTTGCAAATTCAACCTGATACCCTTCAACCCGTTCCCCGATTCTGGATTGACTTGCTCAGACAAGGCCACCGTGCAAACCTTTGCGGCCACCTTGAGTGCTGCAGGACTGGTCACCACGGTTCGCAAAACAAGGGGCGACGATATTGATGCCGCTTGTGGCCAACTCGCTGGCGAGGTTCTAGATAGAACCAACGCGGTCGCACGTATGGCCAAACGCCGAGTTGGAACCGAGCATGTTGTCAGCATGCATGCGAGGCTGCCGTGAGTCGTGCCGCCGTGTTCAGCCGCCAGGGTTTCTGGCGACCGATTTTTATTGCCTTGTTGTGTCTGTTTGCTGCTGCTTGTCAAACAACCAGGCCTGTTACCAGCGCCGATGCTGAGCGTGTTGATTTGCGGTTGCAGCTGGCAACAGCCTACTTGGAGCGAGGACAACCCAATGTCGCTCTCACCGAAGCGAAACGTGCACTAGAGGTTGACCCTAGCAGCGCTCGAGCCTTCAACATCAAAGCCTTGGCGCTGATGGCTTTGCAACGTGTAGACGCTGCAAAGCAAGCCATGCAAGCCGCCGTGGCTTTGGCACCAACCGATTTGTCTTACCAACATAATGTGGCGTGGCTCCAGTGCATGTCAGGTGATGTTGAACAAGCACTTCAAGCGTTTGACGCTGTTATTCTTCGCGCTGTCAACGACTTCAATCCAGCTCAAACCCATTTGAGTCTAGGTGTGTGTGCCATACAAGCCAAACGATTTGAACTGGCTGAGCGTGCGTTGCGTCAGGCAGTCGTTGATGCGCGCTACGCCAACGCCGCTAATTTTGGTTTGGCAACCCTGATGGTTCAGTCTGAAAATTGGCCTGCTGCTGTGCGTTACCTGGCATCCATGTCTCCAGCATATCGGGTGTCGCCTGAGGTACTCAATTTACAAATGCACATTGATGCGCAATACGATCGTATGCAGCAAGCGCCAGCCGACGGTATGAACCCTAGCGCGTTCAATTGATCAATCCTAAGAAAGACAAGGCTATGAACGATAACAAGCACTCAGACGACAGCAACGCGCAATCGGCTCTAGCTGTTTCGTCTGACGAGACCCTTGTTACCCCGTTGTTGCCCACGCCGGGCTGGGAATTGCTGCGCGCAGCTAGAGAGGACAGTGGTATGCCTTTGGAAGGTTTGGCTGCCGTTCTAAAGGTACCAGTGCGCAAGCTTGAGGCATTGGAGGCGGGCGAGCTGAACCAAGGCGCTGACTTAACATTCTCTAGGGCCTTGGCCGCCAGCGTATGTCGCCACCTGCGCATTGACCCCATACCTATCTTGGCCGCGTGGCCCAAGTTGCATGTAGGCAACCAAAAATCGTTGCCCAGCATCAATGATGGTGCGCCTGGCGCTGCGACTGCTTTGCCGCCCGCCAAACGCGAAGGCGGTGGCGTGCTTTGGGCCATTGTGGTGTTGGCGATTGCGGGTATCGGTCTGTGGCTGGCCATTGAACAAACACAAACGTCAGCTAGCAAACGTGCGGCATCACAAGGCTCAAACAATGTGCTGGCGCAGCCTGTTATCCGATCACTTGGCGACGGTGTCGCTGCGGCGGATCCGCCCGAAGTGGTCAATACCGACGTTCAAGCTCAAAGTGTGGCTGCGCCCGTGCCTGATGCAGCCAGCGACTCGGATTCTGCACCTGCTGGCAATGCAGTTGAAGCTGCGGCAGATTCGCAGGTCTTTGAGGCAGCAGCGGCTGCGCTCACAGCAACCCAAGCCAGGGTTGTTCAGCAAAGCACCAACCCATTGATCAGGTCAGAGATTGCCAAACACCTACTCGTGATTCAAGCCTCTAGCGAGTCGTGGGTTGAGGTGACCAATACACAGGGTGCCCCTGTATTTACCAACACGTTGGCTGCAGGTGACTACGTCGTTTTAGACCAACCGTCTGAGATGTCTGTTGTTATTGGTAATGCGGCAGGCGTCGTTGTACATTCACGTGGCACCTTAGTCGATGTGGTGGGCAACGCGAGAGGCAATGTTGCACGCTTTGACATACGCTAACTATTCTTTTTCGAGGCAACTGTTGTCGTCATGAGCACTTCTGCATCGCATACATCTGATCAGCCAGTCGCTCTTTTTGAGCCCCGCAGGCACAACACTTTGCAAGCCCGAGTGGTGTGGGGCGACCATGTTGTGACCGTTGGAGGCGATGCGCCCGTGCGGGTTCAGTCCATGACCAACACCGACACTGTCGATGTCATTGGAACCGCAATACAAGTTAAAGAGTTGGCCATGGCAGGCTCTGAGGTGGTGCGCATCACTGTCAACAACGACGAAGCGGCCAAGGCTGTACCTCACATTCGCGAGCAACTAGATCGCATGGGTATACCAACTCCCTTGGTGGGTGACTTCCACTACAACGGTCACAAGTTGCTCATCGACAACCCTGACTGTGCGCAAGCCCTGTCTAAATACCGCATTAACCCAGGCAATGTAGGCCGGGGTGCGAAGGGCGACAAGCAGTTTGCCCAAATGATAGAAGCGGCTATGCGCTGGGACAAGCCGGTTCGTATTGGCGTCAATTGGGGCAGTCTTGACCAAGATTTACTGGCCGCCATGATGGACGCAAATACCTTGCGCGCGAAGCCTTGGGAGGCACGCCAAGTCATGGTCGAGGCGCTCATCACATCAGCGCTAGACTCTGCCCAGCAGGCTCGCGATCTTGGTATGCGGCCCGAGCAAATATTGCTGTCTTGCAAGGTCAGCGGTGTGCAAGACCTTGTGACTGTGTACCAAGAGTTGGCCAGACGTTGTAACTACCCCTTGCATTTAGGCCTGACCGAAGCTGGTATGGGCACCAAAGGCACAGTGGCTTCCAGCACGGCCTTGGCCATCTTGTTGCAGCAAGGTATTGGCGACACCATTCGCGTGTCTTTGACACCCGCCCCTGGTGAAGCCAGAACTCAAGAGGTTGTGGTGGCGATGGAGATTTTGCAGTCCTTAGGTCTGCGCGCATTTGTCCCAAGTGTTACGGCTTGCCCAGGTTGCGGACGCACCACCAGCACGACCTTTCAAGAGTTGACCAAACAAATAGACGATTACATGCGCGGCGCCATGGCGCAATGGAGCAAGATCTACCCCGGGGTCGAAACCATGAAGGTCGCTGTGATGGGCTGTATTGTGAACGGCCCGGGCGAAAGCAAGCATGCCGATATTGGCATCAGTTTGCCCGGTACTGGGGAAGCGCCAGCAGCACCTGTCTATGTCGACGGTCAAAAAACAGTTACCTTGCGTGGAGACGATATTGCGGCGCAGTTCAAGGTCTTGGTTGACAACTACGTGCACAAACGCTTTGGACAAAGCACCTAATTTTTTAAGATCAACTACCACCTGTATGGCTGACAAAATACTTGCTGTAAAAGGCATGAACGACATCCTTCCACCTGCGTCAGCGCATTGGGAATGGTTGGAACAAACACTTCGTACGCTGATGGCTGGCTATGCCTACCGCAATATCCGCACGCCTATCGTTGAACCCACTGGTCTATTTGTGAGAGGCCTGGGTGAGGTGACGGATATTGTTGAAAAGGAAATGTACTCGTTCGAAGACCGCTTAAACGGCGAAGCCCTGACGCTTCGCCCCGAGGCTACTGCTGGCGTTGTTCGCGCAGCTGTCGAAAGCAACTTGCTGTACGACGGTCCGCGTCGCTTGTACTACATAGGGCCCATGTTCAGGCACGAGCGTCCGCAACGTGGTCGTTACCGACAATTTCACCAAGTTGGCGCTGAAGCGCTGGGATTTGCTGGACCTGACGTGGATGCAGAGCTGGTTTTTTTAGCATGTGACCTGTGGGCACAGTTGGGCTTAAGCGGCATAACTTTGGAAATTAACAGCCTAGGTCAACCCGCTGAACGCCAAGCTCACAGGGGTGCTTTGATTGAGTACCTGTCTGACCATATGGATCTGCTAGACGACGATGCCAAGCGCCGTTTGCACAGCAACCCATTGCGTATCTTGGACACCAAGAATCCAGCTATGCAAGACGTGGTGAATGGTGCACCTCAGTTGATGACCTACTTAGGCGCTGAGTCTGTGGCTCACTTCAATGGACTGAGGGCCTTGCTGGATGGCGCTGGCGTGGCGTACACCATCAACCCACGGTTGGTGCGCGGTATGGACTATTACAACCTCAGCGTATTTGAATTTGTGACCCAAGACCTAGGTTCGCAAGGCACCATCTGCGCGGGCGGCCGATACGACGGCTTAATTGAGCAGATTGGCGGTAAAAGCGCTCCAGCTGTAGGGTGGGCGCTTGGCGTTGAGCGGCTGTTAGAGCTGCTTAAAGAGCAGGGTTTGTTGCCCGAACAGCCTGTTCCTGATGTGTACGTCGTTGTTCCAAGTGCTCAAGCTGGTCGACAAGCTGCCAGCATATGCCGTGCGTTGCGCAAAGCCGGCGCTGACGTCCAGATGCATGCAGCCACATCCCAAGGGCAAGGCAGCATGAAGTCGCAGTTCAAACGCGCAGACGCCAGCGGTGCGGCCTGGGCTGTGATATTGGGTGATGATGAGCTGGCTAACGGGCAAGTGGCGTGCAAGTCACTGCGGGTGTCTCAAGAACAACGCATGGTAGAAATTGCTGATCTGGCCACTTGGTGGCAAGAAGTTCGGACTTGAGACGTCGGCCTAAGCCCTACAATAGTCAGCTTGGCGGCTGTTAAACGCTGCGACCTCAACAACGATGTGTTGAGATCTTAAAATTCTTACTTGCAGGCTTTTACCCGTTATGGCGACTCAGCATCTAGACCCCGAAGAACAAGAACAACTGGACAAAATAAAAGCGTTTTGGCGGCAGTGGGGCAACATTATTACGTGGGTTCTCATTGCTATTTTGGGCAGTTATGCGTCTTACAACGGTTGGCAATTTTGGCAAAATCGACAAGGCCAAGCTTCAGCTCAGTTGTTTGACCAAGTCAAAAAAGCGGCCTTGAGTGATGATGTAGACAAACTCAAACGTGTCGTTTCTGATATGTCAGAGCAAGCGCCTGGCGCAGTGCTGACCCAACACGCTCAGTTGTTGCTGGCAAAAACAGCTTTGGGCAAAGGCGACAAAGATGCAGCCCGAGCCGCATTAAAAAGCATCAACACCAAATCCTCAGACGATGGACTAAAGGCTATTGCCGCTCTTCGTTTGGTCACCTTAGACATGGACGCACAGCAATGGGCTTCGGCTTTGTCAGCCCTAGACGAGCTGGACAAAACAGCGCCAGACGCCTTTAAAGGTTTGGTAGCTGATAGACGCGGCGATATTTTGCTGGCCAAAGGCGACAAAACTGGTGCAGGCGTTCAATTCAAAGCCGCTTGGGCTGATTTAGCTGGCGACAATGCCTACCGTCAGCTGGTGGAAGTCAAGCTCAATGCACTCGGTTTGAGCGTGCAAAACTTGGCTGAATGATTGCTTGCTTCAATATCCACTTGGCCCAACCACTTTATTCGCCTAGAAATTTTTTGAAACAAGGAAACAACCCATGCAATTCATGAATACCTTGCTCAAACATGGTCTACAAATTGTTGCAAGTTTGGCTTTATTGGGCTGCGCCGCTGGAAGCGCGCCACCCAAACCAGCCGCGTTGCAAAATTTTACCCCCTTGGTCAAGGTGGCTCAGGTCTGGCGCACACAGTTGTCTGGGCCAGTCAGTCGCACCCTGCGCATGCACGGTTCTGCCACCAGCGTGGCAGTTGTGACCGATGGTGGCAGCATTCAAGTTATTGCTGCTGCTAACGGCTCATTGGTGTCTCAGTCCGCAGTGCAAGACGAGGTGGTTGCCGGTACGGGTTTTGACGGTGCAGTCGTTGCCATCGTGACCGCAAGCAACCAGCTGGTTGCTGTGTCTGGTGAACAACTGCTGTGGCGTGCCCAACTGCCCGCTAGGTCTTACACCCAGCCTTTGGTTGCAGGTGGTCGTGTGTTTGTGCTGTTAGCTGACCAACGTGTCAGCGCTTTTGACGCCAGCAATGGTGCGGAAGTATGGACACAACGTTACTCAGGCGAACCTCTGGTATTGGCCCATCCTGGATTGTTAACCGCTGTGGGCAATGCCTTGATGGTTGGCGTCGGCGAGCGACTGGTCGCAATGAACCCAGACAACGGTCAAACTGCTTGGGATGTTTCCTTGGCCCAGCCTCGGGGCGTTGATGAAATTGAGCGTTTGGTTGATCTTGTGGCTGAGCCTGCTGTTATCGGCTCTGTAATTTGTGCACGCGCTTTCCAGGCATCTGTCAGCTGCGTAGACATCAAAGCCCGTACGCGCCTGTGGTCTGTCACTTCTGACGGCGCCAATGGCGTCAGTGGCGACGTGCAAGCTGTGTACAGCACCGACAATGTCGGTCGCATCACCGCATGGACAACGGCCACAGGGGTCGAATTGTGGACCAGTGCGTTGTTGTTACACAGGGGGTTAACAACCCCTTTGGCGTTGGGAAAAACATTGGTTGTGGGCGATTCACAGGGCTATATGCACTGGTTGTCTCGTGACACTGGCTCAGTAATGGCCCGGCTGCCAACCGACGGATCCGCTATTGTTGGCGCTCCTTTACTGGTAGACGGCACTTTAATTGCTATCACCGCCAAAGGTGGCGTGTTTGCTTGGCGTCCTGAATGAAACCTGTAATTGCGCTTGTAGGGCGGCCAAATGTTGGCAAATCTACACTGTTTAACCGTTTGACCAAGTCGCGTGACGCAATTGTGGCTGATTACGCAGGATTGACGCGCGACCGTCACTACGGTACCGGCAAACAAGATGGCCGTGAGTATATTTGTATAGACACAGGTGGCTTTGAGCCAACTGTCGATACAGGCATCGTGAAAGAAATGGCCAAACAAACCCTGCAAGCCATCGCCGAGTCAGACGTGGTTATTTTTGTGGTCGATGCCCGTGAAGGTATCAGTGCGCAAGATTACGACATTGCCAAACTGCTCCGTAGGCTGGGTAAACCTTCATTGCTGGTTGCCAACAAAGCGGAAGGTATGCAGTCTGGTGTTCAACTGTCAGAATTTTACGAGTTGGGCTTGGGTGAGGTATTGGCTGTATCAGCTGCTCACGGTCAAGGCGTTCGCAGTTTGATGGATTTGGCATTTGAAGCTTTGAACTTGCCAGAGTTTGCAGAAGACGAAGCGCCAGCTGATAACACCACCATTCGATTGGCCGTGGCAGGGCGGCCAAACGTAGGCAAGTCGACCTTGATCAATGTCTGGTTGGGTGAAGAGCGCTTGGTTGCTTTTGACATGCCAGGCACCACGCGGGATGCCATTACAGTGCCGTTTGTTAAAGACGAACAGAAGTACGAGCTTATAGATACAGCAGGCTTGCGACGACGAGGCAAAGTGTTTGAGGCTATTGAGAAGTTCTCAGTGGTTAAAACCTTACAGGCTATTGAAAGCGCCAATGTGGTGGTGTTGCTGATTGATGCCATGCAAGGCGTAACCGATCAAGACGCGCACATTGCGGGATTCATTGTGGAAAGCGGACGAGCTGTTGTCGTGGCTATCAACAAGTGGGATGCCGTCGACCAGTACCAGCGTGAGTTGGTGATGCGGTCGGTGGAGCAGCGCCTACCTTTTTTGAAGTTTGCATCGGTGTTCACCATGTCTGCCACCAAGCGTCAAGGTCTTGGCCCGGTGTGGAAGGCGATTGCCCAGGCGCATACTTCTGCAACAAGAAAAATGCCAACCCCACAGCTGACACGAATATTAGAAGAAGCCGTGCAATTTCAGCAGCCAAAGCGCAGCGGCATATTCCGTCCCAAAATGCGGTATGCACACCAAGGAGGTATGAATCCTCCCGTAGTCGTGGTTCACGGCAATTCGCTTGAACACGTGACGGAAGCTTACAAACGCTACTTAGAAGGCCGTATTCGGCAGGCTTTTGACCTGACGGGTACGCCATTGCGGGTTGAAATGAAAACGTCAGACAACCCCTATTCGGGCAAAAGTTAGCGCGCTGCGCTTGAATTCCAATACCCAGACATCATGTGCAGTTGGTACCTTGTGGTATCGTTAATTTTCTATAATTCTCTCCGACACGGAACATATCGTGAGCAATAACAAAGGTCAACTTTTGCAAGATCCATTTTTAAACCAACTGCGTCGTGAGCATGTGCCCGTCTCAATCTACTTGGTCAACGGTATCAAGCTACAGGGCCAAATCGAGTCGTTTGACCAGTATGTTGTGTTGTTGCGCAACACGGTTACACAAATGGTTTACAAACATGCCATCTCAACCATAGTACCCGGACGGCCAGTTCAGTTCGCTGCTACGGCCGAGGACGAGTCAGGCGGCGCGGCGTAAGCGCGTCAAAAGTGAACGACAACTCACTTCCTAAAGTCATTCTGGTCAGTGTGGATTTTGGCGAACCTAATTTCGATGCAGCGCTGCTAGAGTTAGGTTTGCTAGCCGAGTCTGCTGGTTATGCAGTTGTTGACCGCGTCACATGCAAGCGCAAAGCCCCAGACGCGGCCCTGTTCGTTGGGTCTGGTAAAGCGCAAGAAATCAAACAATTGGCGGAGGTTAATGGCGCCACCGAAATTTTATTTGATCAAGCTCTAAGTCCTGCGCAGCAACGCAACTTGGAGCGAGAGCTCGGTATGGCGGTGAACGACCGCACGCTGCTAGTTTTGGAAATATTTGCCCAGCGTGCGCGTAGTTTCGAAGGCAAGTTGCAAGTTGAACTTGCCCGTTTGCAATACCTCAGCACCCGATTGGTTAGACGCTGGTCTCACTTGGAGCGCCAACGCGGTGGCGCTGGCCAACGTGGTGGTCCTGGCGAGCGCCAAATTGAACTCGACAAGCGCATGATCAGCGATAGCGTAAAACGAACGCGCGACAAGCTCACCAAAGTTAAACGCCAGCGTCAAACCCAGCGCCGACAACGCGACCGTGTGGGTGTCTTCACAATGTCTCTGGTAGGCTATACCAACGCTGGCAAATCGTCCCTGTTCAATGCTTTGGTTAAAGCACAAACGTTTGTCGCAGATCAATTGTTTGCCACTTTAGATACCACCACGCGGCAGATGTACTTAAGCGGTGCGGGGCAAAGCGTGTCAGTTTCAGACACTGTAGGCTTTATTCGTGATTTACCACACGGTCTTGTGGAGGCGTTTTCGGCCACCTTGCAAGAGGCCGTAGAAGCAGATGTGCTGTTGCACGTGGTGGATGCAGCCAACCCTGCTTATATTGAGCAAATTATTGAGGTTCAGCGGGTACTTGGTGATATCGGTGCGGGTGACATTCCACAAATATTGCTGTTTAACAAGCTGGATTTGGTCGAGGGCGGACGTGGACCGAGACGGATGCGCGATCAAATGGACGTCAATGGGCAGGTGTTTGAGCGTTTGTTTGTCAGCGCCCACACCGGTGAGGGGTTGGACGGATTGCGCGCGTTGTTGGTTGAGCGCTTGGCGTTGTTCCAAATGCAGCAAGGCAGGCCCAGTGAACAGCACAACAGCACCCCTGATGAGGATGCTGTCTACGAACATGACCCGGGCGATCCCAGG
Source organism: Betaproteobacteria bacterium MOLA814 (assembly GCA_000496475.1). Lineage (GTDB taxonomy): Bacteria > Pseudomonadota > Gammaproteobacteria > Burkholderiales > Burkholderiaceae_C > RS62. The sequence continues at coordinate 225,479 of AYMW01000002.1, read as the reverse complement.
CAGCTGCCCACCTCCTAGACAGGACAATCACGTGACGAAGCCAGTCCATTTTGTGCGGTAATTAATAATTCGCTGGGTTGTGATTCCCAGTCATGCCACAATCTATTTTCCATGCACTTTTATCCAAAACACTACACGATGAACTCACACATGCTGCGACACGCTGGCACTGGCTTGCGAGGTTTGCTATCTCGCCTGTTCAACCTCAATGATTCCAACTGGGGTCGAGGCGAGGCTGGCGATAAACAATCACCAACCGATGAGTCTGCCAATCAAAGCGAGAACCCCAAGCAACCGAATCACGACAACGTGCAACCTATCCGTGGCAGTGGCCAACGTCCGAATCAGGACGGCCCGCCGGACTTAGAAGAGTTGTGGCGAGATTTCAACAAACGCTTGGGTGGTTTGTTTGGCGGCAATGGCTCGCGCAACGGTGGCAACGGTGGCAACGGCGGTGATTCACCACCGCCTTTTAGGCCTGACGGTAAGTCTGCAAGCGTTGGTGCTGGCCTCATCGGTGGTGTTGCGTTACTCATTTGGCTGGGTACAGGCTTCTTCATCGTGCAAGAGGGTCAGCAAGCTGTCATTACGCAATTTGGTCGTTACCACGCCACGGTTGGCGCTGGTTTCAACTGGCGCATGCCTGCACCTATTCAAAGGAGTGAACTGGTTTTTGTCACTCAAATCCGCTCAGTGGATGTCGGTTCTGACCAGATTGTCAAGGCTACAGGTTTACGAGAGTCGGCCATGCTGACCGCCGATGAAAACATTGTGGAAATTAAATTTGCAGTTCAATACCGTTTGAACGATTCGCGCGCCTACTTGTTCGAGAGCAGTGACCCAGATGCTGCGGTTGTTAGAGCAGCTGAAACAGCTGTTCGTGAAGTCGTAGGTAAGATGAAGATGGACTCTGCTTTGGCGGAAGAGCGCGATCAAATTGCCCCACGCGTTCGCAAGCTCATGCAAATTATTCTTGACCGTTACAAAGTCGGTATCGAAGTAGTGGGTATCAATTTGCAGCAAGGCGGTGTGCGTCCGCCTGAGCAAGTCCAAGCTGCATTTGACGATGTGTTGAAGGCTGGTCAAGAGCGCGAGCGTGCTAAGAATGAAGCTCAAGCCTATGCGAATGATGTGGTGCCTCGCGCAGGCGGTGCTGCAGCTCGTTTGCGTGCAGAAGCAGAGGCTTACAGAGCCCGTATCATTGCCCAGGCGGAAGGCGATGCGAAGCGATTTGAATCCGTTCTGATTGAGTACAAACGTTCACCTCAAGTGACTCGCGACCGTTTGTATGTAGACACCATGCAGTCTGTGTACAGCAATGTGAGCAAGGTATTGGTTGATTCAAGTAACGGCTCTAACCTGTTGTATTTGCCCCTTGACAAGCTGATGCAAAACGGGACCAGCAACAGCAACATGCCTGCACTTCCCAGCATTTCGTCGTCTAGTACTTCTAACGCACCACCAACGTTGAACCTTGATGGTTCGCGCGCTCGGAGTCCAGATGCAGCACGCTCGCGCTAAGCAAGCACATTACTGCGTCATCTTCAACGAATTAGAGATAGAGATTAAAGGTCTGTTATGAACCGAATTGGATTTTGGATAGCTTCCGCGTTATTGGCTTTGGCCATCGCAAGCTCAACCATGTTTGTGGTCGATCAACGCCAATTTGGTGTGGTCTACCAATTGGGTGAAATTAAGTCTGTGGTGACCGAGCCAGGCTTGAATTTTAAAATGCCGCCGCCGTTTCAAAACGTCAGCTACATTGACAAGCGCTTGTTAACACTGGAAAGCACGGCTGCTGACCCCATGCTCACTGCTGAAAAGCAACGGGTCGTCATCGACTGGTTTGTACGCTGGCGCATATCTGATGCACCCCAGTACATCCGTAACGTAGGTTTGGATGAGCGTGCTGGTGCATTGCAATTGAATCGAGTGGTGCGCAACTCCTTTCAAGAGGAAGTTAACCGCCGTACGGTGTTCCAGTTGTTGTCATCAGACCGCGAAGCTTTGATGGCGGCGGTTAAACAACAAGTGCTTGGCGCTGTGAACAGTTCAGACAAACCATGGGGCATGGATGTTGTTGACGTTCGCATCACCCGAGTTGATTATGCCGAGACGATTACACGCTCTGTCTACGACCGTATGGAGGCAGAGCGCAAGCGAGTTGCCAATGAGTTGCGTTCAACCGGTGCGGCTGAAGGCGAACAAATTCGTGCTGATGCAGACCGCCAGCGCGAGGTGATTCTTGCAGATGCTTACCGCGACGCTCAAATTCTCAAGGGTGACGGTGACGCCAAGGCTTCAAACACCTTTGCCAATGCTTACAACAAAGACCCAGCGTTCGCTAAATTTTACCGAAGCTTAGAAGCCTACAAGACCAGCTTTTCAAGCAAGGGTGATATTGTCATTCTTGATGGCGAATCAGACTTCTTAAAAGGCATGAGAACCAACCAGGTCATGCCTAGCAAATAATAAAAGTTGGCGTAACGGCCAGCGTTTGGTTTCAAGCGGCACAGCCCTCATTGAGAGGGCTTGTTGTTGACGACTACAGCAAACTAGCGACATTTTTAGCCCGATTGCGCTTTTCATTTAGCGGTCAATCAATGCTTCATTGATTGACCCCGCTGGCACAGCGCGCAACCTCTGTTGTACCCGCTTGTTTCAGACCGAGCCCACCTTGTCAACCCATAGTGCTGGTCCTGTCAGGCCAGTACAATACTGGGTTGTTCACACTTTTTATAAACTAGTTATGTCCGCTTGGGTCTTACCGGATCAATTGGCCGATGTGCTGCCTTTTGAGGCACGTCACATTGAAGAGCTGCGCCGCGTATTGTTGGACTCGGCCCGCGTTTACGGCTTTGAGTTGGTCATGCCGCCCATGCTCGAGCATTTGGAGTCGTTGCTCTCTGGCACTGGGGAAGCACTTGGTTTACAAACGTTCAAGTTGGTCGACCTAGGCTCTGGCCGCAGTCTCGGCCTGCGCGCCGACACAACGCCTCAAGTGGCGCGCATTGATGCCCATTTACTAAACCGCAAAGGTCCTACTCGCTTGTGCTATTGCGGGCCAGTGGTTCATACGCGTGCCGCTCATGCGCACGCTTCGCGAGAGCCGCTGCAGTTTGGCGCTGAATTATTTGGCCATCAGGGCATAGAAGCGGATGTTGAAATACTGGAGTTGGTGCGCACTTGTTTGTTGGGAACTGGTGTAAAAAATTACACCCTTGATTTAGCCGATGTCCGTGTTGTCGATGCACTGTTGGCACCATCTGGACTGGGTAACCAACAAGCAACGCGCGTGCATCAAGCCTTGGCTCGTAAGGATGCTGCGGCCATTGAGGCACTGACAAAAGATTTACCACCTGCGGTCAGACAGGCTATTTGTTTGTTGCCTGACCTGTTTGGTGATGTGACTGTTGTCGATAAAGCGCGCAGCTTGTTGCCATCCTCGCCATTGTTGCAAACAGCCTTAGACGAGTTGTCAACTATTGCCAAGGCTGCACAAGCTATGGGCATGACCGTGGGCGTGGATTTGGCTGATTTACGTGGCTATGCTTACTACACGGGCATGCGTTTTTCTGTCTACGCCACCGCTTCAGATGGCATTCGTCAATTAGAGCTTGTCAGGGGAGGTCGTTACGACGAGGTGGGTGCCATTTTTGGCCGCCGTCGTCCAGCAGTCGGCTTTAGTATTGACGTTAAGGAGTTGGCTGGCACTGTTGCAGTCCCCCCGCTTCGTCGCGTTATTCGTGCGCCATGGGGCCATGAGGCAGGATTGGCACACGCCGTGGCAACTTTGCGCGCTGGCGGTCATACGGTGGTGTCTGTGCTGCCGGGACATGAACACGAAGTCAACGAGTTTGACTGCGACCGCGAGCTGGTGTTGGCAGACGGCATATGGGACGTTCAACCCCTGGCGTAAGCACACGCCTGACAATCTTTGATCTATTGATAATTTTCTGAAAGCAAACTCTGTATGGCATCGACTGGTCGTAACGTCGTGGTGGTGGGCACTCAATGGGGTGATGAAGGCAAGGGAAAGCTGGTCGATTGGCTGACTGAAACTGCTACAGGTGTGGTGCGCTTTCAAGGGGGGCACAACGCTGGGCACACGTTGGTCATTAATGGTGTTAAAACAGCCCTTCACCTGATTCCAAGCGGCATCATGCGCCCAGGCGTTACTTGTTACATCGGAAACGGTGTTGTGTTGTCCGCTGGTAAATTGCTAGAAGAGATCCGTGGTTTAGAGCATGTAGGTATCGATGTGCGCAGCCGTCTTCGTATCAGCGAGGCCTGCCCCCTGATTTTGCCTTTTCATGCTGTTATTGACGTGGCCCGGGAAGCTGCAAAAGAAAAGGCCGGTGTTGCAAAAATCGGCACGACTGGGCGTGGCATAGGTCCAGCCTATGAAGACAAAATTGCACGCAGAGCCTTGCGCGTGCAAGACCTCAAGCATCCGCAACGCTTTGCCATCAAGCTCAAAGAGTTGCTCGCGCTGCACAACCACGTCTTAACGACGTTTTTAGGTGCTGCCGATCTCGATTGGACGGATGCCCTCAAGCCTTACATCGCCAATGGTGAGGTTCAATTTGATGTTGTGTACGACGAAGCTATGGCCCATGCCGCCGAAATTTTGCCTATGGTGGGAGATGTTTCTCGCGAACTCAACGAAGCGCATCTTCAAGGCGCTTGCTTGCTGTTTGAAGGTGCGCAAGGCACGCTTTTAGACGTAGACCACGGCACCTACCCATTTGTGACGTCTAGCAATTGTGTCGCGGGTAACGCCTCAGCTGGAGCCGGTGTGGGGCCTGGGATGTTGCACTATGTTCTAGGCATAACCAAAGCCTATTGCACACGCGTTGGTGGCGGCCCATTCCCAACAGAGTTGGATTGGGAAACTGAAGGTACACCCGGTTATCACATGGCTAGCGTAGGCGCTGAACGCGGCACAACCACAGGGCGAAGCCGTCGATGCGGCTGGTTCGATGCAGCCCTGCTCAAGCGTTCGGCTCAAGTTAACGGTTTGTCTGGTTTGTGCATCACCAAACTGGATGTGTTGGACGGCTTAGCCGAGTTGCAATTGTGCATTGGCTACAAGCTCGATGGTGAAACACTTGATTTGTTGCCCATGGGTGCTGACGACATCGAGCGTTGCGAGCCCATTTACGAAGTGCTACCGGGCTGGACAGACTCAAGTGTTGGCGTCACTGACTTTAATCTGTTGCCCGCCAACGCCCAAACCTATCTCATGCGCATTCAAGAAATCACGGGTGTTCCAGTGCATATGGTATCTACGAGTCCTGACCGTGACCACACCATTGTGTTGCATCACCCATACTCAGCGGTTTAAATTCCAGTTAACGCGCTGCTATTGCTTTGTCAGTTTCTTGACCCCACACCAGCCCAAAGGATTGAAATATGTTGACCGAAGACGGTAAGCACCTGTATGTGTCGTATGACGAATACCACAACATGATCGAAAAACTTGCCATTCGTATCCATCAGTCTGGATGGGAGTTTGACAACATCTTGTGTCTGGCTCGAGGTGGAATGCGCCCAGGCGATATTTTGTCGCGCATCTTCGACAAGCCTTTAGCGATTATGTCAACCAGCTCTTACCGAGCCAGTGCGGGTACTGTCCAAGGCAACTTGGATGTGGCCCGTTACATCACCACGCCAAAAGGTGAAATTGCTGGGCGTGTCTTGCTGGTCGACGACTTGGCAGATACAGGCCACACCTTGAAAGCTGTCATTGACACATTGCGTGACAACTACAAGCCGATTACAGAGTTGCGCAGTGCAGTTCTGTGGACAAAAGGTGTGTCTGCTTTCCAACCTGACTACTCCATGGAGTTCTTGCCCACCAACCCTTGGATACACCAGCCCTTTGAGCCTTACGACAACTTGCGCGTGGCCGATTTGATCGAAAAGTGGAAAATTTAACCTTTTAGTATCTATACTTTGACACAATAGGCATTCTCAGCAATGCCAAAAACGGCATGCGTTGAACGCACTGCCTTTTTTTGTAGGACAAGTGATTTATGGCCAAAGCGACGACACATTTAAAAGCCAGCGCCTCGCTGAGCACCCAACTGATTCATCACCCATATGTTGCCCCCAGCTCGTTTGACAGCGTGGCCATCGGCGTGCACAAAGCCTCTACCGTTATCTTCCCAAACGTTGCAGCCATGCGCAGCAGGACTTGGCAGGATAAGTCTGCATATACCTACGGGTTGCATGGCACACCCACCACGTTCACCTTAGAAGAGCGTTTGGCAACTGTTGAGGGCGGTCGTTACTGCATTTTGGTGCCCAGCGGTTTGGCCGCCATTGCATTGGTAGATTTGGCGTTGTTGCAAACAGGAGACCATGTTCTTATTCCTGAAAACGCGTATGGGCCTGGCAAAGACTTCGCTTGTGTGGAGTTGGAAAAATGGGGCGTGCAATGCGAATTTTTTGATGCGCAACATCCTGCTGATTTGGCTACACGCATCACGCCCAAAACACGCTTGGTCTGGTTAGAGGCGCCGGGCTCAGTGACCCTAGAGTTTCCAGATCTGCCTGCTTTAACGCAGGTTGTGGCCAAGGCCAACGAGGGCAGGGCTGCATTAGGTGCAGGGCGAAGCATTATCACCGCACTTGACAACACGTGGGGCGCAGGCGTGGCTTTTAATCCATTTGACTTGGGCGTCGATGTGTCCATGCAAGCACTGACCAAATACCCCAGTGGTGGTGGTGATGTGCTAATGGGCTCAGTCATCACGCGCAGCCCTGAACTGCATCACGAGATGCTGATGACGCACATGCGCCTGGGGCTCGCTGTGGGTGCGAATGACGTCGAATTGGTGCTACGAGGTCTACCCAGCATGGCACTGCGCTATGCGCATCAAGACGCTACTACCCGTGCACTTGTCCACTGGGCCAGTGCCCGCGATGAGTTCGACATGGTGTTTCATCCCGCATCACCCAACTCGCCTGGTCACGCGGCGTGGAAGCGTGACTGTTCTGGCGCAGCGTGTTTATTCTCAGTGGTGTTCAAATCGCAATTTACCACTGCTCAGGTCGATGCCTTTTGTGATGCATTGCAGTTATTCCAATTGGGTTACAGCTGGGCTGGGCCCATCAGCCTGGTTGTGCCGTATGGTCAGTCGGCTTTCAAGCATCGCGCTTGGGCTTATGAGGGCAGTGTCGTGAGGTTTGCGGTAGGCCTTGAAGGTGCTGGCGATTTACAAGCTGATATTGAACAAGCTTTGATGGCTATTGCCGTGTAATCATGGTGTGTGCTTTAAGCAAAGCTTGTGTGTGGTTTGTGTAGGTGTTGCGTATGAGTACCGCCTGGCATATTCAATACCAACACCCACAAAAACTTGATCGGGTTCAGGCTCAAGATTAGGCATCAGCTTTTACGATAAGCTGCGCCGCCATTTCAATGCTGGCCATTGAGTCGTCGGCCACGTTCAGGGCATGGGCCTGCTGATACAGCGTGAAGTTGCGCTCCATCGATTCAAAGTATTTAGGGTCGTAGTGTCCACCCAGCAATTGGCCCACCACTTGTGCTGACTCGCCAGCGTGGGCCAAGCGTTGCCATGTTTCAATGGTTTCTCGCCCCAACAAGGTGACCAAGGTATTGAGCCTGTCACTGAACAAGTGGCTGTCTTTGACGAAAAAATCATAGTCCCGCATCAGCAAACGCACACGCGATGCCTGGTCCATGGTCAGCAAATGACAAGGGCTGACGCGCATGGCTGCAATTAAAGACTCTGGCACCGTCACGTTGCCCACACGTTTGCTTTCGGACTCTATGTAAACCGGACGCGAGGGATCTAGGCTACGCAGCTTGTGCCAGAGCTGTGTCTCAAATGCTTTTTGACTGGGCTGGTCTGTGCCCGGAATGATGCCAAGTACCGAGCTGCGGTGTTTGGCGATGCCTTCTAAATCAATGATTTGTTTGCCCATGCGTTCTAGCGCGTGAAGCACGTGTGTCTTACCAACGCCTGTTGGGCCTGCCACCACACGCAACTCAAGTGGGCTAACCAGGGCTGGTGTTTGCAGCATCACCAACGCTCTGAACGCTTTGTAGCCACCCTCAATCAGCGACACTTTAAAGCCTATGGCAGACAGAACCGTAGCCAGTGAGCCGCTGCGATTGCCTCCGCGCCAGCAATACACCAAGGGCTGCCAGCCGCGAGGGGCATCTAAAAGATGCTGTTCTATATGCGCCGCAATATTGCGCGCAACCAAAGCAGCACCGGCTTTCTTAGCTTCAAAACCACCAGTTTGTTTGTACAGTGTGCCAATCGTGATGCGCTGCGTGTCGTCCAGTGAAGGCCAATTTACAGCGCTTGGTATAGCGTCTAGTGCAAATTCACCAGGGCTGCGGGCGTCAATAACCGCGTGGTATTGGTCTAACTGGGCCAGCGCATCAGTCGGCGCAATGATATGTATGGGCATAAGGGTAAGCGTTGACTAGCGCGCTAGTTCACGAATCAGGGCAGGCCACATGTTGTTGAGCATGATAGGTTGCGCCAACTCGTTGGGATGGATACGGTCTGCTTGAAACAGCCTAGGTGCATCAGCAGCATTCGCCACATTGTTTAAGAAAAAAGGCACCAATGAGACGCCCATTGATTGGGCCGTATTGGCAAATACGTTGGCGAACTCTTCAGTATAAAACTGGCCATAGTTGGGGGGGACCTGCATGCCCAGTAACAGCACCTTTGCCCCTGAGGTTTGTGACACATTGACCATGGTTGTCAGGTTGGCTTGTGTCATGTTGAGGGGCAAGCCGCGCAAGGCATCGTTTGCCCCCAGTTCAATGACCACCAGCCCAGGCTTGTGTTTGCGCAGCAAGCTCGCCAAGCGCGAACGGCCTCCGGCTGTGGTGTCACCGCTGATACTGGCGTTGATAATGCTGGCAGCAATGCGTTGTTGCGCGATGCGCTGCGATAACAATGCGACCCAGCCGCTGCCACGCTTGAGTCCATACTCGGCACTGATTGAGTCGCCGACAATCAATATGCGGGTTGCCGTTGTGTCTTGGGTCGCTATGCTTGAAAGACTGGCTTTGGCCGAACTGGTGTTGGCTGTGTAGGCATCCGTGGACGAGGCCGCACGTGCTGGTGTGAACACCAACATCGTGATGACAAAAATTGACGATGTAACAAGGGCAGCAAAGGCCCAATTCGACCAAGGGCATGTGTGTTCAGGGCTTGGACCTGCAAGGCGGCGGTTACAGTGCATATTGATAGAGTTACAAATGGGATTAAATTACATGCAAGACAGTCAACAAACGCCAGTACTCAGCGCGGTAGGCGTTGGCAAAGACGTAGCGGACTCCACAGGAACATTATCCATTTTGAGTGACGTGGACTTAACAGTTTACGCGGGTGAGACCTTGGCTATCGTAGGTGCATCAGGCTCAGGCAAAAGCACCTTGCTGTCTATTTTGGCTGGATTGGATACCCCAAGCCACGGCCAAGTCATGCTGGCAGGGACTGATATGTTCGCGTTGGACGAAGACGGGCGTGCAGCTTGGCGTGCCTTGAACTTGGGTTTTGTATTTCAAAATTTTCAACTGTTAGGTCATTTAAGCGCTCTTGAGAATGTGATGTTGCCGTTGGAGTTGGCTGGGCGCAAAGATGCCCGCGTTGCAGCCACTGCCATGCTAGAGCGCGTTGGCTTGTCTGAAAGGTTGCGCCATTACCCCAAGGTCATGTCCGGCGGTGAGCAACAGCGCGTGGCTCTGGCCAGGGCGTTTGTCATGCGCCCCAAGCTGCTGGTTGCTGACGAACCAACCGGCAGTTTGGACTTTGCCACTGGCGAAGCAGTCATGAACTTGATGTTTGAGCTGAACCAAGACCAAGGCACCACGTTGCTGATGGTCACACACGACAGAGCCATTGCCGCTAGGTGCCAGCAGCGCATTGGTTTGCAAGCAGGTAAAGTCGTAGAGCGCTCGTAAAGACGCCACGCACTTGCAGGCGATAATACGTATATATGTCTGCAATTAAAGTGTTATTTGGCTTTCACGCCGTTACTGTTCGTATCAAAACCGACCCAAAGTCGGTTGTTGAAGTGTATTTTGATGCCAGCCGCCGCGATCAACGCATGCGTCAATTCGTCTCTCGCACCAAAGAGGCGGATGTTCGTTTGATTGAGGCAGACAGCGCACGCTTGTCAAAACTGTGCGGCAGCATGGGACACCAGGGCGTTGTTGCTCGTGCCCACGATGTCGAAATTGCCAAAAGTCTAGACGACTTGCTTGACCGTATCGACACAGACAGCGACAAAACGCCGCTGATTTTGGTGTTGGATGGCGTCACAGACCCACACAATTTAGGCGCTTGTTTGCGTGTGGCAGATGGCGCTGGTGTGCAGGCAGTGATTGCCCCCAAGGACAACGCCGCCGGCATCAATGCAACGGTGGCTAAAGTGGCCAGTGGTGCGGCTGAAACGGTTCCTTATTTTATGGTGACCAACTTGGCGCGCACACTGAATGAGCTTAAAGAGCGCAATATCTGGGTTATCGGGACCAGTGAAGACGCCGACCATACCATTTACCAAACTGACTTGACAGGTCCTGTCGCTTTGGTACTGGGTGCTGAGGGGCTCGGCATGCGTCAATTGACGCGTAAGACCTGTGACGAGTTGGTCAGTATTCCTATGTCTGGTGCGGTTGAGAGCTTGAACGTATCGGTTGCCAGCGGGGTGTGCTTGTACGAAGCCATGCGCCAACGAAACCACAGCACGCCTAGCAGCTGACGCCTTTAATCTGTGAACTTGTAGTGGGTGTGGTTCAAGACAGCAGCAATGGCAGTGACTTCTTCAGGGAACAAGGACATGCCCAACGATGTGTTGCATTGTTCAACCATGCCACGCAACAGACCGGCTGTATTGATTCGCCCCAGTGGCTTGTACATGCCACTGCCGTCGCCACCCACTTGTTGGGTGTGGCATGCAATACAGTTATTTTGGTTTATCAACGATTGGCCCATCAATAGGTCTGCGTCTTTAAAAATGGCTGGTGTTTGAGCCATGAGAGGCAGAGGTAATAACAGGGCTGCACAGGTCAATGCAGTGTTCACAATAACCCGTTGGTGCATGTTAAATTTAACCATTGTTGTTTCCTTTATGCCTTCATTGACAGTCTCACTTATACCAGTCTAAACCAACACTATGAGCATACAAACCATACTGAAAATGGGCGATTCACGGCTCAACCAAGTGGCACAAGCGGTGCAAACGTTTGACACGCCCTCATTGCACCAACTGATTGCCGACATGACCGACACCATGGCGCATGCCAATGGAGCGGGTTTGGCTGCGCCACAAATTGGGGTGGATCTGCAAGTGGTCATGTTTGGCTCAGGCGAGATGAACCCACGCTACCCAAACGAAGAGCCTATTCCGGCCACCACGCTCATCAATCCTGTCATCAAGCCACTAGGTAATGAACAACAACTGGGCTGGGAAGGCTGTTTGTCTGTGCCAGGTATGCGTGCCCAAGTGCCGCGTTGGATGCACATTCAATACACGGGGTTTGACGTGCACGGACGAGCCATCACGCGGCAGGTTTCAGGCTTTCATGCCCGCGTGGTGCAACACGAATGCGACCACCTACTGGGTGTTTTATACCCATTCAAAGTCACAGACTTCAGCCAATTTGGGTTCGTTGAAGCGTTGTTTCCAGAGCTTGCTGCTCTAGAGGGTAAGCAGTAGGTTTATTGTGCTTGGGCCAACAGCGCACGTTGCACGCATTCATAAGATCACGTAGGCGATTCGTTCAACACGTTTAGCAGTTCTGTTTCTAATGCAATGCGAGATTTTTGACTCAGCAGTGCCTCACCGCTGACCAAAAAAGTGTCCTCAACACGCTCACCTAGGGTCGTGATTTTTGACAACTCCACACTCACGCTGTGCAAAGCCAATGTGCGCGCCACACCGTACAGCAAACCAGTACGGTCGCTTGCAGAGATGGTCAGTAACCAATGCTGCGCTTTGTCGTCTGGGCGCAAATCAACGCGAGCTGGCATTGGAAAGCTTTTCACACGTCTAGACAGTCGGCCCATATGCGCTTGAGGCAGTGTGTTTTTTTTATTGATCAAAGCGCTTAGTTCGGCCTCAATCATGCCAACGTACTCGCGGTGCTGCTCTGCAACATGCGGGCTGGTGACTTGAAAGGTATCTAGTGCGTTGCCAGACTTTGTATTGTGAATACGGGCGTCCAAAATGCTAAAACCGGTTTTGTCAAAGTAGCCACAAATTCTGGCAAATAAATCTGTTTGATCGGGGGCAAATACCATGACCTGTAAGCCGTCATTGACTTGTGATCGTCTGGCCCGTACCAAACACGATTGGCTCATATCAGATGAGGGCAGCGCCAAGGCTTTAGACAAATGCCTAGTATGCCAAGCGATATCGTCACCGTCGTGGCGCATAAAGTAGCTCAGATCGAGTTGGTCCCACAGCTTTTTATGCGCCATGTAAGGGGTTGCGTGCAAGGCCAGTGTTGACAGCGCCTCGCGTTTTCGGGCGTCGACAATCGCATCAGCCTTTACCTCTTGATCACCTAAAATACGCATGCCGATATTGAATAAATCCTCAAGCAACTTGGCTTTCCAACCGTTCCAAACTTTGGGTGAGGTGCCGCGGATGTCGGCCACCGTAAACAAATACAGCGCGGTCAAATAGCGCTCGTTGCCCACGCGCTTGGTAAAGTTGGCAACCACATCTGGGTCTGTGGTGTCTTGCTTTTGGGCCACATGGCTCATCAGCAAATGATTGGCCACAATAAACTCAATCAGCTTGAGATCTTCGCCGCCAATGCTGTGCTGTTTACAAAACACCCGAACGTCTTTGGCGCCAAGCACCGAGTGGTCACCACCGCGGCCTTTTGCAATGTCATGAAAAATAGCCGCTACATAAAAAATCCATGGTTTGTCCCAGCCAGCAGCCAGTTGTGAGCAAAATGGGTATTCGTGAGAGTGGTCGGCAATGAAAAAGCGGCGTACATTGCGCAGCACCATCAGCGTGTGCGTATCAACTGTGTAGACATGAAACAGGTCATGCTGCATTTGTCCAACAATGTTGCGAAATACCCATAAGTAGCGTCCCAACACAGACGTCTGGTTCATCAGGCGCAGGGCGTGCGTGATGCCCTCCGGGTGACGCAATATCGACATAAAAGTGGCGTGGTTGACTGGATCGCTGCGGTACTTGGCGTTCATGATAGGACGCGCACTGTACAAAGCACGCAGCGTTCTAGCAGATAAACCCGTGATGCTTACCGTATTTTGATACAACAAAAACGTTTCTAAAATGGCTTGAGGTTCACGCAAGTACAGGCCATCGTCGACCACTTCAATCAGGCCACCTCTATCAAAAAACCGTTCGTTGATAGGGCGCATTGCCACAGGGGCTTCAACTTCGCGTGCACGCAAGGCTTCTTCAATGTTGAGCAAAACGATTTGATTGAGCTGCGTAACAGCCTTGGCCGCCCAGTAGTAGCGCTTCATGAGGGCTTCACTGGCTTTACGAGCCGAGCGACTGTGTCCGTCGGTGCCAACACTACCTTTGTAGCCAAAGCTCTCTGCAACCGATGTTTGAAGGTCAAATACCAAACGGTCTTCGCGTCGTTTTGACAAGACGTGTAGCCGGGCACGTATGAGACTTAACAGCGCTTCGTTGGTTTTGAGTTGACCCAACTCCAAGTCCGTGATTAAGCCATTGGCGGCCATGTCGTCCCAGCTATTGCCAAAGCCAGCGGCTCTCGCAACCCAGGTAATCACTTGCAGGTCGCGTAAGCCACCAGGCGATTCTTTGCAGTTGGGCTCTAGTGAATAAGGTGTGCTTTCAAAACGCTGGTGGCGTTGTCGCATTTCCAGGGTCTTTGCGGTGAAAAATTCAACTGGACGCAGGGCTGCCAACACAGACTGCATCAGCGCTGGCAGCGCCATTTTTGAGCCAGCCAACCAGCGTGACTCCAACAGCGAGGTTTGGACTGTGACGTCGTTGGCAGCTTCTTTAACGCACTCATGGGGTTGACGCACACTCGCACCAATTTCCAAACCAACATCCCAGCAATTGCTGATGAATCGTTCTATCGCCTGACGCAGCAGCGGGTTTGACTCAGGCGGTTGACCTTCGGTCAGTAACACCAATACGTCTACATCCGAGCCGGGAAACAGCTCAGCCCGCCCGTAACCACCCACGGCCACCATTGTGGCCGAAGCCGGCATCAGCGACAGCTTCCATACAGCGCGCAGTGTGGTGTCAGTATGTTTGGACAGGGCTCTCAACACGCCTTTGACGCTGCGTGGTTGCATCGCAGGATTAAGCAGTTGTGTCAGCGTAGCTGTTTTCCCAGCTCTGTGCTGGTCTTTGAGAGCGCCCAGCTCGTCTTGTGCAGGGGACAGGGCAGCTACAGGCATGCCTTAAGCGCTGGCGCTGACGAAGCTTGGTACCGCGGGTGAACCTGTAGACAAGGTCAGCACCTCGTAGCCAGTGGGTGTCACCAGTACCGTGTGCTCCCACTGCGCGGACAGAGAGTGGTCTTTGGTCACAATGGTCCAGCCGTCTGGCATTTCTTTGATGTCGCGTTTGCCTGCGTTGATCATCGGCTCTATGGTGAAGACCATGCCGGCCTTGATCTCTTCGCCAGTACCTGGCGAGCCATAGTGCAGTATTTGTGGGTCCTCGTGAAATCCTTTGCCTATGCCGTGGCCACAAAACTCACGCACCACACTGAAGCCCAAGCCTTGAGCAAAGGTTTGTATGGCATGGCCTATATCGCCTAAGCGAATGCCTGGCTTGACCATGGCGATACCTTTCCACATGGCGTCATAAGTCACTGCGCATAGGCGTTTTGCCGCTATCGAGGCTTCACCGACCATAAACATACGGCTGGTATCGCCATGCCAGCCGTCTTTGATAACGGTGATGTCTATGTTGATGATATCGCCCTTTTTGAGCGCCTTGTCATTGGGAATACCGTGACAAATGGTGTGGTTGACCGATGTGCAAATTGACTTGGGATAGGGCGAATAGCCGCCGGGTGCATAGTTCAGAGGTGCAGGAATGGCTTGCTGCACATTCACAATATAGTCATGTGCCAAGGCATCGAGTTGATCGGTTGTCACACCAACCTGTACGTGTGGTGTTAAAAAATCCAACACTTCCGAGGCCAATTGCCCGGCGATGCGCATACCCGCTGCGTCTTGTTCAGTTTTGTAAGTTATAGGCATGTGAAATTATCGCACCGACTAGATAGGCTTGCAGATGTCAGTTAAGCTGCACCCAATGCAACAAGCTGTTGGTGACGAATAGCGGGCAGTCCCAAGCGGTGCGACGCGGTGCTTGAAAACAAAGCGAGTCGTTTTAAAAAGAAAATTCGCCCGTCGTTGGAGCGCAAGCCCTGTGACTCTTTAGGATAGTATTGATCCCACTCTGCAGCCAGCTCTTCGGTCAGCCCAGCACCTAAGTCTGGTAATGTGCTGGCTAAGATATCTGCCTCATTGGTTAGAACGCAGCACACCATCAAGTCTTTTAGGTCACGGTTGTTAGCGTGCACAGCGTGATTGGTGACGCTGTCAACAGGGTCAGTCAGCTCTATGATGGTGGCTACACGGGTGCGCCAGTAGGTGCCAAGACCGGCCACCTTCATCATGGACGTGACATAACTCGCTGAACGAATTTCAGCTTCCCGCCGCGACTTGTTGCGCTGTCCATCGTGCAGCACATCGTGGCCTAAGGCACACACAACCAGTGACAATTCTTGACACATTTGTTGGTTGTTCAATGTGTTGTTGTTACGTCTGGCCAACAAGAGCGCTGTCATGCTGGTGACCACTTGTGCCATATGTTTGCGGTGGTGGTAAGCCGGTTCTACCCCGCGCTCTTGCATGTCTAAGCCTATGCATTCAACATCTTCGGCCAAGGTATGCAGTGCGTTCATGAAGCGACTTACCACGCCACGTTGCTGTTGCGCCCAGGCGTGTGTGTAGCCCAAGGTACTTAAACAATTGCCAACGACTGTAGGCAGACCAGCCCAAGTCTGGCTGCGCCACGATTCATGTAGTTCGTTCAAAGCATGGCTCACCTGAGCCATGTTAATTGTGAGGTCTTTGGCCATGATTGCGCCTTTACAGCAGGCTTTTTTGATTAAGTCACTGCTCATTGGTTTGGTAAGTTGTGGCGGTAATGTCTCAAGGAGTGCACATGCTTGATAGTGCACTTGCATTATGTCCCCTCATCTGTTGTAAATGTGCAGCGGTACCCCATAAAGCCGGGCCTAGACCTAACCACAACCAGTTCATATGTATTGAATTTTCTGTAGCTATAAGCTGCGTATCGACCTGTTTATGACACCAGATAGCTGGGCATCAAACCAATACCTTTGCAATCGACGCCACCAGTTGGCTCGAAGTGAAAGCACCCGCGGGCGAACTCGTAAGTGCTTTGCGACACCTGGATACAGCCAGCTTGTCCAGTTGACTCCATGCGGCTGGCCGTATTGACGGTGTCACCCCATATGTCGTAAGCAAACTTTCTTTTGCCAATGACACCCGCCGCCACTGGGCCTGAATGCATGCCTATGCGCATTTGCAGGCTGCAGCCCAATGACTTGTTGACAACCTCTAACGCTGTGATCATGCCCAACCCCATTTGAATGCAGGCTTGCGCGTGGTCAGGCCTGGCAATGGGCAAGCCGCCAACCAGCATATAGGCGTCACCAATTGTTTTAATTTTTTCCAGCTTTAGGTGAAAAGCCAAATCGTCAAACGCGCTAAACACTCGGTTCAGCATATGCACCAGTTCGCTTGCACTCACTGAGCGAGAAAACGAAGTAAAGCCTACCAAGTCTGAAAACAACACAGTGACCTCATCGTGTGCCTGAGAGATTTCGCTGGTGTTTGTTTTTAGTTCATGAGCAATCAGTGCTGGCAATATATTGAGAAGCAAGCGATCAGACTTGTCTTTTTCTAGCGCTAATTGCTCTTGTTCTTTTCGCATCTCTTCAACATGTTTAAGTTCTAAGTCGCGTAATAGTTTTTTTTCAATACTCGACGACACCCGTGCCTTTAGCAAAGTTGGATTGAAAGGCTTTGATAAAAAGTCCTCTGCTCCCAGCTCGATACACTTCATCACTTTATCTTCGTCAAGGATGCCTGATATGACTATGACTGGAACCGGTGAGAGCTTCTTACCAGACTTCATCGTAGTCAATACATCCATACCCGAAATACCAGGCATTTCAATATCGAGTAACACCAAATCTACTACGTTGTTGTTCAGTAAGTCCAATGCACTTTGGCCATCATGTACTTGTGAAATGTGTGTGTAGCCCAAACCAGCTAGTTCGTGCACCAACGCGGCTCGCATAGTGCTGCTGTCGTCTACCACCAAGATGTGTGCTCGCTTGGTTATTTCTGTTGCTGTTAGTTGCGACACCTCATCCGCTGAATTAACGCCGTGAAGCCAAAAACTGTCAAAGTCAATGCTGTTTACTTCTAGGTTAGGCTTCATATCAAATTGCCGTCCATATCAATAAACCGCCAGCTGATTAAGTGACTTGGCGATGCCGTGCGCGATATGTGGCAAAGGCAGCTTGGTCTTTACTGCGTTAAGTAAGCCGGCTGCGCGCGGCATGCCATACACAACGCAGGTGCTTTCATCTTCTGCAATTGTGTCGCCACCAGCTGTCATGACATTGAGCATTCCTTGTGCACCGTCGCTCCCCATACCTGTTAACAACACAGCCGTAGTTTGCGATCCTGCTGCTTTTGCTGCAGACGTAAATAAAACGTCGACAGCAGGTCTGCAAAAATGAATGGGTGGTGTTTGTGTGAGTCGCACTTGGTAGCCTTTAGGCGTATTCAACACAGCGATGTGAAAGCCACCGGGTGCAATTAAGCACACACCTTCTGTTAGAACCTCGCCGTCTTCAGCCTCACGCACGTTGACCTGCGACATATCGTTTAAACGTTGTGCCAACACCTTTGAAAAGTGTGAGGGTATGTGTTGAACTACAACGGTAGGTGGGCAATTTTTAGGTAACGATGGGATGACACATGTCAGAGCTTTAACCCCCCCAGTTGAGGACCCTATCACCAATAATCGCTTGTCGTTGAGCTTTGATGTAATGCGGACTTCGGAAGTACGACCGACGGTAGAAACGGCATGTTGTTTATCGTCGCCATGTTTGTTAAGAGTTTTCGAAGAGGTTGCAACGTGAACGTTGGTGTTGTGCGGTTGGGCTGTTAGCGCTTTCTCCCTTCGTTCTGCCGCGTAGACGGCCTTAACATGATGCGCTAGTTGCGCGCTTAGGGCTCCAACAGACATACTGCCGTCAGGCTTAGACAGCACCTCAGAGGCTCCGGCCTCCATGCACTGCATAGCCGTTTCAGACCCCTCTTCAGTCAAGGAGCTCACCACAAGCACAGGCATAGGGTGGTGCTTTGCCAAGATCTTTAAAAAAGTTAAACCGTCCATACGCGGCATCTCTATGTCTAACGTCAGCACGTCTGGGTTCAGACTAAGAATTTTTTCTCTAGCGATAAAAGGGTCACTGGCAACACCTACCACCTCGATATCATCGTCAGCATTCAGCGCATCTGAAATTGTGCGGCGAACAAGTGCTGAATCATCTATGACGAGAACTGTAATTTTTTTAAAAGGCCTCATAATAATTTTTTTGCTGGAATTACATTTTTTTATAGACGCCACTGCCCAAAGAAGTAATTTTTTGTACCTGAATGTCCACGTGCTCCGCCATTCCTACAATCAGATGACCACCGGGCTTGAGGCACGACAGCAAATTGCCGATAACAGCCTGTTGCGTTGATTTTTCAAAGTAAATGAGTACGTTGCGACAAAATATGACATCGTAAGGTCCGTCTCTTGCAATTTTTTCTACTGCTGGTGTTAACAAATTATGCGAATGAAAGTTTATCTTGGCTCGAAATTCTGCCTTTACCCTGCACTTTCCAAGTTGAGACCCTGTTCCTTTTTGGAAATACCTTGCAAGCCAGTCTGTCTGTGGCAACGCCAGCGCACTTTGTCTATAAATGCCGGCTCTGGCTACCGACACTGCTTGCTCGCTGATGTCCGAGGCTTGTATCACATAGCGCCTCTCTGTTCCCTTGCGCGACCACTGATCCAAGATAATGGCCAAGGTATAAGCCTCCTCGCCGCTGGAGCAAGCAGCACACCAAAGCTTGATCACACCTGCCGTATCGACCAATAGTTGACTGCTCAGTTTTTCGAAATGTTCATCTTCACGAAAAAAACGCGTGTGGTGAGTTACCAGAGCTTCGATGCACAAGCGTAATTCGTTTTGGTTCAACAACGTATATGCACTATAAGCATCCAAGTCTTTGAGAGACAAAACACGCATACGTTTGTTTAAACGCGTTGAAGCAAAAGATTGTTTTAGCGGATCCATTCTTAGACCCGAAGTCCTTTGAACAGCGGCACACAATTCAAAAAAATTACTACCTATATCGCAGGTGGTAACGTTGGAATTGGCAGCTTTGAGCACGAGAAAGGTCAGGTAGTCGACATTTTGGGTGTTCGCGTCACAAGTTGCAAAAGATTCTGAACCAAATGCTCCGTATGAACGGCTTGGGCGCGCATATCCTGCGATGTATTCAATGAGCTTTCGGCACCGATGGCGTTGGTTTGTGTAACGCCACTCATTTGTATAAGGGCTGTGCTTATTTGCGCTATACCACTCGACTGTTGGTCTGAAGCTACTGCTATTTCAATGACCAAGCTGTCCGCTAAACGTGTTTTTTCTACAATCTCAGCCAAAACACCAACTAGTTCATCGCAGCTTTGGGTACCACGTTGACTGTTGTCAATTGCAGTAGCAATTTTTTCCGCTGTTTCCCGAGCTGCTGCTGCGCTGCGCTGCGCTAACGAGCGTACCTCGTCTGCAACCACAGCAAAGCCTGCGCCAGCTTCCCCAGCACGGGCAGCTTCGACGGCTGCATTCAGCGCCAGGAGATTGGTTTGAAATGCAATTTCATCAATGCCTTTGACTATCTTTGAGACTTCTGAACTAGAGGTTGCGATCGCCAACATCGCTTGACTCATTTTCACCATTGTGTTGGAGCCTAACGCTGCTGACTCCCGCGCTTGAGTTGCTAGCGTAGATGCTTTTTTTGCATTGACGGCTGTTGAACTGGTCATGCTAGAAAGCTCAACCAACGAGGCGCTTACTTCCTCTACAGCTGCGGCTTGCTCAGTGGCACCTTCGGATAGCTCTTCACTTAAGTTCGATATATTTTGGGCCGCGGTGGAAGTGGTTGATGCGCCTTCTTGTAACTCATCACCTACTTGAAGCAGTACGCGCGAGGTACGGTGACCTACCACCACGGTCATGACCGTTCCAATAAATAAAATTACCAAAACAGTCGTTAATAATCTGGTAATGACATTGTTTAGGTTTTGCGCTAGGTTATCAGTCTCGGTCAGGGCTTTGGTTTGTGCTGCTTTCATCATTGTTAACGTTGCACCCATGGCCAGTAATCGTTTGTTTCTGTAGTCTTCAGTGACCTTTAGTAATTCTTCCTCAGTCGTTGATTGTGATGGTGCAATACGCAAATATGTGGTGGTTACATCATCCAATTCATCCAGCTTTTTAGCGACGTCATCAATCAGTCCCCGTGACCCTTCCATAAGTTCAAAAGCCTGAATTTTTTGGGTGCGAATCAGATTTTCAGCTACCGATTTTTGTTTGGCCGCTTCAATGTCGTTGCGCTCAGCAAGATTTGCCGATATGTAAGCTTCAGTGTCGATTGCATCCAGTGAGATCGTTTCAAAAATATTTGACAAAATTACACTTTTAGGCACGTGGATAGCGGCTATCGAGCTCAGCGTGTCTTTGGCGTTATGTAACGACATGTAGGCAACCCCTACTCCTACTGCTACTAATAAGATGATGCTGCTAGAGAGCAAGTACAACCTTTGAGTGATGGTCCACTGTGTCAATTTATTGGTCATGTGTGTATCTCCTACTGGTAAGTGAGCGTTAAAAATCTGTAAATTCTTTGTCGGTTGTTAACGCTTGTCTGGACTGCGGTGGACGTTTCAGAGTTGTACTTAAATCAGCTGCAGGCATCGGCATGACTGCCTGCGATGACTCGTTGCTGACGTGGCGAGTCGCTGCAGATTTTTTCGAGGTTACAACCGCTACAGCTGCCTTCTTTGAATTGATCACCCTGTTTTTCTTGGCAGACAAGTTGTCAATGTTTATGTCTGGTGTGGATGACTTTGATCGATCAATCTCAGGTCGTAAACGGGCTTGATCCTTGTCAGCATGCTTGTCTGTATTGGCTTGTGCCAAGGTCATGAAATCATGTACCAGGTGCTGGATATCTAGGGCTTGATTGCGCATATTCGCAGCGGTGCTGGCAGTCGCATCAGCATGTGCACTGTTGTCTTGGGTCACTGAGTTCATGTGGGTAACCGCAGTTGCAATTTGTACAATTGCGTTGGTCTGTTCGCTTGCGGCAATTGCAATTTCACTTGCTAAACTGTTGGCAAGCTTAATCTTTTTTACAGTCTCGCTCAACGCACTTTCGAGCGCCACGCAGCTGAGTGTTCCACGTTTGCAGTTGGCAATTGAAGTTTCAATTTTTCCCGACGTTTCCTTTGCCGCAGCGGCACTGCGTTGTGCCAGAGATCGCACTTCGTCAGCCACCACGGCAAACCCTGCACCCGCTTCGCCAGCGCGTGCTGCTTCGACTGCAGCGTTCAAGGCCAAGAGATTTGTTTGAAAAGCGATCTCGTCAATATTTTTTAAAATCTTAGACACCTCTGCACTTGAGGCTTCAATTGCCAACATTGCCTGGCTCATATTGGTCATGGTTTCTGATCCAGCGGCGGTGGATTCGCTGGCATCTTTTGTAAAAATCGACGCATCTGCCGCATTGACAGATGTTGTTTGTGTCATGGTAGCCAACGCCTCCAGCGAAGCTCGAATTTGCTCAATACCCACAGCCTGTTCTCTGACCCCGCTGGCTAGGCGTTGACTGCCGCCTAAGACCTCAGCCGAAGCTAAGGCGTTGCGAGATGTACCGTCTGCCAGCTGTGTCCCTAAAGCAAGAAGCTGTTTGCGCGTGACGCCCCCAACCAACACAGCCAATACGCATGTGGCAATCAGGACACAAACAACCCCAAAAAGTACCACTCTGACCGCATGTTTCAATGCGGTGTTTAGATTTTCCGATTCACTAATGGCCCCCTGACGGGCGGACTCGAGCATGAGAAGCACCGCGTTATTTACATCCAACATGCGTATCGATAATGCTGCCCCCGTTTCTACTTGTTTGCTTATGGGAATAAAGAAATCGTCAAATGATTCAATATATTTGTTAATTGATTCATTTGTCAGCTTTATTCTTTGCCTGATGTCCGAGGATATAGCCCTGGTTTTTGGAGTGAGGGCGTGGTTTTCCAATGCGAGAGCAATCACGCGTTGCTCTGCCATGCGAACGTCGAGTTCATTTTTTATAGAGACACGCGTCGATTCGTTGGCTCTTGCGTATGCTGTTGGACTGAAGTAACTTCGAGTCAAACTACCGTACAAATTAGATAAAAAAATAGTTTTGGGTAGGTGTTGGTCAGCAACTGCAGATAAAGCATGCTGTCCCACAAATATCGACTTGATTGCCGCAGCGCCAAAGCCAATGGTCAATACACATGCAAAAGCCAATGCAGACAATATGCGGGTATGGATGGACCATTGCCGAATGTCGTAGCTCACACGTGACTTTCTAGCTTGGGTATGTCTGCATCTGCTGTTGGTCGGGTAGTTTGTGCTGTGACATGAGCGGCGGTTGTCACTCGCTGTGAGGTGATGTGTTTTAAAAACAGTTGCATGTCCATGATTGTTCTGACTTGACCACCGCAATGTGTCATGCCCAAGACATATTCCGCGTCGTTGCTTGCGTTCATAGGGATACGCTCTTGTATGTCATCAGGGCCAATAGACATGACCTCATCAACGGTGTCGACAATTACGCCTACAAAGCTACCAGATTTGTTGCTGTCTTCGATCTGACAAACTACGATGCAGTGCCGTTCACTATTAGGGCTAATGTGTGTGCCTAAACGCACCCGCATGTCTACAACGGTGATGATGCGTCCCCGCAAGTTGATCACTCCCTTGACATAGTCTGGCATTTGTGGAACAGGCGTGATAGGCACCAACCGGACAATTTCACGCACCTGCAAGACTGGTGCGCCAAAGTGTTCACCACCTAAACTGAAGGCCAAGTACTTGTGAGTGACTGCAATTTTTTTCATAATGATGTCAAATTTGAAAAAAGTCTACGGGTGCACATTTATGCGTGAGCGATTGCAACGGATTGCGCACTGGTGGTTGAGCGTTTGTTGCATTGTTCAGCAAGAGCGTCAAGATTTAAAATGCATGACACCAGTCCATCGCTCATGACCGATGCACCCGACAGCAACGTTTGTTGTTGGAAGCTGGCGCCTAACGATTTGATGACCAATTCTTGTTTGTCTAAAATTTGATCCGCCATCAACGCTATCTGTTGGCGGCCTGTTTCAACAACAACTAAGATCCCTTGACATGGATTTGACACGGCATCTGCAATATGAAAATGGTTGCTGAGTTTTACAATTGGAATGAGTTGATCACGTATACGAACAACCTCGCCTTGGGTGGATGTCAAACCTAGCATCTCCGGGGTAGGACGCAAGCACTCGCGTACCATGAGCGCAGGTAATATGTAACGTTCGCGCCCAACTAGAACTACCAACCCGTCAATAATGGCCAACGTGAGCGGTAGCGTTATGGTTATTTGTGTGCTGAGACCATCTTCTGACTCGAGATCGACTGTGCCACGCAGCGACGACATGCTTTGCTTCACGACGTCCATGCCGACGCCACGTCCAGACACATCTGTGATGTTCGTCACGGTCGAAAACCCCGCATTAAATATAAAGTCAAATAAATCAGCATCGGCCACCACTTGATCTTGCGTAATGAGCCCTTTGGCAATCGCTTTGTCGCGAATTTTTCCACGCGACAAGCCACGCCCATCGTCCGATATTTGAATGACGAAAGAGCCGCCGCGTTGAAACGCAGACAACACGATGCGACCGCGCTCAGACTTGCCGTTGGCTGTGCGCTCATCGGGTTGTTCAATACCATGCCCAACCGCGTTGCGAATCATATGAGCCAAGGGAACTGCCAACGCATCAACAATTGAGCGATCCAGTTCCAGCGATTCGCCAACCAGCACCAAATCAACCAACTTGTTTTGTTGGGCACTCAAATCACGCACCAAGCGTGTCATTTTTTTAAATGTATTGAAGACTGGCACCATGCGCACCAGCATGGTGGTGCGTTGCAATTCTTTTGTAATTCTTGACAACTGAAGCACAGCCCGTTCCCACCCGTCGTCGGCTAAGTTCTTGGCTATTTCATGCTGCGTGACCATTGACTGGGCAATCATCAACTCACCTACCAAGTCTATGAGCTCGTCTAACTTTCGCGCACCTACTTTGATGTTGGTGTCTGCGCTGTTATTCATAGTTTGGATCAGCGCATCGTCTTCAGTGGGCGGTATATCTGCGGATTTTTCCCAGACAGTACGCGTAAGTTCCATATCTTGAGTGACCGTGGATTGTTCTTTCCCAGCTAGACTATTTGGGGCTTCGTTTGAAGGCGTTGACTGCTTGACCGGGTCATGAACAACCACGCTATCACCGTTGAGAACCCGTGCCACATTGGCCAATATTGCGTGCGAGTTAAAATTTATAAATACCCTTTCTTGCGACGTGCTTAGAGCCGTCAACATATCGTTCACTGCATTACTGACGCCGTCTGCAGCTTGCAAAATAAGGCTCACGACGTTGGCGTCTACAGTCAGCTGATTGCGTCGGGCCTTATCCAAAATAGACTCGAGCTGATGAGTCATATGCTGAATAGGCAAAAGCTTTAACATGCCCGCACCGCCTTTGAACGTATGAAAAGCACGAAATATTGCATTGAGTGTTTCTTTGTCTTGAGGCCTGGCTTCAAGCGTCAGCAACCCTTGTTCAATATCGCTGAGCAGCTCGCTCGCTTCATTACAAAATTCGCGCAACAGATCAGCATCACGTTCTAAGTTGAGTTCTATGCGTTCAGTGTCCAGCGTGGTATCGGGCGGTACTTGTGTCTGTACTGGCTCAGTCAGGCTTTGTGCTGGGTTCACACCCAAAGCTGGTCCTATTGAAAATTGTTGCTTGCTGGTCAAGCTGATGGCAGCATCTGGAAAAGCCGTCAGTATTGCGTCATCAGTGTCTAGTGGGTCATCATTTCTGGATAGGCACAACAACTCAGCTTGGCTAAACCATTGGCCCACTTCAACCATTGCTGCTGTCACGTCCACTTGAGCTTGCGCAGCCCATACTGGTAATTGCGTTAAACCTAGTTGAATAATCTGTTCTACATCTGCAGGTAAACCTGGTAATTTATGTATTGAATCCAGTTGCATTTGAATGGCTTGTACATCACTAAAGTTTGACAAGTCTGAAAACGCAAGATCGATACCGATTTGATTCAGATTATCCAATATCAAAGATCTTGATGTGAGGTCAGACAGAGCTCTTCTCCAGTAAATTGTATTTTTCAATCAAAGTAGACAATTTCATTGAGCATCCGTTGACTATTTGTGTCAAGATGTAGGTATAGAACCAATGTATATGTATTGATTTAATTTTAATAATGCATATTTAAATTACTTTTAATTAAAAGAAATATATTTTGAGCGATATTATTTTTTCAATCGATACAAGTAGGTTTAGCTCGATTTCGTTCAGTGAAAGTGGGCGCAGCCATTCAGCCGAATACTACGCGAACTTAAACCTGAGCAGTGACGAGCGATTGCTGTTTCAACTGATGGCTAACCCGAATCTCACAACAGCCGTATTCGTTTCGGGAAGTGTGTTGATGCACAAGGACGAGTTGGTTGCTACAGCGCATGTCGTTGTCTCGGGAACTGTTGAAATCATTCACCCAGAGGGTACCTACAGAGTTGGCCCTGGCGCTGTGATTGGTTTGTCTGAAGGCTTGCTGGGTATACAAGCGAGTTGCGCAGTAAAAGCCCAAACAGCAGTCAACACCAAAATGATCCCAATCGATGCCGCAGTGCGTGGTGTATCCAAGGCCAACAGCGGCTTGAAGGGCATTTGCCGCAGCACCATTGCGCGCATATTGCACATTAGAGAATTTCCGGCGGCTCTGAAATGACAGCAGTTAAATTTCCTCAAGGTAACTACACCGACGGCCAAGTGCTGTTCAATAAAGGCGACATTGCAGAGCGCTTTTACATGATTCAGCAGGGCAGCGTCAAAATGGTCGACCCTGACACCGGCACCAACATTGCTGAACTCACAGCGGGTGACTCATTTGGCGAGCAAGCTATCTTATCTGGCGGGGTGCGCAGTGCATCTGCTGTAGCCAAAGGCGATGTAACTTGCCTTGAAATAACAACCGACGTGCTCAAGCGCATGTTGGCCCAAGAACCTGGCCTCATTACACCCACGTTTCAAGCCCTGTTGTTGCAGCTCTACATGCGCAACGCTATAGCGGGCAAAAATGGCATGTTTCACCTGTGAAGCGCTTTGGCGGCGTCGGCTTGACTTAAAATACATTGAATTTTTAAAGCCGCTTGTGCGGCGCACATGCGAATCAGCAAAAGGCGCTAGCAGCCTTGGACCTAGTCGTGTACATCAAGGCCAAACAGTGACCACGCCATTGCGCTACTTTCAAGGCTCTAACGCTTTGAGTAACTTCTCTCAGCTACAGCTGCTCGCTCAACTCAAATCCCTACAGCCCGGTGTTCAATCGTTTCAAGCTGTTCATCAGTTTGTTGCCAGTGGCGTTGTCGCCAGCGATACCGACAAACTGCAAGCGCTGCTGCTTCCTACAACTGGCGTGGTATCAGACATGCAGCATGCCAAGCACACGATGGATGTGTGGGTGTGCCCCCGTTTAGGAACCTTGTCAGCATGGGCATCTAAAGCCACTGACATCGCTCGCAACTGCGGCATTGGCCTGCTGCGTTTAGAAAGAGTCACGCATTGGCGCTTGGTGTTCAAGCACGCAACCAAGCTCACCGTCGAGCACCGTGAAGCCGTGTTGGCTTTGCTGCACGACCGCATGACGCAAACCGTCTTGGACACACAAGATGGTGTGGCCCAGCTATTTGCCATTAAAGACAGCATGCCTATGGCTGTTATTGATGTATTGGGCAATGGACAGGCGGCACTTGAGCAAGCCAACACCATGTATGGTTTGGCTTTGTCAGCCGCTGAGGTCGATTACCTTCAAGCTGCGTATGTGCGCTTGGCTCGAAACCCCACTGATGTGGAGTTGATGATGTTTGCCCAGGCCAACAGTGAGCACTGTCGACACAAAATATTCAACTCTCAATTCACCATAGACGGCAAACAACAAGACAGCACCTTGTTTGACATGATTCGCAATACCCACCGGCTTCAACCGAATCACACTGTGGTGGCTTATTCAGACAACGCCGCCGTGATGCAAGGCCATGCAGTCAGTGCTTTTGCGCCAGAGCAAGCAGCCCAGCCCAGTACATACAAGCACACAGACGCCGTGCGCCATGTCCTGATGAAGGTTGAAACACACAATCACCCCACAGCCATTAGTCCTTTTGAAGGTGCGGCAACGGGTGCTGGCGGAGAAATACGCGACGAGGGTGCAACCGGTCGTGGCTCTGCGCCCAAAGCTGGCCTTACAGGCTTTACAGTTTCGGCCTTGCGTTGGCCCAACCTTGATTGCGCCGTGGTCCCGTCTGTGGGTATGGGTGATTTGCCTCAACCACCACAGCACATGGCCAGCGCGTTGGACATCATGTTGCAGGGCCCGCTTGGCGCTGCGGCGTTTAACAACGAATTTGGGCGGCCCAATTTAACGGGCTATTTTCGCAGTTACGAGCAACTGGTGACAAGTGAACAAGACACGGTACACCGTGGCTTTCATAAGCCCATCATGATTGCGGGTGGACTAGGCGTTATTGACCAAGCCTTGACACACAAAATTCAATTCCCTGCTGGTACTTTGCTGGTACAAATTGGCGGCCCCGGTATGCGTATTGGCATGGGTGGTGGGGCAGCAAGCTCTATGGCCAGTGGCAGCAACAATGCAGCGCTTGACTTTGACTCTGTGCAGCGCGGCAACCCAGAGATTGAACGCCGAGCACAAGAAGTGATCAACCACTGCTGGCGCATGGGCCAAGCCAATCCCATTTTGGCTATTCACGATGTAGGCGCTGGCGGTTTGTCCAACGCTTTTCCTGAACTCACCAATGACGCAGGGCGGGGCGCATTTTTTGACTTATCAGCCATTCCACTAGAAGAGTCTGGCATGGCGGCCAAGGAGATGTGGTGTAACGAGAGCCAGGAACGTTATGTCTTGGCCATAGCGCCGCAGTCTTGGGCCGCATTGCAAGCCATGGCACAGCGTGAGCGCTGTCCTGCTGCCGTAGTGGGTGTGGCCACTGAACACCGCCAACTGGTGGTGGCCGACGAGCGCCTGCCGATGGTCGGCACAGACACACCAACAACGGCATCACCGCTTGCTGGGCGCGCTGTAGATCTGCCCATGGATGTGTTGCTGGGCACCATGCCACGGTTGTCGCGTGACGTGAGCAGTATCACGCGCAGTTTCAGCCCTATGGTGCTAGATGACATCCAGTTAGAGCAAGCTGTCATTGCTGTCTTGGGCGCGCCGTCTGTTGCTTCCAAGCGCTTCCTCATCACAATTGGTGACAGAACTGTTGGTGGCTTGACACATAGAGATCAAATGGTTGGGCCGTGGCAAGTGCCAGTGGCCGACTGTGCCGTAACCCTTGCTGATTTCACAGGCTTTGCAGGCGAGGTCATGGCCTTGGGCGAGCGCAGCCCAATTGCCTCACTTAATGCGCCTGCAAGCGGTCGCATGGCTGTGGCTGAAGCGGTTCTCAATGCACTGGCTGCACCCATAGATCTCGAAAAAATCAAACTCTCGGCCAATTGGATGGCCGCTTGTGGCGAAGCCTATGAAGACGCTGCCCTGTACCACACCGTGCAGGCGGTTGGCATGGCCTTGTGTCCCGCCTTGAATGTATCCATTCCTGTTGGTAAGGACAGCTTGTCTATGCGCACACAGTGGCAAGACGACAAGCAACAAGACCACAAGGTGGTCTCCCCCGTTAGTTTAATTGTGACGGCCTTTGCCTCAATAGATGACGTACGCTCAACGCTAACGCCACAACTCAACCGCGATGAAGTCGATACCAGCCTGTTGCTGGTAGACCTAGGCCGTGGCCGTATGCGCATGGGTGCCAGCATGCTGGCCCAAGTTCTCAACCAAACCGGGGACATCACGCCAGATCTAGACGATGCAAACGACCTGGTTGCGACCGTTCATGCTGTCAACGCCATGCGTGACGAGGGCTTGCTGATGGCTTACCACGACCGCAGCGATGGCGGCCTGCTGGCAACCGTGTGTGAGATGGCATTTGCTGGCAACGTGGGTGTAGCGCTCAACATTGACATGCTGCTGCTGGAAGGTGACGGTATCGGCGACAGCAAAATGGATGTTGGTGACAGCAAAAACTGGGCGCAGCAAGTCAGCGCGCGTCGTCAAGAACAATCCATTAAAGCCCTGTTTAACGAGGAGTTGGGCGTGGTGTTGCAAGTGGCAACGCATCACCGCGACCAAGCATTTGCAATATTGCGTCAGCATGGCTTGTCTGCGTGCAGCCACGTGGTGGGTAAAACACGACCAGACACTGCGGCCATGCCAGTCGGTAAAGGCCGTGTGCAAGTTTGGCGCGATACACAATCTATTTTTGATGCCTCGCTGCCAGATCTTCACGCCTTATGGGACAGCGTGAGTTGGCAAATATGCCGTTTGCGCGATAACCCGCAAGGTGCTGATACAGAACACGCCGGTATTGGCTTGTCCAATGACCCTGGTTTGCATGTGTTTGTACCTGCTCAGCGCTCAACAAAAACGGTTTCAGCCCCTGCCGTTCATACCAAGCGTCCCCGCGTGGCAGTTTTGCGCGAGCAGGGCGTGAACTCACATGTTGAGATGGCTTACAGCGTTGACATGGGCGGCTTTGAAGCGGTTGATGTTCACATGAGCGACTTGCAAGCTGGACGTGCCAGACTCGTTGACTTCCAAGGGTTGGTGGCATGTGGTGGTTTTAGCTACGGCGACACGTTGGGTGCGGGCATTGGCTGGGCACGAAGCATTGTGTTCAATGAGGCATTGGCCGCGCAGTTCCAACAGTTTTTCCAACGCGACACGACCTTTGGCTTGGGCGTGTGCAACGGCTGCCAGATGTTTGCCGAATTGGCCCCAATGATTCCTGGTGCGCAAGCATGGCCCCGTTTCACAACCAACCAGAGCCAGCGGTTTGAAGCACGCCTCAGCATGGTCGAGGTGCTGCCATCGCCCAGTGTGTTTTTAAGCAGCCTGCAAGGTGCGCGTTTGCCCATAGCTGTGGCACACGGCGAAGGCTTTGCAAATTTTGAGCACCGCGGGCAAGCTGACACTGTAGTGGCAGCCATGCGTTTTGTGGATAACAGTGGTCTAGCTACAGAGCAATACCCGGCAAACCCCAATGGCAGCCAAGGTGGCTTGACGGCAGTCACAACCCCAGATGGCCGCTTCACCGCCATGATGCCGCACCCAGAGCGCGTGTTTAGAAACGTTCAAATGAGCTGGACAGACGGCGATATCAGCGCAGCCAGCCCGTGGGCAGACTTGTGGACAAATGCAAGAAATTGGTTGGGGTAATACCCTTCTAGCAGTCTTAATAGTGTCTTTGTAGGGCATCTCACACATCCCGTACTCAAAGTCAGCCCCCTACAATATCTGAGTGACTACTGTGTATTTACACGACTGCTTCAAAAAATGAACAACAACACAGTGTATGTTTTGGTGCACGGCTCATGGCATGGCGCTTGGTGTTGGCAGCGCGTGCAGCCTTTGCTGACCCAAGCTGGCGTTGCCAATCATGCCGTGTGCCTTACTGGTGTTGGGGAGCGAGCCCACTGTTTAAGTGCTGGTATCCGTTTGGCCACACACGTACAAGACGTGGTGTCGACAGTGGTGGCCAACGAATGGCAACGTGTGGTGTTGGTTGGCCACAGCTACGCCGGTATGGTCATCACGCAAGCGGCTTACGACCTGACCACGCTCATGCCCAATGTTGTGCAATCGCTGATTTATCTTGACGCGCACGTTCCATATAACGGCGAGAGTTGGGCCAGCCTTCAAGACCCGCAAGTGATGGCATTGCGCATCAAAGAAGCCAGAACTGCTGGGGGTGGGGTGTTTTTACCGCCACCAGATGCCAGCGTGTTTGGCTTGTTTGGGGCTGATAGAGAGTGGGTTAACCGCCGCCAAACACCGCAACCGTTTGGCGTGTACCAAGACAAAGTTGTTATACAAGACGAGGTCTTGGCGGCCTTGCCAAAAACCT
Organism: Betaproteobacteria bacterium MOLA814; assembly: GCA_000496475.1. GTDB lineage: Bacteria > Pseudomonadota > Gammaproteobacteria > Burkholderiales > Burkholderiaceae_C > RS62. Next base: position 193,962 of record AYMW01000002.1, on the reverse strand, counting down.
ATATTGACTGCGTCAGTCCGGCCTTGCCATCGCTACAGATAAGCCGCGAGCGGGTTCAAGCGGCCATGTCCGCACAGACAACAAAAAACGCCACAGACTTTGACAAGTCGTGGCGTCGTTTTGAAATGGCTTGTGGACACGACCCTATGGTTGATCAGCCACAAGCACTGGTCAAACTGCTGCTAGCCGCTTACTGAATAGTGGCCTTGGCTCGCAACTCGTTTTGGAAAGTATTCAACCGCGTTGTTTTGAGTTGATCTGCCACTTGGTCACGCACCTGCTCTAACGGCGGTAGGTCTCTCTTGCGGGTTTCAATCAAGCGAATCACATGAAAACCAAACTGGGTTTGCACGGGTTTGCTGGTTTCGTTGACCTGTAGTGCGACCATGGCCGCACCAAACTCTGGCACGTAGCCGCTGGCATTGGCCCAGCCTAAGTCACCACCTTGTGCGCCTGATCCTGGGTCCTTAGAGAGCTTTTTGGCCAGGGTCGCAAAATCGCCCCCTTTGGCCAGTTCGTCTACCACGTCGTTGGCCTGCGCCAGCGTTTCAACCAATATGTGACTTGCACGGTGTTCTTGGGCCATATCGCTCTCGGCAATACGCTTGTATTCAGCTGCCACCACGGCGTCAGTGATGGGGTTTTTGGCTTCAAAATCGGCCAATAAAGCGCGAATCAAAATGCTTTCACGCGCCAAGCTCATTTGATCCTGATAGGTTTGTGTGGTGTTTAGTCCCAACGCCGCCGCTGCTTGCAGCAGCACCTCACGGTTGATGACTTCGTCGCGTATTTGGGCCAATACTTGCTCAGTTACTGGCTGGCCTGAGGCGGCCATTTGACGCTCCATGATCTGTACGCGGGCGCTGGGTACGGGCTTGCCGTTCACGATAGCAATGTTTTGTGCCCAAACGGGACTGGCAATAACGCAGGCGACAGCAACGCTAGACGTGCACAACACGCGCGAGAATGGGAGCAACAACTTCAATTTAGACATATCAAGACAATGGGAGTGATGGGTTAAAAGGAATTCACGGTTGACGGTTGGCATCAACGCGGTGGTGGCGAGATTTCGATGGCCAAAGCGTGTAAGCCTGCATCCACAAAGGGTTGCAACGCCCCATACACAAGCCGATGTTGGGCAACACGCGATTGGCCGACAAATTGGGGGCTGTGCAAGCGCACTCGGAAGTGCGTGCCCCAGCCTACATCGTTGGCACCTGCATGGCCGGCGTGAGAGGCGCTTTCGTCTATAACTTCGAGCGGTTCAGCAGCCAAATGGGTTCGTAATGACTGACGAATGGCATCGGCGGTGATGGGCAATGCCTCGTTCATGAGGGCTCCTGGTCTGTATTGGGCGGGTCTTCGCGCAGGTGCGTAGCAATATAAAGGCCTTGGCCCACTATAAATATGATTGGAAAAGCGTAGCCCCAAATTTTAAACTCTACCCATTGGTCTAGCGAGTAATACATGGTTACAAATGCATTCAGCACGCCCATGGCAACAAAGTACGCTGCCCATATTAAGGCCAAGTTGCGCCACACATTGGTGGGCAATTTAAGTTGTGTACCCAACATCAGTTGCAGCAAGTTGCGCTTGTAGACCAACAAGGCCACTGCCAAGACGACGGCCAATGCCCCGTACAACACGGTGGGCTTCCACTGTATAAAGCGCTGGTCTTGTAAGACCAAGGTCAAAGTACCGAACACCACAATCAAGCCCAATGTGGCTTTTTGAACCGTGGCCACTTTGCCGTCAACTTTGTAGAGCAGGGCGGTTTGTATAGCCGTGGCAGCCATCAGGGCAGCGGTGGCTGTGTAAATATCACCTAATTTGTAGGCCACGACAAACAGGGCGATAGGAAAGAAGTCTAAAAGTAAGCGCATAGAGGAATTATCTACTGTGAATCAATGGATTAAGAGAGCGTGATTTATGACGAGCAGCTCAGTGATAAATCTGCGGCCCAAGCCGGGGGTACGCTGGCCCACTCGTTGAAGGTGTGGTGCTCTTCAAAGGGCGTATCCAACACAGTCTTTAAGGAATTAAAAACTGACCAGTCGCCTGACTGCGCCGCGATTATGGCATCTTGAGCCAGGTGGTTGCGCAGCACAAACTTGGGATTGGTGGCCTTGATACGATGGCCCCAGCTCAACTGTTCTGGCTCACTCAACAGCTGCAAACGTTCAATGTAGCGTGCCCACCACATGTGCAGTGAGGGCAAGTCGTTGAACAACATACTTAATGCAGCAGGGGGATTGTTATTCGGTTTGGGGGCTGCGACTTGGCTGGTAGCTGCCAAATTGCGCCAAGCCAATGTGTGATCAACGCCCTGGCGGGCAAGTAAGCTCATCCAATCGTTGATCAAGTCGGCATCCTCAGGATGTGTATTTGCTGCAGCCAGGCCCAGTTTGCTGGTTAGTAACAATGTGTAATGCGTTGAAAACAGGGTGGGGTAAGGGGCAAGTGCTTGTTGCAACTGTCCCGCCGCTTGCGTGTTGTTGTCCATCAATGGGGCCAAAGCTTGTGCCAGGGCGTGCAAATTCCAGTAGGCTATTTGTGGTTGCTGGTTAAAGGCATAACGGCCACCACTGTCAGAGTGGTTGCAAATATGTGTGGGAATGTAGGCGTCTAGAAACTGGAATGGACCATAGTCTAACGTTAGGCCGATCAGACTCATGTTGTCGGTGTTCATGACCCCGTGGCAAAAACCTACGGACTGCCACTGCGCCATCAGTGTGGCAGTGCGTTGTGCAACGCTGCCTAGTAGGCCCACGATGCGCTGGTCACCGACAAGACCGCTTAGCTCAGGAAAATAGCGTTCAACCAAGGCGTCTACCAAGGTGCGCAATGCCTCGTGATCGCCGTGGTGCGCAAAGTGCTCCACATGTCCAAAGCGTAAAAAACTAGGGGCCGTACGGGTCACAACCGCAGTGGTTTCTAACACCTCTCGCCTGACCGTGGTGGGAGATGCGACCAGCGCCAAGGCCCTGGTCGTTGGTATTCCCAAGCCATGCATGGCCTCGCTGCACAAGTATTCACGGATGCTGCTGCGCAGAACGGCGCGACCATCTCCGCCCCGTGAATAAGGTGTTGGGCCTGCACCCTTTAGCTGTACCTCAACATGCCCATCCAGAGTCAACAGCTCACCCAGCATCAATGCACGGCCGTCACCGAGTTGGCCTGCCCACACACCAAACTGGTGACCGCTGTACACACTGGCGGTGCTTGTGACTGCCGTGTCTGGCCATGGCACGTTGCCGCCCAATACACTGGCGACGACGCCAGGCTCTGACTGCGCGTCACTGAATGGCAGTCCCCATTGCTGCAGCAAGCTGTTGTTGAAGACGGCTACATGAGGCGCTTGCAAAGGTGTTGCTGAACAGGTCGTTGTGAAGCCAATGCCGCTGTCGTGGCCAAGTTGGCTCAAGAAATCTGTGTGTAATGGGTTTTCAAACATTCCGGACATCTTAATATTGTGCTTGCCTAATCTGTGAGCGCGCGCCTGGCATCGCAAAGGGCTTGGGCCTCGAGTGGCATTTGTCCGCAGTGTGACAGGCCTGCGTGTTTGTGCTCATTACAAACGGCCTGTGGCAAGGTAGCATGTAATGGGTTGTTATATGTCTTTTACAAGGAAACGTTGCCATGTTGGGTTTGATGCAGTCACAAGGTTTATTGATTCATATGTTGCTGGAGCATGCGCAGCGCCATCATGGCGATACTGAGATTGTGTCGCGTCGTGTTGAGGGCGACATTCACCGCAGCAACTGGGCCACCATTGCCAGACGCGCCAAGCAAGTGGCCCATGCTCTGGACGCCGACAACATTCCAGCAGGTGCGCGCGTAGCAACTCTGGCTTGGAATGGCTACCGCCATCTGGAACTGTACTTTGGTGTGAGTGGAAGCCAGCGCGTGTTGCACACGTTGAACCCACGGTTGGTACCGCAACAACTGGCTTGGATCATCAACCATGCACAAGACACGGTGGTGTGTTTCGACACAAGCTTTGCGCCGCTGATTAAAGCTGTACAAGCCCAGTGTCCTACTGTGCAGCATTGGATTGCACTCAGCGACGAAACGCCGGCACAGGCTTTGGACTGCGCCCCCAACGTGCGGGCCTATGAGACTTGGATTGCAGGTCACAGCGAGCACTACGAATGGGATGAATTTGACGAAAATACCGCCTCTAGTATGTGCTACACCAGTGGTACAACGGGTAACCCCAAGGCTGCGCTGTACAGCCACCGCTCGACCATGTTGCACGCATTTGCCGCGGCTTTCCCAGATGCCTTGAATCTATGCTCCAGAGACTCTTTATTGCCTGTGGTGCCCATGTTCCACGTCAATGCCTGGGGCATTCCTTACACCGCAGCAGCTGTCGGCAGCAAGTTGGTTTTTCCAGGCCCAGCTATGGATGGCGAGTCCATTTACAAGCTGATAGAGGCCGAAGGCGTCACCATGGCGGCAGGTGTGCCCACTGTGTGGCAAATGCTGCTGGGACACATGCAACAAAACAGCCTCAAGTTCTCAACGCTCAAGCGCACAGTCATTGGCGGCTCGGCTTGCCCTCCCGCTATGTTTGACAGTTTTGAGCAAAATTACGACGTGCGCGTCATTCACGCTTGGGGCATGACTGAAATGTCACCTTTGGGCACAGTAGGCGTCATTAAAGAAAGTGGTGGCACTAAAGATGGCGACCGAACCAAGCTTCTTAAGCAAGGCCGTGCCGTGTTTGGCGTTGACATGAAAATTGTCAATGAACACGGCATTGAGCAGCCCTGGGACGGCAAAAGCTATGGTGATTTGCTGGTGAAGGGTCCATGGGTTATTGATACCTACTACAAGTCTGAGGCACCACCGCCGTTGGTAGATGGCTGGTTCCCAACTGGCGATGTGGCCACCATTGATGCACAGGGCTTTATGCAAATAACCGATAGATCCAAAGACGTGATCAAGTCGGGCGGTGAATGGATTAGCTCCATTGATGTGGAGAACATTGCCATGGCGCACCCGTGTGTGTCTATGGCCGCTTGTATTGGCATGGCCCATGTCAAGTGGGACGAGCGCCCCATTGTTGTGGTTGTGAAAAAGCCAGGCACTGAAGTGTCTAAGGAAGAAGTACTGGCCTTTTTTGAAGGCAAGATTGCCAAATGGCAAATTCCAGATGATGTGGTGTTTGTTGACGCCATTCCTTTGGGCGCAACCGGTAAAATGCAAAAAATGGCTTTGCGCGTGCAACTTATAGACTACAAGCTGCCGCAAGACTAACGCTGGGCACTGTCCGCTGCCACAGGCCTGCTGGCCTGTGGCTAGCCCCACGCAGTCTGACCAAGATGGACTAGGAAACGCTTACCTCATTCGACAACAGTGGCATTGATGTAGTTGTTGTTCCAGCATCGCTAAGGACCTGAGTACACCCATTTACCAGCCCATGGTGCACGTTTCCCCAACGCGCTGTGGCCAAACATATGGCTCGTAAGCCTCGTCTTTTACAGGCATTGACGCACCAAGCTTTCAAAAAAAACAAGCTACACTTTCAACCAATGTTCAATCTGATGGCAAGACTGACAGTTGGTGTATGGCAACTGGTGTGCGTAACCTCGCATACATAGCCCGTCCAATTCACAGGCAGCACGGCTCGTAAAGCGCTCTCGACTGCCCATGCGTTGTACAGCGCAATGTGTTCTTTTTTGCCGCCCTCAACGTGTTCACCAGTGGGTCACACATGGAATTTTTTGCCATTTCTTTGCTGAATGGGCTCAGCTATGGCTTGTTGCTGTTCATGCTGAGTTCGGGTTTGACACTTATTTTCAGCATGATGGGGGTCATCAACTTTGCCCATGCAAGCTTTTACATGCTGGGTGCTTATTTTGCTTACAGTATTTCAGCTCTCATAGGCTTTTGGCCGGCTCTGCTCCTAGCCCCCATAGGCGTTGGCATTGCTGGCGCGTTGTTTGAAAAGTGGGTTCTGCGCCGTGTCCACCACATGGGCCACGTGCCCGAATTGTTGGTTACCTTTGGTTTGAGTTACATCATTGTGGAGCTGGTGCAACTTATTTGGGGCCGCAGCTCTGTGGACTACCGAGTACCCGATATGTTGGATGGCCCATTGTTCACCTTGTACGGCATTCAATTTCCGCTGTACCGTGGCTTCATGATGGGTGTGGCCATTGTGATGTTGCTGACCATTTGGCAACTTCTGACAAAAACCCGCATGGGCTTGGTGATTCAAGCTGCTCTGACGCACCCGGACATGGTGCAATCCCTGGGCCACAACGTACCACGCGTGTTTATGGTCGTATTCGGCGGGGGTGCCGCACTCGCTGGTTTGGCAGGTGTCATTGGCGGTAACGCTTTCGTCACCGAGCCTGGCATGGCCGCAACTGTTGGCAGTATCGTATTTGTGGTGGTGGTGGTGGGTGGTTTGGGCTCTCTGGTGGGCGCTTTTTTCGCCTCCATTTTGATTGGCCTCGTACAAACATTTGCAATCTCAATTGATGGCTCAGTTGTCAGCCTGCTGGGCAACTTCGGTCACACGCTGTCCCCCGATGCATTGGGCTATGTGTTTTGGCGTCTAAAGTTGAGTGAAGTTGCGCCCATATTGCCGTACCTGCTGCTGGTTGTCATGTTGGTTGTCAGGCCGCGTGGCTTGATGGGTCAGCGCGAAGGATGAGCGCTATGAAACGGTACGGTGTGTGGTGGCTGTTTGCCTTGGTGTTGCTGCTGGCCCCTACAGTGTTTGACAGTTCTTTGTCACGCACGCTGCTGTCGCAAATGGGCATTGCCATCATCGTGTGTCTCAGCTTCAACATGCTGCTGGGACAAGGTGGCATGCTCAGTTTTGGCCATGCCGTTTACTCTGGCATGGGTGGGTTCCTCGCCATTCATACCCTTAACCTTGTGAGTGATGGCCAGTGGTGGTTGCCTGTGAGCCTCATTCCTGTCGCGGGCGGCTTAGGGGCGGCCCTGGTGGCTGTACTGTTGGGTTGGGTGACCACCAAAAAAGCGGCCACGCCATTTGCCATGATCACACTTGGTGTGGGCGAATTGGTGTGGGCCATGTCTTTGATGTTCCCGGTTTTTTTTGGTGGCGAGGGTGGCATCAGTGGCAACCGCGTCACCAATGTCACAACCTTTGGCATCAGTTATGGGCCTCAAATTCAGCTGTATTACCTCATAGCTGCTTACACTTTTGTGTGCACAGCGTTGATGTACGGCTTCACTTGCACACCACTCGGGCGGATGCTCAATGCCACCCGCGACAACCCAGAGCGGGTTGAGTTCGTGGGCTTTGATTCGCAAATGGTCCGCTACATTGCTTTTATTTTTGCTGGGTTTTTTGCGGGTATTTCAGGCGGTCTGTCAGCCTTAAATTTCGAAATGGTGACAGCTGAAGTGGTCAGTTTGCACCGATCAGGCGCTTACCTGTTGTTTACGTTCGTAGGTGGTGCGACTGTGTTTTTCGGCCCTGTGTTGGGCGCTGTATTGATGGTGTTGGCACTGGTATTGTTGTCGGAGCTCACCAGTGCTTGGTTGCTGTACCTAGGCCTTATTTTTGTATGCATGGTGATGTTTGCACCAGGGGGTGTTGCCGGTATCTTGTTGCACAACGTGCGTGTGTGGCAAGAGGGCTTTATGCGTTATTTGATCAAGTCCTACCTGCGTTTGGTACTGGGTTCATTGCCTGGTTTCGTTGGCATAACCGTGGTGGTGGAGATGATGTACCACCGCCAGCTCAACGCAGGTCTAGACCCAGTGCTGCGCATGTACGCAACAGCATGGGACACGGCTAGCGCCTTGCCCTGGGCACAAGCTGGCGTGTTGGCTGTCGTAGGCATGGTTTTGTTTGAGCGGGAAAGACGTCGCTTTATGGCCGATTGGCATCAAGTTCAGGTGTTTATTGAACGCACACAGAAAGCTGCGCAATGACACAAGCAGCGTTACAACTGCGCAATGTACGTAAAAACTTTGGTTCAACCGAAATTATTCGCGGCATTGATTTGGATGTTCAAAGCGGTGAACGGGTGGCCATCATTGGCCCAAATGGCGCGGGCAAATCGACCCTATTCAACCTCATAAGCGGGCGCTGTAGGCCAAGCGCGGGCGATATATTGCTGCATGGCCAGTCCATTGTTGGTTTGCGACCGTTTGAGATCAACCGTTTGGGCTTATCGCGGAGTTTTCAAATCACCAATATTTTCCCCAAGCTCAGCGTGTATGAAAATCTGCGCTGCGCCATGTTGTGGTCGCTGGGGTACCGCTACAACTTTTGGCGCGCCTTGTCTGGCTTAACCGATGCCAACCAAAAAGCCTGTGAGTTGCTGCATATGCTGGGTTTGCAGGCCAAACGCGGCGTGTTGGCCATGAACCTGACCTACGCGGAGCAGCGCTCTCTTGAAGTGGGTATCACCATTGCTTGCGGTGCCAACGTTATTTTGTTGGATGAGCCCACATCAGGTATGAGCGCTGAAGAAACCAGCCGTTTTGTACGCATGATTCGACTCGTCACGGAGGGTAAAACTGTGTTGACTGTAGAGCACGACATGGGGGTGGTATTTGAGTTGGCAGACCGGATTGCAGTGGTGGTTTACGGGGAAGTGGTCGCATTCGATACACCCAACAACGTCAACAACAACCCGTGTGTGCAAGAAGCCTATTTGGGTGGGGTGGTAGAGGTGCAGGACGGCGCATGATCATCAGCAACTTACACGCGTTTTACGACAAGAGTCACATCTTGCACGGCGTGAACCTGTCCATTGCCAAAGGTGAAATTGTGGCACTGCTGGGACGCAACGGGTCTGGTCGCTCGACACTGGCCAAGGCCATCATGGGGCTTGTACAAGCCACTGGCGCCGTGCAGTGGCGTGGGGTCAATGTGTTGGGTGACCCGCCTTTCAAAATGGCACGGGCAGGCATAGCCTACGTACCAGAGTCTCGCGATATTTTCCCAAAGCTGACAGTTGCGCAAAACTTAATGCTGGGTCAGCAAACAAGCAACCGCCAGCCACGTTGGTCGTTTGAAGACATGTACCAACTGTTTCCCAAGCTCCGAGAACGCGCTAACACCGAAGCAGGTGTGTTGTCCGGTGGCGAGCAGCAAATGCTGACGCTGTGTCGCAGCCTAATGGGTGATCCAGACCTCATCATCATTGATGAGCCAACCGAGGGCTTGGCACCTCTGGTGGTGGCCCAAGTTGCAGACTACCTCACTATGCTTAAAAGTAAGGGTGTGAGTGTGTTGCTGATTGAGCAAAAACTCACCATTGCGATGCGTATTTCTGACCGCGTGGCCGTTATGGGCCACGGACGCATTGCCTTTGAGGGCACGCCAGACCAACTGCGTGATCGCGCCGATGTGAGACACATGTGGCTTGAGGTGAATGGTTGAGAGCTGTCTGCGCCCATCGCTCGTGTTCGCTTACATCTGCTGACTTGCTCCGGCGGTATCATCGTCAAACACCCCCGATTCAGGTGTTGTATTTTTTTGTAACTTGTTTATGACGCACGCTATTTGGACGCTACGCGCCGCTTTTGGGGCGCTGGGTGTGATGTTTGGTACTTGGTTGGGACTGATCCCTTGGATGCGTGATACCCGAGCCCTAAGCCATGACCAAGTGGGTTTGGCGCTGTTGTGTGCCGGCATTGGCGGCTTGTTAACGTTCCCCTTGGTAAGACACTTGTTGGCCAGAGTTGGTAGCGCTCAGTTGACCATTGTCAGCGGCATAAGCATGGCTTGTTGTTTACCTGTCATTGCGGTTGCGCCTAATTTGTGGTGGTTATCGGCCAGCTTATTTGCCGTTGGTATTCCTGCTGCCGCCATGGATGTAGCGATCAACGCACAAGCTGTTGTTCAAGAACGCCACATGCAACGCTCGCTCATGGCACGTTTTCATGCGTGCTGGAGTGTGGGTGCTTTGTTAGGTGCATTGGGCGTTGGTCTGGCATTGAACTGGCATGTTCCGCCCTGGACTTTTATGGCTCTGGTGGGCTTGTTGTGCGCGTGTGGCTTGTGGTTCAACAGCAGCGCTTTGTTGCAAGAAGACAGCGACGTCGACACCCCCAGACGTGCGCCCAGACTGCAACTGAAAGCACCCGTGTTGCTGGTCGGCTCTATGGTGGTTGGCGCCTATATGGTAGAGGGCGCAGTGAGCGATTGGAGCGGTTTGTTCATGCGTGACATTGTTGGCGTCAGCTTGTCGCAGGCCCCCATGGCTTTCGCCGCGTTTTCCTTTGCCATGGTGGTGGTTCGCTTGTTTGGCGACCCCGTCATTGATGCCCTGGGAAATGTTCGGGTGTTGCAACTCAGCGGCAGTCTAGGCGCCTTAGGTATGGCTACCAGCTTGGTGGCTCCTACTGTATGGGTGGTCTTGCCAGCCTACGCTGTTGTCGGTTGCGGCATGGCGTTGGCCGTGCCAGTTTTGATGCGCTGTGCGGGTCAGATAGACGCTGGCAGTGGCGGACAGGCTCTCGCGACTGTGGCGTTTATGGGCACTATGGGCATGTTGATCGCGCCCCCACTGCTCGGTTGGTTGGCCCACGTTACGTCGCTGCGCTCGGCCTTGTGGTTGGTGCCTCTTATGAGCGCTTACATCACCCTGCAAGCACGGCGGGCCGTGCATGCTCGCCAGTGACGTGACACAAGCTGGTGCCGCATTAGTTTGTCCCAACTGAGACAAGCGTCACACAATTTAGCGCTACCATTGATCAAAATCGAACGAGCGTTCTTTTTTCTTTTTTATAAGCCAATTGTTTAAACATTTACCGGAGGCCTCATGACTGCGCATTACCAAGCCAGCGGCAACATCGCCGTAATTACCCTAGATAACCCGCCTGTTAATGGCTTGGGTTTGTCTACGCGCCAAGGCATTGCCGCGGCCATGGAACAGGCCAATGCCGATAAGGCCATTACCGCCATTGTCATTACTGGTGCAGGAAAAGCCTTTTCAGGCGGCGCTGATATCCGTGAATTTGGCTCACCCAAGGCCATGGCTGAGCCAAACTTGCTCAGCGTTATCAAGCTGTTGGAACAGTCCAACAAGCCTGTGGTCGCTGCCGTCCACTCTGTGTGCATGGGTGGCGGCTTGGAGTTGGCATTGGGATGCCATTACCGCGTTGCCGCGCCAAACTGCAAAGTGGCGTTGCCTGAAGTCAAGCTGGGTTTGTTGCCAGGTGCTGGTGGTACGCAACGTTTACCGCGCGTTATTGGCGTTGAAGCAGCATTGAACATGATCGTCAGTGGCGACACAGTCAGCAGTGACATGTTGGCAGCTATCCCAGGTCAACAACTCTTTAACAAAATGGCAGCCAGTGCTGACAGTTTGCTAGAGGAGGCCAAGGCCTTTGCCACTGACATGGCCGATGTCCGTCCAATGCCGTTGGTGCGTGACCTCAAGTGCAAACACCCAGATGGGGATGCCTATTTCCAATTTGCGCGCAACATGGTGCGCGGCACGGCTAAAAACTTTCCAGCACCAGAGAAGTGTTTGGATGCAGTACAAGCCGCGACCAAACGCAAGTTTGAAGACGGCATGGCCTTTGAACGTGACCTGTTCATCAACCTCATGTGGACAGCAGAAAGCCGCGCCTTGCGCCATGTGTTTATGGCTGACCGTGCTGCCAGCAAGATTCCAGATGTACCCGCTGACACACCCAAGCGGGAGATCAAGCAAATTGCTGTGATTGGTGCTGGCACCATGGGCGGTGGTATTAGTATGAATTTCCTGAATGCCGGTATGCCCGTTGTCATGCTCGAGACCAAGCAAGAGGCCTTGGACCGTGGCGTGGCCACCATTCTTAAAAATTACGAATCGCAAGTCAAAAAAGGCAAACTAAGCCAAGAAGTGTTGGACCAGCGCATGGGGCTGTTGTCTACCACGCTGACCTACGACGACCTCAAAGACGCAGACATGGTGATTGAAGCGGTGTTTGAAGAAATGAATGTCAAAGAGGCGGTTTTCAAGCAACTCGACGCGGTGATGAAGCCTGGCGCTATTTTGGCGTCCAACACCTCGACTTTAGATGTCGACCAAATTGCGGCCTTTACCAAGCGCCCGCAAGATGTCATTGGCACACATTTTTTCAGTCCCGCCAACGTGATGAAATTGCTGGAAGTGGTGCGTGGTAAAGCAACTGCGAAAGACGTGTTGGCAACCGTTATGGCTTTGGGTAAGCGCATCAAAAAGACATCTGTGGTGTCTGGCGTGTGCGACGGCTTTATTGGCAACCGAATGATTGAGCAATACAGCCGACAAGCTGGCTTCTTGTTAGATGAAGGCTGTACACCTGCCCAAGTTGACAAGGCCGTTGAGAAGTTTGGCTTTGCCATGGGTCCATTCCGCATGGGTGACTTGGCTGGCAACGACATTGGTTGGGCGATTCGCAAGCGACGCGCCATCGACAAGCCAGACATCACTTACAGCAAAACAGCTGATCTGTTGTGTGAGTTGGGACGCTATGGTCAAAAAACGGGTGCCGGCTGGTACGACTATGCGCCAGGCCAGCGCAAAGCTATTCCAAGCACATTGGTTGAAGACATGGTGTCCGAGCACCGTGCCAAGTTAGGCACACCAACACGCAAGATTGGCGATGAAGAAATCGTGCACCGCTTGGTGTTCTCCCTGATCAACGAGGCTGCGCATATTTTGGAAGAAGGCATTGCCAGCAAAGCAAGTGACATAGACATGGTCTACCTCACAGGTTATGGCTTTCCGCTGTGGCGCGGGGGCCCGATGCGCTACGCGGACGAGTATGGCTTGTTCAACGTGGCACAACGCATGCAACAGTTTGCCGCCAACCCCCAAGACGACGCCACATTTTGGCAACCCGCACCGCTGCTTGCGCGATTGGTTGCTGAGGGCAAAACGTTTACCGGTTAAAGCCAAGGCTGGCACCGCGGGTAAGGCTCAGCCCTCTGTCCGAACACTGACTTATTGCACATATTAATTTGAATTGCGGCCAGAGCGCCGCACTGATTGAACAAGGATTAAAGCTATGACATCCGCATTGATTGTTTCTACTGCACGCACGCCTTTGGCCAAAAGCTGGAAGGGCTCTTTCAACATGACCCACGGAGCCACCTTGGGTGGACACGCCGTGGCTCAAGCTATTGCCCGTGCCGGCATCGAGGCCGGCGAAGTTGAAGATGTCATCATGGGTTGCGCCAACCCCGAAGGAGCCACAGGCGCGAACATCGCCCGTCAAATTGCCATCAAGGCTGGCTGTCCTGTTGAGGTCTCCGGCATGACGGTCAACCGTTTTTGCTCATCTGGTTTGCAAACCATTGCCTTGGCTGCGCAGCGCGTGATTGCCGGCGAGGCAGACACCTTTGTGGCTGGTGGCGTGGAAAGTATTTCTTGTGTGCAACAAGAGATGAACTTGCACATGATCAACGACCTCAGCTTGGCCAAGCAAAAACCAGAAATTTACTGGAGCATGCTGCAAACCGCTGAGCAAGTGGCCAAGCGCTACAACATATCGCGCGACGCCATGGATGAATACGGCGCCAGCAGCCAGCAACTCGCGTTTGCGGCACGCGCAGCAGGTTTGTTTGCCGATGAAATAGCCCCCATTACCGTGACCATGGGTGTGGCTGATAAAAAGCGGGGTCTGATGACCAAACAGGTAACGGTTGAACACGACGAAGGTATTCGCGACGGCACCACCAAAGACGGCATTTCTGGTATCCGTTCCGCGCTACCAAGTGGCGTCATAACAGCCGGTAACGCCAGCCAGTTTTCTGACGGTGCGGGTGCTTGCGTGATCATGAATGAGAAATTGGTGAGTCAAAAAGGGCTGCAACCACTGGGTCGCTTTTTAGGCTTTGCTGTCGCTGGTTGTGAGCCAGATGAAATGGGCATTGGACCTGTTTTTGCGGTACCTAAGGTGTTGAAAAAATTAGGCTTAACAGTTGATGACATTGACTTGTGGGAACTCAACGAAGCCTTTGCCGTGCAAGTGTTGTACTGCCGTGACCGCTTGGGCATACCGGCCGACAGACTCAACGTCAACGGCGGCTCCATAGCCTTGGGCCACCCTTACGGTGTGAGCGGTCAGCGACTAACAGGCCACGCCCTGATTGAAGGCAAACGCCGCGGTGCAAAGCGGGTGTGCGTGACCATGTGTATTGGTGGCGGTATGGGCGCCGCTGGTGTATTTGAGGTTTTATAAGCCGTACCACCGTCAACATACACCGCTACCGCTGAAAAGGAATCGCTGCACATGGCCTTGCGCAACACGCTCAACTTCTTGTTGTACGACTGGTTGAAAGTCGAGAACCTCAATACGCTGGCGCGCTTTGAAGACCACAACCGCGAAACCTTTGATGCGGTACTTGATACATGCGAGCGCATTGCGCGTGAGAAATTTGCACCGTTCAACCGCCTTGTCGACACGCAGGAGCCCCATTTTGATGGTGAGCGTGTGCACTTGCCACAAGCCACGCACGATGCCAACGCCGCCTATGCCGAGTCGGGTATGTTGGCAGCGAGTCAAGACTACGAGTGGGGCGGTATGCAACTGCCGCACACCATAGAGTCGGCGGCCAATGCGTTCTTTGCCGCTGCTTCTGTGAGCATGGGCAGCGGCTTACTCACAGTTGGCAACGCCAACTTGCTGATGGCGCACGGCACCGACACACAAAAAGACGTCTTTGCAAGACATGAGCTCAGTGGCCGGTTCAGCGGCACCATGTGCCTGTCAGAGCCGCAGGCTGGCTCAAGTCTGAGCGACATTTTGACGCGTGCGATACCTGATGGTGCAGATTGTGACACCGAAGCCTTGGGCGCGCGCTACCGTTTACACGGCAACAAGATGTGGATATCCAGCGGTGAGCACGAGCTAACCGACAACATTATTCACTTGGTGCTGGCCAAAATTCCCGATGTCAACGGGCAACTGGTACCGGGTACCAGAGGCATTTCTCTGTTCATTGTTCCCAAACACCTGGTGAACGAGGCTGGCGAGTTGACTGGTGTGCGCAACGATGTGGCATTGGCAGGCTTGAATCACAAGTGTGGTTGGCGCGGCACCACCAACACCTTGCTCAATTTTGGCGAAGGAAAGTACCCAGTTGACGGTAAAGCCGGCGCTGTTGGCTATCTTGTTGGCAAGCCTGGCGAAGGCCTCAAGTGCATGATGCACATGATGAACGAGGCTCGTATTGGTATTGGCATGGCCGCCACTATGCTGGGATACGCCGGCTATCAAGTCAGTTTAGACTACGCTAAAAATAGGCCCCAAGGCCGCCACATTGGCGGCGCTGGCAAAGACACAAGTGCCCCGCCAGTGGCCATCATTGAGCACGCAGACGTCAAGCGCATGTTGCTGGCCCAAAAAAGTTACAGTGAAGGCGCCCTTGCGTTGGCTTTGTACTGCGCACGGTTGGTCGACACACTCAAAACAAGCGATGGCGACAGCGATGATGGCAAGCAAGCTCACCTGTTGCTTGAGGTCCTCACACCCATTGTTAAAAGCTGGCCTAGCGAGTGGTGCCTTGAGGCCAACTCCTTGGCCATTCAAGTACTCGGTGGCTACGGTTACACACGTGACTTTCCAGTCGAGCAATACTGGCGTGACAACCGCTTGAACATGATTCATGAAGGCACACATGGTGTGCAAGCGATGGACTTGTTGGGACGCAAAGTCACCATGAACAACGGCAAGGCTTTAGTGTTGTTGGTTGAGCGGATACAAGCCACAGCAACAGCGGCCAAGAGTCACCCGCATCTAGCAATGTACGCAGACCAGCTTCACACGCACACCGACGCGCTGGCCCAAGCCACGCAAGCTATCTGGACTTTTGACGGCCCACCCAATGCACGTGAAGCGTTAGCAAATGCGGTGCCTTACATGCAGGCCTTTGGTCATGTGGTGTTGGCTTGGATATGGTTGGATGTTGCCATGACGGCAAGTGTCGCGTCCAGCGCTGCAAACACCGGGCGCTTGGCGTCGTGTGCCTACTTTTTTAGGTACGAGTTGCCAAAAACAGCTGCGTGGTTGCACGTGGCTCAAACCCGTGACTCAACATGTGCTGATATGGCCATTGAAGCGTTTTAAAGAACAGCCAACCCATGATAAAACACATCGTTTTTTGGTCATTTAAAGACCACACCGCAACGGGCAGCAAAGCCGACAACTTGTCACAGGCTGTGGCGTTGCTAGATCGGTGTGCGAATTTGGTGGCCGGCATTGAGCAGTTTGAAGTGGCTCTAGGCTCTGACAACGCGGCTTGTACCTGTGATTTGGTCCTGAACAGCGCATTCATATCGCAAGACGCGTTGGATGCCTACCAACAACACCCGGACCACGGACCGGTCAAAGTATTTATGAAGCAAGCAGTGGCCTCGCGCCATTGCATGGATTACACCTTTTAACCCCCCACTAACTTTGTAGGAGACATTGCGATGACAAGAAGCATTCAACAACTGTTTAATTTAGAGGGCAAAAACGCCCTTGTCACTGGCGGCTCACGCGGCTTAGGTTTGCAAATGGCCGAAGCCTTGGGTGAAGCTGGCGCCAAAATCATGATCACCGCTCGTAAATCAGCCGAGCTAGAAGAGGGCGTTGCCCACCTGCAGTCGCGCGGTATTGACGCGCGGTGGGTAGCCGGCGACTGCGCCGACCCAGTCAGCATCGCACACGTGGTTGATGAAACCTTACAGCGCATGGGCAACATTGATATTTTGGTCAATAATGCTGGCGCAGCATGGGGTGCACCTGCAGAGGACCACCCCCTTGAGGCGTGGGACAAGATCATGAACCTCAACGTGCGTGGCTACTTCTTGCTCAGCCAGTTGGTCGCCAAAAAATGCATGATTGACAACAAATCAGGGCGCATTATCAATGTGGCGTCTATTGCAGGCCTAGGTGGCAACCCAGTCGACATGAAAACCATTGCCTACAACACCTCTAAAGGTGCGGTGCTGAACTTCACGCGCGCGCTGGCAGGCGAGTGGGGGCATTACGGCATCACGGTGAACGCCATTTGCCCAGGTTTTTTCCCCAGCAAAATGACCAAGGGATTGCTTGAAACCATGGGAGAAGATCGACTCAAGGCGGGCGCTCCATTACAACGTTTAGGTGATGATGAAGACTTAAAAGGCTTGTGCTTGCTGTACGCCAGCGACGCCGGCAAGCACATCACTGGCCAATGGCTGGCCGTTGACGGTGGTGTCAGCGCATTGGTTGGAGGCTAGGGCGTTTAATGGATTTTTCTGTACGTATCCCCTTTGTGGAATTGCTGGGCTTTGAGCTGCTTGAAATGGCCGATGGTCAAGCCCGCCTTGCTTACACGCCTGCACCAGAGCACCTCAATTCCTTTGACGTCACACACGGTGGGGCCAGCATGACATTAATGGATGTGGCCATGGCACACGCTGCGCGCAGTGTGGAGCCTGACATGGGGTGCGTAACGATTGAAATGAAGACCAGTTTTATGCAACCAGCTATTGGTCGCTTAGAAGCGGTTGCCACGCTGCTGCACCGCACCGCCACCATGGCATTTACAGACGCCAAGGTATTTGACTCAAAGGGCCGCTTGTGTATCCACGCCAGCGGCACCTTTAAGTTCATACCGCGTCTGGCATCAGCCACAGGCAAGGTGCACAAACTCAATAAAAACTAGTTACAAGTCCAACAACTGCCTGTTACTTTCTACATTTTCAAACCATGTGCCCCAGGGCTTTGGTTTACCCCTAGGAGACATCACCATGCCAAGCAACCAACAAATCGTTTTAAAAAGTCGTCCCGAAGGCGAGCCTTCTGTAGACAACTTTGAACTGACAACATCGGACACCCCAGCCCTTAAAGACGGCGACGTATTGGTTAAACACCATTTTTTGAGCCTAGACCCCTACATGCGTGGACGCATGAATGCGGGCAAAAGCTACGCCCAACCTCAGCCTCTAGACGAAGTCATGATCGGTGGAACCGTTGGCGTCGTTGAGGCCAGCATGCACCCCAAGTTTCAAGTTGGCGACACCGTGGTTGGCATGGGTGGCTGGCAAACATACAGCGTTGTCAATGGCAATACGCCCGGCATGCTGCGCAAAGTCAGTACCGAGCTGATTCCATTGAGTGCCTATTTAGGCCCTGTAGGTATGCCGGGAGTCACGGCCTGGGTCGGCTTGCATCATATTTGCGAGCCAAAAGCAGGCGAGACAGTTGTGGTCAGTGCAGCAAGCGGCGCGGTAGGAACGGCCGTCGGACAATTGGCCAAGGCGCGCGGTTGTCGCGTGGTAGGTATCGCTGGTGGGCAAGATAAATGTGATTTTCTGGTCAACGAAGCTGGCTTTGATGCCTATGTAGATTACAAGGCCCACACAGATCCAAAATCCCTATACCGAGCGCTGAAAGAAGTGACACCTGATGGTGTGGATTGCTATTTCGAAAGTGTTGGCGGTCCTATTTTGGACGCTGTCTTGCTGCGTACCAATGCCTTTGCGCGTATCGCTGTGTGCGGGATGATTGCCGGCTACAACGGTGAGCCCTTGCCTATGCAAAACCCATCTCTCATCTTGGTCAACCGTATCAAGATACAAGGCTTTATCGTGAGCGAGCACATGGAGTTGTGGCCACCTGCACTGCAAGAACTGGGCACCATGGTGGCGAGCGGCAAACTCAAGTACCGCGAGACAGTAGCTGATGGGTTGGCTGCTGCCCCTGAAGCCTTTTTGGGCTTGTTGAAGGGTAAAAACTTTGGCAAACAACTTGTCAAGATTAATAGCTGATAGCTGATAGCCAATTGTTGAAATTCGGGATGCATTCTCAATTTCAACTGTGAGTTTTTTTCAACAACAGAGACAACCGTATGCATAACTTTGAAGGTAAAACGGCCGTACTCACTGGTGCTGGCTCTGGCTTTGGTTTGGCGTGTGCACGTATTGGTGCGGCCAAAGGGATGAACTTGGTGTTGCTAGACGTGCAAGCCGATGCATTACAAGCCGCGGAGGCAGAAATAGCCGCCACTGGCGCGCAGGTCTTGAGCCGGGTGATTGATGTGTCGGACGAGTCCGCGATGGCGCACATGGCGGCGGATGTGTTGGCGAAGTTTGGCGCACCACATGTTGTATTCAACAACGCGGGTGTTGGCGCTGGTGGCCTCATTTGGGAAAATACCGCAGCGGATTGGCAATGGGTGTTGGGTGTGAACTTGATGGGTGTGGTTCATGGCGTGCGTTTGTTTACGCCCATGATGCTGGCCGCGGCCAAAGCCGATCCAAATTACCAGGGGCATATTGTCAACACCGCCTCAATGGCTGGTTTGTTAACGGCCCCAAACATGGGGATCTACAACGTATCCAAACACGCTGTTGTTGCGTTGACTGAGACCTTGTACCAAGATTTACACCTGGTCACCGATCAAATCAGTGCCAGTGTGTTGTGTCCGTACTTTGTACCAACTGGTATCAGTCAAAGCCATCGCAACAGACCTACTGAATTAAAAGCCGGTACAGCGACACAAAGCCAGCTCATTGGACAGGCTATGTCAGAAAAAGCCGTCAGCTCCGGACGTGTCAGCGCGGCAGATATCGCTCTCAAGGTATTTGATGCGGTTAGGGATGACCAGTTCTACATCTACAGCCACCCGCAGGCATTGGCCAGTGTCGAAGCGAGGTTCACAGCATTGGTGGCAGGTCAACAGCCGCCTGATCCGTTTGAGTTGCGCCCTGTTGTGGGTAGCCAGCTTCGAGAAGCTTTACGCCGGTCTGAAGGCTGATCAGCTGGCTTGCTGTGCCATACCCCTATAAGCGCTGCGCACGCCGTCACGTGCGCCAGCACTGCACAACGCCAACAGGGGTGTGCGGGTGGTGCTGAGTGCTTGGCAATACTGGTAAGGTGTGACGCACTGCATGTACTTGCGTGACAGGTCGTCAGCCAAGCCGGTGTCGCCCACCTGATCAGGCGCTTGAGCTCCAACGTGCTTGTAACACTCCATGCGTTTGTTGACTATGGCGGTGCGACAAGCTTGCGGCTTCATACCCAGTTGTTTTGCAACCGTATTGCAACTGCTGGCCAGCGAGTCATTCCACAAGCTAAAAAAATCCCACTTGGGTATGGGCGTTTCGCTAACCTTGTCTAAAGCGTAAGGGCTTTGCTGGTGATTGGCCATGCTGCTGACGGCCCACACATAGGCGGCCAAACTGATAATGGCAACTGCTGCAATATACAAATAGCGAGAAACGCTGCGCTTGTCGTTGTTCATAAAGTACTCAAAACATAATATTTATATTATTTTAATAGTACTAGGTTATTAATTACAACAAGTCGCAACCCGCGAAAAAAATTATCCTAGGGTTTGACCTCAAGGCCTATGGCAAACTGCTGGACTCAGCCATAAAAGCCATCACTTACCACCCAACCAGACAGCCTGTAACAGGGCTGCCAAGCCAACACATGACCGATATCGCAGCGCAATTGGCGCAGGAAATACGAATTCGCCCGCAGCAAGCACAAGCTGCTATTGATTTGTTAGACAGTGGCGCAACCGTGCCATTTATAGCCCGCTACCGCAAAGAAGTGACAGACGGACTAGACGACATTCAATTGCGCGAGCTAGAGGCCCGTTTAAGTTACGTCAGGGAGCTCATAGCCAGACGCCTGGTAGTCCTCAGTAGCATTGAAGAGCAAGGCAAGCTGAGCCCAGCTTTGGCCAGTGCCATTGCCGGCGCCGCGACCAAACAAGAACTCGAAGACTTGTACTTGCCCTTTAAGCCCAAACGCCGCACCAAAGGGCAAATTGCCAAAGAGTTTGGTATAGAACCTTTGGCAGATGCGTTGCTGGCCAATCCAGATTTAGACCCGCTAGCCCAAGCGCTGGTATTCGTGCGAAGCGAAAAAGGTGAGGCGGGCGAAGATTTCACCACCACGCAAGCGGTGTTGGATGGCGTGCGTGATATTTTGAGTGAGCGCTGGGCAGAAAACGCCGCCTTGGTTCAGCGCATGCGGGAGTGGTTGTGGACCGAGGGCTTGTTTCACAGCAAACTGGCCACCGGACAAGATGAAAAGCATGCAGATACGGCCAAGTTCCAAGACTATTTTGACTATGACGAGCCCATTTGGCGTGTGCCGTCACACCGCGCACTGGCCGTATTTAGAGGGCGTAGTCTCAATATGTTGGATGTCAAGCTTGTGGTGCCAGAAGACCCAGCAGCAGACAACCTTCATGCCACCTCTGCAAAGCCCCACAGCCTGGCAGAAGGCATGATCGCCCAAGCAATTGGCTGGCGACACAGCGGACGAGCAAGCGATGACTTGCTGCGCAAATGCGTGTCTTGGACATGGCGCGTGAAGCTGAGCTTGTCGGTAGAGCGCGACCTGTTTACACGCTTGCGCGAATCCGCGGAGCAAGTAGCCATCAAAGTTTTTGGTGACAACATGCGCGATCTGTTGTTGGCAGCACCTGCTGGCAGCAAATCTGTAATGGGCCTAGACCCAGGTATCCGCACAGGTGTGAAGGTGGCCGTGGTTGATGCCACAGGCAAATTGGTGGATACCGCCACTGTTTATCCACACGAACCCAAACGCGACTGGGACGGTGCCTTGCACACATTGACGCAACTCAGCATCAAGCACAAGGTTGCACTGATCGCGATCGGCAATGGCACCGCCAGCCGTGAAACCGATAAGCTCGCAGGTGATCTTATTCAATTGCTGGCCAAGCAAGACGATCTGGTTACACCACAAAAATTGGTGGTGAGCGAGTCTGGTGCGTCTGTTTACAGCGCCAGTGAGTTTGCCAGCCAAGAAATGCCAGATGTAGACGTGACCTTGCGCGGCGCAGCCAGCATTGCAAGACGTGTTCAAGACCCATTGGCAGAGTTGGTGAAGATAGATCCCAAGTCCATAGGTGTAGGCCAATACCAGCATGATGTGAACCAAAACGACCTCGTCAAACAACTCAACACAGTTGTAGAAGATTGCGTGAACGCCGTCGGCGTTGACTTGAACACCGCCAGCATTCCGTTGTTGTCTCGTGTATCGGGCTTGTCCAGTGCTGTGGCCAAAGCTGTGGTGCGTTGGCGCGACAGCAACGGTGCATTCACAAGTCGTCAGCAGCTGCTGGAAGTGAGTGGTCTGGGTGCTAAAACCTACGAGCAAAGCGCTGGTTTTTTGCGTATTCGCGGCGGTGACAACCCACTTGATATGACCGGTGTGCACCCAGAGACCTACGACGTGGTGCAACGCATCATGGTCCATGCCAACAAGCCTATTGAGGCCTTAATGGGCAAACCTGAGTTGTTGAAAGCCATGCCGATCAAGCTGTTTGTGACGCCGCAGTTTGGCGATGTCACCGTTTCAGATATTTTTCTGGAGTTGGAAAAACCTGGGCGCGATCCTCGGCCTGACTTTGCTGTGGCCAGGTTCAACGACGGCGTAGAAGACATCAAAGACTTGCGCGAAGGCATGGAGCTTGAGGGCACGGTCAGCAATGTGGCTGCATTTGGTGCGTTCGTAGACATCGGTGTGCACCAAGATGGGTTGGTGCACGTTAGCCAACTCAGCAACCGATTTGTCAAAGACGCCCATGAAGTGGTCAAGACCGGCGACATTGTAAAAGTGCGCGTGGTGGAAGTTGATGCGCTGCGCAAACGCATCAGCCTGACCATGAAGCTCGACGCGCCTGCGACGACCAAGCGGGACTCACCCCGCGATAATAAGTTCGAACAGGCACCACGGTCTGCGCAGCGTCCACAACACAATCAGCGCAGCCATGCCTCACACAGCACACCAGTTGCAGGCTCAGCCATGGCGCAGGCCTTTGCCAAGCTGCAACCCAAATAAAGCGCCTCTTTTGACGTATTGACAGACTGAAAGGCTCACCATGACCCAAATCGACACCTACCACCCCAACGCCAAACGCTACGATGCAGGCATGGCCTACCGACGCACAGGCAACAGTGGCCTGCGCTTGCCAGCCATCACTTTGGGGTTGTGGCATAACTTTGGCGATGCCACTTCCATGCAAACGCAGCGTGACATGCTGCGCACAGCGTTTGACTTGGGCATCACGCACTTTGATCTGGCCAACAACTACGGCCCACCTGCAGGTAGCGCTGAAATTAATTTTGGCGAACACCTGCGCCGTGACTTCAAACCCTACCGCGACGAGTTGATCATCTCCAGCAAAGCAGGCTGGGACATGTGGCCTGGACCTTATGGTCAAGGTGGCGGTTCACGCAAGTACCTGTTGGCAAGCCTAGACCAAAGCCTGCAACGCATGGGGTTGGACTATGTGGACATTTTTTACTCACACCGTTTCGACCCCGATACACCGCTTGAAGAAACCATGGGTGCATTGGCCAGCGCAGTTCAACAAGGCAAAGCGTTATACGTCGGTATTTCTAGCTACTCTGCGGCCAAGACTGCCGAGGCAGCCGCCTTGTTACGGCGTATGGGTGTGACACCGCTGATCCACCAACCCTCCTACAGCATGCTCAACCGCTGGGTAGAACAAGACTTGCTCAGCACCTTGGAAGACGAGGGCATGGGCTGCATCGCGTTTAGCCCGTTGGCCCAGGGCTTGTTGACCAACAAATACCTGAACGGTGTGCCCGCTGATGCGCGCATGAACCGCCCCGGTGGCGGCTCGTTTAAAGAAACGCATTTAAGCGACGCCAACTTGTCACGCATCAAGGCACTGAATGACATGGCACTGTCACGCGGTCAAAGCTTGGCTCAAATGGCCGTGGCTTGGGTGTTGCGCCACGAGCGCGTCACATCCGCGCTCATTGGTGCCAGTCGCCCAGAGCAAATTACAGAGCTGGCTGGCGCTTTACAGCAACTGAGCTTTACCGAGCAAGAACTCACAGCTATTGACCAGTACGCCATAGACGGTGATGTCAATTTGTGGAAAAAACCCTCTACCGACCAACGCCCGTGAGCGCCAGTGCGCCCAAAGCCCTGGCTATTTATGCAGGGCCCGTAGCCAGGGATTTGCTGCAGCGCGAAGGGCTGCAAGCGCGCCACGTAGCCGCTATTCCAGCTGCTGCGGGTGGGCCCAAGGGCTTGATGCTGACACGGCTTGACCAATTTTTGTTTGGCGAATGGCTTCCCCAAGCCGATCAAGCCATTGACCTCATAGGTGCATCTATTGGCGCGTGGCGCATGGCCACTGCCTGCATGCCCGACAGTATGGCTGGTTTTCAGCGACTTGAATCTGACTATGTGCGCCAGCGCTATGACATCCCACCTGGCAAGCGCATGCCCAGTTCGTCCAGTGTGAGCGAGGCATTTGCCCGCAGCTTGCATGCCTTTTACGACGGCCACGTAGACGACGTCTTGGCGCACCCGCGCTACAGGCTGCACATCATGACCAGCCATGGCTTACACATGCTTAACAAGCAAGGCAGCTTGCGCACACCACTTGGTTATGCCTGTGCTTTTTTTGCCAATGCGGTCTCCAGAAAAGCATTGGGCTCGTGCATTGAGCGAGTGGTCTTTACGGCGTCTGAACCCGGCCGCGTGGTGCCCAGCCTGCCGTTTGCCCACAACGACTTGTCAACACGCCAATACCGCTTAGACGCCAACAACTTCTTTCAAGCCTTGCAAGCGAGTTGCTCCATCCCGTTTGCACTTGATGCTGTGCACAACATTCCAGGAGGCCCAACTGGCGCCTATTGGGATGGTGGCATCACAGACTACCATTTGCATTTGCACTACAAGACAGCACCGAATCAAGTGGTGTTGTACCCGCATTTTCAGCGAGCTGTAGTCCCAGGTTGGCTAGACAAAACGCTTAAACATCGGCATGGCGCCACAAGCGCTTTAGACAGCATGGTGGTCATCGCACCCAGGCCTGAATGGGTGCGCACGCTGCCAAGCGGCAAACTGCCTGACAGGCACGACTTCATGACCTACAAAGACGACTTTGCTGGGCGTGTCAAGGTATGGCAACAAGCGGTCGATGAAAGCCAACGCTTGGTTGATG
Organism: Betaproteobacteria bacterium MOLA814; assembly: GCA_000496475.1. Taxonomy (GTDB): domain Bacteria; phylum Pseudomonadota; class Gammaproteobacteria; order Burkholderiales; family Burkholderiaceae_C; genus RS62. Next base: position 169,043 of record AYMW01000002.1, on the reverse strand, counting down.
AACTGAGCATGTGGCTGGACAATCCCGACATGAATGTGGTGCAGCCTCTGTAACCCCCTGCGTCTTACATGCTGTCGTGCAACATGGCTTGGTAATCGTCTGTAGAGGCAATTCGCGGGTTGGTGGCATGGCAATGGTCTGCCAGCGCGCCAGCAATGACCGCATTGAATTGGCCTGTTTGTACACCCATGGCACCAAGACCAGATGGCAAGCCCAAACGCTGGTTCATGTCCTTGATGGCATCACCCAACTGGTGGGCGCCAGCCAGCCCCATGGCTTGAGCCATGCGTTGTAAACGTTGTTCACGCTGCACCGATTCGCTGCTGGCATTGAAAGCGATGACGGCAGGCAAAAACATGGCGTTGAGTGTGCCGTGGTGCAGGCGAGGGGACACACCGCCTAAGCTGTGACTCAAACTATGCACGCAGCCCAAGCCCTTTTGAAACGCCATGGCGCCTTGCATAGACGCACTCATCATGTGACGGCGTGCCTCCAAGTTGGTACCGTTGTTCGTTGCCTCTTCAATGTGTGCCCAAGCGCGGGTAAGCCCATCTAAGGCAATACCATCGGCAGGGGGGTTGAACGGCGCAGCCATGAAGGTCTCCATGCAGTGGGCCACGGCATCCATGCCGGTTGCTGCGGTGAGCATTGGCGGCAAACCCACAGTCAGTTCTGGGTCGCAAATAGCGACTTTGGGCACCAAGTACCAGCTGTGAAAACCCAGTTTGCGCCCGTCATTCACAATCACAATCGCACCGCGTGCCACTTCACTGCCAGTGCCGGCGGTGGTGGGTATGGCAATAATGGGAGCCACTTGGTTGGTAATTTTAGGTGAACCGCCCTCTATGGTGGCATAGGTGGTCAACACGCCGCCATGCGTGGCCAATATGGCCACGCCCTTTGCGCAGTCGATGCTAGAGCCGCCACCCAAGGCCACGATGCCGTCACAGCCTTGACTGATATACAGGTCTGAAGCGGCGCGAACGGCCGCCTCGGTAGGGTTGCTGGGGGTCTGGTCAAACACCACGACAGGCAAGGTGCCCAAGTGGGCCAATACCTTGTCCAATAACCCAGCGGCTTTGATACCTGCATCGGTGACCACCAGGGGTTTACTGATGCCATGCGCAGCGCAACTGGCAGGCAATGTGGCCACAGCGCCAAAGTCAAATTCAATGTCAGTGATGTACTTGATGAATGCCATGGTGGTGTGCTCCAAATGCTTGGCTAAACAGGCGCATCCACATGGTGCGACAGTTAAAAGTTGATAGTTCACGTATCCTAGCCTGTGTGCCATGCGTTGGTGCGTCTCCTTCATGACCCCACAACCGACTCTTATGCTGACTCCTCAAATTAAAGAATTATTGGCGCGCATGGCGCAAGCCGCCAGACCACCTATGCACCTCATGCCTGTTCAAGCGGCTAGGCTGTTCTATGGCGCCGCAGCAGGGGTACTGAGTATTGACCCGCCACCTATGGCGGTAGACACAACGCTCAGCATTCCCACGCGCGATGGTCATTCACTGCACGCGAAGCTGTGGGTGCCTCATGTGCACGCCCGCGGCGTGTTGTTGTATTTTCACGGCGGTGGCTTCACCATTGGCTCATCGGCCACACACAAAGCCTTGTGCCAGCACATAGCCTTGGCCGCAGGGTGTGCGGTGGTATCTGTGGACTACAGACTGGCACCAGAGCATGTTTTTCCAACAGCCGTTCTAGATGCATTCGACAGCCTGGCGTGGTTGCATCAGCACGTGGCCACGCTGGCACCCGAGCACATCAGCCATCACGCCATTGCTGTGGGTGGCGACAGCGCAGGCGGCACATTGGCTGCTGTTTGTGCCCTGCATGCGCGCGACACCCACATTGACTTGGCTTTACAACTGCTTATTTACCCGGGCTGTGGCGCACAGGCAGACACCCAGTCGCACGCCAAGTACGCAGATGGCTATGTATTGACAGCAGCCGACATTGCCTACTTTTTCAACCACTACATACCCGACAAAGCTGAGCGCGAAGACTGGCGTTTTGCGCCGCTCAACGCGCTTGACCATGCTGCAGTGGCACCCGCTTGGATAGGTTTGGCCGAATGTGACCCTTTGTTTGATGAGGGGGTTGCTTACGGCGACAAGCTGCGCGCTGCTGGTGTGGTCGTTGACCTTGAGGTGTACCGCGGCGTGGTGCATGGTTTTGTAAACTGGGAACGCGCGGTACCAGAAGCCAAGATAGCCCATGCCAAAGCCGGTGCAGCACTGCAGCTCGCATTTACCTAAACACCAACGCCTACACCTATGACATACCGTTACCATGAACGACTGCGCGTGCGCTGGTCTGAAATTGACTCACAACACATTGTCTTTAACGCCCACTACCTGACCTACGCAGACACGGCCATTGCAGGATACTGGCGTGCGCTTGGTCTGCCGTATCACGAGGCCATGACATTGTTAGGGGGGGACACTTACCTCAAGAAAACCACAGTCGAGTACCATGCATCGGCCTTGTACGACGACGTGCTCACAGTTGGCTTGCATTGCAAGCGTTTGGGCACATCGAGCTTGGTATTTGACGCACACATCCTGCGTGGTGACACATTGCTCACCAGCATTGAGCTGGTTTACGTGTTTGCCGACCCCCGCACACAAACCAGCCAACCTATACCTGCGGCATTGCGACAAGTGATTGAGAACTTCGAGGCGGGCAAAGACATAACGCAGCTGCACTTGGGCGGTTGGGATACATTGGGCCAACAAGCCGGCGAGGTAAGGACTGCCGTCTTCGTGCAAGAGCAAGGCATTGATGCTCAAGACGAATGGGATGCCATGGATGCGCAGTCATTGCACGCGGTGCTGGTCAACGGGCTGGGGCAAGCGGTGGCCACCGGACGCTTGCTGCCCAGCGACAATGGCCAAGCCAAAATAGGCCGAATGGCAGTGCTGCGCGTGTTGCGCGGTACTGGCCAAGGCGGACGTATATTGCAGGCCTTGTGTGCGCAGGCGTTGGCGCGCGGTGACACAGAGGTGTTTCTGCATGCCCAGCGCAGCAGCCAAGCGTTTTACAACGCGTTGGGTTTTTCCGCGGTGGGTGAGCCGTTTATGGAAGTCGGCATTGCGCACGTGAGCATGTCCAAGCGCTTGGGTTGAGCCAGCAGCTGGGCATTGTCATCAAAGCGCCACTCGGCCATGTGCACAGTGCGTGGCGCTGCCTGCTCAACCCACATCAAGGTGCTGCTTCTTGTGCCGTAACTTGCCTGCGGCCAGCGCACGAAGACACTTGATAAGGGGTCTTGCGCCAAACGGGTATCGTCGCGCAATGCCTCTACCAGCTTGTTGCGCATGGCCAGGTCATGAGCCGCCTGTGTCACCCCATCAGCTTGGCTGTGGTGGCGTTTGAGTTGAAGTTGCAAAGCCATGGCGTTTTTTAACTGCAGCAACTTAGGCCAAGGTGTATCCAAGTCGGCATTTGACAGGCCATAAATGCCTGGTGTGAGTTCGCTGGTGTACCACCCGCTTGGATGCCACGCATGAGCGGGGCTGGCTTGGTTGCGAGCAAAGTGCCATGTGCCCTGATGCAAGTCGCCCAACACCACATTGCAGCCGCCAAACGCATGACCAGAGTGACTGTCTAACCATGCCGGCCATGACATGCCACCCAGCCAACTGCTGCACAAAGCACCACGGCTTTGCGCTGCTGCTGCTGCTGGTTTGTCTGAATGATCGACTGGGCGGATATTGGTAAGCAACGCCACACGGCCATTCTGTCCAACACCCATCCAAGTGCCACCTGCCAACAGGTCACGACCAGCCAAGACATCAACGCCGTTGTCCAAACGCCATGCCGACAGCCCAAGTGTCTGGCGGCGGTAGGACTCGTCTCGATTCGCTGCGACCAACAAAGGCAGCTCATGCGACTCACCAATTGCAAAAGCTACCAAGCACATGGCAAGCTACCGGTCATGGGTCACCTATTTCGAAGCCAAGGTTTGGCGTCTTTAAATGTCAGTGAGCAATGCATAAGGTACATCAATCAGCTGCATCGCATACCCTTGAGAGCCTTCGGAACAAGCCAGCCTGAGTTCAGTAGCCGCTTGTACAGCAGCAGATTGACCACTGAAGCACAACACGGTTGTAGCATCACGTGTGGCAACGCTGGCGACGACGCCACAGGCCTCGAATACATCGGGCGCCTCAGCTGTGTTGGCAAACACCTCGTCGCCAGCGCCAGGAACCCCACCTGTTTCACCGGCGTTCAACTCGCCCAACATGGCCCGGCGCTTGATGGCACCTCTAAACTGGCTGCGTGCCACGACTTCTTGCCCGGGGTAGCAGCCTTTTTTGAAGTTCACGCCACCTACAGACTCATAGTTGAGCATTTGCGGCACAAACGCCTCAAACGTCGCCTCGCTCACCAAAGTAACGCCGCTTGCCACGTAGGCGTGGTGCCAAGCGGCAAGCGCTGGGGCATCAGCGGCAATTGTCCCGCCTTCTGCTTGCGCGTGCGAGGCCCCATGCTGCGGGTACAGCACCACACAGGCTTGGTCTTTGTGTGACGCAGGCCATGTGAATAACGAACTACTCACTCCGTTGACCTGCATGGTGTGGCGTTGCCAAGCGGGTAAGTGGTTGCTAGACCTGACACAACCCAACACCTTGTAGGCGTCTGAAGCATCAACCAGCGTGCACTTGGCACGCATGACAAACATAGACAGTCGCTTGAGCGTTTTTTCAAGCAAATCTTTGTGCAGCACCAGCGCAATGTCGTGTGTATTCAGTCGCATCGCCACCATGCTGGCTTGCATCCGTCCTTTGACATTACAAAAAGCAGCTAAATGGACCTGCGCCTCGCCCAAAGACACAATGTCATTGGAGAGTTGGTTGTGTAGAAAATTAGCGGCATCCACGCCACTGGCTGTGATGACGCCCCAGTGCGTCAGCTCAACAAGTGGGCTGGTATCTGAAGACGTGGCAAAATTTTGTTCGGACATACCGATACCCTTAATCTGATTAATGGGATTATTATGCGTTGACACCACACCTTTTGTGGCTTGTAGCTCAATTGAGCTTTTCATTTTGGCGACTTTTACATGCTTCGATTTCTCAAGTTTGCAATCATTTTCAGCGTCGTCGCGGCCATTGTTGCAGTGGCTGGCGTGGCGTGGTGGAGTCAAAAACCGCTGGACCTGAACTTGTCAAACGAGCAAGTCCTACTGGATTTACGGGTACCGCCCAATGCCACAGCCATGACGGTGGCCAGATCACTTAACGAAGCCGGCGTGAGCACACCTACGCGCGTCTTATTTGAGTGGTTTCGGTGGTCTGGCAAGTCACGCGACATCAAGGCTGGCAGCTATGAGTTATCACCTGGCATCACGCCTACACAGCTGGTCGATATGTTGGTACAAGGGAAACAAGCGCTGCGCAAAGTCACCCTGATTGAGGGGTGGACCTTCAAGCAAGTCAGGGAAGCGCTGGCCCTGGCCAACGACTTGCAACCAGTCACGGACTCATGGCAGGCAGAGCGCATCATGGATGCTTTAGGACGCTCAGGCCAGCACCCGGAAGGACGGTTTTTCCCTGATACCTACATCTACCCCAAACACAGCGACGACCTAAACGTCTTGCGTCAAGCTGCCAAGCTCATGGACAAACAATTGGACATCGCTTGGGCCAAGCGAGACAAGCGCACACCGGTCAACTCGCGCGATGAGCTGCTTATTTTGGCCAGTATTGTCGAAAAAGAAACCAATCACACCCCGGACAGGCCCCTCGTGGCCGGTGTTTTTGCCAACCGCTTGCGCATTGGCATGCGTTTGCAAACCGACCCTACTGTGATTTACGGCCTGGGCGACGACTTCGACGGCGATCTGCGCCGCATTCACTTGCGTGAGGATACGCCTTACAACAGCTACACGCGCGCTGGCTTGCCGCCCACACCTATTTCTATGCCGGGTGCGGCATCACTGCAAGCCGTCATAGCACCCGCATCAACCAAAGCCTTGTACTTTGTGGCCAAAGGCAACGGTCAAAGCGCCTTTAGCAACAACCTTGCTGAGCACAACCGTGCTGTGCAACGTTATATCTTTGGGCGTTAAGCTAGACGTTCTGTATTTACAACTATGTGGTCATCATGAGTCAGCTCAAACGCGGGTTATTTATTAGCTTTGAAGGCATCGACGGTGCCGGAAAATCCACACACATTGAAGGTTTAGCCCACTTGTTTAGTGAGCAGGGCCGCATTGTTGTGCAAACACGCGAACCCGGAGGCACGCCTCTGGCAGAGCGCCTGCGTGAACTGGTGTTGCACGAGGTGATGGACCCGTTGACTGAGGCCTTGCTGATTTTTGCTGCCAGACGCGACCACCTCGTGAACGTGATCGAACCTGCAATGGCCAGAGGTGACGTGGTCCTGTGCGACCGCTTTACCGATGCTACTTTTGCCTACCAAGGTGCTGGACGGGGCTTTGACTTGCCCACACTCAGCTTGCTAGAGGAGTGGGTTCAACCCAAACCTGTTGTTCCCGGTCAGGCTGGACAGCAACCCACACTGCGCCAACCAGACCTGACCTTGTGGTTCGACTTGCCCCCAGAGGTGGCAGCCAAGCGTTTGGCCGATGCGCGAGAGGCTGACCGTTTTGAAGCCGAATCACTGGCGTTTTTTGAGCGTGTTCGCACAGGTTATCAAGCACGCTTTGATGCATCACCCAGTCGTTTCGTTCGCATCAACGCAGACCAAACCAAACACCTTGTGTGGCAGCACATTACCCACCAAATGGTGCAACGAGGCTGGCTTGCCATCATGGTCAACAGCGCCGCCTTTAGACCTGCAGACATGCGCACAGACCAGCGCGCCAGTTCATGACAGAAAGCGTCAGCAGCGGTCAAAACGCTGTACCAGCATGGTTACAAGATCAGCTGCTCAGCTTGTTGCAGCAGCGCGGTCACGCGTTGCTGCTGAGTGGTCCGCCTGGCTTGGGTCAATATCCTTTAGCGTATGCCTTGGCCAAAGCGTGGCTGTGCGACCAGCCCACCCCAGCTGGCGCTTGCGGTCAATGCGCTTCTTGCCACAGTGTGGATGTCAGAGCCCATCCTGACTTGCATGTGCTGTTGCCAGAAACAGTTGCGCTAGAGCTGAATTGGCCTTTGCCCAGCGCTGCGCAGGATGAGATAGACAAAAAATCACGCAAGCCAAGCCGCTGGATACGTGTAGACGCTGCGCGCGCAGCGGTCGCGTTTACGCAAATGACGCGGGCCAGAAGCCGTTTTCAAGTCGTGCTGATTTACCCCGCCCAGCGCCTCAACATTGAGTCTGCCAACACCCTGCTCAAAACACTAGAAGAACCACCAGGCGATGTTCGGTTTGTCTTGGCCTGCGAAGCCTCGCATATGCTGTTGCCCACTATTCGCAGCCGCTGCCTGACCCACAACATGAGCTGGCCCAGCACAGAGACTTCCCAGCAGTGGTTGGCGAGCACCTTGCAACCTACACCCAGTCCAGAAACCGCCACAACGTGGCTGCAAGCCGCAGGTGGGCGACCCATGGATGCCTTGACGTGGGCCGAGCTTGGTCTGACCCATGCACAATGGAGCAGCTTGCCGAAATCTATCGCCAAGGGCCAGTTGGGCCACATGCAAGACTGGACGCCAGCTGTGATTTTGGACACGTTGCAAAAAGTAGCCCATGACACGCAATCGGCTTGGGTGGGGGCCACACCGCGTTTTTTTGCTGCTGCTGACTTGCCCACTTTGCCTCACTTGCGCGCGCTAGAACAATGGGCGCTGCGTTTGTCAACGTGGCGACGCACCGTTGAACACCCGTATAACGCTGGGCTTCAGACTGAAGCTTGGCTGTGCGACGCCGCCATTGTTTTTGCAACTGCTGCCAAGCCCCAACGTGCTGGCAGCCCCACGCCACATTGACCACTTATGTTTATTGATTCTCATTGCCACCTCAATTTTTCCGAACTTAAAGGCAACTTAGACGCTATTTTGGACAACATGGCCCGAGCCAATGTTGACCAGGCCGTATGCATATGCACACGGGTTGAAGAGGCCGACGAGGTGCTGCAACTGGCCGAGCAACATGCCAACTTGTGGGCAACTGTTGGCGTACACCCTGATAACGAAGGCGTGGCTGAACCTTCGTTTGAGTGGTTGGTGGCTAGGGCGGCCAACTCCCGCATTGTGGGTATTGGTGAAACGGGCCTTGATTACTACCGCTTGAATGGGCGCTCTGTTGCCGACATGCAGTGGCAACGTGACCGGTTTGCCACGCACATTCACGCGGGTAGGGCAGTGGACTTGCCTGTGGTGGTACACACCCGCAACGCCAGTGTGGATACCATGGCTATGTTGCGTGAGCTCGGAGGCTTCAATGACAACGCCGGTGAGTTGCCCCAGTCACGCGGTGTGCTGCACTGTTTTACCGAGAGTTTAGATGTCGCCAAAGCCGCGCTGGATATTGGCTTCTATATTTCCTTCTCAGGGATCATTACTTTTAAAAATGCCTCAGACATCCGTGATGTGGTGGCCTATGTGCCCAATGACCGCTTACTGATTGAAACCGATAGCCCTTATTTAGCACCCGCGCCACACCGCGGCAAAACAAACAGCCCTGCTTTTGTGCCACTGGTGGCCCAGCAAGTGGCACAGACCAAGCATTTGAGTTTGGAGCAAGTAGGGCGCTTGAGCACAGATAATTTTTACCGTTTGTTTTCTAAAGCCACAGAGCTGACAAGCGCGTAAACCTTTAAACGGCTGTCATTTCAACTTAATGTTGCATGTCAAACTACATGAATACACACCTTAAAACTGTTGATATACAACAATTAATTCTAGCCTTATTCCTCGCCTTGTTGCTCATACCCAGCTTGGCTTTTCCGACCCATCTGCTGGCTCAAACAGTGTTTCCCAGCCCCATCGATGACAGCGAGCCCGAGTCCTCATCTGTCGCTGCACCTGCAGTGGCCAACCCCAGTGCGCCGGTTTCCTTAACAAGGCTGCAACAGCAATTTTGGACAGCTATCAAACAAGACGACGATTGGGCATTGAGCAATGCGATTTATGCGGGCGCAAGCCCAACCAGTCGGCTGGCCAATGGCAACACCGCATTACACCAAGCGGTCGTCATACCGTCGCCACACACAGCAGCCATGCTGTTAAAGCAACCCGGTGTGGATATCAATGCCCGTAACAATGCGGGTGAAACTCCGTTGATGTTGGCCGTGTTGCGCGGCCAAATAAAGATGGTTCAATCCTTGGTGAGCGCACAAGCAGCAGTGAACCACCCGGGTTGGACAGCGTTGCATTACGCCGCATCGGCCACCTATGAACAAGCGCCAGAGATGATTGCCTTGTTGCTAGACAACTTTGCCTATATAGACGCCGAAAGCCCCAACGCCACGACACCGCTGATGATGGCGGCACGTTATGGTTCGTCGCCAAATGTTGCGGTGCTCCTTGAGTCTGGTGCTGATTCCAAGCTCAAGAACCAGCAAGGCCTCAATGCATTGGACTTTGCCACAGCTGGCGCCATGCCAGACTCTATTGCGATGTTAAGCGAGGTGTTACTCAAGATTGAGACTTTGCCCGCAGGCACTTGGTAACGCCTTAGGCCTTAGGCCTTTCAGACAAGAGCGTGTCAGAGGTAGCTAGAGTCAAATCGATACGTTCTCAGCTGCTGTATGGATGCTAGATCCTATGGTATAAATATTCCACAATGTATATTATGTTAAATTGTAAACAGGCCGGGTGGATTCAAGTCTAAAAACGAACTTGGCCTAGGAGTCGCCTGCTTGAACGCACGGTTGACATTCAATAGAAAAAAACCACAAGGCGCGACAAACGCGCACCCATGGCCTCGTGTGAGCAACATACCGTTATCTGGAAGGCAGCACCACCAGCTGTGCGATCAAGCTGGTACTTTTAACGTTGCCATATCGATAACAAAGCGGTATTTCACATCGCTGTTGAGCATGCGGTCGTATGCCTCGTTCACGTCCTGCATCGGGATGATCTCAATATCAGCCGTGATACCGTGGACACCGCAAAAGTCCAGCATCTCTTGAGTTTCAGCTATGCCGCCAATCAGTGACCCAGCAACAGCGCGGCGCTTAAGCACCATGGGGCCTGTCAACAACGCAGGCTCAACAGGGCCTAAGTAGCCCACCAACACCAGGGTGCCACCTGATACCAATGTGGGCATGTACACATTGAGGTCGTGCGCATAGGGCACGGTATCCACTATCAGTTCAAACTGGTTCAGCGCAGCTTCCATTTGAGCCACATCTGTGGAGTGCACGACATGGTCGGCACCCAGCCTGCGGGCATCGTCTTCCTTGCCAGCAGAGCGTGTAAACAGCGTCACTTCTGCGCCCATGGCCTTTGCAAGCTTCAAGGCCATGTGGCCAAGCCCGCCCAAGCCGATCACAGCAACTTTGCTACCTGGGCCCACGTTCCAATGTCGCAAGGGTGAGAAAGTTGTAATGCCTGCACACAACAAGGGTGCCGCTCCAGCGGGGTCTAGCCCCTCAGGAATACTGAGAACGAAATCTTGCGACACCACAATTGCTTCTGAATAGCCGCCATAGGTCGGGGAGGCATCTTGCCTGTCCGCGCTGTTGTACGTGAAGGTGGACCCGCTTTCGCAGTATTGCTCCCAGCCCTTGCCGCAGTTGACACACGACTTGCAGGAATCGACCATGCAGCCGACACCCACCAAACTGCCCACCTTGAAGCGTGTGACTGACTCCCCCACTTCGGTGACGCGGCCAACAATTTCGTGGCCAGGCACCATCGGGTAGCTGGCACGTCCCCAATCGTTGCGGGAATGGTGAATGTCTGTGTGACAGACGCCGCAAAAGAGGATGTCTATTGCGACATCGTCTGCCCTAGGCGTCCTGCGGTCAAACTGAAAAAGGCCGAGGCGATCGGTTGGTGCATGTGTGGCGAAGGAGCGAATAGATTGGGTCATGGCGTACTAGGTTGCTTGCATGTTGGCGTTTCTCAATTGGCTTAAGAAACAAATGATCAAAGTAACATGAAACATGGCGCTTCTGTGTCGCGCGTTTGCATTGTCAATGAACCAGGCAAGCGCTTGTACGGTTGCGCCAGCAAGACCATTGCATGACCAGCAACCTGCTGCCATCGCCCTGCCCGACAGCCTGCACAACAACAATGTCAAGCTCGCCCTGCTGACGTGACGTGACGTTACCGAACCGCCAAAGCCGCTTTGATTGCTTTTTCTACAGACCCGCCGCGTGGCTGGCTAGAGGAGTCGAAACCCGTCACCACTGTGCCGTCAGCGCTGATCAGATACTTGTGGAAATTCCACATGGGTTTGGAGCCGCTGAGCGCAACAAGCTGTTTATAGAATGGGTTGGTGTTGGCGCCTGTGACCTTGGTTTTGGCGAACATGGGAAATGCCACGCCGTAGGTGTTGAAGCAAAAGTCGGCAATCTGTTTCGCGTCACCTGGCTCTTGCTTGCCAAAGTCGTTGGAAGGGAAGCCCAAGACGACAAGACCTTGTGCAGCGTAGTCTTTGTACAGCGACTCAAGACCCTCGTACTGTGAGGTAAAGCCGCAGTAACTTGCGGTGTTGACCACCAACAACACCTTGCCTGCGTATTGGCACAGTGACTGCGGCGCACTGTCTTGCAACCTATCAAACTGGAACTGCAAGTTAGCAGGGCAAGCAAGCTGTTTGGCCACTTGGGCGGATTGCGACGATTGAGCCGTTTGCGCAGCCAAGACTGATTGAGATGACGTTACAGACATAAGACCCATGAATAAACCCACAACAACAAGACATGCTGAGCGCATACAGACACCTTTCAACACACAACGCAAAAGAGCGAAACAGTAGAAACTGTAATGCAATGAATAAAGGCGACACTGATTAGGGTTATCTGTCGATACATTTGTGCTTCAGGTAGGCACTGGAACGGTGTTTTAAATTGAACGTCGCCCACAGTTGCCAACGTCACCACACATCACCACATAGGACCCAACATGCTAGATCCAGACGCACGTGCTTTGCTCGATTTAATGGTAGAAAAAAAGATTCCACCAGTCCATACCGTTGGGCCTGTAGAAGCACGCGCAGCGTATGTGGCAAGACGGTTTGCGACACAACGGGCGCCCGCAGATGTGGCACAGGTTATCGAGACCAGCTGCCCAGGCAACGCCGGCCCTATCGCCCTTAGAATTTACCGCCCAGCCGGCGCACCTGCGTCCAACGCACCAGCATTGGTTTTCTTTCACGGTGGCGGTTGGGTTATTGGCGACTTGGACACCCACGACGGCCTGTGCAGGGACTTGGCCAACCAGTCTGGCGGTGTGGTGGTTGCGGTGGACTACAGACTTGCGCCCGAAGCCCCCTTCCCGGCTGCGGTTGACGATTCAATTGCAGCCTTCCAATGGACAGTGGCGCAGTCGTCTGAATTGGGACTAGATCCCACGCGCATCGCTGTTGGCGGTGACAGCGCAGGGGGCAACTTGGCAGCCGTTGTCGCGTTGCACCAACGCGACCTAAAAGCTGGCGATAGCCATGCTGTGCATGGCGTCAGTGCGGCGCAGCCTTGTTTTCAGTTGTTGATTTACCCTTCTACCGACAAGCGGGCGCAATCGCCCTCTCACACGACCAACGGCCAAGGCTATTTGCTAACGCATGACACCATGTCGTACTTCAGAGCCCACTACATACCTGATCCGACGCTGTACACCGATTGGCGTGCGTCGCCATTGCTGGCGAGTAGCCATGCCAACCTGCCCGCAGCTTTGGTATTGACCGCCGGCTTCGACCCACTGAGAGACGAGGGTTTGCAATACGCAGATGCTTTATCAGATGCTGGGTCAACATGCCAGTACGTATGCTTCGAGCGGCAAATTCATGGTTTTATACCTATGAACAAGGCCATCGCCGAGGCCAACACAGCCACCTCGTTGTGTTCGCTGGCACTTAAAACGGCCTATGCAAGATAGGCTTCGTTAAAAAAGGCAGCTGCAGCAGAAACAGAAGCTGCTTGACGTTTCATTTGTGAATACTTATTATGTATATGCAAAATATTTTGCGCATAATGGGATATGAAAATGAAACGTAAAGCATCAGCCGTATGGAGTGGTGGCTTGAAAACTGGCGAGGGATCCATGTCGTCTGACAGCGGTGTCCTTGCCCACACCCAATACTCATTCAGCACACGGTTTGAAAACGGTATTGGGACCAATCCTGAAGAGCTTATTGCAGCTGCCCACGCGGGCTGCTTTTCAATGGCGCTGGCAGCAGAGCTTGAAAAAAGCGGCTTGAATGCCGAGTCTGTGGACACCAACGCTACCGTGACCTTTGAGCTTACGGATGCCGGCTTCACCATCACCACCGTCCATCTGGATGTGCTGGCCAAGGTGCCGGGTGCCGATACAGACACATTTGCAACAATCGCCCTGAACGCCAAAGGCGGCTGTCCCGTATCTCGTGTCCTCAACGCGGCCATCACCATGGACGCAAAGCTGGCTTAGTAGCGTCAAAAACCAGGTGGGGAAAGCCAGGCATTCGCAAATGGCTTTGAGCGCTTTCACACCATCATTTAACAACCTTAAGGAAAAAAATATGTCTAATACTGAATTAATCGCTGGCTACTTTAAGGCCATTCAAACAGGCGATATGCCAACCTTGGGCTCGCTTGTTGCCGCTGATGTTGTTTGGCATCAACCTGGTCACAACAAGTTTTCGGGTACGCACACAGGCGCTGAAGCAGTCTTTGGAATGATAGGCGGCATGATGCAAGATTCTGCCGGCTCCTTCAAAATTGTCGACGTCAAAGACGTCATGGGCAATGGCTCACAAGTAGCGGCAACCATCTCCTTTTCAGCCCAACGTGACGGTGCTCAAATGGCACTGAACGGCGTAGATGTGTTCACTGTTGAAAATGGCCAAATCACCGAAGTGTGGCTGTACTCAAGTGACCAAGATGCAGAGGATGCGTTCTGGGGCAATGTCTAACTAGCAGCTGCAGCTGACATTGCGCCATGCGTGATGTGTAGGCTGTAGGGGCGGTGGCTGTGTGGCGTGGGGAATGACCACACAGCTGGCACGCCCCCTTTTTTCGTTGGCTAGGGCTGCAGCGTTAATGTGTGCTGCGCTGTATCGCCGCTGCTGCCAAATAGCCGATAGCCCCCAGTCGCCCAATCGCTGCTCATGTCGCTGTAGCGGTTAGACAGTAAGTTGCCGTTTTGCCCAGTTTGGTAGATAAATTGAGATTTCGACAAATCCGATAGGTCATAAATGGTGCGCAAAGACGGTGCATGCACCGCCGCAAAGGGCTGAGGGCCTGTGAGATCGTAGCGCCCCACGTTGACGGTATAGCCGTCTCCCCCAATAGGGGTCTCTACATTGAACAACTTGGACAACACAGGCACGCGACCAAAGGGTTTGTGGGCGCTGATGGCTAAGTGAACCTGGCCCCAATGCCATAGCCTAGGATTATCGCCTAATTTGGTCTGCAGTTTGTTGAGTGTTTGCACAAGCGCTTGCTGCATCTTAGGGCGACACCCTGCTTGACCGCACCAGTCGGTGTTGTCTTTTTCTAATATGCCCAATAAGCCTTCTCTGAACTGGCGTTTGCCGTATAAGGCGTCAAATTTATCTGAGCCAATTCGCGCACGCATCACGAGTTGGGTCAGCTCATCGGTCCATACAGACAAAATGAGCGCCGCGCCCGAGTTCACAGCCATGTCACCTTTGAAGTCAGCCAGCAATTTCTTAACGCTTGTTGCCAGCGGATGCTCGACTGTCACCCGTTGCAACACAGGCAGCAACTCAAGCGCCGACAACGACAGTTGATCGCGCTGCATCGCAGCCATGGTCTGTACGGAGTGAACTGAGCTCTGCGTCATTAAAGAGGCAATGCGTCGCATCCGATGGCTGGTGGCCCAATCGCTGGTTATAAAGTGCGGGTAATTGGCTGAGTGAATACGTTGATTGGCCGTCGCGATCCAACCTGCATCGCCTGTTTTTTCTGGCGTGTCAGCGTATGGGAGCCAACCCACCCAGTCATAGGTGCTGTCCCACCCAGGGCTTGGCGCGACACCCATGATGTCATTGCGAGTCGAGCGAACAGGTGTTGTGCCAATGGCCTTGTAGTGGATTCGACCATTGGTGTCGGCCATCACCACACTTTGCATGGGCGAATGATGGTCCGCGTAGGCGTTCACCAAGCTGTCGACGTCGGTGGCAAAGTTGGCGTTAAAGCCTGCCAAAACCGTCTTGTTATCCGCCACAAGCGCACTCCAGCGCAAGGCAACCGCATAGCGAGACCGGTCAAGCAAGCCTGTATAGGCTGCTTGCACATCGCTCACGATTGGGCCATGGCGGCTGTGTCTAACCGTAAATGTGTAGTCGTCTTCACCTTTCACCGCAATGGTTTCTGCACGTGTGGTGAATGGGGCATAAGCCGCATTGGTGGCATTGATAGCGGCGTTGTCGCCGGGCTGTCGATACATGTCAGGTGCACTGGGGCTTAGCTGTTCCAAATACAAGTCTTGTACATCTGGTCCAACATTGGTAAACCCCCAAGCCACGCTTTGCGTATGTCCCAAAATCACCATGGGCAGGCCTGGCAAGGTCGCGCCGCGCACGTCCATTGCTGGCCACTCAGGGCCAGCTGGTGCTTGCAAGTGGGCCACGTACCACAACGATGGGGCACTCAGGCCTAAGTGGGGGTCATTGGCAAGCAATGGTTTGCCGCTGCGGGTGTTTTGGCCAGACACCACCCAGTTGTTAGAGCCCTTGCCTTCCAAGGCGCCCAATTGGCCCACCCAATGGTTAGCCGCGGCCGCCAACAGCTGCCCTACATCCAAACCGTTGCCAGCGAGCATACCGTTGCTAGGTGATGACGCCGTTTCTGTGCCGTCTGTTCGGCGGTCGTACACGTTCATCGCGTTGTAAAGCCCGCCCAAATCCACAGACGTGGCTGGTTGATCGGGGTCTTGCACAGGTGCATAGGGGGGCAAGATTTCCCACAGTGCTGGCGTATCGATGGTTTGCAACAAACTAAACCGTGCGAACTCATGGCTCCAGTTGCCACCCAAATCAAGCGCCATCATCAAGCTCCAGCCAACCGAGTCTGCAGGTGTCCAAAACTGGCCCTGCATGGCTGACGCTTTGGGCTCAACGCCAAGCAACGTGAATTCTGGCGTCAGCCACTGGGTTTGATTGGCAATGGCGTCGTTGATCCCATTGCTATACGCCTGTAAGCCTGCCTGAGCCTTGGCTGGCAAGCCCAGCAGCTGTTGTTGTGCTGTTGTGTAGATGCCAAGGGTGCGCATGAGTTTGTCTATTTCAAGCGTGGCACTGCCCAGCACCTGTGACAACTCGCCTCTCACAACACGTCGGTTGAACTCTAACTGCCACGCCCGCTCAGTGGCATGCGTCCAGCCTAGGGCGTACCAAGCGTCTGTCGCTGACTCGGCTTGGATGTGGGTGACATCGCTGGCGTTGCGCGTGATCACCACAGGCTTGCTCAGGCCTGCCGCTTGGAACTCACCGTCTAGTGGTGTCTGGCTGTTGAAGGCAAACACCAGCACAGCAGCGCCCAGTGCGATGGAGGCCATAAGAGGCGTCATCCACAGGGCGTGCAATGCAAAGCGAATCCAAGGTTTCATGACGCAGTCGGTTGAGTGAGGGCCACTAATGGAATGCTACAAGCATAGCCTCCCTGCGCCCTGCACCTTGCTGGTAGTCACCCCTAGCTGTTTACGCTTTGACAGCTGGGCGTTGAATGGCCTTGACTTCCAAGAACTCTTCTAGGCCAAAAACCCCGTTTTCGCGGCCATTGCCCGATTGCTTGTAACCACCAAAAGGAGCTTGTGCATTAAAGGGCGCGCCATTGATGTCGACCTGACCTGTGCGCAGCCGCTTGGCAACAGCTATGGCGTGCTCGTTGGTACCTGCCCACACACCACCGCCTAAGCCGTATACCGAGTCATTGGCGATGGCAACAGCCTCGTCTTCGTCTTTGTAAGTCAGCATGACCAGAACAGGGCCAAAAATTTCCTCTTTGGCCAAGGTGTGATGGCGCTGCACACGCAAGATGGTAGGTTGAACAAAGTAGCCTTTGTCGACAGCAGGTTTGTCAGGGCCGCCTGCTACCAACTCTGCGCCCTCATCAAGCCCAAGCTGAATAAGGTGAAGAACGCGGTCTCGCTGTGCGGCGCTGACCAAAGGACCTAATTTGCTGGTTTCATCGAATGCGCTGCCGATGGTGAAGCGTTCAATCACGCCCTGTGCCAGAGTTTTGGCTTCTTCATAGCGTGACTCAGGCACCAACAACCGGGTGTGTGCAGAGCAGGTTTGCCCACTGTTGAGCAAGCAAGCACCCACAGAGCCTTTGATGGCTGCTGGAAAGTCGGCATCATCCAACACCACGCTGGCTGATTTACCGCCAAGCTCCAAGGCCACACGTTTGATGGTTTGTGATGCCAGCTCGCCCACGCGTTTACCGGCACGGGTAGAACCTGTAAAACTCACCATGTCTACTTCTGGGTGGCTGGCCAACACCTCGCCCACTTCAGGACCTAAGCCGTTGACCAGGTTGAATACGCCAGCGGGTAAACCAGCTGCATGGATAACTTCAGCCAGGATGATGGCGTTAATAGGCGCGATCTCAGATGGCTTCAACACAACGGTACATCCTGCAACCAATGCAGGCGCGACCTTTAAAGCAATTTGGTTGAGCGGGAAATTCCACGGCGTGATGCAACCTACAACACCTATGGCTTCACGCACAATGAGAGAATTTTTAATCTCACTTTCAAATTCGAACTGACGCGCCACTTTGGCGAAATTTCCCCAGTTAAAGATGGGCATTCCCACTTGCACCATGCCAGCCATTTTGAGTGGCATGCCCACTTCTGAAGCGATGGTTGTGGTGAGTTCATCGCTGCGGGCTTTCAGGCCAGCCGTTATTTTGTCTAAGTAAACGGCACGCTCTTCAACGCTTAAAGCGGACCAACCCGCGAAGGCTGCACGTGCAGCCACGACAGCCTGAGCGGCCTCTTGCGCTGTTCCGGCAGGCACAGTCGCCATGACGGCTTCGGTGTTGGAGTCAGTGACTTCTAAGTACTGAGAGCTGCTCGCCTCTACCCATTCGCCATTGATGTAGTGCTGTGTGTAAGCTTTCATGTGGTTCCCTTAAATACGTGGCTTGAAAATGTCAGTCTTGAGTTAACCGACCGACTGGTTGGTTAATTCGATGTTAACTGTTTTTTTCTGATTATGCAGTCACCGCAGTCAACACCACAGCTAAAGCTTCACACGCAAACAGTTGCAAACAAACATGAAATAGTTAGGAAAAGTTGCATTTAATTAAAATTAAACATATAGTTACATCCCAGCTAAAAAATATGCAACGCTATGAACACAGAAAAAACACAATCTGACTATTCGAGCACTTTGATGCGCTACCGCCCGGGCATGGGGTGGAGCCCGATTGATTACACCGATGCACAAGAAGACGTAGCAACACGTCACATTGATGCAGATGTAGACACTGCGCAGGCTGGGCAAGCCGTTCATACAACAGAACCCAGGGTACAAGACAATCATATTGTTGAACCACCAAAAGCCAAGGTGATCCCTATCAACATCACGCCATTTACAAAGTCGCCCACACTGGCGGCTGCCATCACACCAGCACCCGCCCGCGCGCCCGCGCACCCACAAACCCAGTCCAAGCCTGCACCTGATCTGCAAGCCACGCTTGGCAGCTGGGTTGAACAAGCCTCCCAATCCCCAGACGGCTTTGGCATGCAAGATGTGGAAGGGGCTTCGCTAGAGACCCTTGGGCAACGGTTGCCAGAGCTGTTCGCACCACTTGACCAATACCGCGAGGAAGCTGGCAGTTTGTCCTGGGCTGATGTCGCCAATGGCATTACAGAGATGCAGCATTTGGTGCAAGAGCGCGACGATTACGCCGCATTGTTGGCTCAAACTGAAGCCAGCATCGCAGCCCACAAAAACAACTTGTACATGCAACTACAAGATATACAGCGTCAAGAAAGTGTGAGGGCTGCGGCAGCCCAGTTGCGCGATCGCATGTCGGCACACACCGCCCAACAAGTTACCAAGCGGCTGCAGCACTTTTTAGACCAGTAGGTCCTCCAGCGGCCTGCTCTGCTGACTGGATTCAAATAAACCGGTCTAGCATCCAGACGTCAACCCAGTCACCTGCACTGACAGTGCCAGAGTCGTGAAACAACACAACCAAACCTTGGGCTTGCACCATTCCGCTCAGCACACCTGAGCCTTGGTTGGGCAGTACGGTGGCCACATAGTCACCTTGATCGTTGCGCTCAATGCTGGCTCGTTGGTATTCTGTTCTGCCACCACGCTTGCGAATATCGGCACTCGCCTTGGCACGCAGCACCGGCAATGCGCTGGGCGTTGTGCCCATGAGGCGTTGCAAAGCGGGCCTGACAAACGCCAAGAAAGTCACCATGACGGCCACTGGGTTGCCAGGTAAGCCAAAAACCGGGGTGTCTTTGATCAGACCAACAGCCATGGGACGTCCCGGGCGCATGGCGATACGCCAAAACACCACGTCGCCCAAGCGTTTCATCATGGCCTTGGTGTGGTCAGCCTCGCCCACACTCACGCCGCCACTGCTGATCACCATGTCGGCTGTTGTGGCGGCTTGCTCAAAGGCTTGCTCGAGTTGAACGGGGTCGTCGGGAATAACGCCCATGTCCAACACCGTTGCGCCCCAGGAAGCCAGCATGGCGCACATGACAGCACGGTTGCTGTCGTAAATAACGCCGGCTTTTGGTGGCAGGCCAACGTCTTGCACCTCGCTACCAGTAGAAAAGTAGGCGACCACTGGCTTGCGCACAACGCCTACTGTGGCCATGCCTAGGCTTGCCAATAAACCTAAAGCTGCGGCGTGCAACACCTGCCCTTTTTTAAGCGCTACTGAGCCTTGCGCCAAATCCTCACCCGCCAAACGCCGGTTGTCACCAGGCTGTAGATGCGCCGCTTGCACCACCACCCTATCGCCATCGCGTTGCACCAATTCAGAGGGTACAACTGTGTTGCTGCCCTTGGGCATGGGGGCTCCCGTCATGATGTGCACACAGTGCCCAGCTTGTAAGGTTGGGTCATCACCCGTGATAGGTTGACCCGCCAACCGCAAGCCGCTGACTGTGAGTGCCAAGTCTTGACTGACTTGTCCAGCGTTTAAACAAAACGCATAGCCATCCATGGCCGAGTTGTCCACGGCAGGTACGTTGGTTGGGGACACCACGTCTTGCGCCAACACGCGGTAGGCCGCCGCGTGTAACTTGAGTACCTCAATGTCTTGTGGCAAGTTACCCAATGGCTTAACCAATGACTGGGCAATATGCACCACGTCGTCGACCTTGACAGATTGCGGGTCGTAGCCTTGAAGTGCGTCGGTTATTTGTGCAACAGTTGTCATGTCTATCAGGGCTTTATACGGTTAGCTGGTTCAAGGTCCATCACATACCAAGCTGTGGATACATCGTGGGCAATCAAGGCTTGGCATTGGGAAAGAACAATTGCTCGCCTGCAACTGTGTAGCTGGCAATGCTGGCTTGACCTGCTGCAGACACCACCCAGTCCGCAAAAATTTGTGCGGCCTGCGTATTGAGGTGTGGGTGTTTTGTGGGGCTGACCACCATGACACCATACTGGTTAAACAAGCGCTCATCGCCTTGCACCAGTATTGTCAAGTCGCCTTTATTTTTAAAGTTGAGCCACGTGGCGCGATCTGACATGACATACGCATTGGAGGCCGACGCCATGTTGAGTGCTGGACCCATGCCACAGCCGCAGGCTTTGTAGCCTGCGCCCTTGGTCGTTTGACCTGCAGTCACCCAAAACCGCAATTCAGCATTGTTGGTGCCGCTGTTGTCACCGCGCGATATGAAGCCAGCGTTGGCCGCTGCAATGCGTTGCAGCGCCAAGGCAATGTCTTTCCCGCCCGCTCCTGCCGGGTCAGCGCTTGGGCCTAGCACCACGAAGTCGTTGTACATCACTGGGCTGCGCTTGTCACTAAAACCTTGCGCAACAAATTTGTCTTCTGCAACGGGATCGTGCACAAACAGCACATCGGCGTCGCCTCGTCTGGCCATATCAATGGCCTGACCAGTGCCAGCCGCCACCACTTTGACGCTGATGCCTGTGGCCGTTGTAAAAGCGGGTAACAAGTGGGCAAATAGGCCAGACTGCTCGGTAGATGTGGTCGAGGCCATCACCAAGGTGTTATCGGCTGCGTGTGCAGATGTGGCCAACAAACTGGCGGCGAGTGACACAGCAACCAGGGCACGTTGCAGCAACAGCGATGCAATCACGACAGTTCTCCTCTTAAAAACATATCCACCAAAGGCCGTGGTGAGACGCGGTGTGTATCAAAAAACGCCTGCACCGGTAGGTCTGCTTCAATGCGCCCATTCAATATATAAATCACGCGTGTGGCCAGGCGTTTGACTTGCCCCAAATTATGGCTGGCAAACACCAAGCTGGGCCCGCCTGTGTGCGTGACCAAACTGTGCACCACGGACTCCACTTCGCGTTTGGCATGCGGGTCTAAGCTTGCTGTGGGCTCATCTAGAAGCAATACGTGTGAACGACTCGCCAGGCACTGGGCCAAAGCCACACGCTGACTTTGACCAACCGACAATGTCACGGCGCTCAATGGCGACAAATACGCAATGCCTAAATGCTTGAGTGCCGCCTGCGCTGTCGTGGCAGCCTGTTGCCACGTGTCACCAGCCAACCAGGCAGCAAGCCGCACGTGGTTGGCTACCGACAAGCGCAGCAGCTTGGGCGCTTGCGCAAGCAATACGGTTTTACAAGGCTGCACCCACTGCATGGTCGACTGGTTAGAGGCAATGGGCACCAAGCCTGCGATGGTACGCATCAGCGTTGTTTTGCCACAGCCGTTGGCACCAACCAACGCCACGCGCTCACCTTCACACAGTGAGAAATGAATGTTGTGCAACACAGGAACCGCCCGTGTGCCTGCGTTGTCAGCCTTCAGGCTAACGTTTACATTGTTGAAACTCAACATCACTTGGCCTGTAGGCACCTTTGCTTTTGGACTAAAGCTGCTCATGGCTGGGTGCGTTGTAGCGGGTGTAGCGTTTATAGGGGTTGGTTGGGCTGATAGGTTGGACGCTGCTGGCAATGCAAGGCTATTTCCACCCCACTGCGCGAGGGCAGACACAGCAGCATTCAACACCAGCACCACACCCAGCAACACCATACCCAGCGCCAAGGCCATTGGCAAATCACCTTTGCTGGTTTCAAGTGCAATGGCCGTGGTCATGACGCGCGTGAAACCCTCTATGTTGCCGCCTACCACCATCACCGCGCCCACCTCAGAAACGGCCCGACCAAAGCCAGTCAACACGACGGTCATCAAGGCGAAGCGCTCGTTCCAAACCAGTAACAATCCGCGCACTGTTTTGCCCGCACCCAACGCACGCAAGCCCTCGCCTTGCAAGTTGTCAGCGCTGGCAATGAGTTGTCGGGTAAGTGCAATGACCACTGGTAAAACCAGAATGGTTTGGGCAACAACCATGGCCTTGAAGGAGAACAACCAACCCAGAAAGCCCAGCGGCCCCGAATGCGAGAGCAGCAAATACACCACCAAGCCCACCACCACAGATGGCAGAGCCAAGGCTGTATTGAGTAGTGTGATCAGGGCTGAGCGCCCTTTGAAATCAACCAGCGCCAACCATGCGCCGCTTGAGATGCCCAGCACGCATGCCAACAAGCAAGCCAAGCCACTCAAAGCCAAAGACAGCAACACAATGTGCACCAATGTGTCGTCCAAGCCCAGCATCATCTGCCAAGCAGCCGAAAAACTGTCTAAGAACATGAACTATCTAAAAACATCAGCGTGACACATGCTTACGGCTAAACATTTGCAGCATTCAGCACGGGTCGTACTATGCGATTGGCACCGTTGTAAACAAGAAAATGTTGCCCAGAGCAGCGCCCGACCAGAGTCAGACCAACTTGCTTGGCCATCTCCAAACCCATATTGGTGACGCCTGAGCGAGACAGCAAAAAAGGCACGCCCATTTGAGCACCCTTGATCACCATCTCAGATGTCAAACGACCCGTGGTGTAGAAGACCAAGTCATCACCCTTTAAATCATTGAGCCACATCCAACCGGCGATGGCATCGACGGCGTTGTGACGTCCGACATCTTCTACAAACATCAACAACTCCGTGCCACGAAATAGCCCACACCCGTGGACGGAGCCAGCTTGCTTGTAGATGGAGGGATGGGTCCGAATAGAACCGACCACCTCAACCAACACATCTTGAGACAGACGGGCATCTGGGTTTAACTGAATGGTTTCGATATCGGACATCACGTCGCCAAACATGGTGCCTTGCCCACAACCTGTGGTGACGATGCGCTGCTTTTGCGCCTTGTTCCACGCAGTCAACACTTCTGGCTGTGCTGTCACAGCGGCGGCTTCAACATCCCAGTCCACTTGGACACTCAATACATCATTCAAGGAGGTGATGAGGCGCTGGTTGCGCAACCAACCCAACACCAGGGCCTCAGGCTCACCACCCAAGGTCATGAGGGTCACCAGCTCTTGGTTGTTGACATAAATAGTGAGAGGTCGTTCGCCGGGAATGTAAATCCGCTTGGTACGGCCAGCTTCGTCGACAACCTCGACTTCAGTGACCAGAGGCACGGATGCGTGACTTAAAACAGGACGGTGCATGGGAGTACTTACAGACAAATATGTAGGGTATGACGCACGACTAAAGAGTCATGGATATGAATGGCCTCGCAATGACTATTTAGTGGCCGCTTCAATTTCAAGCTGCTTTAAATCAGCCAAGGTATTGGCATTGAAAAAGGCCTTGGCGTTGTCAAATGGGACCTCTAGCGCGCCAAGAGGTTTGGTCCAGTCATCAATTTTTCGCCCACCATCTTTCATGAAAGCTGTCAGGTGCTCATAGAGATCACCTCGAAGTAGCAAACAGACTGGGTGCGTTTGCGTGCGCCCATCTGCTTCTGTTGTGCTGGGCATGGCAGCCACAGCATCAACAGCCTCAGCGGCCATTACCAAACGCTCAACCAAATCAATAGGCAAGTCAGGCACGTCACACGGCACGACCATCATCCAATCGGTTT
The DNA here is from genome assembly GCA_000496475.1 of Betaproteobacteria bacterium MOLA814. Taxonomy (GTDB): domain Bacteria; phylum Pseudomonadota; class Gammaproteobacteria; order Burkholderiales; family Burkholderiaceae_C; genus RS62. The sequence goes on along the minus strand of AYMW01000002.1, from coordinate 144,873 downwards.
CGCAGTAAGGAAAACCGGCCAACATGCCGGCCAATGGCCCCTGAAAATCACCACTCACGTCAGGCACTGTGGTGCGGCCAAAGCCTTCATAAGCACCTAAGTTACGGTTGGCATTGATCACCACGTCTTGCACTTGCGGCGCCAAGCGCCACAACACGTGCATGACCAATGGCATACCTCTCAGTGGCTGCAAGCCCTTGTCTTGACCGCCCATGCGAGAGCCTCTGCCTCCTGCCAAAATTAGGCCTGTTACACGGTCTGCAATCATGGTGTGTGCGCCGCATCTAAGCTGGCTGAATAGATGTCAAAAGAAAGTCTTTCTATAGCGAAGAAAGATTTGGCAAAGCTGGCAACAGCTGCGTACACCTTCGCTTGGGGTTGCTCTTGTACAGATTCAAACATGGCATCAGCCCATGGCTGAAAGTAAGATGCAAAAAACCGCTGCTGCTCAACCAAGGTACTGCCTTTGGCATCTGGCGCCGCGATCACGTAACGCATGATTTCACACAGCGTGGCGAAATGGTCTTCGGTTTCACCTTTGTCAGAGTTGGTTTCCAAGCCCATTACCGCCAAGTCGCTGCGCAACTCAACCAATACAGTTTGGTTCATAGAGCCGCCCATGTACACAGACGCATGCAGTGCAACAGGAGGCTTACCGACTGCCACAAAGAGCGCATCGAACTCATCGCCAGCTTCACCCGGGTTGGCTCTAGAAACGGCATCCATCAGTGCGCGCCACGCATTGGCCAAGTCACTTTGATCGGCAACTGGTATAGCGGGACTTGTTGCCAAACGGTTGAAAAAATCATCCGTTGGCGCACGGGCAAACCACTCTGCCAACAAGCCATAGGTGTCAGCGCGGGCTAAGTCTTCTTCACTATAGCCATGATCTGAGGCGACAACCTTGGGCGTAAAAGCCATTTTTTTACCATCGCTCATCCGGCTTTCTCCATCATGTCAATTACGCGGCAATCGCTGCACATACTTAAACGCTTCAACGCATCTCCAGAAAAGGCAGAATGTCCCCCTACGCGGGTCAACATAGCCTTCATAACCGCCTCTGTTGCGAACGGCTTACGGCACGACACGCAATGAAAGGGGCGGCTTAGGTGCAAGGTTTGCTCAGTGCGCCGTTGCGCCACACTGCTCAATCGTGGTGCGAGCGCCAATGCATTTTCAGGACACGTGCTCACGCACAAACCACATTGCACGCAGTCACGCTCGAGCAAGCTCAACAACGGTTGGTCGCCACCATCTTTTAATGCCGACTGCGGGCAAGCGCCCACACACGACATGCACAAGGTGCAGGCATCTTTGTTAATGGTTAAACCGCCCAATGGCGCACCTGCAGGCAAAGCCACAGGCAGGGCTGCAGGCGTGCGCTGAGCGTCTGCTCTGGTGTGCTCGAGTAAATGCTCAATCGCCGCCTCCAGCGCATGGCGCTTGTCGCTGCCGACTGAGAATGTGGCGCGCGTTGTAACCAGCGGAAGACGTGCAACAGCGCTTTGTAGAGCGCCGTCAAGCGCCTCGGGCGAATGCGCTTGAATAATGCTCACGCGGTCGGGCTCTCCGCCCAACGCTTCAATCACACCACGTACCCACGTGACCTGTTCGTTGAGCGCGTCGCGGTAAGTGCTGGCCTCTTCCCCACTCAACAACACCGTGACGCGGGCTGCGCCATAGGCCAGCGCCGCCAGCCACAGCTCTGGGCCAACCGAGGCGGCATGGTGCAAGGCAAATGGCATCACCCTCGCCGGTAATCCTTTGGCTCGACCACCCGCGGCCAATTGCCCCAAGCGGTTAATCAACGCTGTACCACCAACGCTGTCATCGGTGCTGTGCAGCAAAATTTCTGGCTCTTTTAGCCCTGCATCTGTAGCGGTGCTTACCAAGGTGCGCAACGCACGTGACTGGTAGTCAGCGCTCGGGTAGTTGTAGCGCATGGCACCACTTGGACACACAGTGCTGCAAGCACCACAGCCCATGCACAGGTTGGGGTTGACTTCAACCCGGCCTTTTCCACCAGTCAAAATCGATGTAATCGCCTGTGTGGAACACACATCAATACATTTGTTACATCCTATGGTGTTGTTTCTGCCGTGGGAACAAATGGAAGCTTGGTAGGTAAAGTAACGAGGCTTGTCAAAGCGCCCGACCCACTGGCTCAATTCGGCCAAGGCGTCCTTGCCATCTTCAACACTGGTGGCGTGTTTGTAGCCAGGTGGTACGTCCAGTGCACGCAGCAACGGCGACTCGTTGAGGTCTATGACCAAATCAACCACTTGATCGCGTGATTCATTCAAGCGGTCAAACCGAATGGCTCCCACACTGGCGCAGGCCACCTCACATGCTCCAGTGCGGTCGCACACGTCGGTACGGATTTGCAGCAGGCTTGTAATGGCACCAGTTGGACATGCCGACACGCAGGCTTGACAGCGCGTGCAGACCTCCAAGTCAATGGGGTTGGTTTGTGACCACTTCACTGAATAACGACCCAAATAACCAGCCACTGACACCTGCGAGCCACTCAGCCAGGCCACGCCTGGCATCAAGGGCAAGTCGGCATCAGCTTGCGTAATCAGCGCACTGACTTGCAACTCGCTGTAGCGTTTTTGTGCCAGTTGGGCAACAGCTACCACTTTGGAGGCAGGACCTACCAGCATCAAACGGCCTTCGCTGACATATTCTATGGATGCAACAGGATCGGGGTCAGGCAAAGAAGCAACGGCCAACAGCGCTTTTGTTTTCGCGCCTGCTTGAGATTTTTCAGATGACCAGCCTGCCGTTTCGCGAATATTAACGAAGCGAATCGGGGCGTAAGCAGGCGGGTCTGAGTGCTCAGCTGCGCTGTTAAATAGCGCCTGCTCTTGCGTACACGCCACCAACAAGGGCTCATCGCCTTGGGCTGCTTTCAAAAAGCTACCCATTTCAAAACGGCACAGTGCGGTGTGAACCTTCTCACCAGTGCCGGCTGTGTCTGGGGACATCGTGCCATTACAAGAGCACAAAAGCGTACGGGTCATGTGTTATTCACTTATTTAAGGTCTGGCCCGACTGGGGGGCTAAATTGCTGTGCATCGGTGCTGTTCACAGGTGGGACACCTGCTATAAGCGGCGGTTTAGCTTGTTCTATGGTCTCAAGATTGTGTTCGGTCAAGACCTGCTCGGGTACAGCTTCAGAAATGCCATCAGTTTGTGCATCAAGCTGCTCGCTTGGCAACGGTGTTGGCGCATACAGCTCGTTGTGAGCTGCGGCTGCAGCTTCGGCCTCAGCTTTAGCCTTTGCTTGAGCCTCCACCTTCCAAGGTGGATCTTCAAACAAATGCAAATCTTGTGACTGCTGCAAATTGCGCACCTCAAGGGTGGTCATGGTCGCCATTTGGCTGTAGTCTTCGACGTAATCATCCATATCGCTGATGAAGTTGTAAGCTGGATCAGCAAACAGCTTTTTCAGTGCGGCGCCTTTGACGGCGTCCGAAACACCCTTTTTAACAAAGCGACTGACGTCTGCACCAACCTCCAACGACTCGGTGTCTTCCAGCGTAGGCAAAGGCTCAGTTTGTGTATCTCCCTGCGCTGATTCAGCAGCGGTTTTATCAGACGCTTGTGCTGAAGTTACCAGCGGCGCGCTAGTTTCGTTGACCAGGCTTGGCTGCAAAGCGGTCGTAGCGATGCTTTCATTGTTTGCGTTCTCGCGAGCGTCATCCAGATCGCGTAGGAGCGACTTTTTGCGCGACCAACGACTGAAGAACGAGTCACTCATTGCTGCCGCCCATATTGCCGCGCTTAGCCGGAGCCACAAATGAGGCTGGACGGCGACGTTTGCGCGGTTCAGGCTTAAAGTGCTTTTCGGCAAACTCAGCCAGCCAGCGACCAGTGTCATCATCTATAGGAACGTTTTCAACCAGTTCGCCCGCATCCAAAATATGCCCTGCTTCGTTGTAGCTTAAGGTCACAAAGCGCAACTCAGGTCGCGCTTCAGACCCCAATTCTTCATCCAGGCGGTAGTGAACAAACCAAGCTGGGGTGGTTGCCGTGCAGTTCAAATAGTAACCATCAGCTTCGTCTTCAAACAGCGTAACGTCTGCCTGCCCCCATTCATGGTCATCGGAATTTGACGGCAACGGTGTGCCAAGCTCAACACTGAATACTTGGCTGAGTTGCCAGCGAAATGGCACCCAAGGATGCTGTTGTGCGATTTTAGAAATGCACACATGAACGGTGCAAATAGCGCGCTCTAAACTCATGTTTTTTGGATCACAATTTTAGGAAACTTACCGGTCATATCTCTACCCAGCTTGGCGACAGAAACCGACACTTTGCGAGCCAGAGCCATGTAAATAGCACTGATTTCACCATCTGGATCTGAAACAAGTGTGGGGCGCCCGTCATCGGCATCACGACGGATGCGAATATCCAAAGGCAAACTGGCCAGCACGGAAATGTTGAAGTCTGAGGCCATGGTTTGTGCACCGCCGCTGCCGAATATATGCTCGACATGCCCGCAGTTAGAACACAGATGTGTAGACATATTCTCAACAACGCCGAGTACGGGTACCGAGACTTTTTCAAACATGCGCAAGCCTTTGCGAGCATCCATGATGGCGACTTCTTGTGGCGTGGTCACAATAACGGCCCCCGTTATAGGCACACGCTGCGACAACGTGAGGTGAATGTCGCCAGTGCCAGGTGGCAAATCAATAATCAAATAGTCTAGATCGCGCCAATTTGTTTGGCGCAACAACTGCTCCAAGGCTTGCGTCACCATAGGGCCACGCCAAATCATGGCTTCGTCTTTGTCTATTAAATAGCCAATAGAGCTGGTTTGCAAACCATGGCCCTCTTTGGGCTCAATGGATTGGCCATCCTCGCTTTCAGGGCGGCCAGTAATACCGAGCATGGTGGGAATGCTGGGGCCATATATATCAGCGTCCAACACACCCACCCTAGCACCTTCGGCGGCCAAAGCCAACGCTAAATTAACCGTGGTTGTGCTCTTGCCAACGCCGCCTTTGCCAGAGGCAACGGCGATCACGTTGCGCACCTGGCCCAGACGTTCGACACCGTGTTGCGCTGCATGTGCAACGATTTGCGTGTCAATCACAACCCTAACGTCACGCACGCCCTCAATCTTGCGCGCTGCCATGGTCACTTTTTGGCGCATAGCCGCGTGTTGCGACTTGGCGGCAAAGCCATACACCAAGCGAATGGAAGCCAAACCACCCTCTACATCACATTGTTTGACAAGACCAGCATCAACGATAGAGGCTTGAAGTTCATCACACCAGACTGCAGCTAACGCTTCTTTTAGCGCAATGTTCATACAAACAAACCTTTTTTTCACGGGAATTTTTTAAAAGACATAACTGTAAAGCCTTTAAAGTGCATAGACCTATGGTTTTTCAAAAATGCATGTAAATTTAACAAATCGGTGTAAACCCTTAGTGAATGGATACGACTGTCAGTTAATATATACAACAGTCGAATGAGCATCAATTTGAAGTGCATATTCACCCTGAACAAGGAATTAAACCGATGAAATCGTCTGCTACACGCCGTACATTTTTTGGCGCCATGGGTGCCGCTGCATCGTTGGCAGCCATTGCCATTGCCAAAAAGCCAATTGCCGCGCCTGTTGCGTTGCCAACGGCCTTGACTGAGACCTCGAAAAAAGGCTACCAGTTGTCTGAACACGTCAAGCGCTACTACCGCTCGACAGTCGCCTAATTCACTTACCCACACCATTTTTTCCACTCATTTTTAAGGTGAACTCTCTATGAGCATCGTTAAGAAATCCGGTGAAACCACCCGCACAGCAGGTGGTGGACATTTAGTTCACAGCTTAAAGAGAGCTGTTGCGTCTCGTATGCCCACACTGGATAGACGTGCGTTTTTACGTCGCTCCGGTATTGGTGCAGGTGCTGGTTTGGCCGCTAGCCAGCTCAGCCTAATTCGTCCAGCCACGGCGGCCGAAGGCGCTCCAACAACAGACGGCAAGGGCAAGGTTGAAGTCAAGCGCACCGTATGTACCCACTGTTCAGTGGGTTGTGCGATTGACGCTGTCGTTGAAAATGGCGTTTGGACACGACACGAGCCAGTGTTTGACTCACCCATCAACCTTGGCGCCCATTGTGCTAAAGGTGCGGCTATTCGCGAGCACGGTCATGGCGATCACCGGTTGCGCTACCCCATGAAGCTGGTGAACGGCAAGTACACCCGTTTATCTTGGGATGTGGCGTTGACAGAGATTACCAACCAAATGAAAGATATTCAGAAGACCAGTGGTCCTGACTCTTTGTTCATGGTGGGCTCCTCAAAAAGCAACAACGAGCAAAGCTATTTGCTGCGCAAGTTCATGGCTTTTATGGGCACAAACAACTGTGACCACCAAGCCCGCATTTGTCACTCGACCACAGTTGCTGGTGTAGCCAACACTTGGGGCTACGGCGCCATGACCAACAGCTACAACGACATGCGCAACTCCAAGTCTGCGATTTACATTGGCTCTAACGCAGCAGAAGCTCACCCTGTTTCAATGTTGCACATGCTGGCAGCCAAAGAAGCTGGGTGCAAAATGATAGTGGTGGATCCACGTTACACACGTACAGCTGCAAAAGCAGACCAATTCGTGCGTCTACGCTCAGGCACTGACGTGGCATTTTTGTTCGGTTTGTGTTACCACATCTTCAAAAATGGCTGGGAAGACCAGGCTTACATAGACGACCGCGTTTGGGGCATGAACAAGGTCAAAGACGAGGTCATGACCAAGTGGAATCCACAAAACGTTGAAGAAGTCACTGGTGTACCTGAAGCTGACATGTACCTGGCCGCCCATACATTGGCGCACAATCGCCCCGGCACGATCGTATGGTGTATGGGAGTAACCCAGCACACCATAGGCAACAACATGACGCGTGCGTCTTGTATTCTGCAATTGGCATTGGGCAACGTCGGTAAAGAAGGTGGCGGCGCGAACATCTTCCGCGGCCACGACAACGTTCAAGGCGCCACTGATCTGGGTCCTAACCCAGACTCATTGCCTGGCTACTACGGTTTGGCAGAAGGCTCATGGAAGCACTTCTGCAGGGTTTGGAACACCAGCTTTGACGACATGAAGGCGCGTTTTGCGGACGGCATGATGGGGGCAAAAGGCACCACCGTATCACGCTGGATCGACGCTGTACTTGAGAAAAAAGAGAATATCGCACAGGCTAACCCTGTGAAAGGTTTGTTCTTTTGGGGCCATGCGCCAAACTCACAAACCCGTGGCTTGGACATGAAGCGTGCCATGGATGCACTGGACTTGCTGGTGGTGGTCGATCCTTACCCAACAGCAACTGCTGCGATGGCTGCCATGCAAACCGAAGGTACGGTTAATCCCAACCGTGCAGTGTATTTGCTACCGGCTTCTACCCAGTTTGAGTGTTCAGGTTCAGTGACCGCTTCTAACCGTTCAGTGCAATGGCGCGAGAAGGTTATTGACCCCTTGTTTGAGTCATTGCCCGACCACGTCATCATGCAGGCCTTTGCAGACAAATTGGGTTTTGGTGACGAAATGTCTAAAAACCACACCATGCTGACAACCAAGTTTGCCGGCAAAGAGTGGCGCGAACCACAAATCGAGTCCATTCTGGAAGAAATCAACAAAGGTCTCTGGACCATTGGCTACACAGGCCATAGTCCGGACCGCCTGAAAGCGCACATGCGCAACATGCACCTGTTTGATGTGCGCACCCTGCGCGCACGCGCTGGTGTGGACAAAGAAACTGGTTACGACATGTCTGGCGACTACTTTGGCTTGCCATGGCCATGCTGGGGCAATCCAGACATGAAGCACCCTGGCTCGCCCAACCTGTACCAACCAAACCGTTCAGTTATGGACGGCGGTAGCCCATTCCGAGCTCGATTTGGTGTTGAGAAGGACGGCGAAAGTTTGTTGGCCGCTGACGGCTCCAGCACGCCTGGTGCGGATATTCAGATGGGTTACCCAGAATTTAACCACGAGATTCTCAAGAAATTAGGCTGGTGGGACGAGCTCACAGCTGACGAGAAAGTTGCGGCAGAAGGCAAAAACTGGAAGACCGACTTATCTGGCGGCATGGTTCGTGTGATCATGAAAAACCACGGTTGTCACCCATACGGCAATGCCCGCGCAAGAACAATTGTGTGGAACTTTCCAGACCCAATCCCAGTTCACCGCGAGCCGCTGTACGGCAACCGTCCAGACTTGGTTGCCAAGTACCCCACTTACGATGACTTTAAGAGCCACTGGCGTTTGCCAACCTTGTACAAGTCCATACAAGACAAAAACATTGCAGACGGCGTACCTGCTGCATTCCCATTGGTCTTGACTTCGGGTCGTTTGGTCGAGTACGAAGGTGGTGGTGAGGAAACCCGCTCTAACAAGTGGTTGGCCGAACTACAACAAGAGAACTTTGTGGAGATTCACCCATCAGCAGCTGCCGCACGTGGCTTGCGCCATGGTGAAACAGTCTGGTTGTCTACACCAACTGGTGCCCGTATTAAGTTGCAAACATTGGTGACCAACCGTGTGCCGCTAGACACAGTTTTTGTACCTTTCCACTTCTCCGGATGGTGGCAAGGCAAGGACATCGTTGACTCTTACCCAGAAGGTACGGCTCCAATCGTCAGGGGTGATGCTGTGAACACAGCCACCACCTACGGTTACGACTCGGTCACCATGATGCAAGAGACAAAAACAACAGTCTGTCAAGTAGCTAAAGCCTAATAGGAGCGCATTTAAATGGCACAAATGAAATTCATATGCGATACAGAACGATGTATCGAGTGCAATGGCTGTGTGACAGCATGTAAAGCGGAGCATGACGTGCCATGGGGCGTCAATCGCCGCCGTGTCGTGACGATCAACGACGGTGAAGTCGGCGCAGAAAAATCAATTTCTGTGGCCTGCATGCATTGCTCTGACGCACCTTGTATGGCCGTTTGCCCGGTTCAGTGTTTTTACAGAACCGACGAGGGCGTGGTCTTGCACGACAAGGACGTGTGTATTGGTTGTGGCTACTGCTCATACGCTTGCCCGTTCGGCGCACCGCAGTTTCCGCAGTCGTCTACCTTTGGTATGCGCGGCAAAATGGACAAATGCACATTCTGTGCTGGCGGACCTGAAGAAAATGGCTCACAAGCGGAATACGAAAAGTATGGCCGCAACCGTTTGTCAGAGGGTAAATTGCCTGCCTGTGCTGAGATGTGCTCCACCAAGGCCTTGCTAGGCGGTGACGGCGACGTTATCAGCGATATCTTCCGCACACGGGTGACCATGCGTCAGTCCAACGGCAAAGAAGCCGGTGCTAACCTATTTGGTTGGGGCACCGCTTACGGCGGCAAGCCAGCTTAATCAAGGATCCAAGCATGAGAATCATCACATTGGTAATGGGTATCGCCGCGTTGGCATTGGCTGGCTGTGGCCAACAAGTCATTGGCCCAAAATCTGATCAAAAGTCTTCCGTGACGGCTGACAACAACTACGTTGATCAATCCACGCCATGGACGTCTGGCGACAAGGCCAGCTGGGAAAAAACCATTAAGCTGCGCTCTCAAGGTCAAAACGATTATGTGAGGTCAAAGTCACTATGAAATTAGCCACCATGTCCGCATGGGTGCGTGCTGCCTCTGTCGGGATCGTGTTGGCGTTAGGCACTGTTGGTGCCCACGCTGCCGATAACGATGCGGCAGCGCAAGTGGCGCGGGAAGCCACGCAACCCAGTAATAACGCACCTGTTTGGCGCGCTGTTAATTCAAACGTTGAACATTACAGTGCCATCAAAACGCCAGAAGCAGGCGTGTTGATTCAAGCAGGCGGTCATCGTTGGTCTGTATTCCGTGGTGGGGTCATCACGGTATACGGCGGTTGGCTAATCTCTCTCGCGATAACTGGCGTCGCATTGTTCTTTGCGATGCGTGGCCCCATAAAGCTCAAAGAAGCTCGTACTGGCAAGATGGTTAAGCGCTTTACCTTGATAGAGCGTTACGCTCACTGGTCAGTAGCCATTACTTTTATAGTATTGGCTATCACTGGCATCATTATTTTGTGGGGACGTTATTTCTTGTTGCCTATATTAGGCGGGTCGGCTTATGGTCCATTGTTGTGGCTGCTCAAAAGCGTACACAACCTGATTGGCCCGTTGTTCACCATTTCGCTGATTGTCATGTTTGTGGTCTATGTAAGAGACAACATGCCTACTGGCGATGACATCAAGTGGTTGTTAAGCGGTGGTAAACGCCCTGCGCATCGCTTCAATGGAGGTGAGAAAATGTGGTTTTGGGGCGGTGTAACTGGTCTGGGTATTGTTGTGTCAGTGACAGGATGGATTTTAAATTCCACGGTTCCAGGCATTGACTACTTTACCCGTGAGGCCATGCAGTTGTCCAACATCATTCACGGTATCGCTTCGATTCTGTTTATTGCCATGTCGATTGGGCACATCTACATTGGCTCCATAGGCATGGAAGGCTCTTACGATGGTATGCGCTCTGGCTCTGTTGATGAAAGCTGGGCCAAAGAGCATCACGCCCTGTGGTTAGACGATGTGAACGCTGGTGCAGATCACCGCGGAAGACGACCCACATAGCACGGTGTAAAGCTATCAAAAAAGGCGGCCAATGAGCCGCCTTTTTTTTGTTGTCCAAACGCCGTTCACATTGAGCTTGTATGGCGACAAGACAAGATACTGAATCTGAGCGTACACACCTTACATCGGCAAGGGCTTGCCATCATAGTTAAAAAAGCCACCCGTTTGGGCCAGGCTCATGGAGTCAAATTGCTGAACTAAACCATGAGCGCTTTCCTCAGGGCTGATGTCTGCATGGTCACCACCCATATCGGTACGCACCCAACCGGGATGAAACGAGGCCACTGCAATACCCTGAGGTTGTAACTCATTGGCGAGACTGACCATGATGTTGTTGGCGCCAGCTTTGGACGCCCGGTAAAAATAAGCAGATGTGCCCTGGTGTTGCTGGCTACCCATTAGCGATGAAATAATAGCAATACGCGGTGCAGAGGACCTGTTCAATGCGCCAAGGAATGCACGCGCAGTGAAAAAAGGACTGGCCACATTTGTCATCAGCGCGTTTGAGATAGACGCCGCATCGTTGCCTTGGTCTGAGATGCCCCCACGAGCGCTCATGACACCGGCATTGCAAACTAGCACATCAACACTGTGATCTAGGCCCTGCGCAATGTCTGCCAAGTCTTGGGCATCACACACATCGGCAGCAAACAAGGTGGCGAAGCCGTTTGACTCTTGAACCAAAGCGCTTAACTCATGTGCGGTATCAGGTTGACGACAAATCGCTACCAACTGATGGCCGAGAGTCAACACGCGCTTGGCCATTTGTAAACCAATGCCGCGGTTAGCACCAGTTACAACATACGTTAAACGCATGAACGCACCCACCACATCAAGACATTAACTGCCACAGGCTGATCCTTTTTTGTCTTCTGGCATGGCGTCGTCTCTCCCTCGCCCAGCCGCGAGCAAACGCTCTTCGTAGTCACCCCATAAGGCGTCTTTATCGGTACCCAAATGGTGCAAATAATCCCAGCTGAACAAGCCAGTGTCGTGGCCGTCGCTGAAAGTGGGCTGAATCGCGTAGTTGCCTATGGGCTGAACAGATACGATGGTGACGTCTCTCTTGCCACTTTGCAACACCTCTTGCCCTGGCCCATGTCCACGCACCTCTGCGGACGGTGAAAAAACGCGCATCAACTCCAAAGGGATGCTTAAGGCTTCACCACCTACGTAGCTTAGCTCTAAGACTCGACTGTCTTGATGAATGACTAGATTTTCGGGAACCATAAGAACTCCAGGATGCTGTACAAAAGCTAAAACAAAGGCAATTTAAGAACGCATGGCCAAAGGCAAATTCAACAGCAAATTTTGCGGCTTGATGCGCAGCTTGTTATCGGCATCACACGCCATGGCCAAATAAACAGGCTTACCGGCAACCTTGGCCAGCATATCAGTCGCACGGTCAAACTCCAGTTTGAACAAACACAGCAGCTGCTCCAGGCGTTTGGGTTGGACATAATGACCAAGGTACAGGTCATTTAAGATGCTGCTGGAATGAACATCTAGCCCCAAATGCCACACCCATTTCTTGTCTTTCACCTGGTCTTGTGCTTGTATGCGAACTTTCACGAGCAAAAAGTGTTCAATCCATTTCGACATCAACCCACAAAGGGCATCAATGGCTGGCTGCTGGCGATTAACAGCAATGACTGTATCGTGGCGGCTGTCACGCGCCCAATACAAGTCTTGGTTGTCTAGATTGAGAACATCGAGATCCACGCCAATGAGCGAGCCACCGCCTGTGCGCAGCAAACCCATTAAGTCAAACCCAGCATTGGGCGCTCGGGCTATGACAGTTGCTTCATCGGCGGCTAACAACGCTTTGTCGTCGGTCACAGTGATCACTTGCGAGCGAAAGAACAGTTCGCCAACACGCGCCTCTAGCGCGGTAGGCGCAGGGCCCAACACATGCCTCACCAACACATGGGTCAATTGGTTGACGAGTACTGGTGGCACATCAACGCCAGCGCCTTGAAACAGCGCCAGATAGCTGGACTCTAAGGTCGGTCGGGCAAGCACACGGTCACGAAAACGCAACCAGACAAGGTAGTTGTCGGCTACATCTTGGTTGAGAATCTTGGCCAACATGTCAGGACTAACGGCTGTTTGTGGTTGGGCAACCAAGGTTTTAAACAGCGCGCGCTCCGCATCGCAAGACGTGTCAACAGGTGCCAACTCTGGTCGGTTGAGCAAAAAACTGAGGTAGGCATCTGTGACAAGCAGTTGCTGCTGCGCATCAACGTCTAGCAACGCGTAACCTGAGTCAGACCAATAATCGTTTTTAATCATGTTTTGCAATTTTAGAGGATTACAGCCTCACGGTAAGAGGTCAATTCAGTTAATGTGACAGGGCAACAACCAGAGCCGTTTATAAAGCACCAGCGATTAGGTCGCCAGCACCGCACCTGAGCCATAACCACTGGCAGGCTTGGGTTGCCCACCCGCAGAAATAGACACAGCGCAGTACTTAAATTCCGGAATTTTGCCAAATGGATCGAGCGCGGCGTTGGTGAGCATGTTGGCCGCAGCCTCTGCATATGCAAACGGAATAAACACAGCGCCGCTGGGTGTACCGTCATCGCGGCGCACATGGATTACCAAACTGCCCCGACGCGAGACCACAGTCATCACATCGCCAGCCTCTAACCCCAAACGCTGTAAGTCCGCGTTGCACATGCTCGCCGTGGCCATGGGCTCAATGGCGTCCAGCACGCTTGAGCGGCGGGTCATGCTGCCCGTGTGCCAGTGCTCGAGTTGGCGTCCAGTAATCAGTACAAAGGGGTAGGCGTCGTCGGGGCGCTCATCGGCGGGAATGATGTCGGCTGGCACCAACCTTACGCGGCCATCGGCAGTCGGGAAGCTGTCAATAAACACTGTTGCAGCGCCAGGGTCATCGGCACTTAGGCAAGGGTAAGTCACACTGGACTCGCGCTGCAAACGTTCCCATGTAATACCCGCAATAGCGCCGTGCATCGCTTGGCGCATTTCTTCATATACCGCCGCTACGCCATCGTGATCACCTCGATAGTCCCACGGTAAGCCCATGCCTGTGGCCAGTTGTTGAATGATCCACAGATCAGGTTTAGCCTGTCCGGGTGGCGTCAGCGCTTGCTGGCCCAACTGAACCATGCGGTCGGTGTTGCTCACGGTACCGGTTTTTTCTGGCCAAGAGGTGGCGGGTAGCACCACGTCTGCAAGCCAAGCGGTTTCCGTCATGAAGATGTCTTGCACCACCACATGGGACATGCTGGCCAGTGCGTGGCGGGCGTGATTTAAGTCGGGGTCACTCATGGCTGGGTTTTCACCCATGATATACATGCCGCGAATTTTGTGCGGGTCGCTGTCATCTGCCAAAGCCTTGTGCATGATTTCTACGACGGTATAGCCGGGCTTGTCATCCAGTTTGTGGTCCCAAAATTTTTCAAACCAAGCATGTACCTTTGGCTGGTCTACCCGCTGGTAGTTGGGAAACATCATGGGTATCAAACCCGCATCACTGGCGCCTTGCACGTTGTTTTGTCCGCGCAGTGGGTGCAAGCCTGAACCAGGTTTACCAATTTGCCCTGTCACGCTGACCAAGGCAATCAAACAGCGCGCATTGTCAGTGCCGTGGACGTGCTGACTGATCCCCATGCCCCATAAAACCATAGCGCTTTTAGCCTTGGCAAAGGCCCTTGCAACCTCTCGCAGTGTATCTGCCGGTATGCCGCAAATCGCAGACATTGCTTCGGGGCTATAGCCCTGTACGTTGTCGCGAAGCGCTTCATAGTTGCTGGTGCGGTCTCTGATAAAAGCCTCGTCTACCAAACCTTCGTCAATCACTGTGTGTATCAAGGCGTTGAGCATGGCCACATCGGTATCGGGTTTGAACTGCAAGGTTCGCCAGGCGTGCTTGCCAATATCGGTCACGCGTGGATCAGCCAATACAATTTTGGCACCGCGTTTGCTGGCATTTTTCATCCACGTAGCGGCCACGGGGTGGTTGGACGTCGGGTTGGAGCCAATTACAAAAATCAGCTCGGCATTGGCCACATCGTTCACTTGGTTGCTCACTGCGCCACTGCCAACACCTTCTAACAAGGCGGCCACACTGGATGCGTGACACAAGCGCGTACAGTGGTCCACGTTGTTGGAGCCAAAGCCAGTTCTGACCAACTTTTGAAACAAATACGCTTCTTCATTGCTGCCTTTTGCTGAGCCAAAACCAGCCAATGACTTGACTCCGTAGGTGTCGCGCAAGTTGGACAGTCTCGTACTCGTTAACGCCAGGGCTTCTTCCCACGTGGCCTCTCTAAAAACCTCTGACCAATCGTCTGGTCTTGCGGAAATATCTGGGTTTTTAGCGACACCTTCTTTGCGTATCAGTGGCATGGTTAAGCGCTGAGGGCTGTGCGCATAGTCAAAACCATAGCGCCCTTTGACGCACAAACGACTGTGGTTGGCAGGGCCATCGCGTCCGTCAACACTCACAACTTTGTTGTCTTTTACGTTGTAGGTCAACAAGCAACCCACGCCACAAAACGGACACACCGAATCAACTTGTTTGTCAACAATTTGCGAGCCTACTTGTGTTTTTGGCATCAACGCACCCGTTGGGCATGCTTGTACACATTCACCACATGCCACGCAAGTGCTGTCGCCCATGGCGTCGCCTAGGTCAAACACAATCTCGGCATGCGCGCCTCGCAGCGCCATGCCAATTACGTCATTGACCTGCTCTTCGCGACACGCTCTCACGCAGCGGTTGCACTGAATACAAGCGTCCATATTCACAGCCATAGCCGGATGTGACATATCAGCCGCAACAGAGGCTCGCTTGATGGCGCGTAACTCTGGACGTACCTGTACACCCAAGCGCTGCGCCCACAAACTCAACTCACCGTGTTGGCCTGCATCGCCGTCCCTATCCGGCATGGCATCGTTCCACTTAAAGCCTTGGTCTGGCATATCAGACAACAGCATTTCTACCACCATGTGCTGGCTTTTCAACGCTCGCTCGCTGTTGGCTTGCACCTGCATACCTGCACTTACATTGCGACAGCAGCTGGGCGCCAAGCTGCGCTCTCCATCAATTTCCACCACACAGGCGCGGCAGTTGCCATCGGCTCTGTAGCCTTCTTTGAAACACAAATGTGGAATGTCTACGCCATGGCGTTTGGCAGCGCTGAAAATGGTTTCCCCGTCAAAGGCGGCAACCTCGTTGCCGTCTAAGGTGAAGTGAATCAGTTGTGGTGATACATCGCTAGCTGTTGTACGTGCGTTCATTCAAGCCACCTCTTGAGAAAAGTATTGCTGCACGCAGCGCACAGGATTGGGGGCCGCTTGGCCTAGACCGCAAATAGAAGCGTCCACCATGACTTGGTTTAAATCGTTCAACGTGTTGTTGTCCCAAACCTTGGCTGTCATGAGCGTGGCAGCTTTGGCCGTGCCCACGCGACATGGCGTGCATTGACCGCAGCTCTCATGTTCAAAAAACGCCATCATATTGCTTGCCGCATCACGTGCACGGTCTTGGTCTCCCAGCACAATAACGGCTGCTGAGCCTATAAAGCAGCCGTGGGCTTGCAAGGTGTCAAAGTCCAAAGGAAGATCGGCTAAACGTTCTGGCAATATGCCACCCGATGCCCCTCCGGGGAGGTATGCGTACAGCGCGTGCCCCTCCTCCATGCCGCCGCAGTAATCATTGATGAGTTGGCGCACTGTAATGCCAGCCGGCGCCAATTTAACGCCGGGGTTCTTGACGCGTCCGCTGACGCTGAATGAGCGCAAACCAGTTCGACCATTGAGGCCAAAACTGCTGAACCACTGAGAGCCGCGCTGCACAATATCGCGAACCCAATACAAGGTTTCAAAATTGTGTTCTAGCGTTGGCCGGCCAAACAAGCCGACTTCTGCAATATAGGGGGGGCGCATACGTGGCTCACCACGCTTGCCTTCAATGCTTTCAATCATGGCCGACTCTTCGCCGCAAATGTAGGCGCCGGCACCGCGGCGCAACTCAATCAGCGGTAACGCACACGGTGGGTTGGCTTTTAATTTTGCCAACTCAATGTCAAGCAAGGCACGCGCACCATGGTATTCATCACGCAAGTAAATGTAACAAGCACTCACGCCCACCACTTTGGCGGCAACCAACATACCTTCAAGAAATCGATGCGGATCACGTTCCAAATAAGTGCGGTCTTTAAAGGTACCCGGTTCACCTTCATCAATATTGACAGCCATGAGCTTGGGTGCAGGTTGGTCACGCACAATGCGCCACTTGCGCCCAGCAGGAAAACCTGCACCGCCTAAGCCACGCAAACCCGAGTCTTCCATGGCCTTGATACACGCTTCAACGCTGGCAACCGATGCATGCTCAAGCGAGGCTGCAAGCGCATAACCACCACCCGCGCAATACGCATCAAACCCCACATAGTCGGGTGATACGCCAGCTGTGGTGTTGTCAGTCACAACGCTTTGCTGCGCCAAGTCGCCAGGCTCAAAGCTGGCATCGCTTGGGCTATTGGCCAAAGGATGTTCTAGAGCTTGGCTGGCAACCGCTTGCAGCACTGCATCTGTGGTGGCAAATACAATTGGGTTTTGATATACAACGGCTACTGGCGCTTGTTCACAGCGCCCAACGCAAGGCACATGCACCACACGCGCATCAGTTTGCCCAAGCATGGCTGGCAGTTTGTGCAACAAGTCTTGTGCACCTTTCAGATTGCAACTTAAGCCACCACAGACTCGAATAGTGATTGCTGAGGGGGTGTCACCATCGCGCAAAATGTCAAAATGGTGGTAAAAACTGGCTACCTCGTACACCTCTGCCATGGGCAAACGCATGAGCTTGGCAACTGCCACCATGTGGACGTTTTTGATGCCTAAATAGGTGTCATTGAGTGCGTGTAGATATTCAATCAATAAATCTCGTCTATAGGGCCCCTTGCCAATCAAGGCCTGCACTTGCTCTATCGCCGAGTCATCAGCTTGCCGGCCTTTGAGTTTGCTTTTCTGGCGAATCTGGCGTCGCATATCGTCAACAGAGGCCAAAGGACGGGTTTCTTCAAATACAGGTCGCATAGTTGATACAAGTTTAAATATGACGTGTCAGACAGCGGTCCAACAACCAGACGTTGGCAAAACTATAGCCTGCACGCTGTACACGTGAGCAGCAAATAAATTGCTTGCGCTTTGAGTGTGTCTACTAGCCCCCTACCCGTCCAATTGTTAATACACATAGCTTCATTCATAAAGTAAATGGTAAGTGCGTATTAACCCGAATAGGACATGTCAATGTGCCCCAACAGGTGCGGGCGAAGCTGAATAGAAGCAGGCAACAAAAGCAACACACCAAGCTGCTGGGTGAGCTGAGTTCACACAACAAGCTGTTGGCAACTGAACCTGATTACAGCTGCAAGGGATTGCTATAAAGTCTGGCTTTACTCAGCCAGGCATCACTGGTGAGCCAAGCGATTGCCGCTTGCATAGCGCGTGAAGGCCTGGTTGAGGCGTGAGCCATAAAGCCAATAGGCGTTACGACTTGAGGACTTGACAGCGGCAAGGCCTCAAGGTGAGTGAGATGTAAAACGTTAGCCAACAAGGTACCTGGCAAGATGCTGCATAGATCACCATCACTGACGCACATGGGCATGCTAAAGCTAGAGTTGACCTCCATAGCAGGCACCACGTGCAAGCCTACGGTCGTAAATGCCGCATCTATGATTGCGCGGTTGTGCATGTCAGCGGTCAGCAAGCACAGTGGCATGACACCCGCATCACGCCAGCCTATGGTTGGCCCCAGTTGCAACAGCTTGCCTTTGCTTTTCTTCGCGCGTCTGAGTAAAAAGTAATGTTCGTTGTATTGTGGCCAACGACTCAATTTGCCTACAGGTATGTTGGTGCGGTCTATGTAGCCTAGTGCCAGGTCCAAACTGAGATCGGCCAAGCCACTTTCCAAATGGTCAGAGCTCATGCTGAACACCTTGGGCGTGATGCCGCGGTATTGGGCTTGTAAGGACGCACCAAACCGCACGGCGATTCCCATAGCGGTTGGCACCGCACCAATCCGAATATCGCCGCTTGGACCGTCTTTATCGCCCTGTAACTCATGCATCAACAGTGCTTGTTCGCGCAACATAACGTGCGACGACGCCAGCACGCGCTCACCCTCGCTGGTCAGACCGACAAAATGGCGGTCGCGTCGCACGATGGTGGCACCCAACTCAAGCTCCAAGGCCTTAATGGCATTGGATAAAGCAGGCTGGGTAATGTGGCAGGCTTCGGCTGCACGTCCAAAGTGCTTGTGTTCGCTTAACGCCACCAAGTACCGCATTGATGACAACAAATTCATAAGCTGTATCCCTAACTCTTATTGCTTGGTGCGTGCTGTGCTTAGATCCGCACCATAGGCTAGATCCCACCACACAACACAGCACGACACATTATCAGCCTTGCAACGGTTACAAGCGTTACCTCTAAAGTGGCTTTTCACTGTCTAGACCAAGCACTGGTAACTGCACCAACACAAAGAGCTCATCACAAGTAGAAAAAACGCTTCAGCTGCGCCAACTGCCCTTGGCTGCAACCGATAAGGCCAACGCAGGTCAGGCGCAATTGTCGAGGCCACCCATACACACTCAGCTTAGCGCTGTATGTTGGTTTTGCTGTTGAGGTCTAGCAAATAGGCAGCCCAATTGGTATTTTGTACCGCTTGCTGCAACGGCAGCTTGCTGGCCTCAAACGTTGGAATGGTGAAGTCACGCTTGCCACCCAGTTTGACGACATGCCAACCAAGACGCGTTTGTATGGGGGCCATGGCCAAGGTGTTGGGGGCAAGGTTGACCAGCACATTGCCAATTTCAGGCAATATATTAAATGGCAAGACCCAACCCATGTCACCACCGCGCTCCCGGCTGGGATCTATGGACCTTGCCGTGGCGGTGGCCACAAAGTCAGCGCCGCCCTTGACCTCAGAAAGAATCTGCTGCGCGAGCGCTTCATCAGGCACCACTATGTGTGACAACTGAAACTCTTGTAATTGACCGCGCTTGGACAACTCGGCAACTTGACGGTTGTACTCATAACGCAGCTCAGCGTTTGAAATAGGGTTTTTTTCAACCCAAAAACGTTGGAGTTCACGTGCTAAAAAATTGGTCTCTAGCACATCCAAGCCAGCAGCAATTTTGGGCAAGTTAGACACGCCAATCTGACGTGCACGGTCTGCAAGCATTGCCGCAACTACCAAGTCATTTAAAACCGCCGTGCGCAGGGCCGGGGTATCAGCTTGGCCACGTGCACCTTCTTGAGCCACTGCTACATCCACCATCACTTGCCTGATGTGTTTGCCATTCACCACAGCCACAACGCCAAGGGGCAAGTCAGCCGCCACAGCGGTACCTGTCACGACACACAACAAGGCAATACAACGACACATTACGCGGTAAGAAAACAAAATGGAGACTCCTAGACACAAGATCTAGAATTATAAGCAGGTCCTTGATTTGTAACAAACAATCAGATTGAACTCGGCACAACAGCTCAAAACAAAGCCATTCACAGCACAATTAAAAAACGGACGATGCAATTTAACGCTTGATGTGCGAACACTTAACGCGAGCTCAGGCAAGTTGCAGCCTTAACAATAAAAACGCCTAGTGCGATGCAAACACATGAGAAGTGTATTGTTGTCGCAGTATGTTTTTTTGCACTTTACCCATAGCGTTGCGGGGTAGCTCATCAACCACCACGCAATGTTTGGGCACTTTGAAGTTGGCCAACTCCCCCTTAATAGCGGTCAACACGGCAAGGGGGTCAAGGACTGCACCTTTATCAGCTACCACCACCGCCACGCCCACCTCACCGAAATCGGCATGGGCAATGCCCACCACTGCACTTTCGGACACACCCGGTAGTTTGTTAATGACGGCCTCTATTTCAGCCGGGTACACGTTGTAGCCACCACTGATAATCAAGTCTTTGTTACGACCGACTATGGTGACGTAGCCTTGGCTACTCACCACGCCTACGTCGCCTGTTTTAAAAAAACCATCAGCGGTGAACTCTTCAGCTGTTTTTTCTGGCATGTTCCAGTAGCCTAAAAACACGCTGGGCCCTTTCACTTCAATATGACCCGTTTGGGTGTTTGCCAGCACAACGCCGTCGTCATTTACAACGCGCAGCTCCACGTCGGGCAGTGCAAAACCAACGGTGCCACCCTTGCGCTGATTTGCGCCTTGGTGGCGCGCGTCTGCGCTGTAAGGGTTGGACGTGAGCATGATGGTTTCGCTCATACCGTAACGCTCCAAAATAGTATGGCCAGTTCGCTCATGCCATTGTTGGAATGTGTCTGTTAACAGAGGCGCAGAACCAGAGATAAACAAGCGCATATTAGCCACCGCTTGTGGATTGAGCTGGGCTTGAGCCAGCAACCGAACGTACAGCGTTGGCACACCCATGAACACGGTGGCACGTTGCATATGTGCAATGGCACTCTGGGCGTCAAATTTCTTCATCCAAATCATAGGGCTGCCATTGATCAACGCAGCATGAATGGCAACAAACAAGCCATGCACATGGAAAATTGGCAACGCGTGTAGCAACACATCGCCAGGCTGCCAACCCCAATAAGCCTTCAGTGTTTGCGCGTTGCTAGCCAAGTTGTGATGGCTCAGCATGGCACCTTTACTGCGCCCAGTCGTCCCACTGGTGTAAATGATGACTGCCAAGTCATCTGGCATAAGCTGCACCGGTGTGTGCTGTGAGTCGTAATGGGCGGCACGGTCAAGCAAACTGCCTGTGCGCTCGTCACTTAAAGTAAACACACTGCCAACACCATGCGTAAAGGCCACCTTGCTGACCCAGCCAAATGTAGCTGGACTGCATACCACCACGGCTGGTTTGGCGTTGTCAATAAAGTAAGCCACCTCAGCGCTTTGGTAGGCCGTGTTGAGTGGCAAGAACACGTAGCCTGCGCGCAAGGTTGCCAAATACAGCATCACCGCCTCAACGGACTTGTCAACCTGCACGGCAATGCGGCTGCCCTTGGGCAATGCCAAGCCTTGTAGCAGGTTGGCCATCATGGCCGAACCCTTGTCTAAATCCGACCAAGAGTAGACACCAGCATCGTCGTAAACAGCTGGCAGGCTCAGGTCTGTAGGGAACTGCTCGCGCAAGAGTTGGTAAAAGTTGTCGTTGATGTTGTTGCTGGTCATAGCGTTTGAAACAGTGCTTTGTGTTGTGTTTGATGTTGTGCTTGCAGATTGAACGGGTGAACACATACAGATACTTAAGCTTTAAGGGATTTTTTGACTTGTGACGAATGCGATGCGATGCCTTGAATGAATGCCTCGTGCCTGGCCTCAACCTTGTCCAAGTCATACAAGTAATTAACCATCACAGACAGCGACTGCTTGATGCCTTTTTTTGACATGTCGCCTGCTACATTGACCCGCTCTAGGCGAGCACCGTTGTCTAAGTGAAAACGTGCAACAGGGTCACTTAAGTGTTGATGCGAACCATTGACCAACCAATGGGCGCAGCAGTTGTTTAAAGCCGTCTCTACAGTTTTAGGCATCAGCGCAATGTCGCTTTGATTCAGCGGCGCGTGTTCGGCGTGCCATTGTCTAATGAGTGTCAGCTGCTCGCGCTGAAAGGCAGGCAAATCTGACGCATCAACTTGGTCTACCCACTTGCCAAACCCTGGCACTGGCGACAAGGTGCAATACGTTTTAAGGCTGGGCAACTCGGTGGACAAATGCTCGGCAACCCGTTTGATCAAAAAATTACCCAACGACACACCGCGTAAGCCGGGCTGACAATTACTAATCGAATAAAACACCGCCACTTTTGGCTTGGTTGAAGGGTCTGGCTGGCCTTTGATGTCAATCAGCGGTGCAATTGCCGGAGGAATCTCGTTTGTTAAAGCCACCTCAACAAATATCAGCGGCTCGTCTTCCAACTGCGGATGAAAAAAAGCGTAGCATCGGCGGTCGCTGTCTAGACGCCTGCGCAAATGCGTCCAGCTGTCTATTGCATGTACAGCTTCATGTTGAATGATCTTCTCAAGCAAGGCCGCGCTAGAGTGCCAACTCACGGGTTCAAACCGCAAGAACCCGGGGTTAAACCACGACGAGAGCAAATGCAAAAAGTCAGCATCCACCACATTCAAGCCTTGACGGGTGCGCATGCACGTCAGCAAAGCCACACGCATGGACAACAGCGTTGCAGTGCCCTTGCCCGTACGGTTGATTCGGCGCAACAACTCTTGGCGCGGCGCCTCGCTGGCCAACGACAGCTTTGCCAAGGTATCTGGGTTTGGTTGATCTCTGTAAGCGGTAATGGCCTGGTCAACCAACTGCTCGTCGGGTGCAAATTGTGTCGCCAACACCGCAAAAAAGGCCTCGTGTCTTGACGTTGGTAAATCGATCCAGCGTCCAACAACTTCATCCGCCAGTGCATACATATTGGCCTGGCCCCGCTCAGACAGCAAACCTTCGCAGGCTTGAACCAATTGCCTAAAGCCCCTGTCTTCTTGAGCTTTTTTGGCCATAGACCATAGTTTTTCAAACATCGCAATACCCCGACCTGTTACCCCATCAACACGCTTGGCAACCACGTTGCGATGCCAGGGAAAAAACACAACAACACAATGGCTAACACCATACACATCATGAATGGAAACGCACCGCGCAAAATCGTGGTGAGTTTCACATCAGGTGTGATGCCATTAATCACAAATAGGTTTAAGCCTACTGGCGGCGTGATGAGGCCCAACTCCATGTTGATGGTCAACATCACACCAAACCATATTGGATCGAAACCAGCGGCGGTGATGACTGGCAAAATAATTGGGGTTGTCATCAGAATAATGGCTGCTGGCGGCAAGAAACAGCCCAGAACCAGCAAGAACACATTGACCGCGCCTAGCATGACCCAGCGGTTCACATCCATCTCAGCAATCGCGGTGGCCACACTTTGTGTCACCAATGACGACGACATGGCGTAGCTGAACAGCACAGACATACCAATGATCATCAGCAACATGCCCGACTCTCGCAAAGCGTCGCGAAAAATGTGCCACAAGTCTTTGACTGTCCACATACGGTAAATAACAACCACCATGGCCAAGCACAAAGCCGCGCCGACACCTGCGGCCTCAGACGGCGTGGCAATGCCACCGTACAGCGAGTAAATAACACCCACCACCACCAACATGAGCGGTAGCAGCTTGGGCATCAGCTCTAGACGCTGTGCCAAAGTGTAGCTTTGCCCAGCAAACACTTGGGTGTTCCCGCGCTTCCAACTTAGAAATAAAGCCCACGCAATAAACAACGAGGTGAGCAACAAACCCGGCAATATGCCGGCAATGAACAAAGCGCCAATCGATGTTTCACTGGCGATGCCGTACAAAATCATGGTCACACTGGGCGGAATCAAAATGCCCAAAGTACCACCCGCAGCGATGGCACCTGTGGCCAAATCAGCGTCGTAGCCACGGCGGCGCATTTCTGGAATACCCATCTTGCCAATGGCAGCACAGGTAGCTGGAGACGAGCCAGTAAGCGCTGAAAACAAAGCGCAAGCGCCAATATTAGAGATAACCAAAGAGCCAGGCACTTTGTACAACCAGCGCGATAAGGCCTCGTACAAGTCGCTGCCAGCGCGAGACGAGGCAACCGCCGCCCCCATGATGATGAACATGGGAATTGAAGCCAAGGTGAAATCGTCTAAGCCTGAAAACAAAGTCTCAGGCAAAAACGTGATGGCCATCCAACCGTCGTTGAGGACCATAAAAAACAATGCCGTGATACCCAGCGCAAACGCAATGGGCATGCCAGTGGCTAACAACACAAGGGTCAGAGCGAAAATAAACGCACCAATGATTAAGGGGTTCATGCTGCGCTTTCTTGCGGCACACTGTCGTTGGTAACGATAGGTGCAAAAGGTGACGACAGGCCCTTGGCCAGCGCCCACATATCCACTGCATATTGCAGACACAGCAAACCCAAACCAACCGGTAAACTGAGGTATGGAATCCACAAACGCGCGCGCCAAATAGTCGGGGTGGTGAGACCTAGCTCCCAGGCTTCCCACCACCAATGCACGGAACTGTAAAACAACACCATACAAAAACCAAAACTCAACAGTGTCGCAAGCCAAGCCAATCGACGCCGACCAGACTCACCCAACAAAATAGGGAGTAAGTCGACGTTCACATGGCCACGCGTGAGCAAAATATAGGGCGCACCCAAGAAGGTGGCCGCTATCAGTGCAAAGGTCACAAATTCAGTTTGCCAAATTGACGACTCATTGAGCACCGCCCTGACAAACACCATGTGGCAAACCACCAATATGGCGACGAACATCAGACCAGCGGCAAAAATACCCACCGCTGTTGATACCCTACACACCCATTTATAAACTTCGCTCACACCTACTCCTTGAACTAACTAGATTTCTTTTTATTGTGGCTAGAGCGCACTCAGGCTTACTTAACCGCCAAAGCTTTGTCGATTAACGCTTGGCCGGTAGGAACTTTTTCGGCAAAGTTTTTGTACGATGTTTTAGCAGCAACGGCACGCCATGCATCAGCTTGAGCCGCAGTCATGTAAGCCACTTTCACACCCGCTTTGGTAAAGGAGTCAACCAGCTTTTCGTCAAGCTTTTTAGACTCTGATTCAAAGTAAGCTTCAGCTTTTGCAGAGGCTGCTAACAATGCCTTTTTCTGGGCATCGTTCAATTTGGCCATGGCTCTCTGAGACACCAAAACTGGCTCGTACATAAACCACAGCGCTTCGTCGCCTGGGGCCGTCAAACAAGTGAGTTGTTCATACAAGCGAAATGACACAAAGCTGCCTGCTGACGTGTCGGTGCCTTGAGCAACACCTTGCTGCAACGCGTTGTACACCTCGCTAGACGGGATAGACACAATAGAGGCGCCAGCGCCGGCCCACATTTGTGCAAACGTAGCGCCAGCTGAACGCACCTTCATGCCCTCAACATCTTTGGGTTCAATAATGCATTTGTCCTTGCCGCCAAAAGCGCCAGCCAACCAAGCATTGGCCAACACATCAATGCCGCCTTTGTTGATGACTGAATGAATATCTGTCATGAATGCTGAGTCGTTGATACGACGTGCATGGGCATGGTTTTTGACCAAACCTGGCATCAGCGTGGCACCAAACTCAGGGTGAAAGCCAGAGGCATAATCAAGGGGAAGCGACGTCATGTCGATTTGTCCCGTTAACATTGCTTTCCATTGCTCTTTGGGCTTGACCAAACTGGAGCCTGGAAACACTTGTATTGTTAAACCTACATTGGCTGCTGCTACGTCGCGGGCAATCATCTGCACCATCTCGTCGCGCACGTCGCCTTTGCCACCCGGGAATTGATGCGATGCCCTTAACACCACATCGGCGTGTGCCGCTGCAACAAGGCCTGCGCCCAATACTGCCAAAGCCACTGATTTGAATGCAAACTTCATCATGTCTCCTACTTGTGTTGTATAAATGAGCTTGAATGTTATATGTAACAAGTGGCGTGAAAGCATATGGTTTTCCCTATACTTCGTGCCCGCAAGGTCGCAATGATGACAACCCATATGCCAAAACTACCCAACACGCCCTCATCTACTGCCACTTCCAAACAATCACGCGTGCACATGGTGCGTGAACAGTTAGAAGATGACATCATCGAAGGCCGGCTGTTGCCTGGCGCACAACTGCACGCCGATGAGATAGCGGCTAGTTTGAATATGTCGCGCACGCCCGTGCGTGAGGCCTTGCAGCAACTTGAATCCAGCGGCTTGGTAGAAGTTTTCCCCAAGCGTGGCACCTACGTAGCAGCGTTAGGCGTGAGCACCATGATGGAGATGTTTGAGGTCATGGCCGAACTGGAGGCGCTGTGCGCGGGCCTGGCTGCCAAACGGGCCAGTACCGCAGTGCACGCCGAACTGGCCCAAGCCATGAGCATGTGTGAGCATGAAGCCCAACACGGCGACGTCAACAGCTACTACCGGGCCAATGAAAATTTTCACCACTTGGTGTACAAGGCCAGTGCAAACCAGTTCTTACAACACCAAACGTTACAGCTTAAAAACCGCTTGAAACCTTACAGGCGTATGCAACTGCAAATCAGCCACCGGATAGGGCAATCGTTGGCCGAACACCGAGAATTGTGCAACGCTATTGTGGCGGGCGATGCTGGCAAAGCCAGTGCTGCAGCCCGTGGCCACGTGGTCGTACAAGGCCAGCGCTTCACAGACTTAATCGCCCTCATCCGTGAGCGCGCCGTGCCGACGGCGAACGCCATTCAAACCGACTAGCGTTGGCCACCACCTTGATTACTGAATATATGCCTAGCTTGCAAGGGTTGTGAACGCAGGTAATTCACCTTGCCCACCACTTGTCCACCCAACTGCGCCGCAGCCGCCCATGGCCACCGGGGGTTGAACAACACAGCTCTGGCAATGGCTATCAGATCGGCGTCGCCTCTGACCAAGGCATCCTCGGCACACTGTGGGTCTGTTACCAATCCCACACCGATGGTTGGCAGGCCAGTTGCAACCTTCACAGCTCTTGCAAAAGGCAGCTGAAAACCCGGTGCAACGTCGATTTTTTGCAACGGCGACACGCCAGCGCTTGAAATGTGGACAAAGTTGCAGTCCTGGGCTTTCAGCAACGCGCTCAAGCGGGTGGTCTCCTCCACGGTCCAACCACCTTCAACCCAGTCACAGGCCGATATGCGCACACCCAACACACCGGTGTAAACAGCCCTGACCGCTTGAAACACCTCCATGACGATGCGAATTCTGCCCTCGAAGCTGCCACCATAGGCGTCGTCTCTGTGGTTGGCCAATGGCGACATGAATTGGTGTAACAAATAACCGTGTGCGGCGTGTAGCTCTACCGCTTCAATGCCCATTGATTGCGCGCGCTGAGCCGCCACCACAAAAGCTCGTGTGACGTCAGCTATATCTTGCACACTCATGGCCTTGGGCGCGCGCTCTGTCGACAGATGCGGCACATTCGAGGGGCCCAACGTCTGCCAGCCTTGGTTGTCTAGGTCTAACAACTGACCGCCATCCCAAGGCCTAGCACTGCTGGCTTTACGTCCGGCGTGGGCCAGCTGTATGCACACAGGTGTGGCGGGTGCCAGGGCACGCGCTCTGTGCAAATTAGATTGCAGCGCGGCGTGTGTGGCGTCATTCCACAAGCCCAAACAGCCGGGGCTGATGCGCCCGTCTTCAGTCACGGCGGTAGCCTCAAGGGTGACCATTGCTGCACCGCTGTTGAGCAAGTTGGTCCAGTGGGCCAAGTGCCAGTCTGTCGCTTGACCGTCGTCGGCGGCGTATTGGCACATGGGGGCAATGACGATGCGGTTGGCCAATGCCAAGCCGCCTTGTGGGCTCGGCAGCGTAAAGGGTGAAAACAGCAGGCTGTTGCTCATGATGGCAAGCGTTTGTTTTGTGGAAACATAAAGCCTTTGGCCGTGTCGTCCATGTCGGTCTTAAACGCGTGGCGTGTTTTGAGTGCTTCGGCGCGTTGTGCAGCCGGGCGGGTGTTGACCAGGTCTAAAAAACGTTTGATGTTGGGGTATTGCGTCCAAGTCGCATCACCAGTGCCCAACACATACGGTAGCAAACGCACCCAACCCCACAGGGCAATATCCACAATGGAGTAACCGTCGCCGAGCATGTAGGTGTGTGTGGCCAAGCGCTCGTTGATGAGCGACCAGTGACGGTGTGCCTCAAAATCGTAGCGGTTTAATGCGTAGGCTTTAGGTTCCGGCGCGGCATGGCGAAAGTGCACAGACTGGCCAGAAAAAGGGCCAATACCACTGGCAATAAACATCAGCCACGACAACATCACGCCACGCTGTTGCGCGTCGTGGACTGCAGGCACAAACTGCCCGGCACGCTCTGCTAGAAACAGCAAACAGGCGTTGCTGTCAAACACGGTGACGTCACCATCTGTGATAGCCGGCAATTTGGCGTTGGGGTTAACACGCAAAAATTCAGGCGTAAATTGCTCACCCTTGCGGGTGTCAACAGGTATGGCCTCGTAGGGCAAACCGAGTTCCTCCAACAGCAATGCCACTTTCATGGGGTTGGGGGCTGCGTTGTAGAAAAACTTCAACATGGTGACTCCTTATGTGGGCGTGAAATGTAAAAACGGCAATTTTGATTAAACTGTTTATAGGTGCAAGCGCTTGTTGCGCCTGTCGCGCACAGGCTTTGGCACACACAACGCAGCCCAATTAACACCACAGAACTGCGGTGCGGTGCGGTGCGGTGTCAAGACATGGTCACGGCTGTAACAGTTTGGATGTCCAAATCTCGGCTTCAATTGTGATGTGTTGAATCAACGCCTCAGCCGCTGGCTGCAGCGACACGTTGTCAACTGTTATCAAATCCAGACGTCTGTTGAGCCCTTTATGGGCCACAGGCAAAGCCAGCAAATCATCACCAAGCGGCACCGACAAGGCAGGCAACAAGGTCACACCCATGTCAGCGCGTACAAAGCTCAGCAGCGATGTGGTGCTTAACAGCATCAACTTGGCGTGCTGCACCAGATGGTCAAGCTCGGGAACGTGAAGACCTGCACACAGACCATTGGCGATGAAATCTGATGGATTGATATCTCGCCATTTAACCGCGCGGCGCAGCTGGCTCAACGGATGGTTGCGCTTACAAACCCACACAAATGGGTCATCCAACAAGTGCTGTACGCGTAGGTTGCTGAATGAGCCGACCACGGAGGCCACACCTACATCCACCACATTGTTTAAAACAGACTGAATAACTGCACTGGAGTCGATATCGCGCAACTCCACACGCACTTCAGCCCGCTGGGCATGAAACCGCTTCAATGCCGCAGGCATCAGCAAGGCCGCGGCAGACGGTACGGCCGCCACTTTTACCGCTCCCGTGGCGCCCAAAGCAAATTTGCGCATGTCTGCAACTACATGGTCACACTGATTCACCAGTGGCCTAGCCTGGTGCAAGGCAAATGTACCCAACGGCGTGAGATGCCCTTTGCGCTCCCCCTCAAACAGGCTGCCACCCAAGGACTCTTCTAGCTGCTTCAACGTCATGGACAGCGCGGCGGGTGTGCGGCCCAACTGGGCTGCTGCTGTGTGCAACTCGCCGGCGTCCGCCACGGCCACAAAGACACGCAAGTACTCAAGTTTGATCATTTTATATTTAAGAAAAACTTAAATTATTTTAAATAAAATTAGTTTGACTGAAATTATCTATGGCGTCAACAATAGCCCCAACCAACAAAAAACCAGTCACTGGAGCACCACATGACACTAGAAACACGCAATTACATAGCCGGGGAATGGGTCAATGGGACCTCAACCATTGCCAACATCAACCCGTCAGATACCCGTGACGTCATTGGTCAATACGCACAAGCCAGTCAAGCCCAGCTAGAAAACGCGGTTAATGCCGCGCAACAAGCCCAGGCGGGGTGGGCACGCACCTCCTTGGAGCAGCGTCAAACCGTACTCATGAACATTGGGCAAGAGCTCATGGCCAGAGCGCAAGAGCTGGGTGAGCTACTGGCACGGGAAGAAGGCAAACCGGTCGCAGAAGGCCGTGGCGAGGTGTACCGCAGTGGCCAGTTTTTCACCTACTACGCAGCCGAGGTATTGCGCCAAATTGGCGACAACGCCGACTCCGTTCGGGAAGGCGTGGACATTGATGTTCGACGCGAAGCAGTGGGCGTTGTAGCCATCATCTCGCCTTGGAATTTCCCTATGGCGACGGCGGCTTGGAAAATAGCCCCAGCTCTAGCATTCGGCAACGCAGTGGTGTGGAAGCCCGCCAACTTGGTGCCAGCTTCTGCCGTAGCGCTCACACAAATCATTGCCAAGCACGGCGTACCAACCGGCGTATTCAACCTTGTCATGGGCGCTGGCAGCGAGGTTGGCAACCACCTGGTTAACAGCACGTCGATTGACGCCATCAGCTTTACGGGGTCTGTTCCTGTCGGGCGCGGCATTGCTATGGCGGGGGCAGCCAATTTCACACGTGTTCAGTTGGAGATGGGCTCCAAAAATGCATTGGTCATCATGGATGACGGTGATATGGACACTGCAGTGGCCTGCGCTTTGAACGGCGCATTTGGTGGCTCCGGCCAAAAATGCACGGCTTCCTCGCGCTTGATTGTTCACCGCGCTGTGCACGATGAGTTTGTGGCGCGTCTGGTTGCTGGCGCCAAAGCAATGGTCGTTGGCCATGCGCTAGAAGCGGGAACGCAAATTGGGCCAATCGTCAGCGCACAGCAGCTGTCAGAAAACCTCAACAACGTGGCGCTTGCCAAACAAGAAGGTGGCGAACTCATGTGCGGTGGCGAACAGCTTGACATGGCCACACCAGGCTTTTACATCAACCCTGCGCTGTTTATCGGCACACACAACAAGTGGACAGTCAACCAAGAAGAGCTGTTTGCACCCATGGCCTGCGTCATTGCGGTAGACGACTATGAGCAAGCGATACACACCGTCAACGACACACGCTTTGGTCTGACCGCCGGCATCGTGACCAAAGACTTGGCCAAAGCCACCCACTTCCAGCGCACTGCGCGCACCGGTTGTGTCATGGTGAATTTACCAACCGCCGGCACCGACTACCACGTGCCGTTTGGTGGACGTGGCCAGAGCTCATATGGCCCACGTGAGCAGGGTCAATACGCCAAGGACTTTTACACCACGGTCAAAACGTCTTACATCAAAGCTGGCCAACCCTTTTAAAGGACGTGCACCCATGAACAAGTCGGCTCACAGAATAGACGCCCTTCAGTACAACAACTGGTCGCCAAAGATTTTTGAACAACTGCAACAAGGCGGCGTACATGCTGTACACGTCACTATTGCGTACCACGAAAACTTGCGTGAAACCATCCTCAACATAGAGCAGTGGAACCTGTGGTTTGAGAGATACCCACAACTCATCATGCAAGGCCGCACAGGCGACGATGTGCGTTTGGCTAAACAACTGGGTAAAACGGCGGTATTTTTCGGTTTTCAAAACCCGTCGCCTATTGAGGACGACATCGGCTTGGTTGAAATAGTCCACACCCTTGGTGCGCGGTTTATGCAACTCACCTACAACAACCAGTCGTTGTTGGCCAGTGGATGCTACGAGGCCAACGACAGTGGCGTGACCCGAATGGGCAAACAAGTCATCAAGGAAATGAACCGCGTGGGCTTGGTTGTCGACATGAGCCACTCCGGCGAGCGCTCCACACTGGAGGCCGTCGATTTATCTAGTCGCCCCATCGCCATCACCCATGCCAACCCACATGCATGGGCGCCTGCACTGCGCAACAAAAGCGATGCGGTGATCAAGGCAGTCGCTGGACGCGGGGGCATGTTTGGCTTTTCGCTGTACCCGCATCACCTGAAAGACAAAACCGAGTGCACGCTTGAGAGCTTTTGCCACATGGTGGCTCGCACGGCAGACATGGTGGGTGTGGCACACATTGGCATGGGCACCGACTTGTGCCAAGACCAACCCGACACAGTGGTTGAGTGGATGCGCAAAGGCCGCTACACCAAAGAAACAGACTATGGCGAGGGTTCGCCCAGCAACCCCGGCTTTCCAAACATGCCAGCATGGTTCCAAGACAACCGTGATTTTGACAATGTTGCAGCTGGCCTTGCCACCGTTGGTTTCTCACCCCAAGAGGTCGATGCCCTGATGGGTGAGAACTGGCTCACATTTTTTGACAACAACTTTGGTCAAATCGGCGCACAACCAATCCCAACCAGCTAAAAACACCACATTAATACAACCAATACAAACACTGACAACGTACAGATTTCCAGCGGCTACATTGACCACGACCACAACACCACGAACCGCATGACACACGCCCTCACTCAATAAGTATCAATAACGAAAGTAGGAGAAACATCATGACCATGCAAACAGACAGCT
Organism: Betaproteobacteria bacterium MOLA814; assembly: GCA_000496475.1. GTDB lineage: Bacteria > Pseudomonadota > Gammaproteobacteria > Burkholderiales > Burkholderiaceae_C > RS62. The sequence continues at coordinate 112,329 of AYMW01000002.1, read as the reverse complement.
TGAAGGACGCAGCCTTGGCTGCCCCCCCTTCAGTTGACAAAACAATATTCGCCCTATCGGGAGGATTCATCGCGCTATTTTGTTTATGGGCTCTGGTTGACCTCAAAGGTTTATCCAGCGCTGTAGACATTGGCTTTGCCTTTTCGGCCAAGTACTTTGGCTTGTACTGGCAAATATTGTTGCTAGCGACCTTTTTAATCAGCTTGGCAATTTGCCTCATGCCTGGCTCAAAAGCAAAATTAGGCAACTTAGAAAAGCCTGAATTTTCGACCTTTCAATGGGGGTCCATGATCATGTGTACCTTGTTGGCAGGTGGCGGTGTGTTTTGGGCAGCAGGTGAGCCTATGGCCCACTTTATTTCCCCACCACCTCTGTTTGGCGTGGAAGGTAAAACAGCTGAAGCTGCTTTCCCCGCTTTGGCACAGTCATTTATGCATTGGGGTTTCTTGGCGTGGGCCATTTTGGGTTCATTGGCAGCCATCATGTTGATGTACTACCACTACGAAAAGCAGCTTCCGCTGGCACCACGTACGTTGCTGTATCCAGTCTTCGGTGACAAAGCCATCAACGGACCTATTGGCAAAATTGCTGATGCGGCTTGTATCGTTGCAGTTGTTGCAGGTACAGTCGGTCCCATAGGATTTTTAGGCTTACAAGTGTCATATGGCTTAAACGCCTTGTTTGGTATTCCAAACGAATTCGCCACGCAAGCCGTTGTCATTTTGGTATTGGTTGGTATTTACACCGCCTCAGCGCTCAGCGGCATCACGCGCGGCATCCAGGCCATGAGCACATTCAATATTTGGTTGGCCGGCGCTTTGATGCTGTACATGCTGATTGCTGGCCCTACCGCCTTCATCTTTGAAAGCTATTTCCAAGGCTTGGGCGTGTATTTAACCAACTTTTTCCCCATGGCCATGTACCGTGGTGAGGCCGGTATGTTTGGTGAGCCAGGCTGGTTGGGCTGGTGGACGGTGTTTTTCTGGGGATGGTTCCTAGGCTACGGTCCATTGATGGCTGTGTTTGTTGCCCGCATCAGCCGTGGACGCTCCATTCGAGCCATGATCATTTTGTTGTCATTGGTCGCACCCTTGGTCACCAACTTTTGGTTCACCATTGTTGGCGGTACCGGCATCTCTATGGAGTTGGCACAAGCCGGCACAGTGTCTGCGGCGTTTGAAGGCTTTAACCTGCCTGCTGCTTTGCTGGCCATTACGCAGAACATGCCCATGGGATTTCTGCTCTCGATACTGTTCATGATCTTGACTTTTGTCTTTGTGGCAACAACTGGTGACTCTATGACGTACGTCATATCCGTGTCTATGTCCAACTCAGACACACCGTCCTCTAAGCTGCGCGCATTTTGGGCAATAGCCATGGGGTTAACCGCACTCGTACTCGTGTCTCTCGGCTCTAGCGGTATCGGTAAGCTGCAAAGCTTTATTGTGATAACGGCCGTACCTGTGTCGCTTATTTTGCTGCCCTCCTTATGGGATGCTGTTCGCATCGTACGACTCAAAGGCCGCGAGCTCCAAGGCTAATCATCGCAACCCAAGTAGCAAGAAAGAAACGCATCATGCACGCACTTGTCAGTGGTGACCAACCGTTACCCGTTATAGGTCTTCGTCCTGCCAGTGCTGTGATGCGTCTGAGCAAACTTGGAGCTTCTCACCGGACACGCTTGAGTTTTTTACGCGCCTTGTTAAGGCGCATAGAACAACAAGCGTGGCGGTATGAGAGAAGCGAATGGGTGGTGAACGAGCTAGGTGTTGGGCACGCTGTGTACACCTTGCATGGCCCCCAACGTCCTTATAGCCTCGTTGCATTTGCCCACGACCTGCCTGACGACATGCGCTCTGACCGCGTTATCGCAACGGCTTGGGACGCCACTTTTACGCTGTTTGACGGCATCCCAACCGCACACGATATTGTGCGTCTGGCAGCCAATGTACCCAAGCAGGAAACTGGGCGTGTGACTGATTCAGAGTTAACACTAGCCAGGGCAAATCGCTCGGTTCGGCTGTGGTCTCATGTGGTCAAAGCCTTGGCCAAAGGTGAACAACCTGATGTGACAGAAATCAACAATGTGGGTTATCTCATGCGCACAACGGCCGTTTACGGCTCAGGCAAGTTTGGTGCAGCCGACCGTGTGCAAACGGCTTGGCGCGATGAAATGGCAGGCCCCTTCAGAGCCGAAATGCTAACTGTCTGGTTGATTCGAAATTTCACCATCGACTACGTTGAACACATGGCCCAGCAAGCTGGCGGTGCACAGGCGTGCAAACTACATCCAGAGATTCGCAGACTCATTGGCGTTGGTAACTCAACGGGCTTGGGCATGGCGCCATTTTTGGTCAACCACCCTGCACTGCTTCACCAATGGATAGAGTGCAAAGAACACGCTTTGCAGCGTGTGCGTGCCGTGCCCGCAGCCACTGAAGCAGCGCGTGCAGTATTTGTTAAAGAGCTAGATGACGCGGTGATCAATGCCAGCCAATGGACGACAGATCACCCCTTGCAAATTGAACGTGTAGCCATGTTGCGCCAAGATTTAGAACTGCTCAGACAGCATGTTGATACACATGGTCTGTCAGGTCCCTACCCGTGGAACGATTTGTTCAAGTGGGGTGAAACCCACATGAACAACGAGGGCCAGGAGCAACTGATTGGCCTGATGTTAGAGCCCTACGGTGACTTGGTCGACGATTTAGCCGACCAAATGAGCATTGATGAAACTAAAAGTTTCACGATCAACGGGGCCATGCAGGTTAGCCAATTACAACAACTCATTGCGGACAACTACCAATGGGCATTGGACATTGACTTTTCAGACAACAACGCACGCAGTCGTTTTTGGTACGTGTCTGAAGAGAAGCTAGAGCCGCGTCTAGGCCAACGTTTTACAGAAGAAGGCGCCAGCTTAGAGTTGTCACTGGGGACGGCTGAGTTGGTGCAGCACATTGCATCAGATTTAGCCAGCTCTGCACACACCAACGTTGCCAGTTTTTTATATGCATTTCCGCAACATAGGCAAGTGGTCAGACGCATTCAACTGTGCGCCCAGTTTGCCTACGCAGAAATACAAGACAACCTGTTAAGCGCTGACATGTTGCCCATAGAGTTGCTCAGATGCAAACTGGCTTTTTTTGGTGCCACCAAGTTCGATCCACGCAGTGACCGGTGGTTGCGCATCAGCTTGTACCAAAATGCCCCAACACCGCAAGATATCTGCTTGTGCGATCCTGTAACCCATGCGGCCAACGCAGCCGATTCAGATCAAACAACGCAACAATTTTCACTCTCCGAAATTGACTCACTGAGCAAACGAGCTGCACGCGGTGCTGGCTTGAGCTGGGGCTTGGCAGAAGAAGCTGGTAAAGCTGTTCGGTGGTTACAAGCCCACGGTCAAGCCGGTGCGCAGGCACTGCTTGGTGTGCTGAACCACAACGATGGTTTGGACTACCACAGCCTGTGTCCCAACAGCGACGCCAAAGACGACTCGACCACATGGCAGTCAAGGATTGGTCACATGTGTCCATTGATAGCAGGGTCAACCTTGGTTGATTACGCTGGCGTTGGTGTCACGTGGCCGCTCCGACTAGAGGCGGTGACTCACCCCAGCCTGCTGGTGCCATTTGTAGCGAGAGCAGCCCAAGAGAATGACTTTGACATGCAAGTAACGTGGGCCCAGGTGCAAGTCACGTGCTTGGCCAACGGTGACGTTATCGGTATGCCACTGGGCGCTGGGGACAACACCGTGTGCGACGTCACCATTGCCTTGCCAAACAATGCCAGCGATGTCCTTATCGACACACACATCAAGCCATGGGTTTACAGCCACAAAGCCCAGGCGGTCGCCGACAGCACATGGGACGCACTACAAACCTTCGCACACAGAACGTTGGTACCGAGCACCGAAGCGTCGCGCGCAGGTGCTGGTGGGACGCGCAGCGACAACGATTAACAACAACCTGTATTAGAAAGCGTTATATGCCATCCATTCAACGTCATGATGCCCAAGTGCGCATGAGCAAAGCGGTTATCCATGGTGACACCATTTACTTGTGTGGCCAAACGGCTGGCGGCTCTGATGCAACTGACATCAGCGCACAAACCCAAGTTGCTTTAGAACGCGTCGAGACCTTGCTCAACGAATTAAATAGCAGCAAGTCGCACATTCTCAGTGCCCTGCTACACATCAAAAGCATGGGTGATTTTGCCGCCATGAATGCGGTATGGGACGCCTGGTTACCCGCTGGTTGCGCGCCAGCACGGTCTACCGTCCAGGCGGATTTGGCTCGCCCTGAGCTGTTGTTTGAAGTCACTGTTGTGGCGGCAAAAGCAGCTTAACAATATCAATGGTGACGACTAAACTTGGTGAAGTGGCCAACCACCCTTGGGAATACGGGATGACTGTCGCAGAACCAACGGACCGCTGATTCTTATTTTGGCTGGGCTGCGCGCCATGTCTTCAATAGTGCCCAGCAATAAATCAACTGTTGTACGCACCATGTGGTCGAGTGGCTGGCGCACAGTGGTTAAAGAAAAAGATGGCCATGCAGCCAGTGGCACATCGTCGTAGCCCACCACAGACACATCATTGGGCACAGACAAGCCCAACTCCAAGCGCAGCACATCAAGTACTGCGAAGGCCATGTGGTCGTTGCCGACAAACACCGCATCTGGCGATTTTGGGCCACGAAATAAATCTCTTGCAGCTTGGGCTGCAACTTCGCGCTTGTACATGCCGTCTATCTGTGTGATGTTGTGAACACCCAGCTCTTTCAACGCATCGACAAAACCCAACGACCGGTCGCGTCCAGTTGATGAACCTTGCCAACCCGCAATATGCGCAATGCGTTTATGACCGCCTGCGACCAAAAACTTGGCCACACTGCGCCCACCAGCTAGGTTGTCGGAAGTCACTTCAGATAAATGTGCCTCGTCTTGTCCGCGGTTGAACAACACAATGGGAATGCCCGCCTGTGCACAGCGCTTGGCCAAATCGCCGGTGACGTCCACACTGGCCGTGATGATGCCGTCGACTTGGTAATCCAGCAACTCTTCCACTACTTTACTCACGCTTTGTGTGGAGTTTTCGGCCATAAAAATCAAAATGTGATAACCGCGTGCTTGCAAGGCTTGGCTAAGCCTCTCCAACGCCAGTGGGTAAAACTGGTTGTCTAAATATGCGACAACCAACCCAATCATGCGTGTGCGCCCGGTGATTAAACTGCGTGCCAATCGGTTAGGCCGGTAGCCCAACTCAGCGGCAGCCTTGCGCACTTTGTCAATAGTGGCTTGTGAGGCACTTGCACCAGGTGTGAACACGCGGCTGACGGCCGACTGGCTCACTCCCGCGCGTTTGGCAACTGCTGAGGAGGTGACCTTGTGTTCTGTCATGTGAGGTAGTGGTCTCATTAACCCGCAGTCCAACCGCCATCGACCATCAGCGCTGAGCCTGTCACCAAGGCGCTGGCTTCGGTGGCTAGGTAGACCACAGCACCCATGATGTCTTCAACGCGCCCAACCCTGCCCAGCTTGATGTTCTCTTCAATCCACGCAAGCTTGTCGGGTTGATCAAACGTTGCTTGCGTGAGGGGTGTCAGAATGAAAGTGGGGCAGATGGTGTTGACACGTATTCCCAAGCGGCCCCACTCAATGGCCATGGCCTTGGTCATACCTTCCACCGCATGTTTGCTGGCACAATACACCGCCCTATCAATACCGCCTACGTGGCCCATTTGACTGGATATATTAATCAGACTGCCCGGCTGACCCAGCTCAATTAAGCGCTTGGCAACTGCTACAGTTAGAAAATAAGCGCCTTTCACATTGATGCCCTGTACAGCATCAAAATTAGACTCTGTGGTCTCTATGGCTGAGCTGTTTTTGGCCATGCCCGCTGAGTTCACCAGTACATCAAACGCAGGCATACTGGCAATCGTGGCCGACACCGCAGCGGTATCAGACACATCCATGGCCAAGACGTCCACGCTTAAATTCAAAGCTCGCATTTCACTCGCTACGCCCTCCAATTTGTCTAAACTACGCGCAGCAAGGACCACGTGGGCACCCGCTTCAGCCAAGGCCATGGCACTGGCCAGACCAATGCCTGATGAGGCCCCAGTGACCAATGCACGTTTGCCGTCTAAGCGAAAAGATGGGGTACGGGGTAATGTCATATCTGTTGTCCAATTGTCATCAGCACTTCGGGCTGCACACGGATGCGTGTTTATGTTACAAAATTAGTGGCTCAAATTAATACAAAAAAGTGCGCATGACAGCTTGTCACGCTGTCTGAATCAACTGGTGAAATGCACTTATCGTTGACGACGCATGGCCGTTAATCCGCCCCAGTGCCGTAAGGCACGTCTTGCTTGCCATAGCGACGCACGCGAACATTACATTGCTCAGCATGGCCAACAAAACCTTCCAACATGCACAGGCGACTGCCGACAGCACCCACCAGCGCCGCGGCCTCATCAGTGAGTATTTTTTGGTAGCTGTGTGTCTTCAAAAACTTACCCACCCACAACCCACCTGTGTAACGACCAGCTTTTTTGGTTGGCAGCGTGTGGTTGGTGCCAATCACTTTGTCGCCGTTGGACACATTGGTTCTAGGGCCTAAGAACAAGGCACCGTAGCTGTGCATATTGGCTAAAAACCAGTCGTCTCTGTCGGTCATCACTTGCACATGCTCTGAGGCAATGTCGTTGGCCACTTCGAGCATTTCCGCGTAGGTGTCGCAGACAATCACCTCGCCATAATCGCGCCAGCTGACCGATGCCGTGTCGCGTGTGGGCAATATGGTGAGCAATCTATCAATCTCTGCCACGGTGGCTGTCGCCAAAGCTTGACTGGTGGTTAGCAGCACAGCCGGCGAGTTGTAACCATGCTCGGCCTGTCCTAGTAAATCGGTGGCACACATCTCACCGTCAACGGTGTCGTCGGCAATCACCATGGTCTCGGTAGGACCGGCAAACAAGTCAATACCCACGCGGCCAAACAATTGGCGCTTGGCCTCGGCCACAAATGCATTGCCTGGGCCCACCAACATATCAACGGCTTTGATAGTTTGCGTGCCAATGGCCATGGCACCTACGGCCTGAATGCCACCCATGACATAAATTTCATGCGCACCAGCTAAATGCATGGCGGTCACGATGGCCGGATGCGGCTCACCATTGACAGGTGGCGCAGACGCCACAATACGCGGCACGCCGGCTACAGAGGCGGTCAGCACCGACATGTGGGCACTGGCCACCATGGGGAATTTACCGCCTGGTACGTAACAGCCAACCGACTGCACGGGAATGTTCTTGTGGCCCAGAATCACACCGGGCAAGGTTTCAACCTCCACATCGGTCATGCTGGCGCGCTGCGCCTCAGCAAATCGTCGGATTTGAGTTTGTGCAAATTTAATATCGTCCAAATCTCTGGGGCTTACCTTGCTCATGGCTTCTTGAATTTGGGCGTCGGTCAAGCGAAACGCTTCAGCCTCGTAGTTGTCAAACTTCTTAGACATGTCGTGCACAGCGGCATCGCCACGGGTTTCTATATCCAGCAGCGCTGCCTCAACAGTGGCACGAACTTTTGCGTCGTCTTCAGCACGCTCTGCGGCGGGTTTACCCGTTTTTAAATATGTAATAGTCATAAGCTTTCTGTGAGTTGAGCGTTTCTGAATCCTGTAATTTAACATTTATGCATTCGAATGCAATACCCATCAGTGCGCACCACAAAGCACAATATTTGGACTAGAGTCAATAAGACAATGTGAACAAAAACCTACAGAACCACATTGAGCGACAGCGCAACAGACCTCACCCAGCCAATAATGCGACCATGAACAAACCCTTGATCCTGGCTTTTGATGTATTTGGCACTGTGGTGGACTGGCATGGCAGCATTGTTGCTGAGCTGCACCAGTTGTACCCGCACGTTGACGGCAACGCGTTTGCGCTGGCTTGGCGAGCGGGCTACCAACCCGCCATGCAGCGTGTGCGCAGCGGCGAGTTGGGCTGGACACGAATTGACGACTTACACCGCCTCATACTCAATGGCTTGTTGCCAGACCATGGTTTGGAGCACCTCAACGAATCGCAGCGCCAACACCTCAACCGCGTATGGCACAGGCTCAATCCTTGGCCTGACGTTGTGCAAGGTCTCGGGCTACTGAAGCAACAATTCACCATTTGTACCTTGAGCAACGGCAACATGGGCTTGCTCGCCAACATGGCCAAACAGGCAGGCTTGCCTTGGGACTGTGTTTTGTCTGCCGAAGTATTTCGCGCCTACAAGCCCGACCCCGCCACCTACTTGGGCGTGGCCAGCACATTTGATGTGGCACCAGAGCAAGTCATGCTGGTTGCCGCACACCAAGATGACCTGGCAGCTGCACGCACCTGTGGCCTGCAAACCGCCTATATTGAACGCCCACACGAATTTGGCACAGCCCAACCCAAAGACATATCGCCTTGCGTCGACAACACATGGCACGCAAGCAACTTTGTAGAACTGGCCGCGCTGCTGGGCCAGCCCCAATAAGCGGTTGAAGCAATTTAAGTTGTTGATTAGAAGGTGCTGTCCTGCTCCAACAGCTAAGGCACGTGTCGCTGGCGCACCGCCACAAACTCCCCATTTGGCGACACCGTCAGCACCAGTATTTCACCTGACGCCACGCCACTGCCCGTGAAAGCTTGAATGTTGACCTGGTGGGTCACCAACGCCACATCACGCGGCGGCTGCTCTTGGAGCGCTGCCTTCAACTCAAGCTGAAGCTTGCGGGTGGTGTCGCTGCTAGAACCCTGCTGAAAAAAAGATGACAAGGCAGCGGTAGCACGCACATCGCCAAGGCCTAGCAACTCAGCCGTCTCTAAGGTGCGACACCATGGACTTGCCAGCAACATAGGGGCATCAAGCCCCTGCGCGCGCAACCACTCACCTGCTTTGACGGCTTGGGCGCGACCTTGGTCATTCAAATTTCGTTGGGTAGCGCAGTCGCCCAGTCTGATGTTGCTGGGGTCACCGAAGCCCGGCGCCAACGCGTGGCGCATCATATAAACCGTTGCTGTAATTTCCACTTGCGCCTGAGCCTGGGCTGGCTGCGCTGCAAACCACGAAGCCCCAAGCACCAACACACCACCACCGACGGCCAGTCTCAACAGACTCGCCCATACACCTGCCAAAACCCATACATTGCGACTCATCACGACCGAACTCCTAACGTTGTGGGGCTTGCAAGCTGGCCCCTTTAGACCAAGCTCAGCCTGATGTAGCATGCAGGCATGCCAAACGCCAAACCTGCCACAGACATCAATGTAGTACAAGGTCAAGCCTTGAGTTCGGTAAAGGGTTTTGGTGAGGGCGCACACAAAGCTCGGCATGTTGAGATTTTTCCGGGCTTATGCGCTGTAGTGGGTGATGAAGGCACTGGCAAAACCGCCCTGCTGAGAGTGCTGGCTGCAACCAACAGCAACACCGTGTGGCTGGACCACAGCTTGCCAGACGCCGACCACAGCACACCATTAGACGTGTGGCAACAATGCACCACCGACTACCCCCAGTGGGATCAAGCTTTGGCGCGTGACTTGGCCAGCGCATTGAATTTGGAGCCGCATGCGCACAAGTTGTTGTACATGTTGTCTACAGGCTCTAGGCGCAAGGTCGGTTTGGTGGTGTTGCTAGCCTCTGGCGCTACAGTCACGTGCCTCGACCAGCCTTTTGGTGCTTTGGACCGGCCATCCATTGACGTGCTGCGGAGATTTTTTGAAGATGCCGCCCCTCACAGCCAGCGCGCCTGGGTCATTGCCGACTACGAGGCAGACCCCCACATCAGCTGGCAACACACCATCAACCTCTGACCACCACCCGCTGAAACAGGCCTTATTTGCGCTTGGCCTTGGCTTTGTAGGAGGACTTGACCACTTTTTCAATGGCTGCTTTGCGCAGGGTGCGTTCGGCGTCTGCCATTTGTCCTTTGACCAACCATTCGGCAAATTGCGCTGGCGTCTCAATGGTGATGCGGCCAAATGCGCCGCTTCGAAAGTCATGGATCACAATATGTGCGGCCTTGTTGGTGTTGAGGCGACCGCCACTTTGCACCGCGCCACGGTACCGAGCCACAGCCTCCAGCATGGTCTCATCGGTGTGACTGGCCACGTCTTCAATCTTGTAGCGCTCGCTCAGCGCTTTCGGGTAATGGGCAATCATGTAATGCAGCAACTCCAGTGCCACCACATCTTCATCAAAGGCATTCACGCCAATAGCGCCGCTGACCGACAAGTTAAAGCCGCTTTGCTCAACAATAATGCGCGGCCACAACACACCCGGCGTGTCAAACACATAAAAATCATTGGCCAACGCAATGCGTTGCTCAAGCTTGGTCACGCCAGCCTCATCACCGGTTTTGGCAGCGCGCTTGCCCTTCAGGGTGTTGATTAACGTGGACTTGCCCACGTTAGGGATACCGCAAATCAGCACGCGCATGGGCTTAACCATGCCGCCGCGCTTGGGCGCGAGCAGCTTACAAGCAGCAATCAAAGCCTTGGAGGGCGACACCGTGCTGGTGTCCAAACCCAAGGCGCTCATACCCGGCAAGGCGTTGTAGTGTGCCAACCAAGCCTCGGTTTGCACAGGGTCTGCCAAATCTTGCTTGCTTAAGATTTTGAGCCCAGGCTTGTCCCCAATCAGCTCGGCCAACATGGGGTTGGCGCTAGAGCCAGGTAAGCGCGCATCCAACATTTCAATGACCACATCGATGTTTTTGATGCGCTCCCCAATCGCTTGGCGCGTCAGGTGCATGTGTCCGGGAAACCATTGAATCGCCATAAAAAAATCGCTGCTAACCGTCTAATCAAAAGACTGATTGTCGGGCACTTTTGCAAGTGCACTTTAAAATCGCCTTTCGATATGGCAATTGGGGGCTGCACAGTGCCCAAATCACCGGCTTAAAATTATTAGGGTCAGATCCTAATTGTTTATTTAATTAGGATCTGACCCTAATTTCTTGACCGCACCGTCCAAACCATGCACATAGAGACAGACGACTTGTCGAGACCCGCGGTGGCTGGGTTGTTGCGTGAGCACCTGCGACACATGCAGAGCTTGTCACCTCCTGAGAGCGTGCACGCGCTAGACCTCGATGCGCTGAACACACAAAGCCGGAGCTTGTGGACGGCTTGGGATAATGGGTTGTTACTGGGCTGCGGTGCATTGAAAGAATTATCGCCCACACACGGCGAGATCAAGTCCATGCGTACGTCAGACCGGTGGCGGAGGCGAGGCGCTGCACAAGCCATTCTGGGCCACATTATCATGGTGGCCAAGCAACGCAACTACGAGTTGCTGAGCCTAGAAACTGGCAACCACCCCGACTTTGCTGCAGCGCGCCACCTGTATTTAAAAAACCACTTTATATACAGCGAACCGTTTGCTGGCTACACCCATGACCCACACAGCGTGTTCATGTCTTTGCGACTGGATGACAGTTCAATACAAGGGCTTTATTGAGAGCCAGGCTGATAAGCTGAATGCACAACCATGAATGCTGCGCCAGTGTGCTGTTTGCCGCCATGTGCCAGCACAACAGACAGCGTCTCTTGACCCAGCCCTGCGCAGGGTTTTGGGCATGTTGCGATGATGTCACCACACCATGCGCCCTCTTCGATTGTTGACACATTTAACCGCATTCCTATCTGTGCCTTTGCCGACCGCATTGGCTAGACATCAACACGGCGTCTGCTTGTCTGTGAACGTGAACGGCGTAACAGCACCATGAGCTCTACCCAGCTGGTTTGGTTTAAGCGCGATTTGCGCGTTACAGATCACGCACCGCTTTCACACGCACTGTCCCAAGTAGCCACGCACGGGCCGGTGGTGTGTTTGTACTGTATTGAACCCGCCCTGTGGGCACAGCCCGATGCGGCTAGGCAGCACTACCACTTTGTATTGGAATGTCTGCGCGATCTGCGCGAACAACTCCAGCGCATCGGCCTGCCCTTGTATGTGCTGCACGCCAACGCCATTGAGGCCTTGGGCGTGCTGCACACGGCCACTGCGTTCACCACCTTGCTCAGCCACGAAGAAACAGGCAACGCCGCCAGCTATGCGCGCGACATAGCCGTAGGCCAGTGGACACAACACAACCGTATTACCTGGCTGGAGTTGCCCCAATTTGGCGTAGAGCGCGGCTTGCAAGTGCGTGCGCGCTGGGCCGCGCAATGGGAGCGCCACATGGGCGTGCTCCCACTGCTTGCACCCACAGGCAACTGGCATGACCCACGGGTCAGCAACGGCTTGTCGCACCTCACGCCGGCCATGCTGCGCGTCCCCAGCGCCGACCAACTGGGCTTGTCCACACACGAGCCAACGCACCGACAACGGGGTGGTCGCGACAACGCCTTGGGCGTGCTCAACTCGTTTTTAAACGAGCGCAGTGGCTCATACAGAGGCGGTATATCGTCGCCACTCTCAGCACCCACGGCTTGCTCGCGTTTGTCCCCCTACCTCACGTTTGGCTGCGTCAGCATGCGCGAGGTGGTGCAAGCCACGCGCCACGCAGCCGCACAAGCCCAGTTACCCGCGCGCAACCGACAAGGCTTGAACGCCATGGTGAGCCGCTTGCACTGGCATTGCCATTTCATACAAAAACTAGAAACCGAGCCGGCCATTGAATGGCGCAACATGCACCAAGGCTACAACGGCCTGCGCGAGGCCGACTGGAACGACACCCACTTTCAAGCCCTAACAACGGGCCAAACAGGCTGGCCCATGGTGGATGCCAGCGTGGCCATGCTGCAAGCCACGGGTTGGATCAACTTTCGCATGCGCGCCATGTTGGTATCTGTTGCAGCTTACCCGCTGTGGTTGCACTGGCGCGACGTGGGCACATGGTTGGCCACACAGTTTTTAGACTACGAGCCAGGCATTCATTGGAGCCAAATGCAAATGCAATCGGGCACCACAGGTATCAACACCACGCGCGTGTACAACCCTGTTAAACAAGCCCAAGACCACGACCCGCAGGGTGAGTTTGTTAGGCGCTGGTTGCCTGCGCTGCGCCAAGTACCAGACACCTGGCTGCTAGAGCCTTGGCGCATGCCAGAGTCTGTGCAGCAGAACTGCGGCGTGCGGGTTGGCATTGACATACCCACGCCTGTGGTGGACTTGGAGCTGGCAACCCGCCAAGCCAAACAGCGCCTACACACCTACCGCGCACAAGACCATGTGCGCGCGGGCAAGGCCAGCGTGATCAAACGCCATGCATCGCAACGCGCCCCCATCAACGGCCAACGAAGCGGCACACCCACCAGGCAAACGGCCAGCCGGCGCACAGCGGCTGTCAGCACCAAGCAAGACACCTTTGACTTTTGATCTGCGTCTTTCAGTTGCATTGTTGAGTTCATCTGCTAACTTGCGCGTGAGAGTTGGTCTATGAAGCCAGCCTTTTCAACAGGCTTGTAGGCCCGTACCCGCAGAGCCCATCAGCGCAGACAACACACTTTCAAGGGGTCTGCTAAGGTGGCGGTCTAAACAAGCCATGTCCGAATGTGCTTGTAACAGGATTGACCACCATGACCCCATTTATTGACTACTACTTAGCCCCCAACAGCCCATGGACCTACTTGGGCCACGACAGGCTGGCCAGCATCGCCCAGCGCGCAGGCATGGCCATACGCGTCAAGCCCATTGACTTGGGTGGACAAGTGTTTCCGGTGTCTGGCGGCATACCCTTGGGCCAACGCGCGCCACAACGCCAAGCCTACAGGCTGGTTGAACTCAAGCGGTTTGGTGCCATGCTCAACATACCCATCAACATACAGCCGCGTTACTTCCCAATACCGGGCAACCCAGCGGCCGCGGTGATTGTGGCCGCCCAGTTGTCACATGGTGACGAACAAGCCATGGCCCTCACAGGCGCCATCATGACGGCCGTATGGGTACACGAACAAGACATTTCCAACCCAGACACCCTGGCGGCCATCGTGCAAGCGTGCGGCCTGCCACCAGACACATTGGCCAACGCAGAAAACGCTGAAACCATTGCTGCATTCCAGGCAAACACAGACGAAGCCATTGCCGCCGGCGTATTTGGCTCCCCCACCTACAGCGTGGCAGGTGAATTGTTTTGGGGCCAAGACCGCCTAGAGCTGCTTGAGTGGCATGTGATGGGTCAATAAGGTGACTTGTAGTTGGTGACGGTCAACGGTGTAGCTGCTGCAAAGCCAGCTGTCACCGTCTCACCAACTGCCCTAAGTACCATGTTGCGGCTGCACACATAGCGTTCTACACCCATGCAGAACAGGCTCTTTTATGGCCTTTTTATTGCTGTTTGTGCTGTGCGGTGAATTGCTTGTTCTGGCACTTCAAGGGGTGGCACCCAGAACGATGGTCACCATGTTGTCAGGCTGCAGCTTGGCCGCCATCGCGGTTCTGATGTCTTGCAACGTGACCTTTTTAATCTGCTGCACCCAGGTATCTAGGTAATTAAGTGGCAAATCGTTCCAAGCAATGGTGCTGATGTTGCCGAGCAGCTTGCGGTTGCTGTCATTCATCAGACCAAAGCCTCCTATCAGGTTGTCTTTGGCGGCTGTGACCTCTGCCTGGGTCGGGCCATTGGCGACAAAGTCTTCTACGACTCTGCTGGCGACAGCCAGCGCCTGGGCCGCTTGGTCAGGCCGGGTTTGCAGACTGACTGTGAATGCGCCAGCGTGCAAGCCAGGCGAAAAACTACTGTATGCGCCGTAAGTCAGGCCGCGCTTCTCGCGCACCTCGTTTTGCAGGCGCGACACGAAACCGCCCCCACCCAAAATATAGTTGCCGACCAGCAGCGGGAAAAATGCGGGGTCGTTGCGTTTGTAACCTGGCTGCCCCATCAACACATGCGCTTGCGCGGCGTCAAAAGCAATGTCGTGTTGCACAGGCTGCGCCAAGGGCGCAACCTCAGGAACAGTTGGCAAGGCGGGCAACTCTGCGCAAGGCGTTTGGGGTACACGCGACAGCAGCTGCTGGGCAATAGACGCTGCCTGAGCAAGCGTTACGGCCCCCACCATGCTGACACGTGCCCGACAGGCAACAACGCCAGATGCATAAAACTGGCGCATATCCGCAACGCTGATACGGCCTAGGCTGCCCTCTGACACCTCATAGCCATAGGGGTGACTTCCGTAAACCGCCTGCGAGTAAGCGCGCCACGCCACACTACTTGGCCGCGTGTAGGACTCCTTCAAGCTGGCGATCGCCTTTTGCCTGTCACGCTGCCACACGCTATCGGCAAATGCCGGCTCGCCGATTTGTCGCGCTGCAAGCGCTATTGCTTTGGCCAACAGGTCAGGCTCGGTCAGGGTTCTCAATGAAAAGCTCAGTCGGTCATCACTGGCGTTGCTGCCGTACATGGCGCCAAGGTCAGCCCAGGCTTGGCCGACCTCGTTTTCATCAAGTGCCAACATGCCACTGCGCGCTGAAACGCCATGGCTTGCTTGTTCCGCTGTGAACCGTGCCAAACCTGCTTTGCCCATGGGGTCGCGCCTGCTGCCAGCGTCAAAGTCAATGTGCACATCTAGCATGGGGATCGCCGGGCTTTCGACCACAACGAGGGTGGCGCCATTGGGCAACGTCAGCTTGTGCAACGGCAAAGCCGCCACGGCATAACCCGACACGGTAAAAACGGCAGCAGTCAGACAAACACGGGCTCTAAAGGCTATGGGTTGAATGGTAAAAGTCATGTCAATCGTGGTCTATTTAATGGCGCGTAGGCAGGGCTGGGGCAACGCGCGGTGTCAGCTTGGGGTCTATGGGTTGCGGTACCAACGTGGCCACAGTCATCTGATCGTCGCCAAAGTATTTGGCAGCCACTCTTTGCACCTCAGCGCTGGTGATGCTGCGCAGCTTGGACAGCAGGCGCGTGTCGGCATCCAGAGGGAGTCCATTGATCCAGTTTGAGCCCAGCTGACGCGCTTGGTAAAAAACACTGTCGAGTTTGTAGGTCTCACTGGCCACCCACTGCACTTTGACTCGGTTCAACTCTTCGTCGCTGATGCCCTCCTGCGCAATCAGGGCAATTTGCTGGCGCAAACCCGCAGCCACCTGCGCTGCCGTTTTGCCCGGCGCTGGGACACCTGACAACACGAACAGCTGCGGACCTCGGCCCATCAAACCGTTGTAAGCGCTGGTTCTATCTGCCAGGCGACTGTCACCTTGCTCCAATGCCCGAGCCAGGCGGGCACCACTGAATCCGTCCAGAACAGACGCCAAAACCGTCAAGGCAACCGCATCACGGCCCTGTTCGTCACCCGCAAAATCGGCTGCTTCCAATTTGGGAACTTTGAACGCCAGGTTGACGTAGGCCTGAGAGGCCACACCCTTGAAGTCCATACGCCGTGGGCCCGCCTGAACAGGCTCGTCCTGTGGTTTTCTGACAGGCACAGGGCGAGCCGCAATCGGGCCATAGTATGTAACTGCCAACCGTCTGACCTCGGCCACCTCCACATCACCGCTGACCACCACAGCCGCATTGCCAGGCACATACCAACGCTGGTAAAAGTTTCTGACATCTTGCGCCGTCATGGCATCAAGATCGCTCATCCAGCCAACGATTGGACGGCGGTATGGTGATGCGGTGAATGTCAGACCAGTGGCAGCTTCAAGCATCAGCGCTATGGGCGATGCTTGCGTGCGTGAGCGGCGCTCCTCTTTGACCACCTCAATCTCGCGTTTGAACTCGTCATCAACCCACTGGTTGTTGGCAAAACGATCCGCTTCCAAACGCATCACATCTTCAAGCGTGTCGCTTGGTATTTGCTGGTAATAACCGGTTGCGTCGCGACTGGTAAAGGCGTTGTCGCGCCCGCCCAAGGCCGCCACGCGGCGCGAAAACTCTCCAGGCTTGGTGGTCGCAGTCCCCTTAAACAGCATGTGTTCCAGGACATGCGCCACGCCTGATGTGCCATCAACCTCGTCAATCGAGCCAACCCGCACCCACAGCATGTGTGCTGCGGTTGGTGAGCGACGATCTGGTTTGACAATGACAGTCAAGCCATTGGCAAGGGTAAACTGCTCGACCATAGGTGTGGTTTGAGCGCCAACAGCTGTGAAGCATAGTGGCACAAACGCAGCCAACAGAATACGGTGTGTGTGTTTCATAGTTATATGTGACTCAAAAGCAGGGCCAATGTTCAGTTTCTTTGAAAAAAAACTTCATCAACCTCACACGCAGCAGACCTGGCACCCCGCTAGCCCCGGACTGGCTCACCAGGCCGTGGTTGCGCTGCTTCACTTTGAACCCTTGGCATCGGCCTATACGCATGCAAGATACGGCTTGCATCGCTGAGTGCTCTTGAGCGCTGAAGCATTGGCGTTGCACGACGCTCGACTTCAGCGCCACTACCCGTGAAACCATGGGCATGCTGGTGTAACGGGTGATAGCGCTGATGGGCAAACCACTGCAGGTGGCCACGAGGCAAACCATACATCGACACACATTGTTGGCCATAAACACATCACAATAAAGCACACACAATGAAGCACACACAAGGAAAACTGACATGCACGACATAACCTGCCCGCACTGCGCGACAGCATTCAAGATCGATGAGTCGGGCTACGCAGACATTGTGAAACAAGTTCGCGACAGCGAGTTTGACCAACAAATGCGCGATAGGCTTGAGTTGGCAGAGCAAGACAAGCAAAGCGCCATAGCGCTTGCCAAGACGCAAGTCACCGCCGAGCTGCATGGTGCCGGCGCGGCTAAAGAAGTTGAAATTCAGCGCCTGAAATCCCAGTTGGACGCCGCAGCACTGGCCCAGCAACACGCCGTGACCGCGGCCTTGGTTGAAACTGAAAAAGAACGCGATGGGCTGATGCATGCGTTGCGTCAGGCCAACAGCGACAAGCAAGCGGCGGCCCATTTGGCTGACGCCACGTTGGTGCATGCGTTGCAACAAACAACTGCGGCGAAAGACTCTGAAATACAGGGGCTTACGGCCAAGCTCGACGCGATTGCATTGCGCCAACAAATTTCAATCACTGAGGCCGTGGGTGTTGTTGAAAAGCAGCGCGATGCGCTGAAGAACAACCTAGACAGGTCACAGCTCGAAAAACAACTGGCTGAAACGGCACTGAAAGACAAGTATGAAACGCAGGTCAAAGACCGCGATGCAGAAATAGAGCGTCTGCGCGATATGAAGGCGCGCTTGTCCACCAAAATGGTTGGCGAGACCTTAGAGCAACATTGCGAAACCGAATTCAACCGCATACGCGCCACTGCGTTTCCCAGGGCCTATTTTGAGAAAGACAACGACGCGCGAAGCGGCAGCAAGGGAGACTACATCTTTCGCGATCTCGACGAGGCGCGTACTGAAATCGTCTCAGTTATGTTCGAAATGAAAAACGAAAGCGATCACACCGCTACCAAAACCAAGAATGAAGACTTTTTAAAAGAGCTCGACAAAGACCGCACAGAAAAGGGGTGTGAGTATGCTGTCCTGGTCTCGCTGCTGGAGCCTGAGAGCGAGTTGTACAACACGGGCATTGTTGACGTGTTTCACCGCTATCCCAAAATGTATGTCATACGCCCGCAGTTTTTCATTCCCATCATCACGTTGCTGCGCAATGCGGCGATGAACTCGCTACAGTACAAGTCAGAACTGGCATTGGTGAAGGCTCAGAACTTGGATATCACCAACTTTGAAACAGACCTGGATTCGTTTAAAAGCGCCTTCGCTAAAAACTACGACCTGGCCTCTAAACGCTTCCAAACGGCCATTGATGAAATCGACAAGTCCATAGACCACTTGCAAAAAACCAAAGAGGCTCTCTTGGGCACCGACCGCAACCTGCGACTGGCCAATGACAAGGCGCAAGACGTCACAATTAAAAAACTCACCAAAAACAACCCCACCATGGGCGCCAAGTTTTCGGCGCTGAAAGGCGAATAAGCGCCACGCGCTCGCTGCCCTTCACCCCTTGCGCAGCCCCAGCCACATAACGGATACCACCACCAGTGATGCGCCTCCCACTTGCATAGGGGCGATGGTCTGGCCCAACAATGCCCACGCCAACAACAGCGCAAAGACGGGCTCCACATTCATGATGGCAGAGTTGCCCACGACACCGAGTTTGGGCAATACCGTGAACATTACCGTGAACGCCGTGCCGTACAAGAACGTCAGCAACATCAACCCCCACCACCCTGGCGATGCGTTGGGCAGTTGAAACCCATCGCCGCTGAGCGCAGCGGCTACTGCTAGCAGTCCCACAATGCCAAGCGTTGACAAGGTGCGCAGGCGTCCGTCTAGGCCGCGGGTTTCATTTTCTGTAATCACCAAACACAGGCCAAATGTAAGCGAAGCTGCAAATGCAAACGCCACGCCGCTGCCAATGTCCAGCCAGTGTGCGCTGGCGCTCAAGCCAGATGCCGCACCCAACACGTCAAGCGCAAGTGCCAAACCAAGCAATATGAACGGTATAACCAGCAATACCTCGCGCTGCGGGCGCTGCTTGTACAACAAGCGTGCCCACAGAGCGGTAGAAATTGGGTAGGTGTTGAAAGCCAGCAGGGCCAAGACCACAGGCAACCGTGCAACCGCCGAGTACAGACAAAAGCTTTGGACGGCAATGAGCAAGCCGATGACTGGTAGGTGGCGCTGTTGCTGACGCGTCAACATCAATGGCACGCGCTGTTGCCACACAATTAGGGCGATCACAAAGGCAGTGAGTACGCTGCGAAAAGCAATGGCTGTCACCACATCCACGCCACTGTCAAAAGCAAACCTAGCAGCCACATGGTTGGCGCCCATCATCAACGCAATGGTGAGCAGCGTTAGAAAGGCCGCGCCAGAAATAGCCCGTTGGCTGTGTGTCATAGGTGTATTACCCGTTTGTTGTGGCTGGCGTAACTGGGGGCGTGGTGTGAAGTTTTAAGCGGCACAAACTGCTCGCAGCGGCCAAGCCTGCGGCAACGGCACCTACCAGCAACGCTGTATGTGCACCCAACCCACCTATTAGACCAAAACACAGCGCAACCGAGGCCGCACCAGTCGTTTGCCCAAGCAAGCGCGCCATGCCAATGACGCCGCTGGCACCACCGGAGCGGTGAACGGGTGCGCTGGACATGATGGCCTTGAGGTTGGGCGACTGAAACAAGCCAAAACCCAAGCCACACAACGCCATTCGCCATACGATGGTCTGGGTGCTGGATTGGCCATCCAACATAAACAGGGACACCATGCCTGCGCTCAGCACGCTTAAACCAATACCGCACAGCAGGCCTGGCGCATAGCGGTCGGACAAACGCCCTGCAAATGGCGCGAGCAAGGCCACCATGGCAGGCCAAGCTGTCATAAGAAAGCCGGTCTCAATTGGATCGCGGCCCAGCGCATGCTCAAAGTAAAAGGGCAACGCCACAAAGGCCACGCCTTGCGCAGCAAACGCGCCGACCGCTGTGACTGCAGACAAGCTGAACATGGGCATGTGGAACAAGTCCACAGGCAATATTGGCGCGGGGTGTCCTTGCTGTCGCTTTAAGAGCCACGCACCAGTACACAGCGCCAACACAACCAAGCCTATAAACTGCAACCATCCAGACAGCTGCGCACCAGAACTGATGGCGAAGATACAGGTGCCAAAGCACAGCGTTGACAAGACCGCAGACAAGGGGTCTAGGGTGTGAGACTGGGGCAACGTAACCGGCAACGTATGCCATGCAAACACCAGCGCTAGCAAGCCAAAAGGCACGCTGATAGCAAACAGCCAATGCCATGTTGCCACCGACAACACCAACGAAGCAACGCTGGGGCCCAGCGCAAAAAAAGTACCCACCACCAACGCGTTGAGGCCCACGCCTCGCCCCAACCTAGAGGCGGGAAACAGCATGCGGATCAGCGCAATGTTCACGCTCATGACACCGGCTGCGCCTAAGCCTTGACAGGCGCGCGCCACTGACAGAGTGAGCAAAGTGGGAGCAAATGCACACGCCAATGAGGCCGCAGTGAAGAGCGCTATGCCGCATAAAAAAACACGTCTTGCACCCCACAAATCGCCCAATGCTGCCAATGGAAAAAGAGCCGCTACCACAGCCAGTTGGTAGGCATTGACAATCCAAATAGATTGCGCCGCAGTGGCTTGCAAGTCACGTGCAATGGCGGGCAAGGCGGTATTGGCAATAGAGGTATCCAGCGCAGCGAGTGCGACACCTAAAAAAACAGCAATGAGCGCTTGTTTGTCGCTGCGCTGCGTGCCATCAGGGCAATGTGGCGGGGCACGGTCAACTGGCGTGGTGGCAATCATATTGAAAGTGGTAACAAGGTGGCTCAGTGTGCCACCAATCCTCAGACACATCCGCCTGCATGAGACAGCTACAAAGCGGTACATCTGTAAAAATACACCATCTGCAAACGACTTCGCTCACACACTGAATGCGCACACAACAGGCCATACCATGCAACACTTAACGGATAAACGAATTTTGGTCACGCAAGCTGACGCCTTCATGGGGCCTGCGCTGTGCGCCACCTTGGCTGACCATGGCGCGCATGTCATCTCAGATACACGCGTGTTGACACTGCCCCACGACTCCCAGGCACTGATTGACAGTGCCGGGCCATTGGACGTGTTGGTCATCAACCTGGCCATGGCGGCACCCTCTACGCCTGTAGCCGATATTCAAGACGACGAGTGGCGCCAAGTGTTTGAAGTCATGGTCGACCCACTGCCCAGACTGCTGCGCGCTGTGGTGCCTGGCATGAAGGCCAGAGGGGGTGGCAAAGTCATTGTCATGGGCAGTGCAGCTGCGTTGAGGGGCATGAAGCGCACGGCCAGTTACAGCGCTGCACGCGGTGCGCAGTTGGCGTTTGTTCAGGCCGTGGGCGTTGAGTTGGCCCCAGACAACATACAAGTCAATGCGATTGCGCAAAATTTTGTGGACAACCCCACCTACTTTCCTGCAGCGGTGCAGGCCAACCCACGTTTTCAAGAACGTCTAAAGCGAGAAGTCCCGCTAGGTCGATTGGTCAGCGCACAAGAAGACACCAGCTTTGTGGCCTACTTGTGCAGCGACGCGGCCGATTGCTTTGTCGGGCAGGTATTTCCCATGTCAGGCGGCTGGGCCGTGCGCTGAAATATGAGCTGGCGTGTGTGCTGTGTCACCAGCAGCCAAGCCCGCGGAACCAAAGAGAAGATGTGAAAAAACCCGCGTGAGACAGCATCAAACGCGGGCTGTTCGGTACAGCGCAACGCTGCGAGCGTCGCGCCTAGACCACGGGCTATTTAGGCAAAGTTCTTTTCGGCAAATTCCCAGTTCACCAACTTGTCGAAGAAGGCTTCAACAAATTTTGGACGTGCATTGCGGTAGTCGATGTAGTAGGCGTGTTCCCACACGTCAACCGTCATCAATGCCTTGTCGTCTGTGGTCAACGGTGTGCCGGCAGGGCCGGTGTTGACGATGTCAACAGAGCCGTCGGCTTTTTTCACCAACCAAGTCCAGCCTGAACCGAAGTTGCCAGTTGCAGATTTAACGAAGGCTTCTTTGAAACCGTCGTAGCTGCCAAACTTGGTGTTGATGGCATCGGCCAACGCACCCGTTGGGGCTGCGCCACCGTTGGGCTTCATGCAGTTCCAAAAGAATGAGTGGTTCCACACTTGGGCGGCGTTGTTGTAAACACCACCGGCCGATTGTTTCACGATGGACTCTAGGTCCATGGCTTCAAATTCTGTGCCTTTTTGCAGGTTGTTCAGGTTCACCACATACGCGTTGTGGTGCTTCCCGTGGTGGTATTCAAATGCCTCTTGGCTGTAATGAGGCGCCAACGCGTCGATTGCGTATGGCAGTGCTGGCAGGGTATGTTCCATGGTTCTTCCTTATGGGTAATTGAATTGGCTAACTAGCTTGTGTAACGTATCGCGGCAAGCCGTTAGGCTGGCGCTTAATAAAGCTTTAGCTTTAGCAAAGCGTTAACTCTTATTCTAGGGCTGTCAGGCTGCGTGTGCCAAAGCAGCCTACAAAACCCTAGTCGGCTCGGGAATCTTTCACAGCCACATCCAATTGGCCATCACGCACAAACAGCGTTAAGGCTTGGCCGGGCAGGACATCGCGCACACTGCCCAATGCTTGGCCATTGCTGTGGCGCACCCATGCAAAGCCTCTGTCAAGGGTCGCTGCTGGGTTAAGACCTTGCAAGCGCAGAGTCCAGTGCTGCAGCGCAGTGCTTTTGCGCTGTACAAATTGGTGCGCAGCGTCTTGAAGCCCTTGCTCAAGCACCTCAAAGCGGCGCAACTGCAGGTCGTGCGCCCTAGACAAAGCACGTTGCAAAGCGAACATATGCTTGTGCAAGCGCTCGCGCTGGCCAGCAATGGCCTGAACCGGTTTGGTCAAACGCGCGCCCAAACGGTCTAGTCGCTGCCAACGTCTGTCGAGCTGCAAGCTGGTTGCAGTGCGCAAGTCATCCTGTACATCTGTGAGCCTAGCCATCAAGTCGGCTTGAGCCTGGGCCGCCATTTCAGCAGCCGCAGTGGGTGTGGGTGCGCGCAAGTCGGCTACAAAATCGCTGATGCAAAAATCGGTCTCGTGGCCCACGCCGCTGACCACTGGCATGGGCATGGCTGCAATGCTGCGCGCCAGTTGTTCGTCATTAAAGGCCCACAAGTCCTCAAGAGAACCGCCACCGCGCACCAGCAACACCAGATCGCAAGGGCCACGCTGTGGGTCTTGGTAAACCGCTGCGTTGCCCATTGCGGCAACCAGCTCGCCAGGGGCCAAGTTGCCCTGCACACTGGCCGGAAATATGCTCACCACAACATGCGGCGCACGCCGCTCTAGTGTGGTGACCACGTCGCGCAAGGCCGCAGCTCCTAGGGATGTGACCACCCCGATATGGGATGGGTACTCGGGCAAGGCGCGTTTGCGCTGCACGTCAAACAGGCCTTGCTCTTCCAGCTTGGCTTTGAGCGCCAAAAAGCGCTCAAACAAGGCACCCTGCCCACCCGTGCGCATAGATTCCACAATCAACTGCAAGTCCCCCCTGGCTGGGTAGACGTCCAGCTTGCCCATCACCTCTACCATGTCGCCGTCTTTGGGCAACTGCACCAGCATGGAGGCGGCGCGCTTGAAAATGGCACAACGCACTTGGCCAGCCCCGTCTTTGAGGGTGAAGTAGCAGTGACCACTGGATGCGCGCATGAAGCCAGACACCTCACCGCGCACACGAACGGGGTTGAAACGCTGTGCCAAGCTGCGCGCTATGGCTGTGACCAGCTGACCAACGGCCCAAACAGACGGGCTTGGTGCACCGGCAGATGTTGGCGTATCGCCCGCCATCATTGGCTTGTCATCCACAAATGACAGTATTCATGGTCTAACGAGGTGTTGTACCATTTAAAATCGTTAAAAAATATGCAACTCATTGATTTTATTAAATATTTTTCTGCTTAAAAATTGCGCAATTTAAACAAACAGTCAGTTTACTTAGCTGTTTGTGGTCGCGTTTGTTGGTTATCAACAAAGTTATACACAGAAACTGTGAGCAACTTTTTTGTCTCGACTGGGCCGTTTTGCTCACAAAGCGCTATGGAAACAGTCAGTTCCGACACGCACACATGGATAATGGCTGATGATTAAAATTTGCCAACCCACCCACAATGCAGGGACACAACTTGACTAGCATCATACAAGCCGCCGGATGGCCTATTTGGCCACTCATTGTGTGCTCCATTGTGGGTTTGGCTTTGATAGCAGAGCGTTTTTGGGTGCTGCGCGCTGGCAAAGTCATAACGCCTGGCTTGCAGACCAAAGTAACCAAATTGTGGTTGCAACAAGGTCCAGCAGCAGCGTTGTCTGCCTGTGGCAATTCGGTAATGGGCAAAATTTTTGCCGCTGCCATCGCCCAAACTCCGCACGAAGACGCCATGCGCCAGGCGGCTTTACAAACGGGGCGTTTGCAAGCTGCCGCGTTGAACAAGCACTTGTCTGGCATTGCCACTGTTGCAAGCATTGCGCCTTTTTTGGGTTTGCTGGGCACTGTCATTGGCATGATTGACATGTTCAATGCCCAAGCCTTGGGGCAAGCCGGTCAAGCTGACCCCAGCGCCTTGGCTGGCGGCATTGCGGTTGCGCTGTACAACACCGCGTTCGGGCTGATGATTGCTGTGCCAGCTTTATTGGCTTGGCGTGTACTTCGTGCGCGGGTTGATGACTTGGTCATGCAGCTAGAGCTGGGCACCGAGCAACTGCTCAATGTGATGACCCAATCACGCAAACGCTGAAAGGCCTTGTTGATGTCCAAGCTTAGTTTCACCAACTCATTGACAAGCTCATCTGGCGCCAGCCAAGGTTTTGCCAACAACAGCAGTGCCTCACACGAAGGACCTGAGATCAACTTGATTGCCTTCATAGACGTGTTGTTGGTGCTGTTGATGTTTTTAATGCTCACCACGGTGTACGCCAACAAGGCTGGTCTGAGCGTTGTATTGCCCACCGCCAAAACACAGACACAACAACCCAGCACACACACCATCGTGGTGCGCATAGACAGCAAGGGCAACAGCGCCGTGAACGGCACACGCTCTGATGGCGGCACGGCGGCTATGGGCGCGGCTTTGCTGCAAGCCGCTGGCACACACGAACAAGTGCGAGTGGTTATAGAAGCCGACGGCAATGCACCGCACCAAGCGGTTATTGACGCCATGTCAAGCGCACGGTTAGCCGGTTTAAACCAACTGCAATTTGCCACCAGAGTCGAGGTCAATGGGCGGTAACTGGCACATGCGCTTGGCCCAAGTGTGGCTGCGCTGGGCCAGCGTCAATGGTTTGTGGGCCCATGTGTCGGCACCGCTGGCTGCCCTCTACGCGGTCTTGGCGCGACGCGCCCACCAGCACCAACGAATGGCGCGTCAACCATTGGCTGTACCGGTATTGGTGGTGGGCAATGTGTTGGTTGGTGGCACCGGCAAAACCCCCATTGTTGCCAGCGTGGTTCAGCATTTACAGCGCGCCGGCTGGCAGGTTGGCATCATTGCCAGAGGCTACAAAGCCGCCATTCAACCTGGCCCAAGCGCCACACGCTCACCCACACCAGGGCCACTCACAACGCCCCTGTTGGTAACCGTTGACACACCATCGGCGTTGTGCGGCGACGAGCCCAAGTTGTTGGCGCAGCTCACTGGCGTGCCAGTGTGTGTTCACCCTAAGCGGGTGTGGGCTGCGCAGCATTTGTTAGCGCAGCACCCACAGGTCAACCTGCTGGTCAGCGACGATGGTTTACAGCATGCGGCCCTGCCTAGAGACCTAGAAATCGTGGTGTTTGACGAGCGCGGTCTAGGCAACGGCCGTTTACTGCCTGCGGGTTTGTTGCGTGAAGCTTGGCCTCGCCATAACCCAGACACCAGCGCCGCTTGTTTGGTGGTGCAAAACGGTGTCAAACAGGCCCACATTGCGCCTGCCAACCACGACCAACCGGTATTCACTTCTCACCGCAGCCTGGGTGATCTACACCCATTGATGGCTGAGCGGTCAGGACGTGACGCCCTCCTTGCGCGCACAGCGCCGCAAGCTGGCGACTGTGTGCAGGTGCTGGCAGGTATTGCCAAACCGCACGCTTTTGCTGCCATGTTGCGCGAGCAAGGCTTCCATGTCACCACCGTTGCCCATGTTGCTGACCACGACCCGCTGATGGGTGCGTGGCCTAGCGCCTATCAGCTTGACGCCAACACAGCCACCATTTGTACCGCTAAAGACGCCGTTAAGCTGCGCGAACGACCGGACGCAGCCTCACTTAACATCTGGGTAGCGCCGCTTGAACTTGGATTGCCAGACGCATTTTGGCAAGCACTAGACAAGCACTTGGGCGCGTGCCACGCTTCAACCACTTCACCACTATCATTGCCTTATGGATAGCAAACTACTCAACATGCTGGTGTGCCCAGTCACCAAAGGTCCTCTGCGAACGAATGCAGACAAAACCGAGCTCATTTCGCGCAGCGCGCGCTTGGCCTACCCCGTGCGTGATGGTATTCCCATCATGCTAGAGGATCAGGCACGCCCGCTAACTGATAACGAAATCGATGCGCTAGGCAGCACCATCGACGCGGGATAGGCACATGGTACGACCAGTCCAGACCGATTTTTGTGTGGTCATTCCCGCTCGGTTGTCATCCAGCAGACTGCCCAACAAACCTTTGGCCGATATCCACGGCGCGCCTATGGTGGTGCGGGTGGCGCAACGCGCGCTGCGCAGTGCGGCGACGCAAGTTGTGGTGGCAGGCGACGATGCGTCTATAGTTTTGGCCTGCGAGCAGCACCACATTGCCTGTGTGCTGACCAGCACTGACCACCCAAGTGGGAGCGACCGCTTGGCACAAGCTGTATCGCTGCTCAACTTGCCGGACGACGCTGTGGTGGTCAACGTGCAGGGAGACGAGCCCTTGATTCCACCCGAACTGATTAACGCGGTGGCGCAAACGCTAACAGATCGCCCAGACTGCGTGATGAGCACCGCTGCCCACGCCATCCACAGTGCAACAGATTTTTTAAACCCCAATATCGTCAAGGTGGTGTTGGACCACCGTGACACGGCCATGTACTTCAGCCGCGCACCTATTGCTTGGCCACGCGATGCGATGTCACTGACCACCACACCGCAAGCGCATTCAGAACCAGAGGCTGTTGATGTGCACGTGAGCGCAGGCCCCAAAGCCACCCTCAAGGCGCAACCTATGCGCCACGTGGGTATATACGCTTACCGAGCAGGTTTTTTGCGAACATTCCCCACGCTGCCTATGGCGCCAATAGAAATCAGCGAGTCCTTAGAGCAGTTGCGCGTGCTATGGCATGGCTACAAAATTGCAGTGCACATCACGCAAGGGCCCCCAAGTCCTGGGGTCGATACGCCAGAGGATTTGCGTATTGCCAGGGAGATGTGGCCTACATTGGCAGCGTAAGCCACATAAAAGTCTTGCGTGCTATGCTCGCATTCTTACAAATGTGAGCCATGCTGCTCCATTTAAATAAATCACGAAACGCCCGTCTCGCCTTACGGACGTACTACAAAAAATTCAAAAACTAAGTGAGAAGACCATGAGACTAATTTTATTGGGGGCGCCTGGCGCTGGCAAAGGCACTCAGGCCACATTCATTTGCGAAAAATTTGCTATTCCCCAAATCTCAACAGGTGACATGCTGCGCGCCGCCGTGAAGGCAGGTACGCCGATGGGTGTCGAAGCCAAACAAGTCATGGACGCCGGCGGCTTGGTCAGTGATGACATCATCATTGGCTTGGTTAAAGAGCGCATCAGCCAAGATGATTGTGCCAAGGGCTTTTTGTTTGACGGTTTTCCACGCACCATTCCCCAAGCGCAAGCGATGAAGGATGCGGGTGTGAAGTTGGACTTTGTGCTTGAAATCGACGTCCCCTTTGATGCCATCATTGAGCGCATGGGTGGCCGTCGGGTTCATGTGTCAAGCGGACGCACCTACCACGTGAAGTTCAACCCGCCAACCGTTGATGGCGCAGACGACGTCACTGGTGAGCCTCTTATCCAGCGCGACGACGACAAGGAAGCCACCGTTCGCACACGCCTTGACGTGTACAACGAGCAAACCCGCCCACTGGTTGACTACTACGCCAACTGGGCCAAAGAAGACCCTCTCAATGCACCCGCCTACCGCGCCATCAGCGGCACTGGCAGTGTCAACGACATCACCCAACGGGCCTTTGCGGCCCTGGTGTAACAGGCGCCACTTCAGGCGGCTCTTTTTCACATTGACTGGCCAACGACAAACGCCCTTGTAGGGCGTTTTCTTCTGACCAGCGCGTCATGCCATAGGGTCCTGGTGTATGCCGGCGTTTGGCTTGTACTAGCTGTCAGTACGGTCTAACAACCACAACAGCATGCTGATTCGGGTCTTCACACCCGACAGACCCAACACCACTGGCAGCCCATCGGTCGTTTGCCATCGCGCTGGGCTGGTTTCAACACCTGCTGCGCTGCGCCCTGCCACAACAAAACCAGACTGGCAACGCGACGCACACCACACAGGCCAACCTGCTGTGCTGTGGGCCTGAAGCGCTGCCAACCACTGGTCATTGACCGTGCCGTTGCCGGTGGTCATGACCACCACACCCTGCACGCCCACTTGCTTCAATGCATCAAACACCGCCACATTCGAAGCCGCGGTGTGCACCACCAACTCCACCCAAGCCTGAACTGGAACAGAACCGCCAGCCACCACGCTGTTCAGCGCTGTTCGGGCCGCTGCATAGCCAAGCACGGGGCAATCACCCCTACTCGGCGCCGACACAACCACAGGACGCACACGCCCTCCCTCCACATAAGCCACTGGCCCAGTGTCAGCACCGTCAAATGCATTCAGTCTGTAGGGGTGTACTTTTTGAACCGACTGTCCCGACCAACAAGCCCCCGCCACGCACACCTGCACACCACTGGCCCCCTCATACGCGGCGACCGTGATGGCATCCACCATGTTTTGCGGACCGTCTGGGGACAGCGCATTGGCAGGACGCATGGCGCATGTGAGTACCACAGGTTTGTCAGCCAATCTATCGCCCAGCACGCACGACAAAAACCACGCAGTTTCTTCCAAGGTATCCGTGCCGTGCGTGACAACGACCCCCATGCATTGGGGCTTGGCCAAAGCCTTTGCCGTTGCAGCGGCCAAACGCCACAGAAAATCCCAGCTCGCATTCTTGCTGTCAATTTGCGCCACTTGCTCGCAATGGACGCCCACACCCACAGACACGACGTCTCCATGCACCACCAGCACGCGGTGCGCCAAATCACCAATGAGTGCGTCAATGCCCACCTCCCCAGACTTGTAATCCAAGTGCTCGTTGACAGCGCCACCGCTGGCCTGACCAGCGATGGTGCCCCCCGTCCCCAGCACGGCTACATAGCCATCAATTGGCCGTTGCGATGGCTTTGTATCTGTTTTTGCAGAGCACGGCGAAAAAAACGCTTGCATTATTGTTTATCCTGTTTAAAAATACAGTCACTGTTTGAATAAACAGGTGTTTAAACAACCAGTAAGTGTCGACACCTGACCAAACCCATCATCTTAGAAAGCGTTGCACCATGGCCAAGCTTACCGACAGACAACAGCAAATTTTTGAACTCATTCAACGGGCCATTGCACAAACAGGGGCGCCGCCAACCCGCGCTGAAATCGCTAGGGAGTTGGGTTTCAAGTCTGCCAATGCTGCAGAAGAACACTTGCAAGCGTTGGCTCGCAAAGGCGTCATTGAGTTGGTCAGCGGTACCTCACGTGGTATCAGGCTTCGGTCAAGCGACTTGCGCAACATCAACGACCAACTCGACCGCCAACTGATGCTACCCATCAGTGGCTTCAACCAATTCATGCTGCCTTTGGTCGGCCGCGTTGCAGCTGGATCCCCTATTTTGGCCCAAGAGCACGTTGAGCACAGCTACCAACTCGAAACCAGCCTGTTTCAAAAACAGCCCGACTACTTGCTCAAGGTACGCGGTATGTCCATGCGCGACGCAGGCATCTTGGACGGCGACTTGCTCGCGGTTCAAACCGCACGTGACGCACGCAACGGCCAAATCATTGTGGCGCGCTTGGGTGACGAAGTCACCGTGAAGCGTTTTTTCAAACAGGCAAACCACATTGAACTGCGTGCTGAAAACCCAGATTTCTCCACCATCGTGGTGCAACCAGACGAGCCGTTTGACATAGAAGGCCTAGCCGTTGGTCTGATACGCAACACCGTGCTGAACTAAAAACAGCCAAAAAAAGTTCGAAAAAGAACGACCCCACGCCCCATTTACCAACCCTGTGCATCTGTTGCGCAGCCCAAGCTACAGGATTTAGCCATGACCCCATTTTTTGCTCATACCGCTTCTGACAACGTGATTGCCTTTCCATCGAGCAGTCATCGGTTGCCACACATGGCCGTTGCACCGCGTTTTGGCACACACGGTGTCAACAGCCTGCAAGCTGCCAACAGCCCCGTAGGACCCGGTATTGAGTTGGCAAGCAAGGTGCGCATGCGCAGCATTGGCGGACAAACACCGGTTGCTGGGCGAATGGTACTAACCGGTCGGTTGGCAGACGTGTGTGCTGAACTTAACCGCATGGCCGCACTTGAAGCCTGTGCTTAACAAACAGTTCTTAGCTGTTGATCTAGATTGTTTTCTTTCTGCGCAGTTTTAACAGCCTCGAGTCACTTCGAGGCTTTTTTTTAGCTGTTTTTCACACACCACCGACCTAGATGCCCCGCACTCACAGGCACAATATGGTCTATGAATATAGTAATTCTTGATGATTTCCAAGACACCATCCGCAAGTTACCCTGCGCCACATTGCTCGACACCCACACGGCCAAGGTCTACACCAACAACGTCAAAGGCGTGGGCCAATTGGCCATTCGTTTGCGAGATGCCGAAGTGGTTGTCCTCACCCACCAGCGAACCAGCATTACCCGCCCACTCATCGACAAACTGCCCAAACTCCGCCTTGTAGTTCAAACAGGTCCTAGTCAAGACAACATCGACATTGCCGCGTGCACAGAACGCGGTATTTTGGTGGTAGGCGGTACAGGTGCCCCGCATGCCATAGCGGAGCTGACATGGGGACTCATCATGTCCAGTACCAGGCGGATTCCGCAATATGTCGCGCACCTCAAGCATGGTGCCTGGCAGCAATCCGGCATGAAAGCGCAGGCAATGCCCACCAACTTTTGCATAGGCAGTCTACTTCGCGGTAAGGTGCTGGGCCTGTGGTCTGATGACCTGGCTCAACAACACATCAGCGTTGGTCACTTGGTCGCGGGTTTTGGCCGGGCATTTGGCATGCGCGTGTTGGTGTGGGGCAACGCCCAAGCGCGTGCTTATGCCGCACAAAACGGCTTTGAAGTTGCCACCAGCAAAGAGTCGATTCTTGACATCAGCGATGTGTTGACACTGCACCCGACCTACAGCAAGGGCCAAGCAGCCCTGCTCAGTTTGGCAGACCTCAGCCGCATGAAACCCAGTGCCTTGCTCGTCAACACCACCAATGCCGGCCTGATAGAGGCCGACGCTTTAATAGATGCACTCAACCGTGGGCGACCTGGCTCGGCTGCTGTCGATGTGTTTGATACCGAGCCTCCGGCACCTGGCCACACGTTGATGCGTTTGGAAAACTGCTTGTCCACACCGCACATAGGTGCCGTTGAAATTGACACGCTCGACAGCGACTATGCCGCGGCATTTGCGACCATCGAAGCCTATGCGCGGGGAGCACCAGTCCATGAGATCAATCCTTTGGCCCGAGCCAACATCGCTGACGTGTCACCAAAATAAGTGTTTACCCTATGTTTGCCGAGCAAAGTGGCGCTTCAGCTTTAGAGAGGCCCTTTAGCAGTACCATCATGAGTTGACGTTTACGTCAACGTTGACATTCACTGCGCTACTGAAACTCTCTCTATGAAACTTAACTCCCCAGACTCTCCAATGGCAGCTGTGCCACACGGTTTTAACGAAGTGGGCATTGTTGGCACCGGCGCCATGGGTCAAGGTATTGCTCAAATGTCTGCGCAAGCAGGCGCGATAGTGCACCTCTTTGATGTCAGCACTGGTGCCGCACAAGCAGCACATGCCAACTTACTTGCCATGTGGGCCAAGTTACAGGCCAAGGGCAAGATAACGCCTGAACAAGCCACCTCTTTTGCAACCCACGTCGTAGTGGCTACGGACATTGAAAGCCTGGCCAGTTGTGACCTCGTGATTGAGGCCATTGTTGAGCGCCTAGACGTCAAGCAACAACTGTTCGTGCAGCTAGAAGGCATTGTGGATTCGCAATGCGTGCTGGTAACCAACACCTCCTCGCTGGCCATCACGTCGGTGGCCGCCGCCCTGTCACGCCCAGAGCGTTTTGCCGGCTATCATTTTTTTAACCCAGTGCCATTGATGCGCGTGGTGGAAGTCATTGCAGGCCTCAAAACAAACGCCGGTGTGTGTGCGCGTTTGAGCAACTTCACCAGCGCCATGGGCCACATCCCTGTGCAGGCACAAGACACACCAGGCTTTATCGTCAACCACGCGGGACGGGGTTATGGCACAGAGGCCTTGCGCATTGTGTCAGAGAGCGTGGCAGACTTCTGCACCATAGACCGGATTTTACGCGACCAAATGGGCTTTCGACTGGGTCCATTTGAGCTGATGGACTTGACCGCTTTAGACGTGTCTCACCCAGTGATGGAGTCGGTTTACAACCAGTACTACCAAGAGCCGCGCTACCGCCCAAGTGTCATCACGGCACAGCGCCTGGCGGGCGGTGTGTTGGGTAAAAAAGTAGGCGCGGGTTTTTACGCCTACGAGGGCAATGTACCCAACGGGGCCGTGATCACCCCGCCAGAGCCACCAGTACCAAACGTGCGCAACATGCCGCCTGTGTGGGTCTCACCCAAGGCGGCACGTCGCCCAGAGTTGTACCAGCTGTTAAAAGACTTGGGCGCTGACATAGAAACGGGCCAAACACCCAGCGAGCAGGCTCTCATAGTCGTTGCGCCGTTGGGTTTGGATGTGACCACACTGGCCGCTGTTGAGCGTTTAGACGCAACGAGGGTCATTGGCATTGACATGATGCTGTCTGATGCCAGCGTCAAGCGCCGCGTGCTGGCAACCAATCCGGCCACACGCGATGACATGCGCGATGCCGCTCACGCCTTGTTTGCCACTGACGGCAAAGCGGTCAGCGTCATTCGAGACAGTGGTGGCTTTGTCACACAACGCGTGGTCGCTGTGGTGGTCAACATTGCAGCTGACATGTGCCAACAAGGTATTTGCTCACCACAAGATTTAGACGTCGCCGTCCATCTTGGCTTGGGCTATCCCCTAGGACCTTTGGCCATGGGGGATGCCATTGGGCCCACCAATGTGTTGGAAATTTTATTCAACTTGCAAACCGTTTACGGCGACCCGCGCTACCGCCCAAGCCCGTGGTTGCGCCGCCGTGGCGCGTTGGGTTTAAGCCTCACGCATTTGGAGTCAAGGTCATGAGCGCCCGTTTACTGTCTGAGCAAATAGACGCCACGTTGGTGCTCACCATCTCCAACCCGCAGTTCCGCAACGCGTTGGGTGCAGAAATTTACACGGCTGGCATTGAGGCCATCAACGCGGCCGAATCCAACCGCGATGTACGCAGCATCATCATCACAGGTGAAGGTGAGCATTTTTGCGCTGGGGGCAACCTCAACCGTCTTCAAGACAACCGCTCACAAGCACCCCAAGTACAAGAAGACAGCATTGAGGCCTTGCACACGTTTATTGAATGCATTCGTAATTCACCAAAGCCGGTTATTGCGGCTGTTGAGGGCGCTGCTGCAGGCGCTGGCGTGTCTTTGGCCTTGGCCTGCGACATGGTTGTGGCAGCTGACAACGCCAAGTTTGTGATGGCTTACAGCAGCGTTGGCTTGTCACCAGACGGCGGCGGCGCGTGGGTATTGGCGCGCAACCTGCCACGTGCAACAGCCATGCACATGTTGCTCAGCGCCGCGCCTATGACGGCCACTGCCTTGCATCAATTGGGTGTGGTCTCGCAATTAGCGCAACCCGGCAACGCTTTGGGGCAAGCGCTGAACAGTGCCGCAACCATCAATGCGCGGGCACCCAATGTGATGGCCAGCATCAAAGAACTGATGAACGATGCCTGCGACACCAATTTCACAACGCACTTGCTAGCCGAGAAAAAACACTTTGTGCGCAACCTACACCATGCAAACGGTGCTGAAGGCATCAGTGCTTTTTTAGAAAAACGCCCACCCCATTACAAATAAGACAATCGCCAGCGCGACACACATCAACCAAACCTGTACAAACCCGCATATTTGCGGCTTTTTAACCCTAACTAGTCACTGATACGACACATGAATGACGAGCCTATTCTTACTATGGATGAACGCGAGGCCATCAACGCAGGTCGATGGTTCTCAAGCCTTTCACCCTCACTTCGACACGACATACTGCGATGCGCCTACGTCAGACGACACAAAGACGGCGACTTAATTTGCGCCAGGGGAGATGTACCCAACGAATGGATTGCCGTGACCAAAGGGGCAGCCAGGGTAAGCTCGACCTCCATTTCAGGCAAGCAAATAACCTACACCTATGTGGAACCAGGCATTTGGTTTGGGGATGTGTCGTTGTTCGATGGGGACTCACGCACGCACGACGCTTATGCACACGGTCCGACCACGCTGTTGTGTGTAGCGCGCGCAGACTTCTTCAAAATACTGTCGCAACACGTCGAGCTCTACGAGGCTTTGATGCGCTTGCAAGCACGGCGCATCCGCCAGCTGTTTGGCTTGGTGGAAGATCTCAACACACTGCCGCTGCGTGCCCGATTGGCCAAGCAGTTGATTCACCTGAGTCGCAGCTACGGTATGCCGTGCCTGAACAACCCGAGCGAGGTGCGCATTGGCTTGCAACTGGCACAAGAAGAACTGGCACAGTTGCTGGGTGCATCACGCCAACGTGTCAACCAAGAGCTGAAATCTATGGAGCGCGAAGGCATTATTCGCGTGGAGCAAACCGGACTGATTGTTCGGGATCGCGCTGCATTGATGCGACTCATAGAGGTCGACGAGGACTAAACAACACAACAACCAAGGAGGTTTCATGAGCGACACCGCCAGCGAAGCTTTCACAGGAACACGACCCGTATCAGATGCCCATCAATTTGATACGCTCGCACTTGAACAGTGGTTGTACGCCAACCTCGCAGGCTTTGCTGGGCCTTTGAGTGTTGACATGTTTAAAGGTGGGCAATCCAACCCCACCTACAAACTCACCACACCAACGCACACCTATGTGATGCGCGCCAAGCCCGGCCCAAGCGCCAAATTGCTACCGTCTGCGCACGCTATAGAACGTGAATACCGGGTAATGAGCGCACTGGCCACCACCGACGTGCCAGTGCCGACCATGGGTGCCTTGTGTGAAGACGAATCAATTATTGGGCGTGCTTTTTACGTCATGGACTTCATGCCGGGACGTGTGATGTGGGACCAAGCCTTGCCCAACCTCAACCGCGAACAGCGCGCCCCAATTTACTGGGCCATGAACGATGTGCTGGCCAAACTACACCGCGTTGATGTTGCCGGTGTTGGCTTGACGGACTACGGCAAACCTGGCAACTACTTCGACAGACAAATTGGACGCTGGTCCAAACAGTACGTTGCCTCTGTGACACAAGACATACCGGCCATGGACAACCTGATGAAGTGGTTGCCACAGCAGCTACCAGCAACCGCGCGAGATCCCAGCTTGGTGAGTGTGGTGCATGGTGACTACCGCATGGACAACCTGATGTTTGATGCCAATCAGCCTCGCATCATCGGGGTTCTTGATTGGGAACTGTCCACCATCGGTCACCCCTTGGCAGACTTCAGCTACCACTGCATGTCATGGCACATCACGCCTGGCGCGTTTCGCGGCATTGGCGGCTTAGACCACAACGCACTTGGCATACCGCTAGAAGACGATTACATCGCCCAATACTGCAGCGCCACTGGCTTTGTCTCGCCCGAACAACTCAAAGCAGACTGGCCGTTTTACATGGCCTACAACCTGTTTAGATTGGCCGCTATTTTGCAAGGTATTGCCAAGCGCGTAGAAGACGGCACCGCATCCAGCCCACAAGCCAAGTCATCTGCCGCAGGGGCCAAGCCTCTTGCTGAAATGGCATGGAAATTTGCCCAACAACACCACAACCACTGACCAAACCACATACACACAAGCTTTTACACACACTGACACACCCACACATTTACTGATTCACACAGACCAAGGACAACGTTATGCATTTCGACTACACCGACAAAGTTCAATCCATGCGCACGCGACTGATCGCGTTCATGAACGAACACATTTACCCCAACGAATCACGTTTTTTTGCAGAAATTGCGGAAAATCGCGCCAATGGCAACGCCTGGATTCCCACCAAAATTGTTGAAGAATTAAAGCCCAAAGCCAAAGCTGCGGGACTGTGGAACCTGTTTCTGCCACACAGCAAACGCGCCCCTGAGGGCTTGTCCAATCTTGAGTACGCACCCTTGTGCGAAATCATGGGACGTGTGCCGTTTGCCGCAGAGGTGTTCAACTGTTCAGCGCCTGACACTGGCAACATGGAAACATTTGAGCGCTACGCCAGCGAAGAACTCAAAGACCAATGGTTGGAGCCACTGCTGCGCGGCGAAATTCGCTCGGCCTTCTTAATGACTGAACCAGAAGTCGCCTCCTCTGACGCCACCAACATTGAGTGCAGCATTGTCCGCGACGGTGACGAGTACGTGCTCAACGGACGCAAGTGGTGGAGTTCAGGTGCAGGTGACCCCCGCTGTGCGGTCTACATTGTCATGGGCAAAACCGACCCAGAGGCTGGTCGCCACCAACAGCAATCCATGATTGTGGTGCCCTCCAACAGCGCTGGTATCAAAATCATCCGCCCACTGACTGTGTTTGGTTACGACGACGCACCACACGGCCACATGGAAGTGACATTGACCGATGTGCGCGTCCCCGTTGGCAACCTGCTACTCGGTGAAGGCCGTGGGTTTGAAATTGCACAGGGGCGCTTAGGCCCTGGGCGGATTCACCACTGCATGCGCACCATCGGCATCGCCGAGCGCGCATTAGAGCTCATGTGTCAACGCCTCAACAGCCGCATTGCTTTTGGCAAGCCTGTATCAGCGCAAGGCGTGTGGCACGAGCGTATTTCAGACTCACGTTGTTTGATTGAGCAAGCCCGCTTGCTCACGCTCAAAGCTGCTTACTTGATGGACACCGTTGGCAACAAAGTGGCCAAGTCAGAAATCGCCATGATCAAGGTGGTAGCACCTAATATGGCCTTGCAAATTATTGACTGGGCCATTCAAGCCCACGGCGGTGCTGGCGTGAGTGATGACTTCCCATTGGCCTATGCCTACGCCAACCAGCGCACCTTGCGGTTGGCAGACGGTCCTGACGAAGTTCACCGCGTTGCGGTGGCAAAGCTTGAACTGGCCAAGCACATGGTCGTACCTGCTGAAGTAGACATGCCAGTGACACGCGGAAGTTAATTCAATGCGCTAAGCGTTCAACACTGTACCGTTAACAATGCCAGCATCGTTTCAACATGCTGGCATTGTTGTTTGTACAATTCAATGCTGCACATTTCAGAGAGTTTTTTACCATGATCGACATCTATTCTTGGGCCACGCCCAACGGCCACAAAGTACACATCATGCTAGAAGAGTGTGGGCAACGTTTAGGCAAAGACTGGCACGCCCACGCGGTTGACATTGGTGCTGGCGACCAATTCCAGCCTGACTTTCTAAAGCTCAGCCCCAACAACAAAATACCCGCCATGCTGGACAGCCATGGCCCCAATGGCAAGCCGTTTTCTTTGTTTGAGTCGGGTGCCATTTTGGTGTATCTGGCGAGCAAGTTCGGAAAATTCATGCCCAAAAGTGATGCTGCCAAATTTGAAACACTGCAGTGGCTGATGTTTCAAATGGGTGGCGTTGGCCCCATGCTTGGCCAAGCCCACCACTTTCGCATTTACGCGCCTGAAAAAATTGACTACGCCTACGACCGCTATACCAACGAGGCCAAACGCATTTACGGCGTACTCGACAAGCAAGTTCAAAGCCGCAAGTTCATTGCTGGCAACCAGTACAGCATTGCAGATATTGCCACCTTCCCTTGGATCCGAAGCTGGAAAAACCAAGGCATAGACTGGAGTGACTACCCTGCCCTAAAAGATTGGTTCGACCGCATCTCTGAGCGCCCAGCGGTTAAGCGCGGTGTTGACGTGCTGGCCAACTTGCGTGTACCACTCACAGACGACACAGCCAAGCAAGCTTTGTTTGGCGCAACCCAATACGCCAAGCGCTAACGTGCCTACCACCCATGCCTTTATAGGGCCTGGCCGTGTTGCCAACACCTTGGCAGCGGCCATGCGCGCGGCCGGTGAGACAGTAGCGGGCTATGTGGCCAACCCCAACGCTGTACACCAGTTTCAACCCGCTCAATCCTTGGGTTTTCAAGGACTTGGACCGCTTGATACTGCAGCGTTGAAAGCGGTTGACTGGGTGTGGGTTACCGTTGCCGACGACCGCATTGACAGCGTGTCGCGCCACATAGATTGGCAGCCCCACCAAGTGGCTCTTCACTGCAGCGGTGCCACTGAACTAAGCCATTTACACGCGCACAAGGCCAGTGCGGCAATTGGCTTTCACCCCTTGCAAATATTTTCGCAACCCGCCATTGCACTCCAACTCCTAGCCGGCAGCAGCGTGGGCATTGAAGTTGTCGCGCATCAGCCTCACATACTGGAGACAGATGCCTGGCAACTGGCCAGCCAACTTGCAAGCACCGTGCAGCTCAAACCCCTGCGCATAGCCAGCGGCCAGCGTGCGTTGTACCACGCCGGTGCGGGCTACGCGGCCAGCGCGTTGGTGTCCATGCTGAGCGAGGCCAGTCACTTATGGCAACAAGTCGGTATTGACCCAGAGCAAGCGCGGGAGGCCCTGTTGCCCTTAAGCCACGGTGCCCTGCAAGCTATGCGCCACAACGGCTTGGCCGATGCGGTAGCAGGCCCCATTGCCAGGGGTGATGCCGGCGTGGTGCGCCAGCACATGCACGCCTTACAACTGATTGGCCCTTCTGCCACACAGCTATACCAACAAGTGGCCCTGCGACAGCTAAACTTACTAGCAACTGCTGAACGCCTGAGCGCAGAACAAGCACGTGACTTGCACCTTGCTTTACGACTTCAACCAGACCACACACCACCATGACAACCGCATCAGACCTCTCAACCATTGCAGCTACGCCATGCTTTTTAAATGGGCACACCCTGCCCCTGAACGAAGCCAACATCAGCGTGATGGACCGTGGTTTTATATTTGGCGATGGCGTGTACGAGGTCTTGTCGGTGTATGACAACACCGTCTTTCGGTTTGAGCAACACATGCAACGTCTTGAACGCTCGTTGGCTGAGATGCGCATACCCAATCCACACACGCGCGATGAGTGGTTGGCCATTGCCAACGACTTGTTACACCACGCCAACACCCCAGTGTGCGCCAACCATTTGATATACGTGCAGATTACCCGCGGCGTCGCCATGCGCGACCACGTTATGCCAGACAACATCACCCCCACCGTGTTTGTGATGGTCAGCGCCATGCGCATGCCTTCTGATGCCCAGCGCGCAAGCGGTGTGGCGTGCGTCAGTGCATCCGATTTCCGCTGGGAAAAGGCTCACATTAAAAGTACCTCGTTGCTGGGCGCGGTGTTTTCTAGACAAATCAGCGCCGACGCGGGTGCGCTAGAAACCGTTATGTTCAGAGGCGAGCACCTCAGCGAAGCCGCTGCCAGCAACGTGTGGGTGGTCAAAAACGGCGTGGTCATGGGGCCACCCAAAGACAACTTGGTGCTAGAGGGTATTCGATACGGCCTCATTGAGCAGTTGTGCGCAGACGCCGGTATCGGTTTCGAGCTGCGCCTCATCACCAGAGATGAGGTCTTGGCAGCCGACGAGTTGCTGCTGTCATCTGCCACCAAAGAAGTCCTGCCCATCACCTTGTTAGACGGCCAAGCCGTTGGCAATGGTGTGCCTGGCCCTATTTACCAAGAGTTGTACCAGCGTTACCAATTGGCAAAAGCAGGTTCAGCTTGAATTCGCAAGACAACTCACCACCCCAGCAGCGCGTCAACGCCGCTACAGCACATAAGCGACCGACTCCGTAGATTGGCAAACAAGGTCTCGCCGCAAGCCTTATCCCAGCAGTTGCCGCTTGAAACACGCCGTGTGCAAGGCATCGCTGACGATGTCGCGCGTCATGCCGTGGTGGACGAGCAGCCCACAACCTGAGGACTGAACAAGTCCATCTCCACTGCCAGATACTGCCAGCATTCGTCTGTGGCGATGTACGTGATGTCACTCATCCAGACTTCGTCGGGCTTTGCCGCCATGCACTCCCGGTCAAACAAGTTGGGTGAGATCGTCTACACGCGGCGGTGACGCGCGATGCAGGCGAACGTCATGCGCAACACTTTGCTGAGTACGCCGACGCTTTTTTCTGACTATTGCGCACCATCTTCACGCGCGCCAATCCGGCTTGCAGCCGATTGAGATCCACCTGCTCGGCGCTGACTATGCCTGGGCTGTCAGCCTCCTTGAGTTTGCCTTCGCGCTGCGCCTTGACCCAGTTGTAGCGTATTTGGTCGACAACGCCCAGCGTAAGGGCCGACGCTGCATTGCACTGACCACTCTCGTCCAGTCGCACCGCTTCTTGCTTGAATTCGAGCGTGTACAGCGCTCGTGCCGCCTTCGTCATTTCAGTTCTCCTGACGTGAATCTAAACACGCAGCAAGAGACACCTTTTCGCGGGGAAGGTCATCAATAAAAACATCTCATTAATAAAACTATATGTAAATATAGATATTTGATAATACTTAAATACACACAATTAATGCCAGCTTAAATCTATCTACTAGTTGTTTTTATATGAAGAAATACGAATGTCTATAAATTCATTTTCCTCTTGAATATTCCAGGCGAAATGGTATGTAGAATCAACTTAATAGCATTTAAGGAAGATGAAAATGAGAACATCAGTACCGAAATAATTGACTACTATATTATTACTTCCCGTGTATGTATAGTAAAAAAAGAATAAGTGCAATGATACTCGTAGATTACATATCTATATCTTCAGCTTATGCACATTTTTGTGAAAATAAATAAAGATTTGAATCCCGTTTGACACGTTGATGTTAAAAAAATACATACAGGTTTCGCTCGGTGGTATATCAATTTATTTTAACTTATTAGGCTTGATAAGCTCAGATGTATTCAAAGGAGTTTTCTATGAAATACGTTTCTAAATTCTCTGCTACCCTGTTGTTGATATGTGCGGCTGTGTTGCCAACCATTGCTAGCGCAATCATGGTTCCAGTTACCATTGTTGAGGCGCCCCGATATCCTGCTCCGACAGGTAACGAATGTGAACGCGCTGGCATAACCATCCCTGCAACCGGCCCCATCGTTGTTCGCAATAATTACGGGGGTTCAACACTTCTAATGGTGCAATGCCGCGACATCATTTTGTCGTTAGGCCGCCCAGTTGTGTTGGGGGGTAACATCTGGTCGTCGCCTACGTTTCTGCTAACGCTTCCAAACAGTTGTGCCGAGTCCGATGCGGTATTTGCTTTCCACGCATCACGGCACAAACTCACCGGCCGATTACAAGCTAGAAATACCGCCGGCATCTTCGACATGGGTTCCCGCCGCCGTCT
This sequence comes from Betaproteobacteria bacterium MOLA814, assembly GCA_000496475.1. Taxonomy (GTDB): domain Bacteria; phylum Pseudomonadota; class Gammaproteobacteria; order Burkholderiales; family Burkholderiaceae_C; genus RS62. The sequence continues at coordinate 70,038 of AYMW01000002.1, read as the reverse complement.
GGCACAAAATTTTGCCGACAACTGGAACAACAGGGAGTTCACATTTGTTAAAGGGTCCGAGTTGGCACAATTCGATGTGCCTGTATGCGCCCATCACGGCTAAAGTCCCGGTCGACACGCTGTTAAGGGTCAGTACTTACCCAAGACCGATGTTCAGCTCATTCCGTCTCACCTAGGACGCTATAAGCGCATCCATCTCCCAATGCACCACACTGACTGCGCAGTGCATCACCGCTTGCGCTGAGCATGCTGTACCCGTCGCAGCGCTTTTTGCATAAATTCAAGCGTCTCCAACGCTCGTGCCGCCTTCGTCATTTCCGTTTTCCTTGCGTGAATTTAAACACGCAGCAAGAGATATGTTTTTTGGAGGCACGGTCATCAATACATCGTATCAACAAGCGCATGTGCAAATAGATATGTCTGTAACATTTAAATAGGGACATTCTCACACCTACAAAACTATTTACTAATTTTTGAATTCGGAAATAATTAAATAAAAATCCTTATACCATAGCTATTGGATATTATTTAGATATTTATGTTTGATCAGCATAAGATTATATTGGCAGTCATACGGAAATGATACAGAGGCTGGCATAGCAATATTTTGTAACAAATTAGGATTGCCAAGTATTTACGCATACCCTTACGGCTGAATCTATAACAAAAAAACACTTTAAAATGAGTTTTATGCCAACTACTCTGTTGGTCTGTTGGTCTGTTGGTCTGTTGGTCTGTTGAGATAAATTTCACTTATCTTTGTAAGCATAAAAATAAAGAATCATTCAACTACAAATAATTCCATATGTTTTTATCTCATCTGTATGCTTTGAGAAAATATTACCAATTTCAAATAACAGCCTTGAGCGATACAGATCTTCTGCGCCAGTTGAACAACAAGTTCAAATGAGCTGTAAATCTATAGTATTAAAAAAAGACCATGGGCAAACGACATTGCTCTAGCCATTGATACGCTTGAACACGTCGGTTAATAGGTTGAGCTGCAGGCGAGACAAGATGTGCTTGCTCTGACGCAATCTGGTGTTGTACGGCATGCATGTGTTGCTTGAGTTTCACCACGCTTGGGGGTGGGTAACAAGCAAATAAGGCCACAACGCTGCGCACAACTTCTTGAGCTTGCTGGACGGTGCACTCAGACTGGTTTGTTCAGGTGTCGTAACGACGTTGCGCGCTTGTGCGGCCACCACACAAAACCACATAACAATCTCGAAATTATCAGGCTTTAGATTACGAACCTTGAAGTCTCAATTGCAAGCGCCTAATGGCGCTGTCCGGTGTGGTCAACACAGGCACATGGAGCTCACGGCGCAGCAAGCTGGCAGCTCTGGCCATGCTGAACTGTGCCAAAGCTATCACACCACAGCCATTGGCAACCAGCTCTTTGGCAGCGGCCAACACAGCGGCGTCGTGGTCGCCCAAACGCCCCTCGTTCAACGCCACCAAAGCTGGCTCTACCAGCGCTGTTTGCAGACTCGCACCTGCACCAAACTCACTGGGCATGCTGGCCAGCGTAGGCGCAAACGAGGCAATAAGCCCCACAGGCGCTGGGTTACCTTGCTGCACGGCTAAGGCCTCGGCCACCATGGCCTCATTGGGTTTGAGTACGGGCACAGTAGGATGGGCACGCGCGACGGCTTCGATACAAAGCCCAAATGCCGAACATGTGAACAACACCGCGTGCGCACCCGTGGCCACAGCATACGACGCCAAATCTAAAAAGCGCTGTGTCATGGCATCATTCAGACCTGCGGACTGCGCAGCCAAGTCAGCCGACAAGCTGTCGTCCAACAAGTTCATACGCACAGCTTGTGGCCATTGCTGATGCATGGCTTCGTTGATGGGTGCAACCGAATGCGCCAGTGCATGAATAAGCGCTATACGCGGTGCTGTGTTGGACATCACTTGCTCACCCGACGACGGCGCTGAGACACAACTACCAGCATCAACAAACACAAAGCAGGAATGAACATCCACTCTTTGTCCGGCCTGTCGCTGGGGACCTCTGCTTCGGTGATGACAAAACCTTGCTCAACGCCAAGCTTTTCAGCTCGGCTACCAAAGGCCACAACACTGACAAATAAACCACCGTCTTGTGGCATTACCGACAACCCCGAGTAGGCCAATCGCTGACGCATAGTGCCTGCAGGACCCAACGGCAACAACACACCTTTGCGCACCTCGTTGCCCTCTAAACTGAGGCCCTCAACCCATACACGCTTGCCAGTGTCGACTGGGGCCTCTTCCACCACCGATGCCATTTGCGCCGCTGGAATGGTTGTGTAGGGTGGGTAGACCATGTCCCACCAAAAACCTGGACGAAACAAGGTAAAAGTCACCAGCAACAAGGCCGCCGACTCCCACAATTTGGAGCGCACGACAAAGAAACCTTGGGTGGCCGCAGCAAATACCAACATCGCCACCAGTGCACTAGAGACCGTTAAAAACAAGTGCCAGGGGCCATCTATACCAATCAACAACAGCTGGGTATTGAAGATAAATAAGAACGGCAAAATCGCTGTGCGCATGCTGTACATGAACGCCGTAACACCTGTTTTTATCGGGTCGGTGCGTGCAATGGCCGCTGCGGCAAACGACGCCAAGCCCACTGGGGGTGTGACGTCGGCCATCAGGCCGAAATAAAACACAAACAAATGCACCGCAATGAGCGGCACGATGAGGCCACTTTGCGCACCCAACTCCACCACCACGGGCGCCATCAAGGTCGACACCACAATGTAATTGGCTGTAGTAGGCAAGCCCATGCCTAAAATTAAACTGATGATGGCAACCAAGAACAACATCAACATGAGGTTGCCGCCAGAGAGCAGCTCAACCACCTCTGTCATCACCAAGCCCACACCAGTGAGTGAGACGGTACCCACAATAATGCCAGCAGCTGCAGTGGCCACACCAATGCCAATCATGTTGCGTGCACCGGCAACCAAACCATCCATTAAATCAGCCCAGCCCTCTTTAAACTGCGCCACTAGATCTGACTGACCACGACATGCAGCCTTGATGGGCTTTTGTGTCAGCATGACAAACACCATAAACATGGTGGCCCAAAACGCAGACAAACCAGGCGACAATTGTTCCACCATCAGACACCAAATTAACACCACCACCGACAGCAGGTAGTGCAAACCAGATTTAAGGGTGGGCCCTGTTTCAGGCAGCTCAAAAACGGGGGCATCGGGGTCGTCCAACTCCAGCTGCGGCTGCTTGGCGCCAAACCACAACAAGCCAACGTAAAGACCCAACAAGCCCAGCCCAATAGGCCATACGGCTTCGGCACCGAGCATGCTTTTGAGCAAACCAATCACCCAAGTGACCACGCCTGCCAGCACTACAAAACCGGTAACAGTTAAGCCAAACGACACCATGCGTTGTTGCCAAGGTGCGGTGCTGCGCCTCGGCAGCCCCTGCATATCTGCTTTTAAAGCTTCTAAATGTACGATGTACAACAGCGCCACATACGAAATAATGGCGGGTAAAAATGCATGCTTGATGACTTCCGTGTAGGGGATGCCCACATACTCCACCATCAAAAAAGCCGCAGCGCCCATCACAGGCGGCATGAGTTGACCGTTGACAGAACTAGACACCTCGACGGCGCCGGCCTGGTCTGGCCTGTACCCCACACGCTTCATGAGCGGGATGGTAAATGTTCCCGTCGTTACCACGTTGGCAATGGAAGACCCTGAAATTAAGCCCGTAGCCGCTGAAGACAACACGGCCGCTTTGGCTGGGCCGCCACGCATGTGGCCCAACAAGGCGAAGGCCGACTTGATGAAGTAATTGCCGGCGCCAGCCTTGTCTAGCAACGAGCCAAACAACACAAACAAGAAAATAAAGCCACTGGACACACCCAGCGCCACACCAAATACGCCCTCGGTGGTGAGCCACTGGTGGGTCATGGCACGTGCCAGCGAGTAACCACGGTGAGCAATCAAACCCGGCATGTAGCTGCCAGCGAAGGTGTACAACAAAAATACGCTTGCCACAATCACCATGGGCAAACCCAGCACGCGCCTAGTGGCCTCTAGCAACAAAATCATGCCGATCACACCAACCGTGATGTCAACAGTTGTGGGCTGACCTGGTCGGGTTGCCAAGTCGTTGTAAAACAAAAATAGATACGCGGCACAAAACGCTGCGGTCAGTGCGAGTAACCAGTCCAGCGCAGGGACTATGTCTCGCCTCGAGCGCTTGAAAGCCGGATAAGACATAAACGACAAAAAGACGGCAAAAGCCAAATGGATGGCGCGCGACTCGGTGTCGTTAAAAACGAAAATACCTAACGAAAACGGCAAGGGAGATGCGATCCATAGCTGAAACATAGACCACGCCAAAGCCACACCAGTCATAAAAGCTGCCACGCCCGGACCAGGCTGTCGTGCACCCGTGTCGGTATCCCTGACAAATTGGTTGACGTCTACATCCGGTGCATGAACAGGGTTATTGTTGTCTTGTGCCATAGTGCTCTTTGCTAAATTCTGTCTCCCTATCGACAAAAAAGCTCCACATAGTGGAGCTTTTTTGCGACATCAGTTCAATGTTCGCCTAGGCGATTTACATCCAACCTTTTTCTTTGTAGTACTTCACAGCACCTGAATGCAATGGCGCTGACAAACCATTTTTAATCATGTCTTCTGGCTTGAGGTGCGCAAACGCTGGGTGCAACTTCTTGAAGCTGTCGAAGTTATCAAACACGCCCTTAACCAAAGCGTAAACCACTTCGTCTGACACATTGGCTGACGTCACAAATGTAGCCAACACGCCGTAGGTAGGCACTGGCGTGTCTTGACCTGCGTACAAACCACCTGGAATTTCAACCTTGGCGTAGAAGCTGTTCTCTGAAGCCAATTTGTCAATAGCAGGACCTGTTAAAGGCACCAATTTGGCGCCACAAGTTGTGATGGGGTCTTGAATATTGGCTGAAGGATGACCAACGCCGTAAAAGAAACCATCAATCTTGTTGTCACACAACGCTGCGCCATGCTCGTCGGCCTTCAACTCAGATGCGACCGCGAAGTCGGCGTTGCTCATGCCCATGGTTGACAGCAACTGCTCCATAGAGGCACGTGTACCTGAACCTGGGTTGCCGACGTTGAAGCGTTTGCCTTTGAAATCTTCAAACTTGGTGATGTTGGATTCTTTGCGGGCCAACACAGTGAAGGGCTCGGGGTGAATAGAGAAAACAGCGCGCAACTCTTTGAAAGGGCCGTCTTTTTCAAACACCTTGCTGCCTTTGGCTGCGTGGTACTGCCAGTCAGACTGGGCAACACCAAAGTCCAATTCGCCAGCGCGAATGGTGTTGATGTTGAACACCGAGCCACCAGTGGACTCAACTGAACAACGCAAACCGTGCGTGGCACGGTCTTTGTTGACCAGGCGACAAATAGCGCCGCCAGCAGCGTAGTAAACGCCTGTAACACCACCGGTGCCAATGGTCATGAAGCGCTGCTCTGCAGCTTGTGCGCCAGGCGCCAGTACAGCGAAGCTTGCTGCTGCGATGGCCAAATGCGCCATGCTTTTTTGAATTGCTGATTTCATTAACTTACTCCTCTTTATACAAAAAAGAATTGCCTTTTTATGACTTGTCATCAAAAAATTACAATCCCAACTTTAGGGTAGCACGACATGCTACGGACCTAACCCGTTGCGCCTTAGGTGGCGGTATTGTGCATTAAATTTTCACAACAAAAAAACTTTCTCACCGTGAATTGCCGATCAAGCATGGGCTGATGCAATGCCCGAATCAATGGCGCGCGCCAAGCGCTCTATGACCTGTGCCAATTCATCTTGACTGGCTATAAAGGGCGGTGCCAACAGAATATGGTCACCACAGCGCCCGTCTACCGTGCCGCCCATTGGGTAGACCATGAGGCCCTCTTTCATGGCCGCTGCCTTGACAGCAGCATGGACTTTGCGACTTGGCTCAAACCACTTTTTTGTGCCCTTGTCGGCGACCAACTCAATGCCCCAAAACAGACCCCGTCCACGCACATCACCAACAGACTCATGCGCTTCAAACTGGGTGCGCAATGCTTGACCAAACCATGTGCCGAGCTCTTGCACGCGTTGCACCAAGTTGTCGCGCTGAATAACTGTTTGAACAGCCAAAGCCGCCGCACAGGCAACGGCATGGCCAATGTAAGTGTGGCCATGCTGAAACAAGCCACTGCCCTTGGCAAAACTGTGGGCAATACGCGTGTGGGCTAGAACTGCGCCAATGGGCTGGTAGCCCCCACCCAAGCCTTTTGCAATGGTGAGTAAGTCGGGTGCAACGCCCTCTTGTTCGCAAGCATGCAGGCTGCCAGTGCGACCCATGCCACACATGACTTCATCCAAAATTAACAAAATACCGTGTCGGTCACACAGCGCTCTGACGCCTTTAAAGTAACCTTCAACTGGGGGCAAAACACCAGCTGTTGCGCCCCCAACCGTTTCGGCAACAAAGGCAATGACGTTCTCACCACCCAACGTATCTATGGCATCTGACAACTCTTGTACCAAACGCAAGCCGTAGGCTTGGGGCGTTTCGTTCTCAACTTGGTCGCGGTAGGCGTAGCAAGGAGAGACGTGTTTAACGTCAATCAGCAAGGGCTCAAACTGGGCACGGCGCCAAGCGTTGCCGCTGACCGACAAGGCGCCAAGTGTGTTGCCGTGGTAGCTTTGCTTGCGTGCAATAAAGTGCTGGCGTTGGGGCTGGCCAATTTCCACGAAGTACTGGCGAGCCATTTTGAGTGCCGCCTCAACAGCCTCTGAGCCACCGCTTACAAAATACACATGCTCAAGTCCAGCGGGGGCGTGTTGAACCAACTGGTGTGCCAAGTTTTCTGCCACTTCTGTGGTGAAAAACCCCGTGTGGGCATAAGCCAACTTGTCAATTTGCTGGTGCATGGCCGCCAGCACTTCAGGGTGCGCATGGCCAAGGCAAGAGACCGCCGCCCCACCAGAAGCGTCCATGTAGCGTTTGCCCTTGTCATCTTGTATCCAGACGCCTGAAGACGTGACGGCCGTTGCTGGTTGAACCGTCATGAGACGATGAATGATTGCAGAGTCTGAAGCGACAGCGTTCATGGTGTTTTTAAAATCCCTTGGACATGTGGAGAAAGTTGTAAAAAGGTGGCGCTGTCTTTGCCGGTCAACACATACGCGCGCTGGTCGCGCAAATAATGTTCGCGTGCAGCCAAGTGTTCTAAATCCTTGGGTTTGGCTTGCAGTGCCATGGCTGCAACCAGCGTCTCAACCGCGCTCAAGCTGCCCAACATGGACGGGAAGAAAGAGCTGGTTTGAGCTTCAAACACAACCACTTGATCGGCTACGCCGGCAAATGGGCTGATGGTGCTGTCGGTGACAGCCACTACAAACAAGCCTTGGCGCTTGGCCTGTGTCGCCGTGTCAAGTGTTTGCTGGGTGTAAGGCGCTTGCGAGACCACCACCATGGCGTCGCGTGAGCCCAAGCCGCACAACACATCCACTGAGCCGCCGTTGGCATGCATGAGATGCACGTTGGGACGCAGCAACGCCGCGGCGTAATGCAGCTGCTGCGCCACAGAAAAACTAGCCCGCAGGCCTAAACAAACAACATGCGATGCAAGCAGCAAGCGCTTACCAAGTGCTTGCCACTGCACAGGCGTGAGTGAGGTGCTGCCAGATACGGCATTGGCCACTTGCGCTTGAGACAACGTGTGCAGCCAAGCACTGTTGGTGTTTCGCCCAGACTGATCGCGTGCATTGGCTTGAACCAAACGGGCGTTGGCCGCGTAAGAGTCGACCGGCAAAGCATGGCGAACGGCTGCTAACTGTTGCTTTGCCAAAGCCAAAGTCGCGGTGCTGAGTTGGCGTTGTATGTCGGCAAAACCAGTCAGCTCTAAAGCCTTGGCCAAGCGCGTCATGGTGGGCGCAGACACACCGGCCATCACCGCACAACGGCGCATCGACAACACAGCAGCTTCTTGTTGATGCGAGAGCAACCAACGCGCAGCCGTTTGCAACTCTGGCGTAAGCGATGCAAACAACCGCTCGATGCGTTGTGCAACCAACTCTGTGGATGGACTTGATTTAACCGTCATGTAACAAATGTATCATTATTTTATATAAAGATACATTTATTTCACTGGAAATGGATCGCACCCAGCAACGCCATTACAAGCCGTGATACCCAAGACACAGCAGGAATAACAACTGACATGTGGGAAGAAGGCTGAACTCAAGCTGATGGCGGGCTTGAGCGAGTCATGCGTGAATTTTGGGTCAAACAGACATGAAGTGTGGTTGCCATATAAAAGGCAACGCATGGCCTCATGAGCCGCGCCAACGGCGATGTGGACATTGGTCACCAGCAACCCGCTGCATGGGCGGGTGTTCACGCCATTGACAGTGGCCTGGCCGGAGGGACTCGAACCCCCTACCCATGTCTTAGAAGGACATTGCTCTATCCAGATGAGCTACGGCCAGATTGTTTATCGCCAAGGTGAGCGCGGCCTACAGGCGCTTGGCACAGTTCAAATCAACCGTGCGCTGCGCTGACTTAGGCGTTTTATTCTGCTTGTTACAGCGTCAAACACTTCAGCGATACCGACTTCAACATTCACCCGAACACTGATTCTAGCAGTGGCCGTAACCTTGCTCTCCCGGCCATCGCTAGGATGTGGGTGATACGACAGCGTTACCGAGGCCTGCCGAGATGTCTTAGGCTGAAACCAGTCAAGAGTACGGCGGCCAGAGCCGCCATTTTTTGCACCGCTTCAACCAACAGTGCCAACACGCGCAAGCGCCCCTCGCTGCCAAACAAATCGGCGCGCAACGCGCTGACAAAGTCAACAGCGGGCAGTGGTAAGTAGGCTGTAAGTGACCACACCAACCACTTTCTGATGAGATCTAGCTGGGCAGAAGCGCCCATATCCAACGATGAACTGGGCCCGCCAACCGCCAACGCCATATACACAAGAGCACACCCAAGGGCTGGCCAAACAACAAGGCGTCTTAAGGGGCGGGTAGCAGACAGGCCGTAATCTGCAAGCGCCTCGTGGGCACTGAGCAGCAACCTGTAGAGGCCTTTGCTTTGTATCTGCTTTTCAGCCATTTCTAGGCGAAAGAAGCGTTGCTCCTCGGGCTTGGCTTGTTGCCACATAAAGGCCAGTTTGATCACATGGTAGGCCTGAACGGCCTCCTCAGCCCCGCTGGGTGCAGCAAATTGGGCGGCTTCAAAACCAGTCTGTTGGCTGAACTGACAACCTCGAAAATTGGGGGGCGCGCCAAACGTCGCATGGGTGTGTTGATCGTCAAGTGCTTCCCACGCAACGTCTTGCATGCCATCAACAACAACGCAGCCGAGCGCATCGCGTTTGACCCTACGTCTTTTGCAACTTGCGGGAAGTGGGCCAAAGTTGGTTGTGCCGGTTAGCGCTCGGTTTGTAAATGTTGCGCGGCCTAAAAATGTCACCCCTTCGAAATTTGCATCGTGAAGTTCATTGGGCGACAAACGCTTGCGGGCAGCCCATTCTTTGGCAACAATCCAGCGCTCTTCAGTGCAGTAATCATCAATTAGCTGCTCCCAACTCTTCGCACTGAAGTTGGCCTCGTCTCCCCATTGCGCGCCTTGAAAGTTCGCGTTGTTGCCCCACTGCGCACCTTGGAAGCTTGCCCACTTACCCCATTGCGCGTTTTGAAATGTCGCGGCACTGCCCCATTGCGCACCTATGAAGTCTGTAAAACCAGCCCACTGTGCGCCACGAAATGCGGCGGAGTCGCCCCACTGCGCACCCTGAAAAGTGGTGCCATAACCCCACTGCGCACCGTCAAAGACCGCGGCCCCACCCCATTGGGCAGTTTGAAACTCAGACCACTCGCCCCACTGCGCAGCTTGGAAGCTTGCATTGTTGCCCCACTGCGCGCCAATGAAGTGTGCCTTGTCACCCCACCGAGAGCCTACGAAATTGCACGCATCTGCCCATTGTGCGAGGTGAAATTGGGCCTCAGCCCCCCACAGCGCACCTGTAAAGTTAGCCCCGTAGCCCCACTGCGCATCACAAAAATGAGCGGCGTACCCCCAATGTGACTCTTTGAAATTGGCCGTATAGCCCCATTGCGCACCGTCAAAGTTGGCCCAGTCACCCCACTGTGCGCCATGAAAATTGGCGGCATCACCCCAATGCGCGCCTGTGAAGTTAGCCTCATCCGCCCAGTGCGCGAATTGAAAATGTGACTGATCACCCCATGTCGCATTTTTGAAATTGGCCTCGTAGCCCCATTGCGCACTTTCGAAAGTGGATGCACCACCCCACTGCGCACCTAAAAAATTGGCTTTATCACCCCATTTGGCACGTGCAAAATTAGATGCGACACCCCACAGCGCGTCATGAAATGCGGCTCCACCGCCCCATTGGGCATCTTGAAAATTGGCGGCGTAGCCCCAGCGCGCGCCGCCAAAGTCAGCCCACTCACCCCACTGTGCACCATGGAAATTGGCGGTGTCACCCCATCGCGACTCTTCAAAATTGGCCTCATCACCCCACTGTGCACATTGAAAGTCGGCCCTGTCACCCCATGTGGCGTTGTTGAAGTTGGCCTCAAAGCCCCATTGCGCGTCCCGGAAGTTGCACCTGTCGCCCCACAGCGTGGCTTGACAGTTGGTCCAATCGCCCCAGCGCGCACCTATAAAGCTAGACCTGGCGCCCCACTGCGCAGCTTGCAAGTTGGTCTGGCGGCCCCACTGAGCACCATCAAAAATCGCCTCGTCGCCCCAGCACGCGGCTGTGAAGCTGGCAGTGTTGCCCCACTGTGCGCCTGCAAAGTTGGGCTTGCCCCCCCAGCTCGCACTGTGAAAGTTTGCATGGCGCCCGAACTGCACGCCTTGAAAGTCAGCCCTGTCACCCCAGTGTGCGCCTAAGAAGTTGGCACCATCACCCCACTGGGCACCCGTGAAGTTGGCCCTATCACGCCAATGGGCGCCAATGAAGTTGGCCCCATGACCCCACTGTGCGCCAATAAAGTTGGCCTTGTCACCCCAACATGCACCCATGAAACTGGCAGCGTCGCCGAATACAAAACCAGAGAAATTTATAGAGGCTGTTACAAACTCTGTTTTAGAGAAGTCCGCATAGTTGATATACGTGCCGCTGTCGGAGCGTGTCACAGGAAAGGTCTCACGCCAGGCATTCCAAGCATCTCTGCCTTTGTCAGCCAACGCCAAGCAACCAGCCTTGCTGATCTGGTCAGGTGTTCCGTTTAACCCATCTGCAAACACAGACAGCACAAGATGGAAAGCCACAACGTTAAGACTGCTTAAATCGGGGTAGTTGTCAAGCAATTCGTCATAAAGCTGCAGCATAGTATTAAGACTCAGGATTAATTTTATAAAAGTTTACTATTGATATTTATCTTACGTATAAATTGAAAAAAAATAGCTGCCTTTAAAATACATAGGTTAGATAGGTAGACATACAGAAAATCTACTTTTGCAAGTGGGTACTATTTTTAATAAAATTAAACACGTCTAATTTGGGCTTTTTGAGGGCCAATAAATAATAATGATTTATATAAAAATATAATTAAATACAGATTTACATAATTAAAGAACTAAGAATGTAATATTTGTTTAATATAAGTCTAGAAGCAATTTAAATATTCTCATTTAAGTTTCTGGTCAAATACAATAATTTAGAAGCATTCAATGTGCTGTGGTTAAAATTATGGGTTGTTCTATTATTGCCAATTCCTTCACATATCCTACTAATTCGATGTAGAGATGCTTTTTCAAATTGTGTACGATAAGCTTTACTAAGTAGCATTCTGAAAGGAGACAATGATTCTCTTGCCCAAGCTAAATATAAAAAAATTGCCACTCGTTGATTGGGACTACCATTCCAGGGAAGTTCGGTACCGCTTTTATTATAAAAGTCACTAGTATTACCTTTTACCTTTTTTACAATCTCAGCCTTTACCAAAACCTCTATAAATGCCGGACCAAATGAGACAGAACCAAGACTATTTAATTTTTTTAAAGTAGTGCGGGTATCACTTTCAAAAATCTGGCTTGTTTTAGACCAAGCATAATCAGCAACCAAGGATACTAAAATCCAATTCTGAACTTCAACTGAACCATCATAAGTAAAACGTTGAAGTAATGTTTTAACTTCAAGGTAATGACTATCAATCTCACTCATAAACACCATCGTTTTTTGACGTCGCGCAATCTCCACTACTTTGTTATGCCTGTCTACATCTGAAAAATTTGTCACTCCACCAAATTTATAACCGACCATAGCCTTCTTAGTAATATCCTCAGCTTTGTGCCTGGTATCATGGATACCTGTACCTTGTCCGAAACGATGATCTACCTCTTCGGTCCAAACTTTCTCAATATCATTCATCATACCTACTACTAAATCATCCATAGCCTTGGACAGAACTGCAGGTGATGGCATTTCTTTCGGATTTTCACCTATTTGAGTGAGGGTCGACCATGTAGCTTTAGTGCTTGATAGCTTTTCTTGAACCGAATCTATAATAGTTGGATTCGGATTTGGCTGCTGCGGGGCTGGCTCAAAGCCAATTGTCAAAGGATCAGCATGCAGTTGTTTTACCAGCTTACTCAAAGGAACAAAGGCTAGATTAAGAGGTGGTGGAATAATTACAGCCATGGCTTTTATTGCCTTGCTTGCTAGGGTTATCTTGAAATTATATTCAGCTTGGTTTTTATTAAATAACTCAGCAAAATCATTATATGCTGCAGTTTGTGCATGTAAATACTGACCGTGACAAAGAGCAAAAGCGTTTTTCGAGTCTAGAAGGACTTTCAATAAGCTTGCTTTTAACGATATTAATCTATTTTCAGTTTGATTAGTAAGTGTCTCTCTTTCAAATTCTTTAGCCGCTTCTATAGTATGTATGATACGAGACTCTTTACCTTTAAACCTTAACTCAGCCAGTAAATCGGGAGAGAATATAGGTCGCGGTGGGGAGGGAGGGACCGGAATCAGGGCTGGCTCAGTGTCTAAAGTTGTAACGGTTACACTAAAATTTGCGGCCACAACACCCTTGAGCATACTCGTCAAATCATGGAGGTCTTGTTTCCTCCACAGATCTTCAAATATTGTTTGGTCTGACGACACCTTAAAATCGTTATAAAGCATTGCCTGACTTAAGTTTAAAAGAAAAATATATGCTCGGCTAATTTGGCGTTTCTTTTCACCATCTTTTATGCTAAAAATAGTTTTTTGCGCTGTTGAGACACTGAACTCAGTAGATGCAATAACAACAGTGGCAGTCGATACAGGTAAGCTATCAAAGGCTGCCAAGATAATATTATATGCGCCATCAATAGAGGCATAAACGAGACCGTCTTTGATTTTAACTAAGCGACTTTCGGCACTTGACTGTTTACTGTTAAGCATATTTATAGATCCATTAATAAATTTAATTAAAATTATCTGGGATAATTTTAATATAAGGCAAAAATTATATTTTTAAAAATAACCTTGTTTTTTATACTACATAACTTGTTTAATCGTTAATAAAATATTTTTATTAGCGTTGAAGCCCCATCATGGCAAGCATGCCATTCAAGTCACCTTCTTCGTTAAGCACTTCTTGTATCAACTCGGCCAGAGGTAATTGGCCCCACTTCACAGCGCGGCGAATCAAATAGGGTGTGGGACTGTGCGGCTCTATGGTGGCCAGGTACTCGGCCAATTGTTCGAGCGTTTTGTATGCCTGCTCCCGACTGGACCAGTCGCCAGCGGTGTTTTGACTGTCTTCTAATGCTTGATCCATACCAGTGTTCTCAAGTGTTGCCGTATTTGATAACGGCTGTCCGGGGGCAATGCCCGCAGAGGGGGCTTGCTCTGCGCTCAAGGCATCAGGGCTAATGGACATAAAAACATATTCAAAGTTCTCAAGAACTTTTGATAGTTTCTGCCAGCTTGGCGAGTTGCTACCTTGCAGTGCATATATGAGGCTGTCAATTTCTTGGAGAATTGGCTTGCACTCACGCACTGTTGACAGCATCGTTGCAACGTCTTGAAGAGAATGACGGCGAACATTTTTAAGCACGCTCGCACGGGTAAACAATATAGGCGCGTCAGACCCTGTGTCATTGGCTGTGGAGGTGTCAGCTGCGTCGAGTTCGACACGTACCAGTTCCTCCCACTGCGCCAGCGTAATTGTCGATGGCTTGTGGTCAACCAGTCTGAGCAATGGGACGTGGCGTTTTAACGCATCCGTTAGGTTGTCGTTCATCCACTCAAACACGGCTATGCGCGCATCAGCGTCCCCATCATCAATGAGTGGGAAACCCTCTTGCCAGTACCGTTTCACAAAAGCATGGGTCAGCATCAAACCGTGGCCCAAACCTTCAAGGCCGTTGGTCCTCAACCAAGCTTCAGTAAGCCAAGCGACAAGTTGAAAGTCTTTACTTGTGGCTTGTAACGCCTCGGTACACCGGCGCTCAATAACCACCCAGTCGGCACTTTTCAAGGGCCTTTCCCACTGGCCCATAGGCAAGTTGGGATCGTCCTCCTCCCGTGCGTACCTGATTTCGGCGTACAGCGGCTCGTAGCGCAAGTTGGCGCCAGCTGGGTTATTTTCAGATATTGGACGCAGCCAACTCTCAAGGTCGAGTCCTGTGCCCGATGTTTCTAATGCTTGCATTGACGACATGTTTTTTTAAATCCTGTCTACTGGCTAATGTGCGGTGCTTGGCTGGGTATGTTTTGTGGCCACATCAGCAAAGTGCTGGATTTGTGTGGCGACAATTCAAACCCAAGAAGTACTTTGGCATCGCCTTTCAGAGACAGCGCTTGAGCCGATAACACCGTGCTGCGCCAAGGAAACGATACAGCGAGGACATTGACACCTGCTTTGACATCATTTTGAGCAACGGTGTCTTCAAACGCAGACACCATTTGCAGCAACGACCAAGGACCGTCAAAGCTAAACGTTACAGTCTGACCATCTGCAGAGTAAGCGGTGTTGTCAGACAACGGAAACGGTTTGATCAGCGCGTCCTGCGCCAAGCGCATCTTTAATATCACTGAATTGCCAAGTTCCCAAAAGAGCTTGCGGCTGGGCTCACTCGACCTCAATGTATTTTTGCCAACCTGCAACTCCCAAGCAATCACAGCGTTTGCCTGCTTTTCATATGCGCGTGCCACTCTAAACTCGAAACCCACGTCATAGCCAATAGCCTTCTTGCCAACGGTTGCGACCAAAGGCGTTAGAAGGGGCTTCAATGCCTCAAAGTTTTGTATAAATGCGCCCAATGCCGGAGCGCTGCTGAGTTCAGGCGCAATCGCAGACTTGGCCTTATCAAACAGCTCAATACCAGTACGAATTTCGTCAGCCGTTGCTGATCTAGCACGCTTGACAGGTGGCTGTGGGTCAACAAAAGGAAAGTGGTTGCTCAACGTGGTGTTGAAATAATCAGCAAAAGCTGTCCAGTTTGTTACCTGATTGGCCACCACAATTGCTTGGCAACGCGCGCCCAACGATGTCGACAACGCTGTGAGTGTGAGTTGAAAGTGGCTGTTGTCTCTGCTGCGTGCGCTTGCAAGACCGTCCCGCGCACAGGTTTGCAAGTTGAATTTATCATCACTCACCAAAATGAAACTCTCAAGCGCATACAAACTGCTGCGCGGATTTTTTAACTTGTATCGCTCAACGTCTTGAACGATAGCTTTCCAGCGTTGAACCAACGGGTCTGCCTGCTCTAAGCCAGAAACCTGAGACAGCAACACCTCGGCTTGTTTGGCAAACTCGGTGATGGCCATGACTTGTTGCTCGACATAACTTTGTAGCAATGCCGTATTTGTCACACCATAAGCCGCCGCCATAGGCGATCTTTTTTCTTTCCACGTTCTTAGGGCGGCGTCAACAGGTACCAACAGCTCTGCATCATTGAATGCATCGTCAATCAAGTACAGCCTGGATATTGCCTCTGAACTGACCAGGTCCTGCATTTGAAGGTACAGCTCGCCGGAGTCGAAGCGCTTCAAAACCATGGATAACTTGGCAAGTTTTGTATTGACAGACGCTCGCTCTGCATCGTTGGTCATGGGCACGTCCGTCCACACCACGGCGCGAGAAATCAACTGGGCAGTGCTAGACACAATTTGTTGATTAAAAAACAAATTGAAATCAGCCCTGTACCTCAATGGCACGCTCTGAATGAGGCCCTCTTTAATTTTCTGCATCTCATCAGTGATTGCCAGCGCTTGATCCAGCTTTTGGACCTCCCAATTGATGAATTCGTCGATCGAGGGTTTAGGCAGAACCGCCACGGCGTCCATACTGCGCCAAGGCCCACCCAACAACTTGTCTGTTGCGACAGCCAGCGCTTGTCGGTCTTGAGATGCGGTCCATTCGCGCGTTTTTTCAACCCACATCAAATCACTTTGACCTCGACCAGTCGCAACCACTTGCAGCCAGTTGGTTTTAAAGTTTTGAAAAGCGGTTTGAAGCTCGTTGTTTGCACGCACAGACACGGCAGAGCCGAGCATGGGATTGGACTTGATTGTGTCAAGCAGCAAGCGTATCGACGGATCGTCGCTCGCATTGACCAAGTTAATCCATGCGCCGCGACCATCGCTTATAAGCTGGGCTTCAACTTTAAGAGCCGCAGATAAATCGGTCCAATGCTTCAACTGTCCATTCGCGATCGGGCTTGACCCTACCGTTGATAAAAGAGTTGAAATTTTTTGTTGAATCCGCAGCAATGGGTTCTGCTCGTATTGACTTTTTTCGAGTTCAGCGATGCCAAGGTTTAGTGAACAACCAAAAGCTTCATACACATTATCGACATCAATTAACGGTCTGCCATCTCTAAATTCGCTCAAATAAGCATGCGCTGCGTTGGTGTCTGTGGCGGGCGCTTGACCCAATAAGATAGTGAAGGCGAAACGCAGTTCGGCAGATGAAGGTGCTGCTTGGTCACTGCTTTTAAAACGGTTGATGACGCTGATGGCCTGACCCAAATCTTTGCTCACCGCAAGGTACCGCATCAAAGAAAAGTAGGCCGCTTGATCCTCTGGATCTACGGTAGGAACGCCGTTATCAGGCCCACTACGCACCCAGCCGTTTGGCAACATACATGTTTTTTCCGGTGTCAATTTTCCTGAAATGTTATCCAAGCGAGAGCCTGTTAATTCTGAAATTCGGGCATAGGTTAATCGGCGCAAGTCTTCCTTCAAACTCTTTGAAAACGTACTGGCGAAATGGCTGCTTAGACGTTCGTCAATGTTACTGAACATAGACCATGAGCCAGGTAAAAAAGGTGACCGAAACCTTTGAAGCTTGCTGTTTTCGTTGGTGGTTACAGCAAGATCATTGCTGATTTGGCCTTTCAACTGATTGATCATCTTAGGCAATGTGTCGTCTGCAACGCGTTTGGCACCCAAGATGGATTTACTTAGATACTCACGATCAAGTGCGATTTTTTCATCTTTAATGAGGGAAAGACGCACGCCTGTAAAGGCAAGACCAACAGCCCAAAGCGCGACGAAGGCAATACACCCCCACTTAACCAACCAACTGCCTCTTGAGCGTCGAAGGCGCTGGTTAGAGGCTTGACGCACCAAGCCTGTCTCAGCAAAGACTTTGAGCTCCATCACGTCACGCAAAAATGCTGGCGCATTTTGCTCTACGTTAACAGCGGAGAAAGCCACATTGTCCAGCGCCGATAGAGACGCACTGCTGGTTCCTGGCTCTCCTAAAAGCTTGTCAGTCGTGTCTTGTCCGCCAAACGGTGCGGCCTTGAGAGATAGAATTTGCGACTCTGGGCTGGTGTCTCCAGTGAAGTAAAACCCCCTCAAAGGAAAGGCAGAGTGATAACTACTTGGCTTGAACAACTCTTTAAAGAAAAGTCGCAGACCTGGCCTTGCTTGCTCCATGTGCCTTGGCAACATGAAATAACCACTGCCTGAGCTTGATCCTGACTCTAAGGCCGCTAACTCAACACTGGCTTCTTGCAGGTCTACTAAAATTTCATCTAAACCAACATCAACGCAGTCAATATGAAAGGGAGCTGAGAGCTCTTGCGCGTTAGACCACCCCAGCATGCTGTTGTGCATGGAGGGTGACAGTGCCGCTGCAAATTGACCGAAACCGGGAATGGATTCACATTCTGTGATCAACACGTACACAGGGAAAGTGAGCGCAAAACGGCTCTGAACTTCCCATATACGCCGTTGTAGGGCTCTAGCCCGCTGGGCTAAGAGCGCATCGCTTGACAACCCACTTGACAGGAGTTCAGCGAATGGAATTGCAATAACGATTGAGTCAAAGGGTCGCTGCGAGCGGTAGTGTTCACACAGGGTTAAAAACTCACCCCAAGTTTTGTTGTCAACAATGTCTGTCTCAGAATGCTTGCCTAAAAAAGCAGACTTAAACTGAACAGTTAGGCCCTTGTCAAACACATCCCAATGCACACCTTTGTCAGACTTTGAGCCTTCGAAATCAAATCCAAATGACTGTTGAATTCCAGCCTGTGCAAAGGGCAATGTATGGTCTGATGCGCCCTCATCAAAAACAATGCTCCAGTGAAAATCGTACTTTTGTGATTGTGAGGCTAATTTTGACTCGATAAAATTGACCGCAAGACGAAATGTACGTTTCATAAAACGCAAACGAATAGTCCTGCCTTGGTCTACATCTTTTTGTTGGGTTGATGGCTTGTCGTTGGTCTTAACAGCAGCGGAAATAATGACAGCAATCAGCCCAAGCGTTAGCAACGTCAGCAGGCCAAATACCAGTGTCCATAGGTGTAGTGAAAGGAATTCAAACATACTGTTTTTCTTAATTCATTGTCACTAGACCGCTGGCTGTCACAGAGCTGTTCAACATCTCTTGCAAAGGCCAGGTTTGATAAACCCAAAGCCCTTGGGATACCAGCATAAGTAACAACACGGTCATGGCTAACAACAGCTTACTGCGACTGAGCTTAGGGGCAAGGGCTCCGTTGAGGTGGGATACCGTGCTGGCGTAAGCACTGGCTGATACCAACCGTTCGCGTCTGGAGTTTTCAGGTGGCCGTTGGTACACGAACTGAAACAGTTCTTTACGCACGACAGCAATGATTTCAGTTTGATCGCCCCGCCTAAAACGCCCTTGAAAACCAAGTGACAAAGCATGTAAGTACAACAATGCGATGGTTCTGTGTTGGGGGTCTCGGGCGCCTAAAATTTTATCGATGTGTTGAAAGACTTTTTCGCCAGCCTGACTGGTTTTAAACAGCCGCTCCTCGAGCAACAACCGTCTCCAATGGCTCTTTCCTTCCCAGTCGATTGACAGCAAAATCTCATCTGCAAGAGCGGCCTTGATAAACCTTGCGTGCTCTTCTTTCTCCAACGACAAACGACCACCCTCTCTGCGTGCCTCAAGAGACTGCAGTTCTATCAACTCGGCAAGGCGATCAGATATTTTTGTAGCACCCTCCTCGCTTTGCTCTGGCGTCAGACTTGTTGCAGCAGCGGATACCCGTTGCAACACCACATAAAACTGGCGCAATTGAATCGATGCCAAATCCATCTTTGGCGCTTCGCTTCTAGCGCCTGTCAAGCCCAACGGTTCTTTATGTACATGTGCCATTATTTACTTTTCCCTAAGACCAACGGGCTCAACCTTTGACATACAGCGTGACTTGTTGAGGTCTGGCAACTTTACGAGAGGTGTTGATATTGCCGATGACCAACGCCTCTTCTTTCAGGATGATTTGACTGTCTACTTGAATAGAAAAAAGAAGCTGGCCACTGTTGCCACGCAGTCCCATTTCAGGGACTTCAAATACTTGCGTACGCGATGCACCCAACACACGGTGGTCACTCAAACTGTCCCAAACACTTTTAGAGCCGATAACGGCACCTGACATCCAACTGAGCAGTTCAGAATCGGTCTGACCAGACACGCCCACAACGATGTGCGCCCCTAACCAGTTGGCATGCATATGCAACTCGAATGTTTCACCGTTGAAAGTAAACGTCTCTTCACGCCACTCTTGGCTGACCTCAGACACCAAACTTTCAAGTGCAACAAACAGTGGGTCAAAGCTGGCGACAGGTTCGGCGTGATTCCATGGGGGCAATAGTGGTGGAACCGCACCAGGGCGCAACGTGATCAATGAACCTAGGTGTGCACAAAGACCTAAGTAGAGTTGATATGGCGGCAGATACGGGGACTTCAAAACACTCTCTAGTACAGGCAAGCTGTGTAACAACGAAGACAGACGGGCTCGCATTTCCAATTGCAAGATACGATCGTCTGCAGCCGAAGAAGGTCTTGCCATTTGTTTGGCCAAGAACACAGCCTTGCTGCGCGACTGTGAAGCGAGGTCATGCGCCCTGTGTCTTTGCTTGCTGCCAGCGGGCATGGACAACCAAGGTGGTTCGTAGTTGCCCAGTACGTAGAGATCATTGTCTTTGCGAACCATAAACAATTTGATAGCCACATAGGCTGTCGAAGGCAAGTCACCTGAATGCAGCGACAGCAGTGGTCGAGAGCGCGGGATGTCAATAGGCATGGCTTGGGACACCTCGTCTTCCACCGGTTCATGTTGCTTGCCCATAAACCTTGCTGGCAATGCCTGGTTGCGCAACGCTCTAGAACGCCCCAGCACAACAAAGACTGCTACCTCGCCTGTCTCAGCAAGCCCGCCAAGTGTTTGCAAATCTAAGGTCAGATCGACTTCTGGTGATGTTTCAGCGCTATGCTCTATGGCAAAACCATCTGGCATAACCGCCACCAATTTGGAAATCCGCAACACACCATTGGCTAACAGCTGCTCATCAATAACCAACTCACTCACACCCCATGCATGTGGTTGGGTAAGTCCAACTTGCCATGCAACAAGCTGGTCAACTCTGGCACTTTCAATTTGAAAGTGCTGTGGCCCAAGGAGCATGCCTTCGTGCCATTGAATGCGGTCAATAGGTGGTTTGATAGTCATAGGTATTGGTTGTAACAACTGGAACGTTATTCGGTGAGGATGATGTGAAACTGGCTTTTGTCTAGAAAAACCTTGTACCCATTTGCCGACATGTCGAGATTGACAGCATGCAAGCCATCAGAGGTGTAGTCGACAAACAGGTGCGCCGTTAGGCCAACACAGTCGGCTAAGGCCTCACGGGATATCACTAATGATTGCTGCGGCACTATTTCGCGGCGAATCACGTTGATCTTTCCGGCGTAAGTAGCCAACAAGTTGTCGGTGTTGTCAAACCAGTCTTTAGCAGCCGTCTTTGACAACGTTTGAGAGAGGTTTTTGTCACTTACACAAACCACATCCACTGTTGCAGCTCTGTCGTCACGCGCACCTTTGGCCGCCACTAGCAGCAAGGCGCTCCAATCAGGCGCGGCTGGTTCGTTTAAACCAAGCATGGCATCAGTTGCAGAACTGACTTTGTCTGACAGGTATCCCAATGCCCCGCAAGCAGTCAGGCTGCTTGCTAACAACATGGCAGCAAAGGCTCTGAATACATACGCAACATATGTCATACCAAGCAGACTGTTACCTAGTGCATGTAAATATTTTAAAAAATAAAGCATAAAAATTTATTGATTACCGATCAATGACGACACTTGTTACGCCTGATTGAAAAGACGGGGCTGTGGGTAACTTGGGGATTTTGAGTGCATTTTTAGAATGAGAAATGGCCCCTGAAACTTGTTGCACCGCAGAGTCGACTGGCAGTGCGTTGTTGTTGCTGGCGCCAGCGTCAGCAGCACCCAGTTGTTTGGCCATTGACTCGCGTTCAAGACCTTGCCCCATTTGAAGTCCAAAGAAAAAAGTAAAGACCAGCAGCAACATGGAGGCGAGCACAAACATATAGGCCAAACGTGAGGTCACATGAAATTTAAAACCCATCATTTCTCCTAAGCCACCGAGACAGTAAATTGACCCGGTGCATCAATACCAATGACGCCACCCCACATACACATCAACTTAGAGCCATCGTTCAATGCAGGCATATTGCCAATTAGCACGGTTGGTGAGCCGGGCATCCACGGCGACATGGTCATTGGAATACAAGGCATTGGGGTCAAGACACCAAGCGCGGCCGCTGTTGCGGCTATCACCATAGGGTTAGATGGGGATTGACACATGCCAAACGGCAAGACGTTCATCATTGGCTTGTTATCCATAATATTGGCAGCGGGCATCGTTGTCATGACTTGGCTCAATGGCAACACCACCAACGTGCCAGGAGCGACACCGAAAGAGCAGCTGAGCATAGCGCCCATACACACTTGTTGTCCCATTAATCACCTCTCAATATGTGTTTCAAACGTTCTAAAAATGTTGGCTTTTCAAAGTTGCGGTCAACGCGTGAGCCTTCCTGATTAAAACGATCGGTGGGCGTTTCAGGACTGCCCTGAGCGTACAGCGTGCGCTCCATGACTTTTCCTCCAGGCCAATACCTGGTCAGGTAGCCTTCCAATAAATTGGATCGGTAATTAGAGCGCTGAACAACCTCGCCATGGCGATTAAAATCCACCGACTCGCCTTCCAATGCGCCCATTTTGTAGTTGGCGCGGCGTACACAATCGCCTTGAGAATAAAACTCGACAACCCCATGTAATTCGCCTGCAACAAAATGCAACATCGAAGTTAGTTGCCCGGCTGTGTCATAAGTCAGACTTTTACCTTCCAACTTACCTTGAATATACTGCTGGTCAGAGATGCATTTGCCGTATGAGTAAATCCGCATCTGCCCTTGCAAAAGACCCTCTCGGTAATCGCTGACTTGTGCTGGCAATCCGTTTCCATCGTACAAAGTCATGCGGCCTTGTAACTTGCCGCGGCTGAACTCAGCCTGCATGAGGGGTTTGCCTGCCTCAGAGGACTTAAGAAGGACGCCGTGCAGTTGACCGCCTAGGGTTGTGCCGTGCATCAATACGTTACCGTTGTCATCTTTTTCAACGATTGGAACCAGCACATCAGCGCCATGCTCAGACGCAATGGGCTCAATGGTGTCGAAAGTTGTTAGTGTGTCAACGGTGCGCATCAGTTCACCTTCGCCAAAGCGCCTTTAAGAGTTAACAAAGCGCCGGCCTCAACTGTTTGTGTGGCGCTTGCTTTGCTGTTGATGATCGCCGCCGTTTGATCGATCTGCATACCCGCATCACTCAGCAGTTTCATACCTGCTTTGTTGGTCAAGTTGGTACCCGCCTCAGCCACAAGTTCTGTGCCAGCCTTTGAGGTCAATGCCGTACCTGCTGTATTTGTAAATGCTGTGCCAGCGGTTAACGACAGCGCTGTTCCTGCAGTTTGATCGATATCTGCGTCTGACTTAACCGTAATGGAGCCAGTCACAGTGATGGTCAGTGCGCCATTTATGACCAACGCATAATCGCCCGTCACTTCGTGGGTGAAGTCGGCACTGTTTGTATGGTTTTCATCGCCAACAACCT
Organism: Betaproteobacteria bacterium MOLA814; assembly: GCA_000496475.1. Lineage (GTDB taxonomy): Bacteria > Pseudomonadota > Gammaproteobacteria > Burkholderiales > Burkholderiaceae_C > RS62. The sequence goes on along the minus strand of AYMW01000002.1, from coordinate 46,605 downwards.
CTACTTGTCGCGTTGCTTGTACCTTGTGAATCTCACTGCCTTTTTGAATGTCAAGTGAGCGGTCTCCCTCTTGAATAATATGCGTCTCAGTACCCTTCATGAGTGTCGTCTTTAGGTCATTCTCAACCTCAACTGTCATGTCTTTTTGCGCGTGTAAGTACAGATCTTCAGCGTCTTTTTTATCTTCAAACCTGAGTTCGTTTCCAGCAGTACCCTCTTTGGAAGACCAGGTTCGAATGATGGTTTGAGTTTGATTTGCAGGCAACTGCATCGGCGCTGCATTTTCACCGTTGTAAACGCAGCCAGTCACTATGGGTCGCTCCGGATCACCTTGTAAATAAGTCACTATGACTTCTTGACCAATCCGCGGAATAAAAATTGAGCCAAAGCCCGATCCAGCCATGGACTGACTGACCCGAACCCACGGTGAACTGTTTTCATCTTTTAGGCCGTCTCTATCCCACGGAAATTGCAATTTGATTCGACCGTACTCGTCCGTCCATATCTCTTCACCACTTGGACCAACAACCAAGGCCGACTCGCAACCCGACACCTTAGGCTTCAACGCATTGATGGATGGGCTGTACACAACAGTCGAAGGAAACGACTCAAAAGAGTTGCTGTAGTGGTCGTCACGCGCAATATGTTGAACACGTTTCAACACAAACTCCGCGTTCAACGCCTCAACAAAATGCTCCGTCATCGTGAACTTTGTCCCGGGCACAAACGGATAAGCAAAGCTGTCTCCTCTGAGCACTTTTGCACCGACGGCTGCAGCGTTGTTTCGTAGTTTGGCTATTGCAGCAGCGCCAGCGGAGTCGGCTTGACCAGCGCCAAATTCGTACACTTCGCCAAATCCGGTAGTTCCCTCATCTGTGCCCTCAAGTGACGTACTCGGTGTTGTGAAGTCGTAATCGTTACTGGTTACAGTTTTTAGCTGTACGGCACTTTCTAAGCTGAACGCGACCACTGTGTCTAATGGGTTGGATTGACCCGTCTCAGGAAAAAACCGAACAGTCGCGGCACCTGAGCAGGTTTCAAAAGCCGACGAGTCATCTGCCAAGACCATGGTGTGATCGCCACCCGAGAAGGAGAAGAAGTAAAAAATACCACTGAGCTGCATCAAGCGAGTAATAAAGTCAAAAGCCGTTTCATCGTACTGAACGATGTAATCAACAGGCTCATAGGTTGTGGCTAGTTGATTTTTAATGGTTATTTCAAAGTCTGATAGCACTGAAATAATGACGTCAGAAACCGATTTGTTTTGATAAATTTTTCGGTCACGAGACAACTTAAGAATCCAACACTGCGGCACCAACTCGGCTTGGTACACGGCAAAATCTCTATCAAATCCGCTTTGTATGAAGCGAGAAACCAAACCGGTAATTTCACGCAACTCGCCGCCAGGGACTTGCATATTGACAGTGACTGTTTCGCCAATAATTTTCTTTGGATCCAAGCTGGTTGACGGCGATCGCATGTGCAGTTGGAAACAAAACAACTCTGATAAGCCCTCAGAACCCTCCAAAGCGTCCAGCAACAAGTCCCCATCGTTGAACGGCGAACTGATTGACAGCAGACCTGCGTTTTGCTCATAACCCGTCCTCATGCTGTTCCTCTAAACACTTTGTCTTTGAAGTCGTAGGCAAATAAACCATCGTCATCGACGTACATATGGACCGACGTGAACGGCTTATGAATAGAAATACGCTCCAAAACCAGCGTGGACAGTGTGGGCAGCACATGGTGCGTCAGTATGTAGTCGATATTTCTAGCGCCACTGTCAACCTCAACACAGCGGTCCGTTATCAGGTCAGCCACGAGGTCGTCCCACGTAAACCGAGCGTTGTGATTCTCAACAAAACGACTGGTCAACTTGTCCAACTTCAGGTCAACAATAGCGCGGATCTGTTGATCCCCTAAGGGGAAATAAGGCACGATGACAAGCCGCCCCAATAGAGCCGGGCTAAACTGTGCTTGCAAGTGGGGACGCAAAGCCGCAAGAACAAGTTCGCTAGAAGGCCGCCGGCCATCTCGACAGGCCTGCACAACAATATCCTGCGAGGCATTCGAGGTCAGAATAATCAGTGTGTTCTTGAAGTCGATGGTTACACCATCACCATCATCCATGACACCCTTGTCAAACACTTGAAAAAAAAGCTCGATAACGTCTGGGTGCGCTTTTTCAATTTCGTCCAATAACACCACGCTGTAAGGACGTTGTCGAACGGCTTCTGTCAATATGCCGCCCTTTCCGTAACCCACATACCCAGGCGGAGCGCCTTTGAGTGATGAGACTGTATGTGCCTCTTGATACTCAGACATGTTAATGGTGATCACATTTTTTTCACCGCCATACAACATATCCGCCAGTGCCATGGCAGTCTCTGTCTTGCCCACACCACTGGGGCCTACAAGCATGAACACACCAACTGGCTTACCGGGGTCATCGAGTTGCGCTCGAAAAGTTCGAACACGCCTGGCTATTGAGTCTAGGCCTGCATCTTGGCCAATGACACGTGCTTCTAAACGTTCTTTTAAATGCAAAACCGTATGCACCTCATCGGTCATCATTCGACCAATTGGAATACCTGTCCACGCAGAAATGACATCGGCAACCACTTTACTGTCGACATACAAAGGCACCATAGGCGCATCGTCTTGAATAGCTTCGAAACCACTGCCAAGACGTTTTAATTGGTCTGCAAGAACCGCTCGCTCGTCTTCAGGCACAGGAACGCCACTGTCTGTGAGTGCTGTAATGTGGCGCCGTAGAACCAATATTTCCGCGGCTGCGGCACGCTCAGCTTTCAGTTTGTCTAACAGACTACTGAGACCGTCTTCAATCACTTTGACGTGCACAGTTTCACGAGAAATATCATGGGCCAGCTCTTCGCCTTTGGCGTGCCGCTGTCGCAACAGTTTGAGGTTCTCAAGTGCGCCCAATAAATCAACACGCGCTGACTCAATCAGCCAAGGCTCTCCAGACAACCCAACTGCAACCCTAGCGCAAGCAGTATCCAAAACACTGATAGCTTTGTCAGGCAGTTGACGCCCAGATATATAGCGCTGAGAGAATCTAACTGCATCCTCAAGCGCTTCATCAAGAATTTCAACGCCATGGTGACGCTCTAGCGTTTCTTTCACACCTCTCAGCATGTCGACAGCCGCTGCGGCTGACGGCTCTTCAACCTTGACCACTTGAAACCGTCTGGCCAAAGCTGGATCACGCTCAACGTATTTTTTGTACTCGGCCCAGGTTGTAGCGGCTATCGTTCGTAACTCGCCACGCGCCAGTGCAGGCTTCAGCAAATTTGCAGCATCGCTCTGCCCTTCTTGACCACCTGCGCCAATCAATTGGTGGGCCTCATCAATGAATAAAATAACCGGCTTGATAGAACCACGGACTTCTGAAATGACATCATTGAGCCTGTTTTCAAACTCTCCCTTGATACCGGCTCCAGCTTGCAACAAGCCGAGGTCTAATGACCGAACAATGACGTCTTTTAAAGCTGGGGGCACACGACCTTCAACCACGCGGTTGGCAAATCCCTCCACAACTGCAGTTTTACCAACACCTGCCTCGCCAGTCAAAATTGGGTTGTTTTGACGCCTGCGCAACAAGATATCTATGATTTGACGCACCTCAGCGTCGCGCCCCCTAATTTGATCTATGCCACCTTGACGTGCCAGTTCGGTCATATCTACCGTGTACTTATCAAGTGCAGGTGTGCCGTTAATGCGCTTGGTGTGTTGAATAGGCATCTCGCCTTTTGAAACAAAACCGGTATTTTTGACAATGGGGGGGGTGACATGTGCCGCAGCGTCCTCTGATGACTGCGCTAACAGTTGAGGCAAAGCGTTGCGCAACTGTTCTCTAGGAATTTCAAGCAGCAATGGCGCTGACTCTAGCAACACACCTCTAACCGTATTTTCTTCCAGCATAGCCAATAACAAGGTGCCAGAGCGAACGTGCTGCTGCCCCAGCAACATAGAGCTCAGCAACCACGCTTCTTGAATCAACGGTGCAAAGTGTGGGGATAAAGCCGGTGTGCGGGCATTGCCTCGCTTAAAAATCTCAACACTTTTTTGTAACTGCTCAGTCACCTTGTCGACACTGACGTCGTTTTCATCAAATACCAACTTGAGGTCGGGCATGGGGCCGTCGAGCATAGCCAACAACAGGTGCTCAACTTCCACATTGAAATGCGTTTGATTGACACACATCTGGGCTGCCAAGTTCATGGCGTGTTTACACTCTGGGTTTAGACGCGTAAGCAACGTTCTGATATCTATGTCCATAATTACAAGCCTCTTGTGGAGACGCCTGAATTTGAAGACATACCCAACCTCAGCCTAGGGTATGCAAGCGATTCAATAGGCATGTGGGCATCTGAATCAGCACTTGATGCAAGCCACGATGTAAAACCAAGCCTTGCCTGAGACCGGCCAAGCCCTTGCGACCCAGACAAAGAAGCGGTGACACGTCTAGGTGGGCTCGGTGAAAAAATGACGGTGATATCACTTTGGAAATAGTCATCAACCAATTCATTGAGATCATTAAAGGCGTCACCACCAGGTATAAAAGACTCGTATTGGGCCAGCGAGTGCGTGGTGGCGGTTAATTCAATGGCTTTGTCTTGGCACCACACACGGGTACCTAAGTCTGTGTTGACACCGAGCCTCAAGGCTTTGTGCCGTTTTCCGCCTACATACGCTGGCGGATTCAACCCGTACTCAACCCAATCACCAACAAAGGACTTCGCACGACAGTTCAACTTAAGCCTGTCAGCAACAATTGTGACTAAGCCACAAACCGATCTAGGCGCTGGACCATGCAAGCTTGAATGTCCCAACCAATTACGAGACACCTGATGCGACCCAACCCCAGACACCGCTTTGACGGCTTTAACCAGCACAGCGCGTTTCCAATTGGAACCTTGTAATGACAGATGGTGTTTTTTTCGGGCACTGTACAGCTGACCTAAAACACGCTGGTTAAACATGTCTAAAAAAGCTAAACCGCTCTCATCTCTGGCTTTTCGCTGGACGAGTAACAACTCGGTAAACGGAATGGGTAACGGTCCGCCAGACCCAGCAAGCGACATGACACTAGAAACAAGAGTAAGGGCTGGACCAGGGTCCACATTTTCAGTAATAGAGTGGATATCACTGGGCTGGAAGTTCAAGCCTACATCGGCTTTAAGACGAACGGCCTCGTCAATACCCAGACCATTTGAAACGCCTTTTTTGTGTGGAAAAGCACGCTCAATTAAGCTGATTGCCTGAAATAAATTAAAGCTCTGCGGGCGAGATAAAAGAATGCTGATCAGAGGATGCATTGCCCCCCCCCAAGCGCCGGCCAACGTATCCAAATTTGTCCGTTGCGATAAACAGAGACACGAACAAATGAGTTCACGGTTGTGTACAGGGATAAAAATTCAGCCAGTACACGGGAAAACAACAAGGCAGAGGCTCCGACAAAAGCATCTTCATCAAACTCAATACTGACATCAATACCAGAACACAGGCCACGCCACACATCAGTACCTTTGCGCATGGTGGCAGGTTTGGCGTGCAGCGACTTGATACCCCTAACGTGTGCCTGATTGGACGCTGACTCGCCGGCAAACAGCATCAACAAGTCCTGCAAACTTGACAGTCCCATCTGACCGTCTACCAAACTCGATTGGTTAAGACGTAGTATGGACACCAAATTCCACAAAGCACCTTTGTCAAATTTTGGGATCAACTGTGCACTAGGTTGGTACTTATTTTTAATACGAATAGAAGTTGAAATACCTTCACCAACCAAGCGCGCACCTGCAGGTACCATTTGAGCAAGTCGACGATTGGTACACAACGTCTTGGCATAGACAACAGGCGTTTCAGGCACCAAACTATCTTGCGCATTGTTGACAAAACTTAAATAAGTATCTGTACCCGTCATGCCCGGACGCAGGCTTAACTCTTGCCGACTGGTCCAAAAAACATCAGCCCGACCCGCTGCAGTAGAACCGGCAAAAACGTGGGGAATCTCTGTCGGACGGTCAATTTTTGGATCTGTTGAAAACACGGCTTGAATTGAATGTATTTCAACGGACTCCTCACGCTTTAAATCCGGTACCAACCTGTATTCGTATTCTTTGTGCGTCAGGTTGATTGGCTCAGATGTTTGTTCGAATAAATTCACAGTAGGAACGCATCCCAGTTGAAAATTGTCCGCTGTTAAATTCTGAAGAACCCGTGCTGAATGATCAAACACGAACCGTATCGAAAAACATGAGCCCAACCCAAACCGCCCCAGTAGACCCTCTAAGTCAAAAAACTGAAACAGTCGCGGTTGGGCAAAGTACTGCTGAAGTAACGCATAGGCAGGATGTGCATTGCGCAGCTGTGGCACGGCAATGTCAGCGAGGCTATGTCCCAGCTGCTTGAGTTGTTGGACGTCCAACACATGAACACGCCCATCCCCTGCAATCAACTCTATTGATTCAAGCGCGCTCACAAATAATTCGTGTAACGGCATCGTCAACTGTAAATCACCGCCAAGATGAAACGATAGTTTCTCTAAAGCAAGCTCTGACAGGTCAGCCCCACCAGTGGTCTCAAAGTCGAGGCGTAAGATCCTCTCGTCATCAACGGATACATTCGAAAGACTGATTGGCCACAGTTGTGTTTCCCAAACTGTCTTAAAACGGCATGTTTCGCCAGAACTGGCGAACGCCCACATGCGGGTATGTTTGGGTATTTTTAGACCAGCAGTCACCTTGCCTTGTGCCGGATCTAGCGTCATTTGTGCCACGGAAAGCGATGGCACGACATGAACAAGATTAGGGCATGTACTGTCTAATAAAGCGCCAGATATAGCTGGGAACTCGCTGTCAATGTCACGTTGCACACGTGCCGTTAAAAAGGCAAATGACTCAAGTAGAAGCTCGGTGTGTGGATCTGGAGACTCAGATGAGCTCAAAACCAATCGCTGGGCAACCTTGGGATAACGCGCTGCGAATTGCCCGCCCTGTTCCCTTAGGTAGGCAATCTCGTTTCGATAATAATCTAGGAGGTCATTCTCAGGGATCACATTACGCCTTTAGGGCCGACTGACCCGCCGGCTCCAACTTTTGCTGTTGCGCCACCTAACTCGAGATCAAAATCGACTCGGCTGTGATGACCATTTACGTTGACCGCCCCCCTTATTTGGGCATTCATTTTTTGGGGCGCATGCACATCAGCAACAACACGAATTTCGATGCGAGACAACCTAGGCTCGAACAAGACAAGTGCCTTCTTAAGAACATTCGACAACAGGACTTGGTCTGAAAGCGTCGACAAAGCCAGCGTGTCGGGTATCCCGTAATGCATAACACCACCGTCACAGTCCAAAAACTGCCGAACGGTCAGGCCATTGCGTGTGTTGAGAAGACGCTCTAAATCCAGACAAATAGAGCGTTGAAGTCCATCTGCACTCAAGCCAGTACCGTCGTGAGGCGTGCTGAGGTGACCCGTCAACCGATCAAACATGGGCACCCTGGCTCTCGAATCCATACGAAGAACTTTTGTGAAAGCCGGTGGGTGGGTGGTAGACCAGTTCGATTAGTCAGACTTCATGGTCGCGGCATTCCAGTTCCAAGTACCAGTGCCTTTCTTAGATGAATTCGACTGCTGCTGCGTAAACTCGCATTTAATTTTGGTAAAACAAATACTAAAACTGTCTCTGGGCAGCGACCCGCCGCCAGATGTACTCATATTTGAAATCATGGCGTTGTCGAATTCATACTTGAAAAAACCCATGTACACGCCATTTTCAACACGCCCGACCCACAGTGTGGCTTTAGGGATGTTGGTACCAGTAATGCAGGCTTTGTAAATTTCAGTCGTTGATAAGTCAGACATTTTCGAGAAACTCATTTCCGAAAACATAGGACGTCCAGCCGTACGCTCAGCTTGTGACGCATCGCCTTGCATGGGCAACGACACGCCGTGAGAGTAACTTTCGACAATCACCTTTTCTTTAAAATCTGCACCATCTATCAGGCAATTACCCTTTACGGATGCACCTAAATCAAGAATCAATACTTCAGACATTTACCATCTCCTGCTTGTAGAAGGCGCCCCCTCAGGGAGCGCACTAAATTTAGTTCGTTGAAAGTTAACCCGCCGCCTCAGGCAGCTCAGCAACCAAACGAATAGAGGTTGACAGCTCCTCCATCTGGAAGTGTGGCTTGAGGAAAACGACTGCAGAATATGAGCCAGGCTTTCCAGGCTGATCAATGACATCGATACGTGCTTCCGACAACGGGAATCGTGCCTTTTCACCCTGCGTAGCTGTGGGGCTGAGCAACACGTAGTCGCTGATCCACAAGTTCAAATAGTTTTCAACTGTCTCGCGTGTCTGAAAACTACCGACCTTGTCGCGCATGATGACCTTGATGTAATGCGCAAAACGTGACGCTGCAAGTATGTATGGCAACTTGGAGGACAACGATGCATTTGCATTCGCAGCGTCGAGGTTGTATCGCTTGGGCTTATTGGTGCTCTGACCACCAAAAAATGCAGCGAAGTCAGATCCCTTAGAGTTAACGATGGCTATGAAGCCGAGGTCATTGAGTTCTTTTTCGCGTCTATCTGTAATAAGCACCTCAGTTGGGCACTTGAGAACCGCATCACCTTCGTCAGTTTTATAAGTGTGTGCCGTCATACCGCTGACTTTGCCCCCGCCCTCTACGCCGCGAATGGCCGTTGTCCAGTTGTATTTGGCAAACGCATCCGTCAGCCTAAGACCAAGTTGATAGGCCGCATTGGCCCACAGGTACTTGTTGTGATCTGTTCCATCGACATCTTCAACAAAATTGAAATTGTCAATTGGAATGGTATCGGGCCCATAAGGTAATCTGGCGGCATAACGCGGAAGCACCAAAGACACGTAACGTGAATCCTCAGAATCACGGAAAGATCGCCAAGTGGTCAACTCAGCACTTTCAAAAATCTTAGACAAGTCGCGAGGAACACCTAATTCGGTGAAACTTTTCATATCAAATATCGACGATCCAGCGGCGGTGATAAATGGTGCATGCGAAGCGGCAGCCACTTTAGACAGTCGCTGAAGCAGTGCCATATCTTGAGGATGACGGCCAAAATAGTAGTCACCAATCAGGGCGGAGTAGGGGTTACCACCAAATGTGCCGTACTCTTCTTCGTAGATTTTCTTGAACAACACGCTCATGTCATGGTCGACAGCGCCTTCTAAGTCCTTGAGAAGTTCTTTTTTGGACACGTTAAGCAGCCGCAACTTTAAAGTCGTGCTGGTCTCGGAGCCAAACACCATGTCGTGTAGACCCGTCCATGCGGCCTCGAGCGTTTGAAACTCCTCATGGTGCATGATCGCATTCAACTGGTCGCTCAAAATACGATCAATTTCCGCAACACGCTCATTGATCATTGCAACAACGCCTTTATCCGGCGCTGTTTTCATACCCTCGTCAAGTATCTGTGTAGCGAACTGTCCCAGCAGTTTTTTTGCGTATTCGCCTTGAGACGGCTCAACAGCCATATTTCCCTCTAGGACGATCCTGTCTAGCAAGCTCAGTTCAGCGTTTGCCGTGGCAGCGCCAGCGCTGCCTGTTACCGTTTCATTCGTAGCCATCTTAATTCCTTGTCGTAATGTATTTACGTGTTCGAGCTCAAGTGCTCTCAGCTGGGGGCTCTGCTGAGGCTTCTGCTGGGGCCTCTTCAGGAGCAGCATCACTTGCAGACGATGCACCTTTGAGCGTTGCAAGCTCTTCAGAATTTTGAATGATGTTTTCTAACAATGAATCCAGTTCATCGTTGCCGTCTAATTTGCCCAACAAGTCACGTAACTGCTGACGCGCTTCTAGCAATTTGGCCAGACGTGGAACTTGCTTGACAAGTGATTCGGGGTGGAAATCACCGAATTCCGCAAAATTCAATTCAACCTTTAAGTTCCCATCGCCCTTGAGTGTGTCTGGCACGGACATGTCGAGACGAGGCGCAATCTTTCCCATGACGTCGTTGAAGTTATCGCGGTCGATTTCAATGAATCTTCGATCTTTAAGCTTTGGTGGGGCGACCAAAGGAACACCGGACAAATCAGACATGATGCCGATCACCAATGGTAGCTCCTTGGATTCGATCGCACCGCCTATCTCAACGTCGTAAGTAATTTGAACTCGGGGTGGTCTGTTACGACCGACCCATTTCTGCAAGCTATCTGACATATCCGTACCTTCCAAATAAAATTAACTGTTGACCAAATGATTGTGACAGCAAATGCACATTGAATCGCTGTGCCTTACATCCCAAGATTTACCCATGTTGCACCTTAGTTTAATAAAGCATATTTGCAATTAGCAGGTTTACCCTTGACAAGTATCAATTTACAATAGAGAAAATTAATAATAATACTTAAATATTATTACAAATGGAAGCAGAAATATAGAAACTAAGTAATTAATTAATTAATTTAAATAATATTAAATTTTATTTTTTTAGTAATTTATCAATCTCCGAAGCAATATCACCTAATTCTTTTTTATTAAAAGACCCGTCAGAGTCAACACCCGGCACAACCACCGAATCAGTAGCAGCTGTGCTGTTGTCGAGCGTCTCTTGGCTAGACAATTCATGTTGCTCAGGTGCATGGGTGCTGCTGTTTAGAGGCTCTATAGGCGTATCGGGGGCAAGCTCTACAGGGTCCCTAGACTCGCTGCTGTGATGAGTGGACAGGTTGTCATGGTGGTCAGCGCCAAGACCAACACCCTCACCTTGTGAAGCGTCTACAAATGGGGTGGGCTCAACCCTGCCCCGACTGGTTTCTTTGTCGTCAACAGAATCCGCTACCGGTCCGGTTGGATTGGTTGAACCAACAGGTGTTCCAACGGGTTGAATTGGCGCGTCACTGTCAGGCGCTGCGCTCAAACTTGTGGTTGCCTCAACGCTGGGTTTTTTACCCTCTAAGCTGGCTGATTCGGGATCGTCCAACCCATTGGGCTGAAGCCTGCTATGCGACAAGTCTTTTTCATCAGGTACCGATTGATCCAACACATCATTGGAAGCATCAACCGGTGCGGGCTTTTCAGCTGCGGTTACGGGTATTTTTCCGTGAATTGATGTCTCGGAATCAGTGGCAGGTTGAGAGGACGGCGAATGTGTATGTGCCTCTGTTGATTGACCCGCATTGATTGATGGCGCGGGTGCATTTTTAGGAGTAGGCGCTTTGTCGCTTGCTGGCTGTCTAGCTTCAGTTGGGGAGGCGCCGGCAACCGCAGCGTCAGAAGGCAAGGCTTGTGCGTCTGATGGCCGCTGAGTTTCAGTTTCAGTTTCAGTTTCAGTTTCAGTTTCAGTTTCAGTTTCAGTTTTAGATTTAGTTGAAGGTGCGGCGCCGGCAACAGACTCAGAAGCCGCAGCTTGTACGTCCGATGGCTGTTTTGTCTCGGTTTCAGATTCAGTTGTAGTCGAAGGTGCTGCGCCGGCAGCAGGCTCAGAAGCCGCAGCTTGTGCGTCCGATGGCTGTTTCGTTTCGGTTTCAGATTCAGTTGTAGTCGAAGGTGCTGCGCCGGCAGCAGACTCAGAAGCCGCAGCTTGTGCGGCTGATGGCTGTTGCGTCTCAGTTGAAGAATTAGAACCACCGCCAGATGCAGACGCTTGACCTTGTGCAGACTGCTCAGACTTGGCTGTAGAAGTATCAGGTGCATCATTGGCAGGCGCGCCGCCTTGATTGACGACCTCTGCGGCCAATACACTTTGCGCAGCAGCTATCTTGACCTTTACCTCATCGACCTGCGCTTTCGCTACCGCAACTTCAGACTTTGCGTGGTCGCAAGCTGCCTGTGCTTTTTCAGTGAGTGCAGCCGCTTGTTGTTGTGTCGAAGCAATGCTGTCTGCCAAACCACCGTTGGCTTTTTTGAATTCGGTAGCAGCGCGTTCTTGACTTGCTTGCGCTTCGTCAGCCCCATCGGAGGCTGTATCAAACATTTTTTTATTTTCTGCTGCAAATGCAGACATTTTCTTACTGACTGCACCATCGCCATTCTTGGCTGCTTCGCTAACCTTGTCCAGCTCAGCGCTGGCTTCAGTTGCTGCATTGTCCGCGTTAACGGCTAGCTTTTTCGCGCTATCTTGCACCCCACCTATCGCATCCTTTGCCTCGTCCGATATGGAGTCCATCTTGCGTATTGAGGCGAGGTTGTCGTCAGCGGCTTGTTTGCCGTTTTTTACATCTTGCACAACACCATTGACATCCGTACTGGCTTGATCAAATGACTCAAGGCCTGCACTTAAGTGGCCTTCAACAAGATTTTGTGTGTCATTGGTCCACGCCGCTACAGAATCATGTTGTAACGCGGTGAGGTTGGCGTCGCCTACAGCTGCTATGACCTTGCTTGCAGCATCAACCGCAGGAGCAGCAGTTTTTGCGATACTTTCCAGGGATGACTGACATTGATCGCAGTAGGCGTCCCATGCAGCTTGCGCATTGTTAATGTGTGATAGCCCATCATCAACAACGCTATCAAGCTCTCTTTGGGCATCATCAACCCACGCAATACCTTTGTCACCGCCTTGCTGAAGAAGGTCACGCAGCTCCCCAGCTTTCTTCTGTAACAATGGTTCAACATTCTCTAGATTACTCAACACGGGCTGCGACACGTCACCAAACGTCTCGATGGCTTGGGCCATACACGTTTTGACCTCGCTCAGAGTTGCCGCAATGCCATCTTTCGCATGGTCAGTTTGTTTAGAAATAACACCAAGAATTTCTTCAGTCATTTCATCCAGTTGTGACTGCATCTCATCTAGCATGGGGTCCAACTGAATATCGTCGACCGCTTTATGGGCCGTGTCACTTGCTTTGCGCACAACTGTTTGAAGCTCAGTCTTAAGCGCGTTCAGTTGTTCATCTAGAAATGGTGGCCCCTCCAGCACCTTGCCTTTGACCTGTCCTACTTGTTGTTCCAACAAGTCTAACTGTGCGATGACCTGATCAACAGCGCCTTGTACAAGGCCTCTTGCGTCGAGAATTAGAGGGTCTATTTGACGCGTCGCCTCCAGCGCTTGTTCGACAAGACCGTCAGCCGTTTGACCCGCTTTTTGGACGGTTGTAGCAGCGGCTTTAACACTTGTCTTGATTGGCCCTAAGCTGGTTTTTGCGGACATGAATAGACCACGTGCAACCATCAGCGGTGGCACCTTAAGTTGGTACTTGGTGCACACGGAAATTGCATTTGTACACCTTTCCTCAGCCTTGGACAGCTCTGTGCTTGCCATATCTAACGCATTTAAAGCCTGCGAGACAAAAACTGGAATTTGCTCTCGAATAGCTTCAATCTGTTGAATGGCTTCCTTGAGCTTGTCGCGCACAAGTTCGAACTGTTCCGGAATCTCTTGTAGGGTTTGCTTGCCTTGCACAACAAGTTCTGACAGGTGATCCAAGACTGCCACTATCTCATGAACCAAATCGTTGATGGCGGCGGCGACCTCGTCTAGCGCCTGTGCCACACGTGCTACAGCATCTTCGAGTGCGTCAACAGGCTCCAATGCGAGCCCCATGGTGGAGCGCAAATCACCCGCCGACTCATGCAATTTTGATAGCAATTCATCGAGTTGAGCCTTGAATAGCGCAACAGGTTTATCGACTTTATCAAGTGTTAGTTGAACTTTTTCCTCTAACGTGTCCAATGTTGCGCAGGCGTGTTCGGATGAAGCAGTGACGCCTTCTTGAAGCTTCTCAATCTTAGCCAAGAGGTCACGAATGGGACTGAGGAAATCCTCTATGACGCTTTGAATCAGTTCATCTGAGTTGTCTAGACTGGTTTGGATGTCGTGTTTGACACCTTCAGCAACATCTGCAACAAGGGATTTCGCCGATGCACCTTTGGACTTTGTGGTTTCGAAAACTTGGTTGACCAGTACGCGGGTTGTTTGTAACTCGCCAAGTAAATCAGTCTGAATAGCGGCAACAGATTTAGGATCTGCAGCGGTCACATTAGTCCACCGCCCCATAGCAGACTCCATATCGCTGTATGCACGACCAAGCGTGTCATTGGCATCAGACACAGCCGATTTCCAAGACTTAGATTGTGTGCGTACATCTTCTGTGGCCTTGTCGGTCCAAGCGGCATCAGGAGCGCATGCTGTCAGGCGATTGGGTAGGGTTTCAAGTGTGCTGAGTGCCGATCGGGCGCTAGGCAAAATTTCTTCAAACCCCGTCAAAGAATCCATAACTGGATTAGGAATTCGCAAGGACTCGTTTGCAACCTCTTTTAAATCTTGGAAAGCCTGCTCAAGCTCCTTGCTGCATGCATTGACGACAGGCGATGGGTCTAACAGCGCGGGCAGCTCTTGCAATTGTCCAACCAAGGTTTGCATACCCTCGCTGAACTGTGTCACTGCATCAACAACCAACTCTAAAAGCTTGCTGCTTTCAGTCGCCATTGATGTGCCCGCATCCTCTAAAGCCGTCACAACTTTGACACTCGCTTGCGGCAGCTTAGACAACGATTCGAGGATAACTTTCAAATCGCTGCCCCCCAAAAATCAGACCAATAATTAGCCACCATCAAGTTTCTTCTTTGACTCTTCACCGACCAAGGCCAACACATCATGAAGACTTGAAATTTTGTCAGGCACTGGTTTTAAACTCACAGATGCATCACCAACACCACCTATGGCGAGCGATATGTGCGACAGGGCGCTGTCAACATTTGGCATAACCACCGCACCTTCTATTTCAATTGATTCCACAATTGGTAAAAAGTCAGGCACTTCGGGCGCTGATGGAAGATCACTCAGCAAGGGCAGCTCATCTAAGGCACTGGCTAGCGCACCGGCAGTTGCCGCAAAAGGTGCGACCACGCGCCCTAGACGCGCACCACGAATAGTCTCCTCCATGACGACGATGTCACCGGTCACGAGCTGAGCACCTAGACCCCACAGCCATCCATCAGGTCCACTGCGCTGGGTCATCATGGAGGAGCCCAATGTCTGATACAACCATTTAAGCTCTGAAACCGTTGTCGGATCTCCAGTCCAAAATCTGAGATAAGTTGCAGCATCATCATGGCTTCGAAACAGTCGCCGGTTGCCTGTCACTGCATGAGCCCCATCACCATGGAACAACCCGCTACCTGGTTTTGGCGCCCTAGTTGCTTGGTAAAAAGTTACGCGTGCAATATGCCGCGTTAGAGAAACAATTGGATGAAGCACAGTTCCTCCAGAAACTAAAGGTGTGAAAAAACACAGATCGCTTGCAAAAGAGCGATTCTCTCTTGTGCTTTTTATTTTTTATTCTAAGCAATATTATTAAATTTTGATATCGCCTGCACGATGGGAGGCCGTATTGCACCTCTCACATGCGTCACCCAGTCAAGTTGTACAAGGCCTCATCGACTTCAGCAATGGCCGCACAGCAGTTAATGGACGCACAGCGATTAACAGCCCGTTGGTTGTTGATGCATGGACAAGCAGACACTCCCCTCAAGGGCATCGGTTGCGAATGATCCTACGATCGTCAACACGCACCAGCAATGTGACCAACGACGTAACCAGTATTGAGATGACCAGTTACCGAATCCAAAAATTAACGCTTATGAGATGACGTAAACCCACGTTTCTTGGCAGTGCCAACGCCCAACTGTCTGCCTCACGGCTTTCACCGTGCGGCCTTCGCTAGGGAGTGATTCATTGGCACTGACAAGCGTTTCGGTCTTTACCGTTGGATGCACGTGAACATGCAGGCATGGTTAGCGGCGAGACAACACGCACAAACCCAACGCACGTGGTGGGGATCAACACACGACAGCAGCTACAGGGTGCTTAAGTTATGCATTGAATGAACTGTGCTGGGCAAAATGTAGCCCAAAAAAAAGCCCAGTGAATGGGCTTTTTTGAGTAGATCTTAAATACAGATCATTGATTGATGGTCGGAACGGTAGGATTCGAACCTACGACCCCCTGGTCCCAAACCAGGTGCGCTACCAAGCTGCGCTACGCTCCGACTAAGCCTCAAATTGTAGCGTGATCTACGGGCATTTTGCAACCGTGGTGTAATTTAATTTTACGAACTACCTGAACGCACATGAGCACTTCCCCGCAGCTGCATATATTGGTGGGCACCACTGGAGACACTGCCTTGCATGCGGCGCAAGCCGCCGCAAAAGTTTTGGATGGGTATTTCGCGTCAATTGTCATCACCCTGCTTGGCGAAGCACATGGCATTGGCTTGTTTGGCTCTGGTTCTGACTCTGGATCACCAAACAGGGTTCCCGCCGAGGCCGGCATTGGCAAGGCATACATCGTGTGCTCGTCCACCTACGGCCACGGCAATGTGCCAGATAATGCGCAGGCATTTCTGGCCTCTTTTGACCTTGAGCCAGCTTACTTAGGCCATGTGCGCTACGGGCTGATGGCGCTGGGCGACAGCAGCTACGGCGAAACCTACGGCGCAGGCGCTAGGCTGATTGATGCCAAACTACAAGATGTAGGTGCCCAGCGCGTAGGTGACATATTTGAGCACGACGCCGCCAGCGATGTAGACGCCGACGAGGCCGCCGCTTTGTGGGCTACAACATGGGCTAGCGCTTGGCAGTAGCGGCTGTCCAACTAAGTCATTGTTCGCAATCGCTGCGCAGCCTCCTGTAACCAAGGCAACCACTGTTGAATTAAATCTTCATCTGACCCTGAACTTGTTGAGCTGTGACTCGATGTTGGCGCATGCAATGCCACACCCAAGACAACATTCAATGCGCCAACCACTTTGCCATCACGCCTGTGCACAGGCACAGCCACCGCCTTAACGCCCAGTTCATGCTCTTGCGAGGCACAACACCAGCCATTGCTGCGCACAGTTTTTAGACGCTGCTCTAAAGCACTGGCGCTTGTTAATGTGTGTGATGTAAGCGCCTTGAGCACATGCTGATCAAGCCACGCCTTCAATTGAGGTGCACTCCAACTGGCCATGAGCACCTGGCCTGTAGACGTAGCGTGCATGGGCAACCTAGCGCCTAAGTGCAGCCCTTGCGCCATACTCATCATGCTGCGCGCATGCGCTTGAGCCTGGCTGAGTTGTTGCGCCGCACGTGAGGGTAAGTCGTTGATAGCGGGCAACTGTGCCACTGCGCTGCGCAAGCTGTCGCGGCCTCTGGCCACAATGACCACCTCAGCACCATCGGCCACCACCACAGAAAAAGCCCCGCCAGTGTGAGCGCTGAGCTCGTCTAGCGTTGGTTGTGCAATGCGAGGCAATTGCGCAGAGGCCAGGTAATTGCCACTGAACTGCAACACTTTCGGTGTGAGCCAAAAATGGGTGGCATCTGAATCTAAATAGCCCAATGACTGCAATGTGAGCAAATACCGCCTAGCTGCGGCTCGCGTTAAACCCACGCGTTGCGCAGCCTGTGTGGCGTTCAGGCGTTGGCGAGACACGTCAAAAGCCCCCAAAACAGACAAGCCTTTTCCAAGTCCCGCAATAAAGTCAGCTTGCTGAATGACGCCCAACTGAACAGGTCCTTGCACTTTTTCTTGCGTTTTGCCTTGCGTGTTACCTGCGTCACCGGCCATGGCCATCACTCCTTTGGTACGTATATGCGCGATTATCGCGCAAATAAAATATTAATCGCGCACAACAGGTGTGTACCGTATTGTGCATCGAAGTGTCAGGTCATAACCTATATGTCACCTGTAGACACCCTCTACAAATAAATTGATTCAATCTATGACATCTACACAAGTTGCTATTGTTGGTGCCGGACCAGCGGGTCTGCTGCTAGGCCAATTGCTCGCCAAATCAGGCATAACCAGCGTCATCATTGAGCGCCAGAGTCCCGACTATGTGCTCGGGCGCATTCGTGCGGGCGTTTTGGAGCAGGGAACCGTTGATGCCTTGGGCAGCATTGGGGTGGATGCGCGCTTGCACCAAGAGGGGCTGCCCCACCATGGCTTTGACTTGCTCTTTAAAGGCGAGCGTCACCGCATTGACTTGGCCGCACTGACGGGTGGCAAACAGGTGATGGTATACGGCCAAACCGAGGTCACCAAAGACCTGATGCTTGCGCGCGAGGCGTCCAACCTCACCACTATTTACAATGCCAGCGATGTAGCTATACATGACTTTGATGGCGACTCGCCACGTGTCACCTACACACTCAACGGCCAAGCGCATGAACTGAAAGCCAGGTTCATCGCAGGCTGCGATGGATTCCACGGGGTGTGCCGCGCGAGCGTGCCAAGCAGCGCCATTCAGCACTACGAGAAGATCTATCCATTTGGGTGGTTAGGCGTATTGGCCGATGTCCCGCCAGTGGCTGACGAGCTGATTTATGCCAACACCGAGCGCGGCTTTGCGCTGTGTTCCATGCGCAGCAAAACCCGCAGCCGCTACTACCTGCAGTGCCCACTCAGCGACACAGTCGAGCAGTGGAGTGATCAGGCTTTTTGGCACGAGCTTGGCAACCGCCTTGACCCGCAAGCGGCCCAGGCCTTGGTGACTGGCCCGTCTATTGAGAAAAGCATTGCACCGCTGCGCAGTTTTGTTGCAGAACCCATGCGCTTTGGCAGCCTCATGCTGGCCGGCGATGCCGCGCATATCGTGCCCCCTACTGGTGCAAAAGGCCTGAACCTAGCAGCTTCAGACGTCATGTATTTGGCTCAAGCTTTTGAGCGCTACTTCAACGACAAAGACAATGGTGGCGTTGATGGCTACTCAGCACAGGCCTTGTCTCGTGTGTGGAAAGCTGAACGCTTCTCGTGGTGGTTTACGTCCTTGATGCACCAGTTTCCTGAACTGGGAAGCTTTAACCAAAAAGTGCAAGAAGCCGAGCTGGATTATTTGGTTAACTCGACAGCGGCCGCCACGAGCTTGGCAGAAAACTATGTGGGTCTGCCGCTGTAGCGACACCCTTTTAAACCCAGCGTTTGTAAACTGCGCTCATGTTCAGTCCAACTTCCACCAAACCGCTTCGCGGGGTTCGCATTGTCAGCTTGGCACTCAACCTGCCAGGCCCTGCTTGCTTGATGCAACTGAAAGCCATGGGCGCCAGCTGCATCAAGATTGAACCACCCGGGGGCGACCCCATGTGGCATTACAAACCGCAGGCTTATGCCCACATGCACGCCGGCATCAAGCAGCACAGCGTTGATTTAAAAATCAATGCTGGTCAAACAGCCTTGGCACAGCAGCTGGCAACTGCAGATGTACTGCTGAGCTCATTCAGACCATCCGCCATGCGCAAACTTGGTTTGGGCTGGCGTGCGCTCCACCAACGCTTCCCCAAACTCATACACATTGATGTCGTTGGTGCGCCAGGCCCTTTAGCCGAAATTCCAGGACACGACCTCACCTACATGGCAGAACAAGGACTGGTCAATGGCTTGAACCTGCCACCGTCGTTGTTTGCAGACATGGGCGGCGCATTAATGGCAACCCAGGCCACGTTGAGTGCCTTGTTGGTGCGAGAACACACAGGTCAAGCCAAGCGTCAAGAGGTTGCTTTAAGCACCGCGGCGCAGTGGCTGGGTTTGCCTCAAGCTTGGGGGCTCACCACACCGGACGGCGCAGTAGGTGGGGCGCACGCAGGTTACCGCGTGTACGCCTGTGCCGATGGCCGTGTGGCGGTTGCCGCACTTGAGCCACATTTTGCAGCGGCATTGGCCACCGTTGCCGAGCTCAAGATACACCATACGAGCGACTGGTTTGTTGAAGCCACGCGCAAGCAGCTTGCACGTTATTTCAAACGTTTGAGTCGCGCTCAGCTGGCTACAATTGCCGCGGCCAATGACCTGCCCATACACACCATGCCTTGAGGTTGCGAAGAGCGTTAGGGCGTGATGCCGCGGCGACAGGCGCTGGGTGTTAAGCCAGCACCTTTTTTGCAGATGTTGAAGCTCTTGTAGTTGCTGAGGGTGTTTTAGGCGCTGCAGGCTTTGATACCTTGGCCTTGATGCCCTCGCGTGGTGGCAAGCCCGTGTGTTGCGTGAGCAGTCGACCCGGCCTAGCCTTCAGTGGCGTGCTGTGCTTGCGCCTGGGACTGACGTAAGCGGTAGAGTTCAAGGGCTGGTAGCTGGGAATCAGGTGGTGCTTGCCATTGCCTATCAAGTCGGCTCTACCCATGGACTTCAAGGCTTCGCGAAGCAGTGGCCAGTGGTTGGAGTCGTGGTACCGCAAAAATGCCTTGTGCAAACGCCTGCGCTTGTCGCCGCGCACAATATCAACTGTTTCAGAGTCACGCCCTACTTTTCTAAGCGGATTTTTTCCCGAGTGGTACATGGCCGTGGCCGTGGCCATTGGGCTTGGGTAAAAGGTTTGCACTTGGTCTGCCCTGAAACCATTGGCCTTCAGCCAAACGGCCAAGTTCATCATGTCTTCGTCGCGTGTGCCGGGGTGGGCGGCAATGAAGTAGGGAATGAGGTATTGTTTTTTACCAGCATCAGCGCTGAACTTGTCGAACATCTTTTTGAAACGGTCGTAAGTTCCAATGCCCGGCTTCATCATTTTGGACAGCGGATCACCTTCGGTGTGCTCAGGCGCAATTTTTAAATAGCCGCCCACGTGGTGGGTTACCAACTCTTTCACATACTCTGGCGACTCGACGGCCAAGTCGTAGCGCAGGCCTGAGCTGACCAAAATTTTCTTCACGCCTTTCAATGAACGTGCACGCCTGTACATGTTGATGAGTGGCGTGTGGTCTGTGTTGAGATTCGAGCAAATGCCCGGATACACGCAACTTGGCTTGCGGCAGGCCGCCTCAATTTGAGGACTTTTACAACCGATACGGTACATGTTGGCGGTTGGCCCGCCCAGGTCAGACACCACGCCAGTAAAACCAGTCACGGTATCCCGAATGGCTTCAATTTCTTTGATCACCGAGTCTTCGGATCGGCTTTGAATCACGCGACCTTCGTGCTCGGTAATGGAACAAAAGGTGCATCCGCCAAAACAGCCGCGCATGATGTTGACAGAAAATCGAATCATTTCCCACGCTGGAATCTTAGTCTCGCCGTCATGGCCACCTAGCTGATCGGCGTATTTGGGATGGGGGCTGCGCGCATAGGTTAGGTCAAACACGTGGTCCATCTCAGGCGTGGTCAGCGGTATGGGTGGCGGCGTAATCCACACATCACGTGCCGTATGACCTTCGCCATGGGCCTGAACCAATGCGCGGGCGTTGCCTGGATTGGTTTCCAGGTGCAATACTCGGCTGGCATGGGCATACAACACGGTGTCGCGTTTAACCTGCTCATAAGACGGGAGCCGAATCACCGACTTGTCACGCGGCGGCGTAAACACACCGCCTTTTCGGCTGGCCAATGATGGGTTAATGACAAACTGCACAGGCTTGACACCCTTCGCAATGTTCACACTGCTGACAGCGTTCTCAACACTGGCAACGGCCTTGGCCTCATCGTCGCGTGCACACGTCTCACCTTGGGCGGCAGCCTGCTCGGACACCATGAGGTAGGGGTTGACATGGGCGTCAACGCGACCAGCCTGATCAACTTCACTGGAGTCAATTTCGAACCACCCTTCAGGCGTGCTTCGGCGCACAAAAGCCGTGCCACGAACATCGGTAATATCTTGTACAGATTCGCCTTTGCCCAAGCGATGTGCGATTTCAATGATGGCGCGCTCGGCATTGCCAAACAGGAGCAAGTCACATTTGGAATCCACCACCATAGAGCGGCGAACTTTGTCTTGCCAGTAGTCGTAATGTGCAATGCGGCGCAATGAGCCTTCGATGCCGCCCAACACAATCGGCACGTCTTTGTAGGCCTCGCGGCAACGCTGCGAGTACACCAACGCGGCGCGGTCTGGGCGAGAACCGCCTTGACCGCCAGGGGTGTAAGCGTCGTCTGATCGAATTTTTCTATCAGCCGTGTAGCGGTTGATCATGGAGTCCATGTTGCCCGCGGTCACACCGTAGAACAAATTGGGTTTACCCAAGGCCTTGAAGGGCTCCGCACTCTGCCAGTCAGGCTGGTCAATGATGCCAACACGGAAGCCTTGGGCCTCTAAGGTGCGACCAATAACGGCCATGCCAAAGCTGGGATGGTCTACATACGCGTCGCCGGTCACGATGATGATGTCGCAACTATCCCAGCCCAGTGCATCCATTTCGGCGCGGCTGGTGGGCAAAAACTTGGCCACACCGAAACGATGTGCCCAGTATTTGCGATAACTGGTAATGGGTTTGGCGTCTCGCGGGAAAAACGAAACGTCTATGGGCATGTTCATGGGGAGCTGGTCGGCTTGGACTTGGGCGTGATCTAAAGGGCTGCGGTATGGCGCCTAACCCTCTATTTTACGCGTTGAAGCGCTGTTGTGCCGTAAATACCAGGCACACACACCAACGCGCGTTGTGATGCCCACACAAACAAGCCATACCCAAGCAAAAAAAACCACCCGAAGGTGGTTTTTTTTTAACCCAAGAAGGGCGTGATCAGCGAATCACTTGCAAACTCGTACGCTCACCACCGCGGTAGGTCATCAACGTCAACGCGCCATTCTTAATGTCGCCTTTGTCGTCGAACGTGATGTTGCCAGTCACGCCTTTGAAACCGTCGGTTTTGGCCAAAAATGGCAAGTAAACAGCTGGGTCAGCTGACTCAGCACGCTTCATGGCGTCGGCCAGCAACTTAACAGCGTCGTAAACGTAAGGTGCGTACACCTGGACTTCTACGTTGTACTTGGCTTTGAAGTCAGCACGGAACTTGTCCATGGCGGGCTTGCCTGCTTCGTCAACACCACCAGCCTCAGCACAGTAAACCATGTTGTCGGTCAAACTGTCACCTGCCAGTGCTGGCAAACCAGCAGTACAAATGCCGTCACCGCCCATGAACTTGGCTTCGATGCCCAGTTGCTTCATCTGCTTCAGCATAGGACCTGCCACAGCATCCATGCCGCCGAAGAAAATAACGTCTGGCTTCTTGCCTTTGATAGACGTCAAAATGGCGTTAAAGTCGGTGGCTTTGTCGTTGGTGAATTCACGTGCAACCACCGTGCCGCCTGCAGCCACAACACCCTTTTCGAACTCATCAGACACGCCTTGACCGTAAGCCGTGCGGTCATCAATCACTGCAACGGTTTTAGCGCTCAATGTCTCGATAGCGTAACGGCCTAAGGTACCGCCCAACTGTGTGTCATCAGCGACCAAGCGGAACGTTGTGTCAAAGCCTTGACGTGTGTACTTGGGGTTTGTTGCAGAAGGTGACACCTGTGGCAAGCGTGCATCGTTGTAAATTTTGGAAGCGGGAATAGTGGTGCCTGAGTTCAGGTGACCCACGATACCGTTGACTTTTGCATCAACCAATTTCTGAGCAGCGGCAGTGCCTTGCTTGGGATCGGCTGCGTCGTCTTCAGCGAGCAACTCAAATGTGACAGGTCGGCCACCAATGACCAAACCCGAGGCATTCAACTCTTCGATTGCCATGCGGCCACCGTTTTCGTTGTCTTTACCCAAATGGGCGATGGCACCACTGGTCGGACCAACGTGACCGATCTTTACGATCAGTGGCGCATCAGCGGCGGGGGCTACTGCTTCTTCTTTTTGTCCACAGGCAGTTAATGCAGCAACTGCTGCAACAATAACGGCTAGTTTGATCTTCATTTGCATGGAAGTCCTTGAGGTAACAAGTTGGTTTGAATGAACAACAGCATTAAGTTTGCACCTAAATTGCCGGGTGAAGATACATCAAATTTCAACCAATGTGTCACCGCTAAACAAATATATTTGCAGGCAAGGGTAAACCCTTTGCACCGCCTGTTCTTCAAGCGTTGCTCACCAGCTTGTCGACGGCTGTATTGCTTAAGATGGCACCCATCTGGGCGTAACGTTTCCAACGCTCGCGCGCATCGGCTGTACCTGCAGGTGTCACCACCTCAATCATCTTGTCAAACGACTCGCACCCATCAACCCACACTTGCAATGTGCTGACCAAGCGGCTGTTGCTTGCGCTTCCTGCTGATCTAAGACTGGCAACTTGTTCCATGCTGGTTACAAGTGCGACCGGGCTGCGCGCCAACACTGATGGCGGCGCGTCCGCTCGGCTGTGCGGCAAAAAACTGGCCCGCGAGAACGCCCATAAAGCCGCATCAATTGTGTTGAGCTCTTCAAGTCGGCACAGCACCACCATGGTCTGCCCACTGCGCTTGACCTTGACCGCCAAACGTGCAATGTGGGCGGGCACATCGGCCACGCCCGTATGAAACATCACTTCTTTCAAGGACTCACCAGCTTGCATAAACGCGTTCAGCTGACTTTCTTGGCGGCCCGTTTAGAGGCTGTTGTCGGCTTCGTGTTGCCAGCCAACCCTGCTGCATGTTGCAACACATGCGTCACCAACAGCGGCACTGGGCGCCCTGTTGAGCCCTTTTGAGAACCACTGACCCACGCCGTACCAGCGATATCAAGGTGCGCCCACTTGAAATCCGCTGTGAATTTCTCTAGGAACTTGGCCGCTGTGATGGCACCACCTGCGCGGCCACCACCAATGTTTGGAATGTCGGCAAAGTTTGACTTCAATGCAGCACCGTATGCGGCGTCTAATGGCATGCGCCAGCACAGGTCGCCACTGACCTCACCAGCGTTTGACAACGACTGCGCCAACGCATCGTCAGCGCAGAACATGCCTGTACGCACGTGACCAAGGGCAATCACACAAGCACCTGTCAGGGTGGCCACATCAATCACATGCGCGGGCTTATAGCGCGTGGCATAGGTCAAGGCGTCACACAGTATCAAACGGCCTTCGGCGTCGGTATTGAGAATCTCTATGGTCTGGCCACTCATGCTGGTCACCACATCGCCGGGCTTGACAGCGTTGGCATCGGGCATGTTTTCGCAGCTTGGAATCAGTGCCACCACGTTCACCTTAGGCTGCAACTCACCAATGGCTTGCATGGCGCCCAATACGCTGGCAGCACCGCCCATGTCGTACTTCATCTCGTCCATATCGGGGCTGGGCTTGATGGAAATGCCACCGGTGTCAAACGTGATGCCTTTGCCAACCAACACCACTGGCGCTTGGGTCTGAGGCGCGCCCTTGTACTGCATGACTATGAAACGCAGCGGCTCTGTTGAGCCCTGCGCCACGGCCATGAACGAGCCCATTTTCAACTTTGCCACTTCACGTGGACCCATAACTTGGACTTGCATGTTGCGCAGCTTACCCATTGCCTTGGCTTGCTCGCCCAAGTGCGTTGGGGTTGCCAAGTTGGCTGGGCGATTGGCCCATTCTTTGGCAACAGCCACACCACTGGCGACGGCCTTGGCGACCGCAAATTGTGGAGCCAATGCCAGCGCATCGTCGGCACAAATCGTCACGCGTGCGTTAAATGGCTTGCCCACGGTGGTTGACTTGCTGGTGGTGTACAAATAACTGCCTTGCTCAATCGCACCGACCAAGGTCTGGGACCAATCACGCTTGTTGGCGCTTGACCTATGTAATTGCAGGGCATGCACGCTGACCAACACCGTTTTAACGTTGGAGCTGCTGAGGGATTTGACACACGCGGCCAAAGCCGAGCGAACGCCGTCTGCGTCACCGCTGTCAACATGAACGGCCACAACCTGTTT
This sequence comes from Betaproteobacteria bacterium MOLA814, assembly GCA_000496475.1. Classification (GTDB taxonomy): domain Bacteria; phylum Pseudomonadota; class Gammaproteobacteria; order Burkholderiales; family Burkholderiaceae_C; genus RS62. Next base: position 21,022 of record AYMW01000002.1, on the reverse strand, counting down.
GGCGACAAACCGCGGATCTGCAAAACTCTGCACCTGGGTGGCGCCGCTGCCACCCAAGCCCCCGGTTTTAACAGCCTGCTGCAGCCAAGCACCAAGCGCGCTGGTGGTCGCAGGTACTTTGAAGTCTTTGGCAACCAGCACGACCAAGACATCGGTGCGTGCCAGGCAGGCGGCGTCAAAAGATAAGTTTTTCAGTTCAACGTTCATAATGGGTGCTTGGTTATTGAGTTGGCTCTTATGTTATTCCATTCTTCTATTCGAAAAGACATGGCACGCAGCTTTTGGACGAGCTGGGTGGTGTTATTCACCATTGTCATGACACTTATGTTAATACGCACGCTGGGCTTGGCCGCTGATGGCAAGTTCGACCCTGAGTCTTTGTATTTGGCTTTGGGCTACAGCGCCGTCGGGCGCATGCCTACTATTTTGGCCATTGCACTGTTTGTATCTATTGTGTCGGTGATGTCGCGCATGTACCAAGACAGCGAAATGGTGATTTGGTTCAACAGTGGCGCAGGCCTGCTGTCATTTATAAAACCTGCGCTGCGATTCGCCTGGCCCATTTTATTGACCATAGCGACCTTGCAGTGGTTTGTCTGGCCATGGTCTAACCAACAGCTGGACGAGCTGAAAGTCAGGTTTGAGTCGCGCGGCGACTTGGAACGTATCGCCCCTGGACAATTCAAGGAATCGGCCAGCGGTGAGCAAGTGTTTTTTATGGACAACGACAGCAGCGCTGGCGTAGACGGTAACAATATTTTTGTATCCAGCAAGACACCACGCGGCACCAGCATCATTTCGGCTCAGAGCGCGCTGGTGGTGAACCGCGTTGACGGCCAATACGTTGAATTGAGCAATGGCCAGCAACTGAGCAAAGCGCAAGACGGTCAGACGACGCGCATCATTGAATTCGAACGCCACGGCACACGCACGGATGATGAAGTACGACTAGGCACCATGCAAAGCTCAAAATCAACACCGTCGTGGGACCTGTTGATGAACCCCACGCCACATGCTGTGGGCGAACTCAGCTGGCGTGTGGGAATGGCTTTGGCCAGCTTGAACTTTGTACTGCTTGCGCTGGCCGTTATCAAAATAAACAACCGATCAAGCCGCGGCATGAGCTTGGCCATAGCGTTGCTGATATCGCAGATTTACCTCAACCTATTAAGCGTAGGACAAGGTTGGGTGGTCACGCAACAAATCAGTGTCTTGGGTTTCATGGTCGGTTTGCATGGCGGGGTTTTTGCGCTGTGTGTTTTGTGGCTGTACATGCGGCATGTGCAATTTGATGCCACAGGCTGGCTGCGCCACTCGCTGTTGGCCACACGCATCAAACCGCTGACCGTTTCATGAAAACCATACGCTCTTTAATTTATGCAGAGGTTTACAGTGCCGTCGCATTTGCATCGGTAGGGTTTTTAGCGCTGTTTTCATTTTTTGATTTGGTCGACGAGCTGGGGGCTATTGGACGTGTTGCCGTAGGCCAGACTGGTTTGACATACGGCCTAGAGCATGCCTTGCTGTATGTGGCTTTGGGCATGCCTTGGCGGGTGTACGAACTGCTGCCTATCTGTGTCTTAATTGGTACTGTGTTTGTGCTGACACGCATGGCACAACGCTCAGAATTCACTATTTTACGGACCAGCGGTCTAGGACCATGGCTTGCGCTGCGCATTATGTTGATGATGGGCGCTGTGTTTGTTGTGTTGACGTTCGTCACTGGCGACTACATCGCCCCCTTTGCGGGTAAACAGCAAACATTGCTCAAAGCGCGCTTTGATGGTGGTCTGAGCGCTGGACGAACCGGCGCTTGGCTGAAGGAGACTCGCACAAACGGCAACGCATCTGTCAACGTGGGCGCTATCAATGCCGTCGCAGACCTAGAACGGATCACGGTATACGAATTCAGCAACAGCGGCCAGCTCACTCGGACCTTGACAGCTGCCAGCGCAACCATTGGCGATAACAACAGTTGGACGCTTCGTGAAGGCACAGTCACCAACTACGACAAAGCTGCACCTCAACTCAATGAGGCCGCACCGATCTCATTGGCAGCACGCAATGATGTGCGCATCACCAAGACGTCCTTTGACACGCAGCAGTGGCCCACTGAGATCACCATTGACATGATTTCTGTAGCCGTTTTAGACCCCAGTACCATGCGCACCTTTGACCTGTTTAATTTTATCAACCACCTAGAGGCCAACCAACAAAATGCACAACAATACGAAATTGAGTTTTGGCGCAAGTTGTTTTACCCGCTGAGCTGCTTGGTCATGGTGGTGTTGGCATTGCCCTTTGCTTACTTTCACTTTCGCTCTGGCGGCGTGGCAGGCTATGTGTTCATTGGCTTTTTGGCAGGTATCAGTTTCTTTTTACTGAACAACGTGTTTGGCTATATTGGCAACCTGAATGCTTGGCAGCCATGGTTGGCTGCCGCCACCCCTAGTTTGATTTATACGGCAATATCCTTGGGCGCTTTCAGCTGGCTGGTGTTGAAACGCTAACGCCCATGTAAACGTGAACGCAGCCACACCAGCGCCATCGCCATCGCCATCGCCCTAGCCTTATTGTTAAGCGCCACGCAACACCCCATCAACAGTTTTTAAACGCATGTCTACACCAACCTCCACCCCATACCAAGACGCAATAGACAGCTCAAATCTTGGCCTTATTTTGTTCGCGCACGGCTCGCGAGACCCCTTGTGGCGGGACCCACTAGAGGCCATTGCAGCCCGCATTGCGACGCAAGCGCCCAACACACACATTGCTTGCGCCTACCTGGAGTTGTGCGAGCCAACGCTTGTGGCTACGGCAGCCGTGATGGTCGAAAAAGGGGCCCAGCGCATCCGTGTACTCCCCATGTTTTTTGGTGTTGGCAAGCACGCTAGAGAGGACTTGCCTGTGCTCATGGACGAGCTGACAGCACTGTATCCCCATGTACAGTTCACATGTGAACAAGCCGTTGGTCAGCACCCTGCGCTGCTTCAAGCCATCGTCAACATCGCCATAAACGAGCACAATTAGCGCAACTGTAGCGTTTAAGACACCATTTAAATTCGCCTGATAATGGCTCTACACCTGCCCGATCAACTGGCTGGTGCACCCCTGTCATTGACCACTTGCGCATAGCACACACCATTTGCCACCATGAACCTGCACCAGTTCAAATTTGTACAAGAGGCTGTCAGACGCAACCTCAACCTGACTGAGACTGCCAAGGCACTGCATACATCGCAGCCTGGCGTGTCAAAGGCCATCATCGAGTTGGAGGATGAACTGGGCATAGACATCTTTGCACGCCACGGCAAACGCATCAAGCGCATCACCGAACCTGGCGAGCATGTGCTGCGCAGCATTGACATTATTTTGCGCGAGGTTCGCAATCTCAAACGGATTGGTGAACAGTTTTCTACGCAGGACTCCGGCACCCTCAGCATTGCCACAACCCACACACAAGCCCGCTATGTCTTACCCCAACCCGTTGCAAAGCTGCGGCACGAATTTCCAAAAGTCAACATCAGCTTGCACCAAGGCTCTCCCGCACAAGTTGCAAAGATGCTGCTTGACGATGTGGCTGATATCGGCATCGCAACAGAGTCGTTAACCCAGTTTGAAGAACTGATCTCGCTGCCGTGTTACGAGTGGCAACACGTTCTGGTCATGCCGACAAATCACCCACTGGCCAGCTTGGAACGGATTCGCTTAGAAGACTTGGTAGAGCACCCCATCATCACCTACCACCCCAGCTTCACAGGAAGAAACCGCATAGATTTGGCCTTTGCAACCCGGAGCCTAAAACCCAATGTGGTGTTAGACGCCATCGACTCCGACGTCATTAAAACGTACGTGCAACTGGGCATGGGCGTGGGCATTGTGGCCCAAATGGCAGTGGATGCAGACGGCCCAGGGCCAGATTTGGTGAGTCGTCCCGCAGGGTACTTATTTGGTAGCAACTTGGCCCGGGTCGCATTCAAGCGTGGTGCTTATATGCGTCATTATGTGCTGCGCTTGGCGGAACTGCTCAGCCCGCGCTTAAGCAAAGATCTGATTGTTAAGGCCATGGCGGGCGACGCCGAGCGTTACGAACTGTAAAAACACAACCCTGCGATGACGGTACTACACACCCCTTTACTCAACAGCAAGTTGCCCCATGTTGGCACCACCATTTTTTCCGTCATGTCGGTACTTGCCGCCAAACACAATGCGGTCAATTTAGGCCAAGGGTTTCCAGACTTTGAAGGCGATATCAGGTTGCACCAAGCGGTGGCTGACGCCATGTTCAATGGCCATAACCAATACCCACCCATGGCAGGTTTGCCGAGTTTAATCAGCGCTGTAGCAGATAAAATTGGCATGCTATATGGTCACCAAACTGACGCACAAGCCATCACGGTGACCGCAGGTGCCACACAAGCTCTGCTCACGGCCATGCTGGCCATTGTCAAAAACGACGACGAAGTGATTGTGCTGGAGCCGTGCTACGACTGCTACATACCAGCTATTGAGTTGTGCGGCGGTGTTGCAGTTCGTGTGGCGTTAACACCTGGCAGCATGACGCCTGACTTTGCACAAATTGCGGCGGCCATCACACCCAAGACACGCGCAATACTCATCAACAGCCCCCACAACCCAAGCGGCACCATTTGGAGCGAGGCCGATATGCTGGCCCTTCAAGACTTGCTTGAACCCACCAACATCGTGCTCATCAGTGACGAGGTCTACGAGCACATGGTCTTTGATGGCAACGTTCACCTCAGCGCCCTGCGCTACCCGGCTCTTGCCGCGCGTGCATTTGTGATCAGCAGCTTCGGCAAGACATACCATGTGACAGGCTGGAAAGTTGGCTATGTGGTGGCACCACCCTCACTCATGGCAGAGTTTCGCAAGGTTCACCAGTTCAACGTGTTTACGGTCAACACGCCCATGCAGCAAGGCTTGGCTGACTTCATGCAACACCGCGACGCGTACTTGAAATTGCCTGCTTTTTATCAGACAAAACGGGACAAATTTCGCGCTGGCTTGGCCAAAACCAACTTCAAGTTGGCCCCTTGCAGCGGCACTTATTTCCAATGCGTCGACATAGATGACCTCACAGTTCCGGAGCGCAACCTCAGCGAGGCCGACTTTTGCACATGGCTGACCACCGAGATAGGTGTCGCTGCAGTGCCGCTATCGGCTTTTTACGGCAACGGCTTTGACCAACGCCGCATACGATTTTGCTTTGCCAAACAAGACGCCACATTGGACTTGGCATTGGCGCGCCTCGCTCAGCTGTAAGTCTAGGGCGCAGGTACAAACTCGCCCTTAAGTTTGCAGCTGCGCCAGTGCTTTTTCCAAGCGCTTCACACTCACTGGCTGCTTGGTCCGCAGCTCCTGAGCAAACAAACCCACACGCAGCTCTTCCAACAGCCACCGTACGCTCTTTGCAGACTCGTCTAACTGGCCTTGGCGTTGCGACACCAAACGCCAATAGCTTTGCTCTAACGCACTAACGTCTTTGGTATGCGCGGCATCTCGTGCGCCGTCTGCTCTGGCCTTGTCTAATCGCATCACAATGGCACCCAGATAACGCACCAAATGCGGCAAGTACTCCGGCGGTGTCTGAACAACAAACTGCTTGGGCATCAGTTTGACCAACTGTTGGGTGGCGTCGGCATGTGCCGCTCCTAAATGTTTACTGTCTTTTATTTTGCGACTGGCTTTGGCAAAAGCGGCCAAAATTTCAGAACAGGTTCTGGCCAGCTCGTTGGCAATCAGTGTCAAGCGCGCACGACCTTCAGACAGGCGCACATTAAACGTCTGTGCATCAACTGGCAAGGGCAATTGCAAGAAAGCACGCGACATGGCGGCATTCAAAATTTGTGTGCGCAACTCCTCCACAGTGCCCAATGGCATGTAGGCCACAGACATCAGATGCATATCGGGAATGTTCTTCTCAAGGTACTTGATGGCATCTTTTATTTGTAAAGCAAACAAACGCGCCAACCCTGCTGTGTGTTTGGCCGCAGCCACCTGCGGTTCGTCAAACACCTCAATGCGCACGCAGTCACCACCATCGATGAGTGCAGGAAATCCAATCAAGGTCTGAACCCCTTTGCGCAGCTCCATCAGCTCAGGCAGTTCGCCAAAATCCCATGAGGTGAAACGCTTACTGGGCAACCCCTGCGGCTGCGAAACCGCGTCAAGTGTGCCCATTGGTTTCGAGCCAACACCCACTTTTAGACCGCTGTCAGAGTGAAGCTTGGCATGCGTTTGAGACACGCCGTTGGCAGCATGTACCGCAGGGTCTGGCGATTGTGTGCTTAGGTCGCTCAATTTAAGCTGGGCGAGCGCTTGAAAAGCACCTCGGGCTTTACCGCCCAACTCGGCCTTGAGCACACTTAAATGCCGCCCCATTCCCAATTGGCGGCCGTGCTCGTCGATCACACGTATGTTCATCAACCAATGCGCGGGCACCATGTCCAACTTGAACTCGCTGCGTTTGACATCGAGGTCGGTGGTCTGTCTGACCCACGTACAGCACGCATCGAGCAGGCTGCCATCACCGAACACAATGGGGTCGCTGAAAGCCTCGGCCATGCGCTGCGCGCTCTGCGGTAAAGGTACCAAGCGAGATCTAGGCCTTTGCGGCAGGCTTTTAAGCAAGGCTTGCAGCTTGTCTTTTAGCATGCCAGGCACCAGCCATTCCACGCGGTTGGCGTCCACTTGGTTCAGTGCAAATATAGGCACATCGACGGTCAGGCCATCCTTGGGGTCACCCAACTCATGCAAGTAACTTGTCGTGCAATCCACACCACCCAAACGCACTATTTTTGGAAATGCCTGATGGGTAATACTGCTGGCCTCGTGGCGCATCAGCGAATCACGCGTCATGACCAACAACTGTCTGTTGTTGATCGACTCGAGCTTGTACCAACGTTCTAAAGCATCGCCGCTGGTCAAGCTGGCTGGCAGGTGCTGATCGTAATAGGCTTCAATCAGCGCGTCGTCAACCAACACGTCTTGACGTCTTGATTTGTGCTCCAGCTCTAGAACCTCTTGCACCAAGCGTTGGTTGCTGCGCAAAAAAGCCAACTTCGAGTCCCACTCGCCAGCGACCAAGCCTTCACGAATGAACAACGTGCGCGATAGCACGGGGTCTATATGGTCGTAGCGTATGCGACGGTTGTTGTACACCACCAAGCCGTACAAGGTTGCCCGCTCTAAAGCGATTACCTGCGCTGATTTCTTTTCCCAGTGCGGGTCTAGCAACTGCTTTTTGAGCAAGTGAGGTCCCACCTCCTCCAACCATTTGGGCTCAATAGACGCCACCCCCCTACCGAACAAGCGCGTGGTTTGAACCAATTCGGAACACACCACCCACTTACCGGGTTTTTTACTCAGGTTGGCGCCAGGATGTTTTATAAATTTAATGCCGCGTGCGCCCAAATACCAGTCTTCAACGTCGTTCTTAAAACCAATGTTTCCCAACAAGCCAGCAAGCAAAGACTTGTGCAGGGCATCGTAAGTGGCCGCCTCTTGGTTGAGCTGCCAACCGTGCTCAGCAACCACTGTGTGCAGTTGCTGGTAAATGTCTCGCCACTCGCGTGCTCGGCGCACATGAATGTAATTCTCTCGCAACAGTTGCTCATATTGACGGTTAGACAACTTGTGAGCGGCAGGCTCAGCTTGCGCACCAACTTTGGTCGTTTGCTGCGCGCCACGCTTGTCAACACCAAGGTGGGCATTGGCGCTGCGCAAACTGTGCGCTGGTTTGTCAGGTGCACTGCCCTTAACCCAGGCGGCCAACAGCGCATCTGCGTTGGCACTCCCACGCGACCTAGCCAACCAAGCCCATAAACGCAGCGTACCTACAAACTCACTTTTCTCATCGTCAAACTTCTTGTGCGCTTGATCGGCTTGCGTTTGTTTATCCATGGGCCTGTCGCGCACACCTTGCAAGGACATGGCCGATGCCAACACCATCACCTCGGCCAGCGCACCACGGGACTTGGCCTCTAGCAGCATGCGCCCCACACGCGGGTCAACTGGCAGACGAGACAAGGTTTTACCTATGGCTGTGAGCTGGTTGTCATCGTCAACAGCACCCAACTCGCCCAGCAACTGATAGCCATCCACGATGGCGCGGCGCGGGGGTGGCTCAATAAATACAAAGTGCTCAATGTCACCGAGGTGTAGCGCTTTCATGCGCAAAATAACAGCGGCCAAAGAGCTGCGCAAAATCTCGGGGTCGGTATAGGCCAGTCTGGCACCAAAGTCGTCTTGTGCGTACAGCCGAATGGCTATGCCGTCTGCCACCCGCCCGCAACGACCGCTGCGCTGGTTGGCCGCCGCCTGGCTGATGGGCTCAACCAACAACTGCTCTACTTTTTGGCGGTAGCTGTAGCGCTTGACCCGCGCTGTGCCGGCGTCAATGACGTAGCGAATACCTGGCACTGTCAGCGAGGTTTCTGCCACGTTGGTGGCCAACACAACACGCCTGCCACCACCCGTTTCAAACACCCGGTCTTGCTCGGCTTGGCTCAGGCGGGCAAACAAGGGCAGTATGTGCGCGTCGCGCAGCATGGGCTGGTGACTCAAGTGTTGGCGCAAGTGGTCGGCAGCCTCTCGGATCTCTCGCTCACCCGGTAAGAACACCAAGATATCGCCGCCAGCGCCACCGCGCCACAACTCATCCACACCATCGGCAATGGCCGTGTTGAGGTCGGTTTCTTTGCTGTCTTCAAAAGGGCGCCAACGAATCTCGACTGGAAAAGTACGCCCTGAGACTTGGATCACCGGCGCAGGGCCTTTGCGGCTGGCAAAATAATCTGCAAAGCGCTGTGCATCGATGGTGGCGGACGTCACAACAACTTGCAAGTCTGGCCTTCTTGGCAGCAGCTGGCGCAAGTAGCCTAGTAAAAAGTCAATGTTAAGGCTGCGCTCGTGGGCTTCATCAATAATGATGGTGTCGTAAGCCTTCAGCATCGGGTCGGTTTGCGTCTCTGCCAGCAAAATACCGTCTGTCATGAGCTTGATGGAGCTGTCTTTGCTTAAGCGGTCTTGAAAGCGCACCTTGAAGCCCACCACATCGCCAAGTGTGGTGTTGAGCTCCTCGGCTATACGCTTGGCCACGCTGCTAGCCGCAATTCGCCTAGGCTGTGTATGGCCAATCAACCCGCCGCCATTGATGCGGCCTTTGCCCAAAGCCAGCGCCATTTTCGGCAACTGCGTGGTTTTGCCAGACCCCGTCTCGCCGCATACCACCACCACTTGGTGCTCGCGCATCAACGCCATGATCTCGTCACGCTTGGCACTGACGGGCAAGTTATCGGGGAAATTTAGGCTCAAATTCAAAACAACACACTCACTTTGTACAACTAGGCAATCTAGCGATTATCCTTATGCTTTGATTGCCCTACCCACTGCCTGCCCATGTCCGACGTTTTTAACTTCACTTTTGTGCCTTGGTTTCGCTCTGTTGCACCGTACATACACATGCACAGAGGCAAAACCGTGGTGGTCGCCATCGCTGGGGAAGCCATTGCGGCTGGGCGCTTGCCCAACTTGGTTCAAGATTTGGCGCTGATTCAAAGCATGGGGGTGCGCATTGTGCTGGTCCATGGCTTCCGACCGCAGGTCAGTGAACAATTGGCAGCCAAAGGACACCAAGAGCATTTTGCCATGGGCACCCGAATTACCGACTCCGTAGCCCTAGACTGCGCCCAGGAAGCCGCTGGACAGCTGCGCTACGAGATAGAGGCTGCGTTTAGCCAGGCCCTACCCAACACCCCTATGGCCGGTGCAACTGTTCGCGTGCTGTCGGGCAACTTTATTACAGCCCGACCTATTGGTTTGGTCGATGGCATTGACTTTATTCACTCAGGCCTGGTGCGAAAAGTAGACACCGTTGGCATCACCCGCTCCATGGACATGGGCGCCTTGGTGTTGCTCTCGCCCTTTGGCTTTTCACCCACCGGCGAGGCGTTTAACCTCAACATGGAAGACGTGGCCACCAGTACCGCCATTGCTTTGCAAGCCGACAAGCTGATGTTTTTGACTGAGATTGACGGCATACACCAAGACCCGCTGGACTTGTCTTCACCTGTAGACACGGAGCTGCCATTGGCTCAAGCCAAAGCACTCATTGCCCGCCTCCCCAAAGCCGACAAACCCACTGACACAGCCTTTTACCTGCAACACTGCATCAAAGCTTGTGAGGGCGGCGTTGAGCGCAGCCACATACTGCCCTTTGCGGTTGACGGCTGCCCATTGCTGGAGATTTACACCCACGATGGCATCGGCACCATGGTGGTTGACGAAAAATTAGAGAGCTTGCGTGAAGCCACCATTGATGACGTATCGGGCATAGTGTCTCTCATTGAACCCCTTGAAAAAGAGGGCATGCTTGTCAAACGTGACCGCACAGAAATAGAACGTGACGCCAGCTTTTACACTATCATTGAACACGACGGTGTGATTTTTGGTTGCGCTGCACTGTACCCCTATCCAGAAGTTAGGACCGGTGAAATGGCCGCGCTCACTGTGTCACCACACAGCCAATCGCAAGGAGACGGCGAGCGTTTGCTAAAGCGCATCGAACAACGCGCACGGGCACAGGGCTTGGAGAGTATTTTTGTACTGACCACGCGCACCATGCATTGGTTTATCAAACGCGGGTTTAAAGAGGTCGCACCCGACTCATTGCCTGAAGCGCGCAAGAGCAAATACAACTGGGATAGGCGCTCAAAGGTGTTTTTGAAGCACCTGTAAAAACTGCATGGGTTGTAAGGCTTCAACTGAGCAATTGCGGCAAAACGAGTTGTTCGCCTCTAAATGAGCAACCACTGTCAGCCTTGTCTGACGCGGTGCGTAAAAACCAGCACGGCAACAACGCCCACCCCTACAAAGTTGATGAATGACCAGTTGGCAATGCTCAGGCTCAAAAAAATCCAGTCAACACTGGAGCAGTCACCGCTGCCTTTAAACAGCATGGGTATGACTTTTTGCAGCGGAAACGCTTCAATCATGCCGTAAAAGTCACGTCCGCAAGCAAACGACTCGGGGGGAAACCACTGAAGCCATGATTGTCGGGCCGCTACAAAGGCACCGCTACAACCGATGAGCACTAACAGCAAAGGCCACACCCAAGCACCCCGTCTGTGCGCCAGCCAAGCACCTAGGACGGACAACACCATGGCAACCACCAGTGCATAGCGTTGAACAATGCACATGGGACATGGTTCAAGGTTGACTACGTGCTGTAAATACAAACCAAACACCAACAGACCTGCACACCACACAGCCAATAAGCACAACCACAAGCGCTGGGCTCTTCCTTGCGGTGTGATTCTGGTAAACATAGCTTGCATGGCAAAAACTCCGTTGGTCAGGATGGTTAAAAACACCGTCCTATAGTAACCAATAGAGAAAAGTAAAATGCAATGGGTTGCTCTTCAGCCTGGTATTTTTTGCTTACCAGCAAAACTTGCTACAGTACAGCCCCGTACCCCACGAACAAACAACTAGGATTTACACATGACTCGAATGGTTCAATGCATCAAACTCGGCGTAGAAGCAGAAGGCCTAGACTTTCCACCCTACCCTGGAGACTTGGGCAAAAAGTTATGGCAACAGGTCAGCAAGCAAGCATGGGCAGACTGGCTCAAGCACCAAACCATGTTGGTGAACGAAAACCGCCTTAATTTGGCCGATGCACGTGCACGCCAATACCTAGCCCGTCAAATGGACAACCACTTTTTTGGCGATGGTGCCGACGCTGCGCAAGGCTACGTCCCGCCCACTGAAAGCTGATACCTTCAACGCAACAAGCGACACAGCATGAATCGCCACGCGCTGGTCATCGGCGCCGGCTTGGCTGGTATCGCTGTCGGCTTTGGATTGGTACAGCGTGGCTGGCGGGTCACGGTCATAGACCTAGGACATGGCCCTGCCGCTGGCGCATCTGCACTGCCTGTGGGCATGCTCAGCCCGCTGCACACCCGTCACCCTACGCCAATGAGCCGCTTGTGCGAGCTGGGCTTGCAAGCCACCCTCACCCATTTGCAGCGCTTGCTGCCTGAGGGTCAAGGCTGGCAGCCCATAGATGTACGCAGTTTTCAAATGAACAACTCGCACAGCGCATTGGCTCTAGAGCACGAAGAACACGGCCACTTGGTGTCCCCTAGCGCCTTGGTGCAAGCTTGGTTGCAGGCCTGCGAGGGCTCGCAATTGACGCTCATGACCGGTCGCACAGTGTCCAGTGTGCGCCCTGCTGTCGAGGCCCACCAATGGTGCGCCGTTGACCAAGATAACCACATCATCGCGCAGGCCGATGTGGCCGTGGTTTGCAATGCCTTTGCAGCAACACGCTTGTTACCTGCGCATATGACCTTGGGCTTGACTGCAGTAGCGGGGCAAATGACGTACGGCCCGGCTGATCCCCATGAGACCAGTTGCAAACAACCCGCGCTGCGACACAAGGGCGTTTATGCCCCCAACTTTCAAACCAACCGCACAGAGACTATTTGGAGCATGGGCGCCACTTACCACCGCGGCGTATCGTCACCAACGCCAGACCCACGCGATGACGATGCCAACCGGGCCAGCCTTGCCCAATTGGCCACCAGCAGCCCTCAAGCCATGAGCGCACTGACATTGTTTGACAAACAAGCAGCCAGTGGAGAACTGCGCAGCTGGGTCGGTGTGCGCTGCGCCTCAATTGATAGGCTGCCCATATGCGGGAGCTTGCCCGACGCCTCGTCCATGGCAACTTTGACGGACAGCAGCAAACGTGACAACGTCGCAACGGCACCAGGGTTGTTTGGTTTGTTGGCGTTGGGCTCTAGAGGCTTGAGCTTGGCCCCATTGTTGGGTGAGGTGTTGGCAGCGCAAATCGACGGCGACACAGCCACGCTGCTGCCGCCTGATTTGTTGCGCGCTATTGACCCGCGACGAGCGCCGCTGCAGGTCATGCGCCAAGCGCGTCGCCAGCAGTGCTGAAGTGATCTATATATTCGTACGGCATATGCGTATGAGAAAAATGTAGTTTGATAGTTGAGCTTGCGCGCCTACAGTGCAAGCCATGTCAGAATTTCTCTTCATCGCTAGTGGACTTGTAGTTGGCGTCATCATCGGTTTAACCGGTGTTGGCGGCGGTTCATTGATGACGCCTTGGCTGATCATGGGGTTTGGCATCAGCCCTAGCGTTGCGGTTGGAACAGACCTGTTGTTTGCGGCTGTCACAAAGTGCGGTGGCACCATCAAACTGGCCAAAGCCAAACTCGTTCCTTGGCGCAGTGTGGCTTTGCTCAGCGCAGGCAGTATTCCTGCTGCGTTGGTGACCACGGCGGCGCTTCATCAACTGGGCGCAGCCACACCACATGCAGAACAACTGATTCGCCAAGGCCTAGGCGTTGCGCTGCTTCTCACAGCCGCGGCCACAGTTCTTAAGCTGTTTGGCCAACGCCAAACCATCGCCACAGCAGGCGACCGGCGTGATGCACATTGGGCTTTACCCATCACATTTGGAGCCGTGATTGGCTGCTTGGTCACACTGACATCTGTAGGCGCTGGCGCCATAGGTGTGACGGCTCTCATGCTGTTGTTCCCAAGCTTGCCACTGCCCCGCGTCGTAGCGGCCGATATGGCCTACGCCGTACCCCTGACTTTTGTTGCTGGTATTGGCCATGCAGCCCTGGGCACCGTTGACTGGAACTTGCTAGTCCTGTTGCTGTGCGGGTCCTTACCTGGCATTTGGCTAGGCACGCACTTGCTGACAAAAACAAACCCACGCGTTATCCGCGCAGCGCTATCGGCCTTGCTGGCAAGCGTGGGCATCAAACTGCTGGCCTGGTAGGCACACACCACACGACATATTTGAAAGCACACCATGTACCAATACACTGAATTTGACACCCAATTTGTCAAGCTGCGGGCCGAGCAATTTCGCGATCAACTCACGCGCTGGCAAAACGGCCACTTGCCTGAGGTCGAGTTCAAGCCTTTGCGTCTGCAAAACGGCTGGTACGTTCAACGCTTTGCGCCCATGCTGCGTGTAGCAGTGCCATACGGTGAACTGTCCAGCGCGCAACTGCGTGTGTTAGCAACGATTGCGCGCGACTTTGACCACAAAGATATCCCGTCGCTAGACACCAGCAATGCTGGCTTGAGTGAAGTGGCCATGCTGCCAGACCACTGCGCGCACTTTACAACGCGGCAAAACTTGCAGTTCAACTGGATTCCGTTGAGCAAGAGCGCTGACGTGATGGACTTATTGGCCAGCGTGAACATGCACGGCATCCAAACCAGCGGCAACTGCATACGCAACATCACGTCTGATGCCTTTGCCGGCATCGCACCTGACGAAGCCATTGACCCCCGTCCCTATTGCGAAATTATCCGCCAGTGGAGCACCTTGCACCCAGAGTTTGCTTTTTTACCGCGCAAATTCAAAATTGCCATAAGTGGCGCAACTGAAGACCGCGCCGCCACCGCGTGGCACGACGTGGGCTTGCGATTGCTTCGCAACGCTGATGGCGATATAGGCTTTCAGGTTAGCGTGGGCGGCGGCATGGGCCGCACACCCGTTATCGCCTCCGTGTTGCGGGATTTTTTACCCGCGCACCACATCATGAACTACCTAGAAGCGGTGGTTCGTGTGTACAACCGCTGGGGGCGGCGTGACAACATATACAAAGCGCGCATCAAGATTTTGGTGAAAGCACTGGGCGAGACTTACGCCAATGAAGTCAACCAAGAGTTTGACGACATCATTGCCAAGGATGGTGCGCAACACACCATCTCACCAGATGAATTGGCGCGAGTCAGCGCCATGTTCACGCCGCCTGAGCGTCGCAACAGCACGTCAGCTGATGCACTGCGACATACCAACTTGTTGCATGCATCGGCCAAAGACGATATCGAGTTTGGCCGCTGGCTCAAGCAAAACGTGCGTGCGCATAAAAACCCAGACCTTCGTGCTGTCACCTTGTCGTTTAAACGTCCAGGGTTTGCCCCGGGTGATGCCACCGCCAACCAACTTGATGCCGCCGCCGATTTGGCGCAGCAATACAGCGCGGGTGAGGTGCGCGTCAGCCATGAACAAAATCTGGTGTTGCCATGGGTGGACAACAACGAACTACCAGCACTATGGCGCGCAGCGCGCACGTTGGGATTTGCCAAACCCAACATTGGCCTTCTGACAGACATGATCGCCTGCCCGGGTGGTGACTT
This sequence comes from Betaproteobacteria bacterium MOLA814, assembly GCA_000496475.1. Classification (GTDB taxonomy): domain Bacteria; phylum Pseudomonadota; class Gammaproteobacteria; order Burkholderiales; family Burkholderiaceae_C; genus RS62. The sequence goes on along the minus strand of AYMW01000002.1, from coordinate 5,803 downwards.
TTGCAGCTTGGCCAACGCCAGGTCACTGCCATTGGCATCTGCCATTACAGCGCGCTACCAGGACATGGATGAGCTCGATGACATTGGCCCTGTTGACTTGCACATCAGCGGGTGCATCAACTCATGCGGACACCACCACAGCGGACACATCGGGGTTCTGGGCGTCGATAAAGATGGCCAAGAGTGGTATCAAATAACACTGGGTGGCTCAGACGGTAGCCACCTGAGCGGTACGCCGACCCCTGGCAAGGTCATTGGCCCTTCTTTTGCTGCTGCTGAAGTAGCCGATGTGGTGGAGGCCTTGCTGGCCACATACCGTGACCAGCGGCTTGGCCAAGAACGCTTCATACACACCGTACAACGCGTTGGACTAGAACCTTTTAAGACCGCAACAAACGCAGTGCGTGTGGCAACAGCTAGGCCAACCAGTGGCCAAGCGCCCACAGCCGCAGCTGCCACCGCATCTGGAAACAAAACGTTAACTGCGACCTCATCAGAGCAGCAAAGCGAAGCCACACAGGCCTAACACCGGACCAAACAGCATGGAATTCAATCACCACAGTGACACCCACAGCCACAGCTTGTTAGCGGCAAGCTTGGCCATCACCAACGACACCAACGTGGCAGAACTGGACCTGCAAGGTGTGACCAGCATCGCACTGCACTTTCCAACATTCAGCGATGGGCGCGCCTACTCTCAAGCCCAACATCTGCGGGTCAGGCGTCACTACCGTGGACACCTGTTGGCCAGCGGCGATGTGCTGGTGGACCAATTGGCGCACATGCATCGCTTGGGGTTTAGCCATGCCCTGCTGCGAGACGACCAAGACCTACAAGCCGCACAACGCGCCTTGACAAGCTTTGCAGCTTTTTACCAAGGTGACACACACCAAGTGAAACCGCTATTTGCCCGCGCTCACCAAGGTGAGTCAGCATGAGCGCAGTTGATTTGTACGACAAGCCAAGCAACAATTTTTCAGACTTGGTGAATGACAGCATCGCCTTGATACAAGCCACCCAGTTGAAGCATGCAGGCGCTTGGACACAGGCCAACAGCCTAGGCGCAGAAGACGTTGTCGTCACACACTTGTTGCACATGGCTGGCGCACTGAAGACTTCAGACACCAGCGTATTTGTGCTCGACACCCAACGCTTACACGCCCAAACCCTGTCATTGATCGCGGCATTAGAACACCGCTACGCCATCTCAGTTCGGGTGTTTCAACCCCAAGTCGAGCAGGTGCTTGCCTTGGTCAAGCGGGTTGCTGACAATGGTATTTACGAGAGCAAAGCGCACCGTTTGGATTGCTGCAACGTGCGAAAGATGCAGCCCCTAACGCATGCCTTGGCAGGGCAAGTGGGCTGGATAACTGGCCTTCGCCGTGAGCAGTCAAACACGCGATCAGTCGCTAGCAGCCTCGAGCAAGAGACCACCCGCCTCAAACTCAACCCCATATTGGACTGGACTTGGGGTGATGTGTGGCATTTCATTGCGCAACACCAATTGGCCTACAACCCCTTGCACGATGCATTTTTCCCCAGCATTGGCTGTGAACCTTGCACGCGCGCCATCAGCGTGGGTGAAGACTTTCGTGCTGGGCGCTGGTGGTGGGAGAGCAGCGACAGTCACATGCCAGCTAAAGAATGTGGTTTGCACGTACAAGCGGCAACGCCATTGGTCGCAGCGACAACACCAACCGAGCAAAGCACATGAACGCCGTTACGCCTCCCGCCCTGTTACAAGCCAGTGTCAGCAATGCCCACCTCGACGCGCTAGAGGCTGAAACCATTTTCATATTGCGCGAAGTGGCTGCTGTATTTGAGCGCCCTGCACTGCTTTTTTCTGGTGGTAAAGACTCGTTGGTGATGCTCAAGTGTGCTGAAAAAGCCTTTGGCGTAGGCCACATCCCCTTCCCATTGCTCATGATTGACACAGGGCACAATTTCCCAGAGGTCACACAGTTTCGTGACCAACGTGCCGCCGAGTTGAACGCGCAACTGATTGTGCGCAGCGTTGAAGACTCTATGGCCAAAGGCACGGTGCGCTTAGCCCGTTCAGATGAGCCGCGCAATGCGCACCAATCGGTCACCCTCTTGGAAGCCATTGAAGAGTTTCGCTTTGATGCGCTGATGGGCGGCGCTAGGCGCGATGAAGAAAAAGCGCGTGCCAAAGAGCGTATTTTTTCACACCGTGACAGCTTTGGCCAATGGCTGCCCAAATCGCAACGTCCGGAACTGTGGCAGCTCTTCAACACAAAACTTCACCCCAGCGAACACTTTCGGGTGTTTCCCATTTCCAACTGGACTGAATTGGACGTGTGGCAGTACATTGCCCGTGAGCACGTGGCCTTGCCAAGTTTGTACTTCAGCCATGAGCGCGAGGTTGTGCAGCGCAAAGGCCTGTTGGTGCCAGTGACAACGCTCACTCCGGCACGCCACAACGAACAAATTGAGCGTGTGCAGGTCCGGTTTCGCACACTGGGCGACATCACTTGCACCTGTCCAGTCGCAAGCACGGCAGCCACCGCCGCCGACATCGTGACCGAAACACTCAGCGTGACCATCAGCGAGCGTGGCGCAACCCGTATGGACGACCAAACCTCAGAGGCGTCTATGGAAAAACGCAAAGCAGAAGGCTATTTTTAACATGAATGCACTCACATTTATCACCTGTGGCTCGGTGGACGACGGCAAGAGCACGCTCATTGGACGACTGCTCCTTGACAGCAAAGCCATACTCAGCGACCAATTGGCCAACGCATCCAACACAAGCCACCGGACCGACGATGGCCAACAACCAGACCTGGCCGCATTTACAGATGGGCTGCAAGCCGAACGTGAACAAGGCATCACCATTGATGTGGCTTGGCGTTACTTTGCAACGCCTGCACGCAAGTTCATCATTGGCGATACCCCAGGCCATGTGCAGTACACGCGCAACATGGTGACCGCTGCCACCAATGCCGACGCTGCCGTTGTGTTGGTAGACGCTACGAAGCTAGACTGGCAGAACCCCGCACTAGAGTTGCTGGCACAAACACGCCGCCACAGCTTGCTGGTCAACCGCTTGCGCGTGCCGTCGGTGGTATTTGCCATCAACAAACTAGACGCTGTTGATGACCCGCAGACAGCGTTTACCAACATCAGCGCAGCATTGCACCACTTTGCTGCGCTTGGGCAAATTGATTGCGCTGGAACTGTTCCTGTCTCTGCGCTGATGGGCTACAACGTGGTTCTCGCCCATCCAGGCTGGGCCGGCTACCACGGCCCTAGCCTGCTGGCGTTGCTTGAGGGCTTGCCCACCATCGCCGAACTAGAAACTATATCTGCGGCGGCGCAACCGCCATCACTCCCGCACCTTGCCGTTCAGTGGGTTGAAAACCGCAACACGGTTCCACGTGGCGCACATGGTCGACGCATTTACTGGGGTCGTCTGGCCGTTGGGACGATAAGCGTTGGCAGCCTATTGCAACTCAGCCCTAGCGCACAGCATGCGCAAGTAGCCCAGTTGCTGACCACCACGCGACAAGACTTGGGTAACTTGCCAGCACAGGCAGGCGACACCGTAGGCGTGGTGCTGGACCGCGAAATCGACATCTCTCGAGGCGACTGGCTGATAGCCCGTCAGGCTTCTTTGGGCTCACAGCGCACCACGGCAACCATCGCATGGCTGGACGAGCAGCCACTGAACGTGGGGCGCACCTACTGGGCTTTACACGGCCACCGTTGGGTCAAAGTCAAAGTATGTGCCATTGACCACCAGATTGACATTGCAACGCTGACCACCTCACCCACTGACACATTGGTTGCAAACAGCATAGGACAGGTACAACTGCATTTCCAAACGCCATTGCCACTGGCGCCGTACGCCACAAGCCGCGTTCTGGGCAGCCTTATATTGGTGGACACTGCCAGCCACAGCACGGCTGCAGCCGTACTGATAAATGCTTAAAAAAACCATTTGCAACCCAATCATGACCTCTAAACGCTTAGGGCTTGAAGCGCACAACGTAAAGACCGGCCCAGCACGCATTAAAATTAACACCTTATGACACAGGTGTGCTGCCAAATGGCAGCCCACCTGTGTCCCCTACCATCAACCCTATTTGAACCAAACCATGACACACGTCGTCACCGAAGCCTGTATCCGTTGTAAGTTCACCGACTGCGTAGACGTGTGCCCTGTGGACTGTTTTCGCGAAGGCCCGAACTTTCTCACCATAGACCCCGATGAGTGTATTGACTGCGCAGTGTGCATTCCGGAATGTCCTGTGTCGGCCATTTACGCTGAAGAAGATGTGCCTTCAGACCAAGTACACATGCTCAAGCTCAACGAAGAGCTGTCACGCATTCCTACGTGGAAAAGCATCACCAAGCGGAAAGAGCCATTGGCTGATGCCGAAGATTGGCAAGACAAGCCCAACAAACTGCCAGAGCTGGTGCGATAAGCACCACAACAACCGCATCCAACCTGTTCAGCGCTATGCGTGCGCTGCATTAAAAAGTTATCACTCCATGGACACCGTAGTTACCACCGAAGCCACCAGCCGCACATTGAGTGCTGGCGGTATTGAAACCGATGCCGTCATTATTGGCGCAGGCCCCGTCGGCTTGTTCCAAGTGTTCGAGCTAGGTCTGCTTGAAATTAAAGCCCACGTCATCGACTCGTTGGCATACGCTGGCGGCCAACCTATGGAGCTGTACCCAGACAAGCCCATCTTCGATATTCCGGCTGTACCTGTGTGCACAGGCAAAGAGCTTACGGACTCCTTGTTGAAACAAATCAACCCCTTTGGAGCCGTGTTTCACTTTGGCCAAGAAGTGAGCGAAGTAGAACGCCAGCCCGATGGCCGCTTTTATGTGGAAACCAACAAGGGCACACAGTTTTTAACCAAGACCATCTTTATCGCAGCCGGTGTTGGCGCGTTTCAGCCGCGCTTGCTCAAAGTAGACGGCATAGAAGCGCACACTGGTACACAGGTTCACTACAGCGTTAAAAACCCAGCCAAGTTTGCTGGCAAAAATCTCATCATCTTAGGTGGTGGGGACTCGGCCATTGACTGGGCTTTGAATTTTGTAGGCGATGGCCCCAACAAGGCCGAAAGCGTCATACTGATACACAGACGCGACGGCTTCAAAGCGGCGCCGGCCAATGTGGCAAAAATGAGGGCGCTGTGTGACCAATACGAAATGCAATTCATCGTTGGTCAGGTCACAGGCCTAGATGAGCGCGATGGTCAACTGGTTGGCGCCAAAGTAACGGGCGCAGACGGTGTGACCCGTATCGTCCCCATGGACGCCATGCTGGTGTTCTTTGGTTTGAGTCCCAAACTCGGACCCATCGCCAACTGGGGACTCGACATAGAGCGCAAGCAACTGGTGGTGGACACAGAAAAATTCTCTACCAACGTCCCTGGCATATTTGCAGTTGGCGACATCAACACCTACCCCGGTAAAAAGAAACTGATACTGTCTGGGTTTCATGAATGCGCACTGGCCGCTTTTGGCGCGTCGCCCATTATTTTTCCTGACAAACGTGTGTTTTTGCAGTACACCACTACCAGCCCTAAGCTGCACAAAGTCTTGGGTGTCGAAACACCCACGTTTGATTGAACCACCACATCAATTTTTTTAGCCGTTGGTTTGTGACAGTAAAAAACCACGCTATAATTTGAGGCTTGTTCCTCGATAGCTCAGTTGGTAGAGCGCCGGACTGTTAATCCGTAGGTCACTGGTTCGAGCCCAGTTCGAGGAGCCACTATTTTGATAGTTAAATCAAGCACTTAGCCCAAAAAGCTAGGTG
>AYMW01000001.1:1194224-1422068 GCA_000496475.1 Betaproteobacteria bacterium MOLA814 | reverse complement strand
CGTCAGCGTCGTCTTACCGTGGTCAACGTGGCCAATGGTGCCCACGTTAACGTGGGGCTTGGTACGCTCGAATTTACTTTTTGCCATTTTGAAACTCCAAAAAAGAACAGGCCCGTGTACAGGTTTTACGTCTGCACATCATTGCTGGGTCACTTTGCACGGGCACAAAGTGGCATGACATCGCAGACAGGGAAAAATACACCCAAGGCCAACAGCCTTAGGTGCAACTATTTTTACTTGGCGCGTGTAGCCATAATGGCTTCAGATACGCTGCGTGGCGCCTCTGAGTAGTGCTTGAACTCCATGGAGTAGGTCGCACGACCCTGCGTAGCTGAACGCAATGACGTTGAGTAGCCAAACATTTCGGACAAAGGCACTTCTGCGCGGATAGCTTTGCCACCGCCGACCATGTCCTCCATGCCCTGAACCATGCCGCGTCGTGATGACAAGTCACCCATGACGTTGCCGGCGTAGTCTTCAGGTGTTTCTACTTCTACGGCCATCATCGGCTCAAGAATGACTGGGCTTGCTTTGCGGCAGCCTTCCTTGAATCCCAATATGGCAGCCATTTTAAAGGCCATCTCGCTGGAGTCAACATCGTGGTACGAGCCGAACGTGAGCGTAACCTTCACATCAACAACAGGGTAACCAGCCAACACACCTGCGGTTAAAGCTTCAATCACGCCTTTTTCAACAGCAGGAATATATTCACGCGGAACCACGCCACCTTTAATGGCGTCAACAAACTCAAAGCCTTTGCCCATTTCATTAGGCTCAACCTTGAATACAACGTGGCCATACTGACCTTTACCACCAGACTGACGCACAAACTTGCCGTCCACGTCTTCTACAACTTTGCGAATGGTTTCGCGGTAAGCAACTTGCGGCTTACCAACGTTGGCTTCCACGCCAAACTCGCGTTTCATGCGGTCAACCAGAATTTCCAAGTGCAGTTCGCCCATACCAGCAATGATGGTTTGGCCTGATTCTTCGTCAGTGCGAACACGGAAAGAAGGGTCTTCAGCAGCCAAACGCTGCAAAGCTATACCCATTTTTTCTTGATCGACCTTGGTCTTTGGCTCTACAGCCTGGGCAATCACTGGCTCAGGAAATACCATGCGCTCCAAAGTCAAAATGGCGTCTTGGTCACACAATGTGTCACCAGTCGTAACGTCTTTCAGGCCGACACAGGCGGCAATGTCGCCGGCACGAATCTCTTCCACTTCTTCGCGGTTGTTGGCGTGCATCTGAACAATTCGGCCAATACGCTCTTTTTTGCCTTTGATCGGATTGAATACGGAGTCGCCCTTTTTCAGCACACCTGAATACACACGTACAAATGTCAACTGGCCCACGTAGGGGTCAGTCATCAACTTGAAAGCCAAGCCAGAAAATTTCTCTGTATCGTTGGCATGTCGCACAACAGGCTTTTCGTCTTCGTCAAGCCCGGGAACAGGCGGCACTTCTTCTGGCGAAGGCATCAGATCTAGCACGGCATCCAGCATACGCTGAACACCTTTATTTTTAAAAGCAGTGCCACACAACATGGGCTGAATTTCAGCCGCCAGCGTACGAATGCGCAAGCCTTCGGTAATTTCAGCTTCGGTTAAGTCACCTTCTTCGAGGTACTTGTTCATGAATGCTTCTGACGCCTCAGCGGCAGCTTCCACCATGTTTTCACGCCATTTTTTGGACTCTTCCAGCAGCTCAGCAGGAATGTCGACGTAATCGAATTTCATGCCTTGTGAAGCTTCATCCCAAATGATGGCCTTCATTTTGCCTAAGTCGACCACACCTTTGAAGTTTTCTTCAGCACCGATTGGGATCACGATTGGCACAGGATTGGCTTTTAAGCGCAACTTCATCTGGTCGTAAACCTTGAAGAAGTTTGCACCAGTACGGTCCATCTTGTTCACAAAGGCCAGACGTGGCACTTTGTACTTGTTGGCTTGACGCCATACCGTTTCAGATTGTGGCTGCACGCCACCAACTGCACAGTAAACCATGCATGCACCGTCGAGCACACGCATAGAACGCTCAACTTCAATGGTGAAGTCAACGTGCCCCGGGGTGTCAATAATATTGATACGGTGCTCTGGACGAGACGCGTCCATGCCTTTCCAGAAGCAAGTTGTTGCAGCTGAAGTAATGGTAATGCCGCGCTCTTGCTCTTGCTCCATCCAGTCCATGGTGGCAGCACCGTCGTGCACCTCACCAATTTTGTGATTGACACCGGTATAAAACAAAATCCGCTCGGTAGTTGTCGTTTTGCCCGCGTCGATGTGGGCAGAAATACCGATATTGCGGTAGCGATTAAGTGGCGTAGTACGTGCCATGAAACAACTCCGAAGAACAGCCAAGCCCGCACACGGCGGGCTTGGCTAATTTAAAAAATAAACGTTTGAAAGCTTAGAAACGGAAGTGGCTGAAGGCCTTGTTGGCTTCGGCCATGCGGTGAACTTCGTCACGCTTCTTCATGGCGCCGCCACGGCCTTCGGTGGCTTCCAGCAACTCGTTGCCCAAGCGCAAAGCCATCGACTTTTCGCTGCGCTTTTTAGCAGCCTCTTTAATCCAGCGCATGGCCAATGCCAATCGACGCACGGGGCGCACCTCAACAGGCACTTGGTAGTTTGCACCACCAACGCGACGGGATTTAACCTCAACCACAGGCTTCACATTGTTGATGGCGACATTGAACATCTCCATCACATCTGGGTTACCCGATTTCTTTTCCATTTGCTCCAAGGCACCATAAATGATGCGCTCGGCAACGGCTTTTTTGCCACCTTGCATGATGACGTTCATGAATTTGGCCAGATCAACATTTCCGAACTTAGGATCTGGCGTGATTTCACGTTTAGGGACTTCGCGACGACGTGGCATTTTTTCACCTCTTATTGCTTCAGTTGGCTCAAGTGTTAACTCGGGCCGCGAGAGTCATTCATAACTCTCACTTACTCGACCCGCCCGCACAATTGCTGGGTTTTGGGTCACTACGCTGTATCTGCGGGCCACGCAGAACAGCACCTACTGTCTTTATCGATTGGGCATAGGCCCAATATTATTTAGCTTTGGGCTTCTTGGCACCGTACTTGGAACGTGACTGCTTGCGGTCTTTAACGCCTTGCAAGTCCAGTGATCCACGAACAATGTGGTAACGCACACCAGGCAAGTCTTTGACACGTCCGCCGCGAACCAACACAACGCTGTGTTCTTGGAGGTTGTGGCCTTCGCCGCCAATGTATGAAATCACCTCAAAACCGTTGGTCAGGCGCACTTTGGCAACCTTACGCAAAGCGGAGTTAGGCTTCTTTGGTGTTGTTGTGTACACACGGGTACAGACACCGCGCCTCTGTGGGCAGTTTTCCATCGCGGGGCTTTTGGACTTGATCTTTTCGACCGCCCGCCCGTGACGCACAAGTTGATTAATAGTTGGCATAAACGTCCCTAAACGTCAGAAATATTCAAAAAAACAATTCAACAGCCCCAGCAACTGATTACTGGCCGGCTGTCGGTTATCTATAACCGCACGCGATGCAAGCGCGAACGGGTACCTCTCGCATCACTGCGAAAAGCCCATGACTATAGCATCAAAGTAGCCGGCATTGCAACTTTTTAGCGCCTTCAATCAGCCCACAGCAGCAACGTATCCCAAATACGGCCTACAAAGTTGGCTTGCCCGACGGGTTGCAGGACTTCTAGCGGGTAGCTGGCAAGCAGCGTGCCGTCTTTCAAGGTGAGTGACAGCTTGCCTACTGTTTGCCCCAGTTTCAGCGGCGCCATGAGGGGCTCATCAAAACTGGCCACAGTTTGCACGTCGGCACGCGCCCCGCGTGGCACTGAAACCACAACGCCGCTGGGCACGCCCAACTGCGCGAACTTTTGATCGCCTTTCCACACGGTTGGCTGCACAACAGCCTTGCCAAACTCGCTGATGCGCACGGCCTCAAAGCTCGTGTAGCCCCAATTTAAAAGCTTTTGACTTTCGGTGGCACGTGCCGATTGGCTATCAGCGCCCAACACCACAGACAGCAGGCGGCGTTGACCGTTGGCGCCCAAACCCGGGACTGGCCGGCTGGCGGTGGCCACTAGGCAATAACCAGCAGCGCTTGTGTGACCTGTTTTTAAACCGTCAACGGTGGGGTCACGAAACAACAGCAGGTTGCGGTTGGTGTCGTTGGCTTTGGGCGTGCCTGGGTAACGGTAGTGCTTGATGGCATACAACGGCACATATTCAGGAAAATCTTGCATCAAACGCTGGGCGAGTGTGGCTAAATCGCGTGCGGAGGTGGTGTGTCCCTCAGCGGTTAAGCCCTCTGGGTTGCGGTAGCTGGTGTCGTTCATACCCAGCACTTTGGCCTGGGCATTCATCATGGCAACAAACTGCTCTACCGAACCACCTACGCCTTCGGCTAAAACAGTTGTCGCATCGTTACCGGACTGCACGATCGTGCCTTTGAGCAAATCCAGCACAGGTATTTGCATACCAGGCTCAATAAACATGCGCGAGCCAGGCATACGCCAAGCGCGCTCGCTGACTTCAAACGTTTGCTCCAGCGTGATATTTTTGTTTTTAAGGGCGTCAAATACCAAGTAAGCAGTCATCAGCTTGGTCAATGAAGCCGGCTCAACAGGCTGGTCACTGGTGCGCTCTGCCAATATTTGCCCGCTGGTGACATCCAGTAACAAATAGGCTTTTGCCTCAATAGACGGTGCAGGAACGGCCAATACTTGGGCGCCAGCGCCCGCTGGCAAGACCAGCCCCATAGCGCATACGCAAGCAACGCCGTGGCGACGAAAAAAACTAAAAAAAGCCAAATGGTTCATCAATGCCTAAAAGTAAAAGGGAAATTCGGTTCAATTAACAAGCAACCGGACTGGTTGAAGCGTCAAAGTCAGGCGCTCGCACATGACGCACCACCAATGACTTTAACAATGGCAGCTGGCCATGGAAAAAATGCCCCACTTCGGGCACAACGGTTACCGGTAAGCGTTGTGGCCTGGCCCAGTCCATGGCCGCGCTAAGCGGCACGGTGTCATCGGCCTCTCCGTGCACCACCAGCACCCGCTCAAACCAATCGGTCGGCACGACGGGTACGTCAAACCGGCTTGCCGCTACGCCAACCAGCACAGCATGTTGGACATCTCGACCCTGCGCATGGCATGTGGCTAACGCGGCAGCGGCAACAAAACCACCAAAAGAGAACCCAGCCAAACACAGTGGTCCTGTGCAGGCCAAGGCTTGAATCACAGCCAACATATCGCCTTGCTCGCCAACGCCATTGTCATGCACACCATCGCTTTTTTCTACGCCACGAAAGTTAAACCGCACCGTCTCCCAGCCTTGCTGCAAAAAGGCCCGGGCCAAGGTTTGCACCACTTTGTTGTGCATGGTGCCGCCAAATAAAGGGTGCGGATGGGCAATCACCACTTGGCCTACGGCTTGCCCAGTTCGAACAACTGGCCGGTCGCGCGCCACCTCCAGCAAGCCGGTGGGCCCTGCGATGTGCACATACTCAGTTTGAGCGTTCATCGGCCAACGTCGTCAGGCAACTGCAACCGCCCTACCACCTGCCCACCGATCAAGTGGGATTCAACAATTTCATCAATGTCACCGTCATCGACGAAGGTGTACCAAACGCCCTCTGGGTAGACCACAGCCACCGGACCACCAGCGCAACGGTCTAGACAACCCGACTTGTTGACACGGACTTGACCTTTGCCGTTTAAACCCTTGTCTTTAACCAGCGCTTTGCAACGGTCAAAGCCTTGCTGTGCAGGCAACGCGGCGCAGCAGGCATCGCCACTTGAGCGGTGATTCAGACAAAAGAAAATGTGCCGCTTGCAATAGGGCTCGTCCGCTGGCGCAGATGACGTGTCGGGGGGTGTAGGTTCACTCATAGGTTTAATTGTAAAGAGGGAGTCGTTGAGCCAACAAAGTGGGGGCGGCGAAGTTGTGGTGTGACGCGACAGTTAGGTCTTGCGAAACATGCGCATGCTGGCATAGCTCAACACAGCGAACGGCCACAACCAGCCAAGCCACTGCGATGCGCCATGAAAACGAATAAATTGTCCGGCTTCCCAAATTTGTAACGACTGGTCTAGATAAGCACTTGACCCGCTGGTGTTGAGCAACCACAGCGTGATGATCAGAACCACAACCACCAAGCGCATCAGAACCACACGCGCCAAGCGGCGAGCAAACCAAGACACACCAAGCACCAGCATCAAGGCCAGCCACATGTTGGGCCGCCACCAGTCCAGTGCATGCCCGGGTCCATACGTCAAGGCAGCAGACACTATGCCTACCGTTGCGGCAGTCAGCCACACCGTGAACAATCCCCACAAACGCACATGAGCACCTCGCCCAGCGGCGCAAGCCAACAAACTAGGCGCCAACACCGACATACCCATTACCAAAGATTCTTGTAGACCCGTCATGGCCACCAGATCTGCGCTTGACCATGCATGAATGGCTGCCATCGGCTCGAACAGCCAAGCTGGGGCTTGCCATTCGTCCACATTGACCAAACCAAAGCGCACCCGCACATGCCCCAAGCCAAAAGGAACCGAGCTCGGGTACAGCGCCGCAACTGGCCACAAAGCGAGCAACACTATGTCTAGCTTTGCGCCAGAGGCCAACCACGTGCGCCGCCACCTGTCCCAGCGCGCTATCCACTCGGCTTGCACGGCGAGTGCGGCCACGGCGCTGCCCACCAAACCACCCAACGAGTTCAGCGCCCAATCCACGTTGGAAGGAATGCGCCTGGGCAAGTAAGACTGCCCCCACTCCAGCGCCAGCGACAAGCAACTGCACAACAAAAAGCTTAACAACAAGGCACTGGTGCGTGATCTCGTGCGCCTGGCTGCCACCACAATTAAAAAACCCAACGGGGCGTAACCAACCGCGTTGGTTGATACGTCAAACCAAGTCCAATAGGTCGGCCATGGCGACGTGATAATTTCAGCCAGATTAAGCCCAGCGCCAGACCAACCTACAAATGGGTACAACGAGGCATAGGCGATCAGTGCGGCAAACGCCCAGGCCAGCACGACAGCCATCGACTGCGTCTGCGTCTGCGTAACAGTTGTAAGGGTGGACTTGCTCATAGAACTTTTAGCAACCAAGCACATTGTCTAGGCAACATGGGGGTTACGCACAGCACAGGCTCAAACCCACCATCAATTAGACAGGTTTAACGACCACCAACACCACTGCGACCAGCAGTAGCACAACCGGCACCTCATTAAACCAGCGGAACCACACGTGGCCGCGGGTAACCGTTCCAGCGACAAACTTGCGCAGCAACCTGCCGCAAGCATGGTGGTAGCCCAGTACCAGCACCACAATGAGCAGTTTTGCGTGCATCCAGCCGCTGCCTGGACCCAAGCCAATTCCGTAATATAGCCACAACACAAGGCCGAACGCCACAGCTGGAATCGCCAGCACAGTGGTGAAACGCATTAATTTATGCGCCATGAGCAACAAACGGTCGCGCTCGGCGTCGCTGCCAGCAGGAACCATGGCGAGATTGACAAAAATTCGCGGCAGGTAAAACAAACCCGCAAACCAACTGGTCACGAAGACGATGTGAAGTGATTTAATCCAAAGCATGCAGCAAGTGTATGGCTTGATGCAAATAGTATGTCAGCCGCTTGATGAATAAACAGGCAAAAAAAAGCCCAGGCATAGCCGGGCTAGAAAGCCTATTAGCTGTCACACATCAAGGCTCCCGCTCAGGGAGGAAAAGCGGGGAGCGCCGTCTCTCAACAACGCACCTGTGCATACTACTGCTCAGACCCAACGTATCCGTCCTTGGCGCGGGCAAAGCCTTCAAAAAAGGGGAAATACCTAGGTGGCGCTGTTGTCTACAGCCAACAACACATTGCCCGCATGTGTGTCGCGTACAACTAAAGAAAACACATTAAAGTTTGTCAAAATAGCGTTTATGAACACTCACACTACCAGCGCTTACCCTGCCAACCGCCCACGGCGCTTACGCCGCGATGCATTCACCCGCCGCTTGGTGCGCGAGCACAGTTTGAGTGTGGACGATTTAATTTATCCCGTGTTTGTTTTAGAGGGCTCGGGCAGGCGTGAGGCCGTGTTATCCATGCCTGGCGTAGAGCGCTTAAGCCTGGACTTGCTGCTGGAAGTTGCACAAGATTGTGTTGACCTAGGCATACCGCTCATGGCTTTGTTCCCGGTCGTGGACCCCTCTCGCAAAACGCCCAACGGGGATGAGGCGTTCAATCCCGATGGCCTGATTCCTCATGTGCTGCGCACTCTCAAAGCCACGTTCCCTCAACTCGGCCTTATGACCGATGTGGCCTTGGACCCCTACACCAGCCACGGCCAAGACGGGTTGCTGGACGAGCACAACTACATCATCAACGATGCCACCGTTGAGATATTGGTCCAGCAAGCTTTAGCCCAAGCTGATGCGGGCGTCGATATCGTCGCCCCCAGCGACATGATGGACGGGCGCATTGCAGCCATACGCGCAGCCTTCGAAGACAAGGGCCACATTCACACCCGCATCATGGCTTACAGCGCCAAATACGCATCAGCGTTTTACGGTCCATTTAGAGATGCCGTTGGCTCGGCTGCCAACCTAGGGAAGGCTGACAAAAAATCCTACCAAATGGACCCCGGCAACACCGACGAAGCGCTCAGGGAAGTGGCCTTGGACATCAATGAGGGTGCCGATATGGTGATGGTCAAACCCGGCATGCCATACCTTGATGTGGTGCGCCGCGTCAAAGATGAGTTTGCAGTGCCCACCTTTGCCTATCAGGTGAGTGGTGAATACGCCATGATCAAGGCTGCCGCATCAAACGGATGGCTTGAGCATGACGCCGTCATGATGGAGGCGCTGCTGGCTTTTAAACGCGCTGGCGCCGACGGCATACTGACCTATTTCGCACGCGATGCCGCGCGCTTGCTGCGCGATTCACGCGCTTAACAGGGGCCCTCACATGCACACCAACCCCACAACCACTTCAACAGCCTCCCCCAAAGTGATGCTCATAACAGGCGGCGGGCGGGGCATTGGCGCCGCCACGGCCAAACTTGCAGCGGTTCACGGCTACGCAGTTGTCATCAACTACCACAGCCAACACGCGCCTGCCCAACAGGTTGTCCAAGGCATCAAACAAGCAGGCGGACAAGCCTTGTGCGTCCAGGCGGATGTGAGCACCGACGTTGGCGTTTTGGCTTTGTTTGCCGCCGTTGACCAGCATTTTGGCCGCCTTGATGTGTTGGTCAATAACGCCGGCGTGGTGGACAAGACAGCGCGCGTGCAAGACATGAGCGAGGCGCGCTTGTTGCGCATGTTTGCCACCAACACCATCAGCGCGTTTTTATGCTGCCGCGAGGCTGTTAAACGCATGAGCACCGGCTTGGGGAAAGAAGGCGGCGCGATTGTGAACGTTTCAAGCGCAGCCTCCAGACTGGGCAGCGCCAACCAATATGTCGACTATGCCGCCAGCAAAGGCGCCATGGATGTGCTGACCCATGGGTTGGCGCAAGAGGTTGCACCGTTTGGTATACGCGTTAATGCCGTCCGTCCCGGCTTGATAGACACAGACATTCACGCTTCGGGCGGCGTGCCCAACCGGGTCAACGACCTGGCTGCTGGCGTGCCTATGGGGCGGGGCGGCAGCGCAGAAGAAGTGGCCCAAGCGATCGTATGGCTGGCTTCTGACCAGGCCAGCTACACGACCATGTCAATGGTTGATGTGTCAGGCGGGCGGTAGGCCCTTACAAGACGCATGCGTGGCCGCTGGCTGGCGAGTAGCGCCATTTGTCGTTGACAATGAGCGCATGGACTTCAAGCCGCTCATCACCCTCATCGCCATCGTTAACCCCTTGGCCATCGTGCCATTTTTCATGCATTACACGCAGGGGTTTAACCGCACGCAAATTAGGCGAACCATACAAGTTGCCGCGCTCAGCTCGTTTGCTGTCATAGCCATTTGCGCTTTGTTCGGCTTGGCCATACTGGCATTTTTTGGCATCTCGCTGGCCAGCTTTCAGGTCGGCGGTGGTTTGCTCATGCTGACGTCTGCGCTCTCTATGATCAATGCGCGCGCAGCCGAAGCCGCTGCCCACGATGAAGACGTCGACAGCATTGATGGCAGCGCTGTTGCCCCTGTAGACCACAGCCAGCACTCCGTTGCGGTTGTGCCTCTCACCATTCCGCTGCTCACAGGCCCCGCCACTATGTCTACCGTGGTGATTTATGCTGACCAAGCCCAGACCTTTTGGCAGCATGCCGCGCTGTTGGGCTACGGCGTTGTCATTGCTGTTTTAACCTTTGCCTGTTTTTCTACTGCCCCGGCGATTTCGCGTGTGCTTGGCAAGACAGGCATCAACGTCATGACCCGTTTGATGGGTTTGATACTGGCGGCCCTGTCGGTTGAGGTCATTGCCAAAGGTCTACAGCAACTCTTTCCTGTGCTGGCGGGCTGAACGTTTAATTGAACATACGGGGCATTTACACCATGGCTAAAGACAAGAGTGTGTACGTTTGCAACGAGTGCGGCGCCACCAGCAGCAAATGGCTGGGCAAGTGCCCAGATTGCAACGCTTGGAACAGCTTGCAAGAATCCGTTGTAGAGACTGGCAACAGCGCCGGCAACAAGAACCGCTTTCAAGGCCTTGCTGCTCCCCAGCCTGTGGCCAACCTGGCCGACATCAAGGCCAGCGACTTTGCCCGCCTACCCACGCAAGTTGATGAGTTAGACCGCGTATTGGGTGGAGGCTTGGTGGACGGGGGCGTCGTGCTGATTGGCGGCGACCCGGGCATTGGCAAGTCCACATTGCTGTTGCAAGCCCTGCACACACTGAGTTTGCAAGCGCCGACGCTGTATGTCAGTGGCGAAGAGTCAGGCGCGCAAGTTGCCATGCGTGCGCGCCGTCTTGGATTGGACAACACGCAAGTGAGGGTACTGGCTGAAATATCGCTGGAACGCATCATCGCCACCATCGCTGCTGAAAAGCCGCGCGTGTGCGTCATTGACTCCATTCAAACCGTTTACTCAGAAGCGCTTTCCTCAGCGCCTGGCTCTGTGGCTCAGGTACGCGAGTGCGCCGCGCACCTCACGCGCTTGGCCAAGGCCACAGGCGTGGCTATTATTTTGGTTGGACACGTTACCAAGGAAGGCACCTTGGCTGGCCCTCGCGTGCTTGAGCACATGGTGGACACCGTGTTGTACTTTGAAGGTGACACGCACTCTAGCTTTCGCCTGATTCGCGCCATCAAAAACCGCTTTGGCGCAGTCAACGAAATTGGCGTATTTGCCATGACGGAGCGAGGCCTAAAAGGTGTGGCTAACCCCAGTGCCATCTTTTTAAACCAACACCCGCAACCAGTGCCAGGCTCTTGCGTGCTGGTGACCTTAGAAGGCAGCCGTCCCATGCTGGTAGAAATTCAGGCCTTGGTCGACAGCGGCGGACCAAGCCCCAGGCGCTTGAGCGTGGGCCTTGACCGCGACAGATTGGCCATGTTGCTGGCTGTGTCGCATCGCCATGCAGGCGTGTCCTGCGCTGATCAAGACGTGTTTGTGAATGCCGTAGGCGGTGTCCGCATCAGTGAGCCCGCCGCCGACTTGGCCGTGCTGCTGGCCATTCAGAGCAGCTTGCGAGCCAAGCCACTGCCCAAGGGGTTCGTAGCTTTTGGCGAAGTGGGTTTAGCAGGTGAAATCCGCCCCGCTCCACGTGGCCAAGAACGCTTGCGCGAGGCTGCTAAACTCGGCTTTGAGCTGGCTATTGTGCCCAAATCAAACGCCCCTAAAAAAGACGACCCGGCTTTTAAAGGCCTCACCATTCATGCAGTGGACCGAGTCGAAGAGGCGCTGAGTTGGGTTCGAGGCTTGTAAAAGCCCCACCCCATCACAAACAACGCCGCCCTGCGCCGTCGGCGCTTGTTGCAACTGCCACTGCAAGACCGCTACACTTGGTTGACTCATGACTACCAAAGATATTGCCCCACCTCAACACATAGCTTTCATCATGGATGGCAATGGGCGCTGGGCGAAAGACCGCTTGCTGCCACGTGTTGCAGGACATGCCAAAGGTGCCGCGCAGGTGCGTCAGCTCACTAAAAACTGCGCCAGACGCGGGATTGGCTACGTCACCCTGTATGCTTTCAGCACAGAAAACTGGGCCAGGCCCAGCGACGAGGTCAGCGCCTTGATGAGCCTGTTTCTCAAATACCTGAGCAGCGAAGTGGATGAAATGCGTGACAACGGCGTGCGCTTGAGGGTACTGGGCGACACCAGCGGTTTCTCGCAAGCGATTCAAGACGCCATTGCCCGAGCTGAAAGCAGTACAGCGCACAACGACCGCTTGCACTTAAACGTAGCCGCCAACTACGGCGGGCGCGCAGAATTGGTCCATGCCGTGCGCAAATGGATGGTGGCAAACCCAAACGCAGACCCCGCCCTCTTTGACGAGGCGTCGATTTCAAACCACTTGCAAACTGGCAATATGCCTGCGCCAGACCTGCTGGTGCGCACGGGTGGAGAATGCCGTATAAGCAACTTTTTACTCTGGCAAACCGCCTATACAGAGCTGTATTTTACCGACACGCTGTGGCCGGCATTTGACGCCAGCGCGCTAGACCAAGCCATTCTGTGGTACCACACACGCGAGCGGCGGTTTGGCAAAACCTCAGAACAGGTTCAAGTTTCAACCTAAATGCATGGGCAAACATCCGGGCAAATCCATTTGCGATTTGCCCAGTTAAAATCTGGCATCATTTACCGGTGGTCAAGCTGTCGTCTTGGCCCTTACTTTTTTCCACTTTTGCGCCGTGTGTGCGCCTAGGACTGTCATGACTGCAATGCCCGATTCAATGGACGACCGCGACGGAAAAATTTGGATGGACGGCGCCATGGTCGAATGGCGCGATGCCAAGATTCATGTGCTCACACATACCCTGCACTACGGCTGTGGTGCCTTTGAAGGCGTGCGCGCTTATAAAACAGACAAAGGCCCTGCCATTTTTCGCTTGCAAGAGCACACCGAGCGCTTGTTCAACAGTGCCAAAATTTTGCGCATGGCCATTCCGTTTACGCAAGCCCAGCTCAATCAAGCCCAGATCGATGTGGTGCGCGAAAACAAACTTGAGAGCGCCTACATCAGACCACTGACTTGGATTGGCTCCAAGAGACTTGGCGTCTCGCCAAAAGGCAACACCATTCATTTAATGGTGGCGGCTTGGCTCTGGGGGGCT
This sequence comes from Betaproteobacteria bacterium MOLA814, assembly GCA_000496475.1. Classification (GTDB taxonomy): domain Bacteria; phylum Pseudomonadota; class Gammaproteobacteria; order Burkholderiales; family Burkholderiaceae_C; genus RS62. The sequence goes on along the minus strand of AYMW01000001.1, from coordinate 1,408,827 downwards.
TACCTAGGCGAAGAAGGCCTGCAACGCGGCATACGCGTTAAAACCAGCAGCTTCACGCGCCATCACGTCAACATCACCATGACACAAGCCAAGGCTGTGAGCAACTACACGAACAGCATTTTGGCCAATATGGAAGCCACTGAAGACGGTTACGACGAAGCGCTGCTGCTAGATGTCAGTGGCTTCGTGTCCGAGGGAGCAGGTGAGAACTTGTTCGTTGTCAAACACGGCGTGATTTACACGCCAGATTTGTCGGCTGGTGCCTTGAACGGCATCACACGCAACACCATCCTTCACATTGCCAAAGACTTGGGTTTAGAAGTTGTGCAAAAGCGCATCACACGCGATGAGGTCTACATCTCAGATGAAGCCTTCTTTACTGGCACAGCTGCCGAGGTCACACCAGTACGTGAGCTAGACCGCATTGCCATTGGCACAGGTAGCCGCGGCCCCATTACTGAGAAAATTCAAGCAGCATTTTTTGACATTGTGAACGGACGCAACCCCAAATACGCTCACTGGCTGACATTGGTTTGATACGGCCCACTTATTATTTACGTCATACAACCACAACTGCACCATGTCCAATCAAACTGTAGCGCTTAGCGCTGCCGACCTCAACCAACACGGCGGCGTCTATTGCCCCAGCCCTGCAGCTCAGATGGAGGTGTGGAACACCCATCCAAAGGTCTTCCTAGACGTGGCAACAACAGGCCATGCCAAGTGCCCTTACTGCGGCACAAACTACGCGCTGCGCGCAGGCGAGCAGGTTGCTGGCGGACACTGACGCGCTGGACCAAGTCACGGTCATTACCGTGACGTACAACAGCGCGCACTGCATTGCGGGTCTGGCCGCCACCTTGTCTAGATTGCAACATGTTGTGGTCGTTGACAATGCCAGCAACGACGGCACGGTCAAAGCCGTTGCCAACGCCATGCCAAAGGCTGTCGTTTTATCAAGTGACCGCAATCTGGGGTTTGGTCGGGCCAACAATTGGGGCTTAGAGACGACAACCACACCTTACGCCTTGCTGCTCAACCCTGATTGCGACATCACAGCAGGGGCTATTGCAGCTTTGGTCAATGCCGCTCGTCGCTGGCCCGAAGCCGCCATGCTTGCGCCACAAATTCAAAACGCTGCAGGCAAACCTGAAATCAATTACCGCTGGCCTAGCACGCACTGGGCCAGTACTGGCCCAGGCGCACAGGCAGATTGCTGCGTAGGCTTCTTGTGCGGTGCAGCCATACTCTTCAACCAAAGCAACATGCGCGAGATTGGCGGTTTTGACCCGGAATTTTTCCTGTACTACGAAGATGATGACCTGTGTTGCCGCACCTTTAATGCTGGCAAGTCCATGATGCTGATTCCAAGCGTCACAGTCACGCACCGCTCGCGCGGCTCGGTCGGTGGCAACGCGCCCTTGTCAGCCGAATACACCCGCGGCTACTTTCACGCGCAATCTAAGATACGCTTTGCCGCCAAACACATGGGTGCTGCGCACAGCAAACAGTTGCTGCGCAAAACCTTGGGACTGGCCTATCTGTCTCTTGTCGCGCGCCTGTTGTGGCCAAGCCCTAAATACTTGGCTAGGAACTGGGGCAGGGTAAGAGGTTTGCAACAATGGCAACCCACATGAACCAAGCTACTGAGCCCAGACTCACCATTGCCGTCATCACACTCAACGAGGCCAAGCGCATTGAGCAATGTTTACGCAGTGCAGCGTTTGCCGACGAGCTCATAGTGGTTGACAGCGGAAGCACAGACAACACGCAAGTCCTTGCCAAACGCATGGGTGCACACGTGTTTGAGTACACAGACTGGCAAGGTTTTGGCGAACAACGCAACCGCCTGCTTGCGCACAGCACTGGTGAATACATTTTCTTTTTAGACGCCGATGAAGAAATAACGCCCGCACTGCAATCAGAAATTGAAACGGCGATTGCCACCGCCACAGCTGATAAATGGGAGGTGTTGTGGAACCAAGTCGCCTACGGCAAACCTTTGTCGCGCATGCGCAGCACAAGTGGTGTGACCCGTATGTTCAAGCGCAGCGCCCTTGTTCGCTGGACTGGTGTGGTTCACGAACACGCCATCACCAACGAGCAAGTCACAGGGACGCAACGCTTCAACGCTAGGCTGCTACACCACTCTAGGCCCAGCGTACACAGCAGCTTGGTTAAGCTCGCTCAATACGCTCAACTGGGCGCAGCTAAACGTGCGGCGGCTGGAAAACGCGGCGGCATATTGCGCGGCTTAGCCTCTGGGTTGGCTAATTTCCTGCGGTTGTATATCTTTCAAGGTGGGTTCCTGTGCGGACCTCAAGGCTTTCTGTTTTGTTTTTTCATCGCCTTGGAATGCTTCTTTAGGTATGTCGCTTTGAAGTATGACAAAGACTTGTTGCAGCAACTGCACAAGCGCTAACAAAGCTACACGAGGCGCAAGCAATGCACATCATGCTGGTCAACGTTGCCCCCATTCCAGTGTTTGCCTACGGCGGGACAGAGCGGGTAGTATGGGACTTAGGCTTGGCGCTCACCGAGCTAGGGCACGAGGTTAGCTTTTTAGTGCCCGCAGGTTCAAGCTGCCCTTTTGCTCATATCCAATTTATTGACCCCACTAAGTCTTGGGCGGCGCAAATTCCAGCCGATGTCGATGTGGTGCACTTTCAATTCCATCCGGGTTCAGAGCCTGACAGACCTTATGTGGTAACCGAGCATGGTAATGGGCAAATTGGCAAACCACTGCTGCGTAATACTGTTTTTGTTTCTGGTAGCCATGCTGCTCGCCATGGGTCAGACCAGTTCGTATTAAACGGCCTAGATTGGCGTAACTATCAAGCACCAAACTGGAAAACTAAGCGCATCCACACGCATTTCTTAGGTAAAGCTGCTTGGCGCGTTAAAAACGTCCGCGGTGCCATCGATGTAGCAGCACTTGCCCACACACCCATCGCAGTGTTGGGAGGCAGTCGTTTCAACTTTAAACGCGGCCTGCGTTTCACCTTCAGCATGCATGCCCGTTTTTACGGCATGGTTGGTGGCTCCACTAAATTTAACTTACTCAACCAATCCAACGGCTTAATCTTTCCTGTCACTTGGCACGAGCCATTTGGTTTGGCAGTCATTGAAAGCTTGTTTTATGGGTGCCCTGTATTTGCAACGCCATACGGCGCCCTTCCTGAACTAGTAGATAGCTCTGTGGGCGTTCTCAGCTCAAGCCTGCATCAGCTAAGCGAAGCTGTTAAGGAGCATCTAGATAACAACACATTTACAGCGGCTGCTTGCCATGAACGCGCTGTCAATTGTTTCAGCGCCGTCCAAATGGCTGAAAACTACGTGGTCAAATATAATTTAATTGCAGACGGCCACATGTTGCACGCGCTACCACCGTGCGGCCTTCAACATACTGCCAGCGGACTAACTTGGGGTTAGGCAAAGACCTCAGCCAGACTCAGCGATAACGCGACCTCATCTTTTTTAGCCAACACCGGCCCCTGACCCTGTGCTATTGGCCACTCTATTCCCAACGCTGGGTCACTCCACAACAAACTACGCTCAAATTCTGGATACCAGTAATCGGTGGTTTTGTATAAAAACTCTGCCGACTCACTGGTGACCAAAAAGCCATGCGCAAAACCCGGTGGTATCCACAGTTGTTTCTTATTGTCTGCAGACAGCGTGATGCCATAGCTGCGCCCAAATGTTGCTGAGCTGCTGCGCAGGTCAACCACAACGTCGAACACCTCGCCGGCTGTCACCCGCACCAGTTTGCCTTGCGGGTGCTGTATTTGGTAATGCAGGCCACGCAATACGCCCTGGCTTGATTTGGAATGGTTGTCTTGAACGAACTGGACGCTTAAGCCTGTGGCTTGGTCAAAGTCCCGCTGGTTGAAGCTCTCAAAAAAGAAACCTCGCTCATCCCCAAACACCTTGGGCTCTAGCAGCAGTACGCCGTCAAGCGGTGTGGTTGTTACGGTATAGGGCATGCGCTTATTGCACCAAACTGTTCAAGTATTGGCCATAGCCGCTTTTGGCCAAAGGCGCGGCTAATCTGAGCACATCCTGTGCGCTTATCCAACCAGCCCGCCACGCAATTTCTTCCGGGCAGGCAACCATCAAGCCTTGTCGCTTTTGTAATGTCGCAATAAATTGGCTGGCCTCTAACAGCGAGTCGTGGGTGCCAGTGTCTAGCCATGCATAACCACGGCCCATGTTTTCAACCGTGAGTTGGTCACGCTCTAAATACAACTTGTTGATGTCGGTAATTTCTAGCTCGCCGCGTGGGCTAGGCTTTAAGTCGCGCGCCATATCAAGCACTTGGTTGTCATAAAAGTACAAGCCAGTAACCGCAAAATTAGATGTGGGCTGGGCTGGTTTTTCTTCTATGGACAAGGCTTTTCGGTTGGCGTCAAACGCCACCACGCCGTATCGCTGTGGATCTTGCACGTGATAAGCAAACACCGTTGCGCCGGTTTGGCTTGCGTTGGCGCGTTTGAGTTGAGGCTCCAGATCGTGGCCATAAAAAATATTGTCGCCCAACACCAATGCGCTTGGCCCATTGCCTACAAAGTCACGTCCAATAACAAAGGCCTGCGCCAAACCATCCGGGCTTGGCTGAACAGCATATTGAATGGTCATGCCCCACTGCGAGCCGTCGCCAAGTAGCTGCTCAAATGTAGGCGTGTCTTGCGGTGTTGAAATCAGCAACACATCTCTTATACCTGTGAGCATCAGCGTGGTGAGTGGGTAATACACCATGGGCTTGTCGTAAATAGGCATCAACTGTTTGGAGACAGCGTGCGTGACTGGGTACAACCGCGTGCCTGAGCCCCCAGCCAAAATAATGCCTTTGCGCGGTGCCAATTGTGATGTCATAGATGTCTCCAGCCGCTGGCGGCCAATTCTTGAATAGTGTCTTGTACGCCATTGTGCCAATCTGCCAATGGATGGCCCAACACTGTTGCCAGTTTGTCGGTATTCAAGCATGAGTTGGCAGGGCGACTGGCCGGCGTTGGGTAGTCGCTGGCAGGTATAGCCTGTATACCTTCAGCGTCAAGCCTTGTAACCAGGCCTAAGCGTTTGGCCTGTGCGATGGCTTCGCAAGCGTAGGCGTGCCAGTTGGTGCGCCCGCTTGCGCTGACGTGGTACGTACCCCACGGGGGGTGCTCGCTGCTATCGCACACATGCATCATGCCCAGCGTGGTGCGAGCAATCAGATCGGCGCTGGTGGGTGCGCCCCACTGGTCAGCCACGACCCGCAAGCTGTCTTTGTGTTGTGCCAAGCGCAGCATGGTTTTTAAAAAGTTGCCGCCATGCGCACCATACACCCAGCATGTGCGCAGGACCAAGTGCTTCTCGCAATGGGCTGTGACTGCTTGCTCACCCGCCCATTTGCTACGCCCGTAAGCCGATTGTGGGTTGGGCTGGTCAGCTTCTGTGTAAGGGCTGTGGGCTTGACCATCAAACACATAGTCGGTTGAGTAGTGCACCACAGCCGCACCCAAGGCTTGCGCCTCTACAGCCAGTGTGTGTGGCAAATCGGCATTGATGCGTTGGGCCAGTTGTGCCTCTGTCTCAGCTTTGTCGACCGCGGTGTAGGCGGCCGCATTGACTATCCAATTTGGCTTGAGCGTGCGCACCAGGTCTTTAACGGCGCTGAAGTTGCTCACGTCAAGATCTGCACGCGTCGTAGCATGCCATTCAAACGGGGTGTTTATGTCTGCGCCAGCAGATTTCAACGCATGGCCAACTTGCCCATTGGCACCAATCAATAATACTGTTTGAACCCCCTGTTGAAAGCTCATGCTTGTGCGGTGACGTATTGCTGGCTCACCCAGTCGCGGTAAGCGCCAGACGTGACGTTGAGCACCCAGTCCTGGTTGTTCAGGTACCAGTCAATGGTTTTAGCGATGCCCGTCTCGAATGTCTCTGCCGGCTTCCAACCCAGCTCATTGGCGAGCTTGCTGGCGTCTATGGCGTATCGCCTGTCATGGCCAGGCCTGTCGGTCACAAAACTTATTTGGTCTGCATAGCTGCCATTAGGCAATGGCCTAGCAAGGTCTAAGTGCGCGCATATGGCGTGCACAACTTCGAGGTTTGTTTTTTCGTTCCAGCCGCCCACGTTATATGTCTCGCCCAAACGACCAGCCTGTAGTACGGCGCAAATAGCGCTGCAATGGTCGCTGACATACAGCCAGTCGCGCACTTGCTGGCCATCGCCATAAATGGGCAGGGTTTTACCGGCCAACGCATTGTGAATGACCAACGGAATTAGTTTCTCTGGGAAATGATAAGGCCCATAGTTGTTGCTGCAATTGGTGGTCAGGACGGGCAGGCCGTACGTGTGATGCCATGCCCGCACCAAATGATCGCTGGCCGCCTTGCTGGCTGAGTAAGGGCTATTGGGCTGGAACGCATGCTGCTCGGTGAACGGTGCGTCAGCGTCTTTCAAGCTGCCATAGACCTCATCGGTAGACACATGCAGCATGCGAAAAGCGCCTGCTTGATGCGCACTCAAGCCCCCCCAGTAATGGCGTACAGCTTCTAGCAAGTGAAAGGTACCTACTATGTTGGTTTGCACAAAGTCCGCTGGACCATGAATGGAGCGGTCAACATGGCTTTCCGCAGCAAAATGGACCACCGCGCGAGGCTGGTGCTGCTGTAACAGGGCCTCTAGCAACACCTTATCGCCGATATCACCCTGTACAAAATGGTAGTTGCTGTTCTTCGCCACCGACTGCAGTGACTGCAAGTTGCCGGCATACGTCAGACTATCGAGGTTGACCAGAGGCTCATCGCACTGGGCCAACCAATTCAACACAAAGTTCGCACCTATAAAGCCGGCGCCGCCTGTTACTAAAATCATGTCTTAAATATACCGCGGGTTCACCCTTTGGCTGTAAGCATTCACTCTCTTCGATTAAACAAAGAAATTACTCTTTTAATTCTAAAAAATAAATAAACACACTATATAAATACCTATTTTTTAGGATTTGTCTACCACATATATAAAAGATAAACACTATTATTTACACTTCTGTCCAAAATGCCGCTATAATTTATTAATCTTCTTAGCTAAATTATATTTTTTGGACTATTTCTTTTAAAAAGGACAGCGTCAATGTCCCAATGTTCATCACCGTTTGCTACAAGTTACCTTCGCTTTTTACAACTGGTCAAAGCAGTGGAAGGGTCCCCCACGCAGCCATCGCTAGGTGCCAATGAAAGCGCCTTGCTTGATGCATTGGCAGTTCAGTGGTTGGCGGACAGTCCACTGACCGTGATGCAAGCCATGGGTTTGTCGGACTTGGGCTCGCCGGCCACCATGCACAGGCGCATTGCCCGCCTGCGAAAAATGGGCCTGATTGCCACAGACGAAGACGCCAGTGACACACGCATCAAACGTTTGGTACTGACGCCAGCCGCTGTTACGCACTTTGAGCAACTTGGTCAATCATTGCACACTGCTGTAGCCACCACTTAATTGCCTCAACTACCGATTGTGAAAGCCCACAAACCTTAGGTCTGTGGGCTTTTTTATGCACTGCACGGCACAGTGCTGGGGACATTTAGACTCAAAGAGGGCGTTACCTTACTGAGGACAGCACAGCAGGTAGATGCAAACCCACCCTACAACAACCATGCACCACCAACGGACTTACACACGCCGATTGTTGCAAGCTGGTGCTGCCGCTGCCGTCCAAGCAGCCACGCATTGCTGTCCATATCTGGCTGTCTTGAACAGCACCATGTGCTGCTGGTTTAATTGCTTGCCTGTCAGGCGAGATGTGCGCACTTTGTGCTGCAAGTCACCAAACAACACGCCGATAGCTTTTGGCAAAGCCTGATCAATACCAACGCCATGGGCCCGTTGCTGATCATGGCGTTGTATGCGGGCGCTACGTCCTCCCGTCACCGAGCTTGTCCTGCAATGTGCCGGGTAAGCGAGCGTTTTTGGCCTAGCGAATTGCTTTTGTTTATGGCTGCTGTTGGGCTCTTTGTGCTGCGCGCTGCTTGCGCGATGACCCGACTGGTGCCTAGATGGAATGCAGTTGAAAAAAAACCACCCGAAGGTGGTTTGTAAATAGGCTGTTACGCCTTGTTTCCCCCTGAAATCTCATTGCTCACGCGCCACGGATGGTGCGTGAACGATGGGACGTTGCCAAACATAAAATGTGACAGCAACAAGCATATAGTAACTCTTTTTAACTATAAAAAATTGTTTTCATCAATTTTTTATACGACTAATAGTGAATTTTAACAACACGGCTGCGCTGACGAGTCCGTCACTTACCGTATTGGGGTCAACGCACATCAACGGATGTCCCAAGGCCATGCCGCACACAGCCCATGTGGGCGCAGGCATTGGTTATTCTCGATAACAACCTGCGGTGGGTGGTACAGCTGCCATGAAACGAGCGTAGAAACCGTATCCTGTAAAGACAAGAGGGCGCTAAGTCTTTACAGCCAAACGCTTGCCAGCCATGTGCACCAACCACAGCACTGGCAACCCAATGATGGTCGTCAATACAAAGAAATACGGATAACCCCAGACCTCAACCATACCGCCTGAGTAACCACCCAAAGTCTTAGGAAGCAATGTCATGAGTGAGCTGAAAATGGCGTACTGTACCGCCGTGAACGACACGTTGGTCAAACTTGACAAAAACGCTACGAACGCCGCGCTTGCGAATCCCGCTGCCAAGTTGTCGGCGCTCACCACGGCGTACATCATCGCCACATCGTGGCCAGCCATAGCCAACGCAACAAAGGCCAAATTCGTCAATGCTGACAACAGCGCACCCCACATCAAGGTGCGCATAACGCCCACACGCGTGGCCACAATGCCCCCTAGTATGCTGCCAGCGATGCCAATCAGCACGCCATACGTTTTGACAGCCGCGGCAATTTCTGGCTTGCTAAAACCCATATCTTGGTAAAACACATTGGAGATGACACCCAGCACAATATCTGAAATGCGGTACAGGCCGATCAAGGCCAGCACCAACCATGCGGTGGAGTGGCCATAGCGTTGAAAAAAATCATTGACTGGCGCCAACCACGTACGTTTGGCCAATGACACAGGTGCAACACCCAATTGAACCAAGGTACTGCCCACCAGCACCGCGCCCCCAAGAGACAGCAACAGACGCAGACTTTCCAGCACAAAGCTTGACAACGGGCCCACAGACCACTGCGCTCTCAAGCCGTCTGCGACATCGCCGACCATGCCAAACAGCGCAATAAAACTGGCCACGCCCACCACGAACACACCCAAAATACGCACGTTTTCTGTACCACTTAAAGCGGTGCTTGCGGTGCGTTCGGCATCTTGCGTGACCGCAACCTGCGGCTCGCTTATAACAAAAGTTGTAACGACCCCCACCAGCATGGTTGCTGCCATGATCAGGTAGGTGGTTTGCCACGCAGCGTAGTTGTAAGTCGCCTTGGTCGAACCAAAGTAGTCAGCCAGGTACAAAGCACCGGCACCGGCAATCACCATACCAATGCGGTAACCAGCGATGTAGGTCGACGACATCATGGCCTGTAAATTCATCGGTGCCGACTCAATGCGGTAAGCGTCAATCACTATGTCTTGCGTGGCAGAAGAAAACCCCAACATCACGGCGCCAACGGCCATCATGGTGAGCGCGTCTGAGGCTGAAGCGGGGTCCACGCTGGCCATGATGGCAATAGACACCATGACCAACAATTGCGACACCAACAACCACGCACGTCTGCGCCCTAACAGCTTGGTTAAAAGTGGCACAGGCAACTGGTCAATCAGCGGGGCCCAAATAAACTTAAACGAGTAACCCAATGCGGCCCAGCTGAAAAACGTAACCGCAGCACGCTCTACCCCGGCCTCACGCAGCCACAACGACAGCGAGGAAAAAATAAGCAAAATGGGCACGCCAGCCGAGAAGCCCAAGAACAACATGGTGGCCACCCGTGGGTGCAACAGCGCGGACAAGCCTTGCTGCCACGTTGTGGCAACTGGGTCGGTGCTGGTGCTGCTGGCGTTGTTATTTGTCATATTAGATTGCACCTACAAAGGGTTGCTTCGGCATGCCGTCCACATGCACGGCAACGCTATGACCAGGACTGCACACGGTATCGACACCCTGTAGTCCCGGGCCCTGGGTAGTGCTGCGGTTTTAAAATCAGTGGCCGCCGAGCGGGTAAATTCGTGCGGCTAATGCTACCAGCAAACAACACATGGGCCATCAAGACAAGCTTCTGTCAGACGGGTACAACGCCACATGGTCAGCCGTGTTGCCTAGACGGTCAATATACACGCGGGTTACGCCAATAGGAGCGCTCGGGCGCATACAACGCCCACATATCATCGCAACTCGAACCGCACTGGCACCTCAAACCACGCTGTTAGCAATTGGCCATCGGCCATCGCCGGAACAAAACGCCACTTGCCAACGGCTTGCAGCGCAGCACGGTCTAAACGATCGAAACCGCTGGGCTTGGCCAGCTCAACAGCCAAAGCATGACCGCCAGCGCTGACCTGCACGCGTAGCACTACCTCGCCCTGCTCTCCTAGGCGACGGCTGAGTGCCGGGTAGTCTGGTGGCGGACTTGAGGCTTGAACAGCATGTGGTGCGCGGTTGTGGGTAGCGCTTGCAGTGGGCGCATCAACACCAGCGGCAATGGCATCTGCACCCGCGCGGGCATCGGCAATGGCTGCACCAACTGAAGCGGCAGCGCTTAATGCTGGTGAGACCTGGTCTGAGGGCTCAGATTCGGTATTGGCATTGGCCACAGACGTCGCTTCGCTCTGCACCACATGGGCTTGTAAAGGCTGTACAACTGCTTGCGCGCCTGCCGCTTGTCCGCTGATAGCCACCGCAACAGGGGCAAGCCGTTCAGCACGGGGTTGTACAACACGTGCTGGCTCGGTGATGGGTTGTGTGGCGAGTGGTTCAGCCAGCGCTTGCAAGCGCACCTTGGCCAGCGAATCGCTTGCTTGTTCACCCGGATGTGTCACGTCTGCACGGCTCACCCACAGCAAGCGCTGCTCGTTTGCGTTGGCGGATGCGCTGGCTTCATTCTTGATGTCCACCACACCGCCCACGCTTGCTGCGTTCTGCGCCAACCACCACAACGACAAAGCCACCGCCACATGAATGGCCACAGCCAAGCCAGCCCAGCCCCACCAATGTGTGGGTTGCATTGGCTGTGTGGGCGCTTGGGCGACCTCCCAGTTCATAACGAGAAGTCGTAGCCAATTGTCAGTGGGGCATGGTCAGAAAAGCGCTGCGCTTTAAACACATGGCTGGTTGTGGCCGTGGCGGCAGTAATTGGTGTGGCCAAGTGGTAATCCAAGCGCCAACCCACGTTATTGGCCCACGCCTGGCCTCGGTTGCTCCACCAGGTGTAGGCCTCGTCTGTGGCTGTAGGCTCCAGTTGGCGGTACACATCCACCATGCCTGTTGCTAAAAACCGTGTCATCCACTCGCGCTCTTCGGGTGTAAAGCCACTGTTTTTTTGATTGCTGCGCCAGTTCTTGAGGTCGATATTGTGGTGGGCTATGTTTAAGTCACCGCACAAGATGTACTCGCGACTGGTCCGTAAGCTTTCTAAATAAGGACCCATGGCATCCAGAAAACGAAACTTTGCGCCTTGGCGTATGTCGCCTGAGGAGCCGCTGGGGAAGTAGCTGCTAATGATGCTGCGCTTGGACTTGGGCGTGTCAAAGCGCAGCTCTATGTAGCGCCCTTCTGCATCAAACTCGGCGCTGCCAAAGCCCCGCACCACGTCGCTAGGTTCATGTTTGGTGTAAATACCAACACCTGAATAGCCTTTTTTCTCAGCGCAATGAAAGCGCCCCGGCAAGCTGGCAATCACATCCAGTGTGCCGGCTATATCGGGCTCTTGGGCTTTGAGCTCTTGTACGCACATACAATCGGGGGCAAGTTGCTCCACCCAATCAGCCAAGCCTTTGCGTGCGGCTGACCTAACGCCGTTGAGGTTGAGCGAAGTGAGTTTGAACAAGGATTGGGTCATGGGCTCTACACAACAATCAACCAACACCAGTAAAAATGACTTGGCGTTGGCCTTTGTAGCTTTTTCGGTTGACGCAGGCGTACTGCGCTTGGGTGAGTTTAAAACAAAGGCGGGGCGACTGAGCCCCTACTTTTTCAACGCGGGCCTGTTTGACGATGGCGCCAAACTGTCGCGCTTGGCTCAATTTTATGCACAGCGCATTTTGGCAAGCGGCATTGAGTTTGACATGCTATTTGGCCCGGCTTACAAAGGCATCCCTTTGGCCACAGCTGTGGCCATTGAATTGGCGCGCATGGGCCACAATTTTCCTGTAGCTTACAACCGCAAAGAAGCCAAAGACCATGGCGAAGGCGGCAGCTTGGTGGGCGCCCCCCTGGCAGGCCGTGTGCTGATCATTGACGACGTGATGAGCGCTGGCACTGCCGCGCGCGAGTCGATTGCCCTGATCAACGCCGCCGGCGCAACGGCTTGCGGCGTTGCCATTGCCCTAGACCGCCAAGAAATGGCCACACAGGTAATCAATGGCCAGGTGGTCGATACACCACACAGCGCGGTGCAGTACGTGCGCGAAACACTCAAGCTGCAGGTGTGCGCCATTGCTGCGCTGACAGACTTGCTGAGCTACTTGGCGCCAGACCAAGCCAGCAACACCGATATGCAAGCGCACTTTGAGCGTGTGCAGGCCTACCGCACACGCTATGGCGTTGCCGACTAGCGGCGCCTGCGCTCAAGCCAACCCGACGTTGCCCGGCGCAACTTGTTAGCTTTGTAGACTCAAGCCTCTAGGGCCGCACGCAACAAGTCATTGACCTGCTGCGGGTTGGCTTTGCCTTTGCTGGCTTTCATGACTTGACCAACCAACGCGTTAAACGCCTTGTCTTTGCCCGCCTTGAATTGCACTACATTGTCGGGGTTGGCAGCGACCACGTCGGCAATGATCGCCTCTAAGGCCGTAGTGTCGTTCATTTGCTTGAGGCCTTTGGACTCAATCAAGGCGTCGACATCAGCGCTTTCTCCGTTCCACAAGGCGTCAAACACTTGGCGCGCGGCGTTGTTGGAGATGGTTTGGTCTTGAATACGGGCAACCAGTGCCGCCAACAACAGCGCTTGCACGGGCGCATGCGCAATCTCCAAACCGTCTCCATTCAAACGCTTGGACAACTCGCCCATCATCCAATTGGCTACCAGTTTGGGCTGGCCACAACCTGAGGTGGCCGCTTCAAAGTAGGCCGCCGTGTGTTGGCTCGCAGTGAGCATATCGGCGTCATAAACGGACAGCCCGTGCGTTTCAATCAACCGCTTGGCCATCACACGGGGCAGCTCAGGCATGGCGGCTTGCACGCGCGCGACCCACTCGCGAGAAATGACCAATGGCGGCAGATCAGGGTCGGGGAAATAGCGGTAATCGGCCGCATCTTCTTTGGTGCGCATGGCACGGGTTTCGCCAGTGTCTGGGTCAAACAAAACAGTTGCTTGTTGAATCGCATAGCCGTCTTCAATCTGCTCAATTTGCCACAAGATCTCAAAGTCAATGGCTTGTTGCATGAAGCGAAAGCTGTTCAGGTTTTTGATCTCACGCCGGGTACCCAGCTCAGCGCCTGGCTTGCGCACCGAGACGTTGGCGTCGCACCTAAAGCTCCCCTCCTGCATGTTGCCGTCGCAAATACCAATCCACGTTACCAATTTGTGAAGCTCTTTGGCATAGGCAACAGCCTCGGCGCTGGACCGCATATCGGGCTCAGTCACAATTTCAAGCAGCGGCGTGCCGGCGCGGTTTAAATCAATGCCACTTTGGCCTACAAAGTCGTCGTGCAATGACTTGCCCGCATCTTCCTCAAGATGGGCGCGTACCAACCTTACACTGGTGGGCTCGCCGTCCAGTAAAAAACTAACGGCGCCACCTTGTACCACTGGGATTTCAAACTGGCTGATTTGGTAGCCTTTAGGCAAGTCTGGGTAAAAATAATTTTTGCGCGCAAATACGCTTTTGTCTGACACATAGCCACCGACAGCCAGCCCCAGCTTAATGGCACGCTCAACCGCACCTTTGTTCATCACGGGCAAGGTGCCTGGCAAGGCCATGTCCACCACGCTGGCTTGCGTGTTGGGCTCGGCACCAAAAGCCACACTAGAGCGGCTGAAAATTTTAGAGTGTGTCGACAGTTGGGTGTGCGTCTCAAAGCCAATAACGACCTCATAGCCGTTCACTAGCAGGGATTTTTGAGGTGCTACGGCGCTCATGCTGCTGCTCCCGGGGTGAGCAAGCTGGGGCTGCGTCGATGCCAGTCGGTGGCTTGCTGAAAACTATGAGCGGTGTGCAACAAAGCGGATTCATTCAAATAGTTGCCCACCAACTGCAAACCCACGGGCATTGCGCCAGCACCAAACCCGGCTGGCACGCTCATGCCTGGCAGCCCCGCCAAACTGGTTGACAAGGTAAAAATATCGGCCAAGTAGTTGGCCACAGGGTCATTGCTTTTTTCGCCAATGCCCCACGCCACAGTCGGTGCCACAGGGCCAGCAATCACATCGCACTGCTGGAACGCAGCTTGAAAGTCTTGTGCAATGAGGCGGCGAATTTTTTGAGCTTTCACATAATAGGCATCGTAATAACCGTGACTCAACACGTAAGCCCCAATCAAGATGCGGCGCTGTACTTCTGGGCCAAAACCCTCGCTGCGTGACCTTTGGTACATATCACCCAAGTCGTCATAGTCCTTTGCGCGGTGACCGTAACGCACACCATCAAAGCGGCTTAAGTTGCTAGAAGCCTCAGCGGGCGCAATGATGTAGTACACGGGAATAGACAACTCTGTGCGCGGCAAGCTGATATCCACCAACGTGGCGCCCATGTCTGTGAGCTGCTTGAGCGCGACTTGCACGGCCGCATTCACGTCGACGCTGAGCCCCGCACCAAAAAACTCACTTGGCAGGCCCACGCGCAGCCCCAACAAGGGCTTATCGGCTGTCGCGCCAAGGCGTGGTTGGTGCAACGCAGCCACGTAATCGACCTTGGCCACGTCAAGCGAGGTGGAGTCGTGGTCTAGATCAGGTCCTGTCATGTGTGACAGCATCACAGCGCAGTCTTCTGCGCTTTTGGCCATTGGGCCAGCTTGGTCTAGGCTTGAGGCAAATGCCACCATGCCAAAGCGCGAGCACAAACCGTATGTGGGCTTGATACCTGTGATGCCGCAAAAGCTGGCGGGCTGGCGAATTGAACCACCAGTGTCAGTGCCTGTTGCGCCTGCCACCAGCCCCGCCGCCACGGCTGCAGCCGAGCCACCGCTGGATCCGCCTGGCACTCGGCTGGTGTCCCATGGGTTTTTAACAAGGCTGTAGGCCGAATTCTCGTTACCAGACCCCATCGCAAATTCATCACAATTGAGTTTGCCCAAGCTGATCGCGCCGGCGTCCATCAAGCGCTGCACGACTGTGGCGTTGAATGGGCTTTTGTAGCCAGCGAGCATGCGTGAGCCTGCGGTGGTGGGCATGGTCTTTGTCACAAATACATCTTTATGTGCCAGCGGCACGCCCAACAGTGCTGCGCGTTCACCAGCACCAAGACGCACATCGGCTTCTTTGGCGCTTTGAAGCGCCAGCTCTGGGGCAAAGTGCACAAACGCACCCATACCTTGGTAGGCCTCGCAGCGCTGGATCAGCGCCTGCGTGACTTCCGTACTGGAAACCTGTTTGGAAGCGAGTTGGCGGGCTGTTTCAGCCACGCCCCATTCATGGATAGCAGACATCGGCAACTTCCTCACTCAATCACTTTAGGAACTAAGAACAAGCCACGCTCTACCGCAGGTGCGCTGGCTTGGTTGGCCGTACGGGCCTGCTCGGTGGCAGGCTCGCTGACAACGTCATCGCGCAAGCGCAACTCGGCAACCGTACCCATGGCATCTGTAGGGTGTGCCAACGGCTCCACGCCATCGGTGTCAACCGCATTCATTTGCTCCACCAGCTTGAAAAAGCCATTGAGCGTGTCCAGCGTCTGT
Organism: Betaproteobacteria bacterium MOLA814; assembly: GCA_000496475.1. Classification (GTDB taxonomy): domain Bacteria; phylum Pseudomonadota; class Gammaproteobacteria; order Burkholderiales; family Burkholderiaceae_C; genus RS62. Next base: position 1,392,814 of record AYMW01000001.1, on the reverse strand, counting down.
TGTTGGGTCTGAGGGTTGACCTCTAATCTGGCCAATCGGCTTAGCCGGGCCATGTCGTCACTAGTGAGTGCCATAGAAATTGTTTGGTAGGTGCTTATAAGTTATCATCAAATCAGTGCCTTACAGCGGTAAAGTCCGCTTCTAAGCCATGGCAATGGGGTATTATCCAGTCTTTGTTTATGCATGCTCACTGGTGCGCTTGTGCTTCATGCAAACAACCAGCGTTGTATGGCATGTGCGCCTAGTGCACACTGCCATAACGCTACTTTTTATTCTATGACGTACAGAGCTAACGCCGTTTTCTCTGACAAATGATACCGCCGCGCACCAGGACAGGACGCCCACATGTTTGAAGCTTTTCGCCGCCAGTTTTCCTCAGATTTAGCCATCGATCTTGGCACAGCTAACACCGTTATTTACATGCGCGACCAGGGCATTATCTTAAATGAACCCTCGGTTGTTGCCATTCGTCACGAGGGCGGCCCCCAGGGTAAAAAAACATTGCAAGCCGTTGGCAGGGAAGCCAAGGCCATGCTGGGTAAAGTGCCTGGCAACATTGAAGCTATTCGCCCCATGAAGGACGGCGTCATAGCCGACTTTACGGTGACAGAGCAAATGCTCAAGCAATTTATCAAGATGGTGCACCCACGCTCTATCTTTAGGCCCAGCCCGCGCATCATCATTTGTGTGCCTTGTGGCTCCACCCAAGTTGAGCGCCGCGCTATTCGCGAATCGGCCTTGGGTGCTGGCGCTTCTGAGGTGTACCTAATTGAAGAACCAATGGCCGCGGCCATTGGCGCTGGCTTGCCAGTGTCTGAGCCGTCTGGATCCATGGTGATTGATATTGGAGGTGGCACCACTGAAGTTGGCGTTATCTCCCTAGGCGGCATGGTCTACAAGGGCAGCGTTCGCGTTGGTGGCGACCGCTTTGACGAAGCCATCATCAACTACATTCGGCGCAATTACGGGATGCTGATTGGCGAGCCCACCGCTGAGGCCATCAAGAAAAAAATTGGCTCTGCATTTCCTGGCGGCGAAGTGAAGGAAATGGAAGTCAAAGGCCGCAACCTGTCTGAGGGTGTGCCACGCTCGTTCATTATTTCTAGCAATGAAATTCTAGAAGCCCTGACAGAGCCGCTCAACAACGTGGTTTCAGCTGTTAAAAACGCCCTTGAGCAAACCCCGCCAGAACTGGGCGCAGACATTGCCGAGCGCGGCATGATGCTCACTGGCGGTGGTGCGTTGCTGCATGATTTGGACCGCTTGCTGGCGGAAGAGACGGGCTTGCCCGTGTTGGTTGCTGAAGACCCACTGACCTGCGTGGTGCGTGGCTGCGGCATGGCACTTGAGCGCATGGACAGCCTAGGCAGCGTGTTTTCACACGAATAAGCTGACGTCAAACAACCAGAGCCCCTCTTAGCCTTGTGTTAGACCGCTCGCCTCCCGCATTCTTCAAACAAGGCACAACCGCCTTCACCAAGCTACTGGTCTACACCGCACTGTCGTTGACATTGATGACCATAGACTTGCGCTGGACCATAGGTCAGCCTGTTAGGAATGTGCTGGCGACCAGCTTGTTTCCAGTCCAGTGGGTGCTGCGCCAACCTGTGATGGGTGCGCAGTGGCTGGCTGCGCATGCGCAAACGCTGGGTAAAGCCATTGAGTCCAACGGCTTGCTCAGTGCACGCCTGTTAGACCAAGCATTGTCTGTTCAGCAAGTTGGGTTTCTAAAGCTGGAGAACCAGCGCTTGCAGCGCCTGCTCGACTTGCAACTCTCTCAAGACAGCGAGGGCATTGCCGCGCGTGTGGTTGCCCAAACCCCTACCCCCTATTCCAAGCGCGTGATCCTCGATAAAGGTAGCCGCGACGGCGTGCGCGCAGGCTCCGCCGTCATTGATATCTACGGTGTATATGGCCAGGTAACGCGTGCCTACTTGTTGACCTCTGAGGTGACCTTGCTGACAGACCGCAACCTGTCAACGCCCGTTCTCAACGCCCGCACTGGTGAACGCAACGTGTTGTTTGGAGAGGTCGGCGGCGACGGCACGCATTTGGAACTGCGCTTCATCAGCAGCAACGCAGACATTGAGCTGGGCGACGTCTTGATGACCAGTGGCATTGACGGCGTGTACCCACCAGGCCTGCCCGTTGCCACGATTGTGGATATTCCACAGTTGATGGATACCAACTACGCCAGTATTAGATGCAAACCACAATCTCACGTCAATGCCACCCGCCACGTGTTGGTCATGCCTGTGCAAGAGATTCCTAACAAAGTCCCGAGCGCCAGCGCAGGCTCTGGTGCACGTGACGCTGAGGGGGTTACACCATGATCATGCGTCCAGGCCAGCAACTGCTGTTACCAGCCTCATTTTGGTTTATTTGGGGCTCGTTGATTGCCGCCTTGCTGCTCAACATGCTGCTGAGTACAATTTTTGGCAGCTCCAGCTTGTGGCTGCCGGATTTTTTGTCCGTCGTGTTGGTGTTTTGGAACGTCAATCAAACCAGGCGTGTCAATATTGGTATTGCCTTTGTATTTGGCCTGCTCATGGATGTACACAGCAGCTCATTGTTGGGCGAACACGCCCTAGCCTACAGCTTGCTGGCTTATTTTGCAGTCAGCATGCACAGACGCCTTAGTTGGTTCTCGCTGGATGGCCAAGCCATTCAACTGTGCACCTTGTTTTTTGCCGCGCATGCGGTTCAATGGGGCGTGCGCTGGCTGCTGGGCAGCGGCCTACCTGGCTGGCCCGCACTTGGCGCCCCTATCCTAGAGGCCGTTATTTGGCCTATTGTGGCCACCTTGTTGTTGGCACCACAGCGTCGCGCTCACAACCCCGACGACACACGACCATTGTGATAAGGCAGCTGTGGCCATAAATGAAATACGCAACATCAAGGCGGACTTAGACCGCTTTCGCACGCGCATCTTGGTTGCCAGCGCTGTGGTGCTACTTGCCTTTGGCTTGCTCATAGCACGCGCTTACTACCTGCAAGTCATACGCTACCAAGCGCTGAACGCGCAGGCTGAAAGCAACCGAACAGGTGTCGTACCCGTGGTACCCATGCGCGGCGAAGTCACCGACAGAAATGGCGCGGTTCTGGCCTCCAATTACTCGGCCTACACGCTTGAGATCAAGCCCTCGCTGGTCGACAACTTAGAAACAACGCTGGCAGAATTGGCCCAAGTGGTGCGCGTGAGCAAACACGATGAACGCCGCTTTTACAAGCTGATGGGCGAGACAAAGTCGTTTGAACCGATCCCGCTGCGCACGCTGCTAAGCGACGACGAAGTGGCGCGCTTTGCTGCACAGCGCTGGCGTTTTAAAGGTGTAGACATTCGCGCTCGCTTTTTTAGAAACTACCCCTTGGGCTCCACCGCCAGCCACCTCATTGGCTACATAGGGCGTATCAACCAGCGCGAAAAAGAGACCATTGCCGAATGGAGTGATGACAAAAAAGGCAACTACCGCGGCACCGATTACATTGGCAAGTTAGGCATTGAGCAAGGTTACGAGCGCGAGCTGCATGGGCAGACAGGTATCGACCGCGTAGAGACCTCCGCCAGCGGCCATGCCGTTCGCACTTTAGATAGCCGCCCGGCCAGACCAGGGAAAACCATCGTCTTAACGGTGGATGCCAAGTTGCAACAAATGGTCGAGTCGCTGTTTGGCACGCGCCGGGGCGCGCTGGTTGCCATAGACCCGCGCAACGGCGAGGTGCTAGCTTTTGTGAGCATGCCACACTTTGATCCCAACTTGTTTGTAGAAGGCATCGACGTTGAAAGCTGGCGCGCCTTGAGTGACTCGACCGATAAGCCGCTGCTCAACCGAGCCATGCGCGGACGCTACCCCCCAGGCTCAACCTACAAACCTTTCATGGGCTTGGCCGGACTAGAGCTTGGTAAACGCACACCACAAGCCACCACATATGACCCAGGTTACTGGATTTTTGGTGGTAACCGCTTTCGCAGCCATGGCGACGAAGGCTTAGGGCGAGTAGATTTGCGCACCAGCATCGTAAAGTCCAGCAACACCTACTACTACGCGCTGGCCAACGACTTGGGCGTTGATGCCATTCATGATTTCATGGCGCCATTTGGCTTCGGTCAGTTGACAGGCATCGACCTGCAGGGCGAAGTCTCTGGCGTGTTGCCCAGCCAACAATGGAAACGAAACGCCTACAAACGCAGTGACCAACAACGCTGGTATGCAGGCGAAACCATCTCGCTGGGCATTGGCCAAGGCTACAACACCTTCACCATGCTACAGCTTGCCTCGGCCACAGCCACCTTGGCCAATGATGGCGTCAAGTACGCGCCGCGTGTCGTAGGCGCTATGCGCGAGTCCCACGGTGGAAACACCAAAGACACCATACAAAACGAGGGCGTTGACCTTGGCTTTGCCCAGTCGCATGTCGACTTGATCAAAGAGGCCATGGTTGGCGTGACGGTTGAAGGCACCTCGCGCTTTGTGTTTGCGGGCGCGCCATACAGCAGTGGCGGCAAGACCGGCACCGCGCAAGCCGTCACCATTGGTCAGCAGGACAAGTACGACGCAGACAAACTGGCAGAGGCGCAACGCGATCACTCGCTGTACATTGCATTCGCGCCAGCTGAAGCACCGCAGGTGGCCTTGGCAGTGATTGTTGAAAACGCTGGTTTTGGCAGTGCCCATGCCGCGCCCATTGCCAGACGGGTGTTCGACTACCTGCTGCTGGGTTTGTACCCCAGCGAAGAAGACATTGCGGCTGCGCGCAAGGGACTGGCATCCACCCCTATTGGTCAACAACGCTTGGCCAGCGACGTGCCGCTGCTGCGTGTGGCAGACCCCACCAACAACCCGCCAGAACCAACCGCTTCTGTTGCAGCCACATCAAAAGCCAGCGTAGCCACAGCAACGGCTGCAGAGTAAGCCCCCAACCCTCACGCAGCGCAGGCTACAAGCGTGGGCTCACAGCACGTAGGCGTCCCACGCCGTTTTCAGAATCAGCAACGCAACGACCACAATAAAGGCCGCACGCACGAAGCCAGCGCCATGGCGAAGCGCCAAGCGTGTCCCAATGAGGCTGCCGGCCACATTGGCCACAGCAATAAAAGCAACCAGATGCCACCAAATGTGCCCAGTGCTGATGAACAGCGTCAATGCGGCCATGTTTGAGGCAAGGTTCAGCACCTTGGCGTTGGCGCTGGCGTGCAAAAAGTCAAACCCGAGCCATCGCACCATCGCAAACACAAAGAAACTGCCCGTGCCGGGGCCAAAAAACCCGTCATAAAAACCGATCACCAAACCCAAAGCGCACATGATGCGGCGTTCTGTTGTGGCGTTGTGTAGTGGACTGTGCGTGCGGCCCATGTCCTTTTTGGCCACGGTATAGGTCAATACCGCCAACAACACCACAGGCAAGGCTTTGCGAAGAAAATCAGGCGACACCTCAGTGACCAGCCATGCGCCTATAAATGACCCCAACAAAGCAAGCACAACACTTGGAAATAAAGACGCCCAAGGCAGTTGTACGCGCCTAGAAAACTGCCATGCTGCGGCTGCCGTACCCCACATAGATGCACTTTTATTCACGCCAAACAAGGTAGCAGGATGTGCATTGGGGAACGTTGCAAACATGGCCGGCACCAGCACCAAGCCGCCGCCGCCAACAATGGCGTCCACAAAACCAGCTACAAAAGAAGCAGCCGTAACAATGAATAATTCCATGGGGATGTGTAGATCAGGCGAAGCAAACAAGGCGACAGCGCTTTAGCCAAAACAGGGTTGGCAAACTACCGGCGAAAAAAAACGCCGGCTTGCACCGGCGCTTCATCGTTTGAACGTCTCTATGGACAGATTAGCGACATGTCTCCTCGACCCTCGCGAGCAGAAAGGGCACTGGATGCCTTCCCTGCTAGTGGAATCAATATAACAAAGCAAATGCGTTGAATGTATCAGGACTTTCCCTAGGCCTTGAGTAACCAGCGCGCTGCTTTTTCGGCAATCATCAGCGTTGGACTGTTGGTGTTGCCGCTGGTAATCGTGGGCATGATGCTCGCATCCACAACGTGCAAGCCCGCCAGCAAGCCACCAGACCCGTCCCTAACCCGCAATCTGGAGTCAACCACCGCCATTTTGTCGCTATCAGTGCCCATCTTCGCCGTTCCAACGGGATGGAAAATAGTGGTGGCAATATCACCAGCCAGTGTGGCCAGGTCGGCATCACTTTGGTATTGCACGCCAGGCTTGACCTCCTCGGGCTTGAACGGGGCTAAGGCAGACTGCGACACAATGCGCCTGGTCAGCTTGAGCGAGTCGGCTGCGATTTGGCGGTCGTCGTCCGTAGACAGGTAGTTCGGAGCAATGGCAGGCGCATCCACGCTGTGTGGCGTTTTGATATGGACTGTGCCGCGGCTGCTGGGGTTTAAGTTGCACACACTGGCCGTAAAGGCATCAAAGTTGTGCAGTGGTTCGCCAAATGCATCCAAACTTAGGGGCTGCACGTGGAACTCCAAATTGGCGTGCGCCAATTCTGGACTAGAGCGCGTAAAAGCGCCTAACTGGCTGGGCGCCATGCTCATTGGGCCTGTGCGTTTGAGTGCATATTCCAATCCGATTTTGGCCTTGCCCCACCAGCTGTTGGCCATGGTGTTGAGCGTGGGCACGCCACTGACTTTAAATACGGCACGTATTTGCAAATGGTCTTGCAAGTTGCCACCCACGCCCGGCAACACCACTTTGGGCGTCACGCCTGCAGCTTGCAGTACCTCGGCATGGCCAATACCTGAACATTGCAACAACTGCGCAGAACCAATGCTGCCGGCACTCAGCACGACACTGGTATTGGCTTTAAGCCTGGTGCCGTTGACCAGCGTCACACCAGAGCAATGCCACCCCTGCGCACCTTTGTGCACCAGTAGATTGGCGACTTGCGCTTGGGTGCGCACTTGCAAATTAGCGCGGTGCTTGATGCCGCGCAAAAACGCTTTAGCGGTGTTCCAGCGCCAGCCGTTGCGCTGGTTGACATCAAAATAGCCCACGCCATCGTTGTCACCACGGTTGAAGTCCGTTGTGGCGGCGATACCGCTTTGCTGGGCTGCAGCTGAAAATGCATCCAATACGTCCCACCGCAGGCGCTGCTTTTCTACCCGCCACTCCCCACCGCCGGCGTGCCACTGGTTGCGCGGCTCGGCAGCGCCGTCGAGGCTGTAATGCGACTCGTGGGCTAAAAAATCTGGCAGGCAGTTGCGCCACTGCCACGACTCATCGCCAGTGAGCTGCGCCCATTGGTCATAGTCACGCGCCTGGCCGCGCATGTAAATCATGCCGTTGATGCTGGAGCAACCACCCAATGTTTTGCCGCGTGGGTAGCGCAGCGCACGCCCGTTTAAACCGTCAGTAGGCTCTGTGTTGTACAGCCAGTCGGTGCGCGGGTTGCCAATGCAATACAAGTAGCCCACAGGTATATGTATCCAGTGGTAGTTGTCTGGCTTGCCCGCCTCGAGCAACAGCACGCGCTTGGTACTGTCAGCACTTAGGCGGTTGGCCAACAAACAACCTGCGGTCCCAGCGCCCACAACAATGTAGTCAAAGTCTTGATCGGAGCTGCTGCTCGTATCTGTCGTGGTGCTCATTCGGGTTCTCCCAAATCGTGGTCATCAGGCAAGGCAAAGTCGCCGCGGTCAAATGCTTCCAGCACACGCAGCGCTTGGGCTTGCCAGCTGTGCGGCACTTGTAAACGCGCTGGTATGGCAAAAGCCAGCAGCGAATGCGTTTGCGCCATATGTGCATCGGCCACTTCAGCGGGCACGCCCGCAGCTTGCAAACAGTCTTGCAAAATAAAGGCTTGGTTGACATCGGTGAACCGTGCCACAGTGATCCAGTCTTCATCCATCCTGGGTGCGCACCGCGTGCTTACTTGGCCGTGGGCATGACAAACTCAGCACCCTTGGCAATACTTTGTGGCCAGCGCTGCATGACGCTTTTTTGCTTGGTGTAAAAGCGCACACCCTCTTCACCGTAAGCGTGCATGTCGCCAAACAGGCTGCGCTTCCAACCACCAAAACCGTGCCACGCCATAGGCACTGGAATTGGCACGTTAATGCCCACCATGCCCACTTGAATTTGACGGGCAAACTCACGCGCCACATTGCCATCGCTGGTAAAGCACGACACGCCGTTGCCGAACTCGTGGTCGTTGATGATTTGCACAGCTTGCGCAAAGTCATCGACCCGAACACATGCCAGCACAGGTCCAAAAATTTCTTCTTTGTAAATACGCATGTCGGTGGTGACATGATCAAACAAAGACCCACCCAACCAAAAGCCTGCATTACATCCAGCACCCGCCTCTTTGCCCGCAAACACACGGCCATCTGCCAACAGTGTTGCGCCTTCGGCCACGCCTATGTCGATATAGCCTGTGATGCGGTCTTTGGCTGCCTGGGTCACGATGGGGCCCATTTCGGCGTCCAACTCAACACCGTTTTTGATCTTCAGCGCCTTGGTTCGCTCAGCCAATTTAGGCATGATTTTGTCGCCCACATCGCCCACCAATACAGCAACAGAAATGGCCATGCAACGCTCACCCGCCGAGCCATAAGCAGCACCCATTAAGGCATCTACCACTTGGTCTAAATCGGCATCGGGCATCACGACCATGTGGTTTTTTGCACCACCCAAAGCTTGTACGCGCTTGCCGTGATGCGCACCTGTCTCGTAAATGATGTTGGCAATAGGGGTGGAGCCCACAAAACTCACGGCCTGTACATCCGGGTGAACCAGCAACGCGTCTACCGCGTCTTTGTCGCCTTGGACCACATTGAACACGCCGTCTGGCAAACCGGCTTGCTTGAACAAGTCGGCCATCAACAAGCTGGCGCTGGGGTCAAGGGGGCTTGGCTTCAGAATGAAGGTGTTGCCACAAGCAATTGCCACTGGGTACATCCACATGGGCACCATCACTGGGAAGTTAAACGGCGTAATACCTGCTACCACGCCTAGGCTCTGGCGCATGGTCCAGTTGTCAATGCCAGTGGAGACTTGCTCGGTGTAATCGCCTTTGAGCAACTGCGGAATACCGCAGGCAAACTCCACAATTTCAATGCCACGTGTGACTTCGCCTTGGGCATCGGTAAATACCTTGCCGTGCTCGGCCGTAATAATGCGCGCCAACTCGTCACGGTGGGCATTGAGCAACTCCAAGTACTTGAACATCACCCGCGCGCGGCGCAAAGGTGGGGTGTTGGACCAAGCAGGGAACGCCGCTTTCGCCGCAGCAACGGCGGCACCTACATCGGCGACGTTGGCCAGACAGACTTGTCCGGTAACCTGTCCGGTTGCGGGGTTGGTCACATGTTGACGGCGCGCGCTTGTGCCGGTGGTAGCTTGGCCACTGATGGAATGGCTGATGGTGGGTATGTTGGGCTGGCTCATGACTTGTATGTCCCGTGGTGTTGAATCAAAAATGCAATGCCTAGCTTAACCATTTGCGCACAAAGATGCCGTAACAGACCGGACAAAGACGCCGCGCCGCCCGGTGATTGCGCACCACACACCGCAGACGTATTGGCCACTGCCCCTTTGCCCACCTGCGGCCCAGCCTTCAGCCATGTCAGAGCCGCCAGCCCCATACCGGTGGCACACCAAGCGTGCCAAAAGAACTGCAATGTGATACGCAATGCAGTCGATACATGTCTGTACCCATTTAACTGTCAGCGCGTTCTACCTCTACCGGAACCCGTTGGGCAACCGCGCACATCAGCTCATAGGCAATGGTTTGAGCGCTCAGGGCCACCTCATCGGCGCACAAGACTGCGCCGCGACTGCTGCGCCCCCACAGCACAACCTCGGTACCCATGGCAGGTATTGCGCCGCGCTGCGCAATGACCGGACCTAAATCAACCGTGAGCATGTCCATGCTCACCCGCCCCACCAACCGGGTGCGTATGCCGTCTACCAATACCGGGGTGTCGGCCGCGTTATGCCCAGGCGCATGCCTGGGATAGCCGTCGGCATAGCCGCAGGCCACCACGCCTATATGCATGGCGTGCTCGGCGATAAACGTAGAGCCGTACCCCACAGTGTCGCCTGGCTGTAAGTGTTGCACCGCCAACAATTGACTTTTAAGCGTCATACCGGGAAGCAAACCCCACGACTGCGCACTGCCCTGTGGACAATCAGGTGCGCTGCCATAGAGCGCGATACCGGCACGCACCCAGTCAGCGCTGAGCTGGCCGTGGTGGCCCTCACCGGCCAATGGTGCATTGGCATGGCGCAGGGTCGCGGCGCTGTTGCACAAGGCGCGCGCGCCAGCCAAGTCATGCGTGGCACGCTCAAACGCTGCAACTTGGTGGGCAATGCCGCGCTCGCCATCCGCATCGCTGAAATGCGTCATCAACGATATTTCATCTACTTGTGTCAGCGCATTGAGGCGTGTCCAAGCCGCACGGAAAGCGTCTGGCATAAAGCCCAAGCGGTTCATACCGGAGTTCAGTTTTAAAAACACCCGGTGCCCGACTTGCGTTTTATGAGCAGCCAACCAGTCAACCTGCTCGGTGCAGTGCACCGTGTGCCACAGATCTAGGCGCGAACACAGTTCAAGATCACGTGCCTCAAACGCCCCTTCTAGCAACAATATGGGGCCACGCCAGCCTAGGGCACGTATGCGCTGTGCCTCGTCCAAATCTAGCAGGGCAAAGCCATCTGCCCCACGAAATGCGTCAAACGCGTGCGCCACACCGTGGCCGTAGGCGTTGGCTTTGACCACGGCCCATACTCGCGCATGGGGGGCCGCCGCTTTCATACGGGCCAAGTTGTGACGCAGGTTCTCTAGGTGAATAACAGCGCGAATAGGACGGGGCATGGGCAATCACAGATCTGTAGGTGTTGCTTAGGATAACGCCGCTGTAGCAAATGGTGTTGTTGACTCAATCTGAAGCCTTGTTTGACGCCCAACCCAACCGCGTTATCAAGACATGCTATAACCAGCCGCGGGCTGTCTTGTTGAACGCTCATTTTTTGAACCCCACACAAACACCCATGAAGCGCGGCTTTTTCACCATCATGGCAGCGCAATTCTTCAGCTCCTTGGCTGACAACGCCCTGTTTGTCGTCGCTGTTGCTTTGCTGCGCAACACCGGTGCACCCACGTGGCAGGCTGCCGCTTTGGTGCCTATGTTTGCCTTGTTCTATGTGCTCTTGGCGCCTTGGGTAGGCGCCTTCGCAGATGCAAGACCCAAAGGCCACGTCATGTTTGTCAGCAACGCCATCAAGGTGGTGGGTTGCCTCATGATGCTGTGGGGCAGTCACCCAATCATGTCTTATGCCATAGTGGGTTTGGGTGCCGCGGCCTACTCGCCCGCCAAATACGGCATTCTCACCGAGCTGCTACCTGCCTCGCAGCTGGTCAAAGCCAACGGCTGGATTGAAGGCCTCACCATTGCTTCCATTATTTTGGGGGTGGTGTTGGGCGGTCAATTGGTGGGCCCTGTGATCGGCCCTTGGCTGGCGGCTATCGACGTGCCCATGCTCAACATGCACATTCAAACGCCCGCCCAAGCCGCTATTGCCAGTTTGGTCGTTGTGTATGCCCTGGCCGCTTGCTTCAACACCCGCATCCCGCATACAGGTGTTGCTATGCGCCCCATGCCGCGCAAACCGTGGGTATTGATACCCGATTTTTACCACTGCAACAAACGCTTGTGGGGCGACAGGTTGGGACAGATTTCACTGTCCACCACCACGCTGTTTTGGGGCGTGAGCGGCAACCTGCGCTACATCGTGTTGGCGTGGGCCGCTGTCGCACTCAACTACTCAACCACAGAGGCCTCAAAGTTGGTAGGCGTTGTGGCCATTGGCACGGCCGTGGGTGCGGTCGTTGCCTCTATGCGCATGCGTTTAGACATGGCCTGTAAAGTGATGCCCTTGGGCGTGGCCATGGGCTTGCTGATACTGCTGCTCAATGTCATAGGCAACGTGTGGGTGGCGATTCCGTTCTTAATCTTACTTGGCGGCTTGGGCGGATTTTTGGTAGTGCCTATGAATGCACTGCTGCAGCACCGCGGCCACAACCTTATGGGCGCTGGGCGCTCCATAGCCGTGCAAAACTTCAATGAACAAGCGTGTATTTTGGCTTTGGGCCTGATTTACAGCTTTGCCACGGGCGCTGGGGTAAGTTCATACATTGCCATTGCGTGTTTTGGCTTGATCGTAGCGGGTGTGATGTACATCATTCAACGCTGGCACGCGAGCAACCTGCGCAACCACCCTGACGAGATGGCCAAGCTGCTGGCCATTGCACGCGACGGTCCACATCGCGTCGAACCCTAAATCTGTATGACTGTTGTAGAACAACGCTGGGCGGTTATTGGCTTGGTGATCAACGCCTTTATTTGGGGTGTATCGTGGTGGCCGCTTCGCGAGCTTCAAACAGCTGGCTTTCACCCTCTGTGGAGTACCTTGTTGGTGTTTGTGCCAGCCCTGCTGTTTGCTGGGATGTGGTACCGAGCGGCTTGGCGCGGCGTGTTGTTTTCTAGCGGCTTGTGGGCACTGGCGCTGGCAGCGGGTGCCACCAACGTAGGCTTTAACTGGGCCGTGACCACGGGCGACGTGATACGCGTGGTATTGCTGTTTTACACCATGCCCGCATGGGCAATACCATTGGCCTGGTGGTTGCTGGGCGAACGTCCCTCCACGGCCGCGCTGCTGCGCTTGGTGCTGGCCTTTATTGGCGTGTGGCTCGTGCTGTGGGAGCCAGGCACTGGCTGGCCAGTGCCCAAAGACTTGGCCGACATATTGGCCTTGGGTTCAGGCTTTTTATTCGCACTGAACAATGTGTTGTTGCGCCGAACCCACCAACACACAGGCGGTGAGCGCGTGTTGGCCATGTTCTTAGGCGGCGTAGTGCTCAATGCATTGGTCGCTGGAGGCGGCTTGGCTTTGGGGCTGCTGGCATTGCCTGAGCCTAACTTCATGGCCTCACCCAACTGGCCACTGGTGGCCGCGGGCTTGTCAGCGTCATTGGTTGTGGGCAACTTGGCCTTGCAATTTGGCGCCTCGCGCCTTCGCAGCGCCACCACCTCCATCATCATGCTCAGCGAACTGCTGTTTGCCAGCGTATCGAGCATGGTGCTAGGTGCGGCTGTGTTTCAAACGCGCATTGGCTTGGGCGCAGCCTTTATCGTTGCCGCTGCGGTCATGGCTGCGCTAGAGCGCGCGCCGAATACCGCAGCTAAGCATCACACCAACGCCGCCTGAACAGCATCGTCCAAGACTTCTACCCAGTGACGCACAGGCACATCGGTGCCGCTTTGTAAGTGACTGATGCAGCCCACGTTGGCCGACACAATGGTGGGCGCGCCAAGCTCGCGCAAGTGGCCAAGCTTGCGGTCACGCAACTGCGTTGCCAAACCGGGGTTGAGCACCGAGTAAGTGCCGGCCGAGCCGCAGCACAAGTTGGACTCGTTGTTGGCCACCGCGACTTGAAAGCCCAAAGCCCCCAAGTGCTGCTCCACACCGCCGCGTAATTGCTGACCGTGTTGCAGGGTACAAGGCGGGTGGTAGGCCAGCATGTGCTTGGCCGCCACACCAGGTTTTAGCACCTCACGCAGGGGCTCAACCCAGTCCGGCAACAACTCACTGAGGTCTTTGGTGAGCGCACTGATGCGACGCGCTTTGTCGGCGTAGTGGGCGTCATCTTTGAGCACGTGGCCATAGTCTTTCACCATCACGCCGCAGCCTGATGCGTTCATCACAATGGCCTCTACAGGCTTGGCGCCGTTGGCGGGCTCAATGTACGGCCACCACGCGTCTATGTTGGCGCGCATATGGGCTCGTCCGCCGTCGTGGTCGTTCAGGTGGTACTTCACCGCACCGCAACACCCCGCACTTGGGGCTACCACGGTTTGCACGCCGACCGCATCCAAGACTCTGGCGGTGGCCGTGTTGACGTTGGGCATCATGGCCGGCTGCACGCAACCGGCGAGCATCAGCACTTGGCGTGGGTGTGTGCGTGTTGGCCAGACACCGGCGTTTTGCTTGGCGGGCACCTTGGCCTTGAGAGCAGCAGGCAGCAGGCCACGCACCGACTGGCCCAGCTTCATGGCTGGCGCAAATACCTTAGAAGGCAGACCCTCTTTCAGCGCGGTGCGCACAGCGCGCTCTGCCCAAGGACGGGGCACTTGTGCGTCAACCAGCTTGCGGCCAATGTCCACCAAGTGGCCATACTCCACCCCACTGGGGCAGGTGGTTTCGCAGTTGCGGCAAGTCAGGCAACGGTCTAGGTGCAACTGTGTTTTACGCGTAGGCATGTGACCCTCCAGCACTTGCTTGATGAGGTAAATTCGCCCGCGTGGCCCGTCTAATTCGTCACCCAACAATTGGTAGGTGGGGCACGTTGCGGTACAGAAACCGCAGTGCACGCACTTGCGCAATATGGCTTCGGCTTCTTGGCCATCAACTGTGTCTTTGTAGTGGGGGGCTAGTGTGGTTTGCATCGTGTCTTTAACGCTTGTGTCGTGGAGAAAGGTGCTGCATAGGCACCCGTAGTTGCGGCTGAAACTGCAACTGTCGGTAGCTTGTTGTGCACTTACATGCGCCCGGTGGCAAACACACCACTGGGGTCTAGCTGCTGCTGCAGGCGCTCTCCTATTTGCGCCACCACCGTTTGTGCAGCATGGAACACGCCTACGCGCTTGTCAGCGTCGCCGCCAGACTCACTCACCCTGAACAAAGTGGCATGCCCGCCGCCGGCTTGTGCCGCCGCGCGTATGGCTGGCGCTTGGCTGGCAGGTGCCCACAACCAACGCTGCGCACCGTGCCACTCGACCAAGCAGTCATAGGGCAAGTCCAACACAGCGGTGGTTTGCGCCACGCTCACCCGCCATAAACACAGGTCTGGCGACGCTGGTTTAAAGAAACTGTGCGCATGGTCGCGCCAGCTGGCCCACACACCGTCGGCCTGCTCAGTGGCCACTTGCTCACAAGCCACGTTGTGCGCTGCGGCTTCGGCTGACAGACGTGTACACGCCGTATCAACTGCAGCTTTTGCGCCCCGCAAACGCACATAAAAGACGGCTTGGCCTTGCTCTAACAACCAGGTGCTGGCGTTGAGTGGCAAGGGCTGACCACCCCATTGGTTAACCAGGGTGAGCGCTTGCGCTTGAGGACATTGCAGCCTCAGCGTTGCTTGTGCTGTGGCAATCGGCAACACTTTCAGTGACAACTCTGTGAGCACGCCCAATGTGCCCATAGAGCCCACCATCAACCGGCTTAAGTCGTAGCCAGCGACATTTTTCATGACTTGGCCGCCAAAGCGCAGCGCTTCGCCGCCTCCGTCCAGCACCTCTATACCCAATACAAAATCCTTCACCCCGCCCACGCTGGCCCGTGCCGGGCCAGCCAAAGCACTGGCTACCACGCCGCCTACTGTTGTGTCTGGCCCAAATTGCGGCGGGTCGCAGGGCAGGCACTGGTGATTGGCGCTTAACAAACTGTTCAGCTCCCGCAAGCGCATGCCCGCACCAACCGTGATGACCAGCTCGGTAGGCTCGTAAGCCACCACGTGGTCGAGTCCCGCTGTACTTAACACCTCACCCGATAGGCTGTTGCCGTAAAAATCTTTCGTCCCCCCACCGCGCACGCGCACGGCGGTGCCTGCCTTGCGGGCAGCCTGTATGGCCTCGGCCAGCGGAGCAACGCGGCTTCTATGCAGCTGCTCAGGGGTTGGGTCGGTGGCCAATGCCGGCGATGGTGGTGTATGAACTTGCATAGCGTTAATGGTAGCGGTGGGCTTACACCGTTGGGATGAATTTTTAGAACGCTCTGACACCAATTATTTGTTGTCGCCCAGCCCTGCCGACCCTGCATGGACGAAAAAGCGCCGCAACCCAATCAAGGGTTGCGGCGCTTTTGTCCGATGTATCAAGCCCTGCGACCAGGTTGGGATGGGCCCAAACTGGCCACCACGCATGTTACATGTGGTAAGCCGTCTCGCCGTGAGCCGTCACGTCCAAACCTTCGCGCTCGTCTTCTTCACTGACACGAAGACCAATCACCATGTCGACCAGTTTGAACGCTATGAAGGCAACCACACCCGACCATACGATGGTGATCAGCACGCCTTCGGCCTGGATCATCACCTGGCTGGCGATGTTGAAATCAGCACCAGCGGTACCGCCCAAACTGGGGGCTGCGAACACACCCGTCAGGATGGCACCAACAATGCCGCCTAAGCCGTGAATACCAAACACATCCAACGTGTCATCAGCGCCCATCATGCGCTTGAAGCCCGTCACGCCCCACAAACAAACAAAACCACATGCCAAGCCAATCATGATGGCACCCATAGGGCCAACCGAACCACAAGCGGGCGTGATACCAACCAAGCCTGCAACCAAGCCAGACGCAGCGCCCAACATAGAGGCCTTGCCTTTGGTAATCACTTCACCGATACACCAAGCCAATACAGCGGCAGCTGGGGCCAACAAGGTGTTGATAAAGGCCAAGGTTGCGCCTGAAGTGGCCTCTAAGTTAGAGCCTGCATTGAAACCAAACCAGCCCACCCACAACAACGCGGCACCGACCATGGTCAGTGTCAAGCTGTGAGGCGCCATGGCTTCGCGGCCGTAGCCAATGCGCTTGCCCAGCATATAGGCGCCCACCAAACCAGCGACGCCAGCGTTGATGTGTACCACTGTACCGCCTGCAAAGTCCAATGCACCTTTGTCTAACAAGTAGCCACCAACGCCCCACACCATGTGCGCCACTGGCAGGTAAGCAAATGTGAACCACAGCGCACTGAACAACAACACGGCAGAGAACTTCATGCGCTCAGCAAACGAGCCAACAATCAGCGCGCAAGTGATACCAGCAAACGTTGCTTGGAAAGCCACGAAAATGAATTCGGGGATTTTGACGCCTTCGGTAAACGTGTCTGCCAATGAGTCAGGCGTGATGCCCAGCAAGAACACGCGGCTGAAGTCACCAATAATGAGGCCCTCTGCACCAAACGCCAGTGAGTAGCCGTAAGCGGCCCACAACACCACGATCATGGAAAACACCACCAGCACTTGCATGAGCACTGACAGCATGTTTTTGGTGCGGACCAAGCCGCCATAGAACAATGCCAGACCTGGCACTGTCATCATGATCACCAACAAGGTTGACAGCATCATCCAGCTGACGTCGCCTTTATCAACCGTGGCGGCAACGTCTTGCGCAAAAGCGCTAGCGCTGACGCTCAGTGCAAGCAGCGGCATGGCGAGCCACTTTAGTAACGATGAGGGGAGTGAGAAAGTCATTTGTAATCCTCTTTGAATATCAATGTGTAAAGGTGTGCAACGCTTGCGTTACAGCGCTGATTCGCCTGTTTCGCCAGTGCGAATGCGCACAACTTGCTCGACAGTGGTGACAAAAATCTTGCCATCGCCAATTTTTCCAGTCCGTGCAGCAACTTCAATCGCTTCAATGGCCTGCTCGACCAGCGCGTCTGAAACGGCGGCTTCCAAACGAACTTTAGGGAGAAAGTCCACGACATACTCTGCACCGCGGTACAACTCTGTATGACCTTTTTGACGACCAAAGCCTTTGACCTCAGTCACAGTAATGCCCTGTACGCCAATGGCTGACAAGGCTTCACGCACCTCGTCTAACTTGAAGGGCTTGATAATGGCGGTGATTAACTTCATGGCAAATCCTTTATAAAAAAATTAGATCTGAAATCACTATTGCACGACCCGTGCCAGCCCCCTTAGCCTGTATGTACGGCCTGCGCCATGCACCGCCAGGGTGCATCTTGCACACAAACGTGTCAGCTGTGATGCCCAAAAACAATGCATGCACCGAAAAAGCTCATGACGACAGCACGGGCACTGGGCTCAACTGGCTGTGTCACCGGTGGGCACAACAAGGTGGTCCGCGTGGCCGAAGGACGGGTTGAAGAACAAGACACCCCAGCCCAGATTTTCGGCGCCCCAACAAGTCCACGCCTAACCCAGTTCCTATCCACTTGGCGCGACCGGCGTGCTCTTTTCGGATGCGCCACAGCCCCACAGCGACAGTCCGAACGGCATGCGATACCTATTTTTAGTTAATAAATTTGTAATGTGACGTACAAAGTATTAAATTAATACTGTTGGTGCATACAAGCAGCTGTCATCACAGCCCGCTGACATTCAAACGAGGGAATAGGCATGAGCTTGGCACGTGTTCACACCAGGGCCTTGACAGGGCTGTCGGCCAAGCCGGTCACTGTAGAGGTCGACTTGGCCAATGGCCTGCCGACATTCACGCTGGTGGGTTTGGCCGATACCGAGGTGAAAGAGGCACGTGAGCGGGTGCGCGCCGCCATTGTCAACAGCGGCATGGCGTTTCCCAACAACAAACGCATCACGGTCAGCTTGGCACCCGCGGATCTGCCCAAAGATTCTGGACGCTTTGACTTGCCCATTGCCTTAGGCGTGTTGGCCGCCGCTGGTTTTATTGACCACGCCCAACTCGCCCGCTATGAGTTTGCAGGCGAACTGTCGCTCAGCGGTGAGCTGCGTGCCATTCGTGGCGCTTTGGCCATGGGCTTGGCGATGCAAAGCGGCACCGACCCAGACCAGCGCATGTTGGTACTGCCGCCCACCAGCGCCGAAGAGGCCGCTTGAGTGCCTGGGCTCAGAGTCATTCGCGCTCAACACCTCAGCGACGTGGTGGCTCAGCTGCAGCCCGACACCCAGCGCGCGCAGCAAGGCCTCGCGGCAACAGACGCAGGCTGGTGCGTGGTACAACCCCAAACACCAGCGCCCCCCGCCAATGGCCCCAATATGCGTGACGTGTTTGGCCAGCATGGGGTCAAACGGGCGCTTGAAATTGCCGCTGCTGGCAGGCACAGCGTGCTGATGGTCGGGCCGCCCGGGGCTGGCAAGTCCATGCTGGCGCAGCGCTTTGCCGGCTTGCTACCCGCCATGACCGCCGATGAGGCTTTGGCCAGTGCTGCAGTGGCGTCACTGGTCGGGCGGTTTTATCCTGCGCGTTACGGCGTGCGCCCTTTCGCTGCGCCACACCACACGGCGAGTGCCGTGGCCTTGGTGGGTGGCGGCTCACCGCCCAAACCTGGCGAGATATCGCTGGCGCACCACGGCGTTCTGTTTTTAGACGAGTTCCCTGAATTCAGCCGGGCCAGCCTAGAGGCGCTGCGCGAACCACTTGAAACAGGGCTTATTCGCATTGCGCGTGCGGCGCACCAAGCCGAGTTTCCAGCGCAGTTTCAACTCATTGCCGCCATGAACCCCTGCCCCTGCGGCTTTTTAGGCCACCCCACCAAAGCCTGCCGAGACACGCCAGACCAAGTCAGCCGCTACCAAGGCAAGTTATCAGGCCCCTTGCTAGACCGCATTGACTTGCACATCAACGTGCAAGCCGTCCCGCCAGAGCAACTGCTCAACACCAAGTCTGGCGAGCAACACGACCAAGGCGAAGACAGCCACGTCATACAACAACGCGTAGAAGCTGCCCACCAACTCGCCATGTCCAGGCAGGGCAGCGCCAACAACTTGCTGATAGGGGAGCGGCTCAACACCCACATGCAACTGGCGCATGATGCCACTGCGTTTGTGCAGCAAGCTGCCACCAAGCTGCAATGGTCTGCCAGGCGCATGCACCGCGTCATGCGCGTAGCTAGAACCATTGCCGACCTAGAGCACAGCCCGCAAGTGGCCAGCGTGCACGTGGCCGAGGCTGTGCAGTATCAGCGGGTATTGGGTGGTGGGCATTAATGGCAGTTGCCTCCATGTGGTGTCGCCCGCCGCGCAGCCGCCAACGGGTTTGAACGAGCGCTAGACTTTATTCACGCCCCAGCAATGCTTGCTCAACGGCTTGTTGCCTGGCCCGTTTTTTTTGAATTTTGCGTTGCTGTTTCAGCCAAGCTTTGAGATTGCCCGCCTCTTGTATGGCCTGAACGTCGTTTTGCAGCTGTTGAATACGCTGCTGAAGCTGGCTGCGCTGCTGTTTCAGGCCACGTTCAATGGCACTGTCGTGGGTTTGTGCGCTCAGTGACATACCCAGCGCCTGGCTGGCGCTCATTTCGGCCAACTCGACATCGGCGCTTAAGCTGGCCACTTGTTGCTTGAGCAAGCGCGTCATGGATTCGATCTGCTGTGCGCCCAGGCGAGCCACGGTGGTGGCATCTTCAGTCAGCATGTGAACTTGCATGTGCAACAAGGCGGCCACATCTTGGCGTTTGTAAGCCGCATTCACCTGGCTCATGAGGTCTGTTTTTCGCTCGCGCTCTACGTGGTTTGTTTCGCGGTCAGGGTGCAGGCTGCTGGCCAGTTGCCTAAAAATGCTCCGCAGCGTGGCTTTGGTGTCTTGTGCCTGCTGCTGTGATTGTTGTTCGGGGGCGCTGGGGCGTTTGCGCTTGCGCTTGCTTGTGCTGTGTGCCCCGAATGCGTCCTCCTGACCCTCCTGCGCCCGGGTTTGAGCCATTTTGCTGTGCAAAATAGCCATCAACTCATCAGGGTCGTCAGGGATGTTGTCCGCCTCCTCTGGGCCGAGCAACTCCTCGACCATTTTGCGCAATTGAGCCGTGCGCGACGCCAGCATGCTTTTTTTCAACGCCTCGTTCTCACGGTGTTGAGGGATGTAGTCGCCCATGAGGGCCAGCAACGCTGGATCCTGCATGTGCTCGGTCATGCGCAGCAGGCTGGCCACCACATCAGACAAGTCGCGCCGCTGCACGACTGTGAGGTTGCTGACCTCCAAGTGCTCATGTAGTTTAATAGCGATGGCCTTTTTTTGTTCGGCCACCTCGCGCTCCAAGACCGCCATTGCTTGGTGGTGGGGAGCTTGGTAGGTGTGCTTCAGCTGATCAAGCCGTTGCAAGTCTGACGTGAGGTGGCCTATGCGCCCCATCAATTTGTTAAGCCACAGTTGCGCTGGGCTGGGCTTGTGCCGCTGTACGGCGGCAGACTTGACCAACTGAATGGCTGTGCCCACCGCATGTGGGGTCGCTATGGGGTCACCACACAAGTCAACATCCTGGGGCTTGGTCGGTGTCATTGTGTGTATTGTGCCTTCTTCTCAAGGGCAGGCTAAACCCACTCGGAACCAGTGGGCGTGTGCAGGTTTCGGCGTCGGGACGGGTGCGTTTCTGTCACGTGCACGTGGCTTGATGGTCTTCAACTACGCAGTGGCAGCCTTTCTTATAGGAACGGCCGTGTACGTTGTTTTGGCTTGAGCCAGGTCGCCGCGCCGTTCGCATTCACCACTGTTGACGTAGAACGTAGCCCTGCGTTGTCCAGAGGGTGTGCGGCGCAGATGGCGTAGAAGGTGCACAATAAAGTCCTGTAGCGAGATAAGGGAGGCCCGTATGCTGGCGTTAAGACCAAATTGTGAGTGCTGTGACAAAGACTTACCGCCTGATTCGACTGAGGCTTTCATCTGCTCTTTTGAGTGTACGTTTTGCACAAGCTGCGCAACAAACGTTCTCAAGCATGTATGCCCCAATTGCGGCGGTAACTTCTCGATCAGGCCCATCAGACCTGCGGTCGCTTTAACAAATAACCCACCGTCTACCAAGCGCGTGCTTAAAGAGCAGGGTTGTAACGTCGCGGCACGCTAGCCGTTGAATGCGACGTTTGCGCATGCCCTGTCACGATGCTGATGGTGTTCTCACAATTGAACGAACCACCCGCCGTGAAGGACCAGAGGTCAGCGCACACCAGCGGCAAGGCCTCTACAAGTTAGGTCCTAAAAACACCTTCACCCGCTGTTCGTCCACCCCGCTACGCTGGGCTACATCTCGTACTTGGTCTTCGCCAATTTTGCCCACGTTGAAATAGGTGGCGTCGGGATGGGCTAGGTAAAAGCCGCTGACGCTGGCTGCAGGCGTCATGGCTAGGCTATCGGTCAGGGCCATACCAACGTCGCCGGCTTGCAGTACCTCGAACATGGCGCGTTTGGCGCTGTGGTCGGGGCAGGCAGGGTAGCCAGGCGCAGGACGAATGCCTTGGTAGGCTTCTTTGATCAACTCGCCGCTGCTCAGTTGCTCGCCTGATGCGTAGCCCCACCAGTCTGTTCTCACGCGCTGGTGCATCATCTCGGCCATGGCCTCGGCCAAGCGGTCGGCCAAGGCTTTGATCATGATGGCGTTGTAGTCGTCTTGCGCTGCTTCATAGCCATTGGCGCGTGCGTCTGCCCCAATGCCTGCGGTCACAGCAAACATGCCCACATAGTCCGCGCCTTGTTCGGGTGTGGCTACGAAATCGGCCAAACAGCGGCTGGGTCGCATCACTCCTTCTATCATTTGCTTTTCGGTTTGTTGGCGCAGACCATGCCATGTCATGGCGGTGGTTTGACGGGTTTCGTCTGTGTACAGCGCAATGTCGTCGTCGCTCACACGCTGTGCGGGGTACAGACCAACCACGGCATTGGCGGTGAGCCAGCGACCGTCAACAATGCGCTTTAGCAGCGCTTGTGCGTCCGCAAACACTTGCCGCGCTTGCTCGCCCACCACCTCGTCTTGAAGAATGGCGGGGTACGGTCCAGCCAAGTCCCATGTTTGAAAGAACGGCCCCCAGTCTATAAACGGCACCACCTCGTGCAGGTCCACTCCCTTGAGAACACGCTTGCCAATGAACTTGGGGACAGTGGGCGTGTAGTTGTCAAATTCAACGGGTGTGGCGTTGGCTCTGGCCTGTGCCAGCGTCCACATAGGTGTTTGCTTTTTATTGGCGTGTTGGCTGCGTACGCGCTCGTAGTCCATGTTCAGCTCTTGAATATACGTGGCTTTGTCGTCGCCTAGCAGTCCCGTCGTCACGCTGACGCTGCGAGACGCATCAGGCACATACACCACAGGCCCGCTGTAATGCGGCGCTATTTTGACAGCCGTATGTACACGGCTGGTGGTTGCACCACCAATCAGCAATGGCGTTTGTCGCTCACGAAACCACGGGTCTTTTTCCATCTCGCCCGCCACCGCTTGCATTTCTTCTAGGCTTGGTGTGATCAGTCCAGACAGGCCAACAATGTCTGCGTTTTCTTCTTTGGCTTTTTTCAAGATGTCTTGCCATGCCACCATCACACCCATGTTGACCACGTCGTAGTTGTTGCACTGCAGCACCACCGTGACAATATTTTTACCAATGTCGTGGACGTCGCCTTTGACGGTGGCGATCACAATTTTTCCTCTGCTGCGCACATCATTGCCTGCCGCTTCCATGCGCAGTTTTTCTTCTTCGATATAGGGCACCAAATGCGCTACCGCTTGTTTCATCACACGGGCACTTTTAACCACTTGCGGCAAAAACATCTTGCCTTCACCAAACAAGTCACCCACCACATTCATGCCATCCATGAGTGGCCCCTCAATCACGTGCAGCGGCCTGCCACCCCCCGCTGATATGTCTTGCCACACCTCTTCGGTGTCTTCTACGATGAATTCGTTGAGGCCACGCACCAAAGCATGGCTTAGGCGTTCGCGTATAGGCAGTGCGCGCCATTCGTATTGTTTACTGTCGTCTTTGGCCGCCCCTTTGGCTGATTCAGCGACCTCAATGAGCCGCTCGCCAGCGTCTGGCCGGCGGTTGAGCACCACGTCTTCGGCGCGTTCGCGCAACACGGGCTCCAGCTGGTCGTACACGCCCAACATGCCCGCATTGACGATGCCCATATCCATACCGGCCTTCACTGCATGGTACAAAAAGACGGTGTGAATTGCTTCACGCACGGGGTCGTTGCCTCTGAAACTAAAGCTCACATTCGACACCCCACCACTAATTTTGGCGCCCGGTAAGTTGGCCTTAATCCAGCGCACCGACTCAATAAAGTCGACGGCATAGTTGTTGTGCTCTTCAATGCCCGTGGCAATAGCAAAGATGTTGGGATCGAAAATAATGTCTTCTGCCGGGAAGCCCACCTGGTCCACCAGCACACGATAAGCCCGTTCGCAAATTTCAATTTTCCGCTCATAGGTGTCGGCTTGCCCCTGCTCATCGAAAGCCATTACCACGGCGGCTGCGCCATAGCGCTTGACCAATCTGGCTTGACGGCAAAACTCTTCAAGGCCCTCTTTCATGCTGATGGAGTTGACGATGCTTTTGCCTTGCACGCATTGCAAGCCAGCTTCAATCACACTCCATTTGCTGGAGTCAATCATCACAGGTACACGCGCAATGTCTGGCTCACCTGCCATGAGGTTTAAGAACTTCACCATGGCCGCTTGGCTGTCCAACATGGCTTCGTCCATGTTGACGTCCACCACTTGCGCGCCGTTTTCTACTTGCTGGCGCGCGACGGCCAAGGCTTCTTCGAACTGCTCGTTCAAAATCAAGCGTGCAAAGGCTTTAGAGCCTGTCACGTTGGTGCGCTCCCCCACGTTGATAAACAAGGTGCTGGTGCCCACGCTCAGCGGCTCCAAGCCTGAAAGCAGCATGGGTGGCAATGTTTGGACTAACGGTTTGGCTAAGGATTCGTTTGGTTTCACAGCGGGTCTCACCTGATGGCGTACAAGTTCAGGTGAGCGCCGTTGTAGGATCTGCCACACATCCCATGCATCAGTTGCTGGCCACGTGTGAAGATGTCCGCCGAGCCTGCCACCGCCGTGCCATGTTGCCATGCGGGATGATGCAGCGCTCCTCAGCGGCAAGCCTCCATAATAACCGTTTGCTAGGCAGCCAGTCGAACGCCAAAGGCTATAAACATCAAGCCGACCACACTATTAAGCAATGCGCTAAGGCGTTTGCGCTTGGCAAAGGTGTTTGCCAACTTCACCCCGCCCACAATCAACATGCTCAAATACAGCACGCTGACGCACTGCACGATGAGGCCTAGCATGGCAAACGTCACACTCGGGTTGGCATAGGTGGGGTCTACAAACTGCACAAAGAAGGAAATGAAAAAGAATATGGCCTTGGGGTTGAGCAAGCTCACCACCAAGGCTTTGCGATACACCGCTTTGCTAGTGACCTCTTTGACAGGCTTCAGGTCTTTCACCATGCTGTGCACCATTCCCGGCTGGCTCTGGCTGGTGCGCCAGCCTTGCAAACCGCCCCATATCAGCTTCAAACCCAACCACCCGAGGTAAGCAGCACCTGCCCATTTGATGGCGTGGAACACGTGCGGGTAAGCATTGAGCACAGACGCTGCGCCACATACGGTGAGCAGTATCAGCACCAGATCACCAGTCACAATGCCCAACGCGCCGGCATAGCCCATGCGCAAGCCCGCACGTGTGGCCACAGTCAGCACATACAACGAGTTGGGCCCAGGCAACAACACAATGGCAACCGTGCCAGCTACAAAGACGCCTAAATCGGTGATGCCAAACATGGTGTGCGCCTAACAAGCGTTGGAGTGAGTGTTGAATCAACACGCCAGTCTAAGGCCAGGCGTGTAATTGCACACAGAAAACGTGTGTGTAATTAATTTTGTTTCTAAAAAGAGCGTCTATCCATAAAAAATGGGCAGAAACCCCTAGGTATTTAATGCTTTTTAGTGATTTTTCGAGGCCTGCTCGCGTTAAGATTTGTTTCACATTTTGTATACACAATTAAATACAAATGTCCTTACCAACGACACGCCATGTGCGCACTGCCTTTCTAGGCTAACCACGGCATATGACAACTTAAGGAGACAGACATGCAATCCAACGACAACAGCGCGCTAAGCCTAGTCACCAGCCAAGAAAAAACATGGGGCTGGTTCGCTATATTTAATGTGTGGGCCAACGACATCCAATCATTGTTTGGCTACACCTTGGTCGCCTCTTTGTTTATTTCATTCGGCGTTAGCGGCTGGACGGCCTTTGCCGCCCTCATCGCCGCAAGCCTGTTTGTGATGTTCATGGTTAATTTGTCCGGCGCAGCCGGCGAGCGCTACGGCATTGCATACCCAGTGTTTGCAAGGGCCAGCATGGGCACGGCGGGCGCCAAACTACCAGCCGTATTGCGCTCGGTTGTTGCCGTGTTTTGGTACGGCGCACAAGTCTACTTTGCGTCAACCGCTTTGGCGCTGCTCATCAAATCCCTCACAGGCGCCGAAGCTGGCGATGTGCTGTTTTTAGGCCTCAGTGGTATTGACTGGGTCGCCTTCTTGTTTGTGTGGGCGTTCCACATCCTGATTTTCTGGCGCGGCATGAACTGGGTTGAAGGTTTCTTAAACTTGGCTGGCCCATTTGTGTACGCCGTGATGATCGCCTTGGTCATTGTGCTGTGGTCTAAGTCAGATGGGCAGTTGTTTTCAGCGGCGCAAAGCATCTTTGCCAACCCTGAGGGCACTTGGAAAACTGAGATGTCTGGCTTTGTAGCTATCTTCGGCACCATGGTGGCTTACTTCTCTGCCGTGATGATCAACTTCAGTGACTTCTCACGCTTTGCTAAGGACAAGCAAGCCATGGTTAAAGGCAACCTCATGGGTTTGCCATTGAATATGATTTTGTTCTCTGCCTTGGCCCTGCTCACAACCGCTGGTGCAGCTGTGGTGTACGGTGAGGCCATCATCAACCCAACTGAAATTGTGGCACGCACCGACAGCGTGTTCTTGAGCGTCATTGCTGCCATCACATTCTTTGCAGCCACCGTCGGTATCAACTTGGTAGCCAACTTCATTCCTGCAGTGAACGGCATTGCCAACCTGTCACCCAACACCATTGGTTTTCGCAAAGCCGGTCTGATCACATCCGGTTTCGCCTTGGTGATTGGTGGCTTGTGGACAGCAGTGATCAGCCAAATCGGTATTGGTGGCTTCGTCAACACGCTCGGTGCCACGTTGGCGCCGCTGTTCGGCATTTTGATTGTGGATTACTTCGTGGTTCGCAAACAAGTGTTGAGCCAAGAAGACCTCTACAACATGGACGGTGGCAAGTACCACTACAAAAATGGCTGGCACGACAATGCTGTGATTGCCTTCGCCATTGGTGCAGTCTTTTCTGTGGCCACCGTTTGGTTGCCCATGTTGAGCGACTTGTCTGGCTACGCCTGGATCATTGGTGCCGCATTAGGCGCTGCTGTTTACTACATACGCACCAAACATATGAAGCTTTCTTAAGACGCAGCCCGACTAACTAAGTCTGCGTACACGGCCCGACTGCCAATGGCAATCGGGCCGTTTTTTTTTGCCTACAAGACACAGCATGACCAACGCTTGGTTGTAGCAACTGCCCCGGCGGCATGGCGAGCGGCAGACTGCTGCGTTTAGGCCGCTTCGCGGTATGCCGCCCACGTCACGGCCCTTGCTTTTTCAGGCCTGACCGCATCGCCAATAGCGGCGATGTGCTCGGGGGTGGTACCGCAGCAGCCACCCACGATATTGACCAAGCCTTGTGCGGCAAACTCGTGAATCAAGCGGCTGGTGACATCTGGTGTCTCATCAAAACCTGTGTCACTCATGGGGTTGGGCAGGCCCGCGTTGGGGTAGCAGCTGATGTACGTGCCCGTGGCCACTTTTGACAGCTCTTGAATATAGGGGCGCATCAACGCCGCACCCAAGGCGCAATTCAAGCCCACGGCAAGAGGTTTGACATGGCGAACGCTGGCCCAAAAGGCCGTCACCGTTTGGCCGCTGAGCACGCGGCCAGAGGCGTCTGTCACCGTACCACTGATGATGACTGGCAGGCGCTCGCCCGTAACGTCAAAAAACTCTTCAATGGCAAACAGCGCGGCTTTGGCATTGAGGGTGTCAAAAATGGTTTCTACCAGCAACACGTCTGCGCCGCCCTCAAACAAGCCTTGCACCTGCTCGTAGTAAGACGCGCGCAGCTGCTCAAACGTGACGTTGCGCGCGCTTGGGTCGTTCACATCTGGGCTAATGCTGGCAGTTTTGGGGGTCGGGCCTAACGCTCCCAATACAAACCTAGGCTTGTCTGGGGTAGAGAACTTGTCACAAGCCGCGCGTGCCAGCTTGGCAGACTCGACGTTCATTTCATAGGCCAAGTCGGCCATGTCATAGTCATCTTGTGCAATGCGGGTCGCGCCAAAGGTGTTGGTTTCGACCATATCGGCACCAGCGGCCAAATAGCGCTCGTGCACATCGGTAATGATGTCTGGACGGGTCAGACTCAGCAACTCGTTGTTGCCTTTAATGTCTTTATGAAAGTCTTTAAACCGCTCACCGCGGTACTGCGATTCACCCAGCTTAAACCGCTGAATCATTGTGCCCATGGCACCGTCAAGCACCGCAATCCGCTGGGCCAAAATAGCTGGCAGGGCTTGACCCCGCGTGTAAACGTGTTCGGTGGGAGCGGATGTGGCGGTGGTGTTCATGGCTCTATTGTAAGAAGTTGGTGCGGCCTCGCGCGACAAAGTCCACATCTATGCCCGACAATAGAAGGCTTATGAAACACTTGCAGCCATTAGAAGCTTGGGCGCTATTACAAGATAACCCTCGGGCCTTGATGATCGATGTCCGCATGGAGATTGAGTCCCTGTATGTAGGCCGACCGCCCGGCGCCATCAACGTACCGTGGTACGAGTATCCAGACCTCACCCCTCACCCAGAGCAATTTGTGCAGTTGGTGGCGGACGAAGCCCAAGACAAGGCACGTCCTATTGTGCTGATTTGCCGCAGTGGACAACGCACTCTCGATGCAGGCAAGGCGCTTGAAACAGCTGGGTTTACAGACGTAACAAACGTGTTGAACGGCTTTGAAGGCTCGCTCAACGACACCTTCCAGCGCTCGTGTCTGAATGGCTGGCGCTTTGACGGCCTGCCATGGGAGCAGCTGTAACACTGTGCGCACACCCGCCGACATTGCCTTAGCCAGCCAGAGCACGTCGCAAGACGTGCTGCATGAGATTTTTGGTTTCGATGCTTTTAGGGGGCCTCAAGCTGAGATCATCCAACACGTGGTGAGCGGTGGTGACGCGCTGGTACTGATGCCCACAGGTGGGGGTAAAAGCCTGTGCTACCAAGTGCCCGCCATTGTCAGACAGCGCGCTGGCCACGGCGTGGCCATTGTGGTCTCGCCACTCATTGCACTGATGCACAACCAAGTTGGTGCCTTGCACGAAGTGGGCGTATCGGCGGCATTTTTAAACTCCACACTCGACATGGCTGCAGCGCGCGAGGTGGAACAACGCATGCTGCGTGGCGACATTACCTTGTTGTACGCCGCGCCTGAGCGCATCCCCACGCCGCGTTTTTTAGCGCTGCTCACCAGCTTGTTTGAGCGCGGCCAGCTCAGCTTGTTTGCCATTGACGAGGCACACTGCGTTAGCCAGTGGGGCCACGACTTTAGGCCAGAGTACCGCGCCATGTCGGTGCTGCATGAGCAGTTCCCAGGCGTGCCTCGTTTGGCACTCACCGCAACTGCCGACTCGCTCACACGTCAAGACATGGTGCACCACTTGGCGCTTCATGATGCGCGCCAATTTGTCAGCAGCTTTGACAGGCCCAACATCAGCTACCGCATCACTGAAAAGCGTGACGGCATGGCGCAGCTGTTGGCGTTTATACAGGCCGAGTTCGATGGTGATGCAGGCGTGGTGTATTGCCAATCACGCCGCCGGGTAGAGGAAGTGGCCGATCAGTTGGTGCGCGCTGGCGTGAACGCTCTGGCCTACCACGCCGGTATGGATGCAGGTATCCGTCAACGCAACCAAGACCGCTTTTTGCGTGAGGACGGTGTGGTGGTGGTCGCCACCATTGCCTTCGGCATGGGCATTGACAAGCCCGATGTGCGCTTTGTGGCACACATGGACATGCCCAAAAATATTGAGGGGTACTACCAAGAAACAGGACGCGCCGGACGCGATGGTGAGGCTGCGGTTGCATGGATGGCGTATGGCTTGGCCGACGTCATCAACCAGCGCCGCATGATAGATGAGGGCGTGGCCAGCGATGAGTTCAAGCAAGCGCTGCGCGGCAAGCTAGATGCCTTGCTGGCGCTGGCTGAAGCCACAGACTGTCGTCGTGTGCACTTGCTGGACTACTTTGGCGAACCCAGCAAGGCTTGCGGCAATTGCGACAACTGCTTAAGCCCGCCGCAAGTTTATGATGCCACGCAAGCCGCACGCAAATTGCTCAGCACCATATACCGCTTCCAACAAAGCTCTGGCATGGCCTTTGGCTCAGGGCATTTGATTGATGTGCTGCGCGGCAAAACAACCGACAGGGTCACGCAATACCAACACGACAAACTCAGCACCTTTGGCATAGGCGCCGACATGAGTGATGTGCAGTGGCGCGCACTGCTGCGCCAGTTGGTAGCCAGCGGCGCGGTGGTGGTTGATGCAGGTATGTACAAAACGCTGCAACTGGGTGAGCCTGCGCGGGCCTTGCTGCGCGACCAAGCCCAAGTGTGGCAGCGTGTTGCCAGCACCAGTGCCAGCAAGGGCGCTGCATCGCGCACCACAAACAAGGCCGACGACACCGACCTCGACGTTCATGCGCAACCCGTATTTACAGCACTGAAAGCATGGCGAGCCGAGGTGGCACGCTCACATGATTTGCCTGCTTACGTGATTTTTAACAACAACACGCTCAAGGCCTTGGCCCAGCTGCGTCCGAGCGACGCCGACGAGTTGGTTGGCGTGCCCGGCATTGGCAGCAAAAAATTAGAGGCTTATGGAGACCAGGTGTTGCGCGTCATTGCCATGTCGTAGGCTGACGGCTTTACAACTCTGCGCGCACCTGCCAAATCTCCGGAAACAACACCACGTCCAGCATGGCGCGCAAGTAGCCTGTGCCACTGGTGCCACCTGTGCCGCGACGCATACCAATAATGCGCTCAACGGTTGTTAAGTGCCGAAAACGCCACAGCCGAAACGTGTCTTCAATATCTGTGAGTTTTTCTCCCAGCTGGTACAAGTCCCAGTACTGAGAAGAGTCTTGATACACCACCATCCAAGCCGCTTGCACATTGGGGCTACTGGTGTGGCTTTGTCGCCAATCACGCGCCAAGTTGTGCGCCTCAATGGGCAGGTGCGCTCTGGCCAGCAAGCCAATGGCTATGTCATACAAAGAGGGTGCATCATAGGCGCGCTGCACCATGGCCAACAACTCTGGCTTGTGCGCATGGGGCTTAAGCATGGCGGCATTTTTATTGCCCAGCGCAAACTCGATGCAGCGGTATTGCGCGCTTTGGAAGCCGCTGGAATTGGCCAAATAAGGGCGCAATGCGGTGTACTCTGGTGGCGTCATGGTTGCCAACACATCCCACGCGCTCACCAGCTGCGACATGATGCGACTGACCCGCGCCAGCATTTTGAACGCCACGTTAAAGTGGCCGTTTTGTAAAGCCTGCATAGCCCCTGCCAACTCGTGCAGCATCAGCTTCATCCACAGCTCGCTGGTTTGGTGCTGCACGATGAATAGCATCTCGTCATGCACAGGCGACAAGGGTTGCTGAGCGCCCAGGATCTCGTCTAGGTGCAAGTAATCTCCGTAGGTCATGTCGCTTGAGTAGTCTAGCTTTGCACCTTCGCTTGCCACGGTCTCTGCGGGATTTTTCATGTGACCGCCTGGGTGCGGTTGAATTCGCTGCGCTGCCATTCATTCGCTTGCAGCATACGCACCATGTGTTCTACCGCGTCCCACACATCGACAAAGCGTGTGTACAACGGCGTCAAGCCGAAGCGCAACAAGTCGGCCTCACCCGTGGCGCCACCGCCTCTGAAATCACCCACCACGCCGCGCGCAATCAAGGCCTGCATCATGGCATATCCGCCATTCGGCGCGGCCAGGCTCACGTGTGAGCCGCGCGTTTGATGGGCTGTTGGTGTCACGTTGACCAAGCCAAATTCGGTGCATCGCGCCGCGCACAAATCCATGAATACATCTGTGAGTGCCAAGGACTTGGCGCGAATGGCGGTCATACCGCCTACGGCATTGGCTTGTTCAAACACGTCTAGACCGCAGGCCATCGCCGCCATGGCCAACATAGATTGGGTGCCGCATAAGTACTGGTCTATGCCGACTTGCGGCACGTAGTTTGCATCGAATGCAAACGGCGATGCGTGCCCCCACCAACCGCTCAATGGTTGCTTGGTGGCGCTCACCACGCGCGAATTGGCCCACACAAACGCTGGCGCACCGGGACCGCCATTTAAATACTTGTAGCCACAGCCCACCGCGTAATCGGCGTTGGCGCTGTTTAAATCAACGGGTACAGCTCCGGCGCTGTGCGCCAAGTCCCACACAGTTAAAGCGCCCACACCGTGCGCCGCCTGTGTCACACCTGCCATGTCATACATGGCCCCTGTTCGGTAGTTCACATGGGTGAGCATGAGTACCGCAACGTCGCCGTTGAGCGCTGATGCCAGACCTTTGGCATCGGTCAGTTCTAGGCGCAAGTCGTAGTGCTTGCACACAGACTGGGCCATGTACAAGTCGGTGGGGAAGTTGCTGGTCTCACTCAGCAGCACGCGTTTACTGGGGTGCTGCTTGCGCGCCAGTTCTGCTGCGGCGCACAGCACTTTGTACAAGTTCACACTGGTGGTGTCAGTAATGACCAGCTCGCCCGGACCCGCGCCCACTATCGATGCCAACCGGTTGCCTTGATGCTGAGGCGACATAAACCAGCCTGCTGTGTTCCAGCTTTGAATGAGGTCTTGCCCCCACTCTTGGGTCACGACCTTGGCCACTGCGGCTGCTGTTGCTTTGGGCAATGCGCCCAACGAGTTGCCGTCTAGGTAAATGGTGGACGCTGGCAGCACAAATGCGTCGCGTATGGCGCCCAGTGGGTCGTGCTGGTCTAGCGCTATGCAGGCCTCGCGTGTGATGTGATCGGTGCGCTTATTCATGGTCTTATGTATGCTCTGGAGACGGTGTATTTGTATGTGGGTGTAAATTTGTATTGCTGCAGGTGTACGATCAATCAGCCTACTTGGTGTGTAGCCAAGGTGCGCAAAATGGCCCGCACCGGCGAGGCATCGCAGTCCATGAGCTTGAGCGGCAAAGCAATGAGTTCGTAGTCTCCCGGCGCCACGTCGTCTAGCACCAGGTTCTCCAGCACCCGCAGCGCCAACCCAAACACAGCCTTATGGCTGGGCAGTTGCTGGCTGTTAGCGGGGTCAAGGCTTGGGGTGTCTATGCCAATCAAACTCAGCTCGGGGTTTGCCGCTTGCAACGCGTGCAAGGTCGCGGGCGCTATTGCGGTGAAGCGGTCCCAAGACTGGCTGGCTTGCCCCGATGTTTGCAGCAACACACGGGGCGGTAAGTCTTGCAAGGCGTGTGCCACATCAGCGGGCTGCACCAAGCCCACACTGGCCCTGCAATCAATGACGCGGCACACACCTATGTAGGGCTCAAGCGCCAGCGCGCCAACACCAGCACCACCGGCCCTGTAATGCATAGGCGCATCGGCATGTGCCCCCGTATGAGGCGACATGTGAATGGCATGCACGCTCACCGGACAGTCAGGGCCGTGCGAGAAATGAGGGGTCTGTTGGTAGCGCGTGTCACCTGGGAATACCGCCGCATCGGCTGTAACTGGCGGGGAAATATCGAAGATGTGCTGCATAACGGTGCAAGGTAGCACCCCCACTCTGTCAGCGGTGTCGCTTATTACCAACGCTGCTGCGCCCCAATACGCAACCTCGCATTTGGCCAATAATTACTATTTTTTAACTATTAATTTAGCCATATAACCTTTAGTATTTATTAAAAATAATTACTTAACTGCTTTATGCGCAGCAAAAATGCTGTTTACACACATGTCTTTGGGAGTCTGACCTATGGAAATTCAATCTTTTTGGAACACGCTGCAAAACAGCTTGGGGCAAAGCCTTATGCAATGGCTGGGTGCACTAACCGTTGTTGTGGTTGCTTGGTTGTTAGCGGTGATTGCTCGCGCAGCAACGCATGTCGCACTTAGCAAGATCAAACTCAATGACCGCATGCAAGACGCACTGGGCACGCCTATGAACTGGCAAGGCTTGATTGCTGGGGCCTTGTTTTGGCTGGTTATATTGCTGGGTCTGGGCGCTGCGCTCAATACGGTTGAGTTGAATTTGGACAGTGGCCCTCTGTCTGGCATGACCAACCAGCTGCTTGAATTTACACCTCGCTTGCTCGCGGCGGCGGCTTTGGGTGTGGTGGCATGGTTGGCGGCGTCCATTGTTCGTGGCGCGGTCAACAAAGCCATGAGCGCCGGCAAGCTAGACGACAAACTACCCACATCAGCCCACATGCCCCCCATAGGCGAGCGCTTGGGACAGATGCTATTTTGGCTGGTTATTTTGTTGTTTGTACCAGCTGTGCTGCAAGCCCTAAATATGCGCGCTTTGCTGGACCCAGTTAACGCCATGCTCACGCAAGCTTTGTCATTTGTACCCAATATTGTGGCCGCTGTTGTCGTGGGTGGCGTAGGCTGGCTGGTTGCCAAAGTCTTGCAACAACTGGTCATGCAGTTGTTGTCGAGCATGGGAAGCGACGACTGGGCATCTCAAGCTGGCTTGAGCAGCTCGCTCAAACTGTCGCACTTAGCCGGCATTGTTGTATTTTTAGCGGTCTTTATACCGTCGCTGATTGCAGCCCTCGATGCGCTGCGCATAGAGTCCATATCTGGCCCCGCCACCAACATGCTCAACATGGTTGTGGCCATCGTACCGTCACTGGTTGCCGCTGCGCTGATACTGCTGGTCACGTGGGTGGTGGCACGCTTTGTTGCTGGTTTGATCTGCAGCCTGCTGGCGGCTTTGGGTATTGACGGCTGGCCTGAGCAAGTTGGCTTGGGACAGGTGTTCAAGCGTACGCCCATCACAGCCGTGGCGGGTCGCTTGTTTGTGTTTTTTGCCATGCTGTTTGCCGCCGTTGAGGCAGCGCGTTTGCTAGGCTTTGAGCAGTTTGGTGCCTTGGTTACAACCTTTATACAGT
The DNA here is from genome assembly GCA_000496475.1 of Betaproteobacteria bacterium MOLA814. Lineage (GTDB taxonomy): Bacteria > Pseudomonadota > Gammaproteobacteria > Burkholderiales > Burkholderiaceae_C > RS62. Next base: position 1,358,036 of record AYMW01000001.1, on the reverse strand, counting down.
TTGGTGCCAACGTGTTGCTGGGCAGCGTCATTTTGATGGTCGGCTTTTGGTTGTCCAACCTGGCTTTTAACGCCATTGACCAGGCCGCTGGCAGCAAGAGCTCTGGCTTGGCACGCATTGCGCGCTTGGCTATTTTAGGCTTGGTACTGGCCATGGGGCTACGCGCCATGGGCATTGCCGACGACATTGTGAACTTGGCTTTTGCGCTGGTGCTGGGCGCGTTGGCTGTGGCGTTTGCGGTGGCTTTTGGACTTGGTGGGCGAGAGGCCGCGGGCGAGTTGGCCAAGCAATGGTTGGCCGATTACCGCAACAACAAGTAAATTACGGGTGCACAACGCCCGCTTTGGTTGCTGTTAAAGCGGGCGTTGTTGCGTTGTGGCTCAACGCTGTGGGCGCATCAGCTGGCGCCTTAATAAATCGCCACGTGGTCAGGCAACTGACTGGGTCGGCAACGGCTGGTCATGCAGACACTGGCTGCGCAACCGGTCAAACTTGCTGCCGCTGGCATCAATACCGCCATGTGCACACGCCATCTGTTTTAAACCATTGTTTTCTCTCTATTTACACAGCCTTTCCCGTTTGAAAGGCACAGCGCATGCTTGCACAAGCACCTATTTCCAATGTGTATAGATGATGTTTTGTTGCGGTTTTCGCGTGGTTAAAGATTAAGTTAAAATGAACTCATTAGTGGGTGTTATTCACGCTCACACCCACATTTGGAGCCGATTATGTCTGATGATCCTAAGCAACACGGTGCAGAACACGTCGAGCAAGATATTGTTGAAAGCATTGTTCACAAGATGCCTATAGTGCTGCCTGTTGCTGGCGCTATTTTGATGTTCTTACTGGCTTTTATCGCCGTATTCATGGCGTAGCCCTCCTGGGGGGCAGCCAATAGACAGCATGCGTGCTGTTTTTTTTCGCCCGGAATCGCCACTATGTATTGTTTTGATTATGTATATATGCATGTTTTGCATGTAACCACTTGGTAACTCCTGTTTGCGCTCTCTAAAATAAAGCAGTTCTTTCCATTACGGCAAGACACCAATTGGTCAAAGCTTGCACGCCACACCCATGTGTGCCCAGTTTTATCCGGTGACACAGGCCTTATCTGGACTGTGCTGAATCAACTTTTGTCAGTGAATAAACAACGCCCACTTTGCCAAGCTTGCAAACGACGTCAGGTGCCACGCTGTTTATTCATTTAGGAGAAGTACTGCATGAGCACGCCAACCATCGCTATCAACGCCCCCGCACACGTCCACCACACACGGCTATTGGCTTGGGTGCAAGACATGGCCAACCTCACCCAAGCTGCCCACGTCCATTGGTGTGACGGCAGCCAGGCTGAATACGACTTGCTGTGTGAGCAAATGGTTGCCAGCGGCACCATGAAGCGCTTGAACCCATCCAAGCGCCCCAATTCTTTTTTAGCCTGTTCTGACCCATCAGACGTTGCGCGCGTTGAGGACCGCACTTTTATTTGTTCAGATAAGAAAGAAGACGCCGGCCCCACCAACAACTGGATGGAGCCCGCAGACATGCGGGCCACCTTAAACCCTTTGTTTGCTGGCTCAATGGTTGGTCGCACCTTGTATGTTGTGCCATTTTCTATGGGTCCGCTGGGCTCACCCATTGCGCACATCGGCGTTGAACTCTCCGACAGTGCCTATGTGGCTGTCAACATGCGCTTGATGACGCGCATGGGCACAGCCGTTTTGGATGTATTGGGTGACGATGGCGCATTTGTACCGTGCATGCACACCGTCGGTGCACCATTGGCCGCTGGCCAAACCGATGTGCCATGGCCCTGTAACCCCACCACCAAATACATCGTGCACTTTCCTAAGACGCGTGAAATTTGGTCTTATGGTTCTGGCTACGGCGGCAATGCCCTGCTGGGCAAGAAGTGTTTTGCGTTGCGTATTGCGTCGACCATGGGCCAAGCCCAAGGTTGGCTGGCTGAACACATGCTGATCTTAGGCGTGACCAACCCGCAGGGCAAGAAATACCATGTTGCAGCAGCTTTTCCCAGCGCTTGTGGGAAAACCAATTTCGCCATGCTGATTCCGCCGACAGGGTTTGAGGGTTGGAAAGTCACCACAATCGGCGACGACATTGCGTGGATCAAGCCCGATGAGCAAGGTCGCTTGCGCGCCATCAACCCAGAAGCTGGCTACTTTGGCGTGGCACCTGGCACCAACATGCAAACCAACCCCAACTGCATGAAGAGCCTAGACCGCGACGCCATATTCACCAATGTGGCACTCACCGATGATGGCGACGTGTGGTGGGAGGGCATGGGCCCAGCACCCGCTCACGCGATTGACTGGCAGGGCCGCGATTGGACGCCTGCTGTTGCTGCCGAAACGGGCGCCAAAGCTGCACACCCTAACGCACGCTTTACCGTGGCCGCCACCAACAATCCCGCATTAGACGAGGCTTGGGACGACCCACAAGGTGTCGCGATTGACGCCTTTATTTTTGGTGGGCGCCGATCCACCACCGTGCCTCTGGTCACAGAGGCACGCAACTGGACAGAAGGTGTCTACATGGCCGCAACCATGGGTTCAGAAACCACTGCTGCCGCTTTTGGCGCGCAAGGTGTGGTGCGGCGTGACCCGTTTGCCATGTTGCCTTTTGCCGGCTACAACATGAGTGATTACTTTCAGCATTGGCTAAATATGGGCGAGCGCCTTAGCAACACTGGCGCTACATTGCCCAAAATCTTCACCACCAACTGGTTTCGCAAGGGCGAGGACGGCAAGTTTGTCTGGCCAGGTTTTGGCGAAAACATGCGCGTCTTGAAGTGGATGATCGACCGCATAGAGGGCAACGGCAACGGCGTTGAGCACATGGCCGGCGTCACGCCGACCTACGCCGACTTGCACTGGGACGGTCTTGATTTCAGCGCGGCACAGTTTGACGCAGTCACCAGCATTGACAGCCAATCTTGGCGCGACGAGTTGGCGTTGCACCAAGAGCTGTTTGACAAGCTCTCACACAACCTGCCCCCCGCATTGGTGGACACCAAGGCTTCATGGTCAGCCAAGCTGTGAGTGCATAAAAGCCCAGCTGAGTCGTTTTTATTCAGCGCTTGTTGTGCGTTGTTCGAGCACAAAAAAGCCGCCTAAGCGTTACGCTGGGCGGCTTGATGCGGCGACCAAACAAGCACCGCCTTGTGGCGGTACTCGCAGCACTTAGATGTAGTACAGGTTTGACAAACGCTGACGCGCTTGCGTGCCAGCACTTGGCTTGGCAACGCTGGTGCGCTCAACAACCGCACCGGCCATACCCAATGGAGTCAACGCTTCATCAAATGTGTTGCACTGCTCGCTGGCCCGGCTACGCGCAACGTTGAGCTCCGCCATGATGCGAGGATCACGCATGGCCATGTCCATGAAGCGCGCTTGTGAACGCTGGTCTGCCAAATGGGCAGCGTAGCGGTTGCCCATGGCTTGCAAGCGCAGGGCCACACGGCGTGCTGCAGGGCGCAGACCAACAAAGGCAACAAATACAACCGCCCACATGATCAACCAAGCGGCCATGAGGTAGTTTTCTGTGAGCACGCTGATGTAGCGGTCAGCCAGCAACACTGCCAGCGCGGTTACTGCAGCCAACAAAGCCGCTGTTAATGCGGGGGCTTGGGGACGTGGGGCGCGTGCTGGACGCAAACTTGACGTGGCACTGAAGGTTGAAGCGGTCTGTGTAGACATGTTTTTTTCTCCGTTTAGATAAGCAATATGGTAACTATAGGGTAAACCCTGATTTCTTGCTAATTTATCTTTGTAATAGATACCATTCATAATGTGAATGTATGCCAGACTCTTTTAACAAGCTTATTAACTTTAGACAACTAGACCTCAACCTGCTGCGTGTCTTTGACGAAGTCATGTCCGAACGCAATCTCACGCGGGCTGCGGACAACTTAGCGATGACCCAGCCTGCGGTCAGCAACGCTTTGCGACGCCTGCGCAGTGTCTTGCAAGACGATTTGGTCAAACGAAGCGGCTACGGCATTGAGCCAACCGCCAAGGCCGTTGCGCTGTGGCCATCGGTCAGAAGCGCTCTGGCGCTGCTGCGCGAATCCATTGCACCCGGCGCGTTTGACCCCGCAAGCGCGGGCGACACATTCATGCTGGCCATGTCGGACGCAACAGCGGCCAAACTCATGCCAGCAGTGGTTCACACGCTCAACAGCGAGGCACCGGGCTTGAGCGTACGGGTATTGCCCTTGACCACACGCGACCCAAGGCCCCTACTCGAATCGCGAGAAGCGGACATGGCCATTGGACACTTTCCCGGTGTCATGGCTGAGTTGGCCGCGGTGCATTTGCAAGAAGCAAGGCCGAGCTACGACTCTCAACGCTTGTACAGCGGGCGGTACGTGGTGGTCATGCGCCGCGAACACCCCATGGCCAAACAGCCTGGCCTGAATCTAGACGGCTACTGCAATGCCAGACACTTGTTGGTGAGCTTCTCCGGTCGCCCTTTTGGGTTTGTAGATGAGGCGCTGCGCATGCTGGGCCACCAGCGCCGCGTGGTCATGACTGTCAACCAGTTCTTTACTGCCGGACGGGTGGTGGCCAGCTCTGACTTGCTGACGGTACTGCCCGCCCACTTTGTGGAGACCACAGGCATGGGACGTGCCTTGGTGGTGCGCGAACTCCCATTGAAAGTGCCAGAAGTCCATGTAGATGCCTTGTGGCACAGCCACAGCTCGCAAAGCCCTGCCCATCAGTGGTTGCTGAAAACCATGGCGCGAAGTGCGCAGGCGCAAGGCTAAAGAAACCCAGGACAAGCCACCACCAGCAAGCCTGCTAGCCCCGAGCAGGCGCGCGCAAACTCAAGCTGGCCGCATCGGTCAGGGCAAGGGTGAGGTTCGCCAGCACATCGGAGTCTAGGTTCCAGCAGTGCCAATACAAGTCCACCCAGTGGCTGTAGCTGGGCAGCAAATGCACCAGCTCACCTGCGTCGACCAAGTCTTGCACCATCAAGCGTGGCAACACACCCACACCCCAGCCCGCTTGCGTCACGCGGACCTGCGCGGTGCTAGAGGGTGTGAACACACGTCGCAACGTTGGCGCACTCAGGCCAAAGGCTTTGGCTACGAATTCGCGCGGAATGAAGTCTTTACGGTTGTGGGCCACGAACTGCAAACGGTGAAAGTTGTGTGCACTTAAACCTTTGGGCACATGAGCGTGCGCATAGTCTGGGGTTGCCACAGCTATGTAATCCATGCTGCCCAATGCCACCATGCGACAGCCCCGCAAGACTTGGTTCATGGAGGTCACGCAGCCCATGACTTGGCCTTGGCGCAGCCAATCCTGCGTAAAGGCTTGGTCATCGGCAAAAATTTCAACGGGTGCCCCGGAACGTGCCAAACTGTCCAGCGCCGGCAATGCCCACGTGGCAATACTGTCTGCGTTGATGGCCACAGACACGCCCTCTTCTTCACCCCCGCTGCCCTCATGACCAGGCGCTATGTCACGCCACTCACGCTCAAGGTCGGCACGCAACAAGCGCAGCATCTTCGTATGCTTGATGAACAACTGCCCCGCCGCCGTGGCCCTCAGGGGGCGGCTTCGAACCACCAATACCGTACCAGCCTGTGCCTCTAGCGCGCGCAAGCGCTGCGATACCGCTGACTGGGTGATGTTGAGCCGTTGTGCAGCACGCTCGAAACCACCTTCTTCAACAATGGCGGCCAAACACTCTAGGGCTTGCGGGTCTAAATTATTCATACTTTCACGTGCATCCGTGTATTAGCAAATTACATGGAATCATTGTTTAGTTAATCCAGCTTCATTTATACCGCGCTATTTTCCATAACGTGGCAAATTGGTGACTTCACACATTAAAAAGGCTTGGTTTATGCACGCAGTCGTTTTAGGTGCTGGCGTTATTGGCATCAGCACCGCTTGGCATTTGCGCCAACTCGGCCACGAGGTAACGGTTGTGGACCGCCAAAGCGGGCCGGCCATGGAGACCAGCTTTGCCAACGCGGGCCAAATCTCAGTGAGCTACTGTGAACCTTGGGCTAATAGAGACGCGCCACTCAAAACCCTGAAATGGATGTTTGACGACACCGCGCCGCTGCTGTTTAGGCCGCAACTTGATTGGTCACAGTGGACTTGGGGATTGAGATTTTTAGCCCAATGCACCGACCGCGCCTTCAACCGCAACGTGAGCCAACTGGTGGCCTTGGGTGCTTACAGCCACCAAGCACTCAAAGAGGTGGTGGCACACACAGGCATTGAATACCAACGCATAGAAAAAGGCATAGCCCACTATTACAGCGACCAAGCCTCGTTTGACGGCGCAGCGCAAGCCGCTGAATTAATGCAGCGCTACGGGGTATCACGCCGTGTGGTGAGTCGTGATGAGTTGCTGCTTATAGAGCCAGCACTCAAGCCATTTGCAAACCGCATCAGCGGCGGCACCTATACAGATACCGACGAGTCTGGCGATGCACATGTATTTACTGCTGCGCTGGCCAAACACTGCGAAGCTGCGGGTGTGCACTTCCAATTCAACCAACATATAGAACAGCTCGAAAAAAACGGCAACGCCATAGACGCCGTGCAGCTGCGCCACGCACACAGCGGGCAAACCATACGCTTGGCGGCGGACGCCTTTGTGGTGGCCTGCGGCTCTTACACAGCACCATTGCTAAAAACAGTGGGTATGCATGTGCCAATCTACCCCGGCAAAGGCTACAGCGCCACACTGGCGCTGCTCAAACCGGGGGAGGCGCCCATGGTCAGCATGATTGACGACGCCAAAAAGTGCGCCATGTCGCGCTTGGGCAACCACCTGCGCATCGCAGGCACGATTGAGCTGAGCGGTTTTGACTTGCGCTTAGACACGCCTTTGGCGCGTAAACGGTGTGACATGCTTGTGCAACGTGTAGAAGAGGTTATGCCAGGTGTGGCTGACACCCGCACGCCGGAGCAAGGCGGTAATCCCGCCTACTGGTGTGGCCTGCGACCAGCAACACCCAGCAACATCCCACTGATTGGCCGCACCAAAATGAACAAACTGTGGATCAACGCCGGACACGGCACACTAGGGTGGACACACGCAGCCGGCTCGGGCAAGGCGCTGGCAGAGCTGATGGATGGGCAAACCCCCGCTATAGCGTTTGGTTTTGCCGCTGGCTAAACCACCCAGCCTTAAGCTGGGGAAAGGTCCCCGACCTCAATTTAAATGTTTGTGCGAACCTTGCTCGACCAAGTCGCTGTAGCGATCAGACAGCAGGCGGTTTTTCATCCAGCCAATCAGGTCACCCCACATCTGCTGCGTCTCTGTAGCCGTGGGCGCGTCAATGGCGTGCAACAACTCTACAGTCACCACTGGGACGTGGTGCTCCAAGGATCCGTAGTTACCCACAGAGCCAGGATATATGCCCAGGCGGTCTAGGTGCAGACGGCCCAGTTTTTTAGGCGGCGTGAGCGCACCGTCAAAGTCTAGAATGCCATAGGGCGCATGAATGCTCACAATCAGGTCAGGCTGAAAAGCGTGAATTTCATTGAGCAAAAACTGCGTTTCAGGCTCAGAACCCGCAAACTTACCAGGCCAACGACGTGGGTCGCGCCCAGTTCGCTTTTCCCAATAATGCTTGGTTTCCACCGCCCAATTTTTGGTGGGAAAGTTGCGGTTTAGGTCAACGCCATTGGCATTCATGCGTTTGGCAGGTGAGGCCAGCATGCCATCGGGATTGAGCAACGGTATAAAACGCCAGTAAGCAATAGAGGGGTCATCGGTGGCGATTTGCAACCAGTGCATGGCCAACGTGGTGGAGGTGAGTTCATCGCCATGAATGCCACCCACCACGATCACCCGCAACTGCGGCGACCCTGCACGAATGTCCACGCGGTACAAGGGCTCACCTTGCACGCTGCGCCCGCCAGTCGGTTGCAAACCTGATGTGGTGCACAAGCCCATGCTCAAGTCAGGCACTCGCACCGTCCATGCTTTGCAAATGGCATCGTCCAACCGCTGCGCGGCAATATCGGGGGCCAAACCACCGTGGCGACCTTCAGCGCCCATGCCAATTTGACCTGCAAAGGATTTGGTCAATGCAGCGCTCAAGCACACACACGCCAGCAAGCCAGCGCTAAGACGCAAAAAAGGCACGTTTTGAAGCGTCCTGAAACAAAACATCAACATGTTGCAATTGTAGGCACAAGCTGAGATGGCTACATTTAATAAGCGTGAGACAACTCATGCAACTGAGATGCGGTAGATTAGCGCCATGTCATTAAATACCCCAGACCGCCCCGTTAACGTTGAACCACAGTTACTCAAGCAGGCTTTGGCCCAGTTTGCAACTGGCGTCACCATAGTCACCACATGCGACCAAGAGGGCCAGCACGTTGGTCTTACAGTCAACTCTTTTAACGCCGTCTCTCTCACGCCGCCGTTGGTGCTGTGGAGCGTAGACAAGCACTCTCGCACCTTGCAAGCCTTTGAACATGCCAGCCACTTCGCTGTTCACATATTGGCCCACGACCAACAAGCACTGGCCATGCGGTTTGCCAGTCGCAGTGAAGACCGCTTTGCTGGCTTGGACATACAAACAGGCTTGGGCGGCGTGCCGTTGATACCGGGCGCGGTGGCAACCTTGCAGTGCCGCACGCACCAACACGTGGCTGCGGGCGATCACATCATCCTCATTGGCTGGGTGGAGCACATAGACCAGGCCAACACACCACAAACAGCGCTGGCTTATCACCGCAGCCAATTTGTGCCAATCGGCTAGAAGGCCACCTATGAACACGCCCCCACCCGCGATCAAACGTCACGAGCATCTCGACAGGCTGGCGATAGGCTTGTTGATTGCCTGCTGCGCTTTTTGGGGGCTGCAACAAATTCTCATCAAGGCAACGGTCGATGAGGTGCCACCCATGTGGCAAGCTGCACTGCGGTTTTGGGGCGCTACGGCGGTACTGATGCTGTGGTGCCGCATACGCGGCGTGCCCTTGTTTGAACGCGATGGCTCGTTGTGGCCAGGCATGTTGGCCGGCCTGCTGTTTGCCCTTGAATTTGCGTGTATTTACCTGGGGCTCCAATACACCAACGCATCGCGGCTGACTGTCTTCCTATATAGCTCAGCTTTTGTGGTGGCACTGTTGCTGCCGCGCTTTGTCCCCAGCGAGCGTTTGCGTGGTGTGCAATGGGTGGGCTTGTTGGTGGCGTTTTGCGCGGTTGCCTTGGCGTTGTCTGAAGGCCTGTTAGACGACACCACTGGCCATTGGCGTGGCGATTTACTAGGTTTGACGGCCGCGGTATTTTGGGGCCTCACCACCTTGGTGCTGCGCACGACGGGCATCGCTGTATTGGCCGCAGAAAAAACTTTGTTTTACCAAGTTCTGGGCGCGGCCATCGTGACGCCCCTGCTCTCACTGGCCACGCAAGAGTCGTGGCGCATGGACTACAGTTCCAACGCATGGTGGTCGCTCGGCATACAAACAGTGGTCGGCGCATTTGCCAGCTACTTGACTTGGATGTGGCTGCTGCGCCATTACCCTGCCACCCGTATGGCGTCGTTTACGTTTTTAACCCCTGTATTTGCACTGGTGTTCGGTGTTGGCTTGCTAGGCGAGGCGCTGAGTTGGCAACTGGTGGTGGCCATTGCTGGGGTAGGCACAGGGATTTGGTTGGTCAACCAGAAACACGCGCCCCGCGCTTAGCTACCGAGCACGGCTAGCGGCAAAATCCTGGTACCACGCCAAACATGCAGCGTTGGCCATGGCATCAGGGTTGAGCACTTTCGCAAGGTCTTGGCCAAGCAGCATTTTCTTAATAGGCAGCTCTTGTTTTTTGCCACTCAGCGTACGCGGAATATCGGGGGCTTGCACCATGATGTCAGGTACAAAGCGCGGACTGACCGCTTGTCGAATGGCCCCTGCCAACGCTGCGCGAAGCGCCTCATCTAACACCAAGTTGTCGCGCAACACCACAAACAAAATAAGCTCGCTGTCTCGGCCTAAATACTCAAGGTCAATAACCATGCTGTCTACGACTGGGTTCAGTGCCTCGACGGCTGAATAAATTTCACTGGTGCCCAAGCGCAAGCCGTGGCGATTTATAGTCGCATCACTGCGTCCATAAATCACGCACGAACCGTCGGTCTCCACCTTCAGCCAGTCACCATGCCGCCATACTGGCCCAGCAAGTGCTGGCGCATCGCCTCCGCCAGGCTGTCGGCCCAAGCCTGCAGGGTAGCTGTCAAAGTAGCTGCCCAGCAACCGCTGTCCGTCGGTGTCTCCCCAAAAATACAATGGCATAGAAGGTATAGGTTGTGTGCACACCAATTCGCCCACATCCCCCACAACCTCACAACCTTGGTCGTCCCACGCCTGCACAGCACAGCCCAACATACGGCATTGCATGGTGCCAGCGACCTGCGCCAGTTCGCGGTTGCCACCAATGAAAGCGCCCGCGAAATCGGTGCCGCCAGATATGTTGCACCACCACAGCGCTTGTTGCGTACCAGCATTGGCGTATACCGTCGCCATTTGTGCCGTACCCCAGTTTTGCGCCTCAGCACTCAAGGGTGACCCTGTAGAGCCCCAAGCGCGCACAGCGCTCAAGTCGCCACAATTGGCCACATCTAGACCGGCCTTCATGGCATTGTTAAAAAAAGCGGCGCCTGCACCAAAAAACGTCACCCGCTCCCGTGCTGCCAACCTGTACAAAACGCCCCAATCTGGCGCTTCTTTGCTGCCACCAGGGTTGCCGTCAAACACCACGCACGTCGTGCCACTCAGCAAGCCACTGATTTGGGCATTCCACATCACCCAACCAGTTGAGCTGTACCAGTGATAGCGCTCACCAAAGCTATTGTCTGCATAACTGCAGCCAATGTCGTTGTGCAGTGTTTTAAGTTGCAAGGCCACGATCATGGTGCCGCCGTGGCCGTGCACGATAGGTTTGGGCAAGCCCGTTGTACCGCTTGAGTAAACCACCCACAACGGGTGGTCAAACGGCACAGCCAAGGGCTCAAAGCGGTCTATAGCAGGGTCGGTGCTGGCAACCACCTCTGCCCAGTTGGCCTGGCTGCGCCCAGCCCACTGCGGCCATGAAGCCGCTTGTCCCAAGGTGTCAACCTGCATCACGTGCGCCACACTCGGCAACGCTTTCACCAGCGCGTCAACGACCTCACTGCGCTCTAAGTGCTTACCCCCATAGGTCACGCCGTTGCATGCAATCAGCGCCTTGGGTTCAATTTGCGTAAAGCGATCCAACACCGCTTTTGCGCCCATATCAGGCGCACACACGCTCCACACCGCACCCAAACTAACGACTGCCAAGAAAGCCACCGCCGTGTGCGGCGTGTTGGGCATGTAAGCCACCACGCGGTCACCCATACCGACCCCATGCGACTGCAAGTGCATAGCCACAGCACGCACTTGGTGCGCCAACTCCGGCCAGCTCATTTCTGTGCGCTCACCGCGCTCGTTATCGGCAATAAAGGCCGGCATATTGGCCTGATGCGCAGGGCGCACATGGCGCAACACCTGCGTGGTGTAGTTAAGCTTGGCACCGTCAAACCACTTCGCACCGGGCATCACATTGCGGGTCAATACGCGCTCAAACGGTGTGGCACTTTCTAAGTCAAAGTAATCCCACATGCTTTGCCAGAACGCCTCAATGTCTGTAGTAGACCAACGCCACAAGTCCTCATAACTATCAAACTGCAAGCCTTGCTGGCGAAACAACCAGTCTTGGTACAAGCGTATTTGTGGAATATAGGGGGCTGGTTGATGCGGTCTTGTCATATTGAAATAAGTGGTGCATGTTGCGGTTTTTGCTATGCTCTCACAGCTATCGCACACCCACCACGCACACTGGCGACAGCTGAGCGATATGCGCTCCATAATTGCTTGGCGCGCCCCAACGCAACACGTCACAACAAACCCCATAGCCAGTAAATGCTCTCCAGCGCCACCCTCAACACCATTGCTGAACAACTGCACACCGCTGGCTGGTGCGTGATTGACCTCGCCTTGCCCGAACTCACCGCGCAGCGCTTGGCAACGCACGCCATTGCCCTGCCAGACGCCGTCTTGCACAGAGCAGGGGTTGGCCGATCCGCACAGCGCCAAACGCTGGACACGCTGAGGCGCGACACCATCGTTTGGCTTGAGCCCAACAGCCCCTCTGACGTGTCTGACCACCTGTGGCTTGGTGCCATGGCGCAACTGCAGGCATATTTAAACCGTCACTTGTTCTTAGGCTTGAAAACGTACGAGGCGCATTACGCCCGCTACACCATAGGCGCTTTCTATGGCCGGCATGTAGACGCCTTCAAAGGCCAGTCCAACCGGTTCATTTCCACTGTGTATTACCTCAATGCTGACTGGCCTATCGATATAGATTGCGGCGGTGCGTTGCTGCTGTACGTTGGCGTAGAGCCCAATCAAGACGCTACCCATATCGCCCCAGTGATGGGCAGATTGGTGGTGTTTTTGAGTGAAGGCACCGCACACGAGGTATTGCCTGCATTGCGAACCCGCCATAGCATCGCCGGCTGGTTCAGATGCGGTGCGACATAAACTGCAACAAACGAGCGTCAAAAGCATACGAAACATGTGCACAATGCACCATCACATTTCTACTATTGGAAACCGTATGAGCATGTTTAATTGGACAGAGAGACCCGCCAGCGCGCTGGACAACGGCGGCGTGATTGCCCCAGACGAACGCCTGCCTTGGGGTCACACAGGCGTGATGGGCATACAACACCTGATTGCCATGTTTGGCGCCACTGTATTGGCCCCCATTTTGATGGGCTTTGACCCCAACGTGGCCATTTTGATGAGCGGCATAGGCACGCTGATTTTCTTTGTCATCACTGGCGGTAAGGTGCCCAGCTATTTGGGCTCCAGTTTCGCATTTATTGGTGTGGTGATTGCTGCCAGCGGTTACAGCGGCTCAGGGCCCAATGCCAATATTGGCGTCGCGCTGGGCGGCATTATTGCCTGTGGCGCGCTCTACACCCTCATTGGCATGTTGGTACAAGCCATTGGCACTGGCTGGATTGAGCGCTTTATGCCGCCCATCGTCACAGGCGCTGTCGTGGCCGTGATTGGCTTGAATCTGGCGGGTGTGCCGATTAAAAACATGGCGTCCAACAACTTTGAGTCATGGATGCAGGCGGTTACGTTTTTGTCTGTGGCAGCAGTGGCCGTGTTCACCAGCGGTATGGTTCAACGCCTGTTGATTTTGGTAGGTTTAATTGTGGCCAGCATTATTTATGCCGTGTTTACCAACGTGTTGGGCATGGGCTCGCCCATTGACTTGTCTGGTATCGCCAGCGCTGCCTGGTTGGGTGCGCCTAGCTTTACAGCGCCCGTATTTACAGGCCCCGCCATGTTGCTGATTGCACCCGTTGCGGTTATTTTGGTGGCCGAGAACTTGGGACATATCAAGGCTGTCACCGCCATGACTGGGCGCAACCTAGACCCTTATATGGGGCGAGCGTTTATTGGCGACGGTGTGGCCACCATGATCAGTGCCAGTGGCGGGGGCACAGGCGTAACCACCTACGCTGAAAACATCGGCGTGATGGCCGCGACCAAGATTTACTCTACCGCGGTGTTTGTAGTGGCGGCGGTCATGGCCGTGGTGCTGGGCTTTAGCCCAAAATTTGGCGCACTCATACAAGCCATTCCATTACCCGTAATGGGCGGCGTGAGTATTGTGGTGTTTGGTTTGATTGCCGTTGCAGGCGCCAAGATTTGGGTAGACAACAAGGTAGACTTTTCTGACAACCGCAACTTGATTGTGGCCGCCATCACGCTCATCTTGGGCACCGGCGACTTCACTGTTAAGTTTGGTGAATTTGCACTGGGTGGTATTGGAACCGCCACCTTTGGTGCGGTTATTTTGTGGGCCTTAATAGGCAAAAAACGATAGCCGTTTACACACCAACCCAAAAAGGGCCTGATTCATCAGGCCCTTTTTTATGACGCAATGACACATCTAAAGCGTCTAAGCCACCAACTTACATACCCATAAAGTTGGGCAGTGCCAAGCTGATAGCCGGTATGCAGGTGATTAACACCAAAAACACCAACAGCACTGACAACCAAGGTAGCGCGGCCTTGATGACTTGCACCACATTACAAACGTCGCTGATACAGTCGTTAAAAATCGTGGCTAGATGTCGAGCTGGCACACGCTAAAACCACGCCTATTTCACGCTACCAGCGCAATGCGCGCGGACCAACCACAGCGCCAAACAACACGCACAACGCAATACCAAGCACGTACCAAACGGCAATATAACCCGCGTCAAACACTGGGCAATACAAGCTGTAAACCGCCGCACCGATACCGCCAGCAATAGCACCAGACAGGGCACCGGCCTGGCGCAATGCAGTGGGCGCACAGCGCTTGGCATGCCACATCAGCCACATCCAAGCAGGGCCAGCAAGGGCAGCAATACTCATGCTGCAAGTGGTCCACATACCGCCAAAAGCTTGGCTCGCAATGGGCGTATCGGTGCCAGCCAAGGCCCACACCCACACAGCCACAGCGGGGACACACACCAGCAGCATGGCCTTGTTGGCTTGGCTGCCAGGGCGCAACATGCGCGGCCACAGCAGCAAGCCCAACGCCGCTGTCAGCACGCCCACACCCAGCTTGCCCATAAATGCTGGCGTTTGCATCACCGACAACAGTCCAGCCAACACACCCCAAAACACCAAGCACAGCAACATGCTGCTAACGGTGCCAGCCAACAGGACCCACAGCATGCCTGGCGGCACGTCAACACCCAGTGTCTCGTCGTTGTTGGCCAATGCCGAGATGAGGTCGTTTGTATTCATAGCTTTACCCCAAGCAAACTCGCCAACTTGCGCAACCCGCGGTGCGTATGCACCTTGACAGCGGACTCCGTCATTCCCAGATGTTGCGCGGCGTACGCGACAGACTCGCCTTGCAACTTCACCAACGTAATGACTTGTTGCTGGGCTTGCGACAACTGTGACATCACTTGTTCCAAATCTTTGCGTGCCTCGAACACCTCAATTGATGACTCACCTACCAGCGCCGTTGCGCCTTCGTCACTCAACCCATGCTCACTCAAACGGCCTGCACGGCGCCAAAAATCTATCAGCTTGTAACGTGTTATAGCGTGCATCCACGCCGTAATTGGCTGACTGACATCGTAGGTATGGCGCTTGGTATGAACCGCCAGCAACACCTCTTGTACAAGGTCTTCAACATCGGCCTCTTGACGTGTCAAGCGCCGACGTAAATACGCTCGTATCAGAGTTGACATGCGCTGCAACAGTTGTTTGTAGGCCTGCTTGTCGCCTTGTTGAGATTGCTCAAACAAGGTCCACAGCTCGAACTCAATGGTTTCAAGTGTCATACAAAGATTCGTTGAATATCTTGCGAAGGTTACACGAAAAAAAATAAACGCTTGTAACCCAAAGGTATTGGAACGCGAATAGCCAAGTGAGTGGGTCATGGTGGCTCGCTTAACCGTGCCGCTTTGCACATCAATGGAAATACATATTATGAACATCGCAACAAAAACACTCGCAGCGTTAGCTCTCAGCGCCATGGCAACTGGCGCCATGGCCGCTGATATGAAAGCCGACATGAAGGGAGACATGGGCAAGAAGGCCGCACAAGAAAAATGCTTCGGCGTGTCCCTGGCCGGTAAAAATGACTGTGCTGCAGGACCCGGCACCACCTGTGCCGGCACCTCTAAAACTGACTTTCAAGCCAACGCTTGGAGATATGTTGCTGCAGGTACTTGCACGACCATGACAACACCCAACGGCATGGGCATGTTGAAGGCCATGTAATTGACAGCCCGGCCACAACACACAGACAGCAGCAGCGCATCAAGCCTATGACGACCACGACACAGACCAGCGGTGCAACCCCTTCTCAGCTGGGTGCAGGTCTTGGGGCAAAGCCCCAGCATTGGGATGCGTTGTTGGCTGTTAAAGATGCTAATTTTTGGCTTGAGGTTCACGCTGAAAATCACATGGTTATGGGCGGGCCGCGATTGGCCATATTGCAAACCATGCGACAGCGCCATGGCCTATCCATTCATGGCGTTGGCCTGTCACTGGCGGGCTCGGTTGCCATCAACACACAGCACTTAAGCAAACTGGTCAGGCTGGTACAACAAGTTCAACCAGACTTGATATCCGAGCACTTGGCGTGGTCAGCTGACCAAGCCGGCTACTTTCCCGATTTACTCCCTGCTGCGCGCACGCCCGCTTTGCTACATCATATGGTTGCGCGCGTACAACTTGTGCAAGACGCGCTGGGCAGGCCCATCGCCATAGAAAACCCCAGCCACTACACCAGCGAACTTGAGCACACCTTGGGCGAAGCTGAGTTTTTAAATGACCTGGCTAAACGCAGTGGTTGCCAACTGCTGCTGGACCTCAACAACGTCGTGCTGTCCTCGCACAACCTGCACCGTGACGAGAACAACTGGGTCGGCGCAAGCGACTGGGTGTTTGATTTAGACAGCCATGCAATTAGTGAAATTCACTTGGCCGGCATCAGTCTTGATGACAATGCCACCACCACTTGGGGCGATGCACTTTGGATAGACAGCCACAGCAGCGCTATCAGCCAGTCGGTGTGGGACTTGTACCAGCGCTTTATTACGCATGCAGGCCACAAACCCACCTTGATTGAATGGGACAACAATGTGCCTGCGTTTGACACCCTGTGGCAACAACGCCAGCGCGCCCAGTGCATATTGGACAAACAAAAGGGCCTTTCATGAGTGGTGGCGCTTGGTCACCAGCATGGCTTAGCGCGCAATTGCGCTCGGCCACGCCGCCTAGTGGTATTGGTTTGGCACAGGTCTATAGAAATACAACATGGCTTGCTTGGATAGAGGCGTTGGTTAGCCAATTTCCCAGCATATCTGGATTGATGGGCGACGAGTGGGCACACGCTGCTGCCCGGGAATACATCCGTTTGCACCCACCAGATTCTGCAGTATTGATCGATATCGGCGAAACGTATCCCAGCTTTTTGGCGACCTTTGAGCATGCCAGCCAATGGCCTTGGCTAGGTGACGTTGCTCAATGCGACTGGTTATGGAGCCGTGCCCATGTCGCTGCTGATGCACAAACACTGACTCGGCAGTCTTGGCTAAACGCGATCGCCAATCCGCACTGTTCAAGGCTGCAGCTACACCCCAGTTGCCATTGGCACTGGCGCGACGGCGCGCCCATTGCTCAGCTGTGGCATGACGCCAAACAACGCACCAGCAACACAGCGCCCAACTGGCATGGCGAAGGTTTGCTGCTGACCCGTCCGAGCAGCGAAGTACTCAGCTGCGGTATCAGCGCACCAGAGCTGGCGTTTATCAACGCTTTAGCCATCGGTGGCACCTTACAAGAAGCTGTAGAAACCGCTTTAAGTAACAACGACGCATCTGAAACAGGGGCTTTAAACACCGCGTCAAGCGCACACACACCACCCCCACTCAACCTAGCACGGCTTAGCGCCAAGCTTTTACGAATGGGTGCCTTTATGGACCCCATCTACCATGCAGACCAATAACGACACCCATACAGTCTCTAACGCTCCATGCCGGCGCGCCCTTCATGCCTCGCGCGCCGCACTTGCGGGCGCAGTTCCGCATTCTGTCATAGCACTGCTGGCGCGTATTGCAATGGGCAGCACTTTTTGGCTATCCGCTCGCACCAAAGTAGATGGCTTGCTAACGCTTAAAGACAGTACTTTTTTTCTATTTGAAAACGAGTATGCACTGCCAGCGCTGCCGGTCAATGTGGCGGCTTACTTGGCAACTTATAGCGAGCATTTATTTGCTCTGATGCTGTTTGTTGGCTTGGGCTCACGCCTTGGCGCTGCTGGAATGCTTGGCATTACGGCCGTTATACAGCTGCTGGTTTACCCAAGCGCTTGGCCAACTCACTTGGGCTGGGCGGTACTGCTGCTGGTGATCATTGCCCACGGCCCTGGCAAGTTGTCCTTAGACCACGTGCTGTTTGGTCGGCGTTAAAAGGCCAGCGCCGAACGTTTAACCAGACAGTATTTACGCTTCCGTTTGGTTTTTAAGGCGCTCACTTTTCCAGTACACGTCGTCACCACCATCCATGCGGTTTAACACCCTGGCCAATACAAACATCAGGTCGCTCAAGCGGTTGAGGTATTGACGTGGCGCATCGTTGAGCGCCTCCGCATTGCCCAATGCAACCACCTCACGCTCAGCACGGCGCGCGACCGTTCTACACACGTGTGCCAACGACGCCGCCCGTGTCCCGGCTGGCAGTATGAACTCTTGCAGCTTTGGCAGCTCTGCATTAAAGTTGGCCAAGGCTTCATCTAACGCCACAACAGCCTCACCTTTTAGTAACTCAAACCCCGGAATAGACAATTCGCCGCCTAAATTGAACAGCTGGTGTTGCACCTCAACGAGCAAAGCCCTCACTGTCTCTGGCATTGGCTCACACAGCAACACGCCTAGGTGGGAGTTGAGTTCATCTACATCGCCCATGGCGCGAACACGGGAGCTGTCTTTGGACACCCGCTCGTTGTTGCCCAGGCCCGTGGTGCCGTTGTCGCCCGTGCGTGTTGCTATTTGTGAAAGCCGGTTGCCCATGTGTGACCTCGTGTTAACTTGAATCACTTCATAATGCCACGAAGTATTAGCTTGCATCGTTTGAACGGATAAAGATATGAATGCATCACTGCCAGCCATTGCCATTCGGGATGTACCCAGCGCTTTCACCGATGCGCTGGTCACACGTTTTGGCACACAGTTCAGCCAAGCCATGGCCGTTCGCGAACAACATGGACGCGATGAGTCCGCCTTTACGCATGTACCCCCGCCATGTGGGGTGGTCTTTGCACTCAGCACTGCCGACGTGTCTGACGCTGTGGCCCTTGCTGCTCATTACCGAGTCCCTGTCATCCCATTCGGTGTTGGCAGCTCTTTAGAAGGTCATTTGCTGGCGGTACAAGGCGGCATCAGTGTTGACGTGTCGCGCATGAACCAAGTCTTGCGTATTGACGCAGAAGACTTGACGGTAACCGTGCAGCCCGGCGTGACGCGCAACGCCGTGAATGCTGCCGTCAAAGACCAGGGCTTGTTTTTTCCCATTGATCCAGGTGCAGATGCCAGTATTGGCGGCATGTCCGCCACACGCGCAAGCGGTACCAACGCGGTGCGTTACGGCACCATGCGCGAAAATGTATTGGCTCTAGAGGTTGTGACGGCCAGCGGCGAAATTATTCGTACAGGTACCCGTGCAAAAAAATCCAGTGCCGGTTACGACCTAACCCGCTTAATGGTTGGCAGTGAAGGTACCTTGGGCGTGATGACCGAGATCACCCTCAAGCTATACCCCTTGCCTGAAGCCGTCTCTGCCGCCGTTTGCTCTTTCCCAAGTATTGAAGCGGCCGTGCGTGCCACCATACACATTATTCAAATGGGTGTTCCCATTGCCCGTTGTGAGTTTCTAGACGCGCAAACCGTCGGCATGGTTAACAAGCACGCCAAACTCAATTTGCGCGAAGAGGCCATGCTGCTGATGGAGTTTCATGGCTCACCGGCTGGCGTTAAGGAGCAAGCAGAGATCGTTCAGGACATCGCCACAGACTTAGGTGGTCAAGCTTTCGAGTGGGCAACGACGCCAGAAGAGCGCACCAAATTGTGGGCGGCTAGGCACAATGCCTACTTCGCCGCGATACAAAGTCGTCCTGGCTGTCGCGCCATATCTACTGACACCTGCGTGCCGATCAGCAGGCTTGCTGATTGCTTGCTAGATTCCGTTGAGGAAGCCAATGCGACTGGCCTGCCCTACTTTTTATTAGGCCATGTAGGAGATGGTAATTTCCACTTTGGCTACTTGATTGACCCTGACAGCGAGTCAGAGCGCAGCACAGCTGAGGCGCTCAACCACAAACTGGTCAATCGGGCGCTTGCCCTAGGCGGTACGTGCACGGGTGAGCACGGCATTGGCTTGCACAAAATGGACTTCTTGCGCACGGAAGCTGGCGAAGGCGCAGTGGCCATGATGCGCGCCATTAAAACGGCGCTGGACCCGCACAACATCATGAATCCAGGCAAGATCTTTTCGTAGCCTCAGATACTGCGCCATGGTGGTTTAGGTTGCCTCTGCTTGCCCACGCAACTTATCCACCAGGCCGTTGAGTTCTGCCAGCGAAGCAAATGAGATCGCCACCTCGCCCTGCTCTTCCACACGGCTGCCACGCTTGATGCGCTTTTTAACACGCACCTCAACGGTTGCAGCCAGCAGGTCTGACAACTCGTCTTCTATGCGCTTGGTGTCTCGTGTTGTGTCAGCTTTAGGCTTTTTACTGGGTACCAAGTTGAACTCGGCAGACAGCTTTTTGACCATGGACTCGGCTTCACGCACAGACATTTTCTTCGCCACGATCTGATTGGCTGCTGTGATTTGTGTCGCCCGCTCGAGCGATAGCAGGGCGCGGGCATGGCCCATGTCAATGTCACCCGCCATCAACATGGTCTGCACGTGCTCGGCTAAATTAAGCAGCCGCAACAGATTGCTGGCGGCGCTGCGTGAGCGCCCGACACTTTGCGCCGCCTCTTCGTGGGTCAGACCAAACTCGCGTACCAGCCGTTGCAAGCCTTTGGCCTCTTCCAACGGGTTGAGATCTTCTCGCTGCATGTTTTCAATGAGTGACATGGCCGCTGCGGCCTTGTCGTCAACATCGCGAATCAACACCGGCACTTCATCCAAGCCAGCCAGCTTGGCTGCTCGCGTGCGACGCTCGCCAGCAATGATTTCAAAACGCTGGCTGGTTTGCGGCCTGCCCGCCAGTGGTTGGTGTTTGCCGTCGCTGTCGATAGGCCTTACCAAGATCGGTTGCATGATGCCTTGGGCTTTGATACTTTCAGCCAACTCGTACAAGGCGCCTTCGTCCATGTGCGTACGCGGCTGGTACATTCCAGCCTGAAGCTGGTCTAATCGCAAGGAGCTGGGCAAGCCACTGTCACCCGCCCCGTCTAACGGCGCATCGCTGACCTTTGGGCCAAGCAGCGCTTCGAGACCGCGGCCCAAGCCCTTTGTTTTTTTAGTTGCCATGGTGTTTAGAACCTCTCAAAATTATCGGGAATGCCTGTACAACACGGTGTTGTTAGGCCATTAAAGCTTGCAGCGATTGCCAGCCTTGTGGCCAGTTACCCAAACCTGTATCTGCGTTGATATGCCCACCCTGTGCCATACAAACCGTGCTGGCACCCCACTGGGCTGCTATTGCTTGGGTGCTGTCCCAGCTTGCATATGTGTCGTTGTCGCTGCCCCAAACCACGGCTTTAAATGGCAAGGCAGCCACTTCTGGTGGATGCCAACGGGCCACCGCTGGCGTGGTATCGGTTTGTGACAAGTCTGGCGGCGCAACCAACAGCGCAGCAACCACCCAGTGCGCGTGCTTGGAGTGTGCGGCCCATGCAGCCAATAAGTGACAGCCCAGACTGTGCGCAGCAATGGCAAAGCGCATAGGTGCGCCGTTTGTGGTGTTGCGGGCGGCATGGTCGGCGGCGAACAGCATGTGCTCTTCTAGGGCCGACAGCCAGTCACCGCGCAGCGGTTGCTCCCAATTGTCTTGCTGCACTCGTTGTGCGCCATGCAACTGCTCCCACCGCGTTTGCCAGTGATCTTGACCAGAGTTGAGCCAACCCGGCAGGGTTAGTGTGGCCGTGATGGTGTGCGACGGGCCCATGCGTATTAGCGCTTGCTACCCATGCGCTGCACCATTTCATGGGCAAACTCTATAAATGCCAAAGAGCCTTTGGCTGCAGGGTCGAATACCACCCCGGGCAAACCGTAACTGGGTGCCTCGGCAAGACGCACATTGCGAGGTATCACAGCGTTAAAAACTTTCTCGCCAAAGTGGCTTTTAATTTGATCACTCACCTGCTGTTGCAAGGTAATGCGTGGGTCAAACATCACACGCAGCAAACCAATCAACTCCAAATTTTTGTTGAGATTGCCATGCACTTGTTTTATGGTATTGACCAAGTCGCTCAAACCCTCCAGTGCAAAATACTCGCACTGCATAGGCACTATGACACCGTGGGCGGCACAAAGCCCATTCAACGTCAGCATATTAAGTGACGGTGGACAATCAATCAATACGAAATCGTAGTTGTTGGCAACAACAGCAATGGCATCTTTCAGGCGGTTTTCGCGGTTGTCCACGCTCACCAACTCAACCTCTGCGCCGGCGAGTTCACGGTTGGCGCCCAAAACATCGTAACCACTCGCATCGCTATGAACTTTGGCCTCCTCCAACGTGGCATTGCCCCACAACACATCGTAAGCGGTGTATGCCAATGCGCGCTTGTCCACGCCGGAACCCATGGTTGCATTGCCCTGCGGGTCTAGATCAATCATCAGCACACGTTGGCCAATTTTTGACAAACCTGCTGCCAAGTTAACCGTTGTCGTGGTTTTACCGACACCACCTTTTTGATTGGCTACGCAGAAGATTTTGGCCATAGTTGTTGCTTTAGTAGGTCGTGTGCGGTGCACAACAGCAAAGGCCTAACTGCGCAGCTCTCGCTGCTGCGTTAGGCTTTTGTTGCACGATTCATGCGGTTTAGTTTACGTGAAAGCGGGGCACCCTATTTAACAACACAAACACGTTAAGTTTTTACTTCACGCATCCAAGCCACACAGCGCTGGGCATCTAGGCCGATAACACGCAGCTGTTCCACGTGAAACACCTGCACCCACCCCGGCAAGGCATCCATCTCTGGCTGAGGGTGCAAACCCTTCATCGCCATCCACAGACCGTTGGTCTTTAACGATTGGCGCGATAACCGGGTAAAGTCACCCAGCGACGCGAAGGCCCTAGACGCTATAACGTCATAGGTTGTTTGCAGATTTTCAACGCGGCCATGCACTGCCTTTAAGCGCCCTCCAAGAACCGCCGTTGGTAGCTGCGCCGCAACTTGCTGCACAAAGGCCGCTTTTTTTGCAACCGTATCCACACAGGTCACCCGCAGCCGCGGGCACAAAATTGTCAATACCACGCCAGGTAAACCACCACCCGAACCAACGTCTAATACATCTATTGGTTGGTTGGGCTCTATAGCATGACACGCCTCTTGCGCGGCCAACTGGCGTTGCAACGCTGGTATAACAGACAGGCTGTCTAGTAAGTGGTGTGTGATCACCTCTTGGGGGTTTTTAATGGCCGTGAGGTTGTACACCCTGTTCCATTGCAGCAGCAATTGTGCATATTCCAACAAGGCTTTTGCCTGGTCTACAGACACCGGGACACCCATGGCGTGGGCCGTACTTTGAAGCGCTTCCGTGCCCATCAGCGCTATAGGCTGTTGTGACAGGCCCGCTGACTGTGTCACAGCGGCGCCACTTTGTCATGGGGCCGCAGGCCTAGCTTTTTAAGATGTACGAGCAACAGTGAAATAGCGACAGGTGTAACGCCCGAAATGCGTGAGGCCTGGCCAAGCGTTTGTGGGCGTTGCTTGTTTAACATTTGTCTCACCTCAAACCCTAAAGCTGGTATACCCAAATAGTCAAAGTCCAGCGGCAGCGCCATATGTTCATACAACGACGAGCGCTCAACCTGCTCTTTTTGTCTGTCAATGTACCCTTGGTATTTCAAACTGATTTCAACCTGCTCAACAACGGCTGCTCGCAAAACCTGCTCACAACCAGCGTGCGCTGTAACAGGCGCCTCGCCCTCCATGCCTGTGTTTATTTGAGCCGCGCCAATTGGGTCCAACAAAGAAGTCGCAACAAATGCACCACCATGCATATTTACCAGCGTGTCGTAATCAACGCCCGGTCTTCTTAACAAGTCTGCCAAGCTGTACTCTCTTTCAAGCGCCTGGCCCATAACGCGCAACGCCTCAGACTCTGGCAAAGACTTATGGCTTACCCACGTATTGGTCAGCCGTTGTGTTTCACGTGAAACAGCATCACGCTTTCGATTAAACACAGACCAGCGTGCGTCGTCTATCAAGCCCATGCTTCTTGCCACCTCTGTTAAACGAGCGTCGGCATTGTCTTCACGCAGCTGCAGGCGGTATTCTGCACGGCTGGTAAACATGCGATAAGGCTCCGTAACGCCCTTTGTAACCAAGTCGTCAACGAGCACGCCCAAGTACGCTTGGTCACGCCCTGGTAACCACGCCGGTTTACCCTGCACGTGCAATGCTGCATTGATACCTGCAAACAACCCTTGTGCGGCCGCCTCCTCATAACCCGTAGTACCGTTGATCTGACCAGCAAAAAACAAACCTGAAATGGACTTGGTTTCAAACGTGTTTTTTAAAGCACGCGGATCAAAGTAGTCGTACTCAATGGCATAGCCCGGACGAACAATATTGGCAGCCTCTAGCCCTTTGATTGAACGAACCAGTGCAAATTGAATATCGAAAGGCAAACTGGTAGATATACCATTTGGATATATTTCATGGGTCGTGAGACCTTCTGGTTCTAAGAATATTTGATGGCTGGTCTTGTCTGCAAATCGACTGACCTTGTCTTCAACACTGGGGCAATACCGGGGGCCAACACCAGCAATAACGCCCATGAACATGGGACTTCTGTCAAAACCACTGCGGATAATATCGTGTGTTTGCTCGTTGGTGTGGGTGATCCAACACGGGATTTGTTGTGGGTGCATGTTGGCGTGACCCATATAACTCATCACAGGAATGCCCCCACCCTCGCGCATGCCACCCGGAGTACCATCACCAGGCTGTGCCACACACTTAGCGTAGTCAATGGTGCGGCCATCTAGGCGTGGCGGGGGGCCTGTTTTCAACCGACCCTGTGGCAGTGCAAGCTCCTTTAAACTCGCAGACAAACCGACAGAAGGTGGGTCTCCTGCACGCCCGCCCGCGTGGTTACTCATACCAACGTGTATTTTGCCGTCTAAGAAGGTGCCAGCCGTTAAAACGACGGTAGCCGCATGAAATTGCAAGCCGACTTGGGTCGTCGCACCAACCACACGGTCACCTTGCACAATCAGGTCCTCTACAGCCTGCTGGAAAATCTGAAGATTGGGCTGGTTTTCCATCGTGCGGCGAATTGCCGCTTTGTACAACACCCGGTCTGCTTGTGCTCGGGTTGCTCGCACAGCTGGGCCTTTTGAGCTGTTGAGAATACGGTACTGGATACCGGCCACATCGGTTGCCAACGCCATGGCACCACCCATGGCGTCTATTTCTTTAACCAAGTGCCCCTTACCAATACCACCAATCGACGGGTTGCAACTCATTTGACCCAGTGTTTCGATGTTGTGTGTCAATAACAGCGTTTTACAGCCCATGCGCGCACTGGCCAAGGCCGCTTCACTGCCCGCGTGTCCACCGCCCACCACAATGACATCAAAGGTCTCTGGATATCTCATACATACGTCAATTTATACTATCAATCAATAACTGGCTATTTTAAGCCGTACATAAAAAAACCACTTGCACAGAGATCTTTACAAGTGGTTTGAGCAAGCGGCCTAACCTTAATGTCCGTCTGGCAGCTCAATTTTTACTTCAAGAATTTCCATATTTGCATCGCGTTCTAGATTGACCTTGATGTCACTGGGATCAATCTTGATATATTTAGATATGACAGCGATGAGATCACGCTGCAGCGCTGGTAAAAAATCAGGTACCGAGGTCCGCCCCCCCCGCTCATGCGCCAAGATTATCTGCAAGCGCTCCTTGGCCACATTTGCAGTTTTTTTCTTTTCACCTTTAAAAAACGATAGCAGTGACATGCGCAGTTACCTCCCACCAAACAAACGCTTAAGTAATCCAGCTTTTTGCGCTGCGACAAACCGCAATGGACGCTCTTCGCCTAAAAACCTATCAATGACATCTTTGTAAGCTTCTGCCACGTCAGTACCCTGCATATGGACAGCGGGTAGGCCTTGGTTCGATGCTTGTAAAACAATATCTGATTCAGGAATGACACCAATAAGCTTGATACGTAAAATATCTTGAATATCTTCAAGTGACAACATGTGACCACCCTCAACGCGACTTGGGTTGTAGCGCGTAATCAACAAATGCTCCTTGATAGGATCGCTTCCATCAATGGCACGTTTGGTCTTTGAACTCAACATGCCCAAAATACGATCAGAATCACGTACAGACGACACCTCTGGATTGGTAACGACCAGTGCCTCATCAGCGAAATGCATGGCCAACAGCGCACCAGTTTCGATGCCAGCAGGTGAATCGCAAACGATGTAGTCAAACGACATAGCTTTTAAATCGTTGAGCACTTTTTCTACACCAGCCGTGGTCAGTGCATCCTTGTCACGTGTCTGAGATGCAGCCAATACAAACAAGTTATCAGTTTGTTTGTCTTTAATTAAAGCTTGATTCAGTGATGCTTCGCCTTGGATGACATTTATAAAATCGTATACAACACGCCGTTCGCAACCCATGATTAAGTCGAGGTTGCGCAAACCTACATCGAAATCAATGACCACTGTTTTTAAGCCCCGCATGGCCAAACCAGTGGCAAAACTCGCGCTGGTTGTAGTCTTTCCAACGCCGCCCTTGCCAGACGTGACGACAACAATTTTTGTCATGTTTTTTACCTAAAGAATGGGGTCGTGGCAGCAAAAAAAGCTAGGCCGGTAGAATTTTGTAACACCCTTCAGTTTAACGGTGTTTCAAGCTGGTTATAAAAAACAAAACGTGCTAACGAGAAATGGCTTGATAAATTAAATGCTCACCTTGGGCATTAATCTGCAACGACGCATAGGCAGCCACACCTTTGATATCTGCATGTAAATTACTGTCAATGCTTTGGTAGATGCCAGCTATTGATACCAATTCTGGTTCAAAATTCAAGGCAAAGATACGTGATAAAACATCACCTCTCGCGCCTGCGACTGCCCGCCCGCGCAACGGTGCGTACACATGAATATGACCATCAGCAATAACCTCTGCACCTGGATTGACCATCGCAAGCATGACCAGGTCACGTCCTTTTGCATAAACACGCTGACCAGATCGCAAAGGTTTGTCAACAACCATTGCACGTGACAACAACGTGTCAGGCGGCGCGGGATGTATCACTGGAGCCTGATCACCCTGAGCATGCGGTGTGCTGTTACTGGTCGTTTTTGCTGGTGTAAGCGCAGGTGCAAGCCAAACCAGTCGATGTTCGCCAAGGTTTTTTTTCCAAGACTCTGGCACCCCCCGAACAGCGAGTGGCACCATGCTAAAACCAGACAACATGGCCACCCACTGCACCCAATCTATATCGTCAAAGCGTGTGTCCGAAGTTATTGCTGCTGTTAAATCGATGGTAACGGCGTCATGGTCAAAAAACTCCGGTACATCAACAAACCGTTTATGCAGCTCGGCAGCAATAGCGGCAGTGTTGAGCGTGTGAAACACCAGGGCAACCATCCCCATGTGGGTGCTCTTGATGTCAAAGCATATGTCGTTGCGTGCAAGTTGGGTCAAAGTTAAACAAGTTTTAAAAGTAGAAAAGAACACCGTTACCGTGCCGTTGTACTTCATCTTAGCAGTGATAGTTGTGCGCAGGTCTAACCGCTTTGTGGTGGCTGTTGTGCGGTTTGAAAAAGTTGTTCTGTCTTACTCTCTTAATTCTTTATTTAAATATAGTAGTAGTAGTAGAGACGGTGCCTGTGTGTTGACAAGTCAATAAAACTGAATAAATACAAGCAGTTACACCAAGAATAACTGTAAGGACAGCCATTAGAACCAGCGTGGATGAATCAATAATAACTTTTACAAGTTGCACATTGGTGTGGATAACTGCCCTGTTGTTAGAAAACAGTGCACAGGTTTATGCACACAAAAAATATACAAAAATAAACAAATAGTTTTGAGACAAACAGTTATTCGCTGCTGTTTATTTTGGCTCGTGACATTTTGATTTGACCGCGGTTAACTTTCGAATCGATGCGTTTTCGCTGCGATCCAAAACTAGGCCGTGTTGCTTTTCTGTTCTTGGTAACCGTTGCCGCGCTATTGACAAGCGCTTGAAGTCGGATCAACGCTTCTGCTTTGTTTTGAGTCAAGCTTCTACTAATTTGAGCTTTGATAACAATGACTCCGCCACTGGTGACACGTTGGTCATTCAGTGTCAATAACCGTGCTTTTATAAAATCGGGCAGGGACGATGATGAAATACAGAACCGCAGGTGCACCGCAGTAGACACCTTGTTCACGTTTTGCCCGCCTGGGCCTTGCGCTCGAATAGCTGTTATTTGAACTTCTGATAAGTCAATCACGTACATGGGTGTCAGTGTGCCATGTTCGTCACATTAATCTGCAAGTGTTGTTGACTGGTATCCCGTTGTGTGTTTGCGGTGATGCAGCTCAAGCCATAGGGGTGTGTAACTCAAATATGTTCGGGTTTGCGTGGACAGGCACCGTCACACACAGGCCGAATAGCCTTCATTAACAATCGCTGCAATAAACATGTCTGGTGGTTGCTCACTGGTTATACAGGCGGTTCCAGCTGGTCTGTTTATGGTTGCTTGGGCCTGCGCATCAATAGATTGAATAGCTTTTAGCACGGCTTTTTCACAATGCACACAAGTCATACCTGTTACGGTGAGCGTGATGGTTGTCATAGGAGCTTTCAATGCAATGACCACACACCTTATTGAGGTGTGCAGTCACGCGTCAAGTATTAGGGTTGAACAGTTAAGGTTTTGATAACCATGCGTTGACCGTCCATTTCAACGTGAAATAAAACCTTATCGCCCTTTTTTACAGCGTTGATTATGGCGTTGTCTGCAACCTCAAACACCATGGTCATCCCGGGCATGTCCAGGTTCGCTATATCCCCGTGCTTGATGGTGAGCTTGTTGTGGGCCGTGTCTATGCGTTTTATTTCTCCTGTCGTCATCACGACGTCACCTGCAAATCCCGCGGTTGAAAATATGATGGCAGTCACTGCAATTAGGTGTTTGATAAACATGTTGTAGTCCTTTAATGGGTTGTTCAAGCCGGCGAACAAGCCGGCTGTGTGTAATGGTTAAAAAGCGATGTGCTTATTTGGCGACGTTGAATTGGCCCTTCATCCCGGCATCGAAGTGGCCAGGTTGCAAGCAAGCAAAGTCCACAATGCCGCTGTTAGTAAACGCCCACACAATGTCACCTGACTGGCCTGGTGCAACAGATGCTGTTTGTGGGTCTTCATGCACCATGCCTGGGAACTTCAACATTTGTTTGTAATGGGCTGCCAGTTCCTTGGGTGTGCCAAGCACCATTTCGTGCTTGACCTTGCCGCTGTTCTTCACAATAAAATGCACCACGTCGCCCTTGCGCACGTTGATCTTTTCAGGTGTAAAGCGCATGTCGTCGCCCATGTCTACCGTGATGGTTTTGGTGACTTGGCTCATCTTGGCGGGCTTGCCAATGGTTGATTCGCTGTGGCCATGGTTGTCGGCATGTGTGCCGCCAGCCTGGGCGCTAAAAGCGGCAAAGCACAGTGCTGCCGCGACAAGAGAAGGCGAGTTGAACATTGAGCGTGTGTTGGTCATGATGATTCCTTTAAAGATAAAGTTTGTGATTGGTAATTGTTTATAGGTGATTGGTATGTACGACTAATGCTGGTGCGATCCAGGTTTTTTTACGCGTACTTCAGTGGTTACGCCGTTCTTCATGGGCATAGCCGATGAGCCACCTGCGCTTGAGCGCTTTGGTTCGCTAACCTCGCCTTTGAACTCGTAAGCGACAGTGTCTGCGGGATGTTTAAACCAGCCCGGGTTGACGTTGCTCTGTTTGGGCTGGTCACGCCTGACTTTTAAAACACTGAACATACCGCCCATCTCCACCGAGCCAAAGGGGCCGTCCCCAGTCATCATGGGTGCAGTGTTGTCAGGTATGGGCATGGTCATCTCGGTCATATCAGCCATGCCGCGCTCGCCCATCACCATGTACTCTGGTACCAGCTCTTGGATTTGTGCCGCAAGTCCAGAGTGGTCGGCGCCAATCATGGTGGGTATGTCGTGACCCATGGCATTCATGGTGTGGTGACTTTTGTGGCAGTGCGCGGCCCAGTCGCCCAGCTCATCGGCCACAAACTCAATTTGGCGCATTTGCCCAACAGCAATATCCGTGGTCACTTCGGGCCAGCGTGAGCCACTGGGTGTGGGTCCGCCGTCCGTTCCCGTGACTTCAAACTCATGGCCATGTATGTGTATGGGATGGTTGGTCATGGTCAAGTTACCAATGCGCATGCGAACCTTGTCGCCCAGCTTGACATTGAAGGAGTCGATGCCAGGAAACAAGCGGCTGTTCCAAGACCACAGGTTAAAGTTAAGCATGGTCATGATTTTTGGCGTGGCGCTGCCGGGCTCAACGTCGTAGGCGTTGAGCAAGAAACAGAAGTCTCTGTCCACCTTGCCAATGTTGTTGCTGTATTGCTTGGGGTGTGTGACCCAAGAGCCCATCATGCCCATGGCCATTTGCGTCATTTCATCGGCATGTGGGTGGTACATGAATGTGCCCGGGCGGCGCGCTACAAACTCATACACAAAGGTTTTACCGGGTCCTATGGCTGGCTGGTTCAAGCCGGTTACACCGTCCATCCCATTGGGCAAGCGCTGACCGTGCCAATGCACGCTGGTGTGCTCAGGCAAGCGGTTGGTCACAAACAAGCGAATCTTGTCACCCTCTACAACCTCAATGGTGGGTCCAGGTGACTGGCCGTTATAACCCCACAAGTGGGCAGTAAAACCTGGCGCCATCTCTCTCACAACAGGCTCTGCAACCAAGTGAAACTCTTTGACGCCGTTTTTCATGCGCCATGGCAGCGACCAACCGTTGAGGGTGGTGACAGGGTCATAAGGCCTGCCAGACTCTGGGAACAACAGTGCCGCGGTATCCACACTGTCGTGTGACACCAGCTCAGGCAGAGCGGCCATGGCCACTGGACTAACAGTGCTGGCTGCAATCGCACCCGCACCAACGCCTGCAAGGGTTAAAAACTGCCGTCTTTGGCGAGCGAGTGTGTCTGTATCTTTTGTCATGGTTAATGTCCTGGTGAGTCGGCTTGCGCAGTGGCGGCACTTACAGAAACCGCGGCACTGGGTGCACCCAGTAAGCTGTTTTGAAGTGCGGCTTCGCTGGCCCAAAATTGTTCAACGGCGTTGAGTGACTGCGTCACGGCAGCGACTTGTTGCCTTGCGTCGGCTAGCAGCTCAAACACGCTGATGAGCATGCCGTTGTAGCTGTACTGGTTCTCTTCAGCCATGCGTGTGCGCATAGGAATAACCTCGTTTTGATAGTGCGCCGCCAAGTCGTAGGCGGTTCTGTACGCGGAGTAACTAACCCGCAGCTCAGAGCTGGCGTTGAGCATGGTGGACTCGTAGTTTTTTGCCGCCATCAAGCTGTTGGCGCTCAGCGCCACGCGCTTGTTGTCACCCCAGTCAAATATGGGCAAACGAATGGCAACTTCAAAGCCGTTCGATTGGCTGACGATGCCGTCAACAGTGTTTTTTTTGTCAACGCCACGAATACCCCATTCCACATCGGTGAAGCTGTCAATTTGAGCAAGCGTGTTGCTGCCCAGTAAGCGTGTCACATCAAGTTTGGCCAGCTGTACGTCTAAGCGGGTATCCATGGCAACGGCGCTCACGTCTTCAGGCGACAAGGTCTGCTTTGGAATGCTGGGCAGCTTCTTGGGCAAACGCATGAGCGCCTCTTGACTGGTATTCAAGCCAAGCAAGCGGACCAAGTGCTGGGTTGCTGAGATGTTGGTGTGTTGTGCCGTGGCCAGTTGAATGGCCGCATCACTGGCAAACTGCTGTTGACTGGCTTGCTGCAGCCAGCTGAAGTTGCCCACCGCTTTTAAACGCTTCGCCAACTCAGCACTGGCATTGGCGCTACGCTGCACTTGTTGGGCATACAACAGACGCTGGTTGGCGGCAATTGCACCCACCCAAGCCAACTTCACATCTGACAGTTGGCGTACCAGTTGTTGCGCCAACTGTAGCTGCACCTTGTCCACGTTGAGCTTGGCGACAGCTTGACGCTGAGGCAGCGTTAGCAAGTCCAACAAGCCAAACGACAACGCCCTTGCCAGCTCAAGCTCACCAGTGGCGTGCATGCGCTCAAATGAGAACGTTGGGTTGGCAATGCGCCCGCCTTGAGCCGCGTTTGCCGCACTGGCCACGCCGCTGGCCAGCATGGCCTGCATATCTGGGCTGTTGAGCATGGCCAGCTGAACCGCGCCGGCTTGGCTTAGTTCATTCAACAACAATGCATTGGCTTTGGCGTGTGCGTCGGCTTGCGCCTCAGCACTGGTCAGCAGCTGTGCTTGTACCGGACTTGCCTTGCCCAGCGTGGTGTTCACAGCGCCTACAACGCCGACAGGCGAGACGCTGGCACAGCCAAACAAGGCCACGCTAAAGCCGCCGATGGCGGCTAGTTGTAGTGGTCTGCCAATCATTGCTGACCTCCTGGTTGTGTTGGTGTGGCCGTGGCAGCCGCAGCTTTAGCGGCATTTTTTGTGTCTTGAGCTTCTTTGGCATAGGCACGCCAACCACCTTTTTGCCCAACAACGTCGTTGGCCAGCTTCCAATCGGTGGCAGGCGCGTCCCCTTGTTTTGGGTAGTGATCAAACGCCGAACTGTAAGACACCAGTGAGACGGGTGGTGGCGTAGCCGGCGCCGCTGGGACTTGCTGCGCTTGCGCCCCAGCCATAAAGGCCAGTGCGCCCAATAGGCCAAGCTGCGGCCATGCCCGAGCTGTTAGCCCGTAGCGAATGTGAAAAGTCATAGGAAACCTCTGTATAGCAATGCGCACCGCGGGTGTAAGGCGGCGCGCTTAAAACATCCAACCCAGACGTCTTGATGGGGTCAGTTGGGAATTAGGCTAGAAGTGGTTGTGGCGGCCTGAACAGACCAGACGGTGGCACGTCTTGTAAGTTTGGTGTGACCCACATGGGCACATCAAACGGGGTGTGGGCATGCGCCACATTGGTGGTGTCATACGGCGTTGATACGCCGCTGCAAAAAAACAGACAAGCAGCGCACTTGAAGTGCGATTCGTGGTCAGGCGCTGAGGTTGCCAGATGTGCAGTTGCTGGCGTTGTACCTGCCGTGTTGGCAAGTTCAAAGCTTGAATCTGTAATGTGATGTGCGCCATGGTTACTGGCATGGCTGCTGGTTTCAGCTTGCACAGGAGCTTGGTGAGACATCTGCGTTGCTGTGCGCATGTCGCCGTGACTGCTCACAACGCCAGCCATTTGTACAGACATGACCGCACCTGCAATGCCTTGTGAAGCAAGTGCAATGGTTACAAATAGGCACAACAGTAGTTTGCGCAGTGGCGTGGTCATTCTTAAAGTGTAGCAGTACAGGTTACAAGTTGTGGGCGCCAAGCGTGGTTGCCCCCTTGGTTCAGCGAGGTCTTATAGTGGAAGGGCTACATCAGATGCTGATGTAGCCGCTGCACTACAGTTTGAGAGTCGGCGCCTTGTAGAAAGTTCAAGTCAAAGATGGCGTCAACCAACATCGCACCCCCTGTTCTGGATGTTTTTGATATTGGTATTGGTGGCATGACATGCGCGTCGTGTGTTGGTCGGGTTGAGAGAGCGCTTAAAAAGCAAGGCACTGTGGTCGATGTGAGTGTGAACCTGGCAACTGAAATGGCGCGGATCACCCCTTCTGACGCCGTGCAAGATGCACAGGCGTGGCAGCGTGAGATGCGCCGCGTTATCCGCGATGCTGGTTATGAGCCGACGGCACAAACACTTGCCGAGACAGATGACGTCGATCGCTGGCTGGGCATTGACACCGCTTTTATTCCCACATTGGCCGCATTGCTGCTGTCTGCGCCGCTTCTGTTGCCAATGCTTGTGCAGTGGCTCAGTATGCCGTTGACGCAAACGGTCTGGGTCAGCATGCCTGCGCCGTGGATTCAGTTTGTGCTGGCAACACCGGTTCAGTTTGTATTGGGCTGGCCTTTTTACAAGTCTGCATGGCATGCGTTGAAAGCATTGACTGGCAATATGGAGTTGCTGGTGGCGATTGGCACCAGCGCAGGATGGGGCTTGTCGACATGGCTATGGCTGACGTTTAACGGCGAGGGTCTACCGCACCTGTACTACGAGGGCTCTGCTGTTGTGATTGCCCTGGTGTTGTTGGGTAAGTATTTAGAAACCCGTAGCAAGCGACAAACAACCTCTGCCATTCGAGCCTTGCACGCACTCAAGCCCAGCACCGCCAAGCTGCTGCCAGATGGCATTGGGCGTGACGACGTTGTGGATATACCGGTCGCCGATTTGCTAGTGGGTGATCGCATACGCGTGGTGGCTGGCGAGCGCATACCAGCCGATGGCGTGGTGGTGGTGGGCCGCTCTAGCGTGGACGAGGCCATGGTTACGGGTGAGCCTTTGCCGGTTGTCAAGCGCATGGGTGATGCCGTTATTGGCGGCACGTTAAATGGCGAGGCAACATTGGATATTGCCGTGAGCGCGGCAGACACACACAGCGTGTTGGCACAAATTATTGCCATGGTGAGTGATGCGCAAGCCAGCAAAGCACCGGTTCAGCGCACGGTCGACAAGGTGGCCGCGGTATTTGTACCTGTGGTGTTGTTGATTGCTGCCGCCACCCTGTGGTTTTGGCTCGCGAAAGGCGTGCCGTTTGAAGAGGCCATGATCAACATGGTTGCCGTTTTGGTGATCGCATGCCCATGTGCATTGGGTTTGGCCACGCCTGCCGCGATGATGGTGGGTACCGGTGTTGCAGCCAAGCACGGTATTTTGATTAAAGACGCCCAAGCGCTTGAACAAGCATATGCCGTGACAACAGTGGCATTTGATAAAACAGGCACGTTGACGGCTGGCAAGCCAAGCGTCGTGGCGCACCAATGGCCGCTTGCAGCAAGTCTGGATGCGCAAGCCCAGTTGCGGGCTGACTTGTTGGCCATGCAGTTAAACAATCCCCATCCGTTGGCACAAGGTTTACGAGAGTGGTTGACGGCGCAAGACGCCGAAAAGGCGACAGGCGCAACACATGGCGCCAGCGCCAGTAGCCCCTCCAGTGCTATCAGCGCCATAGAAAATGTGGCAGGTCAAGGCGTACAAGCGTTGGTTCACAACAGGCCTTGTTATATGGGTAGTGTCGTTTGGATGCAGGCGTTGGGTCTGGATACGGCCCTGTCAGTTGCGCCTTGGGCCGACGTGTTGCAGCAGTGGCAGTCAAGCGGCTATAGCGTCTCGGTGTTGGCCAATGATGGCGGCGTGCAAGGCATGTTTGCTTTTGGAGATGCCGTCAAGCCTAGCGCTGCACGAGCCGTAGCGTTGCTGCAGCGCGCGCACATAAACGTGGTCTTAATGTCTGGTGACAACCAAGCGGCGTCTCGGGTTGTCGGCGCGCAGTTGGGTTTGACTGACGACCATATCTTTGGTCAATTACTGCCCGGTGACAAAGCCAAGGCGGTGGCCAAGCTGCAGGCTAACAACCACGTGGTGGCGTTTGTCGGTGATGGCATCAACGACGCGCCAGCGCTGTCAACAGCAGACGTCGGTTTGGCCATGAACAACGGCCAGCATGGTGATGTGGCCATGCAGGCCGCTGGCATGACCTTGATGCGTGCTGACCCCTTGTTGGTGCAGGCGGCCCTGTCTATATCCAAACAAACAGTGCGCAAAATCAGGCAAAATTTGTTTTGGGCCTTTGCCTACAACGTCGCAGGTATTCCCTTGGCGGCCATGGGTTTGCTGAATCCAGTTGTGGCAGGTGCTGCCATGGCCCTAAGCTCAGTGAGTGTGATGGGCAACGCGTTGTTGCTCAAGCGTTGGACACCCGATCAAGACGACGCGTAGCGCTTAAACACACGGCTTTGTTCATTGCGCTGGACCAGCAACACATCGTATGCGTCCTGCCTTCCCTTGTAGGCCTCGCCGTCCATGCCGGGCGTGCCAATGGGCATTCCCGGTACAGCCAATCCCAGTGCGGCAGGTCGTTGCGCCAACAATTGCTTGATGTCGCTGGCAGGTACGTGACCTTCAATGACATAGCCGTCAATCAAAGCGGTGTGACAAGACCCAAATTGCTGCGGCATACCCAGTTTTTTACGCACAGCGGTGTTGCCTGTATCAAACACTTGCACCTTGAAGCCGTTGTCTTGCATGTGGGTGACCCAGTCAGCGCAGCAGCCACAGTTGGGGTCCTTCCAAACCTGAACAGTTTGTCCGGGTGTCGTCGCAAAGCTTAAGGCGGGCGCGAACAGTGCTGCAACAGACAGGCCCAGTAGGCGGCGGCGATGGGTAAATTTTGATGTCATGGTGGTTGGTAAGGCTGGCGTTGGCGGGTGGCAGTTTGGTTTAAAGGTATTCGAGTAACAACTCGGCTAAAAGTTCAGTGGCCTTTGAACGCGTCTTCGCGGATAGAGCGTCTGGCCGTGGCAAGCGATAAACTGGGTGTGTTTACATGTTTTGCCCTTAAAGGATAAGCCCAATGGCAGCTGATTGGACGGGTCGCTTGCTTCGCGTACACCATAGCGCTAGCGCACGCTGGGTGTCTGTTTAACCGCGTATGGCGACACTGCTCACTTCCGATACCCAGCTCAATCGCTTCAGTTATTACGAGGCAAGCGTCGAGCGAGGCCCTGCTCTGGCTGCTGTGGTGGGTGATAGGCACACAGATGTGGTGGTGGTGGGCGCAGGTTTCGCAGGCTTGAGCGCCGCTATTGACTTGGCCGCGCAAGGGCTGCGGGTGGTGGTGTTGGAGGCCGATAAGGTTTGTAGCGGCGCATCTGGACGCAATGGAGGCCAAGCCATAGTCGGTTATGCCTGCGGCCAAGGTGAGCTTGAGCGCCAGTTGGGACGACAAGACGCCCGTCATCTGTGGCAATTGTCGCTGGATGCCGTTGACTTGATCGATCAACGCATCGCGGACCACCGCATTGATTGCGACAGACGCCGCGGCTATATCTATGTAGCGGATAAAGACCGCAAGGTGGCTGTGCTGCGAGACGAGGTCACGGCGTTGTCGCGCGACTACTGTTTTGAGTGCCGCTGGTTTGAAGGCGGTGATGTGGATCATTGGATTGACAGCAAGCGCTATGTAGCAGGCGCGTATGAAGACAAGTCTGGGCATTTACACCCGCTTAAATACGGCTTGGGCCTGCTCGCTGCTGCGCAGCGATTGGGCGTGCAGGTGTTTGAACACAGTCCAGTGGTGGACTTGGTGCACGGTGCTCGCGCGCAGGTTAAAACGCAGCAAGCCACAATAAGCGCAGACTTTGTGGTGCTGGCCGCAAACTGCACCCTGCCCGCGATGGGTCCCCGCGTTGCACCTGCGATTGCGCCACGCATCATGCCAGTCGGCACCTACATGGTGGCAACAGAGCCACTGGACGCGGCGCTGGTGCACAGCCTCATACCCACCCGCTCGGCGGTGTGCGACAACAACTTTGTGCTGGATTACTTTCGGTTCAGTGCAGACAACCGCTTGTTGTTTGGCGGGGAGGTGAGTTACACCACGCACACGCCACGCAACCTCCAGGCGTTCATGCGAAACAAAATGGTGGGTATTTTCCCGCAACTGGGGCAGGCACGCATTGCCTACACCTGGGGCGGTTTTGTAGACATCAGCATGAACCGCGCACCAGACTTCGGTCGCTTGGCCACCAACGTGTATTACTTGCAGGGCTTCAGTGGGCATGGCGTGGCGCTGACTGGTTTGGCTGGGCGGATGGTGTCTCAAGTCATTACCCAGCAGGCAAGCAGTTTTGATGTGTTCGCAAAGCTGCAGCATCGGCCTTTTCCTGGCGGTGCATTGTTGCGCACGCCCACGCTGGCAGTGGGCATGTTGTACCACCGATTGCGCGAATGGTTGTAGTTTGTAAGTCTCCCGACAGCTAGGCGCATCTAAGTCGTTCTGCCTGTGCTGAAATAAATTCAGGCGCGGCGTGAGAAGTGATATGGCAACTTTTTAAGGTGTTTGATTTGTATGGGTATTCGGTAGCCACCTTGGTGGTTTGAACGCCAGGTTGCCGAACCGCCAGTGACGCGCAAGAGACTGTCATAGGGTTTATACGGGCTTTGCGAATTTGCATGAGACCCAGAATCTACCCGTCATCAACAAGTATTCCCCCCCACAACAGGAGTTGAACTATGGATATCACATCACGCCGCGGTTTATTGAAGGCCGGCGCCATTGGCGCACTGGCCGCCCCTTTTGTCAGCAACGCGCAAGCAGCCGCTGGCCAAACGTGGAAAGTTCAGTCCACATGGGACGCAGGTACCACTGGCTACACATTGTTTGAAAAGTGGTGCAACGACTTTAAAGAAAAGTCTGGTGGCGAACTAACCATCAAACCATTTCCAGCCAAGTCTGTAGCAGCCGATAACAACGCGTTGTTTGAAGCGGTTAAATCAGGCGTGTTGCAAGGCATGAACCCTTGGACCTTGTACTGGGCCGGCAAAATTCCAGCATCTGTGTTTTTGTCAAGCTACCCAATGGGTCCAGACCAGCCAGCGCAGTGGGACACCATGTTTTATGGCCTGGGTATGTTGGAGATGGCACGTAAGATTTACGCCAAGCAAGGCATGTACTACGTTGGCCCCATTCAGCATGATGCCAACATCATTCACTCCAAGGTGCCAATGGAGTCGTTGGCAGACATGAAGGGCAAGAAGATTCGCTTACCAGGCGGCATGGTGTCTGAGGTATTCCAGCAGTTTGGTGTGTCCACAGTTGCACTGCCAGGCTCTGACATTTTTCCAGCGCTTGAAAAAGGCACCATTGATGCAGCTGACTTTGTAGGCCCAGCAGTGAATTACGACCTGGGCTTCCACCAAGTGACCAAGTACATCATCATGGGCCCTCCTGGCATGATGAGCATGTACCAGCCTGTTGACTTGATGGACTTGACGGTCAACATGGGTGCTTGGAAGCGTTTGTCAAAAGAAATGCAAGCGATGGTTGAAGACCAGGTACGCAACTACTCGTTGACACAATACACAGCCATTCAAGCGGCCAACGTTGTGGCAATGGGCAAATTTGCCGCTGCAGGTACAACGGTGACCCGCTTGCAGCAGTCTGACGTGGACCAGTTCCGCAAAGCGTCTATACCTGCTTGGTACCGTTGGGCCAAGAAGGATGCAGACGCATCAGCCGTGTTTAAGCTGCAATTGGACTACATGAAAAACGGCGTGATGGGTTACATCACCGACGCCGACTTGAAAGGCCAGTCGCTGTAAGGCGAGCCTGCGCTAACCGCGTTCAAAACAGATCGCCCTCGCAAGAGCTGGCGGTCTGTTTTGACGTATAAAAGCGGCGCTTTGTGTGCCGCTTATTTTTTTTGGGAGTGTCTAAAAATGAATTTAGAGAGTATTGGTTTTGTCATGCCGCACTGGTTGTATTGGGGCTGGTTGGCCTTTATACCGCTGGTGATCATGGCTATTGGTCATAAAAAAGGTGTATTGCCACCAGTGCCGTATGACGACAAGTCGGGTGGTGTTGAGCGCGCTTTCGACTGGATTAGTGACCGTTCCGGCTTATTTGTAGCCTTGTGGAGCATGAGTGCTGTGTGTGCATACACCTACGAGGTGGTGGCGCGCTACCTTTTCAACATGCCCACCATTTGGGTGCACGAATCAAGCTTTTTGCTGTTCGGCATGCAGTACATGATGATTGGTGCTTATGGTTTGTTGCACGGCTCACACGTCCGTGTTGACGTGCTCTATACCAAGCTGCAGCCAAGGCGCAAGGCCGCCTTCGACGTGGTGACGTCGGTATTTTTCTTCATCTTTATTTTTGCCATGTTGTCTACGTCATGGCGCTTCGCCGTTGAAAGCATTGCGATGGACGAGCGCTCAGTTGAAACGTGGCAAATACAGTACTGGCCAGTAAAGTTGTTGATGTTCACAGGTGCCGTGCTTATTTTGTTGGCCGGCGTGTCACGCTTGATAAAAGACATACGCACGTATGAAACGTGTTTGAAAGAAGAGGTGAACGCATGAGCACCGCAACATTAGCCGCGGCCAACCGCTCGCGGATATGGACCTATGGCCTGGCATTGTTGATTGCAGGCATCGTGTCAGTAGAGGCCGTGAACATTGCGTTTTACGACCCATGGGGCGATGACTTTTTCTTGTTCAGGTTGCAAGGTGTACTGGCAGGTGCGGACATGGCCTCGCTGACATGGATTATGTTCGGCTCATTGTTCTTGCTGTTAATGGCAGGCTTGCCACTGGCCTTTGTGGCGGGTGGTTTGGGCGTGGTATTTTTGTACTTGCTTGGCGATGCCGCCATGCTGAACATCATTCCTAGCCGCATATTCCCCATGATGACCAATCCGGATTTAGCAGCCATACCGCTGTTCATTTTCATGGCCACCATGTTGGAGCGAGCAGGTCTTATTGAAGAGCTGTTCGACGCGGTCTACCAATGGATGGGCGGGCTACATGGTGGTTTGGCTGTGGCCACCATCATTGCGTCGACCTTGCTGGCCGCTATGGTTGGTGTGGTGGGTGCTGCCATTGTGACCATGGGCATCATCGCACTGCCTGCCATGCTCAAGCGCAACTACGATCAGCAAATCGCCATTGGATCTATCATGGCTGGCGGTACGTTGGGTGTGTTAATTCCGCCGTCTATCTTGGCTATTTTGTATGCTGTGGTGGCGCAACAATCTGTTGGTGAGTTGTACCTAGGCAGTGTCTTGCCTGGCTTGCTGCTGTCTAGCATGTACATCGCTTACGTTGTGATTCGCACAACGCTGAATCCAAGCTTAGGCCCACCTGTGCCCGTTGAAGAGCGGTTGAGTCTCAAGAAAAAATTGGCTTTACTGCGCCGTTTGATTGCACCAATCCTATTGGTCATGATGGTGCTGGGCTTGTTGTTTGCGGGTGTTGCAACACCGGTTGAGGCGGCAGGTTTAGGCAGCTTTGGTGCCATGGGCGTAGCGGCTTTGCACAAGCGCTTAAGTCTTAAGGGTGTGATTGAAGCCAGCACTGCCACGGTGAAAGCGACCTCCATGGTGATTTGGATCATCTTTGGTGCGTCCATCTTTGTGGGCTTGTACATCTTGCAAGGTGGCCAAGCGTTCATCACTGAAACCATTCTCAGTACGGGCTGGAGTTCTTACGGCATTTTGCTGTTGATGATGATCTTGTTGGTGGTCTTGGGCATGTTCTTGGACTGGGTGGGTATTTTGTTGTTGGCAGTGCCAATCTTTGTCCCCATCATCAAGTCGCTTACGTTTGATGGTTTGTTCGGGTTGCCCGGACCCTCGCCCGATGAGGCGGTCCTGTGGTTTGGTGTGTTGTATTTGATCAATATGCAAATGAGCTTCTTGAGCCCGCCGTTTGGATATGCCTTGTTTTACATTCGTGGTGTTGCACCTAAGAATGTGACGATGGCGACCATTTTCCGCTCGTCACTGGTGTTCCTGGCAATACAAGTCTTTGCCTTGTTCATTGTTGTGACAGTGCCAGGCGTTGCAACTTGGCTGCCGTCGGTGGTTTATGGCCGGTAACGACCGCTAGCGCTTGCGTTGTTGAACCCCTGCAGTGCACGCTGTAGGGGTTTTTTAATTTGTGTGCGGCGCGTGCATTGCAGCAATGAGTGTGAGAAGGTGGTGTCAACCTGCGTCCAAAAAGCGGCAACGGTGTGGCAAAAGTAGCCGCTACTAGGGCAAAATGGCCTTAATAGGAGATTTTTCATGAACGTTGCCCCGTCTCTGGTTTGGCTTCCGATTGACCACCGCTTGCTAGGCGCGGCCCCCTTTTTGGTGTTGGGTGACAAATATGCCAGAGCTGTACAAATAGGTGCACACGCACAGCCCTGCACGTTTCCTCTTGCGCGCGCCAGCGATATCGATGGCTTGTTAGCCCTTGTCGACGGTGTGATGCTGACGGGCTCTCCTGCCAACATTCACCCCAGTCATTTTGGCCAGCCCGTGGCCGATGAAACCCT
Source organism: Betaproteobacteria bacterium MOLA814 (assembly GCA_000496475.1). GTDB lineage: Bacteria > Pseudomonadota > Gammaproteobacteria > Burkholderiales > Burkholderiaceae_C > RS62. Next base: position 1,316,111 of record AYMW01000001.1, on the reverse strand, counting down.
GCCTTTAGATGCAGAGCGTGACGGGCTGACGTTGTCGCTGGTCAGTGCTTGTGTGGCGCAAGGTGTGCCGCTGTTGGGTGTGTGTCGCGGGTTTCAAGAAATCAATGTGGCCATGGGCGGCAGCTTGCACCAGCAAGTGCAGCACGTGCCCGGCAAAATGGACCACCGCGAAGACAAAACACGTGACTTTGACAGCCAGTACGAGCTGGCACACCCCATACGCATTCGGCCTGAGTCGGTATTGGCCCAGTGGGCGGGCGGCACGACCGCCATGGTTAACTCCTTGCACGGCCAAGGCATAGACCGCTTGGCCGACGGCTTGGAGGCGTTGGCCCATGCACCCGATGGCATCATTGAGGCTTTTGGCGTGACGGGTGCACGTACATTTGCATACGGCGTGCAGTTCCACCCTGAGTGGCGGTGTTGGGACAACCCTTTTTATGCCGCCATTTTCAAAGCCTTTGGCCAAGCCTGTGCCCAGCGTGGTGCGCAGCGCGTGCAAAGCACGTTGTCGAAGTCTGTGGAAGCGGTTCCTTAGCGACGCAACGTATCGCGCCCATAAGGCCCCCCCCTCAACCGCGAATCCTTGTGGCTGTGTGCCCGTATGTGGCCCTTCTTCATATGTATGCGCCCAGTGCGCGAGCATGTAAAAAGTCCTAGCGAACGCGCCCCAATAACCAGCTGACTGACTTTATGACCAACAAAACAATCCAAACGTTTAACGATCTTGAAAAATGGCTCAATGAGCGCCGCGTCACAGAGGTGGAATGCCTGGTGCCTGATTTAACCGGCGTGGCCCGAGGTAAGATTTTGCCCCGCGAAAAGTTTTATGAAGACCGCGGTATGCGGTTGCCTGAAGCGGTGGTTGCCATGGGTGTGACTGGCGAGTACCCGCAGTCTGGGCCTTATTACGATGTGATCAGTCCCATTGACAGCGACATGCACCTGCGCCCTGACCCGTCAACGGTGCGGATTGTGCCTTGGGCAACCGACCCTACCGCACAAGTCATACACGACTGCTACGACAAACACGGAAAACTCATTTCCCATGCGCCTCGCAGCGTGCTGCGCAAGGTGTGTGACCTGTTTAAGGCTGAGGGCTGGGAGCCTGTGGTGGCGCCGGAGTTGGAGTTTTATTTGGTAGCCCGCAACACCGACCCCAACACGTTGCTGCGCCCACCTATTGGGCGAAGTGGTCGCGCAGAGACCTCGCGTCAGGCTTACAGCATTGATGCGGTGAACGAGTTTGATCCGTTGTTTGAGGACATTTACGAATACTGTGAAAAAATGGAATTGAACGTGGACACGTTGATTCACGAGATTGGCGCCGGGCAAATGGAGATTAACTTTTTCCATGCCCATCCTATGAACTTGGCAGACGAGGTGTTTTTCTTTAAGCGCACGGTGCGTGAAGCGGCGATGCGCCACGGCATGTATGCCACCTTTATGGCCAAACCCATTGCAGGTGAGCCTGGCAGCGCCATGCATATTCACCAAAGCATTTTGGACCAACATGGCGACAACATCTTCAGCAACGCTGATGGCACGGCCACAGCAGCGTTTGGCCACTATATTGGTGGTCTGCAACGCTACATGCCTTCAGCAATGGCCTTGGTGGCTCCGTACGTCAACAGCTACCGCCGCTTGACGCCCAACTCTGCCGCACCGATCAATATTGAATGGGGTCACGATAACCGGACAGTGGGCATACGCTCACCCATTTCGTCACCTCAAGCTAGGCGCATAGAAAACCGCATCAGCGGGGCAGACGCCAACCCCTATGTCGCGCTTGCGGTGACGTTGGCATGTGGCTACTTGGGTATGAAAAATAAAATCGAGCCCAAGCCTGAAATGAAGGGTGATGCGTATTTGTCGCCTCATGCACTGCCTCGCAGCTTGGGCGAGTCGTTGGATTGGTTGCGCCGCGACTCTGACCTGAACGAGGTGTTGGGACAAGACTTTATTACGGTGTATACGGAAATTAAAGAGGTTGAATTTGCAGAGTTTATGCAAGTTATTTCACCTTGGGAGCGAGAGCACTTGTTGCTACACGTGTAAAGCCAAACCACCACACATAGTTAGGAAGACGTATGAACGCACCAGACAAAGCCATTGATATTGAGACCATTCAAGCGCAAGACGCCGCGCACTTTCTGCACCCATTCACCGATTTTAAAGACCTGGCGAGTCGTGGCTCGAAAGTGATTGTGAAGGCAGAGGGCTTTTACGTGTGGGACGCAGAAGGCAACAAAATGCTGGATGCCATGAGCGGCTTGTGGTGTGTCAATGTAGGCTATGGACGCGAGGAGTTGGCCAACGCCGCACGCAATCAAATGATGAAGCTGCCCTACTACAACAGCTTTTTTCAAACCACCAATGTACCCGCAGTTGAGTTGGCGACGCGTTTGGCCAAGCTCGCCCCAGCGGTAGATGGGCGCACATTTGAACACGTCTTCTATTCAAGCAGTGGCTCTGAAAGCAACGATTCCAATGTCCGCATGGTTAGGCGTTACTGGGACTTGATGGGTCAGCCCCAGCGCAAGGTCATTATTGGTCGCGTCAACGGCTACCACGGCTCAACCATGGCGGGTGCCTCTTTGGGCGGCATGAGTGGCATGCATGCCCAAGGGGATTTGCCAATTCCCAACATCAAGCACATTGACCAGCCCTACTTTTTTGACAAGGCGTTGCCCGGTGAGCTTGAAGCCGATTTTGGCGTGCGAGCAGCAGGTTGGTTAGAAGCAAAAATTGTAGAGCTTGGAGCCGACACTGTTGCCGCCTTTATTGCCGAGCCCGTTCAGGGTGCGGGTGGGGTCATCATTGCACCGGACACCTACTGGCCAGAGATTCAGCGAATTGTCGACAAATACGGTATTTTGCTGATTTCTGACGAGGTGATTTGTGCATTTGGTCGTTTAGGACACTGGTTTGCCTACGAGAAGTTCGGCTACAAGCCAGATCTAATTACCTTTGCCAAGGCGGTTACCAGCGGCTACATTCCGTTGGGCGGTGTGATGGTGGGTGACCGCGTGGCCAAGGTGCTGATTGAACAGGGTGGCGAGTTTAACCATGGCTACACCTACAGCGGACACCCAGTGGCGTGTGCGGTGGCTCTGGCCAACCTAGATGTGATGGAACAAGAAGGCTTGGTTGACCGTGTACGCACAGAAACAGGGCCTTACCTGGCGCAAGTGTTTGCCCAATTGGGTGAGCACCCACTGGTGGGCCAAGCCGAGACCTGCGGCATGATGGGCGCCTTGCTGCTGCTTAAAAACAAGACCACTGGCGAAGTCTTTCCTGAGGGCGTCGATGTGGGCATGATGTGTCGCACACATTGCTTTGACAATGGCCTCATCATGCGCGCCGTTGGCAACCGCATGATTGTGGCGCCACCGTTGATTATGCGTAGCGCAGATATCGATGAATTGGCGCAGCGCATTAAACTGGTGCTTGATAAAACCTTGGAGCAATTGCGGGCGACAGGTCAGATATAAGCCTGTTCGACTTAAACTATTCGAAACATCAACAAGTTGCTCAAGCGGTGCATTCGGGCTGTTTAATTGAATGCAACATCAGGGTTGATTGCGTGGGCTGTTACGCCGTTGTTAGACCGTTGTTTCAGCTAAAATTATTGTCTTATTTATCTCGTTTGAATGGAGAAGTGCACATGTTGAAGAAACATATATTCGCGTTGTCAGCAGCCGTCCTGTTGGCCGCATGTGGTCAACAAGAAGAGCAAGCTGCTGCGCCTGCAGACACAGCAGCTGTTGCCAGTACCGAAGAAAAAATACTCAACATTTATAACTGGCCGGATTACATCAGCGAATCCATGATTCCAGACTTTGAAAAAGAAACCGGTATCAAAGTCAATTACCAAACATTTGAAACGAATGAGGCTTTGCATGCCAAATTGGTCGCTGGCAATTCTGGCTATGACATCGTCATGCCAGGCTCGGTATTTGCCAAACCACAGATAGACGGCGGGTTGTTGCAAAAACTGGACAAGTCGAAACTCAGCAACTACGGCAATTTAGACGCCGGCGTGATGCAAAAGCTAGAGCTAGTCGATCCAGGTAACCAACATATTTTTCCTTGGGGCTGGGGTTTCACCACAGTGGGCATCAATAAAGCCCGCGTAGAAAAAGCGCTTGGTGGCATGCCCATGCCCGACAATGCGTGGGATTTGGTGTTTGATGCCAAGTACACGTCCAAGCTCAAATCGTGTGGGATTGCCTTCTTAGACTCACCCACAGAAATCGTGCCAGTTGCACTGCATTACGTGGGCAAGGACGCTTATTCAAACGACCCCGAGGACTACAAAGCGGCATTGGAAATGCTTGAAAAAGTACGTCCAGATGTGCGCCTGTTTTCTTCGACACTCATCGACGACCTAGCCGGTGGCAAAGCCTGTGTGGCCATTGGTTGGTCAGGTGACATCAACATTGCGCGTGAGCGTGCGGTAGAGAATGAAAGCACCGAAATTATCGAGGCCTTGTTGCCTACCACTGGCGCATTGATTTTCTTTGACACCGTGGCCATACCGGCTGATGCCAAGCATGTCAACAACGCACACCTGTTTATGGATTACTTTTTGCGCCCAGAGGTCTCTGCGACATTTACCAATGAAATGCAATACCCAGCCGGTAACAAGGCGGCCAAGCCGTTGGTAGAACCCGCTATTGCCAACAACCCGACGATTTATGTCGATGATGACAACATGTCGCGCATGGTGCCGCCTGGTAACTTCACTGCACTGGCGCGGGAGTCTATGTCTAATGTCTATACCGCCTTCAAAAAGGGCAATTGATCGCCGCTAAATGGCTGCTTCCGAGCATCGCCGCTAGAGTTGCGTGAGCAACACTGGCAGTAGAGACAAAGTCAGGCCGTATCTGCCACATATGAGTTGGCTGCTGCGGCCTTTTTCGCAAACGTGAGGTGCTACAACCTGTCCACATCAACAACACCATGACTGTCAATACAACCAATACCAGCGGCGCGGGCTACTTACAAGCGGTTGATTTGCTCAAGCGATTTGACGAGGTTGCTGCGGTTGACCAGGTCAACCTGTCTATAGACAAGGGTGAGATCTTTGCGCTGCTTGGCAGCTCGGGTTGTGGCAAGTCCACCTTGCTGCGCATGTTGGCAGGTTTTGAAACACCAACGACCGGACAGGTATTGCTGGGCGGGCAAGACATTACAGCCATGCCGCCCTACGAGCGGCCCATCAACATGATGTTTCAGTCTTATGCCTTGTTTCCGCATCTAAGCGTGTGGGAGAACGTGGCATTTGGTCTCAAGCGAGAAGGTTTGCCACGCACTGAGGTGAAGTCTCGCGTAGAGGAAATGCTGAGCTTGGTCCAGTTGGGCAATTACGCCAATCGCAAGCCGCACCAACTCTCAGGTGGGCAGCAGCAACGCGTGGCCTTGGCGCGCAGTCTGGCCAAACGCCCCAAGCTGTTGTTGTTAGACGAGCCTTTGGGTGCTTTGGATAAAAAGTTGCGTGAGCGGACACAGTTTGAGTTGGTCAACATTATTGAGGCAGTGGGCGTGACCTGCGTGATGGTCACACACGACCAAGAAGAGGCCATGACCATGGCGTCGCGCATTGCCGTTATGAGCCAAGGCAAGGTGTTGCAAGTGGGTACACCGAGCGAGGTTTACGAATACCCCAATGGCCGGTTTGTGGCCGACTTTATTGGGAATGTCAATTTGTTTGATGGTCACATGTCTGTCGACGAGACTGACTTTTGCGAGATCAGCACGCCTGACGGTGTGGTGCGTGTCAACCATGCCGTGTCTGGCACGTTGGGGCGCGAGTTAACAGCAGCGGTGAGACCTGAAAAAATCGTCATCACCAAGATAAAGCCTGATGGTGTTCATTACAACTTGTTTGCTGGTGAAGTCATAGAGATTGCCTACTTTGGCTCTTACAACACGTTTATTGTTGAGTTGCCTTCCAAGCACCAAGTCAAGATAACGCAGGCCAACACATCACGTTATGAGACGAGTGACATCACATGGAATGACCGTGTCTTTTTTTGGTGGCCAGAAGAAGCGGCCATTTTGCTAACCTCTTGAGACACGGCGCAGCACGATGAATTCCATGTGGCAATTACTGGGTAAGGCAGGCAAGCGGGGCGTTATTGGCGTGCCATATATGTGGCTGTTGGTGTTTTTTGCACTGCCATTTTTAATTTTGCTGCGCATCAGTGTGACCGACATGGGTGGCGGTGTGGATCCGTTTGTTCCGCTGGCCCAGATGCAAGACGGCGTGTGGACGCTGAAGCTCAAGCTGGCGAATTATGTGTCAATCGTGTGGGACGACCAGCGCCCAGGCGAGGCGACAATTTACATGCAGGCCTACGCCACCTCCATTCGCTACGCGGCATTGACGACTTTGTTTTGCCTCATTATTGGCTACCCGTTTGCCTACTTTATTGCGAGAAGTCCTGAGCGGTTTCGTGCCACCTTGTTGATGATGGTTATGCTTCCGTTTTGGACCAGCTTCTTGCTGCGTGTCTACGCCTGGAAAGGTATTTTGGCTGACAACGGTGTTATCAACCGCCTGTTTATGTTCGTCGGCTTAACCGATGCACCCATCCAAATGCTGTATACGGACGTGTCCATGTTGATAGGCATGACGTACGTGTATCTCCCGTTTATGGTGCTGCCGTTGTATGCCACGCTGGTCAAGATGGACGACCGTTTGCTAGAAGCCGCCTACGACTTAGGTGCACGCCCACTGAAGGCGTTTTGGCTGGTGACCGTGCCGCTGTCCAAAGCCGGCATTGTGGCCGGCTCCATGTTGGTGTTTATTCCATCGGTTGGTGAGTTTGTGATTCCTTCGCTGTTGGGTGGCGCCGAAAACCTCATGATTGGCCGTGTGGTGTGGGACGAGATGTTCAGCTCTAACAACTGGCCACGTGCATCGGCACTGGCGGCCATCATGATTTTGCTGATACTGGTACCTTTGGCGGTGTACTACCACTACAGTGGCGAGCGCGAAGCGCAAGCGGGACAAGCGTCATGAAGCGTTTGATGGTGGCTGTTCTTAAACATACCAACTTGATTTGGATGAGCAGTGTGTTTGTGTTCTTGTACCTACCACTGGGCTTTTTGATTTTCTTCTCTTTTAACAGCACGCGACAAGACGCCCGCTTTACTGGCTTTTCGCTGCGCTGGTACGAGGCCTTGATGAATGATGGCCGTTTGATAGATGGTTTTTGGTTGTCGCTCAAAGTGGCTATCACCACTGGCACCCTGTCGGTCATATTGGGTACGTTTGCCGCGTTTGTGTTGGTGCGCTACACGCGCTTTAAAGGCCGCGCGCTGTTTTCCGGCATGATCAATGCACCGTTGGTCATGCCTGAGGTGATTATTGGTTTGTCACTGTTGCTCATGATGGTGGCGGTGCAGCGCACCACAGAGTCGTGGTTTGGTATTGGTTGGCCTGACCGCGGCTTCATCACCATTGTGTTTGGTCACACGCTCATGGGCATGGCGTATGCCATGGTGGTCATACAGTCGCGCCTGCGCGACATGGACAGGTCTATAGAAGAGGCCGCCATGGATCTGGGCTGTCGTCCTGCGCAGGTGTTTTTCTTGGTCACGTTGCCCAATATTGCGCCAGCCATGGTGTCTGCTTGGTTGCTGACTTTTACGTTGTCCTTCGATGATGTGGTGATCTCCGAGTTCTTGTCTGGGCCGGGCGTGACCACCTTGCCGCAAGCCATCTTTACCTATGCCCGTCGAGGCATCAACCCCACTGTGTATGCGGCCGCCACGCTGTTGATTGCAACGGTCACGGTTGTGATTGTGAGCTACAGTATTTGGATGGCCAGGGCGCAACGCCAGCGTGCGCGGGAGTCGCAAGCTGCAATTCGCCAGGCCCATCAATACAACGATTAAAGGGACATACCGTGACTACAGAGCAACTGCTGCAAAGCCTCAGATTTGACGGGCGCGCCTTCATCAATGGTCAGCGTGTGACAGCCAAGACAGGTCAAGTGTTTGACAGCATTTCCCCAGTCGATGGCCGCATTCTGACGCAAGTGTCGCGCTGTGCCGAAGCCGATGTGGACGTCGCCGTGGCGAGTGCGCGGGCAGCGTTCGACGACAAGCGTTGGAGTGGCTTGGCGCCGGCAGTGCGCAAGCGCGTGATGACGCGCTTTGCTGATCTGCTGCTGGCTCATGGCGATGAGTTGGCGCTGACAGAAACGTTGGACATGGGCAAGCCTGTTCAATACGCCCGCGCGGTAGATGTGAATGCCGCGGCCAACTGTGTGCGCTGGTATGGTGAAGCCATCGACAAGCTGTACGGCGAAATTGCACCTACAGCCTCAACAGCACTGGCACTGATCACGCGCGAACCTGTCGGTGTTGTGGGTGTCATCGTGCCATGGAATTACCCCATGATCATGGCATCGTGGAAAATCGCCCCGGCGCTCGCCGCAGGCAACTCGGTGGTGTTGAAGCCCAGTGAAAAGTCACCACTGACGGCCTTGCGCATGGCCGAGCTGGCCATGGAGGCGGGCGTTCCCGCAGGCGTGTTCAACGTGGTGCCAGGTTTTGGTGCCGAAGCGGGCGCGCCTTTGGCGTCGCACATGGATGTGGATTGCATCGCCTTTACAGGCTCAACCCACGTGGGCAAACAAATTCACGTTATGGCGGGTCAAAGCAATTTAAAGCGCGCGTGGACTGAGTTGGGTGGTAAGTCACCAAACATTGTGTTTGCTGACTGTCCTGACTTGGACCGCGCGGTAGCGTCTGCGGTTGGTAGTATATTTTTTAACCAGGGTGAAAGTTGCAATGCGCCCTCACGCCTGTTGGTGCAAGGCAGCATCATGGATGTATTTCTAGAGAAAGCGCTGGCTTTGGTGCCGCATTACGCACCTGCAAATCCGCTGTTACAAGACACGGTGATGGGCGCACTGGTCGACCACACTCAGATGGCCACTGTGTTGGGTTACATCAACACAGGCAAGGCGCAAGGTGCCAAGTTGTTGGCCGGTGGCGAACAAGCTTTGAGCGAGACAGGTGGGTGTTATGTGCAGCCTACAATTTTTGCCGGCGTGACCAACGACATGACCATTGCACGCGAAGAAATTTTTGGGCCAGTGCTGTCGGTGCTGAGTTTTGAAGACGCCGCGCAAGCAGTGCAGATTGCCAACCAAACGGTATATGGCTTACAAGCCGGTGTGTGGACCGCAGACATCAACACAGCACACAGCGTGGCACGTGCGCTCCGCGCTGGAACCGTCCACGTCAACCAATATGACGAAGACGACATCACGGTTCCTTTTGGTGGCTATAAGCAAAGCGGTGTGGGCCGCGACAAATCTTTGCACGCCATCGACAAATACACAGAGACCAAAACCACTTGGATTCGCATTGATAACGTGCTGTAGAGCGCCAGCGCATTGATGTCTATGAATGAGCACACGGTCAAGGGCACCAACCAGCCCGTACACGATCCGTCCGGCGAAACTGGCCCAGACCAAGATGACACTGCAGCGGCGGTTCACGGTACAGACATCAACAGCGAGGAGGTCGATGCCAGCCTAGACCAGGCATTGGGTCCTTTGTGGGCAAGGGTGTTGGCGCCTTTGCCGCTGCCCGTCATCAGAGGCTTGGGTCGTGCTGCAGGTTATATGTTGTATGCCTTGGCGGGTAAGCGGCGCCATATTGTGGCCACCAATTTAAAGCTGTGCTTTCCTGACCAGCCTATGGCGCATCGCAAGCGTTTGGCGCGGGAGGTATTTGTCGCTTTTAGCCAGTCGCTGTTAGACCGAGCCTGGCTGTGGCATGGGTCTGCGCAGGTGGTTGCCGAGCGCCTTCATCTGAGTGGCAACTGGCAGCATTTAATTGATGACCCAGACCAAGCGCAGGTGTTGTTTGCTCCCCATTTTGTCGGCTTAGACGCAGGTTGGACAGCCTTGAACCTGCACCTGCATGGGCAGCGTTCTTTTTCTACCATTTATGCCAAACAAAACAAGCCGCGCTTGGACGCCTGGATTGTCTCTGGACGCTCTCGATTTGGTCAACCTGCTTTGTTGGCACGCCAAGGCTTGGGCAAGTCCATAGTGCAAGTGCTGCGGGGCGGCGCTGCTTTATACCTGCTGCCCGATATGGACTTGGGCGCGCGCGACGCCGTGTTTGTGCCGTTTTTTGGTGTGCCGGCAGCCACCGTGACGTCTTTGCCACGGCTGGCGGCGATGGGTAAAACAGGTGTGACACCCGTCACCACGCGTATGACCAGTGCAGGCTACAACGTGCATATTGGGGCATCTTGGCCCAATTACCCCAGCGGTGATCACCATGCAGACGCCGCTACCATGAACCGGCACCTCGAGACCATGGTCCAAGCCATGCCGCACCAGTATTACTGGGTACACAAACGCTTTAAAACCCGCCCCGAAGGCGAGGCCGGACTTTACTAAGAGGCCGCTTAAATGGCGTACTGCGCGCCCATTCTGTGTAATTTTCGCAACAGAGCAGGCCATGCAATAGCCGCACCTTGCCCTGCCGTGGCTTGCTGCATGATGGCGGCATTGGCGCTGACCATCTCGGTGTCTAGCTCACGGAGTGGGCCGCCTGCTTGAGCGCCAATTTGAATTTGACAGGTGGTTTCAAACAAGTACATGTTTAAAAATGCTGAAGCGATGCTGGCACCTACCGTCAGCAGGCCGTGGTTGTGCAGGAGTAAAAAGTGTTTGTTGCCCAGGTTGGCTTGTAAGCGCGGCACCTCGCCGCCACGCAGTGCAACGCCTTCGTAATCATGTGTGGCCAGTGATGCCAATATAAAGGTCGACTGTTGCGAGATGGGGCGCACGCCACCAGCTTGGGCGCTGACAGCGACGCCGGCTTTTGTATGCGTGTGCAGCACGCACCCAACATCGTGTCTGGCGTCGTGTATGGCGCTGTGAATGGTGAAGCCTGCTGGATTGACTGGGTAGTTGGTGGGAGACAGTACATTGCACTGTGCATCTACCTTGATGAGTGATGAAGCCGTGATTTCATCAAACATCAAGCCGTAGGGGTTGATGAGGAAGTGGTGGTCTGGCCCGGGCACGCGCGCTGAAATATGGGTGAAAACCAGGTCGCTCCAACCGTAAGCGGCAACAAGTTGGTAGGCCGCTGCCAGGTCGCATCGCATGGCCCACTCTTCGGGGCTACATTGGTTTTTTAACGACGGAATGTCCAAGGGTTGATGGGTGGTCATACAGGCTCTCATGGGTTGTGTTTATCAACCTTCTATGTTGCGCCATGAGCCGCCTTCTGGCATGTCGCCTGCTTGCCACTGCTAGGGATGACCCTATAGACAGCACTGAATTTAAATCTTAAAGTAAAAAGTCAATTTTGTATACAAATTTTGTATACAACGCACTTAGCCCAAGGAGAAACCTATGAGCAATGACCTGACGTTGGCTGAAAAGCTGCGTGATCCTGACTTCATCCCTCCCTTGTCACAAGCCATACCGCTGGGTCTTCAGCACGTGTTGGCCATGTTTGTATCGAACTTTACGCCAGCCATTATTGTGGGCTTGGCTGCGGGTTACAGCTTTGGTTCTCCAGACTTGGTGTTTCTAATTCAAATGTCCATGCTGTTTGCTGGCATTGCAACACTGTTTCAAACCATAGGAATGGGACCAGTGGGCGGGCGCCTGCCCATCATGCAGGGCACCAGCTTTGCGTTTATCCCCATCATGATTCCCATTGTGAAAACCGCAGGCATGGGCGCCTTGTTTGGCGGCATAGTTGCGGGCGGTATCTTTCACTTTTGCCTAGGTCGCTTTATTGGCAAGATTCGCCACTGGTTTCCACCGCTTGTTACAGGGTTGGTGGTGCTAACGATTGGCTTGTCTTTAATTCCAGTGGGCATAGAGTACGCCGCAGGGGGCGTACCTTTAAAGGGCAAGCCAGGCTTTGGCGGTTTTGAACACTGGTTTTTGGCCATTGTGGTCATAGTGGTCACCATGGGCGTTAAGTTTTATGTCAAAGGTGTCATGGCCTCCGCCGCGGTGCTGGTGGGTATTTTGGCCGGTTATTTTTGTGGCCTAGCCATGGGCATGGTGAATTTTGGCGGCGTAGCCAATGCCAGCTGGTTTGCAATACCAACACCTTTTAAGTACGGATTTGAGTTCAATATTGCGGCTGTTGTGGGCATGTGTGCCATGGCTGTGGTGTCAGCCATAGAAACCGTGGGCGATGTATCGGGCATTACCAAAGGTGGTGCTGGTCGCGAGGCGACAGAAAAAGAAATACAAGGCGCTACTTACGCAGATGGCTTGGGTACTGCTGTTGCTGGTGTGTTTGGTGGTTTACCCAATACATCGTTCAGCCAAAACGTAGGTTTGATTGCTATTACAGGCGTGATGAGTCGCTTCGTGGTGACAATCGGCGCCATGTTCTTAATCCTGTGTGGGTTGGTACCAAAAGTTGGTGCATTGGTGGCTTCTATGCCGATTGCCGTTCTGGGCGGCGGCGTCATTGTAATGTTCGGTATGGTGGCGGCGGCTGGCTTGTCTATGTTGGCCGATGTGAAGTGGAACCAACGCAACATGTTGATTTTTGCGGTTTCATTGTCTGTTGGTTTGGGCTTAAAGGCGGTGCCTGAAGCGCTGCAATATGTCCCAATCGACTTGAAAAACCTGTTGGCGACAGGCTTGTTGCCAGTGGCTTTCTTGGCCATTGTGATGCATTTGTTGCTGCCTAAGATTGAGGGCGACACAGCAGGCTAAGATATTTTTTCTGTTAGACATAGACCCCGCAAAGCCCTTTGTTGCGGGGTTTTTTTATAACGATGACTACAGTGCGTTATAAATATCACAGGTGAAGATGCAGGTCGACACTGTCAGGCGCCAACTGGCTACGGATGCCAGTGCTGCAGCGCCAATGCGCGCACAAGGGGGCATTAACCGTAACCTCACCATGCAGTTGTCTGTGCCCATAGAGGGGAGGCAATTGGGACACAGAGGCAATAGCAAGCGCACACACTAAAAGCCATATCAAGGTTGGGGTGTGGCCTAGGGCAAAGGGCTAATATAGTTCGTTTGTACTCAACAACTTGGCTAGGAGTATGGTGTAAGAGTCATTTCAAAGTATGACTACAGTTTGCTAACCAGTGCCGACGCACGCTGCACCCAAGCGGATCATGCAGATACACCCACTTCAAACAACGTCACATTCATTGCTATTAAAGGTACTTATATGAGCACGCCCCAAGAATACGCCCCGCCAAAAGTTTGGACATGGGACCAAGGCAACGGTGGCAAATTTGCCAATATTAACCGTCCAGTTTCAGGAGCCACACAAACGAAAGAGTTGCCAATTGGCCGTCACCCTATGCAGCTGTACTCGCTGGCCACGCCCAATGGGGTCAAGGTGTCCGTGATGCTTGAAGAGCTCTTAGAAAAGGGGCATGCCGGCGCAGAGTATGACGCGTGGTTGATAAAAATTAACGAGGGCGAGCAGTTTGGTAGTGGCTTTGTTGCGGCCAACCCCAACTCCAAAATACCAGCCCTGTTTGACCACAGCGGTGATGCACCTGTACGTATTTTCGAGTCCGGGGCAATTTTGCAATACTTGGCCGAAAAGTTTGATGCCTTCATGCCCACGAGCGCAGCCGCACGAGCAGAGTGCTTGTCGTGGCTGTTTTGGCAGATGGGCAGCGCGCCATTTTTGGGCGGGGGTTTTGGCCATTTTTATGCCTATGCGCCAGCCAAGTTTGAGTATCCAATCAACCGCTACGCCATGGAGGTTAAGCGTCAATTGGACGTCTTAGACCGTCAACTGGCTGACAACCGCTTTGTAGCAGGACCTGACTACACCATCGCCGACATGGCGATCTGGCCTTGGTACGGCACATTGGTCAAAGGTCAACTCTACGAGGCTGGAGAGTTTTTGAGTGTCCACGAGTATAAAAACGTCTTGCGCTGGACAGACGAAATTGCACAACGTCCAGCTGTACAACGCGGGCGCAAAGTCAATCGCGCGTGGGGCGAGCCATCAAGCCAGCTCCACGAACGCCACGAAGCCAGTGACTTTGATGACAAGACGCAAGACAAGCTGGTCTCGCCAAGCAACGACGCGGCATAAAGCCGCGTCAGACGTGGGCAAGCAGCACCACATGAGTCGCTGCTTGTACGCAGGTTTTACACGTCTATGTTGCCGGCGCGCAGCGCGTTCGTTTCAATGAAAATCCGGCGAGGCTCAACCTCGTCGCCCATGAGCATGGTGAAGACTTTGTCGGCTTCTATGGTGTCTTCAATGCGCACCTGTAAAAGTCGGCGAACGGCTGGGTCCATGGTGGTCTCCCACAGTTGTATGGGGTTCATTTCTCCAAGGCCTTTGTAGCGTTGTCGGCTTGTAGCGCTTTCTGCTTGTGCCAGCAACCACTCCATTGCTTCGCGGAAGTCGTCAACCGGTTCGCTCTTTTGGCGTTCACCCTCACCGCGTGTAACGGTTGCGCCCTCATTGAGCAGGCCTTTGAATGTCTGTGCCGCTTGGCTTAAGCGCGCATAGTCTGCGCCATGAACAAATTCTTGTGTGATGGCGCTAGAGCGTGTGTTGCCGTGGTGTTGGCGGCTGATGCGAATAAAAGGCTTTTCGCTGCGTGGGTCAAATTCGGCAGCTGCGGTTGCGTCAAGCAATTGGGCCTGCAATACAGCGGCGCTTGCTTGCGCGTCTTCCAGGTTGTCAAGGGCAAGCTCAACACCGTCGGCAATGGCTTCTAGCGCGTCTCTGTCCATGAACATTGATAAGCGTGCGACAACCGCTTGTGCCTCTTGGTGAATGCGTGCCAACTCTATGAGCTCATCGCTGTCCAGCGTGCGGTTAGCCGCACCGCCAGTCTGAACGGCGGCGTCTTTCAGCGCAATGCGCAGCAAGAACACATCGAGCGCAGCGCCGTCTTTTAAATATTGCTCTTCTTTTCCAGCCTTCACTTTGTACAAAGGCGGTTGTGCAATGTAAATATGGCCGCGCTCAACCAATTCTGGCATTTGGCGGTAGAACAAGGTGAGTAGCAGCGTGCGAATATGGGCGCCGTCAACGTCCGCGTCAGTCATGATGATGATGCGGTGGTAGCGCAGCTTGTCAGGATTGAAGTCGTCAGAGTTGCTTTTGCCATCGCCTGCGCTCACCTTACCAATGCCCGTACCCAGTGCGGTGATGAGCGTAAGAATCTCGTTGCTGGTGAGCAGCTTTTCATAGCGTGCTTTTTCAACATTTAAAATTTTGCCACGAAGCGGCAAAATAGCTTGAAATTTACGGTCGCGTCCTTGCTTGGCAGAGCCACCAGCGGAGTCACCTTCTACCAGGTAAATCTCACACAGTGCAGGGTCTTTTTCTTGGCAGTCGGCCAGTTTGCCCGGCATGCCCATGCCGTCAAGAACGCCTTTACGTCGGGTCATGTCGCGGGCCTTGCGAGCGGCCTCGCGTGCGCGGGCGGCTTCAATAATTTTGCCGCAAATAATTTTTGCGTCGTTGGGCCGCTCTTGTAAGTAGTCAGACAGCAAGCGACTCACGATGTCTTCAACAGGGCCTCTAACCTCACTAGACACCAGCTTGTCTTTGGTTTGACTGGAAAATTTTGGTTCAGGCACCTTGATGGACATCACGCAGCACAAGCCTTCGCGCATGTCTTCACCGGTTACTTCTACCTTGGCTTTTTTAGCCAATTCATGTTCAGTGATGTACTTGCTGATGACGCGGGTCATACCTGCACGTAGACCCGTTAAGTGGGTGCCACCATCACGCTGGGGGATGTTGTTGGTAAAGCACAATACTTGCTCATTAAAGCCGCTGTTCCATTGCATGGCGACTTCAACACCAACATTGGTGCCTTGGTCGCTGTCACGGTCGCCATTCGCGTGGAATACGTTAGGGTGTAGAACAGACTTGTTGGTGTTGATGAACTCTACAAATCCTTGCACCCCGCCGGCGCCCGAGAAGTCGTCTGCTTTCCCGGTACGCTCGTCTTTGAGTTGGATGCGCACGCCATTGTTGAGAAAGCTCAGTTCGCGCAGGCGTTTGGCCAAGATATCGTAGTGGAAATCATTGTTCTGTTGAAAGATCTCGGTATCTGGCAAAAAGTGCACTTCAGTGCCACGCTTGTCCGAGGTGCCCGTGACCTTCATGGGTGAGGTCTCAAAGCCGTCAACCATCTCGATCACACGATTTTGCATGGCGCCGCGCACGAACTCAGCGGTATGTGTTTTGCCTTCACGCCGCACAATGAGTCGAAGCCAGACAGACAGACCGTTGACACAAGACACGCCAACGCCGTGCAAACCGCCAGACACCTTGTAGCTGTTTTGGTTGAATTTGCCACCAGCGTGTAATTCTGTGAGTGCAATTTCGCAAGCACTTCGTTTTGGCTCGTGCTTATCGTCCATCTTCACATCTGTTGGAATGCCGCGCCCGTTGTCTACCACTGAGATGGAGTTATCGGTGTGGATGGTGACTGCGATGTCATCGCAGTGTCCTGCCAAGGCCTCGTCAATCGAGTTGTCCACCACCTCAAACACCAAGTGGTGCAGGCCTGTACCGTCCGAGGTGTCGCCAATGTACATGCCCGGGCGTTTGCGAACGGCTTCTAGGCCTTCCAAAATTTGGATGGATCCCGCGCCATATGCGTCTGGCTCGGAATTTAGGGGCTTCGTTTCCTGGGTCATGTGTCTATCTTTTTTCTTGGTGGTCGGCGTGGGTTCTGCGTGACCTACTCAACCAGCGCGTTCAGCGCGAGATTAGTTTGACCAGTGGTACAACGCGCACCATTGGTCGAAATGGCGTCAGCCTAAATGCGCATGGGCATGACAACGTATTTGAAATCTTCGCTGTCTGGCAGCGTGATGAGCGCAGAACTGTTGCCATCTGACAGGCTCAGCCGCACCATGTCTTGGTTCATGTTGGCCAATACGTCCATAAGGTAGGTCACATTAAAGCCAATTTCAATTGCGTCACCGCTGTAGTCGATCTCTATCTCGTCTGTGGCCTCTTCTTGTTCAGCATTGCTGGACGCCACGCGCAAGGTGCCAGGTTCAATGTTGAGACGAACGCCTTTGAACTTGTCTGAGGTCATGATGGCCGTGCGCTGGAGTGTGGACAACAGCGTTTGGCGGCCAACAATAATTTCATTGGTGTGGTTGCGTGGAATGACGCGGTTGTAATCTGGAAATTTGCCTTCGACCAGTTTGGTAACAAACTCCATACCGTCGAATGTGAACTTGGCTTGATTGCCAGCAAACTGCATGTTGATGGTGCCCTCTTTGTCGTTGAGCAAGCGCTGCAGTTCAAGTACCGTTTTGCGTGGCAAGATAACTTCTTGCTTGTTGGGCACGGCCTCATCCAATGTGGCGCTGGCAAATGCCAAACGGTGGCCATCGGTGGCAACGAGGCTGAGCGTTGTACCTTCGGCTACAAACAGGATGCCGTTCAAGTAATAACGAATATCGTGGATGGCCATTGAAAAAGCCACGCGGCTCATCAGCGCTTTGAGCGTTTGTTGCGGCACGCTGAACACGGGGCCAAAGTTGGCGGCCTCTTGTACCAAGGGGAAGTCAGCGGCGGGCTGGCTTTGCAGTGTGAAGCGGCTCTTTCCGCCTTTGAGTACCAGCTTGTTCGCGTTGGCCTCAAGACTGACGGTTTGGTCGGCTGGCATGGTGCGCAGAATGTCTATCATCTTGCGTGCGCCAACGGTGGTCGCGAAGTCATCAACGTCGCCGCCAAGTTCTGCTTGTGTGCGAATTTGGATCTCCAAGTCACTGGTCGTAAGCGTGATGTTTGCGCCTACTTTTTGCAGCATGACATTGGCCAAAATAGGCAGTGTTTGACGCCGCTCGACAATACCCGCGACAGCCTGCAAAGAGGCCAGCACTTTGTCTTGGGTTGACTTGAAAACAATCATCAGAAATCCTTATGTGAGTACGCCCAAAGCGACGCAGGCGCATGGCTATTTTATTAGCCTACTATTTTCGCTTGTTTTTGCACTGAATTCGCCTTGCCAGCCTTGATTTCAGTGGCTTTTTTGTAGTTCTAGTGCCATTGGCATTTGATCAGCTCGATACCTAGCCTTTTAGGGTCTGTTCAAGGACGTGCAGTTGCTGGTTTAATTCGGTGTTCTGAGCCCGTTCAGAGGCCATTTTCCGCACGGCGTGTAACACGGTAGTGTGGTCACGACCACCAAACATCTCGCCAATTTCCGGCAAGCTTTTTTGGGTCAGTTCCTTGGCCAAATACATGGCGATCTGGCGGGGCCTTGCAATATTTGCAGGCCGTTTTTTGGAGTACATGTCGGCGATTTTAATTTTGTAGAAATCGGCGACGGTTTTTTGAATGTTTTCAACCGAAATTTGACGGTTTTGAATGGACAGCAGGTCGCGCAAGGCCTCTTTAGCCAGGGCGATGGAGATATCTTTCTGGTTGAAGCGCGAATAAGCCAAGATCTTGCGCAGGGCACCTTCGAGCTCACGCACATTGGAGCGTACGTTCTTGGCTACAAAAAACGCCACATCTTCGGGCATATGAGCCCCCTCAACGGCGGCTTTATTGATCAAAATAGCCACGCGCATCTCAAGCTCTGGCGGCTCAATGGCAACGGTCAGACCGGAGTCAAATCGAGATACCAAGCGCTCATGAATGTCCGCCAAACCCTTGGGGTAGGTGTCGCTGGTCATCACAATATGCGATCGGTTGGCAAGCAACGCCTCAAATGCATTGAAGAACTCTTCTTGCGTTCGCTCTTTATTGGCAAAGAACTGCACATCGTCGATCAGTAGCAAATCCAGGGAGTGATAACGGGCTTTGAACTCATCAAATGCCTTGCGTTGGTAGGCCTTAACCACATCAGATACAAACTGCTCGGCATGTATGTATAGAACTTTTGCATTGGCCTGATCGCCAATCAAGTGATTGCCTATGGCGTGCATCAGGTGTGTCTTGCCCAAGCCGACACCGCCGTAAATGAAAAGGGGGTTGTACAACTGCCCCAGTTGGCTGGCCACATGCATGGCTGCAGCCCGCGCCATGCGGTTGGCGCTGCCCTCAATAAGGGTGTCAAACGTCAGCGCGGGGTTGAGTCTGTTTTTGTGTGCGTCGTCGGTTGGCATGCGCACTGTAGGGACATCAAGTGCTTCAGCCAGCACGTCGTTGCCTGCACGTGACTGGGAAAATGATTGACTGAGATTGCTCACTGTTTTGGTGGCTACGCGCGGAGTAAGCGCTAACTCTACGACCACAT
The DNA here is from genome assembly GCA_000496475.1 of Betaproteobacteria bacterium MOLA814. Classification (GTDB taxonomy): domain Bacteria; phylum Pseudomonadota; class Gammaproteobacteria; order Burkholderiales; family Burkholderiaceae_C; genus RS62. Next base: position 1,296,871 of record AYMW01000001.1, on the reverse strand, counting down.
CTTGGCCAGCAAGTTGGCTTAAAACGGCGCTGATTTTTTGGACGTACTGGCTGCGAATCCAGTCAAGTTTGAACCTGTTGGCAACTTGTAAAGTGACCTGAAGGGGGGCGGTACTGACGGCGGCGCCCAAGGGGCGGATCCAGGTGTTGAATTGTTGATCTGGGATTCGCTGCGCGAGGTAATCTACGCATGCAGGCCACAAGTCATGCTGCCAGGCAGCAGGTGAAATAGTGGCAAAAGAGTCGTCTGACATGTACAAAGACCGGGTGCACCACAAGGCGGTAGGCCTGTGGATAGTTATTCATTAATAGGCATAAATTGTAGCGCCAAAAGAAAGTTATCCACAATCTGGGGCGTGCACCATTGACAAGCTGTGTTGGACTGTGGCTGAAGTTTGCCACCCCAGATACAAGCGCTACAACAACGTTTTTATCAAGTTACAAGGATGAATTGCAGCAAGTAGTTGGTAAGACGTTGAAAATTTGCCATAATGCTAGGTTTCCTGCGTAAAAAACTTGACTTGTTCTAATTGGATATCACCCGTTGATGTCCAGTTGTATAAAGCGGTCAATGTGTGCAGGCAGTGTTTGCCAGCTTAACCAAGGCGCTTAGCTAATTTTTAGCTAATAGGCTTGTTGTGACGCGGCGTTTTTAATTTCTCGGATGTCATCATGAAGCGTACATATCAACCCTCCAAAATTCGTCGTGCACGGACCCACGGCTTTTTGGTGCGTATGAAAACCAAGGGCGGGCGCGCCGTGATTGCTGCACGCCGTGCCAAAGGTCGCAAGCGCTTAGGCCTGTGATTCAGGTTATTTGTCACAAAAGCTAGAACCAGCTTTCACGTTGTTTTGTCTGCATTGCAACGGCTGAAAAAGCCCAAGCAGTTTCAAGCGGCAATGGCCAAATCGCCTGTGCTGCATACCGCACACTTCGCACTTCACGCCGCATCCGTTGCAGGTGTGCAGGGGCTGGTCGATGAGCCAGCAATCGGTGTTGTGTTGCCAAAACGCTGGGCCAAGCGCGCTGTCACACGCAACGGCATGCGCCGTCACGTTTACATGCAATTTGAAAGGCTGGCCGCCCAGCTGCCAAGCGCTGCTTACGTTGTCCGCTTAAAGCGCAGTTTTTCTCGTGAGCTTTTTGTTAGCGCATGGTCTAAGCCTTTGGCTGGCGCTGTGTGCGAAGAGTTGTCACAGATGACAGCCTTTTGTGCCAGCGCGCAGCTGTTGCAAAGACTAAGCCATATTTCGGAGATGCCGCGTGATCAACCCTGACGTTTCAACCATGCCAGTTCGCGTGACAAGTCGCGCTTGGTTGTTGCCAAGACAGGTGCTGATTGGTTTGGTGAAAGGCTACCGCTTGCTTCTTAGCCCATGGTTGGGAAGCAGTTGCAGGTTTGAGCCCACATGTTCCATCTACGCCATTGAGTCGTATGAGCGCCATGGCGCCGTGGTAGGCTCTGCCCTCACTGCCTCGCGGTTGCTACGTTGCCAGCCATGGTGCAAGGGTGGGCACGACCCCGTTCCGGTTGCTGCTCGATTATCCTCTTCTCGTTTATTCACCGGGCTTATTGCCCGCGCTACAAAAAAGTCATCCTCATGAACGAAATTCGTCGCTCTTTGCTGTGGGCAGTGTTTGGTATTTCCTTGGTTATGCTGTGGGACCAATGGCAAATTCACAACGGTAACGCGCCGCTGTTCTTTAGCCAAGGTGCCACCCAGCAAGCCTCTGGCGCTGGTAGCACTGGGGTGTCCGCAAACACAGCGAACAACATGGTGCCAGCAGGCAGCTCAAGCGCAGTGAGCGCTACTGCACAAACACTACCTGGTGCGGTACCTGAAGGCGTTACACAAGAGTTGGTAACAGTAAGCTCAGACGTGTTGGACCTGACGTTTGACGCTGTAGGGGGTAATTTAGTGGGTGCACAATTGCTCAAGCACTCCGCTGATGTGGGTGGTAAAAAAGGCCAAACACAAGCACTGACACTGCTGACGCAATCAGCGGCACACACCTATATTGTGCAAAGTGGTCTGGTGGGCGGCAAGCCAAACCACATCACACGTATGACCCCAGTGGTGAGCGCCAACGAACTGACCAGCGGCCAAGACAGCCTTGAGTTGCGGTTTGAGTCAGAGGTAGTCGGTGGCTTGCAACTGATTAAAACGTACACCGTTAAGCGCGGTGATTACACACTTGATGTGCGATTTGACGTGTTGAATAAAAGCGACCAAACCCAATCCCCTGAGTTGTATGTGCAGCTCGCCAGGGACGGTATGAGTGCGGAGTCAGAAACGCCTTTTTACAAAACCTTTACCGGTCCTGCGTTTTACAGTGACGAAGAAAAATACCAAAAAGTGGATTTTGAAGATATAGCGAAAAACGACACCAGTTTCGCGGCAACCACCAGTTCAGGCTTTGTTGCCATGGTGCAGCATTATTTCGCCAGCGCATGGGTGTTGCCCGCAGGCCAGTTGCGCGAGAACTATGTAGCAAGGTTCGCCTCAGGCATTTACACCGCCGGCAGCAAAGCCCAGATGGGCAGCTTGGCGCCGGGTGCAACCCAAACCTTGCAAACGCGTTTGTTCGTTGGTCCTCAGCAAGAAACCATGCTTGAGACCGTCACGCCTGGTTTAGAACTGGTAAAAGATTATGGTTGGGTCACTATTTTGGCCAAGCCTTTGTATTGGTTGCTGGACAAGATACATGGCTTTGTAGGCAACTGGGGGTGGGCCATCATGTTGTTGGTGGTGTTGATCAAGGCTGCCTTTTACTGGCTGAATGCCAAGGCCTATCAAAGTATGGGCAAGATGAAAGCGTTAAGCCCACGCATCACAGAGATGCGCGAGCGATTGAAAGACAAGCCACAGCAAATTCAGCAGGAAATGATGCGTATTTACAAGGAGGAAAAGGTCAACCCGTTGGGCGGCTGCTTGCCGATCATGGTCCAAATACCTGTATTTATTGCCTTGTACTGGGTGCTACTGTCTAGCGTGGAAATGCGCAACGCACCATGGATTCTTTGGATCACTGATTTGTCGACCAAAGACCCATTCTTTATCCTGCCTGTGATCATGACCTTGACCACGTTCATACAAACGGCGTTGAACCCCACCCCTCCAGATCCCTTACAGGCCAAGCTGATGTGGATCATGCCTATGGCGTTTTCTGTGATGTTCTTCTTCTTCCCAGCAGGTTTGGTGTTGTACTGGATTACCAACAACACACTGACTATATTGCAGCAGTGGCATATCAATAAGGGCATGGGTATTGACATGAAGTTTCAACTGCCTAAGTTCAAGTAACAAGTGCTCACGTAAAAAACAGGGCCGCCGCTGAAAAGTGTGCGGCCTTTTGTTTGGTCAGCACCAGCCTAAGCTTGTGCCACGATAATTAACACATGCTGACCAACAACTTGGACCCCATTGTCTCGATAGCCACAGCACCTGGGCGAGGTGCCGTGGGCATAGTGCGTGTATCCGCTGCCAGCGATACGTTCAATGACTATGTGCGCGCGCTGTTAGGTAAGCCGCTGCAAGCAAGAGTGGCAACCTACTGCCCTTTTCCAGACGTGTTGGGTGAAGCCATAGACCATGGTTTGGCCATTTCGTTTGTCGCGCCGCACTCCTACACGGGAGAGTCCGTGCTGGAGCTGCAAGCACACGGCGGCCCAGCTGTTTTGCAGCTGTTGGTGCAGCGCTGTTTAGAGGTGGCACAGCAGCAGGTGGGTGGACAGCTGTTGTTGCCCAACTTGCGGCTGGCCCAGCCTGGCGAGTTTACGCAGCGTGCATTTCTGAACGGCAAGATGGACCTGGCACAAGCAGAAGCAGTTGCAGACTTGATAGATGCCAGCACGGCTCAGGCAGTACGCTCGGCCGCCCGATCGTTGAGTGGCGCGTTCTCTCACGCGGTCGGCGACTTGCGAGCGCATCTGGTTACATTGCGAATGTTGGTGGAGTCCACACTTGACTTCCCCGAAGAGGAAATCGATTTCTTACAGCAAGCAGACGCCAGCGGTCAGCTGGCACGTTTGCAAGCGCAGCTCCAGCAAGTCATGCACCAAACACAGCAAGGTGTGTTGCTGCGCGAAGGCATTACAGTCGTGATTGCGGGTCAGCCCAATGCCGGTAAGAGCTCGTTGCTTAACGCGTTGGCTGGCGCTGAGTTGGCAATCGTTACGCCAATCGCTGGCACCACCCGGGACGTGGTGGCTCAAACCATTCAAATTAACGGTGTGCCGCTGCACATACTCGATACCGCCGGGTTGCGTGACAGCACCGACGAGGTGGAGCAAATAGGCATTGCCAAAGCGTGGGAAGAAATACAAAAAGCCGATGCGGTGTTGTTCGTGTATGACGCCAGTCAAGCGCACAACCAGCCGGCACAAGAGGCCAATGTAGCGCTGCGTCAGCGCCTGCCCAGCGGTGTACCCGTGCTGTCGGTTTGGAATAAGTCCGATATTGCCAGCCATGGCGCAGCGTTGGGCAACGATCACGCACAGGTGGTGTTGTCAGCGAAAACGGGTGCAGGTCTAGCGCATCTGCGCGATACCCTGCTCAAATGGGCGGGCTGGGACACGCCAACAGAAGGTCTGTATATGGCGCGCAAGCGCCACGTGGTGGCATTAGACAATGTGTCTACACACTTGCAGGCCGCAAGCGTGTGGCTGGATGAGCATACCGGGGATCACCTCGATCTTTTGGCCGAGGAGCTTCGCTTGGCGCAAGTGGCATTGGGCGACATTACCGGTGAGTTCAGTGCCGATGACTTGCTGGGTGAGATTTTCTCGAGGTTTTGTATTGGTAAATAAGCGCGTCTGGTGTGAACATGTGTGCGTTTAATGCCCTGCAAAATCAAGCAGCGTAAACAGTTGAAGTCCGGATGCTTTGAGCTTGTCAGAGCCACCAAGCTCCGGCAAGTCAACAATAGCGGCACCTTCAATCACTACCGCGCCTAATTGCTCCAGCAGCAGTTTGCCAGCCATCATGGTGCCACCAGTTGCAATCAAGTCGTCTACCAAGACCACGCGCTGGCCAGGTAGCACGGCATCGGTGTGAAGTTCGACAGTGGCACTGCCGTACTCCAGCTCGTAGGTTTGCGCGACCGTGGTGAATGGCAGCTTGCCCTTTTTTCGAATGGGTACAAAACCAAGTCCCAGTTCGTAGGCCAGCACAGATCCCATAATGAAGCCGCGCGCATCTAAGCCAGCCACCACATCGGGGCGCATGTCAGTGTCCATGTAGCGGTGGACAAACGCGTCCATAAGGACCCGAAAGACCCGCGGATTTTGCAGCAGTGGCGTGATGTCCCTGAAATCGACGCCTGCGACAGGCCAGTCGTTCACGGTACGGATGTGGGATCGTAAATAGTCTTGGGTATTCATGGCGTTTAAGGCGGGTTAAAAAGCAGCATTGCTAGACATTTAATGGATGACTCAGCTGCCCCGCAACAAGCGGTCTTCGGCGCGGCCTAAGCAGGCTGGAGTACCACTTAAAACAATGGTGTCTTGTGCCAGCAAGGCAACTTGTGTCCAGTCGTTTACAAACTGTTGACCGTTTCTGCGCAACGAGATGACCACCACGTCTATGCCTCCAAACGACAGCTGGGCAATGCTTTTACCGACCGCGTAAGCGGTAAGCGGAAGCGCCACCGTTTTAAGGCGCTCTTGGTCTAGCTCGTCAATGGTGTCGTCATCAGCGCCGTGAAAATAGCCGCGCAACATGCTGTATCGCTTGTTGCGTTGCGCTTGCACTTGGCGAATGACACGGCGCATGGGTACACCCACGAGGGCCAGTGCGTGAGAGGCCAGCATCAAGCTGCCCTCAATAGCTTCAGGCACTACTTCTGATGCGCCGGCTGCGATGAGTTTGTCTATGTCATGGTCGTCAACAGTGCGCACAATGACAGGGACCTGTGGTGCATGTTCTTTTGTGTTGGCCAGCACTTTGAGGGCGGCATGGGTTTCTTTGTACGTCACCACCACCGCGCTGGCGCGCGCAAGGCCAGCAGCCATGAGGGCCTGCAGCCTAGCCGCGTCCCCGAACACGACAGAATCACCCGCCGCCGCGGCTTGACGCACACGGTCAGGGTCCAAGTCCAAGGCCATGTAAGGTATGTGTTCTTGCTCCAACATGCGGGCCAAGTTTTGACCGCTTCGCCCGTAGCCGCAAATGACCACATGGTGATTGACGCTGATGGCTTTTTTAGCAATCGACGTCATCTGCACGGATTGCATCATCCAATCGCTTCCGGCCAAGCGAGAAACAGCCTCGTTGCTGAACATGATCATGAAAGGTGTGGCCATCATTGAGATGACCATAGCCGCTAGAATTGGGTTCAGCATTTCAGGCGCTATGAGGTTGTTTTGTGATGCCAGCGTGAGCATGACAAAGCCAAACTCGCCCGCTTGCGCCAAGTACAAGCCCACGCGCAGAGATGTGCCGACTGGCGCACCCCACACGCGTGTCAGCCCAGCAATAAGTACGAACTTAAACAGCACGGGCAGCGTGGTGAGCAACAACACCAAGGGCCAGCGCTCCAACACAATGCGCCAGTCCAGCATCATGCCAACGGTAATAAAGAACAAGCCCATTAGAACGTCATGAAACGGGCGGATATCAGTCTCAACTTGGTGCTTGAATTCGGTTTCTGAAATGAGCATGCCGGCCACAAAAGCACCAAGCGCCAATGACAAGCCAGCATGCTCAGTCAGCCAAGCCAGGCCAAGCGTTATGAGCAACAAGTTGAGCATGAACAACTCATCGCTCTTGCGCTTGGCGACCAGCGTGAGCCACCACCGCATGACCTTTTGGCCTCCTGTGAGCAGCACCGTAATGAGCACGACAGCCTTGAGCAAGGCCAGGCCAATGGCAATAGCCATCTCATCACCGCTGCTGCCCAAGGCGGGAATCATGATGAGCAAAGGGACTACGGCCAAGTCTTGAAACAGCAAAATGCCCACGACCCGCTTGCCGTGTTCGCTCTCAAGCTCCAAGCGCTCAGCCGTTAGCTTGATGACGACGGCGGTGCTGCTCATAGACATGACGCCACCCAAAGCCAGTGCGGTTTGCCAGCCCATGCCCCACGCGCTTGGCCAGACCAACGCCAACAGCAGCGAGGCAGAAGTGGCAACCACGATGGTGGCCAATACTTGGGACAGTCCCAAACCAAAGACCAGTTTGCCCATGGTGCGTAATTTGGGCAGACTGAACTCTAAGCCGATGACAAACATCAGAAACACCACGCCGAATTCAGCAAGGTAGCGAACACCTGCGGAGTCTTGGGCCAATGCCAAGGCATTGGGTCCAATCAACACACCGACTACCAAATAACCTAAAACGGGGGGTAAGCGCAGATAGCGACAGCCCACAACGCCTATAACGGCAGCCAGAAGGTACAGCAGTGTGATGTCTAATGAATTCATAGTTGTGTAGAGTAGGTGCTTCAATGGTAAACGCTGGACAAGGCACAACAAGCAATCCCCGTGATTAAGACGCAATGACCGATAATTCTCCTATGCAAGCGACAACGCCATAGTCTATGAACACAATTACCTTACACGCCTTGGCAATTGCCCGCGAAACGTTGACCATTGAAGCGCAAGCGGTGCATGCCATCGCGCAGCGCTTGGACGAGCGGTTTGTGGAGGTGGTGCAAGCCGTTTTGAATTGCCGTGGCCGTGTGGTCGTCATGGGCATGGGGAAAAGTGGACATGTCGGCAACAAAATTGCCGCCACACTGGCCTCTACGGGCACGCCAGCCATGTTCGTGCACCCTGGCGAAGCCAGCCATGGCGACTTGGGTATGATTACCGAGGCCGATATGGTACTGGCCATCAGCAACAGCGGTGAAAGCGATGAGCTCAACGCGGTGTTACCTGTTATCAAGCGCATGGGTGTTGGCCTGATTGCATTGACTGGACGGCATGACTCGTCATTGGCCAATTACGCCAACTGGGTGTTGGACAGCAGCGTGGCGAAAGAGGCATGTCCACACAACTTGGCACCGACGGCCAGCACCACTGCACAAATGGCTTTGGGTGACGCATTGGCTATGGCGCTATTAGATGCGCGCGGCTTTAAGCCCCAAGACTTCGCGCGGTCACATCCCGGCGGCGCTTTGGGCCGAAAACTACTGACCCATGTGAGCGACATCATGCGCAGTGGCGACGCGGTGCCCCGTGTGCTGGCCACGACCTCGGGCATGGCCTTGATGCGAGAAATGAGCGCCAAAGGCCTGGGTGCCACCGCCATTGTTGATGAGCGTAATTGCGCCATAGGTATATTTACAGATGGTGATTTGCGCCGCGCCATTGAGCAAGGTGTAGATTTACGCGCTGTTGTTGCGGGTGAGATCATGCGTCCTAACCCCCACACCATCAGCAGCCAAGCGCTGGCCGCTCAAGCAGCCGACCTGATGGAGGCCCAAGCTGTTACCAGTCTATTGGTGGTTAATCTAGATGGTGAGCTTGTTGGTGCGGTCAACACCAACGACTTGATGCGAGCCAAGGTAATTTAAGCTATGACTTCTGTACACGCCGCCGCGAACCCACGTTTTCCAGCACAGCTGCTGGCCAAAGCGCGTCCCATTAAGGTCGTATTTTTCGACGTAGACGGCGTCTTGACCGACGGTAGTTTGTGGTTCAGCGATGCTGGTGAGACCATGAAGCGCTTCAACACGCTCGATGGCCACGGCCTGAAACTATTGCAACGTGCGGGTATTACGCCTGCCGTTATAACTGGACGCGACTCGGGCGCGCTGCGCAACCGTTTGACAGCCTTGGGCGTGACCCATGCCCGTTTTGGTACAGAGGACAAACTACCAGCTGCCAACGAGTTGTTGGCGGAGTTGGGATTGAATTGGTCGCAGGCTGGGGCCATGGGAGATGATTGGCCAGACCTGCCCATGCTGGTAAGGGCCGCGTTGGCTTGTGTGCCTGCGACAGCACACGTTGATGTTCTGTCTCATGCGCACTTCACGCCTGCCGCCAGTGCTGGCAACGGTGCAGTACGTGAGCTGTGCGATCTGCTGCTACACGCCGCTGGCACTTTTGATGCCATGTTGCAAGAGGCCCTGCAGTGAGTGCGTCGCCCGTGTTGTTAGACATGGTGCCAGCGCCCAGCTTGGTCGGTAAGCAGTTGCGCGCTAAGCGCACGTGGGTGCAGTACATTCGTCAGTTGGGTGACAAGCTGACAACCTACGTGCCTCTGGTATTGATGGCTGTTTTGGCGGGTATGACCTTTTGGTTGCTGCGTTTGTCACCAGTTCCAGACGAGGCACAAGCAGCGCGTGCAACGCCTACGGTGCCGGACAATTACTTGGTCAACTTTGTGGCTAGAAGCTTTGATGTCAACGGCGAGCTAACAGCCCAGGTTGCGGGTGCCGCCGCGCAGCATATGCCGCAAACGGGTGAGCTGCACATACAAACGGCGCGCATAACAGCTTGGGGTAAACAAGGTGCATTAACCCGCAGCCGCTCCGATGATGCGGTGGTGAACAAAGCACAAACGCAATTTGAATTAACGGGCAATGTGGTGGCCAACCGAACCCAAGCCAACTCGCCGGATTTTCAAATTACAAGCGAACAGCTGTTTATCGATACCGACCTCAACCTGATGAGCTCTCAATTGCCAGTGCGCGTGTTGCGTGGTGTTGATGAAATCAAAGCGCAGCGTATGGTTGTAGACAACAACACGGGTGTTGCCCAATTCAACGACGGGGTTGAAGCTGTGGTGCAAGCTCGCGAGTAACTATTGTCATGACACACACCACACCATTGGTTTTTATCACGGGCGGCTCAAGCGGCATTGGGCAAGCGCTGGCCCAGCATTACCTAGATGCCGGTTGGCGTGTCGCGCTGGTGGCCAGGCGGGCGCATGACATGGCTGCATGGGCCAAGTCCTTTAACCAAGACACGCTGCGTGTGGGCGTTTATGGCGCAGATGTGAGCATCGCGCAGCAAGCGCGCAGCGCAGCGCTGGCTTGCATTACACAACAAGGTCTCCCACATGTGGTGGTGGCCAATGCCGGTATCAGCGTGGGCGTCGACACAGCAGAGTTCGACGATTTAGACGTGTTGCAGCGTACCTTGATGCTCAATATCGTGGGCATTGCCAATACATTCCATCCCTTTATTGCGCCTATGCGTGCTCGCGGCACAGGCAGCTTGGTGGGCTTGGCCAGCGTGGCTGGCATTAGAGGGCTGCCAGGCCACGGTGGGTATTGTGCCAGCAAGGCTGGCGCCATTGCCTATCTGGAGTCGTTGCGCGGCGAGCTGCGCGGCAGCGGCCTGCACGTCGTGACGTTGGTGCCTGGGTATGTCGCCACGCCATTGACTGCTAAAAACACCTACAGCATGCCGTTTTTAATGCCGGCAGCAGACTTTGCCATGGCTGCCGCCAAGGCCATTGCCAAGCACAAATCTTATGTGGTCATTCCGTGGCCTATGGGTCTTGTTGCCGCGTTGCTGCGCATACTACCCAACGCCTTGTTCGATCGATTGCTAAGCGGGCGCGCGCGCAAGCCCCGCCAAGTCAAAACGCCCCATTAACGCGGGCTTTGCATACGGCTGGTGCGGTGCAACCTCACAAACAAGAAAGAGCAGTTGGTTTATGGACGTCGTCGTATGGTTTTTCTTACTGGGCGTGCTGGCTAAGTTGGTTAAAAGCGACCTTAGGTTGCCAGAGCCACTGTATGAAACGCTCTCCATTTATTTGCTGATTGCCATTGGTCTTAAAGGTGGAATAGAGCTCAGTCGCCAGTCCTTGTGGGACTTGCTACCGCAAATCGCGCTCTGTGTAGGCTTGGGATTGCTGATACCGGTGTTGGTCATGCCCGTGTTGCGAGCACTGGGCTTGCGTGCCATAGACGCAGCGTCAATGGCCGCCCATTATGGCTCTGTCAGTGTGGTCACTTTCGCGGTAGGCTTGGCCTACCTCAATACAAAAGGCATCGCGACTTCTAGCCATGCACCGCTGTGGGTTGCGGTGATGGAAGCACCTGGCATCGTGGCTGGCATTGTGCTGGCCTATTGGTACGCCAAAGACGGATCAACCTCAGCATCTGGCGATGACGGCGGTTTGCGCAGCGTGTTGCACGACGTGTTGTTCGGTAAGTCCGTGTTGTTGTTGATGGGCGGTTTATTGATTGGTGCGGTCATGGGTGAGCAGGGTGTCGCCCCAATCGCCCCCTTGTTTATTACGCCCTTCAAAGGCGTGTTGGCTTTGTTTTTATTGGAGCTTGGACTGGTGGCTGGCGCGCGTTTGGGTGATTTGCGTCGCTATGGCTTGCGCTTAATAGCGTTCGGACTCTTTGCACCGCCTGTGTTGGCCATGTTGGGCATGGCGGGTGCCCGAGCCATGGGCCTTGGGGTCGGTGACATGGTGGTATTTGCGGTGTTGGCCGCAAGTGCCAGTTATATTGCTGCGCCTACAGCTATGCGCATGGCGTTGCCCAAGGCCAATGCGGCGTTGTCTATTACCGCGTCACTGGGTCTCACATTTCCGTTCAATATTGTGGTGGGTGTGCCCTTGTATACCCACATTGCCGTTTGGTGGGGTAGCGTATGAGTCAGTCTTCAGAGTCCGTTGTGACAGCAAGTACATCAACTTTTGAGAAAACATTGCTGGTGGTGTTGGGCGAGGCATCGCTCGAAAAACCGCTGCTCAAACTGGCCAAACTCATGGGGGCATTGGGTTACACCGTGCACGATGTCAGAGGCGGTGGCTCGTGGGGCACGCGGGACGCTTTATGGGAAGCAGATCGCAGTATAGAGTTGAAATTCATTTGCGCACCGGATGTGGCGCACAGCATGGCCAACGCGATTATTGCCAACTACGCTGAGCACTTTGCCTTGAGTTTGTACTTAAGCCCTGTAGAGGTATTGCGCGGGCACAAGTTCTGAGTTCGTGTCGAGCAGCGTCTAGACATAAAAAAACCGGCTGGCACCAAGGTGCAAGCCGGTTTTTTGGGGTGAGGTTTTAAACTCTAGACGAATCTAGTGCTTAGTAACCACCACGGCCACCGCCGCCGCCGCCACCACCGCCATCACGACGACCGCCGCCGCCGTAGGGGCTGCGGAAACCATCGTTACCGCCGCCGCCGCCGCCGCCGCCGAAGCCGCCGCTACGTGGTGGACGTGGCTCCATGGGGCGAGCTTCGTTTACCACCAGGTTGCGACCGCCCAATGCTTGGCCGTTCATGCCATTGACGGCAGCTTGCGCTTGCGCATCATCAGCCATCTCTACAAAGCCGAAGCCCTTAGAGCGACCGGTGTCACGTTCCATCATTACTTTTGCACTTGTTACGGTGCCGAATTCGCCGAAAGACTGGCTCAGGTCATCGTCGCGTACCGTGTAAGGTAAATTTCCGACGTACAGTTTGTTGCCCATTCTGGGACTCCTCAAAAAAACACACTACTTAGCGATGGAAGTCCGGCAAGCACAAACTGAATTGACTTCGTCGGGCACGCAAAACTGACCTATCACCTCTATCCACGTAACACAATGTGTTACGCAAGGTAACTATAACGGTAAATATGAAGAAATACCGGAAATATCAAGCGCAAACGTGTTAAAACCTGCTAAATGTGTGGCTGCAATGCTAACTTTGGCTGTGGAGGCTTCATTTTTTGAGTTGAGCATATGACGGCATCTGGCTAAGGTCGTGGGTTTCACCAACTCACCTCACGTTCGGGCGTGGCACTGATGTGATGAATGGCCAGGTCAGCGCCTTGAAATTCGTCCTCGTTTGACATGCGCAAACCAACCGTGTATCTCAGGATGCCGTAAACAACGACACCAGCAGACAAGGCCCATGCTACACCCAAGGCCGTTCCAATAAGTTGTGCACCTAAGTTCACGCCGCCCAGTCCGCCCAAGCTGGTGCTGCCAAAAATACCGGCGGCAATACCGCCCCATGTGCCGCACAAGCCATGTAATGGCCACACGCCCAATACATCGTCTATTTTCCATTTGTTTTGTACTTGTGTGAACAGCCATACGAACATGCCGCCGGCCACTGCACCTACTACCAAGGCACCAATGGGGTGCATCACGTCTGAACCTGCGCACACAGCGACCAAACCCGCCAAGGGGCCGTTGTGCACAAAGCCTGGGTCGTTTTTACCAACAGCCAGCGCGGCCAAGGTGCCGCCAACCATGGCCATTAAGGAGTTCACAGCTACCAAGCCGCTGATGTTGTCAACGGTTTGCGCGCTCATGACGTTAAAGCCAAACCAACCGACACACAAAATCCATGCCCCCAGCGCTAAAAATGGAATGCTGGAAGGCGGGTGTGCGCTCAAAGAGCCGTCTTTTCGGTAGCGGTTGTAGCGCGCACCTAGCAGTATCACTGCCGGTAACGCAATCCAGCCACCAACAGCGTGAACCACCACAGAGCCTGCAAAGTCATGAAAAGGTGCGCCCGTGAGCGACTCAATCCAAGCTTGCACGCCCAAGTTGCCATTCCACACAATGCCCTCAAAGAAGGGGTACACAAAGCCGACAATCACCGCAGTTGCCATGAGTTGCGGCCAAAACTTGGCACGTTCCGCTATACCGCCAGAAATGATGGCGGGAATCGCCGCGGCAAATGTCAGCAAGAAAAAGAACTTGACTAAGTCATAGCCATTGCGCTGTGCCAGCGTTTCCGCGCTTACAAAAAAGTGCGTGCCGTAGGCCACGCCGTAGCCGATCAGAAAATACACCACGGCAGAGAGCGAGAAGTCCACCAAAATTTTCACCAAGGCATTAACTTGATTTTTTTTGCGAACTGTACCCAGCTCAAGAAAGGCAAAGCCGGCATGCATGGCCAGCACCAAAATGGCGCCTAAAAGAATAAATAAGGCGTTCACGCCCTGTTGTGGTGCGTCCATCAAGTAAGCCTAATTAAGAGTTGAATGCGGGGCATTGTTTTGGTGCTGAAAGCGCCGGTTGGCGATATTGCACCAAAATAAAGCAATAAATGCGCCACTTGGGTGCAAAAAATACCTGTGCTGTCGTATGGTTGGACGTGTGCGCAGCTATGGCTATGGCTATCGCTGCGAGGCGCGCGTCACCACCTTCGCGTAGGCTCTGCACTCGATGTGCAAGCCATATAACGTCGCGTGGTTTGCAAGTTATCAGTTGCTATACTGAAAGCCTTGCGCCGATTTGCTCCAGCTTGCGGGCGCGTTTTATAAATGCAGCTAAAAACGGGTCATGTGCATGTACAACCCGATACCGTTTTTGGTTAACTGGGTTTTTTTGTGCCATGACTTTAATAGCGCTTGCCAAAACACTAGACGTTGATGAGCCGCTGACCATGCGCAGCGGCGCTGTGTTGGCCGGCTACACCTTGGCTTACGAGACTTACGGCGAGCTCAATGCCGATGCCAGCAACGCCGTGCTGGTTTGTCACGCACTGAATGCGTCTCACCATGTGGCTGGGGTGTATGCCAACGCCGATGGCAGCTTAGATGGCAAGAGCACGGGTTGGTGGGACAACATGGTGGGCCCTGGTAAGCCAGTGGACACAGACCGATACTTCGTCATTGGCGTTAACAACATTGGCTCGTGCTTTGGCTCTAGCGGCCCGGCCACTGTAAATCCTGCAACTGGGCAGGTGTGGGGGGCAGACTTCCCCGTGGTGACTGTGCAAGATTGGGTTAACACGCAAGCCGTTTTGCTAGATGCGCTGGGGATTACTCAATTGGCCGCTGTGATGGGTGGCAGCTTGGGCGGCATGCAGGCCTTGAGCTGGGCACTGCAATATCCACAACGTGTTCGCCATGCTGTTCTTGTGGCCAGTGCGCCCAACCTCACCGCAGAAAACATTGCTTTCAACGAGGTCGCGCGCCGGGCGATTGTGACAGACCCAGACTTCTTGGCTGGCCACTACCGCGCCCACAACACGTTACCCCGCAGAGGTTTGCGGATTGCCCGCATGATTGGCCACATCACTTACCTGAGCGATGATGTGATGAACGCTAAATTTGGCCGCAACTTGCGCCGCGCCACGCAGGCACTGCTTGATGGCAACACAGGCACAGACTATTTGTACAGCACCCAAAAGGTGGAGTTTGAAATTGAGAGTTACTTGCGCTACCAAGGCGACAAGTTTGCGGAGTACTTTGATGCCAACACGTATTTGTTAATTACGCGGGCTTTGGATTACTTTGACCCTGCGCGTGAGCACGGAGGCAGCTTAAGCGCAGCCCTTGCCACAGCGCGCGCGAAATTCTTGTTGGTGAGCTTTACCACCGACTGGCGCTTTGCGCCAAGCCGCAGCCGGGAAATGGTGTGCGCCTTAGTGCAAAACAAGCATGCAGTTAGTTATGCCGAAATAGATGCGCCGCATGGTCATGATGCCTTTTTATTAGATGACGCACGCTACCACGGCGTGGTGCGCGCCTATTTTGAACAAGCCGTAACGACACAGGCGGACGTGCAATGAGTACCGATCAAACCATGGAAGCGTTGGCCAATTTGGTGCCCATGGGCGCACACGTGCTGGACTTAGGCTGTGGCGACGGTGCCATGCTGGCTTACTTGCAAACACACCGCCAGTGCACGGGCTATGGTGTTGAAATTGACGACGCCAAAGTCAAGTCGTGTGTGGCCGCAGGTGTGCGCGTGCTGCAGCTGAACTTGGACGAGGGCTTGACCATGTTTGACGACAACGCCTTCGACGTGGTGTTGCAAATTGACACTTTGCAGCACCTTCGCAATGCCGAGGTGATGCTGCGCGAAACGGCAAGAGTTGGTCGCATTGGCGTGGTGGCTTTCCCTAACTTTGCGCACTGGCCGAATAGACTCCAAGTGCTGCAAGGACGCATGCCTGTGACCAAGCGTCTGCCTTACCAGTGGTACAACACGCCCAACATACGCGTCGGTACGTTCACAGACTTTGAAGTCTTGGCCACGGCCAACGGCCTGCACATCGCTGACAGCTTTGGCTTGCATGCAGGCAGAGTCAGGCGCTGGTTGCCGAATGCGCTGTCTAGCACTGCTGTGTTTAAGTTTCACAAATAAGCTGGACAGCCGGATTTCAAAGCGACTACGAAAAAACCATGCAAGCTTTCGCCTCTAACGCCCAGCCAAGCCTAGCGGTGCGACTGTGGCCTTGGCTGGCAAGAGTCAATCCACACAGCCTACGCTTAGATGCACAAGCGGGCTTGCTGGGCATGGTGCTGTCGCTGCCGCAAGGCATAGCGTTTGCTACGCTAGCAGGCCTGCCCATTGAGTACGGCGTTTACACATCTATAGTGCCGTGCATTGTGGCGGCGTTATGTGGCTCAAGTTGGCATGTCACATCAGGGCCAACCAACGCAATTTCTTTGGCCATGTTGGCCATGTTGGCTCCGCTGGCGGTGGTTGGCAGCGCCAACTACATTGCGCTGGCGTTGACACTGACTTTCATGGTGGGTGCGATTCAACTGGCTGTGGGTGTATTTCGCCTAGGCAGTGTGGCCAACTTTATTTCGCCGGAGGCGTTGTTTGGATTTACCGCCGGTGCGGCCTTGCTTATTGCAATGAGCGCCACGCCAGATGTGTTGGGCTTAAACACAGGTGATGTGCACGGTGCGGTGTCGTCTGTGTCATTTGCAATGACCCATGTTGCCCAAACGCATTGGGCCAGCGTATTGGTGGCGGCCACCACCATTGTGGTGGCGTTGCTGGTGAAATACTGGCACAAGGACTGGCCTCATTTGTTGCTGGGGCTGGCGGTAGCCACATTGGTGTCGCTGCTATTACCCAACGCCCAGGTTGCTACTGTGGGGCATATTCCCTCACCCTTCCCGCAACTGTCATGGCCTTCAGTGCCGCTGCGCGACTTGCCTGAGTTGATTGGTTTGGCTGTGGCGCTAAGCTTGGTGGCCTTAGGGCAAAGTGTGTCTATAGCCAAAGCGCTGGCAGATCGTTCAGGTCAGCGCATTGATACCAGCCGCGAGTTTGTGGGCCAAGGCCTGTCAAACGTGGTGGGGGCCTTTTTCTCTTGTTACGTATCGTGCGGCTCGCTCAACCGGTCTGTACCCAATTTCGAAGCGGGCGCACAAACGCCGTTGGCGGCAGTCTTTTCTGCTGTGTTGATGTTGGCCCTGGTCGGCGTAGCTGCAACGCAGTTGGCGTACATACCAGTAGCGGCCGTTGCTGGCTTGTTGATGTTGGTCGCGTGGAGCTTGTTAGATGTGCGTCGCTGGCGCTACTTGTGGCGCATCAGCCAACGTGACTTTATCATTGCGGCGCTCACTTTGTTGGCCACTGTGACCTTGCGCCTTGAATACGCCATTGTGTTGGGTGCACTGTTGAGCCTGATGGTTTTTTTGTACCGAACGGCTCATCCAGCCATGCGCCATATGGGCTTTGACACCCGCAAGCAACCCCGCCGCTTTGTGGATGTGGCCAACAACGAAGCCGCGTTGGCGCAGTGTCCGCAAATTAAACTGTTGCGTATGGAGGGCGACGTCTACTTTGGTGCGGTGCAGTCCGTGAGTGACAGGCTGCAGGTTTTGCGTGGCACACCAGATGCACCCAAGCATCTATTGGTTATGGCCAAAAGCATGAACTTCATTGACTTGGCTGGCGCGCAGCTGTGGGCTCATGAGTTGGCTGCACGTCGGGTTATGGGCGGCGACTTGTACTTCCACAGGCCGCGCCCAGCAGTGACGGCCATGTGGCACACCACAGGTTTTGACCAAGCGTTAGGTGAACACCATGTATTTGGCGACAAATACACCGCTATTGCACACTTGGTGCAGGTGGTAGATCCCAGTATTTGCAGAGGCTGCACAGCCCGCGTGTTTGACGAGTGCGCGAATCAACCTGGCGCTGACCTAAGCGACTCCCAAAGAAAAAACCATGAGTAGACCAGCCGTAAACAACTTAACCATGTCGGACGGCCACAACTTGGTTGCGTTGGCCTGGCCATGGCAACGTGTTGATGCGCCGCGTGCCCACGTGTTGCTGGTTCATGGCTTGGGTGAGCACGCTAACCGTTACAACGCCTTGGCCGCATGGCTTCAACAGCAGGGCATTTCTGTCTGGGCTTACGACCAGCGTGGTCATGGCGCTAGCGACGGCGCGCGAGGTGTGTTGCCTAAGTCTGACACCTTGCTGACGGACCTCGACAGTGTTTGGCAATCCTTTGCCAAGGCACACACGGACGGCGCGCCACTGCTGGTGTTGGGCCACAGCATGGGCGGCTTGGTGGCTATGCGGTGGTTGCAGCGCGGCCCCATCATTGGTTCTGCTGCTGGTCCGCTGGCAGCCATAGTGTCATCACCGGTACTGGGTGTGCATGCACGCAGACTTGAGCAACATCTAGCGCGGATATTGGCGCAGTATGTGCCAAACATTAGACTGCCAAATGGCTTAAAGCATGGCGGCTTGTCCCACGACCAAGCGGTTATTCAGGCCTATACCCAAGACCCCTTGGTACACGCATACATCTCGCCGAGGTTGGGGCATTGGTTAATCAGCACTGCACAGCAAGTGTTGGCTGGCGCTGCTGCTTGGCAGGTACCGCTGTTGTTGATGTATGCCGGTGCAGACGGGTTGGTCGACTCTAAAGCGACCGACGCATTTGCCCTCAGCGCGTCCTCAAACGTACAAACGCAGCGTCTAGACGCCGCATTTCACGAGATATTTAATGAGACCCCGCTGTACCGCGATGTTGCGCTGACCACTTTGGCCAGTTGGCTGGATGCCCTTTTACCGCTCTGAACCTGCCTGAAGCAGATCTTTACATGCTTGCAATGTCTTTAAGTCTTTATAAACTTGCTTAAAAGGCCAGTGATGGCACCAAGGTCTGGCATGCCGTCACCGTCAACGCCGCCCGCAGGTGTGAACTGGTCTATGAGGGTTGGGAGCATGGTGGCCAATTGTGAGGCCAATCCTGGCCCATCAGTGCCGCTTCCTTGTGCCAAGTTGTTGAGTGTGTCGCCGCCCAAGGCCTGTTGCAGTTGGTCGCCAGATACGGGGAGGTTGGCGTCGCTGCCCATCCAAGAAGCAGCAATATCGCCTAAGCCAGCGTCTTGAAATTTGGCCATGAGGCCGCTGTGCCCCCGCTTTGTTGGAGCAGCGAACTGGCTATGCCGGCCATGCCGAGCATACTGAACCCGCCGGCGTCGCCTGTATTGTGGTCGCCCAATTGTGACTTAGCCACGTTGGCGCCTGCGCTGATGAGTGAATCCATGAGTCCCATATGTGTTCCTTGCATTTGAATGGTTAAGGCCGAACAACAGCCAACTAAGCACATACTATGTCGCACTTTTTAATTCAAAAAATAATTTAAATACAAATTAATAGTACTTAAATGTCAATTATTTATGTGGTGTGTGCGGCTTGTTGTTGGTCAGCCCTCTTATGCCGAGCCACCACAAGCCCAAGCCTGTCAAGGCAACAGGGACCAAAGAGCCCCAGTTCAACCAGGTCCAACCTTGTGTGGTGAGCAGCGCGCCCGATGCAAATGAGCCCAGCGCCATGGTGATGAAGGTGAGAAAATTGATGCTCGCCTGTGCCTTGTCCTTTTCTTCGGGACGATAGGCTTGCAACGACAAGGTGGTGCTGCCCGTGAACAAGAAATTCCAGCCGACACCCAAAACGAACAGGGCTGCCGTAAAGTGCATCAAGTCTTGACCATTCAAAGCGATGGCAATACAGGCGGCGTTTAACAGCACACCCACGCCCATGACGGGCAGAACGCCAAAGCGCTTGATCAGGTGGCCAGTAAAAAAGCCAGGTGCAAACATGCCAATGACATGCCACTCTAGTACCAGGGCGATGTTGTCAAAACCCATGCCACACACGCGCATGGCCAGCGGTGTGGCCGCCATGAGCAAGTTCATAACGCCGTATCCCAATGCCGCACCGGCGGCGGCAACTATGAACACAGGCTGGCGCATGATGACACCCATTGGGCGGCCGGTATCGCCACGCTTGTGGGCGCTTGCAATCTCTGGAAAGCGAACCACCGCCATGATGGCCATGGACAAGGCGGCCACAGCCACCAAGGACAGGTAGGAACCGGTAAAAGCCGTAACGGTCAGGCTGCGCGTCATAGCCGCCAAGTTGGGGCCTACTACCGCACCAATGAGACCACCGGCCAACACCAAAGACACCGCTTGTTCGCGCGATTCCGGCGCTGCCAGTTCAGCCGCCGCAAAACGGTACAGCTGGCCGTTGGCGCTGTAGTAACCGGCCAGAACGGTCGCACACACCAACATCCAAAAGTTGCTTTGTATGGTGGCCAGGGCACACAGCAGTGCCGAGACAAGTGCAACCAGCAAGCCCAGTTGGAAGGACACTTGACGGCCAAATCGCCGCTGCGTTTTAGCGACTATGCCTGTAGACAGCGCGGCACCCACCACATAGCCGGTTATTGGCAAAGTAGCCATCCAACCCAATGGCGCCAAAGCCAGGCCGACCAAGCCATTGATGGCAATGAATACCACGTTGTGGGTTAAAAATAGGCCTTGTGCAGCGGCAAGAAACCACAGGTTTTTGTTCATAAGCGGTTTCGCTGCGCACAGCGTGGTTTGTTAGGTTATGCGGTCAGACGTATCAACGCCGCCAATGCAGCTGTTTCGGCCCGCAAGACGCGGGGCCCCAAGCTGAGAGGTGCCCAGCCTAGCGCAATGGCAAGGGCTTCTTCTTGGGCGGTTAAGCCGCCTTCAGGGCCACTGAGTATCCAGGTCGCATTGGGCACCGCAGCGGTGGGCTCGGCCATAGTCGCAGTGGTAGCTTGCAGTGACAGCACAAACCGTTGCGCGGAATGCGACGTTGATTCAAAGCCTTTCAGCCACGACGACAAGCTAAGAGGCAGTGCAATGGTTGGCACAAGGTTACGACCACATTGCTCACAAGCGGCCACTGCAACTGCTTGCCAGTGCGCTTGCTTTTTTTCGGCTCGCTCGCCTGAGAGCTTGACGACATTGCGTTGGCTCATCAAAGGGGTGATGCTGGCCACGCCCAACTCAACTGCTTTTTCGACCAGCCAGTCCATGCGTTCATTGGCGGGCATACACACCGCCAAATGCACAGCATGTGATGCTTCGCGTTCAACAGCTGTGTGTAAGCCAACGGCAACATCGACATGTTGCCGCCCTATTTGCGTAATGTTTGCTTCGTATTCACCACCATAGCCATCAAACAGATGCACCGTTTGGCCCGGCTGCATGCGCAGGACTTGTATGTGGCGACTGGCCTCTTTGGACAGGGTCAGGTGGCCCCCAGCGTGTAGGGTTTGGTCACAATAAATACGGGGCATAGCGTTATGAATGTCGTGGTGGTGCCGCGTGTGGCCTAAGCGCGGCCAAATGAGTAGCCACTGGCTGCCTCGAGACCCTCTATGTGGTCAATGAGTTGTAGCAGTGGCTTCAGCTCTCGGTAGCGCGCTGCTGTGTTGCGCACGTAATGTATGAAGCGCGGCGTATCAGCCAAGTACTTGGGCTTACCATCGCGTAAGCTGAGGCGAGCAAAAATACCCAATATTTTTAAATGACGTTGTAACCCCATCCATTCCACAGCGCGGAAAAATGCGCCAAAGTCTTGGGCCCAGTCGTGGTGATTGAGCAGCCCTGCTGCACGTGCACGTTCCCAGTAACGCACAGTGATGTCGATAACCATGTCGTCATCCCAACTCCAAAATGCATCACGCATGAGGCTGGCAATGTCGTAGGTAACAGGCCCAATGACTGCGTCTTGAAAGTCTAACAAGCCCAAATTGTTGTTGTGGTCCACCATAATATTGCGCGGCATAAAGTCGCGGTGGACAAACACCATGGGGGCATCTAGGTTGTGGGTGATGAGGGTCTCAAACGTGCGCGCCAGCGTTTGCTCCTGTGCAGTGTCTAGCGTTATGCCCTTGTGTTTGGTTATATACCACTCGGGGAATAATTTGAGCTCGCGCAGCAGCAATGCATGGTCGTAGGCTGGCAAGGCTTGGGCTTGCGTGGCCTGCTGCCATTGCACCAGCATATCCAAACTTTGACCCATGTAAGAGCGCACCAAGCCGTGGGCAACGCGCAGTGAAGCGGACTTGTCGGCTTCTGTTGTGTAGGCCAGAGCTGCGACGTCAACTGTGGGTGCATTGGGTGGTGCGATGTCAAAGGCGCTGCGCAGACCAGGTACTTGGCTCAGCACATCTAGCAAGGTGTGTTGCCCCAAGTCTGTCAGCAACATAAACCCAAGAGCCGCGTCCCAGGCCAATACGTGTGGGGCAGCAACACTGGCGTCTTGCAGGAGTTGGGCAATATGCGCAAAGGCGGCGCAGTCTTCTTTGTCTGGGGGGGCATCCATGATGATCAACGGATGTGCGTTGGTATCTCGAATCCGCAAATAGCGCCTAAAGCTGGCATCAGCGCTGGCGATGACCAACGTGCTGAGATCCAATTGGTGAGTTGGAGCAATGGCGCTCAGCCAATTGGCAAACGCCTCGCCTCGCTGCGTGTCGTCCCATTTGACAGACATTTCCAAGGACTGATCATGGTGTTGCGTGCGCTGTATGGGTGTGGTTTGCATGGCTGGCCGCGCCGCTTTTATAGGCGCAAGTGTCTCGTAGGATAATGGCAGTAATGATTGTATGTGCTGCTCTTAATCGGCTTGCGCAACTACCCACCTTTCTCAACACCTGTGCGGCGCTTGCTTGCAAGTTCGTATAGCCTCTGTCTATGCTCAAACGTTTCTCCTCGTGGCCTCAGGTCTTGCTCATGTGTGGCTTGAGTGCCGCCCTGCACAGCGTATCGGCCCACAGCGCGGAGCCGCCCGTCAGCGCTGTATCCAACAACCTGCAGCTCAGCCAAGAGTTGGCAGAGGATCTGCCTGCGTCTGCCAAAGACCAACTGCCCACCTTCGTCTCTGGCGACAACATCACTGGCGAGGCCGATGTGTCTACGCGCATTGAGGGCCAAGCGCAGTTGCGCCGCCATGGCGTCATCATCAAGGCCGACACCATTGACCAAGATGTGGTCACTGACACAGTCACCATGCAAGGCCATGTGCATGTCAACCAGCGTGGTAACCGCTTTACGGGACCACAAGCGCAAATTAAACTTGACACGACCGAAGGCTATTTCGACACCCCAGAGTTTGAGATCAACAGTGTGAGCGGGCAGGGTCAAGGCAGAGGTCAGGCCGCACGGATTGACTTCAAAGGCCCAGACGTGGCAGTTGCCACAGACGTGACCTACTCAACATGTCCAAGACCGCCAGGGGGCACATGGGCGCCTGACTGGGTGGTCAGTGCTTCGTCAATTACCTTTGACCAAACTGATGACACCGGCACCGCCATTGGTGGTGTGCTGAAGTTCAAAGGCGTGCCTGTATTGGCTTCACCGTGGGTGAGCTTTCCGCTGTCCGATGCGCGCAAGTCTGGCCTCTTGCCACCCACCTTGAATTTTGACCAAGCCAGCGGTGTCGAGCTAACGGTGCCGTACTACCTCAACATTGCGCCCAACCACGACGCAACGCTGTACCCCACTTACATGGGAAAGCGTGGGGTGGATTTGGCGGGTGAGTACCGTTATTTAGGCCAAAGCTATGACGGCAGACTACGCGCGGCCCATATGGCGAGTGACAAGCTGCGCAACGGCGATACGCGTTGGGGATGGTCGTTACAACACAACCAAGGCTTGCGTGTTGGCGACTTGCCTGTGCGCTTGCAAACCAATCTCAACCGCGTCAGCGATGGTGATTATTGGTCAGACTTCCCGCGCAGCACCACCTCGCTGACGGACCGCTTGCTGGCCAACAACGTGATCCTCAGCACCCAACAAGGCTTGTGGCAAGCCAGCGTAGGCTCTTACAAGTGGGAGACCTTGCAAAGTACCGATACGACACGCATCGTGGCACCCTACGACCGCGAGCCGCACCTGACTTACGACATGGCCTCTAACAGCCCGTCGACACAATTGGCCGGTTTGGACTGGCAGCTCAACTCACAACTCACCCGTTTCTCTGCCGACCCGGCTGACCACAGTTTCAGTGGCGACAGAGCGGTTCTGTCTGGGCAGGTGAGCAAGCGTTTGTCAACGCCGGGTGGCTATATACAGCCTGCCTTGCGCCTGCACAGCCGCAGCTACCAACTGGATAACGCGCTGACGTCAGGCGCCTATGTAGGTCGGCGACATGCCAACGTGACGCTGCCTACATTGAGCCTAGATGCTGGCCTGGTGTTCGAGCGTGACACTGGCACCGATGGCATACAAACACTTGAGCCGCGCGCCATGTTGGCCTACACGCCGTTCAGCAGCCAAGACGGCTTGCCCAACTACGATTCTGGCGAGGCCGACTTCAATCTGGCAAGTATTTATTCGGCCAACCCGTTCACTGGCAACGATCGCTTAGCCGATACCAAGACCCTGACCTTAGGCGTCACTTCCCGATGGTTTGCAGGGAAGTCTGGTCGTGAAGTGCTCAGAATGACGGTTGCGCAGCGCATGCGCTTGCAAGACCAGGTCCAGGGCATCGCCGACGGCGCAGCAGTTCAAACAGACCAAGTCAGTGACGTGTTGCTGGGCGGCGCGTACAAACCCAGTCAGTTGTGGCGTGTTGATGGCTTGGTGCAATACGACCAAGATATCGGCCGTGCCAAGCGTGCGACGTGGGGTGTCAGTTATAGACCCAGCAATTACCGTACGGTGAGTCTGGCGTACCGTTTGCAGCGCAACAGCAGTGAATTGGTTGACTTGGCATGGCAGTGGCCACTCAATGATTTGTGGGGTGACAGGGGAGAAGACTTAGGGCCTGGAAGAGGCTTGGGCGCGCCGCGGTGGTACAGCGTTGGCCGTGTGAACTACAGCCGCGTTGATAAAAAAATTGCCGACTTGGTCACGGGCTTCGAATACGACGCGGGTTGCTGGGTTGGGCGTGTGGTGGTAGAGCGCTTGCAAACCTCCAATACAAAATCCAATCGACGCATTTTGTTCCAGCTGGAGTTCGTAGGCTTTTCGCGCCTCGGCGCTAGTCCAATCAAGACATTGAGCGCCAGCGTGCCGCGTTACCAATACCTGCGCCAAGATATACAAGCGCCCAGCCGCTTTCAAAATTACGAATAAGGGAATTTATGTTGTTACAACGTCTTCATGTAGCCCTGTTGGCGCTGTGCCTGAGCCCGGTTGCGCAGCATGCGCTGGCACAAACAGTCCTGGCACCTGAGTTGAGTGACGCCATTGTGGCCGTGGTGGGTACAGAACCAATCACGTCCTTTGAGCTGAGCCGGCGTGTGCAAGCAGTGGCCAAACAAAACGCATCTGCCAGCGGCGCGCAGTTGCGCAGTCAAGTGCTCGAGGCCCTGATCAATGAGCGTGCGCAGGCTCAAGCTGCAACGCAGGCTGGCGTGGTGGTGACGCAGGCTGATGTTGATGCTGCGGAGCAAACCGTTGCGGCACAGAATCAGGTCAGTATTGAGGGCTTGCACCAGCAAATTGAGCTCGAGGGTCTCAGCATCGTTGGTTTTAGACGCCAACTGCATGACCAGCTGTTGGTCCAGCGTATCCGAGTGCGCGAGGTCGACAACCGTATTGACATCACCCCAGCGGATATTCGCCAATTTTTACAAAAGCAAGCCCAGGCACAACCTGGTCCATTAAGCTTGCAGGTGGCACATATTTTGGTAGCTATTCCTGAGGGTGCAGGCCAGTCTGTTGTTGCTACAGCCCAGGCACTGGCTGACGAGCTGGCTGTCAAGGCCAAATCGGGGGCAGATTTTGCCGCTCTGGCTCGTGAGTTCTCTGGCGCTGGCGATGCCGCTCAAGGCGGCGACTTGGGTCTGCGTCTGGTGGCGGAACTGCCACCTTTATTTGTCAACGCAGTGGCCAGTTTATCGCCAGGCGGTGTCTCCGAGGTGGTACGCAGTGGTGCTGGACTGCACGTCGTTAAGTTGCTGAAACAGCAGCGCGCAGCGCCTGTCATGACGGTGGAGCAAACGCGCGCGCGCCACATCTTGCTGCGCGCGCAAACAAAAGACGAGCAACACAAAGCTGTCGCAGCACTAACCGCAATGCGTGCTCAAATCGTTGCGGGGGAACGTGACTTCGCCAGCGTTGCCGTTGACGTCAGCCAAGATGCCTCAGCACAAGCAGGCGGCGATTTGGGCTGGGCCCGCCCGGGTATGTTTGTACCAGAGTTTGAGGCCGCCATGGACAATCTGGCTATCAACGCCATCTCACCACCAGTGGTGTCTCGCTTTGGTGTGCACTTGATACAAACGGTAGAGCGTGCGCGCGTTGCCTTGAGCGCTGCAGAGCAAACCGTGGCTATTACCAACTTGTTACGTGAGCAACAAGCGGTGCAGCGTTATGCCGCGTGGGCGCGTGGTGTACGTGCCCGTGCCTATGTCGATATTCGCACGCCGCTGACCACCCAATGAAGCACATTGCACGCAAGCGATTTGGGCAGCATTTTTTAAATGACGGTCTGATCATCACGTCTATAGTGGACGGTATCAATCCCCAGCGCAGCGATCCCATGGTTGAAATAGGGCCAGGCTTGGCGGCGCTGACCAACCCGTTGTTGGCGTGTTTAGACAGACTCAGTGTGATTGAGTTGGACCGCGACTTGGCAGCGAAGCTGCGCACCAACCCTGGGCTGGATGTGATCGAGTCTGATGTGTTGCGGGTGGATTTCACCGACTTGGCCCTCAAGCTCGGTGTGCCCAAGCTGCGTGTGGTGGGGAACCTGCCGTACAACATCTCCACCCCCATCTTGTTTCACTTGCTTGACCATGTCAACGCGGTAACAGACCAGCACTTTATGCTTCAGAAAGAGGTGGTTGAGCGCATGGTCGCCAAGCCTTCAACGTCGGCGTATGGGCGCTTGTCTGTGATGCTGCAGTGGCGTTACGAGATGGAGAATTTTTTGTTTGTCCCGCCACACAGTTTTGTTCCTCCCCCGCGTGTTGACAGCGCGGTGGTGCGTATGGTGCCGAAGGTTGACAGCGCGCCGGTTCGTTTGAAAGAGTTTTCTGAGATGGTCCAAGTCGCGTTTAGCCAACGCCGCAAAGTGTTGCGCCACACACTGGGTGCATGGTTGGCACATCGTGGCTACACAGGCGACTTTGATTTGCGTCAGCGTGCCGAGCAAGTGTCTGTGCAAAGTTACCTAGACCTGCACTTCAGTTTGCCAGCAGCCTAGCGTTGTTGGTGCGGACGTAAAAAAACCACCTAAGCCGTGCAGCCAGGTGGTTTGTTACGTTGACACTCGCTTATTAAGCCGCGCTTAGCCAGTAGCCTGCATTGAATGGGCTGCTCATGCG
Organism: Betaproteobacteria bacterium MOLA814; assembly: GCA_000496475.1. GTDB lineage: Bacteria > Pseudomonadota > Gammaproteobacteria > Burkholderiales > Burkholderiaceae_C > RS62. The sequence continues at coordinate 1,269,640 of AYMW01000001.1, read as the reverse complement.
CAACGCCATGGGGCTGATATCAACCAATTTGTCGGTTGGCATGGGTTCGTCCGTGCTTCCTTCAATGCTGATGGTCTCGCCGGTAGAGGCGCGTGCCACTGAGAACGAGTAGAAGCAGCGAAAGGGCACTTTGCGGTCGCTCCAGTAATCAGCTGTATCGCGGAAGATATCAAGCAATTGCTCGCGCGCTTCCTTGTCGAATTTAGCGTGCGACGGGATATGCTCCAACACGACGACAAAGCCAGTTTGTGGACCGGACTTGTGCAGGGTGTCTGTCATAGCGTCATACAGCGAATCGAAGTTTTTGTTGCTGTTGGCGGCCAAAGTATATTGGCCGTTGATCAGGTCTAAAACGTCTTGCTTGGCAGCAGCTTTCGCTAAATTAGCGTATAAAAAATGGTGGCCAAGCTGCTCGGCAGCAGTCTGCAATTCACCCACGCGGTGCGCGCGAATGGATTGAACAATGTTTGTACGTATGGTACGAAGCGGCGTGTCCATCTCCGTGTCTTTCTTTGTCAAGAGTCAATAAACCAAACTATTGTTGTTTTAAAGTGGCTATTACAACCACCGTCAACTACTCAGACACCACCAAGCGAAAGCTCGCGTAGTGGTCGTTTGTGTAGTAGCACAACAAGCTCACAACTTGCTTACCGCCACACACCAAGCGTCTCGCACCTCTGTGCGTTACACCCGGTGTTGTAACGGTGTATCCTTTATAAAAACCTCGCGTGTTGGCTGGCAATAACCGTTCACGGTTGCCAAAAACAGTGCCATCTTTGTCGAACTTAAAAGGCCCACCTTGTAAGATCAATGCGTAAACGCGTTGACCTTCTAGTGGCAGTTGGGCCACAGTTATAAACTCACTGTGACCATGGACCGCGTCGGAATCGGGCGACTGCTGTCGGTCGTCAACCAGCAAGAAGCTTGTAGCAACACCGGCCAGCAAAGCGACTGCAACAATGGCGCGTTTTAAATTCAAAATATGCGAAATTTTTGTCTTTAGCGTCAACCTTGCGCCCAACATATCTGCCTAAGCAGACCTGTTCACATGCGCGAGGGTTAACCCTTTAATCAACCGCGTTAGTGTGCCTGAAGGCCGCTCAAAGCGCAAGTCCTAATTGCACACTGTGAAAAGCACCCCCGCTTAGCGGCAACAACGGTTATGTAGCAACCACACCACAGCGGTCGCTTGTCAAGGCGTGCAGCGCGGGTGTGGTTTGCTTTAGTTTCGTTTGGCGTTGGCGTTGGCGTCCGCCACGGTCAGGGCTGTCATATTCACAATGCGGCGAACGGTGGTGCTCGGGGTGAGTATGTGAACTGGCTTGCGTGCACCGAGCAGTACAGGGCCTATAGCAATGCCACCGCCTGAGGCCGTCTTCAGCAAGTTGTAGGCGATATTGGCTGCGTCGATATTGGGCATGACCAGCAAATTGGCTTCGCCTTTCAGCACCGAGTCGGGCATAAGCTTGCTACGCGCTTGGGCGTCCAAAGCCACATCGCCGTGCATTTCGCCGTCTACTTCCAGCCAGGGCGCACGCTCGTTGAGCAAGGCCAACGTTTCGCGCATTTTGATGGCGCTGGGTCGGTTGCTAGAGCCAAAGCTGGAGTGCGATAGCAAAGCTACTTTAGGCGTCAGGCCAAAGCGGAGCATTTCTTCGGCCGCAGCCATGGTGATTTCGGCAAGTTCGTTGGCGTTTGGGTCGTAATTCACATGCGTGTCGACAATAAAAACTTGTCGTCCAGGCAACATCAGGCCATTCATGCACGCATAGGTACATGCGCCATCACGCTTGCCAATAACGGGGTCGATGTAAGCCAAGTGGTCGTTGGTACTGCCCCACGTGCCGCAGATCATGCCGTCGACATGGCCAGTTTCCAGCAACATAGCGCCAATGAGTGTGAGGCGGCGGCGCATTTCGATTTTTGCCAGCTGTTGTGTCACACCTTGGCGTGCTGTTTTCTTGAGGTATGCCTGCCAAAAGCTGCGGTAGCGCTCATCTTGCTCGACGTTCACCACATCATAGTCAACGCCCGCGTGCAGGCGCAGGCCAAATTGCACTATGCGCGATGCAATGATGGCAGGGCGCCCAATCAGTGTGGGTCTGGCCAAGCCTTCATCCACCACCACTTGACAAGCACGCAATACACGCTCTTCTTCGCCTTCTGCGTAAGCCACTCGCTTGCGAGTGGCTTGCTTGGCAGCTGCATAGATAGGCTTCATAAGCGTGCCTGAAGCGAGCACAAAGCTTTGCAGGCGCTCGCAGTAAGCGGCCATGTCTGTAATCGGGCGGGTGGCGACGCCACTGTCCATGGCAGCTTGCGCCACTGCAGGTGCAATCTTCATCATCAAGCGCGGGTCAAACGGTTTGGGGATGAGGTACTCAGGGCCAAATGTCAATTGTTCACCCAGATAGGCCGCGGCCACGATTTCGCTTTGCTCGGCTTGCGCCAGCTCAGCAATGGCATGAACCGCAGCGACTTCCATTTCGTCAGTAATGGTCGACGCGCCGGCGTCTAGAGCGCCCCTAAAAATGTAGGGAAAGCACAGGACGTTGTTGACTTGGTTGGGATAGTCGGTCCGCCCCGTGGCCATGACCGCGTCGCTGCGAACAGCATGAACCTCTTCGGGGGAAATCTCAGGGTTTGGGTTGGCCAGCGCAAAAATCAGCGGCCGCTCGCCCATGCTGGCGACCATGTCAGGCTTTAGAACGCCACCAGCTGACAAGCCTAAAAAGGCATCTGCCCCTTTGATAGCTTCTGCCAGTGTGCGCTGTGACGTAGGTTGTGCAAATTGAATTTTGTCGGCATCCATCAACTCAGTGCGGCCTTCGTACACCAGGCCCGCCAAGTCGGTGACCCATATGTTTTTGCGGGGCAGGCCTAGTTTGACCAGCAGCGCCAAGCATGCCAAAGCGGCCGCGCCTGCGCCAGACACCACCAGTTTGGTGTTGTTGATGTCTTTGCCCAATACTTTTAAGCCGTTCAAGAAGGCTGCCCCCACCACAATAGCCGTGCCGTGCTGGTCATCATGGAACACAGGAATGCTCATCCGCTCACGCAGCTTGCGCTCTACATAAAAGCAGTCTGGCGCTTTGATGTCTTCAAGGTTGATGCCCCCAAATGTAGGCTCGAGTGAGGCGATTATTTCAACCAACTTCACCGGGTCTTTTTCATTAATTTCGATGTCGAATACATCGATACCTGCAAACTTTTTGAACAGAACGGCCTTGCCTTCCATCACTGGTTTTGCGGCCAGGGGCCCGATGTCGCCTAGGCCTAGTACGGCCGTGCCGTTGGTGATGACGGCGACCAAGTTGCCGCGGCTGGTGTACTTGAATGCTGCACTGGGGTCGGCCACAATTTCTTCGCAGGGAGCGGCCACGCCTGGTGAGTAAGCCAATGCCAAGTCACGTTGGTTGGTGAGCTGTTTGGTCGCCGCGATGGCGATTTTTCCTGGGGTCGGAAACTCGTGGTATTCGAGTGCCGCTTTGCGCAGTTCTGCTTGTTTGTTGGCTTTGGCCTCAGCGCTTTGATTAGAGTCAGTCATGGGTGTGAACACTTGTTTAAAACAACACAGGGTTGCGCGCGTGAATGCGCAGGGACTTATTGTAGGCAGGGCCTATGGTTGTTATTCGTCTGAAAGCGTGGTGTTGGGGTGATGCGCTTTTGACTAGTATGTATGTAAAAAAGCTAAATTTAAACTTATTAGCGTGTTTCAGTGCAGGATGACCGGTTTAGTCGTTGGCATAGCGGGCCCACATAGCTTGGGCTTGGCTGGCAATAGAAACCTGACGGGCGCCAGGTTGCAGCTCGAGTGTCTGCCCGGCCTCCACGCTGCCCATGCGCTCTACTGCCAAATAAAAGCCACAGTTGGCTTGGGTCACCATGTCTTTAGCGGCTGTGGCATAGCCCATGACCGCGTTGAATTTGCTACAGGGCTGGCGTGCGCGCGTCACGCGCAGCAGCACATTGGGCCCTACCAACCTGTCGCCGACGAACACGTGTTGTTCTAAAAGGCCGGTGATGGTGAGGTTCTCACCCATGGTGCCAGGTGGCAAAGCTTGTTCAAACAAATCCAGTCCCAGCGCTTGGCGGCGTTGCTGCCAGTAGGCGTAATGCGCCATAGAATAAGCATAAACAGCTTGGCTGATACCCCCGTGAATGGACAACTCAACTTGCTCATCACCCTCTAAACCAAGTGCGCCGACCTCAACCGCACCCGCGCGTGCGCGCTTGCCTATGGCCGAGCGCATGCGCCGTTTCCCCACGTGCAGGTTGTGCGCGACGGCGGTGTTCACGCTCACAATAGAAATACGCATGCCTTCGGCCATCAGGCCATCAATGCTTCAATATCGTCGATGGCCACAGGAACCCCGCGCGAAATAAGCTCGCATTCACCTGCGCTCACCACGGCATCGTCCTCAATGCGAATGCCAATGTTGTGGAAGTGTGCTGGCACCGCATCGCTGGGCCTGATGTACAAGCCAGGTTCTATGGTCAGTACCATGCCTTCTTGCAGGTGGCGTGTCAGCGGCGGTGTGTGTTGTTGCGCCTGCAAGTCAGTGCCCGCATAGCGGCCACAGTCGTGCACGTCCAAGCCCAGCCAATGGCTGGTGCGGTGCATGTAAAAAGGTGTGTAGGCTTTTATGGCTATGGCCTCGTCGACGTTGCCAACCTGCTGCTTGTTCAAAATGCCTAGGTCCAGTAGGCCTTGAGTGAGCACTTGAACGGCGGCCTCGTGCGGCTTGTTGAACCGCGCCCCTGTGCGTGTGGCGTTAATGGCGGCCACTTGGCTGGCCAGCACCAGCGCATACACGTCGCGTTGTGGCGCTGTGAATCGGCCATTGGCCGGAAAGGTGCGTGTGATGTCACTGGCGTAGCCGTCTAGTTCGCAGCCCGCATCAATCAGCACCAAATCGCCGTCTTTAACTGCGCCGGTATCAGCGCGGTAATGCAGCACGCAGGCATTGGCACCTGCGGCAACAATTGAGGTGTACGCGGGAAACTGTGAGCCGTGCTGGCGAAACTCGTGCAGCAATTCTGCTTCTAGGTGGTACTCGCGCAAATCAAGGTGGTCGCGAAGATCTCTAGCGCTGCGCTGCATGGCGCGTATGTGTGCATTGGCTGAAATGCTGGCCGCTCTGCGCATGGTGGCCAACTCTGTAGCGTCTTTGATGAGGCGCATTTCGTCAAGGAGCAAGCAGGCATCGCGCTGCGTGGTGGGGCATGTCATGCCAGCGCGCGCTTGCGCGCGAACCGAGCCCAGCCAACGCTCGACGTTGGTGTTGAGTTGTTCGTGCGTGGCAAACGGCCACCACACAGCGTCTTTATTGCCCAGCAACTTAACCACTGTGGCGTCCAACGCGTTGGTGGCTGCTGCAGCGTCAATGCCCAAAGCTGAAGGGGCCGCATCCGGGCCAAGCCTAAAGCCATCCCATGTTTCCCGCTCCAAGTCCTTAGGCAAGCACACCAATGTGGTGTGCCCACTGCTGTCTATAAGCAGCGTGGCGCCAGGCTCGGTAAAGCCGCACAGATAAAAAAAGTAGCTGTCAAAGCGATGCGGAAAGTCAGCGTCACGGTTGCGCATGCGCTCCGGCGCAGTTGGAATGATCGCCAGCGCGTTAGGCCCCATGTTGCTGGCAAAGGCAGCGCGGCGCTGGGCGTGTAATGGGGTATTGATTGGTATGTGCATGACGATGTGTGGTGTGTGTCTTATTTTGACGTCTCAAGCTTATGCGGTTTGGTTGAGCTGGTCTAGGCGCTGCGGGGTGCCCACGTCTACCCATTCGCCTTGAAAGCGTTGACCTGTTACAAGACCTTGGTCCATGGCCAAGCGCAGCAGCGGTGCAAGAGGCAATGAGTCACCGCGCGGATTGGCGTGTGCAATGTTGCACCAGGGAGCGGTGAATAAAGCGGCTTTGAATAGGCCAATGGTGGCGTAAGTGAGCATCTCGCCTTGGGCGCTAGCGCCATAGGACAACAAGGCGTTGTCCCCCAATGCAAAATCACCGTGTGGGTTGTGTGTCGGGTTGGCTACCAGCCACAAGTGGGCCAATGCCCGGCCTTGTACAAATTGTTGTGCAACGTCTTGGTCAAATACAAAGGTGGGGGCAAACACGTCACCGGCAGCTAGCCAAAATGTGTCGCCCAACATAGGCAAAGCGCGCGCTATGCCACCTGCGGTTTCTAGCGCGTGGCCAAAGTCTTGGCCCTCGTGGGAATAGCGCAGTTCTAAGCCATGGGCTTGCGCCCCAAACTCAGCCTCAATATGTGCGCCCAACCAAGCCGTATTGAGCACGCATTGTTGTATGCCGCTGCGGTGCATGGCCTGCATGGCCCAGCCCACAAGCGGGCGGCCTTTAACGGGCAGAAGAGGCTTGGGGCAGGTGTCTGTAAGTGGGCGCATACGCTCACCTCGACCCGCACCCAACAACATGGCGGTGGTGATCATGTTTCAATTGTCTCGCATTACGTGGCGCATTGCGCTGCGCCGTCAGAGACACCCTGTTGGGATGGTGTTCATGACCAGCTAAAATCAGTGGGCTTTGCTACATTTAGTTTCAAGCGACCCAATCTCAGCTCTCATCGAAAGACTCTATGGCCAACCCCACCAATATGGCCAATGCCGTTCGCGCATTGGCAATGGATGCCGTTCAACAAGCAAACTCAGGACACCCTGGTGCCCCAATGGGCATGGCCGATATGGCCGTGGCATTGTGGTCGCGCCATTTAAAGCACAACCCCAAAGATCCCTCATGGGCCAACCGCGACCGCTTTGTCCTGTCCAACGGTCACGGCTCCATGCTGATTTATGCCCTGTTGCACCTCACTGGCTACGATTTGTCCATGGACGAGTTGAAAAATTTCCGTCAGTTACACAGCAAGACGCCTGGCCACCCTGAAGTGGGTGTCACACCTGGCATAGAAACAACCACTGGCCCGTTGGGCCAGGGTGTTAGCAACGCAGTCGGGATGGCATTGGCTGAAAAGTTAATGGCCAAGCAATTCAACCGCGACGGCTTTGCGGTGGTTGACCACCACACATACACCTTCTTGGGCGACGGCTGCTTGATGGAGGGCATCAGCCACGAAGCTTGCGCTCTAGCCGGCGCGTGGAAGCTGAACAAGCTGGTTGCCTTGTATGACTCCAACGGCATATCGATTGATGGCCAAGTTGACCCATGGTTTGTTGACGACACGCCGGCACGTTTCAAGGCCTACGGTTGGAGCGTGATTGGCCCTATTGATGGCCATGATGTTGATGCGGTTGACCGCGCCATTGCCACCGCTAAAACCAGTGCCGATAAACCAACACTTATTGTGTGTACAACCGCTATTGGCAAAGGCTCACCAAACCGTGCCAATACAGCCAAGGCCCACGGCGAACCGCTGGGTGCTGAAGAAATTGCATTGACACGCGAAGCCTTGGGCTGGCGTGCCGAGCCATTCCACATTCCTAAAGACGTCTATGCCGACTGGGCTGCAGCCGCCCAAGGCAAGGCCATTCAAGCCGCTTGGCGCGAACTGTTTAAAGCCTACAAGACCGCACACCCTAAGCTGGCCTTAGAGTTTGTGCGCCGTATGAAGGGCGACCTGCCCAAAGGCTTTCAACAGACAGCGTTTGATGCTGTGGTGTCGGCACACACCAAGGCTGAAACTGTTGCCTCGCGTAAAGCATCGCAAATTGCGTTGGAATTCTTCACGGCTGCCTTGCCAGAAATGTTGGGTGGCTCTGCCGACCTGACAGGCTCAAACCTCACCAACACATCGTGCACACCTAACTTGCGCATGGATGCCGCGGGCGATGTGGTGGCCACGGTTGATGACAACGGCGACGTACACACTGGGCGGCACATCAACTACGGCGTACGTGAATTCGGCATGGCCGCCATCATGAATGGCGTGGCACTGCACGGCGGCTTTATCCCCTATGGTGGCACCTTCTTAACCTTTAGCGATTACAGCCGCAATGCCATTCGCATGGCCGCGCTGATGAAGCTGCGCGTTATCCATGTGTTCACACACGACTCCATTGGTCTGGGCGAGGATGGCCCGACGCACCAGTCGGTTGAGCATGCCGCTTCGTTGCGTCTTATTCCAAATTTAGACGTGTGGCGTCCAGGTGATCCCGCTGAGAGCGCAGTGGCGTGGGCCACAGCTTTACAAAACAAAGACAGACCAACCGCCATGTTGTTGTCGCGCCAAGGCTTGCCCTACGCGCCTAAGACAGATTTAGACCGCATCAGCAAAGGTGCTTACGTGCTGGCTGAGCCCAGTGAAGGGGGTATGAGAAAGCGTGCGCAAGCCGTCATTAGTGCCACAGGCTCAGAAGTGCAACTGGCTTTGAAAGCACAGGTCGAGCTGGCCGCACGCGGCATTGCTGCGCGCGTGGTTTCTATGCCCAGCACCACCACGTTTGACCGTCAAGACAACGCTTACAAAGTCTCTGTCTTGCCCAAAGGCGTGCCGCGTATTGCGGTGGAGATGGGCAGCAGCGACGGCTGGTGGAAGTATGGATGCGCTGCCGTTGTGGGTCTCGACACCTTTGGTGAGTCAGCGCCAGCGCCCATGTTGTTAGAGCATTTTGGCTTCACGTCTAAAAACGTAGCCGACACCGTGCACAAGGTGCTGCAACAAGCCTAAAAAGCGGCAAGGCGAGCCGCAGGACTGCTGCACGCCTCGCTGGGATATTGATTTCGATTTTTTTAACGATTTAATTGGAGACATTTCTATGACTATCAAACTAGGTATTAATGGGTTTGGCCGCATTGGCCGCATGGTGTTTCGCGCCGCCGTTCAAAACTTTGACGACATTGAAATCGTAGCGATCAACGACTTGCTAGAGCCTGATTACTTGGCCTACATGTTGCAGTACGACAGCGTGCACGGCCGCTTCAAAGGCGACATCGCGGTTGATGGCAACACACTGGTTGTTAACGGTAAGAGAATCCGCTTGACGGCAGAACGTGACCCATCCAACTTGAAGTGGGATGAAGTGGGCGCCGACATTGTTGTAGAAGCCACTGGTTTATTCTTGACCAAAGAAACGGCTGAGAAGCACTTGGCCGCAGGCGCTAAAAAAGTCATATTGAGTGCCCCCTCTAAAGACGACACGCCGATGTTTGTCTTTGGTGTGAACCACGAGAGCTATGCCGGCGAGGCCATCATCTCCAATGCCTCATGTACCACCAACTGCTTGGCACCTGTGGCCAAAGTATTGAACGACACGTGGGGTATAAAACGCGGCCTGATGACCACGGTGCATGCCACCACTGCCACTCAAAAAACAGTCGATGGCCCTAGCAACAAAGACTGGCGTGGTGGCCGTGGTATTTTAGAAAACATCATCCCATCCAGCACTGGTGCGGCCAAGGCCGTGGGCAAGGTTATTCCAGAGCTGAATAAAAAGCTGACAGGTATGTCGTTTCGCGTGCCAACCTCTGACGTGTCAGTTATTGACTTGACGGTTGAATTGAACAACCCGGCTAGCTACGAAGAAATTTGTGCCGCCATGAAAGCTGCAAGCTTGGGTGCCATGAAAGGCGTGTTGGGCTATACAGAAGACAAAGTAGTGGCCACCGACTTCCGCGGCGAAGTGTGCACCTCTGTGTTTGATGCCGAAGCCGGCATTGCACTGGACAGTACCTTTGTCAAAGTGGTGGCTTGGTACGACAACGAGTGGGGTTACTCCAACAAATGTTTGGAGATGGCGCGCGTTGCCGCGTCTAAGTAAAGCGGGCAGTGACCATACCGCTTCGCTAGCGCGCACAAAAAAACCGGCCCAGTGTGACAACTGGAGCCGGTTTTTTTTAGCCTGGCTGGTTATGCGACAAACCCTAGGTTCATGACCTTGTGCCACGCTGCAGCGAAGTCTTTTGCGAACTTCACGTGGTTGTCATGTTGGGCATACACCTCGGCGATGGCCCGCAGCTGAGAGTTAGACCCAAACACCAAGTCTGTGCGCGTTGCTGACCAACGCAGCGCACCGGTCTTGCGCTCACGCGCCTCAAACAAACCAACGCCCTGTGCAGTCGGCGCCCACTCATTGCTCATGTCCACCAAGTTGACAAAAAAGTCATTGCTCAACTGGCCTACATGTTTGGTGAACACCCCGTGTGCCGCGCCGCCCACATTGGCCCCCAGTACGCGTAACCCCCCGATCAGCACGGTCATTTCTGGCGCACTCAGCGTGAGCAGCTGGGCCTTGTCTATGAGCAGTTGTTCGGCAGCCACGTTGAAGACTTTCTTTTGGTAGTTTCTGAAGCCATCGCTTTGAGGCTCTAGCACGTCAAAAGAGGCCACATCGGTTTGCGCTTGCGTGGCATCGGTGCGTCCCGGGGTGAACGGCACTGACAGTTCAAGGCCTGTTGCCGTGATGGAGGCCTCAACGGCGGCCGTGCCTGCCAGCACAATCACATCGGCCATTGAGATACGTTTGCCTCCTGTGGCTTGCGCGTTGAAATCCGCTTGAATGGTTTGCAATGCTGCCAGTACCTTGGACAACTGCGCAGGCTGGTTGGCCTCCCAATCTTTTTGCGGTGCCAAGCGAATTCGTGCGCCGTTGCTGCCGCCGCGCTTGTCAGAGCCACGGTATGTAGACGCAGATGCCCACGCAGTGGCCACCAACTCGCTGGTCGGCAAGCCGCTGGCGAGCAGCTTGGCTTTCAGGTCGGCAATGTCTTGTGCATCCACCACAGGGTGGTCCAAGGCGGGCACTGGGTCTTGCCATACCAAATCCTCAGCTGGCACTTCAGGGCCTAGGTACAAGGCTTTAGGGCCCAAGTCACGGTGGGTCAACTTGAACCAAGCCGAGGCGTAAGCGTGCGCAAACTCATCGGGGTTGGCCATAAAGTGGCGTGAAATCTTCTCGTAGGCTGGGTCTTGACGCAGCGACAAATCAGCTGTGGTCATATGCGGTGGGTGCTGTTTGCTCACATCGTGGGCATCCACAATCATGTCCTCTGGGGCCACATCTTTGGCACGCCATTGAATGGCGCCGGCTGGGCTTGTAACCTGCTCCCATTCGTACTTGAACAGCACCTTGAAGTAGCCCATGTCCCATTGCGTGGGGTTGGGCTTCCAAGCGCCTTCAAAGTTACTGGTGGTGGCGTCTGCGCCGTGACCTGTGCCATGCTTGTTTTTCCATCCCAAGCCCATTTGCTCAATGGGTGCGCCTTCTGGTTCAGGACCAAGCAGGGCGGGGTCGCCAGCGCCGTGCATTTTGCCAAACGTATGGCCGCCAGCAACCAAGGCCACCGTTTCGTAGTCATCCATCGCCATGCGGGCGAATGTCTCACGCACATCCTTGCCTGATGCCAGCGGGTCGGGCACGCCGTCTGGGCCTTGCGGGTTCACATAGATGAGGCCCATTTGCACAGCAGCCAAGGGGCTTTCTAGTTCACGATCTCCGCTGTAGCGGCTGTTGGCTTGGTCGCTGGTGGCCAGCCATTCTTTTTCATTGCCCCAGTAAATGTCTTCTTCGGGTGCCCAAATATCGACGCGCCCACCGCCAAAGCCAAGGGTTTTAAAGCCCATGGTTTCCATGGCTATATTGCCAGCCAGGATGAATAAATCGGCCCACGAGATTGCATTGCCATAGCGCTGTTTGATGGGCCACAGCAAGCGGCGTGCTTTGTCTAGGTTGCCGTTGTCGGGCCAGCTGTTGATGGGCGCAAAGCGTTGGTTGCCCGTTGCAGAACCGCCGCGTCCGTCGGCCGTGCGGTAGGTGCCAGCAGAGTGCCAGGCAAGGCGTATGAACAAGCCGCCGTAGTGGCCATAGTCAGCAGGCCACCAGTCTTGCGACTGCGTCATCATGGCGGCCACATCGGCTTTCAATGCAGCAAAATCCAGCGCATTGAACGCTTTGGCGTAGTCGAAGTCTGGGTCCATTGGGTTGGACGATGGTTGATGCTGGTGCAAGATGGCCAGGTTCAATTGGTTTGGCCACCAGTCGCGGTTCGATTGGTGGTTGGATGCAGCGGCGGGCCCGTGTCCGAATGGGCATGTTGCGGCTTGCGGTGTGTCGTTGTTCATGAAATTCCTCCTCATTTAAATGGTGAAATTCAATACTGGGGCATTACGAGCAATTTGTAAAATGGCTATTTCCAATAAAAACAATCGATTTAAACGATAGTTAATGGGCGAATCTCTCATGCAACGAGGTGATGGCCTTCAACGATTGGCAGAAAAAAACCCGCCGTGTACGCGGCGGGTTGAGTGGGTGGCCTGCTGCTGAGCCGAAGGCTTTAAGTTGCGGTTAGCTTTCTTTGTTCTATTTTTTGACCAAAGAAAACCAGTAGCACCAAGCTGACCCCCGCCAAGTCGCTGACCAGTCCACCTTCAATCATGGACAGAGCCGCAAACAGCAGCACGACGCGTAAAAGCGGCCCAACAGTGGCCTTGAGAAACCACCCAATGACGCAGCCAGACAGCAGGTACACACCAACCAATGCCGTTACAACAGCGCGAATGACCTCGGCGGTGGTGCCGTCCATCAGCAGCGCTGAGTTGTAAAAGAACATGAACGGCACGATGAATGCCGCCAGTCCAATTTTGAAAGAAGCAATCGACGTTTTCATGGGGTTGGCCCCAGATATGCCGGCCGCTGCGTAAGAAGCCAAGGCCACTGGTGGCGTGATGGCCGAGACCACTGCGAAGTAAAACACAAAGAAGTGTGCAGTCAACAGTGGCACACCCAAGTTCACCAAACCAGGAGCCACCACCGACGCGGCAACCGCATAGGCTGCTGTGGTGGGCATGCCCATGCCCAGCAAAATAGATATACACATAGCAAAAAACATGGCCATCAGCTGGGATGAGGCCGCCAAGTCCAGCAGCAGCGATGAGAAACGAGCGCCCACACCTGTGAGCGAAATGACGCCCACGATGATGCCGGCGCAGGCACATACGGCGATGATTTGAATCGACATCAGGCCGCCAAGCTCAAAGGCTTTAGCAATACGTGGCAGGTTCATCGGGTAAGGCGTTAGCCAACTCACCACAGCAGCAGCAGCAATCGCCAAGGTGCCCGCTCGAATGACCGAGTAGCCCATGAACAACGCAGCAATCAAAATGATGATGGGCAAGAACAGATACGCTTGTTTGATCAGCACCTTGATCTTGGGCAACTCATCATCACGCAACCCGCGCATACCCAGCTTGGCAGCCTCTAAGTCCACCATAAAGTAGATGGAGCCGAAGTACAAAATGGATGGAATAATGGCGGCGATCGCAATATCCACATACGGTATGCCTGTTACTTCCGCCATGATGAACGCACCAGCACCCATGATGGGTGGCATGATTTGCCCGCCAGTCGACGCAGCTGCTTCAATGGCACCCGCATTGGTTTTGCTGTAACCCACTTTCTTCATCAGCGGAATGGTCAGAGACCCGGTGGCTACCACGTTGCCAGCCGATGTGCCGTTGATCATGCCCATCAGGCCCGATGCAAAAATACCGACCTTGGCCGGACCACCTCGTGAACGCCCAGCTAGCGCAAACGCAAAATTTACAAAGTAGTCACCGACCTTAGAAGCCTGTAAAAAAGCCGCAAAGATGATGAACAAAATGATGTAGGTGGACGACACTGCGGTCGTTGGGCCCAATATGCCCACGTCTGTGTAGACCTGGCTAAAGAAACGCTGCCAAGTAATGGGTGGCGAGTTGAGAACGCCAGGCAGTTGGTCACCAACAAATACGTAGAGCACAAAGATCCCAGCGATGGCCACCAGAGCTAGGCCTGCTACCCGGCGCGTCAGCTCCATAATCAAAATCGTGCCGGCGACCGCCGTCAAAGAAATTCCAATGGGCGCAAACGGTGTGCCAGTCGCGTTGCGCATCAGTGTGCCGTAGACCGCAATGAGGTAGACAGCGACTGCGCCGCACGCAATGATCAGGGCCGCATCGGCCAAGGTGGCCTGGTGTCGCTGCGTGGTGTGGATCCAAGAGACCATGCTCGCGCCTAAGCTCGCCACGACCAAGGGTGCGCCCAACAGCCATGTTTCGCGGTATTTGATGGCAGGACTTAAGCCATTCCACAGCGCGCCAGCAGCAATGTCTGAGGCAATGCCAATGGCCGTGTACAAGCCAAACAAGGCCGCGCCGACAAACACTGCTGAGAGCAGGTTCCAAGCCAGCGACAAGCGGTTGGTCTGTTCGGTAAAGCGGGCACCAGAAAATATTAGAAATCCGAGCGCCAGCGCGCCAGCAACGTGGGCGATGCGAAAGTTCCATGTTTCAAGCGGCATGCTGGGTAGAAACGCAAAGTCTAGTAAGCCCATGGACATGCCGCTGAGTGACAAGCCGTTCAGTGCCGCCACGTGCATGAAGGCGTATACACCTGCGCTTACAGAAGCGAGCCACATTAAGAAGCCCCGAAACTGGCGCCGGTTACTTTCAACGGGCTCTTCGTCAACGCCTTGGGCAAGTATGGGTGTGATTGGCTCGTCAATTGAGTTATCAGTGGATGTCATAACGTAGGCTTACATAAAAAAACAGGAACCACCCGAATGGGCGATTCCTGCTTGTGTCAACAGAAACAGACTTACTTTTTATAGATCATGTTTGCTGGAATTTTCGCGCCATTTTCATTGAACCACTTCGCAGCGCCAGGGTGCCATGCCATGAAGGAGTTTTTGTCCCAATTGGCGACTACCGTCTCTTTGGCCGCCTTGTGGATGCCCAGCATGCGTGCGTTGTCACTCATGACAACTTTGGTGGCTTCGTAGACAAATGACTCTGACAGTTGACAATTGGCAACGGCAAAGTTCCACATGGCTACCGAGCGCGCAGGCTTGGTTAGAGTGGTGTAGGTCGATGCTGGAATTTCAAATGCAGAGACTGGGTAGGCCGCCAAAATTTTGGCTTGCTCTTCCTTTGTGAAGTCAATGATATTGACTTTGGTCTGCACTTCTAGTTGGCTAACAGCAGGCACTGGAACGCCAACTGCAAACGCAATCACATTCAACAAGCCGTCTTGAAGTTGGCCACCCAGATCACTCCAACCGCCGTTGCGGCGATCGAACTGGACCCCCAAGGTTTCCAACATACGTGGGAAATAAGTGTCAGAGGTCGAGCCAGCTGGGCCAAAGCCGATGCGTGAGCCAGCTGGAATCTTGCTAATGGAGTCAATACCTGAAGTTGCCAAGGTGGTCACGCTGAAAGGCGTTTTGTACATTGGAAACATCGCACAGGAATTGTCCATCTTGAGGCCAGGAGCAATGGGGTTGGTACCATCTATGGACTCGCGCGCAGGGCCCAGCGTCGTCATACCAAACTGGGCATCGCCAGTGTGCACAAGTGCCATGTTTTGCATTGGGCCACCGGTTACTTCGCCAGCGCCAGGCAGGCCTAGTTCTTTTGACACAAGATTGGCCCAACCTGCGCCATACACAAAGTATGTGCCGCCTTGCGATGCTGTACCAACAGTAAAGCTCGAAGGCCAGCCTGCGCGGTCTTGAGCAGCGACGTGGGCGCTAGAGATGGCCAATGTTGCCAAAGCTGCGATTTGAAGGATTGTTTTTTTCACAGGGTATTGCTCCGTTGTAGTAATGAGAGTGGCTACTTTAATTGATGAGCAATGGATATGCCTAATAAATATGGCGCACTTGGTTGTTGGGGGCCGTTATACCCGCTGCTCCGCTGGCGCAAGCCCCGCCGGCTGTGGCTTTGCGCACCACTTGACTCAAAAAAGCACATAAAAAGTAGGGTTTATGACACGTCCTGTGCAGCCAAAAACAGAGGCTTTTGGGCGGGTTTTACCGCCATTACGCCCTACTGTGGCGCAGCAATCACGGGGTTGGCTGGCATACCGTGGGCCACAAAAGGGACGTTTTTGTAATGGGCTTTGCCGTAGGTGTAGGCCTCGCCAGTCGTGAAGGTCACAAGCCCACCAGCGCCCCGCAACACAGCGTCACCTGCTGCGGTGTCCCACTCCATAGTCGGGCTAAAACGCGGGTAGACATCGGCCTCGCCAGCAGCGAGCAAACAAAACTTCAATGACGAGCCAATAGACGTGATCTGATCAATGTTGTGTTGCGCCAACCAAAGGTTGGTTTGCGCATCGCGGTGAGACTCGCTGGCCACAGCCAGTACACGGCCTAGGGTGCGCGCTCTGGTTTGAATGGCCCGTTTGACCCCAGCGCATTCTTCATGCGCGCCATAACCCAAGGCGCCGGTAAACAGTCTGTCCAGCGCCGGGGCATACACAATGCCGGCAATGGGTACAGCGTCACGGATGAGTGCAATGTTGACGGTGAATGCGCCTTTGCCGTCGCGTTTTAAAAATTCTTTGGTGCCATCCAATGGGTCTACCAAGATGAACTGGCTGGAAGCCGCCAAGCAATGACTGGCGGCGTTTTCTTCTGAAACCACCGTGATGGTAGGAGCAATGTGTTGCAGACCCTCCAAAATTACCGATTCTGCGGCCTGGTCGGCCAGCGTGACAGGGCTGCCGTCGGCTTTTGAGTTGCCTTGCAAGTCCATCGCGTAGACCGCCATGATGCGGTTGCCGGCCTCACGCACCAGTGGTTGTAGGGCCTCAAGAAAGCTTGGAATGTGCATATGGTCAGTGGGCTCAGTCGGTGCATGTGCTGACCCGCAGCGGTGAATCCGCGTACCGAGGCAGGTCTTTGATGCGCTCTAGCAGCGCATCGACTGGCGCGCGTTGGTCGGCAAATATGCGGAGTTCCCACACGGGCGTGGGGGGGCGTTCTTGCACCACTTCAACTGGAATGCCGAGACGCTTGAGGTTTGCCACAATGTCAGTGGCGCCTTCGCGAGACTTAAAAGTTCCAACAATTAAGCCTGGAGGTACAGGTTGCTCGCTGACGCGAAAATCTATTTGATGGGCTTTCAGCAATGCAATGCGTTGCGCCAGGTTGGTATTGCCTGCAGGCATCAGGGCCAACCAACGCTCGGGCAGTTCGTGGGCAACAATGCGCCAAACCACGTCGGCGGGCTGGGCAAGCAAGGCGCGTTGCAATTGCTCTTGCCTCTCCAATGGCCAGGTGCGCACTCGCCAGCAAACAGCGCTGGTTTGGCCCGTGAAAGTGGCCCCGTTGCCCATGGACGTGTTGTTGCCCATCAAAGTCTGGTCTGACTTGGCGGCTGTGATGGCGGAGGCAATGACCTCAGAGCGTGCAGCGGCGTTCGTTGCAGAAGCGCCCGGTTGCGTGCCAACGGGTGTCGCGCCGGCGGCTTCGTCTTTAGAGGCCTCTTGGCTCGTAACATGTGGCGTGCGCTTGGTGCTGCTCTGTTCAGCAATGCTGGTCGATATGGTGGTCTCAAGCGGTGATGATTCAGCACTTGCCGGCGTGTCAGCATGGGGCAATGCGGCAATGACCGCGTTAGGGTCTGCATCCGCTACAGGGTGGTTGTGGTTGGGCGAAGGCCAACCCAGTGTGGCAAAGTGACCCTGCCCCCAAGACCATAGCAACCCATTGGCCGCTAGCAACAAGGCAATTACGGTGACACGCATGGCCGCACACTCACTTCCTGACTGATGATTGTTTGTACTGCACCTGACGCGCCCTGTAAGCGCAAGCCCCCTTCGGCGTCGACACCAAGTGCGGTGCCTTTGCTGCCATCTGACAAATGCAGCGCCCGCCCTTTCAACGCATCCAGCGCATCAAACTCAGCGGCAAATGTTTCAAACCCATTGCGTTTAAATTGACGCAGCATGTTGACCAATTGCACCACGCAGTTGCTCACCACGGCGCTGGCATCTGGCGGCACACCGTCGCCCATGTAGTTGGCCAATCCAGTAGGTGCTACGCCGCTGTGACTGAGCACGCCAGTGGGCGGGTATAGGTTGACACCGACGCCAATCACCACGCAGCGTTGTTGCGCTTGACCGCAAACTTCCACCAAAATGCCAGCAAGCTTTTGGTCGTTGACCCAAATATCGTTGGGCCATTTGATGCGAGGCTTAAAGCGGTCTGTGTCGGTGTGTGGCGTAGCCTCTAGGGCGCGCGTAATGGCCACACCAGTGGCCAGTGACAAGCCTGCCAGTGGCAGCGATGCGGGCCACGGCAAAGCGATTGAAAAAGTCAGCGCATCGCCAACGCGCGTGAGCCACGGCTTGCCCAAACGCCCCCTACCTTGGGTTTGTTCGGCCGCAAGCATGACGCGTGTGTGCGTGAGTTGGCCTGCGCGTGCAACGTCCATCAGGGCTGTATTCGTTGAGCCAATGTGCGCCACGACGTCAATGCTGATGTCCGGCCACTGTTGGTGGGTGCGCAGCCAGATGTCCTCTGCGCCTTGGTTCAGTGCGCGCATCATGGCGACTACAGGCGGGTTGTCCATGGCCATCAGCTGGCCGTACGGCGTGTTGAGCGCGTGGCCTGTTTGATTTTTTTCTTAGTAGGTGTTTTTTTTAAGTTGTCGTGGCTGCTGCCATCTTCTTTGGGTGACAGCAGCGTGCCCCGGCACTGCGCTGCACCGCACCAGCATGGGTAGTCGGCCATCAACGCAGGCGTGTAAACCTCATCAATGACCAGGCCATAGTCATAAAACAGCTCGTCGCCTGCGGCGATGGGTCGCAACGTTTTAATAAACACGCGTCCTGCACGCTCAAAGGCTTCGCAGTTGGGGTCGCAACTGTGGTTGATCCAGCGTGAGCGGTTGCCGTCAACGTTGGCATCAATGACACGTGTCTCGTCGATATGAAAGTAAAACGTGTGGTTGGGTTGTTCAGGATCATGGGGGTGCCTGTCCAAAGCCTCTGTCCAGTCAATAATCTCGCCAACATACTCCACCAAGGCGTCTTTTGCGGCTAAATCAACCAATGCAAACACGCCTTTACCATGAACAGGTGAATTGCGTGCTTCAATACGCTGTTTAAATAGCTTGGCTGCTTTAACCATTGCAGCAGGTGCGCGAGGCTTTGTTGTAGACACAGTTGAGGCAGCCTAAAAATTTTTGGTAAGGTTTAAATAAGTGGCTGTGCATGTGCATGGCCGCATGGGCGTATTCAAACGCCACGCATTGGATTGTAGACAGATGAAAACATTGGTCATTGCCGAGAAGCCTTCAGTTGCCCGCGACATCGCCGCCGCACTCACGTCTAGCGTGGGTAAGTTCGAGAAACTGGATGACTCGTTTGAGAACGAGCAGTACATCATCACCTCTGCTGTCGGCCATTTGGTTGAAATTGCCGCACCTGAGGCTTACGAGGTCAAGCGCGGCAAGTGGAGTTTTGCCAACCTGCCAGTGCTGCCGCCGCATTTCGATTTAAAGCCGATTGATAAAACCAAGTCGCGTTTGAATGCGGTGGTGAAGTTGGCCAAGCGCAAGGATGTGGGTGACCTCATCAACGCCTGCGATGCAGGCCGAGAGGGCGAGCTGATTTTTCGATTAATCGAACAGTATGCGAGTGAGAAAAAACCGCTGGCCAAAGGTGTGCGCCGCTTATGGCTGCAATCTATGACGCCGCAAGCCATACGCGATGGCTTTGAGCAGTTGCGCACCAACGAACAAATGCTGCCCTTGGCAGATGCTGCGCGTTGCCGGTCCGAGGCCGACTGGTTGGTGGGCATCAATGGCACGCGCGCCATGACTGCATTCAATTCACGAGACGGCGGCTTTTTCTTAACCACCGTTGGACGCGTGCAAACACCAACGCTGTCAGTGGTGGTGGAGCGTGAAGAGCTCATTCGAAAGTTTGTCAGCCGCCCGTACTGGGAAATACACGCCAACTTTGGCGCGCAGGCTGGTGAATACGCGGGTAAGTGGTTCGATCCGAATTGGAAAAAGCCCGCGACCAATGAGGGCGAGGTCAAAGATGGGGAGCAAAAAGCCGACCGTGTGTGGGATGAAGCCACAGCGACAAGCATTGCCAACGCCGTGCGCGGCCAACCTGCCAGCGTGTCAGAAACATCGGCACCGTCTAAGAAATCAAGTCCTGGCCTGTTTGACTTGACCACGTTGCAGCGCGAAGCCAATGGCAAATTTGGCTACTCTGCCAAAACCACCTTGCAGATTGCCCAGAGCCTGTACGAACGCCACAAGGCCTTGACCTACCCACGCACCGATTCACGCTACCTGCCTGAAGACTACTTGCCCACGGTCAAAGAAACGTTCGCCATGCTGGCCGACAGCGGCATGACGCACCTGGCGCCACACGCCAAAGTTGCAATGGCCAAAGACTACGTAAAAAAGCTACCACGCGTTTTTGACAACAAAAAAGTGAGTGACCACTTCGCCATCATTCCAACACTGCAAGCGCCCAGCGGTTTGTCTGAAGCCGAGCAAAAAATTTACGACTTGGTGGTCAGGCGCTTCATGGCGGTGTTTTTTCCGCCAGCTGAATTTTTAGTCACCACACGCATTACCACTGCAGCCAACCAGCAGTTCAAGACCGAAGGCAAGGTCTTGGTGAGCGCAGGTTGGCAAGCCATATACGGCAAAGAAGCGCAAGAAGACGATGACAAAGAGGGGCCTAGCTTGGTCGCCGTGGTCCAGGGTGAGCAGATCCGCACCATAGAGGTGAACCCCAAAGCGCTGAAAACCCGACCGCCTGCGCGCTACTCTGAGGCCACATTGCTGTCCGCTATGGAAGGCGCAGGTAAAGCCATTGAGGACGAAGAGCTGCGTGAAGCCATGCGTGAAAAAGGCTTGGGCACACCCGCCACACGCTCCAGCATCATTGAGGGCCTCATACGCGAGAAATACATGCTGCGCGAAGGCCGCGAGTTGATACCCACAGCCAAATCCTTCCAGCTCATGACGCTGTTGCGCGGCTTGGGTGTCGACGAGCTGTCTAAGGCCCAACTGACGGGTGATTGGGAGTACAAGCTGTCGCAGATGGAGCAAGGCCTGCTCAAGCGCGAAACCTTTATGGCTGAAATCGCCGCGATGACTGAGCGCATGGTTAAAAAAGCCAAAGAGTACGACAAGGACACTATTCCTGGCGACTACGCCACGTTGGTTACACCATGCCCGAACTGTGCAGGCGTGGTGAAAGAAAACTACCGCCGCTACACCTGCGTGGGCGCATCTGGTGGTGAGGGTTGTGGCTTTTCTATGACCAAGCTGCCAGCTGGTCGTACCTTTGAGGTGGCCGAGGTGGAGCAGTTCGTGCGCGACAAACGCATCGGTCCCTTGGAAGGCTTTCGCTCCAAAGCCGGCTGGCCCTTTACGGCAGAGTTGGCATTGAATTTCAGTGAAGAAGACAACAACTGGAAGTTGGAGTTTGACTTTGGCAACAAGGGTGACGACGACAGCGGCGAGATAGTGGACTTTTCAGCTCAAACGGCGTTGGGGCAATGCCCAAGTTGCGGCGGCGATGTGTTTGACCATGTCAGCGTGTACGCCTGTAACAAGGCCGTGCCGACGTCCGAGCAACCCACGCCAACGTGCAAGTTCAAAAGCGGCAAGATAATTCTGCAGCAGCCTGTTGACGCTGAGCAAATGCAAAAGCTGTTGGCCACAGGTAAAACCGACTTGCTGGATAAGTTTGTCTCGATGCGCACACGCCGCGCTTTCAAAGCCTTCTTGGCTTGGAACGCTGAAGAAGGCAAGGTGGCGTTTGAGTTTGAGCCGCGCGTCTCCAAATTCCCGCCTCGCAAAACAGCTTCTGGTGCACCGGCTAAGAAGGCGGCAGCCAAGAAAACGCCCGCAGCCAAAAAAGCACCAGCCAAAAAGGCAGCAGCTAAAAAAGCCCCGGCTAAAAAAGCGGCGCCTACAAGTGTTGCAGCCAAAAAAACAGCCGCTAAAAAAGCAGCTGGGTGACCGCGCTGTGAGGTCGTGGCGTGAAGCGGGCTGGCACCCAGCGCGCTTTACCGCTTGACAGCGGTTGCTTCAATCTCCAGTAAAGCACGGTCCTCTACCAAGCCAGCGACAACAACCATGGTCATGGCCGGAAAGTGTTTGCCCATGATGTCACGGTAGGCTTGGCCGACTTCTGACTGTCTGGCCATGTACTCTCGTTTGTCCACCACGTACCAGGTCAGCCTCACGATGTCTGTGGTGGCCGCACCTGCTGCTTCGACTATGGCCACTATGTTGTGCAGCGTTTGGCGCATTTGCGATATGAAGTCGTCACTTTCAAATTGCTGCTGTGCATTCCAGCCTATTTGTCCGCCTACATAGAGGCTGCCGTCTGCTGTCCAAATGCCGTTGGCATAGCCCTTGGCGGGTAGCCAGCCGTGTGGTTGTATGGCGGTGTTCATGCGCAGTAAATCTTTCAAATAGTGGTATTTTTATTGTAGGTGGCACACGTGTAGGGAGTGCGCGGGTATGTACTTATTTCGTTCGAACTTAATTAGTTTAAGCTCAAACAATTGTAAGGTGGTGTAGATGTCTCGCATAGAGCGATGCACAAGTCACCGCCATTTTGTGCAGTTGTATGACACCACCCAACACCGCGCCGCCGTCTAATCCATGCAAGTCACTGCACATGGTGGCCACACCCAGTGTGCTGATGCGAAGCGATTGTCGGTATGGCTATGGTCATGGATTTGGTTATGGACAAGCCAGAGGGTGGCTTGCACCCCAGTGGGTGCGTATGTGTGGAGATGACTTATGAGCCAAGCCACCGCAACCCTAGGTGCTTCTGCGCATACCGATACGTTCACACGAGACAACTTACCCGCGCCTGGGTTGTGGCCTACATTTATTCCGCCAACTGAGCCTTATCCTGAAACCTTGAATGTCGGCGTTGAGCTCAGCGATGCCATGGTTGCAAAAGGCTTTGGTGCGCGCATTGCCTTGGTGGGCAATGGCCGCAGCAGAACGTATAAAGAGTTGGCTCAGTGGAGCAACCAACTGGCCCACGCGTTGGTCAACAACTATGGGGTTAAACCTGGCAACCGTGTGTTGATACGCTCTGCCAACAACCCGGCCATGGTGGCGTGTTGGCTGGCAGTTACCAAAGTTGGTGCTGTAGCCGTCAACACCATGCCCATGCTCAGGGCGCTTGAGTTGCAACAAGTCGTGGACAAGGCGCAGGTTAGCTTGGCTTTGTGTGATGGCAGGTTGCTGGACGATTTAAAGCCGTGCATACGAGCAGGCAGCAGTTTGTTGGCCATTGTCACATTCGACGGCACAGCGGAGCAAACACAAGAATTGGACAGGGCTGCACTTCAGCACCCAGTGGTTTTCTCAGCTGTTGCTACCAGCAAAGACGATGTGGCCTTGCTGGGGTTTACATCTGGCACCACAGGCCAGCCCAAAGCGACCATGCACTTTCACCGCGACTTGTTGATGGCTTGTGACGGTTATGCCAAAGAGGTGTTGCAAGTGGTTCCCACCGATGTATTTGTTGGATCGCCGCCACTGGCGTTTACGTTTGGCCTCGGTGGTTTGGCGCTATTTCCACTGCGGTTCGGTGCGTGTTCGGTGTTGCTTGAAAATGCATCGCCGCCAAACCTCATTGAGATCATTCAGCAATACAAAGCGACCGTTTGCCTCACCGCCCCGACCGCCTACAGGGCCATGTTGGGGGCCATGGACGCAGGGGCAGATGTATCCAGTCTGCGTGTGGCCATATCGGCAGGCGAAACCTTGGCCGCGCCCATCTACGACGAATGGCTGGCAAAAACCGGCAAGCCCATGCTCGACGGTATCGGCTCAACAGAAATGCTGCACATCTTTATCAGCAACCGGCTAGATGACAGCCGCGCCGCAAGCACAGGCAGACCGGTGACAGGCTACGAGGCCAAGGTGATTGATGAGCAAGGGCGGGAGGTCGCGACCGGTGAACCGGGCGCGTTGGCGGTACGTGGGCTAACCGGATGCAGGTATTTGAATGACGAGCGTCAACAGATGTATGTACGTGATGGGTGGAACATCACGGGCGACACGTTTTACCAAGATGCACAGGGTTGCTTTCACTTTGTTGCTCGCAACGACGACATGATTGTCTCTGGCGGCTACAACATTGCTGGTCCAGAGGTAGAGGCCGCTTTGATGTCGCACGAGGCCGTGGCTGAGTGCGCGGTGGTGGCTCAAGTTGACGAAGCCAGAGGACACGTGGTGCGCGCACATGTGGTGCTACGACCGCAATGGGAGTCCAGCGCCGAAACGGTGCAGCAGCTGCAAGATCACGTTAAAGCCATAATTGCACCTTACAAGTACCCCCGTGTAGTGGTGTTCACCGATTCCCTTCCCAAGACAGCGACTGGCAAAATACAAAGGTTTATGCTGCGACAAACGGTGTAACTGACAATTTCTAAACCCCCAAGGAGACAACCATGCAATTCAAACTAGCAGTAACAACAATAGTCGCAGCCACGTCGCTGTTGTGTATGGGCGCCGCGGCTGTTGCTGGCCCCGTTAAAGTCGGGATGATCACCACGCTGTCGGGCGGTGGTGCCGGGTTGGGCATCGATGTGAAGGATGGTTTCGAGCTGGCTGTCAAGCTCAGCGGCAACAGAGATATCACCGTGGTGGTTGCCGATGACCAGCGAAAGCCAGATGTGGCCGTTCAGCTGGCCGACAAAATGATTCAGTCTGACAAGGTCGATGTGCTGACAGGCATTATTTGGTCTAACTTGGCCATGGCAGTGGTGCCAAGCGCAACGGCTCAAAACAAAATTTACCTGTCACCCAATGCGGGCCCGTCAGCGCTAGCAGGTGCTGGGTGCAACAAAAATTATTTCAACGTGGCATGGCAAAACGACGACTTGCACCAAGCTGCAGGCGCTTACGCGGGTGGTGTTGCCAAGTACAAGAATTCGTTTATCTTGGCGCCCAACTACCCAGCTGGTAAAGACGCGTTAAAGGGTTACAAACGTGGCTACAAAGGCACAGTTGCTTCTGAGGTGTATACCAAGTTGGGTCAAACCGACTACGCTGGTGAGATCGCACAAATCAAAGCCTCAGGCGCCGACTCCGTGTATTTTTTCTTACCAGGCGGCATGGGCATCGCATTCATGAAACAGTATGCACAGTCAGGTGCCAAGACGCCATTGGTAGGTCCGGCCTTCTCGTTTGACCAAGGTATTTTGCAAGCTGTAGGTGCGGCAGCTTTGGGTGTGCGCAACACCTCACAGTGGTCTAAAGACTTGGACAATGCGGCGAATGTGAAGTTTGTAAAAGCCTTCCAAGAAGCGTATGGACGCTTGCCGTCGCTGTACGCCAGCCAAGGTTACGACACGGCCAACTTGTTGTTGTCAGCCATGGCGCAAGCCGACATTGGCAACGCGGATGCCTTTAGGGCGGCGCTGAAAAAAGCCAACTTTGAATCGACCCGTGGGGCGTTCAAGTTTGACAACAGCCAGCATCCTATTCAAGACATTTATGTGCGTGAAGTCATCAAAGAAGGCGATGTGTACACCAACAAAATTCTGAGCAAAGCCATCTCACAGCATGTGGGCGTGTACGCCAGCCAGTGCGCAATGAAATAAACATGCTCGGCAACCTCGCCCTACTTGCAACCTATACACAACTGATCGCGCACTTCGTTTGATAACTACGTCATTGGTTTTGGAGCAACTGCTCAACAGCGTGCAATACAGCATGACGCTGTTTCTGATGGCCGCTGGTTTGACACTGGTTTTCGGGGTCATGGGCGTGATCAATTTGGCGCATGGGTCCCTGTACATGGTGGGTGCATTTGCCTGTGCCGCCGGCATTCAAATGGGTGCGGGCTTCTTTGTGTCGCTGCTGTTTGCTGTAGGCGTTGCCGCACTCACAGGTGCGGTGATAGAAATCGTGGTGGTCAGACAGTTGTACCAGCGCGACCACCTAGACCAAGTGTTGGCAACCTTCGCACTGATTCTGATGGCCAACGAATTGATGCGCTGGTTGTTTGGGTCGTTCCCGCTCAGTCTCGATGTGCCGGTGTTGCTGCAAGGCACGGTAGCGCTCCCCTTTGGCGTTACGTACTCCGTCTTTAGGCTGTTCATCATTGCCATGTCGGTTGTAGTGGCTGCAGCCTTGTTTGTACTCATTGCCCGCACCCGCTTGGGTGTGCGCATACGCGCGGGTCAGTCTGACCGCGAGATGGTGGCGGCATTGGGTGTCAATATCAGGCGCTTGTACACCGTGGTGTTTGCCATAGGCGCCGGGCTAGCCGGCCTGGCGGGTGCGCTTATAGGCAGCTTGCAATCAGTTCAAGTCGGCATGGGCGAGCCTGTGCTCATCATTGCCTTTGTGGTGATTATCATTGGCGGCATAGGCAGTATCTTTGGCAGCTTGGTGGCGGCCTTGTTGGTGGGTACGCTGGATGTCATGGGTAAGTTTTTATTGCCGATTGTGTTTGAAGTTTTTATGCCTGTAGGGCAAGCGGCTTCAATGGGTTCGGCCTTGGCTTCGGTTGCTATTTACGTGTTGATGGCCGCGGTGTTGTTGTTCAAGCCGCAAGGGCTGTTTGGCAAGCCGGCATGACACAGTACCGTATCAATGCAGCGCTGATACTGGCCTTGTTGTTGGTACCTGTCTACGCACAACTCTCGGGTGACATCTTCTCGCTCACGCTGGCAACCAAGGTGGTTATCTTGGCCTTGGCCGCGGTGGGTTTGAATGTGGCTTTGGGTTTGGGCGGTATGGTGTCGTTTGGCCATGCAGCTTTTTTTGGCTTGGGCGGCTATGTCACAGGTATTTTGGCCACCCACCACATGAATGCAGAGTCCTTATTAGGGACTGGCTGGACAGGTTCGCAGGACATGTTGGTGATATGGCCTGTGGCCTTGGTGGTGTGTGCTGCGGCTGCACTAATGATTGGCTTGCTTAGCCTTCGCACCAGCGGCGTGTACTTCATTATGGTGACGTTGGCGTTTGCGCAAATGATGTATTACTTGGCCATTGCATGGCCAGCTTATGGCGGCGAAGATGGTTTGTCGTTCTACGTGCGCAACCAATTTGCGGGTATGAACACCATGACGCCGTTGACTTATTACCTCATCACATTGGCCGTGTTGCTGTGTGCGTTGTGGCTGTTTGCACGTTTGTCGCACTCTGGCTTTGGTTTGGTATTGCAAGCTGTTCGACAAAATCCGCAGCGGGTTCAAAGCGTTGGTATGTCCCCTTTTCAAGTTCAACTGACAGCATTTGTCATCTCGGCTGTTATCACTGGTTTGGCAGGTTCTTTATACGCAGACCTCAACCGCTTCGTGAGTCCGCAATCGTTGTCATGGCACTTTTCCGGCGAGATAATTGTGTTCGTTATTTTGGGCGGTGTGGCAAGGCTAATGGGCCCAGTTATCGGCGCGATGGTTTTTGTGCTGCTAGAGCATTGGCTTGGTGGTGTCAGTGAGCATTGGCAATTTTTCTTGGGGCTGACACTGTTGGTGGTGGTGATGTTCGCGCGCGGCGGCGTGCTGGGACTGTTGCTGCGCAAGGACCAGGCATGAGCCATCCCGTTGTCGAGCTGTGCAACCTGTGTAAGTCCTATGGCTCTTTAGAAGTCACAGCGAACGTCAGCTTAACGGTACAACCAGGTGAGATCCACGCTTTGATTGGACCCAATGGGGCTGGTAAATCCACGCTCATCAAGCAAATTGTGGGTGAGGCATTACCAGACAGTGGGCGCGTGCTGTTGGACGGGCGAGACGTCACAAGTTGGGGCATGGCCAAGCGTGCACGGGCCGGCGTAGGCAGGATTTTTCAAATTTCTTCGGTGTTGCCAGCATTCACCGTATTGCAGAATGTGGTGCTTGCTGTGCAGGGTCGCGAGCAGCGTGTGTATGGTTTTTGGAAACAAGCCCTGTCGTTCCACAACAGCTGCGACGACGCTATGGACGTGCTGGAGCAGTTGGGCTTGCACCAGCGTTGCGAGGTGCTGGCTGGCAACCTGTCGCATGGCGAGCGGCGTCGTCTTGAATTGGCGATGGCCATGGCCTTGCGTCCCAAAATTTACCTGCTCGACGAGCCCATGGCGGGCATTGGCTCAGAAGGTACGCAAGACATGTTGTCACTTATAGCAAGCTTGCGCACGCGCGCACCTGTGTTGTTGGTCGAGCACGATATGGACGCCGTATTCTCATTGGCCGATAGGATTTCAGTACTTGACTATGGCCACTTGCTCATGACGGGTACACCCGATGAAGTCAGGGGCAATGAGCAGGTGCTGTCTGCCTATTTGGGCGATGACGGTATGCCCACTTCTACCCAAGGTGTTGTATGAGCGCGTGGTTGGACATGTCACATGTGCAGGCGGGCTATGGACCTGTGCAGGTATTGTTTGACGTGAACTTGACGTTGGAGGCAGGCGAGGTGCTGGCGCTGATGGGGCGCAACGGCATGGGTAAAACCACGGCTGTTAAAGCACTGATGCACCTGATTGCACCCACTGGTGGGCGCATCACCTGGCAAGGACGTGACCTGGCTAATATGCCAACCCACATGGTGGCTCAATTGGGTTTGGGTTTGGTGCCTGAAGGCAGGCGTTGCTTTCCAAACCTAACGGTTTTAGAAAATCTCAGCATGGCCGCCAAGCCTGGCCATTGGGACTTACCCTGTGTGTACGGCTTGTTCCCGAGGCTTGAACAGCGTCTTGCGCAGTCAGCCAACACCTTGTCTGGCGGTGAGCAGCAAATGCTGGCCATCGCCCGTGCGCTGATGACCAATCCGAAGTTGCTGATTTTGGATGAAGCCACAGAAGGCTTGGCACCCGTGGTGCGGCAAGAAATATGGCGCGCTATTGCGGCTTTGCGCAGCAGCGGGCTGTCGATTGTGGTGGTTGACAAGTCACTCAAAGAGTTGCGCGGGGTAGCTGATAAAGCCGTTATTTTAGAAAAAGGGACCACAGTGTGGAGTGGGCCACTTGACAGCTTAAGCGCACACGATGCGGCGCGCTTATTGGGCGTGCATTAAGTGCGACAACACCAGCTGGTGTAGGGGGTGTGTCGGCGTGGTCAGGGCGTCCAGCACCGTGAAGTGGTTGAGCCCCTCATAGGCTTCGCAAATGGGCACATGCTGGGTGCCCCATGCGCGTTGCATCAAGGTGTTTTGACGCACAAATTCCTCGCTTTCTTGTCCGCCCACCACGCAGCTGAGTTGTGCGCCGTTCAAGGCCGATGGTGGCAAATTCACCGGGCTCAGACGTGCGACTTGTGTCGTGGTGAGTTGCAAGTCTTGTTGCAGGTGAGTGGTTCGCATGATGGGCGCCAAGTCGTATAAGCCAGAAATGGCAACCGCCCCCCTGACCAACTGTGGCGGCAAGTCCACGCCCACTGTTGGCCACAGGGTGTTGACCAGCATGGCCGCCAAATGCCCGCCCGCGGAGTGGCCAACCACTGTGATGCGTGTGGGGTCTGCGCCGTAGCGTTCAATATTGCGGTACACCCAGGCCAAGGCTTGTGTCAGCGACAGCGCAATATCTTCTAGGCTCGCCTGCGGGCACAGTGGGTAACTGGGTACTACCACGCAAGCGCCGGCGCTGACAAGCGCTGGCGCGATAAAGCTGTGTTCATCTTTGCTTAAAGCGCGCCAGTAACCGCCGTGAACAAACACAACCACCGGCGCCAACGCGGCGTTTGTGGTGGCTGGAAACACATCAAGTACCTCGCGCGGGTGTTGGCCGTAAGTCACGCCGCTGTGGTGGCTTAGCTGCTGTCTTGCCACCTGAGAGCGGGACTGCCAGCCTTGCAAAATGGCTGGCGCATTGACCACGCGAAGTCGGTTGTTGTACTGGGCGTTTAAGTAAGCGGGAGACATGCGTGGTGTGTTCATGGTCATGGTCATGGTTATGGCTGGGGGTGTAGATGGGCGCGTGGTTAAGCGCGCAACTGGCTGGCTTTCAGCGTGCCCAGTAGTTTGTACAGCTGCGCGTGTTGTGCATCCGTAAGCCCGTCAAAGGCTTCCACAATCCACTTTTCGTGGGCCGTGGCCATTTTTGCAAACAGCTTGCGTCCCTTGGCGGTGAGGTGAATGTGTATCACGCGCCTGTCATATGCGTTGGCCTCGCGCGCGACCAAACCTTCGGTTACCAATTGGTCTGTAATGGTGGTGATATTGCCCCCAGTGACCATGAGTCGTTGTGACAAGTCTTTCATTTTCAAGCCTTGTGGGTTGCGCTCAAGCTGTGCCATGAGGTCAAACCGCGGCAAGGTCGTTGCAAACTCTTCACGCAATTTCGAGCGCACATCACGCTCCACCATGGATGAGCAGCTTAGCAAGCGCAACCACAAGCGCAAAGCCATGGCATGTTCGCTGTGCGAGCGGGCTTCTAAATCTAAAGGAGTCGCGCCAGAGTCATTCATGTAGGTGTGCCTAGGTTGTGTGTTGTGGACAAACATTTTTTTCTGCATGATGCAATGCGTCATTGCCCTATTGTCACAAAATAATATTAGTTTAAACTTCAAACAATAATACTCAAACAATGCAGTTGTACATTGTTTAGGTGCATCATATTTTAAGAGGCAATTACATGAACATCGTCTGCATAGGTGGCGGCCCAGCTGGTTTATATTTCGGTGCCTTGATGAAAAAGCGCAACCCTAGCCATACAGTCCGCGTGGTAGAGCGCAACAAGGCTTACGACACATTTGGCTGGGGCGTTGTCTTGTCTGATGCCACCATGGAGAACATGCGCCAGTGGGACAGTAAGTCGGCTGGCGACATTGAGCAGGCTTTCAACCATTGGGATGATATTGAGTTGCTGTTTAAAGGGCGAACCATTCGTTCTGGTGGGCATGGTTTTGTGGGTATTGGGCGCAAACGCTTGCTGAATATTTTGCAAGCGCGCTGCGAAGAGTTGGGCGTAGAGCTTATGTTTGAAGCAGATGTCGATTCAGACCTTGACTTTGACGATGCCGATTTAATCATTGCCAGCGATGGGGTTAATTCAAAAATAAGAACGCGTTACCAAGACGTCTTCAAGCCAGACATTGTGGTGCGTCCCAACCGTTTTATTTGGTTAGGGACACACAAGCTATACGACGCGTTCACATTTGATTTTCAACAAACCGAGCACGGTTGGTTTCAAGCGCATATTTACAAGTTTGACGACACCACCACCACATTTATTGTGGAGTGCCCTGAGTCGGTGTGGCTGGCGCACGGTTTGGACGCCATGAGTCAGGACGAGTCAATTGCATTTTGTGAGCGTGTCTTTGCGGCCACCTTAGAGGGCCACACGTTAATGACCAATGCGCGGCATGTACGTGGTTCGGCATGGCTCAATTTTCAGCGTGTGGCTTGCGAGCAGTGGTCACTGCAAAACACCAATGGTGCGCATGTGGTTCTCATGGGTGACGCCGTACACACGGCGCACTTTGCGATTGGTTCTGGCACCAAGCTGGCCATTGAAGACGCCATAGAGCTGACCCGACAATTCGACCTACTTGGCGACGACCCGGCGCATCTGCCTGAGGTGTTGGCGACTTATCAAGCATTGCGTCGGGTTGAAACCTTAAAGCTTCAAAACGCGGCTTGGAACGCCATGGAGTGGTTTGAAGTGTGCGGTGAGCGCTACTGCGACCAGCTAGAACCAGAACAATTAATGTACGCAATGCTCACACGCAGTCAGCGTATCAGTCACGAAAACCTACGTTTGCGTGACCCAAAGTGGTTAGAAGGTTACGAGCGATGGTTCGCTCAACAAAGTGGCCTGACCTTGCCAGAGCCAGCAGTTGGCAAACCCACGCCACCCATGTTTACCCCATACAAAGTGCGCGACTTGGTGCTACACAACCGCATTGTGGTCTCACCCATGGCGCAGTACAGCGCTGTTGATGGCGTGGTGGGCGACTACCACTTGGTGCACTTGGGCGCGCGTGCCATGGGCGGCGCAGCGTTGGTGTTTGCTGAAATGACATGCGTCAGCGATGTAGGGCGCATCACACCTGGTTGCCCAGGTCTTTATACCGATGAACAAGGGCAAGCTTGGCAGCACGTGGTGGCATGGGTGCACAACAACAGCAGCGCCAAAATGGCCATCCAGCTGGGCCATGCTGGTGCCAAAGGGTCAACGCGTGCGGCTTGGGACGGCATGGATCAACCACTGCTTGACGGCAATTGGCCTCTGGTGTCGGCCTCCCCGCAAACCTACATGGAAGGTGTCAGTGACACGTCACAGGCCATGACGCGGCACGACATGGATGCGGTCACCCAGCAATTTGTTGTGGCGACCCGTCGTGCCCACGATGCGGGCTTTGATTGGCTAGAGTTGCATTGTGCCCACGGCTATTTGCTGTCTAGCTTTATATCGCCGCTGACCAACCACCGCAGCGATGCTTATGGCGGCAGCCTTGACAACCGCTTGCGTTACCCGCTGGAAGTGTTCAGCGCCGTGCGCAAGGTGTGGCCAAACCACAAGCCCATGTCGGTGCGCATATCGGCCCATGACTGGGTCGCTGGTGGCATCACACCAGTGGATGCAGTTGAGATTGCCAAGGCGTTTAAGGCCGCTGGTGCCGACATGATCGACTGCTCATCTGGGCAGGTGAGCAAGCAGGAAAAACCGGTTTATGGACGGATGTTCCAAACGCCATTTGCAGACCGTATTCGGCAAGAAGCCGGTATTGCGACAATTGCGGTGGGCGCAATTAGTGAGGCCGATCATGCCAACAGCATATTGGGCGCTGGACGTGCCGACCTGTGCGCTGTGGCACGCCCTCATTTGGCCAATCCATCTTGGACATTGACAGAAGCGGCCAAAATTGGCTACACCGTACAGCCGTGGCCCAAACAATACGTATCGGCCAAACGCCAAATGGAAAGCAACTTCGATAGAGCGCGTCAACAAGCCAAGACATGAACGAGTGATCTGAACGTCAGCGGTTAGTCGCAATACAAACATCAACATCAACAAGGCCAGTTTATGAGCACATCTACACACAACGCCGACCACATGCCAGCGTCACTTGCTGAAGGCAATCAGGTGCTAATGGCCGACTACCAAGCGCAACACTTTGTGTGGGCTGTTGACCATGGCGTAGCGACCATCACACTGAACCGCGCTGATCGTAAAAACCCCATAACGTTTGACAGCTATGCAGAGCTGCGTGATGTGTTTACCAAGCTTAAATGGGCGACCGATGTGCATGCTGTGGTGGTGTGCGGTGCTGGGGGGAACTTCAGCTCAGGCGGTGATGTGCACGAAATTATTGGCCCGTTGATACAACTGAAGATGCCTGAGCTGTTGGCCTTTACGCGCATGACAGGCGATGTGGTGAAAGCCATGCGCGCGTGCCCGCAACCCATCGTGGCCGCCATTGATGGCATTTGTGCCGGCGCGGGTGCCATAGTGGCCATGGCCAGTGACATGCGGTTTGGTACAGCTCGCAGTAAAACGGCCTTCTTGTTCAACCGTGTCGGTTTAGCCGGGTGTGACATGGGCGCTTGCGCCATATTGCCCCGTATTATTGGCCAGGGCCGCGCGAGTGAGTTGCTGTTTACAGGGCGCAGTGTAGGCGGTGAGGAGGCCTTTCAATGGGGCCTGTTTAACCGCCTTTGTCCGCCAGAGGATGTGCTGGCACAGGCACAAGCCTTGGCCAACGACATTGCCAGCGGCCCTCACTTTGCCAATGGCATCACCAAGACCATGTTGCACCAAGAATGGGCCATGACCATAGAGCAGGCCATAGAGGCAGAGGCCCAAGCGCAGGCTATTTGCATGATGACAGAAGACTTTAACCGTGCCTACCAAGCGTTTGCCAGCAAGCAACAACCAGTGTTTCAAGGAAACTAGTGTTATGAACAACGCGCACCTACAGTGGCCTTTTTTTGAAGACCATCACCGCACGTTGGCTGCGGAGTTAGAGGCATGGGCTGCAGCCAGTGTGGCCCATATTCACAGCGACGACAACGACGCCGATTGCAAACAGTTGGTCAGTCTGCTGGGTGAAGCGGGCTGGTTGCGCCACGCCGTCGCTGGACAAGCGTTCGGTGGTCAAGGCGAGACAGTGGACACGCGTACTATTTGTTTGTTGCGCGAGACCTTGGCGCGCCACAACGGTCTGGCTGACTTTGCCTTTGCCATGCAAGGTCTGGGTTCAGGCCCGATTTCTTTAGACGGCAGCGACGCACAAAAGAAAGCTTACTTGCCGCGTGTGGCCAGTGGCCAAGCCATTGCCGCTTTTGCGCTGTCTGAGCCTGATGCAGGTTCTGATGTGGCGGCCATGTGTTGCGAGGCCACTGTGGACGGCACTGACTACATACTCAACGGTGAAAAAACATGGATATCAAACGGCGGTATCGCCGACTTTTATGTGGTGTTTGCACGCACCGGTGAAGCGCCTGGCGCTCGCGGCATTTCTGCGTTTATTGTCGACGCCGATACGCCAGGTTTTGAGGTGGCGCAACGCATTCACGTCATCGCGCCTCATCCGCTGGCAACCATTCGATTAACCGACTGCCGAATCGCTGCATCGCAGCGCATTGGCGAGGCAGGTCAGGGCTTCAAGGTGGCCATGCGCACTTTAGACGTGTTTCGCACTTCGGTGGCCGCTGCGGCCTTGGGCTTTGCCAAGCGTGCACTGCAAGAAGCCTTGGCGCGTGCCAGCTCGCGCAAAATGTTTGGTGGCAAGTTGGCTGACTTTCAAATCACCCAGGCCAAGCTGGCTGACATGGCTCTGGCCGTAGACAGTTCTAGCCTGCTCACTTACCGGGCCGCGTGGCAGCGCGACCAAGGGGGCAACGTGACCAAAGAGGCTGCCATGGCGAAATTGGCTGCAACCGAACACGCACAACAAGTCATCGATGCCGCCGTACAAATATGGGGCGGCATGGGTGTGGTCTCTGGTGTGATGGTCGAGCGCCTGTACCGAGAAATTCGGGCCCTGCGGATATACGAGGGTGCCTCAGAAGTGCAGCAACTCATCATTGCGCGTGAGTTGCTCAAACACCGATAAAAGGTTGCAACCATGACTGCGCAAGACCATTCGCCCGCGTCAGGGCCTGCATCAAAGTCCGTCTGTGAGGCTGTCTTTCAGCCTATGTTCGAGCACACACTGCTGGTGCATTTTTCTCACTGCGACCCAGCGGGCATGGTTTTTTTCCCGCAGTACTTTGTCATGCTCAACAACTGTGTGGAATTGTGGTTTACACAAGGCCTACATATTCCATATGCGCAGTTGGTTGCCAAGCGCAGAGTCGGCTTGCCCACAGTTCACCTTGTGTCACGCTTTGTCAAGCCGTCTTACATGGGCGAGCGCATCACTTTTGGCTTTGCGGTCAAACGCCTTGGCGCGCGCTCTATCGTCCTCGATGTGCACGTCTATGGCGCTGGCGACCTGGCCGATGCCCGCGCCATTTTCGAGCAAACGCTGGTCACCACCTCTCTAGATACCCACCGCTCCATCGCCGTACCTGAGGACATAGTGGCGGCGTTTAAGAGGCCTTGAGCGCAACCTATTCGTGTGTGTACCCGCTTTATGGGTGGTGTGCGTTGTCGATGGCGTGTTGCTTGGGTGGAAACCGCACGCTCACCAATAAGCCTGGTTTGTTTTTATGTGGGTGGGCGTCGCTCATTTCAACGATGGCGTCGTTCTGCTGTGCAATTTCGTGCACGATGGCCAAGCCTAAACCAGAGCCGTCTACGTTGGTGCCAAGTGCACGGTAGAAAGGTTGTAGCACCAGATCACGCTCTTGCGCTGGAATGCCTGGGCCACTGTCTTCAACTTGTAGCACCTGCACGCCACTGAACGGGTCGACCAGCAGCCGTATGGTGACTTCGCCGTGGACAGGCGTGTAGTTGATAGCGTTGTCAACCAAGTTGCGAACCAGTTCACGCAGTAGCGTGGCGTTGCCCTCTATGAGGCATTCGCTGGGTACGGTTTCTGGGCCCTCATAGCCAATGTCTATGTGTTTGTCCATGGCGCGGGGCACAAAGTCTTGCATGACTTCAATCACGATGTGCGCCATATCCAGCTTGAGTGTGGGCAGTGTGCGCCCTGTTGTTTCGGCTCTGGCCAGTGCCAGCAGCTGGTTAACGGTGTGGGTGGCGCGCACGCTGCTGCGTGCAATTTGGCCCAAGGCTTGGTGAACCTCGTTTGGGTCTGTTTCGCGCTGCGCCAAGTCGGCCTGTATGCGCAAGCCGGCCAAGGGTGTTTTGAGCTGGTGTGCCGCATCGGCTAAGAAGCGGCGTTGTGTGGTGAGCGACGCGGTCAAGCGCGCCAACAAGTCGTTGATGGACTGCACCAGCGGTGCAACTTCTTGTGGGACAAAGCTGTCGTCCAATGGGCTTAAGTCGTTGGGTTTTCGTTCGCGTATGCGCTGTTCTAAGTGGTTGAGCGGGCGTATGCCGCGCACCAGCGCCAGCCACACCAGCAGCACAGCCAATGGCAAGATGACAAATTGTGGGACCATCACACCTTTGATAATTTCGGTGGCCAGCGTCGAGCGTTTCCCCAACGTCTCTGCCACTTGCAGCAGCACGGTTGGGCTGTCCGGGTTGTCACCTTGCAACCACATATAGGCGACCCGCACATCGTCGCCGCGCATCACGTCGTCGCGCATTTCAGACATGCCCAGGTTGGGGTCTTGCCCGGCGCGTGCCTGGGGCAGTGGCAGGTCACTTTCACCCGCAATGGCGAAGCCTTTCGCGCCCAGCACTTGGTAGTACACCAGGTCGGTCTCATCAGAGCGCATCAGGTCTCGTGTTTCTCGCGTAAGTGCAAAGTCAACGCGTTGGTTGTCAAAGTGCACCAGTTGCGCCATAGCGCGCAAGTTGTATTCCAGCGCGCGGTCATAGGGCTTGGCGGCAATGCCTTGTGCAACCCACCACGTGAGCGCCAAGCTGAGCGGCCAAAGCAGCAGCAGTGGCGTGAGCATCCAGTCCAGAATTTCGCCAAACAAGCTGCGCTGCTCGCGCTGGAACAAGCCAAACGCAAGGCCTGAGTTTTGTGATTTATCCGGCAATTTTTTCAAGGCAGTAGCCCAAGCCGCGAACAGTTGCAATGCGCACGGGGCCTTTTTCTATCTTTTTGCGCAAGCGGTGTATGTACACCTCTATGGCGTTGTTGCTGACCTCTTCGCCCCATTCGCACAGGCGTTCTACCAACTGGTCTTTGC
This sequence comes from Betaproteobacteria bacterium MOLA814, assembly GCA_000496475.1. Classification (GTDB taxonomy): domain Bacteria; phylum Pseudomonadota; class Gammaproteobacteria; order Burkholderiales; family Burkholderiaceae_C; genus RS62. The sequence continues at coordinate 1,232,740 of AYMW01000001.1, read as the reverse complement.
TGACGAGGCGCCCGGTGCGTTGAAGCAGGACCTCTAGCAACCCCAACTCGCGGGCTGACAGATCTACCATGACACCATCCATGGTGGCCACGCGGCCCTGTTGGTCGTAGGTCAGTGGCCCATGTTTGATCAGGCTGGCGGCATTGCCTGCGCCGCGTCTGACCAATGCGCGCACACGTGCTTCTAGCTCTGGCAACGCAAAGGGCTTGGGCATGTAGTCGTCTGCGCCTAGGTCAAGACCTTTGATACGGTCTTCCACGCTGTCAGCAGCCGTCAGTATGAGCACAGGCACGCTGTTGCCGCGTGCGCGCAGTCGTTTGAGCACTTCTAGCCCGTGCATGCGCGGCAGGCCCAAGTCCAGTATCAACAGATCAAATTCGGTGCTCGTCATCAGGGCCGCGTCTGCCTCGGTGCCAGATGCCACGTGGTCTACCGCTGCACCGGCACCACGCAGCGTGCGCATCAAGCCGTCTGCCAAGACTTGGTCATCTTCTGCAATCAGTATGCGCATAGGGTGTCTCTTTCTTATGTGGGCGCCTGTTTGACAAGTCTTGCCCACGGCCTAGCTTGTCATTCATTGCATTTTAGTTCTGCATTGTTGGCGTGGCGCTTACAAAGTGCCAGCGGTATAAACCTCTAGTCCCAAGGTGGTGACTGTGGCGACGCTGGCGCCTACATCTGTCTGAAACTCCTGCTGCGCTTGCGCCACTGCACGCTCGAAGGCACCAAGCCAAGCCAAACCGTCTGGCGCGAACTGTATGAGCTTGGCGCGCTTGTCGTGTGGGTGCGGCACACGCCGCACCAAGTTCCAAGCTTCGCATTGGTCAACCAAGTCGCCCATGGCTTGCTTGCTCATGTTGGCAGCGTGTGCCAAGTCCATCAGGCGCGCGCCGTCCAACGGCAAATGTCTGGTGATGTGTATGTGCGCTGCGCCGACTTGTTGGCGTGCGGCTAGGTTGGACAAGGCCAACGGCACCAAGACATCGTTTGTCATGAGCGCCAATACCCTGGCGTCAAAGCGGTGCAGGGCCTGACCCAACAGCCGGCCTAAGTGGGTGCTGCGCCAATCGGAATGGCGCGCTGTGATTGCGGTCGTTGGCATGGGTTTAATAGTAACGTAAACTGACTAAATATTTGTATAAATTGATTTAACAAGTGGTTAAACTACTGTTTAAGCATCCAGCCTGTACATAACAACAAGCCGTCTGGTACAGCGGAAACGCCACAGTATTCCATCAGTTAACCCCAGCAGCTTCCGACGCTGCGCCAACAAGGAGTTCATCATGAACGCACCCGTCAAAGGCATCAATGCCGAGAAAGCCAAAGCCCTGCAAGCCGCATTGGCGCAAATTGAAAAGCAATTTGGTAAAGGCACCATCATGCGTCTGGGCGCAGGTGAGGTCATTGCAGACATTCAAACGGTGTCAACTGGCTCACTGGGCCTAGATGTGGCCTTGGGCGTTGGTGGCCTGCCGCGTGGGCGCGTCATTGAAATTTACGGCCCAGAGTCATCAGGTAAAACAACACTCACCTTGCACGTGGTTGCAGAGATGCAAAAGCTGGGCGGCATTTGCGCCTTCGTCGACGCCGAGCATGCACTTGATGTGCAATACGCTAAATCGTTGGGTATCAACTTAGAAGACATGTTGATCTCGCAGCCAGACACAGGCGAACAAGCTTTGGAGGTTGTGGACAGTTTGGTACGCTCTGCCGCTGTTGACTTGGTCGTCATTGACTCAGTGGCGGCACTCACACCCAAAGCCGAGCTAGAAGGCGACATGGGCGACTCGTTGCCCGGCTTGCAAGCCAGGTTGATGAGCCAAGCCCTGCGCAAACTGACAGCCTCCATCAAGAAGGCGAACTGTACGGTCATCTTTATCAATCAGATACGCATGAAGATTGGTGTGATGTTTGGCAGCCCAGAAACGACCACAGGCGGCAACGCATTGAAGTTTTACGCGTCAGTTCGTTTGGATATTCGTCGCACAGGCTCTATTAAAAAGGGCGATGAGCTTATTGGTAACGAGACACGTGTGAAAGTGGTGAAAAACAAAGTTGCCTCACCGTTTAAGACGGCAGAGTTTGACATCATGTTTGGTAAAGGCATTAGCCGTGAGGGCGAAATCATTGACCTGGGCGTGCTCCACAACATAGTGAATAAGTCGGGCGCTTGGTATGCCTACCAAGGTGAAAAGATTGGGCAAGGCCGTGACAATGCACGCGAATTCTTGAAAGAAAACGTCGCACTGGCTCGTGAAATCGAAAACAAGGTACGTGATGCATTGAATGTGCCCCAGCTCAGCGTACCTGTTGCCACACCAGCGCCAGTCGTCAGCGACGACGAGGTGTAACCAAGCGACATAGGCCATGCCTGCACCAGCCCTGTCATTGAAAGGTCGCGTGCTGCGCTTGCTGACCCAGCGCGAGCACTCCAAGGCTGAACTGGCGCGCAAGTTACGGGCGCTTGAAACCGACGATGGGGCGCTGGCACGCGTGCTAGACGACTTTGAGGCCAAAGGCCTTATCAGTGAACAGCGCGTGGCCAACAGTGTGGTTAATACAAAGGGTAAAAAATTGGGCGGATTGCGCATCAAGTTTGAGTTGCAAGCCAAGGGCTTGAGCGACGATTTGGTGCGCGAGACGGTGTCCCATTTAAAAGACACAGAGATGGCAAGGGCGCAGTCCGTATGGGCTAAAAAGTTCGGCGAAGCGCCAGCAGATACCAAAGGCCAAGCCAAGCAAATGCGGTTTTTGGCAGCACGGGGATTTGATGGTGGCGTGGTGAGAGCTGTGGTCCCACGTGTGGCGAGCGGCGCGGGCGACGGCTGGCCATCAAGCCATGGCAACGATCAAGATCAACATGGGTACTTGGACGCCGACAACGAACACAGCCAAGGCTTTTTCGATGGCAGTGACGATTAGCGCGACGTCGGGTGCAATGCAGTCGATAATTGGGAATGACTGCAACCAACAACGCTGCGCAAACAGCCACCTTTGCCTCGCTGGGCTTGAGCCCGGCACAACAAACCAATTTGACCTCCTTGGGTTTTGACGCCTTGACACCCATTCAAGCGGCAACCTTGCCGCTGTCGCTGGCTGGTAGCGATGTGATTGCTCAAGCCAAAACAGGCAGCGGCAAAACAGCCGCATTTGGGTTGGCGCTGTTGCACAATCTCGACCCTAAAAATGTAAGCGTGCAAACGCTGGTGTTGTGCCCTACGCGAGAGCTGGCAGACCAGGTCTGCGCAGAGCTGCGCCGACTGGCGCGGGCTTTGGACAACGTCAAGGTCTTAACGCTGTGCGGCGGCGTGGCCTTGCGAGGGCAAACTGCCAGTCTTGAGCATGGCGCGCACATTGTTGTGGGTACGCCAGGGCGGGTGCTAGACCATTTGCAGCGCGGCAACTTAGAGCTGAAACACATCAACACCTTGGTACTGGACGAGGCGGACCGGATGTTGGACATGGGCTTTGCGGACGACATTGCCGCAGTGACCAAGCACTGCCCTGCGGCGCGTCAAACCTTGCTGTTTTCGGCCACCTATCCGCAGGCCATCGACAGCATGGCGGCGCGCTTTATGCGCAACCCCAAGCGTGTTCAAGTCGACACCGTTCATGAGGCCGTGACGATCGACGAGTGGTTTTATGAGGTGTCTGAAACACAGCGCTTGCACGCCGTGTCAGAGTTGCTAAACCACCACCAGCCAGATTCAACGGTTGCTTTTTGCAACACGCGCGCGCAGTGCAACGACTTGGTAGAGGTATTGCGGGGGCTGGGATTTTCAGCACTTACGCTGCACGGCGACTTAGACCAGCGCGACCGCGATCAAGTGTTGGTGCAGTTTTCAAATCGCAGTTGCTCTGTCCTGGTGGCCACAGATGTGGCCGCTCGGGGTCTAGATATTGCCAACCTAAGTGCGGTGATCAACGTCGACACCACGCCAGACCCTGAGGTGTATGTGCACCGCGTAGGCCGCACTGGTCGTGCTGGCGCGACTGGCAAGGCACTGAGTTTGGTGAGCATGCCCGAGATGGGCCGTGTGGCACGCATTGAGGAGCAAACAGGGCGTTCAGCCCGTTGGCAAGACTTGGGCAAGCTCAGCACCGGCAATATGGTGTTTCAAGCACCCATGCGCACCTTGCAAATTGCAGGCGGGCGCAAAGAAAAAATTCGAGCTGGTGATATCTTAGGTGCACTGACTGGCGAGGCAGGCTTCGATAAAGCGCAGATTGGCAAAATTGCCTTGGGCGAGTTTTCGACCTATGTGGCGATAGACAAGGTAGTCGCACAGCGTGCTTGCGACAAACTCAATGAGGGTCGCATCAAGGGTAAAAAAGTAAAAGTTAGGCTGTTAGACAACTGAGCCTGGCGCTGGGTTGCGCACTCAAATGACACGGCACATTCACCCAGCGCCTCACCGGCCGCTGGCAACTACCAGCCAAACATCAGTCCGAGATTCTGAACTGCTGCGCCGCTGGCACCCTTGCCCAAGTTGTCCAAGCGGGCAACCAGCAGCGTGTGACCGTTGGCGTCGTTACCAAACACATGCAGCTCCAAGTCATTGGTGTTGGCAAGTGCTGTGGCGTCTAAGTTGGCTGGGTTGCTGCCACCATCGATGACATGCACGAACTCTGACCCAGCGTAGTGAGATCGCAGCACCTTGAGCACTGCAGCTGTCCCGCCTGCGTGGTTGAGGTGAGAATGGTGCAAAGGGAGCTGTACCAACATGCCTTGTGCAAAGTTGCCAACGCTGGGTACAAACAAAGGCGCGGTTTGCAGGCCGCTCCAGTGCATGATTTCAGACAGATGCTTGTGCTGTAAGCCCAAGCCATACAACTGAAACAATGGTGCGCGAGCGGCTTCGTAGGCTTCAATCATGGCTCGCCCGCCGCCGCTGTAGCCGCTCACGCTGGGCAAGCACACCTGTGCACTGGACGCGATAAGTTCGCTGTCAACCAAGGGGCGCAGCATGGCGATAGCGCCTGTGGCGTAGCAGCCAGGATTGCTCACCCGGTTGGCTTGCTTAATCAGTTGTGGTTGCGCATTGCACAACTCAGCAAAGCCATAGACCCAGCCATCACTCACGCGGTGGGCGGTGGATGCGTCAACGATGCGAGGTGCATGGACATTGCGTGCAACCAGTTCGTCCACCAGCGCCACGGTCTCACGTGCGGCATCGTCATGCAGGCATAAAACCACGGCATCAGCTTGGGCCAGCAGCGCTTGCTTGGCGAGAGGATTTTTGCGCTGCTCGGCATCGATACTGAGCAAGTTGACATGGTTAAGGCCATGCAAACGTTCGCGTATTTGTAAGCCTGTGGTGCCAGCCTCGCCATCTATGAAAATATTCGTCATAACTTATATGTAAGGTTTTATGGGCGTTGGGATAGCAATATTAATCCAGCCCAGTCTCAAAGGTGATGTTTGTCAGCTGTAAAAAGCGAATGGTGCGATGCAACATGATACAGTTCACGTTTGTTTTTTCCCCCGTGCGCCAAGTTTAGAAACAGGCTCGGTACAGAGTTGCGTGGGAACGGTTGCATCACACTTTGAGAGTCCTGACATGAAGATTCATGAGTATCAAGGCAAGGAAATCTTGCGACAGTTCGGCGTGCCCACACCAAGGGGCATTGTCGCTTTTACCGTGCAAGAGGCTGTTGAAGCCGCACAGAAATTGGGCGGACCAGTTTGGGTTGTAAAAGCCCAGATTCACGCTGGCGGGCGCGGCAAAGGCGGCGGCGTTAAAGTGGCCAAGTCCATTGACGACGTCAAGGCCTTGGCGGGTGACATTTTGGGTATGCAACTCAAGACCCATCAGACAGGACCCGAGGGTCAAAAAGTCCGCCGTCTCTACATAGAAGACGGCGCTGACATCCAGCAAGAGTATTACGTCTCAATCGTGACAGACCGCGCCACGCAAAAGCTGGCATTCATTGCCTCTAGCGAAGGTGGCATGGACATTGAGGAAGTGGCCAACAGCACACCCGAAAAAATCATCACCTCGTTTATTGACCCGCTCACAGGCTTAGGCGCTGAGCAGGCAAAGTCAATTGCCGATGCGATTGGTATGCCAGCGGACTCCACCGCGCAAGCCGTGGATATTTTCCAAAAGCTCTACAAGTGCTACATGGACACAGACGCGTCATTGGTGGAAATTAACCCGCTGAACCGTGACAGCAAAGGCGTTGTCATGGCGCTGGATGCCAAGTTCAACTTTGATGCCAATGCGCTGTATCGCCACCCCGAAGTGGTGGCTTACCGCGATTTGGACGAGGAAGACGCAGCCGAAGTTGAAGCCTCTAAATTTGACTTGGCCTACATCAGTCTAGACGGCAACATTGGCTGTTTGGTCAACGGCGCAGGGTTGGCCATGGCGACCATGGACACCATCAAGTTGTTTGGCGCAGAGCCGGCCAACTTCTTGGACGTTGGCGGCGGCGCGACACCTGAGAAAGTGACTGAAGCCTTCAAAATCATGTTGAAGAACCCCAAGGTCAAGGCCATTTTGGTCAATATTTTTGGTGGCATCATGCGCTGCGACACCATCGCAACGGGCGTGATTACAGCTTGTAAGGCTGTTGACTTAAGCGTGCCACTGGTGGTCCGCATGAAAGGCACCAACGAGGTCTTGGGCAAGCAAATGTTGGCTGACTCTGGTTTGCCAATCATCAGCGCCGACTCGATGGCTGAAGCCGCCGAGAAAATTGTGGCCGCTGTGAACGCAGCCTAAGCCAGAAAGAGAATAAGGAACAAGCATGTCTATCCTCATTAACAAAGACACCAAGGTTATTACCCAAGGTATCACCGGTAAAACGGGCCAGTTTCACACTGAAAAGTGTCAAGAGTACGCAAACGGCAAAAACTGTTTCGTGGCTGGCGTCAACCCTAAAAAAGCTGGCGAGTCTATTTTTAACATCCCAATTTTTGGCACTGTTAAAGATGCTGCCAGCAACACAGGCGCAACGGTATCTGTCATCTACGTGCCGCCAGCCGGCGCTGCTGCAGCCATTTGGGAAGCGGTTGAAGCTGAGCTTGACTTGGCGATCTGTATCACCGAAGGCATCCCAGTGCGCGACATGTTGGAGCTGCGCAACCGCATGGCGGCCAAGGAAGCCGCAGGCGGCAAGAAGACCTTGCTGTTAGGCCCTAACTGCCCAGGTCTCATCACACCCGATGAAATTAAGATCGGCATCATGCCAGGCCACATTCATAAAAAGGGTCGCATTGGCGTGGTCTCGCGCTCAGGCACGTTGACCTACGAAGCGGTGGGCCAGTTGACGGAGCTGGGCTTGGGTCAATCCAGTGCTGTGGGCATTGGTGGCGATCCTATCAACGGCTTGAAGCACATCGATGTCATGCGCATGTTCAACGACGACCCGGACACCGACGCGGTCATCATGATTGGCGAAATCGGTGGGCCAGACGAGGCCGAAGCCGCGCGTTGGTGCAAAGACAACATGACCAAGCCTATCGTGGGCTTTATCGCAGGCGTCACGGCGCCAGCCGGCAAGCGCATGGGCCACGCAGGCGCATTGATTTCTGGTGGTGATGACACGGCAGAAGCCAAGCTCGCCATCATGGAAGCTTGCGGTTTTACCGTGACACGCAACCCATCTGAAATGGGCAAACTGCTCAAGGCACTGCTGTAAAGCTCCAAGCCTGTTGGTAGGGCTACGATGGCAACGCAGCAGTGCGTTGCCATTTTTTTTCGCCCCAATAGTGTGGCCAATATTAAATACCCAATACCCTTGACGCCGAAGTGGCTCACAGGCGTGCCATGCCCCAACCCGCTGATGGCTGTGGGTGACACCAGGCATGCCCAGCTGTATGCTACTTGCTACCAGCGTTTGAGCCAAGGCAGCAGCGGTATAGGGCCCATTGATCTACCAACTGAGCCGTATCTGCAAAAATGGCGGGCGTGGCCAACGCGCTGCACACACAACAAACACCTACCAATTCAGGTAGCAATAGGCTGGGAGGCTTACATGATCACTTCATCACATACACGTTTGCAAGCGCAGCGAGGATTTACGCTCATTGAGTTGATGGTGGTGGTTGCCGTCATTGGGGTGTTGGCGGCAGTGGCGATTCCTGCTTATCAAAACAACACACAACGCGCGCGCTGGGCCACCAACCTGTCAGGTGGGGCCGCACTTCAAACAGCTGCTTCTCGGTGTTTGGTCGAGCAAGGCGGCGTTGTAGATGCCTGTGACAGCTTGGCCAAACTAGGCGTAACAGCCGGCCTGTCAGAAAGCGGTGCACTGACGCTGCCCAGCGGAGAGGCCACGGTTGCCAGCAGCAGCGATGCGGCCTCGCTGCGCATCATCATCAACGGTACGGCCAACGCCGGCAGCTGTACGGTGGTCATGTCAGTCACCCCCACCACCGGTTCGCCCTTGATGCAGTGGGTCATCACCCGTGACCCAACGCAGCCAAAATGTACGGCTGACAACACCGGCGTTGAGCAAGCCGCAACGTAAACAGCTCAGGCAACAAAGCTGCCTGATTTGCCACCGTGTTTTTCTAACACCTTGACGTCCGTCATGGTCATGCCGCGGTCGGCTGCTTTGCACATGTCGTAAATGGTCAGAAGGCCAATTTGAACGGCGGTAGAAAATCAGGTGATTTTCCTCGTACAAGCCCCTAAAGAGCCGTTATTGATGCGTTTGTATTTCTTGTCTACTTGTCCCTAATTCCTTGGGTTAGTGGGACAGGATTGGGACAAGATTCCCAAACCTGAGGTAAGCATAGACTGACCATCCGACACACGTCAAGGGCAATGCGTTCTCTCTAAGGACATACACGCTATGTGTTCGGATACTGGCTTGATATGGCTCAACTCGCGCGCTTACTGTGGCGACACCCGCCAATGCATCAGACTAGCCCGCCACTAGCGTTGGCCTAGAGGTTCGATGGGGGGCGGGGAGGGGTTGTTAGATAGTCAGATACTGTTGTACCTGCCCAGATACAAAGTAGAGTGGATTTGGACCTACCTAGTGAGCTTTGTACACCCTCATGCTAAGAATACTTGCCTTTAAACGAGGCGTTGTGCAGCTTTATCCGCAATCACAACAACTTTGTCCACGACATAATTCTTTTTCTAGAATTGCAGTCTTTAAATTACAACAACTTTGTCCACGACATAATTGTCTTTCTAGAATTACAGTTTTAAATTACAACAACTTTGTCCACGACATAATTGTCTTTCTAGAATTACAGTTTTAAATTACAACAGCTTTGTCCACGACATAATTGTCTTTGTGATAAGAGGGTTATTATTAATCATCGTGCATTAATAGATGAGAGATGCAATGATATAGAAATGTTAGTAAAAAGTTGCTTACTTTTATTGCTGTCAACTATAAGCATATCCACCCGTGCTGGGGACTTTGAGGTTGGGCAAGTCGCATACCAAAATGGAGACTACCCCGCAGCGCGTTTTAACTTTGAACGCGCTGCAGCTAACGGCAACATATCAGCTCAGCTCATCCTAAATGTGATGTCTTTAGACTCGACTAGGTCTACTCGCGGCCCGCATGAATCGCCCGTGTTAACAGCCGTTTCGATAGACAAAGAAGATGTAGAAACCCTTGACCTGTACAACCAAGGTATTGCCTATGACAAAGGCCAAGGTGCAGTTCAAAGTTATGCTGAGGCTTTTCATTTGTATCAAAAGGCTGCGGCTAAAGGCAGTCCATTGGCGCAGTTTCGACTGGGTGAGATGCACCAAAAAGGTGATGGTGTTGTAATTAATTTCATTGAGTCAGCTCGCTACTACTTGCTAGCTGCCAATCAAGGCAATGCCTTGGCCCAACTCAACCTAGGTGCGTTGTACAACAGTGGTTGGGGTGTCATTCAAGATTTCATTGAAGCGCATCACTACTTCAAGTTGGCTGCTGCACAAGGAAATGCAAGTGCCCAGTACAACCTTGGTGTTTTCTATAGCAAGGGTATTGGCGTTGCTCGAGACGATGTCGAAGCGACTCGCTATTACAAGCTAGCCGTCGAGCAGGGTCTTGTACTAGCCGCGCAAAACCTTGGCGTGATGTACACAAATGGAGAGGGCGTGGGCCAGGACTACGCTGAGGCTGTGAGGCTCTTCAAGCTGGCTGCGGTTAAGGGTCATCCAGCTGCACAGCACAACCTAGCCTTGATGTATGCGCAGGGTAATGGTGTTGAGAAAAGCCTCGTAAAAGCGCACATGTGGTGGAATTTAGCAGCGGCGACAGGTAACAAGTCGGCTTTGAAAAACAGAGGAATCGTAGCTAATAAAATGACATCGTTGCAACTAGAGCAAGCCCAAGGAATGGCTCGCGACTGCTTGGCTGACGGGTTTGTAGGATGTGACTAAGACTCTTGGGTTGAATATTGGCCAGACCAGTGCAGTTATAAAATGTTTGGTTTGATAGTCGAATCAATCACAAAACCAGCGCCAAGCCAGCTACGCGTCCCCTTCAAAAGTCCTCCAGCCCAGATTGAGGTAATGAGCCACACCTTTAGTGCATATTGACACACTAAACTTATAAGTTTGATGGCAAAGTGGTCGCTACACCCTCAATTTCTATAGAATGCCCGAAGCTGACTTGCATTTGATATTTAAATTGCAAAAGGGAGCGTAAATACTTTCCGTTCCTTATGTACTGTGCACATTGAACCGATAGTCGCGTAATGACACAAGGAGTATGTATGGTTTTGAAAGCGTTGATAGTTTTAGTTGGCGGTATGGGTTCATTGGCGTTTGCAGCCTCTGACATCTCACCAAAGGTGGATCTCAAAAGTGAGTACTCTCCGATGTTAGTTGCGGGGGTTTCTATTTCGCCCACGCTTAGTCAGCCAGTTCGTCATCTAATTGCTGACAGCTTAGATTCTGGCGATGCAGCCTTATTCCCCTAACGAATTGTCACTGGCGCACGTCTCACATAGCTTTGGCATTGTGCTATCAGTGGAATCAAACATACTGGAAACACCCATCTTAAAAGTCGGCAAATTCTCTAACAGTATTTATTATTAGACTTTCTGCCGTTTTTAGCTCATTCAGCCAGTCTCTAGCCGTTCTCTCCGATATGTCAGGGATAAGAGCCATCAAGTCCTTAGTCTTCTTTGGCGCTACCCACAAACAAGCCCGAAGCACCTCAAGCGATTTTTGATACTGCTTCCAACTCCATCCGCAGTCAACGTCACACTTAAGGGGGCGGGGGTGCTTTTATAGCCCTCAGGATTAGTCATAGATGCTGATCCTGAAACCGCACTTTGTGCCGCCATATTGAGTACAAATCCAAAAGCAGATAACACTAAGAGTATTAATTTCATGAAGGTTCATTTTTATCATCCTGATTTAGTTTCAACCGCTGCACCAACGACTTCCGCCAACACAGCCTTCGCCACCTCAGGCACAACATTAGCCGCAATCACGGCTGACGACCATCGAGAGCTACTATCAACAGGACGGTATTCGCTGACATAAAGGTCGCTTTTCCTAATAGTATTTACTATTAGCATTTCCGACCTTTTCCAACCTTGTATCAACTCTTTCGTCCGAGTCATCCCCTTAGAGTTAATGGGACACCTTTTCATCAAGTGCTCAGGGTTAAGAGGCAACACACCATCCGCTTCTTCCCACAATGAGAGCAGTTGCTGGTATTCAGCCCAACTCCATCCATAGCCGACAGTGATATTCAAAGGCACATTGCTAAGAACATAAACCTGCCTCTGTTTACCTTCGCCCCTAAGCAGTCGAAGTCGGTCTAAAGCCTGCTCACTCTCAGCTTCTCTAACTTGTTCCAGCAGCAACTGTGCCCGCCTGTCAGGATGCACTTGTACCTGCACAGAACCCCTCTGAATGCCCCTGTAGCCCCTTGGTTCATTCATGTAGGGCTGGTTACCACTCTTGTCCTGTAACCCCTGTAGCGGCTCTTCTGAGTCCCACCACATAGCCCTAGCTTGGTCTGACATCCCACTAGCAGCTGGTTGCTCTCTACCTAAGATGATGACGTTATCAAACGAGGCGTAATCGTTAAGCCCACGTAGGTTGCTAAAGTTAACAAAAGAGGCTTCCTCATAGCTATTCCCATCACCGCATATGGCAGTCTTAACCCCCTTCGTACAGGCAACCAAAGTAGCCCCTTTAGAGGCTACAGCAGCGATGAACTCCTTGACCTGAGAGAGCAACTCACCATCTGCACTGAGCAGCTTCGTCTTGCTGAATGTCTTATCTGTAAATTGATGAATAGTTGCCTTGCGCTGAGCAGGTATCTCAACGACATCAACCGACTCAACGAACTGCTCCAATATTTCCTTCTGGGCGGTAGCGTCAATAAAGATGATTGGGGTGTCGGAGTCAACGTTGAGGCGCTTACGGGTGGTCATGACAAGTTGACCAGCCTTTTTATTCTTCTTGTCATTGCTCTTAGGCTCATACCTAACAACATGGCTTTCATCTCTGTCAACACGTCCCAACTCAGCTGACAAGTGCTTCAATAGGATGTGAGCTTTAACGACATAGGCTGATAACGAAAGTCTTTTACCTTGCTCAAACGTTTCCATATCAGGCTTGATGTCAACCTTGACTGCCACCTCTTCTTCAATCTCATCAGCTTCCGCCTCTAACTGCCACTCGTCATAGCCAGCATCTCTCAATGCCTTCAGTAGTGGTGGTGAACCTGGGTTGAGCAGTGTTTGGAAGATGAAGGCAGAGATTGGCTTTTGAATTGTTATGAGGTCAGTCGGTGAGACAAGTGTTTCATCAATGCCTGTTTGCCAAAATGCCTCATCAACGATGACTAGCTTGGGCTTCCTCATTCTTCCTTTGGTGTTGAGGAAAAGATGGTTATGCGCCATCACCTTGACCTCGCTGTACACCTTATTGAACTCAGGAATCTCTGCCTCAGCCTGTTCTTCAGCTTTTGTATTCCCGAACTGCTTTTGATAACCACATGAGTCGTAGAACTGACAAGTTTTCTTACCGCTCTTGCAAAGGGTGGTTGCAACACTCAGTCCAAGTTTTGCCACATCCTTGGCTAACGCAGCCTTCTCACACAGTGGGTTGTCATCCTCATCGGTCTTATCTCGCCCTTTGATAATCTGAACTCGACTGAAGGTGAATAAGCCTAGGGAGGTTGAATCCACCTCAAAGCTCAACTCCGCATCCAAATCTGCTCTCAGTTGTTCAGAAAGGGCAAGGGTTGGCACGAAGTAGTGAATATCTCCAAGCTCAATGGCGTTTCGGCTGATCAGCTTATTGATTAACTTGCTTGTCTTACCAAGTCCAGCAGTCGCCTTTATTGCAAGTGACGGTGGAGATAGAAAGTCGAGTGGCTTACTGTTGCAATACTTGTGGAGTCTTTCACTAAACTCCTCTATCGTTTGGTTCAGCTTTTCTTCCGCCTCTTCAAGTGGCAACTCAACAATGTCAAAGTAAGGAGCAGCAGCGTTTGCATCACCAAACTTTTCAATGGCGCTGTCAATCAGTCCATCTAGGATGGCATCGCTCTTGTATCGCTCAATTTCTTCAAACGTGTGGTTCGAGCTATCAGCAGCATCAATGCGTTCTCTCAGGTCAACTTTCAATGACTCTCGTGTTGCTTCAGCCCTTTCTCGTCCACTGACGGATACATGAGATGCAACGCCACGCAGCAATGGGTTGTGAAAGCCTTCGCCACCTAAGCCATCACCAATTTGAGCGAGGATGTTCTCGTAGCCGCTTACGCCTTCAAACGTTTGCTGCGTGTTGGATTGCTTATGTGCCTTAACTTTTTCAACAACGCTGTAGTCAATCGTAACTGCCGCCTGCGCCTTCTTAATCAGCCCACTGCGCCTGCCAGCAAATGGGTCTGTGTGGTCAGACGGGAAGAGAGGCTTTGATGTGTAGTGGGGCTGTACAGCTTGAAAAAGGGTTACATCGATTAAGCGATATTCACTGTTAACCGCGCTTGCCCATCCTTTTATTTTTGCCGATGTGGTTGGTTCTGATAGCCAGTAAAAAAGGTGTGCAGAGACTCGGTTTGTATCAAAGACCCCCGCTGAGCCTGATAGCTGGTAGTGGACTGAACAGTTGTGAAATTCTGTTGGTAGTCGACTAATAAGGAATCCTATTGCCTCTTCAGGTTGCGCTATCAAGTCGATGTCATCTGGAAGCATTTGCTTGTCGATGTCTATCATCAACCAGCTAGACGGCATGTCTGCAAACGGTGCTTCTTGAGGTGGCGCAAGTGCGTTGGCTATTCGCCTTAGTACAGGCTTGCTCTTGTCTGTTCCTTCAACCAATTGGCCACGAATAATGAATCTAAACGGATCGCTTTCTAGTTCAAGTAGTAGCCTCGACAACTCGTCTAAATTATCAACGGCCTTGGTCTCAACTAGGTAGCGAAGTGACAATAACGACTTCTTCGGTTTGAGACCTCCATCCCAATAAAACTGCTTTTGGTGTGGGAGGTTGGGGCTGTGAAGTACCGAAATGATCAAAACTTACCTTCAATATTTGGTTGATTAAACCTGATAAAGCCACTCGATATTATTCTATTTACTAGCTTTGTTAATTAGGCTTAATTCGAAGTCATCGCAGCACCCGCGCAGACACACACACCACGGTCAAAAAGGAAAGGATTCTGTACTTAGAATGATTTTCACAGGTCACTGAGTCGAATATGCATCGGTAAGTCACTTGCTGATCTATCCGAGCTTCCGAGCCAAGTCTTCCACGTCCGGGTGGTAATACCGCTGCAACATCTTCAGGCTCTTGTGTCCTGACACCGCCGCCAACTCGATCAGGTTGGGCAGCTTGTTTGCCATGTTCGTGATGGCTGTATGGCGCAGGTCGTGAAAATGCAGGTCTGGCAACTTGGCTCTTTCCACGGCATTGTCAAAATTAGCAGCTAACGCGCAAGAAGTTATGGGAAACACCGCACCGCAGACGCTTTGGGGCATGGACGTTAAGGTTTGGATCGCAGTGGTTGAAAGTGGCACTATGCGGCTCTCGCCGTTCTTGGTCATTTGTAGTGTGGCTGTTCTGCGGTCGAGGTTGATATCCCCCCAGCGCAATGCCAACAGTTCACTGCGGCGCATAGCTGTCTCCAACGCAAGAATGACTACGGACGGCATCCACGTATTGCGCCTGCCGGTTGGCTGAAGCTCAGCAAGCAGACGCTCACGCTCCGCTAATGACAAAACCCGCTCTCTACCCTTTGGCTGGGTTGGCTTGCGCACCAGCGCTACTGGGTTGTTGGCATGAATGCCCCACTCTCTGCGTCCGTGATTGATGATGCTGGACAAATACGCGAGTTCTCTAACGACTGTTCCCGGAGCGACTTCTCTAAGCCGTATGTCTCTGTACTCGGCAATCTTGGCTGGGGATAAAGACGCAATGCTATTCCTGCAAATAGGTCGTCGGCATATGGCCTTCAGCCGAATGGTGTCATCAGTTGCGCCTTTCATGCTGGGAAGCACTTCGGCTATGTACCGCTGGATTAAATCACCAAGTGTTGTTTTCTTGGCCTGTGTTGGGCTGATAAAGCTGCCGTGGTCTATTCCAGACTCAACGGTTCTAGCCCAACGCTCTGCCTCTTTGTGAGTAAGAAAGCTGCGGGTTTCATCTGGATGACCTTGTCGGCGAACACGCGCCTGCCATCTGTTGCTGCGAAAACGAAAAGTAGCCATTGCCAATCCTCAGTGGGACAGGAATGGGACAAGCTCTTCAATAAATACAAATCACCACGGAAAAGTCACCAGTAGGTGAGCGCTCACTTCTGCGCAATAAAGCTGCCTGATTTGCCACCGTGTTTTTCCAACACCTTGACGTCCGTCATGGTCATGCCGCGGTCGGCGGCTTTGCACATGTCGTAAATGGTCAGAAGGCCAATTTGAACGGCGGTGAGCGCTTCCATTTCAACGCCGGTGGGGCCAGTTGTTTCAACGGTAGCCGTACAACGTATACCGTCGTCTTGTAGGTCAAAGCCCACACTTACGTGGCTTAATGCCAACGGGTGGCACAGCGGAATAAGGTCTGCTGTGCGTTTGGCGCCTTGAATGGCGGCAATACGGGCTACGCCCAGCACATCGCCTTTTTTTGCGTTACCTTGTGCGATAAGGTCTTTGGTTGCGCTTAGCATGCTGATGAAGCCTGTGGCAACTGCCGTGCGTTTGGTGGAGGCTTTGTCGCCAACATCGACCATGTGTGCATGGCCTTGGGCGTCGAAATGGGTTAGGGGTGATGTGCTCACAGAGGGCTTCTAGGTTGTCATAAATTGATAGTGGAGTGGTTGCATGCAACCAACAACATGATTAAGCATCATAAGACTATGCGAATTCTTATCCAACTGCGCGTGCTGCTAATCTGTGCGGCTTTTATAGGGCCCCTCTTCGTGCTGCCTGTGCACGCACAAAGTGGGTTAAGCGCCAGCGAGGGTGTGAACGCCGGCTCGCCGCAGGTGGCACTGCCATCGCTGGGCGAAACGGGCAATTTAAGCCTCAGCGATGAGCGGCGTTTGGGTGCGCGCATTGTGCGCGACTTGTACGCAGGCGGCAATGTGGCCAGCGACGTGCTGTTGGCGCAGTATGTCGACAACATTTGGTACAGCTTGTACACGGCCGCTGTAGACAAAGGCGAAGTGAGTCCAGAGATGGCGCAGCAGTTGGCTTGGCAGGTTCTTCTGATCAATGACGCCAGCGTCAACGCCTTTGCATTGCCAGGTGGCTATATGGGCGTCAACATGGGCTTGATTGCCATGGCAAATGACGCGCACGCGCTGGCCTCGGTATTGGCGCACGAGTTGAGCCATGTCACACAGCGTCATATCGCGCGCATCGTGAACATGCGCGAACAAAACGCACCTTGGTTAATGGCCGCCATGGTGCTGGGCACCTTGGCCGTGACTCAAAACTCCGAGTTGGCAAATGCCACCTTGTTGGGTGGTCAAGCAGTGGCCACGCAGCGCAACCTTAACTTTTCTCGCGACATGGAAAGAGAGGCCGATAGACAAGGGTTGCAGGTGCAGAACTTGGCGGGTTTTGATGCCGCTGGTTTTGCAAGAATGTTTGAGCAGCTGCAACACGTCAACCGGCTAAACGACGACGGCGCGTTCCCCTATTTGCGAAGCCACCCGCTGACGTCTGAGCGCGTAGCCGATATGCAAGTCAGGTTGCGCGACCTGCCCCCGCCTGCTGCGGGCTTGCTGCGTGCCGACTGGCTGGCGCCATCGGTTCAGAGTTTTATGCGCGCGCGTGCGCGAGTCCTGGCGCAAACCCGCCAAGATACGTGGCAGGCATGGGTTGATGTGGCGCACACAGCGCCAACATCGGGCGCCGACGCTGAGCGGCAGTCGTGGGTGGCGCGCTACCAAGGTGCATTGGCTGCCAAACAGCTGCAGCAACATGATCAAGCTTGGCGTGGCATCAGTGCCTTGGCACTCAGCGTTCAGACCAGTATGGACAGCAAGAAAAACCAGCCTGGCGATACGACTCTGCAGCGGGTCATTACCAACAGTGCTTTGCAGATGTGGGTGGATATGCCGATCAAGCCGCAGGACCTCAACGGCAAGCCCATAGACCAGGTGGTCCAAGCGTCCTTACAAGCTGTGGCACAGACCGCACTGGCCAATAAGCGTGGGTACCGCAGCGATTTGCTCAGTGCAGCCAGCGTGGCGGGGACGTTACGTGCAAATGCAAATGCAAGTGGTGATGCCACACTCAACTCAAAAGCCACGGTGGCATATGCTGTGTCGCGCGATACCCAGCACATGGCTGACCAAGCCTTGCGGCTGTGGCTGGTAGACCATCCTGCTGATGCGTACGCCTGGCAAGTGGCCGCACATGTGGCACAGGCCTTGGGTCAGCCGCTTAGAGCGTTGCGCGCACAGGCAGAGAGTGCGGCGCATTCCGGTCAATTTGAAGCGGCCAAAGACAGGTTTATGGCGGCACAAGCCATGGCCAACCGCCAAGCTGCTGTAGGCAACAGCGATGAGCAAGAGTCGGCCATCGTGTCGACCCGTTTGTCGCAGGTGGCCAACGCCTTGCGCCAGCAACAACTTGATGACAAGCCCTAAAGCCTAAGCCATCACATTGTTGTATGGCCTTATAAATATGGCTTCGAGGGCTTGGCGCTATCATGAACGCGAAGCCGTATGTGCATGCGGCGTTGTAAGTTTTATGGCTGCCATTCACATCACCGATATCGAGTCTGCAATCAACTACTGGCGTCGGGCGTCACCCTCGCCAGATGGCGTTACCTTGGGTGCACCGCTGAGGCACTTGGCTGAGATATATGCCTTGTTGGTGTATTACGGTGAGACAGAAGCCGATGAAGACAGCATGCCCAAGCCTGCTGTAGAGGCATGGCTCAAGTGGGTGGACAGCTTGCCAGACACACCCTGTATTGCTATTTGCTCAACCAGCCAAGGCGATGACTTGTGCAAGGGTTGCGGGCGCACCTTTGACGAGGTGCAATTTTGGCCAGAGATGACACCGGGCGAAAAACGCTCTGTATGGCGCCGTATCACTGTAGAAAACAACGCTTGGCGTTTTAACCGCTACAGCGAACGGGCGCTAGAACGAAGCCAGCCCTAGCCGGTGGCTGGCGTCAAGTTGGCTGGCTTGTTTGGCCAGCGCGCAGCGCCAATTCAGCCGCTTTGCCCACATAAGTAGCCGGCGTCATGGCCAGCAAACGCGCTTTGTCGGGGGCAGGAATCGCCAAGTTGTTGATGAGTGCATGGAGCGCTTCACGCGTGACTGTTTTGCCACGTGTGACTTCTTTAAGTTGTTCGTATGCACCTTCAATCGCATAGCGGCGCATCACGGTTTGAATAGGCTCTGCCAGCACTTCCCAGGCATTGTCTAAGTCATGGGCCAAGGCTTCTTCGTTGAGTTCTAGTTTGTTCAAACCTGCTAGCAGTGACTGATAAGCCAGCGCGGTATAGCCAAATGCCACGCCGACATTGCGCAGCACCGTGCTGTCGGTGAGATCACGCTGCCAGCGTGAAATAGGCAGTTTTTCACTCATGTGGCGCAGCAGTGCGTTGGCCAGGCCGAGGTTGCCCTCCGCATTTTCAAAGTCGATGGGGTTGACTTTGTGCGGCATGGTGGACGAGCCAATTTCACCATCTTTTAGGCGTTGCTTGAAGTAGCCCAAGCTGACGTAGCCCCACACGTCGCGCGACCAGTCAATGAGGATGGTGTTGGTGCGCGCCATGGCGTCAAACAACTCGGCCATGTAGTCATGTGGCTCAATTTGGATGCTGTAGTCTTGAAAAGTGAGGCCCAGTCCAGCGGGCTCAGGTGCTTCCACCACGCGCTTGGCGAAAGCTTCCCAGTCCACATCTGGCCACGCGCTCAGGTGGGCGTTGTAGTTGCCAACAGCGCCGTTCATTTTGGCCATGATGGCCACTTGCTCAATGCGCAGTGTGGCCCGCTGCAAGCGCACGGCGACGTTAGCAATCTCTTTGCCAACGGTGGTGGGGCTGGCCGTTTGGCCGTGTGTGCGGCTGAGCATGGGTACGTGTGCATAAGCGGTCGCCATGCGCTGGAGTTTGTGGGTAATGTCTGCAATAAGTGGCAGCATCACGTGCTCGCGTGCAGCTTTAATTTGCAAGGCGTGGCTGGTGTTGTTGATGTCCTCACTGGTGCATGCAAAGTGCACAAACTCAGCTGCACGGGCCAACTCTTCTTGCAAATCGGTGCCGACGTTGTCGTTGGCAAACGAGCGTTTAATCCAGTACTCAACGGCCTTGACATCGTGGTTCGTCTCGCGTTCTATCAACTTGATAGCGTGGGTGTCGGACTCGCTGAATTGGCTCACCAGGCCCAGCATGTGCGCCGTTGCCGCTGGCGACAAAGCGGGGCACTGTGCCAGGTTGGCCTGGGTCAGCGCAATAAACCACGTGACTTCAACCTGAACACGCCTGTGCATATACCCGTGCTCGCTGAGCAAGGGGCGAAGAGGCGCAAGTTTGGCGTGGTAGCGACCGTCTAAAGGTGACAGGGCGGAGATGGATGCGTCAACAAAAGTAGTACTCATAAGGGTGTGGACAAGGCCAAAATTCAGGCCGGTGTGGGCCGTGTTGTAAATGCTGTGATTGTACGTGGGTGCATTTTTTAATCGCTAAAATGATTAATTCGCATTTCTCTTTTTTGTAAACAGCTATGAAAATTATTGGGTCACTCACGAGTCCTTACGTGCGCAAAGTGCGTGTGGTGTTGACTGAGAAAAAACTAGACTACCAATTTATAGAAGAAGATGTGTGGCACGCCAACACCCTTATTGGGCACGCCAACCCGTTAGGGAAAGTGCCCTGTTTGGTGATGGAGGGCGGCGAGGCAGTGTTTGATTCACGTGTCATCGTTGAGTATCTCGATGCCTTGTCACCTGTGGCGCGCCTGATACCCGCAAGTGGACGTGAGCGTGCTGAGTGTAAAACGTGGGAGGCGCTGGGCGACGGCGTCTTAGACGCTTGCATGCTGGCTCGCCAAGAGGCGACGTGGGCGGGTCGTGAAGCAGCGCAGCGCAGCCAAGCCTGGATAGACAGACAAATGACCAAAGTTGACCAAGCGTTGGACGCCATGGCCACAGGCTTGGGTGACAAGCCTTATTGCAGTGGCAACATCTTCAGCTTGTCAGACATTGCGGTGGGCTGTGCCTTGGGTTACCTAGACTTTCGCTTTGCACAACTGGACTGGCGAACCAGCCGCCCGAATCTCGACAAGCTGTTGACCAAGCTGATGCTGCGCGCCAGTTTTAAAGACAGCCAAGTACCCGGCTTATAAGCGCCGGCACTTTATCGCATGGCTTGGCGCTTGAGCCAGCGCATCAGCGATCCCAGCACAGGCACTTGTTCGTACAGCTCCTCGGCAGCATCCCAGTAGTCGCGGTGGTAGGTGATTAGGCCGTCTGCATTGAAGCGCAGGTGTGATGCGCCCTGTATGACCCACGGCTTGGCCGCTTTGTCTGCCTTCACACTGAAGTGAAATGTCCACATCAAACAGCAAGCGCCGCCACCGTTGGTCGCGTCAGCATGGCTGTCGAAGGCATTGGTGACAACAAACCTAGGTTGGTGTAGCCGCTTGAACATGTGTTCGAAAACGGCTTGCACGCCGGCCACGTGGTGCACCTCGTTGAAGGGGTCTTTGAAAAAAGTGTCAGCGCTGTACAGCGCGTCAATATGCGCCAAGTCGCTGGGCTGTAGTTGTTCAAACCAATGGATGGCATGTTGCGTTGGCGCACTCAACGGGCCAAGCTGGAGGTCTCGGGTCACAGCTTGGTGGCTTTCAAAATAAGTGCTTGTGCCACACGGTGTGGCAACAAGCGAATCAGCTTAAGCCACAGCGTAAAGCGTTTGGGATAGTGGATATCAAACTCACCTTGCGCCCAGCCTTTCAGCATGGCCTGTGCTGCCGCGTGCGGCGTAATAAGTGCTGGCATATGAAAGTCGTTTTGCGCCGTCAGCGGCGTGGCCACAAAGCCAGGGTGAACAACACTCACACCCAAGCCGGTTTTGGCCAAGTCAAGGTACAACACCTCGCCCAAGTGGGTGAGCGCTGCCTTGGTTGGCCCATAGGCCAATGAGTTGGGCAGACCGCTCCAGCCCGCGACGCTGCTGATCAGGCTGATGTGTCCGCAGTGTCCTGCGTTGGCCTGCACCATCAGCTTGGGCATGATGGCGGCCAACACGTTGTAAGCGCCTTGCACATTAACTTGCAGGTGTTGGGTCATAACTTGTAAGTCAAATTCGGTAGCCCGCAACGCTTTATAAGTGCCAGCTGCAAACAGCACCAAGTCGACTTGACCGTGCCGCTGCCAGATGGCTTGTGCCGCGTCGTTGCAGGACTGTGGATTTGTAACATCCAGCGCAATCGCGCTGGCTACGGCGCTGCCATTGGTCTCTACGAAAGCTTCTAACGGCGCCAGCGTCCGGGCAGATACAACCACGTGGGCACCTTGTTGTACCAGTGTCTCGGCCACCGCCTGGCCAATCCCAGTGGAGCCGCCAACCACCCATACAACCTTGCCTTGCCAGCTGTTGATTGGTGGGTTCATGGGGCCAAACATAGACATGCCCGCGCTCAAGGTGCAGGCTTAATAAAGGTCAGCGTGACGTCGCCCAAGTGAACGCCCCACTTCGACATGGCTGTGCGGTTGATCATGATGCGCTCGTTCAGCAAGTACATCCAGTCGTCCATGCTCACCTCGTACACGGAGCCATCAACAGGCAGCCGGAGTGTATAGCGCCATTGCATGGCATTGCCGCTAACAGCACCTGTGGCAGCACCTACCACGTCGTCAGCTTCGCCAGTGACGCGCCCGTCGCTGTGTTGGGTCAAGCGCCACACGCGCCTATCTGTGCTGCCGTCGCTGTATGTGAACAGCTCGTCAAGCACGCCGCTGTTGCCTTGCCATGTGCCAGTCATAGCGACTTCAAAGCGTTTGACAACGCGCCCGCTTCGGTCTTGGAACATGCCATAGGCCGTGACAGGGCCGTTGAAGTAAGTGCGCAAATCTAGGCTGGGTTGATCGTCGGCGTAGTCGCCAATGTGTGCTGTGGTGCAAGCGCTGCTAAGCGCAATTGCGCAAGCAAAGGCCACCCATTTGAAAGCGCGCATCAGTGTGCCAAGTGAGCCCGATGTGTGGGTTGTGAGATGTGTCATGTGTGAGCCCTAGACCTTTTTTTAATCCAGCAGTGCCACAAAAGGCCCGCCGCTGTTACTTTCAATACACATGGTAAAGCACCGTAGACCCAGGCCAATGCTTGGGTGTTGTCAGGCGCACCTGGCACGTAGCCCAGCACCCCAAGTAGCGGCAGTGCCACACCAGCGGCCAGCGCCAAGTTGCCTTTGCTCACCACATTCCACCAGCCAAAATAAACGCCGTCTTTGCGGGGCAAGGTGTCGCTCTTGGCGTGCGCGTTGGGTGCGTTTAACCATTGTGCGAGCATGGCTTGCGGAACGCACAGGTCTGCGCCTAAAGCCATGCCACTGCCGACGCATACGACCGCAAACCAGATGCTGTCGCCACTGCCCAAACTGGCGGTAACGGCGAAAGCAGCAGTGGCCAAGACCATGGCTATCCCCCATGTCTTCACCAAGCCAATGCGCGCCATGGTGCTTTGCCACAACGGCATGGCCAAGCCTGCGGCGGCAAAGTACAGCAATAAAAACAAGGCCTCGCTACCAGCTGGGGCTTGCAAGCGGTCGCGTACAAAAAACAAGACCAATGTGGCCGGTATGGCGCTGGCCATGCCGTTGACCACGTGGATGAGCATCAGCTGTTTAAAAAACCCTGACGTGTTGACCACTGCATCTGTAGCTGTAGCGCCGGACAAGGACGGCGCTGTTGTTGCTGGATCTGGCGCGGACTCGGACACGGTTGCTGGCGTCACGGACGGCGTTGTCGCAGCCAAGCTGTTTGCGTTGCTCATCGCCAGCGCAGGCCTCACCCAATACCATGCAGCCAGCGCCATGACCATCAGCGCCATCAGTGTGGCGGTTGTGGCGTCTAGCCCAGCGACTGCTGGCAGGCTGGCACCTACCAACACACCAAGCAGCCCAAAGCCTTCACGCCAAGCAATCAGGTAGCGCTGCAGCTCGCCTTGTTGGGCCGCGCTGGCGTGCACCCGACTGACCCACGTTTGCAGCGCCAATGTCAGCACGCTGTAAGCGCCAGTGCACAGGGTTAACATCAGCCCCGCCCACACCAGCAGCGGTGTGGTACCCCAGTCCGACTGTGCTTTGAACAACGCGCCAAACCCCAATAGCAGCACCAAGGCCGCAACTACGGCCATGGGCATTAGATTGTTGCTGCGCAAATGTGTGTCTAGCAAGCGGCCAATCAGAGGATCGGTCACCGCGTCTAATGCCCGCACCACCAGCAGCAAACCGCCCAATGCTGCGAGCGACACCCCTAAGTTGGTCGCGTAAAACTGCGGGAACAGCACGTACAAAGGCAGCGCTGCAAACGCCAGTGGCGCGGCCATCAGTCCATAAGCGCTGGCAACTCGCCAGTTGTGTGCAGGGGTCACTTGCGGCCCAACAGCTGCGAGCGCAGTGCTGGCTCTGAGCTGCGCTCGTCTAGCCAAATACCAACAAACAGGCGTGCAAATTGTGGGTCAGCGACCTCGCCCAACTCCCGTGCGTTGAGCCAAAACGTTAGTTTTTCACCGGGCACGTAAACACCTGTGAGGTGGTCGCCCTCAATCACATTTGGGAACAGCTTGGTCATGCTGGTCAACCAACTTTGCGCTTGCATATCGCTGACGGTGGCGATGCCGCGCATCTCTTTGAGCGAGCGCTCAGCAATTAAAGGACCTTTCAAACTTCGCCCATAGGTGAGCGTGAGTGCCAGGGGTGTTTGTGCGTAATTGCCACTGTTGACGGGAGAGCTTGCCCACAGCTGTGCATCATAAATATGCAAGCCAAAAAAACGCAGTTGTCCTTGGCCCAAGCGGTCAAAGCCTGCGTTGATACCGTTGTTTCGCTTGAAGCTGGCGGTCTCGGTTGTCGCCACCGCAGGCGTGGCCAGTAACATCGCCAACATGGCCAGCACACCTGCTGCCGCGCTGCGCCAACTGCCTGCGCTCGTTCGTGCTGAGGCTAAGCCCTCAGGTTTAATGCGGTTTGCGCAGCGTGAATTGCATGACATCGGTGTTGCCCTCTAAAAATGCGGCTTCGCAGTAACACAAGTAAAACTCCCATGTGCGTATGAAGGCGGTATCGAACTTAAGTTCACGCACTGCCGACTCTTGTGCCAAAAAGTCTGTGCGCCATAGCGCCAACGTGGTGGCGTAGTCCAAGCCAAAGGCAAAGCTGTCTTCCACCACCAAACCCGCAGCAATGGCTTGCTCTTTAAATTTAGATGGGCTGGGCAAACACCCACCTGGAAAGACGTATTGCTGGATAAAATCTGTGCCTTGAATGTAGCGGTCAAACAAGTCATCACCAATAACGATGGCTTGGATACACGCCTTGCCGCCCGGTCGCAGTGACGCGGCAATGGTCTGAAAATAAGTAGGCCAATAAGCCTGCCCAACAGCTTCAATCATTTCTATGGAGCACACCGCATCAAAGAGTTGGTGCTCACCGTGCTGGTTGCGGGTGACGTCTGGGCTGCGGTAGTCTTGCAAGCGCAAATCAGCGCGGCTGGCGTTGGGTGTTGCGCCCAAACGCTTCTGTGCCCAGTCCAGCTGCTCTTGAGACAAGGTTAGGCCAACCACGTCAGCGCCAAACTCGTGGGTTGCCATTTCAGCCAGCGCACCCCAGCCGCAACCAATTTCCAATACGCGTGAGCCCTGTTCGACGCCGGCCATTTGTAACGACCGCTTGACTTTGGCGTGCTGTGCATGGGTGAGGCTTTGGTCGGCATGCTCGAACAGCGCGCTGGAGTAATTCATGCTCGGGTCTAGCCACAACTGGTAAAAGTCGTTGCCTAGGTCGTAATGGGCGTGGATGTTTTTGCGGCTGTTGGCTTGCGTGTTGCGTCGCATCCAGTGTCGAGCTTGGTAAAACAAACGGCCCAGCCAGTTGCCATAAATAGCGTCCTCTAAGGCGGTGCGATTCAAAATGAGCACCTGCAGCAACTGGGTGAGGTTGGGCGTGTGCCAGTCACCTGCAATATAGGTTTCTGCGAACCCAATATCACCACTTTTCAGTGCCGCACTGAACATGTGCCAGTTGTTTAACGATATGTAGGCGTGCGTGCCTGTTGCCGCACCATAGTGCAGTTGCGTGCGGTCTGGCAGCGTGATACTCAGTCGCCCATGGCTCATACGCTGCAGCAGCTTAAACACCTGCTTGGCGGCGCGTGGCGCGTCTGGCGGTATCGGGTTGGAGGCGCGTTTGTGGGTCAAGTCGGTCGTCATGGTTATGCGTCTAGGTCGGCGTGCGCGCGTGTCACAGCAGTGACCGGCGGCTTGGGTTTTGAGATGAACGGAACACGCTTTCGCCACAGCACCAACGCTTGCCAATGTATGCGCGCCATGACCGCGGCGGTCATCAGCGGGTAACGCCACAAGGCACGTTGGCGGGTGGTTGCATGGAGTGGCTCTAGTTGTCCGCTCACGCTGGTGAGTAAAGTGGGTGTGCGTCCAGGTGCAATGGCTTGGTCGTCGTATTCAATGCGTGCAACGGTGTGGCTTGGATGCGTATGTACGTTTGAGCGTGGGTCTAGGGCCTGGCTGCGGTCAAAGCGGTGCATAAACGTGAATCGGTACTCGCCTCTAACCTCACAAAATGGTGACACGTGAAACGTCTTGTTGGCCAGTATGGGCTTGCCTAAAGCGACCTGTGGCAGTACATAAATATGACGCTCACCAAATGTATTGTTGACTTCAACCACCACGGCGCCCAGCTCACCGGAGTCTGTGTGGCAGTACCAAAAGCTCACAGGCTTAAACGTATAGCCCCACACACGTGGGTAGGTGTGCAGCCATGCCTGGCCTGTGCAGTGTGACAGGCCGTGTGCGTCCAACAGCGTGTCTAGCCATAGCAGGGCGTTGTCTGCACCTTCGCCGTGGTCGCTGTCAAAAAAAGACAGCGCGCTCCACCGGTTGCGAGGCAGCGCACTTGAGCCCCGCGCGCTGAATGTGCGCATGGGCAACCAAACAAAGTAGTTGGCGTAAGTAAATGTGTTGCTGCTGGGGCGGGTGCGCTGGTGGCGTACTTGACCAAAGCCTATGAGTGCCTGGCTTTGATCAGTAAATGGGTCCATGCCTCGTTGTAAAGCCGTTTGATCTAGCCGGTGGTCGCTGCCGTGCAAAGCGACTTGCCTACGCATGCGCCGTTTGCTCTGTGGTGACGTCTGACGTTGTGTCCGCGTCGTCGTGTGCGTGTGCCTCTGTAACAAGCTGCAGCAGTCTTGACTGCAGCAGCTGAGCCACCAGCTGCCCAGACTTGAGACCGTCTTCATGAAAGCCGTAGCCTGTCCAAGCGCCGCAATAATAGGTGTTGTGCTCGCCTTGCATGCCGTTCAGTTGCTGCTGAGCAGCAACTGCCTTGGCGTCAAATACAGGGTGGGCATAGTGGTAGCTGCCCAAGATGTGATGCGCAGCGATGGGTCTGATGGGGTTTAGCGAGACCACCACGGTTTGCTCAAACGGCAATGGTTGCAGTTGGTTGATGAGGTAGTGCAGGCACACGTGCTGGTGCTCGTTGGCGGCTACTGGCGAGCGTTCGTAATTCCATGCCGACCACGCACCGCGCGCTGTGGGCAGTTGCGCCACGTCGGTGTGCAGGACGGCCAAGTTGGGTTGAAAGGCAATGCTGCCAAGCACCTCTTGCTCTTGCGTGTTGACCGAGCTGAGCAGCTGCAAGCTGTGGTTGCTGTGGCATGCCATCACCACGTAGTCAAAGTGTTCGGTGGTGCTGGCTTGGGTGGTGGCATCGGTGAACGTAATGTCAACACCTGCGCCATCGCCATGGCGGTGCACTTGGGTGACGGGCGTGTTGAGCCTGCAGTCTGGCAGTTGTTGAATGATGGCCTCAACGTACTGGCGGGCACCACCTGCAACGGTATACCAAGCGGGACGGTTGGTGACTTGAATCAGGCCGTGGTTGTGGCAAAACTGAACCAAGGTGGCGATTGGAAAAGCCAGCATCTGTTGTGTGGGACAACTCCAAATGCTGCCCAGCATGGGCAACAAGTACCAGTCAATAAAGGGCTTTGAAAAGTGGTGGACAGTCAAAAAGTCGCCTAGGCTTTGCGAGGTGTCTAAGGGCTGGCCAACCATGCGGTTGGCCAACTTGTTGAAGCGCATGGTGTCAAACAACATACGCCAAAAGGCCGGTCGCAGTGCATTCAGTGGTTGGCAAAACAGGCTGCTTAGGCTGGTGCCGCTCCACTCGAGCGCCGTCTTGCCCAGCCAACCCTGGCCTGGCACAGTGACCGAGAAAGACATATCGGACTTGGCCAAGGGAATGTCCAGCGCCGCAAACAGCTTTAAGAGCTCTGGGTAGGTTCGCTCATTCAAGACCAAAAATCCAGTATCCACACCGATGGTTTGGGTCTTACCTTGGGCGTTTGGCAGGCTGACGTCTACAGTGTGTGTGTGGCCGCCAAAATAGTCACCCGACTCAAACAGCGTGGTGTGTGCCGCCGTGCGCAGGTGGTAGGCCGCAGACAAACCGCCAATGCCAGAGCCCACCACCGCCACCCTTGGGCGAACGTGGCCATTTTCAGAGCGGAATTGGCTGGACATAACGGTCATGTGGTGAAATACTTTGATTAAATGTAATGATGTTACCCATGCAGCGGCCACTTGTCGTGGACAGGCTGGGTCACCTTACACATTGTATGAGTCCATGCCGACCCATGCATATGACTACCAAAAGCATGCAACCTGCGCGTTAACTCAGACAACATGACCGATCAAGTACACACCATTGCCGAAGTTGCCCTTGACACGGGCATACAAAAAGACACTTTGCGAGTGTGGGAGCGCCGTTATGGTTTCCCGGTGCCTGTACGCGGTGCTGGCGAGGAGCGCGCATACGATGACGCGCAACTGACCAGGCTGCGTTTGATCAAGCGCTTGTTAGACAGTGGCATGCGGGCTGGCCAAGTGGTGGCCCAGCCGCTGGAGGCGCTGAATAGCTTGGTGCTTGCCGCCTGCCAGCCCGGCGCGGCGCATGCAGTCTCCGTCACAGTGGAGCCGTTGTTGATGTTGTTGTTACAACACCAGCGGAAAAACTTACACGACAGCTTGATGCTGCATGTTGAAACAAGTGGCCTAGGCCAGGCCATTGAGAGCATTATTTCCCCAATGGCCGCTCGCGTGGGCGAGTTGTGGATGCGCGGCGAGTTGGCTTTGTACGAGGAGCACTTGTTCACTTCTGTGGTGCAAGGTGTGTTGTTGCAAGGTATGGCACAGCTGCCACTTCAAGGCGCTGGAGAATCCCCCAAAGTGGTGCTCACCACGCTCAACCATGAGCCACACGCCCTTGGGTTGCTCATGGCCGAATGCATGTTTGCGCAAATGGGTTGTGACCGCATTTCACTGGGACCTAGAACACCCGCGGTCGACTTGGCGCAGGCAGCCCGGGTGATGCAAGCAGATATTGTGGCGCTGAGTTTCAGCAGCCACACCTCACCCAAAGCCGCGTTGCTCGGTGTAACGCATCTTCGCGACTTGTTGCCCAGCCACATAGCTATATGGGCCGGGGGTAGTGCCTCAACACTGAGCCAGGTCAAGCGTGCCAACGTTGCCCGGGTGTTCGGTGTGGCGCAAGAGCTGTTGGACGCGGTGACCCAGTGGCGACTAGATGCTGTGCAACCCCAAGACCGGGTCAAACGTTAAACAGCAAGGGGATTTAAGGGTATTTGGCCCTGCAGCCCCAGCTGGCATTCGCTTGCCTAAAATATTACCCATTAACGCAACCAAGTCATACGCACGTATCTCAGGAGCCCATATGCTGTACCCCGAGCTTTTTAAGCAGTTAGAGTCCGTTCGTTGGGATATGGAAAAAGACATTCCTTGGGATAAGTTCGATGCCAGCGCATTAACTGATGAGCAAGCACAGACCATCAAAATGAATGCGATTACCGAGTGGGCGGCGCTGCCCGCGACTGAGATGTTTTTACGCGACAACCGAAACGATTCGGATTTCTCGGCCTTTATATCAATTTGGTTTTTTGAAGAGCAAAAGCATTCGTTGGTGCTGATGGAGTATTTGCGTCGCTTCCGCCCCGACATGTCGCCTACTGAGCAGGAACTGCACGCGGTTCGTTTTGACTTCGACCCTGCACCTGCTTTAGAAACGCTGATGTTGCATTTTTGCGGCGAAATAAGACTAAATCACTGGTACCGCCGTGCATCAGACTGGCATGATGAGCCTGTCATCAAACACATTTACGCCACGCTTAGCAAAGATGAGGCCCGCCACGGTGGCGCCTACCTGCGTTACATGAAGCGTGCCATCCACAACTTTGGCGACGATGCGCGGCTGTCATTTGCCAAGGTCGGCGTGCTCATGGCCAGTGCCAGGCGCACGGCGAAAGCGTTGCACCCAACCAACTTGCACGTCAGCAAGGCCCTGTTTCCGCGTGACACCATACAAAGTCGTTTGCCCAACCCCGAATGGCTGGAGCACTGGCTGGACAAGCAAATCAATTTTGATGCGGTGTGGGAGACCAAGGTGGTTGAACGCATTTTGCACAACATGAGCTTGTTGATGGAGCGCAGTTTCAAGTCAGTGCAAGAGCTCAATCGGTTTCGCAAAGAATTGGTCTTAACAACAGCCACCTGAGGCGACATGCCATCTTGGGTGTGTCAGGTCACCACATTGAGCAAACTCAATAGCCGCCATTAAGCTGGCTACTAAACCTTCAAATGCGGTTGCGTCTGGCGGGTTGCAGGGTCATTCCCGCCGTGTGTTGTCGCCATTCAGTGCTCCTGCATCACGTAACGCCATAAATCTAAGACCGCATCGCGGTGTTGGGCAATGTGAGCGTGGGTCACTTGGGTGGGGGCCTCGTCCAGGCGCGCACGGTGTTGCATCTGGCGCATGGCTCTGTACGCATTGGCCGCGGCGTCGC
Organism: Betaproteobacteria bacterium MOLA814; assembly: GCA_000496475.1. GTDB lineage: Bacteria > Pseudomonadota > Gammaproteobacteria > Burkholderiales > Burkholderiaceae_C > RS62. Next base: position 1,202,240 of record AYMW01000001.1, on the reverse strand, counting down.
TGATAGCCGGCGGAATCAGGCCGCACTCTTTGGCAATGCGCAACAACTTGATGTTGCCTAAGTTGGGCAGCAATTGGGCATGGGCGTGTGCCTTGGCCAACAGCAGGTATTGCATCACGAACTCCACATCGACCATACCGCCAGAGCTGTGCTTTAGGTCAAATATGTCTGGCGGAACGCGGTGTGCTTCGCGTACTTTCTCGCGCATGGTGGTGATTTCTACCAGCAAGTCACTGGCCTGTCTGCGAGACACCATGACATCGTGGCGCACGGACTCAAACTTGGCGGCTAGAGCTGGGCTGCCAACAGCGCAGCGGGCCCTGGTGATGGCTTGGTGCTCCCATGTCCATGCGGTGTTGCTGCCACGGCGTTCTTGGTAGTCGGCAAACGCTTCAAACCGCGTCACCAACAAACCAGAGTTGCCGTTGGGGCGCAAGGCGGTATCAATCTCAAATAAATCGCCGTCAGCGGTTTTGACTGTCAGCCAGTTGATGAGCTTGCGGACCAAGGCCGCATAGGCCTCCGGTGCGGCCTCGTCGTCATCGTCGAATACAAACACAATGTCCAAATCGCTGCCATAGCCCAGTTCTTTGCCGCCCAGCTTGCCGTAGGCAATGATGGCCAACGCGGGCTCGTCGCGATGCGCGTTTTTCAACCGCTGCCAGCACCACCGGGTGGTGACGCGAAGCACTGTATCTGCCAAGGCGGTGAGGTCGTCTGCGACAAACTCCACGCTCAGCATGCCCTCAACGTCACGTGCCAGTGTCCTAAACAACTCGCTGTGGTGGGCGCGGCGCAGCAAATTGAGCAGCTCTTCGTCACCATCTTCGCCGGTCGTTTGCAAGGCGTAGCGCCTAGCTTCTAGTTCAGCTTCGAATTGCACGGGGTCAAAGCGCTCGTTGAGCAGCGTGGGATTGGCCAGCTCGTCCATCACACCTGGGTGTTTTATCAAGTAGCGCGCAGGCCATTTGGCGGCACCTAAGAGTCGCAGCAAGCGCTCGTGCACCGACGGGCGTTCTTGCAGCAAAGCCAAATAACTGTCGCGGCGCAGCATGGGCTCCATCCAGTCGGCCAGGCGCAAAGCACCAATTTCAGTGGTGCGTCCTGCATCAAGCCACGCGCCGGTTCGTTGAACCAGCCGTGCCAGACGGGTTCGAACGTCTTCGCGCAAGGCCAGCACTCGGGGGTGTGTTTGCCACTGTTCAATGCGCACTTTAAAAGCGCCACTCAACGCCTCAATGGCTGACTCTAAGTCGTCTGCGTCGTGTTGTGTTTTGTTGCAGTTGGTGCATTCTTCTTGACCCCCCAACAGAATGTCGAACTCTTGCGCCACGGTTTCTCTGTGTGTGTCTAGTGCGCACAAAAAACCACAAACATCTTGAAAGCCTAAGCTGGTAGCCATCCAAGCCAAGTCGGCGTCTTGTGTGGGGAGTTGGTGGGTTTGCTGGTCGTCAAGGTACTGCGTGCGGTGCTCCACTTGGCGCAAAAAGACATAGGCATCTGCCAAGGCTTGTGCCTTGTCTGCCTCCATCAAGCCGGCGTTGGTCAGGCGCGTCAAAGCATTTAAAGTGGGGCGCTTGCGCAGCTCTGGAAATTGGCCGCCACGCACCACTTGCAGCAACTGAACCGTAAATTCAATTTCTCGGATGCCGCCTCGAGACAGTTTGACGTCGTTGGCGCGCTCGGGATGTCCGCTGGCTCGTTTGGCTGCGTGTTCACGTATTTGGCGGTGGAGTTTGCGCAAACCATCAAAGACGTTGTAGTCCAGGTAACGCCTAAATACAAACGGCAGCACCACATCACGCAAGGCCTGGGCCGAGCCATTTGTGACCAAAGTCATCGGCGCTACCACGCGGCTTTTGAGCCAGGCGAAGCGCTCCCACTCTCGGCCTTGGATTAAAAAATACTCTTCTAGGGCGTCAATCGACACGGCGGCAGGGCCAACGCTGCCATTGGGCCTGAGGGCCAAGTCCACACGAAATACAAAGCCATGTTCAGTGACATCGCCAATGAGTTGGTAGATGCGCTTGACCACCTTGCCAAAAAATTCGTGGTTGCTGATGCGTTGCAAGCCCCTGTCGTTGCCAGAGGTTTCACCGTCGCAGTCGTAGACATAAATGAGGTCAATGTCGCTGGATACGTTCAGCTCGCGAGCACCTAGCTTACCCATCCCAATCACCCACATGTTGGCAGGTAGGCCGTGCCTGTCGTCACCGCTGTGGCCTGTGGGCGTGCCGTAATGCTGGGACAGTTCATCCGTTGCCAATGTCATGGCATGGTCTAGGGCGAGTTCAGCCAACGCCGTCATGCTGGCCGTGATAACACCAAGGGACGCAGCTTGCTCGCAGTCTAGGACGACCAAACGTTCCACCACCAATTGGCGCAACACCCGCAGCGCTTGCCCGGCATCCAGGCCAGTGGCGAGCAAGCTGTCTAGGCAGCTTTGCATGGCAGGTGTATCAGGCGCTCCAGCTTGTAAAAGACCCAACTCTTTGTCGTAGCGCCTGCGAATACGCTGAACAAAACGCGAGTATTGCGCCAAGTTGGCCGTGGCGGCGCTAGGTTTTGGCAAGTCGGTGTTTGTGTCTCCCTCAGTGGCGGTCATAATTTCATTCCATGCAAGCCACCACTTCAATTCCAAACATTCGCTTGCGCATTGTGCGCAAGGTGCTGAAGTGGCTATTGATTGCCTTGCTTGCAGCGTGGACAGCGGTGGCCAGCGTTTATTTGCTGATCCATGCAGTCATTGTGCCGCGAATCGACATATGGCGTTCGGACATTGCCCTGCAGTTGAGCGTAGCGCTGGACGCGCCCGTTCAAATTGCCAGCCTGTCTGCCAAGGCCAACAATTGGACCTCTTATTTTGAAGCGCGTGATGTGCTGGTGGGCGCCGACGCCCAGCGACCAGATGTGTTCATTCCCAAGTTACAACTTAGCCTCAGCATGCGCGGGTTGTGGCGCTTGGAGTTTGACCAACTGCGTGTGACCTCTCCCAGCGTACGTGTGTTGCGCGATGCGAGCGGCGCATGGCGTGTGGCAGGCATGGTGGTGTCACAGCCCTCATCAGGCGACACCCCAGGCTGGTTAGACTGGGTGTTCGAGCAGCCTGAGCTGATGGTCGAAGATGCCATCGTGGAAGTTCAAGACCACGCGGGCTTCGCACCAACATCAGAGGTGGATGCGCACACAACGGCGTCTTCCGTATGGCTTTTCAGGCACGTAGACGCGGTCTTGCGCAGTGGCGCACGCAGCCACGAGGTGCGTATAGATTTCACACCGCCTCCAGAGTTGGGCCAGCGCGTGTCCCTACAAGCCGAGTTCGACTCGCCGCTGTTCAGCACGCAGGCCGGGAACTGGCGCAACTGGGAGGGCTTGGCATATGCCCAGTGGCCGCAGCTAGATGGCGCTGCTGTGCACGGCATGTTGACACGCCTATGGCCGCAAGCCTCTGATGTCATGGCGATCCAAACAGCCAATATGGCTTGGCGCGGCTGGCTCGAGTGGGGCCGTGGTGCACAGCTCAAAACATTGACCAGTGACGTGGCGCTGACCGAGGTGGGCGTTGTGTGGCGACAGCCAGCCACGCCAGCACTTAAGCCGTTGCTGTTCAAACGCTTGCAAGCGCGTTTGACCTTGGATGGTAGCGACGACGCAGGGGCGGCGCAGCAATGGCAGTTGGCTGTGAAAGACATGTCGTTTGAGACCGTGCAAGGTGTGCAGTGGGACGGTGCGCAGCTAGACCTGTCTTGGCCTAAGTTGGCCACTGGTTTAGCCACGCAAGGACAAGTGCGTTTGGCGCGATTGGATGTAGATGTATTGCGCCAACTCGCACCCAGTTTGCCCATGCCGGAGATGGTGCGCAACCACTTAAACAGCTGGCGCCCCACTGGCTATATCAACAGCATGCAAGCCGATTGGCGCGGTGCCGCAGGTGAGGCTGTGTCGTGGCACACCAGCGGCCAAGCCACCGAGTTGGGTTGGGCCCCCGGACGTTTGCCAAGCAAGCCATTGCCCGGCGATACAGCACGGCCTGGCGTACAAGGCTTGTCGCTGACTTGGGACAGCACGCGTTTGGGTGGCACGGCGCAAGCGTCGGTGACGCAAGGCAGCCTCGTCTTGCCCGGTATCTGGCGTGAGCCAGAAATAGACCTCTCTAGCTTAGTAGCAAGCTTGTCATGGGCCGCGCCCGGCCAAGCGCTGCAGCAAGAGACGCGGCTAGGTGGCGATCTCCCAGAAGCCTTGCAAGGCAGGTGGCGCGTGGCCTTTGAGAATGTTCAAATTGACACACCGCATGGCCATGTTAGTGGTGCAGGGTTGTGGGCGGCCACGGGTTCGCAGGCACTGCGACAAGCCGCAGGCAGTGCTGGTTTCTTGAAGCTGGACGCTGCTATTGATCACCTACCCGCTACGCAATTGGCGCGTTATTTACCCAGCAGCGTGAGCACGCAGGCACTGTCTTTTTTGAACGCCAGCATGCAAGGTGGGCAACTCAGTGACGTCGCTGTCCGCATCAATAGCGAGTTGGACAAGTCGGTGTGGGATGGTGGCGCGGCGCGGTTTGCTGTGTCTGCCAATGCCGCTGATATCGCACTTGACTATGCCGCTGGCTGGGGTCGTGATCAGCAATGGCCAGCGCTGAATAAGCTGTCAGCGCGTTTTGTCATGAATGGCTCAGATATTGACATCACCAACATCACGGGTCGCCTGCGCGATGCGCCGGGCGTGGTGGTGAGTGATGCCTCAGTGGGCATTCGTGGGTTAGACGGCAGCGGGCAACTGACCGTGGACGTTGTTGCGGCTGGCCCACTGCCGGTTTGGTTGGCACAACTCAACGCAACGCCTATTGCGCGTTGGAGTAACGGTCTGATGCAAGACTGGCAAGCTGGCGGTGATGCCAGTCTTAGGCTGCGTGTTGATGCACCGCTGGGCCAGCCTGAGCAAGTGGTGGTGACAGGCCAAGTGGCGTTGTTGGGCAACAGTTTGCAGTTGTGGCCTGGCGTGCCAGCGTTGCAACAGGCAACGGCACGTGTGCAGTTTTCAAACGACAGTGTGGAGGTCACACAAGCGCGGGGGCAATGGCTGGGCAGCCCGGTGTCTGGCAGTTTGCGTTGGCAAGCCGCAGCCAGTTCAGATGAGTCTGGTGGGTTGAGCGCCAACGTGCGCGGCACGCTCAACGCCGAGGCCTTGGCGCGCACACCGTCCTTGGGTACTGTGGCCAAGCTGGCGCAATACGCCAGCGGCAGCACACCGTTTGAGGCGAGTGCTGTCAGAGATGCGCAGGGCTTGTCTTGGGAGGTGGAGGCACCACTCACGAACATGCGGTTGAACTTGCCCCAGCCTATCAACAAACCAACTGGGGTGTCCTGGCCATTGCGTCTGGCGCTCTCGCCTGCGCCAGCCAACCAGCGCAGTGCAGGCATGGCCAGCGCGCAGAACATCGTGTTGCGTGTGGGGCCAGACAGCGCGCCAGTGGTTCATGCGCAGTTCATACGTGAGTTCACACAAAGCGCCGCTGACGTGACGCGTTTTACAGTCCCTGCGATGGTGAGAGGTGCGGTGGGCCTGGGTCAGTTGGGCGACGATGTACGCCGCGTGCCTGACCAAGGCGTGTTGGCCGATGTGCGTTTGGCCCAGTTCAACGTGGACCATTGGCGCAATATGTTCAGTGGGGCCGTCACCGCTGCTGCGGCTTCAGAACCAAGGCTCACCGGTGTGGGGGTGGGCCCCGCTGCGATAGATGCCCCAGCCGGACTTCAAACGGGAGGTGATGGTGACGGAAACAGCGGTGTCGCCAGTGCGCTCAAGGCCTACATGCCCACCACCATGGTGGCCAGAGCTTTAGAGCTCACCGTGCAGGGACGCAGCTTTCACAACGTGGTGTTAGGCGCCGAGCGTTTAGATGCGTTGTGGCGTGCCAACGTGAAGGCGGACGAGGTCAACGGTTATCTCCAGTACCGCGAACCAGACCGCACTGACAGCGGGGCGGGTAATGTGTACGCGCGACTTGCGATGCTGAGTTTGAAAAAACAAGAAACGCAAGACTTTGTGCAGATGTTGACCGAACAACCAAGAGCGATGCCTGCCTTGGATGTGGTGGTGCAGTCGCTCAACCTAGAGGGGCGGGATTTGGGCCGCTTGGAGCTACAAGCTTCCAACCGTGTGGTCGAGCGCGCGCCTGGGCAAATGGCAAATGAGTGGCGGCTCAACCGGCTGTGGCTAGATGTGCCAGAAGCCAGTTTGCGCGCCAATGGTCAATGGGCGCCCACCCAGCCTGCCAACGGCGATACCTACAACAGTACCAACGCCACTGACACCGTGGTCAGACGTACATTTTTAGATTTCGATTTAGAGTTGCGCGATGGTGGCGCATTGTTGAGTCGCTTTGGCATGCCAGGTGTGGTGCGCGGTTCTGAGGGCCGCATGACAGGTCAGGTTGCATGGGTGGGTGCGCCGACCAGTTTTAACACCCGCAGCCTAAGCGGTGCACTGGACTTGAAGGTGAGCAGTGGCCAATTCTTGAAGGCCGACCCAGGCATTGCCAAGCTGTTGGGCGTGTTGAGCTTGCAGTCGTTGCCCAGGCGTTTGTTGCTGGACTTTAGAGATGTATTCCTAGAAGGTTTTGCCTTTGACGAGGTGGTTGGCAACGCGCGCATTACCACCGGTGTCATCAGCACCAACAACTTGCGTATGGCGGGTGTCAATGCCACGGTCTTGATGGAAGGCCAGGCGTCTATGACAGACGAGACGCAGGCCTTGCAAGTGGTGGTTGTACCGCAAGTGGATGCCGGTACGTTGTCGCTGCTGGCCGCAGCGACCAACCCTGTGGTTGGTGTGGCCACATACTTTTTGGAGCGTGTGTTTGGCCAAGCCATCACCACGGCCAACACCAAGGCTTTTCAAGTCACGGGCAGTTGGCAAGACCCACAAGTCGACGAGGTTAAGCTCACCCAGCAGGACAACAAAGCGCCTGTGCAAACCATCAATATATCCAAGCAGGCCTCAGAGGCGCTCAAGCAGTTTGGCAATGGCGCGGCAACGGTGTCGTCGCAGCCCGACCCAGCTGAGCAACTGCCCGTACCCAAAGAATAAGCGCCTCAGTTGGCGTGCGTTTGTTGTGCACGTCAATCAGTCGGCTGTCTTGTCTGCGGGTGGGGTATCGTTGGGAGTGTCATCAGAGTCTATTGGCTCGCCGCCTTTTCGCCCGCTGAACATGGTCCACCACACAATGAATACAAATATCAGCAACGCGCCTAGCGCCTCAAGTATCAACAACGTCATGCCAGCAACCAGTTTTGTATCACGTGCCCAAATAACTTGGGTAGGACTTTTGATTGTAGGAATATTGGGCGGCTGTGCCGTTCAGCCCCCTCCGATGGCCCCACAAAGGCCACCAGCGGCCCCGTCCGCACAGGCTCCCGCGGCGTCACCAGCTGTTGCGCCAGAGCCAGTTGACCAGGTCGATTTCAAAGACTTACCCGTCGACCCGGTCGTATTGCCTTGGTTTGCTTGGGATGAGCGTCAAGTCTTACCGTCGGCCAAACGCCAAGGCAGTAGCGTGTGGCAACCTGTTCGCTGGCGCGACCTGCCGGCGTGGGGGTCTGACAACTTGGAGCACGCGTGGGCTGCGTTGCTGCGCAACTGCGAGGGCGCGCCCGCACCATTAAAGCCTTACTGCGCCGCTACTCGCCAGCTCAGTATTGGCAGCACCCAAGACCGTGTGGCCTGGCTGATGCAGCAGTGGCAGCCTTACAAAGTCAGCACGCTTGGTGGCGACACCAGTGGCTTACTGACTGGTTATTTCGAGCCCATGTTGCGCGCCTCAAGACTGCGTACCGATACCCACCAAACCCCTCTGTACGCCAAACCGGACAGTCTGACAAGTGGCAAAGTCTGGTACACGCGCAAAGACATGGAGGTTGATGCCGCGGCCTTGGACGACTTGCGCGGCAAAGCCATTGCGTGGGTGGCAGACCCAATTGACGCTTTGATTGTGCAAATCCAGGGCTCGGGGCGGGG
>AYMW01000001.1:1174100-1194214 GCA_000496475.1 Betaproteobacteria bacterium MOLA814 | reverse complement strand
CGGCCTTGGACGACTTGCGCGGCAAAGCCATTGCGTGGGTGGCAGACCCAATTGACGCTTTGATTGTGCAAATCCAGGGCTCGGGGCGGGTGGAAATTACCGAGCCCGATGGACGCGTGCAAGTGGCCAGACTGGCCTTTGCGGCACACAACGGTCACACCTATGCCAGCGTCGCCCGTGTGTTGCTAGACACGGGCGCTATTACCAGCCCTTCTTGGCCTGCCATCAAGGCGTGGGCGGCGGCCAACTCGAGTGACGTGCAGCGTGTGCTGTGGACCAACCCCCGAACGGTGTTTTTCAGTGAAGAAGATTTAAACAGCATGGACGCGCAAGCCGGCCCACGTGGCGCACAAGCCGTGCCGCTCACACCTATGCGCTCAATTGCGGTAGACCGGTCCAGCATTGCCTACGGCACTCCGGTATGGATGGTCACACGCGGCCCCACTTTTAACAGCGCTCGTTTGGTGGTGGCGCAAGACACTGGCGGCGCCATCATTGGCGCGGTCAGAGCCGACTTTTTTGCAGGCTGGGGCCCAGAAGCCGCTCAACTTGCTGGTGGCTTAAAACAGCCCTTGGAGCTGTGGGTGTTGTGGCCTAGAGACTTGTAAAGGTGGGGACGCTTGCGCAGCTTGCTTGAACGTGCCCTTTACAGACACCTTGGGTCGGGGGGCAAGGCACGGTTTGCCGCGCTGTGCCGCTTATTTCTTCAGCAGCAAATGCCCCAGCGGTACACCGTCGGATATAGTGACCTCGCCCAACGAAAAGCTGGTGTGAATGTCTTTGACATGCGGCAAATCCAGTAGTACTTCACGTGCCAAGCTGGCAAAGGCTTCGAGGTTGGCGGCCACCACTTGCAGCTCAAACGTTCCGGTGCCGCTGATGTAGTGGCACGACACGATTTGCGGCACCAAGGCAATGGCGGCCTCTAGTTCGCGCGCTGCAAAGCCGTTGTTGCGCTCGGCATTGAGTCGCACAAAGGCCAGCACGCCCAAGCCAACTTTATGCCGGTTGATACGCGCGTAGTAGCCGCTGATGTAGCCGCCGTCTTCCAGCGCTTTGACACGGCGCCAACACGGCGCGGCGCTTAAGCCCACACGCTGCGCCAACTCAACGTTGCTGAGACGGCCATCAGACTGCAGTTCTTGCAAGATGGCAACGTCAAATTTATCTAAATTTTCCATAGACTTCTAATTTAGCAAGATTCTTGCTCAAATTACTATTTTTATATCAAAAAACGCAAGCACTTATCACCCGCTCGTTTTTACACTGTCAATATGGTTTGACGCATTGGCGACGGCGCTGTGCGGCAAAACGCCAGATAAACCTATTACCCCGCGACGATAGCCCATTGGCTGTGAAAGCGACAGGAGACAAGACCATGAATGCACCCATGCCAGAGCACGTTAGACGTGCACTTTCCGAGGTCAGCCTCGATGACAAATACACGCTAGAGACCGGGCGGGCTTTTATGAGCGGCGTCCAAGCGTTGGTCAAACTGCCCATGCTGCAACGCGCACGCGATGCGCTGCAAGGACACAACACAGCCGGTTTTATCAGCGGTTACCGAGGCTCACCGCTTGGCTCTTACGACCAGTCCTTGCACAAGGCCAAACAGCATTTGGCACGCAACAACATAGTCTTTCAGCCGGGTGTGAACGAAGAACTGGCGGCCACGGCTTTATGGGGCACGCAACAACTGGGTTTTGCGCCTGCTGGCTCGCAGCGATTCGATGGCGTATTTGGTATTTGGTACGGCAAAGGCCCGGGCGTAGACCGGTGTGCCGATGTGTTCAAGCATGCCAATATGGCAGGTACCACCCCGCTTGGCGGCGTCTTGGCCATTGCGGGTGACGACCATGTGGCTAAAAGCTCAACCGCAGCCCACCAAAGCGACCATATCTTTAAAGCGTGTGGCACACCGGTATTTTTTCCGTCTTCTGTGCAAGAAATTTTGGACCTTGGTCTGCATGGCTTGGCCATGAGTCGGTTTGCCGGTGTGTGGGCAGGCATGAAGACGATTCAAGAGATCGTGGAGTCCAGTGCCACCGTGGTTGTAGACCCGCACCGTCTCAATATCGTGTTGCCCGAATTCGACATGCCTCCAGGTGGTGTGCACATTCGGTGGCCAGATGCCGCCTTGGACCAAGAGGCACGCCTGTTTGACACCAAGTGGTACGCGGCTGTGGCCTACATCCGGGCCAACCGACTCAACCACAACGTGATTGAGGGACCGAACGACCGCTTTGGCATCATTGCCAGCGGTAAGGCCTACAACGACACGCGCCAAGCGTTGGCTGATTTGGGCTTGAACGATGCGTTGTGCCGCGAGCTTGGTATACGGCTGCACAAGGTCTCTGTGGTGTGGCCTTTAGAGTCGCAAACCACACGCGAGTTTGCCACTGGTTTGAGTGAAATTTTGGTGGTTGAAGAAAAGCGCCAAATTATTGAGTACCAGCTCAAAGAGGAGCTGTACAACTGGCGCTCAGACGTCAGACCCAATGTGTTGGGCAAGTTCGACACATCCAACACCGACGCTTCTGGCGGTGAATGGTCGCAGGCCAATCCCAGCGCCAACACCTTGTTGCGTGCAAACGCAGACCTCACACCCAGCATAGTGGCACGTGCCATCGCCAAGCGCTTGGGCGCTATGGCGCTGCCAGACGACGTGCGCGCGCGCATGAACAGCCACTTGGCCATACTGGACGCTAAAGAGCGCGCCATGGTTGAGCTCACAGCCAAAGGTGCGGTGGCCGATCGCATGCCTTGGTTTTGTTCGGGCTGTCCGCACAACACCTCTACACGTGTGCCAGAGGGCTCGCGCGCCATGGCTGGTATTGGTTGTCACTTTATGTCTGTGTGGATGGACAGAAGCACCATGGGCTTTACACAAATGGGTGGCGAAGGTGTGCCGTGGGTGGGGCAGTCTGCATTCACCACAGAGCAACATGTGTTTGCCAATCTGGGCGATGGCACTTACTTTCACAGCGGTTCACTGGCGATTCGCCAAAGCATTGCCGCGGGTGTCAACATCACTTACAAACTGTTGTACAACGATGCGGTGGCCATGACAGGTGGTCAACAAGTGGGCGAGCGCCCGGAAGGCCATAGCGTGCTGCAAATTGCGCACAGTCTGACGGCGGAGGGCGTGACCAAGTTGGTGGTGGTCACAGACGAGCCAGACAAATACGACGGCATGACATTGCCGGCTGGTGTGGCGGTAGAGCACCGCGATGAGCTGGAGCGCATACAACTGGCATTTAGAGAGATGCTTGGCACAACAGTCATTGTGTATGACCAAACGTGCGCCACCGAAAAGCGCCGTCGGCGCAAGCGCGGCACCATGGTTGATCCCGACGTGCGCGTGGTGATCAACGATGCAGTGTGCGAGGGCTGCGGCGACTGTGGCGTCAAGAGCAACTGCTTGTCGGTTGAGCCCCTAGAAACACCGCTGGGCCGGAAACGCACCATCAACCAGCACTCTTGTAACAAAGACCAAAGCTGTGTCAACGGCTTTTGTCCCAGCTTTGTCAGCGTGATCGGCGCAAGCGCATCCAAGGCCAAAGCGCCCGTTGCGGTTGTACAGCGTCCCAGCCCTTGGGATGGAGCCGCTTTGTCTGAGCCCGTTCAACTGACCTCGTCCCAACCGTGGGGCATGTTGGTCGCTGGTGTGGGCGGCACAGGCGTGATCACCATTGGCCAGTTGCTAGGTATGGCTGCGCACATGGAAGGCAAGGGCGTGGTCACGCAAGATGCGGCTGGCTTGGCGCAAAAAGGCGGTGCAACGTGGAGCCATATTATTGTGGCCAATGCCCAAGAAGACATTCACACCACACGCGTCGATATGGCTGCTGCTGATGTGATTTTTGGCTGCGACCCGATAGTCAGCGCTGGCAAAGAAACCATGACCCGCATCAAGCAGGGCCGCACGCACGTGGCGCTTAACGCGCACAGCGCGCCCACTGCCGCGTTCATACACGACACCAGTTGGCAAAATCCGGCTGACCAGTGCGCGGCCCAGCTCAGCGAGGCCGTCGCGCCAGGCGATTTGAAGACGTTCAATGCCGAGCAAGTGGCCACCCAGCTGCTGGGCAACAGTATTTTTGTCAACCCTTTGGTGTTGGGCTTTGCGTGGCAACACGGCTGGGTCCCCCTGCGCAGCGAGTCGATACTGCGCGCCATGGAGCTCAACGATGTGGCGGTTAAAGACAACCAAGCCGCATTTCAATGGGGACGCCGCTGCGCTGTGGACTGGGCGGGCGTGCAAGCGTTGATGGCGCCTACGGCCACCATCAGCTTGCACCGCCGACCCAGCCTGCAAGCCGTTATAGATTTGCGTGTGAAGTTGCTGGGCGACTACCAAAACGGTGCGCTCGCCAAGCGCTACACAGACTTGGTTGAGCACGTGCGTCTGGCCGAGCAAGGCGTGCTAGGTTCAGCCAGCACCAAGCTCACCCTGACCGAAGTGGTGGCAACACAGTTGTACCGGCTGATGGCCATCAAGGACGAGTATGAGGTCGCTAGGCTGCACGCTGACCCAGTCTTTAAAGCGCGTCTGAGTAAAGAGTTTGGCAACGATTACACCTTGAACTTTCACTTGGCCCCGCCGTTGCTGTCCAAACGCAACGTCAAAGGCGAGTTGGTCAAGACCAGCTTCGGACCTTGGATGATGGGTGCCTTCCATATGCTGGCTCGTTTTAAGGGTTTGCGCGGCACACCACTGGATGTGTTTGGCTATACCGAGGAGAGAAAAACCGAGCGCGCGTTGCGTGACGACTACATCGCCTTGGTGCAAGCGTTGTCTAAGGGCCTGACTGGCGCCAATAGGGACCAAGCCATAGAGTTGGCCAATGTGGTGGAGTCCATCAAAGGCTTTGGCCATGTGCGCGCCAGGCATATGGCACCAGCCAAAGCACGGTGGCAGCAGCTGTGGACAGCATGGGTTTAACGCGTTGCAACAATGCGCGTACCAATTCGGGATGGTGCTAGCCTACAAGGACTCTTTTTAGGGGCTCTGTAAAGGCCTTGTTCACCCGCATACAATGCGTATTGATTGTGGCGTTCATTGGAGCGCTGTTTAAATAACTGTATTTTGGAGAAACCTGTGTTTATTTCTAATGCTTACGCTCAAGCCGCCGGCGGCGACACCGCCTCGTCCATCATGGGTTTGTTGCCTTTGTTGCTTATGTTTGTGGTGTTGTACTTCGTGATGATTCGGCCACAAATGAAGCGTCAAAAAGAGCACAAAGCCATGGTTGGTGCTCTGACCAAGGGCGACGAGGTCTCAACATCCAGTGGCATTCTGGGTAAAATCACCAAGGTGGGTGACTCGTTGATTTCAATTGAAATCGCAACTGGCATGGAAGTGCAAATGCAGCGCACAGCTGTCGCACAAGTGCTGCCAAAAGGCTCAGTGAAGTAATCAATGTGCCGGCTTTAGCCGGCGGCAGTTTGGGGCGCTTGTTGCGTTTTCACACTGCTAGCGAAAGCGGCCGCGTGTACAACGCAGCCGCTTTTTTCGCTTTATCGCCTGCTTAGCTGCCGGGCTTGTGCGCCTTCAAAAGGCGCGTGGTTGAAGGTCTTAAGACTATGAATCGTTACCCATTATGGAAGTACTTGGTCATCGCTGTGGCGCTGATCATTGGTGCGGTCTACACCTTGCCTAATTTTTATGGCGAGTCACCAGCTGTGCAGGTCTCACCCGGAAAGACCGCGGTGCGTTTGACCAATGACACCATGGTGCGCATTGAAATAGCACTCAAAGACGCGGGCATTGCGCCCGACCGCACTCAGTTTGAGCCCAACTCCATCAAGACGCGTTTTGTCACCACTGACGACCAGCTGCAGGCCCGTGACGTGATTGAAAAAGCGCTCAACCCGGATGCCAGCAACCCCAGTTTTGTGGTGGCTTTAAACTTGGTGCCGCGCACGCCGGCATGGTTGGCGGCATTGAATGCATCCCCCATGTACCTGGGCTTGGACTTGCGCGGTGGCGTGCACTTTATGTTGCAAGTTGACATGCAGGCAGCACTCACTCAAAAGCTCGACTCATTGGGTGCCGATGTACGCACCGTGTTGCGGGACAAAAGCATCCGTTACGGCGGTATAGAACGCCAAGGACAAAGCTTGATGCTGCGCGCACGTGACAAGGTCACGCTTGAGGCTGCGGATGTGGCCATTGGCCAGCAGTTTGCGGAGCTCGATGTGGTGCAGGGTGGATCAGCGCCTAACTTTACGCTGACCGCCACGCTTAAGCCTGGTGCTGAGTTGGCTATACAGGCCCAAGCACTCAAGCAAAACATCACCACACTACACAACCGCATCAACGAGCTGGGCGTGTCCGAGCCAGTCATTCAACAACAGGGCTTAGACCGCATTGTTGTGCAACTCCCTGGCGTGCAAGACACGGCGAAAGCCAAAGATATTTTGGGCCGTACCGCCACATTAGAAGTGCGCTTGGTCGATGAAAGCGCAGAGGGCCGTGCTGCCGAAAACGGCTCTGGCCTGGTGCCGTTCGGTTCTGAGCGTTACACCGACCGAGACGGGCGCGCGGTCATCGTGAAGCGCGCAGTCTTGCTGACAGGCGACAACTTAGACGACGCCCAGGCTGGCTTTGACAGTCAAACCCAAGAGCCCGCTGTCCACTTGAACTTAGACGCCAAAGGTGCGCGCATATTTAAAGACGTTACACGCGACAACGTGGGCAAGCGCATGGCCATCTTGCTCTTTGAAAAAGGCAAAGGCGAGGTGGTTACCGCGCCCGTCATACGCACTGAGATTGGTGGTGGTCGGGTGCAAATTTCTGGGCAAATGACCACCCAAGAAGCGGCCGATACGTCGCTTCTGCTGCGTGCTGGTGCGCTGGCCGCGCCTATGGAGATTATTGAAGAGCGCACCATTGGGCCATCTCTGGGCGCCGAAAACATTGCCAAGGGCTTTGACAGCGTGACCTGGGGCTTCATTGCCATTGTGATTTTCATGTGCGCTTACTACGCCTTGTTTGGTGTATTTTCCAGCTTGGCTTTGGCGTTCAATTTGCTGCTGCTGGTGGCTGTGTTGTCGCTGCTGCAAGCCACGTTGACCTTGCCAGGCATGGCGGCTATGGCGTTGGCCCTTGGTATGGCCATTGATGCCAACGTGCTGATTAATGAGCGCATTAGAGAGGAGTTGCGCGCAGGTGCCTCGCCGCAGGCTGCGATCAATGCCGGGTACGAGAGGGCATGGGGCACTATTTTCGACTCCAACATCACCACGCTTATTGCGGGGGTTGCGTTGTTGGCCTTCGGCTCGGGGCCAGTACGTGGTTTTGCCGTGGTGCACTGTATTGGCATTTTGACCAGCATGTTCTCAGCCGTCATGTTCTCGCGCGGCGTGGTGAATTTTTGGTATGGACGTCAGAAAAAGCTCAAAAGCGTGTCAATTGGCACCATTTGGAAGCCACATGCTAGCAAGCCTGCGACCACCAACGCCGCCACTGGCGCTGGTGTTGCCACCACCGAATAAACCAGCACATGTGTGCAGTGACCCTCCAATCAATTAGGTCTTAAGTCATGGAATTTTTCCGAATTCAAAAAGACATCCCATTTATGCGCCATGCCTTGGTGTTGAATGCGGTGTCAGCGGCCACGTTTGTGGCGGCTGTGTTTTTCTTGGTCGTCAACGGCTTGAACTTGTCTGTCGAGTTCACAGGGGGTACGGTCATTGAGGTGGCGTATGACCAGGCCGCCGACGTGCAAGCCGTGCGAGATACGCTCACCGGCTTAGGCTATCCGGAGGTACAAGTTCAAAACTTTGGTTCTGCCAGCGATGTATTGATGCGCTTGCCAAGCGCTGCAGGTCAAACATCGGGTCAGCAAAGTGAGTTGGTGTTGGCTGCGCTCAGGGCGGCCGATGCCAGCGTTGTGTTGCGCCGAACCGAGTACGTTGGGCCGCAAGTTGGCCAAGAACTGGTGACCAATGGTCTGTTGGCCTTGGGCGTGGTGATTGTGGGAATCATGATTTACTTGGCCATTCGCTTTGAGTGGAAGTACGCGGTTGCCGCCATCATCGCCAACTTGCATGACGTAATTATTATCTTGGGATTTTTTGCCTTCTTCCAATGGGAGTTTTCCTTGGCAGTGTTGGCGGCTGTGCTGGCCGTGCTGGGTTACTCTGTCAATGAATCAGTGGTTATTTTTGACAGGATTCGCGAGAGCTTTCGGCGCTACCGCAAGCTCTCCACTGTGCAGGTGATTGACCACGCTATTACGTCAACAATCAGCCGAACGATCATCACCCACGGGTCCACCCAGACCATGGTGCTGTCCATGTTGCTGTTTGGCGGACCCACACTGCACTACTTTGCCTTGGCCTTGACCATCGGTATTTTGTTTGGCATTTACTCGTCGGTGTTCGTGGCCGCTGCTGTAGCCATGTGGTTGGGTATTCGTCGCGAAGACTTGGTAAAAAACAAAACCACTGTTGAGGATCCAGAAGATCCTAACTCTGGCGCGGTGGTTTAAGACCCACTGCCAGCCTGCTCTTACATGGTGAAGCCGTGTGCCTCAGTGATGTGGTGGTGTATGTGGCCATGAAAATAACGCGCTAACACGGCCTCGGTTGCCGCTTTGGCCGCAGCTCTAATGGGGCTTGCCAATGCGGCATCGACCGCCGCCCTGTCTGGGTACACCTCATCTAGGACCGCAGCTCGAAATGCCAGTGTTTGCCCGTCATTGATATGTCCTTGGAACATCGCGTACCGTGTGATCATGTGGAAAACCTGTCAATAGCAGGTGATTAAGTACACCACCAACCCCTTGCAAGCAGGCCAGCGTGGTGGGCGTTGAGGTCTAGCGCCTTATCTGGCAGATGCCTAGAGCACGTCCTCAGCATGCTCATCGCCATGTTGAACAACGGGTGCTGTCATAGGCCGCGTCGGTTGGCGCTCAGGGCTGTGACTTGCAGCGTGTGACACACAGTTGCCATTTGAAATGTGTCATGTCGCTGTGTCACTGTCTTTCAATCATTAAGCGCGTGCAATTTGCTGGAATAGCCCGCCCGGCAAGCGGGCCACGCGGCCACCCAGTTCGAGCTCAAACAGCTGGGCTTGTAAGGCGGCTGCGCTCATACCCGTGCGGTCTAGCAGCTCGTCAAGGCTTAGGGGGTCAAACCCGAGGGCTTTTAACACGGGGTCTTGTGTGCTGATAGCTTCGCTTGCTTGGCGGTAGGGCGTTGTGGCGGGGGCCCGCCAGCCCAGTTCATCCAACACATCGGCAGCAGTCTCAACCAGCTTGGCGCCCTGTCGTATCAGCGCGTGACAGCCTTTGGCATGGGGTGAGTGTATGGAGCCGGGTACGGCAAACACATCGCGTCCCAAGTCGTTGGCCATGTGCGCCGTAATCAGCGAACCGGAGGCCAGCGATGCCTCCACCACCAAGGTGCCCACCGACAGTCCGGCAATGATGCGGTTGCGTTTTGGAAAGTTGCCTCTGGCCGGTGCGGTGCCCAGCGCAAACTCTGACAGCAACAAGCCCTGTTCGCCGATGCGTTGCGCGAGCGCATGGTGGGCCCGAGGGTACACGCGGTCTAAGCCAGTGCCGACAACAGCAATGGTGGGCGAGATGCCGTTTGTAGTCACCTCTAACGCGCCTTCGTGTGCCGCGCCGTCTATGCCATGCGCCAAGCCCGACACAATGCACAGCCCCGCTTGGCTCAAACTATGCGCAAAATCATGTGCGGTACGCACCCCTTGCGCGCTCGCGTTGCGGCTGCCGACGATGGCCAAAGCCGCATGTGGCTGCAGCAGTTGGCGCTTGCCGCAGGCATACATCAGCATAGGCGGGTCGTCCATGTCGCCTAATAAGACCGGGTAGTCTGGGCATTGAGGTGTCACTATGCTGCGACGTGCATCCGCAGCCAGCCAGGTTTGTGTGTGTTCGAGTGTGGCTAAAAAAGCAATTGGCATCACCTTGAGCGCTTGGACTTGCTTGTGACTCAATAGCAAGCTGACCTGCGGGTCAGGTGTGTCGAAAATGTTGTCCAGGCTGCCCAAGCTGTCTATCAGCAGTTTGGCCGCTCTGGGCCCAAGGCCGGGTGTCAAGCTCAAACGCAGCCATGGCCCCCAGTCGTTCACGCTGGGGGTGAATGGGTTTGAACTTTCGGTGTTGTTCATATGCGTGACCTTGCGTTGTTGGGCGCGCTGTGAGTCGCGGCGCACCATAAGCCGTCATCTACTCGTAAGAACCCATCGCTGTTAACCTGTCGCTGATAGGTCATTTTGAGCATGCACGCTGTGAAGCGCAAGCCCCCAATGTCAAGGCAGGTGCCAAATGCCGCGAGCATATAAAATGGCAATGTTGTTTATTGAAAAGTTGCTCTTTTAGCCATGTTGTCTACGCTCGAAATTCTCCGTTACCCCGATGCCCGTTTGCACAAGGTTGCCAAACCTGTTGAAGTGGTCGATGAGCGCATCCGTGACTTGTCACAAGCCATGTTGGCAACCATGTACGATGCCAACGGCATTGGTCTAGCCGCCACGCAAGTTGATGTGCATGAGCGCCTCATAGTGGTAGACGTGAGCGAAGAGCGCAATGAGCCGTTGGTCATCATCAACCCCACAATTGTCTGGGCCAGCGAAGACACGCAGATGGCCGAGGAGGGTTGCTTGTCAGTGCCCGGCGTCTACGACGGCGTTGAGCGCGCCAGTGAGGTGCATGTGCAGCACTTAGACGCGCAGGGGCAGTTGCAAACGCTGCAGGCGACAGACTTGTTGGCCGTGTGTATTCAACATGAGATGGACCACTTGGTTGGCAAAGTGTTTGTTGAGTACCTGTCACCACTCAAGCGAAACCGTATAAAAACAAAGCTACAAAAGCAATTGCGCGAGGACCGTTGATGCGGGTTATTTTTGCTGGTACGCCTGCCTTTGCAAGCGCCAGTTTGCAAGCATTGCTAACGGCAGGTTTTGAGATTCCATTGGTGCTCACCCAGCCCGACCGTCCTGCTGGCAGAGGCTTGAAGTTGCATGCTTCTGCCGTTAAAACACTGGCTATAGCTCATAACATCCCCGTTGCGCAGCCCGCGAGCTTGAGGTTAGATGGGCGTTTTGGCGACCAAGCCAAGGCTGCGCAAGCGCTTATTCAGCAAGCCAATGCCGATCTCATGGTGGTGGCTGCATACGGGTTGATATTGCCGCAATGGGCTTTGGTGACACCGCGTTTGGGCTGTGTCAATGTGCACGCCTCGCTGCTCCCGCGCTGGCGAGGTGCGGCGCCTATTCACAGAGCGATTCAATCAGGCGATGCACACACTGGCGTCACCATCATGCACATGGACGCTGGGCTTGATACCGGCGACATGTTGTTGGCAGAACGCTTGGCCATAGGCGCGCAAGACACCACCGCCATGTTGCACGACACGCTTGCCGATATGGGTGCACGTTTGCTGTTAGAAGCGTTGACATTGATGGCAAGCAACGCCCACACATTCACAGCGCAGCCGTGCGATGGCATCACGTATGCCAACAAAATTGACAAGGGAGAAGCGCCCTTGGATTGGCGCCAGCCGGCGGACGTGCTGCTGCGCCAAGTGCTGGCTTTTAATCCCTTTCCAGGTGCAACGCTGCGCTTACCTGCTGCTCGAGATGGCGAGTCCGAAACCGTCAAGGTCTGGGGTGCCCACGTGTTGCCTAGCACGCTCACTGTTGCCGACTCCCACACCGTGGGCTGCGTGCTGGCAACAAGCCAGCAAGGTGTCGATGTGGTGTGTGGCTCACGCACAGTGTTGCGCTTGACTGAGTTGCAACGGGCCGGTGGCAAACGCTTGGCCGTTGCGCAATGGCTGGGTGGCGCATCCGTGCAAGTGGGACAGCACTTGGTATTGCCCAGCGCGGTCTCTCACCTGTGAGCGCTTGGACCGGCAGCACTGCCGCTGCAGTGGCTCGCTACTGGCGACACCCTGCGTTCAGAGAAGGCCTGCGCGATACCTTGAGCGTGGCCCCTGGCATCGCTGCGTGGGGTTTAACGACTGGCGTGGCGTTGGCCAACTCTGGCCTGAGCATTCTCGAGGTCAGCATCATGACACTGTTGGTGTTTGCTGGCAGTGCACAGTTTGCCGCGACCCCCCTCATCATCTCTGGCGCGCCGCTGTGGATTATTTGGGCCACCGCGCTGTGTGTGAACTTGCGCTTCATGGTGTTCAGTGCACACATGCGTCCCTACATGATGCATATGCCAACGCCAAAGCGTGTGTGGCTCAGCTACCTGCTAACCGACGTCTCGTATGTGATGTTTACCAAGCGCTACCAACACCCAGGTGTTGACGACGGGCAGCTGTTTGACCAGATGGCCTATTGCAAAGCCAGTGTGTTCACCATTTGGCTGTCATGGATGGGTTCAAGTTTTGTAGGTATTGCCTTGGCCAGCGTTATTCCGCTGTCGTGGGGGTTGAATTTCGCTGGCATTTTGGCGCTGATTGGCATTACCTTCTCGTTGGCGACTACCAAACTTAGGATATTGGCTGGGGGCTTGTCAGGCACAGCCGCGGTGGCGGCGTTTGCATTGCCGTTGAAGCTCAATATCGTGGTGGCTATCGCCGCTGCGGTCGCCATGAGTCTGGTCATTGAACACACCCGCGAGGCTGCGCGCAAGCGTGGCGCCTCAACATGAGCAGCACCATGCAAGCGCTCAATTCAACCGACGTATGGACGTTGTTGGCGATTGCTGGCCTTGGGCTTATAACGCTGTTAACACGCTCGTTTTTTGTGCTGTCCAGTAGCGACTGGAAATTGCCCAATTGGGTTCAGCGCGGTTTGCACTATGCGCCAATCGCAGCATTGGCCGCGGTCATCGTGCCTGAGGTGGTGATGTACAACGGCGAATTGGTGACCACATGGCAAGACGCGCGCTTGTTTGGCGCAGCGGCCGGTGCCACTTGGTTCTTTACCAAGGGCGGCGTCTTAGGCACCATCGTGTGTGGCATGTCGGTGTACTTGCCGCTGCATTTAGGGCTGGGTTGGTGAGGCTTTGTCTTGTGAAGTCTTGTTTTTGTGCGGCCTGTGCGAGTGCGGTTTGTTTCAGCGGGCAGCGCAGGCGTTTAACCTGCAGCCATTCGCCTACTACATACCAAGCCCACGCACTGACCCAGCACAGCCAGGCCGTCCAGAGGGTGTGACTGGGGTAATGCGCGCCACGCAGTGTTTGCGTCAGTCCCAATGCCAAGCCAATCACCACCAAGGCAAACAAGACCATGCGCGCACGCGATCTGGTACCTGCCTGAGCAGCCATCAAACAACTTGGCAACAGCGCCATATAGCCAAACGCACTAGACGCATGGCCTCCAGGGAAACAGCCCCCAGAGCCGTTGTCTGCCACGCCAAAGCGCCAGTGCGACACATAAGCGGCGGTGCCGCCAAACTGGCTCAACTCCCAAGGGCAACTCACGCCGCTCATGGCTTTGAGCGTGCTGATGAGCATCAGCGACAAGGCGACGCCTAACAGCAACCACACACGCTGAACGCGCCGCCCCAGTTGCGGGTGGGCTTTGCTTGGCCACACCAACGCCAGCAGCCATAGACAGACAAACACCACAACGGCAGCATTGCGCGCGCCAGTGTGCAACACAGCGCTGAGCCAGTAGTTGTTGGTCAGCACAAAGCCTGCGGGCGAAGCAATGTGCTGCATGACCCACAAGTCCAGCCCACTGGCATCCCACAACAGGAGGCACAGCAAAGACACCAGCGTGGCCCGGAACATCCACCAGCCTGAGGGGCTGTGGGTAGGGTGTGTTGTGACGAGGGGCGCAGCGGCGGAGAAGAGATGGTGCATGGCTACAAGTGTTTTGAGTGGTGGCGCATTATGTGGTCTTGTTTGCCCTTATCCTACTTCTGGCAGGTTGTATCAATAACAAACCCCCTGATGTTCCAATTCAAACCCTCTCATGACCAGCCCACAAGCTGGTCAAAATTCACTTTGGCCGGCTTGGCCGCATTGTGGATGGCCACGGTGTCCAACGTCAGTCTGTGGCAACAACTATGGGCCACACCCGAAGTTGGTGGTTGGCGAGGCGTGGGGTTTATGGTCTTATTTGGTGTGGCCATTGCCGCCGTGCTGTTCGCTGCCCTGTCCTTGTTGGCCTGGCCGTGGTTGTTCAAATTCATAACGGCAGTGTTGTTGGTCACGGCGGCTTGCAGCAGCTACTTCATGCTGAGCTATGGCATCGTAATTGATGCCCATATGCTGGTTAATGTGATGGAAACCGATGTGCGTGAGGCTCAAGACCTGCTGTCATGGCGTTTGGTGGTCGTCGTGTTGGGCCTTGGCGTGTTGCCTGCCCTGTGGGTAGTAACCCGGCAGACCCGCCACAAGCCATGGCTGCAAAGCGTGTGGCGCAACTTGTTGGTTGGCAGCGCTGGCCTGGCGGTGGCACTGTTGGCAGCACTGTTGGTGTTCCAAGACCTGTCGTCGACCATGCGCAACCACAACCAGTTGCGCTACCTCATTAACCCGCTTAACAGTGTGTATGCAACCACCCGTGTTGTCATGAACGCCATGCCACACAAACAGCTGCCTTTGCAGTTGGTGGGCAAGGACGCGCAGTTGGGCGCCAGCTACAACGTGGCCAGCAAGCCACTGCTGATGGTTCTGGTGTTGGGTGAAACAGGGCGGGCCGCCAACTGGCAGTTGGGCGGCTATGAGCGTGAGACCAACCCAGAGTTGGCGCTGTTAAAGCAGCGCGGCGAGCTGCAGTATTACAGCGATGTGATGTCGTGCGGCACCAGCACAGCAGCGTCCCTACCATGCATGTTTTCTGCCATGGGCAAAGCTGCGTTTGACAACGCTGGCGCGCCTGCCGAAGATTTGCTAGATGTGTTGCAGCACGCTGGTTTGGCGGTGTTGTGGGTAGACAACCAGTCTGGTTGCAAAGGCGCGTGCGCGCGCGTGCCCACAGTTGATACGCGCGACAGCAACCACCCAGAGTTGTGTCGCGATGGCGAGTGTTTGGACATGGTGATGCTGTCTGACCTTGACCAGCACATTGCCAACCTGCCCACTGAACAACGCCAGCGCGGTGTGGTGGTGGTGCTGCACCAAATGGGCAGCCATGGACCAGCCTATTACAAGCGCTCACCGTCGTCACAAAAAAGTTTTTTGCCAGAGTGCACCAGCACCGCGTTGCAAAGTTGTGATCGCCTGGCTATTGTGAACGCGTATGACAACACCATTCTCTATACCGACTATTTTTTGGCACAAACCATTGCGTGGCTGAAAGCGCGCAGCAACGCCAGCGACACGGCACTGTGGTACGTCAGCGACCATGGCGAATCGCTGGGTGACAACGGCCTGTATTTGCATGGTTTGCCCTACAGTTTTGCACCGCGTGAGCAAAAGCATGTGCCACAAATCACGTGGTTGTCTCAAGGCTTTCAGGCGCGCGTGGGGATGGACTTGCAGTGCCTAAGTGCCCAGCAACCACTGGCTTGGTCACACGACAACTTGTTCCACAGCATGCTGGGTTTGGCCGATGTGCACACAACGGATTACCAGCCTGAGATGGATATGACGGCGCCTTGCCGCGCAAATTTAAAATAGCATTCGTAACTTTAATTTATTCTTGACTTAGGACCTGTCATGCCGTTCATCAGATTCGAACAACTGTGCGCAGATGGCGCTGTATTGGGCCAGCGTGTATTCATTCGCGCCGACCTCAATGTGCCTATGAATGCTGCTGGAGAAATCACCGAAGACACCCGTGTGCGTGCCAGCGTACCAGTCATTGAAATGGCTTTGAAGGCTGGCGCCGCCGTGATGGTGACCAGCCACTTGGGTCGTCCAGTGGAAGGTGCATTCAAGATTGGCGATAGCTTGGCGGCAGTGGCCAAGCGCTTGGGTGAGCTGTTGGGCCAGCCTGTGCGCCTGCAAGCCGACTGGGTAGAGGGCGTGGATGTTGCCGTTGGTGAGGTGGTGCTGCTTGAAAATTGCCGATTGAACGTGGGCGAGAAGGCCAATGACCCTGACTTGTCCAAGCAAATGGCCAGTCTGTGCGACATTTTTGTACACGACGCATTTGGCACGGCACACCGCGCTGAGGCTTCTACCTACGGCATTGCTGAATACGCACCCGTTGCATGTGCTGGCCCCTTGCTGGCCAGGGAGATGGACGCTATTGCCAAGGCCCTGTTGGCGCCTAAGAGGCCATTGGTGGCGATTGTGGCCGGCAGCAAAGTGTCTACCAAACTAACCATTCTGGAAGCCCTGTCTGGCAAGGTAGACGGCCTGATTGTGGGCGGCGGCATTGCCAACACTTTTATGCTGGCCGCAGGCCTGTCTATTGGCAAAAGTTTGGCTGAGCCCGATTTAGTCGATGACGCCAAGGCTGTGATAGTAGCCATGGCCAAGCGCGGCGCCGCCGTGCCCATTCCTGTTGACGTGGTGGTGGCCAAAACCTTTGCCGCAGATGCCGTGGCCACCGTCAAGAACGCCAACGACGTGGCAGACGACGACCTGATTCTGGACATTGGCCCCGCAACAGCAGCCATGTTGGCAGAGCAGCTGAAAGCGGCTGGCACCATAGTGTGGAATGGCCCTGTTGGCGTGTTTGAGTTTGCCGCATTTGAGAACGGCACCAAGACATTGGCCATGGCTATTGGCGCCAGCTCGGCCTTCAGCATCGCTGGCGGTGGCGACACATTGGCGGCCATTGCCAAGTACGGTGTAGCGTCCAAAGTGGACTACATTTCTACCGGCGGTGGTGCGTTTTTAGAAGTGCTAGAAGGGAAAACGCTAGCGGCTTTTGAGGTGCTGGGGCGACGCGCGGCTTAATTTGCCAATTTTCATTTGGTAACCTGTTGGTAACTAGTTTCGGTCACAATATGAAACTTGATTACAAGCGCAACACTCGCTTTGAGTGATTTAGCGTTAACAGAGGCTCTGTCAAATGGTTACTCGTGCTACCAAAATTGTTGCAACTTTAGGCCCCGCATCCAGCGACCCAGCCATGCTGGTCAAAATGATTGAGGCGGGCGTGAATGTGGTCAGGCTCAATTTTTCACACGGCGTGGCCCAAGACCATGTGGACCGAGCCGCGGCGGTGCGCAAGGCCGCCGCCCAAGTTGGGCGCGAAGTTGCCATCATGGCCGACTTGCAGGGTCCCAAAATCCGCGTTGGCAAGTTCGCTGAGGGCAAGATTGAGCTGGTCAACGGCGCTGCCTTTGTGTTGGATGGCGCGCGCATTGAGTTGGGCGACGTCAATGCGGTGGGCCTGGACTACAAAGAGCTGCCACGCGATGTGCGCACTGGTGATGTCTTGTTGCTCAATGATGGCCTCATAGTGTTGGATGTGGTGGCGGTCAAGGGCGCGCAAGTGCACACCAAGGTGCGTGTAGGCGGCGAGTTGTCTAACAACAAAGGGATTAACAAGCAAGGCGGCGGGCTGTCAGCCCCGGCGCTGACCGCTAAAGACATGGAGGACATTAAAACCGCCATGTCTTTCTTGGCCGATTATGTCGCGGTGAGCTTCCCGCAAAACGCCACCGACATGGAGCTGGCCCGCCAGTTGTGCAATGTGGCTGGAGAGCCTTATAAGCACAAGGCCGGGCTGATCGCCAAGATTGAACGGGCCGAGGCCATTCCCAATTTGGCCAGCATTGTGATGGCCAGCGACGGCATCATGGTGGCACGCGGTGACTTGGCCGTAGAAGTGGGCAACGCCGCAGTTCCAGCGTTGCAAAAGCGCATGATTCGTATGGCACACGAGCACGACAAGGTGGTGATTACGGCCACACAAATGATGGAGTCCATGATTTTGGCGCCTGTTCCTACGCGCGCTGAAGTGAGTGATGTGGCCAATGCCGTGCTGGATGGCACCGATGCCGTGATGTTGAGTGCCGAAACAGCGGCCGGCAAATACCCATTGGAGACCGTGATTGAGATGGCCTCTATTTGCTTGGCGGCTGAACAGGCCTACGACGCAGAGCTAGACCTCAACACCACCAACAAATCTTTCCGGCGCATTGACCAAAGCATTGCAATGGGTGCCTTGTTCACCGCGCACCACTGCGGTGCCAAGGCGATTGTGGCGATGACTGAGTCAGGCTCTACGGCCTTGTGGATGAGCCGCTTCCGCTTGGCCATGCCCATTTATGCACTCACCACCCGCTTGAGCGCACAGCGTCGCATGGCCATGTACCGCAATGTGAGGCCCCTGCTCATGGATGCCAACAGCGACCGCGACTTGGCCTTAACGGATGCCGAAAACCACTTGCGCAAACGTGGCATCGTGCAAAGTGGCGACATTTATGCCATCACATGTGGCGAGCCCATGGGCACGCCTGGTGGTACCAACATGTTAAAAATATGCACAGTGTCCTAGGTATGTGTGGCGTTCACGGCGTGTATACAAAGCTGTAACAGGCCGTAACTATGTGGGTCAGCAAGCCCCGGTTGCTTGCGGTTCACGTGGTTTGACGGTCAGTTCCCCATATTTTGTAGAAGAATGGCTGCTACAATTAGGGGTTAACAACGTTTGGTTACCGAGCGGTTACATGCATGTTGGCTGCTTGGACTTGACGCCCTGGTGCTTTATTAACGGCAACAAACTCAAGGACTTGTCATGGCTTTAGTCTCACTTCGCGAACTGTTAGACCACGCCGCCGAGAATGGTTACGGTATTCCGGCTTTCAACGTGAACAACCTAGAGCAAGTGCAGGCAGTTATGGCCGCTGCAGATGAGGTGGGCGCGCCCGTTATTTTGCAAGCCAGTGCAGGCGCACGTAAATACGCGGGTGAGGCTTTTATCAAGCACCTCATACAAGCTGCGGTTGAAGCCTTTCCGCATGTGCCCTTGGTCATGCACCAAGACCACGGTCAAAGCCCCGCCATTTGCCAAGGCGCCATTGACCTGGGGTTTTCATCTGTGATGATGGATGGCTCGCTGCAAGAAGACGGTAAAACCCCAGCTTCATTTGAGTACAACGTGGATGTGACTCGCCGTGTGGTGGCGTTGGCACATAAAGTTGGCGTGACGGTTGAGGGCGAGTTAGGTTGCTTGGGCTCACTAGAAACGGGTGAAGCGGGGGAAGAGGATGGCATTGGCGCTGTAGGCAAGTTGAGCATGGCGCAAATGCTGACCGACCCCGAGCAAGCCGCAGAGTTTGTCGCAGCGACGCAGCTAGATGCATTGGCCATTGCCATTGGCACCAGCCACGGCGCTTACAAATTCACCCGCAAGCCCACAGGCGACATTTTGGCCATCAGCCGCGTGAAGGCTATTCATGCACGTATTCCCAATACCCACTTGGTGATGCACGGCTCTAGCAGCGTGCCACAAGAGCTGTTGGCGCAAATCCGTCAATTTGGTGGCAGCATGAAAGAGACCTACGGCGTACCCGTAGAAGAAATTCAAGAAGCCATTAAGTTTGGTGTGCGAAAAATCAACATAGACACCGATATACGTTTGGCCATGACAGGCGCTGTGCGCCAGTTCTTGTTTGAAAACCCAGACAAATTTGATGCCCGTGAATGGCTTAAGCCTGCGCGCGCTGCAGCCCAAGCCATTTGCAAGCAGCGCTATGTTGAATTTGGCTGCGAAGGCCAGGGCAGCAAAATCAAAGGCGATAATTTACAGGTGGTTGCAGCACAGTACGCTGCGGGTGCGTTGGCGCAAGTCGTTCACTAAGCACGCGTTCAGCCCCGCTTTGTACAGCGCAGCAAGCCACACGGCTGCTGCGCTTTTTTTGTAGACGCTGTTCATTTAACTCGGACCTATGCTGCCATGACGACTACTGCACTTCACACCGCCACCCTCAGCTCATTGCCATTGCTGGCCAGGGGCAAGGTGCGCGACAACTATGCCGTAGGTGATGACCGCTTGCTGATGGTGGCCAGTGACCGTATCAGCGCTTACGACGTCATCATGACCCAGCCCATACCAGGCAAAGGTGCATTGCTCACGCAAATGGCCTTGTTTTGGTTTGACCAGCTGAAAGACCTATGCCCCAACCACTTAACGGGTGATGACCCGTTGTCTGTGGTGAGCGAGGCTGACAAGCCTGTTGTCGCTGGGCGTGCCATGCTGGTGAGGCGCCTGCGCCCCATTCCTGTTGAGGCGGTGGTGCGCGGCTACTTGGCCGGCAGCGGCTGGGG
>AYMW01000001.1:1172963-1174090 GCA_000496475.1 Betaproteobacteria bacterium MOLA814 | reverse complement strand
TTGTCGCTGGGCGTGCCATGCTGGTGAGGCGCCTGCGCCCCATTCCTGTTGAGGCGGTGGTGCGCGGCTACTTGGCCGGCAGCGGCTGGGAAGAGTACCAAGCCAGCCAAAGCGTGTGTCAAGTGCCGTTGCCCAGCGGTTTGGTCAACGCGTCCCAATTGCCAGAGCCCATCTTTACGCCTGCGGCCAAGGCGCTCGCCGGCGACCATGATGAGAACATCAGTTTCGAGCGAATGGTTGCCACCATTGGTTGGGACTTGGCCCAGCGCATACGCGAGACCAGCATACTTATCTACACAACCGCTGCGCGCATGGCACTGACAAAAGGCATCATCATTGCCGATACCAAATTTGAATTCGGCTTGGACGGTGATGACAACCTGGTGTTGATGGACGAGGTGTTAACGCCAGACTCGTCACGCTATTGGCCTGCTGACCTGTACAGGGCCGGTAGCAACCCTCCGAGCTATGACAAGCAGTTTTTGAGGGACTGGTTGGGCGCTCAAACTTGGGACAAGACAGCGCCAGCCCCAGATATACCCGAGGCTGTGATTGCACAAACCAGCGCCAAATACCAAGAAGCCTTAAGCCGTTTAACGGCTTAAGGCTGTTACTTGGCCTAGCTGAGTATCACGCTGCTCAAGCGGCGACGGTACTTGGCAACAGTGGGGTCTTCTGGTGGCACTTGCCCCTCTGCTACTTTGGGTGTGGGCGGGGTGATGATGTCTAGCACCGCCACAAAACACTTGCGTGCAACCTCGTCACCCCAGGCCCTGTCGCGCATCAAAATATCCAGCAACTCGTCCATTGCATCCGTCCAACGCTGTTCGCGCATGCGCAGTTGGGCCAACGCGAAGCGACTCTCAAAGTCGCGCTTGTTGGCTGCTATGGCGGCTTGCAACGTGCTTTCTTCACCAGTTGTTTGCAGTGCAGTCATCCACAGTTCAAGTGACGCCAGCTTTCGCACCGCCAATGCTTTTGTGGCGTGAGGCCCAAACACCGCTTTGGCTTGGGCCATATTGCCCATCAGCAACAGCGCACGCACATAGGCAAACTGGGCATCGTCATCGTCTTGGTTGGCCACAGAGGCTTGCGCCAAGCGGTCTAGCTCATCAGCCGCACTGGGG
>AYMW01000001.1:1166048-1172953 GCA_000496475.1 Betaproteobacteria bacterium MOLA814 | reverse complement strand
CGCACGCACATAGGCAAACTGGGCATCGTCATCGTCTTGGTTGGCCACAGAGGCTTGCGCCAAGCGGTCTAGCTCATCAGCCGCACTGGGTGCGGCCTCATCAGCAACTGGCGCTGCATCGTCGGGAGCTGTTGCTGGAGCAGGTGGTAAGTTTTTGTCAAAAAAGGCCTTCAGTTCGACCTCTGGCAGCGCGCCAGTAAAGCCGTCAACAGGTTGGCCGTCCATCAACAAGACGCAGGTTGGTATGCTGCGAATGCCAAAAGCGCCAGCAAGTTGTTGCTCTTGATCAGAGTCTATTTTGACGAGTTTGAAACGTCCGGCGTAGTCGGTCTCAATTTTTTCCAGCATGGGACCCAGTGTTTTGCAAGGGCCGCACCAAGGGGCCCAAAAGTCAACCAGCACTGGAATAGTCTTGGAGGCCTCTATGACTTCGGTTTCAAAATTAGCAACGGTGACGTCAATCATGTGGTCTCTCAAATGTGTGTGTTGTTGGGCTAGTCCGGGGTTGAAACCAGCAACTTAATTGTTAACTGGGGACGGCCCGTAAAATATCAACTTTAACGGAGTCTGCATGCAAGCAAAAGAAATCGGTGTGGAAGTGGGCGTGGTAATGGGGTCTAACAGCGACTGGGACACCATGCAGCATTGTGTGGCCATCTTGAAACAGTTTGGCGTGGTGTACGAAGCCAAGGTGGTATCCGCCCACCGCATGCCTGACGATATGTTCGCCTACGCTGAATCAGCCCAAGCACGTGGGCTTCAAGCCATCATCGCTGGCGCTGGCGGGGCTGCGCACCTGCCAGGCATGTTGGCTGCCAAAACCACCATTCCAGTGCTGGGTGTGCCCGTGGCCAGCAAACACCTGCAAGGTGTGGACTCTTTGCACGCCATTGTCCAAATGCCCAAAGGCGTGCCAGTGGCCACGTTTGCAATTGGCCAAGCAGGTGCTGCCAATGCGGCGTTGTTTGCAGTGGCCATGTTGGCCTTGCACCGTCCAGCGCTGGCGCAAGCCTTGGCACAGTTTCGACTAGATCAAACAGCGGCAGCTAGGGCTATGGACTTGCCCGATGTCGCCCCACAAGACTAAGCCATGACCATGACAACAAACGCAGCACCCATATTGCCCGCTTTCGCAGCGACAGAAGGCCGACCCACCACGTTGGGTGTGTTGGGCGGTGGGCAACTGGGCATGATGTTTGTGCAAGTCGCACAGGCTATGGGTTACCGCACTGCGGTGCTGGACCCTGATGCCAATAGCCCAGCCGGACTCATCAGCCACCACCACATACTGGCAGCGTTTGATGACGCGCAGGCGCTGGCCACCATGGGTAGACTCTGCGACGCCATCACCACAGAGTTTGAAAACGTGCCCGCGGCTTCCTTGGACATACTGGCCCAGACCACGCCGGTGTCACCGCCGGCGCACGCAGTTGGGATTGCCCAAGACCGACTTGCTGAAAAAGCGCATTTTTTGCAAAGTGCAGGCCAACCCACCGTTGACGGCAAGGGCCTAGCCTCAGCTGCAGGTGTGGGCCCAGTCCCCTACGCAGCGTTGGTAGAACACGCGGATTTGGCCAGCATAGACGCCTCACTGTTTCCTGCTATTTTGAAAACCGTGCGCATGGGTTACGACGGCAAGGGCCAGGTCACGGTGACCAACCAGGGCGATTTGGAGCGAGCTTGGGAATCTTTGTACAAAGCCCCCTGCGTGGTGGAAAAGCGTTTGGACTTAGAAGCTGAAATTTCGGTGATTGTGGCGCGAGGCCATGACGGCGTGTGTGTGCACTTGCCAGTGCAGCGCAACACACACGTCGATGGCATCTTGGCGCGCACAGAGGTATTTGCAGGCAATGTCGATGCTGCGCTGGCAAACCGTGCACAGCAAGCGGCCATCGCCATCGCACGTGACTTGGCCTACGTGGGCGTGTTGTGCGTTGAGTTTTTTGTGGTGAAAACCGACACCGGCTTGGACTTGGTGGTCAACGAGATGGCGCCACGCCCGCACAACAGCGGCCACTACAGCCTTGAGGCATGTGATGTGTCGCAGTTTGCGTTGCAGGTGCGCACCATGACCAGATTGCCTTTGGTGCAACCGCGCTTGCACAGCCCCACCGTCATGCTCAATCTGATGGGTGAGGTGTGGTTAAACACGGGTGAGCTGCGCATACCGGTTTGGGATGAGGTGTTGGCGCTGCCGGGCACGCACTTGCATTTGTACGGCAAGTTAGAAGCGCGCGCAGGGCGAAAAATGGGCCACATCACGGTGACCGCTGTCAGCATCGAACAAGCCCGCGATGTCGCATCGCAAGTGCAAGCTATTTTGGGTCTGTGGCACTGACCATGGCGGTTTGCATCAGTGCACTAGACCCGCAAGCAGCTGAAGTGGCCGCCAGCGCGTTGGCGCAAGGCCAGTTGGTAGGCCTGCCGACAGAGACTGTTTATGGCTTGGCAGCCGATGCCGCCAACCCACAAGCAATCGCCAAAATCTTTGCGGCAAAAGGCCGCCCTGTCGACCACCCGCTGATTGTTCACGTGGCACCGTGCACCAGTCGCTCGGCGTGGGCGCAGGTTTTGGCGCAGATGTGCAGCCACGTGCCTGAGGCCGCTTGGCGCCTGATTGATGCATTTTGGCCGGGTCCATTGACCCTTATTTTGCCGCGTTTGCCAGGTGTGTGTGATGCCGCCGCAGGTGGTCAGCCGACCATTGGCGTACGTTGCCCCGCCCATCCTGTGGCGCAACACATCTTGTTGGCGGCTGCCGCCAAAGGTGTGTTTGGCGTGGCTGCGCCAAGCGCCAACCGGTTTGGTCGGGTCAGCCCCACCACGGCCGCGCACGTACTCAGCGAGTTTGAAGGTGTGCGCCTGAGCGGTGCACCCATTCAAATGGTGGTGGTCGACGGCGGTGCGTGCAGCGTCGGCATTGAATCGGCCATCGTCGATGTGAGTCAGGCCAAGCCTGCGCTGCTGCGTCCAGGCGTGCTAACCCAAGCACAACTCGAGCAGGCGGTAGGCCAGTCATTGGCGCAGCCTGGTCCGCAGTCGCCGCAGGTATCTGGTTCGTTGGCATCGCACTACGCGCCTGCGGCCCGCGTCATGGTGCTCACTGAGCAAGAGTTGTTGCAAGGGTGCGCTAGGGCCGCGATTCCAGAAGGCGATGCGGTGTATGCCAGTCAAGTGGTTTTGAATGCCTGCGTGAGCCCCTTAGACAAACAGCGGTTGATGCCAGCGTCTGCTGTTGCTTGTGCGCATGAGTTGTTTGCGCAGTTGCGCGCACTGGATGCCACAGGCGCGCCCAGTATTTGGATACAAGCGCCACCTGCAGTAGGCGAGTTGGCCACACAGTGGGACGGCGTGCGTGACAGGTTGCTGCGCGCCAGCGTCTAACCAGCCAAGGCGTTTGAGTCTGCTGGTGTTGCTGCGCATCACCGATCACTGCGCGGCGTCAGCCGGCTGTTATTGGTTGGCGGCCCACTCCACCAGCTGGTACAGCGCGGCGCGTGCCTTGGGGGCGTCTTCGTGGTTGACCAAGGCGGCCAGCACATACTGTCGCCCGCTTCGCCCAGTGACATAACCCGCAACAGCGGTGACATCTTTCAATGTGCCAGTTTTGAGCCGTGCGTTGCCGCTGGCAAATGGTGTGCTCCCGTCGCGCCCCATGCGCGAGACGGTACCGTCCACGCCAGCAATACCCAACGAGTCAAAAAAGTCAGAAAAATTGGGCTGGTTGGCCTCATGGCGCAACAAGGCCACCAAGCCATTGGCCGATATCCGCCCGTCGCGCGACAAGCCAGAGCCGTTGTCTACCCAGGGCACATCTGCCAGGGTGCCTACCTTAGACAGCCACCATTGCGTCACCTTGGTGCGCGCTGCGGAGAAAGTGGCTGGCTGGGTCGTCCAAGGCACTTGGCTGGGCGGCAGTGCGGCGAAGGCTGGTGGCAATATGGCTTCAAACGCGCTGCCCAACAGGGTGGACGTGGTACGCGTTGTGGCGACGTTGTTGGTGTGCAGCGCAGGGCCTTCAAACGTTGCGAGCTGCGAGGGGTTGGACAAGCCCAAGGTCAAGAAAACTTGCTGCGCCATGACGTTGTTGCTGAACTTGTTGACATCGGCAATGATGTCGCGCAGCGGCAGCGATGGTGATGAGAGTAGCAACTTTGCGTTGGTTGGGGTTGTGCCAGTGCGCACCTTGCCAGTGACGGTGCCGCCCAGCGACTGCCAAATGCCCATCAAGGCTTTGCCGGCGTATTGATCAGGCGCGATGTAGGCAACAGGCCACTCTTGCTGACCACATGACTTTGGAAAGCGCCCGTTAAAGCGAAAGACGCTGGCCTGGTCCAAGTCGCCACCGAGCTTGGCGCGCCAGTCGCCACAGCGTCCTTTAACCAGTCGCACAGTGCGGGGCACTTTCAAGCCAGCCATGGGCGGCTCCACCGTCACGGTCGCCACGCCTGATGTGGTTTGTGGGTCGAATTTCAGCACCACAGACTTGAAGTTCACCAGCAAGGCATCTGGCTGAACGTTGTACGGGCGAAGTACTTCACCGTCAAAGCTGCCTGGGTCTGTAGCGGGAATAGAGAAAGCGCTGCTGTCCAACACCAAATCACCCATGATATTTTTAAGGCCTTGCGCACGCAGAATTTGCATGGCCGCAGTGATGCGCTCCACCACAAACTTAGGGTCTCCTCCGCCTTGAATCACCATGTCGCCCAACAACAGCCCGGCTTGCACATTGCCGGTCGCGTAAAAGTTGGTGTGCCAGACGAAATCCGGGCCTAAAGTGTCCAGAGCCGCCGCCGTGGTGATCAATTTGGCAACCGATGCTGGGTTGCGAGGTTGCCCGGCGTTGATGCTCAACAGCGCAGGCAAGTCGGCCTGCACAGGTGCTATCACCACCGACAAGGCCTCTGTCGGCACACCCACTTTGTGCAACCTGCTTTGAACGGCATCTGGCAAGCCGCCCGCGGTGGCGCAACCTGCACTCAGGGCGCAAGCCAACAAGCCAGATGCCAGCGGGTACAAAGAGGCGAACTTGATATGGTTCATGGTGTCTATGGTGTGTCTGGTGGCGCGTTTCAACGGTTTTGTGCCCACTTGATTGAGCAGCCTACAGAGGCCGTTTGTTCGGTAGGGCCACGGCCTGTGGTGGCGATAAGCGCCATGGCGTTGACCAGTTCGGGTACGCGCGTTGCAGGGTTGTTAAAACCGGTGTTGTCTAGACGTCCGCGGTACTGCAACTGACCTGCATTGTTAAAGCCGAAAAAGTCGGGGGTGCACACGGCATCGAATGAACGACCCACGTGTTGGCCCTCATCGACCAGATACGGAAATGTCCAGCCATGTTGCTGCGCAAAGCGCTGCATCAGTGCTGGTGCATCGCTGGGTGTGGACCTGTAATCGTTGGACATGACACCCAAGACAGCAATGCCCTGGCGTTGCAATGTCTGCGCATCTGTTGCCAATCTGTCTGCGATGGCTTGAACATACGGGCAGTGGTTGCACAAAAACACGACCAATACACCTTGCTGACCGACATGACTGGAGAACGTGTGCGTTTCACCACCGGGCGTAGCGAGCGTAAAGTCAGGCGCTTGCCAACCAAAGTTACAGATCGGTGTGTTGAGCAGCATGTGGGTTCAAACAAGGGCACATAAGTTGAGGTCACAATAGGTCATTGGTGCTGATGAACAGGGCACTACATTAGACTTTGCACCTATATTGTGCGCTATTTCAACCATCAAACGCCCCTATGCAGCATGTCTTAGCTATCGAATCCAGTACAACCCGTTTGTCGTTGGCGCTACAAAGCAGTGGCTGTATCTACACGTTTGATGGCGAAGGTGGGGCGACGGCATCTGCCACCATGTTGGGCCATATTGCCGACTTGCTCATGCAAGCCAACAT
The DNA here is from genome assembly GCA_000496475.1 of Betaproteobacteria bacterium MOLA814. Classification (GTDB taxonomy): domain Bacteria; phylum Pseudomonadota; class Gammaproteobacteria; order Burkholderiales; family Burkholderiaceae_C; genus RS62. The sequence goes on along the minus strand of AYMW01000001.1, from coordinate 1,167,052 downwards.
CGCTGTGGCCGACTTAGATGCGGTGGCTTTTGGCCAAGGTCCAGGCGCATTCACCGGCCTGCGTGCCGCGTGCGCGGTGGCGCAAGGCTTGGCGGTGTCGGCGCGGGTGGGCGGTATTGTGGTGTTGCCTGTGAACACCTTGATGGCGTGTGCCCAAGCTGCGCGTACAGACTTAGGCCCTACACAGCCCATGCACATCAGTGCTTGCATGGATGCGCGCATGAGCGAGGTTTACACGGCCTCTTACGAATTTACACAAGCAGATGGCAGCGCTGTATTGCCTGTTCAGGTGCTGGCGCCCATGCTGGCGCGCCCCGATCAGCTGTTGCGTGTACAGGTGCAACCCCACTGCTTCACGGGCAACGCCCTAGCGGTGTACGGGCAAGATTTGGGCGAAGCGGCGTCGCATGTGGCGTGGCATGCCGCATTGCCTACCGCCAGTGCCATGCTGACATTGGTACCTGCCCTGCTGGCCAGCGGCGCGGCGGGGCCTGCGGCCATGGCGCGACCATTGTATGTGCGCGACAAGGAGGCACAAACCACCGCTGAGCGCATGGCGGCCAAGGCGTTGCTGGCCAACACGCCATAGGCTGCAGGCACGTGGCAACGCCCAATCACCGCATACAAAAGACCACGTTGATGGGCCAACGACGGGTGCGTTTTATCGCCATGACGCAGGCAGAAGTCGATGTCGTCGCAGAGCTTGAAAAAGCGTCCCATAGCCACCCCTGGAGTCGCGGCAATCTACAAGACGCAGTCAACCACCACCACCACGCGCACATGCTGGTGAGCGGCCCTGTTGAGGGCGAGTTGGCCACCTGGCATACGGGCGCAGGTGAGGTGCTGTTGGGCTACTGCGTGGCCATGATGGGGGTTGACGAAGCGCATTTGCTCAACATAACGGTGGCGCCCACCCACAGACGACAAGGCTGGGCAACGGTGATGATGCACGCGTTGGCTGTGTGGGCTCAGGGGCGGGATGCGCACCTGTTGTGGCTTGAGGG
>AYMW01000001.1:1165905-1166038 GCA_000496475.1 Betaproteobacteria bacterium MOLA814 | reverse complement strand
CGGCGTCGCATGTGGCGTGGCATGCCGCATTGCCTACCGCCAGTGCCATGCTGACATTGGTACCTGCCCTGCTGGCCAGCGGCGCGGCGGTGCCTGCGGCCATGGCGCGACCATTGTATGTGCGCGACAAGGT
>AYMW01000001.1:1161879-1165895 GCA_000496475.1 Betaproteobacteria bacterium MOLA814 | reverse complement strand
CCCACAGACGACAAGGCTGGGCAACGGTGATGATGCACGCGTTGGCTGTGTGGGCTCAGGGGCGGGATGCGCACCTGTTGTGGCTTGAGGTCCGCGCCAGCAACACAGTTGCTCAAGCGCTCTACGCCAGCATGGGGTTTGAGATTGTGGGGGTGCGCAAGCGCTACTATGCACTCAATGCGCAAGCGCGCGAGGATGCCCACGTGATGCGCTTGTCTTTACAAGCTTGGCGCATGCCAAAATAGCAATCTTATGTCACATGAAACGCCACACCTTGCTGAAGACCACGTGCCACAAGCGCAAGGTCTAGGTGCGCCTGTGTTGTCTGACAGTTTGAGTCTAGACAGGCGGGCCCGTGCCATGCTCAAGGCCATGGGCATACAGTGGATGTGGCCTACAACCGCAGCGCAGCGCCCAGAGCAAGCGGGCCAGTCCTTGACCATGCCTACTGCTGGCGAGGCGACTCATATACCGACTCGATCGGACGCGCCTGATGCGGCTGCCCTGCCACCTGCACAGCCGCGTCATGCCCGCTCGCCTGTCGCGCTGAAGGTCAGCCCAGTTGCGGTGCCATTACCCGCACCAGATCCCTTGCCTGGTCGCATGCCGGTTGAGGTGTCTGACGTTGACTGGCTGGCGCTGCCAGCGACCATCGCCACATGCCAATCCTGTGAGTTGTGCGACCGTAAAACGGCAACGGTGTCTGGCTGGGGAAGCCCACAAGCCACCTGGCTGTTCGTGATCGAGGGCTTGGCCCCAAGTGACCAAGGCCCACAGCCAGTCAATGGTGAGGAATGGGCGTTGTTGCAAGCGATGTGGCTGGCGATGAACCTCAGCCCTGAACAGGTGTATGTCACCAGCCTGACCAAATGCCGACCTGCCCCGGGTGTGACGGTTGGTGACTATGAAGCGCAGCAGTGCGTTGCATTTGTGCACCGTCAAATCGCGTTGCTGCGTCCGCACATGGTGGTCGCCTTGGGCCTGCCCGTGGCGCAAGCCTTGTTGCCTGAATCGGCCCATACATTCAAGGCGCTAGGGCAGTGGCGCTCTCAATTGCACACCTACACACACGGCTCACAAGCGTCCAACAGCCAGGCTCGACACACACCAGTGACGGTGACATACCCATTGGCTTCGCTGATACGCACGCCCATAGACAAGGGCAAGGTGTGGGCCGATGTGTGCATGGCCTTAGACCATGTGAGCCAAGCGCAGGTGAGCCCAGTACAAGCCGGCGCGTAGCGGTGGCCGTACAGTTTCTGTGGCGTGCGCCTTGGGTCCACACCCATCAACTGGCTCGCGACCTGTGTTGGCTGCTCAGTGCACCTCCTTTTTGGCCATGGCGTGGCGAGGTTCAAGACGCTGATCAAGGTGGTGTTGTGCAGCCACTCTGGCCTGCGACCAGCAACACCGATATGGCAAATTGGCTGCAGGCGCAAGCCGACCAACCTGATGCATTGGTGGCCGCGGTTGGTCAAACATTGGCCCCCAAACCGACGTCCAAGCAAGCGCTGGCTGGCAGCAAAAACCCGCCCCGCTTGGGGCGGTTGGCGGAAGCACTGATGGACTTTTGTCTCAAGCAGTGTCCGGCCATGCACTGGGAGGCCACTGGCGTAAAAATTTTCCATGCTGATGCGCTCGGTCGCCCGACTGCGCAGCAACTCGGCGAGCTGGATTACCTGTGGAGAGACCTGCACGGGCAATTGGTACACGGCGAGCTGGCTGTGAAGTTCTACGCCTTGGCCTACCAAGATACGCCCGAGCAAGGTGGCTGGCATGACGCTGCATTGCAGGCCATAGGTCCTGATGGCCATGAAAACTGGCAGCACAAGTGGCGCAAGCTCAATGACAAGCAACTTGCGCACGCCATGCCTGCGCCATGGTCGCAAGAGCCTGTGAGGCGTGTGGCGCATGTGCGTGGTCGGTGGTTTGTGCCTGTTACCAGCGACGCTGCCCTCCAGGCTTGGGCCAGCACAGACAGAACGAGTCCCAGCGACTGGACGCACCTGATGGGCGCAGGACCATGGTCGCACCCGTCCTGCGACGGGTTGGAGTCTGCTGGACACGCGCCAGCATTGACGCACAACACAGCGCGTTTTGGCCCACGTCTGTGTTGGCACCAAGCCCGCAGCTTGGAACTGGTGCAGGGATGGCAGTGCCGGCTGTTGCGGCGCGTTGAGTGGCTGGGGCCTGTATGCCAAGACCATGGCAATGACTTGCATGCGCCCGCTGCGTTACGTCAGCCTGCGCTACCCCCTAGCGGCCATCCTAGGGTTCAGATGTTGGGTGTGTTCGCATTCGACGTCGAGATGCAAGCGTGGTGCGAGATGTGGCGCGCGTGGTTGGACGCTGAGTGAGCGCTTGAAATTACAATCTAGACCATGACGTTCACAGATATGCTCAGCGCAGCGCAGCGCACCAACAACTCATTGCTGTGCGTGGGCCTAGACCCAGACACGTCCAAGTTGCCCACGCACCTGCAAAGCACGCCAGATGCAGTGTTTGAGTTTTGTGCGGCCATCGTCGATGCAACTGCAGACCTGGCCTGTAGTTTCAAGCCCCAAATTGCTTATTTTTCGGCCATTGGCGCAGAGCCTACTCTCGAGCGTCTGATGGCCTACATGCACCAGCGTGCGCCACATGTACCCGTCATTTTGGATGCCAAGCGCGGTGACATTGGCAGCACGGCGCAGCAATATGCGCGTGAGGCTTTTGAGCGCTATGGCGCACATGCGGTGACCTTGTCGCCGTTCATGGGGCGCGACTCGGTAGAGCCCTACCTCGCCTACGCGGACAAGGGTGTTTTCTTGCTGTGCCGCACCAGCAATCCCGGCGGCAGCGACCTGCAAAACCAACGCTTGGCCGACCAGCCTGGCCAACCTAAATTGTTTGAGCACTTGGCACAACTCGCTCACAGCGAGTGGAACAGCAATGGCCAGGTGGGGTTGGTGGTGGGTGCCACTTTCCCACAAGAAATTGCACGTGTGCGCTCGCTTGCACCCAGCTTGCCGCTGTTGATACCTGGCGTGGGCGCGCAAGGCGGTGATGCCGCCGCCACCGTCAAGGCCGGTGCCACTGCCAACGGCATGGCCGTCATCAACTCATCACGCGCTATTTTGTATGCGTCTAGTGGCGTTGACTTTGCGCAAGCCGCACGCGCTGCAGCTATAGCCACCCGTGACGTGCTGAACCAAGCGCGGGTTGCCGCTTAGCGCTTGCTTGTCCCTAGCCCGCTGTCCCGCGTGGGCTTGAGTCCGGTTGAGATACAAGGCATAACCAGGTGTGCGCGTTAAGCCAACGCAAGACCACGTTCATTAGGAAGTACTGTATGAAACTATTTACATCACCCCGTGCCCCCAACCCAAAGCGTGTGCGCATGTTCATGGCCGAGAAGGGCTTGGCCGACGATGCCATAGAACTGGTAAACGTTGATCTGAATACCAACCAGCACAAAACACCAGACTTCGTTCTCAAAAGCGCCATGTCGCGCATACCTGCGCTGGAGTTAGACGACGGGCGCATGTTGTGTGAAAGCCGAGCGATTTGCACCTATTTAGAAGCCCTGTACCCGGCGCCTAATTTGATGGGTGAGACGGGCGAGCAGCGCGCCTTTATTGAAATGACAGACCGTTACGTGGAGTGGTACATCATGATTCCGCTGGCCATGTGGATACGCCACACCCACCCTGGATTGGCCGTGTTGGAGGGTACGCAGTTCCCAGACTTTGGGCAGAATCAAGCGCCAAAATTTGAAGCTGGTGTGCAGTGGCTGGATGGCCAGCTTGCCAAGCACGACTGGGTGGCGGGCGATGTCTTTAGCATCGCCGACATCACTGCGTTTTGCGCACTTGAATTCGCACGGTTGGCTAAATTCAAGGCGGCCGATAAAGGCTTTGCCAACGTGGCGCGTTGGCACGCAGCCATGAGCCAGCGCGCCAGCGCGCCAGCGGGCAACGCTTAACGTGTCCACACAGACCGAGGCCTTGCACTTGGCTTGGTCTGCATTTGCGGCAGGG
>AYMW01000001.1:1106692-1161869 GCA_000496475.1 Betaproteobacteria bacterium MOLA814 | reverse complement strand
AGCCAGCGCGCCAGCGCGCCAGCGGGCAACGCTTAACGTGTCCACACAGACCGAGGCCTTGCACTTGGCTTGGTCTGCATTTGCGGCAGGTTTAAGCCAGTCTGATAGGGACTTGCTTGGCCAACGTTGGGCGGGTAAGCGTCAGCCGCCGCCGCCTGACTGGGTGTTGACCAATAACGCCAGCGTGCAAGACGCCGCACAGCGTTTCCAAACTTGGTTGTTGGCGTTGGACAAGCCCTAGTTGGTATTGCCTAGCGTTGCCAGTGCTGTAGAAAAGTTTGGGCGTTGTGCTGCAAGGTTGCCGCGTGGTAGCCGCCTTCAAGCACAATGGCCGTTGGCCAACCGCAGCGGACCAAGCGTTGCGCCATGGTGGCGAAGTCTGGTGTGTCAATGGTCATTTTGCTTTGCGGGTCTTCGCGGTACGTGTCAAAGCCCATGGCCAACACCATGGCTTGAGGTGCGAACTTGTTGGCGGCGACCAGCGCTTGATCAAGCGCTTGGAAGAAGGTGGCCGCATCGCTGCCATGCGGCAGTGGAATGTTCAAGTTGAAGCCCGTTCCAACACCTTCGCCTACTTCGCTGGCGTGACCCGATACAACGGGGTAAAAATTGAGTGGGTCTCCGTGGATGCTGATGTAGAAAATGTCGTCGCGGTGGTAAAAAATCTCTTGAATGCCTTGTCCGTGGTGCATGTCAATGTCTAGCACCACCACCCGTTGACAGGTTTCACGCAAGCGTTGTGCCGCAATAGCAGCGTTGTTTAAGTAACAAAAACCACCTGCAGCATCGGCACGTGCGTGGTGACCAGGCGGGCGGGCGAGGGCCAATGCAACTGGCGCTCCAGCGGCAACCGCATCAGCCGCGGCCACGGCTGACTGGGCCGCCGCGTAAGCACTGCGGGCTGTGTTGGGGCCAATGGGGCAGCTGCCGTCTGCTAAGAAGTGCGCCGCTTTGGCCAATATGCCTAGAGGTTCGCCTTCGCTGCGCCGATAAACGTTGGACATGACTTCATTGCCCCAGTCTTGACCTGTGGCCATCCACTCTGCATGTGCGTCTCTCAAAAAAGCCAAGTAGGCATGGTCGTGAACAGCTTCAATTGGGCCCCAACCTTGGTCGACAGGTTTTTCAACGGCCCAACCCAAAGATTTGACGGCTTGCAGTATGGCGTCAGAGCGCATTGGAACTTCTTCCGGCGTGCGCATTTTGCCGCGTGAGAAATAGTTTTGTGGGTGGTGCAGCTGCTGGTCTGCATCAAAAAATACGTTCATGGCCGGCCTCCTGTTTGAACGCCCTACACGTTTGTAAGGCATTCAGCACACAGGTTAACCGACCAACCCTGTCGTGGGTCTATTGGGGTGTCACGTTGGCGTTAATTGCTTGTTCAGCAGTCTGCCCAAATAGCGTCCAGTGAAACTAGCCTCAACGCTTGCTACTTCTTCAGGCGTGCCTTGTGCGATGACCTCACCACCACCTGAGCCCCCTTCTGGGCCAATGTCTATGATCCAGTCAGCGGTTTTGATCACATCTAGGTTGTGCTCAATGACGACAATGGTGTTGCCTGCTTCGCGCAACTGGCTCAGTACTTTAAGCAGCAGTTCTATGTCTGCAAAGTGCAAGCCCGTGGTGGGCTCGTCCAAAATATAGATGGTGCGGCCGGTGTCACGTTTTGACAGTTCAAGCGCGAGTTTGACGCGCTGGGCTTCGCCGCCTGACAGGGTGGTGGCGCTTTGCCCCAAGCGTATATAGCTCAAGCCTACGTCCAGCAAGGTTTGCAATTTGCGTGAAACGGCTGGCACGGCGCTGAAGAATTCGCCAGCTTGCTCGACGGTCATGTGCAAGATATCGGCAATGTTGTTGCCTTTGTACAGGACCTCCAGTGTTTCGCGGTTGTAGCGTTTGCCGTGGCACACGTCACAAGGCACGTAGACATCGGGTAAAAAGTGCATTTCTACTTTCACCATGCCATCGCCTTGGCAGGCTTCGCAGCGACCTCCCGCGACGTTGAATGAGAAGCGCCCCGGGCCATAGCCGCGCTCACGCGCGGTGTTGGTTTCAGTCATGAGCTCGCGTATGGCCGTGAACATACCGGTGTAAGTGGCCGGGTTGCTGCGCGGGGTTCGCCCAATCGGTGACTGGTCGACGTTGATGACTTTGTCGACCAACGCCAAGCCCAAAATGTCTTCGCAAGGTGCGGGCTCGTCGTGCGCGCGGTACAAGGTTTTGGCTAGGCTGGCATACAAGGTGTCGTTCACCAACGTGGACTTGCCAGAGCCAGACACGCCAGTCACGCAGGTGAGCAGCCCCAATGGAAAGTCGACGGTAATGCCTTTTAAGTTGTTACCCGTGGCTTTGACCACGGTAATGGCGTCGCGACCTGTGCGTGACAAACGTTGGGTGGGTACAGCAATGCAGCGCTTGCCGCTTAAGTATTGCCCTGTTAGCGAGTTGGGGTTGCTGGCGACATCGGCTGGTTTGCCTTGCGCCATTACACGCCCGCCGTGCACGCCAGCGCCTGGGCCCATGTCAATCACGTAGTCGGCATCGCGAATCATGTCTTCGTCGTGTTCGACAACTAAAACGGTGTTGCCCAAGTTGCGCAGGTGTTTGAGTGTGCCAATGAGCCTGTCGTTGTCGCGCTGGTGCAAACCAATGCTGGGCTCGTCCAGCACATACATCACGCCTGTTAAGCCTGAGCCAATCTGGCTGGCCAAGCGAATACGCTGCGCCTCGCCACCAGACAAGGTGTCTGCGCTGCGCTCAAGGCTTAAATAGTTTAGACCTACGTCGTTTAAAAACTTTAGGCGTGAGCCAATTTCGCGTACGACTTTGTCTGCAATGCTGGCCTTAGAGCCGCTCATGATGAGGCTTGTAAAGTAGCTTTGCGCCTCGCCCAACGTGACATGGCTGATATCAAAGATGGCGCGGCGTTGCTCGCCTTCGCCAATGTACACATGACGGGCTTCGCGCCGCAGACGAGTGCCCGCACACGCGACGCACGGTTTGTTGGAGCGGTAGCGGCCCAACTCCTCGCGGACAGCGCTGGAGTCGGTTTCGCGCAAGCGGCGCTCAAAGTTGGGAATAATGCCTTCAAAGGCGTGTTGCTTTGCAACTTTTTTGCCGGCTGATTCGCCAGAACCTAGCAGGTAGTGAAAGCGTATGACCTCGTCACCAGAGCCAAACAATATGGCTTGTTGTATGTCATTGCTTAAGCTTTCAAATGGTGTGTCAATGTCAAATTTGTAGTGCTTGGCCAACGACTCCAATATGGCAAAGTAGTAGGCATTGCGCCTGTCCCAGCCCTTGATGGCGCCGCTGGCCAAGCTCAAGCTGGGGAAGGCTACGACGCGCTCGTGGTCAAACACATCGGCGTGTCCCAGGCCGTCGCAACTGGGGCATGCGCCCATTGGCGAGTTGAATGAAAACAAGCGCGGCTCCAACTCGCCCAGCGAGTAGGTGCAAGAGGGGCAGGCAAATTTAGCGCTGAACAAATGCGATATTTCCGTGTCCATCTCAAGCGCAATGGCGCGACCGTCGGCGATGGTCAGAGCGGCTTCAAAGCTTTCTGCCAAGCGCTGCTGCATGTCAGGGCGAACTTTGAGCCTGTCAACGACCACGTCTATGTCGTGCTTTTTAGTCTTTTCTAGTGCGGGTAGGTTGTCGCCTTCAACCACTTGGCCGTTGATGCGAAAGCGCACATAACCCTTGGCTTGCATGTGCGCAAACAGGTCAACAAACTCGCCTTTTTTCTCACGTGCAACTGGTGCCAAAATCATGATTTTGGTCTCTTCTGGCAGCGCCAGGGCCGCGTCAACCATTTGGCTGACGCTTTGCGCTTGCAGTGGCCTGTCGTGCTCAGGGCAGTGTGGTGTGCCAGCGCGTGCAAACAGCAAGCGCAAGTAGTCGTGAATTTCAGTGACGGTGCCAACGGTTGAGCGCGGGTTGTGGCTGGTGGCTTTTTGTTCAATGGCGATGGCAGGTGACAAGCCCTCAATCAGGTCGACATCGGGCTTGTCCATGAGGTGCAGAAACTGGCGCGCGTAAGCCGACAAGCTCTCCACATACCTGCGTTGCCCTTCTGCGTACAACGTGTCAAATGCCAGACTTGATTTGCCTGAGCCACTCAAGCCTGTTATGACCACCAACTCGAGTCGAGGGATGTCTACATCTATGTTTTTCAGGTTGTGTGTTCGCGCACCGCGCACACTGATGACTCCCGCGCCGTGCACCACAGGTGGCTTGGAGAAATCGGAGATCAAAGGATTTTCAGGAGAGTTCACTGGGCACAGACCAAACAAAAAGGCAACCGAACATGATAACGCGCCTACGCGACTGGTAGGCGTTACGTCGCATAAAAGCGCAGTGGTTTGAAGCACAATACTTATCCGGCCATATCAGCCCACTCATTCATAGCCACATACTTTGTTTACGCCCCCAGCTGCCAACAGCCAACCCGCCTCGTCTTCTGACAACCGCATGACGTCGCACGAGCGCCGCGCCACAGCATCGTTGACGTCAGTTTTTGCGTTGCGTATGTTGGGCTTGTTTCTGGTGCTTCCTGTCTTTGCTTTAGAGGCGGCAAGCTACCCTGGCGGTCTAGATGCGGCGCGGGTGGGTTTTGCAATGGGGGTATATGGCCTGACGCAGGCGTGTCTACAAATCCCGTTTGGCATAGCAAGCGACCGCTTTGGGCGCAAACCCGTGATGTTGCTGGGTTTGACCATATTTGCGCTGGGCAGCGTGGTGGCGGCCCTGGCCGCCAGCGTAGATGGCCTGTTGGTCGGGCGCGCGTTGCAAGGTGCTGGCGCGATATCGGCGGCTGTAACCGCGCTGTTGGCCGACATGACGCGCTCGAAAGTGCGCACCAAAAGCATGGCGTTGGTGGGCATCAGCATTGCCTGTATGTTCATGCTGTCCTTGGCGCTGGCGCCTGTACTGGCCTCACATGTGGGCTTAAGTGGGTTGTTTGCCTTAACCGCCGCCCTGGCAGTTTCCGGCATGGCAGTGGTGACCTGGTGGGTGCCGAGCTCGCCTGTGATCATGCGCGCCATAGCCCCTGCGAATGGCTTGCGGGTGGTGTTGGCAGACAAACAGTTGTGGCGCCTGAGCATGGGGTCATTCAGTTTGCATGCGATACAACTGGCCATGTGGTTGGTGTTGCCCGGCTTGTTGGTCGATTCTGGTTTAAATGCTTCGGACCACTGGCAGGTGTATGTGCCCGCTGTTGTGGCATCGTTGCTGGTGTTGGGTGGCGTGCTGTTTCGCCTTGAGCGACAAGGCTATTTGCGTGCAGTGCTGCTGGCGTCTGTGGCTTGTCTGCTGGTGGTTCAACTAGGCCTGTTGGCCTATGTAGGCGGGCAGGTCAAGCCAAGCCTGTGGCTGTTGGGTGTGTTGTTGTTTGGTTTCTTTTTGGGCTTTAACGCACTAGAGGCCAGCCAGCCCAGTTTGGCATCCAAATTTGCACAAACCCCGGTGCGCGGTGCGGCTTTGGGGGTGTTCAACACCTGCCAGTCGCTGGGCTTTTTTGCTGGTGGTGCCGCAGGCGGGGCGATTTTGGCGTGGGGCGGTGCAACGGTGCTGTTGGCCGTGACCAGTGCGTGGTTGGCGCTGTGGTTGGCTGTGGCTTGGGGGCTGCAGCCCAAGCTGGCTATTTATTGACCAGCCGTCAACCACCAAGCCTTGAGCGTTGCGGACTAGTCTCGCGGGGATTTTTCGGGCTGATTCTCGATATGTTCATCGTTGCCGTTGCCGTTGCCGTTGCCGTTGCCGTTGCCGCTATTGCTCTTGCTATTGCCCTTGACCATGGCAACCATGTGCTCTGACAAAGTCTCGTAGAGCGGCCGGCTGATTAAGCGCGATATTAGGCTGGCAACCATGGCTGAGGCCATCAGTGACAGCACCATGGGGCGGCCATCCAACATCTCCATGACAATAATGAAAGAGGTCAGAGGCGCTTGCGTAACCGCAGCCAAAAAACCCGCCATGCCCATGGCAATGAGTGCTGGCATTAAAAGTTGCTGATCGGCGCCCAAAGTGAACTGGGCAATGTCATGGCCAATGCCGGCGCCGATAGACAGTGAGGGTGCAAAAATGCCGCCCGGTACGCCACACCACGTGGTAATCCATGTGGCTAGCAGTTTGAGCAAAAAGTACAGCTGTGAGACATCGGACTCTCCAGCCAGCATGGCCTTGACCTCCTCGTTACCCGCGCCAAACGTTGCGCCGTGGCTGACCAACCCAATAATGGCAATTGCCAAGCCGCCACCGGCGGCAAACCTGATGGGGTAGCGGGCACGCCAGTCATTAAAGCGATCGGGTGACCCTGTCAGTGATGCGGCCAGCAGACGCGAAAACAAGCCGCCAACAGCGCCACAAGCCACCACCACCAATACGCTCGGCAGCAAAGCGGCCAGCCCTATTTGCGGCGCGGCCATGGAGCCAAAGTAGGCGTAGTTGCCAAAAGCAGACACGCCCATCAAGCCCGCCAACACAATGGCGGCGATGATTAAGCCGCTGTTTCGGGACTCCATTCTTCTTGATAACTCTTCAATGGCAAACACAACCCCGGCAAGCGGTGCGTTGAATGCAGCCGCAATGCCGGCAGCACCACCTGCTACCAGCAGTGCGTGCTCGTTCATGGCCGAGCCTGGGCGCAGCCAACGCCTGGCATCGTGCATCACGCCAGCAGCCACCTGCACAGAGGGGCCTTCACGACCCATGGACAAGCCTGCCAACATCCCTGCAGCGCCCAACACCATTTTGGCAACCGTGACCTTGATGGAGACAAAGTAGGAGCGGTGTTCATCCGACAGATTGGGATCAAGTGCTGCCATAACTTGGGGTATGCCTGAGCCAGCCGCACTTGGGGCGAAGCGGCGTGTTAGCCACACGATGGCTGCCGTTAGCGACGGAATCCAGATTAATACCACCCATGGGTAGTTTGAAAAACCATGGGAAAACCACTCGAATGCTGTCTCGCTCATGATGGTAAACAGCACCACAGCCAAACCTGCCAATGCGGCGTAGCCCATCACAATAGCCCTGCCCAGCCACGCCTTTCCATCCGACAACTCGTGTTGCAAGTTTTGTAAGAAGTCTGGTTCGCGGTTTTGCATAAATGAATGTGTATTTTGGCATGTTCATGCCACGTCCCATGTGCTTGCGGCACAATGGCGTAATGGATGCTTAATTGCCGTGAGACCAACAAGCAGCCAGCACACATAAATTACCACCACAGCGTTAAGAGGAAATCAGCAATGGCATCGGTCAATAAAGTCATTCTTATAGGAAACTGCGGGCGCGACCCGGAAGTGCGGTACATGCCGTCTGGTCAAGCCGTGGCCAACGTCAGCATCGCAACCTCAAGCAGACGAAAAGACCGCACCAGCGGCGAAATGATTGAAGACACCCAATGGCACCGCGTAACTTTTTACGAGCGCCTGGCTGAAATTGCCGGAGAGTATGTCAAAAAAGGTCGCCCAATTTATGTGGAGGGCCGTTTGAAATACGGCAAGTACACAGACCAATCAGGCGTGGAGAAAAACACAGTTGACATCATTGCAACTGAATTGCAGTTGTTAGGTGGCCGAGAGGGCATGGGCGAGGGCGGTATGCCTGCCAGCGGACAAGCCAGCCCACCAAACAGTGGTGCTGGTTACGGCGGTGGTGCGCCTCGCGCGCAAGCACCCGCGCAACGCCCGCCAGCGCAGCAAGCTCCCCAGCCCATGCAGCGTCCTGCGGCAACAGGCTTTGATGACATGGACGACGACATTCCGTTTTAAAGACGCATTGCGCCAGCCTGCGATTGGTTCAAGAAGCCGGCATCTGCCGGCTTTTTTACGCGCACTGCATGCGGGGTTTGAGACTTGCACAGCCATGCCTGTCTAGGACAAATTAACCCAAGTACTGGCAAATCCTTGCTGGCAAAGGGTTTGCAAGGTATCAGGCTCTTGACTGAGGTGCCAATAGAACGTACCATAACAAAAATTTTCTAAGGAAATCAGTCACGTAATGACAAACATCTTGAAATCGTTTGACGTACCCGTCACGGTTCCTAGCGTTGTTCGCGCCCACTACAAAGCGCGCGCCGCTCATGTTCAAGCCGTAGGGCGTGACAAATTAGAGTGCGAGTCATTTATGCATTACCAATTGCGTTTGGTAAAGGATTTAACCGCCAACGCGCAAAACGTTGGCTACAGGCCTGCCTTGGAGACCGCCAGCCTTAATAGGCGACTGCGTGCGCACGACTTCGACGACATTGCGGCCATACTCAACGATCTGTTTACACAAGGCTTGATGGCCGAGTCTGAGTTGATGCGTGCGCTCAAAGAAGCCTACACCGTGCGTGAATCGCTGTTTGGCCAGGGCGATCAACAGGCTATTCATCAATCTTTCTATCACCGTCACAGCCGCTAGGCCACAGTCGCGCACAAGGGCGGTCGCCAATAGGTTGTGTGCTTGTGGTGTATTGGCATGTAGAGAGCACTGGAAAGACGCCTTAAATGGCGACGTGCGTGAGTTCCCAGTCTTGTAGGGCCTGCTGCGCATATGTTGAGTGGGTCAGGGCTTTTAAGTAATAATGCCGCCGCCCAAGCACACGTCGCCGTCGTATAAAACGGCACTTTGGCCAGGCGTGACTGCCCACTGTCCACCAGGAAAATGTAGTGAGAAGTCAGTTGCGTTTGCGCTGTCGATTGAGCAGGGCGAATCGACTTGGCGGTAACGAGATTTGGCTGCAAATGTGGCAGATGGTGCAGGCGCCGTACCCGCCACCCAACTTGCTCGCTGCGCATGCAGCGTATGACTTTGAAGCAACGGGTGGTCATGACCTTGCACCACCAACAGGGTGTTGGTGGCCATGTCTTTTTTGGCAACAAACCAAGGCGTATGGTCGCCGCCTCCGCGTTTTTCGCCCTTGATTTTGACACCGCCAATGCCTAGCCCTTGGCGCTGACCTAGTGTGTAAAAACTCAGGCCTACATGCTGACCAATGGTGTGGCCTTGCTCGTTGTTTATGGGGCCGGGTGTTTTGGCAATGTAGCGGTTTAAAAACTCACGGAACGGGCGCTCTCCAATAAAGCAGATGCCAGTGGAGTCCTTCTTTTTGGCGTTGGGGAGTGCAATTGACTCGGCAATATCGCGCACTTGCGTCTTGCGCAGCTCACCTACGGGAAACATGGTTTTACCCAACTGCGCTTGGTTTAAGCGGTGCAAGAAATAGCTTTGGTCTTTGGTGTGATCAAGTCCCTTAAGCAGCTGGAATTGGCCATCCAGTTGACGCACGCGCGCATAGTGGCCTGTGGCAATGTGTTCAGCACCCAAGCGCATGGCGTGGTCTAAGAACGACTTAAATTTAATTTCAGCGTTGCATAAAATATCAGGATTGGGCGTGCGTCCAGCTTGGTACTCGCTGACGAACTCAGCAAACACACGGTCTTTGTATTCGGCTGCAAAGTTGACGTGCTCAATTTCAATCCCAATTACATCAGCGACCGCAGCCGCATCTACGAAGTCTATGTTGCTTGAGCAGAATGCCGAGTCGTCATCGTCTTCCCAATTTTTCATGAAAATACCGACGACCTCGTGTCCTTGTCGTTTTAACAAGTACGCGGTTACAGCGGAGTCAACGCCGCCAGATAAACCTACAACTACGCGAGATAAAGCCATGTTGGTATTGTCGCCTATGGCTTGGGTTCTAACGTCATGGGGTGTGCGACTTTTAAGTGCGGACAAAAAATACGGCGGTCATCACCATGCCGGTTGTGATGACCAATGCGCGAAGCCAAAAAGCTGGCAGCCGTTTGGCCAGCTTAGCGCCCATGAAGCCGCCTGCGGTTGCGCAGGCCATCATCAGCAAGCCCTCGCGCCACACAATCAAATCGGCCCAGACAAAAGTGGCCACAGACAGCAGCGATAAAACCAATGAATTGATGTTTTTCAGCGCATTGGTGGTGTTCAAGCGTGACTCACCTACCAAGCCATACATGGCCAGCATCAATATGCCCAAGCCACCGTTGAAGTAGCCGCCGTATACACACACCACCATCAAGCAAACCAAGCGCCAGCCGCGCAACGATGTGGCCTCGCCACGTGCATGGCCAGTGGTTCTTAGAGCGGTTAGCGTTGGGCCTAAGGCAAACAGCAGCGTTGCAAACAGCAGCAACCACGGCACCAAGTTTGAAAACACCGACGACGGGGTGACCAGCAGGAGCAAGGCGCCTATAACGCCCCCAGTGGCTGCCACCAAAAGCTCTTGGGTCAGCAAGCGCCTCGGCAGGGCTCGCAGTTCTGACTTGAAGCCCCAGGTGCTGCCCAAGTAACCGGGACTAACGGCCAGGGCGCTGGTGGCGTTGGCCATAATGGGCGGCACCCCCGCAAACACCAGCGCAGGAAACGTTAAAAAGCTGCCTCCGCCGGCAATGGCGTTTAAGACGCCAGCGCCAAACGCGGCACTGGCCAGCACCACAATGGTTAAGGGTTCCATAATGTTTACGCAATGTTGTAAATGGGGGCGTGGACTTGGCTGTCGTTAGCGCTTGTCTAAGTCCCACACAGAGGTGTGGGTGTTGACCAGTCCCATGTCAAAGCTGCGTCCAGTCAGATGGTCTTGTACGGACTGCCACACCAGCGGGCTGCGGTGCCTGTCTTGGCTGTCCTGTATTTGTTGAGGCGTTAACCACAAGGCGCGAACAATGCCTTTGTCTAGCTGGCGGTCGCGGTCTTCGCTGCCCACGTGGCCGCTGTAAGCAAACCGAATGTAGGTGATGTCTTGTACGGGCTTATCAGGGCCCAAGTCCCGCTGAAATCTAGCAAGGTAAATGCCCACCAAAGCGGTGGGTTCAAAGTAATGCGCCGTTTCTTCGAAAGCCTCGCGGGCACAGGCTTGTTCGGGGCTTTCGCCAGGGTCCAGGTGGCCAGCCGGATTATTGAGGCGCAGGCCCTCAGGCGTGTGCTCTTCTACGAGCAAATACTTGCCATCGCGCGCCATGATGGCAGCGACTGTGGCGCTGGGATGCCAACGTTGTCTTGTCATACCAGCCATTATGGCTAGAAAATAACAGGTACTTACCCTCGCATGGGTTGCACGCATGGGCTGTTGAACCGTGGGTGACGGCTACATGCTTGCGCAACGGCTACATTTACGCATATGCAGTAATGTTATGGATAAGTTTGAGCCCTTTTGAATTGGTAAGCGGCAATAATAGGTGTTAGTTTTGTGTTGAATTGCTGGAGATTGTTATGAAAATTGGCGTGGTTGCCCAAACGCGTCCGGGTGAGTCTCGGGTTGCGGCGACACCGGAGACGGTGAAAAAGCTGGTTGCTCAGGGGCATACCGTGTGCGTACAAGCGGGTGCCGGTGTTGAGGCCAGTGTGCCTGACGGCGCTTTTATAACAGCTGGTGCGCAGATCGGCCAAGCCGCAGAGGCTTGGGGTTGTGAGTTGGTGTTGGTGGTTCGCTGTCCAGACGAGGGCGAGGTGGCCCTGATGAGCGCCGGCGCTTGCGTGGTGGGCATGCTCAACCCTTTTGATGCAGGCGGTTTGAAGCGTTTGGCCGATGCCAAACTCACGGCTTTCGCGCTTGAGGCGGCGCCACGCAGTTCGCGCGCACAAAGCATGGATGTGCTCAGCTCGCAGGCCAACATTGCCGGCTACAAGGCCGTGCTGGTCGCTGCCAATGAGTACCAACGCTTCTTTCCCATGCTGATGACTGCCGCAGGCACTGTTAAGGCTGCTCGCGTGGTGGTGTTGGGTGTTGGCGTAGCTGGTTTGCAAGCCATTGCCACTGCCAAACGGTTGGGCGCTGTCATTGAAGCCAGTGATGTGCGCCCGAGCGTGAAAGAGCAGATTGAGTCGTTGGGTGGCAAATTCATTGACGTGCCCTACGAAACTGACGAGGAGCGCGAAGCTGCGGTCGGTGTGGGCGGCTATGCCAAACCCATGCCTGCGAGCTGGTTGACCCGTCAAAAAGCTGAGGTGGCCAAACGTGTGGCCCTGGCTGATGTGGTGATTGCCACGGCGCTGATACCAGGGCGCGATGCTCCTGAGCTCATCACGCCAGAAATGGTGGCCAGCATGAAGCCTGGGTCAGTCATTGTGGATATTGCCGCAGGTCGCGGTAAGGTGGGCCCCCACGGTGCACCTGGCGGCAACTGTGTGCTCACCCAAGCCGACAAAATTGTCGATGTGGATGGCGTGAAACTGGTCGGTTACACCAACCTAGCCGCGATGGTTGGCGCCGACGCCAGCGCCCTGTACGCCCGCAACATACTCGACTTTTTAAAGTTGGTGCTGGATAAAGACAAGGGCTTACATGTTGACATGGATGACGACATTGTGGCGGCTTGTCTGATGACACGCGATGGCCAAGTGCTGCGTGCCTAAACCCTACACCGCTGCTGAACAGCTGTTGAGCAATGGTTGCCCAACCCACTTAAGAACACCAAGGATATGACATGGCGCTTATAGACCCCACCATCACCAACCTCATTATTTTCGTACTGGCTATTTACGTGGGTTACCACGTTGTTTGGACAGTGACACCTGCTTTGCACACGCCTTTGATGGCTGTAACCAATGCCATTTCTGCCATCGTGATTGTGGGCGCTATGCTGGCAGCCGCTCTGACCGAGACTGGCCTGGGTAAAACACTGGGCATGGTGGCCGTTGCGTTGGCCGCGGTCAACGTCTTTGGTGGCTTTTTGGTCACGCGGCGCATGCTGGAAATGTTCAAGAAAAAGGATAGAAAAGCAGCCAAGCCCTCGGGAGATCAAGCATGAGCATGAATCTTGTAACCCTGCTGTATTTGGTTGCCAGCGTTTGTTTTATTCAAGCGCTTAAAGGCCTGAGCCATCCCACCACGTCCATTCGAGGCAACATCTTTGGCATGGCTGGCATGGCCATCGCTGTGCTCACCACCGGCGCGCTCATTTATGAGCAGTCCAGTGCGCCATTAGAAAGCTTGGTGTATGTGTTTGTAGCCTTGCTCGTTGGCGGCGCCGCAGGCACGGTCATGGCCAAGCGTGTTGAGATGACCAAAATGCCAGAGCTGGTGGCGTTCATGCACAGCATGATTGGTTTGGCCGCCGTGTGTATTGCCGCAGCCGCAGCGCTAGAGCCTGCACCATTCGGTATTGTTGCCGCCATTGGCGACGCCATTCCTGGCGGTAACCGTATTGAGTTGGCTTTAGGCGCATTCATTGGTGCCATTACGTTCTCAGGCTCTGTCATCGCATTTGGCAAGCTGTCTGGCAAGTACAGATTCCGCTTGTTCCAAGGTGCGCCAGTCTCGTTTAAAGGCCAGCACCAGTTGAACTTGGCCTTGGGTTTGCTTGCTTTGTTTTTCTGTTTTGGCTTTTGGCATTCTGAAAGCGCGACCGACTTTATGTTGGTCACCGCATTGGGCTTTGTGTTGGGTGTGCTGCTGATTATTCCAATCGGTGGTGCCGATATGCCAGTGGTGGTGTCCATGCTGAACAGCTACTCGGGTTGGGCGGCTGCGGGCATTGGTTTCTCATTGAACAACAGCATGCTCATTATTGCGGGTAGTTTGGTGGGCAGTTCGGGCGCAATTCTGAGCTACATCATGTGCAAGGCGATGAACCGCTCGTTCTTCAGCGTTATTTTGGGCGGCTTCGGCGGTGAAGTGGCTACCGTTGTGGGCGGCGCCGGCGAGCAGCGCATTCCAAAGAGCGGCAGTGCGGACGATGCCGCCTTCATTTTGGGCAATGCGGAAACCGTGGTGATTGTGCCTGGTTACGGATTGGCTGTGGCACGTGCACAACACTCGGTTAAAGAGTTGGCCAACAAACTCACTGAGATGGGCGTGACTGTGAAGTACGCGATTCACCCAGTGGCAGGTCGTATGCCTGGCCATATGAATGTCTTGTTGGCCGAGGCCGAAGTGCCTTACGACCAAGTGCATGAAATGGAAGACATCAACGGTGAGTTTGGCCAAGCTGATGTCGCTATTATTTTGGGTGCCAACGATGTGGTGAATCCTGCGGCACACACCAAGGGCAGTGTCATTTACGGCATGCCCATTTTGGAGGCTTACAAGGCCAAAACGGTGATCGTCAACAAGCGCTCAATGGCTGCGGGTTACGCTGGCTTAGACAATGAGCTGTTTTACATGGACAAAACCATGATGGTGTTTGGTGATGCCAAAAAAGTGATTGAAGACATGACCAAGGCGCTGGAGTAATGACCCTCTACATGTCAACAAATAGCCGTTAACGCCGTTTTGAATGGTCTGTGCCTGACCCTGATGACGTCGTTGGATCAATTCTAGTTTCACCGGGTTTTCCTATGCACAGCCTTGGCAAAGGTTTGCTACAGTAGCAGTCAGTTTCGCGTCAGTAGCCTCGCAAGAGGTTGGCTGGCGCGGTTACTTTCCCCAATTTTTATAACAACAATTTCGGAGATAGACCGCATGTCAGAGCAAGCCGCAGAACGTCCATGGTTGAGCGCATACCCAGAGGGCGTACCCGCCGATATAGACCCCAGCGAGTACAAGTCGTTGGTAGAGTTGTTGGACAACAGCTTTCGGGACTTTGGCCCGCGTGTTGCCTTTAGCTTTATGGGCAAAGACGTCACATTTGCCCAAATCGATAAAGCCTCTACGGCCATGGGGGCGTATCTGCAAAGCTTGGGCTTGGTCAAAGGCGACCGCGTTGCGGTGATGATGCCCAACGTGCCCAACTACCCGGTCACGGTTGCTGCTATTTTGCGAGCCGGTATGGTGGTGGTCAACGTCAACCCGTTGTACACAGCACGCGAGTTAGAGCACCAACTCAAAGACTCAGGCGCCAAGGCCATTGTTATCATTGAGAACTTTGCGGCCACGTTGGAAATGTGCATTGCCAACACCCCCATCAAGCATGTGGTGCTGTCTGCCATGGGCGACATGTTGGGTACCCTTAAAGGCGCTATTGTTAATTACGTGGTGCGCAGTGTTAAGAAAATGGTGCCGGAGTTTGACTTGCCCTACGCCGTGCGTTTCAACGATGCGTTGTCACGCGGCGCACGCATGAACCTCATGCGCCCGGACGTCAGTGGTGACGATGTGGCTGTGCTGCAATACACCGGCGGCACAACGGGCGTGTCAAAAGGCGCAGTGCTGCTGCACCGCAACGTGGTGGCCAACGTGATTCAGTCAGACGCTTGGAACGAGCCTGCCATGCGTGGCTTGCCTGACGGTGAGCAAGTGGTCAGTGTGTGCGCCTTGCCCCTGTATCACATCTTCGCATTTACCATCAACATGATGCTGTCCATGCGCATGGGCGGCAAGTGTATTTTGATTCCCAACCCGCGTGATTTACCCGCCGTGTTGAAAGAGTTGTCCAAACACCGCTTTCACAACTTTCCAGCTGTGAGCACATTGTTCAACGGCTTGGCCAATCACCCCGACTTCAATACAGTCGACTGGAGCCACTTGCGCGTGTCTCTGGGTGGCGGTACAGCCGTGCAAAGTGGCGTTGCCAAGCTGTGGTTTGATAAAACGGGTTGTCCAATTTGCGAGGGTTATGGGTTGTCTGAAACATCGCCTTCAGCATGTTGTAACCCATCTACCACCCAAACGTTTTCAGGCACGATTGGCGTGCCAATACCTAGCACTTACATGAAGTGCTTGGACGACGATGGCAACGAGGTGCCTTTAGGCCAGCCTGGTGAAATTGCCATCAAGGGTCCACAAGTGATGGCTGGCTACTGGCAACGCCCTGACGAAACTGCCAAAGCGATGACGCCAGATGGTTATTTCAAGTCTGGCGACATTGGTGTGCAAGATGAGCGTGGCTATTTCAAGGTGGTTGACCGTAAAAAAGACATGATTTTGGTCTCCGGCTTCAACGTTTACCCCAATGAGATAGAGGATGTGGTTTCGCAGCTAGAGGGTGTTTTAGAGTGCGCGTGTGTTGGGCAGCCAGATGACAAAACTGGTGAGGCCGTGAAGTTGGTCATTGTGCGCAAGGACCCAGGCTTGACTGAAGACCAAGTGCGCGCCCATTGCCGTACCAATTTGACGGCCTACAAGCATCCACGCACCATTGAGTTTAGGCCAGACCTACCCAAGACACCGGTGGGCAAAGTGCTGCGCCGCGAGTTGCGCGGCTAACAGGTTAATCACCCATCACCAAACCTTCGCGCCTGGGATCAGCCCCGGCGCGTATGCGAGGAGCGCCAGCATTGGGTTGTAGCTGCTCAACAGCCTGCAAGCCACTGGTCATGTCTATGTGTCTCAGCACATGCCCGCGGGCCTCCAGTGCATCAACAGTGGCCTGTTCAAACATGTTTTTTTCTAGCAAGCTGGTGCCGTTGTTGTTCGCAAAGTTGGGCAGGTTGATGGCTTGTTGAGGCGACAGTTGCCAGTCCAGCATGCCTACCAAGGTTTTGGCTGTGTAGTGAATGATGAGCGAGCCCCCGGGTGAGCCAACGCTGAGCAGCAACGCTTTGGTGTCTTTGTCAAACACCAAAGTTGGCGCCATGGACGAGCGCGGACGCTTACCCGCTTGCACACGGTTGGCGATGGGTAAGCCAGCGCCATCTTTGGGTGCGAAACTGAAGTCGGTGAGCTGGTTGTTCAATAAAAAGCCCTTCACCATTTGGCGAGCGCCGAAGCCGTTTTCAATGGTTGTGGTCATGGCAACTGCGTGGCCATTGCCGTCAATGATGCTGATGTGCGAGGTGCCGAACTCAGGTTGGTCAGGCATGACCCCGAAGCGTACGGTTTGTGAGCCCGGGTTGCCGTGGGTGGCCGTCCCCATGCTCCGCTCGCTCATGAGCTTGGCGCGTGTGCTCAAATAGTTCGGGTCTACCAAGCTGTGCCAGCTGTTGGCCGGCGGCTTAACAAAGTCGGGATCAGCAATATAGCGAGCTCTGTCGGCAAAGGCCAGCCGCGATGACTCCATGTAGTAGTGCAACCAATCAGGGTTTAAGGTGGATGCACCGGCTTGCGGTGTGTGTGAAAGCAGCCCTAATATTTGTGCCACAGTGATGGCGCCAGAGCTGGGTGGGGGCATGCCGCATATACGAAAGCGTTTGTAGTCGCTGCAAAAAGGCGCTCTGGCGATGGCTTGGTATTGCGCCAAGTCGTCTAGCTTCATTCGCCCCGGGTTACTGGGGTGTTGTTGCACCTTGTTGACGATGGCTTGGGCGACTTCGCCTTCCATCAAGCCCTTGGCACCTTGTGCGGCAATCAGCCGCAACACGCCAGCCAGCTCCGGGTTTCTCAGCATGTGACCGACGGGCCAAGCTTGCCCCGAGTTGTCGTAAAAATAGGCAGCTGCTTGCGGATCTTGGCGCAAGTATGTGTCGGCTTGTAGCAGTTTGTTCAGGCGTGTGCCAACGGAGAAGCCTTGTTCGGCAAGTGTGATGGCAGATTCAAACAGCCTTGCCCACGGCAGCTTGCCCTGTGCTGCATGTGCTTTTTCCAGCATGCTGACGGCGCCAGGAACGCCCACCGCGCGACCACCGACTACGGCGTTAAAAAAAGGCATGGGTTTGGCGTTGCGGTCAAGGAACAAGGCTTCGTCAGCGGCCATGGGGGCGACTTCCCGCCCATCATAGGCTGTGACACCGTTGCCGTCATAGTGTAGTAAAAAGGCACCGCCGCCGATGCCACTGGATTGAGGCTCCACCAAACCAAGCACCATTTGTGCAGCCACGGCTGCGTCAATGGCGTTGCCGCCGTCGGCCAGTACGCGGTAGCCAGCAGCGGTTGCAAGCGGGTTGGCAGTGGCCACGGCCCAGTGTTGGAAAGACTGCTCAGCTTGTGCTGCGTAGCCAGAGCTGCCTTCTGGTTGTACAGGGGTCTGGCCCACTGGTACAACCTGGTCCAATTGCTTCACTTGTGCGGATGTGCAGCCTGCCAGGAGCATGAACACGACAGACAGTCCACAAACCAGCCTGACAGTTCGCTTGGCTGGTGATCGATCAGTTGTGTGCATGTGCTTACCCAATCGTGGTTCATGTGCAGCAAGAGTCACAGCTTGGTTAGCCCAGCCACCCTCTTTTACGGAAATACAGCATTGGGATGATGGCCGAGCATGCCATCAAGACCAAGGCCATGGGGTAGCCAAACTTCCATTGCGTTTCTGGCATGAATCTAAAGTTCATGCCGTACAGGCTGGCAATCAACGTGGGCGGCAGCAGCGCAACGCTGGCCACAGAGAAGATTTTTATAATTTTGTTTTGGTTGATGTTGATGAAGCCAACGGTGGCATCCATCAAAAAGTTGATTTTGTCGAACAAGAATGCCGTGTGTGAGTCCAAGGAGTCGAGGTCGCGCAAAATCTGACGCGCTTCCTCAAACTGCTCGGCGTTGAGCATGCGCGCGCGCATCATAAAACTCACGGCTCGGCGTGTGTCCATGACATTGCGGCGAATGCGTCCAGACATGTCCTCATCTCTCGCAATGGCGGACAGCACTTTACCTGCGGTGTCGTCGGTGACGTCGCCCGACAGCACGCGGCGGCTGACGGCGTCAAGCTGGTCGTAAATTTCTTCTAGCGTGTCGGCTGAGTATTCGGCGTCGGCGTCAAACAAGGCCAGCAATACATCCTTAGAGTCTTCAATCAAACCGGGCAGTCGGCGCGCACGCATGCGCAGCAGGCGGAAAACGGGCACGTCCTCGTCGTGAATGGAGAACAAAATACCACTGCCAACTGCAGAGTCGTCTTGTTTCAAAATAAACGCAACACGGACACCGCGTGGGTTCTCGTCGTCGTAGATCAAGAAGTCGCTTCGAATGTGCATCTCACCGTTGTCTTCTTGGTAGAAGCGGGCGGACTCTTCGATGTCATCGTCTATGGCGTCGTCAGGAATGCTGAGCGCGTAGGTTTGCTTGATCCATTGCTTTTCTTCTACCGTGGGTTCGTCTAAGTCGACCCAAATAGGTTTGAAGCGGCGCAGGTCTTCTAAGGATTCAATTTCTTCTTGGAACAGGCGACCGTTGACCAAGGTAAATACGTTGAGCATGTAACACGTCCCTGATGTGGGTGAGGTGGTATGGCTTTGCGCAGCGGTGGGCTGCGCAGGCTGAACTGGCGTAGTGTCAGCTTTCAGCCCTTGCCTGCTCGGCTGAGGCCATGCTCAGCAGCGGTGGCGACTCTGGACTGAAAGCTGCCAACTGGGGCTGGCTTCCAATGCGTTTCTCCGGTGTTTTAGAACCCTTATTATGGCATTTCAAAAAATTCAAGCAGCGCTCGGCTGTGTGCCCGGGCATCGTGTTCTCCCAGCGCCATGAGGCTGTGGATAAAGCCGGGTTCAAACATCAAGTAGCTGGCCAACCCAGCGGCGTTGTCGTTGGATCGGCCCATATTGTCATTCAATGCACCCAAGCCCAGCAGCACAGATCGGGTGGACTTGGGCAGCAAGTGCGCGTGGCGCAAGGCGACTTGGTCCAATGACTCTGAGGGGTGGATGGCCAAAACATGTAAAGGGTGGTAGGGCAATGCCTGACGCAATTTCGGGCTGAGTTCGAGTACAGCTTGGCTAACGCGGCGGGCCTGTTCCGCGTCGGTGTGCAAGGTGTCGTGAAAAATGCCGGCCATGGCGTGGCTGGCAATCACGCCAGCCGTGGGCTCACCTTGGGCGGCGTGTATGCGCTCTGTGTGCCCAACGGGTCTACCAACACCTATGGCCAAGATGCGCCTTGCACCCAAATGTATGGCGGGGGACAGCGGTGCCGATTGACGCATAGAGCCGTCACCAAAAAACTCACGGTGTCCATCAACCCACAGCGGTACAGACCTAAAGATAAAAGGAATGGCGCTGGAGGCCATCAAGTGTTCTATCGTGATGGGTTGCATGTCTGCACGCCTATCGGCGCGTCGCCACGGGTCTGGTGTGGCCTCATCTTTTGTTTGTACAAATGTCCAGTGCATGCCGCTGGTGTAGCTGGACGTGGTGACGGCAAGGCTGGCAATCAGGCCCTGGCTGATGGCGCCTTCAATGGCCTGCAATTTGATGGCCTTGTGCAGCGTGTCTACCAGCGGCGTGTTGTCCAGCAAGGCGCTGTGCGCACGAACTTGGCGCGCCAGTACCCATCCTGCTGTCAATAAGTTGTGCCTGGCCCAAGTGGGGGCGTCAAGTTCGTACACGTGGTGGCTGCGCAGCTTGAGCCAAAAGGCGGCCAAGTTTTCAAACGCATGCAGGCCCGCGGCTGCCTGGCTGGCTAAAAAAGTGGCATTGAGTGCACCTGCTGAGGTGCCGACCAAGACTTTAAAGGGGAAGGTATTGGCTGCATGTGACAGTTGTTTGTGGGTGCGCAACAGTTGGCCTATCCCCCTCAAGACGCCTGCTTGGTAGGCCGTGCGGGCACCACCGCCCATCAGCACCAAGCCCGTGTGGTTCTGTGGCGCTTCGGTCCGAGGCTTTAGCAGCTTATCGAGGAGCATGAAAGCGATCAAGCTTGTACATTAGTGAGCTCTTTGTATATCAAATTTAAATAAAAGAACGCTGTAATGACGCCCATACGCGAACGCTGGCTGATGTTGACCTTGGCAGGCATTCAATTCACTCATATCTTAGACTTTATGGTGATGATGCCGCTGGGGCCACAATTTACAAAAGTATTTTCAATCAGCGATGCGCAGTTTGGCGCGTTGGTCTCGGCATACACCTTCGCTGCTGGCGTTTCGGGTCTGCTAGCGGCTACTTACTTAGACCGATTTGACCGCAAGCGTTTGTTGTTGGTGCTGTACTGTGCGTTCACAGCAGCAACTATGGCCTGCGCCTTGTCAGAAACCTACGTCCAGTTTATGGGTGCCCGCATTGCTGCAGGCCTCTTTGGTGGTGTGCTGTCGGCCTTGAGCCAAACGATCATTGCCGACGTGATTCCTTTTGAGCGGCGCGGGCGGGCCATGGGCATCGTGATGTCATCTTTTTCGGTGTCCACCGTTGCCGGTGTTCCCATTGGTTTGTACCTGGCAGCCAACTTATCGTGGCATGCACCGTTTTGGCTGGTGGTGGGACTGTCGCTGTGTGTCATTGCCGTTGCCTGCGTGACCGTGCCCAAGATCGATGCGCATTTGCACCAGCCAGAACGCAGCTCGGTTGTAGGGGGCATTTTGAAAACCGTTAAGGAAACCAACCACTTATGGGCGTTTCTGTTTACAGGCTTGTCGGTTATGACTGGCTTCATGGTCATCCCGTACATCACCATTTATATGGAGGCCAACGTTGGGGTGTCCAGCGATGACATCGTGTTGTTGTATTTTGTGGGCGGCTTGGCAACACTGGTCAGCGCGCGCGTGATTGGGGTGTTGGCTGATAAGCGAGGCAAAGTGTGGATTTATCAGCGTTTGAACTGGGTGGTTTGGCTGCCACTCTTCGCTATCACACTGTTGCCAAACGGCGCACCACTGTGGTTGATAGCGGTGGTGTATGTGTTGTTCTTTGTCATTGTGAGTGGCCGAATGATCCCAAGTTCAGCCATTATGGCCTCGGCTGCCAATCCAAAAAGGCGTGGGACTTTTATGGCGCTGTCAGGCGCGTCACAGTCTTTGGGCATGGCTTTGGGGGCGGTGGCTGGCGGACTACTCATTAGCCGCGATGCCAATGGGTTGGTGGTGGGTTATTGGTTAACAGCGGCTGCAGGTTTTGCGCTCGCGCTGCTGTCATTGGCGGTGTTAAACAAGGTGTCGATACCCGTCAATACCCCTTCGACTACAGTGGTTTCACCCCAATTTCCGGGTCCTGAGTCGGGGTGAGTTGCCGTAGAGCTGAGGGGGCGCAGGTCATGCTGCGCCGCAATATTGCAATATTGCAAAAGTGCATGGGCAGGTGCATAGTGGTGTTGAGTCGGTTTTTCTTGTGGCGGGAGTAACCGATTAGCTGCTCCTGCTGCCCACGTTAACCTAAGCTTTAGGAGGCTTATTTATGAACTTGACCATCAGCGGACACCACCTTGACGTCACCCCAGCCCTGCGCAATTACGTGACGAGCAAACTAGACAAAATCACACGGCACTTCGACCAAGTTGTCGATGTCAGGGTTTTGTTGACCATAGACAACCTCAAAGAAAAAGACCTCAGACAGCGAGCAGAGTGCAATATCCACGTGAAGGGCAAAGATCTATTTGCTGAGAGCGCACATGCTGATTTATATGCAGCTTTAGACGATTTGGTTGACAAAATGGACAGACAAGTACTACGCCACAAAGACAAGTCTCAAGACCATAGTCATCAAAGTGCTAAGCGATTGATGTAGGCTTGGTACCACGTGGGGCTTGTTAGAGCCCGAAATAGTGTTAAAAATGACATCATGCAACAAGCCACCTGACTTCAGGTGGCTTTTTCTTGTTGGTGAAGTTGCATTGCAATCCGTGTTTGTACTAACACCGCTTTAGGGACGTCATGAATCGTTTGTCTGCAATCTTGCCCGTTGAGCAAGTGTCGGTTGAGTTGGATGCCACGAGTAAAAAACGCGCATTTGAAGAAGTGGGGCTGCTGTTTGAGGGCCAGCACGGGTTAAACCGGTCGCTGGTGACCGATAGTTTGTTCGCCCGCGAGCGCCTAGGCTCTACGGGCTTGGGTCACGGTGTGGCTATTCCTCATGGTCGAATCAAAGGGCTGAAACAGCCTATGGCGGCGGTGTTCCAGTTGGCCACGCCTATTGCGTTTGATGCGCCTGACGAACAAGCCGTTATGTTGATGATTTGCTTGTTAGTCCCTGAGGCTGCGACGCAAAAGCATTTAGAGATTTTGTCGGAGATTGCTGAAATATTGAGCGATGCCGATCTGCGCGAACGCATGAAAACGGCGCCAAGCGCGCCTGAACTGTACCAACTCATTGCCGGCTGGCAGTCGGCCCATACGGCGCAAGTCTAAACCCAGCCGCAGCGACACACTATGCGTCCTATTGTCATCAGTGCCGATGTGTTGTTTGAGGCCCATAGGGAGCGTTTGGGCTGGGAGTGGGTCGCTGGCTTAGACGCGTCAGACCGGCCCTTTGACGAGGTGGCCATACGCGCCGCACGATCTGGCGCCGACTTGGTGGGCTACCTCAACTACATACACCCCTACCGCGTCCAAGTCATGGGCGCGCGTGAAATTGCCTATTTGTCACGTGACGCCAGCGAAGATTGCGCCAGGCGCGTGGCGCGTATCGTGGGCTTAGAGCCGCCAGCATTGGTGCTGGCCGATGGCGTCGAAGCGCCGCCAGAGTTACTTGCCATGTGCGAGCGCGCTGGCATCCCGTTATTTGCAACCCTTGAGTCGGCCGCCTTTGTAGTGGATGTGCTGCGTGCTTACTTGTCCAAACACTTTGCTGAGCGCTCCACCATGCACGGTGTGTTCATGGACATCCTGGGCATGGGCGTGATGATTACCGGCGAGTCTGGGCTGGGTAAAAGTGAGCTGGGCCTTGAGCTTATTTCACGTGGCCATGGCTTGGTTGCTGACGATGCCGTTGATTTGTTTCGAATCAACCAAGCGTCCATAGAAGGCCGCTGTCCTGCTTTGCTGCAAAACCTGCTGGAAGTGCGCGGCATAGGGTTGTTAGACATCAAGGCCATTTTTGGCGAGACGGCGGTGAGGCGCAAGCTGCGTCTTAAGTTGATTGTTCATTTGGTTCGCAAAGAAACCATGGAGCGCAAGTATGAACGCATGCCCCATGAGGCCCTCAACCAAGACGTACTGGGCGTGCCCGTGCGCAAGGCTGTGATCCAAGTGGTGGCTGGGCGCAACATCGCGGTGTTGGTGGAGGCCGCTGTTCGCAACACTATTTTGCAGTTGCGCGGTATTGACACTTATAAAGAGTTCCTAGAGCGTCAACGCTTAGCCATGACGCAGGGGCTGGATTAAAGGCTGTTGTTTAGGCTGCCTGCTTGCTGTGAGGGCAGTTGTCTTTGGCGCAGTTGGCATACAGCGACAGCGCGTGCTCTTGCAACACAAAGCCTTTGGCTTTGGCAATGTCATGTTGACGTTTTTCAATATCCTCGTCAAAAAACTCCTCCACTCGCCCGCAATCTAAGCACACCAAGTGGTCATGGTGCTGGCCATGGTCTAACTCATAAACAGCTTTTCCCGATTCAAAATTGCTGCGCACCAACAAGCCAGCTTGCTCAAACTGCATCAATACCCGGTAAACAGTTGCCAAGCCAATGTCGGCCTTGCCATCTAACAGCAGGCGGTAGACGTCGTCTGCGGCCAAATGTCGCAGGCTGGCATTTTGGAAAACCTCCAAAATTTTGAGCCTTGGCAGTGTTGCCTTGAGACCAGTATTTTTGAGTTCATCTAAGGTGTTCATAAAAGGCTTTAAAACTGAAGTTGAACGGGGGCGGGGGAAGATGTCCCCTGAACTACAATCCTTAGATCATAGTCCGCGTGTAGCACCTGCACGTGATCAGATGCTGGGTTGTGCCAATAAACTGCAATGGCGCAGCAACCAGACACCCAAACGCCAGGCCTTTTGGGGCCACACATTTATGACGTCTGCCACCTTTTTTATCTCAACGCGCCGCCGCTTGCAAATGTGCGCGGTGGGCCTTGTCGCCGCGCTTGTTGGTTGCGCCAGTGGTGGTGGTTCTGCCCCAGACGCAGCGCCGTCACAATCCGAGTCCGGAATTGGGCAAGCCATCAGCACCTTGGGCGGCTTTCTCAGCCCTTACCGCCCCGATATATTGCAAGGCAATGTCATTACCAAAGAACAAGTTGCCGCGCTGAAAGTTGGCATGAGTAAAGAGCAAGTCGCAGGTGCGCTGGGCACGCCGTTGTTGCAAAGTGTGTTCCACAACAACCGGTGGGACTATGTGTTCACTTGGGCCCGTCAAGGCTATCCAGACCAACAGCGCAACCTAACAACTTGGTTTGAAGACGGCAAGCTTGCCAAATTCGTGGGCGATGACATGCCCTCAGAGCTGGAATTCGTACAGTCTATCAGCCGCCCTGTTAACACCGACGAGTCGCTGCCCTTACAAGCCACGTCAGAGCAACTCAAGCTGTTTCAAACCCAGCAAGCGGCGTTAAAGGCCAAGAGCACAGCACCAAAGGCCAACAACGCGACCATACCGGCCAGTGCCACTTATCCGGCATTGAATGAGCAGGTTGCACAATGAGCTCAGACCTACAAGCCGTTGCACGCAGCGCCATACGGGTGGTGATTGCCGGTGCCAGCGGACGCATGGGACAAATGCTGGTCGATGCCGTGTGTGCCGACCCCAACATGACCTTGGTTGGGGCGCTAGACCACGCCAGTTCACCCGCGCTAGGACAAGACGCGGGTGCATTTGCCGGACGCACAACGGGTGTTGTGATTCAAAGCGATTTGGCCACAGCGCTGGCTGGCGCGCACGTGTTGATTGACTTCACCAGACCAGAAGGCACCTTGGCACATGTGCAGGCAGCCAGTGCCGCCGGCGTGGCCGTGGTGATTGGCACCACGGGCTTTAGCGACGAGCAAAAAGCCCAACTGCAACATGCAAGCGCCACCACTGCAATGGTGATGGCGCCCAACATGAGTGTGGGTGTCAACGTGACGCTGAAGCTGTTGGAGATGGCGGCCAAAGCCATGCCAACCGGCTACGACATTGAAATCATTGAAGCCCACCATAGACACAAAGTGGATGCGCCATCAGGCACCGCGTTAAAAATGGGCGAGGTGGTTGCCCATGCCCTTGGTCGAGACTTAAAAGATTGCGCGGTTTACGGGCGCGATGGCGTGACAGGTGAGCGTGATCCCTCCACGATTGGCTTTGCAACTATTCGTGGTGGTGACATAGTGGGTGACCATACTGTGCTGTTTGCCGGCACAGGCGAACGTATAGAAATTACGCACAAGTCCAGCAGCCGCGCCACGTATGCCCAAGGCAGCTTGCGTGCAGCACGCTTTCTGGCGGATAAATCCAGTGGCATGTACGACATGTTTGACGTACTCGGACTTCATTAAATTTTTGAGTCTGTATGCCTTGCGCATGCACTCAGGCACCAGCACACCATTCCAGCATGCAAGAGAAATTCGAACCCCAAGTTATTGAACAAACCGTGCGCAGTGCGTGGCTAAGCGCAGATGTGTACCGTGTGACTGAGGACAAGTCGCGGCCCAAGTTTTACGCCTGCTCCATGTTGCCTTATCCCAGCGGTAAGCTGCACATGGGTCACGTGCGCAACTACACCATCAACGACATGCTCACACGCCAACTGCGCATGAAGGGTTACAACGTATTGATGCCCATGGGGTGGGACGCATTTGGGCTGCCAGCAGAGAACGCAGCGTTAAAAAACAAAGTGCCGCCTGCCCAGTGGACTTTCGACAACATCGCCTACATGAAAAAGCAGATGCAGGCCATGGGTTTGGCAATTGATTGGTCGCGCGAAATCGCCACTTGCGATCCCGCTTATTACAAGTGGAACCAGTGGCTATTTTTGAAGATGCTGGACAAGGGTATTGCCTACCGCAAGACCCAGGTTGTGAACTGGGATCCAGTCGACAAAACGGTGCTGGCCAACGAGCAGGTTATTGATGGCAAAGGCTGGCGCACAGGCGCGGTGGTTGAGAAACGCGAGATCCCCGGCTACTACCTCAAGATCACCGATTACGCGCCAGAGTTGCTGGCGCATGTTCAAAATGGCAACCCCAATGCCACGCTCAGCGGCTGGCCTGAGCGTGTACGCGCCATGCAAGAAAACTGGATAGGCAAGAGCGAAGGTGTGCGCTTCGCGTTTGAACACGGCATACGCACCAGCACCGGCGAGTTGATCGGTGACGGGCGCATGTACGTGTTTACCACCCGTGCAGACACCATCATGGGCGTGACCTTCTGCGCAGTCGCACCAGAGCATGCATTGGCCACGCACGCAGCGGCAAGCCAACCTGCCTTGGCGGCCTTTATTGCGGCGTGCCAGCAAGGTGGCACCACCGAAGCCGAGATGGCCGTCAAAGACAAAGTGGGCATGGACACTGGTTTGGCTGTGACACACCCCATCACAGGCGAAGCCGTGCCGCTGTGGGTGGGCAACTATGTGCTCATGAGTTACGGCGATGGTGCTGTAATGGGTGTGCCCGCACACGACGAGCGTGACTTTGCTTTTGCTCTCAAATACGACCTGGCCATTCAGCCCGTGGTCGATGTGCCTGGTAGTGCCCCGTTTGACCACACGCAGTGGAGCGAGTGGTACGCCACCAAAGGTACCGGTGTGGCCATACATTCAGGCGCATACAACGGCCTTGACTTTGCCGCATGCGTGGACGCTGTCGCCGCAGACTTACACAACAAAGGCTTGGGTGACAAGCAAACCACGTGGCGTTTGCGCGACTGGGGCATCAGCCGCCAGCGTTACTGGGGCACGCCTATCCCCATCATTCACTGCGACGACTGCGGCGCAGTGCCTGTGCCAGAAAAAGACCTGCCTGTGGTCCTGCCTCAAGACCTTGTGCCTGACGGCAGCGGCAACCCGTTGAACAAATCGGCTGCGTTTTTGAACGTCAGTTGTCCAACATGTGCCAAGCCTGCCAAACGCGAAACAGACACCATGGATACCTTCGTGGACTCGTCTTGGTATTTCATGCGCTACTGCGACCCACACAATGCAGACGCCATGGTAGGCGACGGCGCGCAGTACTGGATGGCTGGTGGCATGGACCAGTACATTGGCGGCATTGAACATGCAATTTTGCATTTGTTGTACGCCAGATTTTGGACCAAAGTCATGCGTGACATGGATTTGGTGTCTGTGGATGAGCCTTTCTCCAAACTGCTCACGCAAGGGATGGTGCTCAACCATATTTACTCTCACCGCACCGAGCAAGGTGGGAAAGAGTATTTTTGGCCCAGCGATGTGGTCCATACGCACGATGGCGACGGCAAAATAACCGGTGCCACTCTCACAAAGGCGGCGAGTGGGTTGTCCGTAGGCGCAGCGGTCGATTACGAGGGCGTGGGCACCATGTCCAAATCCAAGAACAACGGCGTTGATCCGCAGTCTTTGATTGATACATTTGGCGCAGATACGGCGCGTTTGTACACCATGTTCACCGCACCGCCAGAGGCAACTTTGGAGTGGAACGACTCGGCGGTAGAAGGCAGTTTTCGCTTTTTACGCCGTGTTTGGAACTTTGCCTACAAGCACCGTGAGACATTGGCGATAGGTGCCACTAGCAGCCTCGCTGCACCACCTTACAGCGAGGGAGCGAAAGCCTTGCGGTTCGACATTCATACGGTGCTGCGCCAAGCCTCGTTTGACTACGAGCGCATGCAATACAACACAGTGGCCTCAGCCGTCATGAAGATGCTGAACACCTTGGAAGCCGCCGCGTTGGGCAACACACCTGCTGAGCAACAAGCCTTGGCCGAGTGCTTCTCCATCATGTTGCGTGTGTTGTACCCGGCTTGCCCGCACATTACCTGCACCTTGTGGGCTGAGTTGCGCTTCAACTCGAAGGCTGAGCTGCTAGACGCACCCTGGCCAGAAGTCGATGACACAGCCTTGGTGCAAGATGTTGTGGCCTTGATGCTGCAAATCAACGGCAAGTTGCGCGGCGCGTTACAAGTGCCCGCTGATGCCAGCAAGGCTGATATTGAGGCTGCAGCCTTGTCCAACGAAGCCTTCTTAAAACTAGCCAATGGCGTACCGGCGAAAAAAGTGATAGTGGTGCCAGGACGTTTGGTCAACATTGTGGTTTGATAGCAGCATGACACCTACCGTTATTACCATCACTCCCGCCACCATTGGACGGCGAGCGTGGCTTAAAGTCGGCCTCAGCACGTTGGCAGCAGGCACTTTAAGTGCGTGTGGCTTTCGCTTAAGGGGTGACTTGCCTCAGCTGGATTTTGAGCAAGTGCAGTTTCGAGGCAGCGTGGGTTTGGTCAGCGCCGCATTGACACAAGCCCTTGCCACTCGGGGCATCGCCAGTGTTGATGCCTTGACAGCAACCAACAGTGCCGGTGACGCGCCTGCGCAGCGTGGTGTGCTGCTTGCCGTGTCATCCGACCAGCGCGAACGAACGGTGGTCGGATCAACCATTGCGGGTCAGGTTCGCGAGCTCAATTTGCGCATCACCTTCAGCTGGCAAGCCTTGGACATGGCTGGGCGAGCACTCACCCCGCCAGCCGACATTGTGTTGGACCAAGACATGAGCTACCAAGAGTCGGCGACCTTGTCAAAGCAGCTAGAGCAAGACGTCATATTTGACAACCTGCAAGCCCGTGTGGTGCAGCAAGTCGTTCGCAGCTTAAGCGCGGTGATGTTGCAGCGCCAACCCTAGCCCGGCGCCGGCGTTTGTTATGCAACTGTCAGCTAACGCGCTTGGCGCGCATGTAGCGCAAGGCTTGAAAAGTCTCTACACGGTCTATGGTGATGAGGCTTTGCTGGTGCAAGAGGCCTGCGACGTGATTCGTGCGCAAGCACGCGCCAGCGGGTTTTCTGAGCGCGTGGTGCACACGGTAGCAGGCGCTAGGTTCGACTGGAGTGAGGTTATTGCCAGCGGCGCATCGCTGAGTTTGTTTGCCGACAAGCAACTCATTGAGGTCCGTATACCCAGCGGTAAACCCGGTAAAGACGGCTCAACAGCGTTACAAGACCTGGCCCACATGGCGGCCAGTAGCGAAGAAACACTAACCTTGGTGGTGTTGCCCCGCTTAGATGGTGCGGCGACCAAAAGCGGCTGGTTCGGTGCACTAGATGGTTCTGGTGTCACGGTTAAGGTTGACAGTGTGGACAGAGGCGCGTTGCCCAATTGGATTGCGCAGCGGCTGGGCATGCAAGGCCAGCGCGTCCAGACGGGCGAACAAGGCCAACAAACATTGGCGTATTTTGCCGACAGGGTCGAG
The DNA here is from genome assembly GCA_000496475.1 of Betaproteobacteria bacterium MOLA814. Lineage (GTDB taxonomy): Bacteria > Pseudomonadota > Gammaproteobacteria > Burkholderiales > Burkholderiaceae_C > RS62. The sequence goes on along the minus strand of AYMW01000001.1, from coordinate 1,132,108 downwards.
GGCAACTTGTTGGCTGCGCACCAAGAAATACAAAAATTGGGTTTGCTGTACCCGCAAGGCGACATTACCCTGGCTCACATTGAGTCTGCGGTGTTCAATGTGGCCCGTTATGACGCATTCAAGCTCAGTGAGGCTGTGCTCTCTGGCAAGCTAGGCCGCGTGCAGCGCATGCTGGATGGTTTAGAGGCTGAAGGGGTGGCTGCTGTGTTGGTGCACTGGGCCTTGGCCGAAGATATACGCACCTTGAACCGCGTCAAGGCAGCTACCAGCGCTGGCAAAGCCTTGCCCATGGCCTTGCGCGACAACCGTGTCTGGGGTCCACGCGAGCGTTTAATGGAGCGTGTACTGCCCACCCTCCAGACCAAGCAATTGGCGCAATGGGTTGTGCTGGCGCACGCTGTGGACGGCGTGGTTAAAGGTTTGCCTCAAGACGATTTGCCCAAAGCGCCTTGGCGCGCGCTGCACCATATGGCCACGGTGGTGTGTGGGCATTGCGCAATGGCTTAACCCAATCGCACATGCCGGCAAGGAATGCGACAATTGGGCCATGAACGCACCTGACAAACCACTAGATATCGCCGCGATCATGGCCCACATGGGCGCTGGTGCTCGCCGCGCCAGCGCTGTGATGGCCAAAGCGAGCGCGGCACAAAAAAACAAAGCGCTGCTGCATTTGGCAGCGTTGTTGCGCAGGCACACACCAGACCTTCAGCCAGTCAATGCCTTGGATATTGACCGTGCCCGGTCTGCGGGTCTGTCTGCCCAGATGGTGGACAGGCTCAAGCTTGACGCCCAAACTTTAGAGACGTGTGCCCAGGGTTGTGAGCAGTTGGCGGCTATGGCCGACGTGATTGGCGAAATTACAGGTATGACACAGCGGCCAAGCGGTATCCGGGTGGGGCAAATGCGTGTCCCCATTGGTGTGTTCGGCATGGTTTACGAAAGCCGTCCCAACGTCACCATTGAAGCAGCTTCGTTGGCCATCAAAAGCGGCAATGCTTGCGTGCTGCGTGGCGGCTCAGAGGCTATTCAGTCCAACTTGGCGTTGGCGGCGTTGGTGCAACAAGCGTTGGTAGCGGCCAACTTGCCAGCTGACGCTGTTCAGTTGGTAGCCACCACAGACAGGACTGCAGTGGGCCATTTAATCACCATGCCTGAGTTCGTGGATGTCATTATTCCCCGCGGCGGCAAAGGCCTGATTGAGCGTATCAGTGCTGAGGCAAAAGTGCCTGTTATCAAGCATTTAGATGGAAACTGCCACACGTTCATAGACGATAGCGCTGATTTGGAGATGGCGGTGCGTTTGGCAGACAACGCTAAAACACAAAAGTACAGCCCCTGCAACGCCACAGAAAGTTTGTTGGTTGCACGTGCTGCGGCACCATTTTTCTTGCCCGCAATCGCCAAGGTGTACGCCGATAAACATGTAGAAATGCGTGTCTGCGCCGACAGCAAGCGTTTGCTGGACGCTGTCGATGGCTTGCAGCTGACAGATGCGGTTGAGGCCGATTGGTCGCAAGAGTACTTGGCGCCCATCGTGAGTGTCAAAGTGGTTGCCGATGTGCACGAGGCTATAGCCCATATCAATCATTACTCGAGTCACCACACAGATTGCATCGTGACCAACAACCACAGCCATGCACAGTTGTTTTTGCGCGAGGTCGACTCGGCCAGCGTCATGGTGAACGCCAGCACACGCTTCGCCGATGGCTTTGAGTTCGGGCTGGGCGCAGAAATTGGCATCTCTACTGACAAACTCCATGCGCGCGGCCCAGTGGGTGTGCTGGGCCTCACGTCTTTAAAGTACGTGGTGTTGGGTCAAGGCGAGATCCGGGTTTAAGTGTTGCTGGTGGCACTTGTAATGAACCAGGCTGTCACCATTTAAAATCACATGAGGCGCACAATGTGCCCATTTAGGCAGCACGGTGTTGTAGCGCTGCGATTACTTAGAGAGTTGATATGGTTCCACACCTCGTTACAGCCTTAACCGGTCCCATCAACGAGCTTGAGCAGCGCGTATTGGAGTCCATGCCAGCCATTGAGCGTTGGTTCCGTTTGGAGTGGATGGAGCACACCCCACCTTTTTACTCATCAGTGGACTTGCGCAACGCGGGCTTTAAGCTCGCCCCGGTGGACACCAACTTGTATCCAGGTGGCTGGAACAACTTAACGCCAGAAATGCTGCCCTTGGCCGTACAGGCGGCAATGGCTGCCATCGAAAAAATCTGTCCAGAGGCCAAAAACCTGCTGCTCATACCTGAGAACCACACACGCAACACCTTTTATTTAAGCAATGTGGTGCAGTTGCAGCGAATTTTTACCCAAGCCGGCCTGAATGTTCGCTTGGGCACGCTGAACCCTGAAGTCACAGAGCCCACAACAGTGAGTCTGCCGAATGGAGAGTCGGTGTTGCTAGAGCCGTTAGAGCGCACGCCTAGGCGATTGGGTTTAAAGAATTTCGATCCCTGCACGATTTTGGTGAACAACGATTTAAGCGCGGGCACACCTGCTATTTTAGAGAATTTGCACGAGCAATACCTGCTGCCCCCACTGCACGCGGGTTGGTCGGTGCGGCGCAAGTCCAAGCACTTTGAGGCTTACGAAGAGGTGGCCAAACGGTTTGCCAAACTGTTGGGCATGGACCCATGGTTGATCAATCCCATGTTTGAACGCTGTGGCGAGGTGAACTTCGCTGACGGCACGGGCATGGACTGTCTGCGTACCAATGTGGAAAGCTTGTTGCTCAAAATAAAGCGTAAATACAAAGAGTACGGCATCAATGAAAAGCCTTTCGTTGTCGTCAAAGCCGACAACGGTACCTACGGCATGGGCATTATGACCGTGAGAGACGTGTCTGACTTGGACGTGCTGAATCGCAAAGCACGTAACAAAATGAACGTGATTAAAGATGGTCAGAGTGTCAGCGAGGTGATCATCCAAGAGGGTGTTTTGACCAACGAGCGCATCAACGACGCAGTGGCTGAACCCGTGGTTTACATGCTCGACCGCTACGTGGTGGGCGGTTTTTACCGCGTTCATGCTGAGCGTGGTGTCGATGAAAACCTCAACGCACCTGGTGCCAGTTTTGTGCCGTTGGCCTTTGATCAAAGCTCTTACATGGCCCAGCTTGGCGCGCAACCAGGCGCCAGTTCACCCAACCGCTTTTACATGTACGGTGTCATTGGGCGTTTGGCCATGCTGGCTGCTGCCTACGAGCTAGAAGCCACTGACCCCAACGCAGAGGTCTACGACTGAGCCAGCCCAGTGCGCAGCAATGTGAGAATACGCTCGCGTTGCTGCGCTGCAACATTTTTATCTTGCACGTGAATAAATAACGCCCAATCGCAGCCAAACGCTGGCGTTGGCGCAGCGGCAAGCGCACAATCTGCCCCTGTCCACAACAGCTTTAACGTTTCGCAGCCTGCCATGCGAGACCTGCCATGTTCACGTGTCGGTCACTCCTAATTCGCACCCCACAGACGCCAAGTCTGCGTCATCGTCGTCATTAAGCGCACTCACGCTTGGCGCTTTAGGCGTTGTGTATGGCGATATAGGCACCAGCGTGTTGTACGCACTCAAAGAGGTGTTTGGGACAGGCTTGATCGCATTCACACCCGCCAACGTGCTTGGGATTTTGTCTTTGTTTGTGTGGACGCTCACGCTCATCGTCTCCCTCAAGTACGTGGTGCTGGTGCTGCGGGCCGACAACAACGGAGAGGGGGGGTTGGTTGCCATGTTGGCGCTGGCCTCTTACGCGGTACAAGACAAGCCGGCATTGCGCCGTGTGTTGTTGGTAGTCGGTATCTTTGGCACGGCGTTGTTTTATGGTGACGGTGTGATAACGCCAGCCATTTCAGTGTTGTCTGCGGTTGAGGGTTTACAGGTGTTTTCGCCTGCACTGTCACGCTGGGTCATTCCGCTGACACTGGTGATTTTGTTTCTGTTGTTTTGGGTCCAAAAGCGAGGCACTGGCGGCATTGGCAAGTTCTTTGGCCCGTTAACACTGGTGTGGTTTGTGGTGATTGCAGGCTTGGGCATCGTGCACATTGCTAGCAATCCTGGCGTGTTGTGGGCCTTGTCCCCTCACCATGGCGCCATTTTTGTGTGGAACAACCCCATGACCAGTTTTTTGATTTTAGGTGCCTTGGTGTTGTGTGTCACCGGTGCTGAAGCCTTGTATGCAGACATGGGCCATTTTGGCAAAAAACCCATTCGCTTGGCTTGGTTTTGCATGGTGATGCCTGCCTTGATTTTGAACTACATGGGCCAAGGCGCGCTGCTGTTGCGGGACCCAAGCGCCGTAGAGAACCCGTTTTTTCTGATGGCTCCTGAATGGGCCATGTTGCCCCTGATTGGCTTGGCCACCTTGGCAACGGTAGTTGCCTCACAAGCGTTGATATCGGGTGCATTCAGCGTCACCAAGCAAGTCATACAGCTTGGTTTCTTGCCGCGTTTACATATTCAACACACCAGCGCAAAAGACACGGGTCAAATTTATATTCCCTTCGTCAACTGGAGCTTGTTTGTTGCCATTGTGTTGGCCGTCGTGATGTTCCAGTCGTCAGCCAACTTGGCATCGGCTTATGGCATTGCTGTGACCACTGACATGCTCATCACCACGGTATTGACCTTTTTTGTGGTGCGCCACGCGTGGCGCTACCCGTTGTGGCTGTGCATAGCGGCCACCGGTGTGTTTGCGGTCGTGGACTTCTTCTTCTTTGCCTCCAACCTGCTCAAATTGTTGGAAGGTGGTTGGTTCCCTTTGCTGATTGGCGCTGTCGTGTTCACACTGATGGTGACGTGGGCAAAGGGCAGAGAGCTGTTGGGCAAGCGCCAACAAGAAGAGGCCATGGACCTAGGTGGCTTCTTACATGCGGTGTTGGTGAGCCCTCCCGCACGGGTTGAAGGTACTGCGGTGTTTCTATCGCCCCAGGTCGGCGCCGTGCCCAGCGCGTTGTTGCACAACCTTAAACACAACAAGGTGTTGCACGCGCAAAACTTATTTGTATCTGTGCACCACCACAGCGTGCCTTGGATTGGCTTAGATAAAAGGCTTCGCGTGCAAGCTCTAGGGCACGACTGCTGGCAAGTGGAGTTGAATTTTGGCTTTAAGAATGAGCCAGATGTGCCTAAGGCCCTCAGCCTCATGGCAGGTCAAGGCTGCGAGCTAGAGCCCATGCAAACATCCTATTTTTTATCGCGCGACACCGTCATTCCATCCATGAACGGCGGCATGGCGTTTTGGCGTGAAAAGCTGTTTGCCCAAATGCACCGAAACGCCAGCGGCGCTGCCGACTTTTTAAGTCTGCCCAACAACGCAGTGGTTGAGTTGGGCAGCAAAGTGGCTTTGTAAGCCAGCTGTTTTAGCGCTTAGGCATCTTCAGCGACAATAACCCAATGGCTACAAACAACACTTTACTAGGCGACATTTTATTTGTTGCGGATGCGTTAGACACGTTCAATATCAAAAAAGACAGCACCTACGTGATGATGCTGGCTTTGCAAGCGAGGGGTGCCCGCGTGTGGCACACACATGTACAAGACCTGCAGTGGCAAACGGCTGCGCCAGTCACTGCGGTTGCCACACCCATCGACGTGCTGAGTCGAGCGCAAGTGGGCGAAAGTGGTGAGTGGTTTACGCCTACGAAGGCCGAGCAGCGTGCCTTGGGCGACTTCACGTGTGTGCTCATGCGCAAGGACCCGCCTTTTGATGCCGAGTACATCTACGCCACACATTTGCTGGAGCAAGCCACGCGCGAGGGCGCGCAAGTGTTCAACAACCCGCAAGCGCTGCGCAACCATCCCGAAAAATTGGCTTTGCTAGAATTTGCATCGTTTGCACCGCCCACCTTGGTGACGCGCAGTGCCCAAGCTATCCGCGATTTCCATGCCCTGCACCATGACATTATTTTAAAACCCTTAGACGGCATGGGCGGCGCGGGCATTTTTCGGGTCAAACTCGACGCCATGAACCTAGGCTCCATTATTGAAACCCTGAATCAACACGGCAAGGCCACCGTCATGGTGCAGGCTTACCAGCCAGCCATCAAAGACGGCGACAAGCGTATTTTGCTCATTGGTGGCGAGGCTGTGCCCTTCAGTTTGGCGCGGATTCCACAGGGCTCGGAAATACGTGGCAATTTGGCCGTGGGTGGCAAGGGGGTGGCACAGCCCTTAAGTGAATCTGACTGGGCCATTGCCAACTGGTTTGCACCGCGCTTGCACGCACGTGGTTTGCTATTGGTAGGCTTAGATGTGATTGGCGACAAGGTCACAGAAGTCAATGTGACCAGTCCCACTTGCTTTCAAGAAATCACAGACCAAATGGGCTTTGATGTGGCCGAGCGTTATGCGGACGCATTGCAGCAGGCACTTCGCTAACCAAGCGACGTCGCTTCAGGAGGCTGCGCCGCTTGCTGCCAATGTGTTGCGCTTGTAGCGTGCCAAGGCCTCTACAGCTTGCGCTTGGGTAAGCGCGATGGCATCCCGCATGTCTTGCGGCAGTTGTGCGCTGAGCTTGGCATGTGCGGCCTCTAAGTCGTGGTGAATGGCTGCAGCGCCGTCAATAAACGTTACCAAATGGTTGTTGGCAAACGCGCGCCAGTGCTCATTGTCTGTGAGCGGCACAGTCACAATCACAGCAGCGCGGTCTTCAGGGTTGTTGAGTTCAGCAAAATTGACCGACAAGTCATCGTCCATCAGCTTGGCATTAGAAAAAGGATACTCACGCACCAAGTAATGCAGGTGTGTGGAGCAATGCGCCCACATGGCGTCGCCATTGCTGAGTACAAAGTTGAATGTGCCGTGGTGGCTGATCTGGGGAATCAGGTCCTTTAGCGTCAGTGTGAGCTCTGCAACGCTTGGTACGCCAGCATGAGACTTGGCAATTTCTTGCATCAGCCAACAGAAAGCACGCTCGCTGTCGGTGGTGCCTACAGGGCGGAATTGGCCGTGCAGTGTGGGGTGGTAGTTTTTTAAGTCGCCGTTGTGGGCGAATACCCAGTTGCGTCCCCAGAGCTCGCGCACAAATGGATGTGCGTTTTCAAGGCTTATCTCGCCTTGCGTGGCCTTGCGAACGTGGGCCACTATATTTTTACTTTTGATGGGGTAGCGCCGTATGAGTTCTGCCACAGGGGAGTTAACAGCACTTTCGTGGTCTACAAAGTGGCGCAGGCCCTTGCCTTCAAAAAATGAAATACCCCAGCCATCAGCATGTTCGTCGGTGCGGCCTCCGCGTTGGCAAAATCCAGTGAAGCTAAATGTGGCGTCTGTGGGTGTTTTGCAGTTGAGCGCGAGTAGCTGACACATGGTGAATGGTGACCTAAAAGGCTAAAACTCCATTGTGCGTCAAGAATAAGCAGTCACACAGGATGGGCATACGCAAGAAAGGTTTTTCGCCTCGTCTGGAACCCTGCTTAGCAGGTCACCGCTGAACACCATACTGAAGCACCAGCACGGTAAGTCGGGTGAGTTGATCTCGTTGAGCCTGTCAGTGGTTTGACCCGTCGGTTTGGATGTGTTGGCCATGACGCATTGATTGGGCGCACCGCATATGGGACACACGCGGGGGTCAATGGCTGGCGGGGTCTGATGTGTCATTGTCAATAGTTTGTCGCATTAATCGGTTCTGAGCAACAGCGCGAAAAAAACGCACAACCCGTGCAGGTTGTGCGCTCCAGTTCAGTTCAAATTAGGCTTAACAAGAATGGCTTATGCCGCTTTGACTTTCAGACGCCAAGCGTGCAACAGCGGTTCTGTGTAGCCAGATGGTTGCGCCAAACCTTTGAACACCAAATCGCAAGCCGCTTGGTAGGCTGCGCTGCTGTCAAAGTGGCCTGCCATGGGTTGGTAGCTGCTGTCAGAAGCGTTTTGGGCATCCACAACAGCGGCCATGCGTTGCATGGTCTCTGTAACCTGCGCGTGACTCACTACACCGTGGTGCAGCCAGTTGGCGATGTGCTGGCTCGAGATGCGCAGGGTGGCGCGGTCTTCCATGAGGCCAACGTTGTGAATGTCTGGCACCTTAGAGCAGCCAACACCTTGGTCTACCCAGCGCACCACATAGCCCAAAATACCTTGTGCGTTGTTGTCCAGTTCTTGCTGTTTGTCAGCATCGCTCCAGTCGGCTGTTGGCGAGACAGGGATGTGCAACAAGCCGTCTAACAGGCCAGCGCGTTCAGCCTCTGCGTCAATTGCTTCCAGCTCTTGTTGAATGTCTGCCACGCTCACTTGTTGGTAGTGCAAGGCGTGCAAGGCGGCAGCCGTAGGACTGGGAACCCAAGCGGTGTTGGCGCCAGACTTGGGGTGGGCAATTTTCTGCGCCAGCATATCGGCCATGAGATCGGGCATGGCCCACATGCCCTTGCCAATTTGGGCGCGTCCGCGCAGGCCGCAGCTTAAGCCAACCAGCACATTGTTGCGCTCATAAGAGGCAATCCATGTACTGCTTTTCATATCGCCTTTGCGCAGCATAGGACCGGCTTGCATGGCGGTGTGCATTTCGTCGCCGGTACGGTCTAAGAAGCCGGTATTGATAAAGGCCACGCGGTCAGCCGCAGCGGCAATACAGGCTTTCAAGTTGACGCTGGTTCTGCGTTCTTCGTCCATGATGCCCAGCTTGACACTGGCCTTTGGCAAGCCTAATACAGCTTCTACGCGCGCAAACAATTCGCATGCAAAAGCGACTTCTTCGGGGCCATGCATTTTGGGCTTGACTATATAGACTGAGCCTTTGCGTGAGTTGCGAATACCGTTCACGCCTTTGCCATGTATGTCCACCAAGGCAATTGTGACTGTGATCATGGCATCCAACATGCCCTCAGGTATCTCTTGGCCTTCGCCCCACAAAATAGCGGGGTTGGTCATCAAGTGGCCAACGTTGCGCACAAACAGCAGGGAGCGACCGTGCAAGGTGAGGGGCTGGCCGTCTGACCCTGTGTATTGGCGGTCGGCGTTGAGGCCGCGCGTAAAGCTTTTACCGCCTTTAGCGACTTCTTCTGTCAATGTGCCGCGCAAAATGCCCAGCCAGTTGGCATAGGCCAACACCTTGTCGTCTGCGTCGACCGCTGCAACCGAGTCTTCCAGGTCGAGAATCGTTGACAGTGCAGACTCCATAATCAAGTCAGACACGCCGGCCGAGTCCGTGGCACCAATTGAGGTCGTGCGGTCAATGCGCAAGTCCAAGTGGTTGCCGTTGTGCTTGAACAAAACGCTTGAAGGTGTGGCCGCCTCGCCTTGGTAGCCTACAAACGTGGCCGGATTGGCCAATGTTGTCGTGCCCTCGCCGTTCAGGCTGACGTGTAAAACGCCATCTACAACGGTGTAGCCCGTGCTGTTGGCATGTGAGCCAGAGACCAATGGTGCGCTTTGGTCAAGCACGTTGCGTGCAAACGCAATAACTTTTGCGCCGCGTACTTCGTTGTAGCCTGGACCTTTGGCTGCGCCACCGTCTTCAGCAATGACATCTGTGCCATACAAGGCGTCGTACAGTGAGCCCCAACGCGCGTTGGCGGCGTTCAATGCGTAGCGTGCATTCAATATGGGCACGACCAACTGTGGACCAGCTTGTAAGGCCAACTCGTCGTCGACGTTGGTGGTTGTGGCGCTGACGTGGGCGGGGTGCTCGACCAAGTAGCCTGTGACTTTTAAAAAGCCTTGGTAGGCTGCCATGTCGGTGATGGGGCCTGGGTTGGCGGTATGCCATGCGTCTAGTTCAAGCTGCAGTGCGTCGCGTTTGGCCAGCAGGGCAGCGTTCTTGGGTGCCAAGTCTGAAACGATGCTGGAAAAACCAGACCAAAATGCGTCACTGGCCACGCCTGTGGCGGGCAGCACATGCTCTTCAATAAATTGGTGGAGGGTGTTGGCCACTTGTAGGCCGTGAGCGGTGGTGCGCTGAGTCATGTTGGAATCCTTTTTTATAAACAGGTTAGGGGTTGAACAGTTGTAAGACGTCGTTCAAATTAGTTGCAATGTGTGTGGGTTGCGGGCCCAGGGTTTCGAATGGTAAACCCTGGCGGTTCAACCACAGGGTCTGGAACCCATACCAAGTCGCTCCTAGCGCATCCCAGCCATTGCTGGAGACAAACAGAATGTCGTGTGCTGGTAACCCCAAGGCTTGTGGGCCCAAGGCATAGACGCTTGGATGGGTTTTGTATTGCTGAACCGTGTCTGCGCTCAGCACATGGTTCAGCAAGCCGCTCAGCCCAGCGCTGCTGATGGCCACGTTCAGCATGGCAGGGTCACCGTTGCTCAAAATGCCAGTGGGAATGCCTGTGGTTTGTAGCGCTTGGAGTACGCCCTTGTTTTCAGGAAATGCCGACAGCGCACGGTACTGGTTCATCAAGCGCTCTTGTGCATCGGCTTTTAAATCCAAACCCAGCTTGGCGCAACTGTAACGCAGCGCGTCCAGCGTGACGGCCCAAAAGGGCTTGTAAAAAGGGGCATTGGTTTGCCCACCCGCAGTGGTGCTGCTGATGAGTAAGCGCGTGTATTCAATTTGTTTGTCTCGCCACAAGGTGGCTATGGCAGCGCCCTGACCGGGAAACAGTTGTTCAGCCAATAAGCCGACGCTGTAGACGTCGAACAACGTGCCGTAGGCATCAAACAGCACCGCTTTGGGCGATGTGGACGTGCTTGTAGTGTGTGAAAAAGCCATAGGTCTACTGTATTACAAACTACACGATACATTAATTCACCAAATAGCGAACAATTAATGACTTATTTGCACATAATGTGTACATGGACAAGCTTAAGCAATTGGAAACCTTTGTAGCCGTTACGCTGCGTGGCAGCCTCACTGCCGCAGCCAATGCCGAAGGCGTTGCCCCGGCAGTTATTGGCCGTCGCTTGGACGCCTTAGAAGCACGCTTGGGTGTGAAGTTGATAATGCGCACGACAAGGCGCATTACGCTGACCCACGAAGGCAGTGCTTTTTTAGAAGATTGTCAACGTTTGTTGACAGACTTATCCAACGCCGAGGCCAGCGTCAGTGCCGGCGGTGTGAAGGCTAGCGGGCACTTGCGTATCACCGCTCCAGCCGGTTTTGGCCGCGCTTACGTCGCACCGTTGGTGCCGCAATTCCGTGAGTTGCATCCAGACGTCACCATCACCTTGAATTTAAGTGACCGAGTGGTTGACATCGCTGGCGAAGGTTTTGATTGCGCTGTGCGCGTGGGCGATATGCCGGACTCCTCGTTGGTGAGCGTGCGCTTGGCTGATAACAGGCGCTTGTGCGTGGCCACGCCCGGTTATCTAAAAATGCATGGTCGTCCACGCCTACCGCAAGACTTGGCGAGATTTGATTGCTTGACCTTGTCGTCTGACGCTTCACAGACCAGAGGCTGGGCCTTTCAGGTGCCACACAACGGCAGCGTCACCGAAACAGAAATCATGCACCTCAAGCCCGGTGGGCCATTGGATTGCTCAGACGGGCAGGTGCTGCACACATGGTGTTTGTCCGGTTGGGGTATTGCTTGGCGCAGCACCTGGGAAGTGGAGGCGGACCTCACCGCTGGACGTTTGGTCACAGTATTGGACGAGTACGCTGCACCGCCAAATGGTGTGTTCGCCGTGTTTCCACAGCGAAAACACTTGGCCTTGCGCGTTCGGCTGTGGATTGATTTTTTGAAGCACCACTACGCGCAGCCTGAGTTTTGGCACAGCGTCAGCACGTAGTCGGTGGGTTGTATGGTCTAGGTGTTACCTGTGCCCATGTGTGCAGCGCCAAGCCAGCGCGCGGCTTGAGAGGTTTGGTGCATGCGCTCGGTGCTTCATTCTGTCCGCTAGCCCCATAAGACTAACGTGGAGTTCGTCACCGCTATTGGGTTGATTGCGGTGTACTTGATACAGAACCAGCCCATCCCACACAGTTCCCAAAGAACAAACAACGCAACTAGTTCACCAACTGCACCAGCAACCAAGCTGCTGTGCCCCACATCATGATGGCGACCATGCCATCAAGCCAATGCCACATGTTGGCGTTGCCAATGCGCCGACCAATGAGGTATATGGCCAAGCCAAGGCTGCAAAACCAAATCAATGAGCCTGTGATGGCACCTGCACCAAATACTATCCCGCCTGTTTGGCCATAGGCCAACGATGCGGTGCCAATGATCACAGCGGTATCTAGCCAAGCATGCGGGTTTAAAAACGAAAAGGCCAAAGCCGATGCAACAGCTTGCTTGCGTGAGAACACCTGTGGCCCAGTTGGCGAGCTGCTGGCCACGTCTAGTGGGCTGGTGTTGGTGATTGGGCGAATGAAGCGCTGCGCAGCTTGCCAGCCATACACCAGTAAAAATAAAGCACCTGCACCAACCATGGCCCCTTGCAACTTGTCACTCAAGCCACCCAGGTGGGCCAAGCCCAAAACGCCAGTGGCTATTAGCACAATGTCTGATAACGCGCAGGTCGCGATGGTCAACAGGACATGCTGTCGCATCAGTCCCATGCGCATGACGTGAACATTTTGGGGGCCTAGCGCCATGATCGTGGCTAGGCTCAAAGCGATGCCAGCTCCGAAGGCGCCGCTCATGCCCGTTGGTAGGGCTAGTGATAAAGGAAGCATGATGCGTAATGGCTCTATAGGAGCAGTTGGTGTGAATGACAGCCTTTTGTGTAAAAGCAATAAAACAATTATGCTGGGATGTATTAAATAATTAAATACAATAAAATATTTAATAAGCGTATTAAATTTTATTTAACAAATTAAATCCTTGTGCGCAATCTGATTGCTGCTTATGAGCCAACACCTAGACCCCAAGCAACTAGACGCCCTGCTGGCAGTAGCGGAGCATGCTAGTTTTTCTAAGGCAGCCGTTGCCTTGCGACTGACGTTGGCGGCTGTGTCGTTGCGCGTTAGCGCGCTGGAAGAGTCCTTGGGGCAGCGCTTATTGGTGCGCGGCAAGCGTGTCAGCGTCACGCCCAGTGGCAGCAAGTTGCTTGCCCATGTGCGCCATGTTAGGTTGATGGAGGCGGACTTGTTGAGTGTGCTGTTGGGGCATGGCGACGCATCAGCTGGACGACCCATGCAGACCTTAAGCGTGGCGGTTAACGCGGATTCTTTAGCGACCTGGTTTTTGAGCGGTGTGTCGCCAACACTCAAGCGCCATCGCTTGTTGTTAGACATCACGATTGATGACCAAGACCACACCTTAGAGGCCTTAAAGCAAGGTCAAGTGGTCGGCTGTGTAACAACCTCAGCGCAGTCTGTTGCTGGCTGTGCAGCGATTCCTTTAGGGGTTATGCGGTACCGGTGTGTGTCCAGCCCTATGCAGCGAAGCAAGTGGCTAACGCCAGCTGGCAATGTATCGCTTCACCGTATGTTGGCAAGCCCTGCCGTGGTGTTTAATCGCAAAGATGGTCTGCAAGACATGTTTTTACGGCGGCATTTCGCGCTCACACACGCGGCCTATCCGCGCCACTTTGTCCCCGCCGTTGACGCCTTTGAGCACGCCATTGTGCAGGGTTTAGGCTGGGGCATGGTGCCAGAGTTGATGCTGGGCACGCGAGCCGGTGCCATGGGCGTGGTGGAGGTGTTTGATGACAAGCCTGTCGACGTGCCATTGGTGTGGCAGCACTGGGTGAAAGAGTCCAGTGCCGCCAAACGCCTAACTCAAGCGGTGGTTGGGGCAGCCAAGCAGCAATTAGCGGCTAACCACCTTATGAGTTGAAAGTGTCCATGTAAGTTGGCTTTAGGCGTTGATGAAACTGAAGTCCACCTCAGGTTTTTTACCGTTCACGATGTCTGCCAATGCTGCTGCAGAGCCGCAACTGTGCGTCCAGCCCAACGTGCCGTGGCCAGTATTCAAAAACACGTTGCGCGTTTTTGCCCTACCTATATAAGGTACGTTGCTAGGTGTGGTCGGGCGAAGCCCTGTCCAGTAACGCGCGCCCACGCCATCGGTGATACCGGGAAACAAGTCTTTGACGCGTTTGACAATCGCTTCGCAGCGCACCAAATTCAAATCGGTGTCATAGCCGTTGAGCTCAGCTGTCCCAGCGATGCGCAACCTATCGCCTAACCGCGAGAAGACCAGCTTGTACTCGTCGTCTGTCAACGAGACGTTGTAGGAGGCCTCTTCGTTGATAACAGGCAGCGTCACTGAGTAGCCTTTGGCGGGGTAGATGCGCAGGGTTTGGCCTAGCAGCTTATTCCAGTGGCTGCTGAATGAGCCCATGCACATGACATAGGCGTCAGCCGTGTGTTCTGTCACAACGCCATCGGCATTGGCAAGGCGCAAAGACTGTAGTTCGTCGCCTGATTTGTTAAAGCCCACAATGCGTGTGTCGTATAAAAACTGCGCGCCTTTGTCAGCGCACATGCGCGCCAGTTGTTGGGTAAACAAATGGGCGTCACCAGATTCGTCGCTAGGCGTCATACTGCCGCCCACAATGCGGTGTAGGTTAGATGCCAATGCGGGTTCAATGGCCACACATTCTGCAGGCGACTTCATGTCAAGCTCGCAGCCAAATTCGCGCATGATGGCCGCGGGTGCTTGTGCGCCTTCAAATTCTTTGTCGCTGGTGTAAAAGTGCAATATGCCTTTTGTTGTGTGGTTGTAGGCAATGCCAGTGTCAGCGCGCAAAGCCTGCAAGGCACTGCGGCTGTACATGCCTAGGTTCACCATTTGTTTGATGTTGTTGCGCGTGCGTGCAGCTGTGCACTCGCGCAGAAAAGACAAGCCCCACAGCCACTGGTTCAGGTCCGGACGAATGCGAAACAACAGTGGTGAGTCTTCTTTACCCAACCACTTCAACACTTTCAGTGGGGCACTGGGGTTGGCCCAAGGTTCGGCGTGTGACACAGACACTTGTCCACCATTGGCAAAGCTGGTTTCTAAACCTGCGCCAGGTTGACGGTCTACAACGGTCACGTCGTGACCAGATTGTGTGAGATACCAAGCGGTGGTGATGCCGGTAACACCGGCGCCCATAACAGTAATACGCATAAAAAGCGCTTTCTTAATCAGCCCCAGCACGGCGCATTGCGCACCAGCGGCTGGGAACAGGTTGCGACACAAACACACCTCCCCAGCAAACCAATGTATGCCAGCGATGGTGTGTTGCCGCTCCCACTGTCCCTTGTACCTGAGAGATTCAAGCCCAATGCGCCATGCACCGAGCCCTTGCTCCTTCGGTGGTGCAAGGCTGTAAGCCCCGCACGCTCTCCAGTATCGGCTGATTATCTGATCAATACGCGGGCCTGAGCGATCATAGGAGATTGCGCCTTCGGCGGTGATGTATCGGACCTTACAGCCAGTCAATACGCCACGCTCTCTTGAACAGAATTCATATTTTAGGGCCTAGCGCGTCTGATTTCAAAATTAATGCCCACGCCAAGCCCTAAAATCTAAGAATGATCGCCATCAAACAACAATTAGTACAGGCTGTACAAGCCGCGTTAGACCTTGTCGCTCCGAGCGCAGGTTTGGTTGCCAACTTAGAACTGCCCAAAGTAGCCGCACATGGTGACTTTGCCATTACCGCGGCCATGCAATTGGCCAAGCCCTTGGGTAAAAATCCGCGGGCCGTAGGCGAAGACCTGGTGATGGCGCTTAAAGTGCAGCCCGCCGTGCAGCAGTGGGTCAGCGATGTAGAGATGGCAGGCCCCGGCTTTATCAACTTGCGTTTAAGCCCCGCTGCCAAGCAGCAAGTGGTCGGCGAGGTGTTGGCCGCCGGCGTAGGTTTTGGCACCCAACTCAGCCCGAGCGGTTGGATGCACAAATTGCTGGTGGAGTTTGTGTCTGCCAACCCCACTGGACCGCTGCATGTGGGACATGGCCGTCAAGCGGCCTTGGGCGACGCTATTTGTAACCTGTTCGCATCTCAAGGTTGGAACGTGTGGCGCGAGTTTTATTACAACGACGCTGGTGTTCAAATCAACACCTTGGCCAACTCCACCCAAGCGCGTGGCAAAGGCATCAAGCCTGGCGACACCCACTGGCCAGAGCCCGCCTATAACGGCGACTACATTGCAGATATTGCCGCCGACTTCCTAGCCAAAAAGACTGTGACTGCCGACGACCGCAGCTACACCGCCAGCGGCGACATTGACGACGTAGACAGCATTCGACAATTTGCGGTGGCCTATTTGCGCCACGAACAAGATCTGGACCTGAAAGCCTTTGCGGTGAAGTTTGACCACTATTACCTAGAATCCAGTCTGTACAGCGATGGACGTGTCGACGATGCAGTAGCCAAGTTGCAGGCGGCAGGTAAAACCTACGAAGAAGGCGGTGCGCTGTGGCTTAAAAGTACAGACTATGGCGACGACAAAGACCGCGTCATGCGCAAATCAGACGGGGCTTACACCTACTTCGTACCAGATGTGGCGTACCACATGGCCAAGTGGGAGCGCGGTTTTGAGAAGGTCATCAACATACAAGGTATGGACCACCACGGCACTATTGCGCGCGTGCGCGCTGGCCTGCAGGCGGCCAATGTAGGCATTCCTATGGGCTACCCAGACTACGTGCTGCACACTATGGTGCGGGTAATGCGCGGTGGTGAAGAGGTCAAGATATCCAAGCGCGCAGGCAGCTATGTCACGTTGCGCGATCTCATTGAATGGACCAGTAAGGACGCCGTGCGGTTTTTCTTATTGAGCCGAAAACCCGATACCGAATACGTGTTTGACGTGGACTTAGCCATCGCCAAAAACAACGACAACCCGGTGTACTACGTCCAGTACGCGCACGCACGTATCTGTTCTGTGTTGGCCACATGGGGTGGTGATCTGGCCATGCTGCAAACGGTACAGCTCGATGCCTTAGATGGGCCACAAGCACAAGCCTTGCTGATGCAACTGGCCAAATACCCGGCCATGCTGCAAGATGCAGCGCTGGGACTAGCCCCGCACGATGTGGCTTTTTATTTGCGTGAGCTGGCTGCCAGTTACCACAGTTACTATGATGCCGAACGTATTTTGGTTGACGACGAGTCCGTTAAATTGGCACGGCTGGCGCTGGTAGCAGCTACCGCGCAAGTGTTGCGCAATGGTTTAAGTGTGTTGGGCGTTGGTGCGCCACAACGCATGTGACAGATTCACACAAGGGAATATAACAATGCATAAGCAAGCAGGAGGCACCGCGTTAGGTCTGGTGTTGGGTATTTTGATAGGTCTGGCTGGCGCCTTGGCTGTCGCGGTGTACGTCACAAAAGTGCCGGTGCCGTTTGTTGACCGGGGCGTATCCGGCACGCCTGGGCAAGATGCTGAGGAAGCCAAGAAAAACCAAAACTGGGATCCCAACGGCCTGTTGGGCGGCGTCAGCAAGCCAAGCAACATGGTGCCGCTTGAGCCTGTTGCTGTGCCTCAGACCCTTGAGGATGGCGACTCGCCACTTGAAGCGCCAGCGGTCAGCAGCGACCCACTTGGCGATTTGGCGAGGGCGAAAATGGCCGGTGACGACGTGAGTGCATCGTCGCGTGTTGAGTCAACTGCCACACCAAAAGCCCCAGTAGCCGCAGCCGTAATGGGTACAGACACCAAAATGAACTTTTACGTACAAGCTGGTGCATTTGCCACCGTGGATGAAGCTGAATCGCAGCGAGCGCGTTTGGCCATCATGGGCGTGGATGTGCGTGTGAGCACCACAGTACTAGACGGTAAAACGTTGCACCGCGTGCGTTCTGGACCTTACCGGGACCGTGATGATGCCAACGGCGTGCGCGAACGCCTCAAGCAATCGGGTGTTACCAGTAGTTTGGTGGCGATTCGCCGCCTATAAACTGACATGGTGGGAACTTTGCACAGATAGCAGCCCCCAAGCCTTTTGACAACCTATTATTGATACGAGTTTTGGAGTAACCATATGAGCCAGTTCCTAGGACGCCGAACATTTGCAGCACAATTTGCAGGCTTGGCCGCAGGCGTGGCGTTGCCATGGGCCGCATCTGCCCAAAGTCGTTTTGAAGAGGGCGTGAACTACACCCGCTTGCCCAGCGGTGTGGCCGTTGACAGCGCGCCTGGTCAAGTGGAGGTGTTGGAGTTTTTTGCTTACACCTGTATCCATTGCTTCCGCTTTGAGCCTGACTTCGAAGCATGGGCCAAGCGCCAGCCCTCTGGCGTTGTTGTAAAGCGCGTGCCTGTGGCTTTCAATACAGCCATGGAGCCTTTGCAGCGCTTGTACTATGCGTTGGAGTCTTTGAATTTGCTAAGCGCATTGCACCTCAAAGTATTTACAGCTATTCATGTAGAAAAACAGCGCTTGTTAAGCCCACAAAGTATTGTTGATTGGGCCGTCAAACAAGGCCTTGATCGCAAGACGTTTGAAATGGCGTTGAACGGATTCACCGCTTCAGGCAAAGCCAAGCGGGCCTCTCAACTCAGCATTGCTTACGGTGTTGAGGGCACGCCAGCCTTAGGTGTGGCAGGTCGGTTCTACATTCCTGGTCAAGGTCCAAAATCTTTGGATGTTGCCGACGACCTGATTGTCCGGTCACGCACCGTTTAAACACGCTGGGCAAGCCAGTCCAGGAGCCGTTGTGTGTTCAGTTGGGCCAGCTGCTTCGCAATAACGCATGGCTGACTTGCACAAAGGCTTTGAAACATTGGTTGGGTTTAGATACAATGGCATGCAATAAATATGCCTAATCAAACCGCCTCAATCATTCGCACCCGACTCCTCACACCGAGCTGGCTACTCAGCGCAGGCGTGGTGGCGCTGGCCTGTTTTTCTGCGGGTCTGCCTGCGCAGGCCAAGCAAAGTGACAAGCAACAAGCACTGTATGCCACCGCAGATGCCTTGCGTGTTGATGATGCCAACGGTGTGAGCGTCTTCACGGGCAACGTTGTGATTACAAAAGGCAGCATTGTCATAAAGGCTGACAGGTTCGAAGTGCGCGATGGCCCCAACGGCGCGCAAATCGGTGTTGCAACGGCCAATGGCAACGGTGTTGCAACTTTTTCGCAAGACCGGGATGTCGACAACGAGTCTATACGCGGTCGGGCTCGGCGCATCAATTACAACAGCGCCAGTGAGCGTCTCGAGCTCACGGGTAAAGCTGTGATGCAGCGCTTCAGGGGCAACACCATGGCCGACGAAACGGCTGGTGAGCGTATTGTCTACACCGCACAAGACTCTAAATTTGTAGTGGATGGCTCGATAAACGGCTCGTCCAAATCAGATGGTCGTGTGCGCGCAGTGTTGGCTCCCAAGCCTGCTACCGACAGTTCAATTTCACCTGCTGCACCGCCAGCAGCCAACTAAGTGACGCCGGCAAACAGACTTACATGAACGACTTGTCAGCCCCCACGACCAAACAGCTGTCTTCTGACGAAGCCAGCGCGCTAGATGGTGTGGCAACCGCGCCGAATCCAAAACCTTTGAAACGTTTGGTGGCTTCTCATTTGCAAAAAAGCTATGGCGGTCGCCAAGTGGTTAAAGACGTGAGTCTGGCCATCAACGAGGGCCAAGTGGTGGGTTTACTGGGCCCCAATGGGGCTGGAAAAACCACTTCCTTTTACATGATTGTCGGCCTTGTTAGGGCCGATGGTGGTGAAATCGAGTTGGACGGCGAACGCATAGAGCGCCAACCCATGCACAGACGCGCCACACGCGGCCTTGGCTACTTGCCACAAGAAGCCAGCATTTTCAAAAAACTCAACGTGCAAGACAATGTGCGCGCGGTGTTGGAGTTGCAGCGAGACGCCTCGGGCCAGTCATGGACTGAAGCCGCTATCCAAAAGCGCTTAAACGCCCTACTCAAAGACTTGCGTGTTGACCACTTGCGGGAATCCAGCGCAATGGCCTTGTCTGGCGGCGAACGCAGGCGTGTTGAAATTGCACGGGCACTGGCAACCAACCCGCGTTTTATCTTGTTGGACGAGCCATTTGCGGGCATTGACCCCATCGCAGTGATTGAAATTCAGCGCATCATCCAGTTTTTGAAGGCTCGGGGCATTGGCGTGCTTATTACAGACCACAACGTACGCGAAACTTTAGGTATTTGCGATCACGCCTACATCATCAGCGACGGCGAAGTGCTGGCCCAAGGTACACCAGCTCAGATCATCGACAACGTCGATGTGCGCCGTGTCTATCTGGGCGAGCACTTTCGCATGTAAGACGCATGAAGCAAGGTTTATCACTACGCGTATCCCAACAACTCACGCTCACGCCTGCGCTGCAACAGTCGATCCGTTTGTTGCAACTCTCCACGCTGGAGTTGTCCAGCGAAGTCGATCAAATGCTCGACGACAACCCCTTCTTAGAACGCAGCGATGAGTTGGCTGAGCGCGAGTTATTTGGTGTTGATCAAGCCGACACACCGGTCAGCCAAGGTGACCAAATTGCCGAAGTGACTCAAGACAGCGGCAACGCGCCTGGGGACAACTACGAGGGCGGCGACGTGGGCGATACGTTCACGCAAGACAACAATGGGCCCGATGAGTTCGCAAGCTTTGATACACCGTTGTCTGCGCCTTCTAGCGAGGCTGGTGCAGAAGCCGCAAGCGATGCCAGCGCGCCGGACTGGGACGGCGATGGCACGGTGGAAATTGCGCCCAACGACTCGGAGTGGGGCAGCGAAGCGCCCGCCAGTATTCCAAAGGGCAGCGGCGACGGCGAGGCCACTGCGCAGGACTTGGCCAGTGCCGTTGTCAGTTTGCAAGATCACTTACACCAGCAGGCGATTGGCCTGCGCTTGAGCGATGAGGAAAAAGCCGCGTTGTACATGGTCATTGAGTCATTGAATGAAGACGGCTATTTGGGTGACAGCATCAGCGACTTGGCGCACAGCTTGGCTGGTGACGACTGGGCGGCGCACGATGACTTTGTGGTGTTGTTTGAAGACGCCTTGGAGCACGTGCAGGCCATGGAGCCAATTGGTGTGGGTGCACGCGACCTCACCGAGTGTTTGCGCTTGCAAATTGAAGACATGCGCAACACGCCTGTTGCACAAGCTGCACTGGCCATTGTGAGCAAGCCGTTGGAGCTGTTGGCCAAGCGCGATGTGAAGCGCTTGGCGCAGCAATGTGACACATCAGAAGAGTTGATACGCCAAGCGATAGGTCTGATTCAACGCTTGGAACCTAAGCCTGCACGTCGGTTTATACAAACCGAGCGCAATATCGTCGTGCCCGATGTCATCGTTACGCGGGCAGGTGAGGGTTTTAAAGTTTCCCTCAATCCCAACGTCATGCCCAGACTGCAGGTAAGTGACATGTATGCCAGCGCGCTTAAAAGTTCAAAGGCCGCTGACCGCGCGGCCGATCGCGCTGCTGATACGCCTGCTACAAAACCGGCTGATAAGGCTGACGACGCGGACAACATGCAGCAGCGACTGCAAGAAGCGCGTTGGTTTATTAAAAATATTCAGCAGCGTTTTGAAACCATATTGCGTGTGTCCAGTGCCATTGTGGAGCGCCAGCAGCAGTTCTTTATACACGGCGAGTTGGCCATGAAGCCCATGGTGTTGCGAGAAATTGCCGACGAGTTGGGTCTGCATGAGTCCACCATCAGCCGTGTGACGACAGCCAAGTACATGACAACGCCCAAAGGCACCTTTGAGTTGAAGTACTTCTTCGGCTCAGGCTTGGGCACCGAGTCGGGTACCAATGCGTCCAGTACAGCTGTGCGCGCCTTGATTAAGCAATTTATTGCCGCTGAAACAACAAAAAAGCCGCTGTCAGACAACCAGTTGTCCGAACTGTTGCGCGATAGTGGGATTGAGTGCGCCCGCCGCACTGTGGCCAAATACCGAGAGGCCATGCGTATTGCGCCGGCCAACCTGAGAAAAGATCTGTGAACAATTTGCAATTATTCCTGCCATGCCCTGCGGGTGTTGAGGAAATGCTCGCCGTCGAGGTGGCAAAGGTTTTAAACGAGCCTGCCGATGTGGCAAAAGCGGTGCGCGGTGGCGTGCGCGTAGAAGCCTCATGGCGCGAAGTGATGCAACTTAACTTGCACATACGTTTGGCGCAACGCGTGCTGGTGCAGTTGGCAGACCAGCCCTACCATGTAGAAGATGACATTTATGAGGCCGCCAATGACGTGGCTTGGGAGGCCTGGTTTACCCCGCGTGAAACTTTGCGAGTGGACATCACCGCGCAGCACAGCCCGCTGAAAAGTCTTAACTTTGCAGCCTTGCGCGTCAAAGACGGCGTTGTGGACAGGTTGCGCTCTACATGTGGCACCCGCCCCGACATTGACACCAGCCATCCGCATGTACGGGTACACGTGCACTTAGACGCCACGCACGTCACGTTGTACATAGATACCAGCGGAGAGCCCCTGTTCAAGCGCGGTTGGCGTGAAGACAAGGGCGACGCACCGCTCAAAGAAACTTTGGCGGCAGCCATGATTGCAGCAACCGGCTGGGATGCTCGTACCATGCCCCTTTACGACCCTTGCTGCGGCAGCGGTACAGTGGCCATTGAAGCGGCTCAGATTGCTTGCAACATACCCTCGGGTTTGCAGCGCCGGTTTGGTTTTTCCAACCTGTTGCCCTTTCAGTCACACGTGTGGGACGGCTTGTTAGACCAAGCGCATGCTGGCGTGATCAGTGGCCCCAGCGCCAGCGGCGAGATACTGGTGTTTGGCTCTGACGTGTCTCACCGCATGGTGGATTTTGCAGACCGCAACGCTCACCGCGCCGGCGTGACGCATGCCCTGCACCTGCGCGGTGGTGATGCGTTACAACGCACACCACCCACTGAGGCGATGGGTATTTTGCTGCTCAACCCGCCCTATGGCGAGCGTATTGCCGCAGCGGGCGTGGCGGGTGAGCGCGCGGCAGACCGAGCTGAAGGGCGATCGGATGGCCGCAGACAGCCTAACCGCCACGCTGATCGTCAGCAAGAGCATGTGTGGCGCGAGGCTGCACAAGTCGACGGCGGCGAAGACAGTGGCGAGGGCGATGCCTTCTTTGACCGTTTGGCCACACATTGGAAACAGCACTTTGGCGGTTGGCAAGCCTGGCTGCTCACACCAGACATGAAGCTGCCCGGCAAAATGCGCATGAAAGCATCGCGCCGTGTACCCATGTGGAATGGTCCCATTGAGTGCCGACTGTTCCGCTTTGATCTGACTGCGATGGGCAAGCGCCACGGCGAATGACCGTGCTTAGAACGTCTTGGGTGATTGACACCAATACCGCGCTAGACTTTCTTGTGTTTGAAGATGTGCGCGCCCAAGCGTTGTTGCGGGGGCTAAAGAGTGGCGTCTACTGTTGGCTGGTATGCCAGCCTATGCGCGATGAGCTTGCGCGCGTATTGGACTACCCATTGATTGCCAAGCGCCGCTTACAGCGTAGCTTGAGCGTGGCTGATGTGTTGCGTGAATTGGATGCCCTGAGCGATATGCGAGAGGTGCCCGCTAAGGCCATGTACACCTGCAAGGACCCAGACGACCAAGTATTCATTGACTTGGCCGTGGCCCACAACGCCAGCTTGGTGAGCAAAGACCACGCGGTGTTGGCGATGCGGGGGCGATTAAAGCGCTTGGGCATTGTGGTCAGCGCGACACCACCGCAGGGTGACTAGGCCTGCAGTTCAAACGTCTCGCTGCTAGACCGGTACCAAAACCGTCTAAATGCAGGTGGCAGTGTGGTGTCTCGCTGGGTCTCATGGTCGACCAATAGTTGAGAAGGACCAACTGAAGGCAGCAGCTCAGATAAGGGCGCAATGTGGTTGTCATCAATGCGGTGCAGCATATGGTCAGTGGTGATGTCACGCGGGTGCATCAGGCCAGCCGCCTCTGTCAGCTCTTTGAGAGACTTGAGCGTATTCAAGTGAAAGTTATGAACGCGTTGCGCTTTGTTGGGCACGACCAATGCTTGCTGACGAATAGGGTCTTGTGTGGTCACACCCGTTGGGCAATGGCCTGTGTGGCACGCCTGTGCTTGTATGCAACCAATGGCAAACATAAAACCACGTGCGCTGTTGCACCAGTCGGCGCCCAAGGCTATCGCGCGAGCAATGTCAAAGCCGCTCACCACTTTGCCGCTGGCACCGATCTTGATGCGGTCGCGTAACCCCACGCCTACCAACGTGTTGTGCACCAAACGCAAACCGTCTTTTAATGGCATACCCATGTGATCAGAGAACTCCAGTGGCGCAGCGCCAGTGCCACCCTCTGAGCCATCGACCACAATGAAGTCTGGCGTGATGCCTGTTTGAACCATGGCCTTGACAACGGCAAACCATTCCCACGCATGGCCAACGCACAATTTGATGCCGACAGGCTTGCCGCCGCTCAAGTCGCGCAGTTGGGCAATAAATGCCAACAGCTCTTTCGGTGTTGAAAAGGCCTTGTGGCTGGGTGGTGAAATGCAGTCAACGCCTACGGGTATACCTCGGGCAAGTGCAATTTCAGGCGTTACCTTCGCGCCTGGCAACATACCGCCGTGGCCAGGCTTTGCCCCTTGACTGAGTTTGATCTCAATCATTTTGACCTGCGTGTTGAGCGCGTTGTCTGTAAAGCGCTCAGGACTGAAGTTGCCTTCGTCGTCCCGACAACCAAAGTAACCGGAACCAATTTCCCAAATCAAGTCACCACCGTGCTGCGTGTGATGCACAGAGATTGAGCCCTCGCCGGTGTCGTGCGCGAAGCCGCCCAAGGCTGCGCCTTGGTTCAATGCTTGAATGGCGTTGGCGCTCAGTGCGCCAAAGCTCATGGCCGATATGTTGAACAAGCTCAAGCTGTAAGGCTGCGTGCAGGCTGGCCCACCCACGCGGGTGCGAAAATCATGGCTGTCTATATGTTTGGTCACCATGGCGTGGTGCATCCACTCATAGCCAGGCGCCCTCACATTGAGTTGTGTGCCAAACGGCCGTTGGTCTGCATCGCCCTTGGCCCGCGCATAGACCAATGAACGCTGTGCTCTCGAAAATGGTGCGGCTTCGTTGTCGCTTTCTAGAAAGTACTGGCGTATTTCAGGGCGCACAAACTCCAGCATGTAGCGTATGTGGCCAACGATGGGGTAGTTGCGCAACACAGCACGCTTGTTTTGTCGCATGTCGTAGACGCCCAGCGCAAACAATGCCCCGCTCACCACAAACAGGTTAAAGCCCACGCCGCCAATGACCCACGCCAGCAACGAGACAAGGGCAGTGAATGCGCTGAGCAATATGGCGCTGTAGCGAACTGGGTAGTAGCTGTCTAATTTTTTGAGCATGGGCGGCCTGTGTGACAAGTGGAGTGAGTGCACAATAAGCGCTTGCTTTGCATTGTGCAAGTCGTGTAGGTGTGGCAACCATTCTAGGTGCCCTACTGCATGTGCCCCTGTGAGCGTCAAGTTCAAACACCAAGGCCAATGTGTTGCGCTTGGACACATACTTTCATACATTTCTTTACCCGCATAGCCATGACCACATCTATTTCACCTTCAAGCCCAACGCCTGGCAGCGCAATAGCGCAGACCAGCGAGGGATTTAGCTCTGACGAATTCGACGCGTTAGACCACATATTGGACGACATT
>AYMW01000001.1:1089796-1106682 GCA_000496475.1 Betaproteobacteria bacterium MOLA814 | reverse complement strand
AAGCCCAACGCCTGGCAGCGCAATAGCGCAGACCAGCGAGGGATTTAGCTCTGACGAATTCGACGCGTTAGACCACATATTGGACGACATGCGCACGCGAGACGATGAAGCGCCGCAGTGGGAGTTTTGTGAGGGTTTTATGGCTGCGGTGTTGTGCTCGCGCCGTCCCATTGCGACTGACGAGGCTTGGGAGGTGTTACTGGGCAGTGGCGATGGTGATGGCGATATCGCCTTCAAGGACGCGGCCCAGCGCCAGCAGTTTTTGGACTTGTGGCTTAAACGCCAAGGCGAAGTTCGCAGGCAACTCGATGCCGACATCACAGCGTTGGATGACGATGCCGCCTACTCACCCGAAGTGATGGATGTGCGCGGTGCAATTGCTACGCTGCCTGCTGATGAGCGCGCCGCGATTGCCGAAGACGACATCCCGTCGTTTGCGCAGGTGTGGGCATTGGGCTTTATGTTTGCCGTCGAAAACTGGCCTGAAGACTGGGACCTGCCTCGCGACAAAGAAGCGCGAGATATTATTGACGAGGCATTAACCGCCATCGTTGCCTTGACCGAAGACGACACTGGCGTGCCAGTTCTGTCCATGTTGGACGACGTCGATGGCCAAGAAGGCGTCCCCAGTGTGAGCCAAGACCGCGCCAATGGTTTTGGCGAAGCGTTGTGGGCCGTTTACGACCTACGCAAAGCATGGCGCGCTTTAGGTCCCAAAGTGGCGCCTGTGCAAGTCACCGCATCACCTGGGCGCAACGACCCATGTCATTGCGGCAGCGGTAAAAAATACAAAAAATGTCACGGTGCTTGACCACCTACTATTGGTAGTAGACGCGGTGAAGCTTCGCTGCGTCTAAGCTTATGGCTTATGGCTTATGGCTTGGGGTAATGCGGTGCCAAAGTCCCTAGCAAACTCAGCGTGTGTGTCAGCGCAAAGGCCACGGTTGCATTGCGAATCTGTTCGCGGTTGCCACCAAACACCTTGTGCTGCACGCGCACAATACCGTCTACAGACCAAGCCAGCCAAACTGTGCCAACCGGTTTGTCGTCGGTGCCTCCATTGGGCCCGGCGATGCCGGTGGTGGCCACTGTGACAAGCGCACCTGTTTGTTGTGCTGCACCTTGCGCCATGGCGCGTGCGACTTGTTCGCTGACGGCACCGTGGACTTCTAGCAGTTCTGCGTCAACGTTGAGCAGTTTGATTTTGGCCGCGTTGCTGTAGGTCACCAAGCCAGCTTCAAACCATTGGCTGGAGCCAGACCAGTCTGTACAGGCCTTGGCAATGCCTCCGCCTGTGCAGCTTTCTGCCGTGGCCAGCATCCACGACCTGTCAATAAGGGCTTGCGCCAGTGAGGGTATGCAGTCGTTCATAAGGTACTTTAAAAGTAGGCCAAGGCACGCACGCCAACAGACCATACCAACAGTGTAAGAGCGCCAGCCACAATGTCGTCAACCATGACGCCAAAGCCGCCGCGCCAGCCAAAACCTTTGAAGTATTGGTCTGCCCAAGCGGTCGGACCAAACTTCACGGCGTCGAAAAATCTGAACAAGCCAAAGGCAATGGCTTGCCCTATCAGGCCTTGCGGCATGACCAGGTAGAGCACCAGCCAAAAGGCAATCACCTCATCCCACACCATGTGCCCTGAGTCCATGATCTGCATGTGCTCGGCGCACACCTTGCAGGCCCAGCAACCCACTATAAAACCAACCGCTATGACGCCTGCCCACGCGGTGGGGCTGAGCCACATGTCCATCACCAAATAAGCGGCCCAAGCCCATAAAGTGCCCACGGTACCGGGTGCCTTGGGTGCCAGGCCAGCGCCAAAGCCAAGCGCAATCAAGTGGGTCGGGTGCCGGCACATGAAGCGCCAGTTTGGCTGGGTATCGGTAGAAGTCGTGTCAGGCATAGGGGCGGTTATAGGTGGGGCAAAAAATGGTCAAAGGCTTGAAATGTTGTGGTCAGGTTGCGCCCAAAAGCGTCTGTCCACACCAAGCCAGCCTCGGCGTGTATGCGGCCAATAGGCGTGATGGCAACGCCGCAAGACAGTGCGGCCTTGTGCATGAGGGCGATGTTGTCTGGCGGTGCTGTCATCAGCAGTTCGTAGTCATCACCGCCGGCTGCGCAGCATTGGCGTCGGTAGTCTGCAGGGGCTGTTGACAGGGCGGACGCGCATGGCAGGGCGTCTACATTGATAGATGCGCCCGCGCCGCTGGCGTTGAGAATGTGAAGCAAGTCGCCAGCCAATCCGTCGCTTACATCTATGGCGCTGGTGGCGATGCCTATGACCGCCAGTCCCAGTTCGTTACGCGGGCTGGGTTGCTCTAAACGGTCCAGGGCTTGTTGCCACTGCTGAGGCGTTGATTGTTCTCTGATACCGCATGCCACAGGCTTGTCGTTGAGCACGTCTAGTGCCCAAGCGGCTTCGCCCAGAGCGCCGCTGACAAACACCACATCGCCGACTTGTGCACCGCTGCGTTTGAGGGCCTGTTGGGCTGGCACTTCGCCCATCACGGTGATGCCGATCGTCAGCGGCCCACGCGTGGTGTCGCCACCGACCAAACTGCAGCGCTGTTTGGCCGCCAGTGCAAACAAGCCGTTTGAAAACTGGGCCAACCAGTCATCGTCTAGCGCTGGCAGCGCCAAGCTGAGTGTGAAGCTGCGCGGCGTAGCGCCCATGGCCGCCAAGTCGCTGAGGTTAACTGCCAACGATTTGTGGCCTAAGCGTGTGGGGTCTGTGTTGGTGAAAAAGTGTCGCCCAGCAACCAATAAGTCTGTGGAGACAGCCAAAAGGGTGTTGGGTGTGTGTGCCAACAATGCGCAGTCATCGCCCGGCCCATCCACCACATGTGCACCCCACGTGTGCGGCCTGACAAAGTGGCGACGTATGAGGTCAAACTCGCCACCGCTAGCTGGCTGTGGGCTTGTGCTCGTTGTCGTTGTTGTCATGGGCGGCTTGGTCATGACCTGTATTGTCGGGGGTATCGGATAAGCCTGTGTGTGGCGTATCGTTTGTAGCCTTACCAACGGGCCCGTTCGATAGGTCGCTTGCGGAGTAGTTGGACGCGTCATCGGCATACAAATCGCTGTGCCACTCTGGGTCTTGGCCGGTGTTGTTTGATGCGTCAACCGAAGACTCAAACCGGGTGTCCGCCACTGTCATGCCGCGGCCTTCGTCGTCGCTAGGCACGTCCCCGGCCCAGCGAAGCGCACGCGCCACGACAGGTGGGCCAATGGTTTCAAATACGGCGACGGCAGCAAACACCACAGACGCCACAACCGCTCCAGAGTATGGGAACTGCTCCGCTGTGGTGTTGGCCAATCCAATGGCCATGCCCGCCATGGGGAGCAAAATAAGGCCAGCATTCAGATTGGCTTTGCGTGGCCAACCCATGAGTGTGCCGGTGGCGGCTACACCTACCCACTTTGCAACAGACCGTGCCACCACAAACACGGCCGCCGCGGGCGCAAATGCCAGCATTTCTTTAAGGTGTAGGCTGGCACCCGCATACACGAACAAGGCCACAAAGAACAGCTCAAATGCGGGGCCAAATTCCATGTTTGCCAACACATTTTTGCGTTCAACGCCTCGCACCACCAAGCCCAACACCAGCGGCGCAAACAGCACCGACAACTTGAACATCATGGCCAAGCCCAAAGTCATCGCAACAGCGCCCACTACCAAAGCCAAGCTGTATTGCGAAGCGCCTTTGGTGGTGCGTGCCACGTGGTGCAAGGCCAAGCCCATAACCAAGCCTAGACAACTAGAGCCCAATAGCTGGTAAGCCGGGCTGCCAATCATGGTGGCCAGCGGCGCGTTGGATTGGTTATACAGTGCAGGCAGCAGGGCGGCAAACACCAAAAAAGCGATCACGTTGTTCAAGGCCACCAACGCCTCCGAGCGCGCTGTGGTTGGGCCATGTGCGCCCAACTCATGCGCGACGTGAATCAGCACCGCGGGCGACGAAGAAATGGCAATCGCGCCAATAACGGCGGCGGGCAAAGTGGGTATGCCAAACCACACCAATGCGACGTACACAGCTGCGAATGTCAGTGTGGCCTCAACCATGGACACGGCTAACAAGGCTTTGTCCTTGACGATTGCACGCCAGTCCAATGACAAGCCGAGGCGGTACAAAATCAGCGCCAATGAAATATCAATGACGATTTTGGCATTGGCCAAGGTCTCGTAGCCAAACAACTGCAAGCCGTTAGGACCAGCGACCAACCCCACCAGCATAAATCCTGTGATCGAGGGTATCCAGCTCACACGGTGCGCCAAGTAACCCCCTAGGGCGCCGCAAAACAGCAAAAAGCCAAAGAAGAACAAGGTGTTCGTGGCCAGTGGCAATGTGGGTAGAAAGTCCATAAGTCAAGGGGTAAGTACTGAACTCGCCATGATAGTCGTATGCGATGAACGTTAGACGCTGCTTGTAGGGTGAGAATGACCTAACACCAACCCACAGCGTGCAAGTGGGGCCTTGGCGGTTCGTTGTCAACCCAGCAGTTTGCGCATGACAGTCAGTGCAGCGTGTCTGGCGGGCTATCTTGGCTTTGCAATACGAACGGAGAAATGGCGGCGTCAAAACGCGTGCCATCTACCGCAACAAAGAAGTAATGCCCACTCATCATGCCTGCGGGTGTGCGCAGTTGTGCGCCGCTGGTGTACTCAAACGCTTCACCGGGTTGCAGCAAAGGCTGTTGGCCCACCACGCCTAGGCCGTCAACTTTTTCAACTTGGCCATGTGCATCCTCAATTTCCCAATGCCGCGCAACCAGTTGTGCCGCGACGTCACCTTGGTTTTCTATGGTGACGGTGTAAGAAAAGGTGAACAGACCTTTTTCCGGATGTGATTGTTGGGCCAAGTAATTGGGCTTGACGGTAATGTGGAAGGCGTAGGCTGAACTCATAGGGGTAATGGTAGCGCTTGCGGCGCAACTTAAATGCAGTGCGACAATAGTAAACCGCTAAAAAAGTGTTTTAACACCTCATACACATATGACTTTTCGCATCGCCCCATCTATCTTATCGGCAGACTTTGCCAAATTAGGCCAAGAGGTCAGTGATGTGATCGCCGCTGGTGCGGATTGGATTCACTTTGACGTGATGGACAACCACTATGTGCCTAACCTAACGTTTGGCCCTATGGTGTGCCAAGCGCTCAAACCACATGCCAAAACCGCCGCTGGGGTGGCGGTCCCAATTGATGTGCACCTGATGGTGAGCCCCGTTGATGCCTTGGCCGAGTCGTTTGCCAAGGCGGGCGCCGACCTGATCAGTTTCCACCCAGATGCCAGCGCGCATGTGCACCGCAGTATTCAAGCCATCAAAGCGCAAGGCGTTCAAGTAGGCCTGACTTTCAACCCAGGCGAGCCCCTGGATGTGCTGGATTGGGTGATCGAAGACATTGACCTTGTGCTCATTATGAGTGTGAACCCGGGTTTTGGCGGGCAAAGCTTTATTGAGTCTGCTTTGCGAAAAATTGAAAATGTGCGCAAGCGAATTGATGCCAGCGGCAAAGACATTCGCTTAGAAGTGGATGGCGGTATCAAAACCGACAACATCGCCCGCGTGGCATCCGCTGGCGCTGACACCTTTGTGGCAGGCAGCGCTATTTTCGGCAGGCCGGACTACGCAAGCGCCATCACAGACATGCGTAAAGCCTTGGCAGCATGAGCGGTAACACCATGTCGCCGCGCTACGCGGCCATCATCCTCGACTTAGACGGCACCATGGTGGACACCATTGGTGACTTTGTAGCCGCACTCAACGCCTCGCTCAATGGGTGTGGCTTGGCCAGTGCGCCGCCAGCGTCGATTCGCAAATGGATTGGGCGCGGCGGCGAGCACCTGCTGCGCGAAGCCGCAGCCCATGCCAACCAAGACAGCCGCGACGAGGTCTTGCTGCAGCGTTTGCGGGATGGCTTCTACACCCATTACGGTGTCATCAACGGCCAGCATGCCCAGGTGTTTGACGGCGTTGAGCATGGCCTTACGTCGTGGCGTGATGCTGGTGTGGCTTTGGCCTGTGTGACCAATAAGCCCGAAGGACACGCCCGCGACTTGCTCGCCAACAAAGGCCTAGACGGCTTCTTTGCTGATCGGGTTTGGGGCGGCGACTCGCTGGTTGAAAAGAAGCCCAGTGCGTTGCCATTGCTGACCGCTTGCGCGCACATGGGCGTGTTGCCCTCGCAGTCCTTGATGGTGGGCGACAGCCAGACCGACCATGGCGCTGCAGTTGCCGCAGACATGGATGTGGCCTTGTTGGCCTGGGGCTACAACAACGACCAAGACATTGTGGAGCTGCCAGCGGTCTTTCACGGCGACAACTTTCACAGTTTGTTGGCGTTTACGGGTGTGGTGGCCCGGGCCGCATAAACAGGTTTGGTTTGCGCTACACTTTCACGCATGTTCTTTCATCGATCCACTACCTCAGGTTGCAATGACCGGGGAGCCTGGTCTTGGCGTAGCCAGACAGCACGCGGCTGACCGGCTAGCGACGCATCGATTGATGCGCGCGTGAGACCCAACCCACTGGTTGGGGTTTGCCTATAACGATTTATGCATGTGGCCAACCTACTTGCCACATGCAGATAGAAAGACACCAGACCATGTTGACGCAAGACGCATTCAACGGGCTAGTAGCCCAAGGCTACAACCGCATTCCCCTCATTGCCCAAGCTTTTGCTGACTTGGAAACACCGCTCTCGCTGTACCTCAAGCTGGCGCACGTGGAAAACAATGGGCGATTGAGCTTTCTGCTGGAGTCCGTGGTGGGCGGCGAGCGTTTTGGCCGCTACAGCTTTATTGGGCTGCCTGCCCACACCATGTTGCGTGCCACAGGGTTTGGCGCTGCCGCCACAACCGAGGTGGTGACAGACGGCGTTGTGGTGGAAACCAACCATGGCAACCCGCTGGATTTTGTAGCCGCTTACCAAGCCCGCTATAAAGTGGCCACGCAGCCTGACATGCCCAGATTTTGCGGCGGTTTGGCAGGCTATTTTGGTTATGACACCGTACGCCACATAGAACGTAAGCTAGAAAACACCTGCCCACCAGATACCTTGGGTTGCCCCGATATTTTGTTGTTGCAAACCGAGGAGGTGGCTGTAATCGACAACTTGTCCGGGCGCTTGTACTTGATGGTGTACGCCGACCCTGCCCAACCCAATGCGTATGACATCGCGTGCGCACGACTGGCAGAATTAACCCAGCGCTTGAGCGTACCCGTCAGTGTGCCTGCTATGGGTGGGCACACAGCGCACCCTGTTCAGTCTGAACGAAGCCAGGCCGAGTTCGAGGTTGCAGTGTGCCGCGCGCAAGCCCTGATTGAGGCGGGCGACTTTATGCAAGTGGTCATCGGACAGCGTTTGAGCAAGCGCTTTGATGCGCCGCCTTTGAGTTTGTACCGCGCCCTGCGCTCGCTCAACCCCAGCCCGTATATGTATTACTACGACCTCGGAGACCACCACGTGGTGGGTGCATCACCTGAGATTTTGGTGCGTAAGGAAGCTGTTGGCAAAGCGCAAAAAGTCACTATCAGACCGCTGGCTGGCACGCGTCCACGTGGTGCCACGCCAGAGCTAGACGCGGCCGCTGAGCAAGAACTCATGGCCGACCCCAAAGAGCGCGCAGAGCACGTCATGCTCATTGACTTGGCGCGCAACGACATTGGCCGCATTGCCAATATCGGCTCTGTCAAAGTCACAGAGTCGTTTGCCGTTGAACGCTACAGCCACGTCATGCACATTGTGAGCAACGTTGAAGGCCAGTTGCGCGACGGTCTCAGCAACATGGACGTGTTGCGTGCGTGTTTTCCTGCCGGGACGTTGACGGGTGCGCCCAAGGTGCACGCCATGGAGTTGATAGACGAGTTGGAGGTGAGCAAGCGCGGCATCTACGGCGGCGCGTGCGGCTATATCAGCTACGCAGGCGACATGGATGTAGCCATTGCCATCCGTACGGCCATCGTTAAAGACAACATCTTGCATGTGCAAGCTGCTGCTGGCGTGGTGGCAGATTCGGTGCCCGCCATGGAGTGGGCCGAAACACAGCACAAAGCCCGCGCCATATTGCGCGCCGCAGAGCTGGTTGAGCAAGGACTGGCGTAAACGACCATGACAACTTCAGCGAATGCACTGCCCAACTATTTTCCAGCCGCGCCTGGCTCTTACGGATTGGATGGCACAGGCCCAATCAAGTTGGTCATGCTCGACAACTACGACAGCTTCACCTTCAATTTGGTGCAGTATTTTGGCGAGTTGGGCGCCGACGTGTGGGTGTTTAGAAACGACGAGATCACTGTGGCGGAGTTGGCTGAACAAGGGCCTGACTGCTTGGTGATTTCGCCTGGGCCTTGCTCGCCTAAAGAAGCTGGCATTTCAATTGCAGCCATTCAGTATTTTGCAGGCAAACTACCCATATTGGGCGTGTGTTTAGGCCATCAGGCGATAGGCGCGGCGTTTGGCGGTGAGGTGGCACGCTCCAAAACATTGATGCACGGCAAGGTCAGCACCATCACCACCACGCAGCAAGGTGTGTTTGCCAACCTACCCCGGCAATTTGAGGTGAACCGCTACCACTCACTGTCTGTGCAGGCGGCTACCTTGCCCGGCTGTTTAGAAGTCACGGCGCACACAGAGGATGGTGAAATCATGGGTCTGCGCCATACAACGCTAGATGTGGAGGGGGTGCAGTTTCATCCTGAGTCTATTTTGAGCGAGCACGGGCACGCCATGCTGAAACACTTTTTGGCACGCGCATGAACGCCCTCGCACACATGGCTTCAACGCTGCCAGCCGTTGACCTGCGCAGCGACACGGTAACGCAACCCACACCGCCTATGCGCGAGGCCATGATTGCGGCCCCGCTTGGTGACGATGTGTTTGGCGACGACCCCAGTGTGAACGCTTTGCAAGACCACATTGCCCATCTGACAGGCAAAGAGGCGGCGTTGTTTATGCCCAGCGGCACGCAAAGCAACTTGTGCGGTATTTTGGCGCATTGCCAGCGCGGTGATGAGTACATAGTGGGTCAAAGCGCACACACTTTCAAGTATGAAGGTGGCGGCGCGGCTGTGTTTGGCAGCGTTCAGCCCCAACCGTTGACACAAGATGCGCGGGGTATGTTGTCGCTGTCCGATATCGAAGCCGCTATCAAACCTGACGACCAGCACTTCGCGCGCACCAAGCTGCTGTGTCTAGAAAACACCTGGAATGGTTGCGTGATGCCCAGCGGCTATTTGCGCGACGCCACAGCGCTGGCAGCGCGTCGGGGCTTGGCCACACACTTGGACGGTGCGCGTGTGTTCAATGCGGCAGTGGCGTCTGCGGTTAACGGACAAACGGCGTTTGAACGCTTGCGCGAGATGGCCGACTACTTCGACAGTTTGTCTGTGTGCTTTAGCAAAGGCTTGGGCGCACCGATTGGCTCTGCCCTGTGTGGCTCGCATGCGCTGATTGCACGTGCCAAACGCGTTCGAAAAATGGCCGGTGGTGGTTTGCGTCAATCCGGTATGTTGGCAGCAGCGGCGCACTTTGCGCTAGACCACCATGTGCAGCGCTTGGCCGTTGACCACGCCTTGGCGCAGCGTTTGGCCGCAGGCATACACGCCATAAATGGCATCTCAGTCAAATCTGCGGACACCAATATTGTGTTTGCAGATGTGGGTGAACACACAGATGCGCTGCTGGCGCATCTAAAGGCTCTTGGCGTATTGTGTACGGGCATGATTGGTTTGCGTTTCGTAACGCATTTGGGGGTGGACGAGCACGGCATTGACCGCGTATTGGCCGCTATCCAAAGCTTTTTTGACCAAGGGATGCCCCAACCAGTTGCTGTACCCGCTACCTCACCCGCAAAGCCTGCCGCCAGCGCAGGACCATACTGATTACGCATTTGCAACACATAGGAGAGTCCATATGCCTGCGCACCAACCCATTACCCCGCAACAAGCTGTTCAACGCGTGATTGAGCACCGTGAAATCTTCCATGATGAGATGTTGCACCTGATGCGTCTGATCATGACGGGCGAGATGTCCCCGTCCTTGGTGGCAGCCCTGACCATTGGCTTGCGCGTAAAAAAAGAGACGATTGGTGAAATCACTGCAGCCGCGCAGGTTATGCGAGAGTTTTCTAAAAAAGTAGACATTCCCAACAAAACCCATTTGGTGGATATTGTTGGCACCGGTGGCGACAACTCACACACCTTCAACATCAGCTCATGCGCCATGTTGGTGGCCGCAGCCGGCGGGGCAAATGTCAGCAAACACGGTGGTCGCAGTGTATCTAGCAAGTCGGGCAGTGCCGATGTGTTAGAGGCCTTGGGTATCAATATCAACTTGTCGCCTGCTGACATTGCACGTGGGGTTGCCGAGGTGGGTATTGGGTTTATGTTTGCGCCCAATCACCACCCCGCCATGAAGTTTGTCGCACCTATCCGCAAAGAGCTGGGGTGCAAAACCATATTCAATATTTTGGGACCGCTGACCAACCCTGCGCAAGCGCCCAATATTTTGATGGGTGTATTCCACCCTGACTTGGTGGGCATTCAGGTGCGTGCCCTGCAGCGATTGGGTGCTGAGCATGCGGTCGTGGTGTACGGGCTAGACGGTTTGGATGAGGTGTCGTTGGGTGCAGCCACCTTGGTGGGCGAGTTGAAAGACGGCCACATCTCTGAATACCACATTCACCCCGAAGATTTTGGCTTGCCCATGAGTGGCCTGCGTGCACTGCAAGTTGAGACGCCAGAAGGCTCGCGCGACATGCTGCTCAGCGTGCTAGACAATGTGGCTGGGCCTGCACGTGACATTGTGGTGTTGAATGCAGGGGTTGCGTTGTACGCGGCCAACGTGGCAACCACCATACAGGCGGGTATCCACCTGGCGGATCAGGCAATTGCCTCGGGCGCAGCCCTCAACAAGCTCAACCAGTGGCGTACATTCTGTAACGCTGCGGCATAAGTTACTTACCAACCTATAACGACACACTTCCCCATGGACATACTCGAACAAATTGTCAGCGTCAAACACCTAGAGGTCGAGGCGGCTTTGAAACGCAAGTCAATGGCTGCCATGCAGGCCGATGCTTACAGCCGGGTGCAGGTCCGCGATTTTGAAGGCGCTTTACGCGCCAAAATGGCCAGCGGCGCATCGGCTGTGATTGCTGAGATTAAAAAGGCCAGCCCATCCAAAGGTTTGTTGCGTGAGCCCTTCGAGCCAGCCGATATTGCGCAAAGCTATGCCGAGTATGGCGCGGCATGCTTGTCGGTACTCACTGACAAAGATTTCTTTCAAGGCAGCGCCGACTACCTGAAACAAGCCAGAGCGTCTTGTGATTTGCCGGTGCTGCGCAAAGACTTCATGGTGCATGCCTACCAAATATTTGAAGCCAGAGCCATGGGCGCTGATGCCATATTGTTGATTGCAGCCTGCTTGGACGACGCACAGCTAGCAGACTTTGAGGCCATTGCCCACGAGCTGGGGATGGCCGTGTTGGTGGAGGTGCACGGCATGCAAGAGATGGCGCGTGCGCTGCGCCTTGCAACACCTTTGCTAGGTGTCAACAACCGCAATCTGCGCACATTTGAGGTGGACTTGGGCGTCAGCTTGCAAGCCAAAGCCGAATGTCCCTTGGATAAATTGTTGGTGTGTGAGTCGGGCATTGCCACGGCCGAGGACGTTGCCCGTATGCGCCAAGCAGACATCAACTGTTTCTTGGTTGGTGAGGCTTTTATGCGCGCACCAGAGCCTGGTGAGGCCTTGAAAGCCTTGTTCGCTGAAGGTTAAGCTGCCTTGTAGTTGGCCCGAGGCTGGCCGCGACAGTGTGTTTAAAACCGCAATCAGATGCCATTTTTGTAAGTGTCGATGCGCAAACCATGCCCCAAACTGCATGTCGTGCGTTAGGCTACGGCAATGCAAACCTTGGTCCCGCCATCACCGTTAGACCAGTTCGCCCGTGCAGGTCTCCAGCTGCAGGCGTCAACAACTGACCGTGCGTTGGCGTTGCATTGGTTGACTTTAGACGACCAAGCTCCGCATGCCAGCGCACTCAACGCCGCCATTCGCCAAGGCGTTCAAGTCGCGCACTTGGCCGCAGTCATTCACGTCACTGAAGAGGTGGGCGTAAGGCTATTGGTCAAACCCCAGCACCGTGACGACATGCTTGGGCCAAGCTTGTTAGGCCAGAGCCATATCGCCAGCGCCATGGGTGTGCTGACCCACACGGGTGCCCAGTTGTTGCTTATGTGTACCCATGACGCCGACGCGGTGCACGTCTGGTGCGTGCCGCGATTGGCGATGGGTAACAGCGGCAAGTTGGCTGTCGAGATGGACCATGCGTTGGCAACCACGCGCTGCAGTTGGCCTGTGTCAAGCAGTGCCGCTGATTTAAACGCGGATCTCCTTGCGGCTATTGGCCACAGTACGCGCTTGCTGTGGCTGTTGCAATGTATGCGCGCACAACGTGCCGTTACATGGTCGCCGGAGTTGTTGGCTGCACTGCTGCAGTGCGAGGCGTCGGTGGGTGGCGATGGT
The DNA here is from genome assembly GCA_000496475.1 of Betaproteobacteria bacterium MOLA814. Classification (GTDB taxonomy): domain Bacteria; phylum Pseudomonadota; class Gammaproteobacteria; order Burkholderiales; family Burkholderiaceae_C; genus RS62. The sequence continues at coordinate 1,094,151 of AYMW01000001.1, read as the reverse complement.
GTGGCTCACAACGCCCCTTTACGTGACTTGATGGCGCAGGCGTGGTTGTCGCTGATGCAATGTGATGCGGCTTTTACTTCACAAGCCATTGCTGCCATTCAGGCTTGGTCGTTGCAAACGCGGTCAATCGCTGATCCGTTGTGGCATGCGCGAGCTGCTACATTGTTGGCGCAGGCTCACTTACTCAAGGGCGTGCGAGGCCAAGATGTACCGTCGTTGATGGTGTGCGCAGACACCTTGATGCACACGGGTGTGGCCGCGTTGCGTGTGCGTGACAGGCTAGCTTGGGGTCTGTTGCATCTGCATTGTGCACAAGCTTTCGAAGCTTTGTGGCGTTTGCGCTGTGCACATGACGGGGCTGACCTTGGTCAGGTGATGGCTGTTTCTGATGACGACTTGTTGGGTGGTGCGCCAGCGCTGGAGGCACAACAAATCTTGCATCTTCACAGCACTGCCAGCTTGACGTGGTTGCGACAAAGTGTGCGTGGCTATGAGCACGTTGTGCGCATGTTCCCTGCCACCAGTGCCACAGGTTTGTTGACGCGTCTGTCACTTGGGCGAACAACCCAGCAGCTGGGGCGAGCCGTTGCCGACCAAGGTGTGCTGATGTTGGCCGCACGTATATTGGATAACTTGCAAGTCAAGCCGCCCCCCCCTGAGCGCCATGTGGTGGCGACCTATGTCGCAGCGCAAGTACCAGCGCTGATGGGGGAGACCCTCGCAGCGGTGGCTGCATTGCGTAGTGACAAAGTGCAAATGGTGCTGGCAGCCCAACACTTTGAAGCCGCGTTGCAAGCGCCAATTGACACCGCATTCGACTGCTCATTCGCCGGTGTAGATGCCGAGCAGTCCGGCGCGTACCACGGTTTGGGCAATGCCTTGTTGTGGCTGGCGCAGCACGGCGGTAACAACCAAGCGCAGCAAGACAAATTCCAGCGTAGTGTTGAGGCCTTTATGCGGGCGCTCACCACACGCAACCTCGCGTTTTCCGCGGTAGATTGGTCGCGCACGCAAGCAGCTTTGGGGCGCGCCCACGCTTTATGGAGCCGGGCTCAACCCGTCAAGCGCCCACAACAGAGAGGGCAGCTGGATGCGCAACAGTGGTTGAACCACAGTACCCAACACCTGGAGCAATCCATAGTCTGTTATGGCTTGGCGCTGAGCGCACCACACACCATGGGCTGGGCGCATGCGCAAGCCAATCGACCAGCTGTAACAAATGGGTTGGTTCGCGTTCAGTTGCTGGCTGAGCTCGGAGGCGTGTGGCTTGAGTTGGGTACACGCACGCGCAGCACAGAGAGCGTGCAGGCCGGTATTGACTGCATGCAACAAGCGTTGAGCCGTGTTGCGCCGCCCAACAACAGCCTGCGCGTGTTGCTACACAACAATGTAGCGGCTGCCTACCAACAGCTCAGTACGTTGTCGGGTCACATAGAGCCATACCAACAAGCCAGCGACCACTATGCCCAGGCTTTATCGCTGTTGCAATCAGCGCGTGAGCCCGTACACAAGTGGTTGCCGGTGGTCAGCAATTGGACGAATACCGCTTTGAGCGCTGTGCTGCCCGAGCGCAGTGGTTTGGTATGCGCGGTGTTGTGGCCTGGCGCAACGGCTGGTCACGAGGGTTTGCGCGCGACTCGAACTGTTTCTTCAGACACCGATGAACAACAGGCGGTGTACGGGACGCTTCAAGTATTGGCCAATCAATTGACGCAAGCCTTGCTTGAGCTGCATCAAGTGTCTGAGGTCTCTGAAAGGCCTGCCGCGCTAGATGGGTTGCATGGGCGCGATGTGGTGTTTGCAACGTGGCAGCTGGCGCGGGTGCAAGCGGGGGTCGCGTTGTGGGTTGCGCCTGATGAAGCCGGCGCTGCATTGGCCAAGGCGCTTGCCAGTGCAGACGAACTGAGCGCGCAGGTGGGGCAAGCGCCTGAGCTGCTGCCTGGAGTGAGCCTGCAACAACTTGCGTTGTGGCGGGCGCAGCTGTGGCTGGCGCAAGCGCTGTCGGCTCCAAACCTTGGTCAAGCAACCAGCGTGGGGCATGCGCAGCACAAGCATGCATACCAAGCCACATTGGCCAGCGCGCTGCTCGTCTTTGAGCAGGTGGCAACACCGAGCGCCCATGTCTGGGCGGCCCTGACGCGGCGCGTCTTGCTGGCTTTGTCTTGTATCGGGCAGGCGCCTCAAGTGCCGCCTTCGGTCTCGCCGCTGGTGGAAGCGCAAGATGAGCTCACGTCAACGCTACACGCGCTGTGGCAAGTCGACACCGACGCTGCGACTCATTTGGAGCGTTTGGTAACGCATGCCGATAGCGTGTTGCAGCGCTGGCACACTGTGACTGACTGAGCGCCATGAACACATCAGCGACCAATTAAAAAAGCACATGACAGCAGACCTTTTTGGAAACGCGTCTTATTGTCTGTCCAGCACTGACTGGCGCCAGTGGCCTGTGCACAGCAGTTGGCATGCCGTTGTCTCGTCATTTTTCACCCAAGATGTCGGACAAAGGCTGCTGGCGTTGTTGCAGCAAGACCTGGTTGTTGGCCAGCACGTCTACCCGCCACAGCCCCTGCGCAGCTTGCTGCTGACGCCGCTGGATGCGGTGCGCGTGTTGGTTGTCGGGCAAGATCCTTACCACCAAGCCGGGCAGGCCAACGGTTTGGCGTTTTCGGTGTCGCCCGGCATCAAAGTACCCCCATCGCTGCGCAATATGTACAAAGAGTTGCATGCAGATGGTCATGCAGCGCCAGCGGCGCCAAGGCTTGGCGGCAGCTTAGATGACTGGGCCGAGCAGGGCGTGCTGCTGCTAAACACCTGCCTGACAGTGCGTGACAGCGAGCCAGCCAGCCATGCTTCGTGGGGCTGGGAGGTGCTGACAGACCGTATTATTGTAGAAGTGGCGCAGCGCTCGTCGCCGTGCGTGTTTGTGCTGTGGGGTGTGCATGCACAAAGTAAGCAAGTGCTTATTCATGCGCAACAAGGGATGAACCAGCCGCGCAGCCAAGCCATGGTGATCACCAGCAACCACCCCTCGCCACTGTCAGCTTCGCGCGGGCCAAGCCCTTTTTTGGGAAGTAGGGTGTTCAGTCGAATCAACGAGGCGTTGGCTTCAACAAAAACCCAGCCTATTCAGTGGTGAACGTCCGCTGCTGTGCTGCGCGCAGTTGTTCGCGATTGTTCGCAGCTGTGCAGGGTGCAAAGCAATGAAGAACTGAACTGTAAAAATATGGGGCGCTAGCCAATGGCCTTAAAACCATGGCATAATTCTAGGTTCGTTGAGGAGGGGTGTCCGAGTGGTTAAAGGAGGCAGATTGTAAATCTGCTGGTTAACGCCTACGTTGGTTCGAATCCAACCCTCTCCACCAACGGTTCTGCTGATAGATGCACAACTGGTCGGTGAGGCTTTTTAGGTCCGCGTATGTTGCCATTGGTACTGTAATTAACCGTCACTGGTGGTTGAAGTTCTAAGACGGCTTGCGGGAGTAGTTCAATGGTAGAACCCTAGCCTTCCAAGCTAATGATGCGGGTTCGATCCCCGTCTCCCGCTCCACCAATGGGTTGTAGAGTCATGTATTGCAGTGAATTAAAGGTTAAGACTTGCGCATGATGCGTTGGTCTATTGCCCATGTGGCTCAGTGGCAGAGCACTCCCTTGGTAAGGGAGAGGTCGCGGGTCCGATTCCCGCCATGGGCACCACAACATCAGTGGTGAGTCGTTTATTGTGGTCAATTTAGTAAAGCGGAGCTTAGAAAATGGCAAAAAGTAAATTCGAGCGTACCAAGCCCCACGTTAACGTGGGCACCATTGGCCACGTTGACCACGGTAAGACGACGCTGACGGCGGCAATCTCAACGGTGTTGGCGGCTAAATTTGGCGGCGACGCCAAGGCGTACGCTGACATTGACGGCGCACCGGAAGAAAAAGCACGCGGTATCACGATCAATACCGCACACGTTGAATACGAAACAGCCAACCGCCATTACGCGCACGTTGACTGCCCAGGCCACGCTGACTATGTGAAAAACATGATCACTGGTGCGGCTCAGATGGACGGCGCCATTTTGGTGTGTTCAGCCGCAGACGGCCCAATGCCACAGACCCGCGAGCACATTTTGTTGGCCCGCCAGGTTGGTGTGCCATACATCATTGTGTTTTTGAACAAATGCGACATGGTCGACGACGCTGAGTTGTTGGAGCTGGTTGAGATGGAAGTGCGTGAGTTGTTGTCCAAGTACGACTTCCCAGGCGACGACACCCCAATTATCCAAGGCTCTGCCAAGTTGGCGGTTGAGGGCGACAAAGGCCCATTGGGTGAAGAAGCCATCATGAAGTTGGCGGACGCATTGGACAACTACATT
>AYMW01000001.1:1077740-1089786 GCA_000496475.1 Betaproteobacteria bacterium MOLA814 | reverse complement strand
ACTACATCCCTACGCCAGAGCGTGCCATTGACGGTGCATTCTTGTTGCCAGTAGAAGATGTGTTCTCCATCTCTGGTCGCGGCACTGTGGGGACGGGTCGTATCGAGCGCGGTATTGTCAAGGTTGGCGAAGAGATCGAAGTGGTTGGTATCAACGACACACTGAAGACTATTTGTACAGGCGTTGAGATGTTCCGCAAGTTGTTGGACCAAGGCCAAGCTGGTGACAACGTCGGCATTTTGCTGCGCGGCACCAAGCGTGAAGAGGTTCAGCGCGGCCAAGTGTTGTGTAAGCCAGGCTCAATCAAGCCACACTCACACTTCACGGGTGAAATTTACGTGTTGTCTAAAGACGAGGGTGGCCGTCATACGCCATTCTTTAGCAACTACCGTCCACAGTTTTACTTCCGTACCACGGACGTGACCGGTTCCATCAAATTGCCAGAAGGCAAAGAGATGGTGATGCCTGGTGACAACGTGTCAATCGAAGTGACCTTGTTGTCACCGATTGCGATGGAAGAAGGCTTGCGCTTTGCCATTCGCGAAGGTGGCCGCACTGTTGGTGCGGGCGTTGTTGCAAAGATCATTGCTTAAGCGGTTTAGTAGCCGGTTTTTTTTCAGTAGTTCAATAGGGGCGTAGCTCAATTGGCAGAGCGTCGGTCTCCAAAACCGAAGGTTGGGGGTTCGATTCCCTCCGCCCCTGCCACTACATAAGTCTGACGACACAGCTGTGTTGACAGACTCATGAGGTGGATTTTTTAGTAGTACATCTGGCCCGCCGAAGTCGTTAAGACCTCTGGTGGGCTTGCCTGTCTTGGGGCGTGGCAATGTGCACATACTTTTTTGGGTATGTGTGCTGGATTTTGTGGATAAGGTTTTATGGCTTCAACTGATGTTCAAACCGTAGGCGGCGCCGCCGATACGGCCAAAGTGGCAACTGCAGCGCTTTTAGCGGTTGGTGGCTTTGTGGCTTATTTTCTGCTGTCTGCACAAGGTGCGGCTGCGCAGTGGGGCGGCTTGATTGGCTGCATGGTGTTGGGTGCGGTTGTGTTTTTCACGGCGCATACGGGTCGTGTGTTTATTGGTTTTTTGCGTGACGCCAAGCGTGAAATGTCTAAAGTGGTATGGCCCGCGCGTCGCGAATCTGTGCAAATGACTTTGTATGTATTTGCCTTTGTGTTCGTCATGGCCTTGTTTTTGTGGCTAACCGATAAAACCCTAGAGTGGTTGCTATACGACTTAGTACTAGGCTGGAGAAAATAAATGACAGACGAATTACTTGAGTCCGCTGAGCCGACTGAGCCTACAGAGGCGTCGCAATCGTTAACGCCAGTTGATGGCATGCGTTGGTACGTGGTTCACGCTTACTCGGGCATGGAAAAAGCCGTTGAACGCAACATATTAGAGCGGGTCAGTAACGCGGGTATGGAAGCCAGGTTCGGGCGCACTTTGGTGCCAACCGAGGAAGTGGTGGAGTTGAAAAACGGGCAGCGCCGCACCACCGAGCGCAAGTTTTTCCCAGGTTATGTGTTGGTTGAAATGGCCATGGACGACGAGACATGGCACTTGGTTAAAAACACCAGCAAGGTCACAGGTTTTGTGGGTGGTGCTAGAAACCGTCCTGCGCCAATTTCAGAAGCCGATGTGCAAAAAATTGTTGACCAGATGAAGGACGGAACAGAGAAGCCGCGTCACAAGGTCGAGTTCATCGTGGGTGAATACATACGGGTAAAAGAAGGCCCGTTCACCGACTTCAACGGCACTGTTGAAGATGTGAACTACGATAAAAACAAGTTGCGTGTGTCTGTGACCATTTTTGGTCGTTCGACACCCGTGGAGTTGGAGTTCAGCCAGGTCGAAAAAGGCTAGGTTTGAACAGCTTGACAGGCTGCATCAGTGGCTTGTCAAGGTTGGTGTTTGCGTTCCCGCACCAACTGAGCATCTAGGGTCGTTAGTTGCGAGGAGGTTGGCCAGCGCGCCAGCCGTTTGAACTCGAAGGAGTATTTAGCATGGCGAAGAAAATCGTCGGCTTCATCAAGCTGCAAGTCCCAGCTGGTAAAGCCAACCCAAGCCCCCCCATTGGTCCAGCATTGGGTCAACGTGGTTTGAACATCATGGAGTTCTGTAAGTCGTTTAACGCACAGACCCAAGGTGTTGAGCCAGGTTTGCCTTTGCCCGTAGTCATTACGGCTTTTGCGGACAAAAGTTTCACTTTCGTTATCAAGACGCCCCCTGCGGCAGTACTGATTATGAAAGCAATCAAATTGACTAAAGGTTCTTCAACGCCTAACAGCGTGAAAGTCGGGACCATCACACGTGCGCAGTTGGAAGCAATTGCAAGCGCCAAAATGGTAGACATGAATGCCGCCGATTTGGACGCTGCTGTGCGTACCATCGCCGGTTCTGCGCGCTCCATGGGCGTGACTGTGGAGGGTGTGTAAATGGCTATGACAAAGAAGCAAAAGACGCAGGTTGGCAAAATTGATGCCAACAAGCTGTACCCCATCATTGATGCCTTAGGCTTGGTCAAAGAGTTTGCAACTGCTAAGTTCGATGAATCCATTGACGTAGCTGTCCAACTCGGTATTGACGCTAAAAAGTCTGACCAAGTGGTTCGTGGCGCTGTTGTGTTGCCAAACGGCACCGGCAAAGTCAAGCGCGTCGCGGTGTTTGCCCAAGGTGTAAAAGCTGATGAAGCCAGAGCCGCTGGCGCTGACATCGTCGGTATGGACGATCTGGCCGCAGAGATCAAGGCTGGCAAGATTAACTTTGACGTGGTGATTGCCTCTCCAGACGCGATGCGTGTGGTGGGTACCTTGGGTCAAGTGTTGGGCCCACGTGGTCTGATGCCCAACCCAAAGGTTGGCACCGTTACTGCTGACGTGGCAACGGCTGTTAAAAATGCCAAAGCAGGTCAAGTTCAATTCCGTGTTGACAAGGCCGGCATCGTGCATTCAACCATTGGCCGTCGCTCGTTCGACGCCGATGCATTGAAGGCCAATTTGGCCACATTGATTGATGCTTTGAACAAGTCAAAGCCAGCCAGCAGCAAGGGCTTGTACCTGCGCAAAGTGGCTGTGTCATCCACATTGGGTGTAGGCGTTCGCGTTGACACCCAATCCATCTCAGCCTAATCGCGAGATAAAAATGCGACTGACACGTTTGGGAAACCAAGCGTTAAGTCCATGTGGTGGGTTCGGGTGCGGCGCTTAACGGCGCAGTACGTGGAGCCATCCAAGACCGTTGGCGCGGTGGGTGTTGGGTAACCAGCATCGACTGCTTAATACATCAGCCAACGCAGATGGCGATCCCGCTGCAGATGGATAATTTCCAAAAACAGTTGATCGCTGCAATAAGGCGCTTGATCTTCATCAGTGAAGACAAGCATATTTTGAAGGAGTTGACCTTGAGTCTAAATCGCAGTGAGAAATCCGTAGTCATTCAAGAAGTGACCGCACTCGCAGCTAAAGCTCAAACGCTGGTGATGGCGGAGTACCGTGGCATTACAGTGGCATCAATGACCGAATTGCGCGTTAAAGCCCGTGCAGCTGGTGTGAACCTAAGTGTGTTGAAAAACTCCTTGGCTCGCCGTGCTGTTGCAGGTAGTGCATTCGAAGTTGTTGGTGACCAGATGACCGGCCCCCTGATCTACAGTTTTTCTGAAGATGCTGTTGCCGCTGCAAAAGTAGTGGCAGAGTTTGCGAAAACCAACGACAAGTTGGTGATCCGTGCTGGCGTATACGCTGGTAAATTTTTAGATGCTGATGCGGTTAAGCAACTGGCAAGCATTCCTACCAAGGAAGTGTTGTTGTCACAGTTGTTGGGCTTGATGCAATCGCCAGTGAGTCGCACCGCAGCTGTGTTGGCCGCTTTGGCAGAGAAAAAAGGCGCAGAGCAAGCCGCTTAATTGCTGGTATTTGCCTGCGTCCACAACGTTTAAGGAAATTAGAAAATGGCATTCGATAAAGACGTATTTTTGACCGCTTTAGATAGCATGACGGTCATGGAACTCAACGACTTGGTGAAAGCCATCGAAGAGAAATTTGGCGTGAGCGCTGCATCAATGGCAGCACCTGCCGCTGGCGGTGGCGCTGCTGCGGCCGTAGAAGAGCAAACCGAATTTGATGTCGTGTTGCTTGAAATTGGTGCACAAAAAGTGTCAGTGATTAAAGCAGTTCGCGAAATCACCGGCTTGGGCTTGAAAGAAGCCAAAGACATGGTTGATGGCGCACCTAAGTCAATCAAAGAAGCTGTGTCTAAAGCGGACGCTGAAGCGGCTGTTAAGAAGCTTGAAGAAGCTGGCGCAAAAGCGCAACTCAAGTAAATTGCATCCATTCGCTGTACTGCCTTGCAGTACGGCGAATGGTGTGTGATTTACCGGGCTGGTTTTCGAACCGGCCTTTTGTGTTTAGAGCGCACTTGAAAAAATGTTGGCATACAACCGCTAAGCGTTATTTCAAGTGTCTTCTAAAACCCCCGACGTTAGAAGACGATCTTGGTACGGGCCGTGTGCAACGCATGGCCGTCTGCCAAGGCTGGTAGTGGCCAGCCGCCAAGACCGTTTGCCATGTGCTGAATGCATGTGGCAAGCGCCAATTGTTCTGTCGACATGCCCCGGAGAACCCATGGCCTATTCATATACCGAACGCAAGCGAATTCGTAAGAGTTTTGGCAGCCGTGAAAACGTGCTCGAAATACCATACTTGCTACAAATGCAAAAAGAGGCGTACGTCGCTTTTTTGCAAAAGGACACAAGTCCTAAAAAGCGCACAGAGGAAGGCTTGCAAGCCGCATTCTTAAACGCTTTCCCAATCGTGTCGCACAACGGCTTTGTCGAGATGAAGTACCTTGAGTACAACCTCGCACGACCAGCGTTTGACGTGCGCGAGTGCCAAACACGCGGCTTGACATTCTCGTCAGCTGTACGTGCTCGCGTTCAGCTCATCATTTACGACCGTGAGTCCAGCACATCACAGTCCAAAGTGGTGAAAGAAGTGAAAGAGCAAGAGGTCTACATGGGCGAAGTGCCATTGATGACCGATAAAGGCTCCTTCATCATCAACGGAACTGAGCGCGTGATTGTGTCTCAGCTGCACCGCTCACCTGGTGTGTTTTTTGAGCACGACAAGGGCAAGACGCACAGTTCGGGCAAGCTGCTGTTTTCGGCACGCATCATTCCATACCGTGGCTCATGGTTGGACTTCGAGTTCGATCCAAAAGACTTCTTGTATTTCCGTGTCGACCGCCGCCGCAAAATGCCAGTGAGTATTTTGCTCAAGGCCATTGGTTTGACACCAGAAGCGATTTTGGCCAACTTCTACGTGAACGACCACTTCCGCTTGATGGATGATGGCGCACAGCTAGAGTTCGTAGCCGAGCGTTTGCGCGGCGAAATCGCACGCTTTGACATCACCGACAAAACCGGCAAGGTTGTGGTGCCCAAGGACAAGCGCATCACCGTCAGGCACACACGTGAACTAGAGCAGTCTGCCACCACGCACATCAGCGTGTCAGAAGACTACTTGCTAGGACGCGTTGTTGCCAAAAACATTGTGGACCCGGATACGGGTGAAATCATTGCAAAGGCCAACGACGAGTTGACCGAGGCTTTGCTGAAAGTATTGCGCTCATCTGGCATTCAAGAATTGGCGTGTATCTACACCAATGAGTTGGACCAGGGCAACTACATTTCACAAACCCTGCGCACCGATGACACGGCTGACGAGTTTCAAGCTCGCGTGGCCATCTACCGCATGATGCGTCCAGGCGAGCCGCCCACCGAAGACTCGGTACAGGCTTTGTTTCAGCGTTTGTTCTACAACCCAGACACCTACGACTTGTCACGTGTCGGGCGCATGAAGTTCAACGCCCGCATGAACCGCGACGACTCAACAGGCCCGATGGTGTTGTCCAACGAAGACATCTTGGGCGTTACCAAAATCTTGGTTGACCTGCGCAACGGCCGTGGTGAGGTAGACGATATCGACCACTTGGGCAACCGCCGCGTGCGCTGCGTGGGTGAGTTGGCTGAGAACCAATACCGCACAGGTTTGGCGCGTATTGAAAAAGCCGTGAAAGAGCGTTTGGGTCAAGCCGAGCAAGACCCGCTCATGCCACACGACTTGATCAACTCCAAGCCGATCTCTGCTGCACTCAAAGAATTCTTTGGTGCGTCGCAGTTGAGCCAGTTTATGGACCAAACCAACCCCTTGTCTGAAATCACACACAAGCGCCGTGTATCAGCGCTTGGCCCAGGTGGTTTGACCCGGGAGCGTGCAGGTTTTGAGGTGCGTGACGTGCACGTGACCCATTACGGTCGCGTCTGTCCTATTGAAACGCCAGAAGGTCCAAACATTGGATTGATCAACTCACTGGCGTTGTACGCGCGTTTGAACGAATACGGTTTCATTGAAACCCCATACCGCCGCGTCACCGACGCATTGGTTACCAACGACATCGACTACTTGTCTGCCATTGAAGAAGGCAAGTACGTGATTGCGCAGGCCAATGCACCACTGAACGACAAAGGCATGCTTGAGGGCGACTTGATTTCAGCCCGCGAAAAAGGTGAGTCGGTGTTGGTGGGTGCCGAGCGCATCCAATACATGGACGTTTCACCTGCACAGATCGTGTCAGTGGCGGCGTCATTGGTGCCGTTCTTGGAACACGACGACGCCAACCGCGCATTGATGGGTGCCAACATGCAGCGTCAAGCTGTGCCAGTGCTGCGTCCTGAAAAGGCTGTGGTTGGTACCGGTATTGAGCGAGTTGCTGCGGTTGATTCTGGTACGGTAGTGACTGCAAGCCGTGGCGGCGTTGTCGACTACGTGGACGCCATGCGCGTTGTGGTGCGTGTGAATGATGCCGAGGCTTTTGCCGGTGAAGTGGGTGTAGACATCTACAACCTCATCAAATACCAGCGCTCAAACCAAAACACCAACATACACCAACGCCCCATTGTTAAGACAGGTGACTTGATTGCCAAAGGCGACGTGATTGCCGACGGCGCGTCAACCGATTTGGGTGAATTGGCCTTAGGCCAAAACATGCTGATCGCGTTTATGCCATGGAACGGTTACAACTTCGAAGACTCCATACTCATCTCTGAGCGTGTGGTGTCAGAAGACCGTTACACCTCAATTCACATCGAAGAGCTGGTGGTCATGGCTCGTGACACCAAGTTGGGCGCCGAAGAAATAACGCGCGATATTCCTAACTTGGCTGAACTACAGCTCAACCGCTTAGACGATTCCGGCATTATTTATGTGGGTGCGGAAGTTAGTCCTGGCGACACGCTGGTTGGCAAGGTCACGCCTAAAGGCGAGACCACGCTCACACCTGAAGAGAAGTTGTTGCGTGCCATTTTTGGTGAAAAAGCATCTGATGTGAAAGACACGTCGCTGCGCGTTGACCAAGGCTCACAAGGCACGGTCATCGACGTTCAGGTGTTTACACGCGAAGGTATTCCACGCGACAAACGTGCGCAGCAAATCATCGACGACGAGTTGAAGCGTTTCCGCTTAGACTTGAACGACCAATTGCGCATTGTTGAAGCCGATGCATTTGCCCGCATCGAGAAAATGATTGTTGGCAAAAAAGCCAATGGTGGCCCACAAAAGCTTGCCAAAGGCGCGTCTATAGACAAAGCCTACTTGGACGAGTTGGACAAGCACTATTGGTTCGACATCCGCCCAGCCGATGACGACGTTGCGGCGCAACTGGAGTCGGTCAAAAACTCACTGGCGCAAACCCGTCACAGTTTTGACTTGGCCTTTGAGGAAAAGCGTAAAAAACTCACCCAAGGCGACGAGTTGCCAGCCGGTGTGTTGAAGATGGTCAAGGTGTACATTGCTGTCAAGCGTCGCTTGCAGCCTGGTGACAAGATGGCTGGTCGCCACGGCAACAAAGGCGTGGTCTCTAAGATCGTGCCTGTCGAAGACATGCCGTACATGGCCGACGGCACACCAGCTGACATCGTGCTCAACCCGTTGGGCGTGCCATCACGCATGAACGTGGGTCAGGTACTTGAGGTGCACTTGGGCTGGGCTGCCAAAGGATTGGGTTTGCGCATCGGCAGCATGTTGCAAGAGGGTGCGCGTACGGCTGACGTACGCAGCTTCTTGGACCAGGTGTACAACACCAGTGGACGCGCCACCGACATCAAGTCATTGACTGATGTTGAGGTGGTGTCTATGGCCGAGAACTTGCAAAACGGCGTGCCATTTGCAACCCCCGTGTTTGACGGTGCCTCAGAAGACGAGATCCGTGCCATGCTGAAACTGGCGTACCCAGACGACATCGCTGCGCGCAAAGGTTTAACGCCTACACGCACGCAAGCGCAGTTGTACGACGGACGCACAGGCGACGCATTCGAGCGCAAGACCACAGTTGGTTACATGCACGTGCTGAAACTTCACCACTTGGTGGATGACAAAATGCACGCCCGTTCAACAGGCCCATACAGCTTGGTCACTCAGCAGCCGCTGGGTGGTAAAGCCCAGTTCGGTGGACAGCGTTTTGGTGAGATGGAGGTATGGGCATTGGAAGCCTACGGTGCTTCTTACACACTGCAAGAAATGCTCACCGTCAAGTCGGATGACGTGCAAGGCCGTACCAAGGTGTACGAAAGCATTGTCAAAGGCGAGCACGCCATCACGGCCGGTATGCCCGAGTCGTTCAACGTGCTGGTCAAAGAAATCCGTTCTTTGGGTATCGACATTGAGTTGGAGCGTTCTTGATGTAAGGCAGCAGCGCCGCCGAGTGCGGCGCTTTACTTAACCCCTTACACCACGTCTGACATTAAAGGATTGAAAACATGAAATCGTTACTCGACCTATTCAAGCAGTTCACACCTGATGACCATTTCGATGCCATCAGAATTGGCTTGGCCTCGCCTGAGAAAATTCGTTCATGGTCTTTTGGCGAAGTTAAAAAGCCAGAAACCATCAACTACCGCACCTTCAAGCCTGAGCGTGATGGCCTGTTTTGCGCCAAGATTTTTGGCCCTATCAAGGACTACGAATGCTTGTGTGGTAAATACAAGCGCTTAAAGCACCGCGGTGTTATTTGCGAAAAGTGTGGCGTTGAAGTCACCCAAACCAAAGTTCGTCGTGACCGCATGGGCCACATCGACCTGTCTGCACCTTGTGCGCACATTTGGTTCTTAAAGTCACTGCCAAGCCGCTTGGGCATGGTGTTGGACATGACACTGCGTGACATCGAACGCGTGTTGTATTTTGAGGCCTACGTCATCGTTGATCCCGGCATGACGCCGCTCAAAAAGTACGCCATCATGACCGAAGACGATTTCGATGCCAAGCGCATCGAATACGGCGACGAGTTTGTGGCCAAGATGGGCGCCGAAGGTATCAAAGACTTGCTAGAAAGCTTAGAGCTCGACAGTGAAATCGAGAAGTTGCGCAACGACTTGACAGGCTCTGAGCTCAAAATTAAGAAAAATGCCAAGCGACTGAAGATCCTCGAGGCCTTCAAGAAGTCAGGCATCAAGCCCGAGTGGATGATTCTGACCGTGTTGCCCGTGTTGCCGCCAGACTTGCGTCCATTGGTACCGTTGGATGGTGGCCGTTTCGCCACCTCTGATTTGAATGACTTGTACCGCCGTGTGATCAACCGCAACAGCCGTCTGCGCCGCTTGCTGGAGCTCAACGCACCTGAGATCATTGCGCGTAACGAAAAGCGCATGTTGCAAGAATCCGTGGACAGCTTGCTGGACAACGGCCGACGCGGTAAGGCCATGACAGGCGCTAACAAGCGTGCACTCAAGTCACTGGCTGACATGATCAAAGGTAAGTCAGGCCGTTTCCGCCAAAACTTGCTGGGCAAGCGCGTGGACTACTCAGGTCGTTCAGTGATTACAGTTGGCCCAACCCTCAAGTTGCACCAGTGCGGCTTGCCAAAGGCCATGGCCTTAGAACTGTTCAAGCCGTTCATCTTTGCACGCTTGGAGGCGCTGGGTATTGCCACCACCATCAAGGCAGCTAAGAAAGAAGTTGAAGCTGGCACGCCGGCTGTGTGGGACATTTTGGAAGAGGTGATCAAAGAGCACCCTGTCCTGTTGAACCGTGCGCCTACCCTTCACCGCTTGGGCATTCAGGCTTTCGAGCCTATCTTGATTGAAGGCAAAGCGATTCAATTGCACCCATTGGTGTGTGCCGCCTTTAACGCCGACTTTGACGGCGATCAAATGGCTGTCCATATCCCACTGTCTGTAGAAGCACAGGTTGAAGCCCGCACACTGATGCTGGCCTCCAACAACGTGCTGTTCCCGGCCAACGGTGAGCCATCCATTGTGCCGTCGCAAGACGTGGTGCTGGGCTTGTACCACGCCACCCGCGACCGTATCAACGGCAAAGGTGAGGGCTTGGTGTTCTCTGGTGTGTCTGAAGTTCAGCGCGCCATGGACGCTGGTGAAGTCGAGCTGACTGCACGCGTGTCTGTGCGCCTGCCCGAGTACGTGAAAAACAAAGAGACTGGCGAATTTACGGTGACGTACTCTGTGGTCAACACCACAGCAGGGCGTGCACTGTTGTCAGAAATCTTGCCCAAGGGCTTGGCATTTGAGAACCTGAACAAGGCACTTAAAAAGAAAGAAATTTCCAAGCTGATCAACGCATCGTTTCGCAAGTGTGGCCTGAAAGAGACCGTCATTTTTGCAGACAAGTTGCTGCAAAACGGTTTCCGTTTGGCTACGCGCGCTGGTATTTCAATTGCCATTGACGACATGTTGGTGCCTCCAGAGAAGGCCAGCATCATTGCCCGCGCTGAGACTGAGGTGAAAGAAATTGCCATGCAATACGCTTCTGGCTTGGTTACCGCCGGTGAGCGCTACAACAAAGTGGTGGACATTTGGGGCAAGGCTGGTGACGAGGTGTCAAAGGTCATGATGGCCCAGTTGGCCAAAGAGAAAACCATTGACCGTCATGGCAACGAGGTAGACCAAGAGTCCTTTAACTCTATCTACATGATGGCCGACTCCGGTGCGCGCGGTTCTGCTGCGCAGATTCGACAGGTTGCAGGTATGCGCGGATTGATGGCCAAGCCTGATGGCTCCATCATTGAAACGCCAATCACGGCCAACTTCCGTGAAGGTCTCAACGTGTTGGAGTACTTTATCTCCACCCACGGTGCCCGTAAGGGCTTGGCTGACACCGCTTTGAAAACCGCCAACTCTGGTTACCTGACACGCCGTTTGTGCGATGTGGTGCAAGATTTGGTTGTCACCGTGCAAGATTGCGGCACCAGCCAAGGCTCGGTCATGCGCGCTATCGTCGAAGGCGGCGAAGTCATTGAGTCACTGCGTGACCGTGTCCTCGGCCGCACAGTTGTTGAAGACGTGTTGCACCCAGAGGACCGTTCTGTTTTGGCCACGACCGGCACCTTGCTGGACGAGGACATGATGGACGAATTCGAAGTTGCCGGCGTTGACGAAATCAAAGTGCGTACCGCACTGAACTGTGAGACCCGCTTCGGTCTGTGCGCCAGCTGCTACGGCCGCGACTTGGGTCGTGGTGGTCTGATCAACATCGGTGAAGCGGTCGGCATTATTGCAGCCCAATCCATTGGTGAACCAGGCACACAGCTGACCATGCGCACCTTCCACATTGGTGGCGCAGCGTCGCGTGCGGCGGTGGCCTCAAGTGTTGAAGCCAAGTCTGGTGGTTCTATTGGTTTCAACGCCACCATGCGTTACGTGAGCAACAACAAGGGCGATTTGGTGGTGATTGCCCGCTCAGGCGAGATCGTCATTACCGACGAGCACGGCCGTGAGCGCGAGCGTCACAAGGTGCCATACGGTGCGATTCTGTCTATCAAGCCTGACCAGGTTGTGAAGTCCGGCGCCGTTTTGGCCAATTGGGACCCGTTGACCCGTCCCATCATCACCGAGTTTGCCGGTACAGCCAAGTTCGAAAACATCGAAGAAGGCCTGACCGTTGCCAAGCAAATGGACGATGTGACTGGTTTGTCATCTCTGGTGGTGATTGACCCCAAGCGCCGCGGTGTGACCAAAGTGGTTCGTCCAGCAGTGC
>AYMW01000001.1:691357-1077730 GCA_000496475.1 Betaproteobacteria bacterium MOLA814 | reverse complement strand
AAATGGACGATGTGACTGGTTTGTCATCTCTGGTGGTGATTGACCCCAAGCGCCGCGGTGTGACCAAAGTGGTTCGTCCAGCAGTGAAGTTGATGGATGCCACTGGCGAAGAAGTCAAAATTCCTGGCACCGACCACGCAGTGGCCGTAGGCTTCCCATTCGGCGCGCTGATTCAAGTGCGTGACGGACAAGAAGTAGGCCCTGGTGAGGTGTTAGCCCGCGTACCTGTTGAAGGTCAAAAGACCCGCGACATTACCGGTGGCTTGCCACGTGTGGCCGAGTTGTTCGAAGCACGCACGCCCAAAGACAAGGGCTTGTTGGCTGAGATGACAGGTACCGTGTCATTTGGTAAGGAGACCAAAGGCAAAATCCGCTTGCAAATCACCGATCCAGAAGGTGGCGTGTGGGAAGACTTGGTGCCCAAGGAAAAGAACATCATCGTGCACGAAGGCCAAGTGGTCAACAAGGGCGAAAGCGTTGTGGACGGCCCGGCCGACCCACAAGACATCTTGCGTTTGTTGGGCATAGAAGAGTTGGCACGTTACATCGTTGACGAGGTGCAAGACGTGTACCGCTTGCAAGGTGTGAAGATTAACGACAAGCACATTGAAGTGATTGTTCGTCAAATGTTGCGCCGAGTCGTCATCGACAACGTGGGCGAGTCCAACTACATCCGTGGTGAACAAGTTGAGCGTTCTGAGCTGTACAACACCAACGACGCGCTGCGCGCCGCTGGCAAAATACCAGCTGTGTACAGCAACGTGTTGTTGGGCATTACCAAGGCTTCCTTGTCAACAGACAGCTTTATTTCAGCGGCTTCCTTCCAGGAAACCACACGTGTGCTCACCGAGGCTGCCATCATGGGCAAGCGCGACGAGTTGCGTGGTCTGAAAGAGAACGTCATCGTTGGACGCTTAATTCCAGCCGGTTCAGGCATGGCTTACCACGATGCACGCAAGATCAAGGAAAAGCTGGAAGCCGAAGACCGCCGTGCCATTGCCGAAGCTGATGCCTTAGGCCTCACCATTGGCGACGACGACCAAGAAGAAGTGCCAGCCACTGACGACGCACCACGCGACACCTCTGCTGAATAAGTACAGGCGTTGAGTTGGTGACAAAGCCTCTGCGTGCAACCGCAGGGGCTTTTTTTATGTCTTCTCGCTCTAAGGTGTATGGATGAAGGCCCTTCTCTTAAGACCTGCACGGAGGCGGTATCGGGCGCCAGCGTATCGACTGACGTGATGTCAATAAGCGTCGGTTCGCGTGGACAACACGCACAAAAAACTCCCCAATAATTTGTTGTCTAATTAAGCTTCATGTTTCATTCAGTCACCACACCACATGCACGTACACACGCGCCACAAAGCGGCCTGTCTGCCTGTGCCAACGCCGCCTTGCCATGGCTGTTAACCACAGCGATCTGTGCGTTGCCTTTTTACAAAGGCCTGTTCAACACAGCCGTTGCCCTGTACATGCTGTGTTGGCTTCTGGCTGGCAGCTGGGCGCACAAATGGAGGCGGTTTACAAACAACCAGCCTGCACAGTGGTGGACTGCGCTCACGCTCTGGGTGCTTATGGGCATGCTCTACGTGCCATTGCCTTGGGGTGATTTAGACAAGCCCACCACCTTCGTCATCAAAGGCTTGTTTATGCTGATGGCGATGTTGGCCATTGAGCAACAACACCTGCGGTGGTATGTCACTGCATTTGTGGTGACCAACCTGTGGGTGGTGTTCATCACGTTGGGCTGGCAGCTAGAGCTGATTCCGCTACAGCTGCAAACGGTGTCTGGTCAATGGCTGGCGAGGGCGAGTACAGACCATATTTCCCAGGGAATTCGCTTGGCGTTAACCGCTGGGTTGCTCTTGTATGTGGCCCAAGCCAGTGTGGGTAAGCCTGTATATAAAACCCTGGCGCTAGTTGCGGGTGCCTGTGCGGCGGCTTTTGTGGTGGGTTATTTAGCAACGGGGCGCACGGGTTACATCGCACTTGTAGCCGTTGGATTGGTATTTGCGGTGTGGCGCAGACCACCCCAGAGGTGGCTGCTGGGCATTGCATTAATAGGGTTGTTGGCATACGGTGCTTACAGCCAATCGAGCACGGTACAGAACCAAGTGAATAGGGTGTTCTCGCAGTCACAGATGAGCGCAGGTGATGCGCGAGACCACACATCCGTAGGTGCGCGCATGGCCATGTGGTCGTTTGCCCTGCAAGCCATGCAGGAAAGGCCGATGCTAGGCACAGGGTCTGGTGGTTATCCAGCGGTAGCCACTGCGCACTTTAAAGACACAACAACCTGCAGCATTAGCTGTGCGCATGCGCACAACCAATTTTTGTTTTTTGGTGTGGAAAACGGCCTGATTGGCATGGCCTTGTTTATAGGATTTATTGCCAGCGCCTTGACAGCAGCCTGGCGCGTCAGTGCGCCGTTGGTCAGCGGTGCCGCGGCCAGCGTCATGGCCGTGTTGGTGACTGACAGCCTGACACACGGACCCTTTTGGATTGCCAATGAGTTTCATTTGTTTGCAATGGCCTTACCTGTTGCACTGGGCGCTGTGGCATTACAGCAGAATAAACAAAGCGCGACATGACCATTGAGCCCAAACGCCACGCACTGGCCGACCAATTACCGTGGGTCGCGGCTTGTGCACAAGCTGTATCTGCAGGGCGCAATGTGGATACGGCGTTGGCAAAAGTGCCGCCGCATTTGCGCGCAGGTGTGCAAGCACTAACTTATGACGTGTTGCGTCAATGGGCTTGGGCGCAAGCGGTCTTGCCTATGTTGGCCAGTAAAAAACCATCTGAACCGGCTCGGTCTTTGTTGGTGTGTTGCATTGCCATGTTGCGCGAGCCAAGCCATTACGTCAGTCATGTGGTGGTTGACGAGGCGGTTAAGGCTTGTAAAGCAAGCCATAAACTAAAAAACGTAGCGGGTTTTGTCAATGCATCGTTGCGCACCTTGCTGCGTGACTACGAGACGCTGAACAAGGCCGCTTTGAACGATTGGGTGGCCGAATTCAACCACCCCATTTGGTGGATAAAGCGCCTGCGCGATCAATACCCAATGCACTGGCAACAGGTGTTGAAAGCCAATATGCAGGCGGCCCCTATGGTGCTGCGTGTCAACGCACAGCGTGGTACACAAGCCAGCTACATAGAGCGTTTGGCCGTTGCAGGCATACCTGCAGTCGCCATTGGCCACAGTGGTGTGTTGTTGGCCAAGGCACAACCTGTCAATAACCTGCCTGGCTTTGATGAGGGTGATGTGTCTGTGCAAGATGGCTCGGCGCAGATGGCTGCGCACTTGGTGTGGCAAAGCCCACACTTGCAGGGCCTAACGCGTGGTGCCAAGTTGTTGGATGCATGCGCTGCGCCGGGCGGCAAAACCGCCCACTTGTTAGAAGCACAACCCAAACAGGTGACGGTACCCGCACACGTCTTGGCCTTAGACATAGACGCCACACGCGCCACCCGGATCACCGAGACACTAACGCGCGTTGGCTTACAAGCCGACGTGGTAGTGGCAGATGCGGCGCTGCCCGGCGACTGGTGCAGCATTGGCCCGTTTGATGCCATATTGCTTGACGCACCCTGCACCGCCTCAGGCATCGTACGCCGCCACCCAGACGTGCCTTGGTTGCGCCGCGACACAGACATTGCGCAACTGGTTATGCAGCAACAAGCGTTGCTAGAAGCCCTGTGGACGCAACTCGCGCCCGGTGGGCGCATGGTGTACTGCACCTGTTCTACATTCAAAGAAGAGGGGCAATGGCAAATAGACGCATTTTTAAGCCAACATCCCGAAGCGGAGTTGGTACCTAGTTGTGGTCATATTTTGCCCACCGATGTGAACGGCAACTTGGCGGCTCACGTGGAGCTGGGGTTCAGTCACAATCAGGCCATGGGTTTTGATGGTTTCTTTTATGCTGTGCTGGACAAGGCAACTTAGCGGTACACGTTTAACAGCTATGGCGTTGCTGGCTGCCAGCGCGTTATGGGTCAGCGTGTGTGCGCAAGCTGCTACGTATGATGTGTCCCTGCAGCGCGACGGCGACGGCTTGTACATCAACGCCAGCAGCAGTTGGCGGCCATCTTCTTCCGTGGTCGATGCTTTGCAGCGCGGGATTCCCATGACGTTCATCATGCAAGCGCAAGTGCTTAAACCCCGCTGGTACTGGTGGGACAAGTCGGTACACACCACCACGCGCAGCAGCCGCTTGGCCTACCAGCCGCTGACCAGGCAGTGGCGCATCAGCGTCAGTACGGCGTCATCTGACGAGGTGGCGGGATTGACCGCCTTGCACCAAAACGTAGACACTTTAGATACCGCTTTGGCACTCATCTCTAGGGCCAAATATTGGCGCATTGCCAGTGCGTCCATGTTGGGCGACGCTCCAGGTGCAAAAGAAGCCCCAGGCATACAAGTGCGCTTTACCTTCAAGCTCGACTTAAGCGCCTTGCCCAGGCCGTTTCAAATTGGCGTAACAGACAACCCTGACTGGTCTCTTAATACCGACACCCTGCACGACGTGCCAGCGCTGCCAAGTGCTGCAGTTGAGGAGGCTGCCCAGTGACTGTGTCTGCAGCTGGCCACCAGCAGGCCCAAAAAGCAGGCCCCAACAAGTGGACGCTGGGTGTAGGCCTAGCCTTCATAGTGGCAGTGGGTTTGGTGTTGCTGTTTTTGCTGACCCAAGCTACGGACAACAGCGAACTCTACGAACGCTATTACAGCACTTTGGTGGCACTCAACTTTGCAGTTGCCGCCCTCCTAGGTGGCATTGTCGTGTGGCTGTTGGTCAAACTGTGGTGGCGCTGGCGGCAAGGCAAGTTCGGCAGCCAGTTGCTTGTCAAGCTGGTGGCTATTTTTGCGTTGGTGGGCTTGGTCCCTGGCGCGCTGATTTATGTGGTGTCGTATCAGTTTGTAACCCGCTCCATTGAGAGCTGGTTTGACGTGCGCGTAGAAAGCGCCTTGAGCGCAGGCCTCAGTCTGGGCAGAAACACGCTGGACATGCTCAGCACAGACTTGGGTGCACGCACCCTTGCGGCCGCCAATGACTTGTCAAGTCAACAGGTTGGTGTGTACACCTTGCAGCTAGAGCGTTTGCGCGAGCAGCTGCGCGCCAGCGACGTGGCGGTGCTGACCGCCACTGGCCAAGTTCTGGCGAGTGCGGGGGCCTCTCAATTTAGCTTGGGACTGGACAGGTCGCGCCCGAGCAACCTGAAGCTGCAAACCGCCAAGCAAACCGGCGTGACCACGTGGGTAGACGGGCTAGATGACACGGCTGATGTGCCAGAGGCGGCGGGTGGCATTACCGGTGCTTATATTCGGGCTGTGGCGTTGTTGGTATCCAAAAACCTAGCCCTGCAAGCTGAGACCCGGTATTTGCAGGTGAGCATGCCGTTGTCTGCCACGTTGGTGGGTGATGCCTTGGCCGTGCAACAAGCCAATCGCGAATACCAAGAGCGCGCGCTGGCCCGCGACGGCCTTCGCAGCATGTACATTGGCACTTTGACCTTGACACTGTTTCTAACTGTATTTGGTGCGGTGTTGGTAGCGGCTTTGTTGGGTAACCAACTTGCCAAGCCGCTGTTGCTGTTGGCCGCCGGCGTGCGCGATGTGGCCAGGGGCGACTTGACGCCCAAAATAATGATGGATACGCGCGACGAGTTGGGTGGTCTGACGCGCTCATTTGCCGATATGACGCAGCAGCTGGCCGATGCCCGCGCGGCGGTGCAGCGCAGCGTGAGCGCCTTGGACGGCGCACGCGCCAACGTACAGGCCATATTGGATAACCTCACCGCTGGTGTGATGGTGCTGGACAGCGCAGGCCACATACAAAGCACCAACCCCAGTGCGCAGCGCATTTTGGGCAGCGCGCTCCAACAACATATAGGACAGCCTTTGCACAGCGTTGACAGCTTACAAGACTGGGCGCAGGACGTTGATATACAGTTCCAGAGGCTAAGCGCAGACCAAGCGGCCACTGCGCACACCCATTGGCAGCACAGCTTTGAGCTTCAAGCCAATGTTCATGACTTGGAGCACAACACCATTACCCTGCTGGCGCGCGGCGCACTGTTACCTGGCTTGGGTCAGTTGTTGGTATTTGACGATATTTCAGACTTGGTGTCAGCCCAGCGCGCCAAAGCTTGGGCTGATGTGGCCAGGCGATTGGCGCACGAAATCAAGAACCCACTGACGCCCATTCAACTGTCTGCGGAGCGCTTGAGCATGAAGCTTGACGGCAAACTGCTGCCCCCTGAGCAAGCGCTGTTGACAAAGTCGGTAAACACCATCGTGGCACAAGTGGAGGCTATGAAACGGCTGGTCAATGAGTTCAGGGACTATGCGCGCTTACCCGCTGCGGTGTTGCGCCCCATGGACCTCAACGCAGCGGTGCGCGATATTTTGGGTTTGTATGAAGCTGCGGTTGTGCCTGTGCAATTTGAAGCGCAAGAAGGCATACCAACCATAGAAGCCGACGAGCAACAGCTGCGTCAAGTCATACACAACTTGGTACAAAACGCGCAAGACGCCAGTTTGGCCAACCAGCTAGAGCGCCAGCCGCTGGTCACCTTGCGCACCCGTTTAAACGACGAAGGCGACCGTGTGCGCTTGCAAGTGCTGGACAGTGGCACGGGTTTTAGCGATGCCATTTTGAAACGTGCTTTCGAGCCGTATGTCACCACCAAGTCCAAGGGGACGGGTTTGGGCTTGGCGGTGGTGAAAAAAATTGCCGACGAACACCACGCGCAAGTGCACCTTAAAAATCGATTGCAGACGCAAACTTCGCAGACGATTGAATCCATTGATACGGCGCAAGCCGCAGTTGGTTTGTCTGACATTGTGGGCGGGCAGGTCTCGGTATCGTTTCCAGTGGTATAAACACAACACCAAAGAGGCGGTTGGATCAGGTAATGGGAGTACTTAAAGTTCATGGCAAATATATTGGTAGTTGACGACGAGCACGGCATACGTGAATTGTTGATAGAAATACTCGACGACGAGGGTCACAACGTCATCGCGGCGCAAAACGCTGGTGAGGCCAGGGCTGCCCGCGTCTGCGCACGCCCAGACTTGGTGTTGTTAGACATTTGGATGCCAGACACAGACGGTGTCTCGCTGCTCAAGGAGTGGGCCAGCAACGGCCAACTAGACATGCCCGTCATCATGATGAGCGGGCACGCCACCATAGAGACTGCAGTTGAAGCCACACGCATTGGTGCGCTCGCGTTTCTAGAAAAGCCCATCACCATGCAAAAGCTGCTGCAAGCCGTGGACCTAGGTTTGAACAAAGGTGTGGCCAAAGCTGCCAGCGCCAAACCACTCGCTGTTGCATCTGGTGTGCAACATCTGGCTGGACAAAGCGCGGCACACAACAGTTTTCAGCAAGAAGCGGCTAACCAGCAAGTCAGTCCATCGGGTCATTCGTCGCATGGTGCGCCGTTGAGTGCCAGCATGCAATACTTCGAATTGGACAAGCCCCTGCGCGAAGCACGCGATGATTTTGAAAAAGCCTATTTCGAATTTCACCTCAGCGCCGAAGGCGGTTCTATGACGCGCGTCGCAGACAAAACCGGCCTAGAGCGCACCCATTTGTACCGCAAGCTCAAGCAACTGGGCATTGACTTGTCTAAAGCGAAAAAGGGATTGATGTAACAACCGAGGGCTTGTGTGCCAGCGTAGGCCCGGTTCTCAGCGCGGCAGGCTAATCTGTTTTTGGATCGGTGTTTATTGCGCAAAAACTTGCAGCTCATTCAAACAAGCAGCAATTAGCTGTTAAACTTACAAGCTTGGCCCGGTAGCTCAGTTGGTAGAGCAGCGGATTGAAAATCCGCGTGTCGATGGTTCGATTCCGTCCCAGGCCACCAAGTTTAAAAGCCCCAATCAGCAATGGTTGGGGCTTTTTTCTTGGGGTCACTTCCTCTCTTTGATTACAGAGTTGGAACTGGCTAGATGCGGGGCGGTTGTCCTGAGACAACTGCTCCGGTATTGGTTCAATGACCACCCACAAGCCACGCCGTATACCGGTCGGCCACGTCGCCGCCCATCCAACACTGATTGTCTAGGCGCAGTCACCGCTCGTTCATGTGTTACCCCGCATGAGCCAAGCTCTGGGCCGCCCAGCACGTTTAAGTCCGGTGCCAGTAAGCTGGTTAGAATGTGCTGGTGCACTGGCGGGTCAATAGGGTGTTGCGTAGCGGTTGTGGGGGTCTTTGCAGGTGGGTATTGAAAAGCCCAACGGTTGCTGGATTGGACGCCGTACCTATCTTGCGGTTGGCGTTGGTTGTGCGGATGACCTCGTCGGGGCCCGCGCTGTATGGGTCAGACCGCTTAGGGCCGCGCAACCAGCTGTTTGAGAGGCCCACGTTTCGCAGTGTGTGTGGGCACACCTGCCGTGGCCATGCATGTGTCAGTCGACCCAGAAAAACACCGCACACCCACAGGCAGTTTTCTGCACTAGAGCAGCTTAAATGAGTGCCCCAGCTATGGGGCATTCTCAAGGCCAACATGGCCAACATGGGGTTTGGCGGTCCTCGGTCAGCGCGCCTCAATCAGGATGACCTGAGATCGCTGCCCACTGCTGCAGGTGTTCATTGTCTGGTGCCTGGTCTGACAGGCTGGGCGCCAGTGCATGGGCGGGGTGCGTTGCCTATTGCGCCAACAGTGGCTGTGGGTGCACAGTGTGTGCATCGACACAGCGTATGGTTCGATACGCGGGTGGTGTGGATGACGTTGTTAACAGTAATTAAACGCGATGGAGTTATACATTGATGCCGTTGAATAATGTGGCCAATCACATTTTGGCTTTACCTAGGCCATTGAAGCGATTCGTTGTGCTGGCTGTAGACGTTGGCTTGTGCGTGTTGAGTGTTTGGGTGGCTTTTTACCTGAGGCTAGACGAGTGGGTGGCATGGCGTACTGCAGTGCTGTGGCCCGCTGTGGTGTCTGTTGTGTTCGCCTTGCCTGTGTTTGTGGTGGCCGGTATGTACCGTGCTATTTTCCGTTACAGCGGGCTGCCCGCCATGATGGCTGTGGCTCGGGCTATGTTGCTATACGGTCTGGGCTTTGCCAGTGTGTTCACGCTGTATGGGGTTGATGGTGTGCCCCGCACGGTTGGGATTATTCAGCCCATGCTGTTGCTCATGTTTGTAGGGGGGGCACGTGCGGTGGCCAGGGTATGGTTGGGTGGTTTATACCAGCAGAGCTGGCGCACAGCGGCATTGCCACAGGTGCTTATTTATGGCGCGGGCAGTGCCGGACGGCAACTTGCTTCGGCCATGGCCAGCGGCTACGCCATGCGCGTGGTCGGATTTTTGGACGACGACGACAGGCTGCATGGCCACGTGCTCAATGGCCTGCCTATTCATAACCCGGCTGATTTGGCCGAGGTGTTGGTCCATGCATCTGTCACAGATGTGTTGTTGGCCTTGCCCTCAGTGTCGCGTCAAAAGCGCAATGGAATTTTGGATAGGCTTAAGCCATTTAAAGTGGCTGTGCGCACGCTGCCTGACTTGGGTGACATTGCAACTGGGAAGGTGAGCTTAGGCGATGTTCGTGAGCTCGATATCGATGACCTGCTAGGGCGCGAGCCTGTCAAGCCCAATGGTTTGTTGCTCAACCTCAACACGTTCAACAAAACGGTATTGGTGACAGGCGCTGGCGGGAGCATCGGCAGTGAGTTGTGCCGGCAAATCCTTAAAACGCAACCCCGTCGGTTGCTGCTTGTTGACATGAGTGAATTTGCGCTGTACCAAGTGCACCAAGAGCTGCGCTCAGCCGAGGCTGTGGAAATAGTGCCGCTGCTGGCATCTGTATGTGACGAGGTGCGAATGCACGAAATCATGGACACGTGGCAGCCTGATACCGTGTACCATGCGGCGGCTTATAAGCATGTGCCATTGGTGGAGCACAACCCTGGTGAAGGCGTGCGCAACAACGTGTGGGGCACACGTGTGTGTGCGCAAGCTGCTGTGCGCAGCGGTGTGCGCAACTTCGTGCTCATTAGTACTGACAAGGCAGTGCGCCCTACCAACATCATGGGCGCAACCAAGCGCTTGGCAGAAATGGTGCTGCAGGCCATGGCTGCGTTGCAAGTACCCACCGTGGCTTCGGGTGCACTGGTTGACAACCAGGCATTGAAGGGCCAAAAGATTGGGCGTTTAACCACCAATTTCTCAATGGTGAGGTTTGGCAATGTGCTGGGCTCTAGCGGTTCTGTGGTGCCGTTGTTTAGGTCGCAAATTAAAGGTGGTGGGCCCATCACGCTGACGCACCCCGACATCACCCGCTACTTCATGACCATTCCAGAGGCCGCGCAATTGGTTATACAAGCCGGAGCCATGGGCACTGGTGGCGATGTGTTTGTACTAGACATGGGTCAGCCTGTCAAAGTGTTGGACTTGGCCGTGCGCATGGTGGAGATGTCTGGGCTGTCTGTGCGCAACGACGACAACCCTGAGGGAGATATTGAAATAGCTGTGACTGGCCTTCGCCCTGGTGAGAAGTTGTATGAAGAACTGCTGACAGGCGATAACCCACAACCCACCCAACACGCACGGATCATGAAAGCGCATGAGAAATTTATGCCATGGCTGCAACTTGAAGACAAACTCAACACACTCGGCATGGCCATGGGTGTCAACGACGTCCCTGTTATACGCAGCTTGTTACAACAACTGGTTCCAGGCTACCAGCCCAGTGGCGAAGTGGTCGACTGGGTTCACCTTGAGCAAGAGCGCGAAGCTTTTGGGGGGGAGTAAAGGCCTGGTGGCGTGGAAAAGGTGGTCACATCTGGTTCGACATGACTGGACACCCTCACCAATCGACCAAACTAACTCCAACGCGTAAAGCCGTGCGTTTGTGGTTGTAGTCGGTGAGGCTGTCACCGTAGCCGCTGAACACTTGCACGTGGTAGCGCATGCCAGAGGCAAGGCCTAAAGCTTGGGCGCTGTTACTGGGTTGTTTGAGCCAATCAATTTGTACGGCGCCTTTACCGCCTGCTGTCAATGCGTGGCGCAGGGTTAGGCCAAGAGAGGTTTTGGGGCTGATAGCCCACAGGCCTTTGACCTCACCTCGGCCCATGAAGTTTGCTATGTCTGGGTTGTCGTCATTGGCTGCGTCTTCACGCATGCGTCGCCACAGTTTGGCTTCTATACGAGATCCGTCTGCATGGTCCAAGCCGGTCATTGCAATTGCCCTGTTCCAGCTGCGCGACAGGGGTAACGTTTGGCCGTTTGATTGGTGGTTGAGCGACAAGCCCGCATAGCGCCAGTTCCAGCCATTGCCTAGGTCGTGGTTGGTGGGGAAGATGTACATGACCTCTGGCTCGTGGTCCGTGGCGCGGAATGGGCGAGACAAGTCGGCATTGAACAACTGCCAAAACGATTTTTGCGTGTAGCCAAACCACAGGGCGTCTTTGCGTTCACCGTCACTGACCAATAAACCTTTGGCCACTTTGGTGCGAACCGACAGCTGAATAAGGGTTTCGTAGCCTTGGTAGTTGAGAGACGTGGTGGCCGTGTGGCCCACTTGTGGTGAGTCGGGCTGCTTGTTCACGCCGGTGGCGGTAGACCACATCAGGCTGAGCGGTTTGTACCCGCGCAGGCCAAATGTGTCGCAGTCTGTCTCAGGTGTGAGTTCCCAAAAGCGTTGCAAAGGCGATGCCACTGCCGCTTTGCAATGTGTGCTGGCTGCCAACTGGGTCGACGCTGCCTGTAATTGTGTGTCGACTTGAGTTGGCGTCGCTATGTCCGGTTGTACGCTTGTGGCTGTGGCTTGAGGTGCCACCTGTTGTGCCGCCCAAGCTTTAAAGCACGCAAGCGTTTCTTGGTCCGTCACAGCCTGTAAGCAGGCTGTACCTTGTTGAATAGACGCTGCCAAACCTATCGGTGCAACCTGTCCAATTGCGTTGGTTGCAGCCAATGCCGCATGGACGGATGGCAAGGGTGTTGCCGCGTTGGCAGAGACACTACACACAAGCAGTGCCGCAGCAAGCATGCTGAAAAGAGCAGAGGTGATTGAGGTGATTGAGGTGATGGCGGTGACGAAGGAGGCGAAAGGCAGTCGCATGTGGTTAACCTTGTTGGCTTTTTGGGACTTGTCTGTTCATGACAAAGTGTTGTTGTGTTAGAGCTGTTTGGCCGCCTCGGCAGACAGCTGCGCTTTGGCAGCGAACTCGGCGCGCAGTGCACGCAGTTTTTCCCGAGGGTCTTCGCGAACAGTGGCTTTGTCCAATGCCATCTCCGCAATAAACCGGCTGGGTTTGCCAGCCACTGTGTCGCGACCTTTTTTGCGCCTGAGCAGCCAGCTGACAGCCAGTGTGCGTTGCGCACGGGTAATACCCACGTACATCAGGCGGCGCTCTTCTTGCAAGCGCATTGACAAGGCCTCAGCCGTTAGGCTGTCGTCGTCTGTTTTGAAGGGCAGCAGGCCTTCGTTCACGCCAGCCAAAATAACATGCGGCCACTCCAAGCCTTTAGATGCGTGCAGCGTCGACAACGTCACCACATCTTGGTCTTGCTCGCGCTCTGAGATGGTCGACAGCAACGCGATGGTTTGCACCACTTCAAGCAGCGTTTTGGTCTCGGTTGCCAGTGTTGCGCCCGCGGTATCGTCCATCTCGCCGCCGCAGCGTTGGCTCATCCAGTCAATAAAATCTAGCACATTGCTCCACCGGTTGGCGGCAGCTTTGGGGTTGTCTTCGCCCTCCAGCAAATGCTGCTCGTAGTTCATGTCTTTCAGCCACTCAAGCAAAAATGCTTTGGCATCGTCTTTGCCCAAGGTTTGACGCGCGCGAAACTCCAAATCATTGATGTAGCGGCCAAACTCGTGCAGGCCGGCCACGGCGCGTGCGGGCACAGAACCCGCCAGCGAGTTGGCAAACAAGGCCTCAAACAGGCTGAGCTTGTGGCTGGTGGCAAATTGCCCCAGTTGACTGAGGCTGGTGTGGCCAATACCTCGTTTTGGGGTGGTGATGGCGCGCAAAAATGCGGGGTCATCGTCGTTGTTCACCAACAGACGCAGCCAGGCGCACAAATCTTTGATCTCGGCGCGGTCAAAAAAGCTTTGCCCACCAGACACTTTGTACGGTATTTGCACTTTGCGCAGCGCTTTTTCAAACACGCGTGCTTGGTGGTTGGCGCGGTACAAAATAGCAAAGTCTCTATACGCCTTGTGCTGCGAGCTGGAACGCAGGCTTTGAATGCGTGCCACAGCACGCTCGGCTTCGTGGTCTTCAACGTCACAAGCGACCACGCGCACCGGTTCACCTTGGCCCAAATCACTCCACAGCGTTTTGGGAAACAGCTTGGGGTTGGGGCCAATCACGTTGTTGGCGGCATCCAAAATGGCGGTGGTAGAGCGGTAGTTTTGCTCCAACATAATCACCTTCAACTGCGGGAAATCAAGTGGCAATTTTTTCAAGTTGTCTAGCGTGGCACCGCGCCAGCCATAAATAGACTGGTCGTCGTCGCCCACTGCCGTCAGGCGTGCGCCGTCACCCACCAGCAGTTTGAGCAAGTCGTATTGGGTGGCATTGGTGTCTTGGTATTCATCCACCAACACGTGGCCCAGTTGCTGTTGCCAGTGCTGGCGAACCACCTCGTGCTCTTTCAGCAGCTTGAGCGGCAAGCTGATGAGGTCGTCAAAGTCCACGCTTTGGTAAGCTGCCAGGCGCTCTTCATAGCGCCCCATGATGGTGGCGGCCACGCGCTGGTCTTCATCGGCGGCGCCGGCCAAGGCCTGCGCGGCGTTGAGGCCTGCGTTTTTCCACGCACTGATGGTCCACTGCCATTGCTTGGCTGTGGCCAGGTCGGTAGAGCCGCCGCAGTCTTTCAAAATACGCGAGACATCGTCACTGTCTAAAATAGAAAACTGCTCTTTTAAGCCCACATAACTGCCCTGCTGGCGCAGCATGCGCACGCCCAAGGCGTGAAACGTGCAAATCAGCACTTGTCCTGCGACCTTACCGGCCAGTTGCTTGGCCCGCTCTCGCATTTCTGCCGCGGCCTTGTTGGTAAAGGTAATGGCTGCGATGCGGCTAGGGCTCAAGCCTCCTTCAATTAAATAGGCAATTTTGTGCGTGATCACACGCGTTTTGCCCGACCCAGCCCCTGCCAACACCAGGCTCGGCCCGCTCACATGGTGAACAGCTTCCAACTGTGCTGGGTTAAGGCCTGATGACATAAATAGGAGCACTCACGCAAAGCTTTTAATGATACCCCGAGGACTTGCCGCTCGTCATGCAATTAACTACTCGCCTGTCCGCTTCAGACTTGATCTGAGGGGCCATGTAAGAGGTCTACGACAAAGACTGGCTTATCAATAGAAACGCTGTGCTTGGATGGCGTTGCCGTCCATACGCGAAAAACCCCTGTGCATTGACGGCTGGGTGACATGCCACGTGTCGCTTGCAGCATGCAGCTGTTTGTGGCATCTAAAATACGGCATGCTCAACGTCTTACTCGTCACATTTCCTTTTTTTGCTTTGGTGCTGACGGGCTATATTGCCACCTACCGCGGGTGGCTCGCGTTGCCTGCCATTCCTGGCTTGAATGGTTTTGTGCTGTATTTTGCAGTGCCGTGCATGTTGTACCGCTTTGGAGCCAACACGCCAGTTGCCGAGCTGTTTAACCCTGTGGTGTTTGGCTTGTACCTGAGCGTGGCGTTGGTGATGGTGGCTTTGGCGATTGGCGTTACCAAGCGAGACGGTATCGGGTGGAACGATGCGTCCCTTGGGGCCTTGGTGGCTGCGTTTCCCAACACGGGCTTTATGGGTGTGCCGTTGCTCGCGGCTATTTTGGGTGCGGCCAGTGCGGGCCCTGCAATCGCCACCATTTTGATTGACTTGGTGATTACGAGTTCGTTGTGTGTCGCCTTGTCGCGATTAGATGGCGCGGGTGTGGCGGGTGCCAAGCGTGCCGCCAAGCTGGCACTTACAGGCGTGGTGGGCAATCCTATGCCGTGGGCTATTGTGTTGGGCGCTGTCGCCAGTGCGTACCAAGTGGTGCTGCCCACACCCATAGACGACAGTGTGGCGTTGTTGGCAAATGCAGCGTCACCTGTGGCCCTGTTCACCATTGGTGCTGTGCTGGCTCGCTCGCAAATGACCAGCGCGCATGCCATGCCTGTGTCGCATTACTTGCCTGTTGTGGTACTCAAACTGCTTGTGCATCCCCTCTTGGTATTTGTAGGCGCCCTCATTGCCAGGGCCATGGGTTTTGAGTTGGATGTGTTCACCCTCACATGCCTGCTGCTGGTGGCGTCGTTGCCAAGCGCCAGCAACGTCTCGCTGTTGGCCGAGCGCTTTGGCGCAGACAACGGCCGCATAGCCCGTATTATTTTGCTCACAACCACCGCGTCATTTGTGACTTTTTCTGCGGTG
The DNA here is from genome assembly GCA_000496475.1 of Betaproteobacteria bacterium MOLA814. GTDB lineage: Bacteria > Pseudomonadota > Gammaproteobacteria > Burkholderiales > Burkholderiaceae_C > RS62. Next base: position 1,062,344 of record AYMW01000001.1, on the reverse strand, counting down.
GTGAGTTGGCGGGTTTAAACCCAAGCATGTGAGCCCACTGCGGCTGTTTGCAGGCTAAATTGCCAACGGGTCTACATCAATGGCCCAGCGGATGATGGCTTTGCCGGCAGGGGTTGCGCGCAGTTCGTGCAGCGTGGTGTGCCACTGTGCTAAAAACTTTTGCAAGGTGGCGCGGTTGGCGCATTCGACCAGCATTTGTGCGCGCTCTACGTTGGCTACACGGGCAATGGTGAGCGGAACGGCCGGGTAAATGCCCACGCCCATCTCTTCGGCAACCGCGTTGGCCGCGTCGCGGGCTTGGTTCAAAAATGTTTGGGCCGCAGCCTGACTTTTTGCGTCTGCGCGCAGCAAGGCTTGTGAGGCAAACGGCGGCAGCATAGCGGCCTCGCGCTCTACCAGTTCTGTTGTTGTAAAGCCGGCGAAATCGTGTTTGGCCAGGGCCGCAAACAAGGGGTGAGTGGGGTGCCAGGTTTGCACCCAAAGCTCTGCGCCGTTGTTGCCCTGTGCTGTGAGTTGCGCCATCTTGACAGCGTCGCGCCCAGCGCGCCCAGCCGCTTGCATCAGCAGCGCAAACAAGCGCTCTGGCGCGCGGAAGTCGCTGGCAAACAAGGCCCCGTCTGGGTTGATGGCGGCTACCAGCGTAATGCCCCTGAAGTCATGGCCCTTGGCGACCATTTGCGTGCCCACCAACACGTCCACCTCGCCGGCGTGCATGGCTGCCAACTGCGTTGTGAGTTCGCCTTTATGGCGAGTGGTGTCTGCGTCAAGGCGGGCCACACGCAAAGCGTGGCCGTCGGCGCGCAGGTGTTTGGCCAGCTTGTCGGCCAACAGTTCTTCAAGCTGTTCCGTGCCGCGACCTACCGTTTGGATGTCAACGTTGCCGCAGTCAGGGCAGGCATGTGGCACGCGCTCATGCAGGCCACAGTGGTGGCAGCGCAGGCTGCGGTCTATTTTGTGAAACACGCGGTGCGCGCTGCAATGCGGGCATTGGCTTTTCCAACCGCAGTCGCCGCAGCTGAGCACGGGCGCGTAGCCGCGGCGGTTCAGCAGCAGCAAGCTTTGTTCGCCGCGCTGCGCGCGCTCGGCAATAGCGTCTAGCAGAGCCGGCGCGATGACGGTTTGTTTGGGTTGCTTGCCCATATCAACCAAGCGCAGCTTGGGCAACGCAGCACCGCCTATGCGACTCGGCATGGCCAGGCGCTGGTAGCGCCCTGTTTCAGTGGCATGCCAGGTTTCGAGCGACGGCGTGGCAGAGCCCAACAGCACGCGACAACCCGCTATGGCGTGCGAGCGGTAAACCGCCAAGTCGCGGGCTGAATAGCGCGCACCTTCTTGGCTTTTGTAGCTGGGGTCGTGCTCTTCGTCCACCACGATGAGGCGCAAATGGGGCATGCTGGCAAACACGGCCATGCGTGTGCCCAGCACAATGCGCGCGGCACCTAGGTGCGCACTGAGCCAGTTTTGCAAGCGCTGCGCCGGGGTGAGGCCACTGTGCAGGGACACCACGCCATAAGCGGCAAAGCGGCTGCTGAATCGGCTTTCCAGTTGGGGCGTTAGGTTGATTTCAGGCACCAGTATCAGCACTTGCGCGTTTGGGCTGCTGGCCAGCAGTTTGGCAGCGGTTTGCAAATACACCTCGGTCTTGCCGCTGCCCGTCGCGCCGAACAGCAATATGGGCTGGGTGGTGGCCTCAATGTGCGCCAAGGCATGGGCTTGTTCTGGGCTGGCTTCTAGCGCGGTGGCGTTGGTGTCGGAGCTGGAACTGGCATGTTTGTGCTCGCGGCTTGTATCTTCGACCTGTTCTGCGGCGTCAGTTGCTTCGCCGTGATGAGCCTCGCCGGCAGCCTTGGCGTTGCGTTTTAAGCGCCTAGCCAACTGGGTAGGATCAAGCTTGCGCAGTTCAGGTGGCAGTGCCGCCAGTGCCACTTCCCCGACGCCGCGTTGGTAGTACTTGGCGGCAAAGCGCATCAACTGCAGCCACTCGGCGTTGAGGGGTGACAGCCCATCCAGCACCTCGCTGATGGGTTTGACGTTGACGGCTTGAACATTTGCGGGGAGTTCGGTGCCACAGCTTGAGACCACCCCCAATGTGTCGCGTTTGCCCAACGGCACCCTGACCAAAGTCCCGGGCGCTAATTCTTGATCGCAGGCGTAGCTCAGCGCATGGCTGAGTTGCGAGTGTGCGGGCGTGGCAACGATGACGGTGGGCCAATAAGCCATGGTTTAGGCGGGGTTGCTCATTCAATGTAGCGGTAAAAGGGCTAAGTGGTTGATTTGAAATGAGACTTGTAGTTGTCCCAATTTTCTGTGGATAACTTTGTTAATAACTGCATATGTGACAGCGTATGTCACATGAAACTGGGGGTTTTCTTAGATTGCTTATTTTTTAAGCATTTGAATTTTGTTATTTAAAATCAATAACTTACTTAACCAATGCCAATCATGTGTATTTTTTTATTACCCAGTCTGTGTGTTTGCCTCGTAGCCCCACTTCTGTGCACAAGTGGGTATAAAAATCAGAAAATTGTCATGTTGTTTGGTAAATTATGTGCTAGGCCTGAGCCCGAAGTTGTTTGGAGTGGCTGTGCACAGCCTCCACCAGGGCGGCGACGCTCTCAGGCGGGGTGAACTGGTTGATGCCGTGGCCCAAGTTGAAAATATGTGTGTGGCCTGTGCCGTCACCCATGTGTGGTTTGCCAAAACTGTCCAGCACTTGGCGCCCCAGTTGAGCCACCTGTTCTGGCGCGGCAAACAAGGCGTTGGGATCTAGGTTGCCTTGCAGCGCGTGGGTATCACCCAGTTTGGCGCGGGCCTGGCTGAGGTTCACTGTCCAGTCCATGCCTAATACATCGCAGGGCAGTTGTTGCATGTCGTCTAGCCACATGCCGCCGCCTTTGGTGAACACCAGCCTGGGAATTTTCACGCCGTTGAACTCGGTATGCACCTTGTTCAGCACCCGGTGGGTATAGGCCATGCTAAACGTTTGAAACGCGCCGTCGGCCAATACACCGCCCCAACTGTCAAAAATCATGGCCGCTTGTGCGCCGGCCTCAATTTGGGTGTTGAGGTACAGGGCCACGGCGTCGGCATTAATTTCTAAGATCCGGTGCATCAGGTCAGGGCGCTGGTACATCAGCGTTTTGACCATACGGTAGTCACTGGAGCCACCACCTTCGACCATGTAGCAGGCCAGCGTCCACGGGCTGCCAGAAAAGCCAATCAGTGGCACACGCCCGTGCAAAGCTGTGCGAATGGAGGTGACTGCATCGAATACGTATTGCAGCTTGGCCATGTCTGGCACATGCAGTGCATTGACCGCGGCTTCATCGCGCACAGTTCGTTCAAACTTGGGGCCTTCGCCGATGGCAAAACTCAGGCCCAAGCCCATGGCATCTGGCACGGTGAGGATGTCTGAAAATAAGATGGCTGCATCTAACGGAAAACGCTCCAGTGGCTGCAGCGTTACTTCTGTCGCGTAGTCTGTGTTGGTCGCCAAGCCCATGAAACTGCCTGCTTTGGCTCGCGTTTCGCGGTACTCAGGCAAATAACGCCCAGCTTGGCGCATCAGCCATATCGGCGTGTGTGTAGTGGACTGGCGCAAACAAGCGCGTATGAATGTATCGTTTTGTAGTGGGGCAAACATGGGCTAATTGTCGCAGTTTGTAGCGTTTGTTTTAAGCGCGGCTTCGAGACAACTCATTTGGTTATGAGCTGGTCCGCAGTGTGTGGTGGGATTTAAAGATTCAGGCTTACTGGGTAACCGCGGCAATCACAACTGCATGGCTGAGTATTTCCGTCAGCACCAGGGGTGCTCGCCCAGGGCTGTACACCGCATAGGTGGGCACACCGCTGCGTTGTAAGTCGTTGAGTGCTTGCGTGATGGCTGGGTCACGTTTGGTCCAGTCGGCTTTGAGCAGGGCGATGTTGTTGGTTTTAAAAGCGGTCAGCACTGGCTCGCTGGCAAGCGTGGTGAGCTCGTTGACTTGGCAGGTCACACACCATGCGGCTGTGAAGTCAACAAACACGGTCTGCCCATTGTCTAAGCGCTCCTGCACCGCTGTGGGCGTCCATGTTTGCCACAGGGCGGTGCTTAACGCGGTGTGTGAGCTGTTTCCTGCCGTTGCAAAAGACGTTTGCGTCATGGGGCCCCATAAGCTCCATGCGCTGATGGCCAACAAGGCGGCACCCACCATGCGCCATGTCCGACTTGTGCGGGCGCTGTGACCTTGCTGCCACGCCCATACAGCAAATGCCAGCATGACCAACAACAGCATCAAGGCTGCCGCGCCGTTCATGCTGGTTTGCTGCCCCACCACCCACATCAGCCACACGACTGTGGCCAGCATGGGGAAGGCCATTAAGGTTTTAAACGTGACCATCCATGCCCCTGGCTTTGGCAGCAAGTTGGCGACGCTGGGCACCCAACTGGCCAACAAATAAGGCGCGGCCATGCCCACGCCCAGAGCGGCAAACACAGCCAAGGCTTGCGCGGTGGGCCACACAATGGCCAAGCCAAGCGACGCGCCCATAAATGGCGCGGTGCAAGGCGACGCCACCGCAGTGGCCAACACACCAGACAAAAAAGCATCTGTGCTGGGGCTTTTGGCACGCGCATTGAGCAGGCTTTGCGGGAGCATGGCGCCAAACTCAAACACGCCTAACAAGTTGAGCGCAATCAGCGTAAACAACACGGCCAAGGCGCTCACAACCATTGGGTTTTGCAATTGAAAGCCCCAGCCAAGTGCCTCGCCTGCCGCGCGCAGCGTCAACAACACACCGCCTAACGTCACAAACGACACCACCACGCCGGCGGTGTAGGCCAAGCCCGCACGTTGGTGACTGCTCAAGCCGTTCCGTGTGTGCTGGGTGGGTCGTGCAAATGCCAACACCTTCAGCGCCAACACCGGAAACACGCATGGCATGAGGTTGAGTAACAAGCCACCCAGCAAGGCCGCGCCAAGCGTTAACAGCAGTGTGGCGGTTGAGACAGGCACGGCGCTTGTGGTGTTTGTGGCTTGCGACTGCGCCGCGTCAAGCGCCGTCTGCAACGCAGGGCTCACGGTTGTGAGCGCTTTCACAGCTGGCCATTCTCCCTCTAACGCAACTTGTATGCGCACACCAGCCGCGCTGGGCAGGCCTTTGTCTTGCTGCGCCAGCGCTAAAACTGTGTCGATGTGTGTAGGTGAGTCTGACCTAAACGCATGTTGGGGCACTTGTGCCGTCCACACCGCTTGGTCCGAACGGGTGTCCCAAGCTTGTGTCCAAGGCGCGCCGGGTGCAACGAGGCCTGTTGTTTCTGGGAACAACTCCACAGGTTGCCCTACCCACTGGGCAGGTAAACCTGCCACGCGCCACGTGGTGCTGTCTGCAGTTGGTGTCACGACGGCTTGTGCCCTTATAGGCTTGGGCACCCGCGCAAAGGCATCGTCAAACAGCGGGGCGTGTGACGTGAGCGGTGCATTGCTGGGCAGCGTGAGTGCGAGTGTGGCGTCTTCTGGGATGCACTCGGTTTTGCAAGCCAGCCAGTCGGCTTGCAAGCCAACGTCAAAGCTTGAGCCCGGTGGTGTGTCCAGTTGGGCGGGCAGCACAACAGGCGTGGTCAGCAACACGGTACCGTCAAAACCATAGTTGGCGAGCGGGCCTAGAGAAAACTTTTTAGGCGTAGGCCAAGCCAGCTCGCCGAGTTGCCAGCCCGCAGGCAATTGCCAGCGCAGTGTGGTGGGCAGGCCAGAGTCGCCAGAGTTTTTCCAGTAGGTGTGCCAGTTCGGTGCATGGGCAATGCGCAGGCCCAGCCAAATGGTCTTTCCTGGCGACACGCCATGAGGTGCATACGCCAGCAACTGGGCGTTGGTTTGTGTGCTGGTTGCGGTGTCTGAAGATTCGCCAATGCGCTTGGGCAGTGCGGCTGGCGCAGCCAACTGGTCCTGTGTGTTGGCCATGCCCAAGTCGGCCAAAGCGTTGTAGCCCGCCGTGGTTTGAGCCTGAGCGCTGGCAGCGCCTAGCGAGACTGTCACGCCAAGCGTGGCCAGCGCACACGTCAGAACGCAGGCGGGCAAGGTGGAAGCAAAGAAAGGGGGAAGGCGCATAAGCATGTGGATAACAATAAGACTTGCTGAAATGGGTTCGGTGGGGCAAACGCCTGTGTATGTGTAAAAACCGCCTCAATGACTGAGAGGTTACTGCCTGCAATTGGTTCCATATTATCCGGCGGCATTACACTGCACCCATGCACAGCGCCACACCTACGACACCCCCCTCTAGGCCAACAGCCCAGGCTGCGCCAAAGACGCACACCCATCACGGCTTGTGGGCAGATTTAAAGTCGCCAGACTTTTTAGCCCTAGACCGCCATCGAGCCATCGCCGTGTTGCCGCTGGGTGCCACCGAGCAACATGGCCCGCACTTGCCATTGAGCGTGGACAGTGACTTGGCCGACTGCATATTGTCCAAGGCGTTGGGGCTGGCAAACGGCGTGGCCAATTGCCCGTCGGTGTTGGCCTTGCCGCTGCAGCCTGTTGGCTTTAGTCCAGAGCACGCCACATTCCCGGGCACGTTGAGCCTGAGCAGCAACACGCTCATTGCCCTGTGGACAGAGTTGGGAGAGGCCGTGCATGCCAGCGGTATCAACAAGCTGGTGCTGTTCAACGCGCACGGCGGGCAAGTTGGCGCGCTGGATTTGGTGGCGCGTGATTTGCGCAACCGCTTGGGCATGTTGGTGGTCAGCGTGAACTGGTTTGCCCTGCCGTTGGGTGACGACGTGCATCAATTGTTTTCCGCGCACGAGCACCGCTTTGGTTCGCATGCTGGCGATATAGAAACCTCCATGATGCTGGCGATCAAGCCCGAGTTGGTGAACATGGCCGAGGCCTTGAACTTCAGCTCTAGTTCAGAAGTCCGGGCAAACAGCACCCACATACTGGGCAATGGAAAAAGCGCCAAGTTGGCATGGCAGATGCAAGACATCAACCCAGCCGGTGCAGCAGGCAACGCCGCCGCCGCCAGTGCCGAGAAGGGTCAAGCCGTGCTGCAAGCTGCCGCTGCGTCGTTGGTTCAGTTGTGGCTTGACATGGATGGCTTGCCAAACACGACGCTGCGAGGCTAGCGTTATGTGTGGGTGTGCAACGCCGCATCTGCGTCGTTGTCTAGGTGCGGCAGTGCGTTGAAACTGACCAAGCGCAAGCCTTTACTTGTGATGCGGCACTCGGTCAGCGCGGTGTTGCGAATTTGGTAGTTCAATTCAATGGTGGTTTCTGCCGGCGTGCTGAGAAGATAGCCAATGGTGGTGGAAATGGGCCCGCCGCTGCTCACCACCAACACGCGTTTGCCTGCGTTGTTGTCGCGTACGCGTTTGAGAACCTCAACAATGTCGCTCCTGAATGTGTCGTAGTCAGGCATACCAACAGGAGTGACCACACCGTCCATCCATGCGCGCAACCCGTCCCGCAGCAAGCGAAAGTAGGTTTGATACGCACCAGGCTCTGACAACGCAGGCAGCGGGCCTGGGTTGATGGCGTTGATCACCGCGTGGCTGTCGTACTCATTCAAGCCTGGCTCAACTTGCACGGTGCATTGCCCAGGCGGCAGGCCCAAGCCGCGCTCAATACCTGCCCAAGTCTGGGTGTGCCGTACCAGACTCCCCGTAACCACCGTGTCAAAGGCCCTGCCTTTAGACGCGAAGTATTGGCCTAAGCGTTCACTTTGCCGGCCGCCCAATTCGCTGAGCTGGTCGTAGTTGTCGGCGCCAAATGAAGCCTGGCCGTGGCGTACTAAATAGAGGTGTCCCATATGGCAAATTTTGTACACTTGCTCGTTATCAAACAGTCGCGATGGCGACCTGCAGGGTTAATGCTAGGACACAAAGGCGGGCGTGTGTCCTGCCAGCACATGGGCAAACATGGCGCTGTCAACATTGCCGCCGCACAAGGTGACACCCACGCGTTGACCGGCCCACTTGTCGCGTTGCTGAATGGCTGCGGCCATAGAGGCCGCACCCGCACCTTCTGCGACGTTGTGGGTGTCGGCAAACAACACACGCATGGCGTGGGCTACCTCGTCGTCAGATACCGCAATCACATCGTCGGCTTGGTTCTTGACGATTGCCAGTGATTCAGCGTCTGGCACGCTGCACGCCAAGCCATCAGCCAAGGCTGTGCGGGATGGTGCACTGATGGCGTGGCCAGCTCTGTATGAGTCTAGGTAGCAAGTTGCGTGAGCAGACACCACGCCAACGAGTTGGGTGCTGACTTTGCAGTGCGCACGCGCAGCAGCAGCAGCGCAAAAGCCAGAGCCTTGACCAATGGGAACAAACACCACATCAGGTGCGGCGCCATCTTTGAAGCTCTCAAAAAATTCTAGCCAGTAGGTCATCACGCCTGACACCAGGTCGCGGTGGTACGAGGGCACGCTGTGCAGGTTGTGGCTGATTGCCAATACTTTCGCGTGGTTGCGGGCCGCTTGAAAATCGTCGCCGTATTCAACCAGTTGTGCGCCCAAGGCTTGCATGGCGGCATTTTTCTCACGTGCATTGCCTGCGGGCACCACGATGGTGGTGGGCACATTGTGTTGGCTGGCCGCGAAGGCTATGCTTTGACCGTGGTTGCCACGCGTGGCAGCAATAAAACCTGCGGGCATCTGGCCTGCAGCCTTGAGTGCCGCCATGTACGTTAAGCCGCCTCTAATTTTGAAAGCGCCGACAGGGGTGTGGTTTTCGTGTTTGACCCATACCTGCGCGCCGACGCGTGCGCCCAGTTGTGGCCACGCATATTGCGGGGTAGGCGGCATGGCGGCGTACACGGCGTGCTGCGCGGTCTGAACTTCCGATAGGGTGTAGGTGTGCATGGCGAGGCCGTCAAGTTAAGTAAGTTGCCCAATAGCTTACTACTTTTAACCTACTATTTAACGGTCACTTTAGCAAATTAAACATGTCAATACCCATGAGCTGGGGTTTGCAGTGTGACCAAGCCTGCGGGTGTGAGGAGCTGAACGCTGAAGGCGCTAGGCGATTGTTCAACCGTGACGGCTTCCAACGCCAAGGCCGCAGCGCAGCTGCGCAACAGCGGCAAGCTCTCTGGCGCGGCGCTGATGCTCACGCTGGACAAGCCCACGCTGCCAAGCGGCATGTGCACCACCGGCGAGGCGTCTGCCCATTGAATCAGGTGAGGCAATGCGCCGTGCATGGGGCGCTCGCCACTGGCGTTGATGCTGAAAGTCCATTCCAGCAAGCCGCGTTGCGTCATGCGCGAAACCGCTTGCGGCTGGCCTAAGGTGATGCCCAGTTGCTCAGTGGCCGCGCAGGCCGCATGGATGTCGTCAGTTTGCGCCACCCAATGCAGCAACTGCGGACCATGTGTGTTGAGGCTGGTAACAATGGCTGGGTTGTCCAAGTCAAACCAACGCGGATGGGCTGTAGGCGCAGCCAAATGCGGTGCAATGGCAATGATTTCTAAATACGCGCTCGGAAACGCGTAGCTGCTGATGCGCAGTAGGCGGTTGTGCGTGCCCATATTCAAGTGCTCACCACCGGGGCCGGGCACCACGCCTAAGGTGGCTTCGCACCACGCCACGCCTTGCGCCAACGTGGTGGCTCCGATCACAATGTGGTCCAGTTGTGTGTGCATGGTGTGTGGCTTTCGATTGGTCGTCGGCATTATTGATACAGGCTGTGTATGTGGGTTTGTGGGCTCATGCATGTCGCAGTGCCCGCCTGCCAAGCATGACGCAGGCGACAACCGCGCCTGCGAAGGTCACGGCAGACCATGACCATGACTCACCCAACAGCGGAATAGAAAACAAGATGCCTAAGAAGGGTTGTAGCAACTGCACTTGGCTGACCCGCATCACACCGCCCAGCGCCAAGCCTCGGTACCACGCGAAAAAACCAATCCACATGGAGAACAGGGCGACATAGGCCAAAGCAAACCACGACGCTGCGGGCATGGGCGCGCTCGGCCAAGTCATGAGCATACCGGGCAGCGTGATGGGGCTGGCCACCACCAGTGCCCAGCTGATGACAGTTTCAGAGCGGTGTTTTTTGGCCAAGTCAGCGCCAGTGGTGTAGCCCAGTGCGGCACACAGCACAGCACACAGCAGCAGCAAGTCGGCTCCTGTTATTGACAAGCTACCCATGCCAAAGCCTGCGGCGGTGGGGGCGTTCCACATGGCAAACGCCATCACCAGGGCAGCGCCAGCCACGGCTGCCAGCCAAAAATGACGTGGCGCGCGTTGGCCGTGCAGCAGCGCACCACATGCGGCCGTGGCCAATGGCAATGCGCCTAGCACCACGCTGGCGTGCGTGCCGTCTACATGGCGCATGGCCAAACCCATGAACAGCGGAAAGCCAATCACCACCGCACATGCCGTCACGCCAAGCCATAGCCAGTCTCGTCCTCGCAGCATAGGCGGGCGCACCCACAACAGCCACAAGGCACTGAGCATGGCCGCAATGGCGGCGCGCGCCAGCGTGACAAATTGACCACTCATCAATGGCTCGGCGTCACTGCCCACTGCAATTTTTGTAATCGGCAGCGTGGCGGCGAACACCGTAACGCCAATCACGCCCAGCACGTAGCCTTTCATTTCTGTGCTGTAGCTCATGCCCAGCCTATAGTGGTGACCAGCATCCACACAGCTGTCACGCCAAGCAAGCTCGCCATACCCCTGTTAAACCACGCCATGCGCCTACCTACTTGTAGCCATTCGCGTAAGCGAGAACCCATCCAGGCGTACAGCAAGTTGCTGCTAAAGCCGTAAAAAGCCATCAAGGGCAGTACCCAGGCGGCGCGCGCCCACAAGTCATCTGGCGTGTTGAGCCAACCCGCAGCCACGCTCAATGACAACATCCAGCCTTTGATGTTGACAAACTGTAGCGCGATGGCTTGCCAAAACCCAATGCGCAAGGGCGCGGTGTTGAGCGCACTGAGTTGCACAGGGGCGTGGGCAATGCGCCATGCCAGCCACAGCAAATAGCCACAGCCCAGCGCTGTAATCAGTGTGCGCAACGCTGGCTGCTGTGTCACGGTGGCGCCCACACCCAATGCGCTCAGCATCAACAGTGCACACCACCCGACTGGAACGCCGCACACAAACGGCATGGCATGGCGCAAGCCGGCCTGCGCGCCCATGGCTGCCGACAACGTGGTGTTGGGCCCAGGCGTGAAGCTGGCTGCAGTGGCCAAAGCGATGAGTGCTGTGAGTTCTGAAGCGTTCATGTAGGGGGGGCAAAGCGTGCGTTGCAAGTTGGCCGCCAGCGTATGCGAGCGCATCAAACGGCGGCTCACGGTACGGCCTGTTGGCGGGTTAAAACGATCGTTATTTGAGATCTGCGTGTAGCGCTGACCCTGTTGGGCGCGCTACAGCGGGTCAGGGTTTAATTTTTCGCTGCTGCTCTGCCGCTGATGGTGGCCTAGGCATTAAAAACTTGGCTTCTGGTCCCAGCGTGAAGTAGTCGGATGGGCCGCCACCGCGCAACACATGGCCAGCCGCTGCGGTGTCGTACACGCCGTTGACCAGCAGCGCGTTGTTGATGTGCACACCCACCACTTGGCCCAGCACCAGCCAGGTTTCTACGTGGTGACCTTCCACGGTGGTGAGTTGCACAATCTGTGTCACTTTGCACTCAAAGTTGACCGGGCTTTCCAACACGCGCGGAGGTTTCACAACGCTAGATGGCGCGGGTGTTAAACCGCCAAGCTCAAACTCACTTACACCCAAGGGCACCACCGCGCAGGTCTCGTTCATGGCCTTGGCCAAGTCGGTGGTGACCAGGTTCCAAACAAACTCGCCTGTGGCCTGGGCGTTGTGCAAGCTGTCTTTGGCGCCAATGCTGGTGAAGCCCACAATGGGTGGCGTGTAGTTAAATGCGGTGAAAAAGCTGTAAGGCGCCAAGTTCAGTTGGCCTTGTTCGTTGTGGGTAGACACCCAGCCTATAGGGCGAGGCCCTACGATGGCGTTGAAGGGGTCGTGGGGCAGGCCGTGGCCGTCTTTGGGCTGGTAAAAGTGTGTAGTCATGGGTGCCTATTTAAACCGAAAGAGAGACTTCTTGCATGGCCTGTACCTGCTCAATCAATTGGTGGACTTGGCCTTGCCAATAGTCTGATGTGCCAAACCACGGGAAGTTGGCTGCAAAGGCAGGGTCGTCCCAGCGTTTGGCCAGCCATGTGCTGTAGTGCACCATGCGCAGTGTTCGCAGGGGCTCAATGAGCGCCAGCTCGGCACGGTTAAAGGGACGCATTTGTTCGTAGCCGTCCAGCACCGCAGACAAAGCTTGGGTTTGTGCGCGCCTGTCGCCAGACAGCAGCATCCACAGGTCTTGTATGGCGGGGCCGCTGCGGGCATCGTCAAGGTCTACAAAATGCGGCCCGCTGCTGGGCGTCCATAAAATATTGCCAGGATGGCAGTCGCCGTGTAGGCGAATAGAGGCCCACTCAAAATGAGACTCCTCGAACAAGGCCCACTTGCTTTGAACAAATGTTATGGCTGTGTCAAAGGCATCGCACCACTGTCGCTCAACATCTAGCGGCAGCGCGTTGTTGGCCAGCAGCCACGCCTTGCAATCCAGCCCGTAGGTTGTGGGGTTGATGGCAGGGCGGTGCGCAAAGGGCTTGGCAGCGCCTACGTTGTGCAAGCGCGCCAGCAAGCGGCCAATCCACTCCAAGACTTCAAAGTCGTCCAGTTCAGGTCGTCGCCCACCGCGTGATGGGCTGACAGAAAATGCATAGCCTGCAAAGTGGTTTAGCGTTTGGGGCCCCTGTTGTGCTGATGCAGCGTTGCCAACACTGGCCAGTCGCAGTGGGGCGACCATGGGCACCTCGCTTGCCATGAGCTCGTGGGCAAAGTCGTGCTCTTCTTGAATGGCGATGTTGCGCCAGCGGTTGGGCCTGTAAAACTTGGTGACCACGGTGGAGGCTACGCCCGCGTCGTCTTCCACATGGAACTGCACGACCCGGTTTTCGTAAGAGCTCAAGGCCAGCATGCGGCCATCGCCCGCCAACCCCACACTGGCTAAGGCGTCTAGCATGACGTCCGGGGTGAGTTGTTCGTAGCCGTGTGGCGAGTCGGTGGGGTGTGGCGTGTGCATGCCACCATTGTCGCCGCCTTATGATGACGCCATGGCCAACACACGCAGCGGCAAAGCGCCCGCAAAAACCTTACAAGAACAACTGCCAGAGCTGCGCCCCGGGCAATCTGTGGATTTGCTCAAAGCGCTGCATATACTCACGCGCGACGGCAAGCTCAACCAAGACAGCCGGCGCAAGCTCAAGCAGGTGTACCACTTGGTGCAGTTCATTGAGCCGCTGATTGCGGCGCAACACAAAGAGCGCGGCGCGGTGACTGTGGTAGACCACGGCGCGGGCAAGTCGTACCTGGGTTTTATCTTGTACGACTTGGTATTAAAAGCCTTGGACAACGGCCAAGTCATTGGCATAGAGACGCGTTCAGAGTTGGTGCAAAGCTCGCAAACCTTGGCGCTACAGCTCGGGTTTGAGCGCATGGCGTTTCATGCCTTGAGTGTCGAGCAAGCCATGACCAGCGACGCCTTGCCTCATAAAGTAGACGTGGTGACGGCGCTGCACGCTTGCGACACCGCCACCGATGACGCCATTGGTTTTGGCCTCAAGCACCAAGCCAGCGCCATGGTGATCGTGCCGTGTTGCCAAGCTGAAATGGCCAGCGTGATGCGCCGGCAAAAAGCCTTCAACTTGTCACGCACGCCCCTGTCTGAGTTGTGGCGTCACCCCCTACACGCCCGAGAATTTGGCAGCCAAATAACGAATGTATTGCGCTGCCTGCGTTTAGAGGCCAGTGGCTACCAGGTGACCGTGACCGAATTGGTGGGCTGGGAGCACTCCATGAAAAACGAGTTGATTTTGGCCAAGCGTGTCGGTGCACCCAAAGCCGGTGCGCAACAGCGCATCGACGATATCTTGGCTGAAATGGGTGTGCCGGCTATGGCCAGCCGGTTTGCTGGCATGGCGTCATAGAGGGCAACGTTTACCTGGCTACTACCATCGCAGTTCCCAGCACGGCCACTGCGGCGCCAATCCAAGCGCCCGGTGCTGGAGCGCTGCGAAATGTCCACCACAGCATGGGCAGTATGAGCACTGGCGACAAGCCTGACAACACGCCCACACTGCCCACTGGGCCATCACGCAAAGCCCACAGCAACAGGCCCATGCCAAGCCCCATCCCCACCCAACTGCTGATGGCGGTTTGTTTGAGTAGGGCCCACGTGAGTGGGCTGTGCGCGCTTGCCGACCCCGGGTTCACCACCCGCCACAGCCACAGCGCACTGACGGCGGCCGTGACACGCACCGCAGATGCAGCAACAGGGTCAAAGCCTAGGTCACCACCCAAAGCTGGTTTGGCTATCAATGCGCCAGTGGCTTGGCCCAGTGCGGCCAGCACGGCCAAGCTCACACCGGCCACAGTGCTGGGCGCGCTGTCCCATTCTGAGACATTCGTTTTGCTGTTGCCCCACGCCACGGCCACCATCACACCCGCCACAGTCACGCCTGCGCCTATGTAGGCTTGCACACCCAGGCGCTCGCTTAAAAACAAGTAGCCCAACAAGGCGCTGAACAACGCGTGCGAGGCAAACAACACGCCAGTGCGCCGCGGGCCAAGCCTGTTCATCGCTGCGAACAACAGCGTGTCGCCTACAAAAATACCCACCAGTCCGCTGGCCACCATCACACCCCAAGTGTTCACTGCAAGCGGTGGCAGTTGGCTGAACAACGCCACCAGCAGCCACAGCACAAAGGTCACGGTCGTCATGCGCCAGCGCACAAAGGCGATGGCGCCCAGTGCTTTGCTGGGTGCGGCAGACAGCAAGCCGCTGGCCGCCCAACAAGTGGCCGCGCCCAGCGCCAATAGGTCGTAGTGTTGCATCAACGGTGTGGGTTACATAAGCACGCTACAAGCGAGGCAAGCACGGGGCGCTACCGCTCTTTGACATAGGGCTTGCCGATAGCCGCGGGTGCCACGGCCTTGCCAATAAAGCCAGCCAGCAGCACGACCGTCAGCACATAGGGCAGTGCTTGAATGGCTTGCACAGGCACCTCACCTATTAGGGGCAAAGCGGTGCCTTGCATGCGAATGGCCGCGGCGTCGAGGAAGCCAAATAACAGACAGGCCCACATGGCACCCACCGGATGCCAGCGCCCAAAAATGAGTGCAGCCAAGGCCATGAAACCTCGCCCCGCAGTCATGTTGCTAGAAAACGCGGCGCTTTGCGCCAACACCAAGTAGCTGCCTGCCAAGCCGCACAGCACACCGTTTAATGTGAGCGCGGTATAACGCAAGCCGTGAACCGACACGCCTGCCGCATCGACCATGTGCGGGTTTTCGCCCACAGCGCGCAAGCGCAAGCCAAAGCGCGTTTTAAACAGCAACCACCATGTGGTGGGCACCAAAGCCAAGGCCAGGTACACCAGCGCGTTGTGGCTCAACAGGCCCTCGCCCACAATGGCTTGCAACCACGGCCAGTTGGCAAACGCATCCTGTGCTTGCGGCCACAAGGCTTGTATGCGCACCTCTGTAGACACCGGCGGCGTTTGCCCGCCTTGTGCAAACCATGCAATGCCCAGCACCATGGTCAAGCCAACGGCAATGATGTTGATCGCAATGCCTGAAACCACTTGGTCACCGCGGTAGCTGACACAGGCCAGACCATGCATCCAAGACAACAGAATAGACACGCCAATGGCGCAAGCGACGGCCAAGCTGGTAGAGCCCAGTGCTGCGCCGGCTGCACCCGCTGCGAATGCGGCAAACAGCATCTTGCCTTCGAGGCCAATGTCAATCACGCCAGAGCGCTCAGACAACAAGCCCGCCAGCGCACAAAACAACAACGGTGTGGCCATGCGCAGCGAAGAGGCCAACATGTTGCCGATGAGGACTTCATCCATATCAGGCTCCCTTGGCGTGGGCCGCGCCAAACAGGTTGAGCACGGCATTGAGTGGCTTGGCCACCCAAGGCGCAATCACGTAAATCATGGCGCCTGAGAACAGCACGACCAAGCCTTGCATCAGCACCACCATGTCGCGGCTAAAGCCCTTCACCTCAAAGGCCACTTCAGCACCACCTTGAAACAAGGCGCCAAACAGCAAGCTGGCAAAGACAATGCCGACCGGGTGGTTGCGTCCCATGAGTGCCACAGCAATGCCGGTAAAGCCCGCGCCGCTGACAAACTCCAACAGCAACTTGCCGCTGACGCCCGCAATCTCGTTCATGCCCACCATGCCAGCCAGCGCGCCAGACACAGCCATGGCCAACACAATGTGGCGCTTGGCGTTGATACCGGCGTATTCAGCCGCGCTGGCACTTGAGCCCACGGCGCGAACGTTGTAGCCAGCCTTGCTGCGCCACAAAAACAAGTACACCGCCACGGCTGCGGCCAAGGCGATGAACAAGCTGGTATTGAGCGGGGAGGCCGGCCATTCGATGCCCAGCCATGCCAACGCCTCATGCATGCGTGGCAAGTTCGCCGACGGCTCAAACGGGACGCTTTCCACAGACATGGTGCCCACAGGGCGCAAGTGGTTGACCAGCAAGTACACCAGCACGCTGCTGGCAATGAAGTTGAACATGATGGTGGTAATCACCACATGGCTGCCGCGGTAGGCTTGCAAATAGCCAGGCACTGCCGCCCACAACATGCCAAATGCAGCCCCAACAACCAGCATCAGCGGCAGCAACAGCCAAGCGGACAGGTAGGGTGACAACCACAGCGCCACCAAGCCTGTGCCCAAACCGCCCATGATGGCTTGGCCTTCTCCACCAATGTTGAACAAGCCGCCGTGAAAGGCCACGGCCACGGCCAAGCCGGTAAAGATAAACGTGGTGGTGTAGTACAAGGTGTAGCTCACACCTCTAGCCGTACCAAGTGCGCCGTAAATTAAAAAAGACAACACCTCCATGGGGTCTTGCCCAATGAGCGCCACCACAACGCCGGCGACAGCCAAGGCCACCGCCAAACAGACGATGGGCAGCACCACGAGCTCGGCCCATTTGGGCATGTTGGTGTTGCTCATACGTTCTCCGCCGTCATCAGTAGGCCCAAGTTGGTCTCGTTGCAATCGTCGATGGCCAACTCGCCAGTGACACGCCCGTTGTTCATCACAATGACGCGGCTGGCCAAGGCCAAAATTTCGTCCAGCTCGCTGGACACCACCAGCACCGCACAACCGGCATCGCGCATGGCGCGCAGTTGGGCGTAAATAAACTCAATCGCACCAACGTCTACGCCGCGCGTGGGTTGGCCCACCAACAAAATGGTGGGGGCTTGGCCCAGTTCGCGTGACAGCACCAGCTTTTGTTGGTTGCCGCCAGAAAAGTGGCTGCTTTGCAACTCGGTGTTTCTTGGTCGCACGTCAAAAGCCTCCATCATGTCGCGTGTGGCTGTGCGCATCGCGCTGTGGTGCATCCAGCCGCCCGTTGTGTAACTGGTCAAGTGGCCATAACCCAGTACGGCCGACTCCCAAGCTGCAAATGCCATGACCAATGCACGCGCATGGCGGTCTTCGGGCACGTGGGCGATGCCCAGTTGCCTGGCGGTTTTCGGGTCTAGCCAGTGGGCTGAGTTGAAGGTTTGCGCCATGACTTGTAACTCACCGCTGTCCGGCGATAGCAAACCGGCCAGCACGTCTAAGAGCTCGCTTTGACCGTTGCCTGACACGCCCGCCACCCCAACAATTTCGCCTGCTCGCAAGGTGATATCGAGCTGGCGCAAGCGTGCGACACCCAAGGCGTCTTGTACGCCTATGCCGCTGGCTTGCAGCAACACCGCGCCGTCCTGCACACCAACGCTGCCGTCGCGACCAATGTGTACCTTGCGCCCGACCATGGCCTCAGCCAAAATTTCGAGAGTGGCTTGTGCAATGGGCATGTCAGCAACCACCTCACCTGCGCGCATGACGGTCACCGCATCGCACAAGCCCATGACCTCTTTCAGCTTGTGCGTGATGATGATCAGCGTGGTACCTCGCGCACGCAGGCCGCGCAAAACCTCAAACAACTGCGCCGTTTCTTGCGGTGTGAGCACCGCAGTGGGCTCGTCCAAAATTAAGATATTGGCGCCGCGGTGCAGCGCCTTGATGATCTCCAAGCGCTGCCTGTCGCCAACCGCCAAGTCGCGTACCAAGCTGTCCAAGTCCAGGTGCAAGCCAGTGCGTTGCATCAAATCGCGCAGTTGGCCCCGGGTGGCCTTGTCGGCGCGGCTGAGCAGCCAATGGGGTTCAGCACCCAGCATGATGTTGTCCAACACGCTTAAGGTGTCTACCAACATAAAGTGCTGGTGCACCATGCCAATGCCCAGCGCGATGGCGTCGTCGGCATTGTGGATGGTGGCGGCTGCGCCGTTGATAGCAATGCGTCCTGCGTCTGCTTGGTACATGCCATACAGCACGGACATCAGCGTGCTTTTACCCGCGCCGTTTTCACCCACAATGCCGTGTATTGTGGCCGTTGCCACGTTGAGGTTGACGCCTTGGTTGGCACGCACTGCGCCAAATCTTTTTTCTATGCCGTGCATACCCACGGCAACAGAGCCCACGGTTGCAGTCGGCGCAGCGGCCGTTGTGTGGCTGGGTAAGGTGGCTTTATCCATGGCGTATCCAACTAGATAACACAGCTAAAAAGCCCACTACTCGTGAAAGTGCGGTGGGCTTTGCTTGTGGTGCATCGCCTCAACGGCCTTGTACAGGTCACTGGGGCGAGGTGCTGTTTACAGCTTACAAGCGTTGTCAGCCATGAAGTCCGCCACCTTGATATCGCCGCTGATGATGCCGGCTTTGGCGGCCTCAACAGCCGCTTTCATATCGGCTGTGACCAACTCGGCGTTGTTGTCGTCCATGGCGTAGTCGACGCCGCCTTCTTTCAAGCCGAGCACTGACACGCCAGCTGTGTGCGCCATGGCCACGTTGTACACCGCCACGTCAACTCGCTTGAGCATAGAGGTCAGCATCGTGCCTGGTTGCACATGGTTTTGGTTGCTGTCTACGCCAATGGCCAACTTGCCACTGTCTTTAGCCGCTTGGTACACGCCCATGCCCGTGCCGCCAGCGGCGGCAAACACCACGTCCGCGCCCTTGGAAAACTGTGACTTGGCCAACTCGCCCCCGCGGGCTGGGTCGTTCCAAGCCGCGCCAGTGGTGCCTGTCATGTTGGCAAATACCTCGTTGCTGGCGTTAACGGACATGACACCTTGGCGGTAACCACATTCAAATTTGCGAATCAATGGAATGTCCATCCCGCCTACAAACCCAACCTTGCCAGTTTGGCTGGCCTTGGCGGCCATCACGCCAACCAAGTAGCTGCCCTCTTGTTCTTTAAACACGACAGACTGCACGTTGGGCGCATCCACCACCATGTCGATGATGGCGAACTTGAGATTAGGAAACTCTTTGGCAACCTTCTCAATGCTAGAGGCTTGACCAAAGCCAATGCCGATGATGGGGCTGGCACCTTTTTCGGCCATGCGGCGAATGGCTTGCTCACGCTGTGACTCGTTGGAAATTTCAAATTCAAGGTAGTCTTTGCCAGACTCTTTTTTCCACTTTTCCATGCCCCGGTATGCCGACTCATTGAACGACTTGTCGAACTTGCCGCCCATGTCAAACACAATGGCGGGTACCGCAGTGCTGGCGACAGCCACAAGTTCTTCCTTTTTAGACGTAACAGTGAACAGGGCATACGCTGCAACTGCCACAATAACGCCAGCCAATAAACCTAATTTTGCTTGTTGTTTCATGTGTGTCTCCATCATTTTGAAAATGGCTTAGCCAGCGGTTGTGTGCTGGTAGCCGTTGCCTTAAAAACTGCTTGCGCTTGCTAGTATGCCTTAGGTATTACAGGTTTTGTAAGCGCCGCGTATTGCACAGCCACTGCCGCGCCCAAGCGGGCATTGTTCATGACCAGTGACACATTGGACGCCAGGCTGCGCCCGCCAGTCAACGCCGCCACCCTCGCCAGCAAAAACGGTGTGGACGCTTTGCCACTCACGCCTTGCGCCGCCGCGTCGGCCAAGGCGGTCTCAATGGCTTGGTCAATGAGGGCTTTGGGCATGTCAAATTCAGCTTCTATGGGGTTGGCTATGACCATGCCGCCCGCCAACCCCATGCCCCATTGGGCGGCCATGGCCTGTGCGACAGCCAGCGGTGTATCCACACGGTAGTTCAGTGCATAACCGCTGTTGCGGGTGTAAAAAGCAGGCAACTCGTCGGTCTGGTAGCCCAGCACAGGAACGCCGTGGGTTTCTAGGTATTCAAGCGTGAGGCCTAAATCTAAAATAGATTTGGCACCCGCGCAGACCACGGCCACAGGTGTTTGAGCCAACTCTTGCAAGTCTGCTGACACATCAAAGCTGTGTTGTGCGCCTCTGTGCGCGCCGCCAATACCGCCAGTGGCAAACACCCGAATACCCGCCATGGCGGCAATCAACATGGTGGACGCCACGGTGGTTGCGCCAGTTTGCTGCGTGGCCACGACCATCGCCATGTCACGCCGGCTCACTTTGATGGCGTCGCGCCCAGTTTTGCCCAAGGTTTCTATTTGATCGGTTGACAAACCCACAGTGAGTCGCCCGCCCACAATGGCAATGGTGGCTGGAATCGCACCGCCTGCTCTAACAGCGTCTTCAACCTTGAGCGCGGTGTGCACGTTGTCAGGGTAGGGCATGCCGTGCGAAATAATAGTGGACTCCAGCGCGACAACAGGTGAGCCGTAGGCCAGCGCCTGCGCCACCTCGGCTGATATGTCCAAGTAGGGGTTGTGTGGTGTGGTCAAAGCGGTGGTCATAAATAGGCAGGGGTAGGTTGTGTCGACGCGATGGTGTGTACCCATGCACGTGACAGCTGTGGGTTGTTGGCGTGTGTGCTTTGTAGCGTGATGGCCGCGCATGCGTTGGCGATGTGCAGCGTTTGTTGTGTGTCTAGCTGGTGCATAAAGCCGTATACCAGGCCTGACAACAGCGCATCGCCTGCGCCTGTGGTGTTGACCTGCGTGCTGTGTGATGTGCCCACGTCGTTGTGCGCAGAGGTGGCACCAACCAATGCTGGCTGTATCCAGTAGGCCTGCGTGTCTGGGTGTGCGTCTGCCGTTGACCATGTAAAGCCCTGGGCGCCTAGGCTGATGAGCACGCGTTGGCAGCCCACAGCGTGCAGCACTTGGGCGCATTGTTTGGCTTGTGCCGGTGTCTCGCAGCTTTGCGCGCACAGCACGCCAGCTTCTAGCGCGTTGATCTTGAGGGTATGGATGTTGGCCTCCAGCCCAATGAGTCGCCTGACTTTGGTGGTGGACACACCGTCTACAAAGATGGGCAGGTGCGCGTAGTTGTTACACAGCCACGCCAAGCTGTCTTGCGCCAAGTTGCAGTCCACCACCAAGGCGCTGGCTTGGCTCAATTGGGCTGCGTTGCGCTGCAGCCATGTTGGTGTCATGTGCGCCAGCGCGTCCATGGCGTTGATGGCCGCAGCCGTGTCGCCTGTGGCATCGTGCACGGTGACGTAGCTGGCGCTGGCCACACCTGCCACGGTGTGCACGCCTGTGGTGTCTATGTGCGCTTGCTGGCATGCCAGCAACAACAACTGGCCTAACCAGTCGTCGCCGACCACAGACAGCAGTTGTGTGCGCAGGTGCAAAGCTGCCAAGTTGTGTGCCACATTGCGCGCCACGCCACCTGGGCGCAATGCCACATGGCCGGGTACCGAGTCGCCGCTGCGCAGAGGCTCGTGGGTGCTGGCGACTATGTCCGTGTTGCAAGCACCTATCACCAGCACAGAGCCTGTTGGCTGGTGGTCGGGTTGTGTGGGCAAAGCCTGGTGAGCCGGTTGGGCTGGGTGCATAATTTAGGATACTTTTACCGATGGTTTTTTTGATAACCATCAACCAACAACGAACAATTGGGACTGCTTGATGATACTGGTGGCCGGGTCTGCTAATTTGGATTTTGTGGTCAGTGCCCGCCATATTCCTGCACCTGGTGAAACCGTGCTCGGTGAGCACTTTCAGACCTTCCCTGGCGGCAAAGGAGCCAACCAAGCGGTGGCTTGCGCCCGCGCCAGCGGTGCTGAGACGCATATGTTGCTGGCGCTGGGGCGAGACGACTTTGCCAAACCACTGACAGACGCGCTCTCGCAAGCCGGTGTGGTGCAGCACACCGTATGGAGTGAACAGCCCACTGGCTGTGCCTTTATTTGCGTCTCGAGCGGCGGTGACAACGCCATTACGGTCGCGCCAGGTGCCAATGCAGCGCTGCGTCCCGAGCATTTGGCCAGCCATGTGGGCGCGTTGACTGGGGTGAGCCACTTGTTGATGCAGCTGGAAACACCGTTGCAAACGGTGGCTTGTTATGCCAAAGCCGCACGCGAAGCTGGTGTGCAAGTGGTGCTCAACGCCGCGCCTGCGCAGCCTCTCCCCAGTGACTTATTGACCAACGTGGATGTGCTGGTTGTCAACGAAGGTGAGTTGTTCGCAGTGGTGCAAGCCAAAACTGGCCAGCAACCCTTGAGTATTACCCTCGCACTGCAGGCCTTGGACGTACCCGCTGTGGTGGTGACGTTGGGCGCAAGGGGCAGTTGCGCATGGGTCAACAACACGCTGGTGGCGCAGCCTTCTTTTCAGGTCGATGTGGTGGACACCACGGGCGCTGGGGACACCTTTTGCGGCGCACTGACAGGCGCACTGTCTCAAGGCATTGAGATGGCGCAGGCCTTGCGCACAGCCAGTGCAGCAGGTGCGTTGGCGTGTACACAATTGGGCGCCCAAAGCAGCATGCCAACAGCGCAAACAGTTGCCCAATTCTTAGAGCAACACAGGCCCGCCCAGGACAGTGCAGTGCACAGCTTGCTGGCATATTGCAGCGCCAGCCCATCACCCTGAGACCCTGTTTGAGTAACTCAACCACCACATGACCACCACAGCGACCCCCACCCGCGTTATTTACGACACAGACCCCGGTGTAGACGACGCCATTGCGTTGTACTTTGCGTTGGCACACCCCGCCATAGACGTGGTGGGCATTACCACCACCTTTGGCAATGTCAGTGTTGAGCAGGCCGCTGCCAATGCACTCTATCTTGCTGCGTTGGCGGGCTATGCCCACATACCGGTGACCAAAGGCGTGGCTGCGCCCTTGGCCAAGCATGCAGAGCCACCCCCCGCGTTTATCCATGGTGCAGACGGTTTGGGTAATTTGCCTTCGCGCCAAGCCACCAGCAATCAGTTGGATACACGCAGCAGTGCGCAGTTTATTGTGGACATGGCGCGCGCAAACCCAGGCAACATCACGTTGGTGGCGGTTGGCCCCTTGGGCAATGTGAGCTTGGCTTTACAGCTGGAGCCACAGTTGCCCATGTTGTTGCGCGACGTGGTGATCATGGGGGGCACCGTGCTAGAGCCCGGTAATGTGTCGCCAGTGGCAGAGGCCAATATATGGAATGACCCGCTGGCTGCTGACCATGTGTTTGCCGCGGGCTTTCAGCTCACCATGGTGGGCCTGGACGTGACGCACAAAGTGGTTACTGAGCTGGCTTTGTTTGATGCCATCGCCTCGCACCAACAACACCCTGCCACCGACACCCTGCGCCATGCAGTGGCTTTTTATGCCGACTTTTACAGCGGCTTGCACGACACCATTCAGAACAAGGGTTGTTTTGCACATGACTTGCTGGCCTTTGTGTATGTGGTTGCGCCAGAGTTGTTTGGCGTGGACAGTGGCGTGATTCGCGTGGCCGTTGACGGCCATGCCAATGGCCAAACCATGATGAACAGACGCGCCCATTCCAACTACCCGCAAGCGGGTTGGGCAGACGGTCGTTTGCCCACACAGGTGTGCATGCGCGTCGACGCACAGGCTTGTTTGGCTTTGTTTGAGTCCACACTGATGGACTCGGCTTGGTTACAGCCAGCCCGTACACACCGGTAACCAACTATTACGACACAAGGCGCCCAGTATGCATTTACCCATAGTTGATTTTCAATCGTCCAGCGCACCTGCAGCGTTTTGTAAAAGCCTGCACGACACGGGTTTTGGTGTGCTTAAAAACCACCCCTTAAGCCAAGGCTTGGTGCAAGGCATCTACGAGGAATGGCACGCGTTTTTCAACACCGATGCCAAGCGCCAATACCCGTATAGCCAAGACACCCTAGACGGCTACTTTGCGCCAGAAGTGTCAGAGACAGCCAAAGGCAATGACAAGCGCGATTTAAAAGAGTTTTTTCATATTTACCCTTGGGGGCGTTACCCGGGCGAGGTGTCAGATGCGGCGCTGCGCTACCACGCTGAGGGCACAGCGCTGGCCGAGACACTGCTGGGCTGGATAGAGGACGACTCACCGCCAGAGGTCAAAGCCAACTACAGCATGCCGCTGCCACAGATGTTGGAGGGCAGCAGCCACACCCTGTTGCGGGTGTTGCATTACCCGCCGCTGCGCGGTGACGAGGAGCCTGGTGCGGTGCGCGCTGCTGCGCACGGTGACATCAACTTATTGACGATCTTGCCTGCGGCCACTGAGCCAGGTTTGCAGGTGTTGGGCAAAGACGGCGATTGGCACGATGTGCCATGTGACTTTGGTTTGCTCATCATCAACATTGGTGACATGTTGGAGGAGGCCTCAGGCGGCTACTACCCATCAACCGTGCACCGCGTGCTCAACCCGGTTGGCGACGCAGCAACCAAGGCGCGCATCTCATTGCCCCTGTTCTTGCACCCTGAGCGCGCCGTGGTGTTGTCTGAGCGCCATACCGTTGGCAGTTACTTTGAAGAGCGTATGCAAGAGTTGCGCCGCAACGGTTAAACACGTCGCCGATCCTGCACGTTTATGCGCTGAAGCGCTTGCGTGTCAGCGCCAAAGCCAGCCAAAACCCACCAACTGCGTAGGCCAACAGCACCAGCACGTGCATCCATGCCTGTGTAGGCCACTCGTCCATGAACAAAGGGCGCACCAGTGCAACGGCGTTGGCCAATGGCAGGGCGTTGGCAATGTCTGCCACCAGCGGCGGCAGCTGGTTGAGCGGAAAAAAAACACCACTTAAAAACATCATGGGCGTTAAGAACAAGGTGAAGTAGTAGGTGAAAAAGTCGTAGCCTTTGGCCAGCGCGTTGAACACCAATGCCAAGCAACTGAAGGTAACGCCCGTGAGCATCAGCACGGGCACAGCGGCAATGAGTTTGGGGCTGGTGCTGATGTTGAGTGCCAGCATGACACCCATGATGGCGATTGCTGTGAACACGGCCTTGAACGAGGCCCACAGCATTTCCGCCAGCACAATGTTGTCTAGGCTGATTGGGGCATTCATGATGCCGTCCCATGTTTTTTGAACGTGCATGCGAGAGAACGCCGAGTACAAGGCTTCAAACGACGCGGCATTCATGGCACTCATGCAAATACTGCCACTGGCTAAAAACAGCAAGTAAGGCACCTGTTGCGTGCCCATATCAATGGTGCCTATCAACGCACCCATGCCGTAGCCAAAAGCCACCAACCAAATCAGTGGCTCTGCAATATTGCCAACCAAGCTGGGCAACGCAAGTTTGCGCCACACTAAAAAATTCCGGTAAAAAACGGGCCAAAAGCTGGCATCCAATGCCGGTAAACGCCATGGGTTGGACGAGTGGCTACCCCAACTGCGCTTGTAGCGCTTGCGTGCAATGGGGTCTTGCGCTTGGGCTTGGACAACGGGGTGCGTGAATGGCTCATCGACAGCCATTGGTGGCTCTATATACGGGGTATTGGTGTCACTCATAGTTATGCACCCTCACGAATTTGGCGGCCAGTGAGTTTGAGAAACAAGTCTTCTAAATTGGCTGGTCGGTGCAGCGTTCTAAGCTGTGGCTGTCGCGCCAACTCCAGCAACAAGCTGGCGGCATGGTGGGTGTAGAAAAATACCGTGTCACCCACCACTTCAGCGCGGTCAGCACGCGAGCGAATGGGCGCGGTGGCCAAGGCTACAGCGCCGGGGCCGTACACCTCGACCACTTCGGGCTCAATGTGTTGGGCAATCAACGCGCGAGGCGAGCCCTCAGCCAGTTTGCGGCCATGGTCAATCACCAGCAGCCTGTCGCATAAGCGCTCGGCCTCGTCCATAAAGTGGGTGGTGAGCAAAATAGACTTGCCCACCTGCAGCAGCTGCTGCAACCGCTCCCACATCAAGTGGCGCGCTTGTGGGTCTAAGCCTGTGGTGGGCTCGTCCAACACCAGCAAGCGTGGGTTGTTCACCAAAGCTCTGGCCAGACTTAAACGACGCCTCATGCCGCCAGACAGCTCATTGGGCCTAGCGCCAGCCTTGTGGCTCAGCACTGCAAAGTCCAACAGGTCCGGGGTACGCGCTTTTAGCTCGGCGGCGTTCAAGCCAAAGTAACGGCCATACACGGCGATGTTTTCTTCACAAGAAAAGTCAGGGTCAAGCGTGTCTGTTTGGCTCACGACGCCTAGTTCTGCCTTGATCGCCAACGCATCTTGCGGCATGCGCAGGGCTTGGCCATGCACACTCTGGTAGCCGATGTGGCCTTGGTCAGGCACGGTGAGGCCCAAACACATGCGAATGATGGTGGTTTTACCTGCGCCATTGGGCCCAATAATGCCCACGCATTCGCCTGGCATGATGTCAAAGCTCACATCTTGTACAACAGTGGTGTCGCCAAACCGTTTTACCAAATGCTCGCATTGCATCAAAGCCTGTTGCTTCTCTGTTGGCGAGTTGTCCGTGGGGGGCGTGGCAGTTTCTGGCAGTAAGTCAGTGGTCATGGGTGTTTAGTCTATCGTTAGAAAGACCGTGTGTGCGGGTTCATCTCAGCAACGCATAGAATTCTGGGCATTGCGTGCGCGTTTCAACACAGTTTGGGCGTTGCATGCGTTACAAATTAATTCTTTATGCTTCACTGCGCCGGCGGCACCGTGAAGCCCCACAGATAAGGTCTCTCGTGTCACAACCATCAGCAGTTTGGAAACAGTATATGTGGCCCCAAAAAACCATGACGCAATTTGGTGGTTGGGTCGCCAGCACCCCTATGGGTGTTGTGACAACCATGATCATCAGCGATTTTGTACGCCGCTATGGCGTTGACATGATGGAGGCTGAACAACCGAATCTAGCCGCCTACACAACATTCAATGCATTTTTCACACGGGCTTTGCGCGCTGGCGTGCGCCCCATTGGCAGCGCTGACTGGGTGAGCCCAGTTGATGGCGCTGTTAGCCAGCTGGGTGACATTGATGCGGGACACATATTTCAGGCAAAAGGACACAGGTATACAGCACAGGCGCTGCTGGCTTGCGAGCCACATGAGGCGCAAGCGTTTGAGTCCGGCCAATTTGCAACCATCTACTTAAGCCCCAAGGATTACCACCGCATTCACATGCCCTGTGCTGGCACCCTCACTCGTATGACGTATGTCCCAGGCGACTTGTTTTCTGTCAGCCCTGTGACGGCGGCGCATGTGCCTGGCTTGTTTGCACGCAATGAGCGTGTGGTGTGCTGGTTTGATACCGACCATGGCCCGCTGGTGATGGTGTTGGTCGGCGCCACCATAGTGGGCAGCATGGCCACCATTTGGCATGGCACAGTGAACCCGCCGCGTCGTACAACCAGTCAGGACTGGCGCTACGAGGCCGGCACCGTCAGCCTAGAACAAGGCGCTGAAATGGGGCGGTTTATGCTGGGCTCAACTGTGGTGATGTTGTGGCCTAGCGTGGCCGACACAGCCGAGCAGCGACTGCGCTTTGAGCCGACGTGGCAGGCCACCAGTGTGGTGCGTTTGGGTCAACCCATGGCCAACTTGCAGCCATTGGACTGACCTGAATCGGGTTTAAGGCGCGGCCTGTGGGGTCGTGGCTACCACCACAACCCGCTCGCTGCGCAGCAGCAGCAGACCAGCGGCAATCACAACACTGGCGCCAAGCAATGTGATGGCGTCTGGCCATACCGACCAAATGGCGATGTCAATGCCAATGCTCCAAGCCAATGCACTGTACTCAAACGGCGCGACGGCGGCAGCGCGCCCGTGTTTAAACGCGTCGGTAATGGCGAGTTGCCCGACAAAACCAGTGATGGACAGCGCGGGCATGAGTGCCCAGTGTTTCAAGGTCAAGGTTGACCACTGCGGCAGTGCCAGCAAGGTGGCGCCTACAGCTAAAAAAGTCAGCACCCAAAACACTTGGCTGTCGGTGGTGTCGGTGCGCGACAGGCGCCTACTCACCACTGCGCTGACAGAATAGCAAATGGCGGCACCCAGAATGGCGGCACTGCCCCAAGACATCAGGCCGTCGGTAGATGGACGCAAGGCCAACACCACGCCGGCCAAGCCCAGCAGCAAGGTGAACCACTGAAACCCTTTTGCCTTTTCGCCCAGTATCGGCCAGGCCAGCACAGACACCAACAACGGCGCTATGAAAAACAAGGTGTAAGCCTGGGTCAGCGCCAAGTCCTTGATGCCTACGCTGAAGCACCACAGCATGGCAATGGCCAGCATGCCGCGAAATATTTGCAGGCGCCATTTCACTTGAATGATGGAGCGAACAGAGTTGCGCCGCCACAAGTAAATAGCCAGCAACGGCATGCCGCCTAAACCTCGCAGGGCGGCCATTTGCATGGGCGGGAGGTCTTGGGCAAATATTTTTAGCACGGTGTCCATGGCGGCAAAGCAGCCCATGGCTACCAGCATGGAGACCATGCCGCGCGAGTTGCCTGTGAGTCTAGACATGGGTGTTGCGTTTGCGTTTGCTGAGGTTGTTTTTGCCGCAGCTGTTGCGAGATCTATTGCGCATTTATTGGAACGCCACCTCGTTGAAGCTGCGCAACTTGCGGCTGTGCAGTTGCTCGCCAGCTTGGCGCAGTTTTTCAAGCGCCAAAATACCAATCTTTAAATGCTGGCACACGCGTTCGCGGTAAAAGTGGTTGGCCATGCCCGGCAGTTTTATTTCGCCGTGCAGGGGCTTGTCGCTGACACACAGCAAGGTGCCGTAAGGCACGCGAAACCTAAAACCATTGGCTGCAACCGTGGCACTTTCCATGTCCAGTGCGATGGCGCGTGATTGTGAAAAGCGTTTGGCCGGTGTGCTGCGCTCGCCGTGAAACGGCAGCAGCTCCCAGTTGCGGTTGTCGGTGCTGGCGACAGTGCCTGTACGCAGTATTTTCTTCAGTTCGTTGCCTTCTAGCTGTGTGACCTCTGCCACGGCGCTGGCCAGCGCGATTTGCACTTCGGCCAACGGCGGAATAGGCACCCACAATGGCAATTCTTCATCCAGCACGTGGTCTTCTCTCACGTAACCGTGCGCCAGCACATAGTCGCCCAGCGCTTGGCTGTTGCGCAAGCCGGCGCAGTGGCCCAACATAATCCACGCATAGGGACGCAGCACGGCGATGTGATCGGTCATGGTTTTGGCGTTGCTGGGGCCGACGCCAATATTGACCAAACTGATGCCGCCGCGATCTGCCCGTACCAAATGGTAGGCCGGCATTTGAGGCAGCCGAATCGGCGCTTGACCTTGGGCGTGTTGAACGGCTTCTTGCAGCACAGCCTCATCACTGTCTGTGAGGTCAGCGCGTCGGGTCAGCACGTTGCCGGGCTCAATCAGGCCAATGTATTGGCTGTTGGGGTCGCGCATGAGTTGCTTGCCAAGCGCGACAAACTCGTCAATGTAAAACTGGTAGTTGGTCAGCAGTGCAAAGTTTTGGAACCCATGAGGCGAGGTGCCTGTGTAATGGCGCAGGCGGTGCAGCGAGTAGTCCACCCTAGGCGCTGTAAAAAGCGCCAGTGGTTTGGCGTCTCCAGGTTGGAGATTCACGTCGCCGTTGGCGATGGCATCGTCCATCACCAATAGGTCTGGCAAGTCAAATACATCCGGTAACTGGGCGCGTCTGATCTCACTCAGCTGGCCTTCCACGTGGTCTTGTTCAGCCAGCGAAAAGTGCACAGGAATAGGCACGGTGCTGACCCCAACCTCCAACACTGCATGGTGGTTTTGAAGCAAAAGTTTGAATTGTTGTTCGTAGTAGTGGGCAAACAGGTCTGGCCGTGTGAGTGTGGTCTCGAACGTACCCGCGCCACTGACAAACCCATACGACAAGGCCTTGTTGGCGTCTTTGGTGCGCGTCACGCTCAGCGTTTGAAAGCGCACCATCGGGTAGCAAGCGCGTACCCTAGCAGCAGGCGCTACGTCTTGGGCACTGTCTACAAAGGCTGTTAGACCAGCGCGCAAATAGGTGACGGCGTCTTGGTAAATAAGCTGCACATAAGCAAGGGCTTGTGTGGCGTCGGTAAAGCTGTTGGTGGGGAAGTGCTGCTGTGTCATGTTGCTATTGTGAACCGAATTGCGATCAACTTTCCTTCTTAAAAGGTGTTCTACATCTTGTCATGTGTGAACAGATTCGGGGTCATCTCAACCAAGCTGGCAGCAAGGGTTTTAGCGCTGAGGTTCAATGCACTATGTCACTACAACATGAACCTATGAATACTTCAAATTTTGCGCAGCTTCGCGTGGTTGTTGGGTCAGGCGGCGGTGTAGGCCAAGCTTGGCTTGGCTTGCTGCAGGCGCAAGACGCAGGCTCTAAGCCGACAACACGCACCGTAGGCTTGAGTCGCAGCACCACCCCGCCCATCGACTACACCCAACCTGCCACACTAGAGGCAGCCAGCGTTTGGCTGAAAGAACAGCTGGGCAGCAGCGGTTCACAGTTGCGCCAAGTGGTGGTTGCAACAGGGTTTTTGCACAGCGACGAGCTGGGACAACCCGAACGCAGTTGGCGCCAACTGGACGCGACTTATTTGCAGCATGTCATGCAAGTGAATGCCATTGGCCCCGCATTGTTGATACGCGCCTTGTTCGATGTGTTGCCCAAGAGCGAGCGTGTGGTGGTGGCCTTTTTGTCAGCCAAGGTGGGCAGTATTGGCGACAACGCCCTGGGTGGGTGGTATGGGTACCGTGCGTCCAAGGCGGCGCTTAATCAGTTTGTGAAAACGGCCTCTATTGAACTGCGCCGCCACAACAAGGACGCTGTGTGTGTAGCCTTGCATCCCGGTACGGTGGACACAGACTTGTCTAAGCCGTTTGTCAAAAAGGGCTTGCACGTGCGCACAGCCAGTGTGGCCGCACAGGAGTTACAAGCGGTGTTGGACCAGCTAGGCCCAGCGCAAACCGGGCAGTTCTTTGACTACCAAGGCCATGCCTTGCCTTGGTAGGTGCGTGGTTGTCAGTGTGCCGGTGGTAGTCAGCTGGCCTGCGCTTCGTTAGTAAGTGTAGACACCACGTCCTGTTTTACGGCCCAAATAGCCTG
Source organism: Betaproteobacteria bacterium MOLA814 (assembly GCA_000496475.1). Lineage (GTDB taxonomy): Bacteria > Pseudomonadota > Gammaproteobacteria > Burkholderiales > Burkholderiaceae_C > RS62. Next base: position 1,031,074 of record AYMW01000001.1, on the reverse strand, counting down.
CTGCCACCATTTCTTTGAGCAGCGGGCACGGGCGGTATTTGCCGTCGTTGTACTCGGCAACGTAGACATTCATCACGGCCAAACACACGTCTAGGCCAATCATGTCGGCCAGCGCCAACGGGCCGATGGGGTGGTTGCAGCCCAGTTTCATGCCAGCATCTATGTCCTCTGGCGTGGCCAAGCCTTCGGCCAATACAAAAAACGCCTCGTTGATCATGGGCACCAATATGCGGTTCACCACAAAGCCGGGCGCGTTCTTGACCGTAACAGGTGTTTTTCCCAGGTGCTCAGACAGTGCTTTCACGGCGTCGTGTGTGGCGTCGCTGGTTTGCAAGCCACGGATGATTTCTACCAAAGCCATCATGGGCACAGGGTTGAAAAAGTGCATGCCAATGAATTGCTCAGGGCGCTGGGTAGCCGCGGCCAACTTGGTAATTGAAATGGAGCTGGTGTTGCTGGCAATCAGTGTGGTGGCTGGCAGCACAGTGTCGAGTTGTTGCAAGATTTTTATCTTGAGCGCTTCGCTTTCTGTTGCGGCTTCAATGACCAAGTCGCACGTTGTCATGTCTGCGTATTGGGTGCTGGTCTTGATTCTGGCCAACGCGGCTATTTTGTCCGCGTCTGTCATTTTTTCTTTTTTGATGAGACGGTCCAAGCTCTTGGCAATGGTGGCTAAGCCTGCGTCTACGCCGGCTTGGTTGATGTCAACCATCACCACGTCAATGCCACGCGTGGCGCACGCCTGTGCAATACCGTTGCCCATGGTGCCGGCACCGATAATGCCAATAGTTTGAATGTTGATCACGTGATTGATTCCTATAAAAAGTTACTTTGCCCATATTGTGCCTGTTGTAAGACACGCATTGAGTCGGCTGGTGTTGCTTGTGTGACGTGGCCATTTGAGCCATGATTGACGCAGTGTGTAGCTAGATGCAAGGTTGAAAATATGGCTGATTTTGTGGTGGTTGGTGGTGGCTCAGCTGGATGCGCATTGGCCGCTAAGTTGAGTGAAGACGTCAGCGTATCGGTGGTGCTGATTGAGGCAGGCGGCGACACCAACCACGTCTTGGTAGATTGTCCCGCTGGGTTGGCAGGCTTGGCCATGACTGGCCGGTTTAACTGGGCCTTTGACACGGTGGCGCAGCAGCATTTAAACCAGCGCGTGTGTTACCAGCCGCGCGGCAAAGGCCTTGGTGGCTCTAGCGCCATCAATGCCATGATTTACACGCGTGGTCACCCTATGGATTACGACGGCTGGGCCGCTATGGGCAATGCCGGCTGGGCCTATGCCGACGTGCTGCCGTATTTCAAGCGCAGCGAAAACAACGAGCGCGGCGCCAACCAGTGGCATGGCGTCAATGGGCCGTTGAATGTGAAAGACTTGCCTGAGCCCAACCCGATTGCATTGGCTTTTGTGCAAGCGGTACACCAAGGGGGTGTGCCGCTTCGCCATGACTTCAACGATGACGCGCAAGAGGGGGCCGGCATATACCAAGTGACACATGCCAATGGTGAGCGCCACACCGCAGCCAAGGCCTACTTGATACAGGCACAAAGCCGCAGCAACTTAGAAGTCATCAGCAACGCAACGGTTGATAAGGTGGTGCTGGACAACGGGCGTGCAGTGGCGGTGCGCATTATTCACAATGGGCAGGTTCGCATTGTTTCGGCGGCGCGCGAGGTGGCGGTGTGTGCGGGCGCGTTGCAGTCACCTGGTGTGCTGATGCGCTCTGGCATTGGGCCGGCCAGTCATTTGCAAGACATGGGTATTGAGGTGCTGCACGACTTACCCGGGGTGGGGCAGCACCTGCAAGACCACCTTGATGTGGTGCAACAGGTGAAAGCCCCGCACCTGCATGACCTCATGGGTTTGTCGTTGCGAGGTATCTCCAGCATGCTCAAAGGCTATTGGCAATGGCGCACATACCGCACTGGGTTGCTGACCACCAACTACGCAGAGGGTGGCGCGTTTATCAAATCCAGTCAGAGCGAAACCTTGCCTGATTTGCAGTTGCATTTTGTGACTGGGATGCTGAAAAACCACGGCCGTGATGTGGTGTTTGGTTTGGGCTATTCATGCCACGTGTGTGTGCTGCGCCCTAAGAGCAGAGGCTCGGTGGCCTTGTCCAGTGCAGACCCCCACGCACCACCTCGCATAGACCCCAATTTTTTGAGTGACCCAGACGATGTGCGGCGCTTGGTGCGCGGCTTTGAGCGCATGCGCGAGTTGCTGCGCCAGCCAGCACTGCTGAACTTAGGCGGTGTGGAGTTGTCACCCACCAAAGACGTGATGGGATCCAAAGCCATAGAGGCGTTTATACGCGCCAATGCCGATTCGATTTACCACCCTGTTGGCACGTGCCGCATGGGCAACAGCGCGTTGGATGTGGTGGACGAGCAGTTGCGCGTGCACGGTGTTAAAGGGCTGCGCGTGGTGGATGCTTCCATCATGCCCACGCTGGTTGGCGGCAACACCAACGCGCCCACCATCATGATCGCCGAGAAGGCTGCTGACATGATGTTGGGCAAGCCTGCGCTCAACAGTGCAGCGGCTTAGTCGTCTGGCCAACCAACCAACTCACCCTACCAAGCTGTGACGCAACTCAAGCGCTGCGCCAGCCTAAGCGCCTGACAAACACAATGGCGGCCACTGGCATCAACACGCTGCAGACCATTACCGTGATAAGCAGCGGCGTGAGGTCTTGGTAGTTGGCCGCTACGCTGATGGCTTGCGTGGTCTGGTCTCGTACCTCGCGGTCTAAGGTGAATATTTGGTTGAGGTATTTGGTGCCCAAACTCGATGCTGACAAGGCCAAGTTGGTGAACGAGGCCATAACCGCAAAGTAGGTTGCTTTGAGGTTGGCGGGCGCGGCATTGGCAATCCAAGCCAACATGGGAATCATCGCTATTTGCCCCAGCGGTGACTCAAGTGCAGTGTCAATGACCGCGATAAACCGCGCATCCACCACACCGCCAGTCATGGCTGCAGTCCAGTGGTGTAGCCCCATGCTCATGCCCACGGTAGGCAATGCCAAGATAAAGCTGGCCAAGGTTAAAAAACCCACCACATAGACAATCGAGCGCTCGGCCATAAACCGCCTAAATGCAAACATACCTGCCAGCGTGAGCACGCTGCCTATCAGCGACAAAACGCTGAAAAAACTGGCGTCAAAGCCGAGCTCGTCAATCGTCCACCACGACACACCAGCGCCAGCACTGGGCGTGGCGCGGTACATAAAGATAACCACGGCAGTCCCAATCAAGGTGTTGCGCGCGGTGGTGTCTAAGCTGCGCGTCAACCGGCGCATCAGCCACAAAATAATGGCACAAGACCCCAAGAAAATAGCTTCTTGGCTGTAGGCCCAATCCGACAGACCCAGGCCGATGGTGAGCGCCACAAACACGGCGCTGCCGCCCAAAATGGCCCAGTTGGGTTGTGTGCGCTCTGTGACTGGTGCCAGCAGTGTTTTGGCCTCTTGCAGGCTCAGACCTCTGGCAACTTGCGTGTGTATCGCGCGGTGTTGTATCCAGCGTGCGCTGGCAATACCAAGCAGTGAAATGACCGGTATGGCCAACGCCATGAGGTAGACGCTTTGATACAGCGCCAGCTTGGCCGGGCCGTCTAAACCCTTGGTGTCACTGAATGCCCACAGGTTGATGAGTGCAACCAACACAGTGCCACCAATAATGGCCACACGCCCCAAGGTTTGCATGGTGATGTGCATGCGCTTGAGCGTTACAGCGTTGATGGCTTGGCCTTGTTTGTCCACGCGAGGAACCGCCTCCACTGTCATGGCGTCCGCCACGGCGTCTTGCAGCACATAGCCCACAGGCGAGAGCAGTGCAGCCAGCACAAACCATGCATTCACAGCCCACAGCTCGGCCATGGCATCTCGGTTGCCAATCAGGGCTGCCATGATCAGCAAACTCGTTGCAATGAGCGCAGCACCCAACACCACCAGCCACGACTTGAAGCGCCAGAGCAAGTCCACCAAGTGCCCGATGGGAATTTTGAGTGACCACGGAATAAACGCCCAAAAGCCCAGCGCGGCTAAAAACTCTGCGGATAGGCCTAGGTAGTCTTTGACAAAGAAGGTGCCCACAATCCCCGTAAGCCCTTGGATACCTGCGGCCACATAGACCATGAGCGGGGGCAAGTAAGACCAGCGCATTTCGTCGCGTAGACGCGGCGATGCGGTGCCTGGGCTGTTGACGTTGTCGCTGTCGTTGTTGTCGGTTGTGTTGTTTTGCATGCGGCGGCTCAAATGAAAGTTCTGCGATGAAGTGTGAATCACAGTGGCGTGTGCACCTGTAGGACTGTACCCAACTTCAACGCTGCCATATAGTGTGCATATGAGCAATCGCTTATATTCACCTTGTATTGATTTTTATAGGAGCAAGGCTATGCAGTGGCAACGCGTGTGGGTGGGTTTGGTGTGTGCGTGGGCCACAGGGTTTGCCATGGCCGCACAACCTGCGCCCATGGTGTTACAGCAAGTAGGCCCCCATACGTTTTACGTGCAAGGTTTAGCGGCGCTGGGCAGCACAGACAACCAAAACTTCATCAGCAATGCGGGGTTTGTGGTGGCCGCCACAGGCGTGGTGGTGATCGACGCGTTGGGCTCACCTGCGTTGGCCAAACGGTTGATTGCTGAGATCAAAGCCATCACAGACAAGCCCATCACCCACGTCATCGTCACGCACTACCATGCCGACCATATCTATGGCCTTCAGGCGTTTAAAGAAGTGGGCGCTGCCATCGTTGGACAAGAGCGTGCCCGCGAGTACATGTACTCAGACACCGCGAGGCTGCGCTTACAGGCGTCGCGAACAGACTTGGCGCCATGGATTGACGGCACCACCCGCATTGTGGCGCCCGATCAGTGGCTCACAAGCAGCACCACCATGGAGTTGGCGGGCACAACCTTTCAGGTCGATGTGGTGGGGCCTGCCCACACGCCTGAAGACTTGGCCGTGTGGGTGCCATCAGAGCGCGTGCTGTTCTCTGGCGACTTGATATTCAATGGGCGTCTGCCTTTTGTAGGCAAAGCCAATAGCAGCCATTGGATTGAGGCCCTGGAGCACCTGTTGCAATACCCAGCCGCTGCAGTGGTGCCAGGACACGGTGGCGCATCGGCCAACCCATCGTCAGACATAGCCTTGGTGCGTGACTACTTGGTGTACCTGCGCACAACCATGGGGGAGGCCGCAGCCAACTTCGAGCCTTTTGAGTCCGCCTACGAGGCGGTGGACTGGTCGGCGTTTGCGTCGGTACCCATGTTTAAGTTCGCCAACCGCATGAACGCCTACAACACCTACTTGCTGATGGAGCAAGAGGGGTTGAAGGGCATTCAATAAAGCGGCTTGTGGCGCGCACCGGCAGGTGCGCTTGAAGCTGGCGTTGCAGTGACGTCTGCAGACATTACATATTGCGTCTGTATTGACCGCCCACTTCAAACAAGGCGTCTGTAATTTGTCCCAATGAGCACACACGTACGGCGTCCATGAGAACCTCGAAGACGTTGGCGTTGTCAATCACAGCTTGACGCAAGCGCTCCAGTGCCGCGGGCGCGGTGTCCGCATGGCGCTTGTGGAAGTCACCCAATCGAGCGAGTTGGTTTTGCTTTTCTTCGTCTGTGGAGCGCGCCAACTCCAGCACCTGTGGCGTGTCATCGGTGTTGGGGTTGCGAAACGTGTTCACGCCAATGATGGGCAGCTCACCCGTGTGCTTGAGCATTTCGTAGGTCATGCTTTCGTCTTGAATCTTGCCGCGCTGGTAGCCGGTTTCCATGGCACCCAACACGCCGCCTCTGTCGGCTATGCGCTCAAACTCTGTGAGCACGGCTTCTTCTAGCAGTTCGGTGAGCTCTTCAATAATAAAGCTGCCTTGGCTGGTGTTTTCATTCTTCGCCAAGCCCCACTCGCGGTTGATGATGAGCTGAATGGCCATGGCACGGCGCACAGACTCTTCGGTGGGCGTAGTGATGGCCTCGTCAAACGCATTGGTGTGCAAGCTGTTGCAGTTGTCGTAAATGGCAATCAACGCTTGCAAGGTGGTGCGAATGTCGTTGAACTGTATCTCTTGTGCGTGCAAACTGCGGCCACTGGTTTGTATGTGGTATTTGAGTTTTTGGCTGCGCTCATTGGCACCATATTTGTCGCGCAAGGTGATTGCCCAAATGCGGCGAGCCACACGTCCCAGCACGGTGTACTCAGGGTCCATACCGTTGCTGAAAAAGAACGACAAGTTGGGCGCAAAGTCATCAATGTGCATGCCGCGTGCCAAGTAGGCTTCAACAAACGTAAAGCCATTGGACAGCGTGAGTGCCAGCTGCGAAATGGGATTGGCTCCCGCCTCGGCTATGTGGTAGCCACTGATAGATACCGAGTAAAAGTTGCGCACGTTGTTCGCCACAAAATACTGCGCCACATCGCCCATAACTTTCAGGCTGAATTCTGTTGAGAAAATACAGGTGTTTTGGCCCTGGTCTTCTTTTAAGATATCGGCTTGTACGGTACCGCGCACGTTGGCTTGCACCCAGGCCCGCAGCTCGCTGTATTCGACATCGCTTGGATCGCGACCTTTGTCTGCTGTAAATGTATCAACCGCTTGGTCAATCGCGGTGTTCATGAACATGGCCAAAATACTGGGGGCTGGCCCATTGATGGTCATGGACACGCTGGTGCTCGGGCTGGACAAATCAAAGCCGCTGTACAGGACCTTCATGTCGTCCAGCGTGGCAATCGACACACCCGAGTTACCCACTTTGCCGTAAATGTCTGGGCGCACGTCTGGGTCGTTGCCGTACAGCGTGACCGAGTCAAACGCGGTCGACAGGCGCTTGGCGGGCATGCCTTCAGACAAGAGCTTGAACCGGCGGTTGGTTCTGAACGCATCGCCTTCGCCAGCGAACATGCGGGTGGGGTCTTCGCCTTCGCGCTTAACTGCGAAAGTGCCTGCGGTGTAGGGGAACAGGCCGGGGACATTTTCCAGCATCAGCCACTTTAATATCTCGCCGTGGTCTTCGAAGGTGGGCAACGCCACTTTGCGGATGACGGTTCCTGACAGCGACTTGCTGGTCAGTGATGTGCGGATTTCCTTGCCACGGATGTGGCTCACCAGTTCAGGTGCTGCGTAGGTTTGTTGGAGTGTAGGCCACGCGGCCACCAAGTCTTGTGCGTCGCTGTCCATGCGCTTGGTGCGTCCCAATGCCAAGTCCAAAGCGGCGTCTGCCGCTTTGGGTCGTTCTGGCTTGTCGATGCGCAGCATGTCCGCCACAGCTTCGAGCTGCTGTATCTCGCGCGCCAACACAACTTGGCGTTTGACTCTGGCTTTGTAGCTGCGCACTGTGTCTGTGATTTCGGCCAAGTAGCGCGAGCGCGCAGGGGGCACGATTGGGGTTTGGTTGGAGCTGTGTCGCACCGCTGCACTGGGCAGTTTTCCAGTGCCCAGCGTCAAACCCAAGTTCGCCAAGACGGGCTTCATGGCTTGGTACAGGGCTGTGACACCGTCGTCGTTAAAGCGTGACGCCATGGTGCCAAACACAGGCATATCATCTGGCATTTTGTTAAAGTCACCGCGGTTTCTTTGCACCTGTTTGGCCACATCGCGCAGCGCATCTGGTGCGCCTTTGCGGTCAAACTTGTTGATGGCTACAAACTGTGCAAAGTCCAGCATGTCAATTTTTTCCAGCTGGCTGGCGGCGCCAAATTCAGGCGTCATGACGTACAGCGGCACATCCACATGCGGCACGATGGCCGCATCACCTTGGCCAATGCCAGATGTTTCAACAATGACCAAGTCAAACCCTGCAGCTTTGCAGCTGGCAATGACATCGGGCAGTGCCGCTGAAATCTCACTGCCAAATTCACGTGTGGCCAGCGAGCGCATGAACACACGGTTGCCCGCACGCCATGGGTTGATGGCGTTCATGCGAATGCGGTCGCCCAACAGTGCCCCACCACTTTTGCGTCGGCTGGGGTCAATAGAGATGAGCGCGACACGCAGCGCGTCGTCTTGGTCAAGACGCAGGCGTCTGATGAGCTCATCGGTGAGCGAGGACTTGCCTGCACCACCCGTGCCGGTGATGCCAATGACGGGTGTTTGTACTTGCGTGGCCTGCGCGCGCACCTGGTTCATCAGGGTGACATCCGCACTGCCAGCTTCAACGGCGGTGATGAGCTGTGACAGTGCGCGCCAGTGGGCTTGCTCATGTCCTTCGATCGCGCCTATGTGGGTCGGTGAGTGGCTGTCAAGCGCGTTGTCGCAGCGCATCACCATGTCGCCAATCATGCCGGCCAAGCCCATGCGTTGGCCATCTTCTGGGCTGTAAATGCGGGTGACACCATACGCTTGCAGTTCGGCAATTTCATCGGCAACGATCACGCCGCCGCCGCCGCCAAAGACTTGAATGTGTTCACCCCCTTTGGCTTTGAGCAAGTCCATCATGTACTTAAAGTACTCAACATGCCCGCCTTGGTAAGAGCTAATGGCAATGCCTTGCACGTCTTCTTGCAGTGCAGTGCTGACCACCTCATCAACGCTGCGGTTGTGTCCAAGGTGAATCACTTCAACGCCCATGCCCTGCAAAATGCGCCGCATGATGTTGATGGCTGCATCGTGGCCGTCAAACAAACTCGCGGCGGTAACGAAGCGTACTTTGTGCGCTGGGCGGTAGTTGGCGAGGGCTTGGTAGTGTGCGGACAGGTCGGTCATGGCAATGGCTTGTGGGGGTTGATCAATACAGCCATTATCTATTGACGTTTACGTAAACGTCAATCAGGCCTTGTTAACCCGATGTATGCCGTCTTAAGCGCCAGCATGTTGCTTGGTTGCCACCCACATCCCAAGGCCCATGACAGGTAAAAACCACAGCTGATGCCAAAGCAGGCTGTGCCAGTCAGCAGCCGCACACGCCGTGACCAGATGTGCAACAGCCCCCGCGAATGCCGGCGTAGCCAACCAGCCAACCAGCCAGCTGACCAGCCCAATCACACTGGCGCAGTTGCAGCTTGCCAGTAGGGGTGACAATAAAAGTTCATCAACAAGGCGTTTTTTGTATACTACTGGGAGTATACGCAATGCCCCCGTATTATCCAACAAGCGCTATTTGTTAGCTTTTTAGACTAGGACCAACCATGCCCCATGTGACCGATGCACAGCGTAAAAAAGCGTTGACCTTGCGTTTAAAGCGTGTCGAAGGCCAGTTGCGCGGCATTCAGCGATTGATTGAGGCCGAGGAAGATTGTGAAAAAATTGCCCAACAAATGGCGGCTTCTCGCAAGGCCCTAGACAAGGCTTTCTTCACACTTGTGGGTTGCGTCATTGCCCAAGGCGAGATGCAGGCCGATGATGTAGCCACTATGTTGGCTAAATTTGCATAACTAATATTTTTTTTATTGAAAGCACCTATGAACACCCCCATTCAATTATTCGATACCGTCTCCAGCACCTACACCTACATTGTGTTTGACCAGGCCAGTAAAGACGCCGTCATCATTGACCCAGTCGAAGGGCTGATAGAGCGTGACTTGTCTGTGCTGGCGCAGCACGGCTTGCAGTTGCGCTACGCAATTGAGACCCACGCACACGCTGACCACATCACCAGTGCCCACCAGTTGGTAGAACACACGGGTGCAAAAACAGCCGCTCCTGCAGGCTGCGGTATTACCACTGCCAATATTCAAATGGAACACGGCGATACCTTTGATTTTGGCGCTGAGTCCATCACAGCTTTGCACACGCCTGGGCACACCATTGGCAGCATGTGTTTTGTTTGGCGTGACCATGTGTTCACAGGCGACACGTTGCTCATCAATGGCTGCGGGCGCACTGACTTTCAATCGGGCAATGCCCAAGATTTGTACCGCAGCGTGACACAGCAGTTGTTTACCTTGCCCGATGCCACCACTGTATGGCCAGGCCACGATTACCAAGGTCGCACGCACACCACCGTGGGTTTTGAGAAGACCAACAACCAACGCTTTGCCAATAAAACCATGGCTGAGTTTGTGGCCATCATGGATGGGTTAAATTTGCCGCGTCCCAAGTTGATTGACCAAGCCGTACCCGCCAATTTAACGTCTGGCATGCGCCACGATGCGGGCGCACATCAGCAACTCGAGGTGCCATTAGAGGCCGTCGGCTATGCCGGTGATGTGGCCTGTGCGTTGGCGTGGCAATGGGTGCAAAACGGCGAGGCCGTTATTGTGGATGTGCGTACCGATGCAGAGCGTGAATGGGTGGGCTTTGTGCCAGGCGCGGTGCCGCTGGCTTGGAAGCAGTGGCCGGGCATGGCCATGAATACGGGCTTTGACGACGCTATCAAAGGCATGGCCGCTGATGACCTGAAGTTGTTGCTGCTGTGTCGCAGTGGGGTGCGCTCTATTGCTGCGGCCAAACGTGCTACCGAGTTGGGTCTGCAGGCATTCAATATTTTGGAAGGTTTCGAAGGCGATCCAGATACGTTTGCGCACAGAGGCACACGCGGTGGTTGGCGTGCGCGCGGCTTGCCGTGGAAGCAACATTGATCGCTGCCAATAGGTGCGGCCCATCGGTCGACGTGTCATCAAACTGACACGCAATATTCCTACAGTGCAATCTGCAACATTTCTTTGTTTCTTAATTCGCACAAGGGGAATACTCCATGAATCGCTTTGATCTGGCCGAGCAGGCCAACCACCCACGTACACAAGAAGACGACTTTTCAAAGTTGGTCGCTCACGGCTTGCAGCGTCGCCGATTCCTTGGTGTGAGCGCCACAGCCTTGGGCGTCACTGGTTTTCTAGGAGGCCTGCCCTTTGCGGCCAGTGCTGCCAGCAAACACAGCCCAGCTGGCATGGCGCACAACGCCAGCAACGCAGTGGTGTCACCGCGCATGGGCTTTGCGCCTGTGGCGGCCAACGCTGCAGACACCATAACGTTGCCTGCGGGTTACAAGTGGGATGTGGTGAGCTCGTGGGGCGACCCCGTGCTCAAAGGTGGTCAAGCGTTTGACGCCGCCACGCGTGGCAGCGCAGCCAGCCAAGCCTTGGCCATGGGCGACAACAACGACGGCATGAGCTTCTTTGCCATGGGCAAAGACCACGGTGTGATGGCCGTCAACAACGAGTACACCAACTACGAGTATTTGTTCACCTCTGGTCAGTGCGCTTCACTTGAAGATACGCGCAAAGCCCAAGCCGCGCACGGTGTCACGGTATTTGAGGTCAAACAACGCGGTGGCAAATGGCAGTTGCAAACGGGCGCACCTAAAAACCGCCGTATCACCGCCAACACCACCATGCGTTTGTCGGGTCCAGTCGCTGGCAGCGAGTGGGTGAAAACCAAGGCCGACCCAACCGGCACGACGGTGTTGGGCACGTTCAACAACTGCGCCAATGGTCGAACACCTTGGGGCACTTACCTGACATGCGAAGAGAACTTCAACGGCTACTTTGGGGCCACCGCTGAGATGCCTGCAGACGACACATTTAAGCGCTACGGCATCAGCGCCAAAGGCGCCGGTTACGACTGGCACAAATTTGATGCGCGGTTTGACCTCAGCCACAACCCGACTGAACCCAACCGCTTTGGTTGGGTGGTTGAAATTGACCCCATGGACCCATCAAGCACGCCCGTTAAACGCACAGCGCTGGGACGTTTTAAGCACGAAAACGTTGAAATCGTGGTGAACAAAGACGGCCGTGTGGTCGCCTACATGGGCGATGACGAGCGTGGTGAGCACTTGTACAAGTTTGTCTCTGACGCACGCTTTGATGCCAGCAACCCAAGCGCCAACAGCAGCTTGCTGGACGACGGCACCTTGTACGTGGCGCGCTTCGATGCACAACAAGGTGCCCTAGACGGCACGGGTGAATGGCTTGAGTTGAGCGCTGGCAAACATGGCCTGACTGCTGACAAAGGCTTTAAGACCCAAGCTGACGTGTTGGTGCACGCCCGATTGGCTGCGACCATTGTGGGCGCCACCACCATGGACAGGCCAGAGTGGGTCGCCGCGCATCCCAGCGGCAAGCAGGTGTATGTGACCTTGACCAACAACTCCAAGCGTGGCAATGACGGCCAGCCCGTTGGTGGGCCCAACCCACGTGCCAAAAACAGCTATGGCCAAATTCTGCGCTGGATGCCAGCAGGGGATGACCATGCCAGCAATACCTTCAGTTGGGACTTGTTCGTCTTGGCTGGCAACCCAGTGGTCTCGCCCACCAGTTTGAAGCGAGGCAGTCCCAACGTGAACGCCGACAACATGTTCAACAGCCCAGACGGCATTGCCTTCGATGCTGACGGTCGCTTGTGGATACAAACCGACGGCAAGTACAGCAATACAGGTGAGTTTGCAGGCATGGGTAACAACCAAATGCTCTGTGGCGATCCTGTAACGGGTGAAATACGCCGCTTCTTGGTAGGGCCTGTGGCGTGTGAAATCACTGGGTTTTCGATGACACCAGACCAAACCACGATGTTTGTGGGCGTTCAGCACCCGGGTGAAGACTTGGCGGCGTCGCACTTCCCACAGGGCGGCACCAGCGTGCCACGCTCCAGCGTGATAGCCATCAGCCGTGTCGATGGGGGTGTGATTGGCGCGTAAACCCGTGTGCATAGGCGACGCCGGGTGGTGATACGGCGTTTGCCTGTTGGCAAACAGCAAGCGACGGATTGTGTAGGGCTGCGAGTAGCTCATAATGTTGCATGACTTTTTTGGCCATCGACGTTGGAAATACCCGCTTAAAGTGGGCGTTATATGAATCCGCACAGCCGCATGCGGCGATGTTGGCCAGTGGGGTGAAGTTTCTAGAGCACATAGAAACCTTGGCCGAGGACGACTGGGCTGACTTGCCCGCACCGGCCACCATGCTGGGCTGCGTCGTCGCGGGAGACGCCGTGAAGCGCCGTGTTCAAGAGCAAATGGATATTTGGCATGTGGAGCCCAGGTGGGTTGTCCCGGGTGACTCTGAAGCTGGCGTGACCAACGGCTACGACCACCCAACCCGTTTGGGGGCTGACAGGTGGGTTGCCATGATTGGTGCTTACCAACGTATGCTCGCCAGTGGCAAACCCCAGCCCTGCGTGGTGGTGATGGTGGGCACGGCGGTCACCATTGAATCCATCGATGCAAGTGGTCAATTTTTAGGCGGCGTGATTTTGCCCGGCCACGGCATCATGCTGCGAGCGCTGGAGTCGGGCACGGCCGGTTTGCATGTGCCCACTGGTGAGGTGGTGTCTTTCCCCACCAACACCAGCGACGCGCTGACCACTGGGGGTACGTTTGCCATCGCCGGCGCCGTTGCGCATGTCGTCAACTTGGTTCAGGTGCAGTGCGGCCAACCCGCCGTCTGCTACATGACTGGTGGCGCAGGCTGGAAGATGGCGCCATCTATGTCAGTACCTGTGCAGTTGGTTGATGGGTTGATTTTCGACGGGTTGCTGGAAATTGCCCACAGGCGAGGGCTGTCAAGCGCTGTCGATACACATGCTTGACCTCGAACCCATGCACAGGCCCTAGCGCCCACTGTCAAGACCTCAATTGCAACCTCAACCACCAAACGCCTGCACTGGGTGATTGGTTGCAGCCCAGTCACTTGACCGGCAGAGCGGCAGCAACCAATGTGGCCCAGGCGCTGGCGGCAATTGGGATGAGGTGGTCATTGAAATCGTAGCTGGGGTTGTGCAACATGCAGGGCCCGCCGCCATGCCCCATAACGCGGTGGTCACCTTCGCCATTGCCCGCAAATATATAAGCGCCAGGCTTGGCTTGCAGCATGTAGGCAAAGTCTTCAGCACCCATGGTGGGTTCTTGCGCTATGACATGGGCGTGTCCAACCACTTGGGCCAGCACATGCTTGGCAAAATCAGCCTCTGGCGCCGTGTTGATGGTGGGCGGGTAGTTGCGTACAAACTCGAAGTCGCATTCGGCTCCAAACGCCGCGGCGGTGTGTTGGGCCATGTCACGCATGCGGGACTCAATCATGTCCAGCACATCCAGCGTAAAAGTGCGCACCGTGCCGCGCATCTCGCAGCTGTTGGGTATCACGTTGGTGGCTTCACCGGCGTGCAGCATGGTGACAGAAATGACGCCTGCATCGACTGGTTTTTTGTTGCGCGTGATGATGGTTTGAAACGCCTGAATCATGGCTGCGGCGACTGGTACAGGGTCTACGCCCATGTGCGGCATGGCTGCGTGGGCGCCTTTGCCACGCACGGTAATGACGAACTCATTGCTGGAGGCCATAACCGGGCCAGGACTCACTGCAAAGGTGCCCAGGGCCATACCAGGCCAGTTGTGCATGGCAAATACCGCGTCCATTGGGAAGCGCTCAAACAGGCCATCTTTGATCATTTCGCGCGCACCACCGCCCCCCTCTTCTGCAGGCTGAAAAATGGCATAAACCGTACCCGCAAAATCACGGTGCTGGCTGAGGTGTTGGCAGGCCGCGAGCAGCATGGCCGTGTGGCCGTCGTGACCGCAGGCGTGCATTTTTCCCTTGTGTTGGCTGGCGTGCTCAAACGTATTGGCTTCTTGCATGGGCAGCGCATCCATGTCTGCGCGCAGGCCAATGGCTTTGTAAGTCGCGTCTGCGTGGGCTGGCAAGTTACCCTTGATCACGCCCACCACGCCAGTGACGCCCAAACCGCTGTGCACCTCAAGACCAAAGCGTGTGAGCTGTTCAGCCACCAGCGCTGCGGTCCGCTCTTCTTGGTAACACAGCTCTGGGTGCGCGTGTATGTCACGTCTGATACTGGCTATGTCTGCGGCTTGTGCTTGAATTGCGTCGATTAAATTCATGGTGCTTGGCACGGTGGTGCGTGGTCTTTAAAAGATATATGCTACTACTTAGCGTCTTCAAATAACAGTGTTATCCATGAACAACCTTGTCACCGATTTGCCCATTCAGCCTGCCAGCGATTTGCCTGTGGAGTTGGTTGTGGGTGCTTGCCCACACGACTGCCCAGACACCTGCTCGATGGTGACCAGTGTGCAAAATGGCCTGGCCATTCAAGTGCGGGGCAACGCCGCCCACGCCATGACTGGCGGCGCGTTGTGCACCAAGGTGTCGCGCTACACCGAGCGCACCTACCACCCAGATAGGCTCACGACGCCGCTCAAGCGTGTGGGTGCCAAAGGGGAGGGGCGTTTTGAGGCAGTGAGCTGGGACGCGGCGTTAGACGACATCGCCGCCACACTGACGGCAATTGCAGCCGACGACCCGCAAGCCATACTGCCCTACAGCTACGCCGGCACCATGGGCCAAGTTCAGGGTGAGTCTATGGCTGCGCGCTTCTTCAACCGCCTAGGTGCCTCGAAATTGGACAGAACCATCTGCTCTTCCGCGGGTGGTACGGCATTGACACACACTTATGGTGCCCCTGTCGGCATGCGCATGGAGGCGTTTGCCCAGTCCAAGCTCATCATCATTTGGGGCAGCAACGCGATTGCCAGCAACCTGCATTTTTGGCGGCATGTGCAGCATGCCAAGCGCGATGGCGCTCGCTTGGTGTGCATTGATCCGCGCCGTACCGAAACCGCAGAAAAATGCCATGAGCACATTGCCTTGCTGCCAGGCACAGATGCAGCTTTGGCACTGGCCTTGATGCACCAACTCATTGTCAACGATTGGTTAGACCACGCTTACATAGCGCAGCACACGCTGGGCTTTGAGCAACTCAAAGCGCGTGCCTTGGCATGGCCGCCAGAGCGCGCCGCAACAGTGTGTGGCATCGAGGTTCAACAAATTGTGCAATTGGCCCACGATTACGCCCATACAAAGCCAGCCGCCATACGCTTGAATTACGGCATGCAACGCACGCGAGGCGGTGGCAACGCTGTGCGAGCGGTGGCTTGCTTGCCTGCTTTGATTGGGGCTTGGCGAGATGGCGCTGGCGGTTTGTTGCTGTCCAGCAGCGGGTTTTAC
Organism: Betaproteobacteria bacterium MOLA814; assembly: GCA_000496475.1. Lineage (GTDB taxonomy): Bacteria > Pseudomonadota > Gammaproteobacteria > Burkholderiales > Burkholderiaceae_C > RS62. Next base: position 1,015,165 of record AYMW01000001.1, on the reverse strand, counting down.
CCCAAACAAAAAAACGCACTTGAACGCCCAGACTTGCGCCGACCTGCGTTGGGCGACAAGCCCTCGCGCATCATCAACATGACGACGATTGGGAATGACTTAAACAGACCTGCCAGCGCAGAGTTTGGCCCAACAATTGCCGCTGTGGTGGTGTACAACAGCAACCCAGTTGCCATTGCGCCAGATGCCGGGCAAGTGGTGAAAGGCTTCGCCAGAGACGATTTGTTTACCGTGGTGTTGGAGCACTTCCAAACCGACACGGCTGACTACGCCGACTACATACTGCCAGCCACGACGCAATTAGAGCATTGGGACATACACGCCAGCTATGGCCATACCGATGTGATGCTCAACCGCCCAGCCATCGCACCAGTCGACGGCGTGAAAAGCAATACCGACATATTCCGTGAACTGGCCACACGCATGGGTTTTGTTGAAGCGTGCTTTTCTGACAGCGACGAGGTTATTTGCAAGCAAGCATTTTTACCAACCGATATTGATTACGAGGCGTTGTGGCGCGATGGTTTTGCGCCACTCAACGTGGCGCTTGCCCCGTTTGCAAACGGCGGCTTTCCGACTGAATCAGGCCGTTGTGAGTTGGTCTGCGAGCGCTTAAGTGCCATCGGGCAAGACCCTGTGCCTGACTATGTGCCCAACTACGAGTTGCTTGGCTCTAGTGCCGCGTTTCCGCTGGCCATGATTTCACCACCAGCACGCAACTTTTTGAATTCGACCTTTGTCAACGTCAAAAGTTTGCGTGACATTGAAGGTGAACCCATTCTCGAAATGGACACAAGCGACGCGCAGCCGCGCGGCATTGCCGATGGTGATGTGGTGCGCGTGTTCAATGACAGGGGCAGCTACCACTGTGTCGCCCGCATCAGCAAGCGCGCGCGCCCCAGCGTCGTGAATGGTTTGGGCGTGTGGTGGCGCAAGTTAGGTGTGCGTGGAACCAACGTCAACGACGTGACGGGTCAGGCCTTGACCGACATGGGGCGTGCGCCGACTTTTTACGACTGCCTGGTGCAAGTGGAGTTGGCGCAGTAGCCGCACTGGGGTGCGTTGCGAGGCTGACGCATCGCCGTCGCCAATTAATCTTTCAGTGACTCAATCAAGTCAATAAAGTTTTGTTTGGCTTCGTCTTGTCCAGTGCCTTTGAGCTTGTTCCAAGCGCTCCACTTGGCAAAACCGACCATATCGGTCATGCTGGGTTTGTCGCGGGTGATATCCCCCTCACTGCCCTGTTTGTAAAGCGCGTAAATACGCAACAGGGTTTGGTTGTCTGGCTTCTCGGACAGGTTTTTGGCGTCTTCGCTGGCTTGTTCGAATTGGGTGTTTAAATCGGTCATGATGGGTATTTCTAGAATATGCACTGCATCCTGGTTGGCTTGCAAACTACGGCACAATTATCAACTGCCCTAGATGAGTTTTTCTTAACCCGATACCGATGACACGTTATGTCTAATATTGCTGCACACGACCAGGCTGACATTTTGGCCAAAGCCTTGCCGTATATCCGCAAGTTTCACGGCAAAACCATGGTGATCAAGTACGGCGGCAACGCCATGACTGACCCTGCACTGCAAGCCGCATTTGCCGCTGATGTGGTGCTGCTCAAGCTGGTGGGCATTAACCCTGTGGTGGTTCATGGGGGTGGGCCACAAATCGAAACCCTGTTGAAGCGCTTGGGCAAAGAGGGCAAGTTTGTCCATGGGATGCGCGTGACCGATGCCGAAACCATGGAAGTGGTGGAGTGGGTCTTGGCTGGCCAAGTGCAGCAAGATATTGTGGGTCTTATCAACCAAGCTGGTGGTAAAGCCGTGGGTCTGACTGGACGCGATGGCGGTCTGATCAGAGCGCGTAAACTGCGCTTGACCGACCCAGTGGATAAAACCACTGAGCACGATGTGGGGCAGGTTGGTGAAATTACTGGCATTGACCCGTCTGTGGTCATAGCGTTGCAAGCAGACGCCTTTATTCCAGTGGTCAGTCCGCTGGGTTTTGGTGAGGACAACGAAAGCTATAACATCAACGCCGATGTGGTTGCCAGCAAATTGGCCACCGTGCTGGCAGCAGAAAAATTGCTGATGCTTACCAACACTGCGGGTGTATTAAATAAAGCGGGTCACTTGTTAACCGATATCAGCGCGCGCGAGGTCGATGCCTTGTTTGCAGACGGCACTATTTCAGGCGGCATGATGCCCAAAATAAGTGGCGCGCTAGAGGCCGCTAGAAGTGGCGTGAAATCAGTGCACGTGATAGACGGGCGAGTGCCCCATGCCTTGCTGTTGGAGATCCTTACCGACCAAGCCTTCGGCACCATGATTCGCTCACATTAAGCGCGCCACTGTCCTATGACCGATCACACCGAGCCGCACACACCCAAGCCCAAGGCAAAGCCAGGCCAGCGCCGCTTGGACATTTTGCAGGCTTTCGCCGCCATGCTCGAGCAGCCGACAACCGAGCGTGTGACAACTGCGGCGTTGGCCAAACATTTGGGTGTGAGTGAGGCTGCGCTGTACCGTCAGTTCGCCAGCAAGGCGCAAATGCTTGAAGCGTTGATTGAGTTTATTGAAGACAGTCTGATGGGGTTGGCAGCACAGGTGGAGGCACAAGCTTTGGGCGGACGCGTTGCGTGCGCGCAGCTCACGCGGCTCATATTGCAGTTTGCCCAAGCAAACCCCGGCATGGTACGCGTGATGGTGGGAGACGCTTTGCTGTTAGAGCAGCCGCGCTTGGCTGAGCGCGTGTCCTTGCTGTTTGACAAGTTGGAGACGCAACTAAAAGGCCACTGGCGGCGCGCCGCGGGCGAGACCAGCATCGACGCGCCTACCGCGCAGGCAGCCCTGCGCGCGCATGTACTCATGAGCTTTGTGCGGGGTCAACTGTTGCGCTTCACACGAAGCGGCTGGCGAGAGTTGCCAGCCGCGCACATAGACGACTACCTAGAGCTGTTGCTGTCTTAGGACTGAACTTCTAGCTTGTGCTGGGGTGGTGGCGCGTAGCCACCGTGTCGTGATGTTTTGAGTTGTAGACGCGCCATGGCCTCGGCCAAAGAGACCGCGCAGGCCACGCCGTCCAGCACTGGGCGGTCAAACTGCTGCGACAACTTGCTGGCCAAGTCCGTCATACCTGCGCATCCGAGCACAATTGCTTCGGCCTTGTCGTCTGCAATAGCCCGCGCAATTTCGGCGGCTATTTTTTCGTAGGCACCTGAGCTGTCATCTTCCAAATCCAATACGGCGACCTCTGACGACCTGACCCGTGCGCATCGCCTGTCGAGTCCATACTTCATGAGGTTGTGCTCCAACGCTGGCACTGAGCGTGCCAAGGTGGTCACCACTGAGAACTTGTTGGCCAACATACCCGCCATGCTGTAAGCGGCTTCGCCAATGCCGATGACTGGCTTGTCGGTCACGCAGCGCGCAGCGTCCAAACCAGTGTCGTCAAAGCAGGCAATGACCACTGCATCAAAGTCGGCTCTGTCTCGAATTACTTTGAGTAAGCCAGGTACGCTCAAGGCCTCGTCGTAATAGCCCTCTATTGAGACGGGACCACTGGCTGATGTAACAGCCGTAATCTGTGTCCCACTGGCGGCCGCCCGATTGGCTGCGGCTTCAATTTTTTCTGTCATACCCACGGTTGTGTTGGGATTAATTACAAGTATGTGCATGATTTTTAAACTTCGCTGCCTAAGTAGGCGGCTTTGATGCGGTCGTCATTCATGAGGGCTTTAGATTCGCCCTCGACCACAATTGAGCCCGTAGACATGGCATAAGCGCGCTTTGAAATAGACAATGCCATGCGGCTGTTTTGTTCAACGAGCAAGACGCTGACGTCTTCATCGCGAGAGATGGCAACAATGGACCGGGCTATGTCTTGAACCAATTTGGGCGCAATGCCCAAGCTGGGCTCGTCGAGCAGCAGCAACTTGGGCTTGGCCATTAAAGCTCTGCCAATGACCATCATTTGTTGTTCACCGCCCGATAAGGTGCTGGCCTGTTGGCCGTAGCGTTCACGCAGGCGGGGGAAGCGCTCTAGAACGCTCTCTAGCGTGCGCGCAACACCAGCCTTGTCAGTTCGCGTAAAAGCGCCCATGAGCAAATTGTCTTTTATAGACATGTAAGGAAATACACGCCTGCCCTCTGGCACCATGGCAATACCTTTGCGCACAATATCGCAGGCTGGTGTTCCGTCTAGGCGCTCGCCTTGGTAGTGTATTTGGCCAGATCGCAGCGGTGCCAAACCGGTTATGGCGCGCAGTATGGATGACTTTCCAGCACCGTTGGCACCTATCAATGCCACTGTTTCACTTTGCCCGACTTCTATGCTGACGCCTTTTAAGGCGTAGACGTGGTCGTAATACAACTCAACGTTTTCAAAACTTAAAATAGGTTTCATTACTTACATCCCAATCGCTGCGTCTTCAGAGCCCAAGTAGGCTTCAATGACTTTTTCGTTGTTTTGAATGTCATGTGGCGTGCCCTCAGCGATCTTTTCGCCAAAGTTAATCACCACAATTCGATCGGAAATTTTCATCACGGCTGGCATGTCGTGCTCCACCAGCATGACGGTTACGCCACGTTCGTCGCGCAAGCGGCGGACCAGACTGACCATGTGCATGGTTTCGTCGTGGTTCATGCCGGCAAAAGGCTCGTCGAGCAGCAAAATCATGGGGTTGGTCGCCAAGCCAATCGACATACCCAACGCGCGCAAGTGACCCTGAGGCAGGTTAGACGCCAACTCATTGGCGATGGCTTCTAAGCCCAAGAAGGCGATGATCTGGTCGGCAGAGTCGCCAAACTCGGCTTCGTCTGCACGCGCTTGTTTAGAACCCAAAAAGAAGCCCAACAACGACGCCTTAGAGCGCAGGTGGTGTGACACGATGATGTTCTCGCGTACTGTCATGGACTTGAAAATGGTCGTCTCTTGGAAGGTCCGCACCACACCCAGGCGGGCCACAATGTGTGGTGCTAGGTTGTTGATGCGTTTGCCGTTGAGTAACACCTCGCCATCGCTGGTGGTTAGAAACGAGGAAATCAGTTTAAAAAGTGTGGACTTGCCGGCTCCGTTGGGACCGATGACCGACAGAATGTCGCCTTTGTTAACGTTAAAGCTCACGTTGTTGACGGCGGTTAGGCCGCCAAAGCGTTTGGTGACGCCTTTGACTTCTAGCAAAGTGCTCATGAGCTCACCTTCTTCTTTTCAAACAAACTCAGCACGCCGTTGGGTAAGGCCAACATCAGCATAATCAGCAGCGTTGAGTAAATCAACAACTGGTATTGGCCAGTGGTGAATAGCAAGTCCCATCCGAAGTACAGGATCAAGGTGCCCAGCATGGGACCAAATACAAAACCCAAGCCGCCTAAAAAGCAATTGAGCATGAAATTCACGCTGTCTGTCACTTGGAAGGAAGACGGGTAAATAGATTGCGCGATCGACACAAAGCTGGCGCCGGCTATACCGCCAAAAAATGACGAGATAGAGTAGGCCAATACACGCAGGTAAGCCGTGTTCACGCCAATACTGGCCGACAGTTCTTCGTTTTGCTGCAGTGATCGGCACAGGTGGCCCAAGCGAGAGTTGACTATGCGCCACAACACTGCGTAAGCAATGATCATGATGGTGATTGCCATCCAGTAAAACGCTATTTTGGGGTTTTCCAATGTCGCAAAGTCTGGTATCAATGTGATACCGAACACGCTCAATTCACCAGGCAAGGGCATTGAGGTAATGCCTTTTGCACCTTGGGTGACAGGCAGCGCCAGCGCTACCAAGCGCATGACTTCTGTTAGCACCAATGTGACCATGGCAAAGTACACGCCTCGCAATCGCAAAATTGGAAGGCCAATGAACACTGACAACACGGCGCAAAACAAACCAGCAATAGGCAAACTGATCCAAAAGCTCATGCCTGCTTGGGTGATCAAAATTGCCGACACATAGCCGCCTGCCAGCGCGTACGCACCTTGGCCAATATTGATACGGCCAATGTAAAAGGTCAGCCATACACCGGCCGAGGCAATGGATAGCAAAGCGACTGACGTGAGCGTGTAAAAAAAGTCTATCCGTCCGGATATATCGATGGCGACAGGTACACCGACATACAGAGCGATGACACCGAGAGCGAGAAGTATGAATTTGTTGTTTTGCATCGCTTTAACCCCAAGGTTTGCCCATGAGTCCTTGTGGACGCAAGGCTAAGAAAATCATCAGAGAGGAAAAAATGACCAAGTAGGTGATGTCGCCGTATTCCGACAGCACTGTCAGCCCGACGCTTTCCATCATCCCTAAAATAAACCCGCCTGCGATTGCGCCAGAAATTACGCCCGCGCCACCAATCATGATCATCATGAAGGCCTTGATAGAGGCTGGGCCGCCCATGCCCAAGTTAACGCCCGTAATGGTGACCAATAGGCCGCCAACCAGACCGGCTAAAGCTGCACCCAGCGCAAAACCAATCATGGAATACATCGCCACATCGACACCCATTAAGGTCGCGGCTACTTTGTCTTGTGCCAGCGCTCGCATGGCTCGCCCTGTTGTGGAGTACTGCATAAACAAAATGAACGCAGCAATGATCGCAATCGCAGTAAAGCCAATCACAATCCGGTCATAAGGCATGATGACTATGAAGTCCCAATTGAACACACCGTCTATGATTTTTGGTACGCCGCGTTGCTTCTCGCCAAACACCAACAAAATAACGGCGTCTAAGAAGAAGGCAATACCAGCAGCGAGCAACATGGTGCTTTCTTCTCGTTTGGATTTCTTAATAACCGGACGAAATAAAAACTTTTCCACCAAAGCGCCAACCACGGCCAAGACCAAAGCTGAGGCAACCAAGCCCACGATAAACGGCAGCTGAAATTGCGCCACGACTGTGTAGGTGACAAAACCACCTAAAACATACATTTGCCCGTGCGCAAAGTTGAGCACGTTCATAAGTGAAAAAATGAGCGTTAAGCCCAGGGCTATCAGCGCGTATTGCGCACCTAAATAAAGCCCGTTGACTATTATTTGTTCCATGATGACCTTTGCAAGTCAAGAGCGGCGGGTTGATGACCCGCCGCGCTCCAACCCTTTTTTTATAACAACTTGATCGAAAGAATCAGCTCAATCGAATCAATCTACTTGCGCGACAAACATGGTTTCGAACTTGCCATTTTTATAAACATTTACAACCAATGGCACAGACACTTGACGTTTTTGGCCAAATGAGCTCATGCCGACATACTTGAGTTTTGCGTTGCCAACCATGTAGGGATTGGGTGCTTCAAATGTGTCCATGGTCTTCTTGAACGCGGCCACGTCCTTGATGGCACTTGGATTGGCTTTGAGTGTTTCTAAGATGTACTCCAGGGCATAAACCTTGGTGTTGGACTCGTCGTTGTACTCGCCAAACATCTTGGTGTAACGCTTCACAAAATCACGCATCATGTCTGATGCCAGCTCGGGTGTAGACGCACCACCAACTGAAATAAAGCCGTCTGCCAAATTGCCAGCGCCTTCTTTCAACACGTTGGCATCTTGTGCCGTCTCAGTAGAGATCAGGCCCTTGTAGCCCAACTCGCGAGCAGAGCGGATCAACTGTGGTGCACTGGCGGGAGACACGCCGGACAACACCAGTAAATCTGGACGCGTCTTGAGGACTGGTAGCAACACGGGCGTGAAGTCTGTGGTGTCGACTTGGTATGTCACGCTGCTGGACACAACTTGTAAGCCTAGGGCCTTGGCTGCTTCCACGCCGCCATCACGCTGGCTCAATGGGTCAGACTCGTTGGCCGCTACAAACGCGACGCTCTTAATGCCTTTGGTTTTAATCAGGTGCTTGTAAATAGCAGGTCCAGATTGGTAGTTGGCGATCATTCCCAATACGGCATTGGATGCAGGCTTTTCGTACAACGACTTGGGAAAGGCGTACGGGAAGTACATGATGCCCTTGCTCTCGGCGACTGGACGAACAGCGGCAGCGCCGTCGTCAACATTGGGCCCGACTACATAATGGATACCTTCTTGCGCCATTTTTTCCATACCAGCGATAGCTCGCTTGGGATCTTTTTGGTCGTCAAATGCAACGATTTTGATGTCGTAAGTGGTACCGCCAATGGTGACGCCACCGGTTTCATTGACCCAAGCTGCTCGTGTTTCCATGGAGCGTTGGTTCGAGATGCCCCAAGAGGCGGCGGGACCAGATGTCACGCCAACAAAGCCAATTTTCAACACGGGGTTGGCTGCCCAAGCAGCGCTAGCTACCGTGAGTGAGGCTAAGCTGGCCAAAGCGGTTGTCTTTAAAAAGTTACGTTTTTTCATGTTGAGAGTCTTCCTAAAAGGTCACTGAATGAATGCACAGCCAACTTCGGCCCGGGTGGTTAGAACCGCTAAGTTGGAAGCACAATTATGTAGATTGTTAACAATAAAAAACAGAGGGTTTCCCCTTTAATTGTTAACAGCCACGAACCACTACAGCAACATTTAGGCCTGACAGCGCAGCAAGGCCATCACATCGCGTGTCAACCACCGTCTTCAAGCCAAACTGTTTTATTTCTCCTGCGCACACTGGAGCAAAAATTGCTATGTGTAAAAATGCTCACAGCGCACTGGATTGTTAACCACTTAGCACTAAATTGGTGCCCTGTTATGGACCTGCACACCGCTGGTGCAGTGCGTCGCAGTTGGTGCACAAAAAAAGGTAGTATTCGGCATGGCTAAATCTGATCAAGAAGAAGAAGAAATAATTGTTGAGCGTGTGTACGCTGCGCTCATTGACCAACGGTTGGCGCCAGGCACCAAGTTGTCTGAAGCTGCGATGTGCGAAGCATTTGGCGTTGGGCGTATGCGCATCCGTCGCAGCCTGTTGTTGCTGGCCAACCGTGAGCTGGTTGACTTGTTGCCCAACCGTGGTGCTTTCGTCGCCCGGCCAACCGCCAAGCAAGCGCGCGATATATTTCAGGCCCGTTTGTTGGTCGAGCCGTCGTTGGCCAAAATCGCTGTGGGCAATGCCAGAGCCAAGGACATTACGGCCCTGGAGCGTCATTTGCACAAAGAGACAGAGGCACACAAAACAGGTAACCGGCGCGAGGCCATTACGCTGTCTGGTCAGTTTCACACTGCTTTGGCTCACATCGCGGACAACGCGGTGATGCTGCGTACGGTCAAAGATTTGGTGGCGCGCTCCTCGTTGATCATTGGTATGTTTGGGCATACTGGTGTTAACAACTGCCGCGATGATGAGCACGCTGGGCTGCTACAAGCGTTTAGAACCGGTGACGGTGATTTGGCGCACCAGCTCATGGCGCAACACATCAACCACATTAAAGATCATCTGGACTTGAACAAGCCCAAGCCCGAAGAGCAAGACCTGGTCGGTTTGTTTCAAACGCTGAATTAGTTGCCACTGCGCTGTTCTCACGCAGGCCCTGTGAGACGTGTATGCCAGCGTCGTTGTTATAAATGCGCTGTATTGTGGGTAGGGATTGGCAATGGCATGGTTTTTAATGCAAAATAGCACGAACGTTCGTTTTTATTTGCGCCATGACACAACCTACAACATCTCATCTATCCCCATCAAGTCTGCCACCAACGCCTGCCGTTGTTGTGGCGGACAAGCAGGTGAGAGAAACACCACCTAGTCTGCGTGTGATGACTCGGCTCAGCACCGATGCCGCCGTAGCGCGTTCCAACAAAAGCCGTGGCCCGGTGGTGATCGATCAAGAGACTGACACGGTCAAGCGCAGACCTAAAAACTCCATCAAGGGGCAGCAGACCAAAGCCGCCATAGTGGATGCTGCGCTCGGTTTGGCAACGCAAATTGGCTTAGAAGGCTTGAGCATTGGCGCATTGGCAGAGGTCATGCGCATGAGCAAGTCTGGTGTATTCGCTCACTTTGGATCCCGCGAAGAATTACAAATATCTGTTATCCGTGAATACCACTCACGCTTTGAGGACGAGGTTTTTTTTCCAGCACTTCAGCACAAACGAGGCCTGACGCGCTTGCAGGCACTGTTTGACAACTGGATGAAGCGCACCGCCGTTGAAATTGATCAAGGCTGTTTGTACATCAGCGGCGCCATTGAGTTTGAAGACCGCGTAGGACCAGTGCGTGAGGCCTTGGTTGGATCTGTACAAACTTGGCTAACAGCTTTGAACCGCGCAGTCGCGTATGCCAAATCGAGTGGTGAACTGGATGACACTGTCGACGACCAGCAAGTCACGTTTGAAATACACGGACTCATCCTCACCCTGCATTACCAAGCCCGTTTCCTAAAAGCCAACGATGCCATCATGCGTGCCCAAACGGGCTTTGCCAGCATGCTGCAGCGTTACGCCGCCTCAACATAAACCCGTATCAACATCAAACGTATTACGTTCTTAAGGAGTTCTCATGCCCCAGTACACCCCACCTATTCGCGATATGCAGTTTGTGCTGCACGAAGTCTTTGGCGTTGCCGATGAATTTGCTGCCATGCCCAAGCACAACGAGGTTGATGTGGACACCATCAACGCTGTGTTGGAGGAGGGTGGCAAATTTGCGTCTGAAGTGCTGTTCCCACTTAACTTGTTGGGAGACAAGCAGGGCTGCACGCTCAACCGCGACACACACGAGGTCACCGCTCCAGATGGTTTTAAAGCGGCCTACAAACAATACATTGCAGGCGGATGGGCCGCGCTGAGTTGTGATCCAGCGTTTGGTGGCCAAGGCTTGCCATTGGCAGTTAACCAATGCTTTTACGAGATGCTCAACAGCGCCAACCAAGCCTGGACCATGTATCCAGGTTTAACGCACGGCGCCTACGAGGCTTTACACGCGCACGGTACGCCAGAGCAGCAAGCCACTTATTTACCCAATATGGTCAGCGGTGAGTGGACAGGCACCATGTGTCTGACTGAACCACATTGCGGCACAGATTTAGGAATGATGCGCGCCAAAGCAGAGCCTCAAGCCGACGGCACTTACATGATCACGGGCAATAAAATATTCATCAGTTCAGGTGAACACGACTTGGCCGACAACATTGTGCATTTGGTGTTGGCGCGCTTGCCAGACGCGCCGTCAGGCAGCAAAGGCATCAGCTTGTTTGTAGTCCCCAAGTTCAATATAAAAGCCGACGGCAGCTTGGGTGAGCGCAATCCGATTTTCTGTTCTGGGCTGGAGCACAAAATGGGCATCAATGGCAATGCAACGTGTCAAATGACATTAGACGGCGCCGTGGGCACCATGGTGGGCAAGCCCAACAAAGGTTTGGCCGCTATGTTTGTGATGATGAATGCTGCACGCATTGGTGTGGGCATGCAGTCATTGGGTTTGACGGAAGTGGCGTACCAAAACGCCTTGGCCTATGCAAAAGACCGTTTGCAATCACGCAGCCTTACCGGCGTCAAGGCGAAAGAGCTGGCGGCTGACCCCATCATCGTTCATCCTGACGTGCGCAAAATGCTGCTAACAGCCAAAGCTTACGCCGAAGGTGGACGCGCACTGTCTCTGTTTTGCGCGTTGCTGCTTGACCGCGAACTGAGCCATCCTGATGAACTTGTGCGCAAAGAGTCCGCACAAATAGTGGCGTTGCTCACCCCCATTGTGAAAGCGTTTATTACCGACAACGCTTGGACGGCGACATCGGGTTGCATGCAAGTGTTTGGTGGTCACGGTTACATCAAAGAGTGGGGGATGGAGCAATACGTGCGGGACTCACGCATCAATATGATTTACGAGGGCACCAACACCATTCAAAGTTTGGACTTGTTGGGGCGCAAAGTATTGGGCGACCAAGGTGTGGCTTTGAAGAAATTTGGCAAACTGATAGAAGCGCTTATCCGCGAAGAGGGCGTCAACGAGAACATGGCCGAGTTCATCAACCCATTGGCTTACTTGGCCGACCAAATGACCAAGTTCACCACTGAAGTGGGTTTTAAGTCATTCCAAAATCCAGACACGGTGGGCGCTGCCGCAGTGGATTACTTGCGTGTGGCTGGCCACTTGGTGTTTGGCTATTTTTGGGCCCGCATGGCGCAAGTGGCCTTGCGAGAAATTGCTGCTGGCAACACGGATCCGTTCTACCAAGGCAAGTTGCAAACCGCGCGTTTTTACTTCGCCAAACTGTTTCCAGAAACGGCTTCACTCATGCAAACAGCCCGCGCCAGCACAGCAGTGTTGATGGATACTGACGCAGCTTTAGCTTAAATACTCACGCATTTTCCATCTCACAATTTTGGACAGAATCATGACACATCACACAATTACCGTTATCAAGCAAAACAACACAGCCAGGCGTTGTGCACTGATGTTTGCAGGCCTGGTATTGCTTGGTGCGGTGGCCTTGTTGCCACGGATAGCTGCAGCGCAAGTCACGCCCGTTGGCGTGTGGAAAAGCATTGACGACGAAACCGGTAAAGAAAAATCTTTGGTGCGCGTGGTCCAAGCAGGTGGCGTGCTGGTCGGCACTGTAGAAAAAGCGCTCAACCCCGACCCCAACGCCAGTCGCACTTGCGATTTGTGTACCGATGAGCGCAAAGGCCAGGTCATTGTGGGCATGGAAATCATCCGTGGCGTCACTAAAAGTGCTGGCACGCAAGGCCTGTGGGATGGTGGTGAAATCCTTGACCCGCAAAAAGGCAAGCTCTACAAGGTGCGTATGACACCCATAGAGGGAGGCGCCAAGCTTGAGGTTCGCGGCTATGTAGGCATGCCGCTTCTTGGGCGAACACAGACGTGGATTCGTGTCGAGTAACGACGCGCGCACATTTTTAAAAATTGACATTCGGCGTGTGGTGGTTGCCCACGCACGCCTGAAGGGACAGTATGTCTAGGTTTCGAATTCGCAAAGTTGCGGTGTTGGGTGCAGGGGTTATGGGTGCACAAATTGCTGCACACTTGGCCAACGCACGGGTGCCAGTCATATTGTTTGACTTGGCCGCCCAAGACGGCTCAGACAACAATGCCATTGCCAACAAGGCCATTGCTGGGTTGAGCAAGCAAAAACCTGCACCGTTGGGAAGAGCCGCAGACGCGGCACTTATTACCGCAGCCAATTACGACGACCACCTACATTGGTTGGGCGAGTGTGACCTCGTGATTGAGGCCATCGCTGAGCGTATGGATTGGAAGCACGCGCTGTACGAGCGCATTGCACCCAAGCTGGCCAAACATGCGATTTTGGCGACCAACACGTCAGGCTTGTCCATCGCGGCATTGGGTGCACCCTTGGCCCCAGAACTGGCTGAGCGCTTTTGCGGTGTGCACTTCTTCAACCCGCCGCGCTACATGAGCTTGGTGGAAATCATTCCCACCCCTGCGTCCAGTACCCAGGCGCTGAATCATTTGGAAGCCTTTGTAACCACCGTGTTGGGCAAGGCGGTGGTGCGAGCCAAAGACACGCCCAACTTCATTGCCAACCGTGTTGGTACGGCAGGTATGTTGGCCACCATTGTTGAGGCTGAAAAATTTGGTCTCACCTACGATGTTGTGGACGACCTAACCGGAAAGAAGTTGGGCAGAGCCAGCTCAGGTACATTCCGCACGGCCGATGTGGTGGGCCTGGACACGTTGGCTCACGTCATCAAAACATTGCAAGACAATTTAAATGAAAAGTCGGATCCCTTTTACCCGCATTTCTCAACGCCAAACGCGCTCAAGCAACTGATTGCTGATGGGCGACTGGGTCAAAAAACCAAAGCGGGTTTCTACAAAAAAGTCGGGCGTGATGTGCTGCGTTTTGATGCACATACCAACGACTACGTGCCAGGAGGGCAGCAAGCAGACGACGTCTACGCACGCATGCTCAAGTACCCCGCGTCACAGCGCCTTGGCTTGCTGCGCGACAGCACGGGCGCGCAAGGTCAATTTTTGTGGGCTATTTTGCGCAACGCGTTTCACTACGCAGCCATACATTTAGAAACAATAGCCAATACCGCACGCGATGTGGATGCGTGTATGCGCTTTGGTTTTGGCATGAAGCAAGGTCCATTTGAACTGTGGCAAGACGCCGGGTGGTTGCAAGTGGCGCAGTGGGTGCAAGAAGACATAGATGCGGGTAAAGCGCTGTGCAACACGCCGTTACCACAATGGGTGTTTAAAGGGCCAGTTGCGCAGGCGGGGGGCGTGCACACGCCACAAGGCTCTTACAACCCAGCGAGCAACACCTTTGAGCCGCAAGCCGCTTTACCAGTGTTGTCGCGTCAGTTGTTTCCAGAGCGTTTCTTGGGCGACGGCGCTGAGTCATACGAGACCGCAGGAAGCACTGTATTTGAGGATTCGGCCATTCGGCTGTGGACTCATAGCCATGCCCCAAGTGTGTTGATTGCCAGCATCAAAACAAAAATGCACGCTATCAGCCCACAGGTTGCTGAAGGGTTGTTGCGTGGCGTGCGCAGCGCAGAGGCTGATTTTGACGCCATGGTGATTTGGACAGGCTCTGGTCCGTTCAGTGCTGGCGCTGACCTGCAGGCCATGCTGCCAGGCTTTATGGTCGGTGGATTGGATGCCATAGACGCGGTAGAGCATGAGCTACAACAAGTTATGTTGGCGATTCGCTACGCACAAGTCCCGGTTGTCAGCGCCGTATCAGGCCTGGCACTGGGCGGTGGTTGTGAGCTGGCGGTGTACAGCGCTATGCGCGTAGCCGCGCTTGAGAGTTACATGGGTTTGGTTGAAGTCGGTGTGGGTTTGGTGCCAGGCGCGGGCGGCTTAACCTACCTGGCCAGACGCGCCGCTGAACATGCACAAGCCTCCACAGGTTCGGATTTGCTACCGTTTTTGACTGAAGGCTTCTCTGGCGCAGCCATGGCCAAAGTAGGTACCAGTGCTTTAGAAAGTCAAGACCTTGGGTATTTAAACGCCAGTGACGTGGTGGTACTCAACAAAGATGAACTCTTGTATGTGGCGTTGGGTCAAGCCAAAGCGTTGGCAGACACGGGCTACCGCCCACCCGCTAAACGTTTGTTCAAAGTGGCAGGGCGCAGCGGTATTGCCACCATTGTGGGCCAGCTCATCAACATGCGCGACGGCGGGTTTATCAGCGCCCATGACTTGCATATTGCGCGTGAAATAGCCACGGTGATGTGCGGTGGCGAT
This sequence comes from Betaproteobacteria bacterium MOLA814, assembly GCA_000496475.1. Taxonomy (GTDB): domain Bacteria; phylum Pseudomonadota; class Gammaproteobacteria; order Burkholderiales; family Burkholderiaceae_C; genus RS62. The sequence goes on along the minus strand of AYMW01000001.1, from coordinate 1,000,095 downwards.
GTTGATGCGGGCACGCGGGTTTCTGAGGAGTACCTGATGACCTTGGAGCGGCGCGCGTTTGGCGCATTGCTGGCCAACCCTAAATCGCAAGAACGCATCATGGGCATGTTGTCTACCGGCAAGCCCTTGCGCAACTGAACAGGCCACACAGGACTTACCACTATGAAACAACTTCAAGATGCCTATATCGTTGCGGCCACACGCACGCCCATTGGCCGTTCTCACAAAGGCTATTTTTTACACACACGCCCCGACGACCTGTTGGCGCATGTACTGCGCGAAGTCGTGGCAGCAGCGCCTGGCCTAGACCCCAGCGCCATTGAGGATGTGATTGCTGGCTGTGCCATACCTGAAGCACAGCAGGGCTTGAACGTGGCGCGCGTCGCCACTGTGTTGGCAGGACTGCCTAAATCAGTGGGCGGTATCACGGTCAACCGTTTTTGCGCGTCTGGTTTAAGCGCTGTGCAAATGGCGGCAGACCGTATCCGCGTGGGTGAAGCCGACGTGATGATTGCCGCTGGTGTGGAGAGCATGAGCTTGGTGCCCATGATGGGCAATGCGCCGTCATTGTCGCCCAGCGTGTTTGCCAACCTAGACAACGTAGACGACTACGGTATTGCTTACGGCATGGGCCTAACCGCTGAAAAAGTCGCCCAGCAATGGAAGATCAGCCGAGAGGCGCAAGACGCGTTTGCTTTGCAGTCTCACCAACGTGCCATGGCGGCTATGGCCGCGGGTGACTTCAAGGCCGAAATTACGCCTGTTACTGTGCATGACCGTCGCGTTAACTTGGACACCGCCAAGGTCAGTATTGCGCAGCGAGTGGTCGATATAGACGAGGGTGCGCGCCCAGATACCAGCATGGCCGGCTTGGCCAAATTACGCACGGTGTTTGCTGCACGCGGCAGCGTGACCGCGGGCAACAGCTCGCAAACCTCAGACGGCGCTGGTGCCTTGTTGATTGTGAGTGAGGCCGCTCTCAAGCGTTTTGGCTTAACGCCGCTGGCCAGATTTGTAGGTTATGCCAGCCGTGGTGTGCCACCGCACATCATGGGTGTGGGCCCTATTGAAGCCATACCTGCCGCACTGAAAGCGGCTGGCTTGAAGCAAGACGACATGGATTGGATTGAGCTGAACGAGGCCTTTGCTGCGCAGTCATTGGCTGTCATGAATACCTTGGGACTAGATCCAGCCAAGGTCAACCCCATGGGCGGTGCCATTGCTTTGGGCCACCCATTGGGTGCTACAGGCGCTATTCGGTCGGCTACCGTGATACATGCGTTACAGCGCAAGCAGCTGAAGTACGGCATGGTTACCATGTGCGTTGGCATGGGCCAAGGTGCCGCTGGTATTTTTGAACGCGTTTAACGCACCCCCATACAGATTTGGAAACTATAGTCATGTCAGATATTTTGATTGCCAGCGAAGCCGGCGTAACCACCATCACCATTAACCGCGTGGCGCGTAAAAACGCCATCACGGCCGCCATGTACGCCGCCATGGCCGACGCCATTGAGGAGGCCACCACTGACGCGGCTTGTCGTGTTGTGTTGATACAAGGCAACGAGGTTATTTTCAGTGCAGGCAACGACATTGAGGACTTTCTCAACAAGCCCCCAGCTGGCAGCGCCGCGCCGGTATTTCGCTTTTTAAACGGTATTGCCACCTTCCCCAAACCGCTGGTGGCTTGCGTGTGCGGCCCTGCCGTGGGTATAGGCACCACCATGCTGTTGCACTGCGACTTGGTGTATGCGGGCGATAACGCTGCGTTCTCTACCCCCTTCGTCAACTTAGGCTTGTGTGCAGAGGGCGCCTCTAGCTTGTTAATGCCACACATGTTTGGCTACCACCGTGCCGCCGAGGCCTTGTTAATGGGCGAGCCGTTTATGGCTGAAGCTGCTTTGGAGGTGGGCTTGGTCAACCGCGTATTGGTCCCTTCTGAGGCGTCTGCTTATGCCCATGCGCAGGCACACAAGATGGCTAAAAAGCCGTTGAGCTCGTTGGTGGAAACCAAGCGGCTTATGAAGATGGGCCAACAAACGCAAGTCTTACAAGTCATGAAAGAAGAAGGCGCAACGTTTGGTCGCATGCTCAATGAACCTGCAGCCAAAGAGGCTTTCGGCGCGTTTATGGACAAGCGCAAACCTGATTTTTCAACGCTGTAAAGTCATTCAGGCGGCATAACCTGGCGACAAGTTTACCGCCTGATCTGCTTGCTCAGTGAGCGGTATGCCGTGAGATTCATGTGACTACAAGTGTCATGAGCAGGTAGGCCATGTACGCAAAGTAAGCCCCAACCAGTACAGATCCCTCTATGCGATTGATGCTGCCGGGCTTGCCTTTAAAACCCATACCCACCACAAACAGTGCGATGGTGAGTATCAAGATGACAGGGAAGTCCCGCGTCAGCATGGAGGGGTCAATTGCAGCCGGTGCAATCGCGCCGGCAATGCCTACAACGCCCAATGTGTTGAATAGGTTAGAGCCCAAAATATTGCCCAGCGCCAGCGCATGTTGTTGTTTGCGCGCGGCCACCACACTAGAGACCAATTCTGGCAGCGAGGTGCCAATGGCCACCACCGTCAGGCCAATGACCAAATCGCTCACGCCTAGGCCCCTCGCCATATTTTCTGCGCCCCACACCAAGGCGCGTGAGCTGGCCATCATCACCACCAGGCCGCTGCCTAGCAGCAGCCATGCTCGCTTGGCCGGTATGTGGCGTTCATTGGCCTCATCGACCGCGGCTTGTGACATGGCGTCACCGCGGTTGGTCATGCTTTGTCGCACCAGCCAAAACATCACAACGGCCAACGTGGCAATCAGTACCCAGGCATCCAATGCGCTGAGTTGGCCATCTAGCAATTGGTAGCCAGCCAGCAATGTCACACCGGTGAGTATGGGTAACTCTTGGCGCAACACTTGCGACTGGACTGGTATGGGGCTGATCAATGCTGTGATACCCAAAATCAATGCAATGTTGCTGATGTTAGAGCCGTAGGCATTGCCCAGCGCCAGTCCAGGGTTGTCTTGCAAGGCCGCAAAGGCCGACACCACCATTTCGGGGGCAGAGGTGCCAATACCCACCACAACCATGCCAATGAGAAGCGGCGGCATACCGTAGTGGTTGGCAATGGCGGCTGCGCCATCAACAAACTTATCGGCGCTGAGTACCAGCAGCACCAGGCCAACAACAAATGCCAAAACAAACAAAGTCATGAGAGATTGCGCTGCGATGCAGCGCCTAAAAGGATGAGTGGCCTGTGAGACCAGAAAAATGGCGCAGACAACAAAATTTGTTGACATCTTATTTTAAACGTCGCAGCACGTGAGTTGAACTGACGCCAGCGTGTGTCATTTGGTAGAGGTTAGCAGCGGTACAGTGGATGTGCCAGTTTGAGAGATCAACAGTGGCAGCAAACCGTATGTTTCGAGGTCTTGTTTTTACAAGCTTGGTTGCGCCGGCTTGTCGTGCGCAATGGTCTTGTGCCTGTCCCCTATGTGAGCTGCCCAAGCGGGGCAATTGCTAAACTCAATGATTAACCAAAAAACACAACAACTTGTATGACCTCACCTGCTGCTGCCCACACACTTGAACCTGATTTCATTGAGGGCGTGCGCGTCATTTCAGAAGAGAAAATTGTTTTTAACAGCTTGCTGGGCTTAAAAATCACCAGCCTCTCGCCAGATCTGGCCACAGCCAGCATCGCCATGCGTGCGGAGTTTGTCGGACATTTTGAGTACAACCGCATTCACGGGGGAGTTATCAGCGCCGCACTAGACGCCATGGGTGGCATTGCTGTCATGGGCGCCATTGGTGCGCGCTACCAGCAAGAGGATGTAGACAAACGACTGCAGCGCTTTGCCAAGCTGGGCACCATTGATTTGCGCATTGACTACTTGCGCCCCGGTATTGGTGAGCGCTTCACGCTCAGCGCCAGCGTATTGCGCTTGGGCTCGCGGGTGGCGTCCACACGGATGGAATTTTTTGCAGACAATGGCACACTGTTGTCTACGGGTAGCGGCTCTTACATAGTTTCCTGATTGGCACCTTCGGGGGGCAAAAACGCGGAAAAAATTAACACGCACAGATCACAACATGAACAAACGAAACAGTCTAAAGGCGACTGCCTTGGCGCTTGTTGCAGGCGTATTCACTCAGCCTAAAACCTCGCATGCGGCCAGCGGTGAGTTGTGGTTTCCGGGCGACCCGCCTCAGCACAAATTGGTTTACCAAGTTAACCGCGCAGACCCTGATTACATCAACCACATATTGGGGTCTTTGCGAGCCATGGTGGTGCAGTACGGCGACAACGTTGCGCTGGCCGTGGTGGCCTTTGGCCCAGGTATCCACTTGTTGGCCACAAGGCCAGAGCGCCCTGTGTCGCTTGAGGCCAGGCAGCGCATTGTTGGCTTTGCCAACGACTACGGGGTCGAGTTGGTGGCTTGCGGCAACACCTTAACGGGCTTGGGCTGGGGGGCTGACCGGGTGGTGTCTCAAGCGCGTATTGAAGAGGTAGGCGCTTCCGCGCTCATGACCTACCAAGAAAAAGGCTATGCCTACATCGCTTGGTAGTCTGGCTCAAACGTTGTGTGTGACCGGTGTTGTCAGTTACTGCGCAATCTGTGTAGGCGCGCCTAGGTCGTCAATAGCCACATAGGTGAGGGTGGCTTGAGTGACTTTTACAAACTGGCCTTGAGACCTAAAGCGCTCTGCAAAACACGCTACATCAACGGTGATAGAGGTGTTGCCAATGCGTACAATGCGGGCGTAAAAACTCAAGATATCGCCCACGCGTACCGGCTGTTTAAAGATAAATTCTTTCACTGCCACAGTGGTTATTCGCCCCCTGACCACCCGTGCTGGGAGAACAGAGCCTGCCAAGTCCACTTGGGCCATGACCCAGCCGCCAAAAATATCGCCGTTGGCGTTGCAGTCTGCGGGCATGGGAATTACTTTAAGCACCAGCTCTTGGTCGGTAGGCAATTGGGTTACCAAGTTGCCATTGGCCGCTCGTGCGTCTTGTGTCGATTCGTCTGTCATGGGGCAAGGCCTTGATGTGTGGTCTTTAAGCAAACGAGAAGTGTAGGTCATAGCAGACAATACGCCCTATGCGCCAAACTTCACCATCCTCAGAAGCACCACCAACAGCTTCTTCTGCAGCCTCACCTGCAACCTCTTCGACAACCGCATTACCGCCACGTTCAGACTGGCAAACGCTGGCAAAACTGCTGCCTTATTTGTGGCAGTACAAGTGGCGTGTGCTGATTGCGTTGACCTTCATGGTGGGCGCGAAAGCGGCCAATGTCAGTGTGCCCTTGCTGCTCAAAAAGCTGGTTGACGCCATGACGATCAACCCTAACGCGCCATTGGAGACGGCCCAAGCCCTGTTGGTGGTGCCCGTGAGTTTGTTGGTGGCTTACGGCCTGCTGCGCCTGTCTACCTCGTTGTTCACCGAGCTGCGCGAGTTGGTCTTTGCCAAGGCCACAGAAGGCGCCACCCGCCACATCGCCTTGCAAGTATTTGAGCATTTGCACGCGTTGAGTTTGCGCTTTCACTTGGCCAGGCAAACGGGCGGCATGACCCGTGATATTGAGCGAGGGACACGCAGCGTGCAGTCGCTTATTTCCTACTCGCTCTACAGTATCGTGCCCACGTTTATTGAGGTGGCTATGGTACTGACGGTGCTGGGCACGCAATTTGACGCTGGCTATGTATGGATCACGCTGGCTGCGCTGGTGCTGTACATCAGCTTCACAGTGGTGGTGACTGAGTGGCGCACGCAGTTTAGACGCGCCATGAATGAGGCCGACTCGACCGCGCACTCACGCGCCATTGATGCCTTGCTTAATTACGAAACGGTCAAGTACTTCAACAACGAAGGTTTTGAGTCCAAACGTTACAACGACAACTTGGAAAAGCTGCGTGTTATTCGCATCAAGAACCAAACCACATTGAGTGCACTCAACGCGGGGCAACAAATTATCATCGCTACGGCCTTGGTGTTGATGCTGTGGCGTGCCACACAAGGCGTTGTTGACGGCACACTCACGTTGGGTGACTTGGTGATGGTGAACGCCTTCATGATCCAGCTGTACATACCGCTGGGTTTTTTAGGTGTGCTGTACCGTGAAATCAAGCAAAGCCTCACCGACCTAGACAAGATGTTTGTGCTTTTAGAGCGCGAGCGTGAAATTGCCGACAGGCCCAATGCACAAGTCTTGCGCTTAGACAGTCCGCCAGATGTAAGTTTTGATGCCATCAGTTTCAGTTATGAGCCCAATAGGGCCATCTTGCATGGCGTAAACATACACATCCCAGCTGGTAAAACGGTGGCCATTGTGGGTCCGTCTGGTTCGGGTAAATCGACGTTGGCCAGGTTGTTGTACCGGTTTTACGATGTCAGTGGGGGGGCAGTCCGTATCAACGGCGTAGACGTGCGTGAATTGCAGCAACTCAGTTTGCGCCGCCATGTGGGCATAGTGCCCCAAGACACAGTGCTGTTTAACGACAGCATTGCGTACAACATTCGATACGGGCGAACCGACGCCAGCATGGACGACGTGATCACGGCAGCCAAAGCAGCGCGCATACACAGCTTTATTGAAAGCTTGCCCCAAGGCTACGATACGCCAGTGGGTGAGCGCGGTTTGAAGTTGTCAGGAGGAGAAAAGCAGCGCGTCGCCATTGCCCGGACCTTGCTTAAAAACCCACCCATATTGATATTTGACGAGGCAACTTCGGCGCTGGACTCCACCAACGAGCGGGCCATCCAAGCCGAGATTCGCATGGCGGCACGTCATAAAACATCGCTGGTGATTGCTCACCGTTTGTCGACAGTTGTGCACGCCCACGAGATTGTGGTGCTGGAAGCCGGCTCTGTGGTGGAACGAGGCCGCCACAGCGATTTGTTGCAAGCTGGCGGCGCCTATGCGCGCATGTGGGCTTTGCAGCAAGAAGACAAAACAGGTGATACCCCATCAGACCAACCCAACCGTGCGCCCAACAGCCCAAATTTGGCAACATAATAAGGTCGTTATGGAAACCAAATGGCTAGAAGACTTTGTATCGCTGGCTCAAACGCGCAGTTTTAGCCGCTCGGCGCAATTGCGCCATGTCACGCAGCCTGCCTTTTCAAGGCGCATTCAAGCGCTTGAGGCGTGGGCCGGTACCGACCTTGTCGATCGCTCGTCCTATCCCACCCGCTTAACGCCTGCAGGCAAAACTTTACTGGACCAGGCAGTCGATATGCTGCAGGCTTTGCACGCGACACGCGCCATGCTGCGCACCCATCAAGCCTCGGCTCAAGACGTGATTGAGTTTGCAGTACCTCACACCTTGGCCTTTACTTTTTTCCCGTCTTGGGTGTCGTGCTTGGTGAAAGAGTTTCGCAGCTTCAACAGCCGCCTCATTGCGCTGAATGTGCACGATGCGGTGATGCGCATGACAGAGGGCAGTTGCGACCTGCTGTTGATTTACCACCACCCATCACAGCCTGTCGCATTGAGCGTTGATCGCTACGATATGTTGGTTTTGGGTTCGGAAACGCTGTACGCCGTCAGCAAACCCAAGGCCGACGGCACACCCATGTACTCATTGCCTGGTCACAGCAAAAAACCACTCCCATATTTGGCGTATTCGGCCGGTGCCTATTTGGCGCGCGCGGTTGACCACTTGCTCAAACAAAGCAGCGAGGTGTCGCATTTAGATCGTGTGTACGAAACTGATATGGCCGAAGGCTTGAAAGCCATGGCGTTAGAAGGCCACGGGATTGCTTTTTTGCCCGAGAGCGCAGTGCACAAAGACATGGAGGCTGGACGATTGGTGAGTGCCGGGCAGACCCCAAGTTTGACCATGGAAATTCGCCTGTATCGACAAAAGCCTGGCGTTGAGGCCATCTTAGACGTCGCTGGTGTCAATGACGTCGACAAGGGGCTGGCGCGCAGTTTATGGCGGCACTTGGCCTCTGGTGTGTCCTCAAATCCAGCGCCTGGCACCACCACGAAGAGGGGGGTAAGTCTGTAGGCGCGGGTGGATGGGGCTGCGCATGGCATAAGATCAAGGCTATGACACATGCCGCATCATTGACTCCCCAAACATTCACTATGATTCGCCCAGATGACTGGCATTTGCACGTGCGAGATGGCATTGCCTTGGCCAGCGTTGTGCCGCATACGGCGGCACAATTTGCCCGAGCCATCATCATGCCCAATCTCAAGCCGCCAGTGACGTCATTGGCCATGGCCAATGCATACAAGTCTCGCATTGCAGCTGCCGTCCCACCTGGGGTGCAGTTTGAGCCGCTGATGACCTTGTACCTCACGGACAACATTGCGCCGCAAGCCATAGAAGAAGCCCATGCGGGTGGGGTCTTGGCCGCCAAGCTGTACCCAGCGGGCGCCACGACCAACAGCGACATGGGTGTCACCAAGCTCAGCAACATCTACCCCGTGTTTGAGGCCATGCAGCGCTGCGGCATGTTGCTGTTGGTGCACGGTGAAGTCACCAACACAGACATTGACTTGTTTGACCGTGAAGCGGTGTTTATCGAGCAGCAGCTCATACCGTTACGGCGGGATTTTCCAGAGCTTAAGATTGTGTTTGAGCACATTACCACTGACGATGCGGCGCAATATGTACAAGCCAGCGATAGTTTTGTAGGGGCCACCATTACGGCGCACCACTTGTTGTACAACCGCAATGCCATTTTTACTGGCGGTATTCGTCCCCACTATTACTGTTTGCCCGTTCTCAAGCGCGAGAAGCACCGTCAAGCCCTGCTGGCCGCTGCATCCAGTGGGTCGTCCAAATTTTTCTTAGGCACCGACAGTGCACCTCACCCTGCCCACTTGAAAGAGCACGCCAGCGGTTGTGCTGGTTGCTACACCGCACACGCGGCCATTGAGTTGTACGCCACGGCTTTTGAGCAAGCGGGCGCATTGGACAAGCTGCAAGGCTTTGCCAGTGAACATGGCCCAGACTTTTACGGTTTGCCTCGTAACACCGGTACGGTGACGCTCAAGCGCGAAACGTGGGTGCCGCCCCTGGACTTTCCGTTTGGCGCGGCCTCTATCAAACCTTTGGGTGGTGGTGAGCCGTTGCACTGGCGCGTGGCGGCTTAAACCCCGGGTATGTCTGGTGCACAAGCCACCTGGCCGCAACCACTGGCTGGCATAAATTGGCAGCAAGCTTGGCTTACGCCTTATGCCGAGCTGGGACGCCCTTTGGCGCAGGGTGTGTTGCGGGGTGAGCCGGTTTGGCAAGTCCTACATGCGTTGCGAGATGCAGGGCAGGCCTGTGCGCAGTTGTTGCATCAATCGCCACGCCAAGCCAGCCCGGGTTTTGTCGCGCAGTCTGCGTTGCCCCACGGCCAAGCCTATGAAGCGTACATTTATCAAACCCGCACTGTGCCGACACGCTGTGGTGCGCATGACTTTTTCAATGGTTTGATGTGGCTCAATTGGCCGCACACCAAGGCAACGCTTAACCAGCGCCAGTGGCAGGCTCTAGAGGCTGCTGGTGGTGTTGGTCAAACCCGCGGCCCTACCCGAGATGCCCTGACGCTGTTGGATGAAAACGGTGCTGTGCTGCTGGCCCCTCCCGCTATTTGGGATGCCCTGCGTCACCGCCAGTGGCAGATGGCTTTTGTCACGCTGCGTCCGCTGTGGGCGCAGTGTCAATTGTTGGTCATGGGCCATGCCTTGCTTGAGCAGCTGCTGCTGTACCCCCGCAAAAGTTTGACCGCGCATGTGTGGCTCCCAACGCCGTCTGTGCAGGCATTGTTTGGCAAGCAATCGGCTATCAGCGGCATAGACCATGCACTTGCACAAGCTTTGCGCGACGACGACTTAAGTCAAAAGCCATTCACGCCGTTGCCCGTTATGGGCACTCCGAACTGGTGCGACGACAACGCACACCCCAGCTTTTATGACGACCCACAGGTGTTCAGGCCTTTGCGTCTTGGACAAAATCCCCCACAACGTGTGGCAGCACTAACAGACCGTTGAAATTTACGCCAAAGCCCACATATGATTCGGCTGCTGGCACTGAACTGAAAATAGTTTTCATGTCTGAGACCACGGGAGAATTCAAATGAAGCGTATTGTGTTGTTTGTGATGACCAACTTGGCTGTCATGCTGGTATTGGGCGTGACAGCCAGCTTGCTGGGTGTCAATCGGTTCTTGACGTCCAATGGCTTAGACCTCGGCATGTTGTTGGGCTTTTCGTTGCTTATGGGCTTTGGCGGTGCCATTATTTCGCTGCTGATGAGCAAGCCAATTGCCAAGTGGAGCACGGGTGCCACAGTGATCGTGCAAGCCCGCAACGCCGATGAAGCGTGGCTGTTGCAGACCGTCTCAGGCTTCGCCACTACCGCGGGCATCGGCATGCCAGAAGTGGCCATTTATGAAGGCGAACCCAATGCGTTTGCTACAGGTGCATTTAAAAACTCGGCATTGGTGGCTGTATCCACTGGCTTGTTGCGTGGCATGACACGAGAAGAAGTCGAGGCTGTACTTGGTCATGAGGTGGCACACATTGCCAACGGTGACATGGTCACCATGACGCTGATTCAAGGCGTGATGAACACCTTTGTGGTGTTCATCAGCCGCGTGGTGGGCTATTCCGTAGATGCTGCATTGCGACGCAATGACACACAAAGCGCTGGTCCCGGTATGGGCTACTACATCACCACCATTGTGATGGACATTTTGTTGGGCTTTGTAGCCGCCGTCATCGTGGCTAGGTTCAGTCGCCAGCGCGAGTTTCGCGCAGACGCCGGTGCTGCCAGTCTCATGGGTCGCAAGCAACCCATGATCAATGCACTGCAGCGCCTTGGCGGCATGCAAGCTGGGACGCTACCCAAAACAATGGCGGCTATGGGCATCGCAGGTGGCTTAGGCAGCTTGTTCGCTACCCACCCGCCATTGGAAGAGCGCATTGAGCGTTTGCGCAACAGCTAGTTGAAAGCCGCCAGGGACATCTGTAAAGAAGCCGTTTACACGATGGGCTGTCTTGGCGCCTGCAGGCCGTGGTCGTGTTGTTCAGCAGCTCGTGCCCCCGTTGTACTCGTCGCGCTTGTCGTATGTGGTGTTGAGGTGGGAGGCCTAGAGGTTGGGCTTGTCTGATGGGTTGGCTTGACCGATTGAGTCGGTTGTACCTGTTGCGTCAATAGCACCAGGCAGACCTGTCTGGGCTTGTTGTTGATCTTGAATTTGGTTTTGATCTGGCTCTGGCTCTGGCTCTTGTTGTGTATGTTGGGCCATTGCTCGCAGCTTGTCTTTTTTGCTCATGCGCTTGCCTTTTATGCCCCCGCTGGGATCAAGTCCGCCAGTGCTGCTGTCGGTCGCTTCAGGCTGAACGTGGGCAAGGTCAGTGGTTTCAAAGCCAGCCAATAACTCGACCCTAATCGTCAGTTGGTTGCGTTGCACAATGAGTTCGAAGTGGCGACTGGCGGCTGGTGTAACAAAGCTCACCGCCTCGCCGGCCACCCCAGCTCGGCCTGTGCGGCCAATGCGATGGGTGTAATCGCTGGCGCTGCGAGGCAGGTCGTAATTAACCACAGCAGGCAGCGCGGCAATATCAATGCCACGCGCTGCTAAATCGGTGGTGACCAAAACGTCCCATTGGCCAGTTTTAAATTCGTTTAAACAAGTGGTTCGCTGCGCTTGCGTTAAGCCACCGTGAAAAGCCGTGGCGTACACCTTGGCACCTTTGAAGTTGTTGTACAACTTATCCGCCACATGATCGGCGGCGTATTGCGTGCCCACAAACACCAGCACCTGTCTCCATTTGTGCGTTTTGATGAGGTGTAGCAACAAGGCAGTGCGTCGCTTTTCGTCAACGGCTATTGCGCGTTGCTCAATTGGCGGTGTCGCAACGACGCCAGCGGTTTCTTCTACGCGAACGGGTTGACGCAACCACGCTTGCGACAAACTATCTACCTCGTCGTTCCAAGTGGCAGAAAACAACCATGTTTGTGGTGGTTTGACTGCAGCGTGCGTCGTGGCTTGGTCAATGGCTTGGTGGATGCGCTGTAACTCATCGCTAAAGCCGCTGTCTAGCAAACGGTCAGCTTCGTCCAGTACCACGTGGCGCAGCATGTGCAAGGCCACACCGCCGTTGTCGATTAAGTCCAGCAAGCGTCCGGGTGTGGCCACCAGCACCGAGGCGCCTGCACGCAACCCCATGAGTTGCGTGTTGATAGATGCCCCGCCAACAGCGGTCACAACGCGCAGGGGGGTGGTGTGTTGTATGCGGACAGTTTTAATGAGGTCAACCAAGGCGTGGCTGACCTGTTGTGCCAACTCCCGCGTGGGCACCAGTACCACGGCATACACACCGCCGCCAACTTCTGGCAGTGGTACGTGGTGCAGCGGTTGCAACAACGACAGGCCAAACGCCAAGGTTTTGCCCGACCCAGTTGGGGCCAAGCCAATGCCGTCGTTTGCTGCAAAGTGCGCAGGGATAACACGGCGCTGCACCGGCGTAGCCGATTCAAACCCCAGCGTTGTCAGCGCCTCTAGCCACATGGGCTCTAGCCCTAAAGCTTCAAAAGACATATCGTAATAAACCTTAAATATTAGGGTCAGATCCTAATTAATTTGTTTGTCGCGGGGCAAATAATGCAGTTAATTGGGTTCTGACCCCAATTAACTGACCCCAATTAATTGGCTGCTATGGCTTCGGCTAGTTTGATGCCGTCGACGGCAGCAGATAGGATGCCGCCGGCGTAGCCAGCGCCTTCGCCACCGGGGTACAGGCCGCGCACGGTCGGGCTTTGTAGTTGGTCGTCTCTGTCTATGCGCAGCGGCGAAGAGGTTCGCGTTTCTAGACCGGTCATGATGGCGTCCGCCATGTCAAAACCTTTGATTTTTTTACCGAAAGCGGGCAGGGCTTCACGCATGGCGGTGACGGCAAATGCGGGCAGTATGTCTGCCAAGTTAACCAGTTTGACGCCGGGCTGGTAACTTGGCGTCACGCTGCCCAGCGAGGTGCTGGCGGTGTTGGCCAAGAAGTCAGCAACGCGTTGGGCGGGTGCGCAGTAGTCGTGTCCACCAGCGGCAAAGGCGTTGCGCTCAAGTTCTCGTTGCAACACGATGGCGGTGAGCGGGTGCGGGTTGGCTGCAGCCGCGAGCCTAGCTTGTGCGTCTTCAAACAATGTTGCCCCTAGCGTGTCACCAAAGGAGGCCGTCCAAGCCGCTTGCGTCATGGGTGCGTCAGCAGGGGTGATGTCCACCACAATGCCGGCGTTTGCATTGCGCTCGTTGCGAGAGTATTGGCTCATGCCGTTGGTGACCAAGTGGCCAGGCTCTGAGGTGGCCGCCACCACAGTACCGCCTGGACACATGCAAAAGCTGTACACCGCGCGTCCGTTGCTGGCATGGTGCACCAGTTTGTAGTCGGCCGCACCCAACAAGGGGTGACCTGCGTGTCTGCCCCAACGAGAGGCGTCTATGACGCTTTGCGGGTGCTCAATCCGAACACCAATTGACAGGGGTTTGGCGTGCATGGCCACACCTTGTTGGTACAGCACGGCAAAGGTGTCGCGCGCACTGTGACCCAAGGCCATGACCACGTGTTGGCTGGCCAGCTCGTAGGTGCTGCCATCTGCCAGATCGGACACACGCACACCGCGAATACGCTGGTGTTCGTCAAGCAGCAGTTCATCAACTTGCTGGCCAAAACGAATGTCGCCGCCCAAATTCGTAATGGTTTGGCGCATGTGCTCTACCACTTTGACGAGCTTGAAGGTGCCTATGTGGGGATGGGCTTCATACAAAATGTCTGCGGGCGCACCGGCGGCAACAAATTCGTTCATGACCTTGCGTCCTAAAAAGCGCGGGTCTTTAATTTGGCTGTAGAGCTTACCGTCAGAGAACAAGCCTGCGCCGCCTTCGCCAAACTGTACGTTGCTGTAAGGGTTGAGTGTGTTGTGTCGCCAGAGACCCCAGGTGTCTTTGGTTCGCTGGCGCACGTTTTGCCCTCGCTCTAAGACTATGGGCTTGAGTCCCATTTGCGCCAATACCAGAGCAGCAAACAGGCCACACGGTCCAAAACCCACCACGACGGGGCGCGGCATGTTTAAACGTGCAGGCGTCAAAACAGGTGGGTACCAACCCATGTCTGGCGTGGCTTTGATATGTGGGTGGGGTGTGCACAGTGCCAGCACATCGCCTTCTTGCTCGGTCTCAACCAGCGCAAGGTCAACGATGTAGACGGCTTGCAGGCGGGCTTTGCGCGCATCAAAGCTGCGTTTGAAGACGTGCAGGCTGGCAATGTCTTTAGCGGCGATGCCCAGCGCTGTGGCTGCAAGTTCTGTGAGCTTGGCCGTGGGATGGCCGACTGGCGCACGGTCGGCGTCTGTTTCTGTGGGGGCGTCTGCGGCCCGTCTGTGGTCGACGGGCACGTCTTCTAGGCCGAGCTTGAGCTCAGACAAGCGAATCATGATGAGGTTCCTGTGGGGGCTTGTGGTTATCAAGCAAAGGGAAGCGACAGGCAATGGGCTCTGAGTCATTGCAAAGAGGTTATTATCGTCTGCGTGAAGCCAGCTAGGTCGTCGCTGGTGCATAAGCCGAAAGGCTGCACTGGAGGAACGTCCGGACTGCATAGGATAGCGTAGCAGGTAACACCTGCGCACCGACCGCCTGCAAGGGCCTAAGGTGACGATTAGAGCAACAGAGACGAGCCGCTTAAGTGCGGGTGAAACGGGCAATCTCTACGCGCAGCAATACCAAATAGGCCAACACGCACAACCCTGTGTTGTGCAAGCTGTGATCCGCAGATTGTTGGCGGGTAGGTAGCACCGAGCCGCTTGGGCGACCAGCGGCCCAGATGAATGGCGACCAGGGTGGTGTTACAACCACTTCACAAAATCCGGCGTATCGGCTGGCTTCACACTTTTTTTGCATTGCAAATGCTTGACCTTGCCAAGCCAAAGCTATTTGCATGCGGTTTAGCCAGCTGACGCATCTCTCAGGTGCTCTATGTGAGCGCGCATGGAATGCTTGGCCAACGGCCACAGCGTCGTGGGTGTGTCGTCATAGGCCATGGCCACCCAGTCATCCTCGTTGCCTTGTGGGGTGTGCGCCATGGCAGCGGCTACTTTGGCTTCGCGGCGCAGGCGATGCGCTGTTAATGCCGCGATCTGTGCGGCGGCTTTTTCCAGCACATAACCGTGTGCGGGCAATATAAATGACTCGCTGGCGCTGCACAGCGCGCTTAGTTTGTCTAGCGAGTGCAGGTAATCACCCATGTGGCCATCAGGTGGGCTGATGATGGTGGTGCTGCCATTGAGTATGTGATCGCCGGCAAACAACAAGCCGTCCTCTTCTAACCACAGGCAAATATGGTTGGCCGTATGCCCTGGGGTGTAGACCACTTGCATGCGGTGGGTGTACGTATCGCCAGTTAGCTCAATCTGTTCGCCATCACCCAGCACACGTTGAGGCGCAAACACGCTGTCTGGTCTAGAGTGTGGCCCGCTGGCTACGCCAGCAATGGCAGGCGGTGTGGCGCACAGTCGTTGTAACAGTGGAGCGCCTGGTGAGTGGTCTGGGTGCGAGTGGGTGCACACAATGAGTCGTATGTCACCCGCACAAGCATCAAATAACCGCTGCTGGTGCGCGGCGTCGGCTGGGCCCGGGTCAATCACGATGTAGCCGGTGTCTGGCGTGCCCACGGCGTAGCTGTTGGTGCCTGGCCCTGTCATCATGCCGGCGTTGGGCGCGGTGAGGCGTTGCACGTTGCGCAGCAGCGCAACTGGCGTGTCGTGCTGCCACTTGAGTTCATGCACTATCTGACCATGCGGAGAGACCAAGGCCAACTCACCAAACGGCTGCTCGTGCTCCATATGGCGAGTTTCTTTGCCGTTGAGCAGCCCCGCGCGCGGGCAGCTGGTAAACAAGGGTTGCTCGCTGTGACAGGTCTCCAGCAGCTGCGCCACGTTGTCAAAGGCTTGCAGTTTGTCTAGCGTGCGAATAGTAGGAAAAATGATGAAAAAATTACCAGCCTTGAAGCGTTGCAAAGCCTCGCTTGGGCGCACCCACACCGGTTCAAACTGCTCAGACTCATCGGCGACTGGCGTTTGGTTGGGCGGCATGCGGGCCACCAAAAAAGGCACGTCATAGCGCTTTGGTAAGTCGCGGTCGGTGATCCAGCGTGCAAACATAAACACGGTGTCGCCACGCAATTGCCAACCCAGCGCTTGGGTTTGGGCATAAAAGTCCCCTGAGCGATCTATCGCCGCGACATCAGCGCTGGTGGCCCAAACGCCTTGTGCATTGGTGGCCAGCAGCACGCCCAACTCTTCAAAGCTTTCGCGCACGGCGGCCAATGCTGCGGTTTGCAAAGCTGCGCTTTGGGTGGCGCGGTATCGGCTGTGGTTGTGCGGTTGGCCATCTGCCGGGTCTATATGCCCCCCAGGAAAGACATAAGCGCCGGGGGCAAAACTGGCGGTCATTGAGCGGCGCGTCATCAATACCTCTATGCCAAGCTCGCCGTCGCGCACCAACATGACGGTGGCGGCGGGTTTGGCAACGGGTATGTCGCGTGTGGGGTGGAGTTGCATGTGTAAGCGTGGCATGCGTCGATTGTGCAACGCATGGAAAGGCTTGGCGTTGTACTTGGCGACAGTCGATAATGTGGCCATGCACATCAAGTTCACAAAAATGCAAGGCGCTGGTAACGACTTTGTCGTGCTGGACGAAACACAGGGCGAGTTCGGCTTGAACCAGGCCCAATACCGGTGGCTGGCTGATCGCCATTTTGGTGTGGGTGCTGATCAAATTTTGTCGGTTCGACCACCCAGCTCTGCTGAGGTTGATTTCAACTACGTGATCCACAACGCTGACGGCGGTGAGGTGGAGAACTGTGGCAACGGCGCCAGGTGTTTTGTACGTTACGTGCGCAGCCGCGGCCTAACCGATAAATCAACCATACGCGTGCAATTGGCGAAGGGCCAAATTGAGCTGAGTGAAAACGCGCAGCAGTTGGTGCGTGTGGATATGGGGATGCCCAGTTTTGAAATAGCCGATGTTGGCTTTGAGGCGCGTGACCTCAGACCACAACCAGTGGGCAGTTGGCAGGCTTGGCACCTAGATGCCACTGATGGGGCGCAGCGACAGGGGGCTGCAGGCGTGGTGTGGCCTACCAATATGCAGCTTGGCTTGGTGTCAATGGGCAACCCACACGCCGTTCAAGTGGTTGGCGATACCGAGCTGTCCCCCGTTCACGCTTGGGGGCCTTGGCTGGAGTCTCACCCGCGTTTTACACGCCGTGTGAACGCTGGATTTATGCAAATTGTAAGGCGCAACCGTATCAAATTGCGCGTCTATGAGCGCGGCGCCGGTGAGACCTTGGCATGTGGCACTGGCGCATGTGCCGCCGTGGTGGCTGGCATACGTTGGGGTTTGTTAGATGCGAGCGTGCAAGCGCACACCCGTGGCGGCGACCTGCTCATAGAGTGGGCTGGTTTGGGCCACGCGGTATTTATGACCGGCCCCGCGACGACTGTCTTTGAAGGTGCTGTTGAAGTGCCTGACCTTGCCTGAGCCATTCGATCTGCACGTTAGACTGGTTTTCATTCAATAAATTTTACGCACACCTTAGCGATTAAACGTATGACCGACAACACACTGCCTCCCATTACCGAAGATGACATTGCCGAGTATTTGACCAATACGCCGGACTTCTTTGAGCGCCACGCCGATATGCTGGCTGGCGTGCAACTGACCAGCCCACACAGCCACCGCGCCATTAGCCTGCAAGAGCGCCAAGCCGAGATGTTGAGAGGCAAGGTGCGCGATCTTGAGCTGAAAGCTGCAGAGATGATTCGTTATGGCAAACACAACGTGGACATAGCCGACAAGCTACAAGACTGGACAGTGGCCTTGCTGAGGGCGCGCAAAGCCGAAGATTTGGTGCGTGTGGTGACCACCGAGTTGGCTGCTATTTACGACATGCCTCAAACAGCACTGCGCTTATGGGGTGCAGACAGTGCGTTCGCCAGCAACGACTTTGCCGCAGCGGTTGAGACAGCAGTCAAAGACTACGCCAATGATTTGGAGCAGTCTTACTGCGGCGTGCGTCGCGAATTGCCCTTGCTGAACTGGTTGGCCGATGGCGATGCGGTGAAGTCCATGGCTGTGGTGCCGCTGCGCTCGGGCGAGCAAGTGTTTGGTTTGCTGGTGCTGGCGTCTGACGATGAGGCACGGTTTACAGCCGATATGGGCACCTTGTTTTTAGAGCGCATCAGCGCCCAGGCCAGCTCGGCTTTAAGCCGCTTGCTGCCCTAACGCATGACGGTCATGGGTGCGCATCTACAAGCTTACTTAGACTATGTGCGGTTTGAAAAACGCCTAAGTGAGCGAACCTACACGCTGTACCACGATGACTTACTGATTCTGCAGCGCATGTTGAACACCATGTTCGTGCTCGATGCCGAGGCCGAGAGCTTTGACGTGCTGGGTGTGCAGCCCATGCACATTCGCCGTCTGGTGGCCATTCTGAACAGCCAAGGCCGCAACGGCTCGGGCATTGCCCGCATGTTGTCGAGTTGGCGGGGGTTTTACAAGTGGGCAGGACAGCACAAGTTGGTGGGCAGCAACCCTGTGCAGGACATTCGGGCGCCCAAAACAGCCAAGCCCTTGCCCAAAGCTTTGAGCGTGGACGACGCGGTGCAACTCGCCTCTTTCAACAACCTGCACGCTGACCCGGCATTAGAGGCGCGCGATGTGGCGATGGTCGAGCTGTTGTACGGCAGCGGCTTGCGGCTGAGCGAGCTGTTGGGGTTGGACGTGCAAGCCAGCCAAGGCGCGCGCGGTTGGGTTGACATGCGCGCAGGTGAGGCCCAGGTGTTGGGTAAAGGCGGCAAGTGGCGCAGTGTGCCGGTAGGGGCCAAGGCCGCCGCTGCCTTGCAAGCTTGGCTGGCCATACGCCTGCAATGGGTTAAGCCCGCGAAGGCAAGCAAGGCCCAGAGCGAACCAACCACACACAGCGCCTGCGACCAGTCCACCCTACAAGCGGCAGTATTTGTGAACCAGCGTGGCCAGCGCTTGAGTCCTCAGCATGTACGGGTGTGTTTGCGCAAACGTGCGGAGCTGGCAGGCACGCCTACAGCTGTGCACCCCCACATGCTGCGCCACTCGTTTGCAAGCCATGTGCTGCAGTCCAGCGGTGATTTGCGCGGCGTACAAGAGCTCCTTGGCCACGCCAACATCAGCACCACCCAGGTGTACACGAGGCTGGACTTTCAGCATCTCGCGCTCATCTACGACCAAGCACACCCAAAAGCTAAAAAAAACTCGTAGCAACTGCGCAATCTCAAGTGCGTTTGTCTAAAAACACGTAGCATTGGCAAGCAATGTAGTGCGAGGTCATCAGATAGGCTGCTGACGGGTTCACTTGTAGGAGAAACAAGCTGTGAAACACATGATTCAGTCCGTATTGATAGCCCTGAGTTTGGCCTTGGGTTGTGGCGCCAGCGCTCAAGCCGATGAGCCCATCAAGGCGTTGTATCACATGACCGATGGGGTCGAGCAAGCTGCCCGCGGTTTGCAAAACATTAAAAACCATTTGGCGGCTGATCCCAGCGCCAAAATTGTGGTGGTTGGTCACGGTAAAGGCATTGACTTTATGTTGATGGACGCCCAAACACCTAAAGGTGGCAAGTTTGAAGGCTTGGTCTCTGGTTTGGCCGCACAAGGTGTCGAGTTTCGTGCGTGTAACAACACCTTGGTAGGGCGCAATATTGACCCTGGTTTATTGCTGTTGGAAGTGAAAGTGGTTCCCTCAGGTGTTGCCGAAGTGGCGCGTATACAAGCCAAAGAGGGCTATGTCTATCTCAAGCCTTAAGCCAAACCGCTAGCGCCACAGATGATTTGGTGCACGTGCTGCCTTGCCAGCCAGGGTCTACCTGGTTGCGTTGACTCATAAAGAGCCACTGCGCTCACGTTCGAGCGGTGGCTTTTTTGTGGTCACAACAGGGGGTGTGCACAATGCACTACACTTTGTGCCCTTGCATGCCAGCATTTAAAAATGGGCCACGCATTGAAATGACACATGTGTCCCATATTTAAGCTTGGTTGTTTCAGCGCACTTATACATTGAGGTTGTTATGTCTTTAATCCCCGCTACAATTTTGACCGGCTTCTTGGGCTCAGGTAAAACAACGCTGCTAAAGCGTGTGCTCAGTGAGGCGCATGGCCAAAAAATAGCGGTGATTGAGAACGAGTTTGGTGAAGAAAACATCGACAACGAGATTTTGGTGAGTGACACCACAGAGAACATCATTCAAATGAGCAATGGATGTGTATGTTGCACCATCCGCGATGACCTGCGAACCACACTTCAAGACCTTGCCGAAAAGCGGCGCAAAGGCGAACTTGACTTTGAGCGCATTATTATTGAAACAACAGGTTTGGCTGACCCCGGTCCTGTGGCTCAAACTTTTTTCATGGACGATGAAATTGCTGAGCAGTACTTGTTGGACGCGGTAGTGACTTTGGTGGATGCCAAACATGCCGCGCAACAATTTAACGACCGTCAAGAGGCCCGCCGTCAAGTGGGTTTCGCCGATCAAATTTTTATCAGCAAGGCCGATCTGGTCAGCCCAGAGGAAGTGGATGCGTTGGTGCACCGACTCAAGCACATGAACCCACGCGCGCCCATGCGTACAGCCAACTTTGGTGATGTAAAACTCTCGGAAGTGCTTGACTTGCGAGGCTTCAATCTCAATGCGAAGCTAGATATTGACCCTAATTTTTTAAAAGATGACGATCACAGCGGCCACAAACATGGCCATGACGACGCGCATGATCACGAGCATGGTGAACATTGCAGCCACCCGTCTCACGAGCAGGACAGTCACGGACACCACCATCACCATGACGACGATGTCAAGAGCTTCGTGTACCGCTCGAAGCGTGCGTTTGACCCAGCCAAGTTAGAAGACTTTTTGGGCAGCGTTGTGAATATTTATGGTCCGCGTATGTTGCGTTACAAAGGTGTGCTGAATATGAAGGGCACCTCGCGGAAAGTTATTTTTCAAGGCGTGCACCAACTCATGGGCAGCGACCTAGGTCCTGAGTGGGCTATGGGGGAGCAGCGCGAAAGCAAAATGGTGTTTATTGGTATTGATTTACCTAAAGATATCTTGATTCAAGGCCTTGATCAATCTTTGATTAAGACCAGTTGACAAGCCCACACATGGACTTTGGCCAATTAAAGGGCAAACCTTTAATAGTCACAGTCACATAAAACGGGTATAACAACGCCTGCGCAATTGAGCAGCAAACTGACCCTAGGAGACCGACTGTGAAGCCTGGTAAGAACAATAAAACCGTGCTGGTAGCCGTTAAAAGCAAAGCAAGCCCACCTGCAAAAAAAGCATTGAAGCAGCCTGCCAAGCCTGTCACGGTTGCTAAAAAGCCGCCAGCAAAGCCTGTTGTTAAAAAAACTGTTGTTCAATCATCAGCCAAACCAACAGCCAAACCATCAGCCAGACCCACAGTCAAAACAGCGGTCGCGAAAAAGCCAGTTGCAGTCAAGAAGCCTGTACCAGTTAAAAAAGCTGCAGCCAAGCCTGTGGCGAAGGCCCCCTTAAAGCTTGCGCCTGTCAGAGCGGTTGCCAAAAAACCGGTACCCGCCAAAGTCGCCAAGTCTGTTATTAAGACCTCCATTAAAGCCCCGGTCAAAGTCGGCGCCAAGGCGCCCGCCAAAGCACCGGTTAAAGCCGTTATCAAAGCCCCCGCAAAAGCGGTAGTTAAACCGGCGGCTAAACCCGCTGTAAAGACTGCTGCCAAAGCGCCAGTCTCACCACCAGCGAAAGCTGCAGAGCCAGTTGCCAAGAAGACAAGTACCAAAGTGATTACAAAAATGCCGGAAGGCAAAACTGGACGCAAGCGTCCCAGCAGCAAGCCCGTCGCGCCCAGCATGACCGAAGCCGAAATGACGCCTTCGCATGACCCTAGCGCGGTCAAGGCCACATTTATTTCAGATCAAAAACCTACCATGAGCATTCCGGCCTATGTGCCCATAAAAAGGGACCCTAAGCGTGCCAACAATTGGAAAACACTTGCGTTAGACCAGCTGACCGATGCCGATATGTTGGCAATGGCCGAGTCTGAGTACATGAACAAAGTACAGATGGCGTATTTCCGCTCCAAACTGGCAACACTCAAGCAAGATATTTTGACCAGTGCGTCCGAGACAACTGAGCATTTGCGTGAGGACACAGTGGTGGTGCCCGACCCGACCGACCGTGCCACGATTGAGGAGGAGCATGCACTTGAGTTGCGCACACGCGACCGTGAGCGCAAGTTGCTGAAGAAAATTGAGCAGTCCATCATGCGCATTGATGCCGATGACTATGGTTTCTGTGATGAGACAGGAGAAGCCATTGGCGTTGGTCGCCTGTTGGCGCGCCCAACCGCCAACTTGTCTCTTGAAGCCCAACAACGCCGCGAGCTCAAGCAAAAAATGTTTGGTGACTAAACATATGTAAAGCAAACCGCGCTGCGCCCACCGCCCACATACCCTGGTTGATATCCAGGGCCCATGTGGGCGTTTTTTTTGCGTGGGTGGTACCCCAACGCTGTCTGAGCGCACCGCTGTGTGCGTTGACTCTCGCCACGTCTTGAGACTGGCTTGGGGTTTTATCAGCGCTTTGAAACGCCAGCCAATGTACTGTCTCTGTGAGTGAGGCACGCGACCAACGCGCGCCTGGGTGAAGCGGTTTGGTTCAATGTGTGAGACCCGTTAGCCTCTGATGCGGTCAAGCGGTGCCTGCGTTGATGGTGACAAGCATGTCATTTAAGTGCTTGCACAAAACCCTAAAAAACCCTGACAACTCACTTGCATTGCAATTTGTAAGTCGTTCTTTTTTATACATTTTTAATTTTGCACAACTGCCTGACTTGCCGTGTAAGTCATTGATTCCATTGAAAAAAACTTACTGCAAGACTTGCATGTCAGTGAAATCCTGATAAAGTGTCAAAAAGTGCAATTTAGTGGTGAAAAGTGTTGTTTAAGGATTAATCACGGTGTTTCAAGGGGCTTCTTCTCTCAACCTCGATGCCAAGGGGCGGCTGTCAGTGCCGACCCGGTATCGCGACGCATTGCAAAGCGACGCGCAGGGCTGCCTCACAGTTACAAAGCACCCGCATGGCTGTTTGATGATTTTCCCACGCCCTGCTTGGGAAGAGTTTCGCAGCCGCATCGCCGCGCTGCCTATGCAGGCGCAGTGGTGGAAGCGCATTTTCTTGGGCAACGCCTCTGATGTGGAAATGGACAGCACGTCGCGTGTACTTGTCTCGCCAGAGTTACGTGCCGCATCTGGTATCGAAAAAGATGTGATGTTATTGGGTATGGGCAGTTACTTTGAGTTGTGGGATGGGGGTGCTTACGCGGCGCAAGAAGCCCAAGCAATGCAAGGCGATATGCCTGATGTATTTAAAGACTTTTCCTTTTAAGGCCCTTGGGTGAATACGCAATGGTCGCACGATACCGTCTTACTGGAAGAGGCTGTAGAGGCCTTACACATCCAGCCAAGCGGGCGCTACATAGATGCCACGTTTGGACGAGGCGGGCACTCAGCACTTGTTCTTAAACACTTGGGCAAGCAAGGCAGCTTGCTGGGTGTAGACCGTGATCCACAAGCCGTGACTCACGCACAGACCTGGACAGACGAGCGCTTTGCGATTCGTCACCAAGCATTTCACACCATTGCAGATTTGCCAGAAGCAAGCGTGGATGGGTTGCTAATGGACTTGGGGGTGAGCTCGCCACAATTGGACGATGCAGCGCGTGGTTTTTCGTTTCGAAGAGACGGCCCGCTGGACATGCGCATGGACACGACGCGTGGCATGAGCGTTGCTGAATGGTTAAAAGATGCCGCACTGGCTGACATAACGGAGGTGATTCGTGAATATGGCGAAGAACGGTTTGCTGTGCAGATTGCAAAGGCGATTGATTGCTGCCGACAGGAGCGGGGCGTTATTCAAACCACCCTCGAACTGGCCCAGATCGTGGCTAGCGCGGTCAAAACCCGCGAGCCGGGCAAGGATCCTGCCACGCGGACATTTCAGGCTTTTCGGATTTTTATCAACGCCGAGCTTGAGGAGTTGCAACAAGCGCTAGATGCCAGTCTGCGCTTATTAAAGCCCAACGGGCGTCTTGTTGTGATCAGCTTTCACTCACTAGAAGACCGCATAGTGAAGCAGTTCATCGTTAAGCATTCGCGTGAAGTGGTAGATAGGCGTGCCTTGTTTGCAACCCCGCCGCCGCTGAGGCTGGTGGCGTTAGGTCGTGTGAGAGCCAGCGCGGCTGAGGTCGCTGGCAACCCGCGCTCACGCAGCGCTGTGATGCGCGTCGCCAAGCGAACTGAGGTGCCGCTGTGATGCGCGTCAATGCCATATTGGTGGTGGCCATTTTGGCCACAGCTTTTACGCTCATCAACACCCAATATCAATCACGTCGTTTGTACACGCAAGTTGACCAGGCTGCGGCTATGGAGCGCCAGTTGGGTAGCGACTTTGAATCATTGCGTGTGCAGCGCCGCGGCGAAGTAGCCCCAGGGCGCGTTCAGCGTATTGCCTCTACGCGCTTGAATATGCGGGCACCTGATCCATCAATCACCCAGTACGTTGGTCACACACCAGCGCTGCCTGCAGATGTGCAAGAGGATGCGCGGTGAGATCAAGTCGCCACACCATCGCCTTCAGCGCCAGTCCATTGCTGGCCAGTCGCACACCAGTGTGGCGCAGCCGCTTTGTATTGGCTGTGCTGGCGCTGGCGTTTGTCACCTTGGCTGGGCGGGCGGTGTATGTACAACTCCTTGGCAATGACTTTTTCCAAAAGCAAGGTGAGGCACGGTTTGCCCGCACCATTGAACTGCCACCGAGTCGCGGGCGTGTGTTGGACCGCAACGGTTTGATATTGGCTAGCAGCGTGCCGGCATTTGGCATTTGGGCAGATGGTGCTAACCCGAGTGACCCCAATATGGGTCAGTTGGCCAAGCTGCTGGGCATGAATAAAAATGCCGTAGCCGAGCACATCAAGCGTTCGGCTGACGGGTTTGTGTATCTCAAGCGTCAAGTAGACGAAGCCACGCGTGAGCGTATCAAGGCGTTGGGTATGGTGGGTGTGTCTGACACCAAGGAGTATATGCGTTTATACCCAGAGGGTGATGCAGCAGCCCACGTGGTGGGCTTTACCAATATTGAAAACAAAGGGCTGGAGGGGGTGGAGTTGGCCTTTAACACGCAGCTGTCTGGTCATGCTGGATCGCGCCGTGTCATTAAAGACCGCATGGGCTCCATTATTGAAGACTTGCGCGACGTCATACCGCCGGTGAACGGGCAAGACGTGCAACTGTCCATAGACAGCAAAGTACAGTTTTTTGCATACGACCAATTGCGTACGGCTGTTGAGCTGCACAAGGCCAAGGGCGGCAGCGCAGTGGTGTTGGATGCTCAAAGTGGTGAAGTGCTGGCGATGGCCAATTACCCAAGCTACAACCCCAGCGACAGGCGTAATTTAACAGGCGAGTTGCTGCGCAACCGCACCATCACCGATACCTTTGAGCCTGGCTCTACCATGAAGCCGTTTGTCGTGGCGCTGGCGCTTGAGCGCGGCGTGGTGACACCCACCACGACCTATCAAACGGCGCCTGGCTATATCGATATTGGCCGGCATCGTATCAGCGACTCTCACGAGCACGGTGTGTTGAATGTGACGCAGATTGTCGAAAAGTCCAGCAATGTTGGCACTGTAAAAATTTCAATGGATTTGTCTGCACAAGCCATGTGGACCACCTTTACCCAAGTTGGTATTGGTCAAAAACCTGTGGTGCCTTTCCCTGGTGCGGCCAGTGGGCGGTTGCGTGGCTATGAGTCATGGCGACCAGTTGAAAAAGCCACTATGAGCTATGGCTACGGCTTATCAACATCGCTGTTTCAATTGGCGCGCGCATATACCATCTTTGCAAGAAATGGTGACATGGCGCCGTTGACCATGATTAAAGCCAACGGCGCTGTAACGGGTACGCCCGTATTCAGTCCAAAAGTGGCAGGGCAAATGCGCGACATGCTGGCCTTGGCGACAGGCGACGAAGGTACTGCGCCCAGAGCGCAAACCCTAGGTTACTCGGTGGCCGGAAAAACGGGTACGGCACGCAAGGTCGAAGGTAAGAGCTATGGCAAAAAATACCGAGCATTCTTCGTAGGGTATGCACCGGCAGACAAGCCACGTGTGGTGGTGGCAGTGATGATTGACGAGCCGGGTAAAGGGCAGTTTTATGGCGGCATAGTGGCCGCACCAGTCTTTAGCCAAACCGTGCAAAACACCTTGCGAATTATGGG
The DNA here is from genome assembly GCA_000496475.1 of Betaproteobacteria bacterium MOLA814. Taxonomy (GTDB): domain Bacteria; phylum Pseudomonadota; class Gammaproteobacteria; order Burkholderiales; family Burkholderiaceae_C; genus RS62. Next base: position 973,739 of record AYMW01000001.1, on the reverse strand, counting down.
GTTGCAGCCCGACCAAGTGGTACGGCCGAACATCAATGCGGTTGGCGCACAGGAGTCGTTTTGAGTACGACACACCGCCCAACATTTGACACGCCACAGAACGCTGTTGATTGGCTGCGCGCCAGCGGTGTCACCAACTTGTGCAGTGACAGCCGCGAGGTCGAGGCGGGGGATGCGTTTATTGCTTGGCCTGGCTACGCTGCTGATGCACGTGCATTTGTCCAAGCGGCGTTGATCAAGGGCGCCGTTGCGGTGCTGGTTGAAGCTCAGGGTGTAGAGGACAGCCATAGCGCCTTGCCCACCAAGCTGCTGGGCGACAGCCGCATCGCCTTTGTTAGGAACTTAAAAGCGTTGTGCGGCGAGATTGCCGCTATTTTTTACGCGCAGCCTAGCCAAGACTTGAGTGTGGTGGCGATCACGGGCACCAATGGAAAAACATCCATCAGCTGGTGGTTGGCACAAGCGTTGAGCGCGGCGGGCAGCGATTGCGGTGTGATGGGCACCTTGGGCGTTGGGCGTCTGTGCGACTTGATGCAAACCGGCTTAACGACGCCAGACCCCATACGTGTTCAAAGCAGTTTGCGTTCGATGGCTGACAGCGGCGCTGTGGCCTGTGCCATGGAAGCGTCCAGCATTGGTCTAGAAGAAAAACGTTTGAATGGCACCGCGATACGCGTGGCTGTGTTTAGCAACTTGTCACAAGACCATTTGGATTACCACGGCTCTATGGCCAATTATTGGCAGGCCAAACAGGCCTTGTTCAAGTGGCCGGGCCTGAGCGCTGCAGTGGTCAATACAGATGACGCGCATGGTCGAGATCTGTTGCAAACATTGCCTGCGCATGTGACTGCATGGGCGGTTGGTGTGTCGTCATCTGCTGATAGAAATATGGGCAGCCATAACAAGCTACCCGCTGCAACAGCTGGCAGCGACAACATGGTCAGTACGTATATGGGTGCCATGCTGCTAGCCACAAACGTGCACATGACTGCATCCGGTACGTCATTTGATGTCAGTGAGTACAGCGCAGCGGCCGTGGTGAACAACTACAGTTTTGACTTACCCATCGCGGGCCTCTACAACGTGAGCAACATGCTGTGCGTGTTGGCCAGCATGCGCGCACTGGGCATAGAGTTGGCGCAAGCCGGTGTGGCATGCATAGGCTTGCGGGCTGTGCCTGGGCGCATGGAAGCGGTTGATGCGGGCCGAAGTGATATCCAAGTTTGGGTTGATTACGCACACACGCCAGATGCTGTCGCGCAAGCCCTGCAGGCATTGCGACCCATGACGGGTTACGGCAACAAGCGCTTGTGGTGTGTGTTGGGCTGCGGAGGCGATCGAGATACGGGCAAACGCGCGTCTATGGCTGAGCAAGCAGTGGAACATGCTGACGCAGTTGTATTTACCAGCGACAACCCTCGCAGCGAAGACCCGCACAGCATTGTTGAGCAACTCATGGTCGCTGCGCTGGCACATAGCCAAGCGCCTAGCAAACTAGTGTTGCAGCAAGTGGAGCGGGCACAAGCGATTGCAATGGCTGTTGCAACAGCCAGCCCGGGCGATGTGATTTTGATCGCTGGTAAGGGGCATGAAAATTACCAAGAAATAGGTGGCGTTCGCATGCCGTTTTCTGATGTGCAAGTGGCCAGCGCCGCGTTGCGGACCCTGCGTGCGAGTACATCGCTATGAGTATGTCGCGCATCAATCACCCAGTAGCCCTGTTGGCGCAGTTGCCCCATGCACAAGTGCACGGTGAGACGGGTATTGCCGCTTGGTTGTTGCGTGTTGGTGATGATGAGGATGGGCGTGCACGCGTGCACAGCGACACGCGCAGCCTTCAACGTGAGGACTGCTTTGTGGCGATTCAAGGTGAGCGTTTTGATGCAAACGCTTTACTGGCGCAAGTCAGCGCTGCAGGCGTTGGTGTTGCTTTGGCCAGCAGTGGCTTGGCTGGCGCGAAACTGGCTGGCGTACAAGTGCCGGACACGCGTATCGCGCTTGGCCAATGGGCAGCCGCTTGGCGCAACACATTGAACTTACCTGTGATTGCCGTTGCTGGTAGCAACGGCAAAACCACCGTGACGCAAATGGTGGCTTCTATATTGCGCGCTGCGCAAGGTAAACGGGCACTCGCTACAGCTGGCAACTTCAACAACGACATTGGTGTGCCGCTAACGCTGTTGCGCTTGCGTCGCCACCACAGTTGCGCCGTGGTTGAGCTGGGTATGAATCACCCTGGAGAAATTGCAGGTTTGGCCGCTATGGTGCAACCGTCAGTGGCATTGGTGAACAATGCGCAGCGCGAGCACTTGGAGTTCATGCACAGCGTTGATGCGGTAGCGCAAGAAAACGCAGCCGTGTTTAAGGCCTTAACCGCACACGGCGCAGCAGTCTTTCCGCACGATGATGCGTACACACATACATGGCGACAAGCGGTGCAAGCCCTAGACCGTGACATTACTGTGTGGACGTTTTCAGACCACGATACACACGCCACGGTGTTTGGCACAGCACAGTGGCTTGGTACGGCATGGCAATTGCACATGCGTACGCCACAAGGCGATATAGACGTTGAAGTGGCGGTGGCCGGACAACACAATGTACGCAACGCTTTGGCAGCGACTGCTTGTGCGCTGGCCAGTGGGGTGTCGTTAAGCGCAGTTGCGCAAGGGCTGCGCAACTTTGAGGCGGTCAGTGGTCGCTCACGTGCTGTGTTGCTGCACCGTGGTCAGCAACCTGTGACCTTGGTCGATGACAGCTACAACGCCAATCCAGATTCCGTACAAGCTGCGGTTGCAATGCTGGCGGCAATGCCGTCGCCGCGTTGGTTGGTGCTTGGTGATATGGGTGAGGTGGGTGAGCAAGGCGTGGCCTACCACCAAGAGGTATTGTTGGCCGCATTGGAAGCAGGCATTGAGCGCATTGACGTGGTTGGGGCTTGGTGGCAACAGGTGGTGGGTGAGAACGCTGACACATCTGCTGCAGCAGAGGTGGTGCAGTGGCATGCACACGTCGATGAGTTGGCGCAAGTCGCTTGCAAGCTTTGTGGCAATGCCGCCAGCGTATTGGTCAAAGGGTCGCGCTTTATGAAAATGGAGCGCGTCGTTCAGGCATTAGAGCTGGCTTGGCAAGACGGTGGTCTAGCAGATGTGATCCATCAGAAAGGAGCGGGTCATGCTGCTTAATTTAGCAGATTGGCTACAAGGCCAGTCCCCACACTTTGGTTTTTTAAGGGTGTTTCAATACCTTACTTTTAGGGCCGTGATGGCTGCTTTAACAGCGCTGTTAATTGGCCTGATTGCGGGCCCAGCTGTTATCAGGCGATTGAGCGCACTCAAGATCGGTCAACCCATTCGCGAATACGCCATGCAAACCCACCTGATTAAAAGTGGTACGCCCACCATGGGCGGTGTGTTGATTCTGATTGCCATTGCCATATCAACCCTGTTATGGGCTGATTGGAGTAACCGCTTTGTATGGATTGTGCTAACAGTGACGCTGGCATTTGGCGCGATTGGCTGGGTGGACGATTGGCGCAAAGTGGTGGCCAAAGACCCAGAGGGTATGCCGTCACGCGAAAAATACTTGTGGCAATCGGTCATCGGTCTATTGGCGGCTTTGGCCTTGGTGTTCAGTGTGTCTGAGGTGTCTAACGCACGCGTCTGGGAGCTGTTTGTGACCTGGGTGCAGTCCGGCTTTAATGTGGAGTTGCCTGCAACCGCCAGCCTATTGGTGCCGTTTTTTAAGACGGTTAGCTACCCGCTGGGTGTGCTTGGATTTGTGGTTCTCACTTACTTGGTAATTGTGGGATCCAGCAATGCGGTCAATTTGACAGACGGCTTAGACGGCTTGGCTATCATGCCCGTGGTCATGGTGGGGTCTGCGTTGGGGTTGTTTGCTTACGTAACTGGTCACGCCAACTTCTCACGTTACTTGTTGCTGCCGTCTATTCCAGGCGCTGGCGAGTTGATGATTTTTTGCGCGGCCATGGCGGGTTCTGGTTTGGCGTTTTTGTGGTTCAACACCCACCCTGCGCAAGTGTTTATGGGTGATGTGGGTGCCTTGGCTTTGGGCGCAGCATTAGGGACTATTGCAGTCATTGTGCGACAAGAAATTGTGCTGGCCATCATGGGCGGCATTTTTGTTGTGGAGGCCTTGTCGGTGATGTTGCAGGTGTCTTACTTCAAGTACACCAAACGCAGGTTCGGGCAAGGTAGGCGGCTTTTAAAAATGGCACCTCTTCACCATCACTTTGAGAAAAAAGGTTGGCGCGAAACCCAAGTGGTTGTGCGCTTTTGGATCATCACCATGCTGCTGTGCCTGGTGGGATTGTCAACGCTGAAGTTGCGCTAAACCAAGCACTATGCATACACCAACCACCCCATTGAACGTACTGGTGCTCGGCGCTGGCGTGTCTGGCTTGGCCATGGCGCGTTGGTGCGTGCGCATGGGTGCGCAGGTGATGGTGGCTGACAACCGCAGCGACGTGCAGCGGCTCAGCGAGTTGCAAACGCAGTGGCCGCACCTCAACTTTGTACAACAAGACTTCGACGACGACCTGATGGGTTTACAGCGTTGGAATGCGGTATATCGCAGTCCAGGTTTGGCGCCAGCGCAGTTGGTAGTGGTTCGCCAGTGGTGCGAAACGCACAAGGTGGTGTATGGCAATGAGGTTGACTTGTTTGTACAAGGTTTGCTAGACCATGAGCCAGGCCCAATCACAGATACAACAGGGCCAGAGACTCTAAGCCTCGACGCACAAGAGGCTGCGGCGGCCACTGTGGCAACCCTCAATGCAGCGGTAGACGCGCATAGTGGTGATGGCGAAGCTACATCTAAAGCCTATCCTGATGTCGTCGGTAGCGCTGACAAGTTAAACGGTTCAACTGATGTAGCAATTATTGACGGTGTGGACGCTGACATGGCTGTTGAACAGGCTGTCGCTACTGACAACGAAGAACCGCATGCACTGGCTGCTCCTGCCGTGCAGCCCGTTGTCACAAGCCGTGCACCAAAGGTACTGGCGGTAACGGGTACCAATGGCAAAACAACGGTGTGTGCGTTGACCGCAATGCTGCTACAACGCGCTGGTATAGATGCCATTGCTGCGGGCAATATTTCACCCTCGTTGCTAGATGCGCTGAGCAACTGTCTAGACAACAACCGGTGGCCACAAGTGTGGGTGTTGGAATTGTCCAGCTTTCAGCTCGATGCGTGCACCAGCTTGCAACCATACGCCGCGACCATTGTGAATATCAGTCAAGACCACCTTGATTGGCACGGCAACATGTCTGACTACATAGCATCCAAAGGCCAAGTGTTTGGTGCAATGGGACTGCGTTTGCTTAACCGCGATGATGCGGCAGTGATGCAGTTCATCCCTCAGCCTGCACCCCAGCCCAAGCGAGGTGAAGCCAGTATTGCGCATCCAAGTTGGGCATCATTCGGAACAGATGCGCCAACGCGTGTGGGCGACTGGGGTTTAGACAGTACCAATGGACTGACATGGTTGGTGCGTGCGCTGCCTGTAGACGACCACATACAAGCGCCCAAGCGTGGACAACTGGCCAAGCCGGTAGATGTGTATATGCAACGTCTCATGCCAGCTGATGCGCTGCGCATTCGTGGGCAGCACAACGCGACCAATGCCTTGGTAGCCTTGGCCTTGGCAACCATCACGGGTGCCGATTTGGCCGCTATGTTGTACGGCCTGCGTGAATACACAGGCGAGCCACATCGGATGCAGTCTGTGGCTGTCGTACATGATGTGGAATATGTCAACGACAGCAAAGGTACAAATGTAGGTGCTACATTGGCCGCCATTTCAGGTCTAGGGCGCGAGCGTCGCTTGGTGCTGATATTGGGAGGCGATGGCAAAGGTCAAGACTTCAATCCCTTGTGCGCAGCTGTGGCTCACTATGTGCGAGCAGTGGTGCTGATTGGTCGGGATGCGCCAGCCATAAGGCTGGCTATAGCGCCAGCTGGTGTTGCCATGCATGAGGTGCAGAGCATGCAGCTAGCCGTGCAGCTGTGTCAGGAGTTGGCTCAAATTGGCGATGCAGTGCTGCTCTCACCAGCTTGCGCCAGCTTTGACATGTTTAACAACTACAGTCACCGTGCCGAGGTATTTACAGATGCAGTGGCCGCGCTGTCAGCTGATGTGGGGGTGGACTTGTTGTGACACAAGCACGCACACGTTCGCCAGGCTTGTTGGGCCGATTGTTTGGCGCGAAGGCGCAACAACCGCCCAAGGCTGAGTTTATTCCTGTGCGAGTCAACAGTAGGGATTTCGTGCGCAGCCGACCACTTGACGTGCGAGAGCATGGCTTTGATGAACCGCTGATGTTTGCGGTGTTGGCCATGGTGCTGTGGGGTTTGGTGATGGTGTATTCGGCAACAATTGCGCTGCCAGATAGCCCACGCTTCGCAAACTACAGCGCATCACATTTTTTAATACGTCACCTGGTGGCCATGTTTATCGGCTTGGTGGCTGGCGTGTTGGCATTTCAAGTGCCCATGGTGAAGTGGGAAAAACACGCCAACAATTTGTTTGTGATGGCCCTGGTATTGCTGGTACTGGTGCTCATTCCCTTTATTGGCAAAGGAGTCAACGGCGCACAGCGTTGGATATCACTGGGTGTGCTTAACTTTCAGCCTTCAGAGTTGGCCAAATTGGCTGTGGTTTTATACGCGTCAAGTTACATGGTTCGCAAGATGGCGGTCAGAGAAAACTTCATGCGTGCAATCGCACCTATGGGCGTGGCCATTGCTCTGACTGGTGTGTTGTTGTTGGCCGAGCCTGACATGGGCGCATTTTTGGTCATCGTGGTCATCGCCATGGGGATACTGTTTTTGGGCGGTGTCAACGCCAAAGTGTTTGTGTTGCTCAGCACGCTCATCGTGGGCGCGTTTGCCGCCATGGTATGGCTCAGTGACTGGCGGCGCGCACGTATCTTTGCCTATCTAGATCCTTGGAGTGAGGAGCATGCTCTGGGCAAGGGTTACCAGTTGTCGCACTCGTTAATTGCATTTAGCCGTGGCGAGTTGTTTGGTGTGGGACTGGGCGGTAGTGTTGAAAAGTTGAGTTGGTTGCCAGAGGCGCACACAGACTTTTTAATGGCCGTATTGGGCGAAGAGTTTGGCCTGTTGGGTGTGCTGGTCGTGATTGGTGTGTTCATGTGGATGACACGGCGCATTGTACAAATAGGACGTCAGGCTATCGCGTTAGACCAAGTCTTTAGTGGCTTGGTCGCGCAAGGCGTGGGCTTATGGATAGGCTTTCAAGCGTTCATCAACATTGGGGTGAACTTAGGAGCCCTGCCAACCAAAGGTTTAACGTTGCCTTTAATGAGCTACGGGGGCTCTGCCATTTTGCTCAACTTGGTGGCCTTGGCCGTGGTACTGCGGATTGACTACGAAAACCGCCAGCTGATGCGGGGAGGCCGGTCATGAGTGCTGCAATGACATCGCTGAAACAGCCTTGCGCCGTCATCATGGCAGGTGGCACTGGCGGTCATATTTACCCAGGCTTGGCCGTTGCCAAAGGCCTGATAGCCAAGGGTTGGCGTGTGCACTGGCTGGGTGCACCAGCCAGCATGGAGTCGCGTGTAGTGCCGACACACGGGATTTCGCTAGAACTGGTTCATTTTTCGGGTGTGCGTGGTAAGGGGCTTAAAACCTTGGTCACTGCGCCGTTTAAGCTGATGCGCGCCATCATTCAGGCCAACCGCATCATGCAGCGTTTGAAGCCGAATGTGGTGGTGGGGTTTGGCGGCTTTATCACTGTGCCTGGCGCGTTGAGTGCGCGTTTGTGTGGTGTACCGCTGGTGTTGCACGAGCAAAATGCCATCGCTGGCATGGCCAACCGGTGTTTGTCTCGTGTGGCCAAGCGTGTGTACACGGCCTTTCCCAATGTATTGCCTATGGCCGAGTGGGTGGGTAATCCCATGCGCAATGAGTTCTTATTGCAACTAACCCCAGCAGCACGAATGTTCAATCGCAGCGGGCCTTTGAAAGTGCTGGTTTTGGGCGGCAGTTTGGGCGCCAAGGGGTTGAACGAGGTGGTGCCGCAAGCCTTGGCATTGATGGATGAGCGCATACGCCCACACGTCATTCACCAAAGTGGTGTGGCCCATATTGATGCATTGCGTGATGCTTACTGTCATGCTGGCGTGGCTGGCGATTTACGGCCCTACATAGATGATGTGGCCGCATACATGGCTGATGCCGATGTGGTGGTGTGCCGAGCGGGCGCGAGTACCGTTACTGAGTTGACAGCGGTAGGCGCAGCAGCGTTGTTGGTGCCATTCCCCCACGCGGTGGACGATCACCAAACAGCCAACGCTCACTTTTTAACGCAGGCCGATGCGGCATGGTTGGTCCAGCAACGCGACCTCACACCGCAGTGGTTGGCCAATTGGCTTGCAAGCGTCAACCGAGAAGCGTTATTGGCTTGTGCACAACACGCCAGTGAACTTGCAAAAACACATGCTGTGCACACCATGGTGCAGGCAATTCAAAAGGAATGCGTGTGATGAAACACGTGATCAAACATATTCACTTTGTTGGTATTGGCGGCGCAGGCATGAGCGGCATAGCCGAAGTACTCATTAATTTGGGCTACCAAGTTTCTGGCAGCGATTTGAGCGAAGGCCCAGCAGTTGCGCGCTTAAAACATATGGGGGCAGTGGTATTTATTGGCCACGAGGCCTCACATATTGCTGGTGCGCACGCCGTGGTGACATCTACAGCGGTGACTGCGGACAACCCGGAAGTTGTGGCTGCACATGCCTTGTTGGTCCCCGTGGTTCCGCGTGCGGTGATGTTGGCCGAGTTGATGCGAATGAAAAAAGGGGTGGCCATTGCCGGCACTCACGGCAAAACAACCACCACCAGTTTGGTCGCCAGTGTGTTGGCCCAAGCCGGCCTTGACCCGACGTTTGTGATTGGTGGGCGCTTAAACAGCGCGGGCAGTAACGCCAAATTGGGAAGTGGTGATTACATTGTGGTGGAGGCGGATGAGTCGGACGCCTCGTTCCTCAACTTGTTGCCTATTCTGTCTGTGGTCACCAATATAGATGCTGACCACATGGAAACCTATGGCCATGATTTTGGCAATCTTAAAAAAGCATTCATAGAGTTTTTACACCGCATGCCCTTCTATGGTGCGGCTGTGGTGTGCATTGATAGCCCAGCCGTACGCGACATTTTGGCCGACATTGCCCGCCCTGTGGTGACGTACGGCTTAACAGACGATGCGCAGCTGCAAGCCGTTAACATCGTGGCAGCGGGCGCTCAGATGCACTTCACAGTTAAGCGCAACATGCCTGAGGCATTGCCAGACTTGCAAGTGGTGCTGAACTTGCCGGGGCTGCACAACGTGCTGAATGCATTGGCAGCCATTGGTGTGGCGTTTGAAATTGGCCTGAAAGACGAAGACGTGGTTGCTGCGTTGGGAGCATTTTCGGGTGTGGGTAGGCGTTTCCAGTTGTATGGCGATGTGGCTTTGGTACAAGGTGGCCACATGACGGTCGTAGATGACTATGGTCACCACCCAGTGGAGATGGCGGCCACCTTGGCGGCTGCGCGTGGCGCTTACCCAGGGCGACGTTTGGTGTTGGCATTTCAACCGCACCGCTATACCCGCACACGCGATTGCTTTGAAGATTTTGTCAAAGTCATTGCACAGTCAGATGCAGTGTTGCTGACCGAGGTGTATGCAGCCGGAGAAGTGCCCATCGTGGCGGCTGACGGTCGCGCATTGGTTAGAGCCATCCGGGTGGGTGGCGTGGTGGAGCCGCAATTTATAGACGATGTCAATGAGATGGCGCAATTTGCTTTCACACATGCACGCGATGGTGATGTGCTGCTGTGTATGGGTGCAGGCAGTATCGCCAACGTGCCCGCACAAGTTGTGGCATTGGGTGCAGCGCAACAGGAGCTGGCATGACCACAAGCAGCACTTACAACGCGCAAAGCTGGTCGTTGCCTAACCCATTGTCCATGGGCAAGGTGGCTGTATTGATGGGCGGTCAATCGGCAGAACGCGAAATTTCGCTGATGTCGGGTACGGGTGTGTTGGCAGCGTTACAAAGCCATGGTGTGGATGCACATGCCTTTGACCCTGCCGCGCAAGATGTATCGCAGCTCAAGAGCCAAGGGTTTGAACGTTGCTTCATTGCGCTGCACGGGCGCTTTGGTGAAGACGGCACGGTACAAGGTGCCTTGGAGTTGTTGGGTATACCTTATACAGGTGCCGGTGTGATGGCCTCTAGTGTGGCTATGGACAAGGTAATGACCAAACGCATTTGGTCGGCGGAGGGGTTGCCAACGCCTAAATGGGCATTGGTTGACAGCGAAGAGGCGACCATGCGTGCCTTTGACAAGCTGGGCACACCCATGATTGTGAAGCCGTCGCGCGAGGGCTCAACCATAGGTTTGACAAAAGTTGAAGACGCATCCCAATGCGCGCAAGCTTACCGCGTTGCCGCGCAGCTCGACCCCGAGGTGTTGTGCGAGCAGTTCATCAGCGGTGATGAGGTGACATGTCCCGTATTGGGTACGGCTGAGACAGCAGTCGCGTTGCCAGTCATTCTCATCAAAGCGCCAGACGGCAACTACGACTACAACAACAAATACTTCACAGACGACACGCAATACCTTGTCCCTTGCGGCTTGCCTGATGGTGAAGAAATCGCCATTCAAGAGATGATTTTAAAGGCCTACCGTACCTTGGGCGTAAGAGCGTGGGGGCGGGTGGACGTGATGATTGACGCTGCCACACGCCAGCCTTACCTGCTTGAAATCAACACATCGCCAGGTATGACGGGACACTCGTTGGTACCCATGTCTGCGGCTGCAGCATCGCTGCCTTATGCCGATTTGTGTTTGTTCATATTGGGTCAAGCTGGACTGGACAACACCTTGCCAACTAAGACGGCTCAAGGCGGTGCGCAGTGAATGTAGCTGTACCCATGCCTGTAGATGTGCGCGTGATGGACGCACTGAGCAGGTTGCTGATGCTGGGCTTGATGGGTTTGAGTATGTTCATTGTTGGTGCTTGGGCTTACCAGCATCCAGCATGGCCAGTGCGCTCGTTGGTGTTGGTGGGTGATGTGGTGCATCAAAGTGCCCCCGGTATGCGAGCCCAACTCAATGGTCGGGTGGCTGGTAGTTTTTTAAGTGTGGATGTGAAGCGGGTTCAACACTTAGTGGAAGACATGCCCTGGGTGCGCAAAGCCGTGGTTCAAAGAGCTTTTCCCAACCGCTTGCGTATCACAGTGGAAGAACACCACGCGCGTGCGTGGTGGGGTGAGGCGGGTGCACCGCGTTTGGTGAACAGCTACGGCGAGTTGTTTGAGGCCAGCGCAAACGATGCGGCCAGCGACGTCAACCAGTGGGCAATTTTGGATGGTCCGCCAGAGCAAGCGCGGGATATTTATCAAGCCTATTTGTCATTGGCTGAGGCTGTGAAGCCCCTAGGTAAGCGGGTTGAAGCCTTGCGCATGAGCCAGCAGGGTGGATGGCACGCGGCGTTATCGGGTGGCGTGCATTTGGATTTGGGGCGAGGATCGCCGGCGGACATTACCACCCGCGTGCAGCCCTTTGTGAGCACAGTTGGCGAGTTAACCCAGCGATATCAGGGTGATTTAGAAGCCGCAGATTTGAGATACCCCAACGGGTATGCGCTTCGACTGCGTGGTGTGACTACCGGTAATAAATAACAACAAATTTTTGCAAAAGAGAAAATCATGGCCAAGGAATACAAAGACCTCATCGTCGGCTTAGACATAGGCACCTCCAAAATCATGGTGGTGGTCGCCGAAGTCCAAACAAGTGGACAGCTCAAACTGGCCGGGTTTGGCGTGTCTGAAAGCAATGGTTTAAAGCGTGGCGTAGTGGTCAATATTGATGCCACGGTACAAAGTATTCAGGCTGCGCTAAAAGAAGCAGAGTTTATGGCTGATTGCCAAATCACGCGGGTGTTTACGGGTATCACAGGTAGTCATATCCGAGGCATCAACTCCAGCGGCATGGTGGCAGTTAAAGACAAAGAGGTGAGTGCCGCTGACGTTGCCAGAGTGATTGAAACGGCGCGAGCCATCAACATCTCAACAGACCAGCGGTTGCTGCTGGTAGAGCCACAAGAGTTTGTCATTGACGGTCAAGACGTCAAAGAGCCCATTGGTATGAGTGGAATTCGCTTAGAAGCCAAGGTGCATATCGTCACTGGCGCGCAAAGTGCAGCTGAAAACATCATCAAATGTGTGCGGCGTTGCGGACTAGAGGTTGACCAACTGATGCTCAACCCTTTGGCGTCAAGCCAAGCAGTGCTGACAGAGGACGAAAAAGAATTAGGTGTGGCCTTGGTAGACATTGGTGCGGGCACGACGGACATTGCAATTTTTTCTGGTGGTGCAATTCGACACACGGCAGTCATTCCAATTGCTGGCGATCTCATCACAAACGATATTGCCATGGCGCTGCGCACACCCACCAAAGATGCTGAAGAAATAAAAGTACTAAGTGGTTGCGCCAAGCAATTGTTGGCTGACCCAGATGCACAAGTCGAGGTGCCTGGGTTGGGTGACCGTGTTCCGCGCATGTTGAGTCGACAAGCATTGGCAGGTGTGATTGAACCTCGGGTTGAAGAAATATTCTCGCTGGTGCAGCAAGTCATTCGCGATTCAGGCTTTGAAGAGGTGTTGTCGTCTGGCATTGTGTTGGTCGGCGGCTCAGCGGTCATGCCTGGGATGGTCGAATTGGGAGAGGATATTTTCTTAAAGCCAGTGCGTCGCGGTATTCCTACACATGCCAGCGCCATGTCTGACATGGTGGCGCATCCTCGCGCAGCAACCGTCATGGGGCTGGTTGAAGAGGCCAGACAAGCCAGGTTACGTGGGCACACAGTGGCCCGAAAAGCAACGTCTATGCAGTCGGTCTTGGGCCGAATCAAAGACTGGTTTACGGGAGTATTTTGATGCAAGCATTAGACAAACACCCGTCTTCACAACGCTTTGTCCAGCACGGCGGGCATACCGGACCACCTCGCAGTTATGTGGGATTGGACCCCGGGGACAACAGCAACTCGCGAAGGCGAAGGCGAAGAAAACAGTCACACGTACTTAACAGCTAGATCAACAGATTTTCGATATTTAAATTAAACCCCTAAGGAGAACTACATGTCCATCGAAATGATTGAAACAGAAGAATTCAACCAAGGCACACGCATCAAGGTTATTGGCGTTGGCGGCGGCGGCGGTAATGCGGTCGGCCACATGATTGCCACTGGTGTGAACGGCGTGGAATTTATTTGCGCCAACACGGATGCACAAGCACTCACCCAGAGCCCAGCGCACAAACTCATTCAGTTGGGTGGCACAGGATTGGGCGCAGGCAGCAAGCCAGACAAAGGCCGCGAAGCCGCTGAGTTGGCAATTGAAGAGATTCGTGAAGCCATTGGCGACGCACACATGTTGTTTATTACGGCAGGTATGGGTGGCGGCACTGGCACAGGTGCAGCGCCAGTGATTGCTCGTGTAGCCAAAGAAATGGGCGTACTCACCGTCGGCGTTGTGACCAAACCATTCGACTTTGAAGGTCAAAAACGCATGAGCAATGCCGACAGCGGGTTAACCGAACTGGAAGCCAACGTTGATTCGTTGATTGTGGTGCTCAATGACAAGCTACTAGAGGTGTATGGGGATGACATCACGCAGGAGGAGGCCTTTGGTCATGCGAACGATGTGCTGAAAAACGCGGTGGGTGGCATTGCTGAAATCATCAATGTTCCTGGTCATGTGAACGTCGACTTTGAAGACGTGCGCACCGTAATGGGTGAGCCAGGCAAGGCCATGATGGGTACGGCGGTTGCCAGTGGCCCGGACCGTGCCCGTTTGGCCGCTGAGCAAGCCGTGGCGTGTCCTTTGCTTGAGGGCATCGACTTGTCAGGTGCACGCGGCGTGTTGGTGCTTATCAGCGCAGCCAAAGGTTCATTGAAATTGAAAGAATCCAGCTTGGCCATGGAGACCATTCGTGCCTACGCTTCCCCAGATGCGCATGTGATTTACGGTACGGCTTACGACGACCAGTTGGGCGATGAAATACGCGTAACCGTTGTGGCTACAGGCTTGGCGCGCAGCGGTGCCAAGCGCCAAAGCACCCCATTAACCGTGTTGCGCACGGGTACCGACAACATGCCTGTTCACAATACAAACGCCAACGCGGCATTTGCAGAAAAATTAGAAGGCGCACAAAGCACAGTACCCAGCGTCTGGCGTAACAACCGCACGCAAGCGAGCGAGCGTGTAAATGCGCTGTCATCAGGTGGTATGGAAGATTTTGAAATTCCAGCCTTCTTGCGCAAGCAAGCCGACTGATTGCTGCTCTACAGGTAGTTAGCGCAGCTATTAGAAGCAGCCCTGCCCGCAAGGGTATGGGCCTGCTCTGAGGTTGAAGTTGTTACAACGCTTTTAAAATAACAATCACATGCTTGCGCAACGGACACTCAAAACACTCACCAAGGCCACAGGTGTTGGCCTGCACAGCGGCGAGCGTGTTGAGCTGACGCTGCGCCCTGCGCAACCTGACACTGGCATTGTGTTTAGGCGTGTAGATCTGCCCACGCCTGTCGATATTCCGGCCAATGCCTTGGCCGTGACAGACACCCGACTGGCCTCAACCATTGAGCACAATGGTGCGAAAGTGCATACGGTTGAGCATCTAATGTCCGCCCTGGCAGGTTTGGGGTTAGACAATGTGTATATAGACATCACAGCCGAAGAAGTGCCCATTTTGGATGGCTCTGCTGCGTCTTATGTGTACTTGTTACAAAGTGCTGGTGTGGTGACACAAAATGCGCCCAAGCGCTTCATACGTGTAACCAAACGTGTGGAGGTGCGCGACGGGGAAGGCAAGCAAGTCAAATGGGCCCGCTTAGACCCTTACCACGGCTACAAGTTGAAATTTGAAATTGAATTCGCCCACCCTGCAGTGAACGCCACAGGTCAAAGTGTGGAGTTTGATTTGGGGAGCGGGCAATATGCACGCGACATCGCCAGAGCGCGCACCTTTGGGTTCACGCGTGATGTTGAAATGATGCGTGCCAACGGTTTGGCGTTGGGCGGCGGCTTAGACAACGCCATCGTGATGGACGATGTCAAAGTTCTCAACGCTGACGGCCTGCGATACAGCGACGAGTTTGTGAAGCACAAAATACTCGACGCTATGGGCGACTTGTATTTGGTGGGCAAGCCCTTGTTGGCTGCCTACAGTGCATTCAGGTCGGGCCATGCTTTAAACAATGTGTTGCTGCGTGCCTTGTTGGCGCAGCCCGATGCTTACGAAATTGTCACTTTTGACGATATCCAAGCGGCCCCCTTTGGCTTTGCACAAACTGCGCCAGCTTGGTAACTTATGAGAAAAACGAACGCATGATCATTGCTAAAATTCTTATGTTTGCGCTGTTGGGCACATGTGTGGCGTCATTTGTCCTGTTTGCATTGACGACAGAGGAGCGCTACAAACGCTTTGGCCTTCGTGTGCTGAAGTGGACTGTGCTGGTTGGACTCGGCTTCTTTGCTATTTTGTTTGGCAGTCAGTTGGCTGGCATATAGCCAGCAGGTAGCACCAATCTGTCTGTTCTGTAATTGCAGTTTGACACCCCCGCGCTGGGATTTAATAGTGTCGCCCATCTTTGAATGCAGCGCTTTTCCTCGCATTGGTGGTGGTCACTTTTTGTATGGCTTGGGTCGTTTTTGCAACTTGTGCGTGCATGATGGCCAGCCCGAGGGCATCGCTGGCATCCGGCCCAGGCAAACCGGGTAGTTTGAGCAATCGCATCACCATTTCTTGTACTTGGTGTTTGGCCGCTTTGCCATGACCCACCACAGCTTTTTTCATCTGCAACGCCGTGTACTCCGCCACCTCTAAGTCTTTAGACACCAAGGCAGTCAGACATGCCCCACGCGCCTGACCCAGCATAAGACTGGCCTGTGGGTTGACGTTGACAAACACAATTTCAAGAGATGCGACCTCTGGCCCATAGGTGCTCACCACTTCGCGTATGCCGTCAAACAATATCTTTAAGCGTGCAGGCAAGAGTTGGCTGGCTGCGCCCGTTTTGATGGTGCCACTGGCGACGTAGTCTAGGTGCGGCCCCTGGGAGTCGATGACGCCAAAACCAGTGCACTGCAGACCGGGGTCAATACCAAGAATACGTGTCATGCGACGCAGCTCTCAAGTTGTTTAAACATCAAAGTACCAACGCAATGCGTGTAAGAAAACGGGTGCAGCAAAGCACAAAGCATCGATGCGGTCTAGCAAGCCAGTTGCACCTGTGGTGCCAGATAAGCGGCCCCATCGTTGAATACCTTTGTCGTGTTTGATGGCCGCCATAACGCGATGCCCCAGTGTGCCACCCACACATGCAATCCACGCCATCGCCAGCGCTTCCCCGGGTTTAAATGGCGTCATGCCTGCCATGAGTGCGCCAACCAGACCACCCACGAACATGCCAACAAGCCAAGGTCGCCATTGAAACACACGCAGACCGTTGGGCAAGGTGTGTCTGGCCAAGCGCTTGGCTGCCAAGTGCTGCGCCAGCATGCAGCTTTGCACCACCAGCACCAAGAACATAACTAAAAACAAACTGCGCGTGCTTGAATGTTCAAAATTAAGGATGACCAATGCTGGCACGTGGCTGAGACCAAACACACACACCATGACACCCCAGTGCAGTTGGGCGTTCCTGTCTAAAAAACGGACTGTATCGCCTTGACTGGCACCCAAAACTGGCAGCGCAATAAAGGCGTACACGGGAATTAGCACGGTCAATACGTCAAGCAGTCCCCACCACACCAAGGCGTATTGCAACGGCAACAGTATAAAAAATGACAGTATCAAGCTGCGGTGGTCGGCTCTGTGTGTAGGCGACCACGTTATAAATTCACGCAGCGCGATAAACGACAGCCCCAAAAACAAAGCTGTAGACCATGTACTGCCTAAAATCCAGCACAGAACAAACACCAAGGCCATGATCCAACTGCGTTTCAGCAGTGGCCTATCAGCCCGGAAACTGTTAGCAATTGATTGGTAGCGTGCACTGCGACACACGAGCACTGCATGGGTCGCAATGAGCCCACCGAAAATGACAACAACCATCAGGCCGATTTGCTGTGATTCGCTGAGTGCTCTAATAAAACTCGTCATGGGCAACAGGTTGTTTGGTCATGAGTGCAAAGGCTCATTGAGTTTTAAGAGCAATCACCGCATTGCGGGCACGCGCTAAAAAATCGTGTCTGTTTTCATCGAATGTCAGCGCAATGGGCTTGCCAAAAGTGACTGAGCACAACACCGGGACCGGTACGACCTCGCCCTTGGGCATAACGCGCTGAATATTGTCTATCCAAGCGGGCACCAACACCACGTTAGGAAACTGTTTGGCCAGGTTGTACAAGCCTGCCTTGAACGGTTGCGGGAGTGCGGCATTGCCACGCGTGCCCTCTGGAAACAAAATAATGGAGTCGCCGGCACTGAGCGCTTGAACTACGGGCGCTAGCGGGTCTTCATCGCTGTCCTCACCGCGGGTACGTTGCACGTAAACGGCGTTGAACACGTTGGTGGTTACCCACATCCTAAGCCAGCTGGTCGTCCAATAGTCTGTGGCTGCGATGGGCCGCACACAATGGCGCAACTCGCTGGGCAATGCCGACCAAATCATGAGCAAGTCGGCATGACTTTGGTGGTTTGAAAAGTAAATGCGCTGCTCTGCTGTTGGTGGGCAGCCCAGCCAACGCGCTTGTGCACCGGTGAGCAAACGCACCACACCTAACAGCAACAAGCCAACCACGTTACCAGCCCAGCTCATGGCGTCACACGCGGCAATGCCACTTGATTCATGCGCGCTTGAATGGTGATAGTGCGCCCGTACAGATAGCCCGAGTTGGGGCGGTCTTCATAAAACTTTGGGTTGGGCAACATCACTGCTAATTTGGCAGCTTCTCGCGAACTCAGCTTGGATGCAGACTTTTTAAAATAATGTTGTGCCGCAGCCTCTGCACCAAAAATACCCTCGCCCCACTCCACGCTATTGAGGTAAATGGTCAGTATGCGGTGCTTGCTTAAACAGGTTTCAAGCGCAAAGGTCAGCAGCAACTCTTGGCCTTTGCGTAAAAAAGTTCGCTCTTTAGACAGCAACAGATTTTTGGCCAGCTGCTGCGTAATGGTGGAGCCACCTACAACTTTGGCAGGCTTGTTGGCGCGTTTTGTGACGGCACGTTGTTCAGCACGGCTGTTGCGCTGCCATGCACCTTGAATAGCTTCCCAGTCCACGCCATAGTGGCGAAAAAATTCGCTGTCTTCGGATGCAACAACGGCTTGGCGCAGTTTGTTGCTGATGGCTGCGTCGCCCACCCACACCTGGCGCCATGACATGTCCTCTGGATGCGCCATCAGGCGCCAAGCTTCGCTGCGTTGCAAGCTGGTAGATTGCGGGTCCACAACAACCATCATTGCAATTCTGCCCAGTGCTAGCAGCTGGAGTGCGCATGCGGCTAGCACCAGCCATCCCATCCACGACCACGCAAGCGAACGCTGGCGTTGAACCATGGTCAGTCTGTGTCGGGTGCGTTGGACTGCCATGGTGTTGTTAAGGGGCTGGTGCATCTACAATGAGGCGCAACTCGCGCAGCACATTGTCCGTATGCGGCAAGCTGCCGCGCCAAATGGCAAACGACTGTGCTGCTTGCTCTACCAGCATGCCTAGGCCGTCGCGTGTCTGGTTGCAGCGTTCGGCGGCCCAGTTTAGAAAGACACGACTGGACGGACCGTACATCAGGTCAATGGCCAAGGTATGGGGCGCAAACAGCGCGTCGTTTAAATGAATACGCTGTCCACCAAGACTGGCTGCGCTGGCGTTTACCACCACATCAAAGGCTTGTTGGTCTGAGCCGTTGAGGTCGTCTAGGCTGGTCGCGCTGAGTTCACAGCCGCGAACTTGGGCCAAGGTGGTGTGGCGCCTGACCACCTCTGTGGCTTTTGTGCGGGTGCGGTTGGCCAGCAAGATGTGTGTGCATCCAGCATCTATCAGCGGGCCTAATATGCCAGCACCAGCGCCACCTGCTCCAATGACCAGTAGGCGTGTGCCCTGCAACTTAAAGCCCGCGTTGTGCGTGATGTCACGCACCAAACCCACGCCATCGGTGTTGTCGGCTTTGAGCACGCCTGCATCCCACCACAATGTGTTGCAAGCTTGCGCCAGTATGGCAGCGGGGCTGTGCCACTGTGCCAGCTCAAAGGCATCGGTCTTAAATGGCACGGTTACATTGCAGCCTTGCAGCCCATTGGCGCGCAGCAGCGACAAGCCGCTGGCAAAGTTGCCAATGTCCAGTAAGCTGCGGTCGTAGCGCATGCTCTGTTGGGTTTGGGCTGCAAACTTGGCGTGTAGCCACGGAGAGCGGCTGTGGGCAATGGGGTTGCCAACAACGGTGTAATAGTCTGCGACGTTTGACATGGTTATGGCTTGGGTGGTGTTGCACTGCTGTGTGGTGCCAATAGCTGTGTGCTGAGTGTGCGGTCGCGTAAAAAATCAAATTGTGTCACGACAACCAGTTCACTGGCTTGTGCGGCCAAGTCGGCAGGAAACGGCTCAAAGCGCATGCCCGCAACCAATGCTTTGGCGCGTTGGTTGAGCGCGCCTTGGCGGGCTGTTTTAAGAACCCGCGTGCCCAGCACCCGCCCCTGTGTATCGACAGTAATGGCCATAACAAGTTGTCCATACAAGCGTTGTTGGTTGTAGGTTGGGAAGTTGCGGGTGCCTTGCGCTTCAATGGTTTGGCGCATGTGGTCGTAGTACAAGGCAAAGACGGCCGCGCGCGTGGCTGGACTGATGAACCGGCGTTTAGGGCTGGCGTTGTCCAGCGCAATGGCTTGTTCAATGCGCCCAATATGGGACAGCAGACGCTGTCGCTCTTGGCGGGCTTGCGCCAAGGTGATGGTGGGGTCTGTCGCGGTTGTGGCGCTAATTTGAACCACAGCTTGGTTGGCAAGTTCATTTTTAAGCGCTGTCAGTACGCGCAGCTCTTGGGCTTGCATGGCCTGAAGTTGGCTGCTCGTGTCGCTGGTTTCGGGCCGATTTGTTGATCTCTTGTCGCCTGTCAACGTTCTGGGTGCAGGAGCGTGGTCGGAAGACGCCATGACGCCGGGTGCGGCTTGCCCCCCACCCTCGAGGTTATCTTGCGCAATGGCTTGCGCATCGTCTGGCGCTGTTTCGCTGTGCGCATTGACCAGCACCACTTCAACTGTGTTGTTGTAGGTCACCGTGCTGGGCTCAAGCGTGGGCGCACCGCGCTGCACCATCAAGGCCATAGCATGCACACATACTGACAGCAACAATGCCGCGTGCAGGGTGCGCCTGCTGCTTAAGGCCTTGGTGCGTATGGTGTGTGTTGCCGGTGCCATGGAGGTTGATTTAAGCGTTCATGGCGGGGTTGGTGTGTCGCCCTTTTTGTATCATTGGCATGTTGGTGTTAGCCGCCGTTGGGCCCCGGCGCAGTTGTAGAGGCTGGTGCCTCCTCACCCAAGTCCAGTGCGAGTTTGAGACTGCCTGTGCCTGCCTCGTCCGCGTCTTCGGCATCATCGCCAAAGTCATCAAGCGCAATGGCCAAGTCGGTGCCAATGTCATCGGCATCTAGACGTTCAATCACGGTGCCACTGATGTCTAGAGCCATGGTGTCGGGTTCGCCCAACTTGATGCGCAGGTGCGCGTGTCTGGGCATGGTTTGTGCGCCCATAACAGGTACAACCAGTGGCAAGTCGTCAGCTCTGACCAAGCCATCTTTAAACAGCACTGCTGAAATATCGGTGATGTTGTGTTGTGTCAAGTAGCGCAGCGTCCAGTAGCGTTCCATGGCGTTTTGGAATTGGCTGTAAGCACTGTAAGTGGCTTCAAAGCCGCTAACGATGGCAAACAGCTCGGCATCTTTAGGCTTGAACGGGGCGACCAGGGCAGCGGTTGAGCCGTGTTGCACACAGGCCAGCAATTGCCATTGGTTGACCAAGTCGGTGTAGCGGCGAAGGGGTGAGGTACTCCACGCGTAAGCTGGCACACCAATACCAGCGTGGGGCGCCATCTTGGTACCCATGCGAACTTTTACGCCTGGCGCCATGCTGGCCTGGCTGCGGTAAATACCGGGAACGCCCAATGCACCTAGCCATTGCCCCCATGTGCTATTGGCCAAAATCATGGCTTCAGCAACGACAAGGTCTAGGTTGGAGCCTCTTGGACGAGCTGTGATGACAACCTCTTCGTCACCGTTTGGCAAGGCCGGCGCGTCTGGCGATTTCACCAGCGAAAAATTGTAATCAGGGCGGTTGAAGTTTTCAGGCTTGCCCCTTACCACCTCGCGAGCAGCCTTGAGTTGTTTGGCTAAAAGGTTTAAAAATCGCAGTTCCGTGCCCCAACGCGGCATGTCGATAGGTGGTTCTTGTGCGTCAAAAAAGGCGTTGTCAAACACATCACCCAGTTTGTCGTGGCGCAAGTTTTGCGCAATATGAACACGCTCAACCACGGTGGTGGTCTCGCCCAGCGTCAGGGTCTCTTCATCGATGGTGATGTACAGCGACAAAGCAGGGCAGTCGCGCCCTTCGGCCAGTGTGTAGTGCTCTACCACGTCGTGGGGCAGCATGGTGACCTTAAAGCCAGGCATGTACATGGTCGACATACGGGCTCTGGCGACGGTGTCTATGGCGTCACTGGGTTGAATGGCCAGTCCAGGTGCGGCAATGTGTATGCCAAGGGTGACCGTGCCTGTACCCAAACCTTGCACTGAGAGCGCATCGTCAATCTCTGTGGTGTTGGAGTCGTCAATCGAAAAGGCCTGCGCCGATGACAGCGCCAACCCAGCGGTGTCAATGCGGGGTGCTTGCAAAGCAGGAAACTCAATACCTTTGGGAAATTGGTCGTATAAAAAACGCTGCCAATGAAACTCAAACGCGTTGCGAATGGCGCCAGCTTGCTGCAACAGGTGCAGTGGTGCGAGCTGTGTTTGTTTGGTAGCGGCCACAACAGCCTTGTACTCCGGTGCGTTCTTGTCTGGTTTAAAGAGTATCTTGTACAACTGTTGGGCAATAGGCTCTGGGCATTGGCCATTGGCCAAATCACTGGTCCATTGCTCAACCTGGGCTTGTATGGCGGCCCTTTTCTGAATGGCGGCCAAAGCCTGTTGCAGCACATCAGCGCTGGCCTTTTTGAAACGGCCCTTACCAGCACGGCGAAAGTAATGGGGTGCTTCAAACAAGCGCATCAAGGCGCTGGCTTGTTGGATGATGTTCGGTTTATCGCCAAAGTAGTCAGCGGCCATGTCGGCAAAGCCAAACTCGTCATCGCCGGCACACTCCCAAGCCAGGTCTAGGTCAATGTCTTGACTGCCCTGAGTGGCCTGCGCCATGAATTCGGCTGGGCTGGGTTGCTCGAAGCGAATCAGCCCATTGGTACTTTTAACTTTTTGGCGCTTGCCTGAGGCCAACTCCACTTGGGATGAGGCGTCAGTTTCGGACAAAATGCGTCCGGCTAAAAATTTACCGGTGTCTTCAAATAATAGGTACATGTTTGAATTGTCCCATGTCTGCCTCGCGCTGCGAATCGGCGCCGTGTCAGCCCAGTGATTTTCCCAGCGGTTTGAGCCCGGTTTTCAAGCCCGCAAGTGCAAAAAGTCGGCAATGGGCTCCATCCAAGGTTCAAAGTCGCTCAGGCCATGGTCACCTTTGGCAAGGAGGTGCAGCTGGGCGTGTTGGTAGTGGCCAGCCATCTCATGCCAGTCCAGCACTTCATCGCCTTTGGCCACAATGGCCATGGTGTTGGCGGGCACATCGGCAGCATCGAGGGCTAGGGCCTCTAGCTCGTCCACGTAACTGGGCAGAAAATGCATGGTTTGTGTGGGGTTGTGCCACATGGTGTGCTCGCCAACCAGTCTGTGCCCATGCCTGTGGGCCGCTACTGCTGGGTTGACGACCACACTTGGCCACCCTCGCTGTTGTGCAATAAAACTGGCGTAAAAGCCGCCCAAGCTTGAACCCATCACGGCGCTGCTTGCTGCGGGCCACTGCGCTGTGAGCTTGCCTATGAGGCCTATGGCTGCGGCTGGGGATGCGGGCAGCTCAGGCGCAACCCACACCACGCCAGGGTAATGTCGGGACAGCCAGTTTCGCAGCAGGCATGCCTTGGTGGATTTGGGCGATGACCTAAACCCGTGTAGGTACAGCAAGTGCGTGGTGCTCATAAAGTGTGACCTGGTGTCCCGCCGAACAGCGGCTTTAGGGGTTGATAATAACGACCATGCCTGTTGTTATTAAAAGCCCCGCTTGGTCAACCCGTCTAGCACCTTGGCTCGTTGGTTTTGACGGCCCATTGGTGTTTGCTGTGGTGATGTTGGCCTGCGCTGGATTAGCCACTATGTATTCAGTGGGGTTTGACCATGGCACGCGTTTTTTCGATCATGGTCGAAACATGCTGATAGCTGCTGTGGTGATGTTTTTAGTAGCGCAAGTCTCACCGCAGCGACTCATGGCAATGGCAGTTCCTTTATACACGGTAGGCGTGGCATTGCTGATTGCAGTGGCTATGTTTGGACTCACCAAAAAAGGTGCCCAGCGCTGGCTCAATGTGGGTGTTGTGATTCAGCCCAGTGAAATTATGAAAATTGCGATGCCGCTGATGTTGGCGTGGTGGTTTCAACGCCGAGAGGGACAAATGCGCGCATTTGACTTCATAGTTGCAGCACTGATTTTGGCCATACCTGTAGGCCTAATCGTGTCGCAACCCGACCTTGGTACCTCTTTACTGGTGATGGCGTCTGGTGTCTTTGTCATTTATTTTGCAGGTCTGAGCTGGAGGCTGATTTGGCCGCCGGTGCTGATAGCAAGCGCCGGCATCATTGCGCTGATAGTGATGGAGTCCTCATGGTGCGCCCCCGGCGTTGACTGGGTGGTGCTGCATGACTACCAAAAACAGCGGGTGTGCACCTTGTTAGACCCGTTCAAAGACCCCTTAGGCAGAGGCTTTCATATTATCCAAGGCATGATTGCTATTGGTTCAGGTGGTGTATTCGGTAAAGGCTTTATGCAGGGCACGCAAACCCATTTAGAGTTTATTCCTGAGCGAACGACAGACTTTATTTATGCCGCATTCGCCGAAGAATTTGGCTTTATTGGCACTGTGCTGCTGGTGGCCGGTTTTGTGTTCTTAATATTTCGAGGCTTGTTGATTGCCCTCGAAGCCCCTAGTTTGTTCTCGCGCTTGTTGGCTGGCTCTGTCACCATGAATTTCTTTGTTTACGGTTTTGTCAACATGGGCATGGTCAGTGGCATATTGCCTGTGGTGGGCGTGCCTCTGCCATTTATCAGCTATGGCGGGACTGCTATGGTGACGCTGGGAATGGGCTTGGGCATCTTAATGGCCATTACCCGCACCAAACGGCTGATACAGAGTTAGGTAACCTCTGCAAAAACGCTGGTGTCCCCCCCCACGCCTGATAGACGCGGCACACAGGTGAAGTAAGCCAGCTTTGTCACCAACGGATTCGAGTTTGTCACCAAGTCGAAGCGTGAGTTTCTCAATGAGATGAGCTTGGTGTGTCCCGCTGCGACCGATCAAGGCCAGTTCGGCTTTACCTAGGTTCGCTGCAGAGGGCTGAATAGGCCCTGCGAAAGAGCTGTATGTCGTTGACATGGCGCGTCGCGTTGCACTAGATGAACGGTTGCATCTCAACTTTCTCTGCTGCGGGGGGTGCTGCAGACCCTTCTTGGCGCAGGTTGATGTCGCCTGACCCAACACAGCAGGCTGTTGTTGAGGCTTGGTCGAATGTAGGTTGAATGTGGTCCAAAACGATTAAAGCCAGTAAGCGCTGCCAGTTATCTCATTAGTTTCTACAATAGTGACATGACCAGTCGAATCCCCACCATTGCCCGCTTGCAGACAGCCCACCAATATTTGCTGGAGCCGCATGGCTTAACAGAAACTCATTTGCGCCGCGCTTTGGGCGACATGCTCAGTGCAGGTGTTGATGATGCTGACCTGTATTTTCAGTACACCCGGTCAGAGGGGTGGAGTTTGGAAGAGGGCATTGTTAAAAGTGGCAGCTTCTCCATCGACCAAGGTGTCGGGGTACGCGCCATCAGCGGCGAAAAAACAGCATTTGCCTATTCCGACGATTTGTCATGGACTGCCTTACGTGATGCCGCGCACACGGTGCGCACCATTGCCAACCAGGGGCAAGAAAAGCGAATCAAAGTGCCCAGTAAAAAAATTGCACCAGCACGCAGCCTGTATTGCGCAGGTGATCCCACCCAAAGTTTGGACAGCGCCTCTAAAGTTGCGTTGCTGGAAAAAGTTGAGCGCTTGGCCAAAGCGGCTGACAACCGTGTGGTGCAAGTAATGGCCAGCTTGGCCAGCGAGTTTGACGTGGTGATGGTGGCTAGGGCAGACGGCTTAATGGCTGCTGACGTGCGCCCTTTGTCGCGTTTATCTGTGACTGTGATTGCCCAACAAGGCGATAGGCGCGAGGTGGGCAGTGCGGGAGGTGGTGGTCGTTTGGGGTTGGATATGTTTGATGATGCCTTGGTCGCACAGTACGTGCGTGAGGCCGTTGGCAGTGCCATCATTAATTTAGACGCGCAAGCTGCGCCTGCTGGCGAAATGACGGTTGTTTTGGGCTCGGGCTGGCCAGGTATCTTGCTGCATGAGGCCATTGGCCACGGCTTGGAAGGTGACTTCAACCGCAAGGGCTCTAGCGCATTTGCGGGCAGAATTGGCGAACGCGTGGCCGCCAAAGGCGTGACGGTGTTGGACGACGGCACCATTGCCGACAGGCGTGGCTCTCTCAACATTGACGACGAGGGCAACACCAGCCAACGCAACGTGCTCATTGAAGACGGCATACTGTGTGGCTACATCCAAGACAGCATGAATGCGCGCTTAAGCGGTGTTGCACCAACGGGCAATGGCAGGCGCGAAAGCTATGCCCATGTGCCCATGCCGCGTATGACCAATACCTACATGCTGAATGGTGATCACACGCCTGAAGAAATTATTGGTTCTATGAAAAAGGGCTTGTACGCCACAAACTTTGGTGGCGGGCAGGTAGACATTACCTCCGGCAAATTTGTGTTTTCTGCCAGCCAAGCTTGGTGGGTAGAAAACGGCCAGCTGAAATACC
The DNA here is from genome assembly GCA_000496475.1 of Betaproteobacteria bacterium MOLA814. Lineage (GTDB taxonomy): Bacteria > Pseudomonadota > Gammaproteobacteria > Burkholderiales > Burkholderiaceae_C > RS62. The sequence goes on along the minus strand of AYMW01000001.1, from coordinate 947,529 downwards.
CAGTCAAAGGCGCCACGTTGGTTGGCAATGGGCCAGATGCCTTGACACGTGTCAGCATGATTGGCAACGACATGGCTCTTGACAGTGGCGTGGGAACCTGCGGCAAAGAAGGGCAAAGCGTGCCTGTTGGCGTAGGTCAACCCACATTGCGCATTGATGGTTTGACGGTCGGCGGAACAGCCTAAGAGGTTGTGCTGTCGCCCATGCCGACAAGGCTTTTATATTAATGTGCTACATTTCAGTTCTATGAACAAACACATATTTTGGTTTGGTTACTTTTTTATCTCACGCACATTTGGCGGTCGAGAGTGAGTAGCCTGAACCACGCTACTGTTTCTTCTCACTGAACCGCCGCAAGGCGGTTTTTTTTTGCACTAACGATATTCCAGGAGCCCACCATGAGCAGCAAGACCAAGGCAACCAGCACAGCCAATCCCGCCGCAAGCTGGTACAACCAGGTCGAGAAAACCAGCCAAACCGACAATGAGCGCATCAAGGACATCAATGTGTTGCCCCCTCCTGAGCACTTGATTCGATTCTTTCCCATTGCCGGCACGCCTGTTGAAAGTCTGATTTCATCTACGCGCGGCCATATTCGCAGCATGATTGAAGGCAAAGACGATCGTTTATTGGTGGTCATTGGCCCTTGCTCTATTCATGACCCCGCCGCCGCTATGGCGTATGCCAAGCGTCTTAAAGTACTGCGCGATACATACGCCGACACACTGGAGGTGGTGATGCGTGTTTACTTTGAAAAGCCACGCACCACAGTGGGCTGGAAGGGTCTGATTAACGACCCTTATATGGACGAAAGCTTTCGCATTGACGAAGGTTTGCGCATGGCGCGTCAGTTGCTGATTGAAATCAACCGTTTGGGCTTGCCAGCGGGCAGTGAGTTTTTAGATGTGATATCGCCGCAGTACATTGGTGATTTGATTGCTTGGGGTGCCATAGGTGCTAGAACCACAGAGAGCCAAGTACACCGCGAACTGGCCTCTGGCTTGTCTGCCCCTATTGGCTTTAAAAATGGCACAGACGGCAACATCAGAATTGCCACAGACGCCATCCAAGCAGCCGCGCGTGGGCACCACTTTTTGTCAGTACACAAAACGGGCCAAGTGGCCATTGTGCAAACCAACGGTAACAAAGATTGCCACGTCATTTTGCGCGGCGGCAAAGCGCCCAACTACGACGCGCAAAGCGTTCATGAAGCTTGCGAAGCACTCACGGCGTCTAAGCTGCCAGCGCGTTTAATGGTGGACTGTAGCCACGCCAACAGCGCCAAGCAGTTTGAGCGTCAACTGGATGTTGCACAAGACGTGGCAGAACAAATTGCGTCGGGCTCCAAGAGCGTGTTTGGCGTGATGGTGGAAAGCCATTTGTTGGAGGGAGCGCAGAAGTTCACCCCAGGCAAACACAAGGTGGAAGACCTTGTCTACGGTCAAAGCATCACCGACGCTTGCTTGGGATGGGACGACTCTGAAGCCGTGTTGGCGGTGCTCAGTAAAGCGGTGGCAACGCGCAGGGGCAGACCAGTTCAAGCCTAGTTGCATCATTGGCTGACACATTCACGGCATCGTTAACCGAGGCGCGGAATGGGTCGTCACATCTGACATGAACGCCAAACTTGGGTTGGCGTTCATGTTGTTTTTTTGCTGGCATTCAAGTGCACACACTGTTGATCTCAGGTGAATTTGGCTTGCAAAGCGCCCAGTAACTTGTCGTGTACGCCGCTAAAGCCGCCGTTGCTCATGCACACAATTCGGTCGCCCGCTCGGGCGGCACGTGTCACTCGTCTCACCAATTCGTCTATGCTGTCAGTGCATGTCGCTCGCTCACCCATGGGCAACAAGGCTGCTGCTGCATCCCAGTCTAAGCCTGCTGTGTAGCAAAAAACCAGGTCTGCTTGGGTCAGACTGTCCGGCAATTGGGCTTTCATCGCGCCCAGTTTCATGGTGTTGCTGCGCGGCTCGAATACCGCCACTATGCGTACTGTGTTGTGGCCTTGCGCATCTAGTAAACCGCGCAAGCCGCCTACTGTGGTGCGTATGGCGGTGGGGTGGTGTGCAAAGTCGTCTATGAGTTCTATGTCGCCCTGGCCGGTTTTGATGGTGCCACGCAACTCCATACGTCTGCGAACATTTTGGAATGTGGCCAATGCCACGCAAGCGTCATGCGGGGCAACGCCTACATGTGCTGCGCTGGCGATGCTGGCCAAGGCGTTGCGTTGGTTGTGTAAGCCGCTGATAGCCCATGTTAGGTGGCCCACCGTTTTGTTCTGATACAACACATCGAAATCGTGGGCTGGGCCGTGGGCCTGCCAGTCGGCTGGATCGGTGCCAAAGCTGGTTTGCCCGCAATACACACCTTGAGCCAACACACGCTGTAGCGCTGGGTTGTTGGCTTCAACCACCACTTGCCCACTTGAGGCAATGGTGCGCAGCAAGTGTGCAAACTGGCGTTCAATCGCGGCTAAATTGTCGAATATATCTGCGTGGTCAAACTCTAGGTTGTTGAGTATGGCTGTACCCGGTTTGTAGTGCACAAACTTGCTCCGCTTGTCGAAAAAAGCAGTGTCGTACTCATCGGCCTCAATCACAAACAGAGGCTTGTTGGTGCCAGACGGGTTGCGCTCTCCTAAGCGCGCCGATATGCCAAAGTTCAACGGCACGCCACCTATTAAAAAGCCAGGGTTTAGTCCGCAGGCTTCTAATATCCAACTGAGCATGGCGGTTGTAGTTGTTTTGCCGTGTGTGCCAGCAACTGCCAAAACGTGCCTTCCAGCCAAAACATGTTCGCTCAGCCATTGGGGGCCACTTGTGTAGGGCAAGCCTTGATCAAGAATGGCTTCCATGAGGGCAAACTTAGGCTTGCCATTGGGCAGTTTGGCCCTAGAGACAACGTTGCCGATAACGAATATATCTGGTTGAAGAGCCAGTTGCTCTTCGCCAAAACCCTCAATCAGCTCGATGCCCAAGGCACGCAACTGATCGCTCATGGGCGGGTATACGGCTGCGTCGCAGCCTGTGACTGTGTGGCCTGCCTCGCGGGCCAACGCAGCCAAACCGCCCATAAACGTGCCGCAAATACCTAAAATATGAATGTGCATGTTGCTATTTTAGGCGGCGAGCACCAAGATCCTTGCAACGGGTCACAATCAAAGAATGGATGAACAAGCACTCGCAATTGCGGCCGCCGCCGCCAGGCTTATTGTGGAAGATGGGATGGAGTGGGGCCCAGCAAAACGACAAGCTGTAAATGATTTGGATTTACCCAGCCGCACCCCTGTGCCCCACAACACGCTGTTGGAAAGCGCCGTGAGAGAGCACATAGCCATTTTTTGCCCAGATACGCAGGCGCAGGCGATGTCTGATTTGTTGGTGTGTGCGGTTGCTTGGATGCAGCGTATGCCTCACCACAACCCCTTCCTGACCGGCGCTGTTTGGCAGGGTTTGGCAACAGACAAAAGTGATGTCTTCATTCAGTTGTTCAGTCCTGACTGCAAATTGGCGCATATCGACTTAATTAACATGGGCTTGCGATTGGACAGCACTGAAGTGACTGGTATAAATGGGCGCGACGTCCTCACCTTGAGTCATGTGGTTCAGTTACCGGGTTTTAATTGGCCAACGTGCGTGCACTGGGTGCTGTACGACGAGGATGATGTGCGAGGTGCACGCAAACCCAAGCGATCTGGCGTCAACGGGAGGGCCTCAAGAGGTGACTTGCTGGCCGTGCAAGCCATGCAGATTGGTCTTGAGATGGGTGATATTAACTAACTTTATGGGGTGAATGCTTTGAATAGACGTCTTTTAGTGGGGTGGCTCACGGCGGTGGGTGCGGGCGCGGTAGGCGTTGCCTTGGGGTGGAAGCGCTTTGCCCCTGAGTCCGCCTTGCCCCTTGCCCAGATGGATTTCTGGGGCAGCAGTGTGCTCAAGCTCAATGGCGAAGACTTGCCTATGAGTCCTTATTTGGGGCGCCCTTTGTTGGTTAATTTCTGGGCCACATGGTGTCCGCCGTGTGTTGAGGAGTTGCCGCTGATTGAACGTTATTTTCAGCAACATCGCGCAACGGCTGCTGTGTTGGCAATCGCTGTTGACAACATGCCAGCTGTGCAACAGTTTTTACAACGTGTGCCGCTGAGCTTTGACGTAGGTATTGCCGGCATGCAAGGTGTGGCTCTGTCCAAGAGCTTGGGCAATGCAGGCGGCGGACTCCCTTTTTCTCTTATGTTTAATAGAAAAGGTCTTGTTACGCACCAAAAAGTCGGTAAATTAGAGACGCAAGACTTGGACGAGTGGTTCAAGGTTTCTTAACATGACCTGTGCGCACAGCTGACCTATAAGCGGTTTATGTGCTACCTTCTGTTGCTAATTGGCACTAAAAACATTCTTCGTGAGTTTCTAAGCTTTTTCTTTCACAGCGGTTGTAAGTGATTTGAGTGACCATTCTCAAGTACACTGCGGTCTTTAGCCACGTATTCATGACGCGGCGCCCCTGTGCTGGCGTGTGCTTGTGCAGGCTGTCAATTTATGCCATTGGGTACAGCTGTTGTTTGCCATTGTTGCAGACCAGGCTTGGCACCCAACCGTTACAACATTAAGAGGAATGACTATGGATTTACGCAAACTTAAAACCTTGATTGATTTGGTATCAGAGTCGAACGTCTCTGAACTTGAAATTACAGATACCGAAGGCAAAGTGCGGATTGTCAAAAGTGACCCTCATGCCGGCGCCACTTACATGATGAGCGCCCCGCCTGTGCAGGCCATACAAACTGCTGCGCCAGTTCCAGCAGCTGCGCCTGTCGCACCACCTGCTGTTGTCCCATCTGGACACGAGCTGAAGTCACCGATGGTAGGAACCTTTTACCGTGCATCAAGTCCAGGTGCAGAACCTTTTGTGACCGTTGGTACCAAAGTAAAAGCTGGCGAGCGTATGTGTATTGTGGAAGCCATGAAGATTCTCAATGAGATTGAAGCGGATCACACCGGCACCATTACCAAGGTGTTGGTGGAAGATGGCCAGGCTGTTGAGTATGGCCAAGTGCTGTTTGTCATCGAGTAAGCGCGTATGTTTAAGAAAATACTGGTGGCAAACCGAGGCGAAATAGCCCTTCGCATCCAACGCGCATGTCGCGAAATGGGTGTGAAGGCCGTGATGGTGTATTCAGAAGCAGACAGAGATGCCAAATACGTCAAATTAGCCGACGAGGCGGTTTGTATTGGTCCCGCATCTTCCACGCACAGTTACCTGAATATGCCTGCCATTATTTCCGCGGCAGAAGTCACTGACGCTGAGGCCATCCACCCTGGGTACGGTTTTTTGAGCGAAAACGCCAATTTTGCGGAGCGTGTAGAGAACAGTGGCTTTGTTTTTATTGGTCCCACTGCGGCGTCCATTCGTTTGATGGGTGACAAGGTGTCAGCCAAGCAAGCCATGGTGAAAGCTGGTGTTCCTACTGTGCCCGGTTCTGAAGGTGCTCTGGACGATGATCCCGCTACTATTAAGCGCACGGCAAAAGCTGTGGGCTATCCAGTCATCATCAAGGCATCAGGCGGTGGCGGAGGTCGCGGTATGCGCGTGGTGCACACCGAGGCTGCATTGCTACATGCTGTGCAGACCACCAAGGCTGAGGCGGGCACTGCGTTTGGCAACCCTGAGGTGTATTTGGAGAAGTATTTGCAGAACCCACGTCATGTGGAAGTGCAAATTCTTGCTGATACCTACAAAAATGTGGTCTATTTGGGTGAGCGTGATTGCTCTATGCAACGCCGTCACCAAAAAGTTATTGAAGAAGCGCCAGCGCCTGGCATTCCCAGACGTTTGATTGAGAAAATTGGTGAGCGATGCGTGGCTGCTTGTAAAAAAATTGGCTACCGCGGGGCCGGTACGTTTGAGTTTCTGTTCGAGGACGGCGAGTTCTATTTCATTGAAATGAACACCCGATTGCAAGTAGAGCATACGGTGACAGAGCTGGTTACTGGGATAGACATTGTGCGTGCACAAATTGAAGTGGCAGCTGGTCAAAAGCTGGCGTTTACGCAAAAGCAAATTACTGTCAAAGGGCACGCTTTTGAGTGCCGTATCAATGCTGAAGACCCGTTTAAGTTCACACCCTCACCGGGCCGCATTACTGGCTGGCATACGGCTGGCGGACCAGGCGTTAGAGTAGATTCACACGCTTATCACAACTACACCGTGCCGTCTAATTACGACTCCATGATCGGCAAGTTGATTGTCCACGGCGATACCCGTGACCAAGCTTTGGCGCGCATGCGCTCAGCGCTGTCAGAGATGGTGGTTGAAGGTATCAAGACCAACATCCCTCTCCACCGCGAACTGACGGCCGATGCCAAATTCATGGCTGGCGGAACCAATATTCATTACCTAGAGACGTGGCTTGAGCAGCACCCGCGTTAACCAATAAGGTGTGTTGATGAAGCCCAAAAGAGAACCACATGTTTGAGTTGAAATTGTTAGTCCCGCAAGATCACGTGGAGACTGTCAGCGATGCGTTGGAAGCACTTGATGCCTTGAGTGTGTCTGTTGAAGACGCGGATGCCCACACCGATGCTGAACAAGCACTGTTTGGTGAACCCGGTATGCCGGCACCTCTGCCGGGTTGGAATCGTTCACGTATCAATGCTTTGTTTGGCGAGCAAGTGGCTGCCAAAGAGGCTGCTGACTTATTGACGCTACAAGACTTCTTTGTGCAGTGCAGCGTGATTGCCATTGCGCCAGTTGCAGATCAAGATTGGGTGCGTTTGACGCAGTCGCAATTTACCCCTGTCGAAATTACGCCTAGTTTTTGGATTGTGCCAACTTGGCACGAGCCGCCTGAGCAAGCGCTTGTGTCTTTGCGCTTAGACCCAGGCTTGGCATTTGGTACGGGTACCCATCCAACAACCCGCATGTGTTTGCGTTGGGTTGCCCAACGTGAGTTGCATGGTTACCGTGTACTCGACTACGGTTGCGGGTCCGGTATTTTGGCGATGGCTGCGTCTAAGTTTGGCGCCAGCAATATCGATGCGGTCGATATTGATGATGCTGCGGTGCAAGCCACCGTGGCCAACGCCAGTGTAAACAACACGCCTTTAATGGCAGGCTTGCCTGACCTAGCCAACGGTGAATATGCCTTGGTAATGGCCAATATATTGGCCACACCTCTTAAAGTGCTTGCACCTTTGTTGTGCGCACATGTGCAAATTGGTGGTGATCTGATTTTGGCTGGTATTTTGAGCCGACAGAGTGAAGAGCTAAAGGTCGCCTATGCGCCTTATGTTGCATTGCGTGTATTGGACGAGCAAGAAGGCTGGGTGCTGATGGGTGCTCATAAACATTGATTGAGGCCATGGTATGTTTGAAGATAACCGATCTCCTGTTCAACTCAGTACCCAATGCCCGCATTGTCAAACACCGCTGCAAGCCGACGTAGGCGCGCTACAGCGCTCTAAAGGCTGGGCGCGTTGTGGGCGCTGTTATTTTTTGTTTGATGCGGTAGCGCACACAGGTATTCCTACACTGTCACCTACCTCTAACAGCTTTGCTGACGATACCCCCACGGCGGCCCCGGTTGCTGCAGGTACCCGACAAGCAGTTGCTCAAGAGTCGGCTTTCGAAACCGTGTCACAGCCCATGCCTGAGTCACAGCTGCATGCAGAGTCTCAGTTCGATACGCGGCCCGCAGTAAATCCAGATACTGAGGGACCAACTCCGGTTGATCAGCCGCAAGCGCTTGACGAACCAAGCCAGGACACGCCACTTAACTCTGCCGTTCCGCCTGTGCCCAGTAGCTGGGATGCGTTGGCAAAAGCCATGGATGAGGCGCTGCCATCGGCACCGGGTGCAACAACGTATCGGCCCGCAAACAACAACGTGGACATTACGCACAGTGCACAGGGTCATGAGGGTGCTGTCGCAGACCAACGAGAGCCCACACTTGGTACCCAAGCAAGCGGTGACAACGGCGTTGCCCGCTCGGTGATGCCTGCGTACGACCAAACAGCCCAAGATGCGGGCGCAATAGGATGGTCTGATGATCCATTGCTGACAGTGGATGATCAACAAGCCCCTTTGATGCGAGGTGAGCCCCAAGGTCAAGCGCTTGTGGAAGACAGCGATGGTACAGGTTCGAGCTGGTTCATTGCCTCATGTGCGTTGGTGTTGGTGTTGATTGCGCTGGCGCAGTTGGCGTATTACCAGCGCGACTGGCTGGTGGCACGTATGCCTCAGCTTCAGCCGTATGCCCACACCATATGCAAGCAAGTGGGTTGTGTCATTGAGCCAGTTCAAGATATGTCGCAGCTGCGTATCCTGTCGTCTTCAGTGATGCGCTTGTACAGCGGTGAGTTGCAGTTGAATGTCACCATTGAGAACAGTGGTGAGCTGATGTTGGGTGTGCCGCAGATCGATGTGCTGTTGACCGATAGCAACGATCAAGTTTTCATGACGCACACGGTGGTGCCAAGCGACTGGCCCGATTCGCCAGCGCTTTTAAGTGCCAGTAGTCGCTATCCTATTACTGTGCAGTGGCCGACCAATAACAGCGATGCTGGTCGTATGGTGGGTTACAAAACGCAGCTGCGCTACGCAGTTCGGTAACTAGGTCGCGCCAACTACAAAACACATTTAAACGAACAACAAAGAAAACGAAAAAAAGCCCCAGGCAACAGTTAGTTGCTTAGGGCTTTTGATGCCAACTACAAGCGTGCGCCTTAAGGCTTAGCTGAAGTTGGGAACGGCCAAGCCGCCTGTGGTGTCAAGGTTGTCTTGGCAACAGAAACAGGCTTTTTAGCTGTTACTTTTTTTTTTGCAACGGCAGGCTTTTTGGCTGCAGTCTTGGTTGCGGCAAGCGCCTTCGAAGCGGGCTTCTTCACAGCTACTTTTTTAGCAACTGACACCTTGGCTGCAGGTTTCTTAGCTGCAACTTTTTTGGCCGCTGGCTTTTTGGCCGCTACTTTTTTGGCTGCAGGTTTCTTAGCTGCAACTTTTTTGGCCGCTGGCTTTTTAGCTGCTACTTTTTTGGCTGCTGGCTTTTTAGCTGCTACTTTTTTGGCTGCAGGTTTCTTAGCTGCTACTTTTTTGGCTGCAGGTTTCTTAGCTGCAACTTTTTTGGCCGCTGGCTTTTTAGCTGCTACTTTTTTGGCCGCTGGCTTTTTAGCTGTTACTTTTTTGGCCGCTACTTTCTTAGCAGGGGCTTTTTTTACAGCTGGTGCTTTAGCAGCAGGTACTTTTTTTACGGCGACTTTTTTAGCCGCGACTTTCTTAGCTGCGGCTTTTTTAGCCGGCGCTTTCTTTGCAGTTGCCATGATTTTCTCCTTATTGGATTTTCAAATAACACCTAGTGTGTTGAAGTCCACACTTGGCGACTCACAGGTATAACCTACATACCGCACCTGGTACGGCATGTAGGTGATACCAACGAATTCTGCGACAAAGCCCACCACTGTGTCGTTTGACGCAGTGGTGGGCTTTCAAAAGTTAGACGGCACGTAAACAGTTTAGTCCCAAGACAAGGCGCCGCCGGTTTGATACTCAATCACTCTTGTTTCGAAGAAGTTGCGCTCCTTCTTCAAGTCAATCATTTCGCTCATCCAAGGGAAAGGGTTTTCTTCACTTGGAAACATTGGTTCTAAACCAATTTGCTGTGCACGGCGGTTGGCGATGTAACGCAAGTAGCCTTTAAACATGGATGCATTCAAGCCCAACACGCCACGTGGCATGGTGTCTTCCGCATAGCGATACTCTAACTCAACAGCTTCTAAAAACAGAGCTCTTATTTCGGCTTTGAATTCAGCAGTCCACAAATGCGGATTTTCCAGTTTAATTTGGTTGATAACGTCGATGCCAAAGTTGCAGTGCATAGACTCGTCACGCAAGATGTACTGATACTGCTCAGCAGCACCAGTCATCTTGTTTTGCCGACCCAAAGCCAAAATCTGTGTAAAGCCAACGTAGAAGAACATACCTTCCATCAGGCAAGCAAATACGATCAAAGACTTGAGCAATGCTTGGTCGGTCTCTACGGTGCCAGTCTTAAATTCCGGATCGCACAACTGGTCAATAAATGGAATGAGGAATTGGTCTTTAGCCCGAATCGATTCGACTTCGTTGTAGGCGTTAAAAATCTCGGCCTCATCCAAGCCAAGAGACTCGGTGATGTACTGGTAAGCGTGCGTATGTATAGCTTCTTCAAAGGCTTGGCGCAGTAAAAACTGGCGGCACTCAGGGGCTGTGATGTGACGGTAACTTCCGAGAACAATGTTGTTGGCTGCGAGTGAATCCGCAGTTACAAAAAAACCCAAGTTGCGCTTGATTAAACGACGCTCATCATCGGTTAAGCCATTGGGGTCTTTCCACAGCGCGATATCGCGGGTCATGTTGACCTCTTGCGGCATCCAGTGATTGGCGCATGATGCCAAGTACTTTTCCCAAGCCCACTTGTATTTGAAAGGTACCAGTTGGTTGACGTCTGTCTTACCGTTGATGATGCGTTTGTCTGAGGCTTTAACGCGACCCGCACTCATGGTGTGTGCGCTTGATGTGTTTGTAGCGCTTGCGCCCATAGCTGTAGAGCTTGGCGTGGTTGCAACAGTGGGGCTGGCAACAGCTGGCACTGGTGTTGGCGTGGCAGAAAACTGGTCTGCATGTGCCTGAGTTTGGTCAGGGCTTGTGGCGTCGTTATTCCAAGTCAACATAGGTATGAATAGTCCTGTTATTTAAATTATCAAAGCGAGTTGTGAAAACGCAAAGCGAAATAGATGATTAATTGCACAGTGTGTTGTGCGTATGCATCAAATACTTTCGCTTGTACGTTGTTAATTCGCAGGTCGCTGCTCAATCAGTTTCGTTTGTTGCGCTGTCTTACTGACATGCCTCGCAACCCGGATCGTCAATGGCGCAAAATTTCACATCGGTTGCAGCCACCATTGATGTGTCTTCAACCGCCTGTGTTGGTGCCAATGCACTTGCTCCAGAAGGACCGGATTCGTTGGACACAGCGTTGTGTTGTCCACTTAAACGGCCTGTTGATTTCTCAATACTGGTTGCTGCCATGGTGCGCAAATAGTAGGTTGTCTTCAAGCCACGCAGCCATGCGAGCTTATAAGTCTCATCTAATTTTTTGCCCGATGCGCCCGCCATGTAAATGTTGAGCGATTGCGCTTGGTCAATCCATTTTTGTCGACGTGCGCCTGCTTCGACCAGCCACTTGGTATCAACTTCAAATGCCGTTGCGTACAAGGTTTTGATTTCGTCAGGAATACGATCGATGGCGCGTAGCGAGCCGTCGAAGTGTTTTAAGTCCATGACCATGACGTCATCCCATAAGCCCAAGCGCTTCAGGTCACGAACCAAGTAGCCGTTGACTACTGTGAACTCGCCCGACAAGTTGGACTTGACCGACAGGTTGCCAAAGCAGGGCTCAATCGACGCATCGACACCAATGATATTGGAGATGGTTGCCGTCGGTGCAATGGCGACACAGTTTGAGTTGCGCATGCCATCGACTTTGATTTTGTCGCGCAAGCTGGTCCAGTCCAATGTAGAGGAGCGGTCAACTTCGACATAACCACCGCGTGCGTCGGCCAACATGTCTATGGTATCGATTGGCAAAATGCCTTGGTCCCACAAAGAGCCTGGGTATGAGGAGTAGCGCCCGCGTTCTTTAGCCAGCTCGCTAGATGCGAAGTAGGCGTTGTAACAAACAACCTCCATGGCACGGTCTGCAAAATCAACGGCTGCTTGCGAGCCGTAAGGCGTGCGCATTTCGTACAGCGTGTCTTGGAAGCCCATGATGCCCAATCCAACGGGGCGATGGCGCAAGTTAGAGTCACGTGCTTTTTTAACGGCGTAGTAGTTGATGTCAATCACGTTGTCCAGCATGCGCATGGCTATGGTGATCGTGCGTTTGAGTTTGTCGTGGTCTAGGTCTTTACTGGCGTTGCCGTTTGCATCAACACTGTCTTTCAGGTGGCGTACTAAGTTGATTGAGCCTAGGTTGCACACAGCTGTCTCGGTGTCGCTGGTGTTGAGTGTGATTTCCGTACACAGGTTGCTGGAGTGAACGACGCCGCAGTGTTGTTGCGGCGAGCGCACGTTACAAGCATCTTTGAAAGTGATCCATGGGTGGCCGGTTTCGAACAGCATCGTCAGCATTTTGCGCCACAGGTCGCTGGCTTCAATGCGGCGGAAGTGGGTGATTTCGCCTGCATCAGCTTTGGCCTCGTAAGCCACATAGGCTTTTTCGAATGCTGCACCAAACAAGTCGTGCAAATCTTCGGCATCAGCAGGTGAGAACAACGTCCACTGGCCTTTTTCCATCACGCGGCGCATGAACAGGTCTGGAATCCAGTTGGCTGTGTTCATGTCGTGGGTGCGGCGGCGATCGTCACCGGTGTTCTTACGCAACTCTACGTATTCTTCGATGTCCAAGTGCCACGTCTCTAAATAAGCACACACAGCACCTTTGCGCTTGCCGCCTTGGTTGACTGCCACGGCAGTATCGTTGACGACTTTTAGAAACGGTACAACGCCTTGTGATTCGCCGTTGGTGCCCTTGATGTGGGAACCCAATGCACGCACGCGTGTCCAGTCATTGCCCAAGCCACCTGCAAATTTAGACAGCAGGGCATTTTCTTTGATGGACTCGTAAATACCTTCTAGGTTGTCGGGCACGGTAGTGAGGTAGCACGACGACAGCTGGCTGCGCAATGTGCCGCTGTTGAACAAGGTGGGTGTGCTAGACATAAAATCAAAGCTAGACAGAACTTCATAGAACTCTATGGCGCGTGCTTCGCGATCAACCTCGTCTAGGCTCAAACCCATTGCTACGCGCATGAAGAAGGCTTGTGGCAATTCAATGCGTTGCTTGCCGATGTGCAAAAAGTAACGGTCGTACAGCGTTTGCATACCCAAGTAATCAAATTGCAGGTCGCGTTCTGGCTTTAAGGCTTGGCCCAAACGGACCAGGTCGTATTGACCTAAACGCTCGTCAAGCAGTTCAGCTTTGATGCCCTTTTGAATAAAGCCTGGGAAGTAGCCTGGGTAGGCGTCTACCAACTCAGACTGCGTGACCGGCTTACCCAGTACTTCTTTTGCAATGGTCTGCAGCAGCAACCGTGCTGTGGCGTAGGTGTAGTCCGGGTCTTTTTCAATCAGCGTGCGGGCCGCCAAAATGGAGGCTTTTTGCACTTCTATGAGCGGGACGCCGTCGTATAGATTGCGCACTGTTTCATTGAAAATGGGCTCTGGCTTGACGTCTGCGCTCAGGCCAGCACAAGCAGCTTCAATGTTGTGGCGCATGGCATCCATATCCATGGGGATGCGCTGTCCGTTGTCTATGACGTGTAAGCGATCGGCAGGCGCGGCCTGCGCAACGTGTTCTTTGGAGCTGGCACGCTCTTGCGTGCGACGTTCACGGTACAGCACGTAGGCGCGAGCCACCTCATGGTGACTGCCGCGCATCAGGCCCAACTCCACCTGGTCTTGGATGTCTTCAATATGAAAAGTTCCGCCTGCTGGGCGTGAACGCAACAAGGCCTTAACAACGCCTTGGGTCAGCTCATCTACCGTTTCACGCACGCTGGCTGAGGCGGCTCCTTGTGTGCCGTGTACAGCTAAAAAAGCCTTCATCATGGCGACAGCCACTTTGTTGGGCATAAAAGGCACAACTGCGCCATTGCGCCGAATAATTTGGTACTGGCTAAATGCGCTTGTGTCGTTCGAACGTGGCGCTGCTGCCTTGTCGTTGTATGCGGTGTGGCTGTTTGGGTCCGTAGCGACAGCGGTGTCTGTTTGCATGTTGTTTGTATCTCTGTGTGTGAGTTGCGAAGCGGTTGTTTGCATGGGGCTAGCCTATGGCGTAGCGACGATCCAGCGGGATTTACACCGAATGCACGCAAGACTTCCTTGCGGCAGAACTACACTATAGCTAGTGTTTGCGAATGCTTCAAGACACTAGGGGTAGTGTTTGTAAGTTTTTTTTTATCGGGCCAAAATAATTCTTTTTTTGAAAACAAACGAATTATTTTTGAATGGGTATCGGCCAACTTAACTGGTTGGCGTCAGCCCCAAGCAACACAGCCAAGCGCTGCCATTCAAAGCCTGGGCCAGGGTCTCTCTTGCGACCCGGTGCAATGTGCTCATGCCCGGCAAAGCCTTCAATGTCAGGCAAGACCTTCAGCAATGCTGCGCTTAATGCAGACAATGTGTTGTATTGATAGGGCTCGAAACTGCCACCCTCGAGCCCTTCAAGCTCTATGCCAATGGAGAAGTCGTTGCAGTTGTTGGTGCCACACCAACTTGATTGACCCGCGTGCCAAGCCCTCTCGTGTATGGATACAAATTGTGTGAGTTCGCCCGATCTGGCAATGACGAAGTGGCTGGACACCTCTGTGCCGCGGATCTGCTGGAAGTAAGGGTGGGCATCCCAGTCAAGCGTGTTGGTAAACAATTGCTCAATGCAGCCGTTGGAGAACTCGCCTGGCGGCAAGCTAATAGAGTGCAACACAACCAAACGCAGCTTGGTGCCAGGTGGTCTCGGTCCAACATTGGGCGAAGGCAAGTGCTTGGCGTTTTCGAACCATCCATTCTGCCAAGCCTGCTGGACATTCACGGCTTGATGCGATCGCCGCTGAGTTGGCAGTGTGCTGCGCTGCAGTAAACGCCCAACTGCCCACGCACCATCTCGCGCGCATCCGTGTGTGTGCCGCAGTGGCTGCACGGCAATATGGGCAAAGCGCGAGCGGGTGCTGGTGTTTTACCAGATGTTGTCGGTTTGGTCGGGGGCGGCGGGCGGCGGTCTTTTTTGAACAACCAGATACCAAATAGGATCACAGCCACGACAAGCAGTATTTTCAGCATGATTGGTGTAGAAAGTTTAAGGGCGTGCCAACAACACTTCAAGAACAAAGCGTGAGCCAACATAGCCCATGAGCAATAGGCCAGCGCCTACATACAACATGCGTGCGGCCGTCTTGCCGCGCCAACCCAGTCGCCAACGCCCTACCAGCAGTGTGGCCAAAGTAGCCCAGGCCAGCATGGAAAATACCGTTTTATGGTCCCAGCGCCAGCCAATACCGCCGCTCATGGCCGCAAAGCCGGCACCCACTACCAGGGTGGCGCTGAGTAACACAAAGCCTACGCCTACAAATTGGAACATCAAGCGTTCAAGGGCCAGCAAGGGCGGATGGTCTTCTTGGGCTTGTGCGTGCCGAATATCGAACTCTGTGCGTTTGACCAGCCAAGCGTGAAAAACGGCTACGGCAATTAGGCCATAAGAGGCCAAACCCAGCGCCAAATGAACAGGTAGCCAGACTGAGCTGGCTATGGGGTGCGCAGCGCCAGGGAAAATAACAGCCAAGGCCACGGCCAATGCGCCTAAAGCTGCCAACACCCAGCGTGCGCGAAGTTTGGGTTGCAACTGGGTTTCAATGCCGTAGATAGTCGAAACGATCCAAGCCGTAATGCTAAGTGCCACGGCAAAGCCAAAGTGGTTGGGGTGGCCCAACCAATAAGCGACCAAAGCCGAGCCGTGCAAAACCCATGTGCCAGCGAAGACAATTTGAGCCCAGCGTTGGCCCAATCGCTGGTGCGCAGTGGCCACCACCAAATAGCCCATCACTGCCGCTGCGGACAATGCAAGAAATAAGGAGCTGGCCGGTAGAATCATGACAACAGTTTAACGCCGCCACGCTTGCGCGTTGTGCCCACGATGCGTTTTTTGATTTATTTCAAACGCCCCTTACCCAATCGAGAGTTAAGCCATGGCCTCCGCTTTATCAGACCGTCTATCGCGCATTGTTAAAACCATGCGGGGTCAAGCCCGCATCACTGAAAGTAACGTCTCAGACATGTTGCGTGAAGTGCGCATGGCGCTGTTAGAGGCCGATGTTGCATTGCCTGTGGTGCGCGACCTTATTGCGCAGGTTAGAGAAAAAGCCCTTGGCGAAGCCGTGGTGGGCTCACTCACACCGGGTCAAGCCCTAGTCGGTGTGGTCAATAAAGAGTTGGTGGCACTGATGTCAGGCGGCGCAGGCGTGTCTGGTGGCCTCAACTTGGCGGCTCAACCTCCTGCCGTGGTGCTAATGGCTGGCTTGCAAGGCGCTGGTAAAACCACGACCACGGCCAAGTTGGCTAGGCACTTGGTGCAAAAGCAAAAGAAAAAAGTGCTGACAGTTAGCGCCGACGTGTACCGCCCAGCTGCAATTGAACAGCTGAAAACGGTCACGGCACAGGCTGGCGCCGAGTGGTTTCCCAGCTCACCAGAGCAACAACCAATAGACATTGCCAACGCGGCTCTCGACTATGCGCGCAAACATTACTTTGATGTGCTGTTGGTCGATACCGCAGGTCGCTTGGCTATTGATGAACTGCTGATGCAAGAAATAAAAAGCTTGCATACAGCGCTAAAGCCTATTGAAACCTTGTTTGTCGTCGACGCCATGCAAGGTCAAGATGCCATCAATACTGCCAAGGCTTTTACGCAAGCCTTGCCGCTGACAGGCATTGTGCTGACCAAAACCGATGGTGATTCGAGGGGCGGCGCAGCCCTGTCGGTGCGCCATGTCACCGGTGTGCCCATAAAGTTTGCGGGGGTAAGCGAAAAAATTGACGGTTTAGAGGTATTTGATCCCGAGCGCCACGCCCAACGGGTATTGGGCATGGGCGATATTGTGGCCTTGGTTGAGCAAGTCACCGCCGGTGTCGATATGGACGCGGCGCAAAAGTTGGCCAGTAAAGTTAAGAGCGGTGCCGGCTTTGACCTGAATGATTTTTTAGACCAGCTTCGTCAAATGAAAAACATGGGTGGCTTGTCTGGCCTTATGGACAAGTTGCCTGGTCAAATGGCGGCCAAAGCAGGTCAGATGGATATGGACAAGGTCGAGCGCGACTTGCGCCGTAAAGAGGGCATTGTCTGTAGCATGACCCTCACAGAACGCACCAAGCCTGAGCTTATTAAAGCGACGCGTAAGCGCCGCATTGCAGCGGGGGCTGGCGTTCAGGTGCAAGACGTCAACCGTTTGCTCAAAGAGTTTGAACAAATGCAGGGCATGATGAAAAAAATGAAAGGCGGTGGGATGATGAAAATGATGAAGCGCATGGGCGGTATGCGTGGCATGCCTGGCATGGGCTAGGCCGCATCAAACCATTGGTGATCTAAGCGCTTAGCCTGCTGAACCCAACACTGCGCTGCCGTCCTGGCGCATCGCTACTGAGCACAACAAGCTGCAACCCCACACTTGATGCAAGGTGTACGCTGGCACGACGGTTACGCAGTCAGCTGCAATCCCATGTTCAAGCAAGATGTTCACCAGATGGCAGGCTGGCGAGACAGTTCAACGCTGGCTTATTTCAGCACCAACTCACCCCGCAGCGAATGGGGCAGAGCTTGGGTGATGTTCACGTCAAGCATGTGTCCTTTCAGACGCTCAGGGTTGGGGCCAGCGGGGAAGTTGACGATGCGATTGCATTCGGTTCGTCCCATCCATTCAGATTGGTCTTTTTTAGACGGGCCTTCAACCAAAATACGTTGAACGGTGTGCTCGCGCGTGGCGCTGATGGCTCGAACATTGTCTTCGATGGTGGCTTGCAAGTGTTGCAAGCGTTTTAATTTGACCGCGTGCGGGGTCTCATCAAGCAGGTTGGCTGCGGGTGTGCCGGGGCGAGGGCTGTAGATGAAACTAAAGCTGGTGTCAAAGCCCACATCGGTGATGAGTTTCATGAGCTTGGCAAAGTCCTCTTCCGTCTCGCCTGGAAAGCCTACGATAAAGTCTGAACTCATAGCAATATCTGGGCGAATAGCGCGGAGTTTGCGAACCGTGCTTTTAAATTCCAATGCGGTATAGCCTCGCTTCATAGCCATCAAGATGCGGTCACTGCCGTGTTGAACGGGTAGGTGTAAGTGGCTCACCAATTGGGGCACACGCTCGTATACGTCGACCAGGCGCTGGGTGAATTCTTTTGGGTGGCTGGTGGTAAAGCGTATGCGTTCTACGCCGGGCAAGGCCGCCACATATTCAATCAACAAGGCAAAGTCGGCAATGTCTGCGGTGTCGCCCATGACGCCGCGGTAGGCGTTGACGTTTTGTCCCAACAGCGTGATTTCTTTGACCCCTTGTTCGGTCAGGCCCGCAACCTCAGCCAGCACGTCGTCGAATGGCCTAGAAACTTCTTCGCCGCGTGTGTAAGGCACAACGCAGTAACTGCAGTACTTAGAGCAGCCTTCCATGATGGAGACAAAGGCACTGGCGCCATCAACTTTGGCGGGTGGCAAGTGGTCAAACTTTTCAATTTCAGGAAAGCTGATATCTACTTGAGGTTTGTTGGTGCGCTGCTGCTCACTGAGCATGGCTGGCAGACGGTGCAAGGTTTGCGGGCCAAATACGACGTCTACAAATGGTGCACGTTCAATAATGGCAGCGCCTTCTTGGCTGGCCACACAGCCGCCAACACCAATGAGCACACCTTTTTTCTTGAGGTGCTTGACGCGGCCTAGATCGCTAAATACTTTTTCTTGCGCTTTCTCGCGTACCGAGCAGGTGTTGAACAAGATCAAGTCTGCCTCATCGACATCGGTGGTGGGCTCATAACCTTGTGCCGCAGCCAAGACGTCTTTCATTTTGTCTGAGTCGTACACGTTCATTTGGCAACCAAATGTTTTGATAAAGACTTTTTTACTCATGGTGTGTGCTCGCGTATTCAATTGTGCATACGCCTCAACCATTGCACCGTTTGACGAGCTTGGGGCTGTCTGGCGGCGGTTCAATAGTCGGCGTTGCGTGGTGTAGATCCAGTGGCCGACCGGTGCTGTGCGCACCGAATTACTGTCTATTGTAGTGGCGCTGGCAGCATCTCGGCACGCAGCTTCTGTATGCGCCTTTTACAGTTAGGCATAGCGCTTGGCGCGAAGATTTTGTTTCATGTCCTTGAGCCTTGGCAGCAATTGGGCGCTGTCTAAGCGCAATGCCACTACCGTAGCGAGTACGTCAATGACGGTAAGGTGCATCAAGCGTGACGTCATGGGGCTGTATTTGTCAAAACCCTCAGGGTGATCGGCTGCCAAGTGAATGTGGGCCGCGCTTGCCAGTGGTGAGCCACTGCAAGTGATGGCAATGGTTGTCGCGCCGTGTTTGCGTGCAATATCAATGGCATCCATTAGATCGCGCGTACGTCCTGAGTTGGACACCACGACCAAGCTGTCGCCTGGCCCCATCATGGACGCACTCATCACTTGCATGTGACCATCGCTGTAGGCCACTGTAGATACACCAAGTCTGAAAAATTTATGCTGTGCGTCAAGCGCAACAATGCCTGAGTTGCCTGCACCAAAAAATTCAATGCGTTTGCCCAACACACAGGTGTTGATGAGTGCTGTGGTTGCTTTTTCAATGGCGTTGGTCGAGGCGTCGTTGCGGTATTTGAGAAATGCGGCAACGTTGTTGTCAATGACCTTCACCAACACATCGCCCACTTTGTCGTCTAAATCGACGCTGCGGTGAATAAAAGGTACACCCTCGCTCACTGTGCCTGCAAGCTTGAGTTTGAAGTCGCTAAGTCCGTCGTAGCCCATGCTTCGACAAAAACGAATCACGGTGGGTTTACTGACATGAGCGCGCTCGGCCAACTCAGTCACTGGCAGGCTCGCAAAAGCTCGCGGATCGACCAACACCAATTTGCCTACGCGTTGTTCGGCAGGTGCCAATGAGGGGAGAGAGGCGGTGATGCGGTCTAACATGGTGGTAACTCGTGTTTTTGTAAGCGGTCTAAAATAGAAACTGCATTGATTAAAGATAATGTAACTTTATTCCATACTTGGGGCAATATGAGATGAATCAGCTTGAAGCTTTAAAGCAATACACCACGGTTGTGGCCGATACCGGAGATTTCGCCCAGTTGGCCGCGTTTGAGCCGCAAGATGCCACCACCAACCCATCGCTTATCTTGAAAGCGGTGCATATGCCGGTTTACCAACCCTTGCTCAATGAGGTGGTGGCGCAGGTTAAGGGCACAGGGACAAGCTCTACAGAACAAGCAACTGAAGCAGTCATGGATGCACTGTTGGTGCGGTTTGGTTGCGAAATCTTGAAGCATGTGCCCGGGCGTGTCTCTACAGAAGTGGACGCTCGCTTGAGTTTCGACACCCAAGCCACGGTGGCGAAAGGCCAGCAGTTGGTCGCGTTGTACAACGCCCAAGGTATTGATACCAAGCGCTTGCTGATTAAGGTGGCTTCAACTTGGGAGGGTATTCAAGCCGCCGCATTGTTAGAAGCTGCAGGTGTCAAAACCAACCTCACGTTGCTGTTTTCGTTCGCGCAGGCTGTGGCTTGTGCCAATGCCAATGTGCAACTTATTTCTCCGTTTGTGGGTCGCATTTACGATTGGTACAAGCGCCAGGCTGGCAGCAGTTGGGATGCGGCGGCTATGGCCGGTGTGAACGACCCCGGCGTGGTGTCAGTCACACGCATATACCGTTACTTTAAGCGCCACGGTATTGCCACGGAAGTGATGGGTGCAAGCTTCAGGAACGTAGGTCAAATTACAGCGCTGGCTGGATGCGATTTGCTGACCATCAGCCCAGAACTGCTGGCCCAGCTACAAGGTAGCGAAGAAGCCTTGCCGCGTTTGCTCGACCCTGCCGATAAAGTCAGCACCGATGATTTGTTGCAGCTCAACGAGGCGACGTTTCGCTTGATGCACAACGAAGACGCTATGGCCTCAGAAAAGTTGAGTGAGGGTATCAGGGCCTTTGTGAAGGACACTTACACCCTAGAGGCCTTGATTCACCCGTTGATCTAGATACGCACAGACACGGTTTGGTCAGCAGGCGACTTCAACGAGGCTGTCACACCAGACTTGATCTGCACCTCCTCACGCTAATTTCTAGCATGGAAATCAAAAAAGCCCCGCAAGGCATTCACTTTGCGGGGCTTTTGGTTGTTGGCCGGGTGAGGGCTTAAACCCTCAGTCCAGACAGCGGGGCACTTACATGCCCATGCCGCCCATGCCACCCATGCCGCCCATGTCGCCGCCGCCCATGCTTGGTGCGTCGTCTTTGGCAGACTCACATACCATGCACTCGGTGGTCAACATCAGCGAGGCAACAGACGCTGCGTTTTGCAGCGCAGTGCGAGTCACTTTAGTTGGATCCAAAATACCCATCTCGATCATGTCGCCGTAGGTGTCGTTGGCAGCGTTGAAGCCGTAGTTGCCCTTGCCAGCCATCACGTTGTTGATCACAACTGAAGGCTCGCCACCGGCGTTGGCTACGATTTCGCGCAAAGGTGCTTCGATGGCCTTGAGTACCAGCTTGATGCCAGCGTCTTGGTCTGCGTTGTCGCCTTTGATCTCGCCAGCCGCTTGACGTGCACGCAACAGCGCTACGCCGCCGCCAGACACGATGCCTTCTTCTACGGCTGCACGGGTTGCGTGCAACGCATCTTCAACGCGGGCTTTCTTTTCTTTCATCTCGACTTCAGTGGCTGCGCCGACCTTGATCACTGCAACACCGCCGGCCAACTTGGCCACGCGCTCTTGCAATTTTTCACGGTCGTAGTCGCTTGAAGCTTCTTCGATTTGAACACGCACTTGCTTGACGCGGGCTTCGATGTCGCCTGTGTCGCCAGCGCCGTCGATGATGATGGTGGCTTCTTTGCCCACTTCAACACGCTTGGCTTGTCCCAAATCGGCCAAGGTGACCTTTTCGAGTGTCAGGCCAACTTCTTCAGCAATGACTTTGCCGCCAGTCAATATGGCGATGTCTTCCAACATAGCCTTACGACGGTCACCAAAACCAGGTGCTTTAACGGCCACTACTTTTAAAATGCCACGGATGGTGTTGACCACCAAAGTAGCCAGCGCTTCGCTGTCCACATCTTCAGCAATGATCAAGAGTGGGCGGCTAGATTTAGCAACCTGCTCCAATGTAGGCAACAAGTCACGGATGTTGGAGATCTTCTTGTCGTGTAACAAGATGTAAGGGTTGTCCAACAGGGCGGCTTGCTTTTCTGGGCTGTTCACGAAGTAAGGTGACAAGTAGCCACGGTCGAATTGCATACCTTCGACAACTTCTAGTTCGTTTTGCAGTGACTTGCCGTCTTCAACGGTGATCACGCCTTCTTTGCCAACCTTGTCCATTGCTTCGGCAATGATCTGACCAATTGACTCATCAGAGTTGGCGGAAATAGTGCCGACTTGAGCGATCTCTTTATTGGTAGTTGTTGCTTTGCTTGACTTCTTCAGCTCTTCGATCAGGCGAATAACCGCTTTGTCGATGCCACGCTTCAAGTCCATTGGGTTCATACCAGCTGCTACGTACTTCATGCCTTCATGCACGATGGATTGAGCCAGAACAGTAGCGGTTGTGGTGCCGTCGCCAGCGTTGTCGCTGGTACGTGAGGCCACTTCCTTAACCATTTGAGCACCCATGTTTTGCAACTTGTCTTTGAGCTCAATTTCTTTTGCAACGGATACGCCGTCTTTGGTCACGGTAGGTGCGCCGAATGAGCGCTCCAACACCACGTTGCGACCCTTGGGGCCCAACGTAACTTTCACGGCGTTAGCCAAAATATTCACGCCTTCAACCATGCGTGCGCGGGCTTCGCCGCCGAAAATGACGTCTTTTGCTGCCATTGTTATTTCTCCAAAAATTTATAAATAAGTAAACGAGTCGTACAGACTAGGAAAGTGGCTACAGCCTTACTTCACTACCACTGCAAACAAATCGTCTTCTTTCATGACCAACAGCTCTTCACCATCAACTTTGACGGTTTGGCCGCTGTACTTGCCGAATAAGACTTTGTCGCCTACGGCTACAGACATGGGTGACAACTCACCTTTGTCGTTTTTCTTGCCTGGGCCCACGGCCAAGACTTCACCTTGATCGGGCTTCTCAGCTGCGTTATCAGGGATCAAGATGCCAGAGGCAGTCTTGGTTTCGTTTTCAACACGCTTAACGATCACACGATCGTGTAAAGGACGTAGTTTCATTGCATCTCCTTAGAAGAACTACACAGTTTCAAAAAACAAACAACACAGCCGTGGCATGCACGGCAGAACGGCTTGACTGGTCGCATAGGTGCTTGGCAGCGAGAGACTCGCCGCAATCATTGTTAGCACTCATTGCTATAGAGTGCTAATGATAAGGGCAGTCAGACTCATTTCAAGAGCTGTAACGAGATAAACCTTGCTACACGTTGACCGGTTTTTTGTCGTATGAGTGGTTTGGACTACTTGAAAGTAGCCTTATATAGCCAATAAAAAAGATAAAAATACTTTTTATTAATATTTAAAGACTATTAATTTAAATTCAATATACAAAAAGTAACTATAATGTCTATAAAGCGGATGCACGTTGCACAAATTGGCGACCAAGCGTGCGGTCACCTTCTAGAGATAAAAACCCATATGAATTTCTTTAAAACCTTTATATCTTGGATGCTGCCGCGTGCTGCACCCCGCAGCGGCATGTCTTTAAGTACGCTTGGCAACGGGGACTCTGCGTTGCGTTCGTGGGTGGGGCACAACCTCAACATCAATGGCGACATGGTCGTCGACCAGTTTGGCGTGCGCATAGATGGGCGAATTGTAGGTAACGTCACCTCCTCTGACGGCTTGGTGATGGTAGGTGCTGGTGGTAGCGTGTTGGGGACCATTCGAGCACGACGCATCATCGTGTCTGGCACCGTGGTGGGCAACTTGATTGCCAGCGAGGTCATAGAGTGCAACGCAAGTGCACAAGTTCAGGGTCACATCAGCTCTGCGGGTTTCATGATCCATGCGGGCGCTATCGTTCGCGGGACTATGTCTGCACCTGAGGTCAAGTTGCCCGTTGGACGGCCACAGACGCCTGCCAATGATGAGTACGGCCAACAACAACGTGTCCAGCAAGGCGGTTAACACCATTCGATGGCGAGCGCGGGCCTGGATAACGAAGGGGTGTGCAGGCCCCCTCAAGGCCTTGGTCAAGGTTCTCGCCACAAGTAGCAAAAAAACCACCCTAAAAGGGTGGTTTTTTTATGTTTATGCGCCTGTCGTACAACGCGCCAAACAGCTTACCGCTTGGCTTGTGGCACCACGTCTCTGAGTGTGTCACCAGTAAACAACTGGCGAGGACGGCCAATTTTGTACTCAGGGTCACCAATCATTTCGTTGAGTTGTGCAATCCAACCCGATGTACGAGCCAGTGCAAAAACCCCTGTGAACAAGTTCACGGGGATGCCAACGGCGCGTTGCACAATGCCAGAATAGAAGTCGACATTGGGGTACAGCTTGCGCTGAACGAAGTAGTCGTCTTCCAATGCAATTTTCTCAACAGCCATGGCCAACTTAAACAAGGGGTCGTTTTCTAGACCCAGCTCGGCCAATACTTCCTTACAGGTTTCTTGCATGAGTTTGGCACGCGGGTCGTAGTTTTTATAAACGCGATGGCCAAATCCCATCAAGCGAACGCCAGAATTTTTGTCTTTGACTTGCTCCATAAACTCGCCCACTTTTGACAAGCCACCCTTGCGTTGGATGTCTTCCAGCATGTTCAAGCAGGCCTCATTGGCGCCGCCGTGAGCAGGGCCCCATAAACATGCAACACCAGCAGCAATAGCTGCGAAAGGGTTGGTGCCTGACGAGCCGCACAAGCGGACGGTAGAGGTAGAGGCATTTTGTTCGTGGTCTGCGTGCAAGATGAAAATACGGTCAAGTGCGCGTTCTAAAACGGGGCTGACTTTGTATTCTTCGCATGGCGTGGCAAACATCATGTGCAAAAAATTACCGGCGTAGCTGAGTGAATTTTTCGGGTAGATGTAAGGTTGGCCAGATTTGTATTTGTAAGCCATGGCCACCAACGTCGGCATCTTGGCAATTAAGCGGATTGCCGCAATGTGGCGGTGTTCTGGGTTGGTGATGTCCGTGCTGTCGTGATAAAAAGCTGACATGCCGCCAACTAAGCCTGTGAGCACCGCCATTGGGTGCGCATCTCGGCGAAAGCCACGCAGGAAAAACTGCATTTGCTCGTTGACCATGGTGTGGCTGGTAACAAGCAGGTCAAAGTCTTTCTTTTCTTGCGTATTGGGCAGTTCGCCGTTGAGCAGCAAGTGGCACACATCAAGGTAGTCGCATTGCGTGGCCAACTGCTCGATGGGGTAGCCGCGGTAGCGCAGCTCGCCTTTGTCACCGTCAATGTAGGTGATCGCTGATTGGCATGCCGCAGTTGATAAAAAACCGGGATCGTAAGTGAACATGCCGGTTTGGCCGTACAGCTTGCGAATGTCAATCACGTCAGGCCCTACTGAACCTTCATAAACGGGTAAGTCAATGCTGGGACTGCCGTTGCTGAATGACATAGTGGCTTTGTTGTCAGATAGATTCATGATTGGCCTCCTTAAAAATAATAGTTGTAACAGTGCGCGGCGCGCGACAGGTTTAAAGCTTATGTGGTTTTGAGCGAATCAGCTTGAGCAAGTCGACAACATTGACCTCGGTCAAGTCACCCTCTGGTTCTTTACGAACCAGAAGCAAATCAAGCAAATCATTGTCTGACAAATCCATTAAGGCATTCATCGCTTGTGCTTGGCTGACAGTCATGGCCGCCCCGTAAGTTTTGAAAAAACGCTCGATAAACAAGTCATTTTCTAATAAACCACGGCGGCAGCCCCAACGAAGCTTGCTCATTGATCGTTCGTCTAGCAGGTCATCAGGTTGGGTCATGGATTGGTACCAGATGAATAAAGCCCGCTTAAACCGCGCGCAACACCATCATTTCCTTGATTTTGCCGATGGCTTTGGTAGGGTTCAAGCCTTTTGGACACACGTCCACACAGTTCATGATGGTGTGGCAGCGGAACAAGCGGTAAGGGTCTTCCAAGTTGTCCAAACGTTCAGCAGTAGCCTCATCGCGGCTGTCAGCAATAAAACGGTAGGCCTGAAGTAAACCAGCTGGTCCCACAAATTTGTCGGGGTTCCACCAAAAGCTGGGACAGCTGGTTGAGCAACTGGCGCACAAAATGCACTCGTACAAGCCATTCAACTCATCACGCTCTTCGGGTGACTGCAAGCGCTCTTTATCAGGAACTTGGCTGTTGTTGACAAGGTAAGGCTTGATGGAGTTGTACTGTTTGAAAAACAGCGTCATGTCTACGATCAGGTCACGCACCACTGGTAAGCCTGGTAACGGCTTTAGAACAATGGTTTTTGGCAAGGTCAACAGGTTTGTCAAGCAGGCCAAACCGTTTTTACCGTTGATATTCATGGCGTCAGAGCCACATACGCCTTCACGGCAAGAACGTCGGAAGGTGATTGTGGGGTCTTGCGCCTTGAGTTTCATCAGGGCGTCCAGCAGCATGCGCTCGGTGCCATCGAGTTCAACCTCGATGGTCTGCATGTAAGGCTTGGCATCCTTTTCAGGGTCGTACCGGTAAATTTTAAATATGCGGGTATTCGACATAGTATTTTCTCCGTGTGGGGTTAGAACGTTCGCACTTTAGGTGGCACTGAATCAACAGTGAGTGGCTTTAGGTTCACAGGCTTGTAGGACAGGCTGTTGTCAGCGCTGTGCCACAAAGTGTGTTTCATCCACTCTTTGTCGTTACGGCCCAGTGGAAAATCAGCGTCATCAGCGCCGCGCTCATACTCAAAGACGGTGTGTGCGCCGCGGCATTCGTGACGAGCGGCTGCAGATGTCATGGTGGCCTGTGCGCATTCAATGAGGTTTTCAACTTCCAACGCTTCAATTCGCGCGGTGTTGAAGGTCTTTGATTTATCGCCTAGGTGAATATTCATCACGCGTTCTCGCATCAAGTTAATTTGCGCAACGCCTTCGTCCATAGCTTTTTGCGTGCGAAATACACCTGCGTGGAGCTGCATTGATTTGCGGATGTCGTCGGCCACATCCTGTGGGTACTCGCCACCGGTAGACGCATCGAGGCGAGCCAACCGAGCCAATGACTTGTCTGCCGCGTCAGCAGGCAGCGTTTTGTGCTCTTTGTGCTTGTCGTTGTATTCAACAATATGGTTGCCAGCTGCGCGGCCAAACACCAGCAAGTCCAACAGTGAGTTGGTACCTAAGCGGTTGGCACCGTGCACGCTGACACAAGAGCACTCGCCTACGGCGTACAAGCCATTGACGACTTGCTGCGTGCCGTCTGCTGCTGGGGTTACGACTTGGCCGTTGATATTGGTTGGAATACCGCCCATTTGGTAGTGGATGGTAGGCACTACAGGGATAGGCTCACGTGTGATGTCGACGTTGGCAAAATTCACGCCAATTTCGTACACCGATGGCAGGCGTTTGTGAATGGTCTCTGCGCCCAAGTGATCGAGCTTCATAAAGATGTAGTCTTTGTTAGGCCCACAGCCTCGACCTTCTTTAATTTCTTGGTCCATGCAGCGCGACACAAAGTCGCGTGGGGCCAAGTCCTTCAGTGTGGGGGCGTAGCGTTCCATGAACCGCTCACCTTCGCTGTTGAGCAAAATAGCGCCTTCGCCGCGGCAACCCTCTGTCAGTAACACACCTGCGCCAGCCACACCGGTAGGATGAAATTGCCAAAACTCCATATCTTGCAATGGAATGTCTGCGCGAGCTGCCATGCCTAAGCCGTCACCAGTGTTAATGAAAGCGTTGGTTGAGGCAGCAAAAATGCGGCCTGCACCACCGGTGGCTAACATGGTTGTCTTGGCTTCTAAAATATAGACGTCACCTGTTTCCATTTCCATGGCTGTGACACCAACAACGTCGCCTGACTCGTCACGGATGATGTCAAGTGCCATCCACTCTACAAAAAATGTGGTGCGTGCGGCTACGTTTTGCTGGTACAGCGTGTGCAACATGGCGTGGCCAGTGCGGTCGGCTGCAGCACAAGCCCGCTGAACAGGCTTTTCGCCGTAGTTGGCGGTGTGACCGCCAAATGGGCGCTGGTAAATGGTGCCGTCTGGGTTGCGGTCAAAAGGCATGCCCATATGCTCTAAATCGTAAACAACCTTTGGTGCTTCGCGACACATGAACTCGATGGCGTCTTGGTCACCCAACCAGTCAGAGCCTTTGATAGTGTCGTAGAAGTGATAGTGCCAGTTGTCTTCAGACATGTTACCCAGAGATGCACCAATGCCGCCCTGAGCCGCAACTGTGTGAGAGCGGGTTGGGAACACTTTAGACAACACTGCGACATTCAGGCCGGCGCGAGCCAGCTGTAACGATGCGCGCATGCCAGAGCCGCCTGCGCCAACAATGATCACGTCGAATTTGCGTCTGGGTAAAGATGAGGTAGTTGCTGTCATAGCTTAAAGTCTCCAAAGAGCTTGAATGGCCCAGCCTGCACATGCAATCAGCCAAACCATGGTAAATAAATGCAATGCCAAGCGCACACCGACTGGCTTGACGTAATCCATCCAAATGTCACGCATGCCAACCCACACGTGGTACAGCATCGCCAATATGACAACAAGGGTGAGGGTCTTCATCCATTGGGTGGCAAAAATGCCAGCCCATACGGCGTAAGTAATGGGGCCGGCGGTGAGCAACACTTGGGCCAACAACACGACCGTAAACAAAGCCATGAGCAATGCGGTTGCGCGCTGCGCCATCCAGTCGCGTAGGCCGTAATGTGCGCCTGTAACAACCCGTTTAGAACCAAAATTCACTGACATGGTGTATTCCTTTTATTCTTGAAATGTGACGTTAGTACAAGCCAAACAGCTTGGCACCCAAGACCACGGTCAAACCTAGGCCAATTGCCAAGGTGACGATGGCTGAGGATCTGCCAAATTCCTGAGTGACTGCGTGAGTTGCATCCATGTACAAGTGACGCACGCCCGCAGTAAAGTGGTGCAAGAAACCCCATATGAGTGCCAAAACCACCAACTTCAAAAACCAGCCTGGGTAAATACTCACGCCATTGGCAAATGCAGAAGTGAGAAGTTCAAACGACAGCTCTGAACTAATGGACTTGTCAAACATCCAGATGATGAACGGCATCAGTACGAACATCAACAAACCGCTTACGCGATGAAGAATCGACACCCAACCAGCTGGTGGCAGGCGATAGGTGGTTAGGTCCGTGAATGCATTGATATTGCGGAACTCAGGCCGCTTTTTTTTCAACTCTGTCATGGTCAAAGGCTTTCTAGTAAAAAAGTGTGTGTGGGCGCTGTGTGCCCACAGTTAGGTAACCGGTATGTAACCGAAGTCCAAGACGAATCAATTCTATTGCAATGCAGCATACGTGGTTGTTGTCGGTACCCTTGTACCCGTTTAAATGGCTGTGGCTTTGGGTTCTGTAGGGTCATTGTGAAAGGCTGTGGGGGCGTGAACCTGGTTAGTTCAGGTCATTTTGATAATGGTGTGTATCTGTCAAGTACAGGCCTCTTCGTAACTCCATAGGCGTGTCGTTGTACGTGAAGGCAATGCGCTCCACGCTGAGCAGCGGTATGCTGGCGGCGACTTGCAGCAGCTGAGCGGCCTGTTCATCTGGCAGCACGGCTTTGATACGTTCACTGGCACGCACCATGCGCACGCCAAACTCTGTCTCAAACAAACTGTACATGGCCCCATGGTGCTCACTGAGGTGCTCAACGCTCAAGCCTTTAAAAGGACCTGCGGGTAACCATAAGTCTTCGCAAATGGTGGGGATACTTGCAAAACTTAGGACGCGGCGCACTTGTATCAGCGCGTCAGATGTGCGCATGCCCAATAAAGTTGCCACTTCAGCCGTGGCACGCACTTTCTTGCAAAAGACAATGTTGCGTTGCGCAGGGCCTTCGCTTTGAATGGTACCTAGGTCGGGTTTCAGTCGCAAAAAACGGTACTGAACTTGGTGTTCTGTGTGGGTTGCCACAAAAGTGCCCTTGCCCTGCTTGCGAACCAGCAAATGGTCAGCCGCCAGCTCGTCAATGGCTTTACGCACAGTGCCTTGGCTCACTTTGAAGCGTGCAGCCAATTCAAACTCACTGGGGATCACATCCCCTGGAAGCCATTCACTTTGTTGCAAGCTGTGCAGAATGAGGGCTTTAATTTGTTGGTACAGGGGGCTGAAGGCCGGGGGGCCCAAAGCAGCGCCCACAACGCTGCCCGCTTCAGACGACTGGTCAGCGTGTTCTGAGTGGGGTGGTGTGGGTGAAATGCTAGAGCTCATAAACAAATACAAGTGCGTCAAACGAAGGCAATTGTGACACGGTTAGGGCTGATATCATATCTTATATAAGACATAAGACAAATTGACGGATAGGGTTTACGCGAGTAAACTGTTATTCCAGTTTGTCAGCACTGAACAGGTGCTTGTAAATGCCAAAACCATTTTATTGTTGTCTCAATCCGTTGGAGTTATCTATGAGTAAAGCCCCCGTTCGCGTTGCTGTTACTGGCCCTGCAGGCCAAATTGGCTATGCCCTGTTGTTTCGCATCGCGTCAGGCGAAATGCTCGGCAAAGACCAACCAGTGATTCTTCAACTGTTGGAAATTCCTGATGAAAAAGCACAAAAGGCCTTGCAGGGCGTCATGATGGAGTTGCAAGACTGCGCTTTCCCATTGCTGGCAGGTATGGAGGCTTACGCTGATCCCATGCTCGCTTTCAAAGACATAGACTACGCTTTGTTGGTTGGTTCGCGCCCACGTGGTCCTGGCATGGAACGTGCTGAATTGTTGGCCGCCAACGGCGCCATTTTCACCGCACAAGGCAAAGCCTTAAATGCCGTCGCCAGCCGTGATGTGAAGGTCTTGGTTGTAGGCAATCCAGCCAATACCAACGCCTACATAGCCATGAAGGCTGCGCCTGATTTAAAGCGTGGCAACTTCACCGCTATGTTGCGCTTGGACCACAACCGCGCATTAAGCCAAATTGCAACGAAAACTGGCCATGCTGTGGTCGATATCGAGAAGCTGTGCGTGTGGGGCAACCACTCTCCCACCATGTACGCTGACTACCGCTTCGCAACCATCAACGGCGAGTCGGTTAAAGACATGATCAATGATCAAGACTGGAACGCCAATACTTTTCTGCCAACCGTTGGCAAGCGTGGCGCAGCCATCATTGAAGCTCGTGGCTTAAGTTCAGCCGCTTCTGCTGCCAATGCGGCCATTGACCACATGCGAGATTGGGTCTTGGGCACCAATGGCAAGTGGGTCACCATGGGCATTGCTTCAGACGGCCAATACGGCATTCCAAAAGACGTCATGTTTGGCTTCCCAGTGACCTGCGAAAACGGCCAATACACGGTGGTTGATGGCTTGTCTATCGATGCGTTTAGCCAAGGCTGTATTAACAAGACGTTGCAAGAGTTGACCGACGAGCAAGCCGCTGTGGCGCATTTGCTTTAAGGCGTTTGTCTTGAGCCCACATATGCATCACCAGTTTGTAAAGGCTGGGCCATGACTGCGCTTAGATCCTTACATCCGCGTGATGTATTGCTGGGCGCGCAATCAGCGCAGGTTGGTTTGCCTGTGTGCGATCACTACTGTGGCGTGTTTCCGCGCATGGTTAAAAGTCTTGAATTGCAGCGCACCTTGATACGTGAATATGGGGCC
Source organism: Betaproteobacteria bacterium MOLA814 (assembly GCA_000496475.1). GTDB lineage: Bacteria > Pseudomonadota > Gammaproteobacteria > Burkholderiales > Burkholderiaceae_C > RS62. The sequence continues at coordinate 916,022 of AYMW01000001.1, read as the reverse complement.
TGTGTCATGGACGTCACACTAGATTGTGAAGATGGCGCGCCCATAGGCTTCGAGTTGGCCCATGCGCACAGCATCGCCGAATTGTTGTTAACCAACAAACCAAGTGACGCTGGCGCCCGCGTGGGTGTGCGTGTGCACACTTTAGACAACAGCACGCTCGCTGGTCAGTCGTCACACTTTAAGAGTGATGTCGATATTATTTTAGGTGCAGCGGCGTCGCAAGTTGCATTTGTCATGCTGCCCAAAGTTGAATGCCGTGCAGACGTCGACACCGCTTGTGCGCTGATTGACCAAGTTGTAGGCCAGCAAGGCCCCTATAGTTCAAACAGCCTCATGCCTATTCATGTTCTTATTGAGTCACCTGCTGCTGTGGCACAAGTCAACGCCATAGCAGCCCACCCGCGTGTCCAGAGTTTAAGTTTCGGTTTGATGGACTTTGTATCTGCACATGGCGGTGCCATTCCTGCCAGTGCCATGAGTGCGCATGGGCAATTTGACCACCCGTTGGTTGTGCGGGCCAAGCTGGAAATTGCCAACGCCGCGCACGCATACGGCAAAGTGCCGTCGCATTGCGTGGTGACCGAGTTCAAAGACAGCCAAGCTTTAAGCTTGGCCGCAACGCAAGCCAACCAGCGTTTTGGCTACACGCGCATGTGGAGTATTCACCCCGATCAGGTGCGCACCATCGTGGCGGCTTTTTCGCCACAGTTAGACGAAGTGGCACATGCAGCCCAAGTTATTGAAGCAGCCTTGGACGCTCACTGGGCGCCTGTGTCGTTGAACCAGCAGCTGCACGACCGCGCCAGTTACCGGTATTTTTGGCAGTTACTTGAGCGCGCCCACGTTACAGGCGTGGTGTTACCCGAGTCACTGCTGCCTTTTTTTACCGTGCGTCATTAGCCTAGGCCCTGTGACATCAGGTGCTGAGGCGCACACACTTTAATTGTCCATCCCCTTTTTTGATTGGAGCATCGCATGACTGATTTCTTGAAAAACTACCAAGCCCACGTGGCCGAGCGCGCCACCTTAGGTATTCCCCCATTGCCCTTAACCGCGGCACAAACAGCTGAGTTGATTGAGCTGATTAAAACGCCACCGACTGGCCATGGCGACGATTTGGTGGACATGCTTACACACCGTGTGCCACCTGGTGTGGATGATGCGGCCAAAGTGAAGGCTTCATTTTTGTCTGCCGTAGCGCACACCGATGTGACCTGTGGCCTCATCAAGCCAGAGCATGCCGCGCAGTTGCTAGGCACCATGCTGGGTGGATACAACGTCAAGCCTTTGATTGACTTGCTAGACAAGCCTGCTGTGGCGGGCGTTGCTGCCACAGCGCTCAAGAAAACCTTGCTCATGTTCGACGCGTTTCACGACGTTTCAACCAAGGCCAAGGCTGGTAATGCACATGCGCAAGCCGTGGTGCAAAGCTGGGCTGATGCAGAGTGGTTTACCAGCCGGCCCAAGGTGGAAGAAAAAATCACGGTGACAGTATTTAAAGTACCCGGTGAAACCAACACCGACGATTTGTCACCAGCACCAGATGCGTGGAGTCGACCTGACATCCCACTGCACTACTTGGCCATGCTCAAGAACACCCGTGCAGATGCAGCCTTCAAGCCAGAAGAAGATGGCAAGCGCGGCCCGATGCAGTTTGTCAACGACCTCAAAGAAAAAGGCAATTTGGTTGCTTATGTAGGCGACGTTGTGGGAACAGGATCATCGCGCAAGTCTGCCACCAACTCGGTGGTGTGGGCCACTGGCCAAGACATTCCATTTGTGCCAAACAAGCGGTTTGGCGGCGTGACGTTGGGCGGCAAAATTGCCCCCATCTTTTTCAACACACAAGAAGATTCAGGCTCATTGCCTATCGAGGTTGATGTGTCCAAGTTGGAGATGGGCGATGTCATTGACATTTTCCCCTACGAAGGAAAAATTGAGCGTGATGGCGCCTTAGTTGAAAACTTCACACTGAAAAGTGATGTCTTGTTAGACGAGGTGCAGGCTGGAGGTCGCATCAACCTGATCATTGGTCGCTCACTGACTGCCAAAGCGCGTGAATTCTTGGGCTTGCCAGCAGCCACCACGTTTCGCTTGCCCAAGGCACCAGTCGACACAGGCAAAGGCTTTACAACGGCGCAAAAAATGGTGGGCCGCGCGTGTGGCATGCCCGTTGTCAAGGGCAACCAAGTCGGTATCCGTCCCGGCACTTACTGCGAGCCCAAAATGACCACGGTGGGCTCGCAAGATACCACAGGTCCTATGACCCGTGATGAATTGAAAGACTTGGCGTGCTTGGGCTTTTCAAGCGATCTGGTGATGCAGTCGTTTTGCCACACTGCAGCCTATCCAAAGCCAATCGATGTGAAGATGCACCACGAGCTGCCATCCTTTATGTCCAACCGCGGTGGCGTAGCACTGCGTCCAGGCGACGGCATTATTCACTCGTGGTTAAACCGCTTGTTGTTGCCTGATACCGTGGGGACTGGCGGCGACAGCCACACCCGATTCCCGATTGGTATTTCGTTTCCAGCAGGTTCTGGTTTGGTGGCATTTGCCGCAGCTACAGGCGTGATGCCTTTAGACATGCCTGAAAGCATTTTGGTGCGTTTCAAAGGTGAGATGCAACCTGGCGTTACCTTGCGTGACTTGGTCCACGCCATACCGTTGTACGGCATCAAGCAAGGTTTATTGACGGTTGCAAAAAAAGGCAAAATCAACGCGTTTTCTGGCCGAATTTTGGAAATTGAAGGTCTGCCAAACCTCAAAGTTGAGCAAGCGTTTGAGCTGTCTGATGCCTCCGCTGAGCGCTCTGCTGCTGGCTGTACCGTCAAGCTCAACAAAGAGCCAATGATTGAGTACATGACCTCTAACATCGTACTCATGAAAAACATGATCGCCAACGGCTACGAAGACAAGCGTACCTTGCAGCGCCGCATTGACGCCATGGAAGCTTGGATTGCCAATCCTGAGTTGTTGGAGGCCGATAAGGATGCCGAGTACGCTGAAATCATAGAGATTGACTTGGCCGATATCACAGAGCCCGTCGTGTGCTGTCCGAATGACCCAGATGATGCCAAGTTTTTGTCTGACGTTGTGAACACCCCGATCGACGAGGTGTTCATTGGGTCATGCATGACCAACATCGGTCATTTCCGCGCCGCTTCAAAGCTGTTAGAAGGCAAGCGTGATATTCCTGTCAAGTTGTGGATTGCACCGCCGACCAAGATGGACGCAGCCGAGCTGACCAAGGAAGGCCATTACGGTGTGTTTGGCACTGCCGGCGCGCGGACCGAAATGCCTGGCTGCTCCTTGTGCATGGGCAATCAAGCGCAAGTGCGCGAGGGTGCCACTGTGATGTCCACTTCTACACGCAACTTCCCCAACCGTTTGGGTAAAAACGCGAATGTGTTCTTGGGTTCAGCCGAGTTGGCCGCTATTTGTTCAAAGTTGGGCCGAATTCCCACAGTGGCTGAATACCATGCCGACATGGGGGTGATCAACAAAGACGGTGCGCAGATTTACCGTTACATGAACTTCGATGCAATCGACGAGTATGCGCAGGTGGCCAAAGACGTTGCGGCTTAATCGCAACGCCGGGCACTGAGGTGCTGCTGCTTAAAAGCCTCGCGTGTCATGCAAGCGGGGCTTTTTTTATAGGTAAGGGCAGCGGCGTGCTTCTGTCAAAATACGTCATTATTGAATGTTGATCAAACGAAGAGATATGTAATGGTGTGGGGTTGTGCAGATCAAGGCGGTCACTCATCAGCTGCGCAGGTGCTGGTCGCAGGCGGTGGTATTGGCGGTATGGCTGCGGGTATAGCCTGCGCGCGTCAAGGCCACACGGTTCGCGTATTCGAGCAGTACGGTGTGTTGGGCGACGTTGGGGCTGGCGTACAGCTCGGTCCAAATGCGACACGTATTTTGCAGTCTTGGGGCTTGCTAGAGGCCTTAACGCCGCTTGCGAGCCAGCCCGAGAACTTGGTGGTGCGCTCGGTTTCCACCGGTCGTATATTGGCCACGTTGCCATTGGGTGCGACAACTGTAAAGCGATACGGTGCCCCTTACCTGTGCGTACACCGCGCCGATTTACACCGTGTTTTGGCGGACAGCCTGAGCCAAATGGCTGATGTGTCTATACGTGTTGGGCGCAGCGTGGTGGAGTTGGACGACACAGAGGAAGAAGGCGTGTGCATGCGCGTAGGCGATGACCCGCCTGTCCAGGGTGATGTGCTGGTTGGCGCCGATGGTTTGTGGAGCTTGACTCGCCAAGCTTTGTTGAGTGACGGTGCGCCTCAGCCCACCGGTCATGTGGCTTATCGTGCCATGGTGAGCATGGCCGACTTAGCGCCTGCGTTACGCGATCAAAACGTCACCGTGTGGCTTGGACCGCACGTGCATGTGGTCCAGTATCCCGTGCGTGCTGGTGAATCCATGAACGTGGTGGTGGCGGCACAAGCGCCATTTTCTGGCGTGGCGCAGTGGTGGGACAACGCCACGCCAGCCTTTGAAGTTAAAAATGCGCTGGGCAATACCTGCAAAGCGTTGGCAGACATGATTGCCAGCGTGCCGGATGAACGCGGTATCGACCATCCTGATGCGTGGCTTGCTTGGCAGCTGTTTGAGCGACCACCGGTGGCTGGGCCTGACGAGATGGCAAGGCGACGCGTCGCCTTGCTTGGCGACGCCGCTCATCCCATGTTCCCTTATTTGGCGCAAGGCGCTGGCATGGCTATAGAGGACGCCCAAGCGTTGGGACGGGCGTTGTCAATGCACGCCTTAAATGTGCCACAGCAACTGCGGCATTACGCACTGAACCGCTGGGAACGCAATGCTTTTGTGCAGCAGCGCGCCAAGCGAAACGGCGATATATTCCATGCGGATGGTTTCAAGCGAGTGGGCCGCGACTTGGCTATGTGGGCCATGGGCGCCAAGCTGCTTGACCAGCCTTGGTTGTACGGCTATGAGGCTGGAACTAGCCTACTTGCGAAGTAAGTACTTAGGCCGTAACCAGTTGTCAAAGAGTTGTGGGCCACGAGTCGATGGCTGGTGTGGTGCCAAACAGTGCGTCAAACGGGTTGTTTAAAGGCGCTAGGCCGTAGCTCAGCCTAGCTCTGGCGCAGCCTTCGCTCGCTTCTGGAAATTCACGGCACGGGGTTGAGCGCGACTCGTAGATACTACAACCGACCTGCTTGCCAATGGTGCCTGCCAGTGCATCACAGCGTCTAGGCATGGCGTTGGTGCCGCACATTCGAGCGTGGTTGCCATTGAATTCTTCGGCCAGTTCATCGGGTACGGTCCCGCCCAGTGATTGAAGCTCGTAAATCGAGAAGTCGACTCTAAAAAAAGCGCAGCAAGCACCACAACTCTCACATGCAGACATAAAGGTAGCCATAGGACTTTGAGTGAATAAGCGCGCAGTATGGCCTACATTGAGCTCGAAAAGTAGCAGGCTATTGGCGTTTGCACAATAAAAGTACTGGTTCCCTTTTTTTAGCCCGTTACGCGTCCCAGTAGCAAAAACTCCATCAGCGCTTTCTGAACGTGTAAGCGGTTTTCTGCCTCATCCCAGACCACTGATTGAGGGCCATCAATCACCTCGGCTTGTACTTCTTCTCCACGGTGTGCAGGCAAGCAATGCATGAACAAGGCATCTTGTTTGGCTTTGGCCATCATGGCCTCATCAACACACCAGTTGCCAAAAGCCTTGCGCCTGGCTTCATTTTCAGCTTCAAAACCCATGCTGGTCCACACGTCTGTGGTGACCAAGTCTGCGCCTGTGCACGCGGCGCTGGGGTCGGTAAAGGTTTTAACGCAGTTGGGGTTGTTGACATGGGCTAGCACGGCGTCCACCTCATAGCCGCTTGGTGTGCTCACGTGCACTGTGAAATTCAAAATATCAGCGGCTTGTAACCATGTGTTTGCCATGTTGTTGCCGTCACCTACCCATGCCACTGTTTTGCCTGCAATGGGGCCACGGTGCTCGATATAGGTAAAGATGTCGGCCAAAATTTGGCAAGGATGGTACTCATTGGTCAAGCCGTTGATAACAGGCACGCGAGAAAACGCTGCAAAACGCTCTAGCTTGCTTTGTTCATAGGTGCGAATCATCACAATATCTGTCATGCGACTGATCACCCGGGCGCTGTCTTCAATAGGCTCAGCCCGCCCCAGTTGGCTGTCACCCGTGGTCAAGTGCACCACCGAACCGCCCATTTGGTACATACCGGCCTCAAAGCTTACGCGGGTGCGGGTGCTGGCTTTTTCAAAAATCATAGCCAGTGTTCGATCGCTCAACGGTTGGTATTTTTCGTAGGCCTTGAACTTGTCTTTGATGATGCGCGCCCGCTCAAACACCCACGCGTAGTCGTCGGTTGAAAGGTCACTGAACTGCAGGTAATGTTTCATGTGTAGCGCGCAAGTAAAAGTAGGGGTGGGGGTAGAGCTGGAATAAACGTAACAGAACAACCATAAAAAATGTATGTGGGTGTTGCAGCCAGTTTAGGCATGTCCCGCCAGCACAGCCTCAACCAGGGGTGCCAGTATGGCCACAACTTTGTCAGCCTCATTGCGTGTCAATATGAGTGGCGGCACCAGGCGAATCACGGTGTCAGCGGTCACGCTAACCAGCAGGCCGTTCGCGGCTGCGAGACCAATGAGTTGGCCGCAAGGCTTGTTAAGCTCCACGCCAATCATGAGACCTTTGCCACGAATGGACACCACACCAGGCTGGTTTGCAAACGCCGCTTGGAGCTGGGCTTGCAAGTAAGCGCCAACGTCTGCTGCGTTGGCCATGATGTTTTCTTCTCGCATGATGGCCAGTGTTTCAACGCCAGCACGCATGGCCAGTGGGTTGCCGCCAAAAGTTGAACCATGGTTGCCGGGCTGCAATATGTGAGCAGCTTTGGGTCCGGCCACAATGGCGCCAATGGGGACGCCAGAGCCCAACCCCTTGGCCAGTGGCATCACGTCTGGCGTGATACCCGACCATTGGTGTGCAAACCATTTGCCGGTGCGGCCAATGCCGCATTGCACCTCGTCGATCATGAGCAGCCAATCACGCTCGTCGCACAAAGCACGCACATCGCACATGTAGGCGTTATCAACTGGGTGCACGCCGCCTTCGCCTTGAATGGCTTCAACAAATACGGCTACCACGTCGTTGCGCTCAGCCGTCGCTGCTTTGAGCGCATCCATGTTGTTGAGTGGCACGCGGATAAAGTCATCTAGCAGTGGGCCAAAGCCGGCGTGAATTTTGGGGTTGCCAGTGGCACTCAGTGTGGCAATACTGCGCCCATGGAAGGCACCCTCGTACACAACGACCTTGGGCTTGTCTATGCCTTTGTCGTGCCCGAATTTACGCGCCATCTTGAGGGCGCCCTCGTTGGCCTCAAGGCCGCTGTTGCAAAAGAACACGTTGGTCATGCCAGACATCGCTACCAGTTGTGCTGCCAGCGTCTCTTGATGAGGCACATGGTAATAGTTGGACGTATGAACCAGCTTGCCAACCTGGTCTCGCAACGCTGCCACCAGCTTGGGATGCGAGTGCCCAAGCGTGTTCACTGCAATCCCGCCAAGCGCATCCAAGTAGGCCTTACCGTCGGTGTCCCATACTGTGCAACCCATGCCATGTGTCATGGCAATTGGCAAACGTCCATACGTGTTCATGACGTGTGGCGAAGTCGGTGCGACTGGGGTAGCGGTAGACATGGCGTGGTCCCAATTAAAAGGAGATAAAAGATTGATTTTAGAGGTTAGTGGCAAGCCTAGAACGTGTGTTGTTTAGCGGCCCTTACACAGCCAAGCGTAAGTCTTATATAAGATACAATATTTTTGATGTTTCCGTGCTTAAAAAACATGCTTCTGTGGCTGCGCTGACCCCTGTGCAACCAGCTTTTCAACAGATCGTTTGGTCATTGTCGTAGGGCTAAGCTACAGTCAGCAGTTCGCACCTATCCCGCACACATTTCGCAAAGCGCATCGCAAACAAATGGTTTTCAACAGCGCCAAAGAAGTCTTTATTCAAGGCGTGACGTCTACAGGCAAAGTCTTTAGGCCCAGTGATTGGGCTGAGCGGCTCGCGGGTGTTATGAGCTCTTTTCGCCCAGGTGGCGCGCACCCAGGTGACCATTTGAGCTACTCCCCGTGGTGCGTACCTGTCCTGATTAATGGTGTGCGTTGCGTGGTGGTGCAGGCCGAATTGCGCGCCGAAGAGCCCATGGCTTGGGATTTTGTGATCAATTTTGGTCTGGACAACGACTTGGTTATTTCTGAGGCTTGCTTGTTGCCAGATGCTTAGCGGGCAACTTTAATTCAACTAAGCCGAATACCGTATGGGTAGTGCAGACGAAAAAAAGCCGCTCCAGTTTGAAGCGGCTTTTCTTATTTGGGATCAGCTGGCAGCGCACCCAATTCAAACGGCGCGGTTTAAAAATAACTTTTAAACCACGTGCTTGTTGTCAGTGCATCACCGCTTGGGCAATAGCACCAACATAGACGCCTGGTTAGGCGCCAGCGAGTGCCAAAGTTTTAACTTTAGCGCTCAGGCGGCTCTTATCGCGAGCAGCCTTGTTTTTGTGAAAGATGCCCTTGTCGGCAATGCTGTCAACGATAGCTTGCATTTTAGAGAACAACTCTACAGCTTTGTCTTTTTCGCCTGCAGCAACTGCTTTTTCGACGTTTTTAATAACTGTGCGGTACTTTGAACGCAGGGACGTGTGTGCTGCGTTCAGTTTGATGTTTTGACGTGCGCGTTTACGCCCAGAGGCTAAACGTGGGTTTTTTTTCTTAGGCTTGGTTGCCATGGTTCAATTTCCTTGTGGTTTGTAGATGTTGCCAGCTAACCGAGCATTATAGCCCGAGTCTGCCGGTGTGTCACGCCAACCCGTGGCTGGCGCTTAGAGGCACTCATATTGAAGAATGGCTCAATGCCCAGCGGTGAGCGGATGCTCAAACTAGCGGGCGTTATTGGGTTTGGCTCATCGGATACCCAATAACAATGATTGGCTTCGACGTTCAAGGTCTAAAGCCAAGCATGCCATGCTGGTTGACATGTGTAGCTTTTTACAACGCAGGCAGCGCTCTGGGTACACTCAGAGCGTGAACTTATTCAAAGCTGCTTCTTTGGTGTCTGTGTTGACACTTGCCTCCCGCATTACAGGTTTGATGCGCGAGTTGTTGGTGGCTGCCTTTTTTGGTGCCAGCGCCACCACGGATGCCTTCAATGTGGCGTTTCGCATTCCCAATTTGCTACGCCGCTTGTTTGCTGAAGGCGCGTTCAGCCAAGCGTTTGTGCCAGTGCTGGCCGCCACGCGAGCGACCCATGGTGATGAGGCTACCAAGACCTTGGTTGATTCCGTAGCAACGGTGATGATGTGGGCCTTGCTGTTGACTTGTGTGGTGGGTGTGCTGGGTGCGCCGTGGGTGGTGTGGTTGATGGCCAGCGGCTTGCAGCAATCCGGAGGTGATTTTGACACGGCTGTGGTGCTGACGCAGTGGATGTTTCCTTACATAGGCTTTATGTCTATGGTGGCGTTGGCCGCCGGTGTGCTCAATACGTGGAAAAAGTTTGTGGTGCCAGCAGCTACCCCCGTGTTGTTAAACGTGGCAATGATTGGCGCCGCAGCCTGGGGCGCCCCGTATTTAAGCGACGTGGGTATTGAGCCTATTTACGCGATGGCCGGTGGGGTGATGTTGGGAGGCATGTTGCAGTTGGGCGTGCAAGTGCCTGCCTTGTTGCGCATTGGCATGTTGCCCAAAATTGGCTTCCGTCCCACCGCGGTTGCACAGGCTTGGCGTGACCCGGGTACCCGCCGGATATTGCGCCTGATGGGCCCTGCGTTGTTGGGGGTAAGCGTGGCGCAAATTTCATTGCTCATCAACACCCAAATTGCATCGCACTTAACACCTGGCAGTGTGAGTTGGCTCACCTACGCCGACAGATTGATGGAGTTTCCAACGGCATTGCTAGGGGTAGCCTTGGGTGTTGTGTTGCTGCCGCAATTGTCTGCGTCTACCGCCCGCGACGACGATGCAGCTTATAGCGGGTTACTAGACTGGGGCTTGCGCTTGGTGGTGTTGCTCACTGTGCCTTGCGCCTTGGCTTTGTTGCTGATGCCGCAGCCGTTGGTGTCCGTGTTGTACCACTATGGCCGCTTTAATGACGGCGATTTGTATCAGACCAGCTTGGCCTTGATGGGCTACGGCGTTGGTTTGGTGGGTCTGGTGGCCATTAAAATTTTGGCTCCAGGTTATTACGCCAAACAAGATATCAAGACGCCGGTGACGATTGCGGTGGTGGTGCTGGTGTTTATACAGCTGCTCAATGTTGTGTTGGTGCCGCATTTCGCGCATGCCGGTCTGGCATTGGCCATTGGTTTGGGCGCTGTGTTGAATGCGTCATGGTTGTGGATTGGTTTGGTGCGCAAAGGTACGCTAAAGCCATTGCCGGGTTGGGGCTTGTTTGTACTGCGTATTGCGCTTGTATCTGTGGTGTTGAGCGCTTGGATGTGGTGGAGTGCACAGGCCATTGATTGGGCTGCATGGCACAGCCAGTGGGCTTTGCGCATAGTGGCGTTGGCCGGTGTGTTTTTGGTATGCGTCCTGATTTACTTTGGAGGACTGGCTGCTTTGGGCATGCCACTGAAGCAGTTGATGCGCCGCAACAGCGTGTTAACGCACTTAGAAACCGATTCAGCACGGAGAGACAACGCATGACATGGACGCCGCAAACGCACTCACCCCTGGCTTACTTCGCCATGCTGGTCGCTGATGACGATGATTTTCCTTTGCTAGAAACAGTAGCCAGCTTGGCTATGGACGAGTACCCAGATTTAGATTTAAACCTGGTGCCCAATGCGCTTGACAGGTTGGTTCAGCGCTTGCACCGCCGCGTGCCAGCTAAGGCTGCGCCAGTTGAGCGCTTGCGTGTGCTCAACCAGTATTTTTTTGTCGATTTGGGTTTTCAGGGCAATTTAAACAACTACTACGACCCTGACAACAGCTACGTGCATCAAGTGTTGGCCACGCGCCGTGGTATACCCATTTCTTTGGCTGTGATATGGCTGGAGCTCGCTAACAGCTTGGACTTACAGGCTCACGGTGTGAGCTTTCCTGGACACTTTTTGTGTAAGTTGCTCTTGCCTGAAGGCCAAGTGGTCGTTGATCCATTTGCCGGCGCAACACTCAGTCGCGAAGATTTGTCTGAGCGAGCCGAGCCGTTTAAAGCGCAGTTTGGGTTAACGGGCGACAACGATGCACCGGTTGATTTGTTTTTACAGCCGGCCAGCAACCGAGATATTGTGGTTCGAGTGTTGTCTAACTTGCGCGAAATTCACCGCAGTCATGACGATAGCCAGCGCGAGCTTGCTGTGCACGAGCGCTTGGTGTTGGTCAGCCCTAAGCGCTGGGAGTACAGGCGTGACCGGGGTTTGTGCGCGGCACGCTTGGGTGACAAGCGCAGTGCAGCGCGCGATTTATCTGTGTACTTGCGTGAGGTGCCCACCGCACCAGATGCACCGCAAGTGAGCGCAGCTTTGTTGCAGTTGCAACAAAGCTAAAGCCTGCTGCTCGAGGGCTGGTACTTGGACAGTTATGCCCGCGTCGGCCCGCAGCTTCATGATGTTTAACTTAACTTCATGTCAACATAACTGCTGCGCCTTCATCTTTCGAACGCTCAACCACAGCCCCAATGCGGTATGCGGTTTCACCAGCAGCTTCAAAATACGCTTGCAAGGCATCAGCGTCGCTGGCTGTGCACATCAACACCATGCCAATCCCGTTGTTGAAGGTCCGGTTCATCTCAATCTCGTCAATGCCAGCGGTGTGTTGCAGCCATGCAAACAGCTCTGTTTGTGGCCAGTTGCTACGCTGCAAATCCACGCCCAAGCCTTGAGGCAAGACGCGGGGAATGTTCTCAAGCAAACCACCGCCAGTAATATGAGCCAAAGCTTTGATGCTACCCAGCTTGAGCGCGCCCAATACAGGTTTGACATACAAGCGCGTTGGAGCCATCAGTGCCTGTTTGAAGGCTTGGTTGTCTAGTTGTTCTGGCAGTTGGTCGCCTGCGCGCTCTATGCATTTGCGCACCAGCGAAAAGCCGTTGGAGTGCACACCGTTGGAGGCCAGCCCCAGCACCACATCGCCAGCGACGACCGAACTGCCGTCCAAGATGTTGGCCTTCTCGACCACGCCAACAGCGAAGCCGGCGAGGTCGTATTCGCCGTCAGGGTACATGCCCGGCATTTCAGCGGTTTCGCCGCCAATCAAGGCGCAGCCGCTGGCCTCGCAGCCAGCCGCGATGCCGCCAATCACGGCAGCAGCAGTGTCTACATCTAGTTTGCCGCAGGCAAAGTAGTCTAGGAAGAACAGGGGCTCGGCGCCCTGAACCAAGATGTCGTTCACACTCATGCCGACCAAGTCAATGCCTACTGTGTCGTGCATACCCCATTCAAAAGCCAACTTGAGCTTGGTGCCCACGCCGTCTGTGCCACTAACGAGGACAGGCTCTTTGTAGCGCTTGGGCACTTCAAACAAAGCACCAAATCCGCCAATACCGGCCATAACGCCCTCGCGCAGGGTTTTCTTGGCGAGTGGTTTAATGCGTTCAATCAAGGCGTCGCCGGCTTCAATATCAACGCCAGCAGATTTGTAGGACAGTGGGGTTTGGCTCATGGGGTGTTGCTTTGGCTAGTGCGAGTGCTGGGTAAAATAACGAGGTTATATCAAATGCTTACAGAGGTTTCGTGTGCGTCCGCCCACAATGTGAGCATTCTGCAAGTACTCTATTGTATGAATGTGCAACCAGTGCTTGTGTACAAGCACAGCCTCAGTGTTTTTAAGAATGAGCCCGTGACATGCCAATAAACCCCAAATTGCTCAGCAGCTTCATGTGGCTGGCGCTGACAGCTGCCGCAGTGTGGTTGTTGTCGGTGTTGGCCCCCGTACTGACACCTTTTATTTTAGCCGCAGTGCTGGCCTATGCCTTGCACCCTGGCGTGGTGTGGATGGCCAAGTTCCGCATTCCCGAGTGGCTTGGTGCAGGCATTGTGTTGGTGGTGTTGCTGGTTGTGGCGAGTGCCTTGCTGTTGTTGGTGGTGCCTGTGGTGACCAAGCAACTACCGCTGTTACGCGACCAAATTCCCGCCATGCTGGTGCAATTCAACAACTGGGCAACGCCGCTGGCGGCACGTTTTGGCTTAGATTTGAACATTGACGTCGAGATGGTGCGCCAATCTCTGCGCACGTTGTTGGCGGGGCACGGGTCTGATGTGCTGCAAACGCTCGCCACCTCCCTGCGTATTGGCGGCAGCGCTTTGATGGCTGTGTTGGGCAATGTGGTGCTAACCCCCATCGTTGCCTATTACTTGCTGATTGATTACGAGCGCGTGCTGACCAAAGCCATGCGAGCAGTTCCTGCGCGTTGGCGTGGCACAGTGGGCAGTTTTTTCACCGACGTGGACCACATGCTAGGCCAATACCTGCACGGCCAAGTGCTGGTGATGTTGATACTGGCGGTGTTTTACGTGATTGCGCTGGCCTTTGTTGGGCTGAAGCTGGCCTTGCCCATTGGTTTGTTCACCGGTCTGGCCGTGTTTGTGCCCTATCTTGGCTTTGGTTTGGGGTTGGTGTTGGCATTGCTCGCTGCGGCCTTGCAGTTTCAAGATGTCTCTGGGGTGCTGTGGGTGGCTGGCGTCTACGGTGTGGGACAAATGGCTGAAAGCTTGTGGTTGACCCCCCGTTTGTTGGGGGAGCGCATCGGCTTGCATCCCATAATGGTTATTTTTGCGCTTATGGCGTTTGGTCATTTGTTCGGGTTCGTGGGCGTGCTCATTGCGTTGCCTGCAAGCGCGGTGTTGTTGGTAGCTTTTGGCCGCCTGCGTACCACTTACATTACCAGTGACTTGTACCAAGCCCCATGAAGCAGCTTGCGCTTGACATTGGCTTGGCGCCCTTGCCTTCATTGGACAACTTTGATGCCAGTGGTAACGAAGAAGCCCTAAAGCACCTCGCGATGTGGGCGGCGCATACCAGTCGCTCTCCTGTGCCCACCTACCTGTGGGGCGAGCCAGGCAGCGGTAAAACGCACTTACTGGGCGGGTTGCGCGGGGCCTTGGCCTCGCAAGGTCTGCACGTGGGCTGGCTTGATGCTGGGGTGTTGCAGCCTATATCCTTTCAAGAGGGCTGGGATGCCGTGGTGCTAGACGACTGTCACCTGTACACGGCTGAACAGCAAGCGTGTGCTTTCAATTGGTTTGTTAATGCCCTGTCTCCTGCCAACGGGCAGGTGCGAGGTGTGTTTGCTGCGGGCTTGGTACCACCAGCTGACTTGAGACTGCGGGATGACTTGCGAACCCGTTTGGGGTGGGGACATGTGTTCCAATTGCATGTTATCGGCGAAGGTCAACGTCGTGCCGTGTTGAGGCGTGCAGCTGATGAGCGTGGTTTGATGCTCACAGACGATGTGATGGATTTCATGTTGAGCCGTTTTGCCAGAGACCTAAGCAGTCTTATGCAGCTACTTGCACACCTAGACCAGTACGCTATGCGGACCAAGCGTGCACTGACCGTACCCTTAATAAAGGCCATGCTTGAGGCCAGCGACTAACCGCTGATCACGCACCGCTCAGCGCCATGTAACAGAAGCTATATATGAATCTCGCCTTGTTTGACCTTGACCACACCTTGCTGCCGCTGGACTCTGACCATGCGTGGGGGCAGTTCACTGTAGAGTTGGGTTGGCGTGACGCGGCAGTATTTGCAAAGGCCAATGATGCTTTTTATGAGCAGTACAAGGCGGGCACCCTAGACATCAACACCTACGTGCGGTTTGGCACACAAAGCCTGCGTGACTTGGGTGACAATGGCGCTGAGTTGGCTGCGGCTGCTCACCAGCAGTTTATGGCTCAAGTTATTACGCCGGCCATACGTCCTCAAGCCGTGGCGCTGCTAGACAAGCACCGCGCTGCTGGCGATGACATTGTGTTGGTGACAGCCACCAATGCGTTTATCACGGCGCCTATTGCCAAGGCTTTTGGCGTGGAACATTTGATTGCTGTCGATCTTGTATTGGATGCGCGTGGCGTACCAACAGGCGACATTTTGGGGACTCCCTCATTCAGAGAAGGCAAGGTCGCACGTGTGGAACAATGGTTGACGTCTCGCAACACGAGTTGGACCGACGTTGGACATATTTTTTTCTACAGCGACTCAATCAACGATCTCCCCCTGTTGGAGCGCGCCAGCCACCCGGTCGCTACCAATCCTGACGATAAGCTAAAGGTTATCGCCACCGAGCGCGGATGGCCCGTGCTGGATTTATTTAATGATTAAAAAACTTATAAAAAAGCTTTTGGGCTCTTCCTCAGCTGTCAGCAAGTCTAAATTTGGACAGCGAGAAGACGTCTCGGTAAAAATTCACAAAATCAATCCTGAGCTGGTTGATAAGCGAGCCATTGATGTGGTTCAAACGCTGCAAGACGACGGGTTCGAGGCCTATATTGTGGGCGGTGCCGTGCGTGACTTGTTGTGTGGCGTGCGGCCCAAAGACTTTGATGTGGCCACGGATGCCACGCCTGAGCAGGTCAAACGGTTGTTTCGACGCGCCTTCATTATTGGCAGGCGCTTTCGTATTGTTCACGTCATTTATGGCCGTGGCCGTGAGCACGAGGTTATTGAAGTCTCAACGTTTCGAGCCTTCTTAGACAGCGCTGATGCGCAACAAGTCAGTGGCAACGAGCGCACCAGCAAGCACCAACTGGCCACTGCAACGCACGCCGTTGACGCCTCTGGCCGGGTGCTGCGTGACAACGTGTGGGGCCCCATGGAGGAAGACGCGGCGCGGCGCGATTTCACTATCAACGCCATGTACTACGACCCAACGACACAAGTGGTGGTTGATTATCACAACGGTATCCGTGATGCGCGCAAACACATCATGCGCATGATTGGCGACCCTGCCATGCGCTACCGCGAAGATCCCGTACGCATCATTCGTGCAGTGCGGTTCATGGCCAAGCTGTCCCACCTTGGCTTCACGCTTGACAAGGCCTCACGCGAGCCCTTACTGGCCAGTGCCAAGCTGTTGGCTGATGTACCGCAAAGCCGTTTGTTTGACGAAATGCTCAAGCTGCTGCAAACCGGCCATGCTGTTGCCACGGTAGAAACCTTGCAGCAATTGGGGCTGGCCACGGGTATTTACCCATTGCTGGATTTGGCAGTGGCCCGCGCTGCAGACCCGTTTGTGCACCAAGCCTTCGTAGACACAGACAGGCGCGTGGGTGAAGACAAGCCAGTAGCGCCCAGTTTTCTACTGGCTTGCGTGTTGTGGTCGGATGTACGCAGTGGTTGGGACAAACGCTTGCGCTCACAAAAAGGCCCGCGCCCAAGTTCGTTCCCAGCCCTGCAAGATGCGGTGGAAGACGTCTTCGAATCGCGCATTGGCGATGTATCTGGCCGCGGCAAATTAGGCGCTGATATGCGTGAGATTTGGACCATGCAGCCACGCTTTGATAAGCGCACACCCAGCAGTGCCATGAGCTTGGTGACACACAACCGTTTTAGAGCAGGTTTTGACTTCTTACGCCTGCGCGCGCAGGTGGGTGAGGTTGAGTTGGCTTTGGCGCAGTGGTGGGAAACCTTTAGCATGGCCACTGACGACGTCCGCTACGACATGCTGGAAGCATTGCGTCAGCAACCAGCAGCCAAAGCTCCCCGCAAGCGTGGACCGCGGAAAACGGCTACCGATGGGGCGACCGTTAGCGAGGCCTCAGATGAACAATCTGGTCAAGATGTACATACAGGCGCCGATGCGACACATACAGTCTCGCGTGATGATGACTCAACTGGCGACGCCGGTGCGCCCGCACGCAAGCGCCGGCGCAGTCGTAGCCGGCGTAAACCTGGCAATGATGATGGTCAACCTCAGTTGCCACTTGGTCGGGTTAACGGCTTAGACGACGGCAACGGTTGAATGAGTTGCACTTGGTGACCTGTTTCATAGCACTGGGCGCCAACCTAGGCGATGCACGTGCGCAAGTGTTGCAAGCAGCCAAAGACGTTGCTGTGTTGGGCACAACAAGCCAGCTGTCAAAGCTTTACGCCAGTGCGCCTTGGCAGGCGGACGGTCCAGATTATGTCAACGCCGTGATGCGGCTAGATACCCACTTGAACGCGCCTGCGTTGTTGGTTCAACTTCAAGCCATTGAGCAACAAGCTGGGCGGGTTCGTAGCTATACCAATGCCCCGCGAACGCTTGATTTGGATGTGTTGTTGTACGGCAGTGCTCGCATAGAGTCGCCGTTGCTAACAGTGCCCCATCCGCGCATGTGGGAGCGGGTGTTTGTGGTGTTGCCGCTGCGTGATGTGGCCCCGGAACTCAATCTGATAGCGCAGCTTAAGGCGGTTGCAGCACAGCCGATTACGGTCCTGAATTAAGGCGCGAGTCGCTGCCGCATCCACTGTCCACTGTCAGTTTGTGTGTAACAAAGTCTGTCGTGTAGGCGGCTTTTGCGCCCTTGCCAAAACTCCCACAGTGTGGGCTTTAAACGGTAGCCGCCCCAATGCGGTGGGCGTGGTGGATGCTGCAAAAACTGGGCTGAGTATTTTATTTCAGCGTCAATCAGCACCTCCCGCCCTTGAATGACCTCGCTCTGAGGGCTGGCCCATGCGCCAATACGGGAATCTAGTGGGCGGCTGTGAAAGTAGGCGTCGCTGTCTGCTTCACTGATGCGTTCAACTTCCCCTTCAATTCTGACCACGCGCTCCATCTCTACCCAATGAAATTGAAGTGCGGCAAATGGGTTGCCAGCTAGCTGTTGCCCTTTGCGGCTGTCGTAGTTGGTGTACCAAACAATGCCGCGTTCATCCAAGCCTTTAATCAGCACCACGCGGGTGCTGGGGCGCATGTTGTGGTCTACAGTGGCCAGCGTCATGGCATTGGGTTCCGGTATGTGGGCGCTAATGGCTTCGTTGAGCCATTGCTCAAACTGTAGGCGCGGCTGGTCTTGCGAGTCTTGCTCATTCAACGCTGCGAGTTCGTAGCTTTTGCGTAAATTTGCTATTTGAGTGGTGTCCATGCTGCCAGTATATTAGGCGGCCGATGGCCTCACAGTGTGTGGCCAATAGTCTCACTAGATAATTGCCTTCAAAGTTGTGTGTATTGACAGCTGTTGAGGGTGTTTACAGGTGAATTGAATTCATCAGGCCTACAATTAAAGTCTAGTTACTTTTTCAATATGATTCAAAAAAGGCAATTTTATGCAAACCAGCAATGACCAAGAGCCATTCGTAGTGCTGATGATGTTGATGCCCGTCTTGGTGTTGGTTGTTGGTGGGGTGTTGGGGCTTGGGGTCTTTAAGGCCACCGGTTCATCGACCCAATCAGTTGTCCAGTCTGTTGTTCAGGATGACAGGCAGTCTGCGGTGTTTGTTGAGGCTGACGCCCCCTCGCTGGCGGCAGAGCCTGCCGCGGATGATGCCAGCATTGTGGTGTACGGCGGCGTTGTGAAGTTTTATTTTGCCTCTGGCAGTGCAGACTTGGCTGTTGGCGCTGGCGCGGCATTGGGTGACACAGTTGTTGCGGCCAAAGCAGGCAGTTTTGTGGTGTTGTCAGGTTTTCATGACGATACGGGGGACGCGGCTTTTAATGCCGCATTGGCGCAGCGCAGAGCCATGGCCGTACGCGCATCGTTGCTGATGGCGGGAGCCCCCGAAGACCGCGTGGTACTGAAAAAGCCTGAGGTGTTGACTGGCTCAGGCAGCAACGCCCAAGCGCGTCGCGTTGAGGTGGTCGTGAGTGCCAACAGCGTTCAATAAGGTCTGTACCTGAGCCAATCTAGGTTGGCGTCGTTGAAAGCTTCAATCGCCAACCGCCCCGTTTCTGTCTTGTTTACGCAGATTCAGGGCGTTGAATCAACTCTATTTTGTAGCCGTCGGGGTCTGTGACAAAAGCAATAACTGTTGCGCCACCCTTGACTGGGCCTGCTTCTCGCGTGACGTTGCCCCCAGCAGCCACAATCTTTGCACAGGCTTCGTAAGCATCAGGTACAGCCAAGGCAATATGGCCGTATGCGTTGCCTAAGTCGTATTGGGTTTGTCCCCAGTTGTAAGTCAGCTCTAGCTCGGCATGCTCTGGATTGGAGCCGTAGCCCACAAACGCCAAGGTGTACTTGTATTGTTCGTTTTCAGATTTTCGCAGCAGTTGCATACCCAAAACGGTTGTGTAAAAGGCGATGGACTTGTCCAAATCGCCAACTCTTAGCATGGTGTGTAGAAATCTCATACCTTTAATTGTGACGGTATTTCAAAAACCAAGCAGGTGGTGGTTGCGTGCGCGTACAAGGTGCCGTCTGGGCCAACAAGTTTGGCCTCAGCCGTTGCGAGCTGCCGCCCGCAGTGCAGCACGGTACCGATGGCCCGAACCCGTGACGTTTTGCCAATGGCTTTCACCAAATTGACGCTTAACTCGGCTGTGGTGTAGCCGCGTCCTGCAACCATTTTGCTGTGCACAGCACAACCCAGTGCAGAGTCCAGTATGGCGGCGTACCAGCCGCCGTGAATACCGCCCATAGGGTTTAAATGGGCAGGCCCGGGCGTGCCTTGAAACACCGCGCGCCCTTCATCCACCTCCATCAACATGAAATCAAGTGTTTTACCAATAGAGGGGTAGGGCGCCAGCCCCTGCAGCGTCGCTTGCATGGCTTCTAGGCCATTTTTACCGGCCATTTGGGCGGGTGTCACCACGCCTGGCCCTACGCCATTGTTCATGACAGCGCGGCGCGCGTCCTCATCAGCAAGCCATTGCTCTAAAACGCTGTCGGCAGCGGAAATTTGATTGGTCATGTTGCGCATGATGCCCAAAAAAAACAGGCGTCTAAGACGCCTGTGTGACTAAATTGAGCGGCCTAGGCATAAGCCTGTGGTTTTATTTGATGCGACCGAAACTGGTGCGCAATGGATCAGCTCCACCGCGGCTACTGTTACCACCGCCACCGCCACCGCCACCGCCACCGCCACCGCCACCGCTGCGATTGCCACTGGGGCCACTTCGGCGGTTACCGCCACCGTTGCCACCACGGCGCTCACTCAGTGCATCTATGCTGGTGCGAAGCGGGTCAGGTTGACGCGACCCAGTGTGATCTCTTGGCTCGCCTCTGTCTTGACGCGGCTCACCCCTGTCTTGGCGCGGTCCACTTGCGTTACGACGTGGCCCGTTGCCCAGCGCTTCGTTGCCGCGCTCCGGTCTAAAACCTTGGCCTTGTGGGCCATCATTGCGACTCGTTTGTCCGCCTTGTCCTGCACCTGGCGCGTTGCGCTGGGGGCGACGACGCGGGTTGCCGCGAGACTCTGGGTTACGGCCGTCTTGTTGGCCTTCGCTGCCCGCACCAGTTTCTTGACGTGGTCCGTTGGCACTGCTCGGGTTGCGTCGACCTTGGCCGCCACCGTTACGGCCGCCGCCGCCACTGTTTGGGGCACCACCTGTGGTTTTCTTTTCACGAATGCGTTGCATCATTTCACCACGTGCTGCTTTGCCAGCAGCAGCCATGACATCACGCGCTGGTGGCTTGCCAATGCCGCCCCACAGCACTTGTCTGCCCATGGCGATTGGCTCGGCTTTTTCACCCTCGGCTGGACCAAAACCGTCAATAATCTTGACTTCAATGCGCTGGTTGATGAAACGCTCTACATCTTGCATAAAGCCTTCTTCGTCCATACAGACCAAACTGACCGCTTCGCCGCTAGCGCCGGCACGGCCTGTACGGCCGATGCGGTGCACATAGTCTTCGCTGATGTTTGGAATTTCAAAGTTCACAACATGCGGTAAATCATCAATGTCTATGCCCCGTGCTGCAATGTCGGTGGCGACCAAGGCGCGTACATCGCCGCTTTTGAAACCAGCCAGCGCCTGGGTGCGCGCAGCTTGACTTTTGTTGCCGTGCAGCGCCATAGCGTTGATGCCGTTGTCGCTAAGAAATTGGGCAACGTGGTTGGCACCAAACTTGGTACGCGTAAACACCAGCACTTGTGACCAGTTGTTTTCTTGAATGACGTGTGCTAGCAGCTCTTTTTTACGTGAGCGACCAACTGGGTAAATCCACTGTGCGATGCGTTGCACAGTTGTGTTTTTGGGCGTGACTTGGATATGCAACGGGTCACGCAGCAAGTTGTTGGCCAACGAGCGGATCTCATCACTGAACGTGGCAGAGAACAACAAGCTTTGCTTGTTGGCTGGTACCAAGGCCAATACTTTTTTGACGTCATGAATAAAGCCCATGTCTAGCATGCGGTCGGCTTCGTCTAAAACCAAGATTTCGACTTGGGTTAAGTCCAAAACACCTTGACCCACTAGGTCCAACAAGCGTCCTGGTGTTGCCACCAAGATGTCAACGCCTGAGCGCAGCTTTTTAACTTGGGGGTTCATGCCAACACCGCCGAACACAACTGTAGAAGTCAGGTCAAGGTGTTTGCCATAGGTGCGCACCGACTCTTCTACCTGGGCAGCTAACTCGCGTGTTGGTGTGAGTATGAGGGCGCGTACAGCGTTGCTTTTGCGTTCGCGTTGGCTGAGTAAGTGCAAAATAGGCAGCGTAAAACCTGCGGTTTTCCCTGTGCCGGTTTGGGCGCCTGCCAGCACATCTAAGCCTGCTAGCACCGCTGGAATAGCTTGGGCTTGAACAGGTGTTGGGGTCTCGTAGCCTTGCTCGCGCACGGCATCCAAAATGGCTGGGGCCAGATTCAATTCTTCAAAGGTCATGGAAATAATCGGTGCCGTATGACGGCACTGGTGCATCGGTCTGCCTTGGGTGGTGTACCTGGGGCCAGTCTTAGACCGATCAATTTGGGTGTGTGAGTGGCGAGGTGGTGTTTGTAAACCTTCGCTTACCCGCAGCATTGTGCTGCTGTCTGGGCGACTGATGGCCCAAGACGTTTTCATTATGAATGCATATGTGACCCGAACTGTGCTGTTAATGTGCTGTTTGGATGATTGTGTGGTGTCATGACCACGCATTTGAGCCAGTGGGTCTGTTTTATTCGCTGTGCTGGCCTGCTCTGGATCGTCGTCACTGCGTTAAGGGCTGGTTTGTTGCATTAGGTGACTTACAGCGGGGATAATGTAGGGTTTGGCGTGATGCCAACACTTGTAAGCAGTCAAGACTGCGCGCAAGACGTTTGAATGTTTGAAAAGTGAAGGTGTTGCAGTATGGCTCAGTATGTTTTTTCTATGAATCGGGTGGGCAAAACCGTCCCGCCTAAGCGCCAAATCCTGAAGGACATCTCACTGAGTTTCTTGCCTGGGGCCAAAATTGGCATGTTAGGTACCAATGGATCTGGCAAGTCGACGCTGCTCAAAATCATGGCTGGCATTGACAAAGATATTGAGGGCGAAGCTATTGCCATGTCCGGTATCCGAATTGGCTACCTGCCTCAAGAGCCTGAGTTGGACCCAACACACAATGTGCGTCAATCAGTTGAAAGTGGTATGGGTGAGGTTTTAGCGGCCAAAGACCGATTAGACGCAGTGTATGCAGCGTACGCGGAAGAAGACGCCGACTTTGACGCCTTGGCTGCAGAACAAGCGCAACTTGAAGCCATTATTGCTTCAGCAGGTACGGACAGCGAGCACCAACTTGAGATAGCCGCTGATGCCTTACGCTTGCCACCTTGGGACGCCAATATTGGGGTCTTGTCGGGAGGTGAAAAACGTCGCGTGGCTTTGTGCCGCCTGCTGTTGTCCAAACCTGATATGTTGCTGCTAGATGAGCCTACCAATCACTTGGATGCAGAGAGCGTTGAATGGTTGGAACAATTTTTGGCTCGATTCCCAGGTACTGTGGTGGCCATTACCCACGACCGCTACTTTCTTGACAACGCTGCCGAGTGGATTCTGGAGCTAGACCGTGGCCGCGGTATTCCATACAAGGGCAACTATTCGTTGTGGTTGGAGCAAAAAGAAGCGCGTTTGGCACTTGAGCAGCGTACCGAGGACGCACGCACCAAGGCTATGAAAAAGGAGTTGGAATGGGTCAGGCAAAACCCCAAAGGCCGTCAAGCTAAGAGCAAGGCACGTTTGGCTCGCTTTGAAGAGTTGTCTGACTATGAATACCAAAAACGGAATGAAACGCAGGAAATTTTCATTCCTGTAGCCGAGCGTTTGGGTACCGAAGTGATTGAGTTCACGGGCGTTTCTAAGTCATTTGGCGACCGCGTGCTGATTGACGACCTGACTTTCAAAATACCAGCGGGGGCCATTGTGGGCATTATTGGTCCCAATGGCGCGGGCAAGTCAACCTTGTTCAAGCTCATTCGTGGCGTCGAACAACCCGACTCTGGTGAAATTAAAACGGGGCAAACCGTGCAGGTCGCGTTCGTAGACCAAAGTCGGGAAGACCTCAACGATGAAAAAACCGTTTGGGAAGACATCTCTGGCGGCTTAGACATGATCACGGTGGGCAAATTTCAAATGCCTAGTCGAGCTTATTGCGGCAGATTCAACTTCAGTGGCGGCGACCAGCAAAAGCGTGTCGGAAACCTATCGGGTGGTGAGCGTGGCCGTTTGCATTTGGCCAAAACATTGGCCGAAGGCGGCAACTTGCTGCTACTGGACGAGCCCTCCAACGACCTAGACGTTGAAACATTGCGCTCATTAGAAGATGCGCTGTTGGAGTTTGCTGGCTGCGCCATGGTGATTTCACACGATCGTTGGTTCCTAGACCGCATTGCCACGCACATTCTTGCGTGCGAAGGCGATTCAAAGTGGGTGTTCTTTGATGGCAACTACCATGAGTACGAAGCCGATAAAGTTAAAAGACTGGGTGCTGAAGGTGCCAAGCCTAGGCGTATTCGATACAAGGCCTTGAAGTAAACGCCATGACAGATAAGAATGTGGGCGAGCAAGGTGTTGTTGATGTGTTGCAGGTTAGGGCACAAACCTTGGGCTGGTTAGAGCAGGCTGTCATTGGCTTAAACCTGTGCCCCTTTGCGACAAGCGTTTATGTGAACAGCCAGGTGCGTGTCGTGGTCAGTACTGCCAAGCACTTGGATGCTTTTTTAGACGAACTAGATGTTGAATTGCTGTTGCTGCGCGACACACCAGTTCAAGAAATTGAGACCACGCTGTTGGTGCACCCACATCTGTTCCCGGATTTTCTGGTTTTTAATGATTTTCTAAATATTGTGGATGATGTGGTGGCAGAGCATGGGCTAGAGGGGGTGTTGCAAGTGCTGCCGTTTCATCCAGAGTTTCTATTTGGCGGTGAAGACGAAACCGACATGAGTCATTACACCAACCGCTCGCCCTTTCCCATGCTGCATTTGCTTCGTGAAGACAGCTTGTCGCAAGCCATAGACGCACACGGCGATACCGATGCCATACCTGAGCGCAACAAACAGGTGTTACGTGACTTAGGTCTAGCTGGTTGGCGCAAGTTGATGGCGCTAAACACCTGAGCCTTTAAAACTGAAAAAGCCGCTGGACCTTTTAGGCACAGCGGCTTTTTTTATAGCCCTGCTTAAGCAGGGCTATATGGCTGACGTTTACTGATTGTCAAACGGCATGGGCATTTGGGCCAAGTCGCGTTTGGTTTCAACCAATACCAGTGGGCCGTCGTTCACAACCACTGGGACAGCGCGTGCGCGTGCGACTTTTGCTGCGGTAGGCTCCGCTGCCATTGCGGCTTGCGCATTGGCAATTTTGCTTGCATCAGAATTAACCCAGGTCAAACCTGAGCTGGCTGCTACGGCGCTCATGGCGTCAACAGAGAGCGCGTAGCTGCCAATGTTTGGCATACGCTTGGGTGCTTCTGCCGAAGTAGCAGGCGCGGCGGTAGCTACTCGAGCAGCAGGCGGATTTGAGACAGCTGGTGCACTTATTGGTGAGCTTGTAGGCGCATCTAACGGTGTAGCTGTTGCTACAGGAGTTTGTACGCGCGTTGGCTGATGTGCACGCTCTTGTTCCTGTTCATGTTGCTGTTCTGGCTGCGGAGCAGGTGCTGTATGCGACTGCTCTGAGTTGTCACTGTTGTCACCACTGTCACCACGGCGGCGGTCACGACCGTAGCGGTCTCGGCTGCGACGTTCGCGTGGTGCGCGCTCAGTTTGCTCTCGCTCTCCAGCTGGGCCATTGCTCTCACCAGCGGTCGGCTGTGTTTGCTGCGTTTGTGAATCGCGGTTCGCAGCGATTGGCGCTGATGAGTCGTCATCGTGCGAATCAGGGCGGTTGAAGTAGCTGTAGCTGGGCGTCTCGTTGGCTGCGCTGGCAGAATTCAAGTTGCTGTCGTTGTGCATGCGCTGGTCGCTGTGGGCTGGCTGTACCTGTTGGGCAGCCGCATCGGCTGATGCACCTTCAGTTGGCGCTTGCTCGTCGCGGTTGCGATCGCCGCCTCGGCGTGAGCCTCGTTCGCCTCGGTCTCCACGCTCGCCACGTTCACGCCGTGGTGCGCGTGGCTTGTTGTCGTCTTCGGGTGACGCTGAGCCTTCTGTTTGCGTGTTGCCATTTGGCTCTGCGTTAACTGGCGTGTCGTTGCGGTTGCGGTTGCGCCCGCCGCGCTCGCCGCGGGTGCTGCGTCCACTGCGCTCGTTCCTGTCGTCGCGTTCAGAGCGCTCGCTGCGCTCAGAGCGGTTGACGCTGTCGTTGCGGTCGGATTTCTCACCTTGGTCAGCGTTGCGTGTGCCGCGGGTGCTGCGGTTGCCGGTGTCTTCAGCGTTGGCATCGCCTCGGGTTGGGCGCTCACCACGCTCACCACGGTTGCGTCCGCGGCTGTTACGCGGGCTTTCACCGTCAGTGCGCGCACCGCGCTCACCACGGTTGTTGCGATCACCTCTGCCGCCGCGGTTGCCCGACCTGTCGTTGCGCTCGTCTGGTTTTCTGTCAGCGTTGACTTTTTCAGTTTGTTGGCCAAACCCTAGTAAGTTCATCAACCACGCTACAAAGCCGCCGGCAGATGCGCCGATGGCAAAAGCCTTGGAAGCAGGCGTACTAGATGTGTTGGTTGCCGCTGGTGCTTTTGCAGTTGCTTCAGGTGCAGCGGCTTGTGGTATGGGCTCATCACGCAAGATGCCTTTTATGACAGGCTCTTGCTTGTTGGCACGCTCTTGACTGCGGCGTGTCACGGTGGCTACGTCGTCCACTTCCTCAGCCAGTGTGTAGCTGGCTTGCAAGTTGTCTAAGCGCGCATCATCGTGCTTTAAGCGCTCGAGCTTGTATTGCGGTGTATCCAACGACTTGTTGGGTACCAACAGCACATGGATGCGTTGCTGCAATTCGATCTTGGTAATTTCTGTGCGCTTTTCGTTCAACAAAAAGCTAGCCACTTCAACGGGTACTTGAACCAATACAGCAGCTGTGTTGTCTTTCAAAGACTCTTCTTGAATAATGCGCAAAATTTGCAGCGCTGAACTTTCAGTGTCGCGGATGTGGCCTGAGCCGCCGCAGCGTGGGCAAGGAATAGACGCGCCCTCGCTCAATGCAGGGCGCAAACGCTGACGGCTCATTTCTAACAAACCAAACTTACTGATGGAGCCAAACTGCACACGCGCGCGGTCTTCACGCAAGGCATCGCGCAAACGGTTTTCTACGTCGCGGCGATTGCGCGCTTCGTCCATGTCAATGAAGTCGATGACGATGAGGCCCGCCAAGTCGCGCAAGCGAGCTTGACGCGCGACCTCTTCGGCCGCTTCCAAGTTGGTCCGTGTTGCAGTCTCTTCTATGGCGCCGCCTTTGATGGCACGTGCTGAGTTGACGTCAACCGAGACCAAAGCTTCAGTGTGGTCGATCACAATAGCGCCGCCGCTTGGCAATTGCACAGTGCGAGCGTAAGCCGACTCGATCTGGTGTTCTATTTGGAAACGCGAAAACAATGGCGCGTCGTCGCGGTAGCGCTTAACGCGGTGGCCATGTTCAGGCATCACATAGTTCATGAACTGATGTGCTTGCTCGTAAATGTCGTCGGTATCGATGAGAATCTCACCAATGTCGCCGTTGAAGTAGTCGCGAATAGCACGAATAACCAAGCTGGATTCTTGGTAAATGAGGAACGCACCTTTGCCATTACTGGATGCCCCGTCTACAGCCGTCCACAGCTTAAGCAAGTAGTTCAAGTCCCATTGAAGCTCTTCAGGTGCGCGCCCGATGCCTGCAGTGCGCGCAATGATGCTCATGCCATTGGGGTATTCCAACTGGTCTAAAGCGATCTTGAGTTCTTGGCGTTCTTCGCCTTCAATGCGACGGCTGACACCTCCTCCACGCGGGTTGTTTGGCATCAAGACCACATACCGACCAGCCAAGCTGATGAAGGTGGTGAGTGCTGCGCCTTTGTTGCCGCGTTCTTCTTTTTCGACCTGTACCAACAAGGTTTGACCCTCTTTGATAACGTCTTGAATCCGCGCTTGGCTAACGGAAACGCCAGAGGCGAAGAATTGCTTGGAGATTTCTTTGAAAGGCAAGAAACCGTGACGATCTTCACCGTAATCTACAAAGCATGCTTCTAGTGAGGGCTCTACGCGGGTCACAACAGCTTGGTAAATATTACCTTTGCGTTGTTCGCGGCCTTCAATTTCAATTTCGTAGTCGAGTAATTTTTGACCTTCGACAATGGCCAAGCGACGCTCTTCAGTTTGAGTAGCGTTTATGAGCATCCGTTTCATGATGCGGGTTCCTTTTCAAGCACAGTTTGACCCAAAGTGGGTCCAAAGCCTGAATGGGTGGCGGGCAGCACAAACGTCGGGTGGAATTGCCGGAGAGCTACAAGCGATTCAATAAGACCGTCATGCACGCGAGTGCATGGAGGGCCTGAGTTCAGCCTGCGCGTAGGCGCGTGACAAACAAGACGCTTGGTGACTCGTTTTGATCCAAGCCGTCTCGATTGTCTCAAACAGCTGCATACTTGCCAGCTGTTTGAAAAGGTATTCCGTCGTAAGGGTTTGTGTGTCCAGTATCCATTCCCAAGGCAAGTCTGCGCCTGTACCAGGCGGCGAGCTCAATTAAATTATGAGTCCATCAAAGCCGCGAAGACAGGTCACATGCAGAAGTGCAGTGGTGGCAACACTGCGTCAGGTAGATCATCTGCCAGCGCCAAGCGCTTGTTGCGTGATGATCTGGCTGTTAAATGAGGTCCTGATGCTGTAAAGCTTCAGAAAATCAAACACTTAAATGCCTTTCTAGACGCAACGCTATTATAGGGGTCAGCGTGCGGCTGTAGGGTATTTTTCTGCAGGCATCACAAACAAGGTCAGTTCAGTGCAAGAAGCCATACGTTATTTCATAGTGGACGAGTCCGGCGACGGTCAGCGTTTAGACAACTTTTTGTTTAAACATCTAAAAGGTGTGCCAAAAACACATATCTACCGAATTATTCGATCCGGAGAGGTCAGGCGCAACAAAGGCCGTGTTCAAGCGGACAGCAGGTTGGCATTGGCAGATGAGCTGCGTATTCCACCTATTCGTGTGCCAGACAAGGCCGTACCAGTTACCGAAATGGCTGGTAACGAGCATATTGTTGCATTGCCTATTCTGTTTGAGGACGACGATTTCTTGGTGATAAATAAACCCGCTGGAATTGCCGTGCATGGTGGCAGTGGTTTAAGTTTTGGCGTTATTGAACAGTTGCGCAAGTCTAGACCGGACGCTACATTCTTGGAATTGGTACACCGATTAGACAGAGAAACCAGTGGTCTGTTGCTGGTCGCTAAAAAGAAACGCGCTTTAAAGGCTTTGCAAGACCAGTTTCGAACTAGGCAAACAGGCAAAGTGTATTTAACACTGGTAAAGGGTATTTGGCAAAAACCGCATCAAATTATAGATGCGGCATTGCAGAAGTACACCTTAACCAGTGGCGAGCGCCGTGTGCGTGTGGTACCTAAAGACCACGCCGATGCGATGGCCAGTCTCAGTATTGTCAAGTTACTGAAGGTTTACGGTGCCTCCTCTAGCCCATCAGTTCCTGTCAGCCTGAGCCGCAGTTTATTGGCTGTGACCATCAAAACTGGGCGTACCCATCAAATACGTGTGCACATGGCCCATGCAGGCCATGTGATTGCGGGCGATGATAAATATGGTGATTTTGACTGGAATAAGCAGTTGCATGCATCTGGTTTAAAGCGCATGTTTTTACATGCATGGCGCTTGCAACTCCACCATCCAGTTAGTGGTGAAGCAGTTCAATTTCAGTGTGAATTGCCAAAAGACTTGCTGTCGTGGACAAACGCTTAGTCAGAATTAAAAACAGCCCTTTTTTGTATAAATGATATGAATTACACCGTTTAACTATGTATTCCGTGTATTTATTTGTAGCTGTTCTGAATAGTGGTCTCTGAATATAATTAGTTTGGCACTACAATAGCGCTGAGATCATTAACTAGGAGGAAATGATGGCTTCATATCAAGAGTTACGTTCACAAGCTGAAGCACTTATGGTGCAAGCTGAGCAGGTGCGCAAAGAAGAGCTTGCATCTGTTATTGCTGATATCAAGGTAAAAATGAAGCAATACGGCGTGTCGGCATCCGATTTGGGCATGGCTGGTGGTACACGTAAAGTTCGTGTTGCAAAAGTTCCAGGTGTGGTTCGTTACCGCGGCGCTAATGGCGAAACTTGGGCTGGTGGCTTGGGCCGCAAGCCACAGTGGGTACGAGATGTGTTGGATTCGGGCCGTAACATTGAAGACTTTAAAGTTTAAATAGACATACGCACGTCCGATTGAAGGGTTGAAACAGCCGTGAATCGTTGACGTTTTGTCGCTTCCCGGAGCAAATAACCACCACATACCCATGTGGTGGTTTTTTTTTGCCCACATCTAAGTTCCGACCTTGATAGACAATCAACACATGACAACCCAGCCCCAACACAATTTGTTTGCAGCCAACAAGGCCAACCGCCAGTTCGATTTGATTGCTTTTGACTGGGACGGGACTCTCTACGACTCCACTGCGGCTATTACCCACGCCATTCAGGCCTCCGTGGTCGACTTAGGCTATGACAAGCCCAGCGATGAAAAGGCCTCTTATGTGATTGGATTGGGTTTAATGCAAGCATTGGCGTATGCGGCACCTGATGTGCCGCCCGAACGGTTTGCTGAGTTGGGACTGCGTTACAGGCATCATTTTTCCAAAGCTTTAGGCGAGTTAAATCTATTTGAAGGCGTGTTGCCCATGCTGAATGCCCTGAAGGCCACGGGCGCATTGCTGGCTGTTGCCACGGGCAAGTCGCGCAGCGGCTTAAATGAGGTGTTGCAAACTATGGATTTACGCGGTGTATTTGATGATTCGCGCACCGCAGACGAAACAAATGGCAAGCCAGACCCGCTCATGCTTCATGAGTTGATGGACACGTTGCAAGTGACCCCTGACCGTGTCCTCATGGTGGGTGATACCAGCCACGACTTGGGGATGGCCAACAACGCTGGGTGTCACAGTTTAGGCGTGAGCTATGGGGCACATGACCAAGCCAACTTGGATGCGTGTCATCCTATGGCTGTCGTGCACAGCGTGGGCGAAATGCATCAGTGGTTGCTGGCACGTTTGCTGCCATGAGTAAGCAACCACTGCCTCAACTGTTTGACGCCACTCGTCAATCTGATGCGCACGTTAGGTGGTTGCGTTTGTGCGCCTGTGATGCGTTGGTAGACGGCGGGCTGGCAGTCTCATTTGATGTGGTTTACCTTGGCGCGCCCTGCACGGCATTCGCTGTGAGATTTCAAGGACAGGTCAGGGCTTATTTAAACCGTTGCACACACGTTGCAATGGAAATGGACTGGATACCCAATCGATTTTTTTCAAGCGATGGCCAATGGCTCTTATGTGCCACGCATGGCGCCATGCACCACCCACTAACAGGTGCCTGTACTGCTGGGCCCTGCAATGGGGGCTTAACATTGATTCACACACGTGAGCAAGGCGACGCTGTGCATTGGCAGTCACAATATGACTTATTACCAGCGATCTAAGTTGCGCTGTTAGCAACAAACCAAACTGTATGTATGACCGATCTCACCACACCCAATAACACCACGGCGGCTACCAGCTCAACGACAGCGGCGCCAGCCAGCGGTTGGGAGCGTGAAGCTCTGCGTGACATGCTACAAGAACATGTGCGTGCGGGGCGCTCAGCGCGGCGCTGGAGTTGGTTTAAGCGCGGGTTATGGCTGCTGGTCATTGTGGGTTTTGCTGGCTGGTGGATGATGCAGTCTAGTAAATCTAGCGCCATGCCTACCAGCAGTGCGCATACAGCCTTGGTGGTCGTAGAAGGCGTTATTGCTTCTGACGCTGAGGCCAGTGCTCAAAATATCAACCGCGCATTGCAAAATGCGTTTGAAGACAAGGGCGCCAAGGCCGTGGTGATGCTCATCAACAGCCCCGGAGGTAGCCCTGTACAAGCAGGCATGGTATTTGATGAAATACGCCGTCTGAAAGCGTTGCACAACAAGCCCTTGTATGCTGTTGTCGAGGAAACCTGCGCCTCCGCTGCCTATTACATTGCGGCGGGCGCAGACGACATATTTGTAGACAAAGCCAGCGTGGTTGGCAGCATTGGCGTGCTGATGGATGGTTTTGGCTTTACTGGTTTGATGGACAAGCTGGGTGTGGAGCGCCGTTTGCACACGGCCGGTGTAAACAAAGGCTTTTTGGACCCGTTTGCACCTGAAAATCCACAGCAAGTGGCCCATGCGCAAGCCATACTGGACGATATCCACCAACAGTTTATTGCCGTGGTTCGTGATGGAAGGGGCAAGCGCCTTAAAGAAACACCAGACATGTTCAGCGGTCTGTTTTGGACGGGTGAGCAGGCCATTGGCTTGGGCTTGGCTGATAAACTGGGCAGCCTTGAAATGGTGGCCCGCGATGTCGTTGTAGCCCCTGATATCGTCGATTACACCGAGCGCGAAACGCTCAGCCAACGCGTGGTCAAGCAACTTGGCGCAGCCATGGGCGAAGGCGTTGTCAAAGCCTTGCAGAGCGGTAGCTTGAAGTTGCACTAAGTGTTATCAGCAACCCGTTATCGCCGGCTCTTTGGCGTTGCGCCGGTTTGTTAAAAGTCTTGGTTATCATGCGTGCATGACTTCTACTGACCACACCCCACGACCAACAGTTCGCAAAGCGGTATTTCCCGTAGGCGGCATGGGTACGCGGTTTTTGCCAGCGACCAAAGCCATTCCCAAAGAAATGCTGCCTATCGTCGACAAGCCCCTTATTCAATACGCAGTGGAGGAGGCCTACGCGGCCGGTATTCGTGAAATGATCTTTGTAACTGGGCGGCACAAACGCGCCATTGAAGATCATTTTGATACGGCGTTTGAGCTGGAGCACGCATTAGAGCTTGCCCAGAAAGAAGATTTGTTGAGTTTGGTTCAGGCTATCAAGCCTGACGATATGCAATGTGTCTATATTCGTCAGTCCAGACCGCTTGGCTTAGGCCACGCTGTATTGTGTGCTGAGCCCCTTATTGGTCAAGAGCCATTTGCTGTTGTGTTGGCCGACGACTTGATGGTGGGCAGCACGCCCATATTGGCTCAAATGGTAGAGGCCTACGAACAAGTCAAAGCGAGTATCTTGGCCGTCCAAGATGTGCCGCGAGAACATACAAAACGGTATGGCATTGTCGATGTGGCTGGCAAAACGAACCAGTTGACTGAAATTTTGGCAATGGTAGAAAAACCAATGCCAGCGTTGGCGCCTTCTACACTGGCGGTTGCTGGGCGTTACATACTTGACAGTGCGGTATTTGATGCTATTCGCAACCAGCCTGTCGGTGCTGGTGGTGAGTTACAGCTAACCGACGGCATTGCCGCGTTGATGGCAACACAACGTGTGTACGCGTACCGCTACGAAGGCCAACGCTATGACTGCGGGCAGCAGGCTGGATTTTTAGCTGCCACGGTTGATTTGGCCCTGCAACGTGCAGATATTGCGCCAGACTTTATGGCGCACTTGCGTGCTGTGTTGGCGCGCTAATCCCGTGCCGCGCCGCGGTGGCTGAACAGCCGTTTCAAAAAACCAATTTTTGTGGTTTTATCAGTTGTTGTGATGTCAGCTTGCGGGTCAGATTTTATGGCTGATTTCTTTATGGGGATGAAGCTGGGTGCGGACGAGCCTGCCGAACCACGTTGCTGCATAAAGTGGTTGAGCACATCTGACTCGCCCGTGACACGGCGCAACTCGCTGATTTTTATGTTGCCACGGCCTGTGTCGGGTTTGCTGCGCACATGCGCCATGCCGACATCTGCAACAGATTGCGCAAACAGCCTGAATGATTTTCCAGCATCACCAGGCATCTCACTGAGGTAGCCTTTTTTAAACAAATGTTTGGCTTGTGGAAACCCCAGCACTGGTGGGCTGAGCACAAAGCTAATAGGGAAGGTTTGCGAGGTAAATATATCGCTGATCGAGTCGGTTGACTCAACCCGGCTGGGGCATATAATCAGCTGGGGTGGGACGCGCACAGTGGATTCGAATACCCAGTGTAAGTTGGATAAAAAACCTATGGTGGCTGAGACCTCAATGCCAGATAACGATACTGGCGTCAGCACCACGTCGTAATCAAACAACCAGTTGCCGTCTAGTGCGTCTGACCACGTCAAGTCCGCAACCACCACGGCAGAACTTTCAGCTGCGTGGCGCAAGTGACGCCTAGCATCCAATGCAGCGCCACGTCTGCCCAGGTCAAGTGGTAATGGGTGGTGCTGAACCACCACGCCAATAGGGCGAGCTTCTCGCAACCACTCGCTGGAGGAGCCGTGCAAATCCAGATCAAGTAACGTGGTGGTAAGCCCCAACTCCGTTTTAAAATACGCTGCTAGGTTGGCAGAAATGGTGCTTTTGCCCACACCACCTTTGCGACTGGTCACTAAAATTTTCAACGCCTTCAACGCCTTCAACGGTGGTGTTGGAGCTATGGGTGGTGCCTGTGGTGGCGCTTGTGTGCTGCCAAGGCTATTTAATGGCGGTTGGTACATAGTGCTTTTTAGACATAAGTCAGCAATTCGGGCATTATGCAGGTGTCTTGCGCCGGCTTATTAATAATTATTATAAGCTTTACGCGCCGCTTTTACAGGATTTAGTGTTTTGCGTGGTGGACGTTAAAAATACCCTACTCCTGCACAAGCAGCCATAAAAAAACCCCCGCTGTGTAGCGAGGGTGGTTGTTAGGGCGGTGCTGGCGCCGCTCGATAAAGCTTATGCGGGTGTTAAAGCTTTGCGCATCTTCTTCATGGCAGCTACCTCAATTTGACGGATGCGTTCGGCGCTGACGCCATACTCACTGGCCAGTTCATGCAGCGTCATTCCGCCCGAGCCATCGTCGTTGACCTTGAGCCAGCGCTCCGTCACTATGCGTTTTGAGCGGTCGTCTAGTATGGCCATGGCGTTGTTCACGCCATCATTGGCAAGGTGTTCACGCTCTTGTGCTTCCAGCACGGCGGTTGGCTCAAACCGCGCGTCCGTCAGGTAGGAAATAGGGCCAAAGGCCTCTTCACCGTCGCCATTGGGTGTGGGGTCTAACAACACGTCGCCACCAGCCAAGCGCGCCTCCATTTCCTGAACTTCTTCAGGCTTGACGTTCAGACGGCGGGCCATATCGGCCACCTCTTTGGGGTTCAGTGTGTTGCGCGGTGTACTGCCCACGTCGCCTTGGGCGGTTTGGTGCATGCGCGCCTTCATCGAGCGAAGATTGAAAAATAGTTTGCGCTGTGCCTTGGTGGTTGCTACTTTCACCATGCGCCAGTTGCGCAGCACATACTCGTGAATCTCGGCCTTGATCCAATGCATGGCATAGCTCACCAAGCGCACCCCTTGCTCTGGATCGAATCGGCGCACGGCTTTCATGAGGCCAATATTGCCCTCTTGAATCAAGTCGTTGTGCGGCAAACCATAACCTAAGTACTGGCGTGATACCGACACCACCAAACGCAGGTGGGACATGATGAGCGCACCTGCAGCTTCTAGGTTGTTGTCGTCTTTGAGTTGCTTGGCAAAGTCTTGCTCCTGCTCAAGCGTGAGCATAGGCAAGCGGTTTACTGCCCCTATGTAGGCGTCCAAGCTGCCCAGGGGGGGGAGCACTGACCAGGGGTCACGCACAGCCATTTGCTGGGGGGTCAAGGTCACGAGGGTGTTCATGTGCTTGTCCTTTTCATTCATAACAATTCTATATTAGCACTCTATATGAGTGAGTGCTAAGGGGAAAGTTCAACCTTTGGCGTGTGGTTATTTCCGTCAGCCATCAGCGCAGCGGGATAGCCTCTCCTACGCGCAACACACGGAACAGGTTGCTGGCAATGCCAGCTGTAACCAAGGCTTGTGCCAAGTCTTTTGGCGCCACTAGCTTGGTACAGGTCCACTGCTTCTTTGGGATTGACGTGTTGCTCACCCATAAACCATCTTGGCGCATAGGCGCCAATAGGAATAGCCGCTAGATCAATGCCAGGAAAGCGCTGCCCAATGTCGACAAAGTCGTCACTCCAGCCTGCGTCACCCGCAAAATAAAATCGCCAGTCAGCCGTGGTGGCAATCCACCCGCCCCACAAACTCTTATTTGTATCAAACAAGCCGCGGGCACTCCCATGGTGAGCTGGCACAAAGTGAATATCCGCGCCGCTCATGTGGCCCTTGTCCCACCAATCCAGTTCGACAACATTGTTCATGCCCAAGTCTTTAAACCATGTTGCCAGGCCCAGTGGCACAAACAATCTGGGTGAACCACCTGGCTGTTGGCTCACGGTCAGCACGCTGGTTTTGTCTAAGTGCTCGTAGTGGTTGTGCGAGATAAACACTGCATCCATGTAAGGCAGGTCTTTAACGGCAACAGGTGGCGGGTTGTGTCGCTTTGGGCCTATTAAAGAAAAAAGCAAGGCACGTTCAGAGAAAACTGGATCAAACAACAAGTTGGAGCCACCAGCTTGAAGTAAACCGGTGGCGTGGCCCAGCCACATAGCTTGAGGTTTTACGCATTGTCCGTGGTTGCAATTGGCTTGTAGAGCTGTCAAGTCGACGGGCACACTGGCAACTTCGCTGGCTGGCGGTCTGGGCATATCGCCTGTGAAGCGCTCCCACTGCTATTTCAAAAACTAAGAAAACGGTTTGTCTTGTTGTGCCCCACCTGAGTTGGTGAAGCCTTCAGCCAAAGCAGGGCGGGGCACCTGTAGCCCTGACTGCAGGGCTTAAATTCAATCAGCTGCGTCTGAGCAGCAGCGATTGCCCCAACGCGTTGAGCGCTTGCGTATGTGGGTTGTCTGGCAGTGCGCTGATAGATGCGATGGCACGCTTGGCTTCTTGATGCGCAATTTCGCGGGCCTGACTTAACCCGCCATGTTGGTGAATCAGCTTGTTGACGCGGCCCAGTTGCGACAGGTCCCCGTTCTCTATGGCGTGAACAATCAGGTCCCTATCTGCGCCTCGGACATGCTCGAGCGTGCAGATAACGGGCAGCGTGAGCTTGCCTTCACGCAAGTCGTCGCCTAAATTTTTACCGAGCTCTTGGGTGTCGCCTTCGTAATCAAGCACATCGTCAATGATTTGAAACGCGGTGCCCAAAGCCTCACCGTATTCAGCGCAAGAAGTCTCTGTCGCGTGATCGCAAGCACCCAAAACGGCTGCCAAACGCGTGCTGGCCTCAAATAGCTTGGCTGTTTTAGACTGAATAACATGCAAATAGTCAGCGCGGCTGAGCTGTGCATCGTGCATGTTCATGAGTTGTAGCACCTCGCCTTCAGCAATCACGTTGGTGGCATCAGACAGCACTTGCATGACACGCATGTTGCCAGCATCAACCATAATTTGAAACGCGCGAGAGTACAAAAAGTCACCTACCAAGACACTTGCTGCGTTGCCAAACAACTCGTTTGCCGTATCTTTTCCGCGGCGCATGGTGGATTCGTCCACCACATCGTCGTGTAACAACGTGGCGGTATGAATAAACTCAACCGCGGCTGCCAGTGTGTGGCGGTGCGGGTTGGTGTGCCCAATGGCACCACACATGATGAGGAGCAACGAAGGGCGCAGGCGCTTGCCGCCGCTTTGAATGATGTGTTGAGAGATTTGTGACACCAGCGCCACATCGCTGCGCAGGCGATCACGTATGACCTCGTCGACCAAGTGCATGTCGGTGGCAATAACAGCCAATGGGTTGGCTTGATCTATGAGGGTATGGGCTTGTGTCAAAACAAAAAACAATTGCTGGCGGTGAGGTGTCGGCTGGAATAGCTAAGATTTTTTTAATATCCATCGGTCCAACATATGATTATCCACATTCGCGGTCTTCACTTTGGGCTTGTCATAATGACCGCTCGGCGTTCTCGGCGTTCAAGCCGCTTGCTGTGTGGCAAATGGCCGGGGCTTTGTGGCTAGGCCCATGCACTGATAGTGCATTAAAAAATGGACCGTAAAAAACAATTTGTGCTAAAATCATGGGCTTGGTGAAAATTCTTTCGCCAAAGACACTGCAAAACTGGTTGGCATGTAAGCTTTTTTGGCTAAAACCGACGGCTTTGTGGTATTGATTTTTTAGAGGTATCTATGTACGCGGTCATAAAAACCGGAGGCAAACAGTATCGTGTTGTCGCTGGTGAAAAAATTAAAGTAGAACAGATTGCTGCGGAAGTGGGTCAAGAGATTGTGTTGGATCAGGTGTTGGCCGTCGGTATCGGCGCAGACATCAAGATCGGCGCTCCCTTGGTCGCTGGTGCAACAGTAACGGCCACCGTGATTTCTCACGGTCGCGGCGTCAAAATTCGTATTTTTAAAATGCGTCGCCGCAAGCACTATCAAAAGCGCCAAGGTCACCGTCAAAACTACACTGAGCTGTCTATCGGCTTAATTACAGCTTAAAGGTTGGAAGTACCATGGCACAAAAAAAAGGCGGCGGCTCGACGCGCAACGGGCGTGACTCCAATCCAAAAATGTTGGGCGTTAAAGCGTTCGGCGGTGAGTTGGTAACAGCAGGATCCATCATCGTGCGTCAGCGCGGCACCAGGTTCCACCCGGGCACCAATGTAGGTATCGGTAAAGACCACACTTTGTTTGCAACAGTTGATGGCCACGTGCAGTTTGCTGTCAAAGGTGCAAAAAACCGCAGCACAGTCAACATCACGCCTGTTATTTAATAACAGTTGTGAGATGTAAGACCTGAATGTACAGGTCTTATCAGCGTGCAGCAGTCCGAAAAAGGCCCTCTCTGGGGCCTTTTTTTGTTGCCCGTCATGTTTTGAATGTAGCCAACTTTGGAAACGGGTGCTTAGCCACCTAAAATGTAGTCATGAAATTTGTAGACGAAGCCACTATTGATATTGCCGCCGGCGACGGAGGCAATGGTTGTGCGTCGTTTCGGCACGAGAAGTACAAAGAGTTTGGCGGTCCTGATGGTGGTGATGGTGGACGAGGTGGGCATGTATTTGTAGTTGCTGACGTGGCACTCAACACGCTGGTTGATTTCCGTTTTTCCAGACGCTTTGAAGGTCGCCGAGGTGAGCACGGTATGGGTGCCGATATGTTTGGTGCTAAAGGCGAGGATGTGGTTTTAAAAATGCCTGTTGGCACCATCATTGCGGATGCAGAAACTGGCGAAGTGCTACATGAGTTGCTGGTGCCAGGTGAGCAAATCGTGTTGGCAAAAGGTGGTGATGGGGGGTTTGGAAACTTGCATTACAAAAGCTCTACCAACCGCGCGCCAAGGCAAAAAACGTTGGGCTATGAAGGCCAGCGTTTAACCGTCAATTTAGAGCTAAAAGTCCTGGCTGATGTGGGCTTGTTGGGCATGCCAAACGCGGGTAAGTCCACACTGATTGCGGCCGTATCCAATGCGCGCCCAAAAATTGCCGACTACCCATTTACCACCTTGTATCCCAATTTGGGTGTGGTGCGTGTGGCCCCTGAAAAAAGCTTTGTCATTGCTGACTTACCTGGCTTGATTGAGGGCGCTGCTGATGGTGCGGGCTTGGGCCACCAATTTCTTCGTCATTTGCAGCGCACCCGATTGCTGCTGCATGTGATCGACATGGCTCCGTTTGACGATGAGGTTGACCCTGTTGCTCAAGCCAAAGCCATCGCTGGCGAGCTCAAGAAATACGACAAGTCGCTGTATGACAAGCCGCGGTGGCTGGCGTTGAATAAACTGGACATGGTGCCTGCTGACAAACGCGACGCATTGGTGGCTGACTTTGTGAAGCGGATGAAACACAAAGGGCCTGTGTTTGAGATTTCAGCTCTTACGCGCGAAGGTTGCGAAAAGCTCATGTTGTCGGTGTTTGAACACGTGGCAAAAGTTGCCAAGTCTGAACAGCCGCCTGAGCAAATTGACCCACGCTTTGAAACAATGGCAGACGGCTCTTTTGCGCCACTACCTAGCGTGTTACCAGATGACTTGGCAGACGATCCACGGTTCAGTCGCTAACGATTGTCGCGTTACAGTTTTAGCAATGTCCATAACGACCTTCAGCTCATCTGAGCAAACACCTGCCCAGTGCGCCGTGTTGGCCAACGCCAAACGAATAGTCGTTAAGGTTGGCTCAAGTTTGGTGACCAATGAAGGCCGCGGTCTGGACGCCAATGCCATAGAGCAATGGAGCAGACAACTGGCAGCATTGGTAGCCGATGGGCGCGAAGTCATTATGGTGAGTAGCGGCGCCATTGCTGAAGGTATGAAGCGCTTAGGCTGGCCAACGCGCCCCAAACATATCAACGAATTGCAAGCCGCAGCTGCCGTTGGGCAGATGGGATTGATTCATATGTACGAGAGCAAACTGCGGGCTTTTGGTGTGGGCAGTGCGCAAGTCTTACTGACCCACGGTGACTTGGCAGACCGTGAGCGTTATTTAAATGCCAGAAGCACACTCACAACCTTGCTGGATTTAGGCATAGTCCCCGTCATCAATGAAAATGACACAGTGGTCAACGACGAAATCAAAGTGGGCGACAACGACACACTTGGTGCCTTGGTGGCCAATCTGGTGGTGGCAGACGCTTTGATCATACTGACCGACCAAGCGGGCTTGTACACCGCAGACCCACGGCACAACCCCGATGCCCAGTTTGTGCGTGTGGCGAGCGCAGGTGATGTGCAGCTAGAGTCCATGGCGGGTGGGGTTGGCTCGTTGATTGGTAAAGGCGGCATGATTACCAAAATATTGGCTGCCAAGCGTGCTGCGTCGTCTGGTGCCAGCACAGTCATTGCCTCAGGCCACGAAACCGATGTGTTGTTGCGACTCTGCAAGGGCGAGCCGATTGGCACGTGGTTGATGGCACAAACGGGTAAAAACCAAGCCCGCAAGCGCTGGATGGCTGATCAGTTGCAGTTGCGCGGTGCGGTGGTGATTGACGACGGCGCGGTGGACAAAGTGTCTCGTGCGGGTAAAAGTTTGTTGCCCATTGGCATGACAGCCGTGCAAGGTGATTTTTCTCGCGGCGATGTGATCGCTGTTCTCAACCAGCAAGGCACAGAAATCGCCAGGGGCTTGGCCAATTACGCCAGCGTTGAAGCACGGTTGCTGTGTAAGAAATCGTCGTCGCAATTTGAGCAACTCATAGGCTATGCCGGCGAGCCAGAAATGGTGCACAGAACCAATTTGGTTCTAACTATTGGAAACGCCATATAGTTGGGTGCGGCATAGTCCTATGCAGCACAGGGTTTGGACCAATCGCAAGACACAGTATCGGTTATGGGTTGGTGGTGAGTAAAACCAGCCGCCAGCTTGATGCTTGAAACACCAATATCAAACCAATGCCCTAGGTCGTTGATTCAAACGTCAACTGACCACTAGTAAGGCTTGCTGGCTTTGCGCAGGCGTTGCACAATATCCTCAGCAGAGCCATACACGATGCGGACGTCACAAAATGCGTCGTCAGACATGGTTTGTGCGTAGCGTGAGTTGGCGTTGCGTAGTTCTTCCCACTGCGGATCGCTCAGTTCGCGCCAGCCTGAATCTAGGCGCCAGCTCGCATAGGCTTTGACTTCACGCGTGTCGCAGCGCACACCCTCGTACAGCACGTTCATTGCACCACGTGGGCTCTTAGCCACGATGACATACCGCACCACTTTGTCTGGCCCTACGCTGACCGTATCTGGTGCAACGCCGTAACTTAGGTTAGAGCGTGTCGGATTGGCAACTGGTATCAACTTATCCAGGTTAAAAGCAGCAGGCGGTTCTTGCATGGCTTCGGCCCACGGCGGCGGCTCAACAAAATTGTTATTTTGCGCCAGCCCAGCAGCGGTGACGGTGACACAAACAAGGAGCAACAGTGCGCGAAAAAAAACCGTAGTGTGTTGCATAGCCTATGAATTCGATTGTGGGTGGCCAGGATCGGGGTCGAAACTGGCGCCTGGTGGCAAGTCCAGACCTGCGTTGCCAATGAAGCCAAAACCCCGGCGAACGGGCGCATCTCGTACAACATCTTGGCTGCGCGAGTTGCCTCTTAAGAAACGGTTTCGCCCGTCATTAGAGGGTAAAAATCTTGCCAATTCAGTCAGAGCCATTTCATATACGCCGCGTTTAAAGTCCACCACCACATCAAGCGGAACCCAATAGTCGTTCCAACGCCAAGCGTCAAATTCCGGGTGGTTGGTTGCGCGTAAATTCAAGTCGCCATCTCGCCCTGTCAGTCTGAGCAAATACCAAATTTGCTTTTGACCTCTGTAGTGGCCGCGTGACTCGCGTCTGATGAATCGGTCTGGCACCTCATAGCGCAACCAATCACGTGTCCGAGCAACTATGCTGACGTGCTCGGGCAGCAGCCCCACCTCTTCATGCAACTCGCGAAACATCGCTTGTTCGGGCGACTCGCCGCGGTCTATGCCGCCTTGCGGAAATTGCCAAGAGTGGGTTCGTATGCGCTTGCCCCAAAACACCTGATTTCTTTGGTTGAGCAAAATGATGCCGACATTGGGCCTGAAGCCTTCTCGGTCGAGCATAATTAACCTCAATTTTCGTTAAAGCCATTATGCACTGCTGCTGTTCGTTATGACGGCGTTGGGTGTTGGGCAACTCACCAGAGCACACCAAAGTCGTTATGAAAGCCAGTCAATTTTTAATCACCACGCTTAAAGAAGCGCCAGCCGACGCCGAGGTAGTGAGCCACCAACTGATGACGCGAGCAGGCATGATTAAAAAGCTGGGCGCTGGCATTTATACCTACATGCCCATGGGTTTGCGCGTGATTCAAAAAGTAGAGCGGATTGTTCGAGAAGAAATGAATCGCGCCGGTGGTATAGAGCTGTCTATGCCCGTGATTCAACCCGCTGAGTTGTGGGCTGAAACCAACCGTTTTGAAACCATGGGTCCAGAGTTGCTGCGCATTAAAGACCGCCACAACCGAGATTTTGTGGTTCAACCAACGAGCGAAGAAGTGGTCACTGACATTGCGCGTTCAGAGTTTCGCAGCTACAAGCAATTGCCAAAAAACTTGTATCAAATTCAAACTAAATTCCGCGATGAGCGCCGTCCTCGCTTCGGACTCATGCGCGGGCGCGAATTTATTATGAAAGACGCCTATAGCTTTGACCGTGATGCAGCCGCTGCCAAGGCCAGCTACCAAGTGATGGCCACTGCATACCGCGCTATTTTTGATCGCTTCGGCTTGACCTACCGTGCTGTGGCGGCAGATAGCGGCGCCATTGGTGGTGACTTGTCTGAAGAGTTTCAAGTCATTGCAGCCACAGGTGAAGATGCCATCGTGTATTGTCCTGGCAGCGAGTACGCAGCCAACATGGAAAAAGCCCAAGCCTTGGCACCTGTTGGGGTGGCTGCCCCAGCTACGCAAGACATGGCATGTACACCGACACCACAAGCAAGTACCTGCGCCGCCGTGGCCAACTTGCTGGGCATACCACTGAGCGCTACCGTTAAGTCCTTGGTGTTGGCCAGCGAAACGAAGGGTGAAGACGGCAAGCCAGCAGGTGTAAAAATTTGGCTGCTGCTGCTGCGCGGCGACCACGATATGAACGAAGTCAAAGTGGGCAAGCTAGACCAATTCACCAATGGCTTTCGCTTTGCCACCATTGAAGAAATTGACACCTACTTTGGGTGCAAGCCTGGCTATTTGGGGCCTATCAACACGCTAAAGCCTGTTGACATGTTGGTTGACCGTGAGGTGGCCGTTATGAGCGATTGGGTGTGCGGGGCTAACCAACCAGACCACCACATGACTGGCGTGAATTGGGGGCGGGATATAGCCTTACCCGCAGCGGTGGCTGATATCCGCAACGTTGTCGCTGGCGACCTGTCGCCAGATGGTCAGGGCGTATTGGCTATTCAGCGCGGCATTGAAGTGGGCCATATTTTTTACCTGGGCACCAAATACTCTCAAGCCATGAATGCCACCTTTTTGAACGACAACGGCAAACCAAGCCACTTTGAAATGGGCTGCTATGGCATTGGCGTGAGCCGCCTGCCAGCTGCAGCAGTGGAACAAAACCACGATGAGCGCGGCATGATTTGGCCCGCAGCCATAGCGCCCTTTACGGTGGTTATCTGCCCTATCAATATGGACAGGAGCGAGGCAGTCAAAGATGCGGCCCACAAGTTGTACAACGAGTTGTTGGCCGCTGACGTAGACGTCATACTGGATGACCGTGGCGAACGCCCAGGTGCGATGCTGGCAGACTGGGAGCTCATTGGCGTGCCCCATCGCGTGGTGTTGGGTGACCGTGGCTTGCAGTCGGGCGAAGTCGAGTACCAGGCACGCCGTGATACCGAGTCGACCAAGCTGCCTGCGCAAGACTTGGCACAAGCCTTGTTAAGCAAAATAGGGCGTTGAGTCACTGCAATAAAAAAAAGCACCCTCGGGTGCTTTTTTTTTATAGATGCCAAGACCCGTGCCTAGTGGTTACCCGATGGCGCAGCGGTGTTAAGCGACAAGGGATGGCTTGTCGATGTCTATGCAGAACCACTATGTGATGGCATTCCAGGCAGAACGTTAAGCGGGTTTACCACCTAACAACTGTTGCATTTCACCTGACTCGTACATCTCCATCATGATGTCCGAGCCCCCCACAAATTCACCTTTAACGTACAGCTGGGGCACAGTGGGCCATTGGCTGTAGTCCTTGATGCCTTGACGCACGTCTTGGTCATCCAACACGTTGACTGTTTTGAGGGTTTTGGTGTCAACGCCGCAGGCCTTCAAAATTTGAATGGCGCGTCCAGAAAAGCCGCATTGGGGAAAGTTTGCGTTGCCTTTCATGAACAAGACCACGTCGTTGCTTTTGACCAGTTGGTCTATGTGTTGATGGGCTTCGCTCATATGTGTCTCCTTTAAAAATGG
Source organism: Betaproteobacteria bacterium MOLA814 (assembly GCA_000496475.1). GTDB lineage: Bacteria > Pseudomonadota > Gammaproteobacteria > Burkholderiales > Burkholderiaceae_C > RS62. Next base: position 871,792 of record AYMW01000001.1, on the reverse strand, counting down.
TTGCCAGCTTGTAAGCTGGGAATAGGCATGATTATTCCATGCCTGACGCTATGTGTGGGTAAACACCCATTTGCCACCCGTACATCTGGTGTTTCCGCCAAGGTCTGTACGCGATTGCACATCGGTAAACCCCTGCTGTGTCAACAGTTGTGCCACAGCGTTGGCCTGATTCCAGCCATGCTCCAGCAGCAACCAGCCATTGGTATTCAAGTGGCTTGGAGCTTGTTGAATGATAGTCCGTATGTCACGCAAACCGTCTGCGCCTGCGGTCAGGGCGCTGACAGGTTCAAACAACAACTGGGCCAAGTGAGGGTCATTCTCTTCTATGTAAGGCGGGTTGCTGACCACCACGTCAAAGCCCCTGGTCTGCAGCCCTTGTATGCCTTGAAGCCAATTGCTCTCCATCCAGCGCACGTCAAGCTGTAAGCGCTGGCCGTTCAGCCGAGCAAGTGCCAACGCGTCGGGACTCAGGTCCAGCGCAGTGACTTGTGCGTGCTGTGCGTTGGCCTTAATGGCCAGCGCCACTGCGCCGCTGCCGGTGCCTAGGTCCACAATGGCGGGCGCTTTTAAGCAAGAATCTTTAACCGTATTCAGCGCCCACTCCACCAAAGTCTCGGTATCTGGCCTAGGAATGAGTACGTGGGCTGATACGGTGAGCGTTAAGCCAAAAAACTCTTTTTCACCGACCAAATAGGCCAATGGTTGCCCCAGCGACCTCGACAGTAACAGTTGTTCGAACTCTCGCCATTGACTTGGTGTGAGCACGTGGTCGTCATGCGCAATCAGCCATGCGCGTTCAGTTTGTCCACGCATCAGCACCTTGAGCATCAGCAGCTGGGCGTCTAGCCTATCCACAGCCTGTGCAGAAGCTCGCACCAAGGCTTGGGCAAGTGTGTGGTTCACAGCGTTAATCTAAGTTGACGTTTTCAAGCTCGGCCATTTGCTGCGCACCTCTTGCTATTTGCAGCTGCTGAATGATCTCGCCTAAATCGCCTTCCATGATGTAGGCCAGTTTGTACAGCGTGAGGTTGATGCGATGGTCGGTCATGCGACCCTGCGGGAAGTTGTAAGTTCGTATACGGTCAGAGCGGTCGCCACTGCCAATGAGGCCTTTGCGCTGCGCCGCTTCTTTGGCTTCGCGTACACCGCGTTCGGCTTCTGTGATGCGCGCCACCAGCACTTGCATAGCTTTGGCGCGGTTGCGGTGCTGAGATCGGTCGTCTTGGCACTCGGCGACTGTGCCAGTTGGCATATGCGTAATGCGTACTGCAGAGTCGGTTTTATTCACGTGTTGACCACCTGCGCCGCTGGCGCGGTAGGTGTCAATGCGCAAGTCCGCTGGGTTAATTTGTACAGCCTGTGTCTCGTCAGGTTCAGGCATCACCGCGACAGTACAAGCGCTGGTATGAATTCGGCCTTGCGTTTCAGTGGCGGGTACGCGCTGCACACGGTGGCCGCCAGACTCAAAGCGAAGTTTGCCGTAGGCCTGTTGGCCAATGAGGCGCATTACCACCTCCTTGTAGCCTCCCAGCTCGCTTTCGGATTCGCTGATTAACTCCATACGCAAGCCGGCTGACTCGCAGTAACGCGTGTACATGCGCAACAAGTCGCCTGCAAACAAGGCGGACTCGTCGCCACCCGTACCAGCACGAATTTCTATAAAGCAGTTTCGTTCATCGTCTTGGTCTTTGGGCAGCAGCAGCGTTTGGAGTTGTTCGTTGATGCGTGCCATGTCCGATTCGCAAGCATCAATCTCCTCCTGTGCCATCTCAGCCATGTCGGCGTCCGCCAGCATGTCTTTAGCGCCTGCGAGATCAGCTTCTCGCTGCTGGTGTTGCTTGTACAAAGTGACCAACTCAGACAGCTCAGCGTGCTCGCGGCTAAGCGCCCGAAATCGTTCCATGTTGCCCACAACGTCGGGCGCGCTGAGCAAAGCGTCTAACTCTTCAAGTCGCCATGATTGGCGCTCTAAGGTTTGTTGAACAAATGGTTTCATGGGTAGGTCTGTCAAAAGTGTCTGCGTGAATTGGGCCGCAACAGGTGCGCCGTCAAAGCTGCACATGCGAAAACAATGCGCCTGCGGCTAACGCTGGCGGTCAGCACCGCGCAAAAACAAACGCTCAATGGTTTGTTGACTTTGCGCTTGTAGCTCAGGATCGCTGACTTGCAGCTCAGTCATGGCGCCGTGCAACATTTTTTGGGTGAGACCTTTAGCCAAGGCTTGGAGGGCCTCCTCAGGACTGGCCCCTTTGGCCAACAATTTGCGGGCTCTGGCTATTTCAGTGTCGCGCCAAAACCCTGCTTGTTGTTGCAGCTCTTGAATAACGGGTACGTTGGCGCGTTGGTCCATCCACTGCATAAACCCACGCACCCCGTTGTCAATAATGACTTCGGCTTGAGCCACAGCTGCCTGGCGACTGTCACGCCCGGTTTGAACCACGCTGGCCAAGTCGTCAATGGTGTACAAATACACATCTTGTAAGTGCTGAACGTCAGGCTCTATGTCGCGCGGCACCGCCAAGTCAACCATCAGCATGGGTTTGTGCCGTCGTTTTTTTAGCGCCCGCTCAACGGCGCCTAAGCCAATCAGCGGTAATGTGCTGGCGGTGCAACTGATGACGACATCGAACTCACTCAGGCGCTCAGGTAGATCTGACAGCGCCATGGTGCTGGCACCAAAGCGCTTGGCCAACGATTCGCCGCGTTCGGCAGTGCGGTTGGTGATGACAATTTTTCTGGGCGACTTAGCTGCAAAGTGTGTGGCTGCCATTTCAATCATGTCACCGGCACCTACAAACAACACCGATAAATCTTTAATGTCTTCAAACAGCTGTCCAGCTAAGCGCACCGTGGCTGCCGTCATGCTGATAGAGTGGACACCAATTTCGGTAACGGTACGTACCTCTTTCGCCACGGTGAAGGAGCGTTGAAACAGTTGGTGCAAGGTCGTGCCCAGCGTGCCTACTGACTCGGCCGCACGCACTGCATCTTTCATTTGTCCAAGAATTTGAGCTTCACCTAAGACCATGCTGTCTAAGCCGCTGGCCACTCGAAAAGCATGGCGGGCAACCTCATCATTGCGCAACGTGTACGCATGCCCTCGCAGTGTTTGGGTGGATACACCGCCGGCTTTGGCTAGCCAATCTAAACTCAGGTCTAGTGTTTCTATGTCACCTGAGCCGTAAATTTCTGTTCGGTTGCAAGTCGACAGCAAAGTAGCCTCTGGCCTACCCGTTAAAGCCTCACGCAAGCGTTGAACGGTAGGGGCCAATTGGTCAGTGGCCACAGCAAAGCGACCACGCACATCTAAGGGCGCCGTTTCGTGATTAATGCCAAGGGCCCAGACGGTCATCTTCATATTATAAAATCGAACATGGTCAACGCGGCCATGGTTTTACAAATGCTTGTTGCTGGAGGTGGCCTTTGAGTTTTTTAGACACGTTGGTTCAAGTCCTGTGGCACATCGCCAACTTTGTAGCCCCAGCATGTGGCATGGCCTGCCTGCTCAGCCTAGCGCTTCGCCTGCGTGGTTCTCGAGCGGCTACCCATGACCTGCTGCGTGTGTGGTCAACCCTGTTTGGCTTGGGGGTGGCCGTTGCGGTGCTGGGTATGGCGCTGACTGGCCTGGATGGTGCCATGGCCACTTACGCCGCATTGGTATTTGTGACTGGTTCAGCCAGCGCTTGGTTCGCTAAGGCTTGAATAGGCCGACTTCATCGGTCACTATGTGATCAATGCCCCAACCAAACAAGCGCTGCGCCATGTCCCATTCGTTCACGGTGTAGCTGGCGCACCACCACCCATGCGCATGGCAAGCTTCAATTACCGCTTGCGTTACCAAGTGTTGGCTTAACACCACGCCTTGGCAAGCCAATGCGGTGACATGTGTGTGCCAGTCTCTCGGCAACATGTGAAACAAGTGTGCTCTGGCCAAGTGAGGTTGGGCCTGTTGTGCAGCTTGCAACGCGACGCTAGAAAATGAGCTCAATACCAGTCGTTCGCTGTGTGCACCCCATAATTGTGCAGATGAGTTGGCCACAACACGCCCCGTTGTATTGTCTGTGCCTACGCTGGGTTTGATTTCAAGGTTGACGTAGTCGCCCCTAGGTAGGCAAAAGTGTGCAATGTCGGCCAAACTGGCCACAGGTGTGCCCTGGTAGGCTGGCGACAGCCAAGAGCCAGCGTCCATTTGGCTTAGATCTGACCAATTGTGCGCGCCCGCTGGTCCGTGGCCGCTGGTTGTGCGGTCCAGTGTGTCGTCATGCAGCAAAAAGCACACCTCGTCGGCGCTGAGCTTGACGTCGCATTCGAAGGCCGTGTGGCCCAGAGAAGCGCCCATTTTAAAAGCTGCTAGGGTGTTTTCTGGTGCTAAAGAGCCCGCTCCCCTGTGGGCTATGACGCGTGGAAAAGACATGGGCAACGGTGCACTGGGTGCAAAGTATAGGGTTGAAGGGCTAAGCAAGTGCCCACACCGACCGTGCGTACACTCAAGGTGAGGATAATAGACTGGTAAAACTATTGAAATGCTTATGAACGCTTCCGTATCGCACGACTTGCTCGCAGCAGCCAAGGCTGACACACCCAGGCTACGTGAAATCCCTTACAACTACACGTCTTTTTCTGATCAAGAGATTGTGGTTCGCTTGCTGGGTCAGCGAGCTTGGACAGTTTTAAACCAGTTGCGTGATGAGCGCAGAACTGGGCGTTCCGCGCGCATGTTGTATGAAGTGCTTGGTGACATGTGGGTGGTTCAGCGCAACCCCTATTTACAAGATGATTTATTGGGCAACCCCAAGCGCCGGCGTGCCCTGGTGGATGCCCTGCGCCACCGCATGACCGAGGTGCAAAAGCGGCGCACGCCCAGTGAAGACGCCAGCCGTGATGCGTTGGTGCAAGAGTTGACCGATGCTGCAAGCCAATCAATCGCCAGCTTTTCTAGCGCGTTTGATGACATGTCAAAGTTGCGCGCGCGTGTTCAACGCAGTTTTAAAAAGCTCACAGCCAAAGACAACATCAAGTTTGACGGTTTGTCTCGCGTGAGCCATGTGACCGATGCCACCGATTGGCGCGTAGAGTATCCGTTTGTGGTGCTGACCCCAGACACAGAAGCTGAAATGGCGCAGTTGGTGCGCGCAAGCATTGAGCTTGGCTTAACCATTATTCCGCGTGGCGGTGGCACTGGCTATACGGGTGGCGCCATTCCATTGACTTGGAAATCGGTGGTTATCAATACCGAAAAGCTAGAGGCCATGACTGAAGTTGAAATGGTCAAACTGCCCGGTATTGACCAGCCTGTTGCCACCGTGTGGACAGAAGCCGGTGTGGTCACGCAGCGTGTTGCGGATGCCGCAGAGCGCAGCGGTTATGTATTCGCGGTAGACCCAACATCAGCCGATGCCTCGTGTATTGGTGGCAACATTGCCATGAACGCCGGTGGTAAAAAAGCAGTGTTGTGGGGAACAGCACTAGACAATTTGGCTTCATGGCGCATGGTGACGCCCGACGCGCAGTGGTTGGAAGTCACCCGCATAGGCCACAACATGGGCAAGATTCACGACGCCGCGCTGGCTGTGTTTGAGTTGTCCTATTTTGAGGCTGACGGCACGACGCCAGTGCGCACTGAGCGCCTGGAAATTGCTGGCAACAGCTTTCGCAAGGCTGGCTTAGGCAAAGACGTCACAGACAAGTTTTTGTCTGGCTTGCCAGGTATTCAAAAAGAAGGCTGTGATGGCCTCATCACCAGCGCACGCTGGATTGTGCACCGCATGCCTGTGCACACACGCACAGTTTGTATGGAGTTTTTCGGCAATGCCAAAGATGCTATTCCCAGCATTGTGGATATCAAAGACTTCATGTTTGCCGAACAGCACCGCAGCGGTACGCTGCTGGCTGGCTTGGAACATTTGGATGACCGTTATTTAAAAGCCGTAGGCTACGCTACCAAAAGCAAGCGTGGCGGCGTGGGCTTGCCAAAAATGGTGTTGATTGGCGATATTGTGGGCGACGATGCCGACGCCGTAGCTCGTGCAGCTTCTGAAGTGGTTCGCATGGCCAACAGTCGCAGCGGCGAGGGCTTTGTAGCCATTAGCCCCGAGGCCCGTAAGAAATTCTGGCTAGATCGCAAGCGCACAGCGGCTATCAGCCGCCACACCAATGCGTTCAAAATTAATGAAGACGTGGTGATACCTTTAGAGCGCATGGGTGAGTACACCGATGGCATTGAGCGCATCAACATTGAGTTGTCCTTGCGCAACAAGCTGGCCTTGTGCGACGCCTTGACAGTGTTTGTCAACCAGCCCAAGTTACCAATGGGCAAGAGTGATGACCCAGTTGCGGCTGTAGAGTGGTTGGATGACCGTGTGGTGCAAGCCAATACCGTCATTGATGGCGTGCGTGCGCAGTGGCAGCGTTGGCTTGATGACATTGACATGTCATTTGAACAACTGCAAACCCATACCTTGCGTGCCAGTTGGAAAGTGCAGCTTCAAAAGCCATTGCGCGCCATCTTTGTCGGTGCGGCGTTTGCGCCAATAGCCACAGAGATTGACGCTATTCACCAACGTGTTCTTAAAGGGCGGGTATGGGCTGCGCTGCACATGCATGCAGGTGACGGCAATGTACACACCAACATACCGGTTAACAGCGACAACTATGAGATGCTGCAAACGGCACACGGCGCAGTTGCGCGCATCATGGTGCTGGCCAGGTCACTGGACGGCGTTATTTCAGGTGAGCATGGCATTGGCATCACCAAGCTGGAGTTCTTAACCGACGAGGAATTGGCGCCGTTTGCCAACTACAAACAACGCATTGACCCCAACGGTCACTTCAACAAAGGCAAGCTGTTGCGCCCCAGCGTGATGGCTGAGGGTTTTGCTTTGTCCGGCGACACCCACGTGGGCGATTTAAGCCATGCTTACACGCCAAGCTTTGGCCTGATGGGGCATGAATCTTTGATCATGCAGCAGTCAGATATAGGTAACATCGCCGCCAGCGTGAAAGACTGTTTGCGCTGCGGCAAGTGCAAGCCTGTCTGTGCCACGCACGTACCGCGGGCCAATCTGTTGTATAGCCCCCGCAATAAAATTTTGGCCACATCCTTGCTGGTTGAGGCTTTTTTATACGAAGAGCAAACCCGTCGCGGCATCTCTATTGCACATTGGGAAGAGTTTGAAGATGTTGCAGATCACTGCACGGTGTGTCACAAATGTTTGACGCCTTGCCCAGTTGATATCGACTTTGGCGAAGTGTCCATGAACATGCGCAATTTGTTGCGCAAAATGGGCAAAAAGAGCTTCAGGCCTGGCAATGCTGCGGCCATGTTCATGCTCAATGCCACCAATCCCGAAACCATCAAGTTTGCCCGCGCAGCAATGGTTGGTGTGGGTATGCGTGCGCAGCGGTGGGCGCACGACTTGCTGAAGGTTGTCGCTAAAAAGCAAACCGCAGCACCCCCATCATCGTTGGGAAAAGCACCCATTAAAGAACAGGTAATTCACTTCATCAACAAAAAGCTTCCTGGCGGTTTACCCAAAAAAACTGCGCGTGCCTTGTTGGATATTGAAGATGGCGATTACGTGCCAATCATTCGCGATCCCAAGGCCACCACATCAGAGACTGAGGCTGTGTTTTATTTTCCTGGCTGTGGCTCTGAACGTTTGTTCAGTCAGGTGGGGCTGGCCACTCAGGCCATGCTGTGGCACGCCGGCGTTCAAACAGTGTTGCCACCTGGCTACTTGTGTTGTGGCTACCCGCAGCGCGGCAGCGGCCAATTTGACAAGGCCGAAAAGATGATCACGGACAACCGCGTGTTGTTCCATCGTGTGGCCAATACGCTGAACTATCTGGACATTAAAACCGTTGTCGTGAGCTGTGGCACGTGCTACGACCAATTGCAAGGGTACGAGTTTGATCGTATTTTCCCTGGTTGCCGCATCATCGATATCCATGAGTACTTGCTTGAGAAAAATATCACGCTCGATACCAACAACGGATACATGTTCCACGACCCTTGCCACTCGCCTATGAAGTTGCAAGACCCTATGAAAACGGTCAAGGCTTTGGTGGGTGATGCCGTGATTAAGAGCGACAAGTGTTGTGGTGAATCCGGTACGCTGGGTGTGACCCGACCAGATATTTCAACCCAAGTACGTTTTCGTAAAGAAGAAGAGTTGCTCAAAAATGAGCAGCAGTTGGTCGCTCTTAAGGCCAACCCTGAGACGGGTATTACCGGCAGTGTCGAGTCCAAAGCGCCCATCAAGATCCTGACGTCTTGTCCCAGCTGTTTGCAGGGCTTGTCCCGTTTCAGTGATGACTTGAACAACGGTTTGCTAGAGGCCGACTACGTGGTGGTTGAGATGGCCAACCTCATCTTGGGTGACAATTGGATGCCCGAATTTGTGGCGAAAGCCAACAACGGCGGCATCGAACGGGTACTGCTGTGACCAATCCGTTCACTACCGCAGCAACAACCAACGCGAACGTGGCGTGCGTTTTGTGTGGTGAGGTCGGCGGCGAGTTGGTCTGGCAAGACCAGCATTGCCGTGTTGTGTTGCCGGCTGAGGCCGATTACCCTGGCTTTGTGCGCGTGATAGCCAAGCAGCATGTGGGTGAAATGACCGATCTAACGCTTGCCGTTCGCGAGCATATGATGGCTGTAGTTTGGACGTGTGAATTGGTTCTTCGCGAGACCATGGAGCCCACCAAAGTTAATCTCGCTGCATTGGGCAATATGGTGCCCCACGTGCATTGGCATATCATCGCCCGTTTCAGCGATGACCGCCATTTCCCCAATCCTATTTGGGGCGAACCTAAGCGACAGGCCTGTTCTAACGACCACATGCGCCGCCAAAACCGTGCGGCTAGTTTGCCCGCATCGCTGGCTTTGGCTTTAACACAGGCGTTTGCCGTTTAATGAGCCAAGATAACTTCCGCGCCCACAAATCAGGCCCCGTGCCTGTTGACATCGTGTTGCATCAAGCCAGTCGCCAGCTTGAGTTGGTGTATGAAACACACGGTAGTTTTAAATTGTCTTTCGAGCTGATGCGGGTGTACTCGCCTTCTGCTGAAGTGCGTGGCCATGGCATAGGTCAAGAAGTATTGCAAACAGGCAAAACAGAGGTTGGCATTCTTAAACTGGAGTTGGTGGGCAACTACGCTGTCAAGCCCACGTTCAGTGATGGCCATGACACGGGTTTATTCGCATGGCCTTACCTGTACGAGCTGGCCAGTGAACAAGCACGCTTTGAAGCAGAGTACGTTGCCAAGCTGCAAGATGCAGGGCTATCTCGTGGCTCAACCATGGGTGCTACACAGCGCCCTACACAGTCTGACGGTGGTTGCTCTGCTTGACAATTCTGCAAGGTTTCTTGCGCCACTACACGAGCATTTATGAACCAAACACATTTCGGATTTAAAAAGGTCAATGAGGCTGACAAGGCCAAACAAGTTGCCAAAGTTTTTGATTCAGTGGCCTCCAAGTACGACATCATGAACGACGTGATGTCTGTGGGGTTGCACCGCGTGTGGAAACGCTACACCCTAACTGTAGCCAACGCATTGCCCGGCCAACAGGTCTTAGACATTGCGGGAGGCACTGGCGATCTCGCTATGGGTTTTGCCAAGCAGGTTGGCCCAACTGGTACGGTGGTGCACACCGACATCAACCATGCCATGCTCAACGAGGGCCGTAACCGGTTGCTCGACGCCGGAAGGGTTCTTCCCACGGCTGTGTGTGATGCCGAGCAGTTGCCGTTTGAAGACGCCCGTTTTGACATCGTGAGCGTGGCTTTTGGCTTGCGCAACATGACACATAAAGACCGCGCTTTAAAAGAAATGTGTCGTGTTTTAAAGCCGGGTGGCAAGTTGTTGGTGCTGGAGTTTTCGACGGTTGCCAAGCCTCTTCAAGGGCTATACGACCTTTACTCCTTTAAGGTTTTACCAAAACTAGGACATTTGATAGCTGGCGATGCGAAAAGTTACCAGTATTTGGCTGAATCCATTCGTATGCACCCTGACCAAGACACGCTCAAAGCCATGATGGTTGATGCCGGTTTTGGCCATGTGGATGTGCACAACATGACCGGTGGTGTGGTTGCCTTGCATGCAGGCAGAAAAGTGTAACGCCGTACGGCCTTTAAAAAAATTAACCAGTTGACAAACTAATAAGGAAAAACAATGAAACATTTTTGGGTACTTTTGGTCACCGTTGCCATGGCTTTAGCCACCACACATGCCTCTGCCAAGCGCATGGGCGGTTTTTCATTCGGCAAGCAGTCAGGCAAGGTGACGCAGCGTCAAGCTGCGCCCCCAACCGCGCCTGGCGCACCCACCAAAGCTGCGGGCGCAGCGGGTGCCAGTGGCAACCGTTTTGGCGGCATGATTGGGGGGTTGGCCGCTGGTCTCGGATTGGCATGGCTTGCCAGTTCATTGGGTCTTGGCGAAGGCTTTGGCAACATACTGATGTTGGCCTTGTTGGCTGTGGCTGGTGTGTATATATTTCGCATGCTGAGTCGCCCACGTATGGCGCAGGCCGGTGGTGCCAACATATTTAAAGGTTACGACGCCAAGAATGTCGGCAATGATGCTTCAGCCAGGCCCATGGAGTTTGCGGCCACTGGCAATGCGTCTGCCGCCAGCCTCATTGGATCTAGCTTGATGGGCAACCAAATGTGGGGTGTGCCTGACGGTTTTGATACCGGTAGCTTTTTGAGTGCCTGCAAACGCAATTTCACGACCTTACAAGCGGCGTGGGATGCTTCTGATGTAGCCAGTCTTAGGGCCATGATGACAGATGAGATGGTCACCAACATCCAGGAACAACTCAATGAGCGTGATGCCCACACCAATGGCGCTGCCAACGTGACAGAAGTTTTGAAGTTGGACGCGCAATTGTTGGGTATTGAGGAAATTGATGGCAGTTACATGGCCAGTGTGGAGTTCAACGGCTTGATTCGTGAAAGTGCTGATACTGGCCCCACACCATTCCGTGAAGTTTGGAACGTTACGCGTCCCATGAGCGGACCTGGTGGCTGGTTGGTTGCAGGCGTGCAAGCGCTAAGCTAATAAACGTCGGCTCAACAAGCCACTCCACCCCAACGCCCTGCCAGGTCATGCCAGCAGGGCGTTTGCCTTTGCGACTTGCTACCAACAAATCCGGCACAATATCTTATGACAAACGCAATGCACAACACAGCAGCTTCATTGCTGAACGCGCTTCCAAACCCAGACACATTGGCCAGTTTGCCATTGCAGTTTTTAGACGGTGTTCAACGCTTTATGAGTAGTAACCCACCGCCTACTTGGCTGGTCAGTGAGGTACAAAATAAAGTGTTGTTGTTGATTAACCATGTGCTGGATCAAGAACCGCAAGCTACAGCCAGGCTGGCAAGGCACAAAGGCAAGCGGATTGCATTTGACTGGGGTGGTTTGCATATCAACTGGCTGATCAGTCCAGCAGGCTTGTTGATGGGCCTGAGTGCCAATGATGACAAGGCGCCTGATTTACGCATTGACTTGCAAGATGCCGCATTTTCAGACGTGGCGAAAGCCGTCATGCAAGGTACGCAGCCAGAGATCAAAATGCACGGCGATGTGATGTTGGCTGCCGAGTTAGGTTGGCTGCGAGAACATGTGCGGTGGGATATAGAAGACGACTTGGCCCGCGTGATTGGCGATGTGCCTGCGGTGCGTCTAAGCAACATGGCGCTACAAGTAGTAGCCGCGGCCAAGACATTTGTTGCCAAGCGTCAAGCACCAACTGAGGCGCCCGCACCGTGACGCGTTGGTTGCGTGGTTTGTTTATTCTCTCCACCGTGTGGCGTTTTGGACTGCATGAAATTTTGTTGGCTAACTTTGCGAAGCCTTGGCTGCATACCGTTGGGCGTGTGCTGTCCTTGGGGCGACAACACCGCGCCCCGCGTGGGGAGCGCCTGCGTTTGGCGTTCGAGCAGCTGGGTCCTATTTTTGTCAAGTTTGGCCAAGTATTAAGTACACGTCGCGACTTGTTAGCGCCAGATATTGCAGACGAGTTGGCCAAGTTACAAGACCGAGTACCGCCTTTTGAAAGCGCGGTTGCGGTGACCCAAATTGAACAAGCTTTTGGCACGCCATTGAACCAGTTGTTTGCAAGCTTTGATCAAATACCAGTCGCCAGCGCATCTATTGCACAAGTGCACTTTGCCGTTTTACCGACAGGTGAGGATGTGGCCGTTAAAGTGCTGCGTCCAGGCATGCTCAAGGTCATCGATAAAGATTTGCAACTGATGGCCACCATGGCCAAGTTGGTGCAAGCGGTCTCTGAAGACGGAAAGCGTTTAAAGCCTCGAGAAGTGGTGGCTGAGTTTGACAACTATTTACGTGATGAGTTGGATTTGGTGCGTGAGGCAGCCAATGCCGCGCAGCTAAGGCGCAACATGTCAGATGTTGACCTGATTCAAATACCCACCATGTATTGGAATCTGTGTCACAGCAACGTCATTGTGATGCAGCGCATGCATGGCGTTCCCATCAGCCACAAGCAGCGCTTGATTGATGCGGGTGTGGACATGCCTAAGCTGGCCAGGGACGGCGTCACTATTTTCTTCACGCAGGTGTTTAGAGACGGTTTTTTCCATGCCGATATGCACCCTGGCAATATTCAGGTCAGCATACAGCCAGAGACGCTGGGCCAATATATTTCGCTGGACTTTGGTATTGTGGGCACGCTGACCCAAGTCGACAAAGAGTATTTGGCACAAAACTTTACCGCTTTTTTCAGACGCGACTACAAGCGGGTGGCGGAGCTGCACATAGAGTCAGGTTGGGTGCCAGCCAACACCCGTGTAGATGAGTTAGAGGCGGCGGTACGCACAGTGTGTGAGCCCTACTTTGACAGACCGCTCAAAGAAATCTCGTTGGGTGTGGTGCTGATGCGCTTGTTTCAAACCTCGCGTCGTTTCCATGTCGAAATTCAGCCACAGCTGGTATTGCTACAAAAAACCTTGCTCAATATTGAGGGCTTGGGCAGAGACCTTGATCCCGAGTTGGACCTGTGGCAAACAGCCAAGCCTTTTTTAGAGAAGTGGATGCTTGATCAGATTGGTCCCAAGCGTTTTCTAGACCAGTTGCGCATAGAGGCGCCTCAGTTGGCCACCTTGTTGCCGACCCTGCCACGCTTGGTAGCCCATTATTTGCAGCACAAACCTCAAGACTTGCGCGCTGAGATGGCAGCCTTGCTGCAGGAGCAGCGACGCACCAACAAACTGCTGCAAGGTATTATTTATGCAGCCATAGGTTTCTTATTCGGCTTGGTTCTGATGCAGATTGTGTGGCAAATGCGTGTGTTCGGGGTGTTGTAAACCTGTAATTAACGGTCAACAGCTTGAATAAGCTCCAATTGTTGCCCGCGCAGAATTTATAATCACTGGTTGCCTCATCCATGGGGTTCCCTGCGCGCGGCGGTTCACGCGACACCCTTTTTGTTTGTCTTTCATGCCCATCTACGCTTATAAATGTGCCGCTTGTGGTTTTGCCAAGGACGTGCTGCGCAAAATGTCCGACCCTGCGTTGACACAGTGCCTGTCTTGTGGCGCTGAGGCGTTTGAAAAACAAGTCACTGCTGCGGGGTTTCAACTCAAGGGTTCAGGCTGGTACGTAACCGACTTCCGCGATGGTGGAAAGTCTGGCAGCGCTGATAAACAATCAGCAGAAGGCGGCGCAGAGTCTGCCGCTTCTGATGCGGGCCCAAGCGCCGCTTCCGAAGGTACGCCTGCCACCAAGCCAGCATCTGAAATTGTTGCGCCGGCTAAAGAGGTCACACCTGCGGCACCTGCTGCGGTAAAGCCTGCATCTTCAACGCCTGCTCCAAGCAGCGCAAGTTAACCAACCCTAGACTGCACGCACACGATGGCATCTTTACGTAAATGGTTGTTCGCAGGTTTGTTGGTATTGGTACCACTCATCATTACCGTGGGCGTGCTCAACTGGGTGGTGCAGACGTTGGATCTGACCTTGCAAATCTTGCCAGCAAAGTGGCAGCCAGAAATCTTGCTGGGCGTATACATTCCTGGAATTGGTGTGGTGTTCGCACTGGTGGTGGTGCTGGTAATAGGTGCGCTCACGTCTAATTTCGTTGGCAACAAGCTCATGAGCTGGTGGGACGGTTTGCTCAACCGTATCCCTGTTGTGCGTTCTATTTATTCGGCGGTTAAGCAAGTTTCTGACACTTTATTTTCAGAAAAGGGCAATGCCTTTCGCAAAGCACTGCTGGTCCAATGGCCTCGCGAAGGGACTTGGACGGTAGCATTTTTAACAGGAACACCGGGCGCCAGCGTGGCCAAGCACCTAGACGGCGAGCATTTGTGTGTTTACGTCCCAACCACGCCCAACCCCACCAGTGGATACATGATGATGGTCAAGGCCAGCGATTGTATTGAGGTAGACATGAGCGTTGATGAGGCCTTGACCTACGTGATTTCTATGGGCGTGATCGTCCCGGGTGAGAGCAAAAAACACTTGGCCCGTAAAGCCTTGGCTGCTCAAAATCTTACCCAATAAGGCTTGCCACACCGTTGGCGAGATTGCAAACTGAACGGTTGAATTGATATCGAGAAAGATAGGATAAGTTATGGCAATGCGTACCCACTACTGCGGTTTTGTTACTGAAGCGCTAGCAGGCGAAACCGTGAGCCTGTGCGGCTGGGTCAATCGTCGCCGAGATCACGGTGGCGTTATTTTTATTGACTTGCGTGACCGCGAAGGTTACGTGCAGGTGGTGTGTGACCCTGACCGCGCCGACACATTCGCTGTGGCAGAAGACATTCGCAACGAGTTCTGTGTGCGCATTACAGGCTTGGTTCGCGCCCGTCCTGAAGGCACCGTCAACGATCACATTGCAAGCGGAAAAATTGAAGTGTTGTGCCACGAGCTAGAAGTGCTGAACGCTTCTGTGACGCCACCTTTTATGTTGGACGATGACAACTTGTCAGAGACCACCCGTCTCACACACCGTGTATTGGATTTGCGCCGTCCCGCTATGCAGCGCAACCTCATGTTGCGCTACCGCGTAGCCATGCAAATCCGAAAGTTTTTAGACAGCAACGGGTTTGTGGATATTGAAACGCCCATGCTGACCAAAAGTACGCCTGAGGGGGCGCGTGATTACTTGGTGCCCAGTCGCGTCAATGCAGGTCACTTTTTCGCACTACCGCAGTCACCGCAGTTGTTCAAGCAGTTGTTGATGGTGGCGGGATACGACCGTTACTATCAAATCACCAAGTGCTTTCGCGACGAAGATTTGCGTGCTGACCGCCAGCCAGAATTCACTCAAATCGATATTGAAACGTCCTTTATGGACGAGTTCGAAATTCGCGACATGTTCCAAGGCATGGTGTCGAGCATGTTCAAGGAGGTCTTAGACATCGATCTGGGCGACTTCCCGGTGATGACTTACGCCGATGCCATGCACCAGTATGGCTCCGACAAGCCTGACTTGCGTGTGAAGCTGGCCTTCACAGAACTAACCGATGCCATGCAGACGGTGGACTTCAAGGTGTTCTCAACACCGGCACAAATGGCCAATGGCCGTGTGGTCGCTTTGTGTGTGCCGGGTGGCAATGAAATGAGCCGCGGCGACATCGATGGTTACACCGAGTTCGTGAAAATTTATGGCGCCAAAGGTTTGGCCTGGATCAAAGTCAATGACGTGGCGCAAGGCCGCGACGGCCTGCAAAGCCCCATTGTCAAAAACCTTCACGACGAAGCCATTGCCGCTATCTTGAGCCGCACTGGCGCGCAAAACGGCGACATTATCTTTTTTGGCGCAGACACGGCCAAAGTAGTGAATGACGCCATTGGTGCCCTGCGCATCAAAATTGGCCACAGCGAATTCGCGCGTAAAACCGGTTTGTTCGAAGCCCGCTGGGCACCGATGTGGGTGGTTGATTTCCCCATGTTTGAATTCAGTGAGGACGACCAGCGTTGGTCTGCCGTCCACCACCCGTTTACTGCCCCTAAAGACGGCCACGAAGATTACATGGTGACAGCGCCTGAAAAATGCCTGTCTAAAGCCTACGACATGGTGATTAATGGCTGGGAAGTTGGTGGCGGCTCTGTTCGTATCCACAAAGCCGATGTGCAGCAAAAAGCTTTTGATGCCTTGCGTATCAATGCTGAAGAAGCCCAGTTGAAGTTTGGCTTTTTGTTAGACGCCCTCCAATATGGCGCCCCCCCTCATGGCGGCGTGGCATTTGGTTTGGACCGTATTGTCACGTTGATGACCGGTGCAGAGAGTATCCGTGATGTGATTGCCTTCCCTAAAACCCAGCGTGCCCAATGTTTGCTGACGCAAGCACCCTCCTTGGTAGAGGACAAGCAATTGCGCGAGTTACATATTTCCTTGCGCAAGGCGCTGCCTGCTGTTTAGGTGGCAGCCAAGCTGAAGGTGTCTATCAGCATCTGGCTTGTGTAATTAAAAAAAAGGCCGCTATTGAGCGGCCTTTTTTTTGTGAGCAAAGAGACACTCAAGGGCGCAAGTAGCTCCAACCATCACCTTGTTTGGCCATTATTTCTACCACGCCTGATGGCACGTAGCCAATGTCGGCGTGCATATCTTGTGGATTGAGCTTGGCTTTGCGCATTGTGTTTTCGCAAGCTACCACCTTGATGCCAGACGACACGGCTTTGGCCACGCGGTTGGCGACGGTTGATTCAGCTTTGAGCATGCCAATGCCTGGGCCGTAGACCACGATTTCAACTTCAGCGCCAGGTATGGCGGCCAGCACGTTATCGGCATTGTTCAGGGCTATATTCCACGTGCGTGGTGCGTCGTCACTGATCTGAACCACCACCTTGGTGGCGGATGCGGTGTGGGCCGAAAATGGAAGGCTTAGCAAGGCCAAGGCCAGTGTTGCTGCGCTCAATAATGTTTTCATGGTGTCTCCTCATGATGAAAAAAATGCTTTTATGATTTTAGTCTAGCTGGGCTTTCTCACTGAGGTGTTGCTGCGTTCGACCCCGTTAACAATAGATTGCCCAAACATTTTTGCCAACACCAGCACTTGGGTAATGAACGGATTATCAACTTGTGTCGGGCGCGTTACAAGCGCCACAGCGCGTTTGGGGGCAGGGGACGCGAATGGCCTGGCGACAACATCTGAGGCGTTGAGCAGCCCAGCCTTGACAGCCATGTTGGGCAGCATAGACACCCCTAAGCCCGCCTCTACCATTTGAACCATCGTGGTCAGGCTGGTAGCTTCTATGTCTGATGGTGGAACTGACTTGCCTTTGCGGGTTGTGACACACGCCGACAGTGAATGCTCTCGCAAGCAGTGTCCCTCGCCCAACAGCATCAGTCGCGACAAGTCAACATCACGAATGCTGGGTAGGTTGGCGGTGCTGGCGGACTCCAACGCGCTGGTGATAAGCCACAGATCTTCTTCAAATAATGGCCACACATGCAGTCGCCCCACATCCATGGGCAGGGCAATGATGGCGGCATCAATCGCGCCGTTGTCTACGCTGGCCAACAAGTCACTGGTTTGGTCTTCCCTCAGCAGCACCCGCAGTGATGGCGATTGTTGGCGCAGCGCTCGCATTAGGCTTGGCAACATAAAGGGTGCGATGGTGGGAATCGCACCCAGTATGAGTGTGGCGTTGTTGGGGTCGGCGCTGTTGGCCGCCGCCCTGACCAAATCGCCTCCCATACCCAGCAGTGCATTGGCTCGCTTGACCACATCAACGCCAATGGGAGTGAGCATGACATGCTTGTTGTTGCGCTCAACCAGTTGAACACCAAGGTATTTTTCCAGCTCCTGAATACCGCCTGACAAGGTCGACTGCGTCACAAAACAGGCTTTGGCTGCGTGCGTAAAATTTAAAGTCAGGGCCAGGGTTGTCAGGTAGTTCAGTTGTTTTAGCGAGAGGTTGGCCGCGCTTTGGTGGTGATTATGGTGCATTCAATGATTTAATAAAACGATTGTTAATATTATTATCATCTGTTTTTCAGATTAATTATGCAAGCTCACAATACCCCCCCCATACCAACCATTTATATGAAAAAAAATCAGGCCATATGCCATTTGCCACATGTCCCACACCGACACCACGTCAGTGACCGTTCAAAGCCTTGAAGTGGCTTGTGCCGGGGAGTCTATGGCAGCTATCACAAACCGCTAGTTTGCAACATTGCCCGCCAAGGTGGGCGTGCGCCATGCCAACCATTGCAAGCAGGCCTTGGTCCAAGCGCAAGCATGCGCGCCAAGCTGATGCATCAGCCCGACACAACACAGCTTCAGCCCAATTCAATCCACCTGGTTAACCCAAGGCATTAGAGAATTAAAATGGAAATACATAGGTGCATTGTTTGCGGATTTGTGTGCGACGACACCCTTGGCCGACCTGCTGATGGATTGGCCGCCGGCACGCTCTGGTCAGAGAGTCCCGCATGCGTGGGCGTGTCCAGTTTGTGGCGTTGCCAAGGCGGATGTTGAAGGCGTAGTCATCCAACCAACACCACAGCAGTACACCTGACCCTTTAACCATGCAGGACATTTGAATGAGCAACAACGCCAACCACGACACAGCAAACACCACCGTTATCGTTGGTGCAGGATTGGCCGGATGGACGCTGGCGCGCGAGTTACGTGCCCTCGCACCCAGCATGGCCATCACCGTTGTCAGCGCAGACGCTGGCGATTTTTATAGCAAGCCCATGTTGTCCAATGCATTTGCTTTAAAAAAATCAGTTGAAGGCTTGGTGTCTGCGCCGGGGCAGGCGCAGGCCGATAAAGTGGGTGTTCAATTGATGGCCGGCACCGACGTGCAATTCATCCATACTGAGGACAACACACTCGCAACCAATCATGGCCCAGTGCCTTACAGACAGCTTGTGTTGGCCATTGGCGCAGACCCCATCCGTTTAAGCATGCCAGGTGACACGCATGTACTGTCGGTGAACAATTGGCAGGATTACGCCGCATTCAGGTTGGCCTTAGACGCGGCGCCCAATCCACAGCGTGCACGGGTGCTGATCATGGGTGCTGGCCTCATTGGCAGCGAGTTTGCCAACGACTTGAGCACGGGTGGCCATGAAGTGCATGTGGTAGATCCTGGCGATCGTCCTCTGGGTGTATTGCTCGCGCCTGAACAAAGTGCGGGCTTGCAGCAGGCATTGGCTGACCTAGGTGTGCAGTTTTATTTTGGTACTGTGGCCCAGCGGGTTGAGACCGCGCCTAGCGGCGACAAGTTGGTGACGCTCAGCAACGGCGCTGTCATAACAGCCGATGTGGTCTTGTCTGCGGTCGGCTTACGTGCGCGCACCACACTAGCCCAAGACAGTGGCTTAGAAGTAGGGCGCGGTATTCACGTCAACGAGTTGGGTCAAACCACGGCACCCAATGTATTTGCGCTGGGCGACTGCGCAGCCTATACCAGCGCGGCGAAACCCGAGCTGTTTGGTGGGGCACCCAGAGGGTTGCCCTATGTGTTGCCCATCATGACGGCGGCCAAGGCCATGGCCAAAACCTTGACAGGCCTGCCAACGCCTATTGTGTTCGCAGCCATGGCTGTGCGTGTCAAAACGCCAGCTTTTCCGCTCAGCGTGCAAGGCTAACGCAAGGGTCGGTGAGACAGTCGCGCTGCTGCTGACCTTGCCTAAACAGCAACCGGCGCGCCTGCAGTTCGCTCAGCGCGCAGCACCAACCACAGCGCTGCGCCTCCCATTGAAGCAAACCCAATGGCCACCGGCATCAGTGTGCCGTTGTACAGCTGACCGATCAAGGTGCCAACGCTTAGCGACACCAAGTTGGAAATGGCTGCAATGATGGCTGCGGCTGTGCCTGCAATATGTCCCATGGGCTCCATGGCCAACGCATTGAGGTTGCCAAACAGCAAGCCAATACAAAACAGCGACACCAAACCAAAGCTTAAAAAGACAGTAAAAGGCACTACTGTGAACGCGCTTAAAGCGGCCACAAGCACGCCTGTACCGATGACTGCAACCAGGCCGCGTATGACCAAGTAGCGCATACCCAAACGCTCAACCAAGCGCGAGTTGAGCAGCGATGACACACCAAAACCCAATGCCTGCAAGCCAAAATAAACCACAAACACGCTGCCGATTTGGTATTGCACTTGAAATATTTGCTGTGTGGAGACGAGGTAGCCAATGAAACTGCCAAACACCAAACCCATGGCAATGGCGTAGCTGCGTGTTTGCTGGTGTCCTAAGACTTCTTTGGCAGCCTGCAAAATGGTGGTGATGCGCCAAGGTATGCGCTTGGCAAGGGGTAGGGTCTCCTCAAGTGACATCAAGACCCAGGCACCAACGGCGACGCCATACAGCACAAAGAAGCCAAAAATAATGCGCCAATGTGCCACCAGCATCAGGCCTTGCCCAAGCGCGGGTGCCAACACAGGGGCCATGATGAAAATCATCATGACCAGCGACATGACTTTGGCCATTTCGCGGCCATGAAATTTATCGCGCACTATCGATATACACGACACCACTGGGCCCGCTGCGCCCAAACCTTGAACAACCCTGCCCAGCAGCATGGTGCCCATGTTGTTGGCAAACAGGCACACCACAGCGCCCAACAAGTACACAAGCAAGCACCACAAGAGCAAGGGTTTTCGTCCCACCGCATCAGACACGGGACCGGCAATTAACTGGCCAACGGCCATGCCAGCGAACACGGCCGATAAAATAAGCTGTGGCTGGTTGGTGTTGGCGCTGCCTAGGTCCACGCCAATTTGTCCTAGCGCGGGTAGCATGGCATCTATCGATACCGCGGCTACAGACATGAGTGTTGCCATCATCACGACAAATGCAACCGGTACTGGCGTGGCGCTGGTTTGTTCCATGGATAAATGCGTGTCCCTGTTTGTGCCCTGTCGGGCCATCAATTGAATAACAAAGTATTGTCACATGTTGATCCAGCCTGATTCCTTCAAAATCCCACGTTCTGTGTTGGTGGTGATCTATGTGCCACCAGTCGCCACAGCTTTGCAAGGTGACAACGCTATGAGCTGGGCCGACGCACCAGTGTTGCTGCTAGAGCGTTCTGGACATGTCGGTTTTTGGCAAAGTGTGACTGGTTCTTTAGACGCGCTGGATGAGCCGTTCGAGCAAGCCGCGGTGCGCGAGGTGCTGGAAGAAACAGGGATTGATGCCTCAGCCAATGGCGCGCAACTGTGCGATTGGGGTTTGGAAAACGTGTACGAAATTTACCCACAATGGCGCTGGCGCTATGCGCCGCAGGTGTCGCACAACACCGAGCGCGTCTTTGGACTGCGCCTGACGAGCAAGCTGCCTGTTTGCATCAGTTCTGAGCACACGGCGTATGCGTGGCTGCCAATGTCGCAGGCCATGGAGCGTTGTTTTTCGCCGTCTAACGCCGAGGCTATTTCTTGGCTGCCACGCTTGGGTTAACGCTATATGTCAGCCATGGAAACTGTCAAACTAGCCACTTACAACATTCACAAGGGCGTTCAAGGTCTGGGCCTGTTACGTCGTTTGGAAATCCACAACCAGCGATTCAACCTGCATGCATTAGACGCTGATGTGGTGTGCTTGCAAGAGGTTAGAGGCTTTAATCACAGGCTGGCTAGGCGTTTTAAGCACTGGCCTAAAACCGACCAAGGCCAGACTTTGGCGGGCGACACCTACCACTGCGTCTACAGAAGCAACGCCGTGACCCCTTTTGGCGAGCACGGCAATGCGGTGTTGTCTAAATGGCCTCTGAGGTTGGTAGGGCACTACGACGTGTCTGACCATAGGCTAGAGCAGCGCGGCTTGCTGCATGTGTGCATTGATATGCCCAATGGTTCGGTACATCTCATTAATGTGCATTTGGGTTTGATCGCTGCAAGTCGGCGCCGCCAAGTGCAGCACTTGTTGCGCGTTATCTCAGACCACGTACCCGTAAATGTGCCGTTGGTGGTTGCTGGCGACTTTAACGATTGGGCGCAGCAATTACACACGCCGTTGTTGCACGCGCAGCTGCACCCCCCTCCCGGTCGAACAGCCAAAACATTTCCAGCGCGCCTTCCCACATTGGGTATGGATAGGGTGTATGCCCGCGGTGCGCAGTTGCTGCACGCGTCGGTGCCCAGCGGGCAGCCTTGGTCTCGGTTGTCAGACCACTTGCCGCTGGTTGTGGACATGCAACTGTGATGTCAACCGACAGCCATGAGAACCTCAAGAACCAAGGCGGTCACCGCTTGCGGTTGTTGGCCGGCGGACACGATTTGTTTCCAGCCATGATTGTGGCCATCAACGCGGCGCACACCAGCGTTCGCCTTGAGACTTATATCTTTGACTTTGCAGGCGCTGCATTAGAAGTTGCACATGCGTTAGAAGATGCCGCACAGCGAGGCTTGCAGGTATGCGTGGTGTTGGATGGCGTTGGCACACCCCATGTGCCTGCGTGGTGGCAGCAGCGGTGGCAACAAGCCGGTGTGCAATGGCAGCATCACGTTCCATTGGGGCGTTGGGGGCTGTTGGTTCCAAGCCGTTGGCGTCGTTTGCACCGCAAGCTGTGCGTGGTGGATGAGCGTATTGCGTTTTGTGGCGGTATCAATGTGATGGACGATTACTTGGACGTCACCCTAGGTCCTTTGTTGCAAGCTCGATTGGACTTTGCTGTTCAAGTTCAGGGCCCTTTGGTGTCGCACATACTGTCTGTCATGCAAGTGGAGTGGCGCCGCTTGCCGAGGCAGGGACTGTGGCATGGCCCACCCATGAAAGCAGCCTTGGCTGTTCAAGCACGCGTTGGGGTGGCGGTGCGTGGTGCCGCACAGTTTATAAAACAGGCAGGCAGGCACAAGCCAACCGCCCAGCCCTATGCTTTCGAGACCGATACAGCCGAGGTCCGTGTGTCGCAAGCGCGCTTGGTATTGCGCGACAACATTCGCCACCGCGCTGACATTGAATGGGCTTACATTGATGCCATAACATGCGCCAACAGCAGCGTGCTCATTGCCATGGCGTACTTTCTACCTGGCGCGCGGTTGCGCCGGGTGATGCGCGCGGCAGTTGCCAGAGGCGTCAGCGTGACGGTGATTGTGCAGGGACGCTACGAAAACTTCATGCAATTTCGCGCGGCCAGGCCAATTTACACACGTTTGATAGCCGCGGGTGTGCGTGTGGCCCACTACGAGCCAAGTGCTTTGCATGCCAAAGTAGCTGTTGTCGATGGCCAGTGGGCCACGGTAGGTTCTAGCAACTTAGACCCCTTGAGTTTGTTGTTGGCCAAAGAGGCCAATATCGTGATCAACGATGCGGTCTTCGCTGGCGACTTGCAGCAGCGGTTGAGCGCCATCGTGGCGCACTCTATTCCTGTCGATGTGAGCATGAACGCTGTGACAGGTTGGCCTAGGCTGTGGGAGCGTTTGCTCGATAACTTCGCTTTCGCGTTGATGCGAGCGGCGTTGTGGTTGACAGGTCATTCCTATTAATGACTGTGTCGTCAGGTTGTGTTGGCGGTTATTCCATTTGTTTCGTAATGGTGCTGATGAACTTTGAGTGGTCAATGGCTTGACAGTGATACGATTTGCCCAATCTAATTCCTTACCAATGCTTAAATTCAATTCAATTTAAGCCCTTTGAGCCTGAAAGTGATACAGCGTTATGAACCTAGAAGAAGAAGGCGTACCCCTGTCGGTCAAAATTCGTGAGCGCCTAAAAGCCAAGCGACAGCGCTTTCACTCCAATGACAACA
The DNA here is from genome assembly GCA_000496475.1 of Betaproteobacteria bacterium MOLA814. GTDB lineage: Bacteria > Pseudomonadota > Gammaproteobacteria > Burkholderiales > Burkholderiaceae_C > RS62. Next base: position 848,093 of record AYMW01000001.1, on the reverse strand, counting down.
TTGCCAGTGTGATGCAACCCGGCGATCTAGATCGCTTGCTTGACGAGGTGAGTGAAAAAATGCAAGGCGTTTTAGACGCCATGGTCATTGATACCGAGAACGATCACAACACTGGCGATACAGCTAGGCGTGTGGCCAAGATGTACCTTAAAGAGGTGTTCAAAGGCCGTTACGTTGAAGCGCCTGCTGTCACAGAGTTCCCCAACGCTGAGCACTTGAATGAGCTCATGATTGTGGGGCCCATCACGGTGCGCAGCGCTTGCAGCCACCACCTGTGCCCAGTAATTGGACAAGTTTATATTGGCGTGCTACCCAACGAGCACACCAATGTCATTGGCCTGTCCAAATACGCACGCTTGGCTGAGTGGGTGATGGGCCGCCCCCAAATTCAAGAAGAGGCGGTGGTGCAATTGGCTGATTTGATTCAAGAAAAAACCCAACCTGATGGGTTGGCTATTGTGATGGAGGCCACCCACTTTTGTATGGGTTGGCGTGGTGTGAAAGACATGGACAGCAAAATGATCAATTCAGTCATGCGCGGTGTCTTTTTGAAAGATACCAACTTGCGCCGTGAATTTTTATCGTTAATCCCAAGGAGGGTGTAAGCCATGTTGGTCAGACTTTTATATGTCAGCCGTGCGTTAGATAAAAACGCCCAAGGTGCTATCGAATCAATTTTAGAATCCTCCCGTGCGTACAACATGACCAACGGCATAACGGGCGTCCTGTGCTACGGTGGCGACATTTTTTTGCAGGCCATTGAGGGCGGGCGCCACGCGGTGAATGGCCTGTATAACCACATTGCAAAAGACGAGCGCCATACCGATGTGGTGATGTTGCACTACGAAGAAATTCGTGAACGCCGTTTTGGTGGTTGGACCATGGGGCAAGTGAACCTGTCCAAGCTCAACACCTCCATTGTGTTGAAGTACTCAGAGCGTCCACAGTTCGACCCTTATGCGGTGTCTGGCGACGTCTCGCTGGCGTTGCTAGAAGAGTTGATGGCCACTGCGTCCATCATTGGTCGCGCTTAAGCGCGCCAGTCTAGCACAGGTCTCGAGATGTTGCTGGGTTGCGACTTTTCAAGTGCGCCCAGCAAGCGCAAACCCAACGTCATAGCGTGGGGTGGCCTGCGCAGCAGCGTTGTAACGTTACAGCGCTTTGAGTATTGTCCATCCCTAGAAGATACCCAGCTTGCCCTAGAGCGCGCGCCTGAATGGCTAGGTGGCTTTGACCTGCCGTTTGGCTTGCCCAGAGAGTTGGTGGAAACCTTGGGCTGGCCTACTGATTGGGCTGCGTTCATTGCCCATTACCACAGCTTGTCGCGTCCAGCCATACGAGAAGCATTCGCAGGTTTTTGCAATGCCAGACCGGTTGGCGGCAAGTTCGCGCATCGCGCCACCGACAAATTCGCCGGCTCTAGCCCCTCCATGAAATGGGTCAACCCCCCAGTGGCCTATATGTTGCACGCAGGTGTGCCAGTGCTGTTGCGCGCTGGTGCAACATTCCCTGGCTTGCAGCCAGCCAACACCTGGGGGTCGCGCATGGCGTTAGAAGCGTATCCAGGCATGTTGGCTCGAGAGTGCGTTGGCTCAACCAGCTACAAAAGCGATGCCTCAGCCAAGCAAGACGCCACACGGTTATTGGCACGCAAAGACATCATCACCCGTTTGGAAACAGGGCAGCACAGTCTAGGTGTGCGCTTGCGCTTGACCCATGCGCAACGAGATGCGGTGGTGGCTGACGGCAAAGGCGACGCCTTAGATGCCTTGTTGTGTTTGGTCCAAGCTGCCTGGGCACAGCAACAGCACGCTCATGGCCATGCTTGCTATGGTTTGCCTGCATCCGTAGATCCTTTAGAGGGTTGGATTGTGAGTGCTTAAATGGGTGGCGGCTGTCGTGCTGTGCAGTGTTGTCAGCGTGGGTCTTGTGGCCCAGCCCTTACCTGAGTTGTCGCTTGCGCAAGTGGTGCGCGTTCATGATGGTGATTCTGTATGGTTGCAACCTTTGGGCGCTGTTGCCAAGCAGGCCACAGCCAAATGGGTGGTCAGGATTCACGGCATTGACGCACCGGAAATCTGTCAAGACTTCGGTGTGCAAGCGCAAAACGCCTTGGCTGTTCGCTTGGCCGGCCAGCGCATTGCAGTGACGTGGCGTGGCCAAGACAGCTATGGCCGTTGGCTGGCGTCATTGCGGGTATTGGGTACTGACGACATGCCCGATGTTGGCCAGTGGATGGTTGCCAAAGGTTATGCATGGTCATACCGCTTCAAAGGTGACCCTGGTCCTTACGCGCAAACGCAGCACTTGGCTCAAGCGCAACAGCGGGGCTTGTTTGCCAATTCTCTAGCGGTCAATCCACGTCGTTTTAGACGCAGTCACGGCGCTTGCCGCTGGGCACCGTAGTTGAGGCGTTGCGTGCAACCTTGACATGCGAGTGCGAGTGCGAGTGCGAGTGCGAGTGCCAGTGCCATGACAAGTGCCTGTGCACAGTCCTTAGGTGTCGCTGCACACACTGCACCCAACGCGCCTAGCAACCCGCATACGTTCTACCTGCGTGCCTTGCGCCTGAACCAGCAGCAGTTGCCCATGCATCTGGCTGGTGCCCAACAGCACCTGCAAGGTTTCACTGGCTTGCATGGCGCCGACTATGCCGACCAAGGGCGCGAAAACCCCCATGGTTGCGCAGCTTGCCTCGCCTGGTGGTTGGTCCGGCGGGAAGATGCAGGCGTAACAGGGGCTGGTTGTTTGGCGGGTATCAAAGACAGCGAGTTGCCCTGCCATTTGCAAAGCTGAGCCGCTGATGAGTGGACGGGCGTGTTGCACACAGGCGGCGTTGAGTTGGTGGCGTGTGGCGAAGTTGTCTGAGCAATCCACTACAGCATCAAATTCGCCCACATGGGCAGCCAACCAATCTGCATCCGCACGCTGGTGCAAGGCTTGTATGTTGCAGTCAGGGTTGATGGCTTGAAGCGCGGTCTGGGCAGAAGCAACTTTTGGCAAGCCTATGCGTGCAGTGGTGTGGGCAATTTGCCTTTGCAAGTTGGACAAATCCACCACATCGTCGTCTATGAGCGTGAGGTGCCCAACACCCGAACTGGCCAGGTACAGCGATGCGGCACTGCCCAAGCCCCCAAGACCTACTACCAGCACGCGGCTGGCTAGCAAAGTGATTTGGCCTGCCACGTCAACATGGTCAAGCAGCAGATGCCTAGCGTAACGGCTGAGTTGCTGGTCGTTCATAAGACAAGGGGTTTCAATCGGTACGACACGCTCAAAAACGCTGTGTGGTGATGCTTGTTATCGGCTTATTCTTTGGCGTCTGTTTCGCGCGCTTTGAGTGTTTTACTGACAGCAACAGGCTTGCCTTGCAGGTGGTTGAGTGCTTGCGTTAGGCGGAAGTCTTTGTCGGTGCCGAACTCTGGCATCAAGCGCTGACCGGGGTTCTCGCGTTGTCGCTCCTCCAAACGAGCTTGCGCAGCCTCGCGGGCTTTGTCGCGAGCAATGGCATCAGCAGGGTCTTCGGTGCCATTTTCTAAATGCTTGTTTAGGTCAGATTCTCGGGTAGACAAAGCGGCAAACAAGTTGCCTTCTGGCGTCTCGTCAACCAGCACATCAGGCACTATGCCTTTGGCTTGAATAGAGCGGCCATTGGGTGTGTAGTAGCGCGCAGTTGTGATTTTTAAGCCTGTGTCTGGACCCAATGCCCTCACGGTTTGCACAGAACCTTTGCCAAATGTCTGGTTGCCCATGATGGTGGCGCGCTTGTAGTCTTGCAACGCACCGGCCACAATTTCGCTGGCCGAGGCAGAACCTTCGTTGACAAGAACAACTATGGGAATTGTTTTGAACAATCCTTTGGTGCGCTCTTCAAGCTGGGCCAGCGGGTCAGTCCCGCTTCTGCGCCAGTAATAGCGTTTATTGGCTTGAAAAACGTATCGACTTTCTTCCAGTTGGCCGTTGGTAGACACAACAGGCACATCAGCTGGCAGAAACACCGCCGAGACGGCTACCGCAGCATCCAACAGGCCACCAGGGTCATTGCGCAAGTCCAATACCAGCCCTTGTAGTTGTGGCGTAGCAGCGGCCAGTTCTTCTAGTTTGGCGGCAAAGTCCTCGACTGTGCGGTCTTGAAACTGGCTGATACGAATCCAGCCATAGCCGTTGTCTAGTGTTTTGGCTTTTACGCTGCGCGTGATGATACGGGCGCGGGTGATGGTCACGCTGAACGATCGGTTTTCTGCACGGCGCAATACTTGCAATCGCACGTCAGTGCCAGGTTCACCGCGCATGCGCTTAACCGCCTCTGTGATAGACAAACCTTTCACCGGCATGGTGTCAATTTTGGTGATCAGGTCATTGGTCATCAAACCTGCAGCAGCAGCTGGCGAGTCTTCAATGGGGGAGACAACCTTGACCAAGCCGTCTTCCATGGTGATTTCAATGCCTACGCCAACGAATGCGCCAGACGTGCCCTCACGGAATTCTTTCCAAGCCTTCTTGTCGTAGTAGGCAGAGTGCGGGTCAAGGTTGGTGACCATGCCAGAGATGGCATCGGTGATAAGTTTTTTCTCGTCGGTGGACTCAACATAATCACTTTTGATCATGCTGAACACGGCGGCCAATTGTTGCAACTCTTCCAAGGGCAGTGGCGTCATGTTGTTGCGCGCAACCGCTTGCAACTGCATGGTGGTTAAAGCGCCAGCCAAAGCGCCCACGGCCATCCATCCGGCTATTTTGAGCTTATGCCCCATGGTCCTGTACCCTGTAAAAATTCATTTGCAAACTATACACCGGCCCAATCAAGTGAGTAGGCAGAGTGCGTATTAGGCTTTGCCTTGGCTGGCAATGGCTGCGCTGGCTGCCAGTGCGGCAGACTCATCGCCCAAATAACGTTTCGAGATGGGTTTGAGGTCGCTGTCCAAGGTGTACACCAAAGGGATGCCGTTGGGAATGTTGACACCCACAATATCGTCATCAGAAATAGTGTCCAAGTGCTTCACCAAGGCCCGAATGCTGTTGCCATGTGCCGCCACTACAATGCGTTTGCCCGCCCTGATAGCGGGTGCCATGGAGTCGTCCCAAAACGGCAACACCCGAGCGACAGTGTCTTTCAAGCATTCAGTTAGTGGCACGTCTTCAGGCTTGAGCCGCTTGTAGCGCGAGTCTGATCGCTCGCTGCGGGGGTCATCCGCCTCTAAGCTTGGTGGTGGCGTGTCAAAACTGCGCCGCCACACCAGCACTTGCTCTTCACCAAACTGCTTGGCAGTCTCTGACTTGTTCAGCCCCTGAAGAGCGCCGTAGTGGCGTTCATTGAGACGCCATGCGTGAACAACAGGCAGCCACGTCCGGTCCATGGCGTCAAGACAGTGCCACAAAGTGTGGGTGGCACGCTTGAGCATGCTGGTGTAAGCCACATCAAAATCAAACCCTTCGCTACACAGCAAGCGCCCCGCTTCTTTGGCTTGCGCAATACCCGTGTCTGTGAGCGGTACATCTGTCCAACCCGTGAAGCGGTTTTCTAGGTTCCAAGTCGATTCGCCATGTCGGATCAAGACCAATTGGTACATATCTATCTCTTTAAAAGTGAAAAAGGAGTCTGTCTGCAGGCTTTTTTGCTGAGTCAACCCGGTTAGTTGGGAACAGGTGCAACTTACATTCTAAAATCTAAGGATTCCTTGAAAGGTTATACCGTGAGTTTTATTATTGAAAACTGGATGTTGTTTGCGTTGGCGATTGCCTCGGGCGCGCTGTTGTTATGGCCTAGCTTGAACGCAGGAGCGGGTCAAAATGCCTTGGCGCCAAGCGCTGTGGTGCAAATGATGAACAAAGAAAAAGCAGTCATAGTCGATGTGTGCTCCCCTGACGAGTATGCCAAAGGGCATGTGGGTGGCTCTAAAAACATTCCTCTTGACAGGCTTGAGTCCGACTTGGCCAACAGCATCAAAAATAAAAAATTGCCTGTGGTACTGGTGTGCGCCAGCGGTGCGCGGTCTCACCGGGCTGTAGCAACGGCCAAGAAACTGGGTTTTGAGCGTGCTTACTCGTTGGTCGGCGGTATGGGCGCTTGGCGTGAAGCCAGCTTGCCTGTTGAAACAACCTAATTGAAGGAGCGGTTTATGGCCAAAGTAACCATGTATTCCACCGGCTACTGTCCGTTTTGTACGCGCGCCAAGCAGCTGCTTGAGCAGCACGCTGTTGCCGACTTGACTGACATTCGCATTGACGAGGACCCGTCACAGCGCCCAATCATGATGGCGTTGTCAGGCCGGCGCACAGTGCCGCAAATATTCATTGGCGAGCGCCATGTAGGTGGCTGCGACGAATTGTTTGACTTGGAGCGCAGCGGCGAGTTAGCAGGCTTGCTGCAGGCCTAGCGCGTGTCATATTTGTAAATGCCTACTGACATAATAGGCACAGAAGCATTCCAATCACCCCACATAAGGCAACACAATGGCAGACGAGCAAGGCAGCAGCCCAACATTTCAAATTCAACGTGTTTATTTGAAAGAGGCGTCATTAGAGCAGCCCAATTCTCCGGCAATTTTTCTGGAGCAGGATGCCCCCAGCGTGGACGTTCAGCTTGGTGTTGAGGCACAAAACTTGGCTGATGGCATTTTTGAAGTCGCTGTGAGCGCCACGGTCACCACCACAGTCAATGACAAAATTATGTTTTTGGTGGAGTGCAAACAAGCGGCTATTTTTGAAATCCGTGATTTGCCGCAAGACCAAATGGACAGCATCTTGGGTGTGGCTTGCCCCCAAATCATCTACCCTTATTTGCGTGGCAATGTGTCAGACATAGTGACCCGTGCTGGCTTCCCGCCAGTGCATTTGTCTGAAATTAACTTTCAAGCCATGTTCGAGCAGCAGCGTGCGGCCCAAGATACTGGTGCAACGGTTCAGTAATGCCTAGCGCAGCGGGCTGGCAGCCATGAACATATTGGTTGTGGGAGCTGGCGCATGGGGTACCGCATTGGCAGTCAATGCCTGCACGCGGCACAGCGTGACTCTGTGGGCACGTAAACCAGCACACGTAATGGCCATGTTAGCGGCCCGCGAAAACGCAGCCTATCTGCCGGGTATTGCCTTGCCAATGCAGCTCTCTTTGAGTGATCAAACTGACCTTGCGCAGTTGGCTGGCCAACATGACTTGCTGGTGATTGCCACGCCTATGTCAGGTTTGCGCGCATCACTGCAAGTGCTGTCAGATCAAACTGCACCAGTGGTGTGGTTGTGCAAGGGTTTTGAGCAGGCACTGGGCGCCATTTCTGTGGCCTCTGGTCCAACCATTGGTTTGCTTGGGCATGAAGTCATGCACAGCGTTGCCCCCAATGTGCTGGGCGGTGTGCTGAGTGGGCCTAGCTTTGCCCAGGAAGTGGCGCACAACGCACCGACAGCAGTGGTGGCGGCCAGTCCACATGCAGCTGTGACGCAAGCTCTGGTGGAGGCTTTTCACAGCGATCATTTACGCGTGTATGCCAATGCCGACTGGGCAGGTGTGGAGGTGGGTGGTGCGGTTAAAAACGTATTGGCTATTGCCACTGGCTTATGCGATGGTCTGTCATTGGGTCTCAATGCGCGTGCAGCGCTCATTACACGCGGGTTGCGTGAAATGTCTCGCCTAGGCGTGGCGCTTGGTGGGCACACAGAGACATTTATGGGACTGTCAGGTCTGGGTGATTTGGTGCTGACCGCAACAGGTGACTTGTCTCGTAACCGCCAAGTAGGTGTGGGCTTGGCACAAGGCCTGAGTCTAGAGGCCGTGTTGGCCAAGTTGGGCCATGTGGCTGAAGGTGTTTACAGTGCGCGCACGGTTGTTTCACGTGCCCAAGCTTTGGGCGTTGACATGCCTATTGCCAGCGCTGTGGTGGACTTGTTGGATGGTCACATCACGCCGCGGGCGGCCGTGGTCAAGCTCATGCAGCGAGAGCCTACTGCCGAGGTGTAGTTGGGTCAGGGCGGTGCCATACAACCGCGGGTGACACCCAGTCGATCAACCACACCAGCCGATTCCGACACGCCTCATTGGCGGTTAAATTGCAGGTTATCAATCAACCGCGTGTCGCCCAGCTTTGCTGCGCCCACAACAATCAGCTCGTGGTCCCCAGCCGCAGGCGACAACAAGTTGTGGCGGTTGCATACAGCCATGTAGTCGGGTGACCAGCCGTTGCTGCGCATGGTGTTCATGGCTTGTTGCTCAATGTTGGGTATGTCGCCCAGCGAAGATGAGGACTTAACCTGTTGCGCCATGTGTTGCAGCGTAGCCTGCAACGATGCGGCGTGTGTTCGTTGCGAGTCACTCAAGTAGCCGTTGCGTGAACTCAATGCCAAGCCATTGGCGTCACGCACTATGGCACCAGGCACCACTTGTATGGGCAGCGCCATCTGTGCAACCATATGGCGAATCACCAGCAACTGCTGAAAATCTTTTTCACCAAATATGGCGAACCCACCGTCTTTGGCACCACTGAACACGCAGTTGAGTAGTTTGGTGACAACGGTGGCCACGCCTGTGAAAAATCCTGGGCGAAAGTGGCCTTCTAATATGGCTGCCAATTCTTTCGGTGGTTGCACGCTGTAGGTTTGAGCTTGAGGATACAGCTCAGCCTCGGTGGGGGCAAATACAATGTCGCAGCCATTGGCTTCAAGGGCTTGGCAGTCGCCAGCCAGCGTGCGGGGGTAAGACTCAAAGTCTTCACCCAGTCCAAATTGCAAGCGGTTGACAAAAATGCTGGCGACCCGCACATCACCAAGTGGTTGCGCTTGCGCCATTAAGGCCAAATGACCAGCGTGTAAGTTACCCATGGTGGGGACAAACGCGGGTTGGTTGAAGGGCCTAAGGGCTGATCGTAAGTCGTTTAAAGAGTGGACAATTTGCATGCCTTAGTCAGCCCATGCGTGAACGTCGTTTTGGGGAAAGCTGTTGTCTTTAACAGCCGCCACATAGCGAACCATTGCATCGCGTACACCCTTTGCACCATCCATAAAGTTGCGCACAAACTTGGCATTTTTACCCAAGTTGATACCCAGCATGTCGTGCATGACCAACACCTGACCAGCGGTACCGTTGCCAGCGCCAATGCCTATGGTGTGGCAGTTTGGCATGGCTTGTGTGATTTCTGCAGACAGGCCAACAGGCACCATTTCGAGCACCATCATGGTGGCGCCAGCGTTGGCAAGGTCGATGGCTTGTTGCTTGAGAACAGCGGCGTTGTCAGCACGTCCTTGAACGCGGTAACCGCCCAGCGCATGAACGGTTTGGGGCGTCAAGCCTAAATGCCCGCACACGGGAATACCGCGCGCCACCAAAAACGCCACGGTCGCGGTGGTCCAGCCGCCGCCTTCCAGTTTGACCATGTGCGCGCCGGCTTGCATAAGCACGGTGGCGCACCGAAGCGCTTGTTCTGGTGACTCTTGGTAGCTGCCAAAGGGCATATCGGCAACAACCCAGACTGAGCCTTGGACGCGGCGAATGCCGCGTGTGACGCTTTCTGTGTGGTAGCGCATGGTTTCTAGAGTCACGCCCACGGTAGAGTGCAGGCCTTGGCAAACCATTCCCAGCGAGTCGCCTACCAAAATACAGTCCATGCCAGCATGGTCAGCGACTGCGGCGTAAGTCGCATCGTAAGCGGTAATCATGGCTATTTTTTCACCACGCTCGCGCATGTCTTGCAGCCGCGGCAAGCTCATCGGTCTGCGTCTAGGACTTGCTGCTGCGTTGGGCAGTGAGCCGTACTGCGTTGAGTTGGCGCTGGCAGCGACGGTCGTTTCGGTATCAGGTGTGGAGTTGGTCATACTCGAGTTTCACAAAAACGCTACAAAGTTAAAGTCTAGTCGATTCAGCTATGCTTTGAGTGCCAGTGCATAGCAGAATCACCTGTTTAAGCGTTGCATTTTGCGCGTACACCCCCACTGTCATAAATATGCCTGATTCAACTTACTTTAAACCAGCCACACTTGCAGCGCCGAGTTTGGCCTCTCTCAGCGCAGGTGCGCGCCACGACGTTGCGCGCGCCCTAGAGGAAGACCTCGGTACAGGTGATTTGACGGCCAGCTTAATCAGCCCAACCAGCGTGGCAACTGCCCACATTGTCGCGCGTGAAGCCGGTGTGGTGTGTGGACGGCCTTGGGTAGATGCCACATTCTCTGCGCTCAACTCAGACATTGACGTGCAGTGGTTGGTTGCTGAGGGCGAGACCTGTCACCCTGATCAAGTGGTTGTGCGCTTGCTTGGCCCTGCGCGTGGCCTGCTCAGCGGCGAGCGTGTGGCCTTGAATTTTTTGCAATTACTCAGCGGCGTAGCGAGTAAAACCCAGACCTACTGCCAAGCCGTTGTTGGTAGCCACGTGGCCATCGTGGACACGCGCAAAACACTGCCAGGTTTGCGCATGGCGCAAAAATACGCGGTGGCAGTTAGCGGCGGGGTGAACCACCGCATTGGCTTATTCGATGCGATCTTAATCAAAGAAAACCACATCGCTGCTGCAGGAGGCGTACGCGAAGCATTGGCGCAAGCCCAATTGGTGGCCCAGGCCGACACGACCGATACGTTGAAATTTGTACAAATCGAAGTCGAAACTTTAGACCAGCTGGCGCTTGCCTTGCAAGCTGGCGCCAACATGGTGTTGCTGGACAACATGGACTTGGCGACCTTGCGCCAAGCAGTCGATATGAACGGCGGTCGTGCCGTGTTGGAAGTGTCTGGCGGTGTAACTGTTGAGCGATTGGCCGAGCTGGCCGCTACAGGGGTCAACCGCATTTCAATTGGCGGCCTGACCAAAGACGTGCGTGCAATGGATTACTCCATGCGCTTCCAAGTGACCTAAATTTTTTTATGTATGTCTAAAGCAATACACACCATAGCGGTCGAATACGAGCAGCCTGCCTGCCCCACACAGCATGCTTGGGCCAAGGTGCCTGTTGAGCCTACGCAAAGCCAGCGCGCCGATTTAAAAGCTGAGATCAAGGCGCTGTTAAAAGCCAACAACGCGGTGATGGTGTCGCACTACTATGTGCACCCAGACTTGCAAGACTTGGCCGAAGAAACTGGCGGCATTGTGAGCGACTCGTTGGAAATGGCGCGTTTTGGGCGCGACCATGCGGCGCATACACTGGTGGTGTCTGGCGTGCGGTTTATGGGTGAAACAGCCAAAATGCTGAGCCCAGAAAAAACGGTGTTGATGCCTGATTTGGACGCCACTTGTTCACTCGATTTAGGCTGCCCTGCGGATGCATTCTCTGCGTTTTGTGATGCGCACCCGGAGCGCGTGGTGGTGGTGTATGCCAACACCAGTGCCGAGGTCAAGGCCAGGGCTGACTGGGTGGTTACCAGCAGCTGCGCGCTGGATATAGTGCGCGCGCTAAAAGAGCAAGGTCAAACCATTATTTGGGGTCCAGACAAGCACTTGGGCTCTTACATTGCGCGTGAGACAGGCGCAGACATGTTGTTGTGGCAAGGCTCGTGCATAGTGCACGATGAGTTCAAGGCCTATGAGTTAGCCGACTTGAAGGCCCAGCACCCAGGCTCTAAAATCTTGGTGCATCCCGAGTCACCCGCTGATGTGGTGGCAATGGCCGATGCAGTCGGGTCAACCTCGGCCATCTTGGCAGCCGCCAAGCACATGGATGCCAGCACTTTTATTGTGGCCACCGACAAAGGCATGTTGCACAAGCTGCGCAGCCAGAATCCCGGTAAGACCTTTCTTGAGGCACCCACTTCAGGTAACAGTGCCACCTGTAAAAGTTGCGCGCAGTGTCCTTGGATGGCCATGAATGGCTTGGCTGGGGTAGCACATGTGCTGCGAACAGGTGCCAACGCTGTGCATGTTGAGCCGGCGCTGATACCCAAAGCCTGCGCGCCAATCGACCGTATGCTTGCATTCACATCGGCGCAAAAAAAGGGTACGCCCCCCGGAGCCGCCCTGAGCGGGTTGGTGCCTGGCATAGGCGCTGCTTGACGCTTTGGTAGATGGGCGCGTGCTGATGAAGCTGTTGGCTGGCCTTGCCGTCATAACAGGAGCAGCTGTCATTAATTAGTCACATATTTCAATTATTATTGAAATATGAAAACAGTAGCAATCGAACTTGCCACACCTGGCGTTAGCCCGACACAGACAACCCCAGTGGTGCAGGCCTTGTCTGCGCTGGCGCACGGTGCACGCTTGGCCGTTTTTCGCACGCTGGTGGTCGCTGGCACGGATGGCTTAACACCTGGCGTGATGGCTGAGCTATTGGATGTGGCGCCCAACACCTTGTCTCACCACCTGAAGACCTTGATGCATGCAGACTTGGTCACGCAAACCCGCAGCGGGCGCCACTTGGTGTACCGGGCGCAGTTCGATCGCATGCAGTCTGTGTTGGCTTACTTAACCCACAACTGTTGCGAAGGCAAACCGTGCGAGTTGCAACCATGACAGGGCAGGTTAGAGCGAGTCTGCTGGCTGAATTTTTGGGCACTTTGGGTTTGTTGACTGCCGTTATTGGGTCCGGTGTGATGGCTCAGCAGCTGTCGCAGGGCAACAACGCGGTGGCGTTGTTGGCCAACACCTTGGCGACTGTGTGTGCTTTGTACGTTCTGATTGCAGTGTTTGCACCCATCAGTGGTGCGCACTTCAATCCGGCGGTGAGCTTGGTGATGTGGCTGCGTGGCTTGCTCAGTTGGCGCATGCTGGTGGCCTATGTGGTCGTGCAGTTATTGGGCGCAGTGGGTGGGGCCTGGCTGGTCCATGCGATGTTTGACCTGCCTGTGCTGCAGCTGTCCAGCAGGCTGCGAGACGGGCCTGATCAGTGGCTGGCAGAGGGCGTGGCCACAGCTGGTTTGCTGTTGGTTATTTTGCGTGGGCCCACCAACCAGATCGCCGTACTGGTGGCGGCCTACATTGGCGCAGCTTACTGGTTTACGGCCAGCACCTCTTTTGCCAATCCTGCTGCTGTGATGGGGCGCATGCTGTCAGACAGCTTTGCTGGCATCAACCCCAGCAGTGCGCCAGGTTTTGTCGTTGCACAACTGGTAGGTGCTGTGATTGGTTTGGCACTACACCGGGCGCTTCAAACACAGACACACCTGAAGACCCCACCCCTTACAACCATACCTCTGACAACACCACCTCATACAACCTTACCGCCTTCAACGCCATCATTGGACCAACAACCCATGAACAAAGTCACCATCTATCACAACCCCTCGTGCGGCACGTCGCGCAATACCTTGGCCATGTTGGAGCGAGCGGGTATCGCGCCCACGGTTGTTCTCTACCTAGACACACCCTTAGACGTGGCGCAGTTGCGTGCCCTTATCAGCGCCATGAACGTGCGTGTGCGTGAGGCCATGCGGACCAAGGAGTCTTTGTACAGTGAGCAGGACATGGGCGGCGCGCAATGGACTGACGAGGCGTTGCTGCTGCAAATCGCCAAGCATCCTATTTTGTTGAACAGGCCAGTGGTGCAGTCGCCGTTGGGCGTGAAATTGTGTCGGCCCTCTGAAGCTGTGTTGGCATTGTTGACGCCACAGCAGCAGCGTCAACTGGGGGCGTTTACCAAAGAGGACGGACAACTTGTGCCACCCACCCAGTAAGCACAGCGGTTCACGATGATTGCCCTGCGCGCAGTGGCTGTTTAGGCGTCAAAATGGTGGGCACTGCTTGCTGCAGCTGCTCAGGGTAGTCTCTGCTGTAGTGCAGGCCACGGCTCTCTAAACGTTGTTGCGCGCATTGCACGATGAGGTCTGCTGTTTGAACCAAGTTGCGCAGTTCTAACAAATCGCGCGTGACATGGAAGTTGGCATAAAACTCATCAATTTCTGCTTGCAACAACGCAATGCGGTGCGCCGCACGCTCCAGGCGTTTGTTGGTGCGCACAATCCCAACGTAGTCCCACATAAACTGGCGCAGCTCGTGCCAGTTGTGCGAAATAACCACGGCCTCATCGGCGTCCACCACGCGGCTATCGTCCCAAGCCGGCAATGCATGTGTCTCAAAAGAGCTGGCTTGTTGTATGTCCAATGCCGCAGCGGTTGCATAGACCATGCACTCCAGCAAGCTGTTGCTGGCCAGACGGTTTGCGCCGTGTAAGCCGCTGTAGCTGGTTTCGCCAATGGCGTACAAGCCCACCAAGTCTGTGCGCCCGTGCAGGTCAGCAACCACGCCGCCACACGTGTAATGTGCGGCAGGCACCACTGGTATGGCTTGCTGGCTAATGTCTATGCCCAGTTCCATACACCGCGCCTTGATGGTGGGAAAGTGCTCTTCTAAAAACGCCGGTGTCTGATGGGATATGTCTAAGTACACGCAGTCAACACCGTGACGCTTCATTTCAAAGTCAATGGCGCGGGCCACCACATCTCTGGGAGCGAGCTCAGCGCGCTCGTCGTGTTCAGGCATAAAGCGTGTACCACCTATGCTGTCAGGCAGTCGCAGTTGTCCACCTTCGCCACGCACTGCCTCAGAAATCAGGAATGACTTGGCGTGCGGGTGGTACAAACAGGTGGGGTGGAATTGAATAAATTCCATATTCGCCACGCGAGCGCCAGCACGCCAAGCCGCGGCAATGCCGTCGCCTGTGGCCGTATCAGGGTTGGTGGTGTACAGGTACACCTTGCCGGCACCTCCAGTGGCCAGCAGAACAGCGGGCGCGGCAAAGACATCAACTTCGTCGCGGGCTTCATCCAAGGCGTAGGCGCCCACACACCGGTTGGCTTGGTCGGTCTCAAGCCCTAGCTTGTGGGTGGTGATGAGGTCTACCAGCATGTGGTTTTCAAACAGCTGTATGTTGGGGGTGTTGCGCACTTGCGCCACCATGACCTTTTGAACAGCTGCACCGGTGGCATCAGCCGCGTGAACAATGCGCCTGTGGCTATGACCGCCTTCTCGGGTGAGGTGTAATGCGCCGTCTTGGCCAGAAAAGTTCACACCCAATTCACGCAACCATGCGATGGCGCCAGGGGCTCGCTCGACCACAAAGCGGGTGGCATCTTCATCACATAGGCCTGCGCCAGCAACCAGGGTGTCATCGACGTGGTTGGCGAAGCTGTCGTCCTGTCCAAGGACGGCTGCAATACCGCCTTGAGCCCAGCCGCTTGCACCATCGGTGGCCGAGCGTTTGGTAATAACCGCGACACGGTGTGTCGGCGCCAAACGCAGAGCAGCGGTAAGTCCTGCCAATCCGCTGCCAATGATTAATACGTCGAAGTGTTGTGTTGTCACTAGGCTATGCCAGTTGTAAAAAATTTATGAAATGCTGGTGAAAGACAAGCGCACATAAATGGGCGCAAAAGCCGTAGCCTGCGTGAGTTCAATGAGCGATTCTTTGGCCAACTCCAACATGGCTATGAACGTTACCACCAGCACAGGCCTGCCTTTTTCAATGTCAAATAGGTCGGCAAATTCAACAAAGCGCTGGCCTTGAAGTCTGCGTAAAACAATGCTCATATGCTCACGCACAGACAGTTCTTCTCGTGAAATTTTGTGGTGTTGTATCAAGTTGGCTCGGCGCACAATGTCTGCCCAAGCGGCACGCAAGTCGTGGCTTGACACATCAGGAAACCGGGGCTGTAACGACTGCTCTACAAAGACTTGCGCTTTGATAAAGTCGCGCCCCATCACCGGCAGCGTATTGAGTTGCTGAGCGGCTAGTTTCATTTGCTCGTACTCCTGCAAACGGCGCACCAGTTCAGCCCTAGGGTCTTCAGCCTCTTCGCCGTCTGCGACCCGCTTGGCGGGCAGAAGCATGCGTGATTTGATCTCAATGAGCATGGCCGCCATCAGCAAATACTCAGCCGCCAGCTCTAAATTGTTAGCCCGAATCTCTTCTATGTAGCTGAGATATTGACGCGTTAATCCCGCCATGGGGATATCTAAAATATTGAAATTTTGCTTGCGAATTAGATACAGCAGCAAATCCAGAGGCCCTTCAAAGGCCTCTAGGAACACCTGCAACGCATCGGGTGGGATGTACAAGTCCTGTGGCAGCGCAAACAGCGGCTCGCCGTACAGCTTGGCAACCGCGACGTTGTCCACCACTTCAGGCATGACCGAGAGGGTTGGTGCTTGACGGAGCTCGCTGGCGGTGTTCATGGTGTCGGTATGAGCGCTTATTGAATCACTATAAAAGTGACAACCCTAAAATTGCATTAAACCAAGTTAGATTTGGTTTGGTAAACGTAAGGTTTTTGAGCCACCTGTGCTGCCTGAGCTTGGTCGCGACTTTCTGTGTTTATATGTTTGTCCCAGAGCAGCTCGCGACCAGCGCGTTGTTGCGCCTCCATCTCTGGATTGGCGGCCTTCAAGTTGTTGATAAAGGTTGTGGCTGGGGAGACATAGTGGGGGCGGGAGAAAAACGACATAGTGGCAGACAAAAATAGGAGAAGGGCCTGCCCACAAGCCATTCATGCGACTTGGGCAGGGAAGTTGGCCATGTATTGCATAGCCGTCTTAGCAACCATGATCTTATCCGTCTTGTTGCTCTAAATAACGTTGTGCGTCTAAGGCGGCCATACACCCAGTACCAGCACTGGTAATGGCCTGACGGTAGACATGGTCTTGCACATCCCCAGCGGCAAAAATGCCTGGCACGCTGGTCATGGTGGCCATGCCTTGTAGGCCAGATTTGGTGACGATATAGCCGTTGGTCATCTCAAGTTGGTCTTTGAAAATATCTGTGTTGGGTTGGTGTCCAATTGCAATAAAGCAACCGTGCAGGTCCACATTGTGTGTGCTGTCGTCTGTGGTGCTGCGCAAACGCACACCGGTTACGCCCGATTGGTCGCCCAGTACCTCATCCAAGGTGTGGTTGGTTTTAAGTTCGATTTTGCCAGCGGCAACTTTCTCCATCAGCTTGTCGATCATGATGGCTTCGGCTTTGAAGGTGTCGCGTCTGTGAACCAACACAACTTTTGAAGCAATGTTGGACAAGTACAAGGCCTCTTCAACAGCGGTGTTGCCGCCACCAATCACGGCACAAACTTTATCGCGGTAAAAGAAGCCGTCGCATGTGGCGCAGCCGCTTACGCCACGGCCCATAAAGGCTTGCTCAGAAGGCAAGCCCAGGTACTTGGCTGACGCGCCTGTGGCCAAAATGAGCGCATCGCAGGTGTATTGGCTGCTGTCGCCAGTAAGAACGAAGGGGCGTTTAGAGAAGTCAACCTTGTTGATGTGGTCAAACACAACCTCGGTGTTGAAACGTTTGGCATGCGCTTCAAAGCGCTGCATCAAGTCCGGCCCCATGACGCCGTCCACATCGGCTGGCCAGTTGTCCACTTCAGTTGTGGTCATCAATTGGCCGCCTTGGGCAATGCCAGTAATCACGACGGGCTTGAGGTTGGCGCGCGCTGCGTAAATGGCTGCGCTGTAGCCAGCAGGGCCAGAGCCCAAAATTAGTACTTGTATGTGGCGCATTGCGGATTCCTGATAGATGGCTTAAATGGCGTGTCGGGCGCTACAACAATGAATGAATGTACAGGCCACAGACAGGTGGTCTGGCTTTCGAAAATTTAATTTTTTAAGCCAATTGAGTCTGATTTGTAACACCTCGGTTTGTAACTGTTGTTGAGTTACAAATCAACCCGTCATTGTAGGTGCGTCTGTCGATTGTTCGCAAAGTGAACCTGTATGGCCATTTTGTCCAACTTAGATGTAATGGCGCGCATCCCGTGGTGTCCTAACTTGAACCAGCGTCAGGTCACCATGGCGGCCTGACGCTGCCAGCAAGCACAGGTTTAAGCGCGGCGAGTCCTTGGTCACGCACGGCGAAACACTTGGTGAACTGCCCATCACCGGCGATGAAGGATTGTGGGTTGCTCGGCTACATGTCCGCATCATAAAATGGCAACTTGTTGGTAAAAGAGCGTATAAAAGGCGTGTAAGGCATGTAAAGCGTGTACGGGGTACGTTCAAACCCTTTCTTTCAAGCAGTCATTGCGCGTAACAAGCCCGAAATCTAGCCCAGCTGCCATGACAGGGCCGGGCTTGGGGTAAGCTCGAAGCACGTGCAAACAACCTGCACACTCCGCTTGTATGACTTATTCCATAGACACATTAAAAAATACTGGTAAAAACGACAGCGCATCTGCTTCGCAATTTCGCTTTGCCCATGAGCTTGCCCTCATTATTGGTGCGTTGCTGCTGCTGATCTGGCTGCTCTCCTTGGCGACATTTTCGTTATCCGATGAGGCATGGTCGACTTCTGGCATGGACATGCCCGCGGCCAACTGGATGGGGCGATTAGGCGCATGGTTGGCCGATGTGAGCTATTTCATATGTGGGGTGTCAGTGTGGTGGTTGTTGCTGGGCGCCATGAATGTATGGCGCATCAGCCTGGTGCGATGGATGCACCCCGCCGAGATTGAACCATCGCTCAAACGACGAACCAACAGCAAACCTGTGCAAGCGATCCCCATGACGGTTGTGTTGATGCGCAGAGCGCGTATCACCGGACACGTGTTGGCGTGGCTGGGAGTTGTGTGCGCCAGCGCATTATTAGAGTGGGGCCGCCTGCACTCATTGGACGCAGTTTTGCCAGGTTTGGCGGGTGGTGTTTTGGGTGAGGCCTTGGGTCAAACTGCTCAAATGTGGTTGGGATTTACCGGTTCTGCAGTGGCCGCCTTGGTGGTGTTGGTGGCCTTGCTAGGCGTGGTGTTTGGCTTTTCTTGGGGCAATGTCGTGGAGCACTTGGGTGCGGTCCCTGTTGATTGGCTGAGGACCCGCCGTGAACGGGCTGAGCGTGAAGAAGACGCCCGCATTGGTTTGCAAGCCGCTAAAGAGCGCGAAGACATAGCCTTGGGAGAACGCGACCTCGACTTGGACATGGATGACGATGATGACGGCCTTGTAGGCCCGCTAGGCCAACCGTTGTTACGCGGCGAGCGAGCGGCGCGCGTGAGACCTGCACCCTTGGTCATTGAGCCTGGTTTTGCGGCGCCAAAGATGGCCAGTGAGCGTGTGCTAAAAGAGGCCCAAAAGCCGCTGTTCACTGACATGCCTGACTCCAAGCTGCCGCAGGTCAGCTTGCTGGACCAAGCGGTGTCTCAAAGTGAGTCGGTTAGCGCCGATGCCTTGGCCATGACCAGCCGTCTCATCGAGAAAAAACTCAAAGACTTTGGCGTAGAAGTGCGTGTGGTTGCCGCAGCACCCGGGCCAGTTATTACCCGGTATGAAATCGAGCCCGCCACCGGTGTCAAAGGCTCACAAGTGGTCAACTTGGCGCGCGATTTGGCTCGCTCGTTGAGCTTGGTGTCCATTCGTGTGATAGAGACCATTCCTGGAAAAAACTACATGGCGTTGGAGTTGCCCAACGCCAAACGCCAAACCATCAAGTTGTCCGAAGTGCTGGGCTCTAATGTGTACAACGAAGCCAAGTCCATGCTCACCATGGGTTTAGGCAAGGACATTGTGGGCAACCCCGTGGTGGCCGATTTGGCCAAAATGCCCCACTGCTTGGTAGCGGGTACCACTGGCTCCGGTAAGTCTGTAGGCATTAACGCCATGATTTTGAGTCTGTTGTACAAGGCTGACCCCCAAGATGTTCGCCTGTTGTTGATAGACCCGAAGATGTTAGAGATGAGTGTCTATGAAGGGATTCCGCATTTGTTGGCACCCGTGGTGACCGATATGCGCCAAGCTGCACACGGTTTGACATGGTGCGTGGCGGAAATGGAAAAGCGCTACAAGATCATGAGCAAAATGGGGGTGCGCAACTTGGCAGGCTACAACACCAAGATGGCTGAAGCCAAGGCGCGTGGCGAGTTTATCCCCAACCCCTTTTCGCTCACGCCTGAACAGCCAGAGCCCTTAGAGGCGTTGCCTTATATCGTGGTGGTGATCGATGAGTTGGCCGACCTCATGATGGTAGTGGGTAAGAAAATTGAAGAGTTGATTGCCCGATTGGCGCAAAAGGCACGCGCTGCTGGCATTCATTTAATACTGGCGACCCAGCGCCCTAGCGTGGACGTGATCACCGGTCTGATCAAGGCCAATATTCCTACGCGATTGAGCTTTCAAGTGAGCAGCAAAATTGATTCACGCACCATTTTGGATCAGATGGGCGCTGAGTCTTTGTTGGGCATGGGCGACATGCTGTATCTGCCCAGCGGCACAGGCTACCCCTTGCGCGTCCACGGCGCTTTTGTGAGTGACGAAGAAGTGCACCGGGTGGTGGCTTTTTTGAAGACTCAAGGCGAGCCCAACTACATTGAAGGCGTGCTAGAAGGCGGTACGGCCGATGGGGGTGACTTTGGTGCTGGTGAGGACAGCGGCAGCGAAAAAGACCCCATGTACGACCAAGCTGTTGAAATTGTTTTGAAGCACCGAAAGGCCAGCATTTCTCTGGTACAACGCCATTTAAAAATTGGCTACAACCGTGCTGCTCGCATGCTGGAAGACATGGAAAATGCCGGCTTGGTCAGTAACATGGGCACCAATGGCCAACGTGAAATTTTGACACCAGCTAGAGAGGACTGAGCACCATGCGCTTCACACAATTGTCAGCTGTCCAGTTGGTCTGTGCAGCAGCCGTCTTCAACCTGTGCGTGGCGCTTACCGTCCATGCATCGACCAGTGTGGAGGCTTTGCAGGTGGTGTTGCAAACCAACCCCTCTGGTCAAAGTAACTTCATCCAAACCCTCACGGCGCCGGCGTCAGCAGATGGCTCCAAGCCCCGTGAAACGGTGTCTAGCGGCAGCTTTGCGTTCTCACGTCCAGGCCGCTTTAGGTTCGACTATGTAGCGCCATTTCCGCAAACATTGGTCGCAGACGGCACCACCATGTGGATGTACGACCCTGACTTGGCGCAAGTCATCGCCAGCGATCAAGCCACCACCTTGAGCAACACGCCTGCAGCCCTCATCACCAGCACTGCCGACTTGTCCAAGCTGCGTGAGCACTACGCGTTGGAAAGTTTGCCAGCTGACAATGGGTTGCGGTGGGTCAAGGCCACGCCCAAACGAGCCGGCGGTGCCCTCAAATGGGTGAAGCTTGGCTTTGATACCGACTACGTTGTTGCGATGGTGATGGTGGACCAGTTTGGTCAAACGTCTGACATGCGCTTCTCACCGCTCAAGCCTTTGCAGGCGCCTGCGGCCAAGGTGTTTAGCTTCAATCCGCCATCAGGTGCTGATGTAATTCGCCAGTAAGGCTTCAGTACAACGTGTATGCCTGACCTGTTTGCCCTTGAGCCCAATGCCCCAACGCCCACTATGGCTGCGGTCTTGCGTCCCAGCAACTTGGATGAAGTTGTTGACCAGTCGCACTTGTTGGGTGCAGGCAAGCCACTGCGATTGGCTTGTCAATCAGGCAAGGCGCATCCCATGATGTTTTGGAGTTTACCCGGCGTTGGTAAAACCACTCTGGCGCGCTTGACGGCCACAGCGTTCGACTGTGCCTTTATTGCGTGGTCTGCGGTTTTTTCTGGTGCGAAAGACATACGTGTCGCCATGGAGCAAGCCCAGTACAACTTGAGCGTTTGCAAACGCAGGATTTTGTTTGTTGATGAGGTGTACGGGTTCAACAAAACGGTAAATTTCAACATAAATCAAGTTGTTATTAGGTGTTTGCGGAATGATTTTGTGCAACACCGCCGCTTTGAAGGTGTGACAGCGAATGGCTGACCTGTTCAATACAGTTTCTACGGCCCCACTTGCAGAGGCTTTGCGGCCCGCAAGCTTGGATGAAGTTATCGGGCAGTCGCACTTGATCGGGCCGGGCAAGCCGCTGCGGCTGGCTTTTGAGTCCGGCAAACCGCACTCTATGATCTTGTGGGGTCCACCCGGCGTGGGCAAGACGACCTTGGCTCGCCTGACGGCCAAGACCTTCGGTTATGAATTCATCGCATTGTCGGCGGTGTTTTCCGGAGTGAAGGACATCCGCGCTTCAATGGAGCAAGCCGAGCACAACCTCGCACTGGGTAAGAAAACCATCCTGTTTGTGGATGAAATTCACAGGTTTAATAAAAGCCAGCAAGACGCCCTGTTGCCGTTCGTGGAATCCGGCCTTGTGACTTTTGTTGGAGCCACGACCGAAAACCCGTCCTTCGAAGTCAATTCAGCCCTCTTGTCTCGTGCCCAAGTCTATGTGCTCCAAGTCTTGGCGGATGATGAACTAAAGCTGCTGATTAAACGTGTGCAGGATAAGGTTTTGCCGCGCCTGCAGCTGGATGACTCAGCGGTGAACACGCTGGTGGGTTATGCAGATGGTGATGCCCGCAGATTGTTGAATCTGGTGGAGCAGACAGATACGGCCGCCCAAGCCGCCGGCCTGCAGGTCGTTGACGCCGATTTTTTACAAAATGCCCTAACCCTCAATGCGCGCCGCTTTGACAAGGGGGGGGACAACTTCTATGACCAGATCTCAGCCTTGCACAAGTCGGTGCGCGGGTCACACCCGGACGCGGCCCTGTACTGGCTGACAAGAATGTTGGACGGTGGTGCTGACCCTCGTTACCTGTCCCGCCGAATCGTTCGTATGGCATGGGAAGACATAGGGCTGGCCGATCCAAGGGCCATGCAAATTGCCAACGATGCCGCCTTGACTTATGAACGGCTTGGAAGTCCAGAAGGTGAGCTGGCACTTGGGCAAGCTGTGATGTATCTTGCGGTGGCAGCGAAAAGCAATGCTGGCTACAACGCTTACAACCAGGCCAAAGCGTTTGTGAAGAAGGATAAAAGCCGGGAAGTGCCTGTTCACTTACGCAATGCGCCCACCAAGCTTATGAAGGAACTTGGCTATGGGCATGAATACCGATATGCTCATGATGAACCCAATGCATACGCAGCCGGTGAAACATATCTCCCCTACGACATGAAAGAGCCGGGTTGGTATCAACCAGTTTCACGGGGCTTGGAAAAGCAGATTGCTGAAAAACTGGCTTTGTTGAGGACCTGGGATGCAGAGTCTGGAAAAGGCTAAAGGAAATATTTAAAAACAGGGGGGCTGGATGGTCAGGGTGTATGTCTCTTCATGAATGATTTGAGCGCGGGCAGTCATTGTGGCCTGCGGCGCTTGAGGGTACGGTAATATAAAGCCTGACCCAACCTGCGGTGATGATGAAGCCTCAAAGTAGTTGCTCGCACGTATCAATGAATTTGGTGGCACGTATCGGCTGCTTTTGGTCACATTATTTGCATCTATCGAGATGCTGATGTTCACAATAGTAGCGACTGCGATCAAATGACCCGCGTCTTGGTTGCAACCATCGAGCGTTGGCCGGATTGAGTGCTACTATAAATTTATTGGTATGCGAATCAAACGCTCGTTTCTTCTAATGGCAGCCATCGCAACCCGTCATCAAGGGTTGCACAATAATGCAGCCAATTTACAATTATTCTCTTGAAAAAAACCGATACATTTCTAGGGCGCATTAAAGGCAAATTTCTGGAGATGCACCCCACAGAGCGTCGGTTAGCAGATTTTCTGTTGAGCTTCCCGGGCGAGCTGGCAAGTTATACCGCGACTGAGCTTGCTCAACTGGCTGGGGTTTCAAACGCTACTGTTACCCGTCTTATCAAGAAGCTGGGATATGAGAGCTACGATGAGGCCCGTAGACATGTGCGCACCGACCAAAAGACGGGTGCCGCAATCTACCTCGTGGGGTCGAAAACCAAAGAGCCTGACGAGTTGATCAACGCGCATGTCAGTCAGGCAAAAGAGAATATAGACCTCACATTTTCCATGACAAACCTGCAGGAAATTGATCAGCTTGCAAAATCTATATTGGATGCGCGCAAGGTTTGGGTGATTGGCTTCAGAACGAGTTTTTCATTCGCCAATTATTTTCAATGGCAAATTCGACAAGTGATCGAAAGTATCAATGTCATTCCGCATCAGGGTGAAACTTTGGCGGAACACGTAGCTGGTATCTCTTCAGAAGACTGCGTGGTTTTTGTTGGGCTACAAAGACAGGTCAAGGGAACACTTCGTTTACTTGGCATTGTCGAGGGAACAGGCGCAAAAATTGCCTTTATTTCTGATGGCCATGAGAAACGAATAAGAGGATTGGACTGGCACTTTCGCTGCGGAACAGCGGCGCCTGGGCCCCTCTTCAACCACGCCTCCGTGGTTGCGTTGTTGCACCTTATTGCTGTCAGAGTGATTGAGTTGGCGGGTCCAGCTGGTCGCAAACGATTGGCTGCGGTCGAATCGCTTCATGAAACGCTGGGTGATATCGAGCAGCTTTAGCTTTTACGTGCCTTTGCACCACAAAAGTGGGCTCGCGATGAGATGAGGTGACTGGCGCTCTGACGGGTTTGCTCATACCGGGGCGCAGCAATTGATCGCGACAGCAGTTGAGGCTGAGTTGGCAAGTTATCTGCCCCCATTTGCCGACTTGTGCATTGAGGCGTGCACGCGGCTATCGGGCGCAATGGCCATCATCTTGTGCGCATTACAAAGGTCCGCTCTAAGGATGGCACACCGGAGACATTTCGATCGGCCTTGGTGCCGCCTATGTGCACAGCACTAAGACGTTGGAGGCTGCCTTGCCATGGCTTCACCTCATAGGTATGTCCAGCGGTGAGATGGCCCCAGCCCTCAAGGTTCTCCCGGGTCCTGATGCAAAGCAAGGGAGTGTCGGTAAATACGGTGTCTCGGCTTAATCGCGATTGGGCTCAGGAGCCCGGTGGCAGGGTAGACACGGCTTTGGATGACGGCCCAATCGCCTACATATGGGCTGAGGTGTCCACAGCGGTCTGCGCGTTGAGGATCACAAGTTCTGCGCCCTTGTGATTGTTGGGGTCACTGCCCGTGGCAAAAAACGCTTCCCTGACCATTGAAGATGGGGTGTACGAGTCAAATCAAAGCTGGCGCGAGGTTCTGCTCAGCCTACAAGCCGGGGGGTGAATGCCCCACACTGGTTATCGGAGACGGTGCCATGGGGTTCTGGGCTGGCGTGGATGAGATCAACCCCCGGCCCACCACCAACGTTGCTGGCAGCACAGGACGATGGGCGTTCTCAATTGCTGGCCAAAGCTGACGCAACCAAAGGCCAAGGCCGCGATTCATGACATTTGGCAGGCAAAGACCAAGGACGACGCGGGCTAGGCCTTTGATCAGTTCATTAAAACCTACGAACTCAAATACCCCAAGGCGATGCTGTGCCTGCACAGGGATGGGACCGAACCCATGGCATTCTTCGACTTCCCCGTCCACCATTGGCAAAGTATCCGTACCAGCGACCCTGTTGAATCCGCCTTTGCCATGCTCCGACAGCGCTCCAAGCGCTTCAAAGGTGGCCTGTCAAGCGCTGGCGTGCTGCAAACGGTGACCAAG
This sequence comes from Betaproteobacteria bacterium MOLA814, assembly GCA_000496475.1. Taxonomy (GTDB): domain Bacteria; phylum Pseudomonadota; class Gammaproteobacteria; order Burkholderiales; family Burkholderiaceae_C; genus RS62. The sequence continues at coordinate 822,840 of AYMW01000001.1, read as the reverse complement.
CTGGGCCAATGCGCGGCGCAAATCTGGAGGATTTTACGCGGCTATGACTACCTCGCAAAAGTCATCACAGGCGCCACATTCAAAGGCGAAACTGAAACCACCAAACCCGACCAGATCGCAGCGTGAACCGAAGCCCTCAAGCACCAGGTTTGACAACAGCTCAAGTGTGTGAGATATTATATTTTCAAGATAATCAATTGTGAAAAATAATTTTCTCAATAGCTATTTTTAGGTTAATATATTTCAAAGGAGTGAATGGTAATGTACACATTTAATAAACATGTTGTTAGAAAAAGGTACGGGTTTGCGGGGAGCGCCTTACGCATGGTCGCCGCGTCAGTTTCGGCGGCGGTAGTTGTAGCAGCGTTTTCTACAGCTGCCATGGCGCAGGGCACACTCAGAGTAGCAATTACTGCCTCAGACGTTCCTTTGCCAAATGGTCAAACGGATCAGGGTGCTGAAGGTATGCGTTTTCTTGGATATCAAGTATTTGAGGCGCTCGTTGCCTATGATTTATCTTCTGCCGACAAACCTGTAACGCTTAGTCCGGGCCTGGCGTCGCGGTGGTCAGTTAACGCCGATGACAAGACAAAATGGACTTTTAACCTGCAAGAGGGTGTGAAATTCCATGATGGGTCGTCTTTCGATGCCGACGCAGTGATCTGGAATCTTGACAAAATCCTTAACAAGGAAGCGCCTCAATTCGATCCTCGTCAATCCGCACAAGGCAAAGGCCGAATTCCTACGGTGGTCAGCTACTCTGCTATTGATGCCATGACTGTTGAAATCACCACAGCCTCGCATGACGCACTGTTCCCTTTTCAAATCGCCTGGATTGTCATGTCGAGCCCGGCTCAGTGGAATGCGGCGGGCAGCTGGGATGCCTTCCTGAACGAGCCATCGGGTACGGGGCCATTTAAGGTAGAAGAATACGTGCCTCGCGAACGAGCTGTTCTTGCGCGCAACGATGATTACTGGAACCCGGACCGCACTCCAAAACTAGACAAAGTGATCCTGTTGCCTGTCCCCGATTCCTCGGCGCGCGTCGCGGCTTTACGTTCCGGTCAGGTCGACTGGATTGAAGCTCCGCCTTCCGATGCGCTCGACAGCATGGTAGGCGCCGGTTTCAATGTTGTTTCTAATGTGTATCCGCATGTGTGGCCATGGCATCTGTCCATGCTAGAAGGATCACCGTGGCGCGACGAACGCATTCGCAAGGCCGCCAACCTCGCAATTGACCGTGAAGGGATGAAGGTTCTGCTAGGTGGGCTTATGGCGCCGGCGCAGGGTATGGTTCCGGTCAGCAGTGAATGGTTTGGCGAACCGGAGTTCAAGGTTACCTATGATGTTGTAGCGGCACGCTCGCTTATGGCTGAGGCAGGCTATTCCAAAGATAATCCAGTCAACGTAAAAGCGATAATTTCTCCCTCAGGTGGTGGGCAAATGCAACCCATCCTTATGAACGAGCTCATCCAGCAAAACTTGGCAGAAATCGGCATCAACGTGGAATTCGATGTTCGCGACTGGAATGCACTGTTGGCAAACTGGCGGTCGGGCGCAAAAGACCCGACGACAGATGGCGCGCATTCGACCAACAGTTCTTACTTCAGCCAGGATCCGTTCACCTCGCTTATGCGTCACTTGGACAGCCGCCTGATTTCACCCAAGGGTACGAACTGGGGCTATTACGAAAGTGCTGAGGTCGATGGGCTTATCGATACGATTCGTGGCGAATTTGATTTGGACAAGCAGCGCAAAGCGATCCAAAGTCTACATGAGCACTACGTGAACAATGCACTGTTCCTGTTCGTTGCACACGACGTGCAACCAAGAGTTTTGGCGCCGAATGTAAAGGGATTTGTCCCGGCGCAGAACTGGTTCCAAGACCTGACAACCACGTACATCGAATAACCTGGCTCTCATAAAGGAGGCTGAAATTGCTATCTTACATTCTTAAACGAATTGCATATGCAATTCCAGTCTCATTTGCTGTAAGTTTGATCTGCTTTTCGTTGGTTCAACTGGCACCGGGTGATCCGCTTGCCCTGGTGCTACCTACCGATGCAACGCAAGAAATGATCGATGCAACAAAAGCACGCTATGGACTGGATAAGCCCTTAGCCGTTCAATATGGCTACTGGTTGTGGAACGTGCTTCAGGGTGATTTTGGGACGTCAATTTCGACGGGTCGATCGGTCGCCTCGGAGATTGGCAACGCGATAGGGTATTCGCTGGCACTTGCAGGCTTGGCGTCGCTGATTGGCTTTACCGTTGGCACGGCGCTTGGTCTTGTAGCCGGATACCGCGTTGGCTCACCAGTCGATAAAGTCGCTTCTGCAATTTCAATCTCTGGTGTCTCTGTTCCAAACTATTGGCTCGGTATTGTTCTTGTCGTGATCTTTTCAGTCAACTTGAACATGCTGCCTTCGATGGGGGCAGGCACCGGCAGTGAGATGACGTTGCTAGAGCGGTTGAGTTTCATGGTGTTGCCCGCTCTGACGCTGGCTGCCGCACCTGCAGGAATCGTAACCCGGTCTGTGCGTGCGCTCGTGGCTGAGAAACTGAGCATGGACTTTGTAAGCGCACTCCATGCAAAAGGTTTAACAGAACTACAGGTTTTCGTTCACGTGATCAAAAATGCAGCTCCTACAGCGCTGGCAGTTATTGGCGTCCAGATGGGCTATTTGATGGCTGGTTCCATCCTAGTGGAAACAGTATTTTCCTGGCCCGGAACTGGCTTGCTGTTGAATGGAGCGATTCTTCAGCGCGATATTCCTCTGCTGCAAGGCACGATCCTGGTTCTCGCGATGTTTTTTGTCAGCCTGAACTTATTGGTTGATATCGTACAACCCCTGCTCGATCCAAGGATCCGCCGATCATGACCCAAATAGCAAAAAGCTTTGATTTGCCAGCCGAAATCGTCATCCTGTCCAGAGGGTATTGGTCTTCTGTGTTGCGCAGGTTGCTCAAAGATAAAGTTTCAGTTGCCTGTATGGTTGTTCTTGCCATCATCATATTGGCGACAATTTTTGCGCCACTGCTGAGCCTTTATGACCCCGCGATCGGGACAGTGATCCATCGGCTGAAGCCCGTGGGTACCGAGAGTTATCTTTTGGGTACAGATGAGTTGGGACGCGATATGGTCACCCGATTGCTGTATGGCGGACGTATGTCACTTCTGATGGGCATCCTACCTGTTCTCTTTGCCCTCCTGATTGGCGGGACTTTGGGCACAATTGCCGGGTACGCTGGTGGGCGAACCAACGCAATTATCATGCGTTCAACGGATGTTGTATTTGCTTTCCCATCGGTGCTGTTGGCAGTGGCCATTGCCGGTGCACTTGGTGCGGGTTTCACCAACGTGTTGGTTGCCTTGACAGTTGTTTTGATCCCCCCTGTGGTGCGTATTACCGAAAGCGCCACGACCCAAGTGCGTTCGCTTGACTTCGTCGAAGCGGCTCGGGCTAGCGGTGCTGGCAGTTTCACCATCATCAGAGTGCATATATTAGGCAACATCCTGGGACCAGTGCTTGTTTACAGCTCCAGCCTATTATCGGTCGCGATCATCATGGCAGCGGGCCTTTCTTTCATCGGTCTAGGGGCAAAGCCGCCGACCCCAGAGTGGGGGTTGATGCTGAACACGCTACGTGGTGCGATTTACAGCCAACCACTGATTGCGGCACTTCCTGGCGTGCTGATTTTTATTGTCTCTCTAAGTTTCAATCTGCTCTCCGATGGTTTGCGCAGTGCAATGGATGTCCAATGACAAAATTGAAAAAAATAGATTTTCCGACGCCAATTCTCGAAGCAGAAGGCCTGTCAAAAACTTTTCAAGTACGTGGAAGCGGGTTCTTTGAAAAGCCAAAACAAGTCTACGCAGTTTCCGACTTTTCCTTCACCTTGGCCAAAGGTTCGACCATGGGAATCGTTGGGGAAAGCGGTTGCGGTAAGTCCTCAACGGCTCGGTTATTGATGAATCTCATCAAACCGGATGCAGGTGTCATTAAATTGGAAGGCAATGTTGTCGGGGAAAGTCGCGCTGAGCTGAATGCTTTTCGCCGCGATGTGCAGATGGTGTTTCAAGATAGCTCTGCGTCCTTGAATCCGCGCTTAACAATCGAGCAATCCATCATGTTTGGCCCGGTAGTGCATGGCATGGAAAAGGCGGTCGCCAAGGAGGCTGCACATGCCTTCCTATCTAAAGTGGGCTTGGAGCCGCGTCGATTTGCTAACCGCTATCCACACGAGGTATCCGGCGGACAGCGACAGCGGATCAATATCGCTCGTGCGTTGGCACTCAATCCCAAAGTAGTGATCTTTGACGAGGCTGTATCAGCCCTGGATAAATCCATTGAAGCTCAGGTTCTAAACCTGCTGATGGATCTAAAGGAAGAGTTCCAGCTGAGCTACATTTTCATTTCTCACGACCTCAACGTAGTGCGTTATATCAGCGATCATGTGCTGGTGATGTACCTTGGCAAGATTATTGAGTTTGGCCGGGCTGCGGATGTGTATGAGCGGCCCAGCCATCCATATACAAAGGCCCTGCTAGCATCGCTGCCCAGTTCCGATCCTAATTTCCGCACACTGGAACCGCCGATTGTCGGTGATCCTCCCAGTCCAATTGACCTGCCGCCCGGCTGCGGTTTTGGCCCGCGCTGCAAGTTCCAATCAGATATATGTAATGCGCAGTTTCCACCGCGTACTGACCTGTCAGAACACCATTCCGTTGCCTGCCACCTGTCGGACCCTAGCTCTGGCCATCCTCAATCTAGATAACGGATCTTCTAATGTCTGAAACAATATTTGATGCAAAAAATCTAACCGTGCGTTTCAAAACCGACCAGGGAGTGATCACGGCGGTCGACAATGTCAACATTCATCTTAAAAAAGGCCAGGTCCTTGGATTATTAGGCGAGTCAGGCAGCGGTAAAAGTGTCACCCTGCGTTTCATCCTACGCATTCTGCCGCAACATAAAACCGAGATTTCAGGTCACGTCACCGTTGGTAACAAAGACGTTCTGTCGCTGCGCGGCAAGGCACTTGCCAATTATCGGGGCGGCGAAGTGGCCATGATCTTTCAAGAACCTGCGACAGCTTTTGATCCGGTTTTCACGATCGGACATCAAATTGCAGAAACCGTCGTGCGTCACAAGGGCGTAAGTCGCAATGACGCTAACATCCGTGCGCTTGAGATGCTTGAGTTGGTCAAGATCCCTTCGGCTAAATCACGTCTGGGGAATTACCCTCATGAGATGTCGGGGGGGATGCGCCAACGCGCAATGATTGCGCTAGCTCTGTCTTGTTCCCCGAAGCTTTTACTGGCGGATGAACCGACAACAGCACTGGATGCTACCGTGCAGATCCAGGTGATTCTACTGCTGCGAGAACTTCAACAAGAGTTGGGAATGGCGACCATTTTTGTAACGCACGATGTAGGCGTGGCAGCCGAGATTTCTGACCAAGTTGTCGTCATGTATGGAGGGCGAATCGTCGAGCGAGGCGGTGCATCCGAAGTGTTAAAAACACCCCAGCATCCTTACACCAATGGTTTGTTGTCATCGACCGTCCACGGGGTCGCCCCCGGCAGTAAAATCGACGCCATTCCAGGGATGCCGCCAGACCTTGCTGCGATGCCCCCCGGATGTGCATTTGGTCCGCGCTGCAAGCATGCCATAGCCGAATGCACCGCGGCTGTTCCCGAATTGGAATTGTTGACGGCAACCCATGAAATCGCCTGCACAGTCAAACCGAAGCTCAAAGCAATATGAGGAAACGTATCCGTATTGCCTTGCTTAATCCAAATTCAAATTCTGCGACGACCGACTTAATGCTAAAGATAGCAAAACGAGCCGCTCCTCCAGGGGTGTTGATTGAGGGTGTGACTATGCGTTATGGCCCACCATTCATTGCGGATGAAACGGCTCTTGCAGAGGCAGCAAAATTAATAGTGCAAGCAGGAATTAAGGCAGAAAGCGACGGTGCGGATGCTATCGTTGTTGCGGGGTTCGGTGATCCTGGCTTGATTGATTTGCGCAAAGCCGTCAATATCCCAGTTACTGGAATTGCAGAGGCTGGCATGCTGAAGGCGGCCCAAGGCGGACGAAATTTTTCAATCATCACAACGACACCAGACCTTAAGCAATCTATTGAGCACACTGCGATCCTGTACGGACATAGCAACCGGCTGCAGGCAGTTCATTTAACAGTCGGCGACACAAATAAAGTGATGAACGATAAGTGTCTAATGTCAAAAGCGCTTTTGAAAATTGCAAATTTAAGCGCTGAAAATGACGGCGTTGAGGCAATTCTCATCGGTGGTGGACCATTGGCATCTTCCGCCGAATATATCGCAAGTGAGAGTCCTTTGCCGATCGTCGAGCCGGTGCGCGAGGGAGTTCTACTGGCGATCTCACGCGTTTTTGCCAACACTGAGCGCATCCAAGACAGCGACGCCATTACAGGAAGCGTAAAAGGATTAGGAGCGTCGTGAGGCAGACATAAGGTCGGGCTTCATTTTAAAGAATGCAGCGCGCCTTGTTTCAAGTACAGTGCCACATTCAAGCCAGTGCCGCGCGGTTTGGAGGCCAGGATTGGCGACAAGCTGGCACAACTGCGGCTGTGGGATGACGAGGCCGCAGCTGGGCACGACTAAGTAGCCTGGTACCTTGGACCGCTGTCTGTGGTGGTTGCTCGTTTGTCCCACCACTGTCTCCTTAGTTGCCCCCATATTTGTGCGTGTGCGTGCGCGTGTGCGTGGGTCTGCCCATGCACGTTGGTACACATGGCGTGCACAAGACGGGCCGCCGCCGCCGTGATCTGGTGAGTCTATTGGGCGCTTCAAGACCAATATAGGGTTAACCCCTAATTTATAAATGTGAGCCACCGCAGTTATATGCCCTGCAGGTCGCTACAATCCCGCGTCCTCCTCAATAAATGCGGCGTGCCAACGCGCGCACGTGGACATGGTTTGGCTGTCATTGCTCCAATGTGGGCTGAGTCATGCGGGTATTAAATTTCGGAGAATTTTTTCATGGACATTTTCCTGCAACAGGTCATCAATGGCTTGGTATTGGGCAGTATGTATGCCTTGGTGGCCTTGGGTTACACCATGGTCTACGGCATCATCGGCTTGATCAACTTCGCACACGGCGAAGTGCTGATGGTGGGCGCTATGACCAGTTGGACCGTCATCACCTTGATGCAAGATGCCATGCCTGGTTCGCCAGGCTGGTTGCTGTTGATCATTGCCATGCTGATTGCCTTTGTGGTGTGTGCGGTGCTCAATTTCACCATCGAGAAGGTGGCCTACCGTCCCTTGCGCAATGCACCTAGGCTTGCCCCGCTCATTACAGCGATTGGCATGTCCTTGCTCTTGCAGACCTTGGCCATGATCATTTGGAAGCCAAACCCCAAGCCTTTTCCGTCGGTGTTGCCTCGCGAGCCCATTGAAATTGGTGGCGCCGTGATCTCAGTGACGCAGATTTTCATCTTGGCAGCCACTGCCGTCACCCTGGCTGGTCTGTTGTATTTGGTCAACAAGACCAAGATGGGCCGCGCCATGCGCGCAACAGCCGAGAACCCCAAGGTCGCCGGTCTCATGGGTATCAAGCCCGACTCTATCATTTCGTTGACTTTCATCATCGGCGCTGTGCTGGCGGCTTTGGCCGGCATTATGTGGGCGCTTAACTACGGCACTGTTCAGCACTTCATGGGTTTTATGCCTGGCTTAAAAGCGTTTACTGCCGCAGTGTTTGGCGGTATTGGCAACTTGGGCGGCGCGGTTGTGGGTGGTTTGGCGCTGGGCTTGATTGAGTCAATTGGGGCTGGTTATTTGGGCGCGCTAACAGGCGGGGTGCTGGGCAGCCAGTACTCAGACATATTTGCTTTTGTGGTGCTCATTGTTGTGTTGACCTTGCGTCCATCTGGCTTGATGGGCGAGCGCGTGGCCGATAGAGCCTAACCTTCTAGACAAGGCTAAGAACAATTATGTTTACATCAAAACGCAACAAAATGATTGTGTTCCTCTTGGCAGCTGTGCTGCTGATGGTCGCGCCTTTCTTGCTGCAGCCCTTCGGCAATTCATGGGTGCGCATTATCGATATGGTGTTGCTCTACATCATGCTGGCGTTGGGCCTGAATATTGTGGTGGGTTACGCAGGTTTGCTAGATCTGGGCTACGTCGCATTTTTTGCGTTGGGTGCTTATGTGTTTGGCTTGCTGGCCTCGCCTCATTTGGGTGAGCATTTTGCCGTCATTGCGCAAACATTCCCCGGTGGTATTCATTACAGCATTTGGGTGGTCATGGCGGTGGCCGCATTTGTGGCTGGGGTGGTGGGCATGTTGCTAGGCGCACCAACGCTCAAGTTGCGCGGTGACTATTTGGCCATCGTGACCTTGGGTTTTGGCGAGATCATTCGTATTTTCTTGCTCAACCTAGACCGCCCTGTGAACATCACCAACGGGCCCAAAGGTTTGATGCAAATTGACTCAGTCAAGCTGTTTGGCATCGACTTTGGCAGACCTCTGGACTTGGGCTGGATTCGTATCGAGTCGGTCTCGTTGTATTACTACTTGTTCTTGTTCTTGGTCGTGGTCACTATTTTTATTTGTTACCGCATTGAGAACTCACGTATTGGCCGCGCTTGGATGGCGATTCGTGAAGACGAGATTGCAGCCAAAGCCATGGGCCTGAACACGCGCAACCTCAAACTTATGGCCTTTGGTATGGGAGCCTCTTTCGGTGGCGTGTCTGGTGTGATGTTCGCTGCATTTCAAGGCTTTGTATCGCCTGAGTCGTTCTCGCTGATGGAGTCCATCATGATCGTCGCCATGGTGGTGCTGGGCGGCTTGGGTCACATTCCTGGTGTGGTGTTGGGTGCTATTTTGCTGGCAGGTTTGCCGGAAGTGTTGCGCCATGCAGCTGGCCCTCTAACGCAGCTGACAGATGGTCGTTTAGCGCCAGAGATTTTGCGCCAGTTGCTGATTGCCTTGGCCATGATTGTCATCATGATTACCCGTCCGCGTGGCCTCTGGCCTCGCCCGGAGCACGGCAAAACGTTGCTCAAGTAAAGGTTGCAAACATATGAGCGATATTGTTCTGAAAGTATCCGATGCGTCCAAACGCTTTGGTGGGTTACTAGCCCTCAGCAATGTGGATATTGAAATTCGCCGGGGTCAGGTCTATGGACTGATTGGTCCCAATGGCGCAGGTAAAACCACGTTCTTTAATGTGTTGACTGGCTTGTACACACCCGATGGTGGCACGTTCGAGCTGGCTGGCAAGGCTTACAAGCCAACGGCTGTTCACGAAGTGGCCAAGGCGGGTATTGCCAGGACTTTTCAAAATATCCGCTTGTTTGCAGAGATGACTGCGGTAGAAAACGTGATGGTAGGGCGGCACGTGCGCACACACTCCAACTTGTTGGGCGCTATTTTTAGAACCAAGGCGTTTCGCACAGAAGAAAAAGAAATTGCTGAGCGTGCGCAAGAGCTGTTGGCGTACGTTGGCATTGGTCATTACGCAGACTACAAGGCGCGAACCTTGAGTTACGGCGATCAGAGACGTTTAGAAATAGCCCGCGCGTTGGCCACCGACCCCCAACTCATTGCCCTTGATGAGCCAGCCGCCGGTATGAACGCTACCGAAAAAGTACAGCTGCGTGAGTTGATTGATCGCATTCGCAACGACAACCGTACCATTTTGCTCATAGAGCACGATGTGAAGTTGGTGATGGGCCTGTGTGATGCCGTCACTGTGTTGGACTATGGCAAGTGCATTGCCCAAGGCGTGCCATCGGTGGTGCAAAAAGATCCTGCGGTGATTGAGGCCTACCTAGGCGTTGGACATCAAGGCTGACATCAACAAACGGCTCAGGACAAAAAAATGACTCAAACCCTTTTAAAAATAACGGGCCTGAAAGTCGCTTACGGCGGCATTCAAGCGGTCAAAGGCGTGGATATTGAGGTTCGTGAGGGCGAGCTCGTGACCCTGATTGGATCCAACGGGGCGGGCAAAACCACCATCATGAATGCCATCACTGGTGTGGTGGCTCCCTTAGAAGGTGATATTGAGTTCATGGGCACCAGCATCAAAGGCAAAGGCTCGTGGGATTTGGTCAAACAAGGCTTGGCCATGGTGCCAGAAGGGCGCGGGGTGTTCACGCGCATGAGCATTGCAGAAAACCTGCAAATGGGCGCGCATATTCGCAACGATACGTCTGAAATTGCCACAGACGTTGAGCGCATGTACGGTTTGTTCCCCCGGTTGTTTGAGCGGAAAGACCAGCTGGCCGGTACGTTGAGTGGCGGTGAGCAACAAATGCTGGCGATGGCGCGCGCATTGATGAGTCGGCCCAAGGTGTTGCTGCTAGACGAGCCCTCTATGGGGTTGTCGCCCATCATGGTGGAGAAAATATTTGAAGTGGTGCGCGATGTGTCGTCCAAAGGCGTGACGGTGCTCCTAGTGGAGCAAAACGCGCGCTTGGCACTGATGGCTGCGGACAGAGGCTATGTGATGGACTCTGGCCTGATCACCATGAGCGGTGATGCCAAGGCTATGTTGGGCGACCCCAAGGTACGCGAGGCCTATTTGGGTGAGTAGTGCGGCGTACCTGCAGGGGTCGCTAGGGTATGGTCGCTGGTGCTGGGCTGCAGCAAGCAGCTTGGTACAGCGTTTAAAATAGCAAACTTTGACCCTGCCTACTGCGCAAGGTCTATTTTTGTATTGAAGTTCCGCTATGTCTAACGCTCCAGACACCAACGCCGCCCCAGCGGTTGATGAAAACCAGCTCCTTGCCGAGCGCAGAGACAAGCTTTCTCTCATACGGGCTGCCTGCGCAAACGGCGCTGGCGTGGCTTTCCCCAATGACTTCAAACCAACTCATCGCGCACAAGCCTTGGCCGACACCTTTGGCGATACAACCAAAGAAGGGTTAGAGCCGCTACAAGCGCGTGTCAGCGTGGCGGGCCGCATGATGCTGAAGCGTGTCATGGGCAAAGCCAGTTTTGCCACCTTGCAAGACGGCTCTATGGGCAGTGCAGCTGGTCGCATTCAGATTTACATGAACAACGACAGTGTGGGTGAAGCGCTGCATGAGTCATTCAAGCATTGGGATTTGGGTGATATCGTGGCCGCCGAGGGTGTGTTGTTTAAAACCCGTACTGGCGAGCTGACCATACACGCCGATAGTGTGCGCTTACTTACAAAAAGCCTACGCCCATTGCCGGATAAGTTTCACGGCGTGGCAGACCAAGAAATCAAGTACCGCCAGCGATACATAGACCTCATTACCGACGATTCAGCCCGCATGCGTTTTGCCGCTCGCTCTAGGGCAGTCAGCAGCATTCGCGACTTTATGGTCAAGCATGAGTTCCTAGAGGTGGAAACGCCCATGCTGCACCCGATTCCTGGTGGGGCCAATGCCAAGCCGTTTGTGACGCATCACAACGCGCTAGACCAACAAATGTACTTGCGCATTGCGCCAGAGTTGTACCTCAAGCGTTTGTTGGTGGGTGGTTTTGAGCGCGTGTTCGAGATCAACCGCAATTTCCGCAACGAGGGTATCTCGGTGCGTCACAACCCTGAGTTCACCATGATGGAGTTCTACGCAGCGTATTGGAACTACCAAGACCTCATGAATTTCACCGAGGAGTTGGTTCGCCACACGGCTCAACAAGCCACAGGGTCTTTGCAGCTCACCTACGGTGGCAAGCATGTGGATGTGGCCGCGCCCTTTGCCCGCATGACCATTCGTGAAGCCATCGCCATGCACACCGACGCGGGCGCCAATGCCGATGATGCCGCTTGGTTGGTGCAAGCGCTGACAGGTTTTGGCATGGGTGCTGAAAAAACAACGGGCAAATCACTGGCTGGCTTGCAAGTGATGTATTTCGAAGAGCTGGTGGAGGACAAGCTGTGGCAGCCCACATTCATTTGTGAGCATCCCGTTGAAATTTCACCTTTGGCGCGTGCCAGCGATGAGCGTCCAGAGGTGACAGAGCGCTTTGAGTTGTACATCACTGGGCGTGAATTTGGCAACGGCTTTTCTGAGTTGAACGACGCACAAGACCAAGCGGCTCGCTTCCAAGCGCAAGTCGCGGCCAAAGACGGCGGTGACGACGAAGCCATGTTCTTTGACCACGACTTTGTTCGCGCCTTGGAGTACGGCATGCCCCCAGCAGGCGGCTGCGGTATTGGTATTGACCGTTTGATGATGCTGCTTACAGACAGCGCCAGCATCCGCGACATTATTCTGTTTCCAGCCCTGCGCCACCAGGGCTAAATCACAGGTGCTGAACACGGTTCAGCACGCATTGTTTTAAGCGCGCAGTGGTTCAAGCCCGTTGGTACACGCACTGGTTGTTGTGTGCCATGTGACGCAGGCGTACCGACCTTATGCGCCCCATAAAAACACGGCTGGTAGGTCAAGTTCGGGCAACTTGTTGTGCTTGGCTTGCTCGCGCCATACCGCTACTGTTTGGCTGCGCACGTCGGGCGCCACCGCCAAGCCACAGGCCACCGCTAAGCGTGTGTTGGGAGACAGTGTATTGATCAGCGTTTGTAGCAGCTGAATGTTGCGGTAGGGCGTTTCAATGCAGAGTTGGGTTTGCCCTGTTTTGAGCGCGGTAGCCTCTAGCGCTTTAATGTGCGTTACCAGCTCTGTTCCTTTTTTCAAGTAACCCACAAATGCAAATTGTTGGCCGTTGAGACCGCTGGCAGCCAGGGCCAACATCAACGATACAGGCCCGGTCAGCGGCACAACTGCCAAGCCCATGCTGTGGGCGGCCCTGACCACTGACGAGCCCGGGTCAGCGATGGCGGGCATGCCGGCCTCGCTGACCAAACCCACATCGAAACCCTGTAAAGCTGGAGCCAGCCATTCTTTGGCTTGGCTGTCCATGGCGCCAACCGTATGGTCGCCGCTTTTGTGTGCTTCACGTGGCAGCACATGTATGTGCATGTCTTGAATGCTACAAGTCAGCGGTGTGTGGAGGTTGACACGGTTCAAAAAGGCACGGGTTGACTTGGCGTTTTCGCTGATCCAGTGGGTGGTGCGAGCAGCTGTTGCGATTGTGTGTGCTGGCAAGGCGTCTCCAATGTCGCCAATCAATTCGGCTGCGCAACCAAAGTCCAAAGGTGTGGGTACCAGCAGCAAGCGGCCTAGGTGCGTTGTGTCGTTCATGGCACCACCACGCCTGCTGCGCGCAGTAACTTGCATGTTGTGATCAGCGGCAGGCCAATCAAGGCTGTGGGGTCGTCGTTGTCCATGCTGGCCAACAGGCTGACACCCAAGCCCTCGCTTTTGGCGCTGCCCGCACAGTCATAAGGTTCTTCGGCGCGCACGTAGCGCTCAATCTCTTCGCGGCTCAGGTCTCTAAACCTGACACTTACAACGGCGGTCTCTTGTTGGCTAAAGCCAGACTCGTGGCAAACCAGTGCAACAGCCGTATGGAAGATGACCAATTGCCCACTCATGGCTGTAAGTTGAGCCACGGCACGCTCAAAGTTGCCCGGTTTGCCCAAAGGCTGTCCGTTGAGGTCTGCAACTTGGTCGCTGCCAATGACCAATGCGCTGGGGTTGAGGCTGGCGACAGCTTGGGCTTTGGCCAGCGCCAAGCGTTGTGCCAGTGCGCTAGGGGATTCGTTGGGCAGTGGGGTTTCATCAACCTCAGGTCTGGCCTTGGTAAACGGCAGGCGAAGTCGCTCTAGCAGTTCGGCGCGGTACACGGAGGTAGATCCTAGTATGAGTGGGCGGTTCATGTATGAGATGGGGCGGTGAGCAAGCCACCATTGTCTTACACTGGGCACTTGTTTTTAATGCAGTCCACCGTGTCTATGTCTTCCTCTGATAAACCCTCTTCAGCCACCAGTGCTTCAATTGCCGACTGGGCCCAAGTCAACATTGCCGTGTGGGCTGCTCAGGGTCGTATTGATGAGCGAGCCGTGCCATTGGCAGGTTTTGCACGTTTGGTGGAAGAGGCTGTCACCGACGTGGGCGACGCCCAAGTCCATGTGGTGCTGAGCGCACAGGAGCGTGATGCTTCAAAAGGTGCAGGAGAACCTATTGCCAAACAAGTGTGGCTGCGTATAGAGGCTCAAACCTATGTCCCTTTGACATGCCAGCGCTGCCTGTCGCCAGTGGCAACTGAGTTGGTGGTCTCGCAAGACTTGCGCTTTGTATCCAGCGAAGACCAAGCCGCTTTTGAGGACGAAGAGGCAGAAGAAGATGTATTGGCTTTGGAGCTGGTGCTCGATGTGCAGGCCTTGATAGAGGACGAGCTCATCATGGCCATGCCCGTTGTGCCTATGCACAGCGACTGCCAACCTGAAGGCTGGCAGGCCTCTGAACCATTGATAGAGGACAAGCCAAACCCGTTTGCGGGGCTGGCTACTTTAAAAAAGGTTCAATGAATTAAGACCGCAGTCGTTGCCAAACGTCGGGCTTGCGATGTCTTGATCCCTGCACCGATAAGACAAGCTCATCCTGTAAGAGGTGTCAGAGTCAGGTTATAATTTCCGGTTTGGTGCATAAGCTTGGTTGATATTGAGCTAGTTCATCAGATCAAGAATCTGTAGTTAAAACTGTGGCTGGAGTCATGCACGTGGGAACGTCGCACCAGCTGGTACTTATTTAGGAGCCACCATGGCCGTCCAACAAAACAAAAAGTCACCTTCTAAGCGCGGTATGCACCGCTCACACAATGCCTTAACAACACCGGGCATCGCGATCGAGCCAACAACAGGCGAAGTGCACTTGCGTCACCACATCAGCCCCACAGGTTTCTACCGTGGCCGCAAGGTGATGAAGACCAAATCCGATTCTTAATTTGTTCGCCTATACAAGGGCCCGCGCAGCGTTGTGCGGGCCTTTGCTTTGTGCGCCTACATGACACATTTTGAGGCACTGCCGCCTGCAACTTCAGTTATCAGCGTCGCTGTGGACTGTATGGGGGGCGACCTAGGCATTGCCTCCACATTGCCCGCTTGTCGCGCGTTTTTGGCCAAGCACAAGGCTGCCCGTCTGGTGCTGGTTGGTAACGAGCAAGCTCAAGCCGCGCTTGGCGATCTAGCGGTACACCCCCGGTGCAGTTTTGTCATGGCTACACAAGTTGTCACCATGGATGACTCGCTCGAGACCGCCCTCAGACACAAAAAAGACTCCAGCATGCGAGTCGCCATCACACAGGTTAAAGACGCCCATGCCTGCGCTGTGGTGTCTGCCGGTAATACCGGTGCACTGATGGCCATAGCGCGGTATGTGCTTAAAACCCTTAACGGTATTGACAGACCGGCCATTGCCTCGCAACTGCCCAACGCCAAAGGTGGCGCGACCACGTTGCTTGATTTGGGTGCCAATGTAGATTGCACAGCAGCGCATTTGTTGCAGTTTGCGTTGATGGGCTCCGCGCTGGTGGCAGCTACAAATAGACCATCTGTACATGCATCTAGCGTGCAACCCACTGTGGGCTTGCTCAATGTAGGCGAAGAGGTGATCAAGGGCAGTGAGGTCATCAAAACAGCGGGAGAGCTGCTGCGAGCAGCCCATGCCCGCGGTCATTTGAACTTTTATGGCAACGTAGAAGGCAACGACATTTTTCACGGCACCACAGATATAGTGGTCTGCGATGGCTTTGTTGGCAACGTGGCATTGAAGACCAGCGAAGGCCTGGCAGCCATGATTGGCGACTTTATCAAGCAAGAGTTCTCGCGCAATTGGCTGACCAAAGCCGCCGCTATTGTGGCCATGCCTGTGCTGAAGGCCTTTAAGCACAAAGTGGATCATCGCCGTTACAACGGTGCGGCATTGCTCGGGCTGAAAGGCCTGGTTTTTAAAAGTCACGGGTCTGCAGATGCGTATGCATTTGGCCAAGCTTTGGACAGGGCTTATGATGCTGTACAACACAATTTATTAGACGGTGTGCGTACAGGTATTGAGCGAGCTTTGTCTGCTGTACCTGGAGCTGCCAACCTCTCCGCAGCCAATGCTGCGGAGATTTAAAGTCTATTTAGCATCAGTTATCTATGAGTTTATTTGCACGAATTGCAGGCACAGGCAGCTATTTGCCGCCCAAGCGCCTAACCAACCAAGACCTGGTAGACCAGTTGGCCGCCAAGGGTTTGGAGTCCAGTGATGAGTGGATTGTTGAGCGCACGGGCATCCGCGCACGCCATTTTGTAGACGATGGCGTTCACGCCAGTGATTTGGCTTTTGAAGCCAGCCGCCGATGTTTGGCCGCCGCTGGCAAACGTGTCAGCGACGTAGACCTGATCATTGTGGCCACCTCGACGCCAGACATGGTGTTTCCCTCAACGGCCTCCATTCTTCAACACAAATTGAGCTTGGCTGCCTTGTCCGATGGCGATGATGAGGGCGGCGCAGGTGGTGCTGCTTTTGACGTGCAAGCGGTTTGCAGTGGCTTTATTTATGCCATCAGTGTGGCCAATGCCATGATTCAAACAGGCGCCGCCACCACTGCATTGGTCGTGGGCTCTGAGGTATTTTCTCGCTTGCTGGACTTTAACGACCGCGGCACGTGTGTGTTATTTGGAGACGGTGCGGGCGCGGTGTTGTTAGAGGCCTGCGAACACGACGGTAGTGGCCCTGGTATTTTGGCCACTGACTTGCATGCTGATGGTAAATACTGCGATATTTTGTGTGTACCTGGAACAGTTGCCAACGGTCGTATCTTGGGTGATCCCCTGCTGAAAATGGATGGCCAAGCTGTGTTTAAGCTGGCGGTCGGCGTGCTTGAAAAAACCGCCCGCGCTGTGTTGGAAAAAGCTGGTAAAACTGAAGCCGACGTCGATTGGTTGGTGCCGCACCAAGCCAATATCCGCATCATGACCAGCACAGCCAAAAAGTTGAAAATACCTATTGACCGGGTGGTGGTGACGGTTGACCAGCACGGCAATACTTCTGCGGCCTCTATTCCTTTGGCGTTGGATCACGGTGTGCGCGCTGGGGACGTACTGCCTGGGCAAACCGTGCTGATGGAAGGCGTAGGCGGTGGTTTCACTTGGGGCTCGGCCTTGGTACGCATGTAAGCGCGGTTGCTCTTTGCACTGTTATTTTTTAATTTATTCATTGCATTAGGCTGGGTCATTATTGACCCACAGTGTTGCTCTCTCCCAATTGGGACCACATTCCTACACCACCCAAACATGACGATTTCATCCAGCTTAGCAATTGTTTTTCCAGGCCAAGGCTCTCAGTCTGTTGGGATGTTGGACGCGTGGTCTGACAACGCCGTGGTCAAGCAGACGTTGGCTGAGGCGAGTGATGCCTTGGGTGAAGATGTGGGCGCTTTAATCGCCAACGGCCCTTCAGAGGCCTTGTCACTCACCACCAATACCCAGCCAGTTATGTTGGTGGCCGGTGTGGCTGCCTACCGGGTGTGGCAGCAAGCCGGTGGCGCCCAGCCAGCATGGTTGGCTGGTCACTCGCTGGGCGAGTATGCCGCGCTGGTAGCTGCTGGCAGTTTGACACTGGCGCAAGCAGCGCCACTGGTCAGATTGCGGGCACAAGCCATGCAAGAAGCGGTGCCAGTGGGCATTGGAGCGATGGCCGCTATTTTGGGTATGCCATCCCAACAAGTGGTGGTCTTGTGTTCGCAAGTGCAGCGCAGCTTCTCACCTGAATCAGGCGAAGTGGTTGAAGCGGTGAATTTCAACGACCCCAACCAAACTGTGATTGCCGGCAGCAAGGCTGCCGTTGAACAAGCGATGGTGGAGATAAAAGCCGCCGGTGCCAAGCGTGCTTTGCCGCTGCCGGTGTCTGCGCCTTTTCATTCCAGCCTGATGAAGCCAGCGTCCTTAAAGCTGGCGGCGTATTTGCAAGACATTGAGCTGTTAGCGCCTGGTATTCCAGTACTCAACAACGTAGACGTTAAAAGCATGTCAGAGCCAGCTGCAATCAAGGATGCGTTGGTGCGCCAAGCATTTGGAGCAGTGCGGTGGGTAGAGTCTGTGCGCGCACTCAAAACCAGTGGTATCACGACATTTATCGAGTGTGGCCCGGGTAAAGTGCTGTCTGGCATGGCCAAGCGCATAGAGCCTGACCTCATGGCGCTGCCTGTTTATGACCCTGCCACGCTGGATGCCGCCTTGGCGGCCTTGGCTTAAAACCTGTTGAGTTACATATGACCCAAGCTATTAATTTTGCACAACCATTAGCCGGCCAAGTTGCGTTGGTTACAGGCGCTTCGCGCGGCATTGGTGCCGCCATTGCCTCACACCTGTCTGCGATGGGTGCACTGGTCGTTGGTACGGCCACCACGCAAGCAGGTGCCGACAAAATCAGCCAAACTTTGGCTGCCTTTGAGGGCAGTACAGGCGTGGTACTGGACGTCAATGACGGCGCTGGTGTGCAAGCTGCAGTCGACCATATTGTGAAAACCTATAGCCGTTTAGACGTGGTGGTGAACAACGCGGGCATTACCCGCGATACCTTGGCTATGCGCATGAAAGATGACGATTGGGATGCGGTGATCAATACAAACTTAAAGGCTGTATTTGCTGTTAGCCGTGCCGCCATCAAGCCCATGATGAAGCAGCGTTATGGGCGCATTGTGAGCATTACGTCTGTGGTGGGTGCCTTGGGCAATGCTGGTCAAGCCAACTACGCGGCTGCCAAGGCAGGCGTGGCGGGTATGACCCGCGCCTTGGCTCGCGAGCTTGGTGGGCGTAACATCACAGTCAATTGCGTAGCGCCTGGCTTTATTGAAACCGATATGACCGCGTCCTTGTCTACCGAGCAACAACAGACGTTATTGGGCCAAATTCCTTTGGGCCATTTAGGAAAAGCCGCTGATATCGCCTATGCTGTAGCCTATTTATCGAGTCCGATGGCGGGATACGTCACAGGGCAAGAGTTGCATGTCAATGGTGGCATGCTCATGAGTTAACTGCGTTTAGACGCTTTTAAGGTGTTTTACTGGTAAATGCAGGTAAAACATTGCTTTCCTACTGGTTTACCTCAGTAGGGAAAATCCGCCCAAGGCTGTCGGGCAAGTATTAGACGGAAGTCACCGTTTGGTAGCTAAAATGACAGCCTGTTTATAACCACCCTCAGAGGGATCTATGAGTGATATTGAAGCACGTGTAAAGAAAATCATTGCCGAGCAACTTGGTGTTGAAGAAGGTCAAGTCACCAGCGAAAAATCGTTCGTTGCCGACTTGGGCGCTGACTCCTTGGACACCGTGGAGTTGGTGATGGCTCTGGAAGACGAGTTCAGCATCGAAATCCCCGATGAAGATGCCGAAAAAATAACAACCGTTCAAAACGCCATCGATTACGCGCTGGCTAACCAGAAGGCATAAGTCGGGATGAGTCGTCGTCGCGTTGTCGTTACCGGCTTAGGCTGTGTGAGTCCTGTGGGCAATACTGTCGAGCAGTGTTGGACCAATTTATTGGCTGGGCGCTCGGGTATTGACACCATCAAATCTTTTGATGCGTCTGCCTTTGCCTGTCAAATAGCAGGTGAGGTGAAAGACCTCGACCTGCAGTCTTACATCAGTACGAAAGAAGCTCGGTCCATGGACCGCTTCATTCATTTGGGCATAGTAGCGGCACAACAAGCTGTTGTGGATTCAGGTTTGCCTCAGGGCGACGATTTAGACGACGAATTAGCGTTTCGCATAGGTTGCATCATCGGGTCGGGTATTGGTGGCTTGCCACTGATCGAAGAAACCCATGGTGAATACACCAACCGCGGACCCCGCCGAATTTCTCCATTTTTTGTGCCCGCGTCCATCATCAACATGATTTCGGGTCATGTGTCGATGCGACATGGTTTCAAAGGCCCTAATTTGGCTGTCGTCACTGCGTGCACCACTGGTTTGCACAGCATTGGCGAGGCGGCTAGAAAAATTGAATATGGCGACGCCGACGTAATGGTAGCTGGCGGATCAGAATCCACAGTCTCACCGCTGGGCATTGGTGGCTTTGCAGCCATGCGTGCCTTGTCGACGCGCAACGACGATCCTCAGGCGGCGTCGCGTCCATGGGATAAAGACCGTGATGGATTTGTGCTGGGAGAAGGCGCTGGTGTCATGGTGCTTGAAGAATACGAGCATGCGAAAGCCCGCGGTGCACGGATGTATTGCGAGCTGGCTGGCTATGGCATGAGCGGGGATGCGGGTCATATGACTGCTCCCAATATGGACGGCCCACGTCGCGCCATGATCAGTGCTATGAACAACGCTGGCGTGAACCCTGTTGACGTTCAATATGCCAACGCCCACGGCACCTCCACGCCTTTGGGCGATGTCAACGAGACGAATGCGTTTAAGGCAGCATTTGGCGATGCCGCCAAGCAGTTGGTTGTGAACTCTACCAAGTCCATGACAGGCCATTTGCTGGGTGGCGCAGGTGGTATTGAGAGCGTGTTCACTGTTTTGGCGCTGCACCATCAAACAAGTCCGCCCACCATCAACATTGACAACCAAGACCCTGAGTGTGATCTTGATTACTGCGCCAACACGGCGCGCGATATGCGTATTGATGTGGCAATCAAAAACAACTTTGGCTTTGGTGGCACCAATGGCTCATTGGTGTTCAAGCGTTTGACCTAACGCCCCAAACAAACGCAAGCACCAGCCAGCGCTTGCCTGACAGTTTATGCATCACGCCCCACCGGTCATTTACCCTGTGGGACGCTGCCTTGTTTGTCAGCAAGTCTTTTATATTGTGTGGTGCCTCCAAGCCTGTGTGCTGGCTGGGGCTGCTTACGCCAGTCAACCAGGCAATGGTCAGCGTTAGCCATGGTTGTTGGCCGCTGGCATGTGGTCGGCATGGCTAGGTTGGCACTGGTACAAGAGCCAACAAGCTGCACAGTCAGAGATCACCCTTCCAAACCATCGCAACCACCCTGCGGACGCTACGCATTATTTGTCTTGGCAGGCACCAGCTGGCACGGGCTTGTGGCAGCTTCAAACGCAGGCTTATAGCGAGCCGACTGCTGTGCGCGCGCCACAGATGGTGATAGACCTTGGCATGTGTGTGTTGGTGCGTGTGCAAGCAGTCATTGACAGCGCATCGTTGTTCAATCGTGCCAACATACAGTGGTTGTGGCTGTTTGAGCGTGATAGCCCGGCGCGTTGGTTGGCCTTACGTCGAGCGCTGTTGGCCGCAAAATCATGAGGGTTGTTCGTTTTTTGGGGACGAGTGCGCTATATTGCTGGGTTATCCATGCCTGAGCTCACACCGACTACCAACGTTGTTCCACCGACTCCTACGCCAGATGCTGACGCCGCAATGGTGCAGCGTGCCGTTGGCGGTGACACGCGCGCGTTTGACTGGCTGGTCATCAAGTACGAGGCGCGCGTGGCTCGATTGATTGGACGGTGGGTCCGCGACCCAGGCTTGTGTGAAGACGTGACGCAAGACACATTTATCAAAGCGTATAAGGCATTGCCCCAGTTTCGAGGCGAGGCAAAGTTTTACACTTGGCTGTACCGCATAGCGGTTAATTCGGCTAAAAAAGCGGTGATGCGGGCCAATAAAGACCCAGTGCGTAGCTTGTCGTCGTTACAAAAAGACGACGACGATGAAACTTCTGGCAGCGCGTGGGAACAAACCAACATGGCGGTTGATGAACACACCCCTGAAACGGCTTTGGCCAGTAAAGAAATAGCACTGGCAATCAACGCGGCCATGGATGCCTTGCCCAGTGAGTTGCGCGAGGCTATTACGTTAAGGGAAATTGAAGGTATGAGCTACGAAGACATTGCATCGACTATGGCTTGCCCTATCGGGACGGTGAGATCTCGTATTTTCAGGGCAAGAGAGGCCATATCCGCACGCATCAAACCCATGCTAGATAAACAAGGAGGCAAGCGCTGGTAAGCCCCAGTATTTGCAAACAAGTGACCCAAGACCATCAAGACCATCACAACCACACAGCCCTGAGTCTCGCAAGGCCCCACCTCAACAGCGAGGGTGACGGGTGTAGTGCGCAGGCTTTTGCCCCTGAGCTTGATATGACCGCCAGCCGCGTATCGGCTTGGTTGGACGGTGAAATAGAAGCGCACGCATGCGACGCCATGTGTGAGCAGTTGGGCGCGCCACATGCAAGCAACTTAGAGGCCGCTATAGACATGTGTTTGATAGGTCATGTGTTGCGCGAACAAGCACAAGGGGTCGCTCACAGCGCACGCAGCGCCCGCGTATTGGCGGCCTTACAGGTCAGCTATGAGAGCCAAGCTGCGCTATCCACAACGCCTTTTTCACAAGACAATGTGCGAGCTGCACCAGCTGCGTTGTCGCAACGCGCTGCCAACGACCCGTGGTTTAACTGGCGCGCCACAGGCAGCGCCTTTGCCGTGGCGCTGGCTGTGGGTGTGTGGTGGCAGATGCCTGGGGCAGACACGCCCACCACCAGCACGCCTATGGCTGCAGCAGCGCCATCGGTTGTAGCCGAAGCGTTGCTGGCTGAGTCTTCTCGCAGCGTTGCGATGCGCAGAGACCCGAACATAGACGCTTTTTTAGCGGCCCACAGACAAACTGGTGCTAGCAACGCTTGGCCAGGCGCGGTTGGATTTGTGCGCAATGTGGCGTGGTCAGGAGCAACGCAGTGAGGTGGCGCTATGGCAGGTTGGCTCGTTGGCAAGCGGCGCTTGCACTGTATCTGGTCTGCATCGTTGGCCTGACACACGCGCAGCCTGGTGGCGATGTAAGGCGCTGGCTGATAGAGGTCAATCAAGCCGCCAAACAGCAAACCTTCGTGGGCACCATGGTGGTGCAGTCTGGCTCTGACATGGTGTCCGCCAAAATTTGGCACATCGACCATGACGCTCAGACGTATGAGCGTGTGGATTTGCTCAGCGGCGAGCCACACACAACCATGCGGCAAGGCGACCTTGTATTTGGGGTGGACCACACGGCTAAGCTGGTTCGGCAAGAGCGCACCAGCGACTTAGGACTATTTCCTGCCGTGTTGGGCAGCGCTGGGCGCAACGTTGGGCAGCATTACGTGATGCAGTCTTTAAGCGCACAACGTGTCGCAGGCCGTGACACTGTGGGCGTGGCTCTCCAAGCCAAAGATTTGTGGCGTCACTCATACCGCATTTGGCGCGATAAGCGGTCTGGTCTGGTCTTGCAATGGCAAACGGTCTCAAGTCATTCTGGAGCTGTTTTAGAGCAAGTCGCCTACAGCGATATTGTGGTGGCCGGTGGTGTGGATTTTGCGGCCATGCAGGCGTGGCAGCGTGTGCCAGCCAATTACGCAGTGGTGGTTAAGGATGCGCTCAAAGTGCAGCCCAGCAGCATGGGTTGGACGCAGCGTGCGCCAGTGGCGGGTTTTGAAGCGGGCGCGGTGTCTAAACCTCAGATAAATGGCCAAACCGTTGAGGGAGCCCCAGCCCAGTGGGTGTTTTCTGATGGCTTGGCATCAGTATCTCTGTTCATTGAGCCCTCATCAGCCAGAGGCGCTCGACAGCCCAGCGCGGTACATTTAGGTGCTACCGCCAGCGTCAGTGCATCCGTGCCGCCAATGTGGGTAACTGCAGTGGGGGAAGTGCCAGTGGCCACATTGCGCGCATTATTGGGCAGTGTGCAGTTTGATGGTCGACCATCACACAACAAACCGATGGAACCATAGTCCATTGAATCACTCTTAACCACACAGCCCAACCGTGGTTGTACAAGTTTGGCATATACAAGGTAACAAAGTGAACGATCAATCTCAAACAACACAATCGAACTCTCGCAGCATAAGCCGCAACTTTATCAGTGCCGTTATTGTGGGTTGTGCTGTTGTAGGGGCAGGTGCAGCATGGACGTTGACCCAAACGCAGACACCTGTAGCGGTGGCGACGCCTCAAGTGGTTGTCGCTGCAAACGCCACCGCAACGCCTAGCATGCAAACAGTGGCGTTGCCCCTGATGACTGGCTTGCCTGACTTCACCCCCTTGGTGGAAGCAGTGGGGCCGTCTGTAGTCAACATCCGCACTTTAGAAAATGCCAAGCCTCAAAGCAGCGGTGGCTCAGATGAGCAAATGCTCGAGTTTTTTAGGCGCTTTGGTATACCAGTGCCACCTGGTTTTGGTGGTAATCCCGATGGTGATGCGCCTAAAGACGGTGAGCAACGCCCTAGGGGTATTGGTTCAGGCTTTGTGTTGAGCGCGGACGGCTACATCATGACCAATGCCCACGTGGTGGACGGGGCAGACGAGGTGATTGTTACGATGCCCGACAAGCGGGAATTCAAGGCCAAAATCATTGGTGCTGACAAACGCACAGATGTGGCCGTTGTCAAAGTTGACGCGACAGATTTGGTGCCAGTGCGACTGGGTGACCCCGAGAGGCTCAAAGTGGGCGCATGGGTCATGGCTATTGGCTCTCCATATGGCCTTGAGAACACGGTAACCGCAGGTATAGTGAGCGCCAAAGCCAGGGAAACAGGCGATTTTTTACCGTTCATCCAAACCGATGTGGCAATTAATCCTGGCAACTCAGGTGGTCCTCTCATCAACATGCGTGGTGAAGTAGTTGGTATCAACAGCCAAATTTACTCACGCTCTGGCGGATTTCAAGGTATTTCTTTTGCCATTCCCATTGACGAGGCTGTTCGCGTTTCAACACAGTTGCGCAGCCAAGGCTTCGTGACCCGCGGGCGCATTGGCGTGAGCATTGCGAGTGTTGACAAAGAAACAGCAGAAGCGTTGGGTTTGGGCAAGCCGCGTGGCGCGTTGGTCAACGGCGTCGAGGCTGGCTCGCCTGCTGCCAAGGCTGGCTTGGAGCCAGGCGATGTCATCATTGAGTTTGAAGGCGTGGCTATTGAGAAGTCACTTGATTTGCCACGCGTGGTGGGTAACACCAAGCCAGGCACAACATCTCCTTTGACCGTTGTACGACAAGGCAAGGAGAAGAAGCTGACAATCACAGTAGGCGCTTTTGATCCCGAACCAATGACCACAGCCGAGGTGGTGCCAGAGCCGCAAACAGGTGAGCAGTTGCTCGCGCTTGGATTGAGTGTGCTGGAGTTGACCCCGCAAGACATGCGTGAACTCAAAATAGATGGTGGTGTCAAAGTAAAAGATGTGCAGGGTGCAGCAGCCCGAGCGGGGATGCGTCCAGACGATGTGATCTTGGCGGCAGCCAACACAAAGGTTGCTGACGTGAACGCGCTGAAGTTGCTGTTGGCTAAAACAGCGGATAAACCAGTGGTGAGTATTTTATTTAGGCGTGGGCAGTGGGTGCAATACGCTTTGCTGCGGCGCTAAACTGGCCAGCAATGGTGTCTTTATAGCCGTTGTCAAAACTTGTTTCGTCGATTTTTTTGCAGCGACAGGTCATGCAATCACGTGGGCTTGTTGTTTAAATGCTGTTGGTGTCTAAACAGTCGCATGGCTAGGGCTGCGTTTGTTTAAAACCTAAAACAACTAGAATAAGAGGTGAATTGCTTCTTATAACGTCTCTTTGATGGCTGGTTCAGCCACATTATGGAAGGCTGTGGTTTGGCCACGACGCCATAAAAAATTTTATACATATGTCCCCCGTAATTTTGTGGATAACATGTGTATAAGTCTGTTGATAACTTTGATGTGTAGGCTTGGTCTAGTAGGGTTTAATATCTGGAAACGCTTGTTTTCTGGGGTTTTTGCCTACAATGGTTATCCAATCAATCGCAGTTGCCACAGATTATTGGTTCAGGGCGCGTCACCACGATGCGCCCTTTTTTCATTCATTTCGTACAGGTGCATTGGCACTTGTAGATCACCTTTTTGTTGATGAAACACATTCGAAATTTCTCCATTATTGCGCACATCGATCACGGCAAGTCCACGCTGGCCGATCGCATTATTCAACGTTGTGGTGGTCTGAGCGACAGAGAGATGAGCGCGCAAGTGCTGGACTCTATGGATATAGAAAAAGAGCGCGGCATCACCATCAAGGCTCAAACGGCGTCGTTGCAATACACAGCCCGTGATGGGCAGGTGTACAACTTCAACCTCATCGATACACCTGGGCACGTAGACTTTTCATACGAAGTTTCACGCTCACTGTCTGCATGTGAAGGAGCGCTGTTGGTGGTGGACGCCAGCCAAGGCGTCGAAGCGCAAACAGTGGCGAACTGTTACACCGCGTTGGACTTAGGCGTTGAGGTATTGCCTGTTCTCAACAAAATGGATTTGCCGCAAGCAGACCCTGATAACGCCAAGCTTGAAATTGAAGAAGTGATTGGTATTGATGCATCTGACGCCATTCCCTGTTCAGCTAAAACGGGCATGGGGATTGATGAGATCTTAGAAATGGTCGTTCTCAAGGTGCCCCCGCCAAAAGGAAACCCAGACGGCGCCGTGCGCGCCATGATTGTGGACAGTTGGTACGACACCTACGTGGGTGTTGTGATGCTCGTGCGGATGGTCGATGGCGAGTTAAAACGCGGTGAGCGGTTTAAGCTCATGGCCACAGATACCCAATACAACGCCGACAAGGTAGGTGTGTTTTCACCCGGAGCCGTCGATCGCCCCTCTCTCAAGGCTGGTGAAGTGGGATTCATCATTGCGGGAATCAAAGAGCTGCGATCGGCCAAAGTAGGCGACACCGTTACAGTGGTGCGTACCGGCTCAGGCATGGGCGCTTTTACCGCCACCCAAGCCTTACCGGGTTTTAAGGAAGTGCAGCCGCAAGTGTTTGCAGGTTTGTTCCCAAGCGAGTCCAGTGAGTATGATTCTTTGCGCGATGCGCTAGAGAAACTACAACTCAACGACGCAGCCCTGCGCTACGAGCCAGAAGTGTCACAAGCTTTGGGCTTTGGTTTTCGATGCGGCTTCTTGGGTTTGCTGCACATGGAAATCGTGCAAGAGCGCTTGGAACGAGAGTTCGACCAAGACTTGATCACGACGGCACCAAGTGTGGTGTACCAAGTCCTCAAGGGTGATGGCGAAGTGGTGATGGTTGAGAACCCGTCCAAGATGCCAGAGGTTGGACAAATTCAAGAGATTCGTGAGCCTATCGTCACGGTTCATTTGTACATGCCACAAGACTCAGTGGGTGTTGTGATGACGCTGGCCAACCAAAAGCGCGGAGTGCAAATCAACATGGCCTACCACGGCAAGCAAGTCATGTTGACCTACGAAATGCCACTGGGCGAGATCGTCTTGGACTTTTTTGACAGGCTCAAATCGGTCAGCCGTGGCTACGCTTCAATGGACTACGAGTTCAAAGAGTACAGAGCCAGCGATGTGGTGAAGGTAGACATCATGCTAAACGGCGAGCGTGTAGATGCCTTGGCCATCATTGTTCACCGTTCGCAATCTCAGCACCGCGGACGTGCGGTGGTGGGTAAGATGCGCGAAGCCATATCACGGCAAATGTTTGACGTGGCCATACAAGCGGCTATTGGTGGCAACATTATTGCCCGTGAAACAGTCAAAGCCATGCGTAAAAACGTGCTGGCCAAATGTTACGGTGGTGATATTTCACGTAAGCGCAAGCTGCTTGAAAAACAAAAAGCTGGTAAAAAACGTATGAAACAAATTGGCTCTGTTGAAGTGCCACAAGAAGCATTTTTAGCCATTTTGCGGGTGGACGACTGATGACAACCAACACTGGTGCCGTGGCAGGTGACAACCAACTTAATACCGCAATGTCTGGGATAACAGCATTGTTGCTGGCCGCTTTTGTAACCTATACGCTCATGTGGTATTTAGGCGCAGTGCTTGGCAACTTCGCGCTGGTTTTATTCATTGCAACTTCTATTACAGGCGTGTACTGGGTGGGCGAGCGTTTGTATTTCTTACCAAAGCGTCGAACAGCGGCATGGCGCCTAACCCAAAGTTTGACGCATCGCCGTGCGCAGTTGGCTGCCCAAGGTATTACAGATGTGGACACCGATTGGGACAACAGCGAGGCGTCGCAGCAGCTGTTGCGCCAACCTTGGTGGCTTGACTGGACTGCAGGCTTATTCCCCGTTCTCTTGGTGGTGTTCGTGTTGCGCTCGTTTTTGTTTGAGCCTTTCAAAATTCCATCTGGCTCTATGGTTCCAACGTTGCGTGTGGGCGACTTGATTTTAGTCAACAAGTTTCACTATGGCGTGCGCTTGCCTGTTCTCAACACAAAAGTGTTGTCAAACAATGAGCCAGCCCGTGGCGATGTCATGGTCTTTCGTTACCCACCTCAACCAAGTCTAGATTACATCAAGCGTGTGATTGGTTTGCCTGGTGATGAGGTGTCCTATCTCAACAAACAACTGAGACTCAACGGCGAGTTGGTTGCGCAGCAGGCATTGCCAGACTTTTTTGACAGCGATGACATGCGCTACAGCATGCAATTCGAAACCAAGCTTGGCGGCAAGGAATTTAGATTTCTAAACGATGAAAATCGCCCAGCTTTTGTCCCGGGAGCAAGCCAATTTGAAGGCCGAGACAACTGCAATTACTCAGCTCAAGGTGTGGTGTGTACAATCCCGCCAGGTCACTACTTCATGATGGGCGATAACCGAGACAATTCACTGGATTCGCGCTACTGGGGTTTCGTACCTGAGGAAAATATCGTGGGCCGTGCATTTTTCGTATGGATGAATTTCTCAGACCTCGGTCGTATTGGTGGCTTTGATTAAGCGCAGCGAAGCCACCCCCAACACTGCGTCTGACTTGGACAAGCTCCAGCGGGCAGTTGGTCATGAGTTTGCCAACCTTGGCTTGCTCAAGCAAGCACTCACGCACCGGTCTTTCAGTGCTGACCACTACGAGCGCTTGGAGTTTTTAGGTGATTCAGTGCTGAATTTAGCTGTCTCCGCCATGTTGTACGAGCGCTTAGGTGATTTGCCTGAGGGTGATTTATCGCGTGTCCGGGCCAATCTGGTAAAGCAAGACACGCTGGTGGTGTTGGCTGAGCGCCTACAGTTGTCCCCTTATTTGCGTTTAGGAGAAGGCGAGCACAAGAGCGGCGGGCGCTCGCGCCCGTCCATACTGGCCGACGCTGTGGAGGCGATTATTGGTGCCGTGTATATCGACGCAGGTTTTGAGCCAGCGCAAGTCTTTGTCAAACGCTTGTTTGCTGACATACCGCTGGGTGCCAACAAGGCGGCTATGCAAAAAGACGGTAAAACGGCCTTGCAAGAATGGCTGCAAGGTAGAAAAATGGCATTGCCAACGTACAAGGTTGAGCGTATTTTGGGTGAAGCCCATCAGCAAACATTCGAGGTGTCATGCGCGGTACCCTTGTTGAACTTGGTATCGCTTGGCAGCGGTACATCAAGGCGAATTGCCGAACAAGCTGCTGCCGACCTCATGCTGGCCCAACTGCTGGCTACACATTGATAAAAAAACATTCTGTGACTACTAAACCTAAAAAATCCACCCCAAAGCCGGCGTCAGTGCCCACTTCTGAGCAAACATTGGCGCCTGTTGATGCCAATTTAGAGGCGATGTTGCAAGGTGCATTGGGCGCACGTGCGTCCCACACAGAGTCTGATGCATCGCGCGAGCAGGCGCTTGTAGGTCCTAAGCGTTGCGGCACGATTGCCATTGTCGGACGTCCCAACGTTGGTAAGTCCACCTTGATTAACGCACTGGTGGGTCAAAAAGTCAGCATCACGTCGGGTAAGGCACAAACCACACGCCACCGGATCATGGGCATGCGCACTGTGGGTGCGACGCAGTTTGTGTTTGTGGACACCCCTGGTTTTCAAACCCGTCATGTCAACGCACTAAACCGCTCGCTGAACCGCACAGTGCTGGGTACTGTTTCCGACGTAGACTTGATCGTGTTTATGGTTGAGGCCAATCGATTTGGCGCAGAGGATGCCAATGTGTTGACGCACTTGCCTGCCAACATCCCCACTATTTTGTTGGCCAATAAACTCGACACTGTGCACCGTCGAGGTGATATTGCGCCTTGGCTGCAAAGCATGCAGGAGCACCACACCTATGCAGAGTATGTGCCGATGTCGGCCAAGGCCAACAAAGATGTCCAACGATTTTTTGGCATCTGCGAAAAGTACTTGCCTGAGCAAGAGTGGATGTACCCAGTCGACGAACTCACCGATAAAAGTGAGCGTTTTTTGGCCGCTGAAATTGTGCGCGAGAAACTCTTTCGCTTGATGGGCGACGAGCTGCCATACACGTCCACCGTCATCATTGACAAGTACGAAGAAGAGGGCAAATTGCGCCGTATTGCCGCAACCATTGTGGTGGAGAGAGACGGCCACAAGGGCATGGTCATTGGTGACAAGGGTGAAAAGCTCAAGCGCATTGGGACCGAAGCCCGTCAAGAGATTGAAAAACTCACTGGTGGCAAAGTGTTCTTGGAGTTGTGGGTCAAGGTGCGCTCTGGCTGGGCTGATGACGCGGCGCGCGTGCGCTCGTTTGGTTACGAGTAACGCTGTGAACGCCTAGTTCGCCATGGCGACCATTACACGTGTACAAGATCAAAGTGCTTTTGTGCTGCACCGCTATGACTGGAGCGAGTCCAGCCTGATACTGGAGGTGTGGACGCGCGACTTTGGCCGTATTGCTGTGGTGGCTAAGGGTGCCAAGAAACCGTCCTCACAGTTTCGTCCTATATTGTTGCCTTTGCAGGCCCTTAACATTGCGTGGCGAGGCGACAGCGAAGTGCGTACTTTGCGAGCAGCCACCTGGGTCGGTGGCTATGTCATGCCCACTGGTGAGGCGTTGTTGACCGGTCTGTACCTCAATGAGTTGTTGTTGCGTATGTTGGCACGCGACGATGCACACCCTAGGTTGTTTGACCTGTACGCACAAGCTACGCAAGCGTTGGCCGCTTGTGACACGCAAACTTCTAACTTGGCCTTGTTGGTGCGTTGTTTTGAGTTATTTTTGCTGCGCGAGTTGGGCGTGCTGCCCGACTTGTCTATTGAAGGCGCAAGTTTATCGCCGGTGCAGCCCAATGCGTTGTACACCTTGCACCCAGAAATGGGCTTGTTAGCAGTTGACCCAGTTGATACAAACAACCAAGCTATAACGGGTGCACAGTGGTTGTTGATGTACCAAGCAGCGCAAGCGCCTAGCACCGATGGCTCTGCCCATTACGAGTGGCAACAGGTCATGCAGGCTTGTACTGGTTTGTCAGCCAAATTGCGCGGGCAGCTGCGGTTGTTGCTTCAGTCACACAGTGGTGTTCGTGTGTTTAAAACACGCCAAATGTGGTTGGATGTGAATGCCATGGGCAATCAAAGTTTGGGGCCAGTCGCAGTCCCCGTGGGCGTGATTGCCTTGTAAGTGTCGGTCTGTTTTCGGGCGACAATAGGTTGTTTAATTTTTTAGGTGTTACCAGTGTCTACTGTGCATTCGTCACATACTGCGTTGTCTGTCAACGTGAACAAAGTTGCTTTGCTGCGCAATACGCGTCACTTGGGTACGCCAAGCGTTGTGCGTGCAGCCACCTTGTGCTTACAAGCCGGTGCAAGCGGCATAACGGTTCACCCGCGCCCCGATGAGCGTCATATTCGGGCCAACGATGTGCACGAATTGGCACAATTACTCCAAACCTACCCACACGCTGAGTACAACATTGAAGGCAACCCATTTCACAATTTAATGGGTTTTGTTGAGGCCATACGTCCTGCTCAATGCACTTTGGTACCCGATAGCAGTGATCAATTCACCTCAGACCAAGGCTGGCAGTTCCCTCAAGACGCGGCACGGTTAAAGCCAATCGTGGCGCAGTTAAATGCATGGGGCGTGCGTGTGAGTTTGTTCATGGACCCAACGCCTGAGGCTATGACTGCAGTTGCTGCGTTGGGTGCGCAGCGTGTGGAGCTGTATACCGAGACCTATGCCAGCGCCTACGGCACCGCAACGCAGTCAGCGGTCACTGCGCAATTTACACAAACCGCCAAGGCGGCTCTTGAGGCAGGCATGCAAGTCAATGCTGGCCACGACTTGAATCTCGTTAATCTTGCGCATTTTTTGCAACAGTTGCCACAAGTGGTCGAGGTATCAATTGGCCACGCCCTGATCGGTGATGCGCTTGAAATGGGTTACCACGCCACTGTTAAAGCGTACTTGGCATCTATTGAACAGGCCAAGTCAGGGCGAGCGCAATGATCGTGGGTGTTGGCGTTGATATTTGCGAGGTCTCTCGTATTGAGCAGGCTTTGGTGCGCCACGGCGAGCGCTTTGCGCGCAAAGTGCTAGGCCCTCAAGAGCAATTGGTGTGGCAGGCAAGGACTGCACGCTTGAGTGACCGCGGCATGCGCTTTGTGGCCACCCGTTTTTCGGCCAAAGAAGCCTTCAGCAAAGCGATTGGCCTGGGCATGCGCATGCCCATGACATGGCGCAATTGTGAAATATTAAACAGCGCCAGCGGCCAACCTTATATTGTGCTCAGTGGCGAGTTGGCAGCGTGGTTTGCGGCTAAAAACTGGCGTGCACATGTCAGCTTGAGTGATGAGTCGGCCTATGCCACCAGCCATGTTGTAGTTGAAACCATATAAAATTTATTTATCATGACACCTCACGCTCCTGTCATCATTGACGTCGCTGGTACAACGCTGCAAGCGCTGGACATGCCGCGCCTGAAGCACCCCTTGGTTGGCGGTGTTATTTTGTTTGGCCGCAACTGGTCTGACCGCGCTGCGCTGACCAAGCTGTGCGCCCAGATCAAGGCGGTCCGCGCGGACTTGTTAATTTGCGTCGACCACGAGGGTGGTCGTGTGCAGCGATTCAAGCGTGATGGCTTTACCCATATACCGGCCATGCGTGCCTTGGGCGAATTGTGGTGTGACCTTGGGCGCGATGGCGACGCAGCGGGCGCTGCGTTAAAGGCCATGAACGCCGCCAGTGCTTGTGGCTATGTCTTAGGTGCTGAGTTGCGTGCCTGCGGTGTGGACTTTAGCTTCACGCCCATACTGGATTTGGACTACGGCAATAGCCAAGTCATTGGTGACAGAGCCTTCAGTGCATCTGCCCACGTAACAGCAGCCTTGGCTAAAAGCGTCATGCATGGTTTGCTGCAAGCTGGAATGGCCAATTGCGGCAAGCACTTTCCTGGGCATGGCTTTGTGGCGGCTGACTCGCACAGCGACATACCAGTCGACAAACGCAGTTTAAAAGCGATTTTGCGTGACGATGCCATGCCCTATGCGTGGCTGAATGCCACGCTCACCAGCGTGATGCCAGCGCATGTCGTCTACGCCAAAGTGGACAGCCGTCCAGCTGGTTTTTCTACCAGGTGGCTGCAAGATATTTTGCGAGGTCAATTGGGCTTTCAAGGTGCGGTCTTCAGCGACGACTTGAGCATGGCTGGCGCGCGTCAGATTGATGGGCAGCAAGTTGACGCTACCGCTGCAGCTGTGGCGGCGCTCAACGCAGGGTGTGATCTGGTGATGCTGTGCAACCAATGCGAAGTCGACAATGGGCAACCCATTGACGACTTGCTGGCAGGCCTGACCCAAGCTGTGCTGAAACACCAATGGCTTGCCAATGAGACCAGTGAACAGCGTCGCTTAAAGTTGCTGCCACTGGGCAAGGCGATGTTGTGGGATGAGCTCATGACCGATAACAATTACATGCATGCCATGGGCTTGTTGCCATAAGCTGTACCAAGCCTGACCGATATGTTTTCTAAACAGAACGGCTGGTGGGCTGTACGTTGGCATTTGAAAGACGCGGTTACAACTCTTCCACACGCCTAGCTGGAAAAGTCTCCCAGCCTTGGCAACCAGGGCACTGCCAAAAATACGTTTTGGCCTCAAAACCGCAAGCTGCGCAGCGGTAACGGGTGAGTGGCGCAGCTGCCTTTGTAATCGCCGAAGTCATGGCTTTGGTTAGTGCTTCAGTCGTCTCTGTGTGGGTCCTGTTGTTGTCTGCTAAGACATAGGCCACTGCGGCCAATGAGGCCTGTCTGCTCAAGTGTGACTCAAAGAGGGCTGTTGTTGCTTGGGGTTGCAACGCGGACATGGCCTGTGTCACGTCTATGCTCGGCGCCACATTGTCTGCAAACTGCAGCAACGCCAAGACCCTGTCCTGTGCCTGGCACTTGTTGGCCAACTGTACAAGCTGGGTGCACAACAACGGCACGATGTGAGGTGTTGCGTTGGCTAAATTAAGCAACAAGGTCAGCGCTTTGTCGTCATCACCAGCAGCTGCATACACGTTGGCAAGCGCGATACTGGGCCTAGCCGCCTGAGGCGACAGGGTCTTGGCAATCTCTAAATGCTGTTTCGCTTGATCGGGTTGGCTGGTGTGTAGAGCCTGCGCTGCTAGCTCGCAGTGGTAGTGAGCGCTGCGACTTTGAAAGCTGCCGCGGTTGCCGCCTTCTAGCTTGCTGGCGGTGTCAATGGCTTGCACCCAATCGCGGCTGCGTTCAAATATAGTCAGCAGCGCCAATTGAGCCTCTGTTGCGTAAGGCGTGCCGTCCAGTTTACGCAGCGCACTCTCGGCCCTATCTAGTAAGCCAGCCTTTAAAAAGTCCATGGCCAAACCATGTTGTGCGCGTTGACGGTCGGCTTGACTGAGATCACTGCGTGCCAACAAATGCTCATGCACACGAACGGCGCGGTCGTAATCGCCACGTCTGCGAAACAGGTTGCCCAGCGCGAAGTGCAGCTCGCTGGTTTCAGGGTCGTGTTGAACGGCTTCTATAAATGCATCAATGGCTTGGTCTTGCTGCTCGTTCAGTAGAAAGTTGAGCCCTCGAAAATAGGCTTTTGGGGCCTGCTGCTCAGACCTGCGCCATTGCCTCACATCCAAACGGGATGCCAGCCAGCCACAGGTGAATGTGAGCGGCAAAGCCCACAGCAGTGTGGTGGCATCAAACGCCCAGTTCATCGCTGTTGCTGCCCCGTAGTGCGTTGTTTGGCTTGGTTAAGGCGTTGCTGTTGCTGGTGTTGGTGTTGCCGGAGGGGGCATTAGATTGGCCCTGCGATGTGGTGTGAAGCTTGAGTTGCTGCTTGGCCAGTTTGCGCGCACGGAGCCACGGCGGCAGCATCGCCAGCACACCAAACAGTGTTCCCAGTACAAAAGCACCTGCGATGGCCCACACCAGAGGTGTTTGTAAAGTCGAACCCGGGAGCAGGAACACATTGACCACGTGTTGGTTGTTAAGGGCAAAAGCCAACACAACTAAAAACACAGCAATACGGACAAACCAAAAAATCATTCTCATATGAGCTTTCACTAAAAGGGGTGTGCTGTGGCGATGTCATATTAGCAAACATCTCTAAATACTTTAGTGTTCTATTCTAGGTCTGTGTGGCCCCAACGCACGTGTATTGGGTGGGATGTTTTAAAGCGTGTCTTGAGCGGGTATATCGACAGCCACGCGCAAGCCTTTGCCTGGTTTGAAATGTGGGACGCGTTTTTCGGGAATATCAACACGCTCACCTGAGCGTGGATTGCGTCCAATGCGAGCCGGTCTGTGGTTGACAGTAAAGCTGCCAAAACCACGTATTTCAATGCGGTGGCCTTTCACCATGGCTTCGCCCATGGCATCTAGCATGGTGCGTACGGCCTGTTCGGCATCACGATGAGCCAGCTGGCTGAAACGTTCAGCCAGTGCATCAACCAAATCGCTGCGTGTCATAAAGGGTTGCTCTGATCATATATTTTTTATGGGGGCTTGAAACAACAAGGAGACAAAAAAGCCCGCGAGGTTGGCGCTGGTGCGTCAGACTTCGCGGGCTTCGTAGCTCAGTTGCTGACGCGATTAGCTGTTGTCGCCACCGTCCAACTTGGCGCGCAACAAAGCGCCCAAACTGGTGGTGCCTGCACCAGCAGAAGACTGCTGTGTCAGGGTGCTCATGGCTTCTTGCTGGTCAGCTTGGTCTTTGGCGCGAATCGACAACTGGATGTTGCGGGTCTTGCGATCCACGTTCACCACCACAGCCGTGATTTCGTCACCTTCTTTGAGCATGGTGCGCGCATCTTCAACGCGTTCAGCGCTGATTTCGCTGGCGCGCAAGTAGCCCACCAAGTCGTCACCCAAGTCAATCTCTGCGCCTTTGGCGTCAACCGTCTTGACCTTACCGGTAACGATTTGACCCTTGTCGTTCACAGATGTGAAGGTTGTGAAACTGTCGTCGTCGAGTTGCTTGATGCCTAAGCTGATACGCTCGCGCTCAACATCAATGGCCAACACAACGGCTTCAACTTCTTGACCCTTCTTGAAGTTGCGAACAGCAGCTTCGCCTGGCTCTGTCCATGACAGGTCAGACAGGTGAACCAAACCGTCGATGCCTGAGGCCAAGCCCAAGAACACACCGAAGTCGGTGATGGACTTGATCGGGCCTTTAACGCGGTCACCGCGCTTCACGGTGGTGGCGAAATCTTCCCACGGGTTGGCACGGCATTGCTTCATACCCAAGCTGATGCGGCGCTTGTCTTCATCGATGTCAAGCACCATGACTTCGACTTCGTCACCCAAGGCAACAATCTTGGATGGGGCAACGTTTTTGTTGGTCCAATCCATTTCGGACACGTGCACCAAACCTTCGATGCCTGGCTCGAGTTCCACAAACGCGCCGTAATCGGCAATGTTGGTGACCTTGCCAAACAAGCGGGTGCTTTGTGGGTAGCGGCGAGCAACGCCCATCCATGGGTCATCACCCATTTGCTTCAAGCCCAATGAAACGCGGTGCTTTTCAGCATCGAACTTCAACACTTTTGCAGAAATTTCTTGTCCAGCTTGCACCACTTCGCTTGGGTGACGCACACGACGCCATGCCATATCGGTGATGTGCAGCAAACCGTCGATGCCGCCCAAGTCCACGAACGCGCCGTATTCGGTGATGTTTTTAACAACACCGGTAACGATAACGCCTTCTTTCAAGGTTTCCATCAGCTTGGCGCGCTCTTCGCCCATGCTGACCTCGACCACAGCGCGACGCGACAACACAACGTTGTTGCGCTTGCGGTCGAGCTTGATGACCTTGAATTCCATGGTCTTGTTTTCGTAAGGCGTGAGGTCTTTGGTGGGACGCATGTCGACCAAAGAACCTGGCAAAAATGCGCGGATGCCATTGACCAACACGGTCAGGCCGCCTTTGACTTTGCCAGTGGTGGTGCCGGTGACAAATTCGCCAGACTCCAACGCTTTTTCCAAAGACATCCATGAGGCCAAACGCTTGGCCTTGTCACGTGACAACAGTGTGTCGCCGTAGCCGTTTTCAACAGCATCAATAGCTACAGAGACAAAATCACCGACTTGAACTTCAAGTTCGCCCAAGTCATTTTTAAATTCTTCTAGGGGCACGTATGCCTCAGACTTCAAGCCAGCATTCACAACCACGTGGTTGTGATCAATGCGTACGACTTCGGCAGAGATCACCTCGCCAACGCGCATTTCAGCACGTTGCAATGACTCTTCAAATAGGGCGGCAAAAGATTCAGACATTAAGTTTCCTAAACTGCATCAGCACAGCAATGATGGGCACGCAAACGTGCATCAGTGGTGAAAAATGACAGCGTTTTATTGCAGCAAAGCTGCGGGGTTAAGTTAAGTATCCCGCTTCGAGGTGCGCCACAGTGGGCACAGATCGCACGATTTGGGGCTTGAAAAAAGCATTGCTTGTGGTGGTAACACCACTTACGACGCTTGCTTGCCTTGCCACCATGCCAGCACTTGTAGAACCGATTGCTCGATAGTCACACCAGTGTTGTCCAGCAGCAGGGCATCTTTGGCAGGTTTTAAAGGCGCATGCGCACGGTTCATATCGCGCGCATCACGTTCTTTTAAATCTGCCAAAAGGATGTCGATATTAGCAGAATTTCCTTTAGAAATCAATTGTTTGTAACGGCGTTGAGCCCTTTGTTCGGCGCTTGCAGTTAAAAACACCTTCAATGGCGCATCTGGAAAAATAACTGTGCCCATGTCGCGCCCATCGGCTACCAAACCAGGGGCCTTGGCAAAGCCTTGTTGTAGGGCCGTGAGCGCGTCTCGCACTGGCTGTAATGCCGATACGCGCGAAGCAGTCATTCCAGCGGCTTCTGTGCGGATGGCGGCACTCACATCAGCGCCGTCAAGGTAAACAGCGTGTGCATCAAACCGCACCTGCATGGCCGCTGCCAGCGTGCCAACGGCTTGGGCATGCGCAGGCTGCGCCAATGCTTCTGCGCTGGTTGACAGATGGGCTAGGTCTGCCGCCACGCCTACCAAGCGGTACAGCGCGCCCGAGTCTAGCCATGCATAGCCCAAGGCTTGTGCCACCAATTGCGACAGCGTGCCCTTGCCGGAAGCGGTGGGGCCGTCGATGCAAATAACCGGCACCCGCCCAGCCACTGGGGTGCTCAAGGCAAACATGGCCTCAAAGTAATCGGGAAAGGTTTTAGCCACACAGTGTGGCTCGTTGATGCGCGTGGACAATTGCTTGGGGTTGAACGCCGCCAGCGACAAGCACATGGCCATGCGGTGGTCGTCATACGTCGCAATGGGCGCAGTGGTCCAGGCATCCGTGGAGGCCGGTGGCGTGATGCTGATGTAGTCATCGCCCTCGTCAACAGTTGCACCCAGTTTACGCAGCTCGGCAGACATGGCATGCAGGCGGTCGGTTTCTTTGACTCGCCAACTCGCGATGTTGCGCAGTGTGGTCGTGCCGCGCGCGTACAAGGCCATGACGGCCAAGGTCATGGCCGCGTCGGGTATGTGGTTGCAATCAAGGTCTATGGCGATCAGTGGCCATGCGCCGCGTTGAATGTGTAGCCCGTTGGCGGTGCCGCTGACCTGTGCGCCCATGGCTTGCGCGGCCTCAACAAAGCGAATGTCACCTTGTATGGAGTCCAGTCCAACACCTTGAACTGTGATGCCTTGATCGCTGGGTGCAATGGCTCCCAAGGCAATGAAGTAGCTGGCCGATGATGCATCGGCTTCAACATATATGCTGCCGGGTGACTGGTAGCGTGCGCCCGCTTGAATGGTGAAACGTTGCCACCCATCGCGTTGCACGTTCACGCCAAAGCGCGCCAGCAACTGGACAGTAATGTCAATGTAGGGTTTGGAAATAAGCTCGCCCACCACCTCAATCACGGTATCTTGCTCGGCCACCAGCGGCAATGCCATCAGCAGGGCCGTTAGAAATTGGCTGGACACATCGCCGCGTACCTGAATGGGTTTGGACAAGTCCAGGGTGTGTGGCGCACCGTCACCCAGCTGCAGTGGGGGAAAGCCTGGCTTGCCAAGGTCAGTGACCACACCGCCAATGGCGCGTAAAGCGTTCACCAAGTCACCAATGGGGCGCTCGTGCATGCGCGCCACGCCAGACAACTCAAAGCTGGCACCCTGCGTGGTGGCCAGCACCGTGAGTGCG
Organism: Betaproteobacteria bacterium MOLA814; assembly: GCA_000496475.1. Lineage (GTDB taxonomy): Bacteria > Pseudomonadota > Gammaproteobacteria > Burkholderiales > Burkholderiaceae_C > RS62. Next base: position 783,627 of record AYMW01000001.1, on the reverse strand, counting down.
GCGCACAGCGGTCGAATGGCGGTACCGGCATTGCCTAAAAACAGCTTGGCTTCTTTGGTGATGAGTTTGCCCGCCATGCCGCCAATGCGCACATGGTTGGTCGACACGTACTCAACGCTGCAGCCTAAAGTCTTTAAAGCCTCAAGCATGACGTGGGTGTCGTCTGAGGCCAGCAAGTCATAGATGTCGGTATGGCCTTGGCTCAAGGCGGCCAACAGCAACACGCGGTTAGAAATACTTTTTGAGCCTGGCAGTTGAACGGTACCGCCTGCGCTGGCCAGAGGGGGAAGGTCTAAAAAAGCGGTGTTGAACATGTTGTGGTGGTTGAAGATGCAAAAAAAGCAGCTGCACGCTCCCCAGACTACTAAATTGATTAGGAAACTTAAGGGTGCGCTTTAGTCAGGCCTGTTGGGTTGCCAGTTTGTCCGCCTGGCGCTGGCCTGAGCGATGTTGTCGTACAGCGCTTGGTGGTTATGATCAGCTTGGTTGCCATCGCTTGCGTCGCTCACCTGGACTTGTACCAAGGATTTCAAATGCGCCAGCGCCATTTCAAATTGTGCCAACTGCGCCAACAATGGTTCACGGTTGGCAACAAAAATATCGCGCCACACATCTGGGCTGCTGGCGGCTATGCGCGTGAAGTCTCTAAAACCAGGGCCTGCCAAAGCGAGGGTTTGGTCGTCAGCCACACCATTCATATACGCAAACGCCAAGAGGTGCGGTAAATGGCTTACAGCTGCAAACACGCGGTCGTGCTCAGTCGCATCCATGGTGTGTACATGGGCGCCGCAGGCTGCCCACAACGCATCCGCTCGTTCGAGAGCCGCTGCGTGTGTGACCGCAGTGGGCGTCAGTATCACGCGGTGGTGCTTATACAGCGCGGCAGTTGCATGTGCCACGCCCGAGCACTCTTTGCCGGCTATCGGGTGGGCCGCTACAAAATTGGGCAAATGCTTGCCCAGTGTGGCCTGAGCCATGGCCACAACATCAGCCTTGGTAGAGCCCACATCCATCACCAAAGCACCTTCTTGTAAGTGCGGTGCAATGTGTTGCAACGTGCTGTGTATGGCACCAACAGGCACACCCAGCAGAACCACATCGGCGCTGGCAACGCTGGCCGCCATGTCGGTGCTGGCGTGCTCAATCACGCCCATGGTCTTGGCAGTTTGCAAGCTGCTTAGCTGTCTCCCAACACCGGTGACGACCAAGTGTGGCATCACTGCTTTGAGTGCCAGTGCGAACGAGCCGCCTATCAGGCCACAGCCAATGACAGTCAGTGAGCGGATGTCCGCTTGCTTCATGACACAGGCCTCATGTATCGGCGCCAGGATAGGTGCCCAACACTTTGTAAAACGCGCACAAGGACTTCAAAGCCTCCAGCGCTTGCTGCATGCGCGGCTCTGAGGGGTGTCCCACCAAATCGATGAAGAAGGTGTATTCCCACTGGCCTTGGCGTGCAGGGCGCGACTCGAACCGTGTCATGGAGACACCGTGTTGCTTGAGCGGCACCAGCAGGTCATGCAGCGCGCCAGGGCGGTTGGTAACAGAGACCGCCAAGCTGGTGCAGTCGGTGCCAGAGGCAGCGGGGGCCTCTAAGGTTGTGGGCAAGCAAATAACGGCAAACCGTGTGCGGTTGTGCGCATCGTCTTGTATGGCGTGTGCCGCAATGTGCAAGCCGTATTGGCTGGCTGCGCGTTCGCTGGCAATGGCAGCCCAGCTTGGGTTGCCTGTGGCCAAGCGCGCGCCTTCTGCGTTGCTGGCAACAGCGCGGCGTTCAACGTTGGGCAGGTGTTTGGTGAGCCAGTCTTGGCACTGCGCCAAGGCTTGCGGATGGGCCAGCACCACGTCTATGCCGTCTCTGTGGTTGTCGTTACGCAGCAAATGGTGTCTGACCAACAAGGAGGTTTCACCAATGATGTGCGCAGGCGAATGCAGCAGCAAGTCCAGTGAGCGGGTGACCACGCCTTCTGTGGAATTTTCAATAGGCACCACGCCGAAGTCTGCTGTGCCAGCGGCAGTGGCGCGAAACACCTCGTCTATGGAGGCGCAAGGTAATTCGTTGATGCTGGTGCCAAAAAATGACAAAGCGGCCTGTTGGCTGAAGGTGCCAACTGGTCCTAAAAATGCAATTCTTTGCGGCGCCTCTAGCGCGCGACAAGCCGACATGACTTCGCGCCAAATATGACCAATGCTTTCAGGCTTGATAAGGCCTGTATTGGTGTCTTGCAAATGTTTGATAACTTGCGCTTCGCGGTCAGGGCGAAACACGGCAGAGCCATCTAGCTTTTTGAGCTCACCCACTTCATGCGCACACTGCGCACGGGCATTGAGCAGGTCCAAAATTTGTTGGTCTAAGGCGTCAATGGATGCGCGCAATTGAGGCAAGGTTTTCATGTGCGTGTGTCAGGCGTGTTGTTGTTCGAACTGCTGCATAAACGCCACCAAGGCTTGAACGCCTGTCAGCGGCATGGCGTTGTATATGCTGGCGCGCATGCCGCCAACCGACTTGTGGCCTTTAAGTTGCAATAAGCCAGCAGTTTTTGCTTGCGCTAAAAACGCATCGTTCAACGCCTCATTGGCCAATTTGAATGGCACATTCATGCGCGAGCGCCAAGCCACATCAATGTCGTTGCTGTAAAAAGATGAGCCGTCAATGGCTTGGTACAGCGTGTTGGCTTTGACCAAGTTGTTGGCTTCAATGGCGGCCAATCCGCCTTGGCTCTTCAGCCACTCAAACACCAACCCCACGATGTAGATAGCGTTGGTCGGTGGGGTGTTGAACATGGAGTTGTTGGCCGCAATGGTCTTGTACTCGAATGCCGATGGACAAATCGCCATGGCCCGATCAGTGAGGTCTTGGCGCACAAAGGCCAATGTCACGCCAGCTGGGCCTAAGTTTTTTTGCGCGCCAGCAAATGCCAGGCCAATTTTGTGCCACTCGATGCTGCGTGACGCGATGTGGCTTGAGCAGTCAACCACCAGCGGTGCGTCAATACCCAATGCACTTAAGTCAGGTAGGGTTGAAAACTCAACGCCGTCAATGGTCTCGTTGCTGCACAGGTGCACGTAGTCAGTCTGCTGGCGCAGCTGCCAGTCAGTTGCGTCAGCAACAGTTTTGAACTGTGTTGACTTGCCGTTAAACGCGACATGGACATCGCCATAGCGTTGGGCCTCTACACTTGATTTGTGACTCCAGCTGCCTGAGACCACGAAGTCAGCTTTGGGTGCGCCGATCGCTTTTGGCTTGCCCAGTAAGTTCATGGGCGCGATGGCGTTGTGCGCCAAACCACCACCTTGCATGAACAAAATGTCAAAGTTGGCGGGTACGCCCAGCACCTCTCGTACATCGGCCAATGTGCGTTCTAAGATATCTCCAAATGCCGCACCGCGGTGGCTCATCTCCATGACGCCCATGCCTGTGCCGTGCCAATTGGCAACATCACTGCCAGCGCGCAACAGCACCTCTAAGGGCATAGTGGCTGGACCAGCTGAGAAATTGAAAGGGCGCTGGTTGCTCAAGGCGTGTTACTCCGCTGGGGTTTCGTCGCTGTCAGTGGCCTGGTCAGGCGCATCGGTGGTGCCATCCCCATCAACCTGTGTGTCAGTCGCAGTGCCTGTGTCTATGTCGCCATCGACACCTTCTTCGACGACAGCTTCTAGGTCGCGCTCGGCGATGCGTTGCATGCCAGACAGCTGGCTGCCCTCGTCTAGTGCAATCAAGGTGACGCCTTGTGTGGCCCTGCCCATTTCACGCACCTCGGCCACGCGCGTTCGCACCAGCACGCCTGTGTCGGTGATGAGCATGATCTCGTCTTCGGTGTGCACCAGCGTTGCAGCAACCACTTTGCCGTTGCGCCCGCTTTGCTGAATAGCAATCATGCCTTTTGTGCCACGGCCATGGCGGGTGTATTCCTCAATGGGCGTGCGCTTGCCGTAGCCGTTTTCTGTGGCTGTAAGCACGCTGGTGGGGTAGGCGCCGCCTTCGCTGTCAACTTGGGTCACGTCACTCGGTGAGACCAACATGGCGATGACATTTTGCGATTCCTCAAGGTTCATACCGCGCACACCGCGCGCGTTACGTCCCATTGGCCTGACATCGTTTTCATCAAAGCGCACGGCCTTGCCGCCGTCTGAGAACAGCATGACGTCGTGGTTGCCTTTGGTAAGGGCTGCGCCAATCAGGTAGTCGTTGTCGTCCAAGGCCACAGCAATAATGCCGGCCTTGCGCGGGTTAGAAAAGTCAGTGAGTGCGGTTTTTTTGACCGTGCCCATGCTGGTAGCCATGAATACAAAGTTGTTTTCAGGGAAGCTGCGGTTGTCACCGGTCAGCGGCAGCACCACGTTGATCTTCTCGCCTTCTTGCAGCGGAAACATGTTGACAATGGGGCGGCCACGTGAGTTGCGTGAGCCCGAAGGCACTTCCCACACCTTGAGCCAGTAAACACGCCCGCGGTTGGAGAAGCACAGAATGTAGTCGTGGGTGTTGGCTATAAAGAGCTGGTCAATCCAGTCGTCCACTTTGGTGGCCGCCGCCATCTTGCCGCGCCCACCACGTTTTTGCGCGCGGTACTCAGACAGGGGCTGGCTCTTGATGTAGCCAGTGTGTGACAACGTGACCACCATGTTCTCTGGTGTGATCAGGTCTTCAGTGGCCAACTCTAGGGCGTTGTATTCAATCTCAGAGCGGCGTGCACCAATTTTGGTTTGGCCAAATTCGGTTTTGATGGCCGTGAGCTCTTCGCCCACAATGGTGCTGACACGGTTGGGCTTGGACAAGATATCCAATAAATCGTCAATTTCGGCAATAACGCCCTTGTACTCGCTGACAATTTTGTCTTGCTCCAGACCTGTCAAGCGCTGCAAGCGCATTTGCAAAATTTCTTGCGCTTGCGTTTCGGACAACCGGTACAGACCGTCAGCACCCATGCCAACGTTGCGGTCAACACCCTCAGGGCGGTAGTCGTCTGCATTCACGGTAACGCCGTCGGCGCGCGAACGCGTCAGCATCTCGCGCACCAGTTTGCTGTCCCATGAGCGAGTCAACAGCTCTGCTTTGGCCACAGGCGGTGTGGGCGCGTTGCGAATAATGGCAATAAATTCATCGATGTTGGCCAGTGCAACGGCCAAGCCTTCCAGCACGTGGCCACGTTCGCGCGCCTTGCGCAGTGTGAACACGGTGCGGCGCGTCACCACTTCGCGACGGTGCTGCAAAAAGATAACAATGAGGTCTTTGAGGTTGCACAGCTTAGGCTGGCCATTCACCAAAGCCACCATATTGATGCCGAAGGTGTCTTGCAGCTGTGTTTGCTTGTACAAGTTGTTGAGTACCACTTCGGGCACCTCGCCGCGCTTGAGCTCAATCACCACACGCATGCCAGACTTGTCTGACTCGTCTTGAATGTGGCTGATGCCTTCAATCTTCTTTTCTGTGACCAGCTCTGCGATGCGTTCGAGCAGGGTTTTTTTGTTGACCTGGTAGGGCAGCTCGTCAACAATGATGGACTCACGCTGGCCTTTGTCAATGTCTTCGAAGTGGCAGCGTGCACGCATGATGACCTTGCCGCGTCCAGTGCGGTAGCCTTCTTTAACGCCGCTGATGCCGTGAATAATGCCGGCTGTTGGAAAGTCGGGCGCTGGGATGATGTCTATCAAGTCTTCAACCGTCGCCTCTGGGTTGTGCAACATGTGCATACAAGCGTCAACGACTTCGTTTAAGTTGTGCGGCGGAATGTTGGTGGCCATTCCCACCGCAATACCAGCTGATCCGTTGACCAACAAGTTGGGCAAGCGTGACGGCATGACCAAGGGTTCGCGCTCTGAGTTGTCGTAGTTGGGACCGAAGTCAACCGTGTCTTTGTCCAAGTCATCCAGCATTTCGTGGGCAATTTTTGCCAAACGAATTTCGGTGTACCGCATGGCAGCGGCGTTGTCACCATCAATGGAGCCGAAGTTACCTTGGCCGTCGACCAGCATATGGCGCAGCGAGAAGTCTTGGGCCATACGCACAATGGTGTCGTAAACAGCGGTGTCGCCATGTGGGTGGTATTTGCCAATCACATCGCCCACGATACGAGCCGACTTCTTATAAGCGCGGTTCCAGTCGTTGTTCAATACATGCATGGCATACAACACACGCCTATGGACAGGCTTTAGCCCATCGCGTGCATCAGGCAGGGCGCGACCTACAATGACGCTCATGGCGTAATCGAGGTAGCTGCGGCGCATCTCCTCTTCTAGGCTGATGTGCAATGTCTCTTTGGCGAACTGGGTCATGTGCTTATTTACTAACTGGTAAGAAAAAGAAAGCCACAGGCTAACCAGCCATTTTAAGCGGGTTATGGCCCGCTTTTCTAGATGCCCTTAACTGGCAACTAAAGCATTATTTCAATCTGAAAATGTCTGAGAACACGGCTTTAAACTCAAAAAGCGCCGCAGTTGCATGGTTTGATTGATTTGTGTAATTAATTAGTTGTATTTTAGAGACGAGATTCTAAAAAATTGACCCAGTGTGGCATTTCTTATAGGAACTCGGCTGACCTAGCAGGACAGTTGTGGCTAAAATGCTTACATCGTTTTAGTGGTTATCACTCGAAGCGTTTATACCTGTCGCGCAAGCATTGCGCATAAAGAGAGAAAGAGAAAACCATGATCAAAATGAATAAAGTTGTAATGCTTCTGGCCACAGCAGCATTGGCAACCGCAGCCAGCGCACAAGTGAACAACTGGGTCAGCGCTGACGGCACCGTTTGGAAAAACGGCACCAACGAATTTTGCTGGCGCAGCGCCAGCTGGACACCAGCTACTGCTGCTGTTGGCTGTGATGGCGCTATTGTTGCCGCCGCTGCACCAGCACCTGTTGCCAAGCCAGCACCAGCACCAGCACCAGCACCTGCCGCTGTTGCACCAGCTGCAGCACCAGCCAAGGTAACGTATGCTGCTGATGCCTTCTTTGGTTTCGACAAAGCAGTTATCCTGCCTGCAGGCAAGGTCAAGTTGGATGACTTGATTGCCAAGGTCAAGGACATCAACTTGGAAGTTATTGTCGCTGTCGGTCACACCGACGCGACAGGCCCTGCTAGCTACAACCAAGCGTTGTCAGTTAAGCGCGCTGGCGCAGTGAAGGCTTACTTGGTCTCCAAAGGCATTGATGCAAACCGCATTTACTCTGAAGGCAAAGGCGAAACCAGCCCAGTTGCTGACAACAGCACACGTTCAGGTCGTTCTAAAAACCGCCGTGTTGAAATTGAAGTTGTTGGCGCACGCTAATTTCTTCAACAGTTAACCGACTGTACAGAGCCATAGCGGCTCTTTAAACTGCTACCGAAAACCGCTCTCTAAGTACTGATAAGTAGCTTGCAGAGCGGTTTTTTTATGGCCGCATGATAATGCTGTCTATGACTTCAGACCACTCTACACATCCCAATATGCCCAGCAGTTCAGCCCAACCCACCAATGCCGATCCTGCCGAACTAGCCAAATTTTCTGCACTGGCACACCGCTGGTGGGACACTGAAAGTGAGTTTCGCCCGTTGCATCAAATCAACCCGTTGCGCCTCAACTGGATGCTTGAACAAGTCAGCATTGCAGGCAAGCGTGTGCTCGATGTAGGATGCGGCGGCGGCATACTCACCGACGCCATGGGCCGAGCTGGTGCCAACGTGCTGGGCATTGATTTATCCTCAAAAGCATTGAGCGTGGCCAAGCTGCATGCGCTTGAGGCACAAACCCCCAATGTGGACTACCGTGAGGTGAGCGCAGAAGACTTGGCGGTTGAGCAGCCTGGTCAATTTGACGTGGTGACATGCATGGAAATGCTAGAGCACGTGCCAGTCCCAGCCTCGGTGGTACAGGCCTGTGCCACGTTGGTCAAGCCCGGTGGTACGGTATTTTTCTCCACCATCAACCGCAACCCAAAAGCCTTTGTGTTTGCTATCGTAGGGGCAGAGTACATACTTCAACTGCTGCCAAAAGGCACGCATGAGTACGCAAAATTCATCAAACCCAGCGAATTAGCCAGTTACGCCAGAGCTGCAGGCCTAGATGTGCAAACATCCAAGGGTTTGGAGTACAACCCAATCACCAAACACTATTGGCTGAGTGCCAATACCAGCGTGAACTACATGCTGGCAACTACAAAATCAGGCCAGTAAACATGTTTACAAACATAGACGTGGTGTTGTTTGACCTGGACGGCACACTCATCGACAGCGCGCCAGACTTGGGTGCAGCCGTTGACCGCATGCGCGTTAAGCGCGGTATGACGTCATTGCCGTTGGATAACTACCGCCCAATGGCTGGTGCTGGTGCGCGCGGCATGCTGCAAATAGGCTTTGACATGACACCGGCACATACCGACTTTGCGGCGATGCGCGAAGAGTTCTTCCAAGAGTATGAGCGCGACTTAACAGCCAATACCGTGGTTTTTGACGAAGTAGCCGACATGTTGATAGCCATTGAGGCCGCAGGCATGAAATGGGGCGTGGTAACCAACAAGAGCGAACGTTTTACATTGCCAATAGCCCGGCAGATGCCACTGTTGGCCAATGCTGCAACGGTTATCAGCGGTGACACGACTGCTCACGCCAAACCCCACCCTGCACCGTTGTTGGAGGCTGCCAAGCGCGTAGGTGTTCACCCTCAGCGCTGCGTGTATGTGGGCGACGACGAGCGCGACATTGTTGCTGGCCTGGCAGCGGGTATGCACACGGTGGCCGCTGTGTACGGCTACCTAGGCGCTAACAGCGACATTGCATCGTGGGGCGCGCATGCCAGCATCAGCAAACCCTCGCACTTGCTTGGGTTGCTCAACCTGTAGGTTGCAGACCAAGGCCAATGTAGCTTAGACTAGTAAACTTGGGGCTGCACTGGTTTCGACGTGGGTTCGGACGCGTGGTGGGGCGTGCCGAGGTTCAGTCACCTCGCTAAACAACTGAAAAAAAACTAACTGCAAACGACGAACGTTTCGCACTCGCAGCGTAAGCTGTGAGACTTGTAACAGCATGCTGACGGGCTGGGCAAGGGGGTAGCAATACCTCCCGGCTACAAGGGAATTCACGTTGGCTGGCACTCGGCTGGGTTACTTAGCAGGGTGTGAGATTCAAGGTAACTGGCGGCTTTGATAGCGTGTCGCTGCGCGATCAAAGAAGTGAGATTCAAATCAGACGACTACGCACGTAGAACCATACGAAAAAGGCTCGCGGACGCGGGTTCAATTCCCGCCAGCTCCACCATACCGCATGACAAAAGCCGTTAACGACATACAGTTAGCGGCTTTTTTCATGGGCTCTACGCCCAGCAATTGCGCTATTTCCGTCAAAGGCTTGTGGACGCTTCTTTTTTAAAGTTTCATTTTTTGCCCTCAGAAGCTGAGTCTCTCTAAGTTTTTTCTGTTTGCTTGTGGACGTTGCCCGTAAGCAAAACTAGGATTCATGCGGGTTCTAGGGCGACTGTATTGCCTAGTCAATGAGGGGCATGGTTGACGGCCTCTTTTTTGGAGGCAATATGTTTCCCAGTATGGGTGGTCATTCGCTCATAGTCCGCAACATCTCAGGATCGCAAGGCGGTAGAACAAGGCAGCCCGCTGCTTGTGTTGATCCACAAGAAGAAAGTTTCTACTATGTATATACTTTTAAGGATAATCTTTATGGAAGCCGTCATCCGTAAATGGGGCAATAGTGCAGCATTGCGTCTGCCCAGCGCGGCATTGAAAGCAGCTGGTTACGCTCTCGAGCAAAAAGTGGAGCTGGTCGTTTCACGCGGGCGCATTGTGATTCAGCCCTCAGAAAATGTGTCTTACAGCTTGGACAACCTGCTCGCGGGCATCACGTCGGGCAACTCGCACAGCGAATTCAGCTTTGGCAAGCCGGTTGGCAAAGAGGCTTTGTAATGGCCGCACGCGGCTATGTTCCCGATGCCAGTGACGTGGTCTGGTTGGCGTTTGACGCCCAAGCCGGACATGAGCAAGCAGGCCATCGTCCTGCGTTGGTGATCAGTCCGGCCAGTTACAACGGTAAAACGGGCCTGATGGTTTGCTGTCCCATGACCACCATAATCAAAGGGCACCCGTTTGAGGCGGTAACCCAAGTCGACGGTGTTGACTGCGCCTTGTTGTCAGATCAAGTCAAATCCCTGGATTGGAAAGTGCGTAAGGCGAAGAAAAAGGCCGTCGTACCGGCGGACGTGATGTTGCACGTCAGGGCCAAGATGAAAGCCCTGCTCATGATTTCCTGAGGACTTCAGCTATGGCAAAAAAACCCGATGACATCATGGTGGCATTGCAAGCACAGCACCGCGCCCGTATTGAGGGCCGTGCCATGAAATTGGCCACACCTAAAGTCCTTCGCAAGGTCGTTGAGGCGTCCCGAAAAGATTTATCTGCTGTATTTGACGTTGTTCCAAACGCCATCTCAAGCTCGAAATAGCGGTGGCATTCATATTCCTGCTCGCCACCAATACCTTAAAAGCCAACCTTAACCGGTTGGCTTTTTTTGCCCATTACCGCGTCTTTGTGCGTGTTTGCGCGGCCTTGACTATTTGTCTCTAGTGCAAGCCTCGAAGCCAGTCGAACCCGCAGTTGGCAATGCCCATCTGCTTCTACGCAGGGAAGACGAACGGGTCGATTCAGTTTCAGCTTCACCCAACCCGTTGTCGCGGCTTCTCCCACAACGCGGGCGCGTCTAAAGCAAAGTCAAACAGCGTCAGGTGACCCGGCTCGTTGGGGTGCTGTGCGGATAAGTGGCGATGGTGGTGATGCAGCGGCGCCCAGCCAACGTGGGCAGTCAGTAAATCGCTGAGCCTTTGTTTACTAGATGAATCAGCTACACCAAGTCAATAGGACACGCACTGTTTTAATGCACCGCCACACCTTGGGTGTTTTATTAGAAAATGCAATCGCACCAAAATGGTAGCTTGCTATTGAATAACGAGCGAAACGCACTGAATTGGCGCACAACCAGCTGGCAAAACGCTGGCATGACTTCTGCTAAATGGTATATATCTTTAGCAACTGGAGTGAGTCATGTCTATTTTTTCTAACCCTTTTAATCAGAACATAACGCTGCGATCACAATGCTCCTGTGGTCAACATAGCAGTGAAGCAGAACATGCCTTAGCAGAAAGTAAGGCACTTGCGCAACATGATGATGCACTCAATAACCGTGTAGTTGAACAAGGTATCTTAAGAGCACTGTTCCCGGATGACAATCTGCGTCGCGGATTTTTAAAAGCTGTTGGCTCATCTACTGCAATGTCAGCGGTTGCAGCATTGTTTCCAATGGCAATGGCTAAAGAGGCTTTTGCAGCAGCACCCGGAAAACTAGAGAAAACTAAATTAAAAGTTGGCTTTATACCAATTACTTGTGCCACGCCAATCATCATGGCGCATCCGATGGGGTTCTACAACAATCAAGGACTAGATGTAGAAATTATCAAAACAGCTGGCTGGGCTTTGGTGCGAGATAAAACTCTCAATAAAGAATACGATGCCGCACATATGTTATCGCCCATGCCTCTGGCAATCACTTTAGGAGCAGGTACAGCGTCGCAGCCTTACACAATGCCTGCCGTAGAAAATATTAATGGTCAGGCGATAACTTTGGCAATGAAGCACAAAGACAATCGAGATCCGAAAAATTGGAAAGGCTTTAAATTTGCAGTGCCTTTTGATTATTCAATGCACGCCTATTTACTCAGGTATTACCTTGCAGAATTTGGTATAGATCCAGATACTGATGTCCAAATCAGAGTGGTTGCCCCACCCGATATGGTCGCCAATTTACGTGCAGGAAATATCGATGGCTTCCTTGCGCCTGATCCTGTAAACCAAAGGGCTGTTTATGACGGCGTCGGGTTTATTCACATCCTGTCTAAAGAGATATGGGACGGACACCCTTGTTGTGCCTTTGCAGCCAGCAAAGAGTTTGTTACTCAAATGCCCAATACGTACTCCGCATTACTCAGGGCAATTATTCAAGCTACTGCATATGCCAGTAAAGCCGAAAACAGAAAAGAAATAGCAGCAGCCATTGCGCCGAAAAATTACCTCAACCAACCTGTAACAGTCGTAGAACAGGTTTTAACGGGTACCTATGCCGACGGGCTAGGCAACATCAAAGTTGTACCGGACCGTATTGGTTTCGATCCCTTCCCTTGGGAATCTTTTGCGGTATGGATCTTGACGCAGATGCAGCGTTGGGGACAGGTCAATGGCGAAGTTGATTACCAAAAGGTGGCAAAGGATGTATTTTTGGCTACAGACGCTGCTCGTTTGATGAAAGAGGCTGGCCTAACACCGCCAACAACGAACAGTAAAAGCTTCTCCGTAATGGGGAAGACTTTTAACCCAGCAGAAGCAGCCGCCTATTCTCGCAGCTTCAAAATTGGTCGCGTTTAACAATGAAACCATCGCAAACGCTGGTTGCAGGGTTGTTATCTGCCCTCCTGCTGTTGACATTTCTGTTGTCCTGGCACCTTGCGACAATGCCAAAAGCAGCGGATCAAGTTGTCAGCGATGAGTACGCGTTACTGGTAGGGGGGGCTGCTGCAAAAGGTCAGGAATCGGCCTTCCCCACGCCAGCTCAGTTTGGTGACAAGCTGGTAGAGGCCATATCGGATCCTTTTTATGACAATGGCCCGAACGACAAGGGCATAGGTATTCAACTTGGGTATTCGATTTGGAGAGTGCTTGTCGGTTTTGCGGCAGCAGTTATTGTGGCTATACCGTTAGGATTCATGATTGGTATGTCTCCGCTCATGACCAAGGCACTGGATCCATTTATCCAGGTCCTTAAGCCTATTTCGCCACTTGCTTGGATGCCGCTAGCGCTGTTCACACTGAAAGACAGCAATGTTTCAGCTGTGTTTGTTATTTTTATATGCTCAATTTGGCCCATGTTGTTAAACACCACCTTGGGCGTATCGTCAGTCAGAAAAGACTGGCTTGATGTCGCTAAAACGCTTGAGCTCAATCCATTTAGAAAAGCCATATTTGTAATACTGCCTGCAGCAGGACCAACAATCATGACGGGCATACGCATATCGATTGGTATAGCTTGGCTGGTAATTGTTGCCGCAGAAATGCTGGTTGGCGGTACGGGAATAGGTTACTTTGTTTGGAATGAATGGAATAACTTATCAATATCAAACATTTTAGTCGCCGTGCTAGCAATCGGTATTGTTGGAATGATCCTTGATTCACTTGTTGCTCGTGTACAGAAGCATATCACTTACAAGGATTAACAAATGTCATTTTTAAAAGTTGAAAAGCTCAAAAAAATCTACCCAGTTCGAACTGGTGGTCAAGTAACCGTATTCGAAGATGTGGATTTCAATATCGAAAAAGGTGAGTTTATTTGTATTGTTGGACACTCAGGCTGTGGCAAAACAACGATATTGAATGTATTGGCTGGTCTTGAAACTCAAACAGCCGGTCATGTATTCATGGATGGTAGAGAAATTTCAGGTCCAAGTTTAGACAGAGGCGTTGTCTTTCAAACGCATGCACTCATGCCATGGCTTACGGTTAAAGGAAATGTTGCCTTTGCCGTACGCTCAAGGTATCCGAACTGGACTGCTGCAAAGATCAATGAGCATGCCATGCGATTTATTGATATGGTGAATCTCACTGGATCAGAAGAGAAACGTCCTTCAGAGTTATCTGGTGGTATGAAGCAACGAGTTGGTATTGCACGCGCTTTTGCTATAGATCCCAAAATGCTGTTGTTAGATGAGCCTTTTGGTGCATTAGATGCTCTAACAAGGGGCAGTATTCAAGATGAACTGCTGACAATAGTTCAAGATACAGGTCAAACTGTATTTATGATTACGCACGATGTTGATGAAGCAATTTTTTTAGCCGATAAGATCATATTAATGTCAAATGGCCCTATGGCAATGATTGCAGAAATAGTAGTGAATACTTTGCCCCGTAATCGACGCAGAGCCACTTTACACCACGAACCACACTATTACCCAATTCGCAATCACTTGGTCGATTTTTTAGTCAATAGAGCCAGTGACATTACCAATGGCATACAAGAAAGACCAGGTGAGCCACTGTTTGTGTCACCTGGTCTGTCAGCTTCTGCATTAACCACTTCCACCTAACAAACAAATAGGAACAACCATGGCTACCAACATTAAAATCTTAACGCGCGAAGAAGTGACCGACATGATCATGGCGGTTAAAATTCAAAAGAAAATAAAATGGGCAGATGTTGCGCCGAAATTAAAGCTTTCAAAAGAGTGGGTTACTGCAGCGTGCTTGGGTCAAATGGCATTAACCAATGCACAAGCTAAAGTAGTTGCTAAGATATTCAGTCTTCCAGCAGAAGCCATACCTGTTCTCGAAGCCGTACCTTACAAAGGATCCTTGCCCACTGCAGTTCCCACTGACCCATTGGTGTACAGATTTTATGAATTAATTTCCGTTTACGGAACCACTTTTAAAGAGCTGATACACGAAGAATTCGGCGACGGTATTATGAGTGCTATCGATTTCAAAATGGATATGCAGCGAGAAAACGATCCCAACGGAGACAGGGTTAAGATCATGATGTCTGGCAAGTTTTTACCCTACAAGTCATATTGAGCGTTGTAAGTCAAGACATATCAACCCAATACCGTTGGGCCAAAGTTGTTGACATCAACACTGTGGGATACAAAAAAGGGAGGCCCATGGCCTCATTTTTTGGCGCACACAAGTGGTTACGTGTAAGTCTCTGTAGTCCATCGCATTGAGTGCGTTGAGTCTGTACGTTTTAAATACTGAATCAAACAGCCTGACCAACTGCCCGCTGGGCCAGCCGTGCCGTCGTGTAGTCAGATCAGCGCAACCCTTGTGTACCGTACTGCTCACTAGGCTGCGACAACTCTCATGCAGCTTGTCAAGCAACAGCTGTCTGGTGACATATCCAGCCGCTATCTGTTCAGATTGCGCTTTCCTGCTACCCCCAACACGCCATCGACACCACGTGCTTCAAGCCAACGCCACAGCTGCTTGCAGCTGCTTTGTGCTGTTGTCGTCACTGCTTTTTTGGTCCTGAGCTAAAAGCATGGGCGTTGAAAAATGAATTACGACAATGACTGGTTAGATTTCAAAGGCAAGGCTGCACCTAGTTTGATCTCTCGCAACACCATGCTTGAGCGAACGTGGGCAACCCCAGGCAACTTGAACAGGGAACGCATGAGCAATTGTTCGTACTCCTCTATGTCGGCTGCCATGATCATGAGCACATAGTCAGACTGGCCGGTGGTTGAGTAGCACCGCACGATGTGAGGCGTTGCTTGCACAGCGGCCTCGAATTCAGCCACCGTTTTTTCAGTGTGCTGGCTTAAGTTGATTTCGGCCATGACCATCAGATTGAGACCAACCTTTTTGCGGTCTACTTTCACTGTGTAGCCGGTGATAACACCTTGCGCTTCCATCTCTTTGATCCGCTTCCAGCAAGGCGTTGCGGACAAGCCCACCCGCTCAGAAATGTGCTGCACGGTCATGCGAGAGTCCTCTTGGAGGGCTGTGAGAATTTTTCGACTGAAGGCATCCATCATTATCTTATTTTATGGTTGAAATCGAGAATATTATTCTCCAATTAAGGTCTTTTGTAGTGTGAATAAGTGATTTATTCGCCTTGTACCGGCATATTCTTACTTCAAGATTTTGGAGATAATCATGCCCCACACAAGCGCCGTCATCACCCAGACACCTGATCTGCGGGACTACCAACTCACAGACAACATATGGGCATCGCACGGTGCGGTTTTTTTGTCCGGCACGCAAGCACTTGTTCGTTTGATGCTGATGCAAAGCCAGCTAGACCAGCGCCAGAAATTGAATACCAAGGGATTTATCAGCGGCTACCGCGGTTCTCCTTTAGGCATGGTCGACCAAGTTATTTGGCGCCAAGGTGAGGCATTCACACAGGCAGGTATCGAATTTGCACCTGCCATCAACGAAGAACTGGGCGCTACACAGGTCCTGGGTACCCAACGTGTAGAGTCTGACCCAGAGCGCACAGTCGATGGTGTGTTTGGTCTTTGGTACGGCAAAGGTCCGGGTGTTGACCGAGCGGGTGATGCCCTTAAACACGGCAATGCGTATGGCTCATCCCCTCATGGCGGTGTCGTGGTGGTTGCAGGCGATGACCATGGCTGCGTGTCTTCCTCCATGCCGCATCAAAGTGACCAAGTATTCCAGTCGTGGCACATGCCAGTTGTTTCTCCAGCCGATGTGTCCGAGCTGGTCAGCTTTGGTCTGTATGGCTTCGCACTGTCTCGGTATTCAGGTGCTTGGGTAGGCATGACGGCGCTGTCGGAAGTTGTGGAAAGCAGTGCCACTGTGAATATTGATGCGATCAACGCACACACTACAGAATGGAAAAATGCCAACGATGTGCATCTTCTAACAGGCTATAGCGCCCCTGCAGATGGATTGCACTACCGCTGGCCCGACCTCCCATCACTGCGCATTGAGTCACGGCTCCAAGACAAACTTGCTGCAGTAGCCGCTTTTGCCCAGGTCAACAGCATTGATCGCACCGTGATCGAGAGCTCACAGGCGCACGTGGGTATCGTTACAGCAGGAAAAGCCCACCATGATTTGATGGAAGTGTTTCGAAGATTGGGACTAACTGACAGTGCATTGGCTGCAGCCGGCGTGCGCGTGCTCAAGTTGGGTTTAACGTATCCCATCGACACCGTGCGCATGCACAACTTCACGGATGGTCTGCGCGAAGTGCTGGTGATCGAAGAGAAAGCACCTGTCGTGGAACAGCAATTGCGCGACTTGCTCTACAACGCTTCATCACGACCAGGCATCGTTGGCAAGCGCGATGCGCAAGGTCAGTCCGTGGTGTCGGCATTGGGTGAGTTAAGGCCTTCCCGTCTGATCGTTCAGGTCGCGAAATGGCTGCAACACCACACAAGCGGGGCCCTGAGCTGTGCGCATCTCGAGGTGCGAGACTTTGTACCCGCTGACATGCTGAGCAACAACAGCGACTCGGTCAAGCGCGTGCCTTACTTTTGTGCGGGTTGTCCGCACAACACGTCAACCAAAGTGCCTGACGGTTCAACCGCACGCGCAGGTATTGGTTGCCACTTCATGGCCAATTGGATGGAGCGTGACACCGCCGGTCTCATACAGATGGGCGGCGAAGGTGTAGATTGGGTGTCGCACTCACGTTTTACACGGACGCCGCATGTATTCCAAAACTTAGGTGACGGCACCTACTACCACTCAGGTTATCTTGCCATTCGCCAAGCAGTAGCTGCCAAGGCCAACATCACATACAAAATTTTGTACAACGATGCTGTCGCCATGACAGGTGGGCAGCCAGTGGATGGCGTTATCAGCGTTGATGCCATAGCGCGACAAGTTGACAGCGAAGGCGTGCACGTGCTGGCTATCGTCAGCGATGACATCGGTAAATTCAAGGCCATTAAAAACCGTTTTCCAACCATCGCCAACTTCTATCCACGTGAAGATATGGATGCTGTGCAACGCCAATTGCGCGAGGTGTCAGGCGTATCTGTGCTCATTTACGAACAAACCTGTGCAGCTGAAAAACGCCGCCGCCGCAAACGAGGCGACATGGTTGAGCCGGCGCGACGCTTGATGATCCATGAGGGCGTTTGCGAAGGTTGTGGCGACTGCGGTGTGCAAAGCAACTGTGTGGCCGTGTTGCCACAAGAGACAACCTGGGGTCGCAAGCGAAAGATTGACCAGACGCATTGCAACAAGGACTACTCGTGCGCCAACGGCTTTTGCCCAAGCTTTGTCAGCGTGCATGGCGCCAGCTTGCGTCGAACAACAGGCGCGTCGCCTGAGTCACTTCAACAGTTCATGGCACAAGCCAGCCGCTTGCCTGATGCCCATCCACGCAGCACTGACAGTCCTTGGGACTTGCTCGTGACTGGTGTTGGCGGCACTGGCGTGGTCACCGTTGGTGCAGTCATTGCAATGGCGGCCCACTTGGAGGGCCAGCACGCCAGCGTCCTTGACTTTATGGGCTTTGCCCAAAAAGGCGGTGCTGTGTTGAGTTTTGTTCGCATTGCGCCCACACAACAACTGCTCAATCAAGTGCGCATCGATACCCAGCAAGCAGATGCGGTGCTGGCTTGCGATGCCGTTGTCGCAGCTTCGCCAGAAGCACTACAAACCATACGCCATGGCAGAACACGGGTGGTGGTCAATATGCACGAAACCCCTGTGGCAGATGCTGTGCGCGACCCAGACGCGCAATTGCAAACAGACTTGCTGGTCGACAAGCTGCGCTTTTCAGCGGGTGATGCTCAAGTGGAAACTTTTGACGCACAAGCACTGGCCCAGCACGTGCTGGGGGACACACTGGCCGCCAACATCTTAGCGATGGGTTATGCCTGGCAGCGAGGGCTTGTACCGGTCACCTTGGCCGCGCTTGAACAGGCCATACGCTTGAACAATGTCGCAGTCGATGCCAACTTGCTGGCTTTCACAGTTGGCCGCTTGGCGGCTGCCGATCCGATGTCGTTCAATAAGCCTGCAGAACCAGAGGCTGCACATGATGAATTGCACAGTTTCATCGCGCACGCTAGCCTTCACTTGGCCAAGTATCAACATAAGGTGTGGGCACAGCGCTACACGCAATTGATGCGTGAAGTGGCACAAGCGGCACATTCGGCAGGCATGACCGATGACACCTTGCCTCTTACGGTGGCACGCAGTCTGCACAAACTGATGAGTTACAAAGATGAATACGAAGTTGCCCGCTTGTTCAGCGAACCCAGCTTTCAAGCTCAGCTCGACGCGCAGTTTGAAGGCGACTACCGACTGGCGTTTCACATGTCGCCGCCTGCCTTGTTCAAAGGGTCAAGCGCCAAAGCGCCACGCAAAGTGGTTCTAGGTTCTTGGATGCGACCAGCTCTGCGGTTATTGGCCACAGGCAAAGTGCTACGCGGCACTGTTTTGGACCCATTTGGTCGAACACGAGAGCGACGCATGGAGCGCCAATTAATCGAAGAATACATCCAACTGACACAAAAATTGTTGCCATTGGCAAACTCAAACAATGTAGACGTGATACGCGATATTTTGGCGCTGCCGCAAACCATGCGCGGATTTGGTCATGTCAAAGAACGCAACGTCAAAGCGGCACACATTCGACAGGGCTGGTTGTTGCACCGATTGGATCCTGCTCGGTTTCCGCGGCCTTCAGACCAGCCCAGTCTGCATCACTTGCGCGGCATTGCTGTTCGCAGCGTTTAAGGGTGTCCAGACACGTCACCAAGCCAATATGTGGCCTGGGTGCATGGTGTGTCAGGGGCCCATGCCTGTTTGATGGTGGCCATCACCAACATGGCCAGCTAAACAGTAAGACCAGTAAGACGAGTAAGGCCAGCTAAACAGTAAGTCCAGTAAGGCAGACCCGAATCGTCTGCTGCTGTAAACGAATCAAACAGACTGTCGGCTGTATTGGGCACACTGTCATGCCGTTCACACGCTGCGTCGCTGCCCTCAAACATTTGCGGGATGCAACCCGTTCATCCCAGACAGTGAGGCCAGTAAATGTGTTGCGCGCGCGTTGAGCTTGGCTCTGCCAACACCTAACGACCATGCACAGCTGTGTCTATGTTTCCACGCTGGTGTTATTGGGTTTCCCCGCGCCAGGCTGTGGGTTCAAGTCGCCCAATGTGCACATGGGGTTTCATATGCGGTGATACTGAACTGCATCACATGCGACATCTCGCGGCGAGACAGCCCTATTGTCCTGTTGGAGCGAGACAGCAACCAGGAGTCCAGTTGGTATGACCACATCTTTTTTTCGAGAAGCGGGGGAGGGCCCAGGCGTTGTCTGCTTTCACTCCAACTGCAGCAGCTCAGGTCAGTTTAAAAGTTTGATGACTGCGTTGGCCGACAGCCACCATGTGTTCGCTGTTGATTCCTACGGTGCTGGTAAAACGCCAGCATGGGATCGCCCTGAACATCTGAGCTTGGCCGATGAGGTGGCACTGGCTGAACCTGCGCTGGACAAGGCCGGTGAGGGCGTTGTGCTCGTTGGCCACTCGTACGGTGCCGCAGTCGCTTTGACAGCAGCCTTGGCCAACCCGAGTCGCGTGAAAGCTATTGTGGTGTACGAGCCAACGCTGTTCAGCCTTGTGAACCAAGTCCATCCACTGCCCAACGGTGCCGATGCGATACGCAGCGCCGTGCAAAGCAGTTCTGAGGCGGTATCGAAGGGTGATTTTATGGCTGCGGCGTCTGTTTTTATTGATTTTTGGTCCGGTGAGGGCACTTGGGATTAGACGCCCGAGCGTTCCAAGGAGGCGATCTTGTTGGCCATTCGGGAAGTTGCGCGTTGGGGATTCGCGCTGAACAATGACCCGACCCCGCTGAGCGCATTCTCGCAGTTGACGTGTCCTATGTTGTACATGCTGGGGTCAGCATCGCCCGTGCCAGCGCGCGCCGTGGCAGATGTTTTGATCCCCGTGTTGCCAAACGTGCAGGTCTTGGAGTTTGAGGGGCTGGGCCACATGGGGCCCATCACACACCCTACAACGTTTAACGATGCCACCGTGGCTTTTCTAAACCGCATTGCGTAGGGGCTAGTCGCCCCATTCGTTTGCAATGGGGTCTCGGTTTTGAGCTTGTTCCCTGCAATTGTCTCCTTCCCTTCTTCTTTACGTTTCTCCCCCTGCGCTTCGCCACGTTGGCGAGTGCATCACCAGCTCTGTGGCGCAAGACAGAGCCAACCAATGAAAGAAAACAATGTCAGCACATTTTAAAGAAGTGGACTTCGCGTCTGGTGGGCACGCACTGCGAGGCAGGTTGTACCCAGCGGCCTCAGACAAGCCGGCCCCTTGTGTTGTGATGGCTCACGGCACATCCGGCACGTTTGTCATGGTCATTGATGAGTACGCAGAGGCCTTTCAGGCCGCTGGCTTCAACGTCTTGCTGTACGACCATGCTGGTTTTGGATTGAGTGATGGCGACGCCGACATCATCAACCCATGGGTACAGGGCCGTGAGTACCGAGACGCCTGCATGTTTGTTCGAGGCATGGACGGCGTGCACAACGGGCAAGTGATTATTTGGGGTGACAGTTACGCGGCAGGCCTTGTGCTGGTTGCTGGCGCTTTGGTAGACAACCTGGCTGCAGTCGTTGCTCACATTCCATCTTGCGGCGCAGAGCTCATACCGTTCAACGACAAACCACAGCAATTTGAGACATTGAAAGACATTTTCTTGAATGGCGATTTGGACACATTTGAGAAAGATGTCACGGGCCCCTTGCCTGTCGTATCTTTCGACCAAAGTGGCACGCCGTCGCTGCTCCAACCCATTCAGGCATTCCATTGGTTCATGAGCTTTGGCGGGCGCTTTGACAGCAATTGGAACAACGCCGTTTCGCGTGTGATTCCTAAAACCGAGGTGCCCTTTTCGCCACAGTTGAGTGCCGCGTTCATTGCCTGCCCAACGTTGATGGTTGCCGGGCGCAAGGACGAGATGGTGCACTGCAACCCGCTGGTCCAACAGGCTGTGTTTGAAAGCATTGAGGCACCTAAAGAGTGGTTCGATATCGATGGTGGCCACTTTGGGTGCTTGTACCCGGGTACCGATCTTTTCCGAGAGGCGATTGCCAAGGAAATTGAGTTCATGAAGCAAGCGTGTTCTTCTGTCAGCGCTTGACCATGCCCACAGCGCTCAGGCCCGCTCGTTAATCTGTCAACCGATGTCCCACAAGCCCAGCCGTGTCGGGCGGGCTTAAGTTGCGGTGCAACAGGTGTGACAACACACCTGAAAAAAACTTGTAACCACACTTGTGTTCAAGCCCCAAAAGGGGCGGGGGCGTTGTGTGTTGTCGGGTGAGCGCAGTCCGACAGGCAGGTTTCTGACAACGCCTTGCGTCGTCCGCAGTGCAAGCGCACTACATGCTGCGCCCGCTACATGCCTGGGCATCAGCCGTGAGCGCCTAGTGCGGGCGTTCAACGTCAACCTGAGTTCCATCAACTGGTGTGTCAATTTACTTAAAGGCATCTGCCCTGAAGCCACCAACTGGCTGCAAGACAAGCAGTTCACCCCTGACGTCACTCGCATGCTGCGCAACATGACCTCAGCCCGGCAGGTGAGGGCGGTGGAACTGATGGTGAGCACGAACACCAACAGCAACACCATCACCGGGGCGCACGCCCAAGCCCTGCTCAAAGCCACGCTGGCGCAGCAGCGCACAGACGTCAAACCCACGCAGATCGCCACAGCGTCCTCAAGCTTGTGCCAGCGTTGCCCAATGTCGGCGTGGCAGACAAGCCTAGAGGCTGGTTGTCGGTGCCTGAGTACGAACTGTTCATCTCCAAGCCTAAGAAGATGGGCATGGTGCGCGTTGGGTGGCACAAGGACGCGCTGACTGGCGAGTCCTACTTGTGTATGCCAGGTAAGGCGCGCTGTGCAGATGACAAGCTAGTGCGATTGGCAGGGCGCACACCGTAGGTTGCTGCCAACCCCTTAGCCTTCAGCCTGCCTAGACATATAGCCATGTTGGGAAGGGCTGGGGCTTTTCTGCATTTATGTGTAAAGCATTGCCATTGTTGATTGGTAGTATCAAGTGTGAAGGCTGTAAGCCGCAAGCCATAAGTTATGATTATTTAAGTTTCTTAAAAATGTGAAGTTATATATAATTACAGTTTTGATTAATATATGATTTGTCTACAAGGCTGGTTGCCATAACCTACCCCCCCCCCCCGAATTTGGACGCCACAGATCGATATCTGAGCGTTTGTAGCGTGGGTTTAAATGAGGATGTGGTTTGAAAAATTACCTTAAAAAGGTTGCGGTTGATGTGGATGCAACTTTGCTTCGCATTGCGGTAGCTATGCCTAGACCAACCAACAACAGCTCTGCCGATTGCCATAACTACTTTGCTTTTTCAGGAGATGTGGTTTTATGAGCCTACTGGTGACTGGCGGTGCTGGGTTTATCGGCAGCAACTTCGTTCAGGACTGGATCGCTCAGTCGAATGAGCCAGTCATTAACCTCGACAAGCTCACCTACGCAGGCAATATCGAGAACCTGCAAAGTCTCAACGGTGATCGCCGCTATGTTTTCGTGCAGGGCGACATAGGCGATTCAGCCTTGGTCACTAGCCTTCTCGCCAAGTACCAACCTCGCGCCATCGTCAATTTTGCCGCCGAAAGCCATGTGGACCGCAGTATCCATGGCCCGGAAGACTTCATCCAGACCAACATCGTCGCCACCTTTCACTTATTGGAAGCGGTGCGCGCCTACTGGCACAAGCTGCAAGGCGACGCCAGGCAAAACTTTCGCTTCCTTCACGTCTCTACCGATGAAGTGTATGGCTCGCTTGCAAAGGACGACCCCGCCTTCACCGAAACCCATCGCTACGAACCCAACAGCCCGTATTCGGCGAGTAAAGCCGCCAGTGATCATCTGGCGCGTGCCTACCACCACACCTACGGCCTGCCTGTGCTCACCACCAACTGCTCCAACAACTACGGCCCGTATCATTTTCCGGAAAAACTTATTCCGCTGGTGATCGTCAACGCATTGGCAGGCAAAAACCTGCCCGTCTACGGTGACGGCCAGCAAATCCGCGATTGGCTTTACGTCAAAGACCATTGCAGCGCCATCCGCCGTGTATTAGAGGCGGGGAAGCCCGGCGAGGTCTACAACATCGGCGGCTGGAATGAGAAACCCAACATTGAAATCGTCCACACGGTTTGCACATTGCTGGACGAACTGCGCGCCCGAGCCGATGGCAACAGCTATCGCGAACAAATCACCTACGTGACTGACCGCCCCGGCCATGATCGCCGCTACGCCATTGACGCCAGCAAGATAGAGCTCGAACTCGGCTGGAAGCCCGCTGAAACCTTCGAAACGGGTATCCGTAAAACCGTTGAGTGGTATCTGGATCACCAGGAGTGGGTAGCCAACGTCCAATCCGGCGCTTACCGCGAATGGGTTGAAAAAAATTACGCAGTGCGCGCTGCATGAAAATCCTTCTCTTCGGCAAAGGCGGCCAAGTGGGCTGGGAGTTGCAACGCAGTCTTGCGCCCTTGGGCGATTTGGTGGCGCTGGATGCTGACAGCCAAAATCTGTGCGGCGACTTTACTAATCCGGAAGGCCTCGCCCAAACTGTTCGCGCCGTCGCCCCTGACATCATCGTCAATGCCGCAGCCCATACCGCCGTCGACCAAGCCGAAAGCGAGCCCGAACTGGCCCGCACCATCAACGCGCTGGCCCCCGGTGTTCTCGCTCATGAAGCCACGCGCAGCGGTGCCTGGCTGATTCATTATTCCACCGACTACGTGTTTGACGGCAGCGGCGACAAACCCTGGCAGGAAACCAACCCCACCGGCCCCCTGAGTGTCTACGGCAAAACTAAAATGGAAGGTGAAGAAGCCATTCGCGCCACGGGCTGTCAACACCTCATCTTTCGCACCAGTTGGGTTTATGCCGCGCGCGGCGGCAACTTTGCCAAAACCATGCTGCGGCTGGCCCAAGAGCGAGATTTCCTCTCCGTCATCAACGACCAGATCGGCGCACCCACGGGGGCCGATCTGCTGGCGGATATAAGCGCCCATGCCATTCGCACGGCCCTGTGCAATCCTGATGTTGGCGGCCTGTACCACCTGGTGGCAGGGGGCGAGACCTCGTGGCACGGCTACGCCAGTTTCATCATTGATTTTGCTCGCCAGGCCGGTATCGAAATCAAAGTTACGCCAGAAGCAATCCAGCCCGTGCCGACCAGCGCATTCCCTTTGCCCGCCCCACGCCCCAAGAACTCGCGCCTGGACACCCAAAAACTGAAAAACACCTTCGGCTTGAATCTGCCCCACTGGCAAAGCGGCGTCGCCCGCATGCTGACCGAAATCCTTGAGAAAAAATCATGACCCAACGCAAAGGCATCATCCTCGCCGGCGGCTCAGGCACGCGGCTCTACCCCTTGACCAAAGCAGTCTCCAAGCAACTGCTGCCGATTTACGACAAGCCGATGATCTACTACCCGCTCAGCACCCTGATGCTGGCGGGCATTCGCGACATCCTCATCATTTCTACCCCGCAAGACACTCCGCGCTTCGAGCAACTGCTGGGCGACGGCAGCTACTGGGGCCTCAACCTGCAATACGCCGTGCAACCCAGTCCAGATGGCCTGGCCCAAGCCTTTATCATCGGCAAAAACTTCATCGGCAGCGCCCCCAGCGCCTTGGTGCTGGGCGACAACATTTTCTATGGCCACGACCTGCACGCCCTGCTTGAAAAAGCCATGCTGAGCAATCAAGGTGCAACCGTTTTTGCCTACCACGTGCAAGACCCCGAGCGTTACGGCGTAGTGGCTTTCGACGCCCAAGGCCGCGCCACCAGCCTGGAAGAAAAGCCCGCCAGCCCCAATAGCCACTATGCCGTCACAGGCCTGTATTTTTACGACAACCAGGTTGTTGACATCGCCGCCAACCTCAAGCCATCGGCGTGGGGCGAACTGGAGATTACCGACCTGAACCGCATTTACCTTGAGCGTGACCAGCTCAATGTCGAAATCATGGGTAGGGGTTACGCCTGGCTTGACACCGGCACCCACGAAAGCCTGATCGAAGCAAGCAACTTCATTCAGACCATCGAACACCGACAAGGCTTGAAAGTGGCCTGCCCGGAAGAAATTGCCTACCGCAAAGGCTTCATCAACGCCGAGCAACTAGAAAAGCTGGCACAGCCGCTGGCCAAAAACGGTTACGGGCAATACCTGCAACGCTTGCTGAAAGAAGGGGTTCAGCCGTGAATGTGATACCCACCGCCATCCCCGACGTCCTCATCATCGAACCCAAAGTGTTCGGCGACGAGCGCGGCTTCTTTTTTGAAAGTTTAAACCGCCGCCAATTCGCCGAGCTGATCGGGCGTAACGTGGATTTTGTGCAAGACAACCTCAGTCGTTCAGTCAAAAACGTGCTGCGCGGCCTGCATTACCAAATCCAGCAACCCCAAGGCAAGCTGGTGCGCGTGGTGCAAGGCACGGTGTTTGACGTGGCCGTAGGCTTCGTCCATGGCTTTGTGGTGTTGTCAGACACCGCAGAGTTTCTCTACAAAACTACCGACTATTGGGCGTCAGAATTCGAGCGTAGCGTTGCCTGGAACAACTGATAGCATAAAATGGCCAATGCAAATTATCCGACGTTGTCCGCAAAAGACCAACAAGCCGCAGCATTGGCGGCTGCGGAGCACTTCTCATGACTAACTCGTCAACAGCGATCAACCCCCATGCTGCGCAACCCACATCCCTCGTGGCACTGGGCAAAAGCCTGTGGCGCAACCGCCAGCTCATCGCGCAAATGACCAAGCGCGAAGTGCTGGGTCGCTACCAAGGCTCGGCCTTGGGGCTGGTCTGGTCGTTCTTAAACCCCTTGTTCATGCTGGCGGTTTACACCTTTGTTTTCTCCGTGGTGTTCAAGGCGCGCTGGGGTGTGGGCGGCGAAGAAGGCAAAACCCAGTTCGCCATGGTGTTGTTCGTCGGCATGATCGTGCACGGCCTGTTTGCCGAAGTGCTCAACCGCGCCCCGGGGCTAATCCTCTCCAACGTCAACTACGTCAAGAAGGTTGTTTTCCCGCTGGAAATCCTGCCTGTCATCAGCATGGGCGCAGCCCTGTTCCACAGCCTCGTCAGCTTTGGCGTGTTGCTGATCGCCTTTGTCATGCTCAACGGCTACCTCCACTGGACAGCGGTTCTTGCCCCGCTGGTGGTGCTGCCGCTCGTCATTCTCACCCTTGGCCTCGCTTGGATGCTGGCATCCCTGGGCGTGTTTCTGCGCGATGTCGGACAAACCATCGGCATTTTCACCATGGTCATGATGTTTCTTGCCCCCGTCTTTTATCCTATCAGTGCGCTGCCGGAAGACCTCCGCCCCTGGATCATGGCCAACCCGCTCACCTTCATCATTGAGCAGGCGAGAGAGGTGTTGATCTGGGGCCGTCTGCCCAACTGGATCGGCCTGGGCATCTACACCCTGGCGGCCACGGCCGTGGCCTGGGCCGGTTACGCCTGGTTCCAAAAGACGCGTAAGGGGTTTGCCGATGTCCTCTAGCGATATAGCTATCCGCGTTCAAGGCTTGAGCAAGTGTTACGAAATCTACGCCAACCCGCGTGACCGGCTCAAGCAGTTTGTACTGCCGCGTCTGCAAAGCCTGGCAGGGCAGCCTTGCAAGCAATACTTCCGCGAGTTCTGGGCGCTCAAAGACGTTTCTTTTGAAATCAAAAAGGGCGAAACCGTCGCCATTATTGGATCCAACGGCAGCGGTAAATCCACCCTGCTGCAAATGATTTGCGGCACGCTATCGCCTACAGGTGGTAGCGTACAAACCAGTGGTCGAATTGCAGCACTATTGGAGCTAGGATCCGGCTTCAACCCGGAATTCACTGGGCGCGAAAACGTGTATTTGAACAGTGCCGTGATTGGCCTCAGCCGTGAAGAAATCGATCAAAGCTTTGACGCTGTTGCAGCATTTGCCGATATCGGAGATTTCATTGACCAGCCGGTTAAGACCTACTCTAGCGGGATGATGGTGCGCTTGGCATTTTCGGCGGCGATCAATGTTGAGCCGGATATTTTGATTGTCGACGAGGCGCTCGCTGTTGGGGACGGTGCGTTTCAGTTGAGGTGCATGACACGGCTCAAAGCTATCCAGGAGACCGGCACAACTATTCTATTTGTAAGTCATGACCTGAGTTCTATTGGAAGGTTATGTACAAGTGCACATATTCTGGAGTGTGGAGGCAAACTTCCGACCGAGTCAGTTTTCGATTCAATTCGGACGTACGAGCGCTTACTCAAGATTAAAGACCGACCGGAGTCTAAAAAGACCAAAGGATCTCGCCATCCATTGAAGAAAATTTATCTCGAGTCCGAGTATTTTCCGGACTTCCTTGGCACACAAGAAGCAGTTATTTGTGAAGTAAATATGAGTGGCTCCAATGATCAGGAGCAAGAAGTATTCGAATCAGGTGATTCAGTGAATTTGTCATTGCGTATATTTTCGGAAAGGGAATTCTCCAGCGTCATTATTGGATTTGGTCTGCGGAGTCCCCAAGGCGTCAGAGTAATAGGAGGTAATAGCTTGTACGCAGGGAAGACTATCTCTCTTTGCCAGGGTGAGAACAATTTCAAAATTTCTTTTATCTTGAATATTGTTGCCAACGAGTATTTTTTGAATTTTGGCTTAGTCAGTGATGATGGCAAAAGAACAGATCTTGACCAGCGCTGGGGGGTACTTAAACTAGTCGTTACATCCACCCGACTTCAAGTTGGGGTTGCATACACGCCAGTTGATTACAGTAATTCATAAATGGAATATAGAAACCCAAAATCTCTTCTCACGGTAAACCGCCTGGATGTATTTCTCAAAAAGCTGTACT
The DNA here is from genome assembly GCA_000496475.1 of Betaproteobacteria bacterium MOLA814. Taxonomy (GTDB): domain Bacteria; phylum Pseudomonadota; class Gammaproteobacteria; order Burkholderiales; family Burkholderiaceae_C; genus RS62. The sequence continues at coordinate 755,239 of AYMW01000001.1, read as the reverse complement.
TCGATGTAATCGGAGGTCGGAGGAGTAAGAATGCGGAGCTGATTACTGCCCTTTATCGCAAGCATATTTCTATCCGAACAGGCGGAGTGGAGCCCCCCGATTTGCACAGCCAAGGGCACCACATTAAAAAGCAAAGTGTGCTCGACTACGAGCAGAGCGCATTGAAGCTTTTGCAGTCAATGGAGACAGCAGGTTTTAAAAACGAGTATGCCATCCCCATTGCTAATGACCTACTACTTCTAAATGGTGCACATAGGCTTGCTGCGGCTATTTCACTTGAGCTCACAAGAGTTTCTATTTCACGAAGCCCTGCTGCTGGTGTCACTTGGTGTCTTGATTGGTTTAGCAAAAACTTCTCGCGCAATGAATTTCTGTTCTTACTGAATGAATACACTTGTTTTCGCGAAAATTGCGCACCGGTGATCCTGTGGGGAATCTCCGAAGATCAATGGGATCCTATCGCCAATGTGCTTGCATCAAAACGCTTACTTGTTCAACGCGCCTTTGAAATCGATCTTGGTGCCAATTTCGATGGCTTCTACCTGCTTGTACATCAAATTTATGGGGTAGCGTTAAAGGCGAACAACGACATTAGGCGTAAAGCGATTATCCATGGCTGTTATAGTAAAAGAATAGCTCTGCTTCATGTGGAGCCAGAGCCTTCTTTGGATGGGACTCCTTCGGATTTTTTCCAGAGTCTTTCTAATGCGAAGGCTTATACTCGTGGTTTTTTTGATCATGCTATCAACAAAGACCTTTACTTGACGTTGCATGCGCCTGATCGGCTTGATGAGAAGCAACACATGCAGAGATTGCTTTACTCCCCTGCATCTCTTCGATTTCACAAAAATTTCGATTATCTAGATGACTCGTTTCGTGAGGCCCTTTCTATCTTATTAAAGAATTTAAAGCATTTTGTGCATCAGAAGGGATGGGACCTCGACCAGATTTGCGTAGTGGGGAGTGGCGCGCTTGGTGCTGCAGGCGTGCGCCTACCTAATGACATTGACATTGTTGTCGACTCAGCACTCTCTCATGCTAGCGAATCGGGAGCGACTTACAGCGGTGAAATTGATGTCAAATTGGAGTACTCGTTAAACACTCGAACTCTAGAAATTAACGCGGATAACTTACTGGGGCAGAAATACTGTTTTATTTACGATGGAATAAAGTTTGCAGATTTAAATATCGTTTATCTTTACAAAAAGATAAGAGGTGCAGCAATAGACCCAAATGACTTACAACTTATGCGAAAACACCGGAAGGAATGCCGGAGTTTGCGGGCGTCTCGCCTTCTACGGGATGAGCTGTTCTGGCTGGAGTCTGGGATAAGGCGGGGATTTTAATGATTGTCGTCAACCTTCCACAGTTTCCGTTTCGAGGTTATTCAGCTCCTTATTTATGGATGTTTTACAAGTTCCTGTTGTCGACGAAGGGCGATCTACATTTCTTTGCTCATAAGGACTATCTGAAGGATGCGGCGAGTTGGGCAGAGTCGGATCGATGGGAATTTCAAGAAGGTTCGCAACGAAACCTAGGTTATGAAATTCCAACTTCTGTGCAGCTTGCTGAGGTGTCTTGCTCCCTGATGTCAGACGAAATCTTTGATAAAATTTTGGCAAGCAGTAAGGGTAATCCGCTTAAGGCCTTTGAAAAAATACTATCAGAGGTTGTCTACGAACTTTCTGAGTTCTACGATGTCGAGCTCGAAGTAATGTCGAAAAGCAAGCATGTAAAGGCTATACTCACGCCTATTAACTGTCCTTCGCTCCAATATGTTGCTCGTGAGCGGGGCATTCCCCTCATTCACTTCGAGTTGGGGCCTCTTCGTCGGCCTGGATATATCGATCTTGCTTACTTTGACTTCAATGGGTTAAACGATAAGTCAGAATTTACGGATCGTTTTCATAGATTCAAGAGCACTCTCCCAACAAAGAATGCGGCGGATTTGTCCTCGGTTCGCCGGCAGTACTTGAGCGGCGATTCGTGGCTAAGCAAACCTGTTGCCCGTGCGGCGAAGTTTGACGTGGGTGTGATCTTGCAAATTGAAGATGACACAAATCTGATCGCATCGAGCAACGGTTATAGCAACCAAGCGCTTATTGCTTATTCGAAGATTAAGTTCTCTAGCAAACTTGTCGCGTACAAAGCTCATCCTGGATCATTTTTTGATTTCAAAATCGAAAAGGGCGGGGTTGCGTACAACTCGGGGACTGATTTCCTCTTTGACTGTGACTCAATCCTTACTATCAATTCAAGTATGGGGTTTGAGGCTTTGCTATGGGAAAAGCAAGTCAACATTGTCGGTCATGCAGCTTATGCGTCTATTGCTGTAATTAGCGATGAAGACGACCGTAATCTGGCTCTTTCTTTCTTTTTGAAGAACTATCTCGTTCCTTTCGAACTTATTTTCAATCGAGAATACATTGAGTTTCGTTTGTCCAATCCAGGGGAGTCTGATATGGAGAATATGCACCTTACTGAGGTCGTTCGAAACCGCACCGATGAAGTTGAGCGGCTTCACGAGCAGCTTCAGCGCAATGCCGCCGAAAGCGACGGCAAGATCACGCAGCTTCACGAGCAGCTTCAGCGCAATGCCGCCGAAAGCGACGGCAAGATCACGCAGCTTCACGAGCAGCTTCAGCGCAATGCCGCCGAAAGCGACGGCAAGATCACGCAGCTTCACGAGCAGCTTTGGCTCCAACTCGCCAGCCTTAATCAGACAGTGACAGAGCGTGACAGCTATATAGTAAACCTTAATCTAAAGGCAGAAGAAGTCTCCATTTGGGCTCACTCACTTCAACACGCGCTTACAGAAAAGCAGGCTGAATTGTCGAAAATCTCTGATTGGGCAAATGCAACGGCTGCAATGGCGCTAGAGCTTAATAATCTCAAGCTCCCGTTTATTACCAAGGCAGTGAATGCGCTTTCAAGAATTAAATCTCGAATAAGGGCAAGACTTGTGCGCTCATACGTTGGAAGTATTGCACGCTACATTCGCGATACCCGACGCTATCGTACTAATAAAGTATCACTTAAAGTATTGCGCGAGTCTCTTGCGGACTCAAATGGACGTTTAATTATTACTTTCCCAATAATAACTTGGGATTTTCGCTGGCAGCGACCTCAACACATTGTGACCAGACTACGCGACCGTGGCTTTGCTTTTCTATATATTGCAATGACTATTGCGCCGCTAGCCAGGCGCTTTCGTGAACCAAAAGAAACTGGCATATACCTTCGGTTAAACAATCTTGCAAAGAATATAGATCAAGTATGGTTGCATAGCGCAAAACAACTGAATATTTACACTGATCCCATTGAAGGTGATGACCTCTACAACCTCACGCTTAGCCTTGAAGCATTGATCCATGAACTTCAACCGAAATCTATTCATTATTTGCTTCACTTTCCTGGATGGTGGCCAGTTGCCAAGGAGCTCCGCAAGAGGCTTGGTGGTAAAGTTATCTTTGATTGTATGGACGAACATAGCGGCTTTAGCACCAACACACACTCGGCTCTGAATACAGAACATGATCTAATTGAACAGGCTGACTTGGTCATTACTTCATCCGCAGTACTAGAGAATAAATGTCAGTCTATCAATCCAAATACTATTCAAGTAAAAAACGGCACCGAGTTTGATCACTTTCATGGTTCGAAAATGAATGGTATTCTGGACCATCTTTCTAATCTTCCTATTATCGGTTACTACGGAGCAATCTCGGATTGGTTTGATATGACGATAGTCGAATATTGTGCACGGCAGCACCCAGACTGGAATTTCATATTAATCGGTTCAACATTTGGCGCTGATTTACAATCTATAACTGGTTTAAAAAATGTACATCTTTTGGGCGAAATTCCATATAACGAACTACCTGGTTATTTTGCATATTTTGATGTTTGTATAATTCCGTTTAAGATTATTCCGCTTACTTTAGCCACCAACCCGGTCAAGTTTTACGAATTCATGAGTGCTGGCAAGCCCGTTGTGTCAGTTGACCTGCCCGAACTTCGTGCTTATAGGGAAGATTGCTATTTAGCACATAATTCCGAAGAGTTTTCAACACAGCTTGAACAAGCTTATAAAGAACGAGAGGATATTAACAAGATTGAGCGAAGAATAAAGTTAGCAAAAGATAACTCATGGGATATTAGGGTTCGTAGCATATTAGAATCTGGTATCTTTGAAACCAATTTTAATAAAATAGGGAATCATGAATAAGCTCGGAACATTTACATATAAATGTATTATATTTAGAGCAATCTACGAGGCCTGTTGCTGCGTTGTCCCACTAAAAGGTTCTTTTCACAAACTTTGACTCAAGAGTGGGTATGAGAGAGATGCTGTATGAGTTATCTATAGCTCTCTTTGGTCGTGCAATTTCTTTACCTTAATTTCATGACAGAAAAGACCTTCTCGGCAAAGGAGTGTGTAATAGGAAAGATCTGTAAACACATTAACGAAAAATCTATGTTTTATAAAAACCTACTAGCATTTAGCAACCAGACTGGATATTAAAGCCATTTCTACCAGGGTGAGTATAGTGTCTCCTTTTTAATATTTACTGGTATTTTTGAAAATAAAAAAATTACTGAACTCCCGTTTTGTATTTGACTTTAGTGTTTTTATGTGAGCGAAGGAGAAACAAAAGAGCATTTACACTAATTTGATGAATTTCATGAATTTTAAATTGTAACAATAGATGGTGAGTGCAGGCTTGTCAAGCGTATACGAAATGGTCGAGTTATGAGATTTCTCATTATTGTATTTCATGGATCTAGCTTTGTCGAAGAAACTTTGAATATGTCGGTATTTCCAGAGTCCATCTTACTCAATCAAGAATTTATAGCAGGCAGGATTCATTGATCTCCAGATTATGAAATGAACCTATTTCAAGTTGGAATCTTTTAGTTTAGCGCGTGGTCTATGTTAATTATCCTCCGTGAAAAGACATTCTGCTATTAATCTTGGACTGGTATCCGGAATTGATGTCAGTAAACAGCGATGTCAACCTGCAGACCAGTGGTCGATCTGGAATATGTTTGAAAATTTTATAGTGTGTCCTCGTGTCAATTTAGAGTTGCGCGTTGGTGAACATGTTATTTAGTAGTGTGGGATGTTTCGATAAAGCAGGACTTTTTTTCCTTGGCGCCTTTAAAAACGCAAGGTGTTCGACCTGTTTTTATTTAAGATATTAGTATATGTGGAAGCGTATGCATTAGTTTTTTATGGTACCAGGATAATTTAAAAGTGAATAAAATCCGGACAAGTATTGTAGTACTTTGCTACAACGGCTTAGAAGAAGCGACTCGCCCCTGCTTGGAGAGTATCGTTTTCAACACCCCTGTGGACAGTTACGAACTGATCGTAGTGGACAATGCCTCTGCTGATGGCACCGCAGAGTTTTTAAAAGATTTCAGAGTTCAGCATGCCAATGTCCGAATCCAATTGAATGACACCAACAAGGGCTATGCCGGTGGCAACAATGACGGTATCAAGCTTGCTCAAGGACAATATATAGTTCTGTTGAACAATGACACACTGGTTCCATCTGGATGGTTGGACAGTCTGCTCAAAGTGTTTAGCGAACAACCCAATGTTGGGCTTGTGGGGCCGGTTACCAACTCCGCTGGGAACGAACAGCGCATTGAACTTAAGGGCTTGAACGAAAAAAACTTTGAGAAAATCGCTGCTGCCTATGTTGAGCGACAAAAGGGAGTATGGTTCAACACCGAAAAACTTGGATTCTTTTGTGTGGCGATGCCGCGCACGTTACCTGATAAGATTGGTTACCTGGATGTAAAATTCGGTATTGGTATGTTTGAGGATGATGACTACTGCATCCGTGCAAAAAAGGCTGGATTCTCTATTATAGCGGTTGAGGATTGTTTCGTGTACCACAAGGGAAGTGTGTCATTCAAAAAATTATCGTCAAACGATTACATTGAAATATTTGATAAGAATCGAAACTATTTTTTTGAAAAACACGGTATATTGTGGACATACACAAATATAGCTTTTGGTATCTGGAATAGGTTATGCGTCGACTTAACCTCTTTCGAAATAAATTGTCAAAGAACAGTAATTGAACGAATTTTGGGGCGGGTAAACGATATGACCAACTCGCTTTATCAGCTACGTGATATTGAGCAAAAATCAGTCGTTATTGCAGGCAAAGCACTTGTTGAAATACAGTTGGCTGAAAAGCACCGACATCTGATGGAAATGTCTGATTGGGCGACTACCTTAAAACAAGATAATGAGCGACTGGCTGATGAGACCTCAAGTATGAAACGCGAAATTGATGAAATGTCGAGTTCTCGTTTTTATCGCTTATTCCGTTTCCTGCAACGTCTGGGCATATAGGATGAAGAAAACAACCCGCACAAGCATAGTAGTACTTTGCTACAACAGCCTAAAAGAAGCGACTCGCCCCTGCTTGGAGAGCATCATATTCAACACTCCTGTGGACAGCTACGAACTGATCGTAGTGGACAATGCATCTTCTGATGGCACCGCAGACTATTTAAAAGATTTCGGAGCTCAGCACGCCAATGTCCGAATTCAATTGAACGACACCAACAAGGGTTATGCCGGTGGCAACAATGACGGTATCAAGCTTGCTCGAGGACAATATATAGTTCTGTTGAACAATGACACACTGGTTCCATCTGGATGGTTGGACAGTCTGATCAAAGTGTTTAGCGAACAACCCGATGTAGGGCTTGTTGGGCCTGTTACTAACGCTGCTGGGAACGAACAGCGCATTGAACTTAGGGGCTTGAACGAAAAAAACTTTGAGAAAACCGCTGCTGCTTATGTTGAGCGACAAAAGGGAGTGTGGTTTACCACTGAAAAGCTTGGATTTTTTTGTGTGGCGATGCGGCGGACCTTAACGGAGAAAATTGGATATCTGGATGAAAAATTCGGTATAGGTATGTTTGAGGATGATGACTACTGCATCCGTGCAAAAAAGGCTGGGTTCTTTCTTGCAGTGGCTGAGGATTGTTTCGTCTACCACAAGGGAAGTGTGTCATTCAATAAACTGTCTGTTGAAATTTATAGAGAACAGTTTGAAAAAAATAAAACCTACTTCAAGGAAAAGCACGAGATTGAATGGACGTTGACAGATATAGCCTTTTGTTACTGGGACAAATTCGATAAAGACTTATCGGCATATGTTAAAAATAACAAAAAGGGCTCCCCTGAAATTGAGAGAATTTCAATCAGGCTTGAAAACTTTAAACATTTATTGGTTCAGATACATAGGGTTGAATTATCTAGCATGTTTTCCAATACCCGTGAGATCTCAAGCCATCCGGTTGCCATTCATGCAAAATGGCAAACTCGCTGGCAAAATTTTATGCGTAATATGGTTCATGGAACCTCTGTCGAAAAATATCGTTACTTTCGCTCATTGTCTGGAAGAGTAATACAACGGTTTAGTCAAAAACAGGGTGTGCAGATTCCACAAGCAGTATTTTACAAGTTGCATGCGATACGTGAAACATTAAATGGTCGTAAGTTGATTATTTTCCCTGCTACGGTTGATTTTCATTATATGACTCAACGACCTCAACATCTGGCACGCGCCTTTGCTGAGGCTGGCTATGTAGTGATCTATGGTACGCTAAATAATCAAGTAGACAAAGTAGAAATAACTGAACAAGTTGCAACAAATCTTTATCTTCTAAATGAACACTATTTCCCTTTTATTTCTTATGTATTTAAGCCTGCTGAAACTACTTACTATTGTCTCTGGCCCAATAATATAAAACACTTGGAATATCTGACATATTCGTACCTTCTATACGACTACATGGATGATTTATCATTGCTTGAATTATCATCAAGTGAATTAGAAAATGATCATCAGAAAATATTGAATCAAGCGAACTTAGTGACTGTTTCAGCTGACATATTGATGTCACAATTACCGAAACATATATTACCTAAATCATTATTACTAAATAATGCTGTGTCGGATGAATTTATTGATACGGTTAATGCTTCTAACATAAATTTAATAGACCAAGTTACTTTAAGCAGCCACCCAATCTTGGGCTACTATGGTGCGATAGCAGAGTGGTTAGATTTTGATTTAATTGAATGCTTGGCTAAAGAGTTGCCGAACTCAAAGATTGTATTGATTGGGCCCGTGTCAGAGTGTGTGTCAAAAAGAGTTGCAGATATTTTGTGGAACTACTCAAATGTTGTGGTGCTTCCGCCTTGCAAACAACTTGAATTAATCCCGTTCCTTAAACGGTTTGATATTTGCTTGATTCCATTCATAAGGAATGACATTACTAACGCTATCTCACCCGTTAAGTTGTTTGAATATCTAAGTGCAGGCAAGCCTGTGGTTACGACGAATCTGGCTGAATGTGTTAAATATACGCTGCTACACATTGCCAATGATCATCACCAATTTGTAGATTTAGTGCGTAATATTTTGTCAGCATACCCAATGAAGCTGGATGTTTTGGCACAACAACTAGCATTGGACAATACTTGGAAGCAACGTGTTCAACAGATAAGGTTGAAGATGGAACAATAAATATTTTGTATGAATATCTATTGCTAAATTTAGAGAAGAACGATTTTAAAGCTTAACATCTATTACCTTCCAAGGGAAATTTTTCAAAGAACATAATGCTGTGAAAAAAACAAGTTCAACAATTATTTTTATTTCATTTCTTGCTGGCTCATTTCTGACCATTTGGGGACTTGTGCATATGCAATGGCCTCAGGCATTACCTTGGGCTGGTGAAGGCGCCATAATTCGCTATGTCAGTTTTTTGATTATCTGCACATTATTAGTTTATGTCGGCTCCTGGTGGGGTAGGATTAGCCCGCTGCTTGTAGGTGCAACTGTAGCTCTTGGTATCGCTCTCTTGGCTGGCGCCTTATGGCCTTTGGTTGTCGCCCTGTGGTTTGCTATTTCTTCAGCACTTACTGGGAAATTCTTTCTTTCCGTTCTGTTTATTAAGCGAGAGGATGATAACTGGCTGACAAATTTTTTGATTGGAGCTGGAATTTATGGTACAGCAGTTGGGCTGCTTGCCCATTTTCCGGTTAACTACTCTGGAGTATATGGATCGGCACTTGCATTGCCATTGATACTAGGTTGGCGAGTAGTTAGAGATGAAACTAAAAATATTTTTGCACTGATGGTTGGCAATAGCCTTAATGGATTAAGTATTCAAAAGCTGGATGTGGCGATTGCAGTTGTCGCTTTAGTTTATTTTATTGTTGCTTTAATGCCTGAGGTTGGATACGACGCTTTGGTTATGCATCTGTTTATTCCTGCTCACTTGTCGTTACGTCATCAATGGGGGTTTGATGCAAGTACCTATGTATGGGCAGTTATGCCCATGCTTGGCGACTGGCTCTTTGCAATTGGTTACATGTTAGCTGGTGAAACAGCCGCAAGAATTATTAATGTAGGATTTATATTTATTTTAGGTTGGCTAGTACGAAATATTGTACTTTGGGCAGGCGGTTCGTCAATTAGTGCAAGGTGGGCAGTTCTTATTTTTTTATCGACACCTCTAACTTTCACAGAGGGAAGCACTCTATTTATTGAATCAGTTTGGGCTGCTTTTGTTGTTGCTGGCATTTTGGCTATTCTCAGTTCTTGTTCAAAGTCGGGCAACCCTAATTTTGAGTTACCAGTAGCTGGTCTATTTCTCGGATGTGCCTTAGCTACAAAAGCAGTAACATTCATGATGTTGCCGATACTTTTGATTTTGCTCATTTGGCGTTTCAGGGTTTGGTTCAAGCAATCTGTATTACCATTTATGGCTTTTGGTCTTTGCCTTTTCTTAGTTATTGGTATCATTCCTTACATGACAGCTTGGCAGCTAACAGGCAACCCAGTTTTTCCATTTTTTAATCATATTTTTCATTCCCCGCTCTATGCTACCGGCAAAGATCCTTTTGGCGCTGCAGTTTTCAATGAAGGCATTAAATGGAATTTCTTTTACCAAGCAACGTTTCAATCAGGAAAATACCTTGAGGCGACAAACGGCGTTGTTGGTTTTCAATGGCTCTTACTTTTTATACCAGCAACCGTCTTACTACTAGCGATAAGACACAAAAAAGCTCTTGCTCTACTTATTATTGGGTGCGTATCAATAGTTCTTATCTTTAACTCTACAAGCTACTTGCGCTATATTTTTCCTGCTTTAGTTTTATTAACTGCATTTATTGGAATTTCTCTCGATAAAAATAATATAAAAAATATATTTTTACAGAACATTTCATTTATTCTAATTATCATCACATTAGGAATTAATCTTGTATTTTTTGTTTCCGGTTCATTTTATCGAAATTTTTCACTTAGGTCAGCTTTAGTTGATGGATCAACCCGAGAACTATACCTTTCCGAACAGCTACCAATTCATGCTGCAGTCAAGTTAATTAATAACCTTAATTTACAACGAACCCCTGTTGCCATCTTTACGTCACCTTTAGCGGCAGGACTTTCAGCAGATGCTCTTTATCCTAATTGGTATAATTTTAAATTTCAGGCGGAAATATCATCAATTAGTTCAGGTCAGGATCTTGCCAATATTTTGTTGAGGCGGGGCGTTACTTTCATTATTTTGGATTCTAACTGGGATGTTAAAAAATATTCTATGTATGAAAATGTAAGCGAGAAAATTGCGGAGTATGGTTCTATTAGCGTGCGTAAACTCAAAATTGATTATCGTTACAATACTGAATTACTTAGTAATTCTGATTTTAAATCATTGCAAGGTTGGGCTTTGGCTCCAGATGTTAAATATGACGCTGATACAGGCATAGTCGTAGTAAATGTTGCTTCCTCTGCAACGCAAGCTGTTGCAGTTTCTCCTGGTCTAAGTTATATTAATACTGTTGTAGCTCGTTGTGACAAAGAGAAAACACTCGGTCGTATTCAAATAAACTGGTTCGATTCTAAAACCCAATTTGTTAGCACTAATATTAAAACTTTCGAGTGTTCGAAAATTTGGGCTGAGCACTCAATGAAAGTAATTGTTCCTTCTAAAGTTGTGACTGCAATAGTGTACACAACAGGACATACATCAACTCCCTTAGTATTTAAAAGAAATTCTCTTAGGCAATGAATATTTCTACACATATCTTCGCTACAGATCAATTTACCAAGAATAACTATGCATCCAGTCGTGTTGCTGTTGTTATTCCTTGTTACAAAGTTACACGGCAGATTCTTGAAGTAATTGCCAATATCGGAAATGAAGTGTGGCGGATATATGTTATTGATGATGCTTGCCCGGACAGTTCTGGTAAATACGTTTCTTTACATTGTGTGGATCAACGGGTTCGTGTCATTTTTCATGAATCCAACCAAGGTGTTGGCGGTGCTGTAATGACTGGTTATAGTGCAGCTATTGAGGAGGGTGCTTTAGTGATTGTCAAGGTAGATGGGGACGGGCAGATGGATCCAAGTCTAATTCCAAGTTTTATTTACCCAATTTTGTCTGGGGATGCAGATTATACTAAGGGGAATCGTTTCTTTGATCTTGAAGAAATACATACAATGCCTAAAGTTCGTCTTTTTGGCAATGCTGTTCTTTCCTTTATGACTAAGATTTCGTCTGGTTACTGGGACTTGTTTGATCCCACTAACGGATTTACTGCAATCCACGCAGATGTTGCTCGACTTTTGCCTTTTGGTAAGATAAGTCGCCGTTTTTTCTTTGAAACTGATCTACTATTTCGCCTCAATATATTGCGCGCTGTTGTAGTTGACATACCGATGAATGCTAAATATTCTTATGAAGTAAGCAATCTTAAAATATCACATATTATTGGTGAGTTTTTTGTCAAGCATATTAGAAATTTTTTCAAAAGAATTTTTTATAATTACTATTTGCGTGATATGTCATTAGCTTCTATGGAGCTACCGTTAGGTGTGGCTCTATTTTTATTCGGTTTTTGTTTCGGCATGTGGAACTGGTTCCTTGCTGTACGCGAAGGGATTACGACTCCTGCTGGTACTGTCATGCTTTCCGCCCTTCCAGTTCTGATGGGGCTACAGTTGATTTTAGCCTTTTTAGCTTATGACATCGCATCGGTTCCGCGTAGGCCAAGATCGTCGCTGCTTCCTAATCGTTTAGGTATTCAAGACCAAGGGGATAACAAATGAGTAGTTTTTTTGATTTATTGCGTGATCCACTTCTTGACGATATGGATGTTGACGGCGTGATCCGGTTAGACCTGCATCGGAAGATGCTTGCAAAGAAACGTATGTTGCGCGATGTATTCACTGAATTTCATCATCTATTCAAGAAGCTCGATTTGAAATATTTCACTGGTAACGGTGCTGAAATTGAGTTAGGCGCAGGTATTTCTCCCATGCGCGATTCTTATCCCAATGTATTGGCAACAGATATAGTCGATTCCCCTTATCTGGATAAAGTGATCAATGCAGAATCGATGGATCTTGCTGATAATTCTGTCAGAACAATTTATGGGCAGAACTGCTTTCATCACTTTCCTCGCCCAGATAAATTCTTGTTTGAGCTGGAACGAGTGCTAATTCCCGGTGGGGGTGCTATTTTGCTCGAGCCTTATTACGGGCCATTTGCATCATTCCTATTTAAGCGACTCTTTCGCACCGAGGGATTCGACAAAGCTTTTCCCGCATGGGAAACCCCTGTGGAGGGTCCAATGAATGGAGCCAATCAGGCATTGAGTTACATCGTTTTTGTTCGTGATAGGGCGGAACTGGAGCGCAAGCATCCGTCGCTCAAAATTGTGCATGAGCAACGAGCCGGCAATTATCTCAAGTACGTAATTTCAGGCGGTCTGAATTTCCGTCAACTGCTTCCCGATAGTATGACCGGTATGGTTTCTTTTATAGAAAAATTGCTATGGCCATTCAATCGGTGGTTCGCGCTTCATCACATTGTTGTCATAAAAAAGAACAGCGCATGACTTTTCTGAGGTATTTGCTGATACAGGTGTTTGCCTATGGAATTGACATGGGCACATTTCTTTTTCTTTTCCATTTCGACTTGGCTGGACCAATAATTGCAAATATTGGTTCCAAACTAGCAGCTGGATCTTTTGCTTTTGTAGTGCACCGGCGTTATACCTTCAATGTGGCGGGGTCTGGCTTTGCTGGGAAGCAGGCCGTACGGTATTTTATTGTTCTGGCGGCAAATGTTCCTGTTGCGTCGGCGATGCTGGTATTTATTCTAATATGGGTACCTCTGCCAGTTATGGCCAAGTTTCTGTCGGACATAGTGATGGTTGCACTTTCATACGTTTTGAGTAAAAAATTTATTTTCTATACGCAAACTAATCCTTCTAGTAACTCTGAGTCCGGTTCTAAAACATGAAAATCGTTGTTACAGGGACCACTGGTTATATTGGTGATCGATTTGTTAAGCAGGCTCATTCTTCTGGATATCAAATTGTCGGACTGTGCAGACGATATCCAGAATTGCATGGTTGCGATTGGATTCCCTACGACCTCGCGTCGAACCAGGCACCAGTTCTTCCTATGGACACAGATGTTGTCTTGCATCTTGCAACTCGAAAGTCGCCTAACGGGCAACAGAACAGTGCGCAGGATATTCTGGCAGCAGAACTACTCATTACATCCACTCAGAATGTGGGTGCAAAGCTCGTCTTTGTATCCAGCCAAACTGCCCGATCTGATGCCCCAACCGCCTATGGGCGAACGAAATGGCACATTGAGCAGCTCGTTCTTGCCGCTGGTGGCTGTGTGGTTCGCCCTGGCCAAGTTTATGGCGGCAAGCTACGTGGTTTATTTGGTGAATTGTTTAATACAGTGCGCCATCTGCCGATCCTTCCCGCATTTCTACCCGCCCCAAAGGTGCAGCCTATACATGTTGACGACTTGTCGTTGGGCTTGTTGCGAATTGCGGAGCGTGTAGATATTTGCCACGGTGTGGTGTGCCTAGGGAGTATTGAACCTGTCACTTTCACTGAATTTCTTAGCACAATCGCACGCGTTCGACTTCGTTTGTCGCGGAGCTTTGTCCCTGTTCCCTCATTTGTTGTCTCAGTAGTTATAAGACTTGCTGGTAAGCAGTCGCGTCTTGAGCGACTTCACTCGCTCTTCGATTTACCGAGGATGGCTACTGAGTCCGATCTACGGCAACTAGGGCTGTTACTTAGGCCATTGGATTCAGGAATGCACCCAGCGGGTGATGATGAAAAACGACACCTACTTATCGAAGGACGGGTATTCCTTTCTTATGTAATGAAGCGGCAACCTGGCAGTACAGCGTTGCGCAGCTATGTGCGAATCATAGAGAGTTTGCGAGGAGGCAAAGCTATTGCCTTACCCAAACCCTTCATTCGATGGCCTGTTCTTCTTGCGATCGTTGATGGTGGTAACCCCATTGCAACTTCGTGGAAGAAAGAATTCGTATGGAGGCTTGATTCAGCTACCGTCCTGGCAGAAGCGACCACATTTGGTGCCCAACGATTTTTGGGGCTAGGCGAGCCGCATGGTTTCGTAGCTAGCCTCTTTGGAATAGCCCATGCAGTTCTTTCCGAAGCTGGCTGGAGGATATTGAGCTTTGTGCTCGCGCCAGTCACTCGCGTTGTGCTTCCGCGCACATGGGATGAACGGTTATGAAACCTGACTTTGATGTCATCATCGTGGGCAGTGGTCCTGCCGGTGTTTCTGCCGCGTTTCCACTCGTGAGAGCTGGTCTTCGTGTCTTGATGGTTGATGGTGGAAAACAAGCTCAAGATCCGCCACCAACTGAGGATTTTCTATCGTGGCGTGCTAACGATGCACTTCAGGCTAGACGAACGGTGGGAGAGAAGTTTCACGCACTCAAAATGCTTGAGGCTGTGTCGCCCAAGCTGCGTGTACCTTCCCTTGCGTACGTGTTTGACCAGTTTATGGAAAAGAACCGTATTTCTGGTGAAAATTTCACCACTATCGGCTCGTTGGCAACCGGCGGCCTCTCCAACGCTTGGGGATGCGGTGTTGCCCGTTTTTCAAGCGCCGAGCTTGAATCATTTCCCTTTTCTTCATCGGAAATCGAAAATTCGTATGCAGCGGTTGCCAAGAGAATTGGCATAAGTGGCGGTGTAAGTGACGACTTGTCCGAATATTACGGACTTGATGAATGGTCACAACCGCCAATAGCGATGGATAAGCTGCATGATTACTTTCTGCAACGTTACAACCAGTCTAGAGAAAAGCTCGTGCAACGAGGTTTTAAGATGGGGCGCACACGGCTTGCCGTACTCAATGAGGACCACAATGGACGGCAAGCTTGCAGTCTTTCGGGAAATTGCCTTTGGGGATGTCACAGACGCGCTTTATATTCAGCCGTAGATGAGTTATCTTCGTTGCAGCGGTATGAAAATTTTCAATGGCAAGCAGGTTTTTTGGTGTCGGGTATTTCCAAAAAAGAAGGTCTATGGAGCATCGAAGGGAAAGCAGTCAGTGAGGGTGAGTATCGGTCGATCAGTGCAACGAAAATCATTTTGGCCGCAGGCACACTGGCAACAACCCGGTTAGTGCTTCAGACTCTCGGCCATTACGAGGCACTGCCACTTATGTCTTGCCCTACTGCGGCGTTCATGGTGTGGGTGCCACGCTTTCTGGGTGCGAAGAGAGAGTCAGCATTTGGTCTTGGGCAACTTTCTTTTACCTTATCGCTTGGCGATCGATTATCGGCGTTTGGTGCTACGTTTTCTACTACAGGCGTTCCGATGTCCGAATTCGTACGACATGTGCCTTTAAAAACGCGCTATGGTGCTGATTTGTTAAAGTCTTTGCTCAGCTCTTGTGTGGTTGGAAATATGTTTTTGCCAGGCGCATATGGCGGTGGACGGGCAAGACTTAGCGCGGATGGGCAACTTGTTGTGTCGTGCACACCCCATAATGAAACTCAAGGCCTGCTGAAAAAAGGCGCACATATTTTGAGTAAAAGCTACCGTACGATGGGTGCTGTTCTGCTACCGGGTAGCTTTACGGCTGGACGTGCTGGGAGCGATATTCATTACGCGGGTACTTTGCCAATGCGGAAAACCCCAAAAATTGGTGAGACAGGTTCAATTGGTGAGGTAATGTCTCTCAGCGGTATCTATGTTGTCGATGGTGCGAGCTTGTCGATACTGCCAGAGAAACCACACACCCTGACAATTATGGCAAATGCAGATCGCATTGCCCATAAGATTGTTGATGAGTTCAAGGCTCCCAAGTGATTGAGTCTTATGCAGAGTGGTAAAAAAATGAATTCAATCGGGTTGGATTTATTTAATAAAAAAAAACTTTCTGAGCATATTGCCGTAGGCGCATCTGTTTATTCCTCTCCTGAGGTAATTGATCCAGATCATCTACTCTGGAAGCATCTGCAAAATCCGTATGGACCGTCTACGAGTGTCAGTCTGAGGAATGAGATGGAAGACCTTGTCGGTCGTTCCTTTATTCAGCCTCGGACATTTTGGGTAACACCATCTATATCTTGCCGGGGAGCGACGATTACAGATCTTGTGATCATGCCTGCGGTGCGAAACGCAGCATCATTGATAAGTATGACTCGCGCAATAAAATCTCCGGATGGTATTGATGTTGTTGTTCATACATCCAACGATAGCAGTGACCTTATTTACAGAAAGCTGTTTAAGTTTCCAATAGCCTTCACCTTGGCAGCAACCGGCTTGCCACTTCGGGTTTCTAATATTTTGAAACCCCATTTCACCAATTCAACGCTGATCAAGGTTGCCGAGTTGCTCGTGTCACCATGGCGCTGGCTGTTGCGTGCCTCCGCACTCGCCATGGGGGCCGTCAGCAATGTCAAATTTGCAGCAGAACCCTCAGATAGTGTGATGTCCGAGATATTCGAGGAATATCGTCATCACGCTGGTGCCCATTTTGAGCGCAGTCAGCGTTTCCTTAATTGGCGATTTTCAGAGGGCCCCCTATTTCATGGAAAAGTTGAATGGGTGTGGAGTCAAGGTGAGTGCCTAGGTTACCTGGCATTCAAGCAGGTCACGCTTGGTGGTTTGGTGGTATTTGTGACCATGGATGCGGTACTTCGTCGTCGACTAACGTTAAAAGAGGCTATTGCGCTCAAGTTTTTAGCAGCACGTTTGGCGATTGAGGGTTCGTGTGATGCGGTATTCACCTTGGTGAACATAGAAAATTCTGCTTTAAAATGGCTCAAGGGCTTTCCGTTTTTCCACATTCCAGATCGCCACCTTCCTCATTCGACTCCAATTTTTATCCATGCATCGAATGAGCATCGATCGTTGGAAAAGCAAGTGGATGTATTTTTTACTCTTGCAGATCTTGATTATTTTTAACACTAGACATCATCGATTGGAATTTTATGAAAAATTTAGCTAAACAAATTATTGACGAAGCAATCGATGAGATAAATGCCGATCAAGATGCCTCTGGCCAGATCGACAAGTCCTCAGACACGCCTCTACTCAGTGCCAGTAGCAACGTTGATTCGCTGGCCTTGGTCCGGCTACTCATTGCAGTCGAGCGCTTGGTTGAAGAGAAAACCGGGAAATCGGTTGTTGTGGTTGACGAGTCGGCTTTCGAGTCCGAACAAAGTCCTTTTACCACGGTGGGAGCCCTTGAGCGGCACATAGAAACTTTGCTGGCTTGATAGATGAACAAAGGAAGCGTTCTCATCACCGGCACCAGTCGGGGGCTGGGCAAAGCTTTGGCCGAACAGTTTTTGCAAGTAGGGCTGGTGGTCTACGGCTGTTCGCGGCAAGCTTCGACCATTGATCATCAAGATTACAGGCACTTTAACGTTGATGTCAGTGATGAGCCAAGCGTTGTCTCGATGCTCAAGCAAATCACCGCATTGAAAGTGCCCGTAAATTTACTGATCAACAACGCGGGCCTTACACAGGCTAGCCTCGGGATTTTGACGCGTGGAGCGAGTGCGCAGGACATACTGAATACCAATTTGCTGGGGAACTTCTTGGTATCGCGTGAAACCTTGAAGTTGATGCAACGCCAGCGCTATGGGCGCATTGTGAATTTTTCATCCATCAATGTGCCCCTGGGAAGTGTGGGGAGCGCGCTTTACAACGCAAGCAAGGCAGGCGTCGAAGCCATGGCGAGGGCGCTGACCCGTGAATGCGGAAATGTTGACATTACCATCAACACGCTGGGTCTGTCGCTTGTCGCCAACTCCGGTATGCTGGACTCGCTCAGCCCCAAAGCTTTGGCAGCGAAGCAAGAGGCCTTGCTTAAACCCAAGGTGCTGGAGGTCGAAGAAATCATGCATGCCATTAATTTCTTTGCTTCTCCCCTGGCTCGAAACATTAGTTGCCAAACGGTGTATTTCGGAGGCTTATGAGTGATTTCCATGTTACGACTTTTGTGAATGGCAAGTGGCGGCAAAACTGCTACTTGATCTCGAACGCCCAGCGGGAGGTCTTGATTGTTGACCCGGGGAGTGACCCTGAGGCGATTTCGGAACTTATCACTGAACTTGGCGTGCGGCCTGTTGCCATACTCAATACCCACGCGCATTACGACCATATAGGTGCGATCTCTGGGCTGATGCAAAAGTACCAAATACCGTTTTTTCTTCACGCTGACGATGCAAAGCTGCTGAAGCAGGCTAATCTGTACAAGATACTTTTCGAAACTAAAAACAGCATTTCGATCCCACCCTTTGGCGAGGATTTCGCCAAAGGGCCGGAAGACTTGAATGTGGCGGGGTTTCCCGTCAGAGTCATTCATACCCCTGGCCATACAGCGGGGGGGGTGTGCCTGTTGATCGGTAGTAATCTGTTCAGCGGCGATACGTTGATGCCTGGTGGTCCTGGTCGCACCGATCTACCGGGCGGCGACAAGGTCAAATTGAAGGACAGTTTGCAGAAATTGCGGGAGTTGCCTGAAGACTATCTGGTCTATGCGGGTCACGGGAAGCCATTTATGTTGCAGGAATTCTGGAAGAAGAACGATGAACAGTAATTCCGGGATAGGCATTGAAGCCATTGCATATAGCCTTGGCAAAGACACGGTCACCAATGAACAACTTCAGGTTGAAAATCCACATTGGGATATGAGCAAAACGGTGGAACGGACTGGCGTCATATCGCGGCCCATCGCCGGCCCGGGCGTCACCGCACTCGATCTCGCGTATGAGGCCGCCGTTGATGTTTTGAAGAAATTGCAACTGCACGCCAGCGATATTGATGCCTTGATTTTCTGTACGCAGACGCCTGATCATGTACTTCCGCCAAATTCGACGCTTTTGCATGCGCGGCTCGACATGCCCACCGAGGTAATGGCATTTGACATTAGTCACGCCTGCTCAGGTTTTATGTATGCCCTCGGTATTGCGCGAAGCTTGGTTGCGAGCGGAACCGCTCACCGAGTTCTCGTCATCACAGCGGATACCTATTCCCGTCTGGTGCATCCTGTTGATCGATCTATTCGCCCCCTGTTTGGTGATGGCGCAGCAGCAGCGGTCGTCTCAGCCCAGCAACCATGCATGACCGTTCTCGACATGACTTTCGGAACCTCTGGTAAACATGCAGATCGTTTCATCATCAAGAATGGTGGAGCCCGCCATGCGGCTTCTACTGTGGATGAGGTCGTGATTCCAGACAAGAGTGGACGGATTCACAGTCCAAATCATATACAAATGGACGGCATGGGCGTATTGAGTTTTTTCAATAATGCTGTACCTGCAGCCGTGCGAAGCATATTAGCCAAACAAAACAAGTCGCTCGACGATGTTTCGTTGTTTGTATTTCACCAAGCCAGTCAGCTCGCGCTTGAAGGCATCGCCCGCAGTTTGAAGATCCCTGCAAGCAAAATGGTGATCGACATGGCCGAGACAGGAAATCTCGTCTCCTCTTCCATTCCCGTCGTTCTTGCTAAGCTTTTAGCTAACGGTTCGTTTGCCAAAGGGCAACTTGTTGTCTTGTGCGGGTTCGGCGTTGGCCTCTCATGGGCAACGGCGCTGGTTCAATTTTGAAAGATCGTTTTGAGTCAAATAAAATTTCTACTCGATAGATTTGCATCCAAGCCCGAAGCCACCGCAGTGGTTTTCCGGGGAGAGTCCATGAGTTATGGTCAGCTTGAAGCGGACGTGCGTCAGCAAATCGAGTGGCTGGAAGTCCAGGGAGTTCAGCCAGGTGCACCGGTGATTCTGCGTGGAGATTATTCTCCACTCGCGGTGAGTATGTTGCTTGCACTTATTGAGCGCTGTTGCATTGTGATTCCTCTGACTCCTGAGGCGTTCGACTCACTACGAGACTTCCAGAGCGAAGTCTCTCCTGCTTGGATCGTTGATGTATCGGGCGATGCACCCAAGATCGAGCGGCTTCAGCCAAATAATATTCCCGAACTTTACAAAATCGTGATGGAGAGACGGGTGCCTGGACTGGTGCTGTTCACCTCGGGATCGTCAGGCAAGCCCAAGGCGGTGGTCCATGATTTCTCAAAACTCCTAGAGAAATTTCATGTCGTCCGACCTGCCATGATCACCTTGAACTTCCTGCTCTTCGATCATTGGGGTGGCCTCAACACTTTGCTGCATTGCCTTTCCAATCTATGTCTTATCGTAGTGCCAGAGCGCAGAACCCCAGAGCATGTTTGTGAGCTGATCGCTGCGTATGGCATTGAGCTACTGCCAACGACACCTAGTTTTCTGAATATGCTCCTCATCAGCAGGGCGTATAGTGGCCATGACCTGAGTTCGCTGAAATTAATCACCTACGGTGCAGAGCCCATGCCCGAGACAACCTTGCGAAATCTTCGGAAGGTATTTCCCGGAATCGAGCTGCGACAGACTTATGGAATGATTGAACTTGGTGTGCTCCGAGCCAAGTCGCGTTCGCCAGACTCCTTGTGGCTGAAGCTGGGTGGTGCGGGTTACAACGTTCGGGTGGTTGACAATATTCTCCAGATCCGTGCAGACGCGGCGATGCTTGGTTATATCAATGCTGAAAGTCCCTTTACAGATGACGGATTCTTGATCACGGGCGACTTGGTTGAAACGGACGGCGAGTGGATTCGCATCTTGGGAAGGCAGTCCGACATCATTAACGTGGGGGGCCAAAAAGTCTATCCAGCGGAAGTCGAGACGGTTATTCTTGATTGCCCCGAGGTCGCCGATGCCGTTGTGTACGGGGAACCCAATGTGATTTTGGGGGAAATTGTTTGTGTAAATGTAATCCTCCGTGAAGGCTCCGATGAAGCATTGGCCCGCCGTTCTATTCGGCAACTATGCGGTGTGCGGCTACAGGCATATATGGTCCCTGTAAAAATTAAATTCGTTACTGAAATTGCCCAATCGCATCGACTTAAGCGCGTGCGCTCCAAGTTGTAAATCAGAGAAACACCTGAATGCTTACTGAGACAACTTTGGTGCAACCCTCTGCGTTGTTTTTATTTGCACATCAGGACGATGAGTTTGGTGTCTTTCAGAAAATTATTGATGAGCAGCGTCAGGGGCGACGCGTGGTATGTGCTTATCTGACTGACGGGGCTTTTGAGGGGGAATCATCCCTGCGCCGTAACTGTGAGTCCTTTGCCGTCTTGACGAAGCTGGGGGTGCAAGAAGAAGACATTTTTTTTGCCGGACATACGCTTTTTATTCCTGATGGAAGCCTGCCTGACCACTTGAAGATAGCAAGTGAATGGATAGTCAACTGGTTGAACCGTTACTCAATGGTGACGGCAATCTACCTGCCTGCCTGGGAAGGTGGGCATCACGATCACGATGCACTTCATGCGATTGGTGTGATCGTTGCCGAGGAAGCCGGTCTTATAAAAGTCGTACGGCAATTCCCGCTCTATAACGGCTATAAGTGTGTTGGGCCCTTGTTCCGTGTGTTGTTGCCACTACCGCTGAATGGTGACATTGAAAGAAAAAAAATACCGTGGATTAATCGCCTCCGTTTCCTTCGTTACTGTCTGAGCTATCCGTCACAGACGACCACGTGGGTGGGTTTGTTCCCGTTTGTGTTGCTTCATTACGTTTTTTATGGAACACAGGAGCTCCAGACCGTTTCCCGGGAGCGTATTCGCTATCGACCACATAGTGGGCCTCTATACTATGAAAAACGCCAATTCTGCACTTGGGAAAAAATGTCTTACCGGCTTTTCGATTGTGGGGTCCCGCCCTGAGGCCATCAAGATAGCTTCAAGGCTGTTTGTTTCATGTGGTCTAATAGTGTATGAACTAAACTAATTACACAAGTTAATATATCTTGCAGAGTTTACTCAACCAAGAGCCGACAGGGTTACGTACATGACTTTGAAACGTAAAACAAAGAATTCTGGCCACGTAATAGATCCCGGTTAGTCCCTTTGAGCGGTTCACAATTTTGAAATTCTCCGGCTTTGCCGGATTGTTGCTTTTAATAGCGTTTTATTCCAAATAACATTGAAATGGAGTGATATGACAGCGGCTGTATTTCCAAAGCCTCCAGCACTTGGCGTCCAGCTTACGGTTATCGTCCCTGTCTACAAAGAAGAGCAAAACATTTGCCCTTTTTTGCACCGTGCCGAAGCGGTGCTGGAGAAGATGGGGGTGAGTTATGAAATCATTTTTGCCCTTGATCCTTCGCCCGACAATACAGAAGACGTGATTCTTGAAGAGATCAATCGCAACCAATTCATCAAGATGATGGTGTTTTCCCGGCGCTTCGGCCAGCCGGCGGCGACGATGGCTGGGATAATGAGTTGCACTGGTGAAACCTGCGTGGTGATCGATGTTGACCTTCAGGATCAGCCCGAACTCATCGAGCAGATGTACGCCAAGTTGAACGATGGTTACGAGGTGGTTTATGCCAAGCGGCGTTCGCGTAAGGGTGAAACACTGGTCAAGCGCATCATTTCCCACCTTGGGTATTCACTCATTAACAAATTCAGCGACGTGCAGATCCCTCGCAACACGGGTGACTTCCGCATTATGACGCGGCGGGTCATCGAGGAGTTGCGACGGCTTAATGAGAGTCACGGTTTTCTGCGTGGTCTGGTGGCCTACGTCGGGTTCAAGCAGGCATTTATCGAATACGATCGTGATGAACGTTACGCGGGTACGGGTAACTACAATCGTCTGACCGGATCGCTAAAAATCGGCATGAATGGTCTTATTAGTTTCAGTTCGCGGCCGTTGTTCATGATGTCTATAGGCGGTTTCATATTAGCCGGGTTGAGTTTTTTGCTAGCTGCTTGGTATGTGCTACAAAAATTAATAGGAATCGATTTAACACCCGGGCTTTCAACGACTGTACTTGTTGTATGTTTCTTCGCCGGCTTACAGTTGCTCGGCCTTGGCCTGATTGGGGAATATGTCGGACGCATTTACGACGAAGTGAAGCGGCGGCCGATGTATATCGTGGATCGGCAAGTTAATTTTGGAGAACGTGAATGATGCTACCTTTTGACTTGCCACCGCCAGTAGGATATTCAGTTTCCCCTAAGTGGGATGGCCAGAATTTTATGTTTGGCGATCAGCGCACGCCAGTGCTTGAATACAGCGAAAATTTTGCCGGCTGGTCGGACGACCTGACCGCGCTCCATGAAGAAGCTGCGGGCGATAGACACCCTATCGATCTTGCTTCGCGTAGCGATGCCATGAAGCAAGTTTCTCAAGCCTTGCCTTCCGGGCGCGGGGTCATTATGGAGATTGGATGCTCCTCAGGCTTCCTTATCAAAGACTTGGTAAATTCCTTCCCGCAAGCTGTGGTAATTGGTGCCGATGTGGTCAAAGAGCCCCTGTTCAAGCTAGCAAAATCGCTTCCGGGCATGCCGCTGATTCGCTTTGATCTGCTGCAATGTTCTCTGCCAGACATGTGTATTGATGTTTTGGTGATGCTCAATGTCTTGGAGCATATTGAAAATGATGCCTTGGCACTACAAAATGCATCCAAATTGTTGAAGCCAGGTGGTTCGCTTGTTATTGAGGTGCCGGCCGGTCAATATCTTTATGATACTTATGATGCTCAATTGCATCACTTTAGGCGTTACTCTGCATCGGAATTGCGATCCAAGCTGACACGGGCGGGCTTTACCGTCTCAAGAAAATCCCACCTTGGATTTTTATTGTTTCCGGGTTTTGCGGCCATCAAATTACTCAACAAGATTCGTGGTCAATCTAAATCGATTGTTCGCGACCAAGCCGCCAGCACTTCAAGTAGTGCATTGGTTGCCATCGCAATGCGGCTGGAAGCTAAATTGTTGAATTTATTTTCTTTGCCCTTTGGTATCAGGGTGTTGATGACTGCTAAGCGGAATCTCTAAACCGTATGCAAACTATTGGGTATGTTCGGAAGCTAGTCGAAACGCATTTTTCGTCTGCGTTTAAATTTGGCGTTGTAGGCGTAATAACGGCGGTTATTTATTTTTTTGTGATGTGGCTCGCTAGTTCTATTTTAAATTTTGTATACATTTTGGCTGTATCGGCGGCTTACTTTGTGTCTACGCTATTCCATTATTTGGCGAACCGATATTTCACATTCTCGGCTCAAGCTGGTCGACATAGTTGGCAATTGGCTAGATACATGGTGCTGTGGTTTGTTAATTATGTTTTTACAATTCTCGTGGTCGGAATAAGTGTGGAACTTTTCGGGTTTTCGGCTTATCTTGGCGTGTGTGCTGCTGTGGTGGTAACAGTTTTTGTTGGATATTTTTTGTCGCGATATTGGATTTTTAAAATCAGGGATGTTGACATATGAGTAGCTTTATAGTCACCGGCTGTGCCGGCTTTATCGGCAGCACATTGGTCAACAGGCTCTTGCTTGGGGGCCACGAAGTAATTGGCGTGGACAATTTCTCCACTGGCCAGCGTCGTTTTTTGGACGGTGCGTTGAAGAACCAAGGGTTCAAGCTCATGGCGATGGATTTGCTGGATCTGGATGCTCTCAAGATTGCATGTGCTGGGGCCGAGGCGGTGTTCCATCTGTCGGCCAATGCCGATGTACGGTTTGGCACCAACCATCCGCGTCGAGATCTGGAGCAAAACACGATTGCGACCTACAACGTGCTTGAGGCGATGCGCGCCAACGGCATTAAGAAAATTGCATTTTCGTCCACTGGCTCGGTCTATGGAGAGTCACCCGTGGTGCCGACGCCAGAAGACGGGCCGTTTCCTATACAGACCTCACTCTATGGTGCATCCAAGGCCGCAGGCGAGGGGCTGATTTCTGCGTATTGCGAAGGCTTTGGTTTTCAGGCGTGCATCTTTCGGTTTGTGTCGATTTTGGGTGAACGCTACACCCACGGCCATGTGTTTGATTTTTACCAAAAACTCAAAGCCGACCCCACCCGCCTGCCGGTGTTGGGCAACGGCAAGCAGCGCAAGTCCTACCTTTATGTACAAGATTGTATTGATGCCATTTTGCTAGCCATGGACAAGGCGCCAGACCGGGTCAATATCTTTAACTTGGGTGTGGATGGCTATTGCGAGGTGAACGACTCTATTGGTTGGATTTGTGAAGAACTGGGCGTTAAGCCCGTCATGGAATACACCGGGGGCGACCGTGGCTGGATTGGTGACAACCCGTTTATCTTTTTGGATACCAAGCGCATTCAGGCACTGGGCTGGAAGCCCAAATTTGGCATCAAAGAAGGTGTGATTAAAACCGTGCAATATCTGCGTGCCAATGAGTGGGTGTTTGAGTCCAGGGGGCAGTGATGAAAGTCTGTGTTCAGGGGCTCTGGCATTTGGGTTCGGTCACGGCGGCGTGCCTGGCGTCTGTAGGCCACGACGTGAACGGTTTGGATGCAGACACCGCCACCATTCAGAAACTCGCCCAAGGTAAAGCGCCGTTGCTTGAGTCCGGCCTGGATGACTTGCTCCAAGCCGGCATTGCCAATGGCAGGCTGAAGTTTTCTACCTCGCCAGCGCTAGCGCTTGAAGGTGCTGAGGTATTGTGGGTGGCCTTTGATACGCCGGTAAATGACGAAGACCAGGCTGATGTGCCTTTTGTTGAAGGCCAGATTCAAATGGCGCTGCCTTTTTTGGCCGATGGCGCTGTGATTCTGGTTTCATCGCAGATGCCGGTGGGCTCCATTCGTAAGCTTGAGGCCTTTGCGCAGCAAAATCTGCCGAACAAAAACCTAAGCTTTGCGTGTTCACCAGAAAACTTGCGCTTGGGCCAAGCGCTCGACGTTTTCCTCAAACCTGACCGTATTGTCGTTGGCGTGCGTAATCACGTCACACGCAAGGTCCTTGAAAGGCTGCTTTCTCCTGTTACTGACAAGGTGGAATGGATGTCGGTGGAGTCGGCCGAAATGACCAAGCATGCCATCAACGCATTCCTGGCCACGTCGGTGACCTTTGCCAACGAAATTGCCGCTATTTGCGAACTGGTAGGCGCCGACGCCAAAGAGGTGGAGCGTGGTCTCAAAACCGAGGCCCGCATTGGCTCCAAAGCCTATGTATCGCCCGGGGGGCCATTTGCTGGGGGCACTCTTGCCAGAGACATCGCCTTTTTGAGCATTGAAAGCCAGGTGCACAAGTTGGCCACGCCACTGCTGTCGGCGGTGCGTCCCAGCAACGACGAACACAAAAACTGGGTGAGACGCAAATTGCAGCAGCAATTTGGCTTGTTATCGGGGGTCACCGTCGCGATTTGGGGCCTGACCTATAAGCCTGGCACCGACATCCTGCGCCGTTCGCTGGCGGTGGAGTTGTGTGACTGGTTGCTGAAGCAGGGTGCCAAAGTGCGTGTTTATGACCCCGCTGTTAAAAAGCTACCGGAGCATTGGGCAGGTAAGGTAACCCACTGCACGGCGGCGCTGGACGCGGTGGTGAATGCGGACGCGTTGGTGGTGGGCACCGAGTGGTCCGAATTTAAGCAATCTGCATCGGACCTTTCAGCCAAGGCCAAACCGGGCTTGGTGGTAGTGGACGCCAACCGGCATTTGCAGGCGCAAGTTCTGCAGTCTGGATTCAACTACGTGGCTGTAGGCACCTCCTCAATGGTTGGGGGTAAATGATGCAAAAAGTTTTAACAGGTAAGCAGGCCATCATCACCGGAGCCAACCAAGGTTTGGGCCTGGAAATTGCCCGCAAATTTGTGCTTGCAGGTGCCGACCTGATGCTGTGCGCCCGTAATGCCAGCATGCTGGAAGACGCGCGCGCCGAACTGACTGGCATGGCCCCAGCTGGGCAAAAAATTGTTACACAGGTGGCCGATGTGTCGGTGGAGTTTGACGTGCACAGCGTGGTGGCGCAGACCCTGAAATTGCTGGGTGGGTGTCACATATTGGTCAATAACGCGGGGGTTTACGGCCCCAAAGGCGAGATTGAGTCCGTCGATTGGGCCGATTGGATGAAGGCCATTGAGATCAATGTGTATGGCTCCATACTCATGAGCCGTGCTGTGTTGCCGCACTTCAAGGCGCAGGGCTATGGCAAGGTGATTCAGCTCTCGGGTGGTGGCGCTACCAACCCGCTGCCGCGCATCAGCGCCTACGCGGTCTCCAAGGCCGCCATCGTGCGCTATGCTGAAACGCTAGCTGAAGAGGTGCGCGGCACAGGGATTGATGTCAATTCCATTGCCCCCGGCGCACTCAATACACGCATGTTGGATGAAATCTTGCAGGCCGGTCCGGAAAAGGTGGGACAAGCTTTTTACGAGCGCTCGGTCAAACAAAAGGAAACCGGCGGTGCCCCCTTGGACAAGGGGGCAGATCTGGCACTCTTTCTAGCCTCCAGCGCCAGCGACGGCATCACCGCCAAGCTGATCAGCGCAGTGTGGGACGACTGGGAGCACTGGCCTGAGCATCTGCGAGAGCTGTCTGGCAGCGACGCCTACACCTTGCGCCGCATAACCGGCCGAGACCGTGGATATATCTGGGGTGATAAGTGAGCAGTGTTGATAAACCGTTGGGTATCGGGATTGTTGGTTGCGGCATGATCGGCCAGAAGCGGGTAAAAGCACTTGGTAAGGGTGGGCGGTTGGTGGCTTGTGCCGATATCGATGTTGGCCGTGCTGAAAATTTGGCGAAAGGTTCTGGAGCCAAGGTGTTCCGCGACTGGCGCGAGCTGGTGTGGTTGCCGGAAGTGGACGTGGTGGTGATCTCTACCCTGCATGATTCTCTTGCCGTCATTACCCTTGCCGCTATAGAGGCTGGTAAACACATTCTTGTCGAAAAGCCCGCAGCCCGATCAGCCAGTGAGCTGGAGCCAGTGATGGCTGCCGCCCGGAAAAAAGGTGTAAAAGTTCACGTTGGGTTCAATCATCGGTACCACCGTTCATTGCGACAAGCCAAGGAAATTTTTGATTCAGGGGCGCTTGGCGAGTTGATGTTTATTCGCGCCCGATACGGTCATGGCGGGCGCATCGGGTACGACAAAGAATGGCGCGCCAAACCGGGGCTTTCTGGTGGCGGAGAGTTGATTGACCAAGGCCCACATCTGATCGATCTATCGCGTTGGTTTTTGGGTGATTTCAGTGAAGTGCAAGGTTTTGCTCATACCTATTACTGGGACATGCCGGTTGACGACAACGGTTTCATGTTGCTCAAGACTGAGAAAAAACAGACGGCCTTTCTGCATGTCTCTTGCACGGAGTGGAAAAATCTTTTCTCGATGGAGATTTATGGCCGGGACGGCAAGTTGGATCTGTCTGGCCTTGGCGGCAGTTACGGCGTAGAGAAACTCACCTGGTATAAGATGTTGCCGGAAATGGGGCCGCCGGAAACACTTTCTTGGGAATACCCAATGAGTGATGACTCATGGGCGGTTGAGATGGCGGAGTTTTATGACGATATCCAACTCAATCGGGCCCCAGCGGCTGGACTGGGCGATGCCTATGCCGCATTGAAGGTTATCGAAAAGATTTACAAGGAGTCTGGCTATGATCATAGCGCGTAGTCCTTTGCGCATTACGTTAGGCGGGGGCGGTACTGACCTTCCCTCCTATTACCGAGAGCATGAAGGTTTTTTGGTCTCAGCGGCTATTGATAAATATGTATATGTCAACGTCATGCGTCCGTTCACAGAAGGTATTTTCCTCAAGTATTCACAGCTTGAGCACGTGAACAACATTGAGGACGTCAAGCATCCGATCATTCGCGAAGCCATGCATATGATGGGTTTCAAGACACCGCAGGTTGAAATTACAACGCTAGCAGATATTCCCGCCGGTACGGGGCTTGGGTCATCGGGTAGCTTCACCACCGCGCTACTCAAAGCGCTGCATACCCACCGCAGGCGCCATTTACATCAGGAGGAATTAGCGGAATTGGCTTGCCACATAGAAATTGACCGTCTGGGAGAGCCCATTGGCAAACAGGACCAGTACATTGCCGCGATTGGTGGTGTTACGTGCTTTACCTTTCACAAAGACGACGAGGTGACCGCGACACCGCTTGGAACCAGCATGGCAATCATGTTTGACTTGGAAGATAACCTATTGCTTTTCTTCACAGGCTTTTCTCGCAGTGCCAGCGGGATCTTGAAAGATCAGCAGGTGAAGTCTCAGCAAAACGACGCTGAAATGCTGAAAAATCTCCACTATGTCAAAGAGTTAGGCTACCGTAGCAAAGACGCGTTGGTTGCTGGTGATACGGTTTTGTTTGGTGAACTCATGCATGAGCATTGGGAGCATAAAAAGCGCCGCTCCGGCGGCATGAGTAACCCCAAAATTGACGAGTGGTATGAACTCGGTATGAAAAATGGCGCCGTAGGCGGTAAGTTGGTGGGAGCAGGCGGTGGCGGTTTCTTAATGTTCATGGCACATGACCGCAACAAGCTGCGCCAAGCAATGACAGATGCAGGCCTGGAAGAAGTGCGCTTCAAATTTGACTTTGAAGGCACCAAAGTGATGATGTCTTCTTAGTGAGGAGCAGGTAGTGTTTACGGTTGCTATTTTGGCGGGAGGTTTGGCGACGCGCCTGCGGCCCATCACCGAGACTATTCCTAAAGCGTTGGTCGAAGTGTCTGGCCGGCCATTTATTTGCCGACAGTTGGACTATCTGCACGCTCAAGGAATTCGGCGGGTTGTTTTGTGCATAGGCTATCTGGGCGAGATGATAGAGTCCGTTGTTGGCGACGGCTCGCGCTTTGGGCTGGATGTAAGGTATTCTATTGACGGACCTGTTTTGCTGGGCACTGGGGGGGCTCTGAAACAAGCGTTGTCTTTGCTGGGGGAGCAGTTTTTTGTCTTATATGGCGACTCGTTTTTGCCGGTTGATTTTGGCACGGTTGAGCAGGCCTTTCATAAAAGCAAAAAAGCCGCGTTGATGACGGTACTTGAAAATGGTGACCGCTGGGACAAAAGCAATGTGCTGTTTCGCGAGGGAGAATTGATTGAATACAACAAGCATGCGCCGCGTCCGGAAATGGCGTTTATCGACTACGGCCTGGGCGTGCTGACCAGCCGGGTGCTGCGAGCGCATGCTGTTGGACAAGCGTTCGACCTGGCCGAGGTTTACCACAAGCTCTCCTTGCGGGGGGAACTTGCCGGTTATGAGGTGCATGAACGCTTTTATGAGATTGGCTCGCATAGTGGTCTGAAAGAAACTGAAACATATTTTTTGAAAACTTAATTTCTTAAAAGGAAGATGAAGCATGAGTTACGCACAGCAGCATTTAAACGAGTCCATTGAGATTATTAAAAAGATGGATGTGGCAGCCATTGAAAAGATGGCAGATCTCTTGGCAACGGTGAAATCCGAAGGTGGCCGGATTTTCTTCCTGGGCGTTGGCGGTAGCGCAGGCAACTGCTCTCACGCTGTGAACGATTTCCGCAAGATAGTCGAAATTGAATCCTATGCGCCGACCGACAACGTCTCAGAGTTGACTGCCAGAACGAATGATGATGGCTGGGCATCAATTTTTGCAGGGTGGCTAAGAATTAGCAAACTATGTGCAAAAGATGCTGTGTTTATTTTCTCTGTCGGCGGCGGCAATCTGGAAAAAAACATCAGCCCCAACCTGGTTGAGGCCATGAAATACGCCAAGACCGTTGGCGCCAAGATTGCCGGGGTGGTTGGCCGCGACGGCGGATACACAGCGCAGGTTGCAGATGCCTGTGTAATTGTGCCCACGGTAAATGAAGAAAACGTCACGCCACATTCCGAAGCCTTTCAGGCTGTGGTTTGGCACTTGTTGGTGTCGCACCCGAAATTGAAAACCAACCAGACCAAGTGGGAATCTACAATTAAATAAGACGGATACTTGAATGAGGCTGGCTGTTTTTCTCGATCGGGATGGTGTGATCAATCGCGCAGTGGTGCGCGATGGCAAACCGTACCCGCCAGCCAACCTGGCTGCGATGGAAATCTTGCCGGGTGTGCCAGATGCCTTGGCCGCGCTGCATGACGCAGGCTTTATGTTGATTGTGGTGACGAATCAACCTGATGTAGCTCGCGGCACGACACCGATGGCTGTGGTTAAGGAGATCAACAATCATTTGGCTGCCTGCTTGCCGATTGACGAGTTCCGGACCTGTTATCACGACAACGGTGATGCTTGTGATTGCCGCAAGCCGTTGCCTGGAGCATTGCTGTCGGCGGCCAGGCAGCACGGCATTGATCTGGGCCAGAGCTACATGGTGGGTGATCGCTGGCGAGATATCGAGGCCGGGCAGCGAGCCGGTTGTAAAACCCTTTTTATCGATTACGGCTACGCTGAAAAACAGCCTGAGTCGGTGAATTTTCGTGCGCAGTCTCTGGCAGAAGCCGCACATATTATTTTAGGAGAAATGAAATGAAAAAAGTTGAAGAGCTTAAAGTCAAAATTTTTGCGGATGGCGCTGATAAAGTTGGCATGCTGGAAATGTACGCAAAGCCCTATATCAAAGGGCTGACCACTAACCCGACCTTGATGAAAAAGGTTGGCATTACAGATTACCGCGCCTTTTGCAAAGACATTCTCACCTCCATCAAAGACAAGCCTCTTTCGTTTGAAGTGTTTTCGGATGACTTTGCCGAGATGGAACGGCAGGCAATGGAAATTGCAAGCTGGGGCGAGAATGTTTACGTCAAAATTCCTGTGACCAACACCAAGCAGGAAACCTGCTACCCGCTTGTTAAAAAATTGGCTGCGAAGAAAGTTAAGTTAAACGTCACAGCAATCATGACGCTGACCCAGGTTCGGGATGTGGTTGCTTCTCTTAACCCCAATGTTCCCAGTTATGTTTCTGTATTCGCGGGTCGTATTGCCGATACCGGTCATGATCCCGTGCCGCTTATGGCAGCTGCCGTTGAACAACTGAAAGTGGCGCCTGCGGCAGAGCTAATCTGGGCAAGCCCGCGCGAGCTGTTGAATATTTTCCAAGCAGATCAAATTGGCTGTCAGGTGATCACCGTAACGAATGACATTCTTAAAAAGCTCTCCTTGGTGGGCTATGACCTTGACGAATATTCACTCGATACAGTGAAAATGTTCTATAACGATGCGATAGCGGCTGATTTTAGACTGTAACTCTAAGTTTTTTCTATCAGTTGCTCACTAAGTCACAGTCATAACTGACGAAGTGAGATTGTAAGAATTTACTGATATTGCAGAGTAATATATGACCTTTCTCCGTACAACTAAAATTGTGAAAATTTTTCAATTTAAAACCTTGCTGGCACTTTTAGTATTATTATTAATTGTAGCCCTACTCACATATATAAGAGTCAATAGCGGTTATGCCTTACAAGGGGATGTTGGGCAACTCTACTTATTGTTAGAGAATATTCATTCTGGAAATGGGCCTTTCAATCCTTGGCAGCCTAGCCTTAATGATTTTATTTTTTATCAACGCTTGGTTACGCTAGATGCGTATAAATTATGCGAAATGGTTTTAGAGAGTGCAGATTATAAAGCAGTTGATTACAACCATTTTAGGTTTCACCTATATTTAATACTTTACCCTGTTTCACTTTTTCTTTATTTATTTGACGCGCCTTATGTGGCACATGGATTTAATATATTATCATTTGTTCTTTTTTTGTTTCTGTCATTTAAGATTGCTCGGAAAAGTAAAATTCCAGTATTTATGTCGATGTTAGCTGTAATCGCCATAAGCTTTCACCCGGCATGGTCGTGGTCGATTGTTGGGCAACCATATGTAGACAGAATGTTTTTACCCCTTGGCTTGTTGTTGTTTTATTACACAGATAATAGGGAGAAGACTTTTTATCCAATGCTGTTTGTTCTTGCAATAGCAGTACTTATCGTTGAAAAAGTCATATTATATTCAGGCATATTTTTAATTTTATATTCAATTTTATTTTACAAAGATTATTACGATAAACGAGATCTAGTTAGAAGGTTGCTGCTCGGAATAGCGGTTTTGGTTATATTTTTTATAGTTGTTAAATTTTATATTAATAATAGTTACTATACAAGTAGCATTCCCTTCAGTGTGGAAGCTTTAATAAATTTATTTTCAAATGAACTATTTTTAAATGGAACCAAATCTTTATTATTGGTAAACGCACCACTATTGTTGCCTGCACTAATATTTAGACCAAAGATTTTCTTGATTGCTTTTATTATGTTGTTACCCAATATTTTGGGAAATATCGGCGGTGCTGAAAAAACTAATTATTACACCCATTACCATACCTTATATTTCCCATTCGTTGTATATGCATTCATCCAAGGAGTTGGGGCATTTTTCAAACGGATATCCGCAATTAAGGCTGCGTGTGCATTTTCAATCTACTTGGTTATCACTGCCTCATTTTACCTTTTGCTTGGTTTTGATGGCAAACAAAACATACAGTTAGTAAATTCACCAACCACTAATCTTTATGCAACCTTCTTTTACAATATCAGCAAAAACTTGTCTCCTTACAGAAATATAAGTACTCTTATTGAATCAAATATTCCAGAAAATGCTAAGATATCATCAATTGAAGCGGGTTGGCCATATCTTTACAAATTTCAAAAATTAGTTATTTATCCTTTAGATTTTGAAAAATCAGATTTTTTGTTAGTTGGATATGAAAAAATTGGAAGCCAGTTTTACTATTCGGGTTATCAGGGTTACTTGGGGCCTCAGCATAATCGCATAGTTAATGACTGTTTGAATACTAGAATTAGTAAAGACGGTTATGATGTTGAGTCTCCGATTATATTGAGTCCATCACTTGCAGTTTTGAAAAGAAAGTTACTGCCGCAGAAACAAAACTAATTCATTATGGTTTTTGATCGTGTCTTGAAATCATGAGTATGAGGTAACGACAATCATGTATGTTGTAGGTAGGGGGTTACGCAAAGTCTATTGGTCGTTGGGAGTCATCTCGTTTTCCGGAAGTTTCATAGTTGGCTATACCGACTATTCATTATGCCGATGTGCAACTAGCGAAATTTTCG
The DNA here is from genome assembly GCA_000496475.1 of Betaproteobacteria bacterium MOLA814. GTDB lineage: Bacteria > Pseudomonadota > Gammaproteobacteria > Burkholderiales > Burkholderiaceae_C > RS62. The sequence goes on along the minus strand of AYMW01000001.1, from coordinate 720,967 downwards.
GGTTGGAATATTTTTATATTTTCGATAGTGCGGTTTGCTAATTCTTTCTGAGAAATTCGTATTTATTTATGTGGTGCTGGCAGGATTAAGACTTTGATTTCAAGGAAACTTCTCAGAGAACGATTTTAATGAAAAGCAAGATACTTTGTGTCTTTGGCACCCGTCCAGAGGCCATCAAAATGGCACCCATTATTCTTGCTCTCAAACAAGAATCAGTATTTGATGTGCGTGTGTTGGCTACCGCCCAGCACCGCCATTTGCTGGATCAGGTTATGAAGGTATTCAATATCAAGCCAGATATCGATTTGGATATCATGCGGCCAAATCAGGCATTGACGACACTCACGGCACTACTGTTACTCGCTCTGGATGATGTACTGCTTGCAGAAAAACCCGATGCTGTGCTGGCCCAGGGCGATACTACGACTGTCATGACAGTTGCTTTAGCTTGTTTTTATCATAAAATCCCGTTTGGTCATGTAGAGGCTGGTCTACGCACGTTGGATATGCAAAATCCGTTCCCGGAAGAAATGAATCGTGTAATTGCTAGTCGTCTGGCGAAGTGGCATTTCGCACCTACTGAGAGCTCACGTAAAAATCTTTTGCGTGAGGGCGTAGCGGATGTCGATATTATTGTGACAGGCAATACTGTAATTGACGCATTGTTAAGTGTTGTTGATCGGAATATGGAATTGCCAATTGCGCTGGATCCCAGCAAGCGATTGATTCTTGTTACAGCTCATCGACGCGAAAATTTTGGCGAACCATTTAAACAAGTTTGTAGTGCATTGCTTACCTTGCTAGATCGAAACCCGGATATTCAGGTGCTGTACCCAGTACACCCCAATCCAAATGTTAAGGATACTGCGCATCGTTTATTGGGTTCACATTCACGAGTTATTTTGTGTGATCCGCTGGACTATTTGCCCTTTGTAGCCGCAATGAAAAGTTCTTACATTATATTAAGTGATTCTGGCGGTGTTCAGGAAGAAGCTCCAGCTTTAGGTAAGCCTGTCTTGGTGTTACGACATGAGACCGAACGTCCTGAGGCTGTTGATGAAGGAGTAGTTAAACTGGTTGGTACGAATTTTGATGTTATCGTTTCTGAGGTTCAAAGACTACTTGATGATGACTTAGCTTATCGCTCGATGGCGCGTGGTGTTTCTCCCTATGGGGACGGACATGCAGCTGAGCGTATTGTAAAAGTTTTGCGAGATTACTTTGCCTAGTTTTGTGCGTACGCTCAAAGTCTTCCACAATCACTCTAGTTCATACCTTTAACGGATCAAGGGAGATCTGATATGCGTCACCGCATCATGTATATCATGAATGTTGACTGGGATTGGGCTAAACAGCGCCCCCATTTCCTTGCCCAGCATCTCTCTCTTTCGCATGATGTGACCGTTTTTTTTCCATTTTCCTGGAGGCGTAGTCGTCTTGCAAGGAATGATCGCGATGGAGTAAATCTGTATCCTTTTTTTCGCCTTCCGTTCGGTGGGAGGTTTGTCTTTATTTCCAAAATTAATGTTTTTTTATTTCGAATAATGGTAGGTATGTTTCTCAACTGGCTGCGCCCGAATATTGTGTGGATTTCATCGCCTGAGTTATTTGAGTATCTCCCAAAACATTTTTCCGCAAGACTAATCTATGATTGCATGGATGATGTCTTGGCATTTCCTAGAAATCTATCACGTAGAGATTCCTTGATGGCGAATGAGAAAGAATTAATTAACGCGTGTTCACATGTTTTTTGTTCTAGTGGAAACCTTCGTGATAAACTTATTGCGCGTGTTGGGCACCCTAAAAAATGCTCCATTGTTCATAACGCATTTGAGCCATCTTCTTTTTTGCATACTCCAGTTAATATAGAGACGGGAAAAAAGAGTGGGCAATATGTGTTGGGTTACGTGGGAACGATTTCTTCATGGTTTGATTTTGAGGCGCTGAATAAAATTGTTAATTCATTCCCTTCAGTAGAAATTCATTTATTGGGCCCCATTGAAAATTTGGGAATGGTTCTGTCTCAACATATGCGAATTAAATATCTAGGCGTAGTTCGCCATGAAGAGATTCAAACTCATGTTAATAAATTTGATGTACTTATTATGCCATTCCAAGTAACAGAGCTTATTCAATCCGTTGATCCAGTTAAGTTATACGAATATATTTTTTTCGATAAACCAATTGTGTCGGTGCGATACCCTGAAATTGAACGGTTCTCGAACTTTGTTGATTTCTATTCTTCACATGAAGAACTGGTTGCGATTCTCGCTCGATATTTCAACGAAGGATTCTGTAATAAATATACGGGTGAGGCGAGAGATCGATTCATTGCTGCTAACACGTGGGCTCAACGGGTCGTTTGTATCGAAGAGAAGTTATGTCAACTTGGGGCGAAATGCCGTGTTCGGTAAAGTCTCGGTCATCATCGTTAACTGGAACAGCGAGAGGTTTCTTGAGCGATGTTTGGTTGCATTGATGGTTCAGACGGTCAAACCGCATGAAATTATCTTGCTTGATAACGCGAGCACGGATGGCTCGCTAGAAATCCTACGTCGTTTTCCATCTGTGCGGCTGTTGGCACAAGATAGCAACACTGGCTTTGCGCGCGGCAACAATTTTGCAATCAATGCCGCTGCTGCGGGTTCTGAGTGGATTGCACTGCTAAATCCGGATGCTTTTCCCGAGCCGCGTTGGCTGAAAGAATGCTTGTTGTCGGCGCAGCGTAGTCCACAATTCGATATTTTCGGTAGCAAGCTGCTCAATGCGTCAGCCCCTCTGTTGTTGGATGGCGCGGGGGATGCTTATCACGTGAGCGGCCTGGTGTGGCGCATAGGGCACGGCATTCCTGCATCTGCTCTGCACGAGTCTGAGCGCGAGGTGTTTTCTCCCTGTGCGGCGGCGGCTCTTTATCGCCGCAGTGCACTGCTCGAAGTCGGGGGTTTCGATGCGGACTTCTTCTGCTATGTGGAAGATGTGGACTTGGGTTTTCGTTTGCGGCTGGCCGGTTATCGGTGCCTCTATGTGCCGAAATCTGTGGTGCATCATGTCGGCTCCGGCACCACAGGCGGACAAAACAGCGATTTCTCTTTCTATCACGGGCATCGCAATCTGGTGTGGACGTTTGTGAAAGACATGCCTGGCCTGTTGTTTTGGCTATTACTGCCCTTGCATCTGGTTTTGAATCTGGCAAGCATCATCTGGTTTGCGTTTCGCGGTCAGGGCCGGGTAATCCTGCGAGCCAAGCGCGATGCCTTGTTGGGTTTGCCGAAGATGTGGCGCAAAAGGCAACAGATTCAAAAAAGCCGCATTGCTTCAACCAGCGACATCTGGCGCGTGCTGGACAAGCATTTGATTCCAAAAATTAGAAAATCATGAGCCACCCCCTTTCCACCATCATCGTCAATTACAACGCTGGCTCGCTGTTGCGCATGTGTGTCGATTCGTTGCTGGCCTGCCCGCTGGATATCGAGATCATCATCGTCGATAACGCATCGAGCGACGGGAGCCTGGATGGGCTTCAAGATTTGTCACAAGTCTGCGTCATCCGCAACCTGGCCAATGTGGGCTTTGCAGCGGCGTGCAATATCGGGGTGCAGGCTTCTTCTGCGCCGTTTTTGCTGTTTCTGAATCCCGATTGTTTTTTTCAGCCCGGTGCCATCGCCCCATTGTTGGCCGACTTGCAGTCTGGCGACCGCGTGGGCATGGTGGGTGGTCTGCTGGTCAATGAAGATGGCACGGAGCAGGGGGGCGGACGGCGGGCGGTGCCCACGCCATGGCGTTCTTTAGTACGAGCCTTTGGGTTGCAACGGTTTGCCAATCGCTGGCCGAAGCTGTTTTACGATTTTCACCTGCACAAGCAGCCCTTGCCCGATAGTTTCATCGAGGTGGAGGCTATTTCCGGCGCGTGTATGTTGGTGAAGCGTGATGCGATGGAGGATGTGGGTCTGTTGGATGAAGGTTATTTCCTGCATTGCGAAGACCTGGACTGGTGCATGCGGTTTCGGAAGAAGGGCTGGAAGATTCTGTTCGTGCCCGATGCCCGCATCAGCCATTCGCTGGGGGGGTGCAGCCAGTCGCGCCGTGTGTTCGTTGAGTGGCACAAGCACAAGGGCATGTTGCGGTTTTATCGCAAGTTCTTTCGTCACCAGTACCCTGGCGTGCTGATGGGTCTGGTGTCGGCAGGCGTTTGGCTGCGCTTTGGCTTGGCGGTCGTTTATTTAACCGCGCGGCGCGTGTTCGCTAAAGGCAGTGTTGGGCGTGGTTGAGTTGCATGTCGGGGTGTTGGGCGCCAGCAGTCTGGTCGGCGAGTGTTTGCTGCCTATGTTGCGCGATGTTGGGTGGCGGGTGGCAGTGTTTTCTCGGCACCCATTACCCCAGTCCTCACCACGAAGCGGCGAGGGAGTTAAGCCCTTTTGGGTATGCCTGGCTCCGATTTGGGTGCTGCCGGATTACTTTGCTCTGCTCGAGGCCAGTGATGCGCGGCGCGTGGTGGTGCTGTCTTCCACCAGTCGTTTTACAAAAGTCGGCTCTGGCGATACGGCGGAACAGGCGACAGCGGCTAAATTGATTGACGGCGAGGTGCGGGTGCGGGCGTGGGCGGAGAGCCGTGGTGTCGAGTGGGTGATTTTGCGCCCGACGCTGATCTACGGTATCGGCCGGGATAAGAATATCAGCGAGATCGCACGCTTTATTCGCCGGTTTGGTTTTTTCCCGTTGTTTGGCAATGCAAACGGCCTGCGTCAGCCTATTCATGCAGAGGATGTTGCGGCGGCCTGTGTTTCTGCTTTGCAGGCACCTGACGCGGCCAACCGTGCTTACAACATCTCTGGTGGCGCGACGCTCTCTTATCGCGACATGGTCGCCCGCGTGTTTACTGCACTTGGCCGCCGTCCGCGCTTGCTGACTGTGCCCCTTTGGGCGTTTCGCCTGGCGTTAACCACGCTGCGCTGCCTACCGCGATATCGGCAATGGTCTGCGGCCATGGCAGAGCGCATGAACCGTGATTTGGTGTTTAACCACACCGACGCGGTTCGGGACTTGGGCTTCAAGCCTAGGGGTTTTGCGCTGGCGGCAGAGGATTTGCCATTATGAGTGTCACCGACAAGCGCGCTCTCAATTCAAGGCTGCACCTGCGCTACCCCTCCCGCGATCTGCTGCAGACGGTCGCCTTCGGTACGCGCCTCGCCCAGTAGTTGATGCCAATCGTTGGGCGGGTGACCGCTGGCGAATATCTTCTAAAACACCCCATATACACCGTCCCCACTTTCATAGGCACGTTTTGTGTCCTCATCGTCCCTTAGGCCTGCACGGTCACTCTGCTGGGAGTGCGTTGGCCCTCAACGTGTTGGGCATGGCTCCGCACCATGCATGATGGCCACAGATGATAAAATCTTCAGCTACACCAGCGGATCAAACGCCAGTTTAAGGTGCAAGCGCACTACATGCTGCGTCGCGCCATAGACCGGGGCTTTAGCCAAAAGCACTTGGCCCGGGCGTGCAACATCAACATAAGTCCCATCAACCGGCGCATCAATCTACTGGTCGGCATTTGCCTTGCATCCATCAATTGGCTGCAAGACAAGCAGTCCCCCCCCCGGAGTCACTCGCATACTGCGCAACATGACGTGCGCCCAGCAGTTGGGGGCGGTGAAACTGCTGGTGGCCAGCAACACCATCACGGTGGCGTACGGCTAAGCCCTGCTCAAACCTGCTCAACCTGGTGGTGGCGAAGGTTACATGACATAGCTGCTGTCCAACGCAGCGGTCAAAAGCTACATCCTTCGGCACGAGCTCAATATGTTGACGCCGTTTGAGTTGGTGGTGAACACGGTCAGCATAGAAGAGGCCGTCCAACTACAAGTTGGGCAAGTCGAGACTGCTGCAGCGCTAAATTAAACGCCCCAGTTGAACGCCCCGGCTCAAGTCATTGATTACTGGCAACCGTTCACACGTGGACAGTTTTTTACAGGATATGACGCTTTGGACACATTTTGCTCTAAACTTGATCGGTTAAGAGCAAAACTTGCTGGGCTAAGGAATGCCGTTTTTTTCGAACCGGCATTGCGGTAGCCATCCCGTCAGTTATCTAAATTCAAAGCTATCAGAACAGCCACTCAATGACCAGCCGCCGGGCCAAACTTCATGAAGACACCAACTTCCGTCTGATGAAGATCTTGGAAGCCAATCCAAACCTGTCTCAGCGAGAAATGGGCAAAGCGATTGGCATCAGCTTTGGTGGCATCAACTATTGTTTGAACGCCCTGGTAGCCAAGGGCTTGGTCAAGATTGAAAATTTCAGCCAGAACCAAAGCAAATTTGGCTACGTTTACCTGCTGACACCGAGTGGGATCGCCGAAAAGGCAGCGTTGACCAGTGTTTTTTTGAAGCGCAAGATGGACGAGTACGAGGCTCTCAAAGTTGAGATTGCGATGTTGAAGTCGGAGATTGAGACTAAAAACGCTGAAAAACCATCCGAAAAATAATCTCTACTTCGCTGCCGGCACCAAATTACCGTGGCCTCTGCCACATATTAGCAAGGACGACAGGGTAAATGTTGCCTCTAAACCAACGTAAAAATCAAGATGAATCTAATTCCTTTCAATCGCCCTTACATGACTGGTGCAGAGATTGATTACATCCGTGACGCCAACCAGCGAAATATGCTCGCCGGCGATGGGTGGTTCACAAAACAGTGTCACCGCTGGCTAGAATCGAATGTTGGCGCCCAGAAAGCACTGCTTACGCATTCCTGTACAGCTGCGCTTGAAATGGCTGCGCTCCTTATTGATATTCAGCCCGGTGACGAGGTCATAATGCCCTCTTATACGTTTGTGTCCACTGCTAATGCATTTGTACTGCGGGGTGGGGTGCCGGTATTCGTGGATATCCGCGCCGATACGCTGAACATAGATGAGACAAAGATCGAGGCGGCTATTACGGATCGTACCCGGGCAATTGTCCCTGTTCATTACGCGGGTGTTGCATGTGAGATGGATGCCATCATGGACGTTGCACGGCGATACTCGCTGAAAGTGATTGAAGATGCGGCCCAGGGTGTGATGGCAGGTTACAAGGGAATGCCTCTAGGGGGAATCGGTGACCTAGGAGCATTCAGTTTTCATGAGACCAAAAATGTCATAAGTGGCGAAGGGGGTGCGCTCCTAGTCAATCGTCACCAGTACACAATTAAGGCGGAAATTATTCGCGAAAAGGGCACCGATCGCAGCAGTTTCTTCAGGGGCGAAGTAGATAAATATACTTGGCAAAGCGTAGGATCCTCATTTTTGCCGGGCGAGTTGACTGCTGCTTTCCTTTGGGCACAACTTGAGCAAGCCAAGAAGATTACTGAGCAGCGCCTCCACATCTGGCACCGATACAACCTGTTAACCGAATCGCTTGAGCGTGAGGGGTTTTTGCGTCGCCCTCGCATCCCCGCTGAATGTGAGCATAACGCCCACATTTTCTATGTATTGCTTAAAAGTGGGGTCGATCGCAAGCGAGTCTTGGATGAGATGAAGAACGATGGCGTTTACGCACTATTCCATTACGTGCCGCTGCACTCCTCGCCCGCTGGCAAACGTTTTGGTCGCGTCCATGGCGAGTTGATAAATACCGATCAACTTTCTGAGCAGGTCATTCGCCTGCCGCTTTGGATTGGCTTGAGCGAATCGGATCAGGCTCACGTTATCGGTTCTCTGAAATCTGCCATAGAACTTGCTGGTTCGGAGCAGCTGATATGACGCAGAATGCGCCCGAAGCAAAAAATGGCTTTGCTCATGAGGAAGTGTCTCAGATGAGTCCTTTGCTGTTTATCAGCTACTTTACCGGTATACGAGGTAACTGTCCCGCCGAATGGGCCGACGACAAGATTCGTGTTTTGGGGGCGGCAGGGCGCAAGACCATAGTGCTCACCGGTATGGGTAGCCATGTCCAAGATAGTGATTCGGTAAGCTATGTCCGGGTTCCTTCGTTATCCTGGATCGACTACAGGGAGGAAATTAAAGAATTGAAGTCGGGGGGTGAAGATGTTCCCTTCGGTATTTATTTGTTGATGCCCCTTGCTTTTTCATTGGGTAGTCTTATTGATTACATCTTGCGAAAAGTGACGAAGGGTATCAGCTCAGGTCGATGGCCATGGCTGCTCACGGCTTTGCCGGTTGCTCTTTGGTACAAGCTGCGGTACAGGGTTCGAGACGTTTTTTGCACAGGAGGGCCTACTTCTGCGCAAGTTGTTGGTGGCATTACCACTTGGTTGGCTGGGGGGCGACTGTTCTGTGAGTATCAGGACCCATTGCTGGGGGCCATGATGACGCGGTCAGGCATGACAAGACGCATTTCTGCAAGAATCGAAACTTGGTTGGCAAGGCGCTCAACGAAGGCCGTTTACGTGACGCAAGAAGCCGCGCGGCTGGCGCGCGAGCGAAACCCCGATCATTCAAGTAATATAGTTTCGGTTTATCCTGGTGCATGGCAATTCGTGCCTCCAGTGTCACGTAGCGAGCGCAGGCATGGTGTGTTTGAGTTTTTGCATCTTGGAACTCTATACGGGTCGCGTAATCTTGACCTATTCTTCAGCGCGATTGATGCGTTACGTGAAGAAGGATTCGAGCCTGCTCGGACTGTCCGTGTCGTCAACCTCGGCGCAGTTTATTGCGAAACAGCATCTCAGTATCAAGCTCGTGCCGATTTTCAATTGCTCGATGCACTTGACCGGGTGGACGCGTTGCAGCGCGCCCGAAATGCTTCTTGTTTGATGTTGGTGCAGCACACCGACGAACGTAGCCGAGAAACAATCCCCTACAAGACTTATGATTACCTGAACCTTGGCCTGCCGGTGTTGGGCTTGCTCAATAACGATGAGTTGCGCTCGCTTATCGAGCTGAATGGCGGCTATACAGCGCAAGCTGATCAGCTCTACTCGATCAAGCGGGCGCTACGCAGTTGCTTGACAGCCCTTGCCGATTCGAGAAGCGAAATTGCGAACGTTAGGGACAGTCTCGATATTTCAGTGCAGTTTCTGCAGGTGCTAGAGTGTGCCGATGTCGGACACTGAGCTCACTCTCGTTCTATCGGGACACCTATGCCGGCCGCAGTCGGTTGATATGCGTCCATTCTGGCGTGGTTTTATTGAACTGCAGCGGAAACTACCGGCGACCCGTCGGTTAGGACATGTTGTCGTTCACAGCTGGAATCCGGAGATGGCTGGTCTGGTGCAGTTGGTCTATGCGCCGCATGCAGAGCATCACGAGCAGCAGCCCACCTTTTATTCCGAGTTCATGCACCGTATCGAGCCTCCGGATCAGTTCGAGAGAGGGCTGAATCGGCTGAATTCTACTTGGAAGAACGTGTCGCTCCAGTCGGTTCTCGGTAACGCCCGTTCACGTGCACGGGCAGTTCAGTTGATGGATGCGTTGCCGGTGTCTGAGGGGCAGGTTCTGATCACGCGTTGGGATCTGGGCCAGACGGGCAGCCTTCAGGTCAATCAACTGGTTGCCGATGCGGCGTTGCCCAAAGAGTACATGTACTTGTCGTACTTCTCAGAGGTGGACGAGGGCTACGCGGACATGTGGGTGCTCGCGGAGTGGGGGCTTGCACGGCGATTCGGCGAGTTCGATACCTTTGTGCTCGAGTCGCTAACGGGAGGCAACGCTTTCCTCGAACAGTTCTGTGAGTCTGGCTGGCCACGTGCTCGAGTCAAGACGCGTTATGAGGCGTCGATAACACATCCGATTGGGCAGCGAATCCATACCCATGCGTCAAGACTGGTCGGGTTCGTTAGGGCACTAACGCCGGGGGGGAGCATCCCAGAGCGTACCATACGCAGGTTGATCGGCCCAATGCAGCGTTTCTTGGAGCAGCCGCACTTGACGGCTGAAAATTCCTGTGTGCCAAGTGCTGCAGATATGCCGCGTACCTTCCCCACGTTTATGTCGTTGAACATTCATGCGCTACTTAAGTACTTCATTCTCTCAGAGGGGCTTCGTGAGAGAACGCGCTTCGTAACACATGAAGATTTCGAGATCGCCGCGCAATCTGGGCAAGTCATCAATCCACAGCCTTTTGTGCTGCTGCTCTGGGATGCGGGAGAGGCGGGTCTGGCGCCAAAGCGTCTGGTGGCGTCTTCCCCTCTGCCGATCGCTGCCGTTTACCATATGGGGGAGTCGGTTCGCGCCTGGACACCGGACCAAAGCGGGGGGTGGGCGCCCAGGGTGCTGCAACCAACCTCCGGTTCATCGAGAGATCGGTTGTTGTGTGCGCTGGATGCCGCCATCGAGGAGACGCACGAGTCGATGCCGGTTCTGATCATGCCGACAGCAGATGATTATCTCGCTTGCATCGATTGGTGCTACCTAAATGCGCTCCTCAAATACATTGCCTGGAGGCGCTTGGATTACGTGGGTTTGGGTGGAAGCCAGTCTGGCAAGTCAAGCTTGGAGTTTCCTGGACTCAACATAGCGAGGGGCAGTGGCGCGTTCTCGCTCAGGTTGGCAGCAGGTACGACAAGCGGAATTCGCTCGTTCCTGAATGTGGCTGATTCTGAATTGAGAGACATATGCGATCGCGCTGACCGGATGTTGCTTGAGTTTCCCGTGGTTGCCGATAGCGGGGCATTATTTTGAGCGATCAGGCGAGCATGCGGCTAGGGCACCATGGAGCGCCTCACGTGCTGCCCACTGGCCACGGGGATCTGGATCGCTTCGAGCGATTGGTAAGCATGAAGAAGCCGTTCACTTTCGTACGGTTCAGCGATGGTGAAATTGAGGTACTGCGTAATCGAAAGCTGGTCATCGCAGGTGGTGTGACCGAGTTTCGCGGCAAGCGCTTTTCGAACAAGTTCCCTGAGTTCGATCAGAAACGCTTCGATCCGAGTCGCGGCCAGGACGTACGGCGCGATTTGCTCGCCTCTGCGATCTTCTGCGAGAGCGCCTATATAAAGGGCGTTCCTACGCGGCACAACAATGCCTTGCGCGACCGGGAGTTCATGCTGCGTCTCAATGGCGGTTTCACGCCGCAGATGACTTTTTCCGACTTATTTCTTAACTCGAATTTCCTACGTGCCCGCTCGGAATTTTTTCCCTTTTTGGTCTCGTCGTTTGCGGAGCTGCTCGTTGTGGGCAACTGGCGGTGCGAGTTGATGGGCTATTTGGAAAAAGGACGACTGGTCCAGATACCGGACGACTTCTTTTCGTCCTATCAGCAGACGCTCGATTCGGCGCTTGGCATGCTGCAGGATGCACCTCGTTCAGCGCTGATCCTGTCGTCAGCATCGTCGCTGTCCAATGTGCTCGGGCACCGCTTACGGATCACCCGCCCGGACCTGACATTCCTTGATATTGGCACCGTCCTGAATGACCTTATGGGTCTGCCGCTTGGGACGCGTGCATACCACAAGCAGATTAATTGCCTTACGTTGCGCGAGCGGTTTGCAGCCTGGCGCTATCGTCAGCATCGAGAATACAAACTTCAATGGTGAGAGCATGATTACGGTTGTCCTTAACGCCTTCAAGCGTCAGCAATATTTGAAACAGCAGATCGACTGCGTCTTGTCGCAGACGGTACCCGCAGAACGGGTGCTGATCTGGAACAACGGCGAAGCACTGGATTTGCATGGGCATGGCGACAAGGTGATGGTCGCTAACAATTCGCACAACCTTGGCGTGTGGTCCCGCTTCGCCTACGCGATCAACGCGGAAACTGAGTACATCTGCATGCTGGACGACGATACCTTTCCTGCACCACGTTTCTTCGAGAGCTGCTTGCAACAAATGGAACGTGAGCCAGCCTTGCTCGGGGCGCGCGGTTTGCGTTTCCTAAGTGCCAACCGCTATCACCCTTTTGTCTCGTTTGGCTGGGATGCGCCAAATGAAAAGGCGGAGGTCGTCGATATTGTCGGTCATGCTTGGTTTTTTAGACGTGAATGGCTGAATGCGTTCTGGCGTGAGCTTCCTCCACTCGGCACATCTCGGCTGGTAGGCGAGGACATGCATTTTTCTTTCATGCTTCAGAAGCACCTCGGCATCCGTACTATGGTTCCTGCACACCCCTTGTCAGAGCCTTCAATTTGGGGGAGTGATCCTGAGTTGGCAATGAAATTAGGGACGTCTAAGGAAGCTGTCTCGCAGGGGGAAGAGGCCTTGCGAAAATTCGACGCCGCGCTGCGTCAGTGCACATCGAATGGGTTCCGTCTTTGCAAGGATGTGACGGACACAGCTTCGACGGGAGTGGTGATCGGCCCTGGCGTAACTCGCATCCGGCTCATCAAACAACTGGCTGTCAAATATCCCAGGTTGGGGAGCTGGGGGCGGGCCCTTCAGCGCAAGTTGGCCGAGAAGAACATCCACATTTGAGACGGAGAATATCTTGAAGAAAGTCTGTGTCGTAATCGGTACGCGACCCGAAGCCATCAAAATGGCACCAGTGGTGCTTGCACTGCGTGCGCAACCGAATATTTTTGATGTGACCGTCTGTAGCACTGGACAGCACACCACGATGCTCGACGGTGCGTTGTCTGCATTTGATCTCAAAGCCGATGTTGAACTGGGGGTGATGAAGCCAGGGCAGTCATTGGCAGAACTCACAAGCCGATTGTTGGTGGCGCTCGACGCGCACTATGCGGCGACGCAGCCTGATCTGGTGCTTGTTCATGGCGATACGACGTCTGCCATGGTTGGGGCGCTGGCCGCCTTCTACCGGCAGATTGAAGTGGGGCATGTCGAGGCTGGCCTGCGAACAGGTAATTTGCTGTCCCCCTTTCCGGAAGAATACAATCGTCGATCCGTGGGGCTGGCAACACGCCACCATTTTGCGCCGACTTCAACGGCACGCGACAACCTTGAGCGAGAAGGCGTGAAACCCGAGCATATTATCGTAACCGGCAACACGGTGATTGATGCGTTGGTACTCACCATCCGCACGCTGGAAAGCCGCCCAGAAGAGTTGGAAAGGCTGCGTGCCAGGCTGGATTCGACAGTCGGCTTCAACATCGAGGTGCAGCCCTTCGTGCTGATCACGGCTCATCGTCGGGAGAACTTCGGCGCAGGGATCGACAACATCTGCTTCAGTATCCATGAGTTGGCGAAGTCCAACCCCAACCTGCATTTCGTTTATCCAGTTCATCTGAACCCCAAGGTCAAAGATGTGGTCGAGCGCAAATTGGTCGATTTGCCTAACGTGGTGCTTATTGCGCCCCAAAACTACAAGGATTTTGCGTGGCTGCTGCGTAACTGCTTGCTTGTGCTGACTGACAGTGGTGGCATTCAAGAGGAAGCTCCGGCGCTGGGCAAGCCGGTACTCGTGATGCGCGATACGAGTGAGCGGCCCGAGGCAATCGATGCTGGCACGGCTAAGCTGGTGACGACAGACCCGAAAGAGGTGATCCGCGAGACACAGGCTTTAATCAGTGATACCGTGGCTTTCGAATTGATGGCTCGTGCGGTCAACCCCTTTGGGGATGGCCAAGCGGCCGAGCGTATTGTTGCCTATTTAAAGGGGGAGGCTGCCTCATGATGGAGCTGGTGAGCATCCGTGCGTTCGAGCCGGAAGATATTGGGGCGGTGATTGACCTTCTGCAAGATGTCAGCAACTATCTTCCTGCTGCGGACACCATAACGGCGCTGGCCGAAGCGTTTGTAACCCAATCAGATTGTCTCGCTTGTGTTGCCACACATGATGGCAGGCTGATCGGCTTCGGTTCGTTGTTTGTCCTTAATCGGGTGCGTGGCGGGCGCGCTGGCATCATTGAGGACGTGGTCGTTGCGGCTGATTTGCGTGGCCTGGGTGTCGGTCGGCAGATCGTAGACGCGCTTCTGTCAGGTGCGCGGGCGCGTGGTTGCTTCAAAGTTTCGCTTGAGGCCGGCATTTCGGCTCAACAGTTCTACTGCGCGGCAGGATTCGCTAAAGTAGGGCAAGTTATGAGACTTGTGTTTTAATTTTATTGTCTAATTTTTTTTCGAGCTTTGAATTGAACTAAATTACATTTAAAGTAAGTATTTCTAGGTATCTATTCTTGGTTGTATTGTCCGGTTATCTATATGTAAGATCTTCATGAATGAGTTCCAGAAACCATGGCATGCTAGATTTTCCTTCATTTAATCTATTTTATGTTGGTTTTGATTATTATAAAACTTTTAAAGGAAAAGTCAGTGGTGTACATATGTACAATAAGGGCTCATTTTGCCAAGGATTTAATACAAAAACGTATAAACTTATAATTTATAAATCATATTCATAAAATAAACTCATAATTCAAATTGATGAATGTATAAAATCTTATGAAGTAGATAAAGTATTCTTCTATATTAAAATCTATCGCACTCTGGTATAGAAAATAATCTTGTTGTACCTGATAAATTTACATTTATTTTTTAAATGTAGAGTTAATTAGGTCAGGCTTAAATTTTAAGTCGAAATAATTTAAGGGATTAGCAATGAGTAAGTCACAAAAGCGTGTGTTAATAACCGGGCAAATGGGCTTCATCGGCGCTTGGACGGCCTTTCAGTTCAAGCGCGAAGGGTGGAGCATTTTCGGACTCGACGACAGGAGCTCTTATGGCGAACGTCTGTACGATGTCGCCGAGTTGGGTTTGTTGATGGATGGCGAAATGGAATGCGACGTGTCCGATCTTGCTAAGTGGCAAAACTGGGTTGAACAGATTCAGCCCGAACTGATTGTGCATCTTGCAGGTCAGGCCATTGTGCCGCGTGCCTTCAAGCAGCCTTACCTCACCTATCGCTCCAACGCGCTAGGAACGCTGGCAGTGCTGGAGGCGGCTAGGTTGACTGAAAGCGTTCGCGCCGCAGTGTGCATTACCAGCGATAAAGTTTATGAAAACAGCAACAATGGTCATCCGTTTTCGGAAACGGATCCTTTAGGCGGGGGTGATGTCTACAGCGTGTCGAAATCCAGTTCGGAGCTGATCGCCAAGGCCTATAACAATTCACATCGGTCTGGACGTTCGCTGAGCATCCAGACCGTGCGTCTTGGCAACGTGGTTGGGGGTGGGGACTGGTCCATCAACCGCTTGATCCCGGATCTGATACACGCCGCGCGAGGAGGCAACAGTTTCCGTGTGCGCTACATGGACGCAACGCGCCCCTTCCAGCATGTGAGTGACGTAGTAAAGGGCATTTCGAGAATTTCCCTGGCCGCGCTGGACGGCGAGATAGCCAGTGGCGAGGCTTGGAACTTAGGCCCAAAGGACAGTAGCTTTGCGTACGTGCGTGACGTAATCGAGCTGTTCAAGAAATACTATCCGGATATCGAAGTCATCGACGAAGAGGAAAAGGTTAAAGAAGATCTGAATCTAAGCGTAAATGTGAGCAAGTACAGTGATCGTTTTTCGCCGCCTCGCGACAACAGCGTCGAGGGGCTGTATCGAACGATGAAGTGGTATCAGGCCTACTACGCCGGCGCTTCGTCGATCGAGCTCATGGAATCGAATCTCTACTGAATGGACGCGGGCATGACTCTCTTTGATAACAAAATTTGCCACTTAACTTTTTCGCACACCGATTGCTCCGATGTCTGGAAGCTCTACTTTCCTCAGATGCGCACTTTTTTTTCGGTCGGCATGGACCATTTCATTGCTGTCGACCAGGCGCATATGGAGTTGCCTAAGAGCGTCACGCCATTGATCTATGAAGAAGGGCAGCCCTACCCGCAGCGCTTGCTCACCTGTTTGGAAGCACTGGAAGGGCGAGAGTTCGTATTCTTCGATCATGAGGACATGTTCCTGTACGATGAGCCGGACTACCAGAAGCTGGCGAAATACTATGATCTGATGAGCTCCGGGCATTTTGATCATATCCGCCTTATTAAAGGGGGCGACTGCCAATACGAACCAGTGCCCGCTTGCCCAACGCTCTATAGCTTGAGTCTCAAATCGAAATGGATTTTCTCAATCCAGCCCAGTTTCTGGCGACGCTCTATCCTAATGGATGTGCTGAAGGCCAATCTGAAAGCCAATGTCTGGGAGCTAGAAGTCAACAGTCAGAAGGTAGTTAAGAAAATGGGTCTCAACGCCGCATTCTCTTATCGTTCCGGCAAGAGAAGGGGGCTGCATCACTTCGATAATGATGTCTATCCGTATGTCGCGACCGCCATCGGCAAGGGTAAGTGGAATCTTGGCGAGTATGGCCTTGAGCTTGAGCCGCTCCTCGAGCAGTACCAGATCAATCCAACTCGACGGGGGTGGTTTTGATGAAGCGCATCATCATCGATCTTGACAACACCCTGTGTTACGCCGAGGGTGACTACCCGAATGCCCGACCGAACCAGGCCGTCATTGACAAGTTGCACGAGTATCGCGCACTTGGCTTCGAGATTGTGGTGCACACGAGCCGGAACATGCGTACATATGAAGGCAATGTAGGCAAGATTAACGTGCACACTTTGCCCGTGATCTTAGACTGGCTGCATCGGCACAGCGTAGAGTTTGACGAGGTTGTTGTAGGTAAGCCGTGGTGCGGACAGGAGGGCTTCTACGTGGATGATCGGGCGCTTCGGCCCGACGAGTTCGCGCGCATGACGCCAGAAGAAGCTGCCCGACTGATCGGCACCGGCAAAGCACAATGATCTTTATCCTTTCTGCCCAATTTGTGGGCGAGAGCCTGCGCGCCGAAGTTGGCGATTTGCCGGTGAGCTTCGTGCCACTGGCCAATCGTCGTCTATATGCCTATCAGGTGGAGATCATGCGTCTTGCATTTCCGGCGCGACCCATCATGATTACGCTGCCCGAAGGTTTCACGGTGTCGGAGGCTGAGCGCGTCTGGATGAAGGAACACGGCGTCGATGTGTTGACGCTTAAGGGCGACGGGGGGACTGGCGAGGAGCTGTCTGAGGTGCTGGCCAAGTATTGCTCAGGGGGCCAAGGTGTCACTTTTCTGCTCGGTGGCTGCCTGCCTTTGGAGGTGCCCAGCGAGCCCGACATGATCGGTGTTTTCGAAACGGACTTGGAGCCGGAACTGCCGGTCGAGGCCTTCGGAACCGAAAGGGATGTTGTCTGGGCCGGCATCTTTTCCGTGTCGAAGCCGGACTTGCTGGCAAGCTGCCTCAACGAGGAGTCAAAGGACTACTTCCGGGCAATCAAACGGTATTCGTTCAGACAGAAGGTCGCGCACTCAAGAATCGACCGCTGCTTCATCCTCACCAATGCGACCTGCTATTTTCACGCCCGCTCGTCTTTCACCACAGAGCGGGCATTCAATCGGCTCAAGATCGAGCATACTGTGCTCAAGAAATTCAGCGGCAACGCTGAGAAGATCCGTGCCGAGGCCCACTGGTTCGACCACACGCCTTTGCCCCTCCGCAAGTTCACGCCACAATACCTCGGCGATGGCTTAGAGGATGATGCCTATTTCTACTCGATCGAGTACCTAGGCGCGATTCCACTCAACGAGAGCTTCGTTTACGGGCGACAGACGATCGTCTTTTGGGAGCGCGTGTTCATGAAAATATCGAGCTTTCTCGCCGCCTCGCGCTCTGCAAATGTACCGGCGTGCGCAGATGGGGCGAGAAGCGAGGCGCTTTTCGTTCGTAAGGCGCACAGCCGGCTTGATGAATTCATCCGGCAGACCGGATTCGACGCGGACTCCGAACTATTCCTTAATTGTGTCTGCCTTCCATCGCTAAGGCAAATTCTTGCCGATTCCAGTGAGCACCTAATGACGCTTGGCGATGTACCTGCGTTCGTGCATGGGGACCTGTGCTTAAGCAATATTCTCTATGACTCCCGTATGCGTGCCATTAAGTTGATCGATCCGCGAGGTGCCGATGAGGACGGTCAAAGAATGGTGTACGGTAGCCAGTTGTATGACGTGGCCAAACTCGCCCATTCTATTCTTGGACTGTACGACCACATCGTGGCGGGGCAGTACGCGTTGTCCGTCGATGGCCAGCACTTCACGTTCCGGATTTTCGGAGCCGAAGACGTCGAGGAGATTCAGAGCGCGTTCAGACGGCACAGTTTCGTGCCGGGCTTGTGTGCGAGGTCTATCGAGAAAACACTTCCGCTTTTATTTATCGCCATGTTACCGCTGCACGCTGACTCGGTCAGTCGTCAGACGGCCCTACTGGCCAATGCAATGCGGCTGTATGCTGGCTCATTTGAAGACAGGTTGAACTGACATGTTTGTTTTTCCAATGCTGGGGCGCTCGAGCCGTTTTTTTGAAGCCGGTTACACATTACCCAAATACAAACTCCCGCTCGGAGTAGATGGACAGATTGTCTTTGATCACGTGCTGTCCTCGTTCAGGCGCTATTTCGATACAGACCTCTTCGTTCTGCTGTGTCGGGCAGACACCAATGACCGGGCTTTTCTGATCAAGCGCATGCAGAGCCTGGGTGTGCGGCGCTTCGATGTAATTGAGTATGCAGGTGAAACCGGCGGTCAGGCCGAATCGGTTGAACTGTCGCTCTCGCGTGCTCCTGACGAAGAAGAGTTATTTATCTTCAACATCGACACTATATTACGCAACTTTGAGAAGGATGCCGCGAGGGGCGAGGTGGCCGGGTATCTTGAAGTGTTCAGGGGCGAAGGGACGCATTGGTCCTTTGTTGAGCCAGACCCCGAACGAGACGGACATGCCGCCCGTGTCGTTGAGAAAGATCGGATCTCAGATCTGTGCTCGAACGGCCTGTACTACTTTGCTTCCGTGCGCACCTTCGCAAGCGCACTGAATTTATATAGGCTGAAACACCGAGGCGTTGCAGGTGAGTTCTATGTGGCGCCGCTTTACAACGAAATGATCGAGCGCGGTATGCCGGTCAGCTACAAACTGGTGCCCGAGGGCGAGATCGGGTTTTGCGGTGTACCAGAGGAGTATGTCAAGCTTGGCAGCTTGATATGTGCTGTTTGATCAATATTGCGTCTGGCATATTGAGGCGTTTATGCTGTCGTGCGTCGTCGATTGCGCGTGCCGATTCATGTGATGCGCGTCTGTGTCGTACCCGTTATCAGGTGGAGCCTTGCAATGTCAAAGGCCTCAGGGGATTAATTACCTGTGGTCCAAGGCATGTATCAGAGTGTATTTAATATGAATAAGAGAATTGGCAAGTCCGTTCAAGTTGTTCGGCAAATTTTTTGACACTAACAAACTATTGAGTTGATGCTAAATCTAGTCAAAATGGCTGCCCCCAGTCCCTATGCCGTGCTTGTACGTCTCACCCCTCCAGAGATACGTCGGCGCTTTTATGTTGCCATCGTTCTTATTGGTATGGTTGGAGTGCTCGAGGTCTTCTCCCTGTCGGCGTTACTTACTTTTTTTACTGTAGGTTTGAATGGTGGGGGGGGGGCGCAAGTTAAGGTGGTGACTGCTTGGATGGAGGAAACTGGAGTGCCGCCCACTTCAGCATTGCTTGTATTGGCACTTGCACTATTTGTCGTTAAGGCGGTTGTCATATTTATTGTTGGTCGGTACTCCTATTTCACGTCAACGGCAGTGAAACGGCATTTTCAGGAGCGCTTGTTCGATCGGTTTCTCCATTCGCCTTTCCAGGCTCATGCCGACAAGCGTTCCGCGGACTGGGTGCGCAGCGTCACAGTTGACTGTAATGCGCTAGAAGGGCGCTTCTTTATGCCTATGCTGGTATTGCTCGGAGAAATTATCCCTGCACTGTGTGTCTGTGGTGTTCTTCTGCTCGTCAATGCAACGGCTTTTTTCGCAGCAATCGGCATATTTGGGGTGGTAGGCGTGTCGGTTTTCATGGCGACGCATCAGAAGTTGGTTCGTCTCGGGCAGGCGCAGCAGACGGCCGATGGGCATATCGTGCAATCAGTCCAGCAAGCTTTTGCCGGATTGCGTGACCTGACGATCTATAACTTGCAGGGATGGGCGCAGCTGCGATTTGAATCGTTTACAAGCGCCTCGAGTCGCGCCGTTATTCAGGCGCTGTCCATCAGTCTCTTGCCGCGATTTGTATTTGAGGTTGCTATCTACATAAGCCTTGGGGTGGTCTTCATGGCCAATGCGATGCAGGGGACACCGCTGACTCAGGTCGCAGGCGAATTTGCTGTCTTTGGTGCGGCGGCCATGCGCCTGCTGCCTTCGTTTAGCAAGATAGTTAGCCACTTGCAGTCGCTTAAGCACGCTAGGCCTGCTGTCGTAGCGGTTACCGATACGCTTCTTGCACCCGTTGAACAGAGGCGGCAGTCCGAAAGCTTGTCTAAAATCAAGTTCAGCGATATGACTTTAGCGCAGATTGGATTCTCCTACGATCACAGTCTGGTGCTTAAGTCGCTAGATGTAGAGGTCATGAAGGGAGACACGCTTGGTATAGTTGGTGCCTCTGGCTCTGGAAAGAGTACGTTGATCAGTCTCATTCTTGGTTTGCTGACGCCTACTCAGGGACGAGTAATGCTCAACGATACGCCGCTGGCTGGGCGTGAGGCGGAATGGTGGGCGTGTATCGGCTATGTGCCGCAGGAGCCCTTCCTGATGGATGCGAGCGCAATTGATAACGTGATGCTAGGTAACGTATGTCACACGGCTGCAGATCTGATACGCGCCCGTGCATTGATTGATCAGATGGATCTTCCTGAAGCGATGAAGGAGTCCCAAGAAAGCATCGGAGAAGGTGGAATACGTTTGTCAGGTGGGCAACGGCAACGGCTAGCTATCGCCCGAGCGCTCTACCGAAAACCGCAGGTGCTGATTCTCGATGAAGCCACTAGCGCAATGGATGTTCAGACGCAGGCTAACGTGTTGGCCGTGGTTGCCGAAAGCATGAAGGGTAGGACGATGCTGATGATTACGCACCGTTCCGAAACACTCAGCTTTTGTAATAAAATTTTATCTCTACCCGAGGGTAGGCTCGTGCATGCGTCCAGCCGCCATGCCTAGACTGTTCATCCATGCAATCAACGTGCACCAGGGCGGGGGGGCAGTTCTGTTGTCTGATTTGCTACGAGCCATCCCTTCTGAAGTGGTTGCATTCGTACAAATTGATACGCGCATGTGTGTGGAGTTTGATGTGCCTAAAAGTATCAGCATTGAGCGCGTTGAACCGACGTTGTTCAGCCGACTTGCCGCTGAACGCCGCCTTGTCATCATGGTAAAGTCGAGTGACTGTGTCTTTTGCTTTGGTAATTTACCTCCACTATTTAAGCTTAGAAGTGATGTGACGGTGTTCTTGCAGAACCGATACCTTGTCGATCCGGAGGCGTCGCTAAGTGAGCTGCCATTCAAGTCACGAATTAGGATATGGGTGGAGCGCGCCTGGCTACGATTGCGGCGATTCAATGCCAGCAGATACATTGTTCAGACTGAGTCCATGAAGAGGCTAGCTTTGACCCGACTCGGGCGCCCAGTGAGTTGCGTGCCATTCGTTCCCGCGAGCGTCCTGAATCAGGTTTGCGGCCAAAACGAGCAGCAGTTTGATTTTATCTATGTAGCCTCAGGCGAACCGCACAAGAACCATGAGGCGCTGATCAACGCTTGGGGTGTGCTTGCTGATCAGGGTCTATTTCCCTCGCTTGCTCTGACACTTGCACTGGAGTTATCGCCTGAGTTGTGCGCCCATGTGGCCCATGTGGCTGCGTCAAAGGGATTACGTATACAAAACCTTGGCCTCTTACCACACGATCGTTTGTTGGAGATGTACCGCGCATCGGGTGCGCTTATCTACCCGTCTAGCTTTGAGTCCTTTGGACTTCCGCTGATTGAGGCTCAACAGGCCGGCCTATCGGTGCTAGCACCAGAGCTTGATTATGTGAGGGACGTGATCGACCCGGATGAAACTTTTGACCCGCGATCGCCCATATCTATAGCGCGCGCAGTCAGGCGGCATATTGAAGAGCGCAAGCCGCCTCTTGAGCCGCGTTGTGCGGAGACTTTGCTCGCTCATGTGATGGCGGGAGATGTTTTATGAGAGTGCTGGTGCTCAGTCAGTACTTCTGGCCCGAGAACTTTCGAATCAACGAAGTGGTCCACTCACTTCGGGATCTCGGCCATCAGGTGGAGGTGCTTACAGGACAACCGAACTATCCTGATGGTGTGATGCACCCTGGATACTCGGCGACTTCTGTGTGCACGCAAATCCATGAAGGATTGACGATTCACCGCGTGCCGCTGGTGCCGCGCGGCCGTGGCTCAGCCTTTCGCCTTTTTCTCAACTACCTGTCGTTTGTCGTGTCCGCTTCAGTGTTTGGTCCATGGCTGTTGCGCGGACGCAGTTGTGATGTGATTCTGGTATTTGGATTGTCACCGATCTTGCAGGTTATACCGGCCATCTGGTTTGCGCGAATAAAGGGAGCTAAGCTGGTCACTTGGGTGCAGGATCTCTGGCCAGAAAGTTTAAGAGCGACGGGCTTTGTTCGGAGCCAACAAATACTGAGGGCTGTGGCGACGGTCGTGCGCTGGATTTACCGCAAAAATGATTTGTTGTTGGTTCAGTCCAGGGCCTTCGTCTTGCCGGTTGTATCGATGGCAGGCGGGACTCCAGCGGTGTATCACCCCAACCCAGGTGAACTAGCGTTTTCGATGTCAGATAAAGAAAAAGCCGCTCCACTACAGCTTGAGCTAGGTTTCAATGTTGTTTTTGCAGGCAATTTAGGCACCGTGCAGGCGCTTGATACCTTGCTTGCGGCTGCACAGTTATTGCGTAATGAAGAGGATGTGCGCTTTGTGCTGGTGGGGAGAGGAAGCCGCAGTGCATGGCTTCAGCAGGAGGTAATCCGTCTCGGTTTGCATAACGTTAATATGCTTGGTCGATTTCCCCCTGCGGATATGCCAAGTATCTTGGCGCAAGCATCGGCAGTTTTGGTCAGTTTGGTTAAAGATCCCGTCATAAGCCAAACGCTGCCTAGCAAGGTTCAGGCCTATTTAGCCGCAGGGAAACCAATCATTGCGTCACTGGATGGTGAAGGTGCGCGTGTGGTGACGGAGGCTGGTGCCGGCATAACTTGTCCTGCCGAGGATGCGCAGGCATTGGCTGATGCTGTGATACGTTTGCGCAATACTGAGCCTGAAGAGCTGAAAAAAATGTCGCAGCGAAGTCTCCGTTATTACGAAGAAAATTTTGAGCCCAAGTTGCTAGCTACTCGACTGTCTCAAATTCTTTTTGACTTAGTTCATGATGAGCAATTTCCAGAATCAGGTGATAAGAAATTAATCAAAACCACAAACCATGACGCATAAGATAATTAAAGTATTAGTGCTTGGTGCTACCGGCATGCTGGGCAATGCGGTGCTGCGCTTGTTTGCACAAAGCTCCGGTTATGAGGCGTTTGGATCGGCCCGCTCAACAAGCGCGCTTCGCTTGCTGCCTGCAGATCTATCTGATCGCGTGATCTGTGGTGTCGATGTCGAGCACATCGACAGTTTAATTAATTTGTTTTCTAAAGTGCAGCCAAATATAGTCATCAACTGCGTTGGCTTGGTGAAGCAACTTGCAGAGGCTGATGATCCGTTGGTTGCAATCTCTATCAACTCCCTCTTGCCGCATCGGCTGGCTCGGCTGTGCGGTATTGCTGGTGCAAGACTAGTGCATATGAGCACTGATTGTGTTTTTTCTGGTCTCAAGGGAATGTACACAGAAGCTGACATGTCTGATGCAAAAGACTTGTATGGGCGCAGCAAGTATTTAGGGGAAGTTAGTTACCCGCACGCTATCACGTTGCGCACCTCAATCATTGGTCATGAGTTGAATGGAGGGCACAGTTTGGTCGAATGGTTTCTGGCCCAGCAGGGCAGCGTTAAAGGGTTTAGACGTGCAATTTTTTCTGGCCTGCCAACTATTGAGCTGGCTAGGGTCATTCGTGATCATGTTATTCCCCTCCCTGAGTTGCATGGTGTTCATCATGTATCAGCAGCCCCAATTAACAAGTTTGATTTGTTGACCCTGATATCTGATGTTTACGAAAAAAAAATTGACGTTGTCATAGATGATAGCTTTGTCATTGATCGGTCTTTGGATTCAACCCGATTTCGAGTGGCGACCGGATATCAACCTCGACCATGGTCAGAGCTTGTTCGTGAGATGTGCGATCTTGCTTGAGCACAAAATAATTAAAGAGAAAAATGTTTAAGGACAAGACACTGCTCATCACCGGTGGGACCGGCTCTTTTGGTAATGCGGTATTGAACCGGTTTTTGCATTCTGACTTTGCCGAAATTCGCATTTTTAGCCGGGACGAAAAGAAGCAAGAAGACATGCGCATTGCGCTTAACAGCGACAAGGTCAAGTTTTACATTGGCGATGTGCGCGAGTACGACAGCATTCACGATGCCTTGCGTGAGGTCGACTATGTGTTTCACGCAGCAGCGTTGAAGCAGGTGCCATCATGCGAGTTTTACCCGATGGAGGCCTTGCGCACCAATGTGCAAGGCGCTGAAAATGTGATGCGCGCGGCCATAGCCAATGAGGTGAAGCGATGTGTAGTACTCAGTACGGATAAAGCGGTGTATCCTATTAACGCAATGGGCATCTCAAAGGCCATGATGGAGAAGGTGATGGTGGCCAAGTCCCGTCTGTGCGACCCAGGCAAGACAGTGTTGTCGGCTACCCGCTATGGAAACGTGATGGCTTCGCGCGGGTCGGTCATTCCGCTGTTTCTGGGTCAATTGCAGACGGGAAAACCACTGACGATCACTGACCCCAACATGACCCGTTTTCTGATGTCGCTGGAAGAGTCTGTGGATTTGGTTTTGTATGCTTTTGAAAACGCTCGCCCCGGTGACATCTTTGTCCAGAAAGCTCCCGCCTCAACTGTCGGCGATTTAGCCCAGGCTATGAAAGATTTGTTGCGTGCGGCCAGTGACATCAAGATCATTGGTACCCGCCATGGCGAGAAGCTTTACGAGTCATTGGTGTCCCGCGAAGAAATGGCGCGTGCAGAAGACTTGGGCGACTATTACCGGATTCCTGCCGATTCACGTGACCTCAATTACGACAAGTATTTTGTTGAGGGCGAGGTTGGAATTTCAGAGATTGATGACTACACCTCGCACAACACCCGCCGCCTGAATGTTCAGCAGGTCAAAGAAGTTTTGATGAAGTTGGACATCATTCGGGAGGCGATTCATGCGTAAACTCAAGGTGATGACGATTGTGGGAACGCGGCCAGAGATCATCCGCCTGTCCCGCGTAATCCCAAAGTTAGACCAGCACTGTGACCATGTGTTGGTACACACCGGCCAAAACTACGATTACGAGTTGAACGGTGTCTTCTTCAGTGATCTTGGTATTCGCAAACCTGATGTGTTCTTGGAGGCGGCAGGGGCAACGGCAGCACAGACCATCGGTCAGGTCATCATCGCTGCGGACAAGGCGATGGAGGTGCACCAACCCGAAGCGTTGTTGCTGTTGGGGGACACCAACAGCAGCCTAGCAGCCATTGCCGCCAAACGCAGAAAGATTCCGATCTTTCACATGGAGGCGGGCAACCGTTGCTTTGACTCCCGTGTGCCTGAAGAAATCAATCGGCGCATTGTTGACCATACCTCAGACATTAATCTAACTTACAGCAACATTGCACGTGAGTATTTGCTGCGTGAGGGTTTGCCCCCTGACCAAGTTATCAAGACCGGTAGCCCCATGCGTGAGGTGATTGAGTATTACCGTGACGGGGTCGATGCGTCTACGGTGCTGAATCAACTGGAGCTGACTGAACAAGCTTACTTTTTGGTGAGTTCACATCGCGAAGAAAATGTGGATTCACCTGAAAATCTGCAGCGTTTGTTCAACGTGATGAATGCGCTAGCTGAACGGTTTGGACTGCCTGTGATTGTGTCTACCCATCCCCGGACGCGCAAGCGCATGGACGCGATGGCATTGGTAGCTCATCCGCTGGTACAGTTCCACAAGCCCTTTGGTTTCCTAGACTACATACGTCTGCAAACGTCAGCACGGGCTGTTTTGTCGGACAGCGGCACCATCACGGAAGAATCTTCGATTTTGAACTTCCCGGCTCTGAATTTGCGCGAGGTGCAAGAAAGACCAGAAGGCTTTGAAGAGGCCGCGGTGATGTTTGTCGGTCTTGATGTAGATCGCACATTGCAGGCACTGGGCGTGCTTGAAACCCAATCACGCGGTGCACTCCGTACGCTTGCGCTGGTCAAGGACTACGAAGCCACGAATGTGTCAGACAAGGTGCTGCGCATTATTTTGAGCTATACGGACTTTGTGAACAGGAAGGTCTGGCGAAAAGCGTGATGTTGAACATCCGTGCGGTTCGCCAAACTGTTTTGACGCTGATCACTGGCGTAACCGGATTCGTTGGCTCTGGCGTGGTCGCTAGACTGGCAGCGGAAAGCGTGCGCGTCGTGTCGGTGGCTGAGTCAACTGCCCATACGGATTGGCGTCAGGCCTTAGCAGGTGTCAGCAGTGTTTTTCATTGCTCCGCCCGTCCGTGTGCATGTCATGAACGACAACGCAGCCGACCCGCTAACAGCGTTTCGCACGGTCAACGTGGAGGGCACCCTGAAACTGGCCCGCCAAGCTGCAGATGCAGGGGTCAAGCGGTTTGTGTTTATCAGTTCGGTCAAGGTCAACGGCGAGAGTACGCAGCTTGGGCGAGCGTTCACTGAAAGCCATGCACCCAACCCGCAAGATGTCTATGGCCAGAGCAAACACGAAGCCGAGCAGGGTTTGCGCCAACTCAGCGTCAACACTGGCATGGAGGTTGTCATCATTCGCCCGCCGCTGGTGTATGGCCCCGGTGTGAAGGCCAACTTTGCCGCTCTCATGCGTGCCGTGCAGCGTGGCTGGCCCTTGCCGCTTGGCTTGGTGCACAACCAGCGCAGCTTGGTGGCGTTGGACAACTTGGTGGATTTCATCGTCACCTGTATCACCCACCCCCAAGCGGCTAACCAGACTTTCTTAGTCAGTGACGGGCAAGACCTGTCCACCACCGATCTGGTGCGCGGCATGGCGCAAGCAGCCGGGGTGCCTACGCGTTTGTTTCCGGTATCGGTGTGGGCTTTGCTGGTGGGGGCAACGCTACTGGGCAAGGGTGATGCGGTGCAGCGCTTGTTCGGTAATTTGCAGGTTGATATGTCTAAGGTGCGCAATGTGTTGGGTTGGGTGCCGCCGGTGTGTGTGGAAGAGGGGTTGAGGCGGGCGATGGCGGTATGAAAAGAATCTTCGATATTTGTCTGGGCTGTCTGGCGGCTCTGATTCTTTTCGTGCCTGTGTTGCTGGTGGCGATTGCAGTACGCTTGACGTCCAAAGGGCCAGCCTTGTATTGGTCTGATCGAGTTGGCCGAAACAACGTGGTCTTCAAAATGCCGAAGTTCCGCAGCATGCGGGTGGGCACGCCGGCTGTTGCCACGCATCTGCTGGCTGATGCCCACTCGCACTTAACGCCTATCGGCCCCTCCTTGCGCAAGAGCAGCTTGGACGAGTTGCCGCAGCTGTGGAGCATTTTGGCGGGGGACATGAGCTTTGTGGGCCCGCGCCCGGCGCTGTTCAATCAGCAAGACTTGATTGCTCTGCGCACAGAGCAGGGTGTGCACACCTTGGTGCCCGGCCTGACCGGTTGGGCCCAAGTCAATGGCCGCGATGAGTTGCCGATTCCTGAGAAGGTCAAGCTGGATGTGGCCTATTTGCGGCGCCAGTCCCTGTGGTTTGACATCCGGATCTTGTGGCTGACATTCGTCAAGGTACTGAAGCGGGACGGGGTGTCGCATTGATGGCTTATCTGGGTACGAAGCACTGGCGTTTGGTTGCGTATTACGGATTTGAACCCGCGTCCGCAAATCTGTAGAGCTTTGGGGGGTGGCATGCTTTCACAATCCGAAATGGACAAACCCCGCAACCAGTGGACAAACATCCGCTGAACCCAATTTTTATGGTGCGCGGTGTAGGCAGCATTCAAAAAGTTGCTGAGATGGAATAATTCCACCCTTCAGGTCATCTCAGACGCGTGCTGAACCGCGGCGCCCCAAGCCTTCGGCAATGAATGCCAGCACCAAGGAATTGAGCGACACGCCTTCAGTCTTCGCCTTGGCTGTAAGTTGAAGGTGCATGCAGCGGGGTAAACGTGCAAGGACTTTGCCTGATGCGGATGCGGGTGTGAAGTCTTGCGCATTGAAGACGGGGGCAAGGACTTCATGTCCCAAGTCCACCATGGCGCTGACCTTGGTCATAAAAGATTCCCGGCCATCCGCAATGGCTTGCATCTCGGTTGCCCCGTCTGCCATAACGCCGGGAATATCGGGCATGGTGAACAAAAGTCCGCCACCGTTCGCCGCATCAATAGGGCTGACAACGTGGCTGTATGCGTCAAAGGGGAAAGCGGGTTTCACTTTGGCAATGGTCTTAATGGTCTTAATGGTCTTAACGGTTATGACTTAGTCTCCTGAATCTGGTCGACCAGCTCGACAAAACGCTTGATGTAAATGGCCTTGATCGGCCGGTGAGCAGGCACTTACTGCCCCCACAAAGTTGAAAGTGGAGCTGCCCAGATGCCCAGATGCCATCACCTAAGGGCATCGTCTCGTCGCCGTCGTACAGCAGAATTCCCATCTTGAACTGATCACCGGCCAGGTTGGCTAATTTTCTCAGTCCGCGCAGATCACTTTGCTTGACCGTGGCGGCGGCCTTGACCTCGACCCCCACCAGTTGTCCAACAGCGTTCTCGATCACCACATCGACCTCGTACTTGTCTGCGTCCCGGTAGTACAGCAGACGGTAGTCACCTTGCGAAGTGGTGGTGTGCTTGAGCAACTCCCCAACAACAAAAGTTTCCAGCGCATTGCCGAACCGAGTGCGATCCTGCTGGACCTCCTCTGTACTCGGATTCAGCAAGGTGGCCAGCAAGCCAGAGTCGATGAACTGCAACTTGGGTGTTTTGACGACGCGATTGAGTCGGTTGCGCGCCCAGACGTCAACCCGTTTGAGCAAATACACCTGCTCAAAGACGCTGATATAGCGTGACGCTGTCTTGCCATCCAGGCCGACCTGCCCACCCAGTTGGGTGTAGTTACACATCTGACCTGCGGTCTGTGCCAGGGCGCTTAACGAGCGCGGCAATTTGTCCAGTTTTTCTATACCGGCTATGTCGCGCAGATCACGCTGGATGATGGCGTCCAGGTACTGCCGGGCCCAAGTGCTTCGCCTCTTAGCCGATGCGCGGGAAATCGCTTCGGGATAGCCGCCACGCAGCACACGCTCAACCAGAAGCTTGCCCAGGGCCGGAGCGACTGACTTCAAAATCTGCCCGGAGAACACGTTGTCAATCCAGTTCGCCGAACGCTCTTCAATTTCGCTTTGCGACAAGGGGAGCAGTGACAGCGTCTCCATGCGGCCAACCAAGGAATCGGCCACAGTGGGTAGGGCCATGAGGTTGGCCGATCCGGTCAGCAGGAAACGTCCAGGGCGACGGTCTTCATCAACACTGTTCTTGATGGCCAGCAGTAGCTGCGGGGTCCGCTGAATTTCGTCAATGACAGCGCGGTCCAAGCTGCGAATCATGCCCACCGGGTCTTCGCGCGCAGACAGCAGTGTCAGCTCATCATCAAGGGTCAGGTATTGCAGCCCGTTGTCGGCTGCTATTTGCCTCACGAGTGTGGTTTTGCTGGCTTGACGAGGGCCCGCAAGGAGAACAACCGACGTGTCTTGCAGGGTCTCGGCAATGCGAGACCCGATGCGGCGGGCGTAGAGAGCGGGG
>AYMW01000001.1:471017-691347 GCA_000496475.1 Betaproteobacteria bacterium MOLA814 | reverse complement strand
GACGAGGGCCCGCAAGGAGAACAACCGACGTGTCTTGCAGGGTCTCGGCAATGCGAGACCCGATGCGGCGGGCGTAGAGAGCGGGTATTTACATGCAGTCATAATTGCGTACATTACGGAATTAATTAACGTAAATCACGGAATATGCATCTAAAAAATTAGGCGTCAAGGATGACAATTCGCTTGGAAGCCATCACGGCGACGAGTAAGATCAAAAAATATGGAGTGATCCCATGTACATCTTGTGGATGACCTTCGTGAAGGTGGTGAAGCGGGATGGGGTGTGGCATTGCGCCAGCGCTCAGCCAGCTCATGTTGGCTCAGGGGAATGACTTGCATGGTGGTTTTTCTCCGTTTGAATAAAAAACTATGAGCGCCTGCTTTGGTGCGTAGTAAAGCCCTTGAGCCAGTTTTTTGAGCATGCCTGTGGACACCAGTTCATTCAGATGCCGATCAACTGCATTACTCAGGCGAGCAAGCTCTTCACGCCGATAGACACGGCCAGCTTGCAGCTCGTCAGCAAGGTGCGCTGTGGCACCCCTTAGGGGAGGCGTAAATAGTGTGGCAGCGGCTGACATGGAGGCTTTTTCATTGAAGTTTCATGCATTTTGGCGCTTCTTGCCCGACGTGTCACCACCTGACCTAGCGGTGATAGCCTTGACTGCCTTTATTTACTTGCTGCCGCAAAAGCGGTGGCGGCAATCCGGACCATGCTGGGATGCAGAGTTCCGAGTTTTGGGATTTGGCCGTATGGCGCATGCGGTGGGACCGAGAAGTAGGCGTCATTGAACGGGAGCTCAAGAACGTTTCTCAGGTCGAATTTGGTGTCGTAGCTCAAACCGGCGCTGGTATATGCACTTGGTTGCTCGCTCTTTGCGATTCTGAATTCCCCGCTGTAGAGACGGTCCGTCTTTTGGCTGGTCCCATACGCCACGCTCACGAAAATCATGCCTTCGTCGTCTTCCTTTGTCGAAACAATGAGGCCGGGGCTTGGCTTTGATTTGGGGTGAATGTTGTCAGGGAAATGGCACCAGACGATTTCGCCAGCCATGGGTTCCGGCCACCAGCGCATCAGGTGTTTTCCAATTCAAACAGACTGCTGCGGACAGTGCCGCCTTTGGCCTTGGGGGCTGATTTTTTAACCTGATTGAGTTGGGCTTTGGTCAAAGCTCCCTCATCTGCCACGTATTGAGGCAAGAACTTGGTAGCCAGCTCATGCAGCGCCAGGTGAATCACTTGTGTTTCGTCAACACCCAATACATCAGCCAGACGTTTGGTCGTTGTGCGGGTCACGCCAGTTGCGCTGTCTTGTGGGCGATAACGGAAGGCGATCTGGGCTGCTGCAGCTTTCATGTCTGGCTCCTTTGAAATTAGATATCTTAAAGATATCAAAAGAGCCGGGTGTTGTCAACAAGGTGGGGGAGTCCGCTCGGTAAGCAGGGCTGAATGGAAAATTGAAGTCTGTGGTCGCTGTTTCAATAGTGTTTTACGGATTTGAACCGCCGTTCGCAAATCGATAAAGTTGTTTGCATTGAACCCGTCGTTTTTATTGGGAAACGACGAGCGATTTCGCACTGGCTAGCTGTGCCTGGTCAGGACCGGGGATCGCTACTTCCCAGTTTGTTTGCACCTAGTTAGCACCACACCACCAGCACCCCATACAAAGGCCGCTAACGGCATGCTGTTAGCGGCTTTTTTATGGGGCAACCAAAGGTCTATGCGTATTGGTTTTTAACAAAGACTACCCGCACAAATGGCTGCAGAACTTGGCATCACACGCCCTAGTTAGGCATGTCAGAGCGCGACAAGGCTGCCGCTGGGGTGTCCGAGGTCTGACTCAGTTCTCTCGCAGGCGGCGCACCATGTGCCGTTGGCAACAAGTCGCACGAGGATGGCAACAGCATTGAAACCCATGGTGTCATCCGCGGGTTCGTTTTTGCATTGACCTAGGTCCACACACCATGACCCTCTGGCTTATGTGCCAGTCTTACCCAGCCAATCGATGACCAATTGCGAAACCTGTTCAGGTTGCTCGCGGTGTAAAAAATGTCCCGCACCAGCTACCAGTTCAAAATGATATTCCCCAGTGAAGTATTGCCCTTGGTCTGTCATCAGTTCAGCGCGTAAGTCGTCGGCGCCGCACAGCGCCAGTGTTGGCGTCTCTATTGTTCGCTCCATCGCGCGGCGTACATCGTCAAGACGTGGGTCCATCTTTTGCACATCAAACATGGCACGGTAATAGCCCAGCGTTGCCGCAAGGGCACCGGGTTGTTTGAGCATGTCCTTGATGCTTGCAATATGCGCTTCATCACAGTGGCCTGCTGTGGTCCAGTAGTCCCAGAGATAGTCAATGAAGGCAAAGTCGTTTTCGGGCAGCGCTTTTTCAGGCAGATTCGGAAGCTGAAAGAACCACCAGTGAAACGAGCGTTGCACATGCTTGGGTAGCAGCAAGCTCTTGTTGACCTCCGCCGGATGAGGCACTGCCATAACCACTGCGCGGCGCACCAATTCAGGGTACGCGGCCACAACGCCGTAGGCCGTGATGGCACCCCAGTCTTGGCCCACCAGGTAGACGGGTTCACCCTCGCTGAGCGCACCAATCAAAGCGGCCACGTCGCGCACGAGTGTGGCCTTGTCGTAATAGCCGTTGTGTGGAATGTCCGTCGGTGGGTAACCACGCAAGAATGGCGCGATGACGCGGTATCCAGCGCCAGCGAGCGAGGCCATCTGGTAGGACCATGTATGCGCTGTGTCTGGAAAGCCGTGCAGCATCAACACAAGTGGGCCATGGCCCTTCTCCAGGTAAGCGAATGTGAGGCCGTTGGCATTGATGGTGTTCATGGTCATGGTGCGTGTGTGTGCGTGTATGCGTGTGTGCATGGTAAGAGCCAGGTGAATGTGACTCACATTGATGGTGTCAACGTTCACCAGACAGTCAGCCGCTATTGAATCAGGACAGTTGTGCGCATGCTAGCCCTGGTTGTCACTTCAGTCACAGCGGCCTCGCTGGTTTGAGATGCCGCCTTGCCAATGCATGTGGTGAGTTGTGTGTGGCATTGGCTGGTTATTGGTGCGGTGCACAAGTGACAGGCATAAAGAAACGGCAGCACTCTGTAAGGTTCAGCCGTTTGTTCAGCGCGCAGGATGTATATAACCGTCAGCGTCACATCAAAATGGCCACGTGTGCCGATAAAAATGGGGCGGGCTTCACGAAGTGTGTCAGGTTGGCATCTTCGACATCGAGGCGCAGAGCTGTAATTTACCGACAACCTGGTGACGTCGCGCCGCAACTCGTGCGTCTTGGCTCGCACCGTGAGTTGAGGCTTTAGTCAGCCGAAATCCAAAGCGGTCGCCTGCTCAATGGGTCCATATGTGTTACCAATAGATGTGAGTTTCTAAATAAAAGAACTGCTCCTTGCCGATGGCGACAGTCCATTTGCTGACTGGTTCAAAGCCTTGGAGGCTGTCGCTGCTGCCAACGTTCGAGTGGCTGTAAGCCGAGTAGAGCAGGGCAATTTTTCCAATGTGGAATGGTTCCGAGGCATTGGTGCGTACAAGATCGACTGGGGTCAGGGGTTGCGCATCTATCTGGCCAAACACGGACTGAAGATCATTATTCTGTTTGGTGGGGGCAGCAAGAAGCGCCACCGTCGGATTTGAGGCGCTAGCCGAGGAAATTGACAAACCGGCCAAGAGCCTCCACCGTATGCTGTCCCATTCGGGCAATCCGACCATGAGCAACATTTCGGCGGTCTTTGCCGCCATTAAGCGACAACTCAAGGTCGAAGTTCACACGCAGGTTGTTCTGGCTTCAGGCAAATCCGCCATGGCGGTAGCCAATCCAAAAAACGTTGACCGGTTTGAACGAAACGCAAATGAAAGACTATTGCGAGAGTCATTCCGGTTCAATCAGGCCTGTAAACAGGACAATAACAGGGTCGGTCGTAAAAATGTAAGCACGCTTTTTCAAGTCTAGTCCGATCGACATTCCTGTCTAGCCAGGCTTGCAGTCAGTTCAATGATGTGCCAGAAACTGATGTCCCCGTTCACCGTGTGACCTGCACCAGTCCATTTTCTAGTGCCGCGACCGAAGTTCGTTGACTGCCTGGACTTCATAGGCGTTGATCAACTTCTTGAAATACTTGTAGATGTCATCCATCTTTACCCTCAGATGGATGCTGGCAAAACCCTCGTCATCTGTGTCCAATGGAATCACGCTTGTGACCACGCACTTGAAGTGCTCGGGGTCTTTGTTTCGGATGGGCTGATAGGCATCAATGGCAGCAAAGACATCATCTAGGGTGTAACCATGGTCCCTGGTGAGGATCATCAAATCGTAGATGTCACGAGACTTCACGCGGTCATAGACGACGATGCTTTTCATGACCACAAGTCCATCGACCCCCAGCACATCAAAGCCGTCCTTTGAAACCGATACCTTGGAAGCAGACTTCAGGCATTCAATCTGCGGCTTTGGCCTGTCGTTTTCATTGCGTGAGTGAAACGTGACCTTGGCTCCGTCAATCAAGTAGTCCTGGATGTAGTCATCCAAGTTTTCGGATGTGTTGATCTTGAAGGCAACTTTTTGTCCGGACGTGATCAAGCTTTCAATGGTGGATCCGCCCGCTGCCAGCTCATCCAAAATCCCGTCGATTGCTTTCAGGGGCAGCTTCTGGCCGAAGATGTTGAAGTCCAAGTCTTCGCTGATCCTGTGCCCAATTTGCAATGCCAGCGCCGTACCTCCGACCAAGGTAAAGCCTGCCATTCGAGGATCATCCTTCAGGCGAGTGAAATTTCTTTGAGTCGCCTCTGGCATGAATTCCAGCATGAGCTTATGCATGTGCATGCCCCTGTGATGCTCTTAGACCTTTGCTGATGTTGGCCAGCATCCGTTTCACACTGGCACTGGTGATGGGCTCAAATGCACGCTGCTTGAATACGCGCTTGACTTTGGGCGCACCATAGTAAAAACACAAGCGGGCCACATCCTCGAACTTGTGCTTTTCCAGAACTTTCCCGATCAGCACATCGTCCTTGATGTGTGGGTTGGACCAATCATAAGCACCCGACAGGCCAATCTTGGTGGACTTGCGCGGCGCATTTGTTTGCTCAATGGCGGTGCGCAGCCACGCCGGTATGAGGGTAGCAAAACTGTTGATGTCTTGCATCGACCAATCGCCAGTCGCACGCTTGATTTCCGTCGTAGTGAGGTTTGCTTGCCCACGATCCCACAGCTCAAGCAAGGTCCGACCTGTGGGGCTGGCGGCAAGTTGAACTTTCCTTTGGCTCATACGCCGAAACTGTAAGGTGCTCCCCACAGCTTTGACCGTGCGTGATTGACCAGAGGTTGGCACCACATGCACATCGCGGGTCCCTGCGCAAGGCACCAGCCCGATCCGTTCACCTGTCTTGTGCGCAACGGCTTGCGCTATTGTGTGTGCATCCACAGACTGGCCCGCAGACGCGTAGAGCCCTCTGGCTACGCGTGCGATTTCACCTGACCGCATCATTCGATGCAGCGCTTGGTCGATGGCGGCACGCGTTCCCATCGATAAAAAGTCAGCGCTGGAGAACACTGCCCCATGGGACATGTCTGCAATGGCTTGCCAGATTGATTGAGGTGTGTTCATGTCAGAAATTATGCATTAATTTTTAACTTATGCAATATTTAAAACTATCATGGACTCCTCAGTGATGCTCGTCCATTGCCACGGGGTATGGCCTTGAACATGCTTCATTCATGCTGAGGATGGCTAGCAGATTTGTATTTCTTGGGTATCTAATTTCAGTTCCTCGTTCTGACAGCAGCGTCATGGTGCTAAATATTGCGACAAATTCCAATGTGGCACATTGCGCAACAATGTGTCGTGTGTCGTATCGGTTCGTCCGCACTAGTTGGAAAAGCTGCAATGCACGCTGCCAAGGGCACCAAAATCTGCACGGATGCTGTCGCCGGGTTGAACCGCCACTGGCATGCGGCAGGTGCCAGTTGTCACCACGTGACCGGCTTCGCATGCCATGCCGTGGAGGCTCAGTTCGTTGACCAGCCAAGTCAATGCGACGCACGGATTACCCAAGACATTGCGCCCATATGCAGATTGAACAGCGACACCATTGAGCATGACGGGTATTTCGGTGTTGATGAAGTCAAATGTAGCCCACTGCCGTGAAGCGTCACCCAGTACAAATACATGTGCGCAGGCTAGGTCTGCAATAAGCGACGGCGCGCCAGCATGCGCAAAATCAGAAAATCTTGAATCCGGAATTTCAATAGACGGATGGACGGTGCTGATAGCCGCCATGACCTCGTCTATTGGGTAGGCTTGCGCGCGCGGTGGCAAGGTGCGTGCGAATCGAAATGCAAATTCAATTTCGGCAACTTGCATGAGGTTGTTTGCGAGTGATACAACCGCGCCGCCAGGCAAGATACGGTCAGCAAATAAACGCCCAGCCAGGGGTTGATCGACGCCTATATGGCGTTGGCCATCGGCACTGGTGGCTGCAATTTTCCAGCCACAGACGTCTTGTTTGTTCAAACACGACAGTGCCGCCTGTACCGCATAGCCTGTGGCGCGGTCGGTGGGTCGTAAGTGCGCAGGTAAGCCATCACATCTATTGTTGCTAAGCCACAGATCGTGCAATATGGCTGCAGCTTGTTCGACGTCCTGTTGCGTGTGGTTGTGGTTCATAAAGTGGTTGCCATGAGGCTTGTCATGTGGGTTTCAATAGCAGCATAGGTCACGCATTGGCTCAGTGGCTGAACGGCCTCAACCCAGAAAGCTGAGCAGTTCACTTGCAACTTGTTCAGGTGCTTCGCGTTGAGGAAAGTGGCCAATACCGGCCAGCACCTTGCGCACATAACGGTTTAGAAAATAATGTGATTTGCCATCTGAAGTTGCGGGTGCGTTGGCGCCGTCACTGTCACCATGGATGACCAGTGTGGGCACGTTGAGTTGTGGCGTGGGGTCAAGCAGCGCTTCATCGCCGTTGTACAGCGGGTCGCCTGGTGCATGACCCCATCTGTGTTGGTAGGAACTCAAGGTCACTGCAGCCCAGTCAGGGTTGTCAAAAGTGGCAGCTGTTTGCTCAAACTCACTTGCGTCGTACCACCCCGCAGGCGACCACGTGTCCCACATGATGTGGGCAAATTCGCGCCCTTGCTCGCGCACAGTTTGCTCTCCACGCGGTGTGGCCATAAACCAGTGGTACCAATAATTTCTAGCTTGTTCCAACGTCAGCTGTTGCTGTGTTGCGTTTGTGCCGTATCCAACTGAGATCATGACAAGGTGGCTGGCGACACCGGGTCGCAAGATGCAAGCATTGGCCGCCGCCCGTGCACCCCAGTCGTGGCCTACCAAGGCCGGATTCTTCAAGTCCAATGCATCTATCAAATCAAGCACATCTCGCCCAAGCGCGCTGAGTTGGCCGCTGCGCATGGTCGATGCATTCAGAAAGGTGGTGGGTAAGAATCCCCGAAGGGCAGGGATGATGATTCGCCAACCTTGTTTCGCCAACGCTGGTGCAAGCTTTGACCATGTGTGTGTGCTGTCTGGCCAGCCGTGTAGCAACACAACCGTTGACTTGCCGTTTGGGTTCCATTCTTCATAGCCAATATTAAGATGGGGCGTTTGTATAAATTTCATGTGTGTACTTGTTAAGCGATGCGGTCAAGCAAATAGTTTTTCCATGTCAGATCGCACTTTGAAGGCCTGTGTGGTGGTGTCCATTGCCACATCATCCCAGCACAGCGACTGGCCTTGTTGTACATCACGTATGAGTGTGATGTTGTGCGCCAAGCCCAGTGGCAGTCCACCCATGCGCACGGATGTATCAGCGGGCAACAGCTTGCCCCAAACGGTGTAGCCGCCTTCGCCGTCCAACAGGTCGCCAGCTTGTAAGTTGCGCTTGGCTGTGGCAACGACGTCCGCTTTCCAGCAGGTTGCTGACCCAGTTGGTTCGCCGCGCAATGCCACACTCGCCACGCTCATACCAACCTCTAAGCCAATCAAGTGCCAACGCTTGTACAGCGTGAAGTAGCGCCCGCTGGGGTCGGTGTGTGCGTTGTACTCCTCAAAACAATGTTTGATGTAGTCAGACTCAGCCTCAACCGTGACCCACACGCCCATGCGGATGTCATAAGGAATCACGCGTCCATCGGCTTCCAACGACGAAATGACTTCTACCATTCCTTTTTTTTCCAACACGCCGCCATCGTATAGTGGGCGCGTTACAAATGGAATATCTTCAACACTGGCTGGTGGATAGCGCAAGCCATTGCTGGGTACATCAAGCCCTGTGGCGTTGGCCACCGAGGCCGATTCAATCGAAGGCTTAGACCCATCGAGGAAGCTGTTGAACATTTTGGGGTTCAAACCGCCACGTGCTGCTTGCTCGGGACTCAAGCCATAGTTTCCCCACACAGTGTCTGGGGTTGAGTTACAAAAATGGGGCAGCCACTTGTGCCCGCGTCCAGCCGCTACAACTGGAAAACCACAGGTGCGTGCCCAGTCCACCAGGTCGCATATGAGCGCAGGTTGGTCACCAAACGCCAATGAATAAATGACACCTGCAGCCGCTGCACGCTTGGCCAGTACCGGGCCGCACAACGCGTCTGCCTCTACCGTCACGTTCACGACATGTTTGCCATGCGCAAATGCTTCCAAGATGTGATCCACAGCAGCAATCGGGTTGCCTGTGCACTCGACCACAATATCAATGGCTGGGTGTTGCACGACGGCTGTCCAGTCGTCGGTCACCCAAGTTGTGCCATGTTTGACCGCATCATCAGCGCTGCTCGCCTGTGTCCGTTCAGGTTGCCAGCCCACCCTGGTCAGATTTGTCCGAGCATTGTCTGGGTGTAGGTCTGCAATAGCCACCACGTGCACACCAGGCGTGCGTGGTATCTGCGCCAAATACATAGACCCAAATTTCCCAGCCCCGATGAGGGCGATACGAACAGGGTTGTTGTCGCTGGCACGTCGCTGCAGTTTTGTAAATAAGTTCATGTCAAGGCTTGCGTGTGGTGTTTAAAGGTTATTGGTCTGAGCACTTATAGCGAGTATTGCCAAGCGCTGCAACCCAAGCGTTGACACGCAGTGGTGGCAACAAACATATGCTGCAGTGTGTGCCTTCACTGACAACGCGTTGTGGGTAGC
This sequence comes from Betaproteobacteria bacterium MOLA814, assembly GCA_000496475.1. Lineage (GTDB taxonomy): Bacteria > Pseudomonadota > Gammaproteobacteria > Burkholderiales > Burkholderiaceae_C > RS62. The sequence goes on along the minus strand of AYMW01000001.1, from coordinate 682,192 downwards.
GTTCACAGATCAACAGGCCAACAACCCACCGCACCATGGCACCTATTGGTCACGTTTGCACACTAGGGAACGCATATTTCAGAATGTAACCCTAGAGACAGTTCGCTTGTCGTATGCGGCATTAGCATGACTTTGAGCCAACGTCCAGCAATGAAAAAATTCTTATACAAAGTTGCACGAACTTGGCCGTTGAGTCCGATATGCCGTTGTAGGCGGCTGTGTCAGACCACATGTTTCGCTGTACAGAAGACTTGACTACACAATTGGAATTGGCGGTATGAACGACATATTCAAAGTAAAAAACATGAGCCAACAGGGCATAGTGTTAAGTATTTTCTTAATCATGTTCGCCGGATTCTCACTTTTCCTGGCAGGATTCTTCACAACAGGCAACCTGTTGGGCCTGTTGCAAAACGTGGCTATTTTGGGCATCTTGGGCCTTGCAATGGCCATCATCGTGATCGGTCGGGGTATCGATATTTCAATGGTTGCAGTGCTTGCTGTGCCAGCAGGACTGCTGCTTCAAATGGTGCAAAACGGCTACCCATTGCCGGTGGCATTTGCCGCTGCCATTGGTATCGCTTTGATTTTCGGCTTGGTCAATGGCTGGCTGATCGCCTTCGCGGAAGTGCCATCGCTGTTCACAACGCTGGCCACAGGTTTGTTTTTGGCGGGGCTGGGTCAGGTTGCTTTTTTCCAGCTTGATGTGGTGCAGTGGAGCACTGCCCTAGATCCAATCGCCTGGTTGGGGCGCGGCACCCTAGGGGGCGTGCCCATGCCAGTCATCATGTTTGTAGGGGTCGCGGTGTTCGTGTCATTGTTTCTTAAACAGACACGGCTGGGTAATTTCGTATACGCCATTGGTGACAACCCAGCGGGCGCTAGAACCACGGGTATCCCGACGCGCCCATTGATCGTGCTGCAGTACGTCATTGCGGCCCTGATCGGTGCGTTCGCTGGCATGGTCATGGCAGCTTCTATCAACAGCATGCCCACGCGCATTTACAACTCCACCATGATTTACGACGTCATCCTTGTGGTGGTTCTGGGTGGTATCGGTTTGTCAGGTGGCCGTGGCGGTGTGTTCAACGTGGTGATTGGTACAGCGCTCATTGGCACATTGTTGAACGGGATGACCATCATGAATGTGTCGTACTCTGCTCAAAACCTGATCAAAGGGTTGATTTTGCTATCGGCCATTCTCATCGATTCTTTTCTCAATCCTCGCAATGAAGAGACCGCACAGCAGGGGGACATCTGACCAAGCGGTACAGGACTTTGCCCGTTGCCGAGTATTGCCGGTAAACGTGCCATTCATATCAACCATTTTTTGGAGACAACCATGACAACCGTTATTAGAAAAAAAACCTCAATGAAGACCGTGCTCACTGGCATGGCGCTGTTGGGTGGAATGGCGTTGGCACAGACAGCCATGGCCCAAGGCAAAGGCTTGGATGAGCCGTTCCGTGCGGATTACAAAAAAACACTGGCTGGTAAAACAGTGGCCTTTGTACCTGTGGCGATGGGCTTTGACCTGGCGCAAGGCTGGTTTGCTGGCTTGAAGAAAGAGCTTGAGCCGTTGGGCGTGAATGTGATTTCACGCGACCCCAACTGGAGCACCAGCGCTGGCGCGCAGGCGGTCACCTCGCTTATCAGCGAAAAACCAGACGTCATGGTGGTGCACAACCCAGATGTTCAAACCTATGCCAAGCTGCTCAAGCGTGCAGAAAAAGCGGGTATTCAGGTCGTGCAGATCAACATGCGTTCAAATTACGACTCCATTTTATATGTTGGCGTGGACTGGGTCGATGTGGGTGAGCTTGCAACAACGGCTGTTGTGAAGGCATGTCAAGGCAAATCTAACAAAATTGCAATCGTTCAAGGCGCCTTGTCCGCTGCGGCCAGTGCGTACACGCTCAAGGGTGTTGAGAACATCTTGGCAAAGAACCCCGCCATACAAGTCGTTTCCAGCCAAGCCGCTGATTGGGATGCAGCAAAAGCCAAAGGTATTACCCAAACGGTACTCAAGCAGCACCCAGACCTGTGCGGTATTGTTGGTTTTTGGGACGGCATGGACATTGGTACGGCCGCAGCCATCAAAGAGGCGGGCCTGACTGGCAAGGTATTTTTAGCGACTTCAGGCGGTGGTGAGCAAAAAGGCGCTTGTGACCAGGTCAAGTCTGGCGGCTTTGATCTCAACCTGAGCTACGACGTGCCAACACAAGCCAGCAACATGGCGTCATCTATCAAGTGGTTGCTGCAAAACCAAGGTGAAACGGGTACTGCCAAGGGATCCATTTACACCACCATTATTCCAATCACACAATCCAACGCATCAGTTCAAGGTACGTGCTGGAAATTGTCATAGGGCGAACAAGCTCACATTGATCACCAGCCAGCGCACGCCAATGATTGCGGCGTGTGTTGGCTGGCGCATGGCACATGTAAAGGATAGACCGTGAACGAGACAATTCCCAAGGATGCGGGTCACCACGAGCGCTGGGGCGATACGCTGACGCGCTTGCGATACACCTACTGGCCAGGTCATGCGCTAGGAGAAATATTATCCAAGCGCTGGATGGAGACCGCAATTCCAATGGTGGTGTTGTTGCTAGTCGCTTTTTCGCTGACGCAAGTTATACCTAACTTTTTATCCGCAGCATCGTTGTCCGATACAGGGCGACAAGCAGGCGAAATTGGCTTCATCGTGTTGGGCATGGCCTTGGTGATGATTGTGGGCGGTATTGATTTATCGGTTGGGTCCATGTTTGCGCTGACCAATTTTTGCGCTTTGTTCCTCATGCACGTGCTGAAGTGGCCCATGGCGGCGGCCATTCCTGTCACCTTGGCATTCGGTGCTGCGTTGGGTGCTGTGAACGGCATTCTGATTGGCTATTTCAGGTTGCGTGCTTTTTTGACCACGCTCATCACCTTGATTATTTACCGAGCAAGCTATGAGCTGCTCACCGCTGACTACGCCACAGCCATTGCGGGTGGTCTACCCGACTCTGACGCGTGGGACTTTTTAGGCTACGGCGAGTGGCTTGGTATTCCAGTGGTCGTTTACGTTTATGCGGTCGTCGCACTGATGGGTCATATATTGCTGACACGCTTGCGACCCGGTTGGCACATCACGGCCATTGGCGGCTCGCGGCGATCAGCGTACAACACCGGCATCGCAGTACGGCGCACCGTCGCCATGTGCTACGTGAGCAGCGGCGTGTTAACGGCGGTAGGCGGTATATTTTTTGCGTCACGCTTGGCCACCGCAGGCGGCGATATTGGTGTCGGACTTGAGGTCACTGTTCTCACTGCGGCGGTGCTCGGCGGTATCAGCCTTGGCGGTGGCAACGGGTCCGTCATGAAAGCGCTGGTGGGAACGTTGATTGTGCTGCTGATCATCAACGGCATCACCAGCATGTCACTGGATGGCGGCTACAACCGCATGGTGTTGGGTGCAATTTTGTTGTTGGCAGCGGCCATAGATATTCGCTGGCTCAAAAACAAACACCGCATTGTCAGCAAGGTCTACGTCAGCCCAACCTATCACAGCATTCCACCAGCACCGTCAACGGCGCCAGACTCAGGAACAGCTTGGGCACAGAACGACAGGTTGCGCAACGTGACCGCTATAGGCTTGGGCCGAATAGAGGGGCCAGAAGACGTTATTTTGGACCGCAATGACCATTTGTATGCTGGCTCACGTCACGGCGACATCATTAGATTTTTGGCACCTGACTATGAAGAGATGGAAGTCTTTGCCCACATAGGTGGCACACCCTTGGGTATGGCCTTCGACAAAGAGGACAACCTCTATGTGTGTATTGGTGGGATGGGGTTGTACCGTGTCACGCCAGATCGCACGGTTGAAAAAGTAACAGATGAAACCAATCGGAGCTTCTCATCGATCAACGACGACAGCCGCTTGCGGCTAGCCGATGACCTGGACATCACCGATGGCGGTCTGATTTTCTTCTCTGAAGCCACGGTTCGATTTGAAATGCACGAATGGGCCACAGACGGCCTTGAAGCAAGGGGCAATGGACGCATTATTTGCTACGACACCAACACCGGTAAAACCAACACCGTCATTCGCAATCTGAAGTTTCCCAATGGGGTCTGTATTGCAAGTGATGGCCAGTCCTTTTTGTTTGCCGAAACATGGGGCTGCAGCGTTAAGCGCTATTGGTTTGAAGGTTCCAAAAAAGGCACAACAGAAACCGTGTTGGAGAACTTGCCAGGCTTTCCAGACAACATCAACAACTCTTCAGACGGCAATTACTGGATGTCTCTGGTCGGCATGCGTTGCCCAGCTTTGGACTTGGCTTGGAAAATGCCTGGCTTTAGAAACCGAATGGCCAAGCGCGTGCCGCGTGATGAATGGTTGTTCCCAAATATCAACACTGGGTGTGTATTGAAGTTCAACGAGAAGGGTGAGGTGCTTGAAACGTTGTGGGATATGGGCGGTGAAAACCACCCCATGATTACCTCTATGCGTGAGCACCGGGGTTACTTGTTTTTAGGCGGCATTATGAACAACCGCGTCGGACGAATCAAGCTCGAAGGTGCTGACCCACATTACGTGCAGTACGACAAACGCTGGGGAAAAATAACATGATAGAGGCAATCTACAAGTTAAAAGACAAGCTGCTCGGGCGGGGCGACGCGGCCATCACAGTACCAGTATTTGATGGTGCGCTAAAGCCAAACAACTTGCTGGAAGATGCGGCTGTTTTTGCAAGTTTGAAGTCTGCACAAGATCTGGCAACAGATGGCCAGAATCTGTTTGTGGCAGATGGTCAGCGTGTGCTGCGCTATGACGCAGACATTGCGCACGAACTGCATCATTTTGAGCAGCCAGTGACAGCACTCGCCTGTTTGCTGGAGGGCGGACTTGCTGTGGCGTTGGCAGGGCGTGAGGTGCGCATCGTAGGTGGCCCACACGACGGCAGACAGTGGACGTCAATTGATGGGGTGGCCTTCAGCGCAGTCAATGCCATCAGCCTGGGCAGCAGCGGAAAATTGCTGGTCACGGATGGCTCGGCTGAGCAACCAGCTGAGAACTGGAAACACGACCTGATGAGTCGGGGCGCCACCGGACGCGTATGTGAGTTAACACTGAGTGACGGCTCCTTGCGCACGCTGGCAACCGGTTTGTCACATGCGTTTGGCGTATGCAACGCCGATGGTGCAACCTGGGTCAGCGAGAGCTGGCGACACCGCGTGATGTCCATCAACGCTGGCGAACGGCCAACCCCTGTGACAGACAGCCTGCCAGGTTATCCATCGCGTTTATCGCCAGCAAGCGGGGGTGGGTATTGGCTCACGTGCTTTATATTGCGCACCCAGTTGGTTGAGTTTGTTCTACGCGAGCACACGTTTAGGAAACGGATGATGGCTGAAATTGAGCCACAGTATTGGATTGCGCCTGCACTCAACTCCGGCAACACATTCTTAGAGCCTATGCAAGGCGCTCACCTCAAGATGATGGGCGTTGTTAAACCGTGGGCACCTCCGCGTTCGTATGGCTTGGTTATCCGCCTCAACGCGAGCGGCGATATTGTGTACTCGATGCACAGCCGATTTGATGGAAAGAACCACGGTGTGGTTGCTGCGGTCGAGTGTCAAGGTCACCTGTACGTGCTCGCCAAAGGTTGCACAAGCATATTGCGTCTGTCGATAGCCGACGCAGAACGGAGTTTACAAGCATGAGCAACACGACCGTAACCCCTGTTTTAGAGTTGCGCCGTGCGACAAAAAATTATGCAGGCGTACCAGCTATCGAAGACATTGATTTTTCCTTGATGCCTGGAGAGATTCACTCCATTGTTGGAGAGAATGGCGCTGGCAAATCAACGCTGACCAAAGTGATGGCGGGCGTGGTGAACCTGAGCTCCGGCACCATGTTGGTCAATGGCCAAGAAGTCAACCCAAAAACACCCAACGACGCTTTGGCCTTGGGCATCGCAATGGTGTTTCAGGAGACCAGCTTGGTCCCAACCATGACGGTTGCACAAAATTTATTTTTGGGACAAGAGCGTTATTTCAACCGCTTGCGCGGCATCTACATTGAGGCGCAGCAGTTTATGCAATCGCTGCAGTTTGATGTGGATCCAACCGCTGTCGTTAGTTTGCTAGGTGCTGCCAAAAAACAAATGGTCGAGATTGCGCGTGCTGTGTTGCACAACGCCACAGTCATTATTTTTGATGAACCTACCGCCAGCTTGACGCCTGAGGAGAAAAAGTATTTCTTCGATCTGGTCATTGCCCTCAAAGCCAGAGGTGTGTCTGTTATTTTTATTTCCCATGCCATTGAAGAAGCACTTCAGGTATCCGATCGGATCACCATATTGCGTGATGGCAAGCGCGTGGTGACAGACGATAAAGCGAATTTTGACAGAGCGCGCATTGTGCAAACCATGGTGGGGCGCGACCTGTCTCAAACCCATTACGGCCAGCGTAAAACCACTGTTCGGCCCCAAGGAAAACGTGTCCTGTCAGTGCAAAATTTACGCATGGCTGCCATGGTCAAAAACAACTCATTGTCAGTTTTTGCAGGACAAATAACAGGCGTATTTGGTTTGGTTGGATCTGGGCGAACAGAAACTTTTAAAGTCGTTGCGGGCATTATCAAACGAGATTTTATGCACGGTGGCGAGGTGATATTGAACGACAAGCCCGTTCGCTATTTCGTACCTGCGTCAGCCGTGCGTGACGGCATTGCGTACGTCACAGAGGATCGGAAGTTAGAAGGCTTCTTTGAAACCAAGTCGATTGCTGACAATATTTATCTGGGTCTGCTCGCCAAAATACGCAGCGCGCGCACGTTCGTGTCGCGTCAAGAAGCCGATAAAGCGGGTGAGCACTGGATCAAGCGTTTGAACATCCGTGCCATCGGCAAAGAGGTCAAGGCGATAGAGCTATCTGGTGGCAACCAACAAAAGGTTGTGATTGCCAAATCACTTATTCAAGAGCCAGAACTGATTATTTTTGATGAGCCTACACGCGGGGTTGACGTGGGTGCGATTGCTGAAATCCATCAACTCATTAACCAGTTGGCCGATGAAGGCAAAGCGGTGGTTGTCATCTCGTCTTACTTGCCTGAAATCATGTCGTTGTCAGATCGGATACTGGTACAAAGCATGGGCAAGGTGGTCGAAGAGTACTCTGCGCTTGATGCGACCGAGGAAAAGATCATGTACGCAGCGATACATTGACATGAGCAATCCGTCTACAAGCGATTCAGCAGCTGCTACAGGTGGGCACAGCGACGTCACATCTGAGCGCCCACCGATTGATTTTTACTTTGACTTTTTGTCGGCTTTTGGCTACTTTGCCAGCCTTCGGATCGACGCCATTGCGGCTCGCCATGGCCGGCGTGTTGAGTGGCACTGCATGTTGCTTGGGGTGTCAGTCATGAAGGTCATGGGTTTAAAGCCCCTGCTCGATACCCCTTTGAAAAGTGATTATGTGCTGCGCGATGCGCCGCGCTATATGCGCCGCCACGGTTTGGAGCTGAAACGCGCAGTCAGCGATCCCATGATGGATCCGCGCCCAAGCGCACGGGCGTTTTACTGGGTGCAACGCCATCACCCTGGTCAACAACAGGCATTTGCCAAGGCGGTTTTCAACAGCTATTGGCTGCAGGGCAACGATTTGGCAGATTCGGCTCAGATTGCAGCCCTTGCCCCAGCACTCGGTATTGACCCGCTGGCACTTCAAACTGGCTTAGACAGCGATGAGGCTAGGACTGACTTGCGCGAGCACGTGAGTGCTTCTATAGACCGCGGGGTATTTGGCTCGCCTTTCATGATTGCCGACGGTGAGCCCTTTTGGGGTTGCGACCGGCTTGAGATGTTAGACGACTGGTTAGCCACTGGTGGCTGGTAACAAACAATTGACACAGGAGATGCCATGAACCATGACGACAACCCAGAGGGTGGTAGGACGCTTCCATTGGCGGGTATCACGGTCATCGATGTCACACGCGTTGTGGCGGGACCCTACTGCGCCATGATGCTGGCTGACCTTGGTGCCACCGTTATCAAGATAGAACACCCCAACGATTCAGACTTTGTTCGCAGCTTTCCACCGCTGGTACCTGATGGGGACGGTGGCACAAAGGGCAGTGGTTACTTTGCGCAGTACAACCGCAATAAGTTGGGAGCGAGCTTGGATCTCAAGCATCCTGATGGCAAGGCTATTTTTATTGACATGGTGTCTAAAGCCGATATCGTCATCGAAAATTTTCGCCCAGGCACCATGGCCAAGTTGGGTCTGGACTACCAGGTGCTCAAGGCAGTCAACCCGCGCCTCATTTACTGTGGCATCAGTGGTTTCGGTCAAACAGGTCCGAATTCGAAACGTCCATCCTATGACAGCACGGCTCAAGCCGCTGGTGGGTTGTGGTCCATGAACGGCAACTTAGACTTGCCACCAGTTCGCATGGGCAGCATTATTGGCGACTTGGCCGCGTCCTTTTATGGCGCCATTGGCATACTTGCCGCGCTGCGTGAAACTGAGCGCAGCGGCTTGGGGCAATTGGTCGATATTTCGCAGCAGGACTCGGCGGTCACCATGACAGAAAACGCCATCGTCAATTTCACTGTCGATGGGATAGTCGCCAAACCACTGGGCAGTGAGCATCCGTTCGCAAGGCCATATGGCCAATACGCCTGTAAAGATGGCTATGTATTCTTTGGATCCTACTCTGACAAACTGTGGCGGGATTCTTGCACTATTTTTGGCCAACCTGAACTGATCAATGACCCTGAGATAGACACCATGGTCAAGCGCTTTGACGATGCCACGTACGAGCGACGGCTTAAACCCATCATCCATGGTTGGTTTGCCAATCGGACCAAAGCAGAGTTAGAGGCGATGGCTGGTGACAGCATCGCGCTCACGCCCATTAAGGATATCGGCGAGGTGGTGAACGACCCACACCTCAAGGCGCGTGACATGTTTGTGCCCGTAGAAATGGGATCAAGCACCGTACAGGTTTTCGGCTCGCCCATCAAATTGTCCGACACGCCAACCCGCGTAGATGGCGCCGCACCATCGGTTGGTGAGCACAACAAAGAGGTCTATCTGCGCTGGCTGGGTTTGCCAGCTGGGCGTTTCGAGGCCCTGCACAAGGCCGGTGTGATTTAGCAGACGTTGTCGTGCATGCCACCGCGAGCCTACAGCGATGACGAGTGGTTGCAACGCCAGCGTAGCCAACGTGTAGTTCTGTGATGCGATGTGACACCAAGCACCAACCCTAGATATGTGGGTTGGTTGCGGCTCTTCGTATCTGGTGCAGTCATCGCGTAGTATGGGTGCGGCCCCTAGACGGGTGCGTGTGGTGGTGGTGTGTGCAGCCGTGCAGGTGTTCCCAGTTCCCAGTTCCCAGTTCCCAATTTTCTGGGGGGTCTCATTGGCAGTTGCCAGCGCGTGAGTGACAAGTGGTTGGCTGTGGTACAACCAACGTTCTCAACATCACACCCCCGCACTGGTGTTCTTGGTATGTGGCGTTGTGAGATACGCGCACCACGTGCTTTCTCGGTCGGGCGGTTATTGGCATTCCTCACGCTTAGGGGCGACCGCTCACACAGACAAGGGCTAACGTGGCGCGGCAGCGGCGACAGAGGTGCGCACTATCGCCGGTTTTCCCGGCGTGAAGTTGATACACACCCCGTCAAGTTCGTTAGCGTGCAACGGCTCTTTGGTGAACCCGCAGGCATATGACACCTGTTCCTCAGGGGTGCAGCCGCCACTGTCTAGTTGCTGGCACGACATGCAGGTACCGAAAGGCGACTTACCTCTGTCTCGTGACACCTGCGCAAGCATGCGTTGCAACGCCTGTGTGAAGTGGCCTTGGACAGAGGGGGGTAAAGACTCTGCGGCGCGAACCAGAGATTCAAATGGATCGTCTGCGAGGATACCCAACCCTTTGTCGGTCAGTACAAGCTGCACACTGCGCTTGTCATCCTCTGAGCGCATGCGTGACAGATAGCCTTGGGCTTCGAGGCTTTTTATAGTCTGCGAAGCAGTGCCTCGAGTCGTTGCATGGAATGCGGCGAAAGCGGACGGCGTTCGCGAGAAGCGGTTGGCCAGCGCAAAGTATCTGAGCGCTGACCATTGCGCTGGCGTTACATTTTCAGCAAGTCCCTCGCCCGACGCAATGCGTCCCAAGTGAAAGACCAGTTCCGCAATCGAGCGGCTGTTCATCTTCATCTCTTTAGCCATGTGGGATCCCCCAAAATCTGTTACCAACCGCTGAAGCGCATCTGATCACAAGAATCAGACCATATAAGAGTGTACCCATCACACGTGTTTTGACCTTGCACCGTGAAACGAAAGCCTTCAAGAGGACCAGCACATTGAAAGTGGTTTGAGCAACGACGCATGGTTGATCTTGGGATGTGAGGGTACCTAAGAGCAACACAGTCACGTATTTTTCTAAAGTACTGTGTCACGTTATTGGGGTTATGACGTCCCTCAAGCTGAGACCACTGAAGCCGTTAATTGCTCACTGCAAGCTGTCGCAAGCCACCAACTGGGTACGGTGGAAGCTGTCTTGTGTGCATGCGAGAACTGTAACCTATTCGATGCAAAATAGTAGCTTTTAGAAACCTTACAAACAATAATGTAATATTGTTTCGAAACTATATTTCTTTTTATATTGCTAGTATTACCGTTCTATTTGGTTACTTTGGAGTCTAAATCATGGCAATTACCTTGACTGAAAATGCGGCAAAACAGATTCAGAGCCAGCTTGCAAAACATGGCAAAGGTATTGCCCTGCGCATCGGTGTCAAAACAGTGGGTTGTACCGGCCTGGCGCATACATTCGATATTGCCGAAGACATCAAGCCGACCGACCACAGTTTTGAATCGCATGGCGCCCGTGTGTTGGTGGACGCCAAGAGCTTGGTGTTTCTGGATGGCTCACGCATTGACTTTGTCACGGAAGGTCTCAAACAAATGTTCAAATTTGACAATCCCAATGTCGACAACGAATGCGGTTGTGGCGAAAGCTTCAACGTAAAAAAAACATTGCCTGATACCGCGACCACAGGGACTGCGTCATGAGCACAGTTGCTGATCCTACCGATTTCGAAATGCCCGCAGCATTGATCTTTACCGACAGCGCAGCGGCCAAAGTCGCAGATTTAATTGCCGATGAAGGTAATCCTGAATTGAAACTGCGGGTTTTTGTTCAGGGTGGTGGTTGCTCGGGCTTTTCTTATGGGTTTACGTTTGACGAAATTGCCAATGATGACGACACAACAATGCAGAAGAACGGCGTCTCGTTGTTGGTTGATGCCATGAGCTACCAGTATCTGGTTGGTGCAGAAATTGACTACAAAGACGATTTACAGGGTGCGCAGTTCATCATCAAAAACAACCCGGGTGCGACGTCTACCTGCGGCTGCGGCTCGTCTTTCTCAGCTTAATTTAGGAGCCATCACATGAGCGAAGCAATACAAAACATCGTCAACCAACCGTACAAGCATGGTTTTGTCTCGGACATTGAGTCTGACGTGTCGCCCAAAGGGTTGAATGAAAACACCATACGGATGATTTCAGCCAAGAAGAACGAACCCGAGTGGCTGCTTGAGTTTCGGCTTAAGTCGTATGCCGCCTGGCTGAACATGACAGAGCCTACGTGGGCCAATGTTCATTATCCAAAGATCAACTTGCAGGAGATCAGCTATTACGCGTCTCCCAAGCAAAAGCCAAAGTTGAACAGCATGGACGATGTCGATCCTGAATTGCTGCGCACCTTTGAAAAACTTGGCGTACCGCTGCATGAGCGCATGGCGCTTGCCGGTGTCGCAGTGGATGTTATTTTTGACAGCGTATCGGTGGCGACCACCTACAAACACAAGCTGGCTGAAGTTGGGATTATTTTCTGCTCTATGTCTGAAGCCGTGCTGGAGCATCCCGAGTTGGTGCAAAAGTACCTGGGCACTGTCATACCAAGCGGCGATAACTTTTATGCAGCGCTGAACTCAGCGGTTTTCACCGATGGCTCGTTCTGCTTCATCCCTAAGGGTGTCAAGTGTCCAATGGATTTGTCGACCTATTTCCGTATCAATACCGAAGAGACGGGCCAGTTCGAACGCACCCTCATCATTGCTGAAGAAGGGGCTTCTGTGTCGTATCTAGAGGGCTGTACGGCGCCAGCATTCAGCTCCAACCAGTTGCATGCAGCGGTGGTCGAGCTGGTAGCACTCGACAACGCCGATATCAAGTACTCAACGGTGCAGAATTGGTACGCCGGTGATGAAAATGGCGTCGGTGGTGTGTTTAATTTTGTCACCAAGCGTGGTTTGGCTAAAGGTGTTAACTCGCGTATTTCGTGGACCCAAGTTGAAACAGGGTCAGCGATCACTTGGAAATACCCATCTGTCGTGTTGCGTGGCGATAACTCGGTGGGTGAGTTTTATTCAGTTGCAGTGACCAACCACTTGCAGCAAGCCGACACCGGCACCAAGATGATCCACATCGGCAAAAACACCCGCAGCACCATCGTTAGCAAAGGGATTTCAGCCGGCCGTTCGAGCAACAGCTACCGAGGCTTGGTCAGAATGACACCAACCGCGGCCAATGCCCGTAATTATTCGCAATGTGACTCGATGCTGATTGGCGACCAGTCTGGCGCCAACACCTTCCCCTATATCCAAGTGCGCAACAACACCGCCCAGGTCGAGCACGAGGCCTCAACCTCAAAGATTGGCGAGGACCAGTTGTTCTATTTTGCGCAGCGTGGCGTGAGTGCGGAAGCCGCTGTGTCGATGATCATCAACGGGTTTTGCAAGGATGTATTTCAACAATTACCGATGGAGTTTGCTGTTGAGGCAACCAATCTCCTGAGTTTCAAACTAGAAGGCAGTGTCGGATGATTTACCCAGACAGCAACAACATACTTGAAGTGCGCGGACTGCGTGCAACCGTGAATGGCATTGAGATCATTCAAGGTCTAGACCTCACCGTAAAAAGTGGAGAAGTGCACGCGATCATGGGGCCAAACGGCTCGGGGAAAAGCACGTTCGCAAAGGTTCTGGCGGGTCATACGGCTTACGAAGTAACAGGTGGTAGCGTGTTGTTCGAGGGCAATAATTTGTTTGAGCTTGCCCCTGAGGAGCGTGCCCGTGCGGGTATTTTCTTGGCCTTTCAATACCCAATTGAGATACCCGGTGTCGCCAACAGCCAATTTCTTCGCCTCAGCTACAACACCGTACAAGCTCAGCGCGGTCGGGAAGAGCTTGACCCGCTGGAGTTCGACGACCACGTGCGCGACAAGATGAAATTACTCGAGATGAGCCCTGATTTTCTTGACCGCAGTGTCAACGAAGGTTTTTCTGGCGGTGAGAAAAAACGCAACGAAATTTTACAAATGGCGCTGTTAGAGCCGCGCTTAGCGGTACTCGATGAAACAGATTCTGGTTTAGATATAGATGCGCTCAGGGTGGTTTCTCAGGGCGTCAACCAGCTCGCCAATCAGAACAGCGCCATGGTGCTGGTAACGCACTACCAGCGGCTGCTCAATTACATCGTGCCAGACTTTGTGCATGTCATGGAGGCTGGTCGCATTATCAAAACTGGCGGTAAAGAGTTGGCACTTGAACTCGAGGCACGTGGCTACGACTGGGTCAGCGCCGAGTTTCAAGCAAGCCAAACGCATGCCTTACAGGAACAGGTATGAGTACAGTGACTTCAATTCGACAACCCGTTGCGGATTACCTTGGTGCGCTGCTGGCAGACCATGCCCAATTACCGACCAGTCCACTGGCGCGCATCAACTCGTTGCGGGCCGAAGCTGTTCATCGTCTGGATGATCTCGAGTTGCCTACTGTACGCGACGAGGCGTGGCGTTTTACAGATATTGCGGAGCTGACCAAGCAGTCATTTAAACCGGCACGCAGCGCAACCAGTTTGGACGTCGCCGACGTCGCTCATTTGTATATTGAAGAAGCCCGCACTCGGTTGGTGTTTGTTGACGGCACCTATGCGCCGCAGTTGTCTAGTGTAGAGACAGACAGCGGCTTGGTTGCGTCCAACCTACCCACTGTGTTCACCACACACGCAGCTGCAATTGACGCACATCTTGGCCACCTCGTTACGTTTCGTGACGAGGTGTTCGCTGCGCTCAACACTGCCTTTTTGAGTGACGCGGCAGTGGTCGTCATGCCACGCAACATGGCACTGTCAGCACCGGTTCATCTGCTGTTCATTGCGACACAAACAGGTGTTGTCACTTCGCCCCGTTGTCTGGTGGTTGCAGAGTCTGGCAGCCTCATGACAGTGGTCGAGGATTACGTTGTGTTGGATCAACCGGGCAGGCAAGAAGGCGTCTATTTCACCAACGCTGTGACTGAAATCGCACTTGAAGACAATGCGCGCATCAACCACATCCGTATTCAGCAAGAGGGTAGTCAAGCGTTCCATATTGCCAACTGTGCGGTATCCCTTGGGCGGGCAAGCAATTACCAATCGGTCAGCGTCACGCTGGGTGCACGGATCTCGCGTTACAACCTTGAGGTGGCCATGGCCGAGGGTGCCGAGTGTGCAGCCGATGGATTGACATTGATCGCAACCAATCAGTTGGCCGATACAAATACGTGTATCGACCACGTTCAGCCTCACGGCGTGAGCCGTCAGCTGCACAAATGTATCGTTGGTGGAAGCGCTCACGCTGTATTCAACGGCCAGATTGTGGTGCGCCAGGGTGCGCAGCGCACCGATTCAGTTCAGTCGAACCGCAATCTGCTGTTGTCCGGTAAGGCCCACATCGATACCAAGCCACAACTTGAGATCTTTGCCGACGACGTGAAATGCGCACATGGCGCAACCATCGGTCAGCTAGACGACGACGAGGTTTTTTATTTGAAGAGTCGTGGATTGTCTGACAGTGCTGCTCGCAGTTTGTTGACCTACGCTTTCGGCGCAGAAATCATAGCCCTTATTCCAGTCGCATCACTGAAGCGACGGCTCGAGACGAACGTGCTTGAACAAACCGGTGGTCAATTATGAACGCCATCACGACTGAACCCAACACCGCAACGTTGCCCTCGCAGGGTGTGGCAGCATGTGCCGTGCCGGCAGCAGGCCAAACAACAGCGGCGCCCACATTTGATGTCGAACGCATACGCGGGGATTTCCCCATTTTGAAGCTGCTTGTTGACAGCAAGCCATTGGTTTACCTAGACAACGCGGCATCCAGTCAAATGCCGCAACAAGTCATAGACAGATTGGCTGTCTACCACTCAAGCGAGCACGCCAACATACACCGTGGCGTGCATTATTTGTCAGAGACTGCGACCGCTACCTACGAGGCAGCTAGGCGCAAACTGCAGCAATTCATCAATGCGCCTGAAGAGCGCGAGGTGATTTTTACCAGTGGCACCACAGATGCAATCAACTTGGTGATGCACGGCTACGGGCGAAAGTTCATCAAATCTGGCGACGAGATCATTCTGACCACACTCGAGCACCATTCAAACATCGTGCCGTGGCAAATGCTGGCTGAAGAAACTGGTGCACGTATTCGAGTGGCACCGGTTAATGACGCCGGCGAACTGGTGATCGATGCGTATCAAAAGCTATTCAATGAGCGCACCAAACTGGTTGGTGTGACACACATATCGAACGCCTTGGGCAGTATCAACCCAATCAAGGAGATGATCGCGTTTGCGCATTCGAACGGTACGCCCGTGTTGGTAGATGGTGCGCAGGCAACGCCGCACATGCAGGTTGATGTACAAGATTTGGACTGCGACTTTTACACCTTTTCGGGGCACAAATTGTGTGGCCCAACAGGTATTGGTATTTTGTATGGCAAGGCGTCCTTACTTGAAAAAATGCAGCCTTTCAAAGGGGGGGGCGACATGATTTTGTCGGTGACCTTCGAAAAAACCACTTACAACACCATTCCGTATAAGTTCGAAGCTGGTACGCCGCCCATAGCCGCTGCGGTAGGGCTTGCCGCAGCGGTCGATTACATGTCAGCCATCGGCATGCACAACGTGGCGGCGCATGAGGCCGAATTGCTCAAATACGCGACCTCTCAGATGACAAATATGCCTGGTGTACGTATCATTGGGACTGCCCAAAACAAGGCCGCGGTCATATCTTTTACCGTCGACGGTGTGCACCCGCACGATGTCGGAACCCTGCTGAACCAGGCAGGTGTGGCGGTTCGCACGGGTCACCATTGCGCGCAGCCGGTTATGCAGCGTTTTAATGTCCCTGCGACCTCGCGCGCTTCATTTGCCTTTTACAACACGTTGGATGAAGTTGATGTGTTGATTGGCGGTATTCGCGATGTTCAACAGGTGTTTGCATGATGAACACTTCTACATCGTTGTACCAAGAGGTCATTCTTGACCACAACAAAAAACCACGTAACTTTGGCCCACTGGTCAATGCGAGTCACCATGCGGTGGGTCATAACCCTTTGTGTGGCGATCACATCAGCGTGTCACTCAGTCTAGACAGTGAGTGCATAGACTGCATCGCGTTTGAAGGCGAGTCCTGTGCGATTTGCAAGGCCTCTGCGTCGATGATGACGGTTGCTGTAAAAGGACAAACACGTGAAAAAGCTGAGATTCTGATTCAAGAATTTCTGGCCATGGCCACTGGAAAACTCGACCTCAACAGCCCGAATCATATCGGCCGTCTAGCGGTGTTTGCCGGTGTATCCGATTTACCAACACGCGTTAAATGCGCAATCCTACCGTGGCACACCTTGCATGCCGCATTCAATTCGCAGGCCAGTGCCTCGACGGAAACCAACGCCGACCTTCGACCCGCACCCAACGGGGTTGTGTGATGCCACAGCCCAACCACTTAGGAAACAAGATGCTGACAGCCAATCAACTACGACACTACATCATGGAGGGCTTACCCTGCGACCACGTTGAAGTGCTGGGCGATGATGGCCAGCATTTTGAGGCGGTGGTTGTCAGTTCGCATTTCACTGACAAGACCAAGGTGCAGCAGCACCAGTTGGTGTATGTGGCCCTAGGTGATCGCATGCGCTCTGAAATCCATGCGCTGGCAATGCGCACATTCACGCCCGTCGCCTGGACACAAACACCTGTTAAATAACGTTGGAGACAACAATGACCATACAAGACACCATTCGCCATCAGATCGCCACCAACAGGGTCGTGCTGTACATGAAAGGGACGCCCCAGTTTCCTCAGTGTGGCTTTTCCGGTGCAACAGTGCAGTTGCTTGAGGCCTGTGGTGTGTCGGACTTGACCCATGTGGACGTCCTGTCAGACCCGGTTATGCGTGACGGTATCAAGGTGTACAGCAGCTGGCCAACCGTGCCGCAACTCTACTTTAATGGTGAGTTTGTTGGCGGTGCCGATATCGTGCATGAGATGTATCAGCAAGGCGAGTTGCAACAGTTGATTGGTTCTACCCCAGTTTGATGGCTGTGACATGTGTTGTCAGGTTGGTACGCACCAACTGCAGCCGTTGCACTGACCGCACTATTTACAGCAAGAGATTGAACCCGCTATAAGGAACTGACAATGCCAAAAATTGTAGATATTGAAGACACGCCCAACCCCAACGCGGTGAAGTTCACCCTAGTCGAGCCGCTGACTTGGGGTGTGTCGCACTCGTACGAGAACGCTGATCAGGCGAAAGACGATGAGCTGGCCAGTGCCTTGTTCAACATTGCCCATGTCAGCAATGTGTTCTATGTTGATAAATGGCTCACAGTGACACAAGACGGCGGTGCCGATTGGCCGGTGTTGGTGCGTTTGGTGGCGGTACCTATTCGAGCAGCTCCTGCGGCCCAAGCGCAATCTGCTGCGGCTGTGTTTGCAGCCCGTGCATCGATTGATGCGCTGTGCGAGGCAGATCAAATCCGCCTCGATGCGATCAACACGCTGCTGGACGCGCAGATCCGCCCTTATCTGAAAAGCGACGGTGGAGATCTGCACGTTGTAGCGCTTGACGGCAACCAGCTCAGCGTGCATTACCAAGGCGCTTGCGGTACCTGCCCAAGCTCAATATCTGGCACCCTCAGGGGCATCGAGAACTTGGTTCGAGCGATTGAACCTGACATGGACGTTATAGCTGTCTAAGTGTGACTGAACAGCCAGCGTCAATCCTGATACCAATGTTGATGTAAGTGCAGGCTTGTTAGGTGACGCCAGTTGCCGTCACCTTAACAACAGAGCTCCCACGTTCAGAAGGAATGAAAAAACTATGACTTTTGTTGTGACAGATGCGTGTGTCAAGTGCCGCTATACGGACTGCGTTGATGTGTGCCCAGTGGACTGCTTTCACGAGGGCGCCAATTTCTTGGCCATCGATCCAGAAGAGTGCATCGATTGCGCAGTATGCGTCCCTGAGTGTCCTGTCAGCGCAATTTTTGCGGACGAGGACGTACCTGCCGATCAGCAAGCATTCATCAAGTTGAACGCAGAACTTGCGCTGATGTGGCCCACGATCACCAAGACCCATAAGCCGCTACCTGACGCCGAAGATTGGAAGGACGTGCCGAACAAGCTGCAGTTTCTGGAGCGCTGATGTGCTGTGAAACTGTGAAGTGCACATCAACGTGTTGTTCATTTTTTGGGCATTCGAGCTGCAGTTAGCATCACCGTCACCATCACACTGTTGCGCCGAACAGATGCCCAGTCCTCACAACAGAAATTGACACACCGCATGGCCAACCGCTTACCACTTGAGGTCACCTTACGCGCCACTGCATATGGCGTGATGGCGCAACACCTGCTGACAATTGAACACGGCACCAACCGTGTGCCTGCCGAATACCGCGTCAGTGACCCCGCTTCACTCAGCCACTGTACAACCACCAGAGAGCCGCTATGACACGTGATATTTCACCCTATGCTGACGAGATAGACGTGTCACACGACAAGCAAAGAGGTCCTTTAAAGACCAAGCGAGACCCGACAGACCCTGCAGCAAGACTGACAAAACCTGAATGGATTCGGGTGAAGGCGGCTGTACGCTTGGGCCGCTTCCAAACGATTAAGGACACCGTGCGCAGCAACAAGTTGGTGACGGTCTGCGAAGAGGCGTCGTGTCCCAACATCGGTGAATGTTGGAGCAAGGGCACGGCTACCTTCATGATCATGGGCGACACATGCACGCGCCGCTGCAGGTTCTGCAACGTCAGCACGGGACGACCGAGCCCGTTGGATGTCAATGAGCCCAAACGTCTGGCACAAACCATTGCGCTGATGAAACTCAACTATGTCGTCATCACGTCGGTTGACCGAGATGATTTGCGCGACGGCGGGGCCAGCCATTTCGTCGCGTGCATTCAGCACATTCGTGCACTGTCGCCCAGCACCTACATTGAAATTTTGACGCCTGACTTTGGTGGCCGATTGGATCGTGCACTGCACATCCTTGGTAGCGCGCTGCCAGACGTGTTGAATCACAACATTGAAACCGTGCCGCGTTTGTACAAAGAAGCGCGTCCGGGTGCGGATTTTCAGAACACGCTCAATTTGTTGCAGCGCTTCAAAACGTTATGCCCCAGCATACCGACCAAATCTGGTCTGATGGTTGGGCTGGGAGAGACAGACGACGAGATGTTGCACGTGCTGCGCGAACTGCGTGCCCACCAGGTGGACATGTTGACCATCGGTCAGTACTTACAGCCCTCAGGTGGCCACATGCCTGTGCAACGCTATGTTGCATCCAGATACCTTCAAGATGTATGCGGCAGAAGCCCGCAAGATGGGCTTTCTGCATGCAGCCTCTGGTCCGCTGGTACGCAGCTCCTACCAAGCCGATGAGCAGGCGCATGCGGCTGGTGTGTTGTAGTGTGTACGCGATGCAAGCAATCGTCTGCATTGGCCACCATGGTGTGCGCCGCATGCAAGTCGACAGCACCACGCTCACTTATTCAATTGCACAGGCACTGAATGTCGACATTTGACCGCACGGTATGCGTGCAACGACATCCACCCTTGCCCATTGAACCAGAACACAGGAAATGTCGCCATGCAGACGACTGATCAACACGATCAACAGCAGACAGCCAATGCACCACAGCACAAAGGCATGAGCGCCGATAAGCTGCCCGGGATACGCCATATTGTTGCGGTGGGCAGTGGCAAGGGTGGCGTCGGAAAATCCACGGTGAGCGTCAATTTGGCGCTGGCACTGCAGCAGCTTGGCGCACGCGTTGGGCTGGTAGATGCCGATATTCTTGGCCCAAGCATCCCCGGCATGCTGGGCATTCCGACCAGTATTGCCGACAATGTGGTAACCATTTGTAAGGCTTCAACAGCCTCATGGTTAGGGCTGAAAGCCGCCATCGGCATGGCCATACGGACACAGTTGCACACGGGCGTGCCAGCAGTCTTGGAGATGCTTGTCCAGACGGACACGCAAGGCCGGTCTGATGCCGAGCTGACCACCGCTGTTCAAGACCTCTTAGACAAGGAGGTCAATCGATCCATTGCCAACCATGGTGGGAAAATATCGATTGTTGAGGTGTGCCAAGGAACGCTATACATTGCCATGAGTGGTGGCTGCCAAGGGTGCGCATCGTCCCACGTAACGCTGAGACAGGGATTTAAAGTTATGTTGAAACAAGTCGCTCCAGACTTAGACGCCATAGTGGACACCACCAACCATGCAGCAGGGCAACAGCCTTTCTACCCACGCAATGAACCCGCAGTAAAGCTATGACCCATCCACTGTCTCCGCACGCTTCGCCCGCCATATGGACGCTAGACGATCTTGCACAATTGGCAAACTACTCCCTCATGGACACGCTCAATTGTGATCCTGACGCGACGCACGACGGCGTGGACCATGCCCCACGCCAGGTCTTCTCGGGTCACTATGTGCCCGTCAATCCCACACCTATCAGAGACCCCGAGTATGTCGCGCACAGCCAGCACTTCTTTCGCGAGCTTGGTCTTGCTGACACCCTGGCGGAGTCGGACGACTTCATGCGCATGTTTTCCGGCGACATGTCGCAGGTTCCAGAACCCATGCGCAGGGTGGGTTGGGCCTGTGGTTACGCACTGTCCATCTACGGCACCGAGTACACGCAGCAGTGCCCGTTTCAAACCGGCAACGGTTACGGAGACGGCAGGGCAGTTGCCGTGTTGGAGGCTGTTATCAACGGTCATCGCTGGGACATGCAGCTGAAAGGCGGTGGCCGCACGCCCTATTGCCGGGGAGGGGACGGCCGCGCTGTGCTGCGCTCGAGTGTTCGAGAGTTCCTGGCACAAGAGCACATGCACGCGCTTGGCGTACCTACGTCACGTAGCCTGTGCTTGTACGTGTCAACAACGGAGAAGGCGCGCCGGCCATGGTACTCAGAGGACTCGCGCACAAGAGACCCCAACATAATGGTGACAGAGGCTGTCGCCATTGCTACGCGTGTCGCGCCATCGTTCATTCGGGTTGGTCAAATCGAGCTCTTTGGTCGCCGTGCCCGCAACAACGAACACCCGGGCGCGATGGAGGAGCTCGAGCAAATTGTGTTGCACTTGGTTGATCGGGAGTACGGTGGCGTTATCGACAAGCGACTAAGCATGCCAGAAAAAGTAGTGTCGCTCGCCCGTGAGTTCCGCGCGCGCTTGACAGCGCTTGTTGCAAACTGGATACGTGTCGGTTACTGCCAAGGCAACTTCAACAGCGACAATTGCGCGGCTGGCGGGTTCACACTTGACTACGGCCCGTTTGGGTTTTGCGACGTATTTAACCCGCATTACCAGCCATGGACAGGAGGTGGGCATCACTTCTCGTTCTTGAACCAACCTGTGGCAGCAGAGTGCAACTTCCACATGTTGTGTGGTGCGTTGAAGCCGCTGCTGACATCGCACCCAGACTACTTACCGCTTCTAGAGGATATTCAAAGGGGTTTTGCGCAGGTGATGCAAGAACAAATGGAGTTGATGTGGGCCAGCAAACTTGGACTTGCCACGTATGACGCGGCACTGTTCAGTGAACTTGAAACGCTGATGGTGCAAACGTCTGTCGATTACACGGTCTTCTTTCGCGAGCTGTCTAAGGTGCCTGACGACATGGGCCCACTTCAACACAGCTTTTACAAGAACTTGGCGCATGCAACCGATCCAGACGGCATGGACCAGCGTTGGGCGGCATGGTTGGCACAATGGCGCACGCTCATCTACCTCAAGACAGACGCTGATGCCGCTGCGTCGCGCTCCCGTGAGGAGATCTCCCAACAGATGAAACGGGTCAATCCCAAATACAGCTTGCGTGAATGGTTTGTTGTGCCCGCATACCAGCAAGCGAACGCAAGAAACTATGCACCCCTGAGAGAATTGCAAGAAGTGATGACTCACCCATACGACGAGCAGTCGACAAAGACAGATGAGACATACAACAAACTACAACCCTCCGAGTTCGCAGAGACAGGCGGTTTGTCGTTTTACAGCTGCTCGTCGTGATGTGCCAAAGACGGGTTGACCTCATTGGGGCGGGTCTGCCTGCACAGAAAGCCCTTTTTACCGCCGCGTTTGGCATCGTCAGTCTGCGTAGTATTTTTCAGAAAGAGCAACGGCTATGACAGATGATCGCAACAAGCCCATGGGCGGTTTGACATGGGAAGAATCGGCAGCAGTGCTAGAAACGAATGCACAGCAAGGCGACGCCCGAGCGCAGCGGTTACTGGCGATGCGTTATTTGCGCGGGCGAGGTGTGCCCAAAGACGTGACAATCGCTGTTGACTGGATGCAGCTGGCTGCACAACAACATTTTGCCAAAGCGCAGCGCGGGCTGGGTGAGTTGTATGAAAGTGGTTTGGGTGTTGTGCTCGACGCCGCCATAGCGTCTCATTGGTATCGCCTTGCAGCCCTGCAAGGCGACCCTGTCGCAAGCGACCATTTGCAGCGCTTGGCACAGGCACACACGTCACCAGAAGGCGACAGTCAATCAACACAGCAAGGCCTGCCATGAGCGCCAACGTCATCCCCATTGTTGACCAGCGCGCCGCCAGTCCAGTACCGGTCATTCCGGCTCATACGCATGACCCCAACGGTACGCTTGCTGACACGCGTGGCCGGTCCTTACGCGATCTGCGTATTTCAGTCACAGACCGCTGCAACTTTCGCTGCACCTACTGCATGCCCAAGGACGTATTTGACAAGGACTACCAGTTTCTGCCCAAAAATGACCTGTTGAGTTTTGAAGAAATCGCACGCATGACACGCCTGTTCGTTGGACATGGTGTCGAGAAAATTCGCCTCACTGGTGGCGAACCCCTGCTGCGCAAACATCTCGATGTATTGGTTGGGATGCTGGCTCTGATCAAGACGCATGATGGCAGTCCATTGGACATTGCACTCACCACCAACGCCACGCTGTTGGCCAAGCAAGCCCATGCGCTCAAGGCTGCAGGCCTGAACCGCGTCACGGTGTCGCTTGATTCTCTGGATGAGGCTACATTTCGCGCCATGAACGACGTGGATTATCCAGTGACCGATGTTTTAAAGGGGATTGACGCCGCACACGACGCAGGCTTTGCGTCCATCAAGATCAACATGGTGGTGAAAAAAGGCGTTAACGACCAGGATGTCGTTGCAATGGCACGCTATTTCAAGGGCAGCGGCCACATCGTTCGCTTCATTGAATTCATGGACGTTGGCTCGTCCAACGGCTGGCGTATGAACGATGTGGTGTCGTCGACTGACATTGTCCGCATGATCAGCTCGGAGATGCCTCTTATACAAGTGCAGTCCAATTACACAGGAGAAGTCGCCCAGCGCTGGGCCTATGCGGATGGCAGTGGAGAAATCGGCGTCATTTCAAGTGTGACGCAAGCGTTTTGCGCCACCTGTACACGTGCCCGCATCTCAACCGATGGCAAGTTGTACACCTGCCTATTCGCACAGTCAGGCCATGATCTTCGCGCGCTCATGCGTGCAGGTTACAGCGACAAGGACATCACTGGTGCCATTGGCTTGGTGTGGGGCCAGCGTGACGATCACTATTCAGAGATGCGCACTGAAGCAACTGCAGGGATTCAAAAAGTTGAAATGTCTTATATCGGCGGTTGAGCACTTGAGCCGCGCTCATCCAAAGGGGGCAGACAAGTTGACGCACTCGCTGAACCGTGTCAAGCGTTCCATCGGTGAGGCATGTGTTGGAAGCTGTCCCAACAAGGTGGCAGGTATGCGAGCTGTCTGTGCGGTTGTTAGTGTGAGACGGCGCGTGGATGGCGCTTTGCGGTTCTTCTGGACAGAGCCAGCAAGCAATGCGTCATTGCGAAGCCACCCAACACACATGTAATGTTTAATCTAATGAAAAGTAATATGAATCAAATAGTCTTGCTGGAGAAAATCCACGGCAATGCCGCTGCGTTGCTAACAGAGCAGGGTTTTACGGATGTCAGAGAAATTGGCAGTGCCCTGTCAGATGCGGACTTGATTGACGCCCTGCAACATGCAAGCGCCGTTGGCATCAGATCCCGCACACACATGTCCGCCACAGTGCTGGATGCGCTGCCGAATTTGCGGACCATTGCTTGTTTTTGTATCGGTACCAATCAAGTCGACTTGCACGCTGCTTGCATGCGCGGCATTCCTGTATTCAACGCGCCGTTTTCGAATACACGCTCAGTCGCTGAGTTGGTGATTGCGCAGGCCATCCTGTTGTTAAGGCGTATTCCAGAAAAAAACGCCATGGCCCACCGCGGGCAATGGGACAAAGACGCCCAAGGTGCCTACGAGGTGCGCAACAAGGTTGTTGGCATCATCGGTTACGGCAACATCGGGGCACAGGTGGGCATTTTGGCTGAGAGTGTCGGCATGCGCGTGTGCTATTTTGATGTCGACAATAAACTACCGCTTGGGAACGCACAGTCCATGTCGACGCTCGATGCTTTGTTGCGACACGCTGATGTGGTGACCCTGCATGTACCTGGTGAAGCCGCTACCGAAAATATCATCAATCAAGAACGGTTGGCGTGTATGAAACCCTCCGCTGTACTCATCAATGCGTCGCGAGGCAATGTGGTTGAGATTGCGGCCTTGGATGTGGCGCTGCGACAGAAAAAAATAGCCGGCGCCGCAATCGACGTATTCCCAACAGAGCCGGGCAATCAACATGAGGAATTCATCTCGCCGCTGCGTGGGCTGGACAACGTTATTTTGACGCCGCACATAGGCGGTAGCACGGAGGAAGCACAAGAAAATATTGGACGCGAAGTAGCCGATAAAATTGCCCGTTTTTTACGTGCCGGGACGACACGGTCTGCGGTTAATTTTCCAGAGATTGCGTATTTACCCAAACATGCGCGTCACCGAATTCTGCATATCCATAGAAACGAGCCTGGCGTCATTGCCCAGATGAATGCGGCTTTTGCGGCAGAGGGCTTAAACATCGTGGCCCAACAGTTGCAAACCCAAGCAGACATTGGTTACGCAATGACCGATGTTGACACCCCCATTACAGACGCTTTGATGACTCAGTTGCGGGGCTCTCCCGCTACGATTCGGTGTGATTACCTGTGAACCTACAAAGGCCACATGGTTAGACCGATGTGGTGTTGATCAGTATTGCCCAGCGCCGTGCGCCATCCGTTATGCCCGGCAGCTGGTGTATGTGCAGCGGCTTAGAGATACGTTTTCCACGCTGTACAGACGCCTGTGTGCAGCGTGGGGTCGGTTTTGCAAAGTTAAAAAATAGATAATGTAAGACAACTATTTTTTGCTTATTACTTTGGATTTTTTCTCATGGAAATTAAGGTCAACTTTCTCGACAAACTTCGTTTAGAAGCCAAGTTTGACGACTTCAGTGTGGTGGCCGACCAACCCATTCGCTACAAAGGCGATGGGTCTGCCCCAAGTCCATTTGATTACTTTCTAGCCTCATCGGCCTTGTGTGCGGCTTATTTTGTAAAGTTGTACTGTGACAGCCGCCACATTCCCACCGAAAACATCCGGTTGTCACAGAACAATATCGTTGATCCGGACAACCGCTACCAGCAGATTTTCAAGATCCAAGTTGAGTTGCCTGAAGACATCTCGCCCAAAGACCGTCAAGGTATTGTGCGATCTATAGACCGTTGTACTGTTAAAAAAGTGGTGCAAGCTGGTCCCGAATTTGTTGTTGAAGACGTTGAGAGTTTGGACGCCGACGCGCAGGCATTGCTGGCAGGCCGTGCTGTGTCTGATGTCACCACCTATATTGTGGGCAAGGACTTGCCGTTGGAGCAAACCATCGCCAACATGTCTGGGTTGTTGGCGGGGCTGGGCATCAAGATTGAAATTGCGTCGTGGCGCAACATTATTCCCAATGTGTGGTCGCTCCATATCCGTGATGCGCACTCACCTATGTGTTTTACCAATGGCAAGGGTGCCACCAAGGAAGGCGCTTTGGCCTCGGCCCTGGGGGAGTACATAGAGCGGCTGAGTTGCAACCATTTCTATGCGGGCTCGTTCTGGGGTGAGGACATGGCCAATGCCGCCTTTGTACATTACCCCAACGAGCGTTGGTTTCAACCCGGTGCAGACAATGCGCTGCCGCCTGGCATCTTAGACGACTACTGTGTTGGTATTTACAACCCCGATGGTGAGTTGCGTGGCGCGCACCTGATTGACACCAACTCTGGCAATGTTCAGCGTGGTATTTGTTCGTTGCCCTTTGTGCGGCAGTCGGATGGCGCAGTTGTGTATTTTCCGTCTAACTTGATTGAGAATCTTTTCGCCAGCAACGGCATGAGTGCTGGCAATACGTTGGCAGAGGCACAGGTGCAATGTCTGTCTGAGATTTTTGAGCGTGCGGTTAAACGCGACATCCTAGAGGGTGAAATTGCTTTGCCTGATGTGCCGCACGAGGTGCTGGCACAGTACCCCAGTATTTTGGCTGGTATTCAGGGTCTGGAAAAGCAGGGCTTTCCGGTGTTGGTGAAAGACGCCTCCCTCGGTGGTGAGTACCCAGTGATGTGTGTCACGTTGATGAACCCGCACACAGGCGGTGTATTTGCATCGTTTGGTGCGCATCCACGCTTGGAAGTGGCGCTAGAGCGCAGCCTGACGGAATTGCTGCAGGGGCGCAGTTTTGAAGGCTTGAATGATTTGCCTCAGCCCACTTTTATCAGCAACGCAGTCACAGAGCCCAACAACTTTGTGGAGCATTTCATTGATTCAAGTGGTGTGGTGTCGTGGCGTTTTTTCAGTGCCAAGGCAGACTTTGAATTCGTCCAGTGGGACTTTTCTGGGCATGGCGAAAACGCCAACACCGAGGAGGCGGCGACCTTGTTGGGCATTCTTAAAGACATGGGCAAGGAGGTGTACACGGCGGTGTACGACCAACTGGGCGCCACGGCTTGCCGAATCCTAGTGCCCAGTTATTCAGAAATTTACCCGGTAGAGGATTTAATTTGGGACAACACCAACAAAGCCCTGTTGTTTCGCGCCGATATTTTGAATGTGCACCAGCTTGACAACGTGCAGCTAGAGGCACTGCTTGAGCGTTTGCACAACAATGAGCTGGATGATCACAGCGACATCGCCACGTTGATTGGTATTGAGTTTGATGACAATACAGTCTGGGGGCAGTTGACAGTTTTGGAGTTGAAGCTGTTGATTCACCTTGCGTTGCAGCACACTGAGGCCACACATGAGTTGGTGGGGGCTTTTTTGCAGTACAACGACAACACGGTGGCGAGAAAGCTGTTTTACCAAGCTTTGAATGTGGTGCTGGAGGTACTGCTGGATGACGAGCTAGAACTGGCCGACTACATGGTTAATTTTCGCCGCATGTTTGGAAACCCGCAGATGGATGCGGTGATGGGTTCAGTGGATGGCACTGTGCGGTTTTTTGGTTTAACACCAACGGGCATGCATTTAGATGGCCTAGACAGACACCAGCGCCACATCGACAGTTTCAAAAAATTGCACGCGGCGCGGGCCAAGGTGGCCTTGTAACCGACGGCCTGTGTGCCGCAACAATCCACACCTCTTACGTGACGTGTTTGTAAGCATGGTTGGTTGTTGCAACGTGGTACAAGCCGCTAAGCCTCTATGCGTCAACAGCTCACTGATTGATTCGTTTGTTCGTTGATGTGGTCAAGACGCCATCGTGCAGTTCGAGCCGCCTGTTGTCATTAGGTTGTCAATGCCCGGCGGCTGGCGTAACTGAGGCCATCGACCATGACCACGAGCAGCACCATGGCCACCAGCACGGTGCTGGTTTCTGGCATGTGGAACAAGCTCAAGTGGAACGACAGCATTTGGCCCAAGCCCCCGGCGCCCACGACACCCAGCACGGTGGCCGCACGGATGTTGTTTTCCCATCGGTACAAGGTGTAGCTGATCAGTTGCGGCAACACTTGCGGGAGCGTCGCGTAGCAAAACACCAGCACGCTGCTGATCCCTCGCAAGCGAAGCGCGGCGGCTGCGTCGCCCGGTGCATTCTCCAAGCTTTCGGCAAACAGGCGGCCTAGCACACCGGTGGTGTGTAAGGCCAGTGCCAAGGTGCCTGCCAATGGCCCAAGACCAGCCGCAATCAACAGCAGCGAGGCCCACACCAATTCAGGGACACTGCGCAAGGCGTTGAGCACCAACTGCGCCGGCCTGCGCCAGTAGGCGGGGTCATTTTGATGGGTTTTAGCCGCAGGTAGCGCAAGTGCCAGCCCACCCAGCACTGCCAATACAGTGCCTAGGGCCGACATGGCCAGTGTTTCCAACGTTGCCCAACCCACCTTGAGTAAAAAACTGGGGTCCGTCTCGGGGACCAACAGCTCTCCCACGAACGCGCCCATTGCTCGCAGCGCATCTATCGATAAAAACTGGCCCCACTGCAAATCGAGTGACCAAAAGCTGGCGACGACCAAGGCCAGCAGCCCAACCGCAAGCCCATAGCCGCGCCAGCCCATGTTTGCCGGAGGTTGTTGCCCGCGCTGTGTCACGTTAACCCATCGCGCAGCCACGCGCTGACCCGGTCTGACAGCATGACCAGGGCCATAAATACCAACAAAATGGTGGCGACTTCTGCTCCGTTGAACATCTTCATAGACGCGTCCATCAGTTGGCCTAGGCCGCCCGCTCCAACGAAGCCCAACACCACCGAGGACCGTATGGCGCACTCCCATCGGTATACGGTGTAGCTGGTCAGCTCGCCGGCGCTTTGGGGCAACAGCGCATAGGCGAGGGCTTGCAGTCGGCCAGAGCCGTTGCGCAGCAAGGTGTGGGTGGGGTGTGTGTCACTTGACTCTAGGATGTCTGCGTACACTTTCCCCAGCATACCGGCATACGTCAGGGCAATGGCCAATACGCCGGCGGTGGGCCCCAATCCCACCACCCGTACAAACACCAGCGCCCAGATGAGCTCTGGCACGCTGCGCAATACGACCAACACCCACCTGACGGTTTGGCGCAGCATGGCAGGAGCTGTAGCCATGGACCCAGACAGCGCGGACAGCGACAGTGTGCGCACCGACAACAGTGCACAGGGGATCGCCAGCAGCATGGCCAATGTCAAGCCTACAGTGGCCATTGCCACGGTGCGCCACGTTTCATGGGCCACCAAGATTAGGAATTCTGCTTCTAATTTTGGGGGGTAGAAATCCGCCACAAAGCGCACTGTAGGTCGCAGGCTTTCTGGGGAGAAGATCTCCCAAGGTGTGAACTCTGTCAAGGACAGCATGGGCCACAGCAGAACACAACCCGCACAGGTCCACCACACGCGACCCCACCAAGCAGGATCGGTGTAGCCCCCGTTGTGACGCACAGTAGGTCGCATGGTTACCGGCAAGGCATTGTGGCGTGGGCGTGGGCGTGGGCGGGCGAGGCGAAGTCTATGGCAGGCGCCAAGCCGGCCAACTCGTCTAAACGGCTGGCATACAGGCCCTGCAAGAGCGCGGGTGTCACTTGGCTGGCGGGCAGGTCAAACACCAACTCGCCGTCGCGCAGGCCCACAATTCGGGCGAAGTGAGCAAGCGCCATGTCGACGTGGTGCAGCGTGGCGACGAGTGTTGCGCCGCGATTCTGCGCAGTGTGCCTCAGCGAGAGCAGTGCTTGACGTGCCCGTTCAGGGTCCAATGCCGACAGCGGCTCGTCAACCAGCAACAGCGCAGCGCTCGATGCAACCAGCCTGGCCAAACCCACACGCTGGCGTTCACCACCTGACAGCCGGTCCACACGTTCAAACAGCTTGTCGTCAAGGTCAAATTGGGCGAGAGCTGCATCTGCCACGCCTATGTGGTTTGGATACACCAGACTTTTGAGACTGTGCCACAGACCCATGTCGGGCAGCAGTCCTGCCAACACGGCCGTAACGACCCGTTGACGTGGTGGCAGTGGTGGCACTTGAGGCGCCAAGAACAAGCGCCTGCGCACACCTTGCAGCGTACGGCTGCCCAACTCCCATGGCCGTATACCGTCCAGCTGTACCGTGCCAGCAGAGGGTTGGAGTGCGCAGGCCATCACCTGCAGCAGGGTTGTTTTGCCTGCACCTGACGGTCCAATAATGGCCACGTGCTCGCCGCTGCCAACTGCCACGTTGATGTCGCGCAGCGCTGACGGGGTACCAGGTTGGGCCGCTGGGTGGTTGGCGTGACAGGCTTGTAGAACGACTTTCATGCGTCACATGGGTGGGCAGCGCACACACCCTGTGCAACTGCTGTCACACAACCCAAGTCTGAACAATTCACTTCAACAGGCCTGCGCTGCGTGCAGCTGCTTCTATGCCCTTGTAGTTGGCCGCCGTGGTCGGCACAAATCGCGTTGCGCGTTGCAGTGCAAGTACTTCCTTGCCTTGAGCGTTGTCCGAGCTGAGATCCAAGAATGCTTGCGTCAATTTTTGTTGCAGGGCGATAGGCATATCGGCATGAACCGTCCAGTTGTAATCGAAGTAGGGCGGCGTTGTGAAAATCACGCGAACCTTCGATGTGTCAACTTTCTTTTCAGCTACAAACTTTTCCCACACCGATATGTTGAGCGCACCCGCGTCAACTTTGCCTGCAGCAACAGCTGCGATAGTGGCGTCATGCGCGCCTGAATAGGCAACGCGTTTGAGGTCTTTATCTGGGTTGATGTTGACATCCAGCAACGCGCTGCGCGGCATCAAATGTCCGGATGTGCTGGACGGCGAACCGAAGCTCAGTGTGCGTCCCTTGATATCAACCAGCGTGTTGATGGCTGGGTTGGACGTGATGAAGACCGAGCGAAATTGCTCATCTTCTGCACGCTGCACCAAAGGTACGGCTTTGCCGCCAGATCGAACCGAGGCTTGCACAAATGTAAAACCGCCAAACCAGGCCAAATCAACCTGCTTGTTCGCCAAGGCTTCAACCGAGGCTGCATAGTCAGATACAGGCGTGAATTCAACGGCCATGCCGAGCTTTTGCTCAAGGTAACTGATCAGGGGCGCCGCTTTGCGTGCCAGTTCAGTGGGGGACTCGTCGGGAATGGCCGTTATTTTAAAAACCTGCTGGGCATGTAAAGACGACGTCATGAAGCCAAGCACGCACAGCGCTGTGCCGGCGAGGATTGACTTCAGTGAAGGCACATTGGACAGAAGAGACATAGGGGGGTAGCTTTGGTTAAAGATGTAATAGGACATACAAACAACCTCACATTACAACGCAGATCGTTTACCCCTGCACATCCGGTCAGGCGTTATGATTTGCCTTAGCCCACATAAATTGCCTATGAAAACCCCTTTGTTCGTCCAGTTGTACCAGCCGCAAGCGGCGTGCGTTCGCCAAGAGTTGTTGCGCGGTCTGACCCACAACGGGCAGGCTGGGGCAGCTTGGATTGCCCCCAAGTTTTTGTATGACGCGTTGGGTTCTCGTCTGTTTGATGCCATCACCGAATTGCCAGAGTACTACCCGACACGCACCGAGGCAGACATAGTGCGGGTGCATGGACACGCCATTGCTCGCAGCGTGCCATCCCACGCCACGTTGATCGATTTAGGTGCGGGCAATTGCGCCAAGGCTGCGAGGTTGTTTGATAGCTTGTTGCCTCGCCGTTACGTGGCGGTGGACATATCGGTTGATTACCTGCGCGAGGCATTGGACCAGTTGCAGCGCCGTTACCCGACGTTGGATATGTTGGGAGTGGGCCAAGACTTTTCACACACACTGGCGCTGCCCGCTGAAGTTGGAGCCCCAGCTGACGGGCCTAAGGTATTTTTCTATCCGGGCTCTAGCATCGGTAATTTCACGCCAGACCAAGCACTTGCTTTCCTGCGTCAGGTGCATGCCGTCTGTGCCCAATCGTCGGGCAGTGGTTTGCTCATTGGTGTCGATTTGCTTAAAGACGCTGCTGAGTTGGAGGCAGCCTACGACGATGCGCTGGGCGTGACTGCTGCGTTCAACCGCAATCTGTTGGTACACGTTAACCGCTTGTGTGGCAGCGACTTTCTGCTGCCTGACTGGGTCCACTTGGCGCGTTTTAACAGCGAATTGTCTCGCGTGGACATGCATGTGCAAGCCCGTCGAGCGGTGCGTGTGCAATGGTCAGGTGGAGAACGTCACTTTGCGCAAGGCGAGTGCGTGCATACCGAGAGCTCGTACAAATGGACCGTGGCAGGGTTCAGTGCCTTGTTGCAACAGGCTGGTTTCAGTGTGCCGACGGTGTGGACTGATGCAGACACACCAGAGCAGGGCCGTTTTGCAGTGATGTGGGCGCACGCTTAAGTCGGTAAACAGGTGCGGAAACCTGACAGTAAGTCATTCCGAGCTGGTTCAAAAAAGTTGCGGTACAGCGGGTGTGCCATGCGTTCGGTGGTGGCAAGGCTGGCGCCTCGCAATACCTGGCGGCTGTTAAACCACGGTTGTGAGTAGTCTTGGTAAGGGTGAGGCACAAACCCCGGGTAAGGCTCAAACTTGCTGGCTGTCCATTCCCACACGTTGCCCCAAACAAAATCCGGTTGTGTCACAGCGGCGCATTCCCACTGCGCCTCCGTGGGCAACTGCACCCCCGCCCACAGGCACCAAGCCTGTACTTCAAACAAATTGAGGTGTGTTGCGCTGGCCTGTTTGTCCAAGGCATGCCATTGGCCAAACCGCTGGCATTGCCACCCACCGTCCAGCCCTGCGTTGCGCAGGTACCGTGGCATGGCGTGTGCATGCGTGGTGCGCCATTGCCAGCCCTCTTCAGACCACCACCTGGGGTTGGCATAGCCATCGTCCTCAATGAATGGCAGAAACTTGTCCCAGTTGACGGCTTGTGTGTCGATCTTGAAGCTGGGCAACACAACGTCGTGGCCGCCAAGCTCGTTGTCAAAGGAGAATCCTGGTTGCGTGTTGCCCAGTTGCCAGCGGCAAGCAGGGAGATGCAGCTGCAAGGCTTGGTGTGGTGGGGCGTGTTGAGCTGCCGTTACAAGTGACGGGTCAACCGGTATGCCCAGCGTTTGCGCGGTGTTCACCGCCGCCTCGCTGTGCATGTCCTCATGGAACAGCGCCAAGCGGTAAACATACAAAGCGTCATCGCTATGTGGGCATTGCGCCAGCAACTCAAGTGTGTGTTGTAGCCCAGCGTTCAACTGGTGGCGTGTCTGCGCTAGGCTTGGCAGTGGCAAGTCCCAACGGCTGGTGTGGCCCACAAGGCTGGAGTCGTACAGGGCATCTGCAACTGCATCGGCATCGGCCTGTGCATCGTGCGCAATGGCTGCACGCTGAGCCATGGCCAGCGCAGGGTCGTAGCGTGTACCGTTTGCGCGTTGTACGTTGCGTCGTACCCAGTGGTTTTGGAACCAGCCGACGTGGCCCAGTTCCCAAATGGGTGGGTTGTAATGTGGGTGCAGGGGCACCCCAATGTCGGCACCTAGCGCAGCATCAAAGCAGTCTATGAGAGCCAGCGTGCGCGACCGGCTGGCGTCCAGCAACCCCCCCAATGTGGCCGCATCAGACGTGCGGGCTTGAACGGCAGGGTGCCATGAAACACTGAGGGGAATTGGTGTGAGTGACATAATCAGTCCAAGTTATGAAACAACAGGTTGTCATTATCAGTCCAGCCCTAGCCGATGCCAACAATGGCAATTGGCAAACAGCGAGGCGCTGGCAACAATTGTTACAACCGCGTTATCAGGTGCGCATTGCGTCGCATTGGCCTGACGGGCCCGAGGCTGGCGCTGATGTTGCCATGTTGGCTTTGCATGCGCGCAAATCTGCTGCTGCCATTGCCGCTTGGTCTCGCATGCGCTCAGAGCAGACCCAGTCACCTGCGTTGGCTGTGGTGTTGACTGGCACAGACTTGTACCGTGACATTCACAGTGATGAAGCCGCGCAAAGTTCTCTGCATGTGGCCCAGTGCTTGGTGGTTCTCCAAGAGCTCGGTGCTGAGGCTTTGCCGCCAGCGCTGCGCAACAAAACCCGCGTCATTTTTCAGTCTACCAGTGCCCGCCAGACGCTGCCTAAAACCAGCCGCCACTTGCGCGCCCTGATGGTCGGGCACTTGCGCCAAGAGAAGTCACCGCAAACGCTCTTCAATGCAGCGCAGCTGCTTGCGCCAAATGGCACTATTTGTATTGACCATATAGGTGCTTCGCTGGATGTTACTTTGGGCGAGCAAGCCCAAACAACGGCCGCTCAGTGCCTGAACTACCGTTGGCTTGGGGCCCTGACGCATGCCCAAACCCGCCGTCGTATCCAGCAAGCCCATGTGCTGGTTCATACCAGTGCCATGGAAGGCGGTGCGCACGTGCTGATGGAGGCTGTGCGCTCTGGTACACCTGTGTTAGCCTCGCGCATCGCTGGCAATGTGGGTATGTTGGGCGCTGATTACTTGGGTTACTTTGACTGGGATGATGCGCAGCAACTTGTACAACTTCTGCGCCGCTGCGACAACCGTGGCACTGACCCGCTGTACAGCCAATTACACATGCAATGCGGGGCACGTGCGCCGCTGTTCGCCCAGCAAGCTGAAAGAGCAGCACTGCTGCATCTCTTGGACGAGCTGCAAGACAATTCCAAACAACCAAACAACGCATGCAAACACCCAGTCAGCCTATAGCCCGCGATATCGTTTTGGTGGGTGGCGGCCACAGCCATGTGGGCGTACTCAAACGTTTTGCCATGCAACCCATGCCTGGCGTGCGTTTGACCTTAATTTGCACCGACGTGCACACGCCTTACTCTGGCATGCTGCCAGGCTATGTGGCCGGCCATTACAGTTATGACGACGTGCACATTGACTTGGGTAAATTGGCCGTGTTTGCTGGCGCGCGGCTGTACCGCGATACCGTGGTTGGCATAGATCGTCATAACAAACACGTGTTGTGCGCCAATCGACCGCCAGTACCTTATGACCGGTTGTCTATCAACATTGGCTCCACGCCGCAGCTTGGCGGCGTAGCAGGTGCTGAACAACACGCGGTTGCGGTTAAGCCCATTCACCAGTTCAACCAGCGCTGGTTGGCGCTGTTAGCGCGGGTGCAGCAACACACGCAAGGCCCGCTTCGCATCGCTGTGGTGGGTGCCGGCGCTGGTGGGGTTGAGCTGCTGCTGGCCATGCAGCACCGGTTGCACCGTGAACTTAAAGACATGGGACGTGACCCCCAGTCACTTCAATTTCATATCTTCAGCGCCGACCCTTGCATCTTGCCCACGCACAACGCGCGGGTGCGCAAGCGGTTTGCAATGGTGCTTGCTGCGCGCGGTGTCACGGTTCATGTCAATGGCCAAGTGACCCAGGTTGATGCCGGTCAGCTGCATTGCGCCAACGGCGACGTGGTGGCCGTAGACGAAACCATTTGGGTCACGCAGGCTGGTGGTGCGCTGTGGCTACGCGATACAGGGTTGGCGTTGGATGCCAGCGGTTTCTTGGTGGTCAATGACTGCTTGCAGTGCACCAACGACCCGCACGTTTTTGCGGCTGGCGACATTGCCTCTATGAACAACCACGCGTTGCCCAAAGCCGGCGTGTTTGCGGTGCGTCAGAGCCGCCCGTTGGCAGACAACTTGCGTCGTTCCGTGCAAGACAAGCCGCTAAAGCCCTACCACCCCCAGCGTGGATGGCTGGCGCTCATCAGCACAGGCGATGCCTACGCAGTTGCCTCACGCGGTGCGCTGGGCTTCTCTGGTCAGTGGGTGTGGCGCTGGAAGGATTGGATTGACCGGCGCTTTATGCGCAAGTTCTCTGAGTTTCCTGACATGTCCAACAACATGGCCCACTCAAGCACCCGTTCAGCCGCCATGGGCTTGGCGCTCAGTGCCGATGAGT
Source organism: Betaproteobacteria bacterium MOLA814 (assembly GCA_000496475.1). Classification (GTDB taxonomy): domain Bacteria; phylum Pseudomonadota; class Gammaproteobacteria; order Burkholderiales; family Burkholderiaceae_C; genus RS62. The sequence continues at coordinate 646,040 of AYMW01000001.1, read as the reverse complement.
CGCTGCAAGCCATTTCTGCCATGGCCATGCGCTGTGGCGGTTGTGGTGCCAAGGTGGGGGCCAATGTGTTGTCGCGTGCCTTGGGCGGCTTGCAAGTGATTCAGCGTGACGACGTGCTGGTTGGCCTGCACGCGCCCGACGATGCCGCCGTGGTGCGCGTACCGCCTGGCAAAGCCATGGTGCATTCGGTTGACTTTTTCCGTGCATTTGTTGATGACCCCTATATCTTTGGCAAGATAGCCGCCAACCACGCGCTTGGCGATATTTTCGCCATGGGTGCGCAAGCCCAATCGGCCACAGCCGTTGCCACCGTGCCGCCCGGCCTAGAGGCCAAGGTCGAAGACTTGTTGTTGCAAATGATGAGCGGCGCTGTTGAGGTATTGAATGCGGCTGGTTGCGCCTTGGTGGGTGGGCACACTGGCGAGGGTCAAGAGCTGGCATTGGGCTTTGCCATCAACGGCCTGATTGACGACGACTTAGAAGCCTTGATGCGCAAAGGTGGTATGCAAGCCGGTGATGTGCTGGTACTGACCAAGCCGATTGGTACAGGTACGTTGTTTGCTGCGCACGCCAGTTTGAAGGCGCGTGGGCGTTGGATTGACGCCGCCTTGCAATCGATGATTCAGTCCAACCAATTGGGCGCGCAATGTCTGCGTGCACACGGCGCCACGGCTTGCACCGACCTCACAGGCTTTGGTTTGCTAGGTCATTTGGTGGAAATGACGCGACCATCGGGTGTGGATGCCCAGATAAGCCTGTCTAGCCTGCCGTTGTTAGACGGTGCGCTTGAGACGGTGGCTGCGGGTATTCTCAGTTCCTTGCAGCCGGCCAATGTGCGGTTGCGTCGGGCTTTGAGCAACCAGGCTGAGTTTGCCCAGCATCCCAGCTACCCACTGCTATTTGACCCACAAACAGCAGGTGGTTTGTTGGCCAGCGTACCTGGCGACCACGTGCAGGCCTGCGTGACAGCGCTGCAAGCGCTGGGCTACACACACACGGCCATCATTGGTCGTATCTTGCCCCAAGGCGACGCACTGGAGCCGATTCGTTTGGTGGCATGACCGCTTGACGACCAAGGTCTCCAGCACCCGACACCTGTTGGTGGCTGGTCGCGCGGGGTGCTAAGAGTAGGCGTGGCCACTGCCAAGCACTGCGGGTTACTCCCAGTGACAGCAGCGTACAGCTGCCTTTAAACTCTGTATACAGAGTTCAGTAGACACTAATTGACCAGCTTCAGGAGCGCCCCAATGACCACACACGACACGACAGCCCAATCGGCTGCGCCCATTGAAAAGAAACTGCAGCCATTTGGGGGCTACTACACAAACAAGGTGTCAGGCCATGACCCAGAACTCACAGAGACTGGGGCTGGAACGCCCTTAGGGGAGTACATGCGCAGGTTTTGGCATCCTGTTTGCATGTCCATTGAGCTCACCGACACGCCAAGATTCTTGATGATCATGGGCGAAGAGTTGGTGGCATTTCGAGATGGTTCTGGCCAAATTGGGTTGCTGCACGCGCACTGTGTACACAGAGGTGCCTCGTTGGAATACGGCAAGATTCAAACGCGTGGCATTTCTTGCTGTTACCACGGCATGGTGTTCGACGTTGATGGCACTTGTTTGCGTGTGCCGTTTCCGCAAGGCGAGGAGGAGGAGGGCGAGCGCTACCGCTGCTCTATTCGCCAAGGCGCTTACAAAGCATTTGAGTTGCATGGCCTTGTATTCGCATACATGGGGCCCCCAGACCAAGAGCCACCTTTCCCCGAATGGGAGGGTAACTTTACGGTCGAAAATGGTGACGAGTTGGTGCCTTACAGCAATTTCGAGCATTGCAATTGGTTGCAAGTTCAAGACAACTCAGCTGACAATTACCACACCATGGCATTGCATGCCAAGCAACAGGTGACGGGTGAGCATTTTCAAGGCACCACATTTGACGAGGTGGGCGCTGCCTCCATGGAGGTCCCGCCTGACATGCATTTTGTGCCTGTGCAAGGTGGGCGTGGCTTGGCTGGTTCGGGTGCCAGGCGATCAGACACAGACCACATGTTCATTCGCGTGCAGCATCAAGTGTTGCCAAATTTGAGTTTGCATGCCTACACCTCAGAAGATGGCAAGAAAAAGAAACACTTCAGCCGTTTTCACATGATTCGCTGGACGGTACCCGTGGACGACACCAACAGCAAAATGCTGGGTTGGCGTGTGATGGGGCCAGGCATTGATACCCGCGGTGTGGGTGACAAAGGTATGGTGGGTTATGAGGCCATTGATTTCTTAGAGGGTCAAGTGGCCATGCGCCGACCAGAGCGGTTTGGGCACTACACGTTAGACGACATACCGCCCATTCCTGCAGACCACCGCGCAAGAGACAATTACAAAGACTGCCAATACGCGCCAGGTGATTACGAAGCCATGGTGAGCCAGCGTCCTATTGCAATCCATGCATTAGAAAACCCAACCAAATTTGATGCGGGCTTGTACATGTTTCGCAAGCTGTTGCGCGATGCCGTGCGAGGCAGCAACCCACAAGCTGGGCCAGAGCAATTTGCACAGTGGCTGCGCGATTGTGGCTCACAACCCAACAGCTATTGCTCGGGCAATGTGTTTGACCTGCCCGTTGGCAGAACCACGCAGGAAGAGGTGACGCTGAGGCGTTTCTTGGCCAAGCAAGTGGTCGCCATCATCAGCGAATCCGAATCCTTAAGAGGGCAAGCACGTACGGATTTCGTCAAGTCAAAAATGGCATTGCTGCAACAAGATGTGCTTGAGAAGAGGCATGCATGATTGCGTCAGACAAGCTGCCAACAACGCCACCACTTACGCAAGTCTGGCAGCTACAAGTCCGTGCTATTCGGTTGCAAGCGCATGGCATTGTGTCTTACGAATTAGCCGATCCCGATGGCCATGACCTGCCGGTGTTTGAACCAGGTGCGCACGTGGATGTGCTGGCCCCAGGCGGGCTTGTTCGCGCCTACTCGTTGGCCAGTGACCCGCGCGATCGGTCTCATTGGCTGTTGGGTGTTTTGAAAGAGCCCAAAGCCAAGAGCACAGGTGGGTCTATTGCCATGCACGAGCACGTGCGCGTGGGGCAGTTGCTAACCGTGGGGCCGTTGCGTCACGTATTTGCCATGGCCACACAGGCCAAGCACACGGTGTTGTTGGCGGGTGGTATTGGCATCACCCCACTTAAATCTATGGCGCATGAGCTGGTCCACCAAGGTGCCTCTTTTGAGCTGCATTACTGCGCGCGCAGTGCGCAACACGCCGCATTTTCAGCTGAGTTACTGGCCTTGGTGCCGCCAGATAGATTGCACTTCCACTACGACAACGGCGACACAAGCCAGGGGTTAGACATCGCCAAGCTGCTGCACAGCCACGCGGTGGGCACACATGTGTACTTCTGTGGCCCCGCAGGTTTTATGAAGGCTTGCGCGGCATCTAGTGCCCATTGGCCAACTGGCCATGTGCACACCGAGTACTTCAAAGCCCCTGACAGCGCGTCTGTTGCGACGCTCGCGGGCAGCTTTGATGTTATTTTGACGAAAAGTGGCGAGAGAATTACGGTTGGCCCAGATGAAACCATTGTCCGTGCCCTCGAGTTGGCAGGGCGGCGGGTGCCAACCTCATGCCTGTCTGGTTTGTGTGGCACGTGCAAGGTGGACTACCTCGATGGTGAGGTAGAACACCACGACTATATTTTGAGCGATGACGACAAAAAGACATGCCTGACCCTGTGCGTGTCACGCGCACTGAGCCCAACCCTCACACTCGATCTGTAATGAACTGGAGCCATCAACATGCATACCGCCCCTACAACAGCGCCCGCGCACAGCAAGCCTTCAATCTATGAGCCGACCCAAGCAGGTGTAATTTTTCCGACAAAGCCGACCTTCAAAAATGTAGAGTCTGAGCGGTTGCACCTCAAGCAGAGGCTGGTTGCTGCTTGTCGCGCCTTTGCGCTGGAGAAGTTTGATTATGGGTTTGCGGGTCACCTCACCATACGTGACCCAGAGCATCCAGAGCTGTATTGGACCAACCCCATGTGTGTGCATTTTGCCCAAGTCAAGGTGTCCAACCTGATTTTGGCTGACCACAAGGGCCGTGTTGTAGAGGGTCGCCATGCCATCAACCGCGCTGGTTTTGTGTTGCATGGTGCGGTGCATGAGGCACACCCAGACATTGTTGCCATGTGCCACGCCCATACGGTGTATGGCACCGCGTTTGCGGCGTTGGGTCGCCCACTAGAGCCTATTTCGCAGGATGCGGCGGCTTTTTTTGAAGACCATGTGGTCATTAAAGATGAGGCGGGGCAGGTGGCAGTTGAAGAAAAAGCGGGCCTTGCAGTCTGCGACTGGTTTACAGGCGTGAAGGCTGCCATTCACCAAAACCATGGTTTGCTAACCGCCAGTCGGCACAGCATTGAAGCAGCAGCATTTTGGTTTATAGCCCTTGAGCGCTGCTGCAAGCAGCAGATGTTGGTGGAGGCCTCGGGTCACAAGCCGGTATTGGTGCCGCCAGATAAAGCCCGCTACAGCCGTGAGCATGTAGGGTCAGAATACATTGGCTGGCTGCATTTTCAGTCTATATATGACCATTTGGTCGCCACCCAGCCTGACATGTTGACTTGAGACAGGTTCGTTGTGCTCAGACATAGGCTTTAAGCTATGCACTATTAATAACAGGAGCTTGAATTGATCTTAGCCAAGATCCCTTGTCGCACGGACTATGTCGACGAGGTCTACAAAACACTGCTGGATGCAATCAGCTCAGGCAAGCTTGCCCCAGGTGAGCGCATCACCCAAGAAGACCTGGCCGAGCAACTCAATGTCTCGCGTTCGCCAGTGCTGCAAGCACTGCGTTTGCTGAAAAAAGATGGTTTGTTAGAAGATGCACCTGGCAGGGGCTTGCTCGTCACACAGTTAGACCCTTCGCGCATAGGGCAGTTGTACCAAGTACGTGGTGCGATGGACGCTTTGGCTGCCAGGCTTGCTGCGGCTGCTGGCGCCAACATACCCAATTCGTTGATCGAGGCGGGACGTGAGGCGGCGGCAGGGGACGACGTCCGTGTGTTGATTGAGGCCGATATGGCGTTTCACAGCGCTATTTATCAGGCCTCTGGCAATGCCTACATATTAGAAGCATCACAGAGCCATTGGATACATGTGCGACGCATCATGGGCGCCGTGCTTCAGCACAGTGCAGGGCGCGATGGCATCTGGGGTGAGCACCACGCCATCGCCCATGCCATCAATGAAGGCCATGGCGACTTGGCCGCACAGCTGTCAGAAACACATGCCAGCCTAGCCAGCGCAACCTTGTGTAAAAACTTTATGGGCAGTGAGGCAGCCCTTGCACATACAGCGGCTTGATGGCCTGCAACGCACACAATGGCTATTTCAAGCGCCTCTGAACCCTGCCTGTTCGTCTAATCAGTGCTGATGAACCGGGTTGGGTTTGACAACTTCGCTGGGCTCTGTTGCCGAGGCCACAGCTTGAGTTGGTGGTGTGCCGATGCGGTCGCTGCTTGGTGTGTAGCGGCGAATTTTAGATGTGATGTCAGGTCTTTGGACCACCGGGACACACCAGGGTTCATCCATGTCTTCGTGTTCTTCTGGCTGAACTGTAGCAATGGTTGTGATAGTGATAACTTGCCCCTGTGCGTAGTCTATTGTCGCCAATCCATTGGCCAAAGACCACTATAACAATCTACAGCGATTGCGGTTGTTCTTTAACGATATAGATTGAATAAACGTTATTTATATACAAATAATGGCGTGCTTCAGTTGCGCACATCAACCACACAGTGTCATCGGTTTGTTCCAGCACGCGCCTGGCCAAACTATTGAGCACCAGCACGCGTTTATCAGGTGCAACAGGTTTGCCGAGAGAGAGGTCTGCCCCGCCTGTTGAGTAGCCCGCTGGCGATCAACGTGGCCGATGTCACCTAGCTGATGGTTGATGTGGTGCTGCGGAAACCTTAGGCTAGCGGATCGACGTCGTAGTTTTCGCGATGTGGCGGCTTGTGATAAAAATAAGGGTTTCTACTAGTATTTGAGCGTATACTGAAATTTCAGTAAAGACTGAAACTTCAGAAATTAGCGACCACTTGGACACCCCCATGAATTTACCGCCACTCACGCAGCAGTTCGTCATGCATTTCGGCGAAATGGGCAATCGCTGGGGTATCAACCGCACCGTAGGGCAAATCTACGCGCTCCTGTATGTATCGTCCAAGCCGTTGAATGCAGACGATGTGGGTGAGGCTTTGGGGTTTTCACGCTCCAACGTGAGCATGGGCCTGAAAGAGTTGCAGTCATGGAATTTGGTCAAGCTCATGCACCTGCCCAATGACAGGCGAGAGTATTTTCAGGCACCTGAGGACGTATGGGCTATTTTTCGAACACTGGCCAACGAGCGGCGAAAACGAGAAATCGACCCCACCTTGAGCATGCTGCGTGATGCCTTGATGGAGACGCCGACAGAGCCCGCCGACATCCATGCCCAAGAGCGCATGAAGCTCATGCATGGCTTTATTGAAATGATGACCGACTGGTTAGACGAGATGCAAAAAATGGACTCAGCCACGCTGGCCAGTTTGATGAAGATGGGCACCAACGTACAAAAACTGATGCTCGTTAAACAACGCGTTCAACAAGCGTTTACAGGAAATAGTCATGGACAACTTTGACCCCCTCATGTTGGCGCGCATGCAGTTTGCCGCCAACATTACCTTTCACATTCTCTTTCCAACCATCACCATCGGTATGGGGTGGGTACTGCTGTTTTTCAAAACACGTTTTATTGCCACTGGCTTAGACCATTGGATGGAGGCCTACCAGTTTTGGGTCAAGGTATTTGCGCTCACATTCGCTCTTGGTGTGGTCAGCGGTATCACCATGAGCTTCCAATTTGGCACCAACTGGCCAGGCTTCATGAACACGGTGGGCAACGTGGCTGGCCCGTTGCTAGCGTATGAGGTGCTCACCGCTTTCTTCTTAGAAGCCACCATGCTGGGAATTATGTTGTTTGGCCGCGGGCGCGTCAGCGAACGGGTCCACACCACCGCTACATTGTTGGTAGCTGGAGGTACAACGTTGTCGGCTTTTTGGATACTGGCGCTCAACTCCTGGATGCACACGCCCACTGGCTTTGTCATGATCGACGGGCAAGCGCATGTGACCAGCTGGTTAGAAGTCATATTTAACCCATCGTTTCCCTACCGGTTCTCGCACATGATGTTGGCCTCAGGCTTGACCGTAGCGTTCCTGTTGGCAGGCCTGTCAGCCTACCGGTGGCTGCGCGGTGACAGCGGCTTGGCGGTCAGAGCCTCATTGCGCACTGGCTTGTACATAGCAGCTGCTGTTATTCCATTGCAAATTGTGGTGGGAGACTTGCACGGTTTGAACACGCTAGAGCACCAGCCAGCCAAAGTAGCCGCCATGGAAGGTATTTGGGACACGCAACAAGGCGCGCCCGCCGTGTTGTTCGCCATACCGGACAAGGCCACGCAAAGCAACAAGTTTGAGATCGCCATTCCCAAGCTGGCGTCGCTGTACCTCACCCACGACATCAACGGGGAGGTGAAAGGCATCAAAGCGTTTGGCGACAAAAGCCCGCCCGTTGCACCTGTGTTTTTTGCTTTCCGCATCATGGTGGCTACAGGCTTGTTGATGTTGGCAGTCAGTTGGTTGAGTGTGTGGCAAATGCGACGCAGCAACCGTGACGCGGGAGTGCCAAAGACCTGGTTGTTGCGCGTGTTGGTGGCCATGACGTTTTCAGGTTGGGTGGCGCTGGTAGCAGGTTGGTACGTGACTGAAATTGGGCGGCAACCCTGGTTGGTATACGGTGTGTTGACTGCGGCGCAAGCTGCATCTGAGGTGCCTGCGAGCAATATATTGTTTACCTTGGTCACTTACGTCACGCTCTACGCTGGTTTGCTGTTCGCTTACATCAGTGTGTTGTTTCACCTAGCCCGCAAGGGCGCGCCAGCGAACATGCATGTGGAGGTCACCCATGCTTGATGCAACAACCGCGCTTGTCATGCCTGACTTGTCAACACCTGCAGGCTGGCTGCCCATTGTGTTTGTGCTGGTCATGGCGCTGGCCATGCTGGCCTACGTCATCATGGACGGTTACGACCTGGGTGTTGGCGTGCTGCTGCGCCGAGCCGACAATGAGGCACAAAAAGACAGCATGATCGCCAGCATTGGCCCTTTTTGGGATGCCAACGAGACCTGGTTGGTGCTGGGTGTGGGCATTTTGTTGGTGGCTTTTCCCGCCGCACATGGCCTGATACTGGGGTCACTGTACTTGCCAGTGGCATTGATGCTGGTGGCGCTAACCTTGCGAGGTGTGGCCTTTGAATTCAGGGTCAAGGCCCGTGCAGAGCACAAGCCGATGTGGGACAAGCTGTTTTACACAGGCTCGTTGTTGGCCGGTTGGTCACAAGGCTTCATGCTGGGTCACTTGGTCACTGGTTTCGAAACACATTGGGCCAGCCAGTTATTCAGCGCATTGATTGGTTTGTGTTTGGTCGCCGCCTATTGTTTGTTGGGTTCGGGGTGGTTGATTATGAAATCCGAAGGTGTGTTGCAACTCAAAGCCGTACGCTGGGCGCAAGCCAGCTTGTGGCTAACAGGCGCAGGTGTGGCCGCTATTTCATTGGCAACACCTTGGGTAAGTGAGCGAATCTTTGACAAATGGTTCAGCTTCCCCAATGTGGTCATGCTGATACCCATTCCAGCGGTCACACTGGCTTTGTTTGTGGTGATCGCGCGCAGCCTCAAACGCCTTCCCGTGCGCTTGGCGCAAGGAAACGAGTACGGCGTAGCCGTTCCCTTTGCGTGCACAGTGGGCATCTTTTTGTTGGCTTTTTATGGTTTGGCTTACAGCCTCTTCCCATGGCTGGTGGTTGATGAGCTTAGTATCTGGCAAGCCGCCAGCAGTCCAGAGGCACTGATGGTTATTTTTTACGGAACGGTGGTGGTGTTGCCAGTCATTGTTGGCTACACGGTATTCGCATACCGCGTGTTTTGGGGTAAAAGCACCGCTTTGAAATACTGAACGCTTGTTACCTACTGCCCAACATAATCACGCGTATCAAGCCAAGTGTTCAGTGACCACTGCCCATGTGGCTGGCTGTGTGACGCATTTGCAGTGGCTTTTGCCACAGCGCCAGCACAGAGCCTAGCAACAAAATACCAGCAGACACTAAAAACCCGCTGGACAGCGTGCCGGCTCTATCGGATACCCAGCCAGTCAATGAGGGGCCCACAATTTGGCCCACAGCAAAAATGCTGGTGAACACAGTGATGGCCCCAATCCACTGGCTTTGTGGCAAATTGTGCTTGATGAATGAGGTGGTTGATGCCACAGCGGTTGCGACACATCCGCCGAAAATAACCCCAGACAAATAAATAAACGGCACACTCAAGGCGGCTTGGCTGTCACCACTTTGAGACGCCAAGTAGCCAGGTATCAGACACGACAACGCCATCAGTGCGTTGATGATGGCCAAGCATTCACCACCTTTGAATGTGTCCAAAGCTTTGGCCCAAATTTGCGCGCTGAACATACCAAACACACCCATGGTGACGTAAAACCAAGTCAGGCTGGCGTTGTGCCACCCCAGTTCTCGCAGCATAGACATGATGAATGTGATGTAGCCGATATAGCCCATGCCAAAGCAAAAGTAGCCGGCGGCTACTTTGGCATACAGCTTAACGGGCGTGCTGTCATTGCTCTTGGCACGTGGCGGTGATTTGGGCACAGACACGCTCGGCAACCACATCAACAGCGTCATGAGCAAGCCTGTCAGGCCAATGGCAAACCAGCCCAGTTGCCACGTGTGTGGCATGCCCCATTGCGCCGCGAGACTTAACGACATGGGCACCAAGAAGGCCGAAACAACCATGCCAAAGCCACCACCTGCGTAGTAAATACCCAGCAACAGCCCAGAGCGTTTGGGGTGAAAGCTGGCCAATTGTGCAATCAATACCGTACCGCCTGCAAACACAGATGCACTGGTAAAGCCCGATAAAAACCGCAACAAGCCGATGGCACCAGGGTCGGTAAAGAGGCCGCACATACCCAAGAAAATACTGGTTAAAACACCCCCCGCCGTGAAGGCAACCCAAGACGAAAAGCGCTTTATCACCATAGACAGCGTGATCGCTCCCACACAATAGCCCATGGCGTGCGCGGTGTTCATGCTGCCCAATATGGTGTACGACCAGTTGAGGTCGTCGCGCATAGTTGGGACAAACAGCGCGTATGAGAAACGCGCCAAACTGGCTCCTAAGCTGGTACCCAACGCAAGTCCTATGGCGACCAAAACAGGGTGTGCGCTCAGCCAAGAAGGGGTTGTAGCAGTAGGAGATTTCATCGGATGGTTTATGGGTTATTGACGTGCATCATGAACAACATTCAGACACTATTGCTCACAGAAACTGACTGCAGCCTGCGACTGCGCAGGTGCCAGCACCTATGACCCAACACAGGGGTTTGTTGTTGGGCGATTGTGTGAGACAACCGACCATGTTGACACCCCCGTGTGACGCTTGCCTGATGGGTTACGCGCGCGCTGGTAAACCGTGTAGCAGGGTTAGGTATTCAAGTTGTGTGCCTTGACGGCGGAATTCGCTGAGCGTTTGGTACTCAGGGTCTGCATACCAGCTGGTGGCCTGCTCCTCTGAGGGGAACTTAAAAATAATCATTCGTCCGTTTGGTGGCTTGCTACCTTCTAAGGTGATGTGCGCATCATCAAAGGTGAGGAACTCACCACCGTATCGTTTGAGAATGGCGAAAAAACCTTTTTCATAGTTTCTGTATGCAGCAGCGTCTTGTACGGTCAGGTTGACCACCATGTATACCGGGATATCTGAACTCATAACGGCTATTGCTTTCTGTATGTGACGCCACAGCGTGTGTGCTTGAACTGTTTTTCAACGCAAGTTGTTGCTCATGCGTGGCAGGATGGAACAAATCAGTCACCTACATTACGCATGAATGCCCAAGTGTTGTTGCACGCATGTGACACCTGTGCAGCCACCTCCTTGGCGTAACGTGCCATGTCTGGGGTCTTCCCTAGGTCCTCGGTGACTGGCAAGGTTGCGCGACACAGCGCTAGTGTCGGGCATGGCAGGCGGCACTGGTAGGGGCCAATGGCTGCAGGCTATGCGATTAAAATACCAGCTTGTACATGCAGCATTTTTTACCACCACCACTATGACCACACGCACCCATCACATTGCCGTTATTCCCGGCGACGGCATCGGCCAAGAGGTTATGCCACCCGCATTGGCGGTGTTGGAAGTTGCCGCCAAGCGCTTTGGCTTTGAGCTCAGTTTGTTGCCTATTGCGTGGGCAAGTTGTGATTACTACCAAGCGCACGGTCAGATGATGCCCGATGACTGGAAGGCGCAATTAAGCACTTCTGATGCCTTGTTGTTTGGCGCAGTGGGTTGGCCAGCGACGGTGCCTGACCATGTATCACTGTGGGGCTCGTTGCTCAAGTTCAGGCGCGAGTTTGACCAATACGTTAACTTGCGTCCTGTGCGCTTGTTTGAAGGCGTGACGTGTCCGTTGGCTGGACGCAAGCCAGGCGACATTGATTACTTGGTGGTGCGTGAAAACACGGAGGGTGAGTACACCGCGTTGGGTGGTGTGATGTTCGAGGGCACTGAGCGGGAAATTGTCATACAAGAGTCTGTGTTTTCACGCGTGGGTACGGACCGTGTGCTGCGCTACGCCTTTGAAGAAGCGCGCAAGCGCGAGCGAAAGCACCTCACCATTGCAACCAAAAGCAACGGCATCGCCGTGAGCATGCCGTGGTGGGACAAACGCGCAGATGTGGTGGGTCAAGACTACCCAGATGTGGTGACCGACAAGCAACACATTGATATTTTGTCGGCACGCTTTGTGTTGCAGCCAGACCGCTTTAGCGTGGTGGTCGCCAGTAATTTGTTTGGTGATATTTTGTCTGATTTGGGTCCGGCAACCACCGGCACCATTGGTTTGGCACCATCTGCCAATCTCAACCCTGAACGACAATTCCCATCGCTGTTTGAGCCCGTTCATGGTTCTGCGCCAGACATTGTTGGCAAGGGCATTGCCAACCCTATTGCCATGATTTGGAGCGCCGCTTTGATGCTGGAGTTCTTAGGTGAACAGGCCGCCCACGATGCCATTTTGAAAGCTGTGGAGGACGTGCTGCGTACAGGTCCGCACACCCCAGATCTGGGTGGTTCAGCCACCACCCATGATGTGGGTGAGGCGATTGCTGCGTTGGTTGCTGGCGGGTAAAACCAGCTCGTAAAACCAGTAGGTCGTACTAGGTCAGCGCAGGTTCAACAGCCGGCGCTTCCTGACCAAACTGTGCCTGTGCCAATGCCGCGTAAGCCCCGTTGTGAGCCAATAACTCGTGGTGCTTGCCTTGCTCCACAATGTGTCCGCCAGCAATCACCACAATGCTGTCGGCGCGTTGTACGGTTGACAAACGGTGCGCCACCACAATGGTGGTACGGCCTTGCATGGCGCGGTCTAGGGCGGCTTGCACCATTTGTTCGCTGTGGGTATCGAGTGCGCTGGTCGCTTCATCAAGCAGTAGCAGCGGTGCATTTTTCAGCATGGCACGGGCAATGGCCAAGCGCTGGCGTTGACCGCCAGACAGGCGCACACCACGCTCTCCCATGAAGGTTTCGTAGCCCATGGGCAAGGCCATGATGAAGTCGTGTGCGTAGGCCGCTTTGGCCGCGGCAACCACCTCGTCGTTGGTGGCGTCTGGACGGCCATAGCGGATGTTGTCTAGAGCTGATGCGGCAAACACCACGGGCTCTTGCGGCACCACACCAACGTGGGTGCGCAAGTCCGTTAAAGCCAAGGTTTTAATGGATGTACCTTGTAGCAATATGCTGCCGTCTTGCGTGTCATAAAAACGTTGCAGCAGTTGCATGATGGTGGTTTTACCCGCCCCACTGGCGCCCACCAGTGCAACAGTTGTGCCGGCCTTAATGTGCAGGTTGATACCGTGTAGAGCGGGCATCTCTAGACGGGATGGGTAGGCAAACTGCACGTTGATCAATTGCACATCCAATCCTTGATGGCTGGGTTTGAGTGGTTGTGTGTGCGTGGCCTCTTGGATGTGACTGGGCATGTGCAGCAATTCAATGAGGCGCTCGCTGGCTCCGGCAGCGCGCAACAAGTCACCACTCACTTCGCCCAGCACTGCAAAGGCACCGGCCAAAATAATCACATACAACACAGTTTGTCCAAGCTCGCCTGGGCTGAGCGTCCCAGCCAACACGGCCAGCGTGCCCATGTACAAGCCCCATAGCAAGGCCGCACTGGTGGTAACCATCACAAATGTAACCAATGCTGAGCGCGCGGTAGAGCGGCGAATAGCCGAGCGAAAAGCCGCGTTGGTCGAGTGCTCAAAACGCGAGGCCTCTCGGCCTTGCGCGGTATAGCTTTGAACCACTGTGATGGCATTCAACACCTCACTGGCCAGCGCGCTGGCGTCGGCCACACGGTCTTGGCTGTCGCGTGATAGGCGGCGCACGCGCCTGCCCATCCACATACTTGGCGCTATCACCAGCAACAAACCGACGCAGACCTGGGCCATCATGAGCGGGTGGTGCCACACCAGCATGCCCAAAGCGCCAAGTCCCATCACAGCGTTGCGCAGGCCCATGCTCAGTGATGAGCCCACCACGGTTTGCACCAAGGTGGTGTCAGCGCTCAAGCGGGACAGCACATCGCCAGTGGGTGTTTGTTCAAAAAACTGTGGGCTTTGGTTGAGCACCCGCGCGTAAACAGCTTGGCGAATATCGGCTGTTATGCGCTCGCCCAGCCAACTCACCATAAAAAACCGCGCGCCCGAAAACAAGGCCAATGCCACGGCCACGCCGAATAACATCGCGAAGTACCACGCTATGTCTTGCGGGTTGTTGCCACTGGTGCTGCTTAAGCCACCGTCTATGAGTTTGCGCAGCGCGGTGGGAAATACCAGCGTGGCGGCTGCGGCGGCCAACAACATCAGCAGCGCAAAGCCAACCTGCCAACGGTAGGGCTTGATAAATGGGCTGAGCGACAGCAAGCCTTGGGTTTTGGTCGGGGTAGGGGTGGTCATAAAGCGGTGCGCTTGTGTCTGGTGCCTGAAATGGTATTTATAAACGAATCGATTGGCCGTAGCCGGTCATCTCAAGATAACCCCAAGCCACGCGGTGGCCTTGTGCGTTGTGCAAGCCGCACAAGCCTTCCCAATACACAGTGCCAGTACTTTGTCGGCTGTCCAGCTCCTGGTCGGGCATAACGGGTTGAACATCAAACGCACCAAGTGGTGTATTGAGGCGCCATCCTACTGGGTATTTGATGCCGGTTCGCGGGCTTTGCCACATGTCGCCAGGAATAAATACAACATCGGCCGGCTTGTAGGTGCGCAGCTGCCCTTGCACCGTGCGGTGGGACCCGCCAGCCCACAGTGTCTGTTGCTGCGTATCGCGCAGCTGAAAGGCTGTCAGTGCGGAGCCGTCATCAAAGTTAAAGCCGACCCAGTCCCAACCTGCTGCCCCTTCGGGCATGAACCCATGGCTCCACTCGTGGTCCAGCCAACCGCGCCCAGTGAGTGCGTGGCTCACGCCGTCTATATCGAGCTTGGCGCGCAGTTGCAGTTGTGGGTGCGTGGTGTACCAACTGGTGTCGCGCTGCGCGGGTCCTTTTTGCGACAAGCCTTTGTTGCCTTGCAAGATGGGTGGTTGTGATGCACTGGCAAGAACCGACACGTTAAACCCGCCTGTGTGTATGCCATTTTTGTGGTCACCCGTGCTGTGCGCGTTGGCGGTGAATTGCTTGTCTGTGGTGCTGCTCATGTGCCAAGTGCCATCAGCATTGGCAATGCCGACGTCCATCAACTCGGTGCTGGCCCAAGCGCCCGGGTAAGCCCTGTTATCGGTGACTTGTACGTTGCTGGGGCGTTGTGTGTGCCCGTTCCACCTGGCGGTTCGTTGGCTGTGGCGAAGCTGGCCGGTATACCCATCGGCGCCAGGCGGTATGGCCAGTGCGGCATGGGCAAATACCAGGTGTTTGGCGGCCAGTTGTTGTGTCAGTTCGGCGTTGCTGGCAATGCGTTTTCTGAAGAAAGTCACTTGCAGCCCTAGGGGTGTGGCGCTGCCCGCCACCGCCACAAAGCCGGTGAGGTACCACCACTCAATATCAAAGTTGTTGTGTGAGCCCAAGTCACGTGGGAATACCAGCCCATCGGTTGACAGCTGTGCCCAGGCCGCGTTGTGTGGTCCAAGCCCACAGCCCACACCAGCACCAAGCGCCAGCTGCGCCGCTGCGCTTCGCAACAGTTGTCGCCGGTTGATGGCCTGGCTGGGTCTGATGGCGTTGTGGTTCATGTGCTTGGTCATCGTGTGTATATCAATCTTAGGCCTACCAATCTTGCTTCACCGTTTGAACCGCTTGCATGGACAGTGCACGTCTGGCCACCCATGCGCTGGTAAGCGTGCCGCACACCACCACAGCGGCGCATAAACCAGCTAAACGCCAGGGGGGTAGTTGCCAATCCATGGTCCAGTGGAAGCTTTGCGGGTTGACTACAAACACCAGCACCGCACTGACCACCAAGCCCAGCAGCAGGCCCACAACAGCTGCTACCGAGCTCCACAGCAAAGCTTCTGTAGTGACCAAACCTTGAACCTGGCGCGGCTCAAGCCCGAGGTGGGCCAGCAGGCCAAACTCGCGTTGTCTGGCCAACACTTGTGCGCTGACGCTGGCGGCCACACCAAACAAGCCAATGCCAATGGCCACCAGCTGCAGCCACTGTGTGACTGCAAAGCTGCGGTCAAAGATGCGCAGCGACTGGGCGCGTATATCGCCAGTGGTGGCCATGTTTAATTCGGTGCTTGGTGCGTTGTCATGCGTGCTGCTGTACAGCGCTCTGATGGTAGATTGCAGCCCCTTCAACACAGCTGGTGTGTCCTCTTGGCTAGATGCAAATGTGATGGCAATGTCTGAGATGACAGGCGTGATGTTGGTGTTGGCAAGGTCATCCCAATGCACGACGATGCTGCCACTTTGCCTGGCGTAGTCTCGCCATATGCCTGCAACATACGGGTGTTGACTGGTGTCGTTGGGTTGTCTGGAGTGGGTTGTACGCGCAAACAACTGCTCAAAGGGCTGACCAACCGACAAGCCGTAGGTGTCTCGTAGAGCCTCACTGACCCACACAGGGTAGTGGTTTGCGCCAGGTGTAACAACGCGGCCGGCGTTGGTCATCATGGGCGCCGCAGGCAAGTCCAGCGGCCAGCCGCTAGCGTCTAGTTGCAAGTCGCGGGCAATGAGTGCAACTTGCGGCTGGATGGGGTCTAAGGTGAGGAGGCTTGTGTGCTGAATGCTGGCGCGTTTCACGTCCTGTTGCTGGCGCAGCTGGTCCACAAACTGTGGGTTGAAAGCACGGGTGTCTGTTGAGCTGTTGGGTGCAGAGGCCCGCAAGTACATGTCTGCCGGCAGGATGGTGTCTAGCCACTGCGTGACTGAGCCTCTGAAGCTAGAGACCATCACAGTCAAGGCCACAGCCAATGCCAAGCTGGCCACCACACCGCTGATGGCCACAGTGCCTGCATAGGGTATGCGCTGTGCGCGGGTGAGCGCCAACATGGGCAGCATGCGCTGGTACAGCCGCTGCGGCGTGTGCGCCAACAGCCACGCCACCACCACGGGCAAACACACCAAGCCACCTACCAGCAGCAAGCCAATGCCAATGTAAGCGCCCAGCGGCATGTCCCAGATGGGGGGCGCGTTGATGGCCAGCGCGCTGCTTGCCAACAGTGCCACACCCCACCACCATTGCTGTTGGTTGTTGTGTGCCTTTTCAACATACAGGCCTTTAATTGCAATGGCGGGTGCCACGTTGGCCACACTGCGTGCAGGCCACCAAGCGCCAAACAAAGTGGCGGCAGTGCCCAAGGCCATAAAACCCACTACCGCGCCAACGTTGGCCCACAGCTGCAGCACGGGTTCACGGCTGGCCAGCATGCCGCCGCCCAAATCGCCGTTGAGTACATGCAGCGCCAAGCTGGCCAAGCCAATGGCCAACAACACACCGAGCAGGCTCCCCACCAAGCCCAGCACACAGGCCTCGGCCAACACCAATGCCATGCGCATGCGCGGTGTGCAACCCAACACACCCAGCAATGCAAACTGCGGCAAGCGTTTGGCCACACTGAGCGACAACACTGAAAAGACCAAAAAAGCACCTGTGAACAAGGCGACCAATGCCAGCACGCTCAAGTTCACGCGGTAGGCGCGCGTCATGTTGATGAGGCGACTGGCTTCTTGCTCAGGCGCTTGAATATACACACTGGCGTCTAAACCCCACTGCGTCATGAGTTGCTTGGCCGTCTCAGGCTGTGCGGTGTTGACAGCGGTGTTGATGCCAATGCGTGTCAGACCATCGTCAAGGGACAGCAGTTGCTGCGCAGCTGCAATGTCCATAACCAAGGTGGCTTGACGGCCCCCTTTAACTGCGCCGGCAACGCGCAAGTTGTGCCACACAGTGCCCACTTGCAGTTGCAAGACCGATGGCGTGGGCTGGCCCAACAGGTTGGCGGCGGCGGCGTTGATGAACACAGCGTCGGGGGCAAATAGATCCAGCCTGTCGCCGTCGGCATTGTTGTGTGCCATGGGCACCCAGTTCAATCCCAGTTGGGCTTGCGCCAAGGCATCCACACCCCGCAGTTGCACAGTGATGGGCGCGCTGTTTGTACGCACTGCCACGTTGGCCTCAACCACGGGCAACACGTGCGACACGCCTGCTTGTGTGCTGATGTGCATCAGCACATCTGACGGTATGGGTGCGTTGGCGCTGCTGCGCAGCCACCACATGGGCTCGCCACTGAGCAAGCCTTGCGTGTTGCGTGAGGCTTGGTCGCTGGCGCGGCTGAACTCTGCAAGTGCAGAGGCGTTGATGAGGTGCACGGCCAGCGCCAACGCCACGCCCAGTGCGATGGTCAGTGTGGCGGTCAGTGTTCGCCAAGGGTGTTGCGCAACTTCACCTACAGAGTAGGTGCGCAGCAAGCTGGCAAGCGTGCGCATGGACATGCTTATTTGAGGCTTCCCGCTAGAAACTGTTGCAAGCGCTCGCTGGTGGGGTGGTTGAGCACCACCTTGGGGTCGCCAGCCTCCTCAACGACACCTTGGTGCAAAAACATCACTTTGTTGGACACCTCTTTGGCAAAGCCCATTTCGTGTGTGACCACCACCATGGTGCGCCCCTCGTCGGCCAGGCCGCGCATGACGCGCAGCACCTCTCCCACCAGCTCTGGATCCAACGCGGAGGTGGGCTCGTCAAACAACATCACGGCAGGCTCCATAGCCAAAGCGCGGGCAATGGCCACACGCTGCTGCTGCCCGCCTGACATGTGAGCGGGGTACTTGTCTTCTGCGCCTGACAGGCCTACTTTGTTGAGGTAGTGTCGTGCACGTTCGCGCGCCTGCGCTTTGGACAAGCCCAGCACATGGATAGGTGCCTCGGTGATGTTGTCGAGCACGTTTAAGTGCGCCCACAAATTAAAGTGCTGAAACACCATGGCCAATTTGGCGCGAAACAGTTGCAGCTGTTTTTTGTCGGTGGCATTCAGCATGCCGTCTTTGGCCGCGGCCAGTTTGAGCGTTTCACCGTTGAGGGTGATAGTGCCAATGTGCGGGCGCTCAAGTAAATTGATGCAGCGTAAAAATGTGGACTTGCCTGAGCCGCTTGAGCCAATGATGCTGATGACGTCGCCGGCATGGGCTGACAGCGACACACCTTTTAGTACCTCGTTGTCGCCGTAGCGTTTGTGTAGGTCGCTCACGACCAGTTGTTCTGTAGTAAGTTGGCTCATGTGTTCAGTCCGGTAAACAGTTGCTTAGGCGCTCAGCAGGGGCCCCGTTTTAAAGGCTGTCGCACCTGCGATTTTGCCTATGTCCATACCGCTGCAGGCCCAGCGCACGATATGCCTGGCGTACAGCACGCCATCGACTTCAGCCAACACTGGTGTGACCAGTGCCGTGGCAGGGCACACGATGTCGGCCACCACGTCGCCGACTGTCAACAGCTGCCCGGGTTCAGCGTGGTAACTGATCACACCGGCATGCGGTGCGTACAGGGTTTGCGAGCCTGCCAGAGGCGTGGCCTCACACTGGGCTACAGGCAAGCTGGTTGTACCAACGATCACCTGGCGGTGAATTAAAAAATCAACGATCGCTTGGGCATCGGCATGGGCTTGTACATGGTTCACATCGGTTTGGCCGCGCAGCTCTATGGTGCTGGCCATGCACGCCAAAGGAATGGGGTGGTTGTGCAAGCGTTGGCGCAGTCGCCACCACACGCCGCTCAGTGCCTCGTCAAAGCACAGTGTGGGCGAGTCGCTTTGTGCCCATAGCACGGCACGTGCGCCCAAGGTTTGCGCCAAGGGTTGCACTTGCTCTAAATAAGGCGTCTCCACATACACATGCATGGCGGCTTCAAAGTCGCAGTGCAAGTCCAGCACCACGTCTGCGTCGCAGGCCAAGCGCATCAGGGTGTTGCGCAGGCTGGCCAGTTCGGTGACTGTGGGCTGCTGCGACAGCCACTCACGCATGGCAGCGCGAATCACCTCGCGGTTGTGGCCAGCATCTTGGGTGAGCAAGGGCGCTACCGTGTCGACAATGGCGGTGGCAAAGTCGGGGTAGTGGCGGTTGAAATTTTCTCCACTGGCCAGCTCAAACCGGCCCAGTTGGGTGAACATCACCGTTTGGTCTAAGCCAATCGGGTTGGCGATGGGCACCAACACCACTTCACCAAGCAGTTGGCCCTCGTCCTCTAGCGTTGTCAGCAAGCCGCGTAAGTGGTGGGCCACCAACATGCCTGGCAGTTCATCGGCGTGCAAGCTGGCTTGTATATAAATTTTTTGGCCATGACCCGCTTGGCCAAAATGCAGGCTGTGCAGCGTGCGCTGTGTGCCCGTGGCCGGACTCGTCAGGTGGTGTGTCTGTGTGTGCACGGTGTCTCCTTCAGCGTCCGCGTGGCTTGAGGTAAGCCAACCAGTGGTTTTCTGCCAGCCTAAATAGGCCCACCAAGGTAAAAGTAAGCACCAAGTAAATAACGCCTGCTGTGATGAAGGCTTCAAAGGGCAAGTAAAAGTCTGAGTAAATGCTGCGCGCCGCACCAGTGATGTCAAACACAGCAGGGACAGTGCTCGCCAGCGAGGTGCTGTGCAGCATCATGATGACCTCATTGGAGTAAGCCGGCAGCGTGCGGCGCATGGCAGAGGGCAGCACGATACGGACAAGTGTTTGCCACTTGGACAGACCCATGGCATGGGCGGCCTCAATCTCGCCTGCGTTGGTGTCGCGAATACCGCCGGCCAATATCTCTACTGTGTAAGCGCAGGTGTTCATCGAGAAGGCCAGCACCGCGCACATAAAGGGGTCTTTGAAGCCAGTCCATGGCCATGAGTCGTCCCAGCGGCTTTGAATCCAGTCAAGCTGCGCCACACCGTAGTAAATGATGTAGACCTGAATCAGCAGCGGCGTGCCGCGCACCACGTAGGTGAACAGCCACACTGGGCCTCTTACCCACCAGTGTTGTGACACGCGCATGAGTGTCATGGGCAGCGCCAACGCGCCACCAATGAGTAAACAGGCAATTAAAATCTGCAGCGTGCCTACCAAGCCAGCACCAAATAAGCGCAAAGAATCTGGGGTAAATATGACGTCGAATTGCATGCTGTGTGAGGCTTAAAGGACTCGGCCGAACTTAGAAATTACCGCGCTTGACACCCATGGTGTAACGCTTTTCGAGCTGGCGCAATGCGACCAACGACACAGTGGTGAAGATCAAGTAAATAACAGCGGCGAAAGCCATAAACAGCAACGGCGCATTGGGCGTTTGGCCGCGGGCGGCCGCGCCAGCTTGTTTGGCCAAGTAGGTCATGTCTGGCAAGCCCAAAATAGACACCAATGCAGTGGCCTTGATGAGCACCAGCCAGTTGTTGGTAAAGCCGGGCAGCGCCAAGCGCACCATTTGCGGCAATACGATGGTAAAAAAAACACGCGTCTGGCCCATGCCGTAGGCCAAGCCGGCTTCGGCCTGACCCGTTGGGATGGCCATGATGGCGCCCCGAAAGGTCTCTGTCATGTAAGCGCCGTAAATAAAGCCAATCGTCATAAGGCCTGCGGCAAAGGGGTTGATCTCAACGTAGTCCATGTAGCCCATGGACTCCAGCATGACGTTTAAACCGATTTGGCCGCCATAAAAAATCAACAACATCAGCACCAAATCAGGAATGCCGCGAATGATGGTGGAGTAAATAGTGCCCAGCCACACCAATGGTTGATGGGTTGACAGCTTGGCAGCAGCGCCAGCCAAGCCCAGGACAACGGCAACCACCAATGCACCCAATGCCACTTGTATGGACAACAAGGAGCCCTCGAGGATGCTGTAGAAGTAACCGGCGGTCATTGAATGTATCTCAATCTGTGGTCGTGCGGCATGCGGTTCAGCGAGCCGTGGCTGGTGGCGCGCGCTTGTTTGAAGAGAAAAGCCTGCTAGTCCAAGTGGCGCTAGCAGGCTTTGTAGTCATTAGACGCTTGGCAAGCTGGTGAGCGCCAGCCAGGCGTTGTGACCGACCGACATCAGTCGCCCCACACGCTGGTGCCGGCGAAGTATTTGTCGTTGATTGTTTGCCATGTGCCGTTGGTGCGCAGGCTGGTGATGCCCTTGTCCAACATGGTGCGCAAGTCTGAGTCTTGCTTGCGAACAGCAATACCAGCACCATCACCAAAGTAATTCACGAATTTGCCCAGTGGCTTGCCAACAAACACGTAGTCTTTGCCGTCTGGGGTGTCCAAAAAGCCGCCTTTAACTTCAACAACGTCAGCGACTGTGCCGTCTAAGCGGCCAGCCTTGATGTCCAAATAAACTTGGTCTTGTGCCTCGTAGGCGATGATCTCAACGCCAGCACCAGCCAGTTCGCCTTTGGCGTATTTCTCTTGGGTTGAACCCTTTAACACGCCCAATTTTTTACCTTTTAGGCTGGCTGCAGAACCGTCGGTTTTGATGTCATTTTTCACAATGATTTGTGACGGTGTGTTGTAGTACTTGCCTGTGAACGCCACCACTTTCATGCGGTCTGGCGTGATGGACATAGACGAGATGATGGCGTCGTATTTGCGGGCTTGCAGCCCAGGAATCATGCCGTCCCATATTTGTTCAACAAACACACACTTGACTTTGTTCAAGTCGCACAGCGCCTGTGCAATGTCGACGTCAAAGCCAGTGGGCTTGCCGTCATCTGTTTTGTATGTGAATGGCTTGTAGGTGGGGTCAATGGCTACCCGGATTTCTTTCCAGTCTTTGGCGACAGCACCAAGTGACAAACCCAGCGCCAAGGCACCTAACAACAATGATTTTTTAAACATAAGAACAATCTCCATGGGAGTGAATAAATGAATCCAGCAAAGATAAACATTCTACGGGGCAACGGCTAGTGGTTTCCCCTTGGCGTGGCGATCTTGGGTGACCAGTAAGGCATTAGCTGCGTTTGCGCATCAGCGTGCTCTTTCCAAACAAGCTTTCTATCAAGTCAACGGCGAGTTCTGCGGTCTGGTTGCGCACGTCCAGCGCGGGGTTGAGCTCCACAATGTCCATGGAACTCAAGCGCCCTGTGTCTGCAATCATTTCCATACACAGTTGGGCTTCGCGGTAGTTGGGGCCGCCGCGCACCGTGGTTGCCACACCTGGTGCAATGTCTGGGTCTAAGAAGTCTACGTCTAGGCTCACGTGCAGGTGGGTGTTGTCATCCATGAGGGCCAAGGCCATTTCCATGGCGTGACGCATGCCGTGCTCGTCAATGAATCGCATGTCAAAGACGTCAATGCCCATCTCGGCGACCAAGCGTTTTTCGCCTTCGTCTACGCTGCGGATGCCCACTTGGCGCAAGTCTTTGGGGTTCAAGCGGTGGCCAGGGCCTCCCATGTCCACCAGCTCAGCTGGGCCTTGGCCGCACAAGCAGGCGACGGGCATGCCGTGTATGTTGCCGCTGGGGGTGAGGCTGGCGGTGTTGAAGTCGGCGTGGGCGTCTAGCCACAGCACTCGCAGGTGCTTGCCGGTGGCCTTGCAGTGTTTGGCCACGGCGCTGACCGAACCAATGCCCAAGCAGTGGTCGCCGCCCAAGACCACGGGCATGCGCTGGACTTGCAGCGCGCTGAACACCGCGTCGTGCAACAACTGGTTCCACTGCGCCACTTCAGCCAGGTGGCGGTAGCCGTCGACAGGACTTACAAACGGGTTGGGCGGCCCATTCAGGTTGCCAGTGTCGTGCACGTCTATGCCGAAATTGGTGATGGCTTGAACAATGCCCGCCACGCGCAAGGCCTCCGGCCCCATGCTGGCTCCGCGTGTGCTGGCGCCAATGTCTGTAGGCGCACCTATCAGGCTGACGCCCTGGCAGTTGTTTGCAATCATGATCGGCCTTGGGTGGTGGGTGATGTCGATGGCACAGGCACAGGCACAGGCATGTGCAATGCTGAAGAGCCCATCTTAAAAGTGTCAAGCGCCACTAGGCTTGGGCCACGCCGTTGGTGTGGTTGTTCCAGCAACGCAAACAAGTTTTTGGGGTCGGCCAAAGCCGGTATCAAGGCAAGCGCTTGGCCAAGGCCCAGGTCGTGGGCCGCTTGGCCCATGTAGCGCATGGCGCTGAAGTCCTCTAGGGCAAAGCCCACGGAGTCAAAAACAGTGATTTGTGCAGGATGTGTGCGTCCTGTAGCCTCGCCTTTGAAAACACGCCACAGCTCGGTCACGGCAAAGTCTGGGTCCAGCATCTGAATATCGCCCTCAACCCGTGTTTGGGGCTCAAACTCGACAAACACGGGGCCGCTGGCCAGCACCTGGGGATGAATTTCAGTTTTGCCTGGGCAGTCGCCACCCACGGCGTTCAAGTGCGTGCCTGCAGCCAACATGCCCGGGGTAATGATGAGTGCGTTGGTTTTGTCGGCGGTCACTGTGGTCACAATGTCAGCGCTTTCACATGCCTGCGCAGCGCTGTCGCAAATTGTGGCGAGCAAGCCCGCGTTCGCCAAGTGCCTAGCTAACTTGTGGCTGGCTGTCGCATCAACGTCAAACAAGCGGAACATGTGAATACCCAGCATGTGGGCAAAGCCCAAGCACTGAAACTCGCTTTGCGCTCCGTTGCCAATAATGGCCATGGTTGTGCTGTCTGGGCGCGCCACGTGTTTGGCGACCAAGGCTGAGGTGGCGGCCGTGCGAATGGCCGTGGTAAGTGTGAGCTCGCTGACCAAGGTGGGTGCACCCGTGTCAACGCGCGCCAAGCAACCAAAGGCCATGACGGTGGGCAAACCAGTCATGAAATTCTTAGGGTGGCCGTTGACGTACTTCACGCTGTAGGTGGTGTCGTCAGACACGGGCATGAGCTCAATCACGCCTTGTTTGGAGTGGTTGGCCAATCTGGGCGATTTGTCAAAATCCTCCCAGCGCACAAAGTCTTGCTCTATGCAGGTTGCTACGCCGGCTATGACCGCCCCCAAGCCCCTGGCTGTTACCACGGCGGCAATGTCGTCGCTGCTTAAAAACAAGGTGGGTAGGTGAGCGTTGTGTAAGGCTGGCTGTGTCATGTGGCGATCTATGTCAGGTGGGCTGTGTGTTGGTGTTTCCAGTGTGTCGTGGATGGGTGACAATTGAAATAGTCAATAATGCTGCTTATATGCTAAATATGTTGCAAAATGACATAACTGATTGACGATATGACTCATATATGGATGATGTAGACCGCAAACTCATAGGCTTGTTGCGCCACAACGCACGTGCCAGCGTGGCCCAGTTGGCCACCAAGTTGGGTGTGTCGCGCGGCACGGTCAGCAACCGCATGGTTCGCCTAGAAGACGATGGCGTGGTGGTGGGCTACAGCGTGCGCTTGCGCCCAGATGTTGAACCCAATGACATACGCGCTTGGATGAGCATCGCCGTAGAAGGCAATGAGACCCGCAAAGTCATTGCCAGTTTGCTGGGCGAGCCCGGCGTGGCCAGCCTGCACGATACCAACGGGCGCTGGGACTTATTGGCCGAATTGCGCGCCAGCAGTTTGTCGGAGTTGTCCAGTATCTTGGAGCGCATTCGTTTGGACAAAGGTATCAGCAGCACCGAGACCAGCATCCATTTACAGACCTACCGCCTGTCCTAACACGCACATCTGATGTCACCCCTGTCTGCATCCAACAACTCACCAATCGGGGTGTTTGACTCTGGCGTAGGTGGTTTGCCTATTTTGAAAGCCATCCATAGATTGCTGCCCAATGAGCGTTTGGTGTACTTGGCCGACACAGGCTATGCGCCCTATGGCGACAAAATGCCTGTTGAGGTGGTGCAGCGTGTGTTGGCAATTGGCGACTGGTTTGCAGCAATGGGGGTCAAAGCCATGGTGGTGGCTTGCAATACTGCCAGCGTGCTGGCCATTGACGTGTTGCGCGCGAGGTGTGGCGTGCCAATCATTGGTGTGGAGCCAGCCATTAAGCCGGCGGCTTTGGCCAGTCGCACAGGGGTGGTGGGTGTGTTGGCCACAGCGCGAACAGCCGCCAGCGCATCGGTGGCCAGGCTGGTGGATGCGCATGGCCAGCACAACAACGTGCGCATGGTGGTGCAAGCGTGTCCCGGTTTGGTCGACGCGATAGAAGGCAACGCACCACGTGCTGGCATCAAAACCATGCTGCAAGCTTGGCTGCAGCCCATGCTGGACAGTGGTGCCGACCACATTGTGCTCGGTTGCACCCACTACATTGTGGTGCGTGATGTCATTCAAGACATTGTTGGCCCACATGTCACCTTGGTAGAACCCAGTAACGCCGTGGCGCGCCAGCTGCAGCGCAAACTGCACGAGGGTGGCGTTTTACGCCTTGCGACTGCTGCTCAGCACACCCAGTCAACGTTACCGCCACGTCGGTCACAAGTTGACACACACAACCCACAGATTTTTTCCAGCGCCGACCTACCAAGCGATGCCGCCGCGTTGATCAGCCACGTGTGGGGTGAGCCGGTTCAAGTGCATTCGGCACTGCGCGTGGTCAGGTAAAATAAATTACTTCACCGGGGGTGTCTGAGGACTCAACAAAGATGTTGGCCACACAGACTGAGAGAGTCCCCATGAACCTGATCTGGGTGATGCCAGCGTAGGAAGTGTGATTGAAGCCACAGGTACAGCAACGCGTGCATAGTTTGAGCGGCGTGCCACAGGTTGTCAGCCACGCCACTGCGCGTGGCTTTTTTGTTTGTATTTACAGGGAAACTGCAATGGCTTTGAAATGTTCGCGTCTGCGTCAACGTGCAGGTGCTGTCAGCACGGCGCTGGCCATGGCATCCATGACTTTGGCTGGATGTATGCTGTCGCTTTCTTTTAGTGCCCACGCTGGCGACAAGCCTGAGTTGCGCGTGGTGGCACACGACTCGTTCAGCCTCCCTAAAGAGTTGATCAGCGACTTTGAGGCCAACAGCGGCACAACGGTGCGCATTGTGAAAGCAGGCGACGCGGGCGCCATGCTGAACAAACTTATTCTCACCAAAGCCACGCCCATTGGCGATGTGGTTTTTGGCATAGACAACGCCATGCTGGTACGTGCCCGTGCTGCTGGCTTGTTGGCGCCTTTGCCACAAAGTTTGCGTGATCTGGCCATCAGCGATGCGGTGTTGGCGGCTGACCCGCAAGCCGCAGCAGCCTCTGACTGGTTGCCGATTGACTACGGCTTTGTCACTATTAATTACGACCGCGCTTGGTTCGCCACCAACAAGGTGGCACTGCCCACCAGTCTTGACGATTTGGCCAAGCCCGAGTATGCCAAGTTATTGGTGGTTCAAAACCCCGCCACCAGCAGCCCGGGTTTTGCATTTGTAGCGGCAACTGTGCAGGCCAAAGACAAGGCCGTGTGGGACTGGTGGGCCAAGTTGCGTGCTGGTGGTGTGAAGGTTTCCAGCAGCTGGAGCGACGCCTATTACAAAGACTTCACCAAAAACGGCGGCACCCGACCCATGGTGGTGAGTTACCTCAGCAGCCCGGCCGCCGAGGTCTTTTACAGCGACAAGCCGCTGGCAGTCTCTCCCACTGGGAACCTCAATTTGATGGGTGGTGTCTATGTGCAAATTGAAGGTGCTGCGCTGCTGGCTGGTGGTCAACAGGCCGGCGCTGGCGAGGCTTTCTTGGCGTTTTTGCGCAGCGCCCCAGTGCAAGCTGAGTTGCAGACAAGCATGTGGATGTGGCCAGTACAACAAGGCGCGCCCAAGCATGCGGTGATGAGCCACAGCGGTGTTCAGCCGAGCGCGCAGGCCATTGACCAGCGTGTGCTGACTGAGCAGTCCCGCACCTGGATACGCCAGTTCACGCAAACGGTGTTGCGTTAACGCGCGCGTTACTTGTTGTGCAATTGAGCACGCTCACCAGCCAGGCCCCATGCAGTTGAGGTCATCGTTTTGGGTGGGTGTATGGCCTGGGGCGTTTATTGCTGTCATGGCCTTGCTGCCCATGCTCAAGCTGATGTGGTTTGGTGTGTACGGCTCGTATGCGTCGTTTGGCACAGAAGCCTTGAGTGATAGCGGTGCGCAGCTGGGCTTTTGGCAAGGGTGGTTGGGCTTGTGGGCCGATGACTACATGCGCTCGCGCATGGTTTGGTCCATCACCCAAGCAGCGGTGTCAACCGCGCTGGCCTGTTTGCTGGGCGTACCAGTGGCCTACGTGATCGCGAGGCATGACTTTGCGGGGCGAGACGCGCTGCTGCGTTTGATGATGCTGCCGTTTGTGGTGCCCACGTTGGTAGCCGCCATGGGCGTGCTGGCATGGTGGGGGCCCAACGGTGTAGTGGGCAACCACCTGTATGCACCTGGCAGCGACGGTGACTCACCGTGGTTGCTGATTGCAGGCAATTTGTTTTTCAATCTATGCGTGATAGTACGCGCCGCGGTGTATGGGTTTTCAGCGCAAAGTGCCACGCGACTGGCGGCTGCGCGCAGCTTAGGTGCCACGCCTTGGCGCGCGTTTTGGCGCATTGAACTGCCCAGCGCTGCGCCGCATATTTACAGCGCAGCGTGTTTGGTGTTGCTGTATTGCTTGGGGGGCTTTGGCTTGGCGCTGTTGTTGGGTGGCCAAACCTACGCCACCGCAGAGGTGGTCATCTACACCTTGGTCGCCCATGAGCTTGAATTGGTGTTGGCCAGCCAACTGGCCCTGTGGATGCTGGCGATGACGGGCGTCTTGGTGGCGATGTACGCCAAGCTACAGCTCAGCACGGCCCAGCCCAGACTGGCGCAATTGGTCGCGCTGCGTGTCACCCGCTGGTCTCATGTTGGCGACGCAGTGGCTGTGTTGTGGGTCTGGCTGGTGTGCGTGTTGGTGGGCTTTGCACCGCTGCTGGCCATTGCGCTGAAGGCGGCCACCGCATCGTCTGAAGCTTGGGGTGTATTGTGGCAAGCCGACACATGGCAGGCTGTGGCCAATACCCTGCGCTTTAGTGGCGCTGCATTGGTGGCGGCCACTGTATTGGGTGTGATGCATGCCGCGTGTGGGGCTAGGTTGTGGTGGTGGCGTATGTGGGGCATGTTGCCGCTGATGATTTCGCCCATCATGGTGGCGTTTGGTTTGCTGCTGCTGGTGCCGCAGTGGCTTGACCAGTGGGGTTTGCTGGTGGCGGCTTACACCTTGTTGGCCATTCCGTTGGTCAGTCAACCCGTTGCCACAGCGTTGGCTGCCCTACCACCATCTTGGTTGCAAGCGGCACGCAGTTTGGGTGCAACACCGGCGCGGGCCTGGTGGCGTGTGAGTTGGCCGCTGGTTGTGCCTGCGGTGCGCCGCGGTATGGCGTTTGCTATGGCCAGTATGTTGGGTGAATTTGCCGTCAGCCTATTTTTAAACCGACCTGAATGGACCACGCTCACCACCTACATTTACCAGCATTTGGGACGTCCCGGTAGCTTGCAGCTGGAGCGCGCTTGGGTATTGTCAGCCCTGTTGTTGGGGCTAACCGTGTTGGTTTTTGTATGCATAGAACCTTCGAAAAAAACCAACAATGCAGTGGTAACAGGAGCTGGCAGTGCTTGAACTGGTCAACATAAACAAACGCTATACAGATGCGGCGGGTAGCTCGTGGGACATTGCCTCCAACTTGAGTTGGCAGTGGCCAGCCTCGCACAACACAGTGGCCTTGCTGGGCCCGTCTGGCACAGGTAAAACCACGCTGCTGCGCATGGTCGCCGGGCTGGAGCCTGTGCAAGGTGGGCAGGTGTTGTGGGACCGTGTGGATGTAACAGACTGGCCGCCAGAGCAGCGGCGCTTTGCGTTGATGTTCCAAGACTTTGCGCTGTTTCCACATTTGAGTGTGCAAGACAACGTGGCCTTTGGCCTGCGTGAGCAGGGCATGGGTACAGCCGCATCGCGTGCGGCAGCCACCGAATTGCTGGCGTCTTTTGGTTTGGCTGACAAAGCACGACAAGCCACAACCGCACTGTCTGGCGGTGAGCAACAGCGCGTGGCCTTGGCCAGAGCACTGATTATCCAGCCCAAGTTGCTGCTGTTAGACGAGCCTTTTTCAGCACTCGATGCTGACCTGCGTGTGCACATGCGTGAGGAGTTTCGCCAGCGTGTCGCCAGCGCGGGCACCAAGGTGTTGTTGGTGACGCACGATGAGTCCGAGGCCAAAGCCATGGCCAGTGCGGCTTGGCATTTGCAAAGCGGCGGCTTAGAGCGGCTGTGGTAGCTGGTGCAGGCCGTCTGTGCTGAGTCGCAGTTGGCGGTGAGCTTTTGCTGCAGCGGTTTGTGAGTGTGTGACCAGCACCAAGCTGGCACCAGTGCGTTGTGCGGTGCTGACCAACAAGTCCATGATGCGTTCGCCCATATCTGGGTCTAGATTGCCGGTGGGTTCGTCGGCCAGCAGCAAGGCAGGCGCATGCACCACGGCGCGTGCAATGGCCACGCGCTGCAGCTGACCGCCAGACAATTGCTGTGGCAACCGAGCGCCTAAATCTGCCAAGCCAGTTGCATCTAATGCATCGGCAACCAAGGTGTTGCGCTTGTCTGTGCCAACGCCGTTGAGCATCAGCGGCAGGCCAACGTTTTGCGCAACAGTCAAATGTGGCAGCACGTGAAAGGCCTGAAACACAAAGCCCACATGCTTGGCTCGCCACGTGGCCCGCTGTGCCGTGTTGAGTGCGCCAAGCGCTTGGCCGTTGAGACTTATATCGCCGCTGTCCCAAGTATCGAGGGCGGCCATGCAGTTCAGCAGTGTGGACTTGCCCACGCCAGATGCGCCCATGATGGCTACAAATTCGCCAGCGGCCACGTGCAAGTTAATGCGGTCTAGCACCGTGTGGCGTTGTATGGCTCCCTGGTCAAGGCTTGCAGCGGTGTCGTAGTGCTTGCACAACCCGCTGATTTGTAGACCTATCAATTGGCTCATGCGGCATCTCCCCAATGTGTGGCCACGGCTTGCAACAACGCTTGGCCAACGTTGGGACTGTCGGCGGCCAAGACGTGGCGCTGTGTCATGCCGCGCAGCCAGGTGAGTTGGCGTTTACCCAACTGGCGCGTGGCGGCAGATGCGCGTTCTATCCACATGGCTTTGGCAGGCCCGCCTAAATGGCCCAACTGGTCTAACAACGTCCACGCTTGGCGGTAGCCCACACAGCGCATGCTGGGCAAGTCTGGCGTTAAGTCGCCGCGCTCGTACAGGGCCATCATTTCTGTCTCGAAACCTTGTTCCAACATGGCGTCAAAACGCTGGCCTATGCGCTGGTGCAGCCACGCCCTGTCGTCGGGCTCAAGCGACAGCAATGGGATGTTCAAACCGCTGCCAGCCTGCGGGTTGGTATGCCACTGTGAAATCGGTTTGCCACTGATCTCAAACACCTCAAGAGCGCGTTGCACGCGCTGGCTGTCATTGGGTGCCAAGCGCTGCGCCGTTAGGGGGTCAATGAGGCTTAAGCGCTGGTGCATGGCGGGCCAGCCCAACGCGTTGGCCTGTGTGTCCAAAGCCAAGCGGATGTCGGTGTTGGCGGGCGGCATGTCGTCAATGCCGTTTAACAAGGCTTTGACATACAACATGGTGCCACCGACCAGCAAGGCTTTGCGTCCACGCTGTTTAATATCGGCTATCAGCACCTGGGCGTCCTTAACGAAGGCCGCTGTGCTGTAGCTGCTGGTGGGGTCAACAATGTCTATGAGGTGATGGGGCACCAGTGCTTGTTCTTGGTGCGTTGGTTTGGCTGTGCCTATGTCCATGCCCCGGTAGACCAACGCAGAGTCCACACTGATGATTTCAATGGGCCAGCGCTGGGCGATCGCCAACGCAGCGGCAGTCTTCCCGCTGGCGGTAGGGCCTGCCAATACCAGTGCAGACGGCGGCGCAGGTGCAGGTGTCATGCGGGCTTTTGCGTATGTGGCTTGTTGGTGCCC
Organism: Betaproteobacteria bacterium MOLA814; assembly: GCA_000496475.1. Lineage (GTDB taxonomy): Bacteria > Pseudomonadota > Gammaproteobacteria > Burkholderiales > Burkholderiaceae_C > RS62. Next base: position 614,575 of record AYMW01000001.1, on the reverse strand, counting down.
ACTTCGCCGTAACGCCCAACTAGAAACTGTGCAGCAAGCGCCACGCACACGCTCCAAAACCCAATGCCTGTGGTCAGCGGGTAGACGCTGTCGATGCTGCTCAGGCCAATCCAAGTGCCCACAGCAAAGGCCACTGCCATGATGATGAAGCCGTTGAGAGCCGAGGCTGCGCCTGCCATGGTGGGAAAGGGCGCCACCGCACCCGATTGACCACACGGGTTGTGCACCCCATGGCCCACCATAAAGGGAATGAACGGCAAGATAGTGGTCCACACTGTGGGTTGCGTCAACAGCGGCAGGGCGATCAAGGTCAAGCCGCTGGCAAGCGACATGGCCGCGCCCACACGCACGGTGTTCACCACGCCCAAGCGGTGAATCAAACGGCGGCATAAAAAAGTGCCGCACAAGTAGCTGCTGGTCATCATGAGCATGAGGCCGCCATAGCCAATTTTGCTCACACCAAACACACCAATAAACACAAACGATGAGGTGGCTAGAAAGGTAAACAAGCCGCCGTAAGACGCTGCTGCAATAGACGTGTATGCCCAAAATGTGGGGTGGCTGGCGACGGCCCGCCAGTTGCTGAACAAGATGCGCGCTTGTAGGGCATTGGGGTTGCGGTGGGTGTTGCTCTCTTGAAAGCGAGTGGCCACCATGAACAAGGCCAGAGCGCCAAACAGGCCAACGCCAGTTAGCACCGCGCGCCAGCCTGAAAACTGCGTGATCAGTCCGCCAATGGGCGCACTTAAACACGCGATGATGCCCAGACCACTCAAGCCCTTGCTCATCATGCGCGCACCCTCTACGGGCTCGTACAGATCGCGCACAATGGCGCGCGCGCCCATGACTGAAGCCCCCATGGCTGCGCCTTGCACCATGCGGCACACAATCAGCGCTTCAATGTGTGGTGCCAATACGCTGGCAAATGCCGCCACTGTGTAGGCGCTCAAACCAATCAACAACACGGGGCGTCTGCCAAAGCGGTCTGATATAGGCCCCCACACCAATTGCGAGATACCAAACGACAGCGACAAGGCTGTCAGTGTGAGCTGCACTTGCATCATGCTGGCGCTGAGTTCGCCGCGCAGCATGGGCAAAGCAGGCAAGTACAAGTCTGTGGTGATCGGTTGTATACCCATTAGCAACGCCACCAAGACCACTACCAGGTGGGGTGACATAGGCAGTTTGGGTGCTGTGGTGCCTGTAGGCAAGCTGGGCGATGCGGGCTGTACGTGCATAAGGTGGGTTCAACGTCCGCGCAAAAACAAGCGGTCTAAGTCTTTCATGGTGAGTTGCTGCCACGTGGGGCGGCCATGGTTGCACTGGTCAGAGCGTGCGGTCACTTCCATTTGGCGCAGCAGCGCATTCATCTCGGCAATGGTCAGGCTGCGGTTGGCGCGAACGGCACCGTGGCAGGCCATAGTGCCCAAGAGCTCATTGTGCGCGCGAGCAATAACGGTGCTGGCGTCGTGCTGCTGAAGTTCTGCCAACACGCTTCTGGCCAACGTTGTCGCGTCGCCTTGAGCCAGTGCGGTGGGCACGGCACGTACGGCCAAGGTTTTAGGTGTAAGAGGCTCAACCACCAAGCCCAAGGTGTTGAGCGTTTGCGCGTGGCTGTGGGCCGTGGCTATTTCCAGCGCCGTGGCGGCAAAGCTGGTCGGTATGAGCAGTGGTTGGCTGCTCACTTGCTGGTCTAAGCCATCGCCAAGCTGCGCTTTAAGCCGCTCGTACACAATGCGCTCGTGTGCGGCGTGCATGTCCACCACCACCAAGCCGTTGGCGTTTTGCGCCAATATATACACGCCGTGGATTTGGGCCACGGCGCTGCCCAAAGGCCACTCGCCACTGGGCAGCGCAAAGGGGTCTGCGGTTGATGTGGTGGCGCTGGGTACTGTGTTGTCGCTGGCAGTCGCGCCAGTGCTGTCAGCGGCACGCGCGGTTGTGTTGCTATGTGGCTGCCACAGTGCAGCCAGCTCTTGCGCGGCGTGTCGGCTGTGAGCTGGGGTGGCCGCGTCCCAGTGGCTGACAGCGCCTGGCGTGCGCCAAGGCAATGGGTTTTGACCGCTGGTGGCCAGCGGTGGTGAGCCACCCGATGTGGGTGGCGCTTGCCACGCGGGCGTTGGCAGCGCATTGGCTATGCCTGCGCGTGGCACGGCCAAGGCTTGGCCAATGGCACGCGACACGAGTTGGTGAATGGCTCGGCTGTCGCGAAAGCGCACCTCGATTTTGGTAGGGTGAACGTTGACGTCAACCCGCGTTGGCGGCATGTCAATAAACAGCACATAAACGGGTTGCTTGTGGCCATGTAGCACGTCGGCATACGCACTGCGTGCGGCGTGTGCAATGACTTTGTCGCGGACAAAGCGGCCGTTCACGTAGGCGAATTGTTGGTCTGCCCGCGCCCGCGCCGCGTCAGGCAAGCCGGCTCTACCGCGCAGGCGCAACTCGCCGTCATCGGTGTTGAAGCGCAGGTCTAGCGTCAAACTGTCGTCAATGAAGCCATGGCCCAGCACATCACCAATGCGCTGGTCTAGGCTGGCATGGTCATCAGGCGCCAAGCCGTCTGTGTGCATGGCACGCCACAGCTCCAGCTGTTTGCCGTCTGCCCATATGGCAAAGCTCACGTCGGGTCTGGCCAAGGCGTGGCGCCTGACCGCCTCAATACAGTGGGCTTGTTCGGTGTTGTCTGTTTTTAAAAATTTACGCCTTGCGGGCGTTGCGTAAAACAACTCTCGCACTTCTATGGTGGTGCCTGCAGTTCGGGCCGCGGCACTGAGCTCGCCACTGTGGCCATCTAGCAGCCAAGCATGTGCGTCTTGTGCAACACGGGTCAGCACGCTGACTTGTGCAATGGAGTTGACTGCGGCCAAGGCCTCGCCCCTAAACCCCATGGTCTGTACAGACTCAAGGTCGTTTAGGTTGGCAATTTTGCTGGTGGCGTGTCGTTGCAGGGCCAAGGGCAACTGCGACTTTGTGATGCCACAGCCGTCGTCCTCGACGGTAATCAAGCGCACCCCGCCAGCTTGCAAACGCACCGTGATGCTGGTGGCGCCTGCGTCTATGGCGTTGTCTACCAACTCACGCACCACAGAGGCGGGGCGCTCCACCACCTCACCCGCGGCAATTTGACTGATGAGATCGTCTGGCAAGGCCAGTATGGGTCGTGGGCTTGAAGGCAAGCTTGGGGCAGCGGGCAAGGCTGAAGATGATGGGGTGGGCGTTATTGAAGACACCCACGCATTCTAAAGACTGTGCGACCCGTTGATGTGCGCAAGGGCTACACACGGCTGGCTCATAATGTGCACCCATGGACTTGTTACTCACCCTCATAGACTTTATTCTGAACATTGATGTTCACTTGGCGACATTTGTTGAGGCCTACGGGGGGTGGGTCTATGGCCTGCTGTTCCTCATCATTTTTGTAGAAACAGGCTTGGTCGTGATGCCATTTTTGCCCGGGGATTCCTTGTTGTTTGTCGTGGGGGCCATGGCGGCTAGGGGCAGCTTGGACCTGTACGTCGTGATGGGTTTGCTGCTGGTGGCGGCCATCGCTGGCGACCAGTTGAACTACACCATTGGCAGGCACATTGGCCCCAAGGTATTTCAGTGGGAAAAGTCCCGTTGGTTTAACCGCAACGCGTTTGACAAAGCCCACACTTTCTATGAACGCTTCGGCGGCATCACCATTGTGCTGGCCCGTTTCATGCCGTTTGCCAGAACATTTGCCCCCTTTGTGGCGGGTGTAGCCCACATGGACAGGCGTGTATTCACGCTGTTCAATGTACTGGGCGCGGTGCTGTGGGTGGTGGGCGTGACGCTGGCTGGTTATTGGTTTGGCAACTTGCCATGGGTCAAAGCCAACCTAGAGTTCATCATCTGGGGGCTGATACTGATACCCGGCCTGATCGCAATGGCTGGCGCATTGAAAGCCCGCCACTAGGCCGCAAGCAGACCACTGCTGTAACGCCATGGCATGGCGGCCAAACCGCAGACGGCGAGACATTAGGCGGGGCAACGTTAGGTCTCAGACAAGTGCTGTTCTACAGCGTTATACATTCACAGTAGGCTTTGCGGGGCCATTGATGTAAAGTTTCATCAAGCTTTGTGTCAAAGGCTGTAGATGGAGGAGGTATGACACCAGTTGCTAAAGTTGTGTTTGTTGTGGGTCTCGTTGCGCTGGTCGGCTGTTCACCATACCCTAGCTTGGATAGCGACAAAGACATAACAGTTTCCATTAAAAACTCAGGCGTGTATGAGCATGACCTCGGTATGTCTGGCGATGAAGAGGGCGCATCTATTAAGCGCCAGGCCAGTCACTTTACAGTCAGTGAAATAGTCAGAGACAGCACTACAAACTGGGCGCCAGTGTACCGTTATCAGCCAAGTAAAGGCTACGTTGGTACCGACAGTGTTGAGATACAAACCACCCAAGTAGACGTGGCGCCAGGCAGGCTTCAAGACCAGCATGGGGCATTCATCAACATTCACATAACAGTGACCGACTAGCGCGTCCGTGCGTCTGGCTTTGTTGTTATGGACGTGCGTACGACAGCGCTCATCAATGCCTCAACTAGTTCTGCCGATAGCCCGAAACGGGTTGTTGCATCTGACGGGCAACCAGCGGCTACACCACTTAAATTTGACGACTACGTGCCAGCGGTGGGTTGCTTTCAAAGTAGCGCTCTATGCCGCGCATGAGGGCGTCGGCTAGTTTGTTTTGGTAGTCTTGGCTGTTGAGTCGGCGTTCTTCATCGGGATTGCTGATGAAGGCGGTTTCTACCAATACGCTTGGAATATCTGGCGCCTTGAGCACGGCAAAGCCTGCTTGCTCTACGCGGGGTTTGTGCAGCTTACCCACCTTGCCAAGTTGACCCAGCATAGCTTCGCCTAGTTTCATACTGTCTTTAATTTGGGCACTGGTGCTCATGTCCAGCATGGCACGGCTCACGGTAGCGTCTGCACTGTCCATGTTGATGCCGCCTACCAAATCGGCAGCGTTTTCTTTTTTGGCCATCCAACGCGCCGCCGCGCTGGTCGCGCCGCGGGTGCTGAGCGCAAACACACTGGCGCCTTGGGGGCGTGCAGTATAAAAGGCATCTGCATGCAAACTGATCAGTAGGTCTGATTGCACTCGTCTGGCTTTTTCGACCCGTTTGTGCAGCGGGACAAAGTAGTCTTTATCGCGTGTCATAAATGCGCGCAACGGGTTGCCGTTGACTGTAGATTTGTTGATGCGTTCTTGCAGCTTGAGTGCGATTTTCAAAACCACATCTTTTTCGTATGTGCCGTTTGGCCCAATTGCGCCTGGGTCTTCACCGCCGTGGCCAGGGTCCAAGGTCACCACTATGATGCGGTCTGTTTTTTGTGCCACTTGGCTGGCTGGCTTGTTCGATTGAGCCGGCGTAGCTGGCGCTTGGGCCACCTGTGGTTGACCGACTACCGCAGGTGCTACAGGCTGAATAACGCCTCTTTCTGCCAGCATGTCGCCCAGTGGGTCTGGCGGTGCGCTCACGCTGGCAATCACATCTTCGATGTCGGCCAAACGCTGCGACAACAGCTGCTGTAAAGGGTCCGGTGCTTGTGTGGGGTATAGGTCAAACACCAATCGAAATTGGTAAGGCGCAATAGGCTTAAGCGTGAACACTTGCGGCAACACGGGTTGCTTGAGGTCTAAGACCAAACGCACCACATCAGGGGCAAACTGCCCGACCCGAACCCCCGCGATATTGGGGTCACTGGGAAGCACTTTGCTGACCAACTCCCGCAGTTCAGGCATCAAGGCCATGCCTTTGATGTCAACGGCCAACCGTGGCGGATCCGCCACAAAGGTCTGGCTGTAGCTCAGTGCTTGGTCAGACTCGATGGTGACCCGGCTGTAGTCGGGAGAGGGCCACATGCGTACTGCCACAATGTTGGCGCCCCAAGCGATGTCTGCTTTGGTCAGAGTGAATAGCAGCGTGCTGGCACCCAGTCCAGCGCGCAACAGTTGGCGACGCTTCATGAGTCACCGGCTGCATGTAACAGCGCTAAGCCAACTGTGGTGAGCGCTTCTAGCGCGACCATGCGTTGGTCATCGGGTGCGTTATCGACCATAGAAAGTACTTGCCAAGTTATATGCATATGCAGGTCTGCCATGGGCATCAAGTGTCGCACACGCGTGGGCCACTCCACGAGCTTGAGGCCCGGTGCGGCAAATTGCTCTCTAAAGCCAGCATCCTCCCACTCTCGCTCGTCTTCAAAACGGTAAAAGTCAAAATGCGCGATGCCCAGCGCTTGGCCCCCGAGGTGGCCCTCGTGGGGCTCCACAATGGCATAAGTGGGACTTTTGATTCGCCCAGCAACGCCTAGCGCGCCCAATAGATGGCGAACAAAAGTGGTTTTTCCCGCTCCCAAGTCACCCTCAATCGTGATGGTGGCGTTGGCCAAGGCGGGGCTACGCGCCAGCGCTTGTGCGAACTGTGCGGTGGCATTCTCGTTGGACCACAGCACTTGACGGGTGGTGCGGCCTGCCGGCTGCGAGCTGCTGTGATGCGCATTGCCACGGCGTGGTGGCTCATTGGAAAAGGTGTTGGCTGACATGCCTACAATTTGACCATGCAAACGCCTTCGCCACATTGGCCAGAAAATATTGTTGAACAACTGAACCAGTGGGGTCACGCCTTGGGGTTTTCACAGATCGGTGTTGCCGGCGTTGACTTGAGCCACGCTGAACCCGGCCTATTGGCTTGGCTGGAAGAAGGTTGTCATGGCGGCATGGCCTACATGGCCAAGCACGGCACTGCGCGGGCAAGGCCACATGAACTGGTTCCCGCAACGGTGCGTGTGATTACGGCTAGGATGAATTACCTACCCGACTTACAGATGGGGGCTGGGACGGCCACTGCCGCGCCACTTGAACAGGGTGGCGTCGGCGTTGACGTTGGTGCGCTCAGCGACGACTGGCGAGCCATCGCGTGGGCAGATATGAACAAGCTGGGCAGCGCCTATGTGTCGGTGTATGCCAGAGGGCGTGACTATCACAAGGTGATGCGTGGGCGTTTGCAGCAGTTGGCAACACAGTTGCAAACGTTGATTGGGCCTTATGGCTACCGCGTATTCACGGACTCTGCGCCTGTGTTGGAGGCTGAGCTGGCGACCATGAGCGGCCAGGGGTGGCGCGGCAAACACAGCTTGGTACTCAACCGAGAAGCTGGCTCGATGTTCTTTTTGGGCGAAATATTTGTGGATGTGGCGCTGCCAATAACCGAGCCCACAACAGACCACTGCGGCCAATGCACATCGTGTATGGATGTGTGCCCAACGCAAGCGATTGTGGCGCCTTACAAGGTGGATGCACGCCGCTGTATTTCGTATCTCACCATTGAGCATGAGGGCGCCATAGATGAGCGTTTGCGCAGTGCCATGGGCAACCGCATTTATGGCTGCGACGATTGCCAACTGACTTGTCCATGGAACAAGTTTGCCCAAGTAGCGCCAGTGCCTGATTTCGCTGTGCGCCAGGCATTAGATGCCCCCACGTTGCTGCAACTGTGGGCTTGGGATGAGGCCACATTTTTACGACTCACCGAAGGCTCTGCCATTCGCCGCATTGGTCATGCGCGGTGGCTTCGTAATGTGGCGACAGCGATGGGCAATGCCCTTGCCGAGTTGTCTTCGTTACCTGCGCTGTCCGAAGTCTCTGGTTCACCTGATCTGGCGGTTGACTTGATGCGCGCCTTGGCACAGCACAGCGATCACCCCAACGCTGCGGTACGCGAGCATGTCGAATGGGCCTTGCAGCAGTATCATCAATGCTAACCATGTCTTCATCTAAGCCTGCTGTCCCTTACCCATCTTCGCCGCCGCTGAGTCCGCGGCTTGCACGTGGTCAAACGTGGTTACAAGGCATGCAGGCCATGGCCAGAGCAAGTATCCGTCTGTGGGTACTGGCTGCGCAACTCATTGTGTTGATGCTGACGCCTGCCAGTTACGGTGGTACGCGTGCGCAGTCAGCCATGCAGCAGTTGGTGCAGGCGAGCTTGCCACTGCTGCCAGGGTTTTTGGTGCTCAGCGCCCTCATCAGCGTGGTGTTGGTGCGCATTGTCTTGGCCGCGGCCAGCGAGCTGGGCGTGTCGCAGTTTGCGCTCAACCTGTTGATTCGTACCTTGGTTTTGGAGTTGTTACCTCTCATTGCGGCCAGCTTTGTAGCCCTGCGCTACAGCCTGGTTGCTGCCAATGCACTGGGCCATGAGCGGTCTTATACGCCGCTAGACGTGGTGCCGTTTTGTAGCGCCTGCGTCTTTGCTGTGCTGCTGTTGGCGGTGTCTGGAGCGCTGCTGGCCAGCGTTATTGCCTATGTGTCTGTGTATGGGTTGTCTGTTTGGGGGCTGGCGTCATTCAATACCTTGATGGCCCAGATATTTACGCCCACTGTCATGGTGGTGTTGGGCTGCAAAACGTTGTTGTCCGCTCTTGCCGTGGCGGTGGTTCCGTTTAGCGCCGTTGCCGATGGCCTTGTGCCACGCTCTGATTTGGTGGTGTTTGCACGCTTGATGGCGATTTTGTTGCTCATAGAGTTGTTGTCGCTGGTGAGCAACTACTATTGATGCTTGTGTGCATGTGGTGGTATGCCATCACTGTCCCCGCCACCAGCTAGTCATTAACCAGCCTCTTATTTATTTGCCATGACATCACCATACTTGCCGCCAAGTTCAAGCATCGAGGCCACGCCTTGGCTGCGTGTCAAGACGTTCGTGCTGTTGGTGGTGCTGGGCGTGCTTCTCATTGGCAGCACCACTTATATTTTGTATGCCCGCGGCGTGTTTGAAAAAACCCAGCGTTTGGTGCTGTTCACTGACGACGCCGAAGGGGTGTTGGTTGGTATGAACATGACATTTGCTGGCTTTCCACTGGGGCGAATCACCCGCATCAGCTTGGGCGACGACGGCAATGCGCGACTAGATGTTGACATTCCACAGGCCGATGCCAAGTGGCTGCGCACCTCTAGCGTGTTCACCCTTGAGCGGGGATTGGTAGGCGGTAGCAAGATCAAGGCCTATACAGGTCTGATGGAAGATGCGTTGTTGCCCAATAACGCCCAGCGCACATTGCTGCGAGGTGACGCTACCGCGCAGATACCGTTCATTACATCGGCGGCTGCAAGCTTAATTGAAGAACTCAGAGCGCTGGTGGCAAAAACCAACAGCGATCAAGGCGCTTTGGGCGTGATGATGGGCAACGACGCAGACCGTGCCAACGTCGTACAGCTGCTCACACAAACCCACACCTTGCTGGGCAATCTAGACGGTGTGGTAAGCCGCGCTGACAAGCAGGTGTTTGGACGCGGCGGCTTGGTCCCCCAAGGCACCCAAACGCTGGTTCAAGTCAAGCAGTCCTTGTCGCAAGCCAATCAGGTGCTCAACCGAGCTGCCAACGTGTTGGTTGATGTGCAAGCCAGCCTACAGCGCGTTGATGGTGTGCTGCAAGACGCACAGTCAATCAGTGCCTCGGCCAAAGTAGCCAGCGTCGATTTGGTAAGCTTGCGCACCGAGCTCGACAGCAGTTTGCGTCAAGTCAATAACCTTATGGCTACGCTTCAAACCACTTGGCCATTGGGTAACGCGCCCAAGCCACTACAGTTGCCTTAATATGTCCACCAGCATAAGCACATCCGCCGCCGCTTCCAACAACGAGACAATGCGCCCCATGTTGTTCAACTTCACATTGCTGATTCGCGTTGGGGCTGGCGTTGCTGTGGCTGCGCTATTGGGTTGTGCACAAGCACCCGTAGCACAGTGGCAAGGCGCGTCGGTTCAGGCGTCGCAGCGCGGCGTGCAAGCTTATCTGGTTGGCATGGGTCAGGTGGCAGACATAGAGTTTGAACATGCCAGGCGCGCTGTGGGCAGCACGGCCAACTTAGAGGCGGTTGCCCATATAGAGTTGCTGCAATGCGCGGCGCGTATCGCCAGTTTGGAGCCACTTGTCTGCACCCCCTCGGTTGATGCGGCCTACATGAGCCAAGCCCAATTGGTCTACCTCAACTACCTCAACGCCATGCTGCCTGTTGAGGCCAAGGCTGCGTTGTTGCCGGCTGCACAACGCAAGGTCGTGCTGGCGCTCAGGAACGGTGTCAGCATGGAGGCCGTGGTGCGTGACATGCAAACCAGCAACGATCAACCCCTCAGTACCCTGCTGGCATGCGCCATAGCCAACCAGCACCAAGCCGCCCCACTCGCTGTGGTGGGTCAGGCAGTCGACATTGCCTCTGCGCAGGGCTGGCGCAAGCCATTGCTGGCTTGGTTGTCTGTACAACGCAACTTGGCTTTAGAGCAAGGCAACACCAGCTTGTCGGCTGAGGCTCAGCAGCGCATTGATTTATTGGTTCTTACGGCCGCTGCCCGCTAACCGTTGGTTGGTATGCCTGCGCGCCCATCCATGGGGATCTAAGGGCTGGGCATATCCAAGCCGCCCAGCACACCCAGCGCAAACGGCAAACTCAGCATGGCCAGCAAGGTTGACAAGGTCACCAAACTGGCCACGTAGGGGCCGTTAAATCCCATGCGTGCGGCCAACACATAGGCGCTTGAAGCTGTTGGCATGGCCGCAAAAATAAGCAGCACGGTTGTTTGCGTGGCATCAAGTTGGAAGGATTTGGCCAACAGCCAAGCCACTATGGGCAACACGAGGTGCTTGATGCCCAGCACAGCAACCCCAAGCACTTTGGCGCGGGGCAGTGCAGACAGTTGCATGCCTGCACCAGCGGCCATCATTCCCAATACCAAGCCAGTTTGTCCCAGTCTGGAGAACGTAGGCGCCAGCCACTCTGGCATGTGAAAGCCCATGAGGTTGGCCAGTAAACCCAAGACTGTGGCCCATATCAGCGGGTTCTCCACCAGTTCTCGGCCCAAGCCTTTTTGACCGTGTCTGGCCATAGGCCACACCGCACCAATGTTGTACAAGGGCACGCAAATGCCAATCAGTACCGCAATCAGCAGCAGCCCTGGGTCGCCCACTACTTTTTGGGTGATGGCCAAGGCAACAAAGGAGTTGAACCTGAAGCCAATTTGCGCACTAGCCGCATGGTCTCGCACATTGAAATAGCGATTGGCAATCGGCCATTTGGCCACCGAGTAGGCCAGCGCAATACCAGCTGCTGCCAAGCACAGGCCAGCCAAAATGAACTGTGAGGTGCTGTTGACATCCAGTGGGTAGCGCGTAATGCTGTGAAACAGCAGCACCGGAAACAAGAAGAAATAGACCAATGCATTGACTTGGGCCCACACCGTTGTGTTGAGCTTGGTGAACCTGCAAATCAGGTAGCCGCAGGCAATCAGGGCAAAATCGGGGAGTAAGAGTTGGACGTAGTACACGGGCGCCAGCATAGCTGTTTTTTGAACAGTACATGTACAAACCCTCCAGCGTTCGCTTTTTTGCTATGGTGTAGCCCATGAACAAACCTAGCGCTGCTGCTGCAAGCGCACCACTTGCTGAGCATGCCCACATTGACGTTTTTATAGACGCTATGTGGCTCGAGCACGGCTTGGCCACCAATACCTTGTCCAGTTACCGCGCTGATTTGACCTCGTTGGTGGCGTGGTTGAAGGGGCAAGGTGTCAGCCTGCTGGCCACCGAGTGGCACCACCTGAGTGCCTATATGGGGGTGCGGTACAGCACCAGTAAAGCCAGCACGGCTAACCGCAGGCTAAGCGTGTTTAAGCGGTTTTTTAGGTGGGCGCTTAGAGAGCACTTGGTTGCGCTAGACCCCAGCATGCAGCTGTTACCCGCCAAGCAGGGCCCACGCTTGCCTAAAACCTTGTCCGAAGCGCAAGTTGATGACTTGTTGTCAGCCCCCAATGTGGAGACGCCGCTGGGCTTGCGTGACCGTGCCATGTTGGAGTTGATGTATGCCAGTGGCCTGCGGGTGAGCGAGTTGGTTGGGCTCAAAGTGTTTCAAGTCAGCCCATCCGAGCAAGTGCTGAAGGTCATGGGCAAAGGCAGCAAAGAGCGCTTGGTGCCATTTGGCAGGGCTGCCCAGCATTGGCTAGACCGCTATGGCGCATCGGCCAGGCCGGACTTGCTGGCTGGTCAGCGCACCGATGACTTGTTTGTGACCCGCAGAGGCTCAGGCATGAGCCGTGTGATGTTTTGGAATGTGGTTAAAAAATACGCAACCATCGCGGGTATTCACAGCGCTTTGTCACCGCACACACTGCGCCACGCATTTGCCACGCATTTGATCAACCACGGTGCAGATTTGCGCGCTGTGCAGTTGTTACTGGGGCATGCCGATATTTCCACCACCACCATTTACACGCATGTGGCACGTGAACGGCTGCAGCAGTTGCATGCAGCGCACCATCCGCGTGGCGGCGGTGTATCAGGTCAGTAAGTAGGCCAGTTCTTCTTCGCTAAAGCCAGCAGCGCGTCTGGCTTCGTTGTTAAACGGTGGTTTGAGTTTGGGTGCATCGTAGGTGGCTACCAGCTCAGCGTAATGCGCCACTGGCCCAAGGCCCTGTTGCATGCACAGGTGCTTGTACCAATGGTTGCCAATGGCTACATGGCCTACCTCTTCGCTCAAGATAAAGTCCAATACCGCCACCGTTTGCAACGCGTCTGGTGTGTTGACGGTGCGCAGCTTGGCTTGTATCAGCGGCGTGGCATCTAACCCGCGCGCTTCAAGCGTTCTGGGAACCAAAGCCATACGCGCGGTGATGTCGACCGCTGTTTTTTCGCACATCAACCACAAGCCGTCGTGCGCGGTGAAGTCGCCGTAAGACCAAGGCTCGGTGGGCTGCAAGCTGTTCAAGTGCTTGGACAGCATGTCAAAGTGTGTGGATTCTTCATAGGCCACGCGCAGCCAATCCATATAAAAAGCAGTGGGCATGCCTGCATACCGCCACACCGCGTCTAGTGCCAAGTTGATGGCGTTGAATTCAATATGGCATATGGCGTGCACCAATGCGGCACGTCCAGCCAGCGTGTGCACCGAGCGTGTGGGCACGCTGCCTGGGTGCACCAAGAGGGGCTTGTCAGGTCGTCCTGGCAGCGTTTCTTTAGCCTCTAGCGCAGCGTTGTTTGTCGCTTGCGTCCATTCAAATGTTTGTGCGTGTTGCCATAATGCGCGCAGGGCATCCACTTTTTCGGTGGGCTGTTTGACTTGCAAGGCTTGTAAAGCCAATGCACGCGGATTAATGGGGGTGGACACTGTGCTCATTTGTAAATTGTATGAGGTGTACCCGCCCAAGACGAATGAAAGGACAAACGATGGCTATTTATCAACTGGGTCAAGACATACCGACAATTGCCCCCTCTGCTTGGGTGGCAGACACGGCGCAAGTCATAGGTGTTGTGACCCTTATGGACAACGCCAGTGTGTGGTTTGGCGCTGTGGTGCGCGGCGACACGTCCACCATACACATTGGCATCAACAGCAACATTCAAGATGCCAGCGTGTTGCACGCAGACGTGGGTATGCCACTCCATGTTGGTGACAACGTGACTGTGGGTCACCAGGTCATGTTGCATGGTTGCACCATTGGAGACGGCTCACTGATTGGCATTGGCGCTGTGGTGCTCAACGGCGCGGTCATTGGCAAGCACTGTTTGGTTGGAGCGGGTGCTTTGGTGACCGAGGGTAAGGTCTTCCCAGACGGCAGCATGATTTTGGGCAGCCCCGCCAAGGTGGTGAAGCAGCTGACCCCAGAACAAATGGCAGGCTTAGAAGCCAGCGCGCAGCATTATGTGGACAATGCCTTGCGCTTTAAACATGGGCTCAAGCGCATAGACCAGCCATAACAAGCCCTAGTTGCCATTTATAGCTGTTTGAGGGCGTAGTAGGCCAACGTGGCAAGAGGTGCATAGGCGCTCAAGGTGGCGGTGGTGACGCCCACCTGCGAGGCCTTGGTGGGTACCTCTGCCAAGGCGGCTCTCACCACGGTTCTGGTTAGGCCCAGTGGCTTGTTCAAATGCATGAAGGCCAGCGCTGACTGCAACGGCGACAAGCTGGGGTTGTGTGCGGCATTTTCGCCATGGCGGCCTGCAAAGATGGTCGCGTCGTCCAGCTGAATGGCCACACCTGCATAGGCATGCCCCGTGTCTGTGGGGTAGGGGGCATAGCTGGCGGCGGCGGCGGCTAGCGCAGCGGCTGCCAATGCAGGTGGGTTGTGTTGGTCTACGCCATCGCTAAAACCGATGTGGTGTTGCCCCAACGCGGGATTCATCAAGCCGCCATCGATCCCTAAATCTTTGGGTCCAAAAGCCTCAGGTAGCAAGGTTGTGAACGGCCTTTCGTTGTAGGCATAAGCCACGGTGCTGCCGCGCATGGGCAACAAGACTGTTAAGTCCTGTGAGCTGGCCAGCTCGTTGATGAATTGCCGGCAATAGCCGCACGGTGCCGCACTAATGGCCAGCACGGCCACACCCGTTTGGCCATTGAGCCAGGCGTTGTTGATGGCGCATTGCTCAGCGTGAATAGAGCTGCTGAGTGCGGCACTAGAAAACTCGAAATTGGCACCCATGTACAAACTTCTAGCGCCGCTGGCTTGCATGTCTGTGCCCGCGGCTACGGCCCCTACTGGGTAGTGAGATACCGGCACGACCGCATATTGCTGCGCTATTGGCAGCAGGCGCATCATCAGAGCGCCCAAGTCGCAGCGCAGCGTCGCCATGAGATGGGTCACCACGCTGTGGGCCAGCACACCACGGCTCAGCCTGATGTGGTCAATGGTGGGCTGTAGCGCTTCGGGAAACGCGCTGAGTGCCTGTTGCCATGCCGGACTGGCTGTTTGCTCGGTGCGTGCCGCAACCGGAATGGCAGCGTGCATGGGGTCGGTGTGTGGTGTGGGCATGTGGTTGCAGCTAAAGGAAGTCGTCCAGCCCGAAGAAGTTTTAGAGGTCTTGGATCGACTGGTTGATGTGTCGGGTGGTTAGAGCGTGTGTCTTGCGTCAAATTCTAAAACCTTAGGTCTGAAACTTGTCGGTGTAGTCATGAGAAAATGCACCTCATGACGAATCAGCCCCCTCATCGGGGCGTTTTATTTTTTATGCGCAGGGAATGAGCCGTGTCAGAGTTACATAAATTTATTTTTGAAGGTTTGCCGGTCCGAGGTGCCCTTGTGGTGCTAGACGATGCATGGCAGGACATGATTGCTAAGCGATCAGAGGCGGGCAAGTTCCCGCAACCTGTGCAAAACTTACTGGGTGAGATGGCCGCCGCTGCCATGTTGATGCAAGCCAACATCAAGTTTAACGGTGCTGTGGTGTTGCAAATTCAGGGAGACGGCCCACTTAAAATAGCCGTGGCCGAGGTGCAGCCAGACTTTGCGGTGCGTGCCACAGCCAGTTTGCATGGCGAGGTCTCTGAGCAAGATCAATTCAGTGACATGGTCAACGTGAACAATGCAGGCCGCTGTGCCATCACGTTAGACCCCAAAGACCGTTTACCAGGCCAACAGCCCTACCAAGGTGTGGTGCCTTTGTATGACGACAGCGGTGAAAAAATAAACCAACTCAGTGAGGTGTTGCAGCATTACATGTTGCAAAGTGAGCAACTGGACACGTGTTTGGTATTGGCGGCCAATGACACCCGCGCAGCAGGCCTGCTGATACAGCGTCTGCCTTTGGCGGGAGAAGGAAATCTGGGCGTGCCGTCAGAATCCAACGAAGATGGCATTGGTAAAAGTGATGACTACAACCGCATTGCTACTTTGGCGTCCAGCCTCACAAGCGAAGAACTGCTAACCCTGGGCGTCGAAGACCTGTTGCACAGGCTGTTCTGGGAAGAGCCTATTGCCCGCTTTATCCCGCCACAAGGGGTCGATAAGCCGCGGTTTCAGTGCAGCTGCTCTAGAGAGCGCGTCAGCGGCATGCTGCACTCATTGGGTGCAGACGAGGTTGACAGCATCATTGCTGAGCGTGGTGACGTGGAGGTGGGCTGTGAGTTCTGCGGTGCCATGTACCGGTTTGACCCAGTTGACAGCGCCCAGTTGTTCGCGCCAAGCAGCGCCTCCCCCCCGGATGTATTGCAGTAACAACGCACGCCATCACAACGAAGCTACATCAAGGATTATTTATGTCTGATGCACACGGTGTTGTGTTTGATTTTGGCGGTGTGGTTTTTAATTGGAAACCTGCCGAGTTATTGCAGCAAGTCGTGCCACACTTGGCCACGAACGAGGCGACAGCGCTGGCGCTGAAAGAGCTTATTTTTCAGGGCTTGACGCTGAACAGCGACTGGGCTTTGTTTGACCAAGGCCGTATTGAGCCAGACGCCTTGGCTGAACTTATAGCCACACGCAGTGGTTTGGCGATCAGCGACGTGGCCACAGTCATTGCCGCTGTACCCAAGCACTTGGCGCCCAAGCCAGACACTGTGGCGCTCATAGAGTCGTTGTCGGCCCGTGGTGTGCCGCTGTTCTTTTTGTCTAATATGCCCGGGCCATACGCGCTCTATTTGCAAGCCCAGTACGCCTTCTTGTCGCATTTCAAGGCCGGTGTTTTTTCTGCGCACGCAGGCTGCAGCAAACCCGGCACCCACATCTACGGCTTAGCCCTTGCCTGTACTGGCATGAAGCCAGAGCAATTGGTGTTCATCGATGATTTGTCTGAAAACATTGCGGTTGCAACAAGCTTGGGTTGGCGTGGCATCGTGTTTCAAGATGCAGCCCAGTGCAGCGCGGCCTTAGAGCTGGAGCTGACATAAGGCAGGCACGGTCAACAGTCTAAACAACCGCTACAACAAACCTTTAAATAAAGTTCGTTCGCAGTCGGCGTCGCTGCAGCCTTCACAGCCCCAGGCATGGAAGTTGGGGCTGGTTTTGGCCAAGCCTTTTGGGGACTTGTTTGGTGGGTCCTTGCAAGCCAATAGGGCCGACTGTATGGCAATCCACGCAGCTTGCGTGCGGTTGTCGCCTTGGCCGTAGACCACTTGGTAGTCAAGGCCTTGTGTGCGCAAAGCAAGGCGAAGCTGTTGGTCAACGCTGTGTCTGGCAGCTTCGCCGTCACGTTGCAAACCGTCTGCTTGCCAGGCCACATCCAAGCCCATCAGCAGGTACAGATCCACTTGTGGCTCGCTGGCAAAGGCTTGTGCCCACAGGCTGTGGTCGTTGAAGTAGTGTGCGCTGTAAGCGGCGGTCAAAATGGCGGTGGTGTCTAGCAATAGCAGCCGGGTGCCTGACGCGTGCGACGGTTTTGCAGTCGCCGCTGTGGGTGCAAGTGTCTCAATAGGTTCGCGGTGTTGCAGGTTGTTGTAAGCCAGCTGTGTCGCCTGTTGTTGGGCCTGGGCGATGCCATGTTGTTCGTGCGTCTGCGGTGTTCGTTTGTGTTGGACCACCCAGTCGCGCAGGTGCTCGTGTACGCTGTCACACACCACACTGTGTCGCTGTGCCAAGATGAGCAGCTGCGCAACCAAAGAGGTTTTGCCAGTGCTTTCCGCGCCTACAACAGCAACGGTGAGTATGGGGGCGGGTGGGTGGGCGTACAAGCGGAGGTTGAGCGGTCGACAATCAGGGTTCAGGCGCTAGGGCTTAGCAGGAGACGCAACTGGTGTGGGTGCAGGTGACAGCTCGGCATCTGCTGAAGGCTGGGCATATTGCACAAATATCTCGTTGGCCTTGACCATGCCAAGCTCTTGGCGAGCGTAGGCCTCTATCACCTCCAGGCCTTCTTGCAAATCACTCACTTCGCTGGCGAGCTGCTCGTTGGCCAACCTCGCGGCTGCGTTGTCATGTTCCAGTTGTTCTAAACGGGCTTTGAGTTGATCAACGGCTGGCATACTGCCCCGTCCAAACCACAGCTGTGCTTGCAATGCCAGCAGCAGCGCCAATAAGACTGCCGTAACAATGTAAGGACGTACAACCATGGTGTTTGGATGGGTAGTTGGTAACGTTTGAAGGTTAACGCAATAAGCCGTTAACGCAAATTGTAAAAAGCAGCGCGACCAGGGTAGTAAGCGACATCGCCCAAGTCTTCTTCTATGCGCAGCAGTTGGTTGTACTTGGCCATACGGTCGCTGCGGCTGAGTGAGCCTGTTTTAATTTGACCTGCGTTGGTACCCACTGCAATGTCTGCAATGGTTGCGTCTTCAGTCTCACCAGAGCGGTGGCTGATGACGGCAGTGTAGCCGGCGCGCTTGGCCATTTCAATGGCCGCGAAGGTCTCGGTGAGTGTGCCAATTTGGTTGATTTTGATGAGGATGGAGTTGGCTATACCCTTGTCGATGCCTTCTTTCAAAATCTTGGTGTTGGTGACAAACAAGTCGTCACCTACCAATTGCACCTTGGATTTCAGGCGGTCGCTCAGAATTTTCCAACCGTCCCAGTCGCCTTCGGCCATTCCGTCCTCAATGCTGATGATGGGGTACTTTTCAACCCAAGTGGCCAGCACGTCAGTCCACTCGCCAGCGCTGAGCTTCAAGCCTTCGCCGTCTAAGCAGTAGAGGCCGTCTTTGTAGAACTCGCTTGCGGCGCAGTCCAGACCCAATGCAATTTGTTCTCCAGGTGTGTAGCCAGCCGCGTGGATGGCATCCAAAATCATTTGAATGGCGGCTTCGTGGCTGGGCACATTGGGTGCAAAGCCACCCTCGTCGCCAACTGCAACGCTCATGCCTTTGTCGTGCAAAATTTTCTTGAGTGCGTGAAAAGTCTCAGCGCCCCAGCGCAATGCGTCGCGGAAGGTGGGTGCACCAACCGGAATAATCATCAGCTCTTGCAAGTCAAGGTTGTTGTTGGCATGTGCGCCGCCGTTGACCACGTTCATCATGGGCACTGGCATTTGCAAGGCGCTCATGCCGCCAAAGTAACGGTACAACGGCAGGCCAGCCTCTTCTGCTGCGGCACGTGCCACGGCCATAGAGACTGCCAGCGTGGCGTTGGCACCCAAGCGGGCCTTGTTGTCTGTGCCGTCTAAGTCGATAAGTGTTTTATCGAGGAAGGCTTGCTCTGAAGCGTCTAAGCCAATGACAGCTTCTGAAATTTCGGTGTTGATATTTTCTACAGCTTTGAGGACGCCTTTGCCTAGGTAGCGGTTGTTGTCGCCATCGCGCAGCTCAATGGCTTCGCGCACGCCGGTAGACGCGCCAGACGGTACAGAGGCGCGCCCCATCACGCCGGACTCAAGCAATACATCACATTCAACGGTGGGGTTGCCTCGGCTGTCTAATATTTCGCGGGCAACGATGTCAACAATGGCGCTCATAAAAATTCCTAAAAAGTGGGTTGAAAGTGCAGTAACAAATACAAATACAGGAGGGTGTGACGACTTTTAGTTGAAGTCGTTTTCTAAAAATGGTGAGGCCTTGGTTACGCGGTCTAAGTTGACCAAGGTTTGCAGCAAGGCACGCATGTGCTTGAGCGGCACGGCATTGGGGCCGTCGCTCATGGCCACTGATGGGTCAGGGTGTGTTTCCATAAACAAACCAGCCACACCCACAGCCACTGCGGCGCGGGCCAACACCGGCACCATCTCGCGCATGCCCCCACTGCTGGTGCCTTGACCGCCTGGCAACTGCACACTGTGGGTGGCATCAAACACCACGGGTGCACCCGTCTCGCGCATGATGGACAGGCTGCGCATGTCAGACACCAAGTTGTTGTAGCCAAAGCTTGCGCCACGCTCGCATGCCATGAAGTTATCTGGGTTTAAGCCGGCTTCTATGGCTGCAGCACGCGCTTTGTCAATGACATTTTTCATGTCGTGTGGGGCTAAAAACTGGCCCTTTTTGATGTTCACAGGCTTGCCGCATTGCGCCACTGCCCGAATAAAGTCGGTTTGGCGGCACAAGAAAGCTGGTGTTTGCAACACATCAACCACGCTGGCAACTTCTGCAATTTGACCAATATCGTGAACGTCTGTCAGCACTGGAACGCCCAGCTCCGCCTTGACCTTGGCCAAAATAGCCAGGCCAGCATCCATGCCAGGACCACGAAAAGTGACGCCACTGGAACGGTTGGCCTTGTCAAAGCTGCTTTTAAAAATGAACGGAATACCCAGTTCATCTGCTATGTCTTTCAGCGTTCCAGCTGTGTCCATTTGCAGTTGCTCAGACTCGATGACACAAGGGCCTGCAATGAGGAAAAACGGCTTGTCTAAGCCCGCTTCAAAATGGCACAGTTTCATGTTGGAACCTTGGCAGTTTTATGGTGGATAGCCGCTTTGATGAATGCATTAAACAACGGGTGGCCATCCCACGGTGTTGATTTGAACTCTGGGTGAAATTGCACGCCCACATACCAAGGGTGCACGGCTGTTGGCAGCTCGACAATCTCAGTCAGTTGTTCGCGCTGAGTCAGTGCTGAAATCACCAAGCCGGCGCTGCGCAGGGTGTCTAGGTAGTTCACGTTGGCTTCGTAGCGGTGGCGGTGGCGCTCAGTCACCACGTCGCCGTAAATGCTGTGCGCTACGGTGTTTTTGGACACGTCAGAGCTTTGCGCGCCCAAGCGCATGGTGCCGCCCAGATCTGACTTGGCGCTGCGCTTTTGTATAGAGCCGTCGGCATCTTGCCATTCGTCTATGAGCGCAATCACTGGCGTGGTGGTTTGCGGGTCAAACTCTGTGGAGTTGGCGTCGGCCAAACCCGCCACGTGTCTCGCAAATTCGATGGTGGCCACTTGCATGCCCAAACAAATACCCAAATAAGGCACTTTGTTTTCGCGGGCAAATTGAGCGGTGGAAATCTTACCTTCTACGCCTCGTACACCAAAACCACCGGGTACCAAAATCGCATCAAACGCTTCTAATTGCTCAACGTTGCCTGCGCTGATGGTCTCTGAGTCAATGTAAGAAATATTGACCTTGTGGTGGTTTTTCAGGCCAGCGTGGCGCAGGGCCTCATTGACCGATTTGTAGCTGTCAGACAAGTCTACATATTTGCCCACCATGGCCACGTTAACCTCGCCTTGGGGGTTGGCTACTTCGCGCACCAAGTTGTCCCAACGCGCCAATTTAGCAGGTGGGGTGTTCAGGCGCAGCTTGTCGCAAATGAGGCCGTCTAGCCCTTGCTCATGCAGCAGGCGGGGTACTTTGTAAATCGTATCCACGTCTGGCATGGAAATCACGCCCCACTGCGCCACGTTGGTGAACAACGAAATTTTTTCGCGCTCTTCCTCTGGAATGGTGCGGTCGGCGCGGCACAGCAGCGCATCAGGCTGTATGCCAATTTCACGCAGCTTTTGCACGGTGTGTTGCGTGGGTTTGGTTTTGAGTTCACCGGCTGTTGGAATCCAAGGCAGGTAGGTCAGGTGCACAAAGGCGGCCATATTGGGGCCCATGCGCAAGCTGAGTTGGCGCACCGCCTCCAAAAAGGGCAGCGACTCAATGTCGCCAACGGTGCCACCTATTTCAACAATGGCGACATCGACGGCGTCTTTCGTGCCCACACCCGCGCCGCGCTTCACAAAATCTTGTATTTCGTTGGTCACGTGGGGAATAACCTGCACAGTCTTGCCCAAATAGTCACCGCGGCGTTCTTTTTCGAGCACGCTTTTGTAGATCTGACCAGTGGTGAAGTTGTTGGCCTTCTTCATGCGCGTTTCTATGTAACGCTCGTAGTGGCCCAAATCAAGGTCGGTTTCGGCACCATCGTCGGTGACATACACCTCGCCGTGCTGGAAGGGTGACATCGTGCCGGGGTCAACGTTGAGGTACGGATCCAGCTTTATCAGGGTGACTTTGAGGCCGCGAGACTCTAAAAGTGCAGCCAATGATGCGGAGGCGATGCCCTTGCCCAGTGAGGACACCACGCCGCCAGTTACGAAAACAAATTTGGTCATGTCAGGAGCGAGTTTTGAAATCTCGCGGCTGTTGGAAATTCCAATTATAAAGGCGGCTTTTGCACTGTCTGCCAGGTCGCGGCGTCATATAAGCTAAATTAGCGTCATGAGCAGCACACAATTCCCCTTCAGCGCCCCTGCTACAGAGCCGGTACCCAGCGCAAATTTTTTATCTGGTAAGCACATTGTGCTGGGCATGAGCGGTGGCATTGCATGTTACAAAGGCGCAGAGTTGTGCCGCGCTTTGGTTAAAGCGGGAGCCTCTGTCCAAGTGGTGATGACTGAGGCGGCCACGGAGTTCATGACCGCGGTGACCATGCAAGCCCTGAGCGGGCGCCCCGTCTTTACCAGCCAGTGGGACAGCCGCGCCGCTGGGGGCCAAGACAACAACATGGCGCACATCAATTTAAGCCGTGAGGCGCACGCCGTTGTTGTTGCGCCCGCCAGCGCAGACTTTATGGCCAAGTTGTTGCACGGTCGGGCCGATGAGCTGTTGAGCCTCATGTGTTTGGCCAGACCCATTGCCAGTGTGCCGCTGATTGTGGCGCCTGCCATGAACCGCGAAATGTGGCAGCACCCCGCCACGCAGCGCAACATGGCTCAGCTTAAAGCCGACGGCACCTATGTACTGGACGTGGGCGCTGGTGAACAAGCTTGCGGCGAGGTCGGTGATGGCCGCATGTTGGAGCCGCACGAGTTGTTGGCCGAATTGCAGGCGTTTTTCACGCCTAAAGTGTTGGCGGGCAAGCGGGTGTGCATCACCGCAGGCCCCACTTACGAAGCGATTGACCCAGTACGTGGCATGACCAACCGCTCCAGCGGCAAGATGGGTTTTGCCTTGGCGCAGGCCTGCGCCAATGCCGGTGCCGAGGTGTGTTTGGTGGCTGGCCCTGTGGCACTGGACACGCCTAGAGGTGTGTCGCGGGTGGACGTGCGCAGTGCCCAAGACATGTTGTCGGCTGTCAATATGGCGTCGCAAAATTGCGATGTGTTTATTGCTTGTGCCGCTGTGGCCGACTGGGCACCTGCCAATGCGGCCACACAAAAGCTAAAAAAAGATGGCTCTGGTGCGGTACCCACGTTGTCGTTTGTAGAAAACCCAGACATTTTGGCCTCAGTTGCCAGCAGTCCAGCGGCGTTGGCTGGACGCTTGTATTGCGTGGGCTTTGCCGCCGAAAGCCACGACTTGCTGGCCCATGCGCAGGCCAAGCGTGTGCGCAAAGGCGTGCCCATGTTGGTGGGCAACATAGGTCCAGATACCTTTGGACAGGACGACAATGCCTTGGTGTTAATCACCGAGCAAGCGCCAGTGGCCACCGAACGCGCCGACAAACTCAGTTTGGCGCATTGGTTGCTAAGCCACATTGCGCCGCAGCTGACATAAATTTATTTCAGCTGTTGTGCCCAGCGTTTGACATCAACGCACCCGCATGCCGGGTGTCGCTCCAGGCCACGCCGTCATGATGTAAATGCCTGGATTGGCTTTTTCATCAGCGTGGCTGCCAGCCAGCACCATGCCCTCGCTGATGCCAAACTTCATTTTGCGTGGCGCCAAGTTGGCCACCATCAAGGTGTATTGGCCAATCAATTCTTCTGGCTTGTAAGCGCTGGCAATGCCCGAGAAGACATTGCGCGTTTGGGCCTCGCCCACATCTAGCGTTAAGCGCAGCAGTTTGGTTGAGCCTTCAACGGCTTCGCAGTGTTGAATCAACGCAACGCGCAAGTCAACTTTGGCAAAATCGTCGATGGTTATGGTGTCTGCCATGTCTTCGCCACCTGGCGCTGGCAGCGCTTGTGCAACTTCTTGGGCCATTTCAGGCACTTCAAACAAAGCGTCTAGCTGCTTCACGTCCACCCGCTGCACCAAGTGTTGGTAGCTACCGATAGCGTGTCCGTTTGGCAGCAGGGTATGGAGGTCAGCAAACACCATGGGAGGGCAGTTGAGGAAGGCCTCTACCTGCTCTGCCAGCTGTGGCAGCACTGGTTTGAGCGCCAAGGTCAGCAAACGGAAGGCTTGAATACACGTGCTGCACACATCTTGCAAGCGGTCTTCTTGGCCCACTTGCTTGACCAACTCCCAAGGCTTGTTGGCCTCTACGTAGGCGTTGACGTTGTCAGTCAGCGCCATGATGTCGCGCAGGGCACGTGCATAGTCGCGGTCTTCGTACAGCTGCGTCACGGGCTTCAACGCGGCTTGCATGGCGGCCAAAAGCGCTGCGCCGTCCTCGCTAGAGGCGCTGAGTTTGCCGTCAAAGCGTTTGGCTAAAAAGCCTGCGCTGCGGCTTGCAATGTTGATGTACTTGCCCACCAAGTCGCTGTTGACGCGCGCCATGAAGTCGTCTGGGTTGAAGTCCACGTCTTCGTTGCGCCCATTGAGCTTGGCGGCAATGTAATAGCGCAGCCACTGTGGGTTCATGCCCAGGTTCAAGTATTTCAAGGGGTCAAGGCCTGTGCCTCGGCTCTTGCTCATTTTTTCACCGCTGACGGTGAGGAAGCCGTGGACAAACACCGCGTTGGGTGTTTTGCGTCCGCTGAAGTGCAACATGGCTGGCCAAAACAGCGTGTGGAAGTACGTGATGTCTTTGCCAATAAAGTGGTATTGCTCGGTGGCTGGGTCGGCCATAAAAGCGTCAAAGTCGCCGCCAGTTTTGCTGAAGTGGTTCTTGAGTGAGGCCAAGTAGCCTATGGGTGCGTCAAGCCATACATAAAAGTACTTGCCAGGTGCGTCTGGAATTTCAATGCCAAAGTAAGGCGCATCGCGGCTGATGTCCCAGTCGCTGAGGCCGCCGTTGCCGTCTTCGTCAATGGCAAACCATTCCTTGATTTTGTTCAGCACCTCTGGTTGCAAGCGGCCGGCGTCAGCGGTCCATTGTTCTAAAAATGCAATCGCGCGTGGGTCAGACAGTTTGAAGAAGTAATGCTCAGACGACTTCATGACCGGCGTGGCACCCGACAAGGCTGAGTACGGGTTTTTAACCTCGGTGGGCGCGTACACAGAGCCGCAGACCTCACAGCTGTCGCCGTACTGGTCTTTGGCGCCGCACTTAGGGCACTCGCCTTTGATAAACCGGTCGGGTAAAAACATGTTCTTTTCAGGGTCGAAGAACTGCTCAATGGTCTTGGTGGCTATAAAGCCAGCGTCGCGCAAGTCTCGGTAGATGTCTTGCGCCAACTCGTGGTTTTCTGGGGCGTCTGTGTTGTGCCAGTTGTCAAACGCGATGTGAAAGCCGTCTAAGTAAGGCTTGCGCCCAGAGGCAATGTCGGCCACAAACTGCTGCGGCGTTTTGCCCGCTTTTTCAGCTGCGATCATGATGGGGGCGCCGTGGGCATCGTCGGCGCATACAAAATGGACCTCGTTGCCCTGCATGCGCTGAAACCTAACCCAAATATCAGCCTGTATGTACTCCATGATGTGCCCAATATGGAAATTGCCATTGGCATAGGGCAGGGCGGTGGTCACAAACAATCGGCGCTTAGACATAAATAGGTTTTCGTAGCATGAGTGGGCAAAGGGCTGAATCAACAGCTAACTGTCTATTTTAAGAGGGAAGCGGCTGGGCGATGCCCCTGCCTCAAACTGCGTCTCGCTGCAAGGTCGATAATCTACCTATGACTTTTTCCACAGATGCGGCCACCGCGGCCCTAAACGCGCTCATTGACGACTACACCGGCCAAACGTTAGGCCAGTCCAAGGCCATTAAAAATCTCAGAATGGACGGCGCTACCCTGGTGCTTGACTTGGTATTGAGCTACCCAGCAGCCAGTACCCACGACCTGTGGCGTGAACGCATCAAGGCGGCATTGGCCAACGACGCTGCTGGCCTTGAGGTGCACACCACCATCAAAACCGACATTGCCACACACAGCGTTCAGGGTGGCACGCAACGCATTGAGGGTGTAAAAAACATCATTGCTGTGGCGTCTGGCAAGGGCGGCGTGGGCAAGTCCACCACCGCGGTGAACATGGCATTGGCGCTGAGCGCCGAAGGTGCGCGTGTAGGCGTGTTAGACGCCGATATTTACGGTCCCAGTGTGCCCACCATGATGGGGTTAAAAGGAAAGCCAGAGGTGGTGGACGGCAAATTTATGAAGCCCATGGTGAACCACGGCTTGCAAGTGATTTCAATGGGTTTTTTGGTACGCCCAGACGACGCCGTCATTTGGCGTGGCCCCATGGCCACCCAAGCGCTGGACCAACTGCTGCGCCAAACCAAATGGGATGATTTGGATTATTTGATCATCGACATGCCACCCGGCACTGGCGACATTCAGCTGTCGCTAAGCCAGCGCGTGCCGTTAACCGGCGCTGTGGTGGTTACCACGCCGCAAGACATTGCCCTGATTGATGCGCGCAAAGGCGTTCGCATGTTCGAGAAGGTCAGCGTGCCTATTTTGGGCTTGGTTGAAAACATGGCGGTTTACTGCTGTCCCAACTGCGGCCATATGGAGCACATATTTGGCGAAGATGGTGGGCAAGTGATGGCCGCAGACATGGGTTTGAACTATTTGGGCGCGCTGCCACTGAACCGTGGCATCCGAGAGCAAGCCGACTCTGGCACCCCCACAGTGGCCTTAGACCCCAACAGCGAAATATCTCACCTGTACCGTGGTGTGGCGTTGAGAGTGGCGGCGCAAGTGGCGCTCAAGTCGCGTGATTACAGCGGCAAGTTTCCAAGTATCAAAGTGTCTAGCGCCACTTAAACTACGTCTCACTATTTGTTTTTGGAAGGTTAAGCGTATGAGCCGCACAGTACACGTCATCACCCACCCGCTGGTTCAGCACAAACTCACCTTGATGCGCCGTAAGGATACGTCGACCAAGAGTTTCAGGGAGTTGGTGCAAGAGCTGAGTGCCTTGCTGGCCTACGAGGTGACGCGAGATATGCCCACGCACACCATCGAAATTGAAACGCCGCTGGAAACCATGCAAGCGCAAGTGATTGATGGCAAAAAAATTGTGCTGGCGTCTATTTTGCGAGCCGGTAATGGTTTTTTGGACGGCATGTTGAGCGTCATACCTGGTGCGCGCGTGGGCCACGTGGGGTTGTACCGCGACCCCGCCACGCTAGAGCCCGTAGAGTATTACTTCAAAATGCCGCACGACATGGCCGAGCGCGATGTGATTGTGCTGGACCCCATGTTGGCCACTGGCAACTCAGCGGCCGCTGCGGTGGCGCGTATCAAACAATGCAAACCACGCTCTATAGTGTTTGTGTGTTTGGTGTGTTGCCCAGAGGGCCTCACAACCTTTCACGACCAGCACCCCGATGTGCCAGTGTTCACGCCCGCAATTGACCGTTGCTTGAATGAGCACGGCTACATTTTGCCGGGATTGGGCGATGCGGGCGACCGTATTTTTGGTACCAAATAAGACTTTGTAAGCCTTGTTCAGGCTTGCTTTAAGCCAAATGCAATAAGTGCCTAAAGTCCCACTCTAGGCGCGGGTTGGCCAGAGCGGCGCGCTCCGCATGTTCGTGGCGCTTGATGCCCACATACGCATCTACCAAGTGCGAGCCCAAGTGGCGGCGCATGTCGGCGCTGGCACGCAGCGCATCCAGCGCTTGCGGCAAGTTGCTGGGTAGGCGCAGCGCTTCTGTGTGGTCGTTGGGTATGACGTGCAGGTTGTGTTGCTGGCCCTCTTCTAGGCCGTCTATGCCAGAGCCCAACATGGCCGCCAGCGTGAGGTAGGGGTTGCTGTCGCCACCAGGTAAGCGGTTTTCTACGCGCCTAGCCGCCGCGCTGCTCAGTGGCACGCGCAAGGCCACACCTCGGTCTTCTTCGCCGACAGTGGCATGCGTGGGGTTGGCATCGCTGTGGTTGATGCGCTCATACGACATGTCGTAAGGCGCAAAAATAGCCATGGCACTGTGCGTTTGCCGTTGCATGCCAGCTATGAAGTGTTGCAGCTCAGGTGCGCTGTCACCTTGCTCATTGGCAAACACATGTGGCCAAGCTCGGCCATCGGTGTGTTGCAAGCTGATGTGCCAATGCATGCCGCAGCCGGGATCGTCGTCAATGGGTTTGGGCGCAAAGCTACCTATAAAGCCGTGTTGGGCTGCCACCTCGCGCACCAGGCGCTTGCAGCGGAACACCGCATCGGCCTGTGCCAACACGGGGCCGGGCGCAAAATTCAGTTCAAACTGGCTAAACGACGCCTCGTGTGCATGGCCTGTGGCGGGTATGCCAAGCGTGTTGCACCCAGCGTACAAATCGTCAAAAAACGCATCAAACCCAGCGCAGCGCTCCACGCTGTTGCACTCGGTAAAGACCTCGCCAACAGGCGCGCCAGGCCAAGGGCTAGCGGCTACGACTGGATGGGTGGTTGCGCTGTGGATGCTGTTGTCGCCTGTATTGCGGCTGAGTAAAAAAAACTCCAACTCTGGCGCTACCGTGGCTTGCAGCCCCATGGTATCAAGCCTGGTCAGCACCTGTTTTAAAGCGCTGCGGGGTGACAGGTCGGTTGCCGCAATGTGCTCACCGTTGGCTGCCGTATGCAGGACGCCCATGCTGTCGCAAATAACCGTGGCCTCTTGCGGGCGGCCTGGGCGCAGCGTGCACGTGCTCATGTCGGCCACCATGTGCAAGTCTGTGAAGTTGGTAGGCACTATTGGGCCCATCACATCGCTGGGTACCCCTGTGGTGAGCGTCACGCCCAGCACCGCACTAGACATGCGGCAGCCCTGCATAGATTGAAAATCCGCGACGCCCACAGTTTTACCTCTGGCCATCGATGTGAAGTCAGCCAATACGCATTCCACACGTTCAACAGTGTCTGGCAGCGTGAGCTTGAAGCTTGGGTTCATAAACACCGTGGTGGAGCATTAAACAAGGAGGTTTGCACGCATTGTAGGCCGCTAAATCGATGGATTCGCAACAGGGAAACCAAGCATCACACCAGCGTCCACAGTCTGTATTGCGGTACGGTTGCGCCGAACGTGCACCCACAGACAGTCTGAGGGCTTGCCATTTGAGATACGCTTAAAGCTATGACAGTTACGACGCCACAACCTCCGCCCACAACATCACCTGTGTCTATATGGACCATGGCGTGGCACAACGGCTCGCGCAACTGGCGT
Source organism: Betaproteobacteria bacterium MOLA814 (assembly GCA_000496475.1). GTDB lineage: Bacteria > Pseudomonadota > Gammaproteobacteria > Burkholderiales > Burkholderiaceae_C > RS62. The sequence continues at coordinate 585,756 of AYMW01000001.1, read as the reverse complement.
GCGGGGCGGTGGCGGTTGATGGTGGTGGCGGTAGCTTTGGCGGTGGCTGCGCTGACAGCAGTGGGTTTTTTTGCCGACCGTTTGCAAGGTGGCTTGGCGCGTGATGCGGGTGCCTTGTTGGGCGGCGATGCGGTGGTGCGCAGCGATGAACAGCCGCCACAAGCCATATTGGATTTGGCTGTGGCCAGTGGGCTAGCCACCAGCACGTCTATTCGGTTTCCCACCATGGCGCGTGCGCCGGATGCTTTTGGCGGTGAGGCCAGGCTGGTGTCACTCAAAACCACCGACCAACGCTACCCACTGCGCGGCAATTTGCGAGTGGCCGACGGCACAACTGAAGCGTTGTTAAGCACAGACAGGTCTGTTTCAGGCGGTCCACCTGTTGGTCAAGCGTGGGCGGATGCTTCGCTGCTGGAGTCTCTAAATATCACAGTTGGCGACTCCATCTTGTTGGGCACCACTGAGCTGAAAATGACGCAAGTCATCACGCTGGAGTCAGACAGGGGCGGTGGCTTTATGAGTTTTTCGCCGCGCTTGATGATCAATGCGCAAGACATTGAAGCCACCGGCTTGGTGCAGCCAGCAAGCCGAGTAAATTATAGTTTTTCTGTAGCAGGTGACGCTGACGCGGTGCGCCAATTCACCGACAGCGTGCAAGCTTTGATTGACAAATCTAGTGATGGCGAAGCACCCGCCGATATGGCTGCCAGAGGTTTGCGGCTAGACAGTTTGGAAGAGGGTCGTCCAGAGACCACCCAAACCTTGGCTCGGGCAGAAAAGTTTTTGAACTTGGTGGCCATGCTGACGGCCTTGCTGTGTGCCGTGGCTGTGGCCATTGGGGCGCGCGGCTTTGCGGCCAGCCAGCTGGACACCTGCGCCATGTTGCGCGTGTTGGGTTTGTCGCAGCGCACCATCGCACGCAGTTTTATGGTGGAGTTTTACGCCGTGGGGCTGTTGGCCGCGTTGCTTGGTGTGGTCTTGGGTTGGGGCGTGCACTGGGTGTTCGTTTGGTTGCTGGCTGAGCTGGTTAAAACCGAGCTGCCCGCCGCCTCGTTGTGGCCAGTGGTGACCGGCCTTGGCGTGGGTTTGAGTTTGATGACAGCCTTTGGTGTGGCGCCCATATTGCAGCTTTCAAAAGTGCCGCCTCTGCGTGTGATGCGCCGCGAGACTGGCGATTTACGCCCTGCCTCGGTGTGGGTGTGGGCTGCAGGTTTGTTGGGCTTTTGTGCCTTGCTGCTGGTGGTGAGCCGTGACCTTGTGATGGGCGCCGCTGCGGTGGGTGGCTTTGCCATTTCTATTGTGTTGTTTGCTGGTGTGAGTTGGATGGCGCTCAGAGCGCTGCGCTTCAGCGTGCGTGAAGACACCGCCCCAAGGTGGCTTATTTTGGCGACGCGCCAGTTGGTGGCACGCCCTGGTTTGGCCGTGGTGCAGGTCAGCTCGTTGGCCGTGGGCTTGTTGGCGCTGGCACTGTTGGTCTTGTTGCGTACAGACCTGATAGCCAGCTGGCGCGATGCCACGCCAGCTGATGCGCCCACGCGGTTTGTTATCAACATTCAGCCTGACCAAGCGCAAGCTTTTCAAGATCAATTGCGCCAAGCTGGTGTGACGGATTACGACTGGTACCCCATGTTCAGGGGGCGTTTGGTGAGCATCAATGGTGAGGCCGTGCGCAGCGATGCTTACGAAGACCCACGCGCGCAGCGTTTGGTGCAGCGCGAGTTCAATTTGTCGCACAGCGCCGAGTTGCCTTTGAAAAACGTCATTGTTGACGGTGACTGGACAGCCGGCGAGGCCGGCACCATCAGTGTGGAAGAAGGCTTGGCCAATGACCTAGGCCTGAAGGTGGGTGACACAATGGGTTTTGATGTGGCTGGTGACGTGGTGAGTGCCCGCATTAGCGACTTGCGCCGCGTGGACTGGGCCAGTATGCGGGTGAATTTCTTCGCCCTGTTCCCTGTAGCTGAGATGCCCGATATGCCCATCACCTACATCAGCGCATTCAGAGCGCCCGAGACCAGCGCGGTCGGGCCTGATGGCATAGTGCGCTCGTTTGACAACCAATTGGTGCGCAACTTTCCCAACGTGACCAACATCAACACGGCCACCACATTGGCACAGGTGCAGCGCATTTTGGACCAAGTTATTCGCGCCATTGAGTTTTTGTTTGGCTTCAGCGTTGTGGCTGGCTTGGTGGTGTTGTTTGCGGCCATCACCCACACCCGTGCAGAGCGTGCCCGCGAGTACGCCATCCTTAGGGCTGTGGGTGCACGCTCTGCATTGCTGCGCCAAGTGCAGCGTGCCGAGTTGGCCGGTGTGGGCTTGTTGGCGGGTGCCATGGCCAGTAGCGCTGCCATGGTGTTGGGCTGGGTATTGGCCAAGCAGGTGTTTGAGTTCAATTGGTACCCACCGTTGTGGGTGCCTGTGGTGGGCGCCCTGTGCGGTGCTGGTTTGGCATTGTTGGCAGGTTGGTGGGGGTTGCGTGAAGTGCTCAACACCCCGGCGTGGCAAACCTTGCGTCAGCGCTTGGAGTAACCCACCTTGTTAAGTCTGAATGCTTGATCGTCGCCTGCTGTCAAGCCCAAGCACAATACAAGCACTATGAATATACAAGAGCAGCCCCCAAAGAATGTCCAAGGTCAACCCGTCACGCCGTTTGAGTGGATGGGGGGTGAGACCAAGGTGAAAGACATGGTCAATCGGTTTTATGACCTCATGGATCTGGAGCCTGGCTACACGGCCTTGCGCTCTTCACACGGCGACAGCCTGGACAACGCGCGCGAGCGTTTGTTTTACTTTTTGTGTGGCTGGTTGGGTGGGCCCAATTACTACGCTGAAAAGTTTGGCCACCCCATGTTGCGTGCGCGCCATTTGCCATTTTCTATTGGCATACAAGAGCGCGACCAATGGGTGGCTTGTATGACGCAGGCTATGGTGGATACCGATGTGCCGCAAGTGCTTCGCAAGCGCTTGGAACAGTCGTTTTTTCAAACGGCAGACCATATGCGCAACCAATAACGCACACATCGGCCTACGCATTGATGCGTTAAGTTTCTGCGTCGAAGCTCGCCAACAGCTTTAAAAAGCCACTGCGTTGCAGCAGCGATAAGGGCTGTGCTTGCAGCAAATGCAGGTGCAATGTCGCCGAATTTTATGCAGTGTGTTGGCAATGTCTTTGAGGTTGTCTAGACCTGTGGTGTCTAGCGCAATCATGCGTTGCGTGTTGATGTGTACCTCGCTGCCAGGCGGGCACTGCCTAGCCCAGTCGCCCAACGCGTCTAGCTTGCCCACTGCGCCAAAAAACAAACTTCCGTACACATGCACATCAAGTCGCTTGTCAGAAGCGGGCGTTATACGCACTTGAAAGATGTCGCTTTGCCGCTTGATAAACAGCACAAACGCCAAGACCAAACCAAGCTGCACCGCCAGCGTGAGGTCAAACACAATGGTCACAAAGAACGTGGACAGAAGCATCAGTCTGTAATGTGCACTGTAGTGCTTGAGCCGCACAAACTCACGCCACTCACCCATGTTCCACGCCACGTACAACAAAATACCGGCCAGCACTGCCAGCGGTATGTGCTGCGCCAGCGGCGCCGCGACCAACACAATGGCGCACAGCGTCAGCGAATGGACAATGCCTGAGACCGGCGAGACCGCGCCTGCTCGTATGTTGGTAACGGTTCTGGCAATCGTGCCAGTGACAGGCATACCACCAAAAAATGGCACGGTGAAGTTGGCCATACCCTGCGCCATGAGTTCTTGATTGGGGTCGTGTTTGGGCAACTCTATCAGTTGGTCTGCCACGCGCGCGCAGAGCAAAGACTCCACTGCGCCCAACAACGCGATGGTGATTGTGGGGAGCACCAACTGCTTGACGCTGCTCCAAGAAAACGCTGGCAGCTCAAACGTTGGCAGTTGCGCCGATATGCTGCCAAAGCGCTGACCAATGGTTTCAACTGGCAGCTTAAAGACATAAGCCAACACAGTCAGGCTGACCAACGCCACGATGGGACCAGGCAAGCGAGACCTGATGTACAAGCCGCGTGTCGCACCAGGTATGTGTGTGACGCGTTGCAACTGTGTCAGCCTTGTGCCCCAAGTGGCCCACCATGTTGGCCACAGCAACAAGCCTGTTGTGCACAGCGTGGCCAAGCCAAATGCATATGGGTTGAAGCTGTGCCAGCTGTTAGCGAGCACCAGCATTTGAGCAAAGAAGTCGCCGGGCATGTTGTCAATGTCTAGCCCAAGCCAGTCGCGCAGCTGCGACACGGCAATGAGCACCGCAATGCCGTTGGTAAAGCCAATCACCACGCTGATGGGCACATAGCGCACCAAGCTGCACAAGCGCAACCACCCCATCACAAACAGCAGCACACCGGCGCACGACGTGCTCACCAGCAACGCGCCCAAGCCGTGTTGCTCCACAATGCCGTACACAATCACAATGAACGCGCCAGCTGGCCCGCCCACTTGAACCGACGAGCCGCCCAAGGCTGCAACCAACAAGCCGCCAATAATGGCCGTCCATAAGCCCGCTTCTGGGCTTAAGCCGCTGGCAATGGCAAATGCCATGGCCAGCGGGAGCGCCACCACGCCAACGGTGATGCCTGCGCCAATGTCTTTCAGTGCATGTGAGCGCGTGTAAGTGGGCAGGTGTTGCAACAAACGCGGTCGAAACGACCAGCGCGGTAGCCGCCAATGAGACCATGCGTATTGCTCACCTACAAAGGGCTGCTGGCCATATGCATGTTGACGTGCAGCCTCACTTGCGCTGTTGGGTACGGTGTTGTCTGGGTGGTCGTTGAGGTTGCGGCCCTCGCCGTCTGCATCGCCATCACCACGGGTAGAGGTGTCGGTCATTAACCAACATACTACGCCTGTTGGCTTACGCCGCGCAGGTCACCGTCAGCTGGTAATGGGTTCAGTTGGAAGCCCTGTGCGCTGACCCCAGGGCCTGCTGGTGCGAGGCCCGTGGTGGCGAGCCCAGGCTTGGCCCAAAAAAGTGCCGCTGGGTATGGCGAATGTGTGTCGGCGTTGTTGCTATCGCTTGGCTTGCTGGTACAAGCCCATAACGCGTTCGCTGTAAACGCCCAAGTCTTGGGTGCGTTGTTTGTTAGACGGGTGGGTGGACAACCATGCTGCACCTCCGCTGGCGCCTGTGGCTGCCCCCATTTTTCGCCACAAACTCAGGGCGGCGCGTGGGTCAAAGCCGGCGCGCGCGGCCAGTTCCACGCCAATGCGGTCGGCTTCGGTTTCGTGTGCCCGGCTGTTAGGTAATCTCAACATCAGGTCTGCACCCACGCCGGCCAGGTTGGCCGTACCTGCTCCCAGGCCCAGCAAAGCGGCGCCAATGTTGAGTGTGAAGTCTGTGGCCATAGACTGCGAAATTTGCTCGCGGGAGTGTTCGCGCAGCGCGTGCGCCATCTCGTGGCCCAAGATAGCGGCCAATTCGTCATCTGTGAGCTTGAGCTGGTTGATGATGCCGCTATACACCGCAATTTTCCCGCCGTGCATGCACCATGCGTTGAGTTCTTTGGACTCAATGACATTCACCTCCCACTTCCAAGTGCCTGCATCCGCCCTAAAAATAGAGGTTTGTGGAATGAGCTTGTTGGTGATGGCTTGCACGCGTTGCCGCTGCGCTTTGTTGGCATTGAGCGTGCCTTGTTTGCGTGCGTCGCTGAGAACGTCGCTGTAGGCTTGTTGCGCCATTGCGTTGACTTCAGGCTCGGAAATCAGCATCAGCTGGCGTCTGTCGGCACCCACCAGCCCGCCACCTGTCGTGGATGAGCAAGCGCCAATGACCAACAAGGATGCCAGCAGTCCTATCTTTAAACTCCTGCGCAAGCGCGGGTACGCAGGTTCGACTTTCAAAGACGCGTTAACTGCGTTGGCTGGTGGTTGGTGGTTCATGCGGTGATGTGATGTGTCAATCGATGGTGCATATTGTGAACTAAAGTTGTTGGCCGTTGCTGCTGAGGCCCCACTTCAGCTTCGACCATGCCCGTTCGTGCATGTAATAAGTGACCAAGCCCACGCCAGTGAGCACTGCCGACAAACCCACGCCGCTTTGAAAGCTGCCCATGTACCAGTAGTTGATGGTTGTCATAACGACAAAGCCAATGAGTTGCCAAGTGAAAGCCTTGGTCCACGTGCGTTTTTTGAGTTCCATGGTGTTCGTTCCTGATGTGGTTCACAAAGTTAGTAAACATACCTAACAACATCATTCTCTTGAAGCTCAGGACGTGATTCAACGTGCGCCGCGTAGTAATAATCAGAATTTGTAGACAATTATCACGTTGTGCAACAATACGCACATGCTAACCAAAACTGAACGCTGCAGTCTATTTCGCGAGCGCTTGGGCGGCGCCATGTTGACACGCCAACTCAACCGCACCAGCTTGGGTGAGCTGGCCAGGGTTGACCGTTCCACCATATCTGCCTTGCTCAATGAGCACTTGGTGCGACTGCCATCAGGCCATGTGGTGGCCGATGTGGCACAAGCCTTAGGCGTGAGTACGGACTGGTTGCTGGGTTTGACCAATTCCGAGCGTTCAACGGGTGAGATTTTGAAAGAGTCGCTAGAGGTGGCGCAGACATCACCAGGGCACGCAGATGAGCACATAGAGCGCTGGTTGCGTGAGTCGGCTGGGGCCAAAATTCGTGGTGCGCCCACGTCGCTGCCTGAATTTATGAAAACGCAGGCCGTGTTGGAGTTGGAGTTCACTTCTTATGCCGGCAAAACGCCGCAGCAAGCCAGCGCGCATCAAGAAGAACGTTTGCGGCTGAACCGCACAGTGGGTATGGACTACGAAATTGCCATGCCCATGCAAACCTTGCAAGGCTTGGCCAATCGCTCCGGCTTGTGGGCTGCGTTGAGCGTGGGGCAGGTACAAGACCAGTTGGTGCAAATGGCCGACTTGTGCGAAGAGCTATACCCCAGCACCCGCCTGCATTTGTTTGATTCAGCCACACACTACAGCGCGCCCATTGTGGTGTTTGGTCAGCGCAGGGCGGTTATTTACATAGGCAGCGCCTATTTTGTGTTCAACACCCGCGAGCATGTAGAAGCGCTCACGCGCCACTTTGACCAACTGGTGCGCGACGCCTGCGTGCTGAGTCACGAAGTAGGTCATTGGCTGCGCGATATGGCGCGCAGTGTGCAGTTATAGCGCCGCTTCGAGTACCACAGGTGCGTGGTCGCTGGGACGTTCGTTGGCGCGAGGCGTTTTGTCAATAAAGGCTGCCGTTGTGGCGTCTTTAATTGCCTTGGTTACCAAGATATGGTCAATGCGCATGCCACGGTTGCGCTTGAAACCAAAGTCTCGGTAGTCCCACCAACTGAAGCTTTTGTCTGGTTGGGCGCACAAACGCAAGCCATCGTGCAGCCCTAAATCTATCAGCGCTTGCAACTGCGTGCGCTCTTGGTCTGTGCAGTGAATGGTGCCTTCTAGTGTGGCGGGGTCCCACACATCGGCCGCATCAAACGTGATGTTGTAATCACCCATGACCACCAGGCGCTCGTGCACTGCCAGCTCCAAGCTCAACCATTTGCGCAAGCCATCTAGCCATGCCATTTTGTAGACAAACTTGTCGCTGTCAGGTGCCTGTCCGTTGGGAAAATAGCCACCAATGACGCGCACTTTCTTGTCAGACTCGCTTCTAAAAGTGCCCGCAATAAGACGCGACTGCTCATCGGTAAAGTGCGGGTTGTTCTGCACCACATTGGTGGGTATTTGTTTGCTGATGAGCGCCACACCGTTGTAGGTTTTTTGCCCCAGCCAACTCGCTTGCCAACCAGCCTCATTCAGTGCATCCACTGGAAACTTGTCCTGCGCAAGTTTCAGCTCTTGTAGCGCCAGCACATCAACTGGGTTTGCTTCTAACCAATCAAGCACCTGTTGCAGGCGAATATTGAGTGAGTTGACGTTCCAAGTTGCAAATTTCATAACTTGATTATCGGCTACCTATAGCGAGGTTCAACAACTTAAAAGACATCAGTTGCAAAGTTGTCAGGAACATACTCGCGTCTGCTGGTGTTCACATACGACATGCGCAGTTCAACAGGGTGGTCATTGAAAGAATAAGCTACACGGGCTATTTGAAGAATGGGAGCGCCGGTTGCCAGTCCTAGCACTTTGGCGCACTTGGCACTGGCATTGCCAACGCGTAAGCGTTCTGTGATTCGAATGACACCCAGATCAAAGTGGTCCTGGTACAACTGGTAAAGAGTCGTTGTTTATTCTTGGCTGGATGGTTGTGGCTTTAAGTATTGCCCGCACGGTTTAACGCTACATTTGCTTGGCTGAACCTGTCTCAGACGTTACCTACAACCCATGCGTTGGCTCTGAAAATAAAAGTTTGGTATCGTTGATTTCTGTCCTATCAACGGTGTTGTGTCGTAGATCAATAGCAAGTAGAAATTCCCATGAACATGCCCGTCCCATCTTCAAATGTTCAGCAGCTAGCGCCTGAGGTTCTAACCCAGTTGGACGCTGATGTTCAGCGACTAAGTGCCAACCGTGAACGCTGGGTTAGCACCACTGTGGTCGAGCGCATTGCAATACTGGCTGAGATTAAAGAGGCGCTGATGCTAGTGTCTAAAGATTGGGCTGAGACGGCTTCACGTAAAAAAGGCATAGCCACTGGCTCGCCTTTAGAGGGTGAGGAGTGGTTGTCTGGCCCTTACACCGTAATGGGTTATTGCAACCAAATGATGGCGACTTTGTCGCAGGTACAAGGCAAGCATCACTTGGACAGCGTTGCCCTACGCCAGTTGTCTAACAAGCAAGTGGTGGCCCGTGTGTTACCGCACTCCTTGTGGGACCATTTGTTGCTCAGCGGTGTGACAGTTGATGTATGGATGCAGCCTGACGTAACGCTTGATAATTTGGCGCACCATACCGCAGGTGTGTATGACACTGCCAGCACGGCGCATAAAACTGGCAAGCTGGGCTTGGTTCTGGGTGCGGGTAACGTTGCTGCCATTGCGCCACTGGATGTATTTCACAAATTGTTTGCAGAAAATGAGGTAGTCATACTCAAGATGAACCCCGTCAACGACTACCTAGTTGATTTTCTCATCCCAGCTTTGAAGCCGTTGATTGACAGAGGTTTTTTGAGCATTGTTAAAGGTGCAACTGATGTGGGTCAATACCTGTGCAACCACCCGTTGGTGGAGTCCATTCACATCACTGGTGCTGGTGCTTCGCACGATGCCATTGTGTGGGGTGTCGGTGAAACGGGTGTGGTCAATAAAGAGGGCAACACGCCCATCAACAAACGTGCCATCACGTCTGAGCTGGGTGCAGTATGCCCAACCATAGTGGTGCCAGGCCCATGGACGACTGCTGATATTTGTTTTCAGGCTGAGCAAGTGGCAACCCAGAAGTTGCACAACGCGGGTTTCAACTGTGTGGCCTGTCAGGTCATGGTGTTGTCTAGCGATTGGGATCAAAAAATCCAATTCAAAACTGAGTTGGAGCGCGTGCTGGCCGCTGCCGAATCTCGGCCCTTGTACTACCCCGGTGCGCAAGATCGACTAGACGGGTTTCTGGTAAACAACCCCACCAGCCATCATGTCGCGCGCAAAGGTGTGTCCGACTTGCTGATTGCGCCGTTGAAAGCCGACAGCTCGGATGCAGCTAAAACCACCGAGGTGTTTGCGCCTGCGCTCAATGTGATGGAGATTGTCAGTAGTGACCCTGAGGCGTTCTTACAAGAAGCCATTCAGTTTGCCAATACCCAGCTGTACGGTACGCTTGGTGCAAACATTGTGATTCACCCAGCCACCATTGCCCAAATTGGGAGACAGCGCTTGGAAGACATGTTGGTTGAATTGCGTTACGGCACCATTGCCATCAATGCGTGGACAGGTGTGGGCTTTTTGTCACCGCAGGCCACGTGGGGCGCGTTTCCAGGTCATACCCTGCATGATGTGCAAAGTGGCATTGGTGTGGTGCACAACACATGTTTGTTTGACAAGCCACAGCGCACAGTGGTTGAGGCGCCGTTTCGGCCTTTCCCGCGCAATATACTGAGTTTGTCTTTCACGTTGCTGCCACGCCCACCGTGGTTCGTGACCAACCGCAAAGGGGGTATTTTGGGTAGGTTGTTGGTTGCGTTTCAATACCGCCCAAGCTTGTTGAAAATCCCACGTATTTTCTTCAACGCTTTGTTGGGCTAATGGGAAGTGAGTGAGCTGATGCCAGCTGTTGTGCACCTAGCGTCTCTACAACGGCTTGTGCGGGTCAATTTACCTGTGGTGTTTCTCAAGTGTCACAAAGTCAAACTGTAGGCCTGCGTTGACGCCGTGTGCAACGATGTTCACTTGGCGTGCAGTTTCAGTCCAGGTGTTGTCAAAGGTGGGTGCAAAGGCGTCTCCTGGGTAGTCTGCGTGCAGGTGGGTGATGATGGCACGGTTGGCCAACGGCATAGCTTGGGCATAGATTTGCGCCCCACCAATGACCCACACTTCAGGCGGTGATGGGGTGTGTTGAGCACATGTCAGTAGCGCTTGCTCGACGCTGTTGCAGACCTGAGCGCCGTCAATGCTCAAGGCCGCATTGCGGCTGACCACGAGGTTGAGTCTGCCCGGTAAGGGACGAAATGCGGGCGGGAGTGAGTCCCATGTGTTGCGGCCCATGACAACGGGACAACCGTTGGTGTGTGCCTTGAAGTGGGCCAGGTCTTGCGGCAAGTGCCAAGGCAGTTGGTTGTTGTGACCAATGACGCCATTGTTGGCTTGGGCAAAGATGAGGTTGATGCGCATGTCTAAATTTCTAAACCTTCACATGTCTAAGGGTCAGGCGGTAACGTCTGGGCGGCGCCTTGGTATGAGCACGGCCGCAATAGCGGCCATACCAAAGACCAGGGCTGCAAAGTCTTGCCATTGTGGCCATTCGCCCACAATAAATGTGGCTGTGAGCGTGCCCACCAATGGCACCGCCATGATACTCATGGCGCTGGTGGTCGGTGGTAAATTGCGTGCCATACCAAACCAAATAATTTGTGCATAGCCGTAGTTGAATACAAACCCATACATTAAGCTGGCCCACATGGCGCCAGAGAATGTGCTGGGTGAGGGTGTGGGTTCAAAGGCCATGGCGAGCCCCCAAATGCACATGCTGGACAGCAGCAACATCCACACGGTGAGGACTTCTGCAGACATGCTGAAAGTAGCGCGGCGCATGAGCAGCGTGCCCAAAGCCCACGACAAGGCCCCTGCTTCCATCCATACAATGCCAACATAGTTGCCCGATATTTGCTGCAACTCATGCCACAACAACAAGCCCACGGTGGCGGCAACGCACAGCACGGCAACGGAGGTGCGCCTATTGAGTGGCAGCTTAAACAGCAAAGCACCCAGCAAAACGGTGTAGACCGGCATGGCAAAGCCCAAAATAGCCGCACGCCCAGATGCAAGTTCTTGTACGCCCATGATTGAAAAAACGTGCCATCCAAAAATGTTTGGCAGGCCCAGCCAGACGATGATGCGCCACTCGGTTTTGAGTGGGCGCATGCGAAAACCTTTGGCCCAAAAATACACAAACAACCACACGGCACCCACCACCATGGTGAAGGCACGCAGGTACAGCGGTGTGAGCTCTTGCAGTGACAACTTCATCATTGGCCAATTCACACCCCAAATGAGTGTGAGCGCTACCAACGCCCAAGTTTGTTTGCGGGTGAGCATGACGGCCTGCTCTGTGTTAGACGGCAACGGGCGCTTTGATGGCAGCGTGGTGTGCGTAGTCTTGGACGTCGAAGTCGTCAAACGAGTAGTCAAATATGCTGTCTGGGCGGCGCTTGATGTGCAGTGTGGGGTAGTTGAATGGTGCGCGGCTCAGTTGCAGTTGCACCTGCTCATGGTGGTTGCTGTAGATGTGGCAGTCGCCACCTGTCCAGACAAAATCTCCCACGTCCAGGTCGCACTGCTGGGCCACCATGTGTGTCAGCAAGGCATAGCTGGCTATGTTGAAGGGCACACCCAAAAAGATGTCGGCGCTGCGTTGGTACAACTGGCAACTCAAACGCGCTTTCTTGCCGTCTACGGCGGGTGCGACGTAAAACTGGAAGAATGCGTGACAAGGCATCAGCGCCATTTTTGACAGCTCTGACACATTCCAAGCGCTCACAATCATGCGGCGTGAATCTGGGTTGGACTTGATGGTGTCCAAGACCTCGGCAATTTGGTCAATATGACCGCCATCAGGCGTAGGCCATGAGCGCCACTGTGCGCCGTAGACGGGGCCTAAGTCGCCATTGGGCGCGGCCCATTCATTCCAAATGCTGACGCCACGTTCTTGCAGCCACGTGGCGTTGGCGTCGCCGCGCAAAAACCACAATAGCTCGTAAATGATGGATTTGAGATGAACTTTCTTGGTAGTCACCAGTGGAAAGCCTTCGTTCAAGTCAAAGCGCATTTGGTGACCAAACACGCTGCGCGTGCCCGTGCCCGTGCGATCGGTTTTTTCCACACCTTGTGTAAACACATGGCGCATGAAGTCTTCGTATTGGGTTTTGACTGGCGGCTGGCTCATGGCGGTTGGCACTCACAACATTTAGCAACCATGGAGCATACCAACTCTTAGGGCTAAGCAACCGTGCGCGATGTCAGATCTCCCTTTAAATGTCACTGGCAGACTCGGCTTGGTGTGGTCAGGGTCTTGCAATCCACATTGGGCTACACCGGGGTGCTGCGCTCTAGGACGCTGCCAGGGTTGAGTATGCCTTGGGGGTCCAAGCTGTTTTTGATGGCCCGCATCATGGCCAAAGCGGTGGCGTCTTTGTAGTTGGGCAGGGTGTGGGCCTTGAGGGTGCCTATGCCGTGTTCGGCCGATATAGAGCCACCAAACTGCTGCACGGCGTCGAACACCAGCGTGTTGACAGTGCTTTCGTGTTGTTGCAAAAAAGCCTGGCCGTCGGCCCCTAATGGGGCCTGTACGTTGTAGTGCAAGTTGCCGTCACCCAAATGCCCAAAGTTGACCAGGCGCATACCGGGTATGGCGTCAACCAGCACGTCCAAGGTATGGTCTACAAACTCGGCAATACGCGAAATGGGAATAGAAATATCGTGTTTGATATTCAAGCCTTCAGCGCTTTGTGCCAGCGGTATGTGCTCGCGTATTTGCCACAGTTGCTGGGCTTGGGTGATGGTTTGCGCCACCACCACGTCGTTCGCCATGCCGTGCTCCAAGGCATCTTCCAGCATGAGCTGCAGTTGCTCACTGGCAACGTGAAAGTCGCTGTTGCTAGAGAGCTCTACCAAGGTGTAGTAGGGCGCGCTGCCCAGCAACGGTACGGCTGGGCTGGCGAAGTGCTTGGCCACCAGCTCCAGGGCAAACTGCCCCATGACTTCAAAGCCAGTTAAGCCGTCGCCCAAACGTGACCTGGCCAATGCCAGCAGCTGCACCCCTGCTGCAAGGCTGGGTTGGGCAACCCAAGCCACACAGCGGCTGGCTGGCTGGGGATACAGCTTCAGCGTGGCGGCGGTGATGATGGCCAGCGTGCCTTCGCTGCCAATGAGCAGGTTTTTCAGGTCATAGCCAGTGTTGTCTTTGCGCAAGCCGCCCAAACCGTGCCAAATGTCGCCAGTTGCCGTCACGGCCTCAAGGCCCAAACACAGGTCGCGTGCATTGCCAAAGCGCAGCACTTGTGTGCCGCCGGCGTTGGTGGCGAGGTTGCCGCCAATGGTGCAGCTGCCCTGTGCCGCCAGGCTCAGGGGGAAATAAAAACCTGCATCGGCTGCGGTTTGTTGCACTGTTTGTAGAATGCAGCCGGCCTCCACCGTGAGCGTCAGGTTGGCCTCGTCAATGGCTCTGACCTGGTTCATGCGGGTCAGACTCAGCACGACTTGTGTGCCTGATGTGTCGGGCACAGAGCCTACGACAAGACCCGTGTTGCCACCCTGCGCCACGATGGCAATGTGGTTGGCTGCACATACTTTTACGACGGCGGCCACTTGCGCCGTAGTGGCTGGACGCACAACAGCCAACGCTTTGCCTTCAGCGCGTTTGCGCCAGTCGTTGACGTAAGCCGATAGGTCACCGTCCACCAGCACGTGGGCATCACCAACAGCGGCGCGAAGTTGCTTGAGGACTGTGGTGTTGGCCATGCTCATTGGCTACCGGTTGTGGTTGTGGTTGTGCCGTCGCCCGAATCGTCAAGTTGCGGGTTTGCCAATGCGTTGGCGCGTGCTGTTTGGAAGCGCCAGCGCACATGCAAGGCAACCGCTACAAACAAACTCAGGCACAGCATGGTTTGGCCAAGTGCCAAGCCTGCAGACAAGCCTTTGTCTGACCACGCCCTGACCACGCCTTCGGTGAAGTACACCCATATGAGCAGGCTCATCCAGCGGTAGGTGTACATGCGGTTTTTGAGCAAGCCAGCGATTGGGATGCACAGCGGCAACACTTTTAAAGCCCACCAAGAACCCCCTTCGCGCAGGGGCGCCAGCCACAGCTCCCATGACAAACCCAGCGCAATGAGACCGAAGAGGCTGACAACGGCCACCCAGCGGGTGAAGTCAATGCGGTTAGTAGGGGGCAGTGTTGGGGAGGTATCTGTGCTCAAGGGGCTTCTCGTTGTGGTTGGACATACAGCGATGTTTAGCGGTTACGCCATGCACCTTTGGCAGGTGCTGCTGTGGGATAGTCTTGATGGCATGATACCGGCATGAAGCAATGGCAGTCTGCAACTCAAGTTTGGCAACGTTTTTGGCAGGACGTGGTGGGCGACTTGCGTCGTTTTCCGTGGCGCAACACGGCGATCACCCTGCGAGAGCGCTTTCGTGAAGACCGACTGGGCCAAACCGCGAGCAGCTTAACCTTCACCACAGTAATGGCTTTGGTGCCGTTGTTTACCGTGGGTTTGGCTATTTTTAGTGCGTTCCCCATGTTTGCTCGCTTCGAAGGCGGGATTGAGCAGTGGCTGGTGCAAAGCTTGGTGCCTGACCCAATTGCCCGCACTGTACTCAAGTACTTGCACCAGTTTTCGTCCAAGGCCGGTGAGTTGGGTTGGCTAGGTGCTGTGGTGTTGCTGATAACGGCTTTGGCCCTTATTTTGACCATTGACCGCAAGCTCAATGACATTTGGCGGGTGCGCAAACTGCGCCCACTGTCGCACCGCGTGCTGACCTACTGGGCAGTCCTGACACTTGGCCCCCTCATGCTGGCCATCAGCGCTAGCGTGACCACTTATTTGTTTTCAGCCAGCAAAGGCCTGATCACAGAGCCCTCGGTCAGCTGGGTCTGGGTGTTGGACGTGTTTGGGTTTGTGGCAATGGCCTCGGGTTTGGCTGCGCTGTACCATTTTGTGCCCAACGCCCGCGTGCGCTGGAGCCACGCTTTCATCAGCGGTTTGCTGGTCTCTGCCGCGATGGAAGTGGTGAAGCAAGGCTTGGGCTGGTATTTGGGCAAAGTGCCCTCGTATGCCGCCGTTTATGGCGCATTTGCCACCGTGCCAATTTTGCTGATTTGGATTTACTTGGCGTGGGCTGTGGTGTTGTTGGGCGCTGTCGTAGCGGCCTACCTGCCCAGCTTGCTGCGTGGTGTGGCCAGACGCAGTGACCAACCCGGTTGGGACTACCAACTGTCACTGGAAATACTGTCGCAACTGCAAGCCGCCCAAGCTGGGCCTGGCCATGAACCGTCAGACACCACCACACTGGCTCGAGGTCTCAGCGCCGAGGAGTTGGCTGTCGCCCTGCGCGTCGATGCCCTGCACATAGAAGTGCCTATGGACGCTTTGCTGGAGCTGGACTGGGTAGGGCGTTTAGACGAGGAGGAGGCCCGCTATGTGTTGCTGGTCGATCTTTCACGCATGGCGCTGACCCCTTTGGTGCAAGCCTTGTTGTTGCCCTTGTCAAGTGAAAGCAAAGCCATGTGGGCCACCAGCGGCTGGAAGGGGGCTTGCGTTCAGCAGGCACTGCCAAGCGGCGAGGTGCTGCATCAAGCGTGATGCGCTTAGGCAGGCCCGCCGCTGAAGGGCACAGACATAAACCCCCTAAAGCGTGCGCGTTGTGAGCGCAGGGGTTGGCCGCGCAGCTCAAAGTTAGGAAAGCGCCTTACAAAGCCTGCAATGGCCACCCGACCTTCCAGTCTTGCAAGGCTAAGCCCTGCGCACTGGTGAATGCCAAACCCAAAAGCCAGGTGTTTGTTGGGTGTGCGGTTCAGGTGCAGCAGGTCTGGTTGGTCAAAAACGGCTGGGTCACGGTTGGCAGCGCCAATGCACAGCGTGATCAGGCTGCCAGCCGGTATGGCTTGGCCGCCGACCACTGCGCCAATTGTGCTGGCCACCACGCTGCGCCGATTGCCAAGTTGGTTGGAGGATTCAAACCGCAAAAACTCATCGGTGGCCAGCGCCATGATGTCGCGTTCTTGCGCGCTTGCGGGCTCGCATTGGCTGAGGCTTTGCAGCAACTGCGCGCGCTGTTGCGGGTGCTGCGCCAAGCAAACCAAAGCGTTGCCTATCAAGTTGGTGGTGGTTTCGTGTCCTGCATTGAGCAAAAAAATGCAGTTTTGTAGCAGTTCAACCTCGCTTAAGGGTTCGCCGTTGAGGTCGTTTTCACTGTGTATTAGGCGCGTTAGCACGTCGCGCTGCGGGTCGCCTGGTGCGGTGCGTCGGTGCGCCACCAGTTCTTTTAAGTAGGCGGTAAATGCCAACACGCTGTCATTGCCTAAGCGCTCTTGCTCCGCTGTTAAGCGCGGCTCTAGCGCGCCCAAAATGGCCAACGACCACGCCCGCAACGGGCCCCGTTCTTCAACCGGGATGTTGAGCAAGTTGCCAATGATGTCGACGGGTATAGCGCTGGCAAAATCTTCTATGAGGTCTGACTCAGCATGTGGGCCTTGTAAGGCTATGTGGTCTAACAAACGCTGTACCAAGGCACGCAGCCCCACCTCTGTGTCGTCCACTGCGCGCCGGCTCAGTGCGCCCATGATGATGCCCCGCACCCGTGTGTGTCTGGGGGCGTCGTTGAACACCAAGCTGTTGGTGTGGTGCATGAACAGCGCGCTGTCAACGCCATACTTGGGGCCGAATTCGGCCTGTTTATCAGATACAAAGCTCGCCGAGTCGCGGTAGACCTGAACCAAGTCTGCGTGGCGTGTCAACAGCCATGAGCCATCAGGCATATGCCGCACAGGTTCAGCCTCTCGCAGCGCCTTGTAAACGGGGTAGGGCCTGTCTATGAAGGCGCTGGACAAATTGCGCAGGTCAAAGTCGGCGGCCTCGCGTTCGGCCCATTCTTGCGTCGTTTGGTCTTGTGCAGGCATGTCAGGTGGGGTCATGTTTGGGCTGGTGTGCGGCAAGGCGTCTTTCTACTGTTTTGTTTGTAACAACGCGTGCAATGCCTGCAAGGTGTCTTCTGGTGCTTCTGACATCATTGCATGACCGCTGGCTACCAATACGGTTCGGGCATGTGGTGCGCGCGATGACAAGGTTGCCATGGCTTTTGGCGGCGTCATTTGGTCTCGTGTACCGAGCACAAACAGCGTGGGTATGTGGGCGGCTTGCACCGCATCCATGGCCGCTTCACCTGATGCGTAGTTGTTGCACGCATGAAAGCCTATGTTGAAGACGTTGTGCGTTGGGTTGCTGGCCAGTACGCGGCGCATCAACGCGCGCCCCACGCCATACAACCACGTGCCTGGGCCTAGGCTGGAGGGCGGCGGCGCCAAGGTGCTGTGGCTAAAGTTGTTGACCATTTCTATCGCTTTGTGGGGCGCATGAAGCGATGTATCGAGCAACACAGGCGAGACCGCCATGGGGTAAGCCGTGCCCACCATGGCCAAGTGGGTGCAGCGCAGCGGCGCTGTGGCAGCAGCTTGCAGCGCAATGAGCGCGCCAAAGCTGTGGCCCACCAAAGCGGCTGCGTCAACGCCAGCTGCGTCTAGCAATGCCAGCACATGTGCCGCGGCGTCTTCCACGCTGGCAGGTGGTGTACCTTGGCTTTTGCAGTGGCCGGGCAAGTCTATGGCCATGACGTTGTGGCCGTGGTGAGCCAAGTAACGCGACTGCAAAATCCACACGCTGTGGTCGTTGAGTACGCCGTGAATCATGACGACAGTGGGTTGGCCATCCACCCAGTCTTTACCCCCGGTGTAAGCGTAGTGTCGTTCGTCCTTAACTGTGATGTACATGGTTTAAGCCCCGGTCTTTACGTGTGAGTGGTCGGCTGCGCGTTCTGCCGCTTTCAACGCCCGTTTGAGGTCTTCAATCAGGTCGGCTTCGTCTTCTAGGCCGACAGACAGGCGCACGGTGCCAGGCTTGATGCCAGCCGTGGCCAATGCGGCTGCGTCCATGCGGAAATGGGTGGTGGTGGCGGGTTGGATGACCAAGCTCTTGGCGTCGCCCACGTTGGCCAGATGGCTGAATACCTTGAGGGCTTGCACAAAAGCCTGCCCTTGTGCCTTGCTGCCTTTGATGTCAAAGCTGAACACCGAGCCTGCGCCCCGAGGCAGCAACGTTTGTGACAGGGCATGGCTGGGGTGGCTGGCCAGCAGGGGGTGGCCCACTCGCTCCACCATGGGGTGTGCATCCAAGTAGTTCACCACCGCTTGTGTGTTGCGCATGTGGCGCTCCATGCGCAGACCCAGTGTTTCGATGCCTTGCAAAATAAGCCATGCAGAGTGCGGGCTCATACAGGCTCCAAAGTCGCGCAGACCTTCGCGCCTGGCCCTGAGTAAGAAAGCCCCCACCGTTGACTCGTCACTGAACACCATGTCGTGGAAGCCTTCGTAGGCTTGTGTGAGCGATTCAAATTTACCGCTGGCCTCCCAGTCAAACAGGCCGCTGTCAACCAACACGCCGCCCACCACTGTGCCGTGGCCGCTGAGAAATTTGGTGGCCGAGTGCATGACTATGTCTGCGCCATGGTCCATGGGTTTGAGCAGCCATGGGGGGGTGAGTGTGGCGTCAACCATGAGTGGCACGCGCGCTTGGTGCGCAATATCTGACACAGCGGCAATGTCTAGGACGTCCATGCCAGGGTTGCCAACTGTCTCACCAAACAGCAGCTTGGTGTTGGGGCGAATAGCGGCGCGCCAAGCGTCTAGGTCGTTGGGGTGAACAAACGTGGTCTCTATGCCAAAGCGTTTGAGCGTGTAATGCAGCAAGTTGTGTGAGCCGCCGTACAGCGCGCTGCTGGCCACTATGTGTGAGCCTGCATCCATCAGCGTGGCAATGGCCAAGTGCAGAGCCGCTTGGCCACTGGCTGTGGCAATGGCGCCAATACCGCCTTCTAAGGCTGCAACGCGGGTTTCGAGTACGGCATTGGTGGGGTTGCTGATGCGGCTGTACACGTGGCCAGCGCGCTCTAGGTTGAACAGTGCCGCGGCGTGGTCGCTGGATTCAAATACAAACGATGTGCTCATGTGTATGGGCACACCGCGCGCACCTGTGGTGGGGTCTGGGGCTGCGCCTGCGTGCAAGCTGAGGGTGTCGAATCCGGGGTCTGAGTAGCCAGCCATGGCATCTCCATGTAAAAGGTGTGCAAAATCGTGAACGTCTATTTTGCTTGTTCAAGCACTGTATCGGTTGCCTTGCGTGACTGTCGTCAGGGTTATGCCTGATTACTTTAGTGGGAATGCCCATGCGCCTTGGGCTATATTGGACCCATAGTCATTTGCATCACATGGAGATTGAGAATGAAAGTCAGCGACATACTGCGCGTCAAAGGCGGCACCTTGTACACCGTTAGCCCAGATTCCGCATTGAGCGAGGCCATTGATGTGATGGCTGAAAAAGACATCGGCTCGCTGGTCGTGATGGCGTATGGTGATTTGGTGGGCATGCTCACATTTCGCGAAGTGATTGCCCAACTGGTTACAAACAAAGGCGTGGTGGGCAACACCACCGTTAGAGCTGCCATGGACGACGCGCCTCTGACGTGCACTGGTGAGACCGACCTAGACGAGGTGCGGCGCATGATGTTGGAGCGGCATGCCCGCTACATGCCCGTGATGGACGCCAGCATGCTGCTGGGGGTGATCAGCTTTTACGATGTGGCCAAAGCCGTGGTCGATAGCCAAAACTTCGAGAACAAGATGCTCAAGGCATATATCCGTGATTGGCCAGATGCTGGTGACGACTTGCCTCTCGCAAACTAAAGCCTGATCATCAGCTGGCCACAGGACTTGTCAACACAACACGGATAAGCGCGCTCATGGTCGATAATATCGGCTATGAGCGGCAATACATTTGGACAACTATTCGCAGTCACCAACTTTGGTGAATCCCACGGCCCAGCCATTGGCTGTGTGATAGACGGCTGCCCACCGGGTATGGCTTTGTCGGTTGAAGACATTCAACCAGACCTAGACAGACGACGCCCTGGCACCTCAAAATTTGTGACACAGCGTAACGAGCCAGACCAAGTTGAAATTTTGTCTGGCGTTTACCAGGGTTTGACCACTGGCACACCCATTGCGCTGATGATTCGCAACACCGACCAGCGCTCCAAAGATTACGGCGATATTTTGCAGACCTTTAGGCCAGGTCACGCCGACTACACCTACATGCACAAATACGGTCTGCGTGACCCACGCGGCGGCGGGCGCTCTTCTGCGCGCTTAACCGCGCCCATGGTAGCCGCGGGAGCCGTGGCTAAAAAGTGGTTGGCTGCGCAGCATGGTGTGGTGATCAAAGGCTGCATGACGCACATTGGCGATGAGGTGATTGGTTTTGAAGACTGGGCACACGTGGTCAACAACCCGTTCTTTGCACCTATTGCCGATACCAGCCAGATTGAACATTACATGAACGCCTTGCGCAAATCAGGCGACTCGTGCGGTGCGCGTTTGCGCGTGGTGGCCAGCCATATGCCGGTAGGTTTGGGCCAGCCTTTGTTTGACAAACTCGACGCCGACATTGCCTACGCCATGATGGGTATCAACGCCGTTAAGGGTGTGGAAATTGGTGCGGGTTTTGCCAGTGTGACCCAGCGCGGTAGCCAGCACGGCGACAGCTTGCGCCCAACTGGCTTTGTGGGCAACAACGCAGGTGGCGTGTTGGGTGGCATCAGCACAGGCCAAGACTTAGAGGTCAGTATTGCCATCAAACCCACCAGCTCTATCTTGGTGGCGCGCGATACCATCAATGTGCAAGGTGAAGAGACCGAGGTGGTGACCAAGGGACGGCATGACCCGTGCGTGGGTATCCGTGCCACGCCTATTGCAGAGGCCATGCTGGCCTTGGTGGTGATGGAGCATGCCTTGGCCCACCGTGCACAGTGCGCCGATGTGCAGGTGCGTACGCCCAACATCTCGGCCCAGTGACGCGCCCCACTCCAAGGCGTATGTAATGCCCAGTTGGCTGCGCCGTCCATCGGCCAACGCTGCTTGGCCTTTTGCAGCGCTGTCGGCGAGCTATTTCGCCCACATTGGATTTTTCAACCCCTACTTGCCACTGTGGCTGCAAGACCAAGGCTTCAGTTTGCTGGCGATCAGCATGCTGGTATCGGTACAAGCCGCAACCCGCATGTTTGCACCCTATGCTTGGGGATGGCTCAGCGATACCACCGGCGAGCGCGTGAAGTTGCTGCGTGTGGGCGGCACTGTGGCATTGTGTTTGTCGTTGTTACTGTGGTGGCCCATGACGTGGCAGTCGTTGCTCATTGTGTTGTTTTTTATGTTTACCGCAACCAGTGCCATGATGCCCATGAGTGAGGCTGCGCTGGCGCACTTGGTGACGGTAGATGGTCGGTTTGACCCCAAGCGCTATGGGCGCGTGCGCGTGTGGGGTTCGGTTGGTTTTTTTGTAACTGTGCTGTTTGCCGGCACGTGGTTTGAGCGCCAGGGCATGGGCGCATTTCCCATCTGGACGAGCGCGACTTTGCTGGCTGTTGTGGTGTCTGTGTGGTGGTTGTCGGACATCAAAGAAAACATACCCGTGGGGCAGGCCAGGGTCTCTTTGCGAGCGGCCTTTCAACAACCCGGTGTAACGTGGTTGTTTGCAGCTGTCTTTTTTCACGTCTTAGCCCACGTGGGCGGTTACGTATTTTTCTCGCTATACCTAGACTCGTTGGGTTACAGCAAATCGGTCATAGGCGTGATGTGGGCGCTGGCAGTGGTGGCCGAGATGGTGTGGTTTACCACGCAGTCGCGTTGGCTGCCCATGTTCAGCTTAACGGGGTGGTTGCTGGTGGCAGCGGTCGCAAACACGTTTCGGTTTGGCGTCACAGCCACCATGGCCGACTTGTGGTGGGCTGTCGTCATTGCACAAGTCATGCACGCCCTGACGTTTGCAGCGCACCATACGGCGTGTATTGCCCTGCTGTCACACTTTTTCCCAGGCAGGTTGCGCGGGCGCGGTCAAGCCTTGTACGCCACCATTGGGTATGGGGTGACTGGCGTGCTGGGTGGCTTGGGCGGTGGCTTGCTGAGTACCCACTTCGGGCTGAGCAGCGTGTTTTGGGTGTCCACTGCAAGCGCAGCCATGGCTTTTTACTTGGTCATGCGCTTGCGGCGAGTCACGATGTCCAAGGCGTTTTAACCTCTTACATCATTTAAACTCTGACACATTCAGCAACCAAGCAAGGCAAGCACGCATGACACAAAAAATACTCGTACTCAACGGCCCCAACTTAAATCTATTGGGCCAACGCGAACCTGCTGTGTACGGCTCTGCCACGCTGGCAGACGTACAAGTGCTGTGCCAAACAGCCTGCGATCTCGCTGGCGTGGCCTTGGAGTTTGTGCAAAGCAACCACGAGGGCGATTTGATCGACGCCTTGCACCGCGCCGGTCGCGAACAAGCTGCTGGTGAGTTGTTGGGCGTGGTGTTCAACGCAGGTGCTTACACCCACACCAGCGTGGCCTTGCACGATGCCATCAAAGGCGCTCAGGTCACCGTTGTTGAGCTGCACATCAGCAACGTTCATGCGCGCGAAGTATTTCGCCACCACTCCTTTTTGTCACCTGCGGCCAAGGCCGTCATGGCAGGCTTTGGTGTGCAAGGCTACCCATTGGCCATCGGTGGCTTGTTGCAGATGGCTGGCTAAGCCACGTCGTACAACACACCAATACGCAACGACAAGTCATTGGCAGCAAGCCAGTAGCAACTCTCGAGGTGCAACGTGCACGTGGCTTGAAGTTGACGTGGGCTTGGGTCTGGCCGAGGCCAGCGGTCTAGTTCAACGACGCCTCAATCGCGCTCACCAATGCATCTACCGCCTCGTCTGTGGTGTCCCACGAGCACATGAAGCGGCAGCCGCCGCCGGCGATGAACTCATAAAAGCGCCAACCGCCTGTTTGCAGTTTGTCTATGGCGGTTTGGGGCAGGTTGACGAATACGCCGTTGGCTTGTGTGGGCGCCAGCAGCGACAAGCCTTCTAGAGTCTCTAGTTTGCTGCGCAGGCGTTGTGCCATGGTGTTGGCGTGGCGTGCATTGCTGAGCCACACGTCGTCTTGCAACATGCCCAGCCATGGCGCAGAAATAAAACGCATTTTGCTGGCCAGTTGTCCGGCTTGCTTGACGCGGTAGGCAAAGTCTTCGCTCAGGTGCTTGTCAAAAAACACCACGGCTTCGCCGACAGGTAGGCCATTTTTGGTACCACCAAAACACAGCACATCAACACCTGCGCGCCACGTGATCTCGCTGGGGTGGCAGCCCAAGGTGGCCACGGCGTTGGCAAAGCGTGCGCCGTCCATGTGCAGTTTGAGGTGACGGCGTTTGGCAATGGCGGCGATGGCGCGCACTTCCTCGACCGAGTAAATGGTTCCCAGTTCAGTGGCTTGCGTGATGGAGACCACTTTGGGCTTTGGATAATGCAAGTCTGTGCGTTTGGTGACGATAGCCTCAATGGCATCTGGTGTGAGTTTGCCGTGCTGGCCTGCTTCACCACCCGCATCAGCCACCAACAGTTTGGAGCCGTTTGAGAAAAACTCCGGGCCGCCACACTCGTCGGTTTCTATGTGAGCCACCGGCGAGCACACCACCGAGTGGTAGCTCTGGCATAGGCTGGCCAAGGCCAGTGAGTTGGCCGCTGTGCCGTTGAATACAAAGTAAATATCACAGTCGGTTTGAAACAAGTTGCGCAATGACTCTGACACTTTATGCGTCCACTCGTCGTCGCCATAAGCGGGCGCATGGCCGCTGTTGTTGGCCTCAAGAAACCAGTGTGCAGCAGGGCCACACATGCCTGCATAGTTGTCGCTGGCGAAATGCTGTTTCAGATGGCTGGGGTATGTGAGGGCGTTCATATGGCAACCTCTCGTTCAAGCTTGTCTTCAACATAGCTGGACAGCGGCATACAGCTGCAAAATAAATTGCGGTCGCCGTAGACGTTGTCGATACGTGCGACAGGTACCCAATACTTGGTTTGCAGCAGACTGGCCATGGGGTAGGCGGCACGTTCACGGCTGTAGGTGTGGTGCCACTCGCTGCCAGAGACGGCTTGCGCGGTGTGCGGGGCGTTGATGAGTGGGTTGTCGTCTTGCGGCCATACGCCAGTCTCAACCATGCGGATTTCTTCGCGAATGGCTTTCATGGCTGCAATAAAGCGGTCTAGCTCTTGCAAGCTTTCGCTTTCTGTGGGCTCGACCATCAAGGTGTTGACCACCGGAAACGAGAGCGTTGGTGCATGAAAGCCGTAATCTATCAAGCGTTTGGCCACATCTTCGGCTTGAATGCCTATGGTTTCTTTAAAGTGGCGCAGATCCAAAACACACTCGTGTGCCACCAGGCCGCTGTCGCTGGCGTACAGCGTGGGGAAGTGGTCGCGCAGTTCATGGCTGATGTAATTGGCACCCAAAATAGCGATTTGCGTGGCGCGCTTGAGGGCGTCTGCGCCCATCATGCGGCAGTACATCCAACTGATGGGCAGTACCGCTGCGTTGCCCAACGGTGCAGCAGATACAGCGCCCACCACACCGTCAATGCCGCTGGTGGCGTGGCTTGGCAAGAAGGGCGCTAGGTCAGCAACCACGCACACTGGGCCTACGCCTGGGCCGCCACCGCCATGGGGAATACAAAACGTTTTGTGCAGGTTGAGGTGACTCACGTCGCCGCCAAACTCTCCCGGTGCAGCGACGCCGACCAAAGCGTTCATGTTGGCCCCGTCTACATACACGCGCCCACCGTGGGCATGCACCAAGGCGCACAGCTCTTTAACCTGGGTCTCGAATACCCCGTGTGTGCTGGGGTAGGTGATCATGGTGGCCGCCAAGTTGGCGCTGTGTTTGTCGCACTTGGCTTGCAAGTCGGCCATGTCCACATTGCCGGCTTCGTCGCAAGCCACCACCACCACTTGCATGCCAACCATTTGCGCGCTGGCAGGGTTGGTGCCGTGGGCGCTGGCAGGAATCAAGCAGATGTTGCGCTGGCTGTCGCCTTTGGAGGCGTGGTAGGCCTTGATCGCCAACAAGCCTGCATACTCGCCTTGGCTGCCTGCATTGGGTTGCAAGCTGATGGCCGCATAGCCTGTGGCCTGACACAACCATTCGCGAAGCTGTTCATCCAACAAGGCATAGCCTTGGCGTTGTGAGGCTGGCGCGAACGGGTGGATGTTTGCAAATTGCGGCCAAGTGACGGGAATCATCTCGCTGGTGGCGTTGAGCTTCATGGTGCAGCTGCCCAGCGGAATCATGGTGCGGTCTAGCGCCAAGTCTTTGTCGCTGAGCATGCGTATGTAGCGCAGCATGGAGGTTTCAGAGTGGTGGCTGTTAAACACCGCATGCGTGAGGAACGTGCTGGTACGTGACAGCGCACTTGGAATGAGCAGCTCAATGTTGCTGGCCAATACCTCAATGCTTGGGATGCTGCGGCCCTCGCTTGCAAAGACGCGCCACAGCAACTCAATGTCTGCACGGGTGGTGGTTTCGTCCAGTGAGATGCAGATGTTGCCTGCACGAACACGCAGGTTGGCGCCTTGGTCTAAGGCTTTGGCCAGCAGCGCTGGGGTCTGACCTTGGGTGTGGACTGTCAAGGTATCAAACGCGCTGAGCGTTGCCTTTTGCGAGCCAACTTGCACCCCCAACTGTTGCAAGCCTTTGGCCAAAATAGCGGTGTATGTGGCGACGCGCGATGCAATACGTTTGAGGCCAACCGGGCCGTGGTAAACCGCATACATGCTGGCCACAACAGCTGGCAGCACTTGCGCGGTGCAGATGTTGCTGGTGGCTTTTTCGCGGCGTATGTGCTGCTCGCGCGTTTGTAGTGCCAAGCGGTAGGCAGGCTTGCCGTGCTTGTCAACGCTGGCGCCTACCAATCGACCAGGCAGCGAGCGTTTGAACGCATCGCGACATGCCATAAATGCCGCGTGCGGGCCGCCGTTGCACATGGGCATGCCAAAGCGTTGGGTGTTGCCCACCACAATGTCGGCATCAAACTCGCCTGGGGCTTTGAGCAGCGTCAGTGCCAGCAGATCAGTGGCTACAATCAGCACGGCTTGTTTGCTGTGTATCACCTGGGATGCAGCACCCAAGTCGTCAATGCGCCCGCCAGTGCTGGGGTACTGGGCCAGTGCAGCAAAGTAATCGTCACCTGCGAGTGCGGCGTCCCATTGTTCTGCCGTGTGGACCAACTTGACGGTAATGCCAAGTGGCGCGGCGCGGGTTTGAATGACCTCAATGGTTTGAGGGTGCGCATCGCCTGACACCACAAAGGTTTGCGATTTGGTCTTGACTGAGCGCAAGGCCAAGGTCATGGCCTCGGCTGCAGCGGTGGCCTCGTCCAACATGGAGGCATTGGCAATGTCCATGCCGGTGAGGTCTGTCACCATGGTTTGAAAGTTCACCAAGGCCTCCAAACGACCCTGCGAGATTTCGGCTTGGTACGGCGTGTAAGCGGTGTACCAAGCTGGGTTTTCTAAGATGTTGCGCAGCACCACGCCAGGCGTGTGTGTGCCGTAGTAGCCTTGGCCAATAAAACTTGTCAGCACGTGGTTGTGGTTGGCAATCGCCAGCAGCTCAGCCAAAGCCGCCGCCTCAGGCAGCGCTGGCGGCAACACCATGGCCTGTGTGCGCGCAATACTTGGCGGCACGATGGCGTCGGTCAGTGCATCCAATGACGCCATGCCAATAGCCTTGAGCATCAATGCTTGCTGAGCCGCATTGGGCCCCGTATGACGTTGTTCAAACTCACCGGCGTTTTCTAAAAGTGACAGTAATTGCATAACAAACACATTGGTAGCTGCGTACATTGGGGTCAGATCCTAATGGGTCGCAGGAAGTAACGGGTCGAAAGGAGATGAATTGGGATCTGACCCCAATTAACTGGGCTGCATTGGGTTCAAGCAGAGAATGCGCCGTAGGTGGTTGCGTCCATCAGGGCGTCTAGTTCAGCGGGGTTGCTGAGTTTGACTTTGAAGAACCAGCCGGTGCCCAGTGGGTCGGTGTTGGCCAGTGACGGGTCATCACGCAATACCTCGTTGACTTCGGTAATTGCACCTGTCACGGGCATGTACACGTCGGCGGCAGCTTTAACGGA
This sequence comes from Betaproteobacteria bacterium MOLA814, assembly GCA_000496475.1. Lineage (GTDB taxonomy): Bacteria > Pseudomonadota > Gammaproteobacteria > Burkholderiales > Burkholderiaceae_C > RS62. Next base: position 558,327 of record AYMW01000001.1, on the reverse strand, counting down.
CTCGACCACGCCGGCTGTGGCTTTCTGCTCGAATGTTGCGCCAACTTCTGGCAGCTCAACGAATACGACGTCGCCCAGCGCGTCTTGCGCGTGGTGCGTAATGCCGACGGTGGCGATGTCGCCTTCAATGCTGAGCCATTCGTGGTCTTCGGTGTACTTAATCATGGAATTTCCTTGGTTGAAATGTGATGCGAGGTAAAAATGCAGCGCGTTTGTTGCAGCTTGTGTGTTGGCAGGTCGGGGCAGTGCTTAGCCACGGTGGTAGTTGTTGGGTGTGAAGGGCATGGGGCTCACGGTCATGGCGACCAGCTTGCCTCGAACCACGGCATTGACTTGTGTGCCAATAACCGCATGGGCAACACCCACATAGCCAATGGCTATGGCTTTGTTGACGCTGGGGCTCAATAAGCCGCTGGTGACCTCGCCTACGACGCCGCCTTGGGTGTCTTGCAGCACGGTATGGTCACGCACGGGCACGCGCTCTGTGGCGATTAAGCCCACACGTTTGCGGGTAATGGGTGCAGTGCCGTCTAGTTGCGCCAGCACCACAGCGCTGCCTAAAAAGCCACCGGCCCTGGCGCCACCTGTGCGCCTGACCTGTTGCATGGCCCAGTTCAGATTGGCTTCAACGGGCGTGGTGGTGGTGGTGATGTCGTTGCCGTACAAGCACAGGCCGGCTTCCAAGCGCAGCGAGTTGCGCGCGCCAAGTCCAATGGGTGCGACGCGCTCGTCGCTCAGTATGAGCTTGGCCAGCGCCAAGGCGTGTTCGCCGGGTACTGAAATCTCAAAGCCGTCTTCACCGGTATAGCCGCTGCGCGTGAGGTAGCACGCGATGCCGCCTAGCACCGCGGCTGACCCTGTCATGAACACCAAGTTGGCCACGCTGGGGTCTAACGCTGTGAGCACGTCGACAGCCATGGGGCCTTGCAGCGCAAGGAGGGCGTGGTCTGGCATGGGCTGCACAGTGCAGGTTGCGCCAATGTGCGCTTGTATGTGTGCGATGTCGCCGTCTTTGCATGCGCCGTTAACGATGACAAACAAATCGCTGCCACGGTTAACAAACATGAGGTCATCCACAATACCGCCTTGGTCATTGAGCAGCAAACCGTAGCGCTGTTTGCCCACAGGCAAGTCCATGACGTCTGCTGGTACAAGGGTCTCGAATGAACGTGCGGCGTGCTCGCCGCTTAGGCTGAGTTGACCCATGTGGGAAACGTCAAACAAGCCCGCTTTGGTGCGGGTGTGCAAGTGCTCGCCCATGACCCCCATGGGGTACTGCACAGGCATACTGTAGCCCGCAAATGCCACCATACGTGCACCTAATTCGAGGTGTAAGTCATACAACGGGGTGCGTTGTAATACGCTTGGTGATGCGGTATTCACATGCATACCGGCAGCAGAAATGGCCGCGTTGTTGCTGTTAATAGAGAGGTCAGACACAGGCGTTGTACCTTATGGGCAGTGTTTCATTGCACGCCAACAGCATAACCCTGTTGGTGCGAGATCTGCCCCATGTCCGCTTTACCTGAGAGATTCACCGGGCCTACGTTGGCACGTGGGCTGTGCGGCTTGCTCCTTCGGTGGACCAACTCGGTGGTGGGTCTCTCTCCAGTGGGGTAACGCGGCTGTTGTGCAGCCACGCTCTGCCAGTCCTGGTACCTGAGCGTTGCAGCCTCTGCGATGAGAGACTTTGCGCCTTCGGCGGCAGCGTCCACACGTGGGGTATGGCCTGCGCTCTCCTAGCAAAGTATTAGTATAGCGCTCGTTCAACGACATCTGGCTTCACCTTGGTGCGGGGACACACACTTTTTGGCAGGCCAAACCAGGTATGCGCCGGGGTCTCAAGGCCTATGCCGTGCATGTAGTTGTAAATGGCTTTTTTGAGGCCTGCACCCAGTTCGTCGTGGGTGGTGCCCGACCCATCTAGGGTGGTGTCTATAAACCCCACGTCGTTTTTGGCAAATTGGCTGGCTGGCAACGGGGTCAGCGTCACGCCGAATTGGGCTGGATTTTTACCCACTGGCGAGTGCACGGTGCAGACAAAGCGGTGAAAGAAGCCGCTGTGTATGCACCCCAACTCGAACAGCTGGCGCACGTACTCCAGCGCGTCTACCGTGTCTTGCACGGTTTGCGTGGGAAAGCCGTACATGAGGTACGCATGAACCATGACACCGGCGTCGGCAAAGCCCTTGGTCACGCGTGCCACTTGGTCTATGGATACCCCTTTTTGCATCAGCGTGAGCAGCCTGTCTGACGCCACCTCTAGGCCACCAGACATGGCAATACAGCCACTGTGTGCCAGCAGCTGGCAGAGCTCAGGGGTGAAGGTTTTTTCGAATCGAATGTTGCCCCACCACGAAATGTGCACACCGCGCGCAATCAACTCGGTGGCCAAGGCTTTGAGCACTTTGGGTGGTGCGGCTTCATCGACCAAGTGAAAGCCAGTCTGTCCAGTCTCGGCCACTATGCGTTCAATACGGTCTACCAACGTGGTGGCACTGGCCGCGTCATACCGGCTGATGTAGTCAAGGCTGACATCACAAAAACTGCACTTTTTCCAGTAGCAACCGTGGGCAACTGTGAGCTTGTTCCAGCGCCCATCGCTCCACAGCCGGTTCATGGGGTTGAGCATGTCTAGCAGCGACAAATAGCGCATCAGTGGCAAGCCATCCCAAGTGGGGGTACCCACATCTTCAAAGGCGACATCTGGCTCTTGCCAGTTGGTGTAGACCACCGCACCTTCGGCGTTGCGCGTGAAGGTGCGTACCAAGCGAGATACGCCACGCTTGCCTCGCAAGTGCTCAATGAGGCACAGAAGTGGGCGCTCACCCCCGTCTAAGCTGACAAAGTCAACAAAGTCAAAGACCCGGGGGTCAGACAATTCGCGCAGTTCAGTGTTGACAAAGCCGCCGCCCAAAGCAATTCGCACATACGGGTGGTGCTTGCGAATGGTTTGCGCAATCCGAAATGCAGCGTATACCGCGCCAGGAAATGGCACAGACAGCACCACCAACGTGGGTTGGTGCTCGGCCACGGTCGCCAGCGTCAAGCGCTCAAGCGTGGCGTCAATTAAATTGGCAGGCTGGGCCAGCGCCGTGGCCAATGCGTCAAAGCTGGGCTGGCTGGCCGCCAAGCTTTCTGCATAGCGCACAAACTGAAAGCCTTCATCTACCGCGTCGCGCAGCACATCTGCAATGTCGTTGAGGTACAGCGTGGCCAAATGTCTAGCCCTGTCGCTGTGGCCAAGTGCACCAAAGGCCCAGCTCAGGTTGTCAGGGTTGTCGTCGTCGTCGGCGTAGTCATTCAGCGAGGCAAAGCGCGGTCCTTCTGGCAAAAATCCGCGTGAGGCGATGCGGTGGCACAGCGTACTGTCGCGTCCTTGCAAAAACGCAATGGTGGGGTCAATGGTAGAGATGTAGCTGCTGGCATGGTCTAAAAATGAGTTCACCGCAGCGCTGCGTGTGGCCTCATCTGTCGCCAGCGCAGCGGCTTGCAGCTGTGCCAAACCGGGTTTGCTTAGCAATTCCAACACAGTCGCCAACGCCAAATCGTGCTGCACCGCGTCTATGCCTTGCTCACGCAAAAAGCCCGTGATGTAAGCCGTAGACGGGTAAGGCGTGTTGAGCTGTGTCATCGGGGGGATGAGGCTTAACACTTTGAAGGTGGAGGCAGGGGACGACACAAGTTATTGTTGATTGGTATGCAGATAGGCCATCTACAGGCGGGTGGCGGGGCGGTGGCTGTCAACGCCGGTCAACCTGCCTTGGGCAAGTTGATCAGCGCACTGTCACAGTCTTTGGGTATTGGCAATGTTCGAGGCACAGCGGCGGCGTGGTGACGACACGTGTTACATACCCGCGTAGTTGGGCCCGCCCCCGCCTTCTGGGGTGACCCAGTTGATGTTTTGCGTGGGGTCTTTGATGTCACACGTTTTGCAGTGGATGCAGTTTTGCGCATTGATTTGCAAAGCGTCGGCGCCGTCTGGGGTTTTGATGTACTCGTACACCCCAGCTGGGCAGTAGCGGCTTTCAGGGCCGGCGTAATGCTTGAGGTTGATGGCGACAGGGATGCTGGCGTCTAGCAGCGTTAAGTGAGCAGGTTGGTTTTCAGCGTGGTTGGTGTTGCTGATGAAGACGCTGCTCAGGCGGTCAAAGGTGATGACGCCGTCTGGTTTGGGGTAGCTGATTTCCGGGCACTGCGCCGCGGGCATGAGGTAGCTGTGGTCCGCACGGGTGCGGTGAATGGTCCATGGAGGGGACTTCAAGCCCAGCTTGGGCAGCAGCCACTGCTCGATACCCGTCATGAGCGTGCCCACGGTGTTGCCTTTCTTAAACCACTGTTTGAAGTTTTTGGCACCCAACAGCTCGTCATACAGCCAGCTCTTTTCAAATGCGCCCGGGTAGCCGCTGAGTTCATCTTGGGCTCGTCCAGCTTGCACGGCTTCGAAGGCAGCTTCGGCGCATAACATGCCGGTTTTGATAGCGGCATGGCTGCCTTTGATACGGCTGGCGTTCAAGTAGCCTGCGTCGCAGCCCACCAACGCGCCGCCTGGGAACACTGTTTTGGGCAGTGACAACAAGCCGCCTGCTGTAATGGCGCGTGCGCCGTAGCCCAAGCGCTTGCCGCCTTCTAGCACGGCTTTGATGCTGGGATGCGTTTTCCAGCGTTGCATCTCTTCGAATGGGCTGAGCCATGGGTTTTTGTAGTCCAAACCAGTGACAAACCCAAGCGTTACTTGGTTGCCTTCTAGGTGGTATAAAAAGCCGCCACCATAGGTGGCGTTGTCTAGCGGCCAGCCGGCGGTGTGCACCACGTGGCCTGGCTTGGCGTTGGCGGGGGTCACTTCCCACAACTCTTTCACGCCCAGCGCGTAGCTTTGTGGGTCTTTGCCGGCGTCCAGTTTGAACTTGGCAATGAGTTGTTTGCCCAAGTGGCCGCGTGAGCCTTCAGCAAACACGGTGTACTTGCCCAGCAGTTCCATGCCCAATTGAAAGTCGCTGGTAGGTTCGCCGTCTTTGCCAATGCCGACGTCACCAGTGGCCACACCGCGCACTGCGCCTGCCTCGTTGTACAAGACCTCGGCGGCTGTGAAGCCAGGAAAAATCTCCACGCCCAAGGCCTCGGCTTGTTCGCCCAGCCATTTGCTGACGGCTCCCAAACTCACGACATAGTTGCCACTGTTGTGAAAGCAATCGGGTACCAAGAAGTCTGGCGTGCGTTTGCTGCCAGACGCCGTTAAAAACAAGACGTCGTCGTCGGTGACGAGTTGGTGCAGCGGTGCGCCCAGTTCTTTCCAGTTGGGCAGCAGCTCTGTGATGGCACGTGGGTCCATGACTGCGCCACTTAAAATGTGCGCCCCTGGCTCTGAGCCTTTTTCAAGCACCACCACATTCAGCTCTGTGCCCTTGTCGGCTGCCAGCTGCTTCAAACGAATGGCCGTGGCCAGGCCGCTGGGGCCACCACCGACAACAACAACGTCGTAGTCCATGGACTCACGTGGGCCGTGGGCTTGAAGTAAAGCGGGTGAGGTCATAGGGGTCTCCGTCAGCAGTTGTTGGCATTGGTATTGAATATACGTTGACCCATTGTAATTAACAGTGGCTAACTTAAAGTCCGTCTGGCTATCCCATACATCAAGCCTTGTTCAATCTAACAATTTGGTCGCCACGTTCGTTGTAGCAGCGTGTCACACCCAGGCTGTGAGTGACTGGCATCTGGTTGTCTGCACTAGAGGCAACGCTGGTACATTTTGTTGTGGCATGTGCGCGTCAACTGCATGACAAGCACCGAGGGATAAACCCAGTAGCCTGAAGATCTAATTTTGTGAAAGAAGTCCTATGCGTTTAGACCTGCCCGGCGAGAAAAAACACGTGTTTGACATGGTGTTGCCCATACGTTGGGGCGATATGGATGCCATGGGCCATGTGAACAACACCGTGTATTTTCGTTATATGGAGACGGTTCGATTGGAGTGGATGTTCAACATCGGGATTGCGCCCGACCCACAAGGTCAAGGCCCGGTGATATTGAATGCCTTTTGTAACTTTTACAAGCAGTTGTCGTACCCGGGTGATGTGTTGGTCAAGTTGTTTGTCAGTGAGCCCAAACGCAGTACGTTTGAGACATGGTGCACGCTAGAACTCGCGGCGCAGCCGGATGCAATACATGCCGCAGGTGGCGCAACCGTCGTGTGGGTAGACTTTCCTAAGCAAAAGTCAGCAGACTTACCGCCGTGGTTGCTGGGTGTTGTCACGTGAATCCTTGATCCCAGGCTGTAGAGCAACCAATTAGGGCACACGGCACACGGCACGGAGCCCAAGGCGAGGCGCTTAGCGTTTGGCCAGCAGCAAGCCCACGGCTGCCAAGCCCAACACGCTGGCGCTGAGTCGGTTGAAGCGCACGCGGCTCACGGGGCTGCGTATCAAGGACGCACAGTAGCGACCCGCGAGGGCATACAGCCCAATGGCAACACACTCCAAACCTAAAAACAGCAGGCCCAATACGGCAAATTGAGGGGCTATGGCGTGGTCGATGTTGATGAACTGTGGCAAAAAAGCGGTGAACACCAGAATCGCTTTTGGGTTGCCCATGGCCAGCCAGAATTCGCGCTGCGCCAATGCGATGGTTGTTTGGCGTCGCGCTTGTGCATCCAACACAATGCGCTCAACTGTGGCGTGCCACAGCTGCCAGGCCAAGTACACCAGGTAGGTCGCGCCGGCGATTTTGATGGTCGTAAACACCCATACCGAGGCATACAACACGCTGGCTAGACCCAAGGCTGTGAGTGCCATCATCAGCGCAAATGCCAGCTGTCGACCCATGCCTGCCACGAAGGCCACGCGCGCACCTTGCTGCGTGGCATTGTTCATGGCCAGCAAGTTATTGGGACCAGGCGACATATTGAGCGCAAAGCAAGTGGGTATAAAAAACCACAGGTCTAGTTGCATGGCTGCGTGCTGCGTGTTGGTGTGTTTGGTGGCGGCTTAGCCCTTCACTTTAGGCACGCGGCCCATGGTGAAAAACTCTGGGTTGGGCTGCATACCAGTCACGCTGGCCATGCGGTTAGACAGGCCAAAGAATGCGGTGATGGCTGCAATGTCCCATGCGTCTTCATCGTCCATGCCATGCTGGTGCAAGGCTTCAAAGTCGGCGTCGCCTACGGTGTGGGATGCGGTACAGACCTTCATGGCGAAGTCCAGCATGGCGCGTTGTTTGGCGCTGATGTTGGCCTTGAGGTAGTTCACTGTTACTTCGTCGGCTACCAATGGTTTTTTCTCGTAAATACGCAAAATGGCGCCGTGAGCCACCACGCAGTACAAACACTGGTTGAACGCGCTGGTGGCAGTCACAATCATTTCGCGGTCACCTTTGCTGAGGTTGCCATCGTCTTTGAGCATCAGGGCATCGTGGTACGCAAAAAACGCGCGCCACTCAGCTGGGCGCCGTGCAAAGCCTAAAAAAACGTTGGGTATAAAGCCCGCTTTCTCTTGCACTTCTAATATGCGCGCCTGTATGTCTTGGGGCAGTGTGTTGAGGTCTGGGTAAGGAAAGCGTGTGTTCATGTGGTGTGTCCTGAATGCTTGTTGGCAAATAAACTATCAACCAAGTATGCCCGCAGCTTGGCCCAGCTTGATGTCACCAAACTTACGTCGCATGCGCAAGCAGCACCGGCCCAAGCCATTCATAACGATGTGGTGAGCTTGCGTACCAAGTCGCCGGTGGTGTGGGCTTGGTATTTGCGCATCAGTTTGGCTCTGTGAACTTCTACGGTGCGGTGGCTGATGCGCATTACTTTGCCAATGGCTTTGGATGTTAAACCTTGCATCAGCAAAGCGGCTACCTCGCGCTCGCGCGGCGTCAGCAAACCAACGATGGGGCGCTGTTGGCTTAGGTCTTCGAAGCACCAAATGCCAGCAGCGTGAGGGTCACCTTGTACCAATGCACGTCCGGTGACGTGGCACCAAAAGGTGGCGCCGCTGAAGCGCCCGCCGACGCGTCGCATGATGCGGTTGTCGCTGTAGGTGCCAGGCGCGTTTAGCAGTGGGGTGATGCGTAAACCGGTGCGCTCAAATTCATCGGCGCTGGGGTAAAGCTTTTCGAACGATTGGCCAATCAACTCGCCGTGGTCAACACCAAACATCTCGCACAAGGCTTGGTTGCAGTCCACAATGGTTCTGCTGCGGGACAAGGCCATGCCAACAGGCGCTGCGTCAAACGCCATTTGGTAATCGATTGGCGAGCGCAGTGTGGGGTTCAGTGTTGGGCTGTGGCTTGGGTTGTTCATTACGAAATACTACGTAGTTGAATACGTAGTATCGTTGGTATGAACGGTTTTATAAATTTTTGGAGTGCAAACGTGAACAAGGTGTATCCAAGCGCTGCGGCGGCTTTAGACGGCGTGGTGGCAAGCGGCCACATGGTGGCAGTCGGCGGCTTCGGCCTGTGCGGCATTCCTGAGGCATTGATTGATGCGCTGCGCGACAGCGGTGTCGACCAATTGACTGTGATCTCTAACAATGCCGGCGTGGATGGTTTTGGTTTGGGCAAGTTGCTTGAGACGCATCAAATCAACAAAATGATTTCGAGTTACGTAGGCGAGAACAAAGAGTTTGCGCGTCAGTTTCTCGAGAAAGAACTGGAGTTGGAATTCACCCCGCAGGGCACGCTGGCTGAAAAGCTGCGTGCGGGTGGTGCGGGCATTCCCGCTTTTTTCACGAAAACTGGTGTGGGCACCTTGGTGGCCGAAGGCAAAGAGCTGCGTGATTTTGACGGCGAAACCTATGTGATGGAGCGCTCATTGGTGCCCGATGTGTCGTTGGTCAAAGCATGGCGTGCCGACACAAGTGGCAATTTGCAGTTCCGCCTAACGGCGCGCAATTTCAACCCTGCAGTGGCCATGGCCGGCAAGGTGTGCATCGTGGAAGTGGAGGAAATCGTGCCGCTGGGTGCCATTGAGCCAGATGCTGTGCATTTGCCGGGGGTGTATGTGCACCGATTGGTGCTCAACGCGTCGCCAGAAAAGCGCATTGAAAAACGCACCATTACCGAAACCGCCTAAGCACTGCGCACCACTTTTAACGTTTACTGAGCACTACCCATCATGAGCTGGACACACGATCAAATGGCCGCACGCGCGGCACACGAGTTAGAAGACGGTTTTTACGTCAACCTAGGCATTGGCATACCCACCCTAGTGGCCAATCATGTCCCCAATGACATTGAGGTGTGGTTGCAATCAGAAAACGGCATGTTGGGTATTGGCCCGTTCCCGACTGAAGAGCAAGTGGATGCCGACCTCATCAATGCAGGCAAACAAACGGTTACTACCATCGCAGGCTCCTCCATTTTTGGAAGTCACGACAGCTTTGCCATGATCCGCGGTGGCAAAATCAACCTGAGCATTTTGGGTGCCATGCAGGTCAGCGCCGCAGGTGACCTGGCCAACTGGATGATTCCGGGCAAAATGATCAAAGGCATGGGCGGTGCAATGGATTTGGTCGCGGGCGTGAAGCGCGTGATTATTCTGATGGAGCATGTCGCCACCAAAAAAGATGGCACTGAGGATATGAAAATCATTCCCGAGTGCACCTTGCCGCTGACTGGGCTGGGTGTGGTTGACCGCATCATCACCGACTTAGGTGTGATGGATGTAACGCCTGAGGGCTTGAAGTTGGTTGAGTTGGCCGACGGTGTCAGCCGCGAGTTTATTCAAAGCAAAACGGGTGTACCGCTGCTATGACACAGACGCTCTAACACGCCCTCACTGCGCGTTGCGGCGATAGGCCACAGCGCGCAGCCGTTTGCGCCGTTTGAGCCAAATCATCAGCGCCCAAATCCAGCTGGTGAGCAAATACACCATGATTCCGGTGAGGGTGGCCACAATCGCCAAACCTATCACCAGGGGTTTGCCCACTGTGCTGAGGCGGTGCCACGCATTTTGAAGCTGCTCTATCCAAGTAAGTTCGTGGTCGTCGTGTTTGGCAAGCTGGGCTTTGAGCAAAGCGGGCGGCAGTACTGTGGGCAAGTTGTTGACGTGTTCATCGCCACGGTGGAGCACCCAGTGGCCCAACTTGTAAGCGCCAAAGTACACAGGTCCGAAGGTGACTGGGTTGGTTATCAGTGTGCTGCCGACGGCAACGGGCAGGTTCGCCCTGAGCAACACGGCGGCACCGGCCGCAAATGGTATTTGCGCAACTGGCACCAACAAGCCAAAAAACAGACCCAATGCCAAGCCAGCAGCAATGCCTTTGCGACTCATGTGCCACAGACGCGGGTGCGCCAAGGTTGGCCCCATCCAGCGCAACCATCGGTTGTTTTGAATCATTTGCGGGGAGGGTAGCAGTCGTTTGAGCTTGTTGCGCATGGGCCTATATTGTGCAACGCCTTGAGCCCCCTTTTTTTTACATGCGTTGTATTGTTGCTTTATGGCCATACCCGTGCGTGACCAGACTGCGGCGACAATAGAGGTTATGGCTACACAACATTGGCACGATGTGCTTTTTTCCCAGGGTTTTGGTACGCGCCGCGTTTGCGCAGGCGTGGTGCAGCAAGGCTTGCTCAGTTATGCCGGTGAGGTCGTCACTGATGGCTTTGACGAGGTTGACACCACAGGACTGCACTTTGAGGTGCAAGGCGTTGCGTGGCAGTACCACGACGTTGCTTACTTGGTACTACACAAGCCGTCTGGCTACGAGTGTTCACATAAACCATCACTGCATCCCAGCATCTACAGCTTGCTGCCTGCTCCTTTGCGCCAGCGAGGCGGTGGTGCAGCAGCGGGTGTACAAGCCTTGGGCAGGTTAGACCAAGACACCACGGGTTTGCTGGTGTTGTCTGATGATGGAAAATTCATACACCGGCTCACCTCTCCCAAACACCATGTGACCAAGGTCTACGAGATCACCACCAAGCATGCGGTAAATGCCCAACAAATCGACAAGCTGTTGGCGGGTGTGGTGCTAGATGACAGCCCCAAGCCAGTGGCGGCCTTTGCGGCTGAGCAAACTGGCGAGTGCAGCTTGCGCCTCACATTGACAGAAGGCAAATACCACCAAGTTAAGCGCATGCTGGCCGCCGTCAGCAACCGCGTTGAAGGTTTGCACCGCAGCCAAATGGGAGCGCTGACGCTGGACAGCTTGCCAAGTGGCGAGTGGCGCTGGCTCACCCCTCAAGAGGTTGTGGCGCTTAGCGCAAAGACCTCATAACGGTTGTTAACGCATACCATTGCGCCGAGCCAACTCCACAAAGAGTGCGCTGTGATCTAGGTCGGCCAAGCCGTTGTTGATGGCCTGGGCGTACAGGTCTTCAAACATGGCGGTGACTGGTGCTTCAAAGCCTAAGCTGTGCGCTGTGGTCAACGCATTGCGCATGTCTTTGAGTTGCACCGCCATGGCGGCACGTTTGGTGAAATCGCGGTCCACCATGCGCTGGCCATGCAAGTCCAAAATACGGCTTTGGGCGAAGCCCCCGCTGATGGCCTCACGTACCTTGGCCATGTCAGCACCGCCTTTCTCTGCCAACAACAAGGCCTCGGCCACAGCGCCAATGGTGATGCCGACAATCATTTGGTTGGCCAGTTTGGCGAGTTGACCCGAGCCGCTGGGGCCCACATGGATAGCCCGCCCCAATGGCGTAAAAACGGCCGTCAGCAGGTCAAATACAGCGATGTCACCGCCTGCCATTATGGCCAAGATGCCTTGTTCAGCACCTACCGTGCCACCAGATACTGGTGCGTCTATGTGTTTCAACCCTAAGTGCGCCAGTTGCTGTGCATGGGCTTGCGCTTGAGCAGGTGCAATAGAAGACATATCTACAAGCACCGCATGGGCCTGCATGGCTTTCGCTGCGCCTTGGGTGAACAGCACATGACCCACCGCATCGCCGTCTTGCAGCATGGTGATGACCACATCAGCTTGCGCTGCGGCTTGGGCTGCAGTGGCGGCTACGGTGGCACCGAACGCATCCAGGGCTTGCGCCTTGTCTGGCGAGCGGTTCCATACGTGCACCTCTAAGCCAGCGTTTAACAAACGTTTGGCCATGGGTGCACCCATGAGGCCTGTGCCCAGCACAGCAATGGTCTTGATGTTCATAGTGGCGCTTACATCAACAAGTGTTCGCCGGCGTTGTCACCGCCCAAAATGACATAGTTCACTTTGCGCACATCCATGAGCTTGGTGCCGCCACCGTAAGAAATAGAGCTTTGAACGTCTTGCTCCATCTCAATCAATGTGTTGGCCAGCTTGCCTTTAATGGGCTCTAAAATGCGCTTGCCTTCCACGTGCTTGTACTCGCCTTTGTTGAAGTCGCTGGCTGAGCCGTAGTACTCTTTGAACAGCTCGCCGTTGACCTCAACGGTGGCGCCTGGCGACTCTTCATGGCCAGCGAACAATGAGCCAATCATGACCATGGACGCGCCAAAGCGTACGCTTTTGGCAATGTCGCCGTGGCTGCGAATGCCGCCGTCAGCAATGATGGGTTTGGTGGCAACGCGTGCGCACCATTTCAGCGCAGACAACTGCCAGCCGCCAGTGCCAAAGCCTGTTTTGAGTTTGGTGATACACACCTTGCCTGGGCCTACGCCTACTTTGGTGGCGTCTGCCCCCCAGTTTTCAAGGTCTATGACGGCCTCAGGCGTTGCCACGTTGCCTGCAATGACAAACGAGTGTGGCAAGTGCTGTTTGATGTAGCCAATCATGTCGCGCACGCTATCTGCATGGCCGTGTGCGATGTCTATGGTGATGTATTCAGGCACCAGACCTTGTGCTTTCAATTGGTCAACGGTGTCGTAATCGCCCTGCTTAACGCCCAATGAAATCGAGGCGAACACACCGGCTGTGTGCATGTCACGCACGAAAGCAACGTTGTCTAAATCAAAACGGTGCATGACATAGAAGTAGCCGTTGTCGGCCAACCACTTGCAAATCGATTCGTTGACCACAGTTTTCATGTTGGCGGGGACAACGGGCAGGCGAAATGTGCGCGGGCCTAGCGTGACGCTGGCGTCACATTCAGAGCGGCTTTGAACGCGGCACTTGCGTGGCAACAGTAAAACGTTGTCGTAGTCAAAAATTTCCATGATGCATGTATTCCAAGTTTCCAAAATTGAAAGGATGCATGCCGCCACAGGCAGTAGCCTCAGCCGACATGAGCAGCACTTGGTTTGGCACCGGTAGGTTTGCGTGTCGCTGAAGACCAGGCAAAAAAAACCGGACGCCAAAATACTTGGGCCCGGTGTCTGATTCTACCTAGATTAACGGAGAACTTGTTGTTACAGTTTCGCGTCCTGTTGTTAAGTTGCTGGCATATCACCCATGGATTTGCGCTCGCCTTGCAAGGCCACACGCCTGGCTTGCAAGTCGCGGTAGCGCACCAGGGCGCTGGGATCTGTTTCGGCTTGGGATATGGCCTCATTTTCTAACAGCTGCAAGTGCTCGATCAGCATGCGGCGCATGAGTTCGCGCAGCTCTGCTTGCGTTTCAACCGCGTCTTCGCTGCCCAAGGTGTTCGCCTGTTCAACCGCTCTGGCTGCTTGCATGGCAAAGGACTGATCGCGCATGGCCATTTGCAGTGCCGCCCAAGGTTGCGGGCCGTGGTCGTGCCATTGGGCTTCAAGCCACGTAAAAAGCGAACCAAAGGGCGGGTCTTGCTCGGCCAATAGGTGTTGTTCTTCGGTGCTGAGCCAGCCCCACGCGTTGGGTGTTGTGAGCACCACGCGCGCCACATGGTCCACCCTGCTGGTGACGTGGCCACGCCCCGATTGGTATGCGGGCTTGGACTTTTGCCATGCGCGCTTGCCTTGTGTTGGCGAGCGGCTGAATGTGCTGGTGCCGTAGCTGTTGTTGTAGGTGGCGTCTGCGCCGCTATAAGGCGGACTTTGTGAGCCATCGCTGTTGCCACGGCTGGTCCCGCTGTTGCTGCTGTGTTGGGTCGAAGCCCCTGCGGCTTTGCGCGTTGGGTAGCGTTTGGCGTTGGCCTGCCACACGTCAAGTACCTCGTGCGAGCCTAAGTTGGAGGCTTCGGCCAATTCGGTCAGCAGCTGGCGTTTGAGAGCGCCATCTGGCAAGGCTGTCCACAAAGGTTGGGCCGCGCTCAGCATGTGTGCCCGGCCTTCAGCGGTGGCCAAATCTAAATCTGCCCCTGCTGCGTCAACTAAAAAGCGGCTCAGCGGCGTGGCTTTGGCCACCATGTTCTCGAAGGCTTGGGCACCATTGGCGCGAATAAAGCTGTCTGGGTCGTGCTCAGCAGGTAAAAACAAAAATTTTACCGAGCGGGTATCCGTGGCATAGGGCAGGGCAGCCTCAAGTGCTTTGCGTGCGGCACGTCGCCCAGCGCCATCGCCGTCAAAACCAAACACCACGTTGTCGGTGAACCTGAACAGCTTGTGCATGTGGTCAGCCGTGCAGGCAGTGCCCAAAGTGGCCACCGCATTGCCAAATCCCATCTGCGCCAGCGCCACCACGTCCATATAGCCCTCGGTGACCAGCGCATAACCACGCTCTCGCATGGCGGTGCGGCCTTCAAACAAGCCATAGAGCTCACGCCCTTTTGAAAACAGCGGTGTTTCTGGTGAGTTGAGGTATTTGGGTTCGCCCTTGTCGAGGACGCGGCCACCAAAGCCAATGACCTCGCCTTTGACGTTGCGAATGGGAAACATGATGCGGTCGCGAAAGCGGTCGTAGCGTTTGGCGGTGGCAGGGTCTTGTTCGGCATTGCCGTCATCGTCTGGTGTGATGACCATGCCGCATTCCACCAACGCTTTGTCGGCGTAGTCTGGAAATACATTGGCCAAATGCCGCCAGCCTTCTGGGGCGAAGCCCAGGGCAAAGATTTTGGCAATTTGACCAGTCAGGCCTCGCCCTTTGAGGTAGTCCACCGCGCGTGGGGTATTTTTCAGGGCGACTTGGTAGCTGCTGGCAGCCTTGCTCATGAAGTCGCCTAGGCTGCTGTGTTGCTCGCGTTTGGCTGCGGCTTGGGCTCTATCGGCTGGGCTGGCCTGCTCTTCAGGCACATTGAGGCCCATTTGTTGTGCCAAGTCCTGCACGGCCTCTACAAAGCCAGCGCCGGTGTGGTCCATCAAGAAACCAATGGCGTTGCCGTTCTTACCGCAGCCAAAGCAATGGTAGAACTGTTTGCTGGGGCTGACTGAAAAAGAGGGCGACTTTTCGCCATGAAATGGGCACAGGCCCATGAAGTTAGACCCCCCCTTTTTGAGCTGAACGTGCTTGCCCACCACGTCGACAATGTCGGCGCGGGTGAGCAAGTCTTGGATAAAGCTTTGAGGAATGGCCACGTGCTATTGTGCCTAAAAGTCAAAAGGCACCTGCGCGGCCTGGTCAACTGCGCTGGCCTTAGCCGCGCTTTATTTTGGCGTTAACCGAATGGCGCCGTCTAAGCGAATGACTTCGCCGTTCAGCATGTCGTTTTCAATGATGTGCTTGGCCAGCTTGGCGTAGTCGGCGGGCGTGCCCAATCGGCTGGGAAAGGGGACCCCAGCAGCCAGCGCGTCTTGCAGCTCTTGGGGCATGCCAAACAGCATGGGTGTACCAAAAATGCCAGGGGCGATGGTCATATTGCGGATGCCGCTGCGCGCCAAGTCACGGGCAATAGGCAGTGTCATACCCACAATGCCACCTTTAGAGGCGGCATAGGCGGCTTGGCCAATTTGCCCGTCATAGGCGGCTATGGAGGCCGTTGAAATTAACACGCCACGCTCACCAGTGGCTTGCGGTGTGTTGGCGCCCATGGCAGTGGCGGCCAAGCGAATCATGTTGAAGCTGCCCACCAAGTTGACGCTCACCGTTTTGGCAAAAGTGGCGAGGTCGTGCGCACCGTTTTTACCAACGGTTTTTTGGGCTGGTGCAATGCCAGCGCAGTTGATCAAGCCAAACAAGGAGCCCATTGCGCACGCTGCGTCAACGGCAGCTTGCCCGTCAGCTTCGTTGCTGACATCACATTGTATAAACTGTGCGCCTATTGATGCGGCGATAGCCTCACCTTTGTCGACTTGCATGTCGGCAATCAAAACCTGCCCGCCATTGTCAATCAGCATGCGTGCTGTGCCTTCGCCCAAGCCGGAAGCGCCTCCGGTCACTATGAATACATTGCCTTTGATGTCCATGCTGTCGTTTCCTGTGTGTGTCGATGACGTGAAGTTGAAATAAACAGTGTTGTGATTGACGTTAACGTAAACGTTAATCAAAAATCAATGGTAATGCAAAACAGGGCGCCCGTGATGGGCAAGCGTATCTGCTGGTTCGCCGCCCCCCAGTCACCGCCATGCCCAGCTGTTGTTCAGCCTGGATCATCCACACCTTGGCGCTGCATGGATACCCGCATGCTGTCTGTTATTTGTTTGGCTGTTGCCACATATTCTGGGTTGTCGTGGGCTGGCACGCCTGGCTTGTAGACCTCTGCCAGTTCAAGCATGCCGTTGCGGTCGGCCTGTTCGAATTGGTTGCGCAAGTGGGTGGCTTGTGCGGTGTCCAAGCCCATGGCCTCGAGGGTTGAGCGTCCCATACGCAATGAGCTGTCGTAGGTTTCTCGAATAACGTCACGGCAGCCTGTGGCCCACAACTCGTACACGTGTGTGCGATCCAATGCGCGCGCAACCACGTGTACATGAGGCCAGTTGTGGCCAACGTATTGCGCCAACGCTGTGATTTGTTCGCGTCCATCAATGGCAATGACCAGCACCTTGGCTTGTGCAATCCCTGCAGCCGCCAACAGGTCGGGACGTGTGGCGTCGCCAAAATAAGCCTGAAAGCCAAACGTGCGAAGGACCTCCAGTTGTTTTGAGCTGAAGTCAATCACGGTCGTCTTGTACTGCGCACTTCCCAGCATGCGGTTGACGATGCCGCCAACACGGCCATGCCCGGCAATGATGATGTCAGATTGATGCGCGATGGTGTCGCTGGGTCGTTGTTGTTGCGCGCCCGTTAGGCGCGGGGCAATAACGCGCTCAAACACAATGAACATCGCTGGCGTTAGCAGCATCGACAAGGCGACTACCAACAACAACTGGTCAGCCAAGACCTGGGGGATGATGGCTTGACCCACCGTAAAAGTTAAGAGTACAAAGCCAAACTCACCCGCTTGGGCCAGCCCGAGGGTCACGAGCCACCGGTCAGTGCCGTTGATACCAAACACCACGCTCAGCACCCACAGCACCAGCGCCTTGATCGCAATCAACCCAAACGTTAAGCCAAGTACCGTTCCCGTGTCAAACAAAAACAGCTCAAAGTTAATGCCCGCACCAACCGTCATAAAAAACAATCCCAACAGCAAGCCTTTAAACGGGTAGATGTGCGACTCCAACTCGTGGCGGTACTCGCTGTTGGCCAGTACAACACCGGCTAAAAATGTGCCCAACGCTGGAGACAGTCCGACCAAGCTCATGAGCAAGGCAATACCAACCACCATGCCTAATGCGGTGGCTGTGAACAACTCGCGCAAATTGGCCATGGCAATAAAACGAAACACCGGGCGCGTCAATCGCGACCCAACCAAGACCACAGCTGCCACAGCTGCTGCGGTGACCAAGCCTGCGGCCCAACCCGGCAAGCCAGCTACCAAGCTCAGCGATGACGCATGGTCAGCCATGTCGGATGACGGGTTGCTGGCGCTGGATTCGTTTGACACGGTTGATGCAAGACTGAGCAGTTCTGTGCTGGCCAGCAGCGGCAGCAAGGCCAGCATGGGAATGACTGCAATGTCTTGAAACAGCAACACTGAAAAACTAGCTTGCCCACCTTGACTTTTAAACAACCCTTTTTCATTCAGTGTCTGTAGCACGATAGCCGTCGAGGACAGCGAAAACACCAACCCCACAGCCAGACTGACTTGCCAGGTGTAGCCCAGCGCGATGAAGCCCAGCATCACCAGTGCGCACGTCAATCCCACTTGCAGTCCACCCAGACCTAGAAGGCGGTGTCGCATAGACCACAGCAGTTTTGGCTCTAGCTCCAAGCCGACTAAAAACAGCATCATCACGACGCCAAACTCTGCCACATGCTGAATCGACTCAACCTGCACGTTCAGGACCGACAGCAGGGGGCTGATGACCATACCAGCGCTTAAATAACCCAATACCGAGCCCAAGCCCAGCCGTGAAGCAATTGGTACTGCAACAACGCCAGCAGCTAGAAATAAAAATATGAGAAGCAGTAGATCGGTCATGAGATTGAGGAGGGGTGGTCAATGGTTGCTGATCGGCTAACAGCGGTAGCCGTTAAGAGCTAATGGCTAGGAGTGTTCAATAATGTGACGGCATGGTTAATCGCCAACATGTCAACCACCTTAGCAGCAGTTGCACCGCAGCTAAACAAATAGTATTCATATGTATGTGGGCTATTGATGTGTCAACAGACTCCATGCCATTGGTCTTGGATAACAGCCGGCTTGCCGTTACAAAACAAATGCATGCAGTTGGCAAGGTGCCCTAAGATCTGCCCACTATGACCTGCACACACACTCTCACTGTTCGCTTAACGCCGACACCTGCACAAGCTACTGCACGGACGCTTGTAGCTGCTGCCTGCACACAACGGCTGGTGGTGTTGGCTGCGGCGCTGGTGTTGGGCGCCTGTTCGGTCTTGCAACCCAACTTGCCGCCTGAAGAGCCTATCAAGCCAGTGCCAGTCCCCACTGTGGCCAAGTTGCCAAGCGTTGGCTTGGCCTTGGGCGGCGGTGCCGCCAGGGGCTTTGCACATGTGGGTGTGCTGCAGGTACTGGATGAGGCGGGTATTCAGCTGGACCTGTTGGCAGGTACGTCCGCAGGCAGCGTGGTGGCCGTGTTGTACGCCAGCGGTTTGTCAGGTGCCGCCCTAGAGCAGGCTGCTTTGGGTTTGAATGAAACGACCTTGGCTGATTGGATGATGCCTTGGGGCAACCGCGGGATGTTGCGTGGTGCGGCACTCGCCAAGTACGTCAACGAACAAGTGAAGGGCACATTGTTGCAAGCCATGCCCAAGCCAGTTGGCGTGCTGGCCACCCAGCTTAACAGCGGTAACCCTGTGCTGTTTCAGCGCGGGGATGCTGGCGAAGCGGTGCGAGCCTCGTCGGCTGTGCCAGGTGTGTTTATGCCGGTTCCGATAGGCGGGCAAGAGTATGTAGACGGCGGGTTGGTCGCTCCGGTTCCCGTGAGCTTTGTGAAACAAATGGGCGCACAACTGGTGATCGGTGTGGACATATCCAGTGCGCCTTCCGCCACGCCTGCCAATGACACCTTGGGTTTGATGCTTCAAACGTTTTCCATCATGGGTCAGCGCTTGAATGGTTTCGAGTTGGTGGGTGCCGATGTGGTGGTAAGGCCTAACTTGCAGCACATTGGCTCAGCTAATTTTGCTGCGCGCAAGCAGGCCATTGCAGCGGGGCGCACCGCCATGCTGGCCGCGCTGCCACTGTTGCGCCGCGCAATACAAACAAAAACCACTTGGGTGCCGGCCAACTAGGGCGCACTGCAAGTGGTCTCTGTTCGACGTGTATCGGCTAGCCGGCTTTATGTGGGTTTGTCGCCAGACAGCTTGAGCATGTCGGTGCCCTCGCCATGCGTGAGCAAGCCAGCCTTGCTGTAGGTGTTGAGCTTGGCCCGGGTATCTACGATATCTAGGTTGCGCATGGTGAGTTGACCAATGCGGTCTCTGGGGCTGAACATAGACGCGCCGCGCTCCATGGTCAAACGTTCGGCTTCGTAGGTGAGGTTGTCTGATTCGGTGTTCAAGATTGAGTAATCATTGCCACGGCGCAGCTCCAGCGTGACCTCGCCAGTGATGGCGCTGGCTACCCAGCGCTGGGCCGTTTCACGCAGCATGATGGCTTGAGGGTCAAACCAGCGGCCTTGGTATAGCAATCGACCCAAGCGCAAGCCGCTCATACGGTATTGCTCAATGGTGTCCTCGTTGTGTATGCCCGTGACCAAGCGCTCGTAGGCAATGTGCAGCAAGGCCAAGCCGGGGGCTTCGTAGATGCCGCGGCTTTTTGCTTCAATGATGCGGTTTTCTATTTGGTCGCTCATGCCCAAACCGTGTCGCCCACCAATGCGGTTGGCTTCCAATATCAGGTCAACTGGGTTGGCAAAGGTTTGGCCATTCAAGGCAACAGGTTGGCCTGCTTCAAAGCGCACAGAAACGGTTTCGCGTTTGACCTCAACCTCGTCTTTCCAAAATGCCACGCCCATGATGGGCTCCACAATGTGCATGCCGCTGGCCAAGCTCTCAAGGTCTTTGGCTTCATGGGTTGCGCCCAGCATGTTGGAGTCTGTGGAATAGGCTTTCTCTGACGACATCTTGTAGTCAAAACCAGCAGCCTGCATAAAAGCGGACATTTCCGTGCGACCGCCTAGCTCGTCGATGAACTGCTGGTCCAACCAAGGCTTGTAAATTTGCAGCGATGGGTTGGTCAGCAAGCCATAGCGGTAAAAGCGCTCAATGTCGTTGCCTTTGTAGGTGCTGCCGTCGCCCCAAATATTGACGTTGTCGTCACGCATGGCGGCGACCAGCATGGTGCCAGTGACGGCACGGCCTATGGGGGTGGTGTTGAAGTAGGTGATGCCACCAGTGGAAATATGAAATGCGCCGCTTTGCAACGCTGCAATACCTTCTTGCGCCAACTGCGCACGGCAGTCAATTAACCGTGCTGCTTCTGCACCGTAAGCCATGGCTTTGCGGGGTATTTCGTCGTAGTTAGGCTCGTCTGGCTGGCCTAAATTTGCGGTGTAGGCAAATGGTACGGCACCTTTTTGACGCATCCACAGCAACGCGGCGCTGGTATCCAAGCCGCCGGAAAAAGCAATACCGACCTTTTGGCCAGCGGGTATGTGTTGAAGAATGGTGGACATGGTGTGTTGGATGTGCTCAGGTCAATCTAATATCTAGGGTAATTGTAGGGGCAGCTAGGCATACGTTGATGCAAGGGTTGGCAGCCTAGTCGATCAAGGCACGCCAATCGGTTGGTACAAAACCAACCGTGATGCGGCCATTAGGCCAGCGCACCACTGGGCGTTTGATGACGCTTGGGTAGGTTTTGGCCAGTGCTGTGGCGCTGACAGCATCGACCACTGCGTGTTGCGTTTCGGCGTCTAGCTTGCGCCATGTCGTGCCTTTTTTGTTGATGACCGTCGCCCAATCATGCGCGGCAAACCAGCTGTCTAGTTCGGCGTCGTTGGGGACGCCTGATTTTTTAAAGTCGTGAAACACAGCGTTGACACCGTGTTCGTTCAGCCAGACTCTGGCTTTTTTGACGGTGTCGCAGTTGGATATACCAAAGATGGTGACGGTGCTGGCTGTGTTGATCATGGGTGTATTTTGCACGTCTGCGCACCGGCCTTGGTGGACTGACACAATAGAAACCACGACATAATTGACAGCCATGACAACAACACCCAGCCTACAGCCCACCGCAACCGCAACGCCAACTGAACAGCAGCCAACGCGCAGCTTGCAGCAGTGGCTAGACGTGATAGGGGCTTCACACCCTGTGGCGATTGACATGGGTTTGGACCGCGTGAAAGAGGTGGTAACACGCATACCAGGTCACTTGGTGATGAGCTGCCCGGTCATAACGGTGGCTGGTACCAACGGCAAGGGCTCTACTTGCGCCATGTTAGAGGCCGTGCTGATGCAGTCTGGCTATAAAACTGGGGTCTACACCTCGCCACATTTGGTGCAGTTTGAGGAGCGTTGTCGCTTGTTTGAAGAACACGTGACTCCTGAGCAGCTGTGTCAGGCGTTTGAGGTGGTTGAGCGAGCCCGCGTGTTGGATGGCCAAGCCATCAGCTTGACCTACTTTGAATTCACCACGTTGGCAATTTTGTGGTTGCTGCAGCAAGCCAAGTTAGACGTTGTGATTTTGGAGGTTGGGCTGGGTGGGCGTTTAGACGCCGTCAATGTGATTGACACCGACTGCGCCATCATCACCAGCGTAGACATTGACCATACCGAGTTTTTGGGTACCACCCGCGAGGCCATTGGTTTCGAAAAAGCCGGCATCATGCGTCAAGGCAAGCCGGTTATTGTGAGTGACCCTGTGCCGCCACAAAGCGTGGTGGACCACGCGACAGCCATTGGGGCCGACACTTGGCTGCTGGGGCGCGACTTCAATGTGTCTGGTGACAAGCAGCAATGGGGCTGGGCAGGGCGCGGCAGGCGTTACAGCGGCTTGGCCTATCCAGCTCTGCGCGGCGCCAACCAACTGCTCAATGCAGCAGGTGTGTTGGCTGCGCTCGAAGCTTTGCGCCCTCAGTTGCCGGTTTCGGCGCAGTCTATACGAGCGGGTTTGTCGCTGGTAGAGCTGCCAGGACGCTTTCAAATTGTTCCTGGCGAGCCGACCTTGGTACTGGACGTGGCGCACAACCCGCATGCGGCCGCCACGCTCACGGCCAATTTGGACGCCATGGGCTATTACCCGGGCACCCACGCAGTGTTTGGGTGCATGGCAGACAAAGATGTGGCCAAGATGTTGGCAACGGTTGGTCCGTTGGTCGACCATTGGTATTTCACAGATTTGCCGCTGCCGCGAGCCCTTGGCAGCGCGCAGCTTCAGGCTTTAGCCCAAGCAACAGCAGAAACGCAAAAGGCCAGCGCCCTGTGCTTTACCAGCCCACAACTGGCTTTGGATGCAGCCGTGGCCAAAGCCAGCCCCACTGATAGAATCATTGTCTTTGGATCTTTCTTCACCGTTGGCGGCGTATTGACCAAAGGCATACCCCGTTTAGAGGCCAAACACCTCAAAGCTTGAGTTCGATGAACTGGCATCAACCCTATGTGCGGCCATAGCCTTGAAGCCCTTACTAACCCATTCAGTGCGCTTTACACCCTATGTTTAAGTTTAGTAAATCTGCCAGTGCTGGGCGTGACAGCGACAGCGTAGAGACCATCAGACGTCGTGCCCAATACCGTTTGGTTGGAACGGCCCTGTTGGTGGCCATTGCCATTGTGGGTTTTCCGCTGTTGTTTGACACCGAGCCACGTCCACTAGAGGTTGATTTACCTGTGGCCATACCGTCAAAAGACGAGGTGCAGCCGTTGCTTGCACCCACGGCTGTGGCTGCTGCGCCCAGTGTGAGTACCACGCCAACTCCAGCTGCTGTTGCGCCTGCTGAAGCAACCAAGCCGCAAGTTGAGACCACGCAGCCAGATGTGACGGCGCAAACCAAGGCCAGCAAACAAGCGCAGCAAGCATCACTTGAGCAGCAAGCACAGGCAGCCAAAGACAAGCAAGACGAGGCAACTAGGGCACAAGCTATTTTGAACGGCACTTTGGCAAAAGCCGCTGCTAAGTCTGCTTCTACAACAGCCACAGCTACCGACTACCCCAATGACGGCAAGCGTCGCGTGATTCAGGTGGGTTCTTTCAATGATGTAGAGCGTGCACGGGAAGTACGCCTGCGTTTAGAGCGTGCTGGCATCACCACATATACCCAAGTCATTCAAAGCAATGGTTCGAAATTTATCCGAGTGCGCGTTGGCCCATTTGATGATGCCGTTGAGCTGCAAAACTTCATAGACCGCGTTGAGCTGTTGAAGTTAGAAGCACGCGTTCTGACGTTTTAACGGCGTATGGCTTACGTCGGTTGGTCAGTTCTAGACATCGCCATGGCTCTCATGCTGGTGTCATCACTGGTTTGGGGCGCATGGCGGGGTTTGGTGTATGAAATTCTGGCCATTGCCAACTGGTTGTTCGCCTTAACGGCCACCAGTTTGTTGGCGCCACTGATTGCCCAATGGGCGCCAGCCTTAGGCGGTTCAGGTTTGGTGTCGGTTGTGGTGCGCTATGTCGTGGTGTTTGTGGTGTTTGTGTTTGTAGGCGGCTTTGTCGCTTCAACTTTTCGCCGTTGGATCAGCTCCTCGGGCTTGCGCCCAACTGATAGGTCGCTGGGAGCGTTGTTTGGCATCGTTCGTGCCCTGGTTGTGTTGCTCGCTTGCGCACTGATTGTGTTGATTTTGAAGCTACAAACTGAACCCTGGTGGGCAAGCTCCAACGGGGGGCAATTGTTGCAATCTGTGTTGGTATTACTTAAGCCTGTGTTGCCACAGGCGATTGAAAGGTTGATTCCATAAATGTGTGGCATTGTTGGCGTGGTCAGTAACGCTCCGGTTAATCAACTGATATACGACGGCTTGTTGCTGTTGCAGCACCGCGGCCAAGACGCCGCAGGCATAGTGACACAACAAGGTCAAAAGTTTTTCATGCACAAGGCAAAGGGCATGGTGCGCGATGTATTTCGTACCCGAGATATGCGCGCCTTGCCAGGTAATGTGGGCTTGGGGCAAGTGCGCTACCCCACGGCTGGCAACGCCAACAGCGAAGAGGAGGCCCAGCCTTTTTACGTCAACGCTCCTTTTGGTTTGGTGATGTCGCACAACGGCAATCTCACCAACGCGCACGCCCTGAAAGCCGAGTTGTTCAGCACAGACCACCGCCACATCAACACCGATTCTGATTCCGAAGTGTTGATCAACGTGTTGGCTCACGAACTCGACATCGCTACGCGAGGCCTGCCTCTAAAGCCTGCTGATGTGTTTGCGGCAGTCACGCGCATGCACAAGCGCTTGAAGGGCTCTTATGCCGTTGTCGCACTCATCGCCGGCCACGGCTTGCTGGCTTTTCGTGATCCATTTGGTATTCGCCCGCTGTGCTTAGGTCAAGGCG
This sequence comes from Betaproteobacteria bacterium MOLA814, assembly GCA_000496475.1. Lineage (GTDB taxonomy): Bacteria > Pseudomonadota > Gammaproteobacteria > Burkholderiales > Burkholderiaceae_C > RS62. The sequence goes on along the minus strand of AYMW01000001.1, from coordinate 533,682 downwards.
TAGGTACAGCCATGGTGGCCAGCGAGTCGGTCGCGCTCGAGGGCACAGGCCACACCCTAGTACGTGACATAGACCCCGGCGAAGCGGTGTTCATTGATATGCAAGGTCAGGTGCACGCGCAGCAATGCAGCGAGACCTCGGCCCATTTTCCATGCTTGTTTGAGTATGTTTATTTGGCCAGACCAGACTCGCAGTTAGACGGCGTATCGGTGTACCAAGCACGTTTGAACATGGGTGAAACTCTGGCCCAGCGTGTGATCTCTACCATTTCGCCAGACCTGATTGACTCGGTGATTCCGATCCCAGAGTCGTCACGCCCGAGCGCCATGCAACTGGCGCATTTGTTGGGCAAGCCTTACCGCGAAGGTTTTGTTAAAAACCGTTACGTGGGTCGCACTTTCATCATGCCTGGGCAGGCAGTGCGCAAGCGCTCTGTGCGCCAAAAGCTCAACGTGATTGCGTCTGAGTTCAAAGGTCGCAATGTGTTGCTTGTAGACGACTCCATTGTTCGTGGTACCACCAGCCGCGAGATTGTGCAAATGGCCCGCGACGCAGGCGCTAGAAAAGTATATTTGGCCAGCGCTGCACCGCCAGTGCGCTTTCCCAATGTGTACGGCATTGACATGCCAAGCCCAGAAGAGCTGGTTGCACACGGCAAAACTGTTGACGAAATTTGTAAAGTGATTGGTTGTGACGCACTGATTTACCAAGACGTGCAAGGCCTCAAAAACGCTGTTGCCTCACTCAACCCAAAGCTCACTGGCTTTGACGCTTCGTGTTTTGATGGCATTTACTGCACGGGTGACATCACACCCGAAGATATCATTCGGTTGCGCGGTGAGCGCATTGAGGCAGATGAATTGCAAGAGGACGCCAACGTATGAGTTCGCCGCACCTTCCCGATACCTCAAGCTGGCATGCAGAAACCCATGCCCAGCATACTGGCATGCCTCCTAGTCAATACGGTGAAAATGCGGAAGCCTTGTTTCTAACCAGCGGCTATGTCCAGCCCAGCGCCGAAGTGGCCGCAGCTCGGTTTGCAGGTGAGGAAGAGGGTTATACGTACTCGCGCTTGGGCAACCCAACGGTGAGCAGCTTTGAGCAGCGTTTGGCGGCCATGGAAGGCACGCAAGCCGCTATCGCTACATCCACTGGTATGTCGTCTATTTTGTTGATGTGCATGGGTTTGCTCAAAAGTGGCGACCACGTTATTTGTTCGCACTCCATGTTTGGCTCCACCATCAAACTCATCGGTACCGAGTTCGCCAAGTTTGGTGTTACCACTACGTTTGTCTCTCAAACCGATGTCTCGCAATGGGCTGCGGCTGTGCAGCCCACCACCAAGCTGTTGTTTGCCGAAACACCGACCAACCCACTTACTGATGTATGTGACATAGCTGCGTTGGCGGACATTGCACACAAAGCAGGTGCATGGCTGGCCGTTGACAATTGTTTTGCGACACCCATTTTGCAACGCCCTGTTGAGTTTGGCGCTGATATCGTGACGCATTCGGGTACCAAGTACCTCGACGGGCAAGGCCGTGTGATGGCGGGGGCTCTGTGTGCATCTGAGGAGCTGGTCAGTGAGGTGTTCAGCCCAGTTATACGCAGCGCTGGCATGACTTTATCCCCCTTTAACGCATGGGTGGTGCTGAAGGGTCTAGAAACTCTGGGTATCCGCATGCGTGCGCAGTCTGGCAATGCCCTGGCGTTGGCCCAGTGGTTACAAACACAAGATGCGGTGGATCAAGTTTTTTTCCCGGGTTTAGACAGTCACCCTCAACACGAACTCGCTATGCGTCAACAAGGTGGCCTGGGGGGAGCGGTGTTGTCGTTTTCGCTAAAAGCCAACAACGCGCAAGAGGGCAGGGCCAAAGCTTTTGCCACATTGAACGCCATGCAGTTGGCCAAGTTGTGCACCAATTTGGGTGATACAAAAACATTGGTGGCGCACCCCGCTAGCACCTCACATGGCCGCTTGAGCGACGCGCAGCGCGCCAACGCTGGCGTGGGCCAGTCACTCATCCGTGTGGCAGTAGGCCTAGAACACATCCCCGATTTACAAAACGACATACAACGCGCAATGGCTATAGGCTGCGCCTGATTCATGACCACATTTGATGCTGGCACCACCACTGCTTCAACACCTGTGAGTGCTGTGCGCGTGCGCACCCGCTTTGCACCGTCTCCCACAGGCTTTATCCATTTGGGGAATATTCGTTCGGCTTTGTACCCGTGGGCTTTTGCGCGCAGCCAAGGCGGTGACTTTATATTGCGCATTGAAGACACAGACCAAGCCCGCTCTACGCAGGCCTCTGTGGATGTTATCTTGCAGGGCATGGAGTGGCTTGGGCTAACGCCTGATGAAGGCCCGTTTTACCAAATGCAGCGCATGGAACGTTACCGTGAGGTGTTGGCTCAGCTTAAAGAGGCTGATCTAATTTACCCATGCTACATGTCCAAAGAGGCGCTGGACGCGCTGCGTGACGAGCAAATGGCGGCCAAAGAAAAGCCACGCTACAACGGTTTGTGGCGCCCAGAGCTAGGCAAAACCTTGCCAACTGTGCCAGACGACGTGCAGCCTGTGTGGCGTTTCAAAAACCCGACAGACGGTGTGGTGGCTTGGACCGACAAGGTCAAAGGCTTGATTGAAATAGCCAATGCCGAGCTAGACGACTTGGTGATTGCACGCCCTGATGGCACGCCCACCTACAACTTTTGCGTGGTGGTTGATGACATGGACATGGCCATCACCCACGTTATTCGTGGCGATGACCACGTCAACAACACACCGCGTCAAATAAACATCTTGAGGGCCTTGGGCCACACGCCCCCTGTATATGCCCACTTGCCGACTGTGCTGAATGAAGCCGGTGAGAAGATGAGCAAGCGCAATGGCGCCAAGGCTATTACGCAATACCGCGACGAAGGCTACTTGCCCCAAGCTGTTGTGAACTACTTGGCCAGACTGGGTTGGAGCCACGGAGACGACGAGGTGTTCAGCACCGAGCAGTTTTTGTCATGGTTTAACTTAGACCACTTAGGACGCAGTGCCTCACAATTTGATGATGCCAAGCTGCGTTGGATCAATGCGCAGCACATCAAATCTACCGCAGACCCAACGCTTGCTGTCATGGTGGCACAGCGCTTGCAATTTGAGGGCATACAAGCTGAGCCAGATGCGCGTCTCATTGGTGTATGTGCACTGTTTAAAGACCGCTGCGACACACTGGTGGTTTTAGCCGACTGGGCGAAAGCGTACTACTCGCCTGCGCTTGCGTCTGACGAGGACATGGCCAAGCACGTTACGCAGGACATAAAGCCTGCGCTTGCAAGCTTGGCAGACAAGTTGGATGTCAGTGAGTGGAGCAAAGATGCAATTGCTGCGGCCATAAAAGCCACGCTGGCTGAGCATGGTTTGAAAATGCCCCAGTTGGCCATGCCTGTGCGCGTGTTGATGCTGGGTACGACCAACACGCCATCGGTCGACGCAATGCTGGCATTGTTTGATAAAAAAAATGTGGTGACCAAGCTCAAAGAAGCCTAAAAATTGTTTTATACTCAGTGGCTGTGCTACACAGCGGCTCACAACGAAAGTTGTGCGTCAGGTGACACACATCGTGGGGGTATAGCTCAGCTGGGAGAGCGCTTGCATGGCATGCAAGAGGTCAGCGGTTCGATCCCGCTTACCTCCACCAAGTATTTTTAAAAGTCTCGAAAAATCATCGTATAATTCGAGGCTTAGCTTAAACAAACGGCAACGTTTACTAAGTTATGTAGTCTAGGTTATGACCCTATCGTCTAGAGGCCTAGGACACTACCCTTTCACGGTAGGTACCGGGGTTCGAATCCCCGTAGGGTCGCCAAGTTTGTAGCACTTGGTGGATGCCACAAGCATCCACTTAAAAGCTGCCCACGCGGAGTGGTAGTTCAGTTGGTTAGAATACCGGCCTGTCACGCCGGGGGTCGCGGGTTCGAGTCCCGTCCACTCCGCCAATGGTTTCAGCCCTTATAAATCATTGATTTATAAGGGCTTTCTCCTTTCTGGGTTTTGGGTCTCACCCCTTACATTCACCCCATCAAAAGAAATTCCTGATCAATGCCTTCACCCGCTTTCGTGGGATGGATGTATTCATTTAGTCCAACGATGAACCAAGCGAACTCTTCAGCTTCACCTACAAGAAGTCAGGGGTAGATCGTGAGTGGTGGTGTCTTGGTCTGCACGTTGTAGCGTCAGCTCTTCAGATGTCCCCTCAGTAATTCCAAGGGGGCATCAAAAGATGCCCTCAGTTTTGAATGCTATTCAACAGCCTGCTCTCATTAAAAGCCTTTACAGCTGCGAAAAAACCATCAAAGCACCCAGGCTTTGGTTTGTTCTTGATGACAGAGAGTTTCTACATACATGTAGTCAATGCAAGCTTTTTTAGATTTTGGAATGCTTGGCCCAGTAAGCGCTGTCCCAGTACAGATCGAAGCTGACTTCTAATCCGTCTTCCACCACAAAGCTGTGCACACCTTTTCCGCTTAACCCACCATCTGCTGTAATGGTACAAAACACGCAAACGTTGTTGTCGTCCGACACAACTTTGTCTACGCCAAGGCTAAAACCAGGCCATGCATCATTCAGCTTGGCAAACATATGCATCAGCAAATCTTGAAAACCAATATATTCGCCTCCCAATGCATGGTCGCCGTGGAAGGTGGTTTTACATGCCGGGTGATACAGCTTGCCTAATGTTTCCATATCGCCGGTCCCAAAGGCCGCGTAGCCGCTCATTACAGTCTCTTCTGCAGTCATATTACGTCTCCTAAAATGGGTTTTATCTTTTCAAAAAAAAAGTATACTATTTTTGACAATCTATTAATAGCGTACAGACGCACGTGCCTTGGCAGTGGCGAATACACCAGCCCTACTCACCACGACGCACCACAACTGACAGCGGCTACTATCACACCACCTCGACAAAAAAGCCCCTCGAGGCGGTATACCTGAGAGGCTAGCAAGAGGTGTGTTATGCGAGGCTTACGTACTTGCTAATGCCGCGTTGAAGGTGTTTGCCTCTTACTTTTTGCATCCGCATATCTGCGCATTTCGTCAGCCACCTGTTGAAAGGAGGCGCTAGAAGCTGTTACCAGCATAGGTGGCTGGCAGGCTTAAGCATCAAGTCTTGTCGTTATTGCGGGCTGCCTCACTTGCGTTGATCCAACGCTGAGCCCGGGTCATATTGAATTGCTATTTAGAGTAAAGTTGATACATTCAAACAAGTTGTCACAATGGCAAGCTCGTCGCAGCAAGGCAACTACGCCGTTGTCAGTCTGTCATGGCGCATGTCGACAGCCTGGCGGTCAAGGGGTTGGGTTCGTTCAATGCTTTTAATTTTTTTCATGAATCGTTTAAGTGCCACCACCTTACGGACTGTAGTCATTTGCTTGGCCATGGCCATGGCTTGGGCTTTGCCTGGTGCAGCATGGGCGACAGGTGCACCATCGAAACCTCCTTCGCCGGGACCCACTTCTGCACCTGCTGCTGAACCTGCAGCGGCAGATACTCCTGCACCTGCTGCTGAACCTGCAGCGGCAGCTACTCCTGCTCCTGCACCTGCTCCTGTCAGCACTGGTGACACTGGCAGTGCTGGCGGCAATTATGAATTCACCCAGAGCCAGTTGTTTCCAAACGAGGCCATCACAACAGACAAAGCGCTCAAAAAAGTCGACAAAGTAGGTGCTTTTGTCCAGGGTGGTTTGCAAACGCGAGCGACACCTTCGACAGTTGTTTTTCGAGCCATTGCGAAAGCCGCAGCCCAAGCTAAAGACATTGTTGACCCTGCAAATAAAGTGACACCTGTGACACCTGTGACGACTGAGGCCGCTTCTGTTCCTACTGCAACGACCGACAAAATAGCAGCCATGCGCTCGTTGTTAAATCCCAGGACTCAACTGGTACAGCCCCAACAATTTGCACGGGGCCGTTTGCCCGAGCAAGAACTCGACGCTATCAAACGGGTCTTGGTGGAAGAGGCGTTACGAATGCCAACACGGGTGGTGTCCCCGGCTTGGATCGACCAAAACGGGCAGCTCCAACAAGGTACACGGGTTGTTAATGGTGCGACGGTGCGAGGTGTGCGTGTAGCCAACTATCTCGGCGATGGCACAGGTGTCACAGTGAAGGGCATTGCCGCAGATGAGCTGAGCGCAGACCCCCCCCCAGTCCATACACACTTGCTTCCTTCAGACGAGCGTTGGATGCAGCGTGTTAGTTTCACAAGTGATCTCAGTGACAGCATTCGTGGTGACTATCGGTATTTCGCAACAAAAATGCTAAACGAATGGCGTACGCAGTGGGACGATGTGGTCCGCACGCAAGCTATTCGTTGGGGCCAAAGTCCGCATGTCATGAGCAAGTTAGGCTCGTACCAAGCTGCCGTCCAAGGTGACAACACATCGCAGTTGGCAGATTGGCACCTGAGTTTGAAGGTGCACAACGCAGTAGCGGCGTCTGCGTTGCAAGGCCCGTCACTTGCTCTGTCTAAAGACGCAGTGTCCGTGCCGGTTAAAACCACCGATTGGCAAATCGATTTGGTGCTGACCAAGCGTGGTCAGCACCAAGCCACATGGCTATACAGCCAACAGTTGGTTTGGGATGTCGATGCCTTGAGCTTGCTGCCGCCGGATGTGCCCCAAACAGTGATTGACAGTATTCGTCTTGGCAGCGCCAGCGGTGTGCAGGGCATCAACACCCTCATGTCTCGGGAGCCCTTGCAGTTTTCAATTCTGAATTATGAGGGCCAAGACCTGACTGTCAGTGGCGGCAGTCAGAATGGTTTGCGGGTGGGCGACACATTGGTGCTGGTGAACAGCCGTGAACTGCTTGAACCCGTATTGCAAGCCAGCGTGGCCAAAGGGTTGGCGCTTGGAGAAGTTGTGCAAGTTGGCGCAGTGCAGTCAACAATACGCCAAGTGGCTGGCTCCAAATTGCCGATGGCCCCCGCTGGCACATGGATGGCTATACCCTATTGATTGCATGCTTGGCGGTGGCGCTGAGCAACCTATTTAAATAGGTATTGGTCTGGGACGTTTTGTTGTTGCCATGTTCGTTCATCAAAGATCTTGCAAGCTTATCTGCATAAGACCTAGACCAAGCCGTATTCATCAACAACGCCCAGACCTTCTCTAGTTGTAAACATTGAACCATGGTCGATAGCGACAGCTGTTTGACACCTAGGCGATAGCCAGCCTATACGCAGCCACGTGTTTTAATTGGCTCGCGCACATCGGCAAGGCCGGCATGGGCATGGGCATGGGCATGGGCATGGTCAGGGATACCCGCTTTCAGTGGTACGAAGGACGCGGTTCAGCAGCGGGGTACACCAGCCCATTCATCGTTGTAGTCCAATTTAAAACCGCTCTCAATTGACTTAGAACATGACGTTTTTAGCTGGCATTCCACGCAAGTTGTAGATGCGAACGCTTGAGCAACAGAACTGAACGGTTCAAAGTCAGTGAACTGTAGCGGTCGAGTTGCTAGCGCGTGCAGGGCGTTATTTTGCAGGGTATTGAATTTTTTTGAATACAGTGTGTTGTCAGCTGTTCATCAAAGCACCCGGAATTCGTTCAAGCTTGACAAACATGAGGTCACGGTGGTTGAGCACCTAGCCTCTTTGGGTTGTTGTTAGTCAATTTATTGTGGTGCAGAACAATGTCACCGCACAATTGTGGTGCTTGCTGTTCGAGTCCAGCCCTGGCTCTACACAGGTGGCAACACGCACTAAGAATAACGGCCTCTGTAACAAAATTTGTCGTTTCACACCAGCGTCTGTGTCCTTTGGCTTAGCAAGGCATCGCACAACGGGTTGGAACTGCTTGTCATGCTCTGAAGCACAGTGTTTTGTTCTGGTTGATAAATGGGTCAACAAACCAGTTAAAAATCAGGAAAGACCATGCCGTCGCACGTGAACCGAAGGTTGTTGTGCACAGACTAAAAAATCCCTGTGCATGCCAAATCCATTATTTATCAGCGTATGTTCGAATCTAAATACACGCACTAAGAAGGTGCATTTTTTGTGTTTTTTTATAGGCATGAAACCTGCTAAATGTCCAGGTTGTGAGTTTTACGCTGTATGCAAAAAACGAATAATACAAACCAATAAATCGATTGGACTTGCTCGAACTGCGTACACATAATTCGGTCATTGAAACGCAATTTAGAAGTTACATATGGATCTATCTCTTTTCCCCCGTATCCAATTGGGGCACTTTCCCACTCCACTGGAGCCCATGGCTAACCTCACGGCTTTGTTGGGAGGTCCTCGCCTGTGGGTTAAGCGGGACGATTGCACCGGTTTGTCGACAGGCGGCAACAAGACCCGCAAACTTGAGTACTTGATGGCTGAAGCCATTGCTGCGCGCGCTGATGTGGTGATTACGCAGGGGGCAACCCAGTCCAATCACGCTCGTCAGACCGCTGCCGCAGCAGCCAAGCTTGGTATGAAGTGTCATATTTTGCTGGAAGACCGCACCGGTAGCACCGACCCAGATTACACAGACAACGGCAACGTGTTGCTGGACCGCTTGCACGGAGCCACCGTTGACAGGCGCAGCGGCGGCAGCAACATGCAACAAGAAATGGAGCAGCTTGCCGAGCAGCTCAAAGCAGATGGCGCCCGACCGTACGTCATTCCAGGTGGTGGCTCAACCCCGGTGGGTGCTCTTGGCTATGTGAGCGCAGCCATGGAGTTGGCCAGTCAGGCTGCTGCTCGAGGTTTGAGGATGGACTATCTCGTTCACGCAACTGGCAGTGCGGGCACCCAAGCTGGGCTGGTGGCAGGTCTACACGCCATCAACAGCGACACCAAGTTATTGGGTATCGGGGTACGCGCACCCCAAGAGAAGCAAGAAGCCATGGTGTACGACCTGGCGTGCCGTACAGCTGAACACATGCGCATGGGTGGCGGCATTCCACGGGAGTTGGTGTCCGCAAATTGCGACTACGTCGGTGCTGGTTATGGCTTACCGACGGCCGGTATGTTGGAGGCGGTAGAGATACTCGCGCGTACGGAAGGTTTGTTGCTAGACCCCGTATATTCGGGCAAGGGCATGGCAGGCCTTATCGATTTGATTCGAAAAGGCTACTTCAAGGCCAACGACAACGTTGTCTTTCTGCACACCGGTGGATCGGTCGCGCTATTTGGCTACGGCGATGCATTTGGTCTCAAGAGTTCGCAGGGTTAATTTGATGCGCTGGCAAAAGGCACGTGAGGTTTGTTTCAGATTTATTTAACAAAGGAAATTACGATGTTCAAGAAAAACGCTCGCACATTATTGCGAATCACTACACTCGCATGTGCTGCTTCCGCAATACTTGCTTCAACAGCCCATTCACAAACCACACTACGTTTGTCGACTTATGTCAACGAAGTAGATATTCGCTATCAAGGTTTCAAGAAATTTGCAGATTTGGTGAATACCAAAACGGCTGGAAGAGTCAAGGTTGAAATTTTCCCATCTTCCACTTTGCACGGTTGGAGTGAAGGTGTTGATGCCATGCTTGGCGGCGTTTCAGATATCAGCTGGGTACCTGCTGACAAACGCCTACCTTGCTACCGGGTCACCTCGCTCTACCCGATTGCTATCGACATGACCAAGCAGATTCCGCTTGACGCTGCTTATGCCAAGCTCATGACTGGTGAGGCAAATAAAGTTGGTCTCATGCCATTGATTAATTCCAACTACTCATATGACCAAGAGTGGTGGTTCAAGGGTGCAAACACCGACCTGGAAAAACTAGACGGTAAGCTGGTGCGCTCTATTGGTCCGCTTGTTTCTATGATGATTGAAACTTGGGGTGGTAAGCCAGTCTTCATTGCGCCAAAAGAAGTGTTTCAGTCTGCCGAGCGTGGTGTGGTGGATGGAATTAACATGGGCGTGGCGACATACAGTGCATGGAAGCTTTGGGGCGTCATGCCACACATGGTCAAGTCCAATCTCTTTTACGGCAACATTCAGTACATGATCAACATGAAGAAGTTCGAATCTCTGTCGTCTGCGGATCAGAAGTCGCTTCAAGCCGCAGCCGCTGAGTCCGAAGTCTGGCTGAAGCCACAGTATGAGCGCTGGGTGGACGAGAGCATGGCCGAGGCAGTTAAGCAAGGTGGCACTGTGACGCCCATCAGCGCAGAAAAGCGCAATGCCCTAATTACCAGCGTGGCTGGCAAGTGGACAAGCGAAGTAAACGCTAGCTGCGGTCCAGAGCTCGCCGGCAAAGTGCGTACCCTCTTTAATCAAAACGCACTGTAATTAAAGATGCTCGCGTCTGTCCAACGTGGCACAGAGCGGCTCGCCTTATGGCTGGCTGCTCTGGGTGCAATCATCATCTCAGTGCAAGCGGTGTGGATCACTTACGGCGTATTCGTACGCTACGTGCTGCGTAGTCCAGACGGTATGGTGACAGAGGCCACCGCCATGCTTTTGTTCCCCGCCGCCTTTTTGGGCTTGGCCTTTGCGCTGCGAGAAAACGCTTATCCCAAAGTGTCGTTCTTGCTGGATGCGCTCGGGCCTCGAGCCCGCCGCGCGCTCGAAGCCCTGAACTTGGTGCTAATGGGCGTCGTTGGGGTGTTTTTCTCCATTGCTGCCGTTGAAGCCACCATGCGTTCGTTTAGTTCGGGTTCGGCTTCCGAAATACTGCTGTGGCCTCGGTACCTTTTTTGGGCGCCGGGAGCGCTGGCTTTGCTGGTATTTACTTTTTACGTGGGTGTGCGATTAGCCTCCTTGGCAACGAATGCTGTTGATGCTTCGTCAAAAACTTAATTTGGGGTTGTTGTATGGAGTGGTATCACGTTGGGCTGGGCCTGCTGTCTTTATTGGTGGTATTCATCGGCATCGGACTGCCCATACCCTTTGCACTGGCTTTGGCAGCGATGCCATTTCTGCTACACATTCAGGGGTGGTCCACCGCATTGGTCAGTACGGAGCTGAAGCTGTGGGGAGTGTGGATCGACTACATCTTGCTGGCGGTTCCACTGTTTGTTTTACTGGGGGAGCTTATAGGGCGCTCTAATATCGGGCCTAACCTGTACCAGTTCATGCACAAGGGTGTGCGGGTTAGAGGTTCAGCGGCCTACGGTAGCATCGCCGCATGTGCCGGTTTTGGTGCCGTCTGCGGATCCTCTATGGTGGGCTCACTCACTATAGGTGGCGTGGCGCTGCCTGAGATGACCAAGCTAGGCTATAACAAACGGCTGTCTAGTGGTGTGTTGGCAGCTGGGGGCACGCTCAGCGTGTTGATCCCCCCCAGTCTGATTCTGTTGTTCTACGGTATTGTCACTGATCAGTCGATAGGCGAATTGTTCATCGCGGGTGTCGTTCCCGGGCTAGTTCTGGTGAGCTTGTTTGCGCTGGTGGTTTATATCTGGGGACGCTTGTACCCCAGTCACATCCCTAATGCAGATAACTCGCCACGTGCAAGCGTGCGTGATATGTTGCTAGCGATTGGCCCTATTTTTGCTATTGGCCTTGTCATTACGCTGTCGATATACACTGGCATTGCCACGCCCACTGAAGCCGCAGCAGTGGCTGCTGTGTTGACCACAATTCTTGCCTTTACGGTAGGTGGGCTCAGCTTCTTCGGCTTTAAAGAGGCGCTACTTGCCACCATGCGGACCATGGGCTATCTAGGCCTACTGCTGTCCGCCGGCGTGTTGTTCGGTTTCGTGCTCACCTACTACCGTGTGCCACAACAATTCACGGAACTGTTTTTGTCCTATGACCTGAGCCCTTACACAGTACTGGCGATTGTGATTGCTTTCTATGTGGTGTTGGGCATGTTCCTAGAACCTGTGTCAATGACTTTTATCACGTTGCCTACAATTTACCCGTTGATGCATGCCGCAGGTTTTGACTTGGTCTGGTTTGGCATCGTGTTCACTATCACCATGGAAATAGCGGTACTGACGCCGCCCGTAGGATTGAACCTGTACGTCATACAGGGCATCAGTAGGGGCACGATTCCAATCGGTGATGTGATCATCGGTTGCCTGCCGTTTCTAGCTTGTATGGTTCTGTTAATCGCCTTCGTTATTGCGGTACCAGGTGTAGCCTTGTGGTTGCCTTCGGTTATGAAATGAAAAGCTTAGTCTCCGAATCTGAATCCTTGTATGTTGAGCGAGCTGGCAGTGGCGAAACGCTGGTGTTGGTGCATGGCTATCTGGGCGGCTCAAGTCAATGGGCTGCTGAACTGCGTGCCTTGAGTCCGCATCTTGATGTGATTGCCATGGACTTACCTGGTTTTGCCAATAGCAAACACATGACTTCACCAGACCAGATTACCGGGTACGCACAGGTGGTACTGGATTGCTTGGACCAGTTGGGTGTAGCGCGCTTTCACTTGCTGGGGCATTCAATGGGGGGGATGATCGTGCAAGAGATTGTTCATCTTGCCCCACAGCGCGTTAATCGCCTGGTGCTGTATGCCACAGGTCCTCTAGGGTTACTTCCTGGACGGTTTGAGACAATGACGAGGTCACGTGAGCGCTTGGCACAAGACGGCGTTGATGCAACAGCCCGGCGCATCAGCGCCACATGGTTGCTTGACCGCGAGGCCTCGCCTATGGCTAAAACGCTAGGGGACTTGGCGGCACAAGCCAGCGAGCAAGCCGCTGAAGCGGGACTTTGGGCTATGGAGCGCTGGGATGGTAGGGGCAATTTGTCTTACATTAAACAACCCACACTGATTGTGTGGGGCGACCAAGATCGTAGCTACCAGTGGCCACAGATCGAGACAATGTGGCGCGGCATTGCCAATGCCTCTATCGCAGTATTGCCAAACTGCTCACACGCTCTTCACCTTGAATATCCGCAACTTTTTCACAGCTTGTTATTGGATTTTTTAATGAAGTCAAGCAGCCATAGTACGTTGTGACGTGTCGCTAGATAAAACTTCTTGGCCAGGAGGTGCGGTTTTTCAAATCGATAAAGAGGCACTGTGTAAGCTACAGTCACGGATTACTGTCCAACGGAATATGTATGAACCTTAAGTGGCTGGACGATTACCTGGCATTGATAGAGACGGGCACCTTTTCTGCGGCAGCGGAAAAGCGCCATGTGTCACAACCTGCCTTTTCGCGCCGTATTCAGTTGTTGGAGGAGTGGTTGAGCGTCAAGCTTGTAGACCGCGAGCATAAGCCCGTACGTTTTACACCAATAGCCACCGAGTATGAAGCTGCTTTTCGCAGCTTGGGAGCGCGTATTTACGAGTTTCGTGCCACGCTGAAAGCGGATTCAACCCAAAGTCCAGGGCTCGTGATTGCGACGCTCCACAGCTTGGCGACAGCCCACATACCGGCTTTTTTGGCACAAATGCGAGAGCTTGATTCAGATCAGCGTTTTCGAATTCGCTCAGAAAATCACGAAGAGGGTGTTGCACTGCTCGTGAGCGGACGTGCCGATATTTTGATCACTTATGAGGATCCGCAGACCTCTAATGGCCTGCCACCACAGTTGGCCAGCTCTTGCCCGTTGGGCGACGACGCGCTGGTGCTGGTGGCGAGCAGCAAGCTCTGTGCGTCAGAGGATTTTTTGAATCCAGACAAGCCTTTGCCTTTGCTATGTTTCCCACCCGACAGTTTTTTTGGAAAGTCTGTACGTTCATATGCCTTACCCGAGTTGATGCGTGATCGGTTGGTATCAGTTCAATACGTCAGCGAGTTCAGTTTGGGTTTGCGAGAAATGGCTTTGATTGATCAAGGTGCCGCATGGCTTCCGCGCGCACTCATAGCTCAAGACTTGAAGCAAGGTGCGCTGTGTGAGCTGTCCTCGGTAGGGCGCAGCGTACCTCTGCGCATAGTGGCCTACTTTGCTAACAACGGTGGTAAGTCGTTGCAAGACTTAATGGCTAGATTAGTTCTTGCCCAAGATACTGACTGCGCTAACCCCGCTGTGACGCCTTGAATCATTCCGTGTTCAGATGGGTGAATCGTCACATAACGCCGATCACCGAGTACCCAACAAGTGAACACGACACAGCAACGGCGAAGGTCGTATGAACCAGATACCAAACAGACTCAACCCTCTCCAACGTCTGCCTGAGGTTGGGGGTAAGAAGTTTTCTGAACGTTCGCAGGGCGGCCTCATTACGGGTTTGAAGACCTGCAGCACTCGGGTCAGATGTATGGCGCTTATAAGCCCGATTGGTATCTATGTCTAATTGGTTTCTGTTCAAATCAGCCGGCGTTGTTAACGCCAGTGTTCTACGTGTGATGCCCGGCATAGGTCTGGCACTGGTGCTTGCTTTAAGTGCCACCTTTGTATCTGAACACTACGGCGGCCCCAAGTATTTGTACGCACTGTTAATGGGCATGGCCTTCCATCACCTGCTGGGTATAGAGCGCTACACAGCTGGTATTGAATTCAGCGCCAAAAAGTTGGTGCGTGTGGGTGTGGCCTTGCTGGGCTTGCGCATCATGGTGGGTGACCTGCATGACTTGGGCGTGTTTGGTGCGGTTGCCTTAGCCGGTGGTTTGGTCAGTACCATTGTGTTTGGTATGTGGTGCGCCAAACGCTTGGGCTTGCCAAAGAGTTTGGGTATTTTGAGTGGTGGTGGAACTGGTATTTGCGGCATCTCCGCCACGCTGGCCATTGCGGCCACCTTGCCACCCAGTGACGAGGTTGAGCAAATGACCTTGCTCAGTGCCATTGGGATTGCCACGCTGTCGACACTGGCCATGGTGACTTATCCGTTGTTGGTCGCAGCCTTGGACCTGAGCACCACGGAGGCGGGTTTTATGTTGGGCGGCTCTATCCACGATGTCGCACAAGTGGTGGGCGCAGGCTACATCATCTCGCCAGATGTGGCCGACTTTGCCACACTCAGCAAGATGTTTCGGGTTGCGATGTTGATGCCTGTGGTGGTTGTGTTTGCCATGCTGTTTAGGCACAGCAGGGCGGCGGCGAGCCCCGGCACCTCGGTCAAACTGTCCCAAGTCACACCTGTTTTCTTGCTTGTTTTTATTGGCTTGGCAGTTCTTAACAACACCGTGTCATTGCCCAAAGAGGCTGTCTCGACGCTGACCGATTTGTCGGGTTGGTGTTTGGTGGTATCCATCGCTGCTTTGGGTGTGAAGACCTCTTTGGACAAGTTGTCCAAGCTGGTCTGGCGACCTATAGCTTTGTTCGTGTTTGAGGCGCTGTTCATACTCGGTTGGATGGTTGTGGCCCTGTTTGTTGGACGTTCACTGTAGAGCGGTACTGGTTGAATGAACAACTGGTTGTTGGCTGGCTACAGCCTATTGTCAAAGGTCAAAGTGGTTGATGTGGCCACCTTCACGGCCTGCTGCTTGTCACCAGGATTGGCCTGAGAGTCGCCAAGCCGACGCACGGGTTGGTACATTTGAATCTATATTAGGCAAGTTTATATTTGGAGGCACCATGGCAGTTTTGCACGACCACACGATTCAAGATATGGGCAGCTTGGTGCAATTTGAAGAGGCCATGCCGCTAGACCAGCGTTTGACAGAGCGCAGTGTGTTGGATGTGTTTATTGGTGTTGCGACCAGCCAGCCCACACGCACCGCCATCACCATGCTGATGAGTGGCGCGCCTGATGAGCAGCCACGTCGTGTTAATTACGCCGAGTTGTTGGGCTTGATTCGCCGCTCTGCCAACCTGTTCGCCAGTGTGGGCGGTTCTCGCCCAGGTGTGGCCTATATGTTGCCGTCTCTCATCGAGACCCATGCCACGCTGTGGGGCGCTGAAACGGCAGGTTACGCAGTGCCCATTAATTTTTTGCTGCAGGTCGAGCACATTGCCGCGTTGCTAGAGGCCACAGGTGCGCG
This sequence comes from Betaproteobacteria bacterium MOLA814, assembly GCA_000496475.1. Classification (GTDB taxonomy): domain Bacteria; phylum Pseudomonadota; class Gammaproteobacteria; order Burkholderiales; family Burkholderiaceae_C; genus RS62. The sequence goes on along the minus strand of AYMW01000001.1, from coordinate 517,858 downwards.
CACACTGGTGGCATTGGGTCCGCACCCGGTGCTGGATATTTGGCAGAAAGCTTTGATGCTTCGTGAGCGTCTGCCTGGCCTCACGTTGATACGTGTTGCACCCCCTGGTACACCAGCCGAAGACGGTGTGATCGATTTTCACACCGCGTTGGCAATGCAGCCTAGCGATCATTTGGTGTTTGGCGAGTCTGGCAAAGACGACGATGTGGCCGCCTACTTCCATACGGGAGGCACCACTGGCATACCCAAATTGGTCGCGCACACGCACCGTGGTCAGTTGACAGCTGCGCTGGGCGGTGCGGTCATGGGTAACTTTCAGTCCAGTGATGTGTTGACCGCTACATTTCCACTGTTTCATGTTGCCGGCACCATTGCTTGTGGGTTGTCTGGCTTCATGGCGGGCTTGGAGTTGTTGGTGATGTCGCCAAGTGGTTTGCGCTCGCCGGCCATGGTTCAAGGTTTTTGGCGTTTGGTGGCGCACTACAAGGCCACGCTGGTGGCAGGTGTGCCAACATCTTTGGGGGCGGTTCTGGATGTGCCAGTTGATGGTGCGGACATCAGTTCTATGCGCTGCGGCCTGACAGGCGCCGCGCTGCTGCCGCCAGCCGTGGCCAAGCGCTTCAGGTTGGTGACGGGTTGCAACTTGGTGGAAGTCTACGGCATGACCGAGTCGTCTGGCCTGATTGCCTATGACCCCATCGCAGGAGACAGCGCTGGTACCACGGGCTCTGTGGGGTGGCGTCTGCCTTATTCGCGTGTCGAAGTGCGTCGCTTTGGTCCAGACATGGCGTTGGGTGATGTGTGTGACACAGGCGAGGTCGGCGTGATAACTGTGCATGGCCCCCATGTGTCACCAGGCTACTTACATACAGCCCAAAACGTGGGCGTGTTTGAAAGCGGCATGCTCAACACCGGTGACCTCGGCTATACCGATGAGCAGGGACGAATTTACATTGCTGGACGCTCCAAAGATTTAATCATTCGCAGTGGTCACAACATAGACCCCGTGATGATAGAAAACGCCATGGCCGAACACCCTGCGGTTGCGCACGCCGCTGCCGTGGGCACGCCCGATGCTTATGCGGGTGAGTTACCCGTGTGCTTTGTGGCGTTGCGTCCTGGTTCAACAGTGAGTGATGCAGAACTCCATGCGCACGCGCAGGAACGGATTGGTGAGCGTCCTGCTTGGCCCAAGCATTTCTATGTGGTGGAGGCCCTTCCCATGACATCGGTGGGAAAAATATTCAAGCCTGAGCTGCGCTGCACAGCTGCTACGCGCATGGTGACACAGCTGTTAGAGGTTCAGTTCCAATTCGCTGACGCGCACGTGCACGTGAGTACTGGTGGGCCCCGTGGTATGCGGGTGTCGGTGTCTCTGCCTCAGAGCTATTCGTCAGCAGTAGATGCCGTCCAGCAGGCATTAGACGCTTTTGTATTTGAATCGCACGTCCATGTGCGCTGATACTGCTAACTCTCAAGCCAGCCCTACAAGCCTTGTTGACAAGCGCTTATGCGTGAGGGCATTGTTGTGAGTTACAGCCAATACGTTGTGGCCAGAGTCCAAGCACTTCGACTGTATTTTGAAGCGTTACCCGCAGTATGGCGCGGTATGTTGTGGGTCGCATTAAGTGGCTTTGTTTTTACCGTCATGAATGCTGAGCTGCGCAGGTTGTCAATGCAGCTAGACCCCTTTCAAGCGCAGTTTTTACGCTACCTCATGGGCGCACTTGTTATGCTGCCGTTGCTCATGCGTCATGGATGGGCGGTGTACAAGCCCAAGAACCTCAAAGGCCAGTTTTGGCGTGGTGCCGTTCACAGCTTGGCGCTGGTACTGTGGTTTACGGCGTTGCCCCGTATTGGGCTAGCTGAAACCACCGCCATTGGTTTCACTGGGCCAATCTTTGTCATGCTGGGTGCCGCATGGTTTTTAGGCGAACGCATGCGATGGGAGCGTTGGGTTGCTGCCTTGTTTGGGCTATCCGGTGTATTGGTTGTTGTGGGGCCCAAGCTTGGCGCAACCGATGGTTGGTTTACGTTGGTTATGCTGGGGAGTGCGCCGTTGTTTGCCGCTTCTTTTTTAATTACAAAAACACTCACCCGCACGGAGTCGGCAGGCAGCATTGTGTTGTGGCAATCATTCATCGTCGCGTTGCTCAGCTTGCCGTTGGGTCTTATTCACTGGGAAGCTCCCACCGCCTGGCAATGGGTAGCGTTTGCAGTCACTGGCGTGTTGGGCTCTACGGCGCACTACTGTATGGCGAGAGGCTTTGGGATTGCCGACATTTCAGCGACCCAGTCGTTGAAATTTTTAGACCTGATTTGGGCCGCAGGCATGGGTTTTTTGGTCTTTGGTGACATACCCACACAAAGCACAGTGATTGGTGCCAGCGTAATTTTGCTCGCCACTATTTGGATAGCCAATCGGGAACACCGCCGCCAGTATTGACGGCGCATCCCTCATGCTTTGCGCGCGCCAATCAAAATGCCAGTGGTGACCAGTGCCAAGCCCAGTATCAAGTTGAGAAACAATGGCTCTCCTAAAAACACCACAGCCCCCAATGCCGACAAGCCAGGCACCAACGCCGTGAGCATGGTGGTGCGAATAGGACCAAAGGTACGGATCATGACGTTGAAGCTGATACCCGCAACAACAACGGATAGGCCGCCTTGGAACAATGCCTGAAATGCCATTTCGCTTATGGGTGCCGTTGCTAAATTGCTAGCCACTAGGCCAGTCCAAGCCAACACGCCGTAAATGGGAAGGAACGTCATGACAGAAAATACGGTCAAACCAACCGTTGCGTTGATGGGGTCTAGCCCTTTACTGCGAACCACAATGCCGTAGGTGGAATAACAAAAAGAAGCGCACATAAACAGCAAGTCGCCTTTCCACACATGACCGCCGTCGAATGCCTGCAGCAAGCTCTCGCCGCCGACCAATAAACCGCCGCACAAAATACAAGCCAAGCCTATGCCGCGCGACCTTGAGACGTGCTCTTTCAAAATGGTGACGGCTAAGACTGCTGTCCACAGTGGTAGGCCTCCCGGGAGGAGCACCGAAGCGTGCGCAGCAGGTGCAAAAAAGAAGCCGCTGTAAGCCAGTGACGCAAACAATACACTGCCGAGCACGCCAGTGATGACCGTGGTTTTCCACGGCAATGGTGACAGCCCAAAAAACGAGCGTTCAGTTTGAGCCTTGTAGCGGTTGCTTATCAACATCCACGGCAGCAATACAACACCTGCGCCCACAATGCGCACAAAAACGATGTCTAAGGGGTTGAGGTTTAAAGTTGCCGAGGCCCGAGCGATCACAATAAAAGATGTCCAAATGGTGACGGTAATGCCTGCGGCCAGCCATCCAAAGGTTTGTGGTCTGATGTACATGGCGCAAATCATACGCTTGACGTGTGCTGCGTTCTGTCGCTTGCGATATGACTTGAACCACATAAAGGTCGATCAACAAGGCGTGCGTGCAGGTGACAAGTGTTGCGAACAAACGGTGATACAACAGCAGTGCTATTTTGGAGATTTACATGTCAGTCGACCTCACCACATTGCGCCGCATTCTGACCAATCAACGCACCATAGCCGTAGTTGGGCTGTCGGCAGATTGGCACAGACCAAGTTATTTTGCATCGAAATACATGCAAGCCCATGGTTATCGGATTGTGCCGGTGAACCCCAGGTATGCGGGAAGTGGACAAACTATTCTGGGGGAGACCTGCTACGGCGCATTGGCCGATATCCCTTTCCCAGTTCAGATGGTGGATGTGTTTCGTCGAACTGAGGAGGTGCTGCCAATTGCCGAGCAGGCTTTAGCCATAGGCGCGCGCTGTTTGTGGCAACAGCTTGGCGTCATGAACGCCGAAGCGTCTGCACTCTTTCAAGGCAAGGGCTTGGACGCTATTGACAACCGCTGCGTCAAAATTGAGCATGCACGCTTGTTTGGCGGCCTGAACTGGGTTGGTGTCAACACCGGTGTGATCTCAGCCAAGCGTGCCCCAAACCACTAAATCTTTCAGCGAGAATAACCTGTATGTCAGATCACCAGTTTCAACCTGCAACCCTGTCAATTCATGCAGGACAAATACCTGACAGCGCCACAGGTGCGCGTGCGTTGCCCATTTATCAAACCACAAGCTTTGTGTTTGACAGCGCAGAACACGCCGCAGCGTTGTTCAACTTGCAAACGTTTGGCAACGTGTACTCGCGCTTAAGCAACCCTACCGTTGCGGTATTGGAAGAGCGCGTGGCCGCATTAGAGGGTGGGCGGGCAGGCGTGGCTAGCGCCTCTGGTATGGCCGCAGAGGCCATGGCACTGATGACCATTGCACAAGCCGGTGACCATATTGTGGCCGCTGGCTCTTTGTATGGAGGTTCTGTCACCATGCTGGCGGTGAGTTTGAAAAAATTTGGCATTGAGACGACTTTTGTCGATGCCACCGACCCCAGCGCTTTTGCCGCCGCCATGCGCCCCAACACCCGAGCCATTTTTGCTGAGAGTTTGGGTAACCCCAGCCTGGTGGTGTTGGACATTGCAGCTGTTGCCGACGTGGCACACGCCCACGGTGTGCCACTGGTTATTGACAACACCGTACCGTCTCCCATGCTGTGCAACCCCATTAAGTTTGGTGCCGATATTGTGGTGCACTCGGCCACCAAGTACCTCGGTGGTCACGGTACAACGCTGGGTGGTGTGGTGGTTGAGAGCGGACAATTTCCTTGGGACAACGGTAAATTCCCCGGTATGACAGAGCCTTCACCTGGATACCACGGCGTTAGGTTTTACGAGACCTTTGGTGACTTTGGCTTCACCATGCGTTGTCGCATGGAGTCCTTGCGCGTGTTTGGCGCATCGCTCAGCCCAACCAGTGCGTGGCAAATTTTACAAGGCGTTGAAACCTTGCCGCTGCGTATGGTGCAGCACTGTGCCAATGCATTGGCCGTGGCCAATTACCTCCAGCTTGACCCCCGCGTCGCTTGGGTCAATTACCCAGGTCTGCCAGATCATCCCCAACATGACTTGCTTCAGCGCCAAATGTCTGGTGCATCTGGGTTGTTGTCGTTTGGCGTTGTGGGCGGTTTGAGCGCCGGTATTCGCTTTATTGAGGGCGCGCAGATGATGAGCCACCTGGTTAATATTGGTGACACCCGCACCTTGATCAGCCATCCTGCAAGCACAACGCACCGCCAACTTGACGCAGCGCAACAGTTGAGCGCGGGCGTGCTGCCAGACATGGTGCGCATATCTGTTGGGCTGGAGCATATTGACGATATTCTGTGGGACGTAGACCAAGCGCTTAACGCAGCTACAGACCGCAGTTGATGCATCCCATCCAATGGGTTTGACCAACCACGAGTGCCACTATGAACAGCATGTACGACACCCACCTATCACCCAATACGGCTAACTTTACGGCGCTCTCGCCGGTTAGTTTTGTGGAGCGAACCGCAGAAATATTTGGCGACTTGCCAGCGGTTATTCATGGCCAGCGACGCTATACATGGCGGCAAACGAGAGACAGGTCTGCGCAACTTGCGGCGGCACTGAAAGCCTTGGGCATTGGGCGGGGCGATACCGTCAGCGTGATGCTTCCTAATACGCCAGAAATGGTGGAGGCCCACTATGGCGTACCAGCACTGAATGCGGTCCTCAACACATTGAATACGCGCCTTGATGCTGCTTTGCTTGCTTGGCAAATGCACCATTGCGAGGCCAAGGTGCTGATTGCGGACAGCGAGTTTTCCCTCACTGTAAATGAAGCGATTCGTATTTTAAAACTGACCCACGGGCGCGACATATTTGTGGTCGACGTGCACGACTCGGAGTTCACTGGTGAAGGTGCATCGGTTGGGCACATTAATTACGAGGCATTCATTGCAGCACAACAGCCATTGACCACCTTGTGTGGTCCTGTCGACGAGTGGGATGCCATTGCCGTGAGCTACACCAGCGGCACGACAGGTGATCCCAAAGGCGTGGTTACACACCACCGCGGTGCTTATTTGAATGCAGTCAGCAATGTGGCCACATGGACCATGCCGCTGTTCCCCACGTACTTGTGGACGTTGCCCATGTTCCACTGCAACGGGTGGTGTTTCCCGTGGACAATTGCCATGCAAGCAGGTACACACGTGTGTTTGCGCAAGGTAGACGGCTTGAATATATTGTCCAGCATTCGCGACCACCATGTAGACCACTACTGCGCCGCACCTATCGTGCACAGCCAGCTTTTTAACGCACCAGATGCGTGGCGCGATGGTATCAATTGGTGTGTGCGCGGCATGGTAGCTGGCGCTGCACCACCAGCGGCCATGATTGAGGGCATGGCACATATTGGTTTTGACATCACCCATGTCTACGGTCTGACTGAGGTGTATGGCCCGGCCAGTGTTGCTGTTCAGCGTGACAACTGGGCACACGAGCCTCTTGCAGAGCAGGTGCGCCTCAATGGGCGACAAGGTGTGCGTTACGTGTTGCAAGAAGGTATGACGGTTAGGGACCCTGAGACCATGGAGGAATGCCCTGCAGACGGTCAGACCATGGGAGAAATCATGTTTCGAGGCAATATCGTGATGAAGGGCTATTTAAAAAATCCCGTAGCAACGGACGCTGCATTTCGAGGTGGCTGGTTCCATACCGGTGACTTGGCTGTGATGGAGCCAGATCGTTACGTCAAAATCAAAGACCGGAGCAAAGACATCATCATCTCTGGCGGTGAAAACATCAGCTCCATCGAGGTTGAGGATGCGTTGTACAACCATACTGCCGTTATGGCATGTGCTGTTGTTGCGAGGCCTGATGTCAAGTGGGGCGAATCAGCTGTCGCATTTGTAGAGTTAAAGCCAGAGCGTAACGTCAGCGCTGAAGACTTGATTGCGCACTGTAGAACCTTGTTGGCGGCTTACAAGGTGCCCAAGGACGTGCGGTTTGAAGCCATTCCCAAAACATCTACTGGGAAAATTCAAAAATTTCAACTGCGTCAACGCTTTAAAAACTGAGCACGCAGCAACCATCGCACAGAAAGTAGGTACACCATGCCAATCAATAGCTCAATACTGCTGACATCAATGGATGAGCGCGGCGTCATGACGCTGACACTCAACCGGCCTGACGCTTTCAATGCCATGAGTGAGGCCTTGTTAGAAGCACTGCAGGCAAGCATCACGCAGATGAGCGAAGACCCCAACTTGCGAGTCGTTGTGATTCAAGCCAATGGCAAGGCTTTTTGCGCTGGTCACGATTTAAAAGAGATGCGGGCGCAGCCTTCAGACGCCTATTACCGCGACTTATTTGCACGCTGCAGCCAGGTCATGATGGGCCTGCAAAACTTGCCAGTGCCGGTTATTGCCAAAGTGCATGGACTGGCCACCGCTGCAGGTTGTCAACTGGTTGCTCAGTGTGACCTTGCTGTGTCATCTGATAACGCCACATTCGCGGTCAGTGGTGTAAATGTTGGGTTGTTTTGCGCCACACCCAGTGTGGCGCTCACGCGCAACCTGTCGCGCAAAGCTGCATTCGAAATGCTGGCCACGGGCGCGTTTATCAGTGCAGCCCAGGCGGTCGACAAGGGCTTGCTGAATTACGCCGTTAGCCTCGATGAGTTGGACAACAAAGTGGCAGAGATGGTGAATACCATCTTGCAAAAGCCACGTGTGGCACTGGCCATGGGCAAGGCGCTGTTTTACCGCCAGCTAGAAAGCAGCATGGTTACAGCTTATGAAGACGCGACAACCACCATGGCTTGCAACATGATGGATGCTTGTGCGTTAGAGGGCGTGCAAGCCTTCATTGACAAGCGCAAGCCCAATTGGTGAGTACTGCACGTGCGATCCGCTGAATCAATTCAACGAGATACCATTCAACGTGATGATGATCAGCTTGCGTCGGCGTCGGCGTCGGCGTCAGCAGGGTAGCGTCTGGCAACCCACACTGTCGCACCTGCTTGTCCATAGCGTTCTTCATGGGGCACATTGGCAGCCAGTTCAAATTGGCTGCCAGCAGACAAGTGCTGGGTAGCGCCTTGCGCTGTTAGCCACAGCTCTCCTGCAACAACCTGTGCTTGCACTGCAAACGGGTGGGCATGGGTTTCCAACTGCAAGTTAGGCTGCCATTCTTTGACCAGCACCTGCGCATAGCCTATGCTTTTCGCATAGGCTTCAAACTCATTCAATGTGTTCATTGGGGCAGCCTTTGTAGCGTGTATCGGAAGGCGGCTACAGCTTTTGCCGCTTGTTTGCATACACAAGGTTCAGTTGTAGCACACACACAGCATACATTTCGTGCTGTCGGCGACATACCCGCCTGAGACAACATCACGTGTTTCAAAGCGAAAGTCTATGACAAATGTATGATGAATTGTTGTTGTGGTTTGTGTGTATTTTTAAGCCACGCATATATTTAGGAGACAAAAATGCATACCTTAGACTTTTACTTTGATCCTATTTCGCCTTATGCGTACTTGGCGTTTCACCAGTTGCCTAAGACATTAGAGGGGCTGTCAGTGGTGGTCCGATACAAACCAGTTTTGTTTGGGGCCATGCTCAATGCCAACGGTCAAAAGGGCCCTGCTGAAATCGACGGCAAGCGCGAGTGGACTTATAGGCAAGCCTTATGGCAAGCCAAGAAAATGGGTCTGCCGATGACGATGCCTGCGGCCCATCCATTCAACCCGTTGCCCCTTTTACGGGCGATGTTGGCGGCTGCAGACAGCGACGGTGCGGTCAATCGTTATGTGGCTGAACAGGCGTTTAGCCGTGTATGGACCTCGGCACAAGATCCCGCGTCTGAGCAGTTTTTGATGGCTTTCAATGCCGTTGTAGACACGCATTTGACACGGCGTGGCAACGATGCCTTGGCCAGCGATGCTGTCAAATTGTGTTTGCGTCACAACACCGAAGCGGCATTGGATGCTGGCGTATTTGGCGTACCGACAGTGGTGGTCAATGGCTATGTATTTTGGGGCTTAGACGGCTTGGATATGTTGAGAGGTTATTTGAACGATCCTGCTTGGTTTGACAACGCACAAGGTGAGTGGCAACAAGCTGCGCATGTGCCAGTGGGCATCAAGCGTCAATAGCGTCCATACGGCTTAGGCATGCCGATCGGCTGGGACGCACCTAATGCCCAGACGGTTTGGCCATGGCGCAGCGATTGCCGAGCCGGCGCTTTACGGGTAAGCATTGCATAAACAGCCAGCCGTAGCATGGTTTCACGAACCAAATGGCACGTGCGCAATGCGCAGATGATGCAATGGCACGTGAAGATCTTTTCATGGCAGGCCTGTACCAATTGCTTGAATTGATCCGCCGCCTTCAATAGATTTGGCACACAGCCCATGTGTCTTTGCGCACATCCACCACCACCACCATTCTTTATCTTGGTCAACTATGCTGTGTGGGTGTCTATTTTGGAAAATAACTGTACTGGAAATTTTGTAAACTGGTTACCATCCAGTCGCCCGATGTGCAGGTTAACGCAGCGCAGACCCAACCAGTTGCGCGTCGCAGTCTGCGCAAGATCATGCATATCATTAGCTGCCATATGGCCAACGCCCTGTTGCCCGGTCGTAAGCGTGCTTGCGTTACGGATTTTGCCGCTGATGCACATGGGCTGTGCTTACCCATTCAGAAAACGCCAGTTGTATTTTTTTAGACCAACCGAGAACGTGTAACGCCATGCTGCATATCACTGGAACATTGACTCACTTCGCCAACCCGCTGGCAAGTCCTACTGGCGTTTATACAGACGTTATGAAAGATGTTGTAAGTGTGGAGAAGTCTGTAGCTGCAATTCGTGACATCAAGAGTTGGCCCAATTACCAGGAAACGCCTCTGTATGTGTTGACCTCCATGGCGCAGTCGCTCAAGGTGGCCAAGATTTATTACAAAGATGAATCACTGCGTTTTGGTCTCAAGAGCTTCAAAGCGCTGGGCGGTGCTTATGCCGTTGCGTGTCAACTGCAACTAGCGGTTGAAGCGAAAACAGGCCACCGTCCCAGCACCACGCAGTTATTGGCTGGCGCGTGCAAGGCTGATGTGTCTGATTTGGTGGTCTGCTGCGCCACTGACGGTAACCATGGACGATCTGTCGCTTGGGGCGCAGAGCTGTTTGGCTGCGGTTGCGCCATTTATATTCACCGCGGTGTATCCGAGGGGCGCACACAGGCAATGGCAGCATTTGGCGCTACAGTAACCAGAATTGATGGCAATTACGACGAGTCAGTGCGACAGGTTGACGCTGACGCCAAGGCTTATGGCTGGATTGTTGTGTCCGACACCAGCTACGAGGGCTACATGGACATTCCCAAGGATGTGGCGCTCGGCTACACCGTGATGCTTGACGAGATAGTCAATCAACTAGAGGGTGAGATTCCAACCCACGTTTTCGTGCAAGGTGGTGTCGGAGGTTTAGGTGCTGCAGTAGGTGGCTATTTTTGGGATTTATGGGGTGTTAAACGTCCCAGGTTGTTGATTGTTGAGCCAGAACAAGCCAACTGTTTGCAGCAAAGTGCCAGAGCGGGTGAGCCGGTTGCTGTAACAGGTGATTTGACAACATTGATGGCTGGTCTCGCATGCGGTGAGGTGTCGTCTTTGGCGTGGCGCATTCTTGCCGTTGCTACTGACGACTTTTTAACCCTCAGCGAAGAAGCGATACCTGCAACCATGCGTTTATTGGCTCAAGGCTTTGAGCTAGACCCAGCGATTGAAGCCGGTGAGTCGGCTGTGCCTGGTTTAGCTGCAGCAGTGATAGCTCGATCTTCGGTCGATTTGTCAACAGCGATGGGGCTTGATGCAAACAGCCGTGTGCTGGTCATAGGAACAGAGGGAGCCACAGACCCGGAGCTGTACAAGACGTTGATCCAATAAGCCGCTGAGGTGCTGTCAGTTCCAGTGATGTAGGTGTGTGGTGAGTATCAATCCGCAGTGTGACTTGCACCTGTGTTGTTAGCACCTATTGGAACAGTGGGTCCTACTTCGACAGCATGTGAGCGCGTTCATGACCAAGTTGGTTTGAAAGTGATGCACGTTTGAACTGTCAAGAAGGCAGCTTGCCCCCAGTTGTCGCTGACAAACACCTGATGCACAGCTCCAGTAGCCGCTGCACTACAGCAGCGACTGGTCGCCGTTGGTTGCCGAGGCGCCTGTAGCGCCTACACATCCTGTTGGCTTGAATCCGATGCGGGTGCATCGCCAGCCTTGTTTATATCATCCGCCTCTGGGAAGCACATCTTCTGCCCGTCCCATTGTTGGCCGCACCAACACTGGCCATCACTGTTGATGATACAAGTACCTGTGCCGCAACACCTTAAGTCGTCTGTCATGTATATGTCCTCGCCGTTGTTACCTCAACAATTGCCGCGCCTGTGATCCGCAATGGCGGTGTCATCAAACTTCATCTCTGTACTTCTTAACGCACGGTGTTTGGTTTTCCGTCCTGCCATTCGTGCGCGCCACATTTTGAAAGAGCTTGGTTTTAGCTCCGCGCGCATCAGTCGAATCACATCTGATTCAGTGACACCTGTTCGCTCCTCAATGGTTTCAAATGCGGTTCTATCTTCCCAGGCCATCTGAATAACCGCAGACACATCACCCGGTGTCAGGCTCGCGAGTCGATCAGATGATTTATTGGACATAGGCATGCTTATTGATGTCTGAAATTGTATGCCTTCAGGGCTGTCATGGAAAAGCCCTTACAGCTGGTTGGTGGATTTTGCGTGTTGGTGGTTGAAGCTTGTGTACAACGGCATTGCGCTGTGATGCTGGTTCCAGCAGCATGGTGGGTTGGTGCGACAACTTGGGGCTGGGGTGTTAATCGTCTAAACCGGCGCTCCATCGGTCGCCCCAACCTGAGTCTGTCCCTGTGGTTTTTTGTAAGTCGCGCCTGTCGCGCTTGGTGGGGCGCCCGTGTGAAATGGTTTGTGCAGGCTCTGGTGCCAAGCGCATTGCCGCTGCTGCGGCTTCCCGTGCCGTCTTTGATGCGGATGTCTCTGCATACAAAGCTTGGGCAATAGGCGCACTGCCCCGTATGCTGCTCAAGCCCAACACGCTGACAATCCACGTGCTGCGTTGAACCACCAGTTCAATCTGGTCGCCAACTCTCACCTCACGCGAGGGTTTGATTAGCGCCCCGTTTAGTTTCACGTGGCCTTTGTTAGCCGCGTCTGTAGCCAGTGCACGTGTCTTAAAAAAACGCGCAGCCCAGAGCCATTTGTCGATGCGACATTTGGCATCGCTGTTGGTGTCTGCACCCTTGACTGGGGCTGGTTTGGCCTTGGCCATACAGTTATTGTTTAGCGCCCATGGTCAGGGCCGCGGTGTTTGTGGCGTGTGAGGCGGCATCCAATTCAGCAGCTTGCGTGGCCGACAGTGCGCGAGTGGGCCAGCCCTGCAAATGCTCAGCTGCTATGAGACCTAAGCCCTCGATCCACTTGGCGTCGTCGTTCAAGCATTCGATGTAATTAAACGCTTCGCCTCCAGCGTGCATGAAGGCTTCTCTGGCCTCATCTTTTATTTCTTCCAGCGTCTCCAAGCAGTCGCTGGTGAAACCTGGGCACATGATGTCCACGCTCTTGATGCCACTGGTAGCCATGTTTATTAGCGTTGGCTCTGTATAGGGCTCAATCCATTTGGCTTTGCCAAAACGTGATTGGAAAGTTACCTTGTATTGTTCTTTGCTTAAACCTAAAGCCACGCCCAACAACCTGGCAGTCTTGTGGCACTGGCAATGGTAGGGGTCGCCCAGCAACAAGGTTCGCTCTGGTACGCCGTGAAAGGTCATGACCAGTTGCTCAGCTTGGCCGTTGGCGGCCCAGTAGGCTTTGACCTTATGGGCCAGAGCAGCAATGTATGCGGGGTGGTCGTGGTATTGGTTGACGAAGCGCAACTCGGGAATCCAGCGAATGTTTAAGGCCCATTTGTAAAAGGCATCAAACACACTGGCTGTTGTGGTGCCGCTGTACTGGGGGTAAGCCGTCATGAGCAATACGCGGGTGGCGCCTTGCAGTTTGAGCTGGTTCATGATCGACGCCATATTTGGCTGGCCGTAGCGCATCACCATGTGCACTGACACATCATGGCCTTGCGCGCGCAGTTGAACTTCTAAGGCTTTGGCCTGGGCTTCTGTACCGACTTTGAGCGGGGAGCCTTCAGGCGACCAAATACTGGCATACTTGGCTGCAGATTTCTTAGGTCGAATCCTTAAAATAATGCCGTGCAAAATCAGCAGCCAAATGGCCTTTGGGATTTCGACCACGCGGTGGTCTGCTAAAAACTCAGCCAAATAGCGTCTGAGCGCGGGCGCTGTTGGTGCTTCGGGAGTACCTAAATTGCACCATAAAACAGCGGTTTTGGCCGCTTGACCATGCGTGTAAGGAGCTTCTTTTTGAAATGCCATAACCTGTATTGTCACTCAAGCTGTAAAGCCTTGTGACGGTCTAGTTTGTAGGCCTTAATCTGTGCCTGCGACGGGTAAATTGGTTAATTTAGTAGCTATTTATAGCTCATATTGATTTTCTTTATATGAAATAACGCAGTTAGGATGCTGAAATTAGATAGTCTGCTATATTAAGAGGGTAAGTTCAACTCAACGTCCTGTTGGTTGAACGGCTGGTTTGTCGTTCTCTTTTTATCTTCAGGTCGTCGGGTCGCTTTCGCTCCGAGGGGGCCCGTGTACGTGGCTCTCCGGATCACCGTTTAACGTTTTGGAGAATAGATTAATGACCAACCAACGCAAACTGGTACTAGCGCTAACGATAGTTGCCGCTACGCTTGCTTCCTGTGGAAAAAAAGAAGAAGCACAAGTTGAAGAGAAAGCTGTAGAAACAGCTGAAGCAACCTGTGGCAATGTCACCATTGCCAATATGAACTGGCAATCTGCCGAAGTTATTGCTTCCATCGATAAATTCGTTCTGAGCAAAGGCTACGGCTGTGATGCTGAGCTTGTGCCAGGCGACACAATGCCGACACTGACTGCCATGATGGAAAAAGGCCAGCCAGATGTAGCCCCTGAGGCTTGGATTAACTCTGTACGCGAGCCACTCAAGCTGGCTACTGACGAAGGTCGTTTGCACGTTGCTGCAGAAGTTCTATCCGACGGCGGCGTTGAAGGCTGGTGGATTCCTAAGTACATTGCTGAAGCCAATCCAAATATCAAAACAATCGCCGATGCCTTGAACCATCCTGAGCTGTTCCCAGCTCCGGAGGACAAGACCAAAGGTGCTGTTTACAACTGTCCGGCTGGCTGGAGCTGCCAAATTTCTACCGGTCACGCCTTCACGGCTTGGGGTGCAGCTGATAAAGGCTTCACTTTGGTAGATACGGGTTCGTCTGCTGGTTTGGATGGCTCTATTGCCAAAGCATACGAGCGTAAAGAAGGCTGGTTGGGCTACTACTGGGCGCCTACATCAATCTTAGGCAAATACGAAATGGTCCGTTTGGATCCGGGCGTAGAGTTGGATCAAGCGGCATGGGATACCTGTAATTCAGTCGTTGACTGTGCAGACCCCAAGATGAACCCATGGCCCCGTTCAGAGGTGTTCAGTGTCGTTACTGACCGCTTCAAACAAGCTGGTGGTAAAGCTTACGAGTACTTGGCTACGCGTCAGTTAGACAATGACTCGCTTGGCAAGTTGTTGTCTTGGATGACTGACAACCAAGCAACGGGCGAAGCTGCTGCAGAGTACTACTTGAAAAACAACGAGGCGACCTGGACAACCTGGGTTAGCCCAGCTGCTGCTGAGAAAATCAAGGCAGCCTTGTAAGTTGCTTCTGAAGTCACTCCTTTTAAAGGAGTGACTGCAACGCCTGCATGTTTTATGCAGGCGTTTTTTGTTTCAGGAGAAAAATAATGAACTGGTTTTATACATTTCCAGAAATGGGCACCGAAGCCCTGCGAGCCTTGAAAAAAGGCATTGACTTTGCTTTTCGTGACTTCACGAGAGAATACGGCGAACTGCTAGAGCGCATGTTTGACCCGTTGAAGCAGTTTTTGATTTTTTCCGAGCGCTTGCTGACAGACTCCCCATGGCCATTGGTTATTTTGAGTATCGCCTTGATTACATGGTTGGCCTCACGGTCAACCAAAATTGTGGTGGGTACCATCATCACCTTGTTGCTGATTGGCTACTTCGGCATGTGGGACGACACCATGAAAACAGTGTCAATGATTTTCGTCGCGACCTTGACCGCGCTTGTATTGGGCTTGCCTATCGGTATCGCCATGAGTCGGTTTGACCGCATGCAAAAAGTCGTGACGCCCACGCTAGATGTGATGCAAACCATGCCCAGTTTTGTGTACCTGATTCCAGTGGTGATGCTGCTGGGTATTGGCAAGGTGGCTGGCTTGTTGGCCGTGGTCATCTATGCCATTCCACCCGTTATCCGGTTCACCAATTTGGGTATTCGTTTGGTACCAGAGGACGTGCTGGAGGCCTCTGAAGCCTTTGGAACATCGGTGTGGCAAAAAATGACCAAGGTGCAGTTGCCCTTGGCGTTGCCCACCATCATGGCTGGTGTGAACCAGACCATCATGATGTCGTTGTCCATGGTAGTCATTGCATCAATGATCGGTGTGCAAGGCTTAGGCCAACCAGTGCTGAAGGCGATTGCCAACCAATACTTCACACTTGGCATATTCAATGGTTTGGCCATTGTGGGTATTGCCATTATTTTTGATCGCGCATCGCAAGCTTACGGCAAGCGACTGCAGCGCCACTTGGAGGTTGTACATGGTTGATCCAGTTACAAACAATGACAATGCTGAAGTTACTTCTTCAGTGGGTATTGAGGTGAAAGGTTTGTACAAAATCTTTGGCCCCACACCCGAAAAATATTTAGAAGACGTTAAGGGCGGCATGTCTAAAGATGAGCTGCGGGATAACCACGGCCATGTGCTGGGCTTGAAAGACATCAACATCAACATGAAGGCGGGTGGCATTCAGGTGGTGATGGGTTTGTCCGGCTCAGGTAAAAGCACACTTATCCGCCACATCAACCGTTTGATAGACCCAACCGCAGGTGAGCTGTTGGTGGGAGGTCAAGATGTCGTGAAAATGGATGACAAGCAGCTGCGCGCATTTCGCCGCGAGCAGACAGCCATGGTGTTCCAAAAGTTTGCACTGTTGCCTCACTACACGGTGCTTGAAAATGCCGAGTTCGGTCTCCAAGTCAAGGGTGAGTCCAGCAAAGCGCGCCGTAAAAAAGCGCGCAGTTGGGTAGAGCGTGTCGGCTTGACAGGTTACGAGAACAACTATCCCAATCAATTGTCAGGCGGTATGCAGCAACGTGTTGGTCTTGCTCGCGCGTTGACCAACGATGCGCCTGTGCTGTTGATGGACGAGGCATTCTCTGCGTTGGACCCGCTGATTCGCACTGACATGCAGTCTGTGTTGTTGGACTTGCAACAAGAACTGGGAAAAACCATTGTGTTTATTACCCACGACTTGGATGAGGCCCTGCGCTTGGGCGATCAAGTTGCCATACTGCGCGACGGTGAAGTGGTACAGCAGGGTACAGCCCAGCAGATTGTGCTCAAGCCTGCAGACAGTTACATCAGCAGTTTTGTGCGAGACGTGAACCGTGGTCGAGTGATTCGTTGTAAGACGCTGATGCAAGCAGGCCCTGCTGTCGATGGTCCACAGGTGGACTCCAGTTTGGTGATTGAAGAGGCGGCTCGTATTTTAAGTGCTGAAGGCAAAGAGGCTGCCAACGTGGTCAGTGCCAAAGGCAGGCTGCTGGGGACCATTACCATGACGGACATCATCGGTGCGATGGTACCGCCGCAAGAAGACGCTATTTCAGTGACGTAATCGCGTCAATCTGACAGTTCTAAAAACCTACCAGCGAATGATGCACTGGTAGGTTTTTTTTATGTCTGTTACGACGCCTTTTAACGAGCACAACATGGACGCCTACCAGTCTAGTTAGCTGGCGTGTTGATTCGTTGATTTATGAAGCTTGACCAATTGCTTGCATCACCTCGCGACCGCTGCGGACCGCACCCTCTAGGGTTGACGGGTAGGGGCCTGCAATGTAGTCTGCACACGCCCACAAGTTGGCAGCTATTCGCATCACTGGTCTGGCTGCATGGGGTGTACAGGCAAAGCAGGCTCGCTTTTCAACCACTGTTTGTAACCACTCCCATCGCGCATACGGCCAAGTTTTGTCAAGTTGCTGCATCACTGAGGCCGTAATGTCATCGCGGCTGTTGGCCGCGCTGTCGCTGACAACGGCGGCAACTTGGCACGTTTGTGTGGGGGCCATTAAATCTGAGCGGTTAAAGACAAACTGCGCCAACCCACCTGTCAGCGCGAGCATGGGCGAGCGCCATGGCGGCATAACTTCTTTGCTGTGGGCGTAAACGGTGGCAATCGCCGTGTGCTCAAGTGACGCAGCGGCCTGGGCCCAGTGAGGGTTATGGATCCAACAAATAGCGCTGGCTTGCGCAGCAGGTGTGGCAATAATCACGTGGTTGTAGGGGGTGGCTTGCACATCAGCATGGGCTGGTTGCGTGCAGGCCTCGGACGCAGCCAAGGTCACATGCCACTTACCGCTCTTGCGCATGACCTGTGTCACGCGTGCCCCCGTATGAACTCGCCCGCCTTGTTGTTTGAGCCAAGTTAGGCACGGTTCAACAAACAAGGTGCTCAGGTCGCATTTGGCCAGCAACATGTCGCTGCTACCTGGCTCACTCAACAAGGCGTCCTTAAGAACGCGCAACCATACAGAGCCACTGGCCGAATTGGGTGCAATGTTTAAGGCACTCACGCATAAAGGCTCAATAAAATCACGCATCACGCTGCTATGCAAACCTCTGCAAATATCGGCCACTGTGGCTGAGCTGTGGCAGGCAAATCCGCTTAAGCGCCACCGCAACATGCGAGTCAAAAGTTGCACACGGGCCCGTATTGGCCAACGGCGACAACGTACAACAGCCCACGTGACCGCGCTGGCCATACCGACCTCTGAGGTGGCAGTGCTGGCCCAATTAGGCAGGGCAAAGCCAGCCGCGTTTTTATCGCGTAGGTCTAATGCGCTGCGCATAAATACGGCATCAGCATTGACAGAAATGGTTTTAAGTGTGGCTAGGCATGCGCTGTAAGCACCCAACAATATATGCTGACCGTTATCGAGTGGCGGGTCATTGTGTGGGTGGGTTGTAGCCTTGGTAAGCGACTTTGCTCTGCCACCAGCAGCAGGCGCGGCCTCAAATAAATCGACTTGCCAACCCAATTCGATTGCGGCTACAGCGGCGCTGCAACCCGCCCAACCAGCACCCACAATGGCTACTCGGGGTGCGGGTGTGTCTTGCTTAAGCGCCATTAACCCACCCAACCAAAGGCCTGGGTTTTCCAAGCCAGCCATAGCTTGCGAATGGGGGTGAGGCTGGTGCGTTGGTGCAGCACTTGAAAGCCGTCACGCTCAATTTCACGCAGCAAGGCTCGGTAAATGTTGGCCATCATCAGTCCTGGCTTTTGAGTGCGTTTGTCTTGGGCAGGCAACATGGCCAGCGCTTGGTCATACAGCTGGTGCGCCCGGTCAGCTTGGAACTGCATAAGTGCAACAAACTGTTCTGAGTACACACGCTTGAGTATGTCGTTGGCTTTAACGTCAAATTGTTGCAGTTCGTTAACAGGTAGGTAAATACGACCGCGCATGGCGTCTTCACCGACATCACGAATGATATTGGTCAACTGAAACGCTTGCCCCATGGCGTGGGCATAGGCGGTGGTGAGATCGGTTGTTTGGCCAAAAATGCGCGCTGCCACTTCGCCCACCACGCCGGCTACCAAGTGGCAGTAACGCTCAAGAGCGGGGTAGTCTAGGTAGCGGTTTTGTTGCAAGTCCATTTGGCAACCTTCAATGACCGCTGTCAGATGCGCCGCAGTGATGTTGTATGGCCCAATATGAGGTTGCAGCGCCCGCATAACTGGGTGCGAAGGCTGGCCAGCAAATAGTTGGCCTACTTCGCCGGCCCACCATGCCAACTTTGACGCCGCCACGCTAGGGTCGGCTACATCGTCAACAACGTCGTCAACTTCGCGGCAAAAAGCGTAAAAGGCGGTAATGGCGGCACGCTTTGGCGGTGGTAAAAAGAGAAACGCGTAGTAAAAACTGCTGCCAGACGCGGCTGCCTTTACTTGAACGTAGTTTTGAGGTGTGGTCATGTGCAAATGATTATGGTTTCATGCGAGAAAATACTTGTCTGGCGCGTTGGCGCAACGTTGCACGTTTCGCAGGCTGTTGGCCACGCATAAACGCCATGTACAGCAGCGGCACCATAAACAATGTGAGTACGGTTGAAAATGCCAAGCCCCACACAATACTGGATGCGACCGGCCCCCACAGCAAACTTTTACCCCCTAGGCCAAACGCCAAAGAAAATAAGCCGCCAATCGTTGTTGTGGTGGTAATGAGTATGGGGACAACACGCCTGCGCGCCGCTTGAACAATGGCATGCGAGGTTTTCCTCCCCAGTCTGAGCCTGTCATTGGCGGCTGCAATGAGTACGATTGCGGAGTTTACGGCAATGCCAGTGAGCGCAATCACACCGTACAACGTATACAACGACAAGGGGTTGCCCGATAGGGTCAATCCAAACGCGACACCCGTAAAGGCCAATGGTACGGTGACCAAAATCATGAGTGGTTGGAAGTAGCTGGCAAACTGCGCAGCCAGTATTAAAAACACCAAGCCCATACCCAATAAGAACAAGACTTTCATGGCATTGAGACTCTCCTCAATGTCTTCTAATTCGCCAGAAAAATCTAAGCTGATATTGGGATGGTCATGTTGAATGCCAGCCCAACCTACTTTCAGCATGTCATTGGCTTTGGCTGTGTCCGTGATATCTTTATCTAGGTTGGCCTCAACCGTGATGGTGCGCCGCAAGTTGTAATGTTTGATCAAGCCACGCGTGGGGCCAGTTTGTGGTTCAACAAGCGCACCCAAGCGTGTGACGTCTCCATTGGGCAGTGCAATAGGCATATCGAGCAGGGCGGACACGCTGGATGGGTTGGCATAGTCTGATTCGTTGGCTATGACACGCAGTTCAATTTTGTCGCCAGCCTCTCGGGTAAATGCGACCACCTCGCCGTCTACACTCAAGCGCACCAAGCGAGCCAACAATGCCGCATTCACATGGTTGCTCCGCAACGCGTCGCTGTCCATACGCAATGTCAGCTGTGGCCGTCCAGGTAAGTTGTCGTCCTGGACGTCGGTCGCACCGGGTATGTCGCGAACCATGGTTTTGATGGCGTCGGCAGCAGCTTGAATTTCTGTAAAGTCGTCACCTCGCACTTTCACAGCAATCGGCTTGCCTGAGGGCGGGCCACCGGCCAGCATAGTAAAGCTCTTTTTGCCGGCACTTGGCATGTCTTCAATGGCCTTGCGCATGCCTTCCACCACAGCCTCCACCTCACGTGAGTTGGGCCCTAGCGGGTTGAGAGATACAAATACCTGGCCATACGTTTCGCCGTAAAGCGGCTCGGTGTCGGTGAACTTCACGCCGGCCAATGTGCTGGCGGACCTGGCCTCAAGCTCTGGGCCCACGCCCTTGAGTTGTGCCCGCACGGCCAGCTCTACTTGGTTGACAGCTTTTAAGGTGTCTTCAAGCGCCGCGTTGGACGGCATGTCGATGTTCACATAAAAAGCCCTGATGGGGTCAAATGCAAAAAACTGCACCCGTATTACGCCGGTTGCCAGCAGGGTCGCGGCGCTGACCACAGACAGAACGCCGACCATTGCGAAGCGTTTGGGGCGGCGTATCACATAAGCCAAGGCCTGACCGTATTTCAGGCGGATACGCCGGTTAAAACGTGTGCGCCAATCTGGTTTGTTCACGTCAGGCTGGTTCACGCCAATGGCAGCCATGTGCACAGGCATCATCCAAAACGCCTCAATCAGTGAAATAGCCAGGGCTACACTCACCACAAAAGGAATGACAAACATGAACTTGCCCATGATGCCTGGCAGCAGCATAAGGGGTAAAAAAGCGGCCATGGTGGTGGCCACTGAGGCCAGCACTGGGCCAAATACCTCGCTGACACCGTCAACGCAAGCATCCGCTAGGTGTTGTCCACGCTGCACGCGGTAGTAAATAGCTTCAGCCACTACCACTGCATCGTCAACCAACATGCCCAGCGCAATGACAACGCCCAGCAGCACCGAAACGTTGATGGTGTTGTTCATGCCGTTGAGCAACGCAAAGGTGGCCAGTAGCGAGAATGGAATGCCCAGTGCTATGAGTGCACCGACCTTCCAGCCCAAAAACAACCAACTCACCACCAACACCATAACGGCGCCAAGCAAGGCGTTGGTCTCCATCACATCAATTGCTTTTTTGGTGGGAATGGTCTGGTCGTCGCTGAGTAAAAGGCTAAGTCCTTTGTCAGCAATGCCTTGATTTTGTTGGGTAATGTAGTCTTTCAAGCGCTGGACCAACTCCAATGTGTTGGTGCCTGACTTCTTTGTTACCGACATGTAGATGGCTGGCATGCCCTCAGTCGCGGCGTACTGAGAAGCCTTGGCGCGGGCTTGTTCGATGCGAGCGACATCTTGTAAGCGTGCTGACACGCCAGGTCGTTGGCTGGACAAAACAGGCCAATTGGCGAGCACGTTGGGGTCGCTGCTGATGCCTTGCACGCTGATAGACCAAGCACCATCAGCCGTACGCAAGGTGCCAGCGGAGGTGTCGCGCCACCAAGCTTGCAAGCTGTCAGCGACATCGGCCGCGGTTAAGCCGCGCATGGCCAATGCTTGCACGTCTGGCACCACGCGCAATTCAGGGTTGCGCAAGCCCAAAGCAAATACCTGGTCTACCCCGGCAATACGCTCTAAGTCGGCTTTGATGCGCCTGGCTGCCAAGCGCAGGGCTTCGTCGTCGGCTTGGCCCTTCAGAACGAGGGCTGCTGTGGGAAAGCCATTAGAGGTGGTGATCTCGAGCACGCGCGGCTCGTTGGCCTCTTTGGGCATTTCGCTGGCGGCTTTATTTTGAATTTCGCGTCGCAAGTCGTTCATGCGCTTGTCAAAATCGCGCTCAGACAACTCACTAAATCTCACCAACAAGCTAGAGACGTTGTTGCGCGAGTTGGAGGTCACAAACCGAATGTCGGAAACCCCTTGAATGGCATCTTCGAGTGGGTTGGTCACCAAGCGCTCAACTTCTTCAGCTGTCGCACCAGGCAATACGGTGGTGATATTGACCCAGTTAAAGTTGATTTCTGGGTCTTGCTCACGCGGCATCGTGGCGTAGCTGATGGCTCCCAGCAGCACCACCACCACAAAGGCGATGTTGGCAAGTGGGTGGTTGGCAAGGAGTGCGCGGTAAAACTTCATGAGAGCCCTGTTGCCTGTTGTTATTGACTGAACTGAACAGCTTGGCCGTTTTGCAGCAGGGCCTGTCCGCTGGTCACGATGGGTGTTTGCGCATCAAGGTCAAGCGGCGCAGGGCGCCCTTCTTGTGCACGCGGTATGGCTACAAAGCGGGCCTCGTTGTTGACGACCGTGAAGTAACCGACCAACCCGGCGCGGCGCACCAGCACTTGGGTAGGCATATGCGCTTGTGGGTCATTCCACATCAACTCGCCTGCGCTGCCTGGCAGGGGCGTGTCTGTGGTGCTTGTAAACCGCAGGCGAACCGGTTGAGAGCGGGTTTGAGGGTCTAGGCTTGCGCCAATACGCAGCAACTGGACAGGGAAGTTTTGTCCGTTGTCTTTTGCGCGCCAAACGATGGTGCTCGCGCGCTCTAGGCTGACGGCTTGGGTTTGTGACACATTCAGGGCAACCTCTGGTTTGCTGGTGTCCACGAGATTAAAGAGTGGCGTGCCAGGGGACACCATGTCGCCAACTTGCGCCATGCGTTGGTGTACAACGGCATTAAAGGGGGCTGTGATGCGTGTCTTGCTTACGCTGCGCTGGGCAGTTTGTAGCGCGGCCAAGGCGCTTGCAACGTGTGCTTGCTGAATGGCGTGCTCGGTTTCTCGCTGCTGCAAGGCCTGGGGTGATAAAAACCCTTTTGCCACCAGTTCTTGCGCGCGTTTGAGTTGTTGTGCGCTTAAAGCCTCTTGTGCTGTGGCCGATTGGTGGGTGGCTTGCGCTTGAGCCAATGCCAAGCTGAGGTCGCGTGGGTCGAGTTGTGCCAACAACTCACCTCGCTTGACCAAAGACCCTGTATCGGCACGCCAGCTTTGCACCACACCGCCAACTTGCGCTGCAAGTTGCGCGTTGTTTCTGGCTTGAACCTGCGCCCCAACACTGGTGGATGGGTAGACCGCAGTGTCTTTGAATAAAGTGGTTTGCACCATGGCCAGTGGTGCCTGTGTTGTGGCGTTAGTAGGTGCAATATACCCCGCTGTTGCTGCCACTTTGGCGTCATCTTGGCTGAAAGCCAGCGAGGAAACCATCAAGACCAAGGCCCCTGTCACCATTAAAACGGCCAAGCTTACATGGCTGCTGACGCGCTTGGGGCATCGCAGCGTTGCGACAAGCGCAGTGGTGGTCTGTTGGGCTAGCGGGGCGTGACGGTGGTGTGGCATAAGCTGGCTGGTCATCGTTTTATCTATAAGTAGTCATGTGCGTGTCAAGCGAAAGTCATTCAATTGTGATGCAACTGCGTGACACTGCAGCCCTGCGTAGCAGTGCCCGTATAGCGAGATGGGGTTAGTGGTTGCTGTGCGGTCGTTCCTGGCCCTCAGATTGCGTTCACAGTGTCCTTTCACCGAGAAGTTTTAAGCGCACGGCTTGGTAGGCCACAACCAGCGCGTCCCATTTGTTCAGTTTGATCCGCACGCGCGCTGATTGGAACCCCGAGTTCTCAATAAGCTGCAGCAGCCTCAAGCCACCTGTCACTACGACAGCCAGTTCCCAGCCTGCGCGCCCAGGCACCCTGTGCACAATGCCGATGCCTTGTTTCATCACGCCTCTAGCGTGGGCTACCAAGGCGCCCACAACTGCGGCTGCTTGGTCTGGCGAAATGTGTCGCACATCAGTTAGGGGGGGCAACTGGTGCTGCGCCAGCAACGAAGCCGGGATGTAAAAACGGCCTCTGCTCAAGTCTTGGGTGAGATCTTGCCAAAAATTAATCAGCTGTAAAGCCGTGCATACAGCGTCGCTTTGCGCAACTGTGTCTGCGTCGTTGACCTTGTACAGTTGCAGCATCAATCGCCCAATTGGATTGGCAGACTGCGCGCAGTAGCTCAACAGGGCGGGCAAGTCCTTGAACCGCTCTCCCAGTGGGGCTTGAACTGTGTGGTGCACATCTGCTTCGAAGGCAAGTAACAAGTCAAAGAGCGGTTTTGGCGACAGGCCCGCGGCTACCAATTGAGCCAAAGGCATCACCAATGGGCGGTATATTGCGGCGTCTGCGGTCAGTGGTTGCTGGTCTATGGCTCGTTGCAGCGCCAGTCTCATGGACGACAAGGCTGCCAAGCGATCGCCAGACGCCACATCGCCCTCATCGGCGAGATCGTCACCAGTGCGTGCCCAGTAATAAATGGCCTGAACAGCTGGACGAATGGCTTTAGGGCATAGGAAGCTGGCCACAGGAAAGTTTTCGTAGTGGTTCACGCCCGTAGATGCAACCCTGTTGGGTAAGTGGCTGGTAGACATCAATCTATTGTCGCTTGCGCCAAAGCCACTTTATGCCGGCGGTATATCTGGCATTTTTGCTGTGTTTTGTCTTGGCGTGTCTACAAGCTTTAAAACGAGCTTGGCACAGACTACAATAGTGAGTTATTTGCTGAATGCGCGCCACAATTCGCGCAAACAGGGTTCTACGCGGTCAACCCGCAAAGTCCAGTGAACTAATGGGTTGCGTGCAACCCATCAAGCACCGAGTTAGCGCGGGTGGCGAAATTGGTAGACGCACCAGGTTTAGGTCCTGACGCTGGTAACAGTGTGGGGGTTCGAGTCCCCCCCCGCGCACCACCTATTTAAATGCTTCGTTGTGGTCAAACATAGGGTTTGAGCCAACGGGGCCGACACAGCAGGAGTTTAGTGATGGCCGTGAACGTTGAAATCTTGGAAAAGCTAGAGCGCAAAATAACGCTGTCATTGCCGGTGGCAGTGATTACTGCCGAGGTAGAGACCCGCCTTAGGCGTTTGGCCAAACAGGTCAAGATAGATGGCTTTCGTCCAGGCAAAGTACCTTCCAAAGTAGTTGCACAAATGTACGGCGCTTCTGTTCAGTACGAAGTCATGAACGACAAGGTAGGCGAGGCTTTCAGTTTGGCCGCCAACGAAGCGCAATTGCGCGTCGCAGGCGCTCCACAGTTGACTGAAAAAGAAGGCGCGCCAGAAGGCGAATTGCTGTTTGACGCTGTATTTGAGGTTTATCCAGAGGTAAAGTTGGGCGATGTCGCCAGCGTTGAGGTTGAAAAACTCACCGCCGACGTTACCGAAGAGGCGATTGACAAAACAGTTGATATTTTGCGCAAGCAACGCCGCACATTTGCGCAGCGCCCTGCTGTTGAGGCAGCTGTTGACGGTGACCGAGCAACAATTGACTTCTTAGGCACCATTGATGGTGTTGCTTTTGAAGGCGGCAAAGCCGACGCTTTTCAATTCTTGGTCGGTGACGGTCAAATGTTAAAAGAATTCGAAGACGCAGTGCGCGGCATGAAGACCGGCGAAAGCAAAACCTTTCCATTGTCTTTCCCCGAGGACTACCACGGTAAAGACGTCGCAGGTAAAACGGCTGACTTCATGGTGACCGTCAACAAACTTGAAGCTGCAACCATGCCAGCCATTGACGAAGAGTTCGTCAAGTCACTGGGTGTCTCAGAGCACACTGTTGACGCGTTGCGTGCTGATATCCGCACCAATTTACAGCGCGAAGTTAAAGCCCGCCTGCAAGCCCGCAACAAGCAAGCCGCCATGGACGGTTTGGTTGCCAAGGCCGAGTTGGACCTGCCTTCAGCGGCTGTTCAGGCTGAGCTAGACCGCATGGTTGTACGCGCACGTGCTGACCTTAAGCAACGCGGCGTCAAAGACGCGGACAAAGCCCCTATCCCTGATGACGTGTTCCGCCCGCAAGCTGAGCGCCGTGTTCGTTTAGGCTTGGTGGTTGCAGAATTGGTACGTGCTGAGAACTTGCAAGCAACGCCTGATCAAATCAAAGCCCACATCACTGAAATGGCAGCTTCTTACGAGCGTCCAGAAGACGTGGTCAAGTGGTACACGGGCGACCAAAGTCGCATGGCTGAAGTCGAAGCCGTTGTCATTGAAAACAATGTGACCGAGTTCGTATTAGGCAAAGCCAAAGTGAGTGACAAAGTTGTTGACTTTGACGAGTTGATGGCTCAGCAGTAATTGGGAAGTTGATTTCCGGGCGACAGGCCCACACGACAAAAGGGCGGTTAACGCCCTTTTGTTGTTTGTGTCTGTTTCTCTAAGACTGTCACCTGATTGGTGACCTGCAAGACTTGTAAAGCAACGCAATGCCCACAAGTACACATGCAGGTAGGCAGTTGGTTACAGTAGTGCAAGTCACCGATCTTTTTATAATGCGCTGCGGCGCAACGACATATCATCTAATTTGGAGATAAAGCGATGAACGCATTGGATACACAAGCCTTGGGCATGGTCCCTATGGTGATTGAGCAGTCTGGTCGCGGCGAGCGCAGCTATGATATTTACTCGCGTTTGCTCAAAGAGCGCGTGATATTTTTAGTTGGTCCCGTAAACGACTACACGGCCAACTTGGTTGTTGCTCAACTGCTGTTTCTAGAGTCTGAAAATCCAGACAAAGACATTCACTTTTACATCAACTCACCCGGCGGCTCTGTGAGCGCCGGTATGGCGATTTTTGACACCATGAACTTCATCAAGCCCGATGTGTCCACGCTGTGCACCGGCATGGCAGCCAGCATGGGTGCATTTTTGTTGGCCGCAGGCGCCAAGGGCAAGCGCTTCTCGCTGCCTAATTCCCGTGTGATGATTCACCAGCCTTTGGGTGGAACGCAGGGTCAGGCCACTGACATTGAGATTCACGCCCGAGAAATCCTTCGTTTGCGCGCCTTACTCAACAGTATTTTGGCAGAGCAGTCTGGTCAAACCCTAGAGCGTATTGAACGTGATACCGAGCGCGACTACTTTATGACGGCTCAAGAAGCGGCTGATTACGGCTTGGTAGACAAAGTAATTGACAAGCGCGAGGACGTAGCCAAGCCTGCTTGATCGCAGTACTTGGATGGTTTTTGAGGATATGGCGCTGATGCCGCACCATTTTGGTGCGTTCTGGGCGCCATTTCCACTTTTTGAGTGAGGCTAGGCGTTATCATTAACCCTATTCAAACAGTTTGACAGCAAGGTGTAGACGACATGGCCGATAAAAAAGGCACCAGTTCCGAAAAGAATCTTTACTGCTCATTTTGCGGTAAGAGCCAGCATGAGGTCAAAAAGCTCATAGCCGGGCCGTCTGTATTCATTTGCGATGAATGTATTGACCTGTGCAACGACATTGTGCGTGACGAGTTGCCCGCCAACGAGCTAGGCGAGAAGGCGAAAAACGACTTGCCAACGCCCGCACAATTAAAAGGCAACCTAGACAACTACGTGATTGGCCAAGACAAGGCCAAACGCGCCTTGTCTGTAGCGGTGTACAACCACTACAAGCGTCTGAACCACAAAGAAAACGCCAAACAAGACGATGTGGAGTTGGTTAAAAGCAATATTTTGCTGATTGGTCCAACTGGTTCTGGCAAAACGCTGCTCGCACAAACACTGGCTCGTATGTTGGACGTGCCGTTTGTGATGGCCGATGCCACCACGTTGACCGAAGCTGGTTATGTGGGCGAAGACGTTGAAAATATTGTGGCCAAATTGTTGCAAACCTGTGACTACGATGTGGCCAAAGCCCAACGCGGCATTGTCTATATCGACGAAATAGACAAAATTTCGCGCAAGTCTGACAACCCGTCCATTACCCGCGACGTGTCGGGTGAGGGCGTGCAGCAAGCGTTGCTCAAATTGATTGAAGGCACGATAGCGTCTATTCCACCGCAAGGTGGGCGCAAACACCCCAACCAAGACTTCTTACAGGTTGATACCACCAACATTTTATTTATCTGTGGCGGTGCGTTTTCAGGCTTGGAAAAAGTCATTGAAAACCGAACAGAAGCTTCCGGTATTGGCTTTGGTGCGATTGTTAAAAACAAGCAGGGCAGAAGTGTCTCTGAGTCGTTTAACGATGTTGAGCCAGAAGACATGGTCAAGTTCGGCATCATTCCGGAACTGATTGGTCGACTGCCTGTGGTGGCCACCTTGGAAGAGCTGAATGAAGAACAGCTGATAGATATTTTGACCACGCCCAAGAATGCCGTGGTTAAACAGTTTTCAAAGCTGATTGCTTTAGAGGATGCCGAGTTGGATGTGCGCCCAGGTGCATTGCGTGCGATTGCCCGCAAAGCCCTGAAGCGCAAAACAGGCGCCCGTGGATTGCGCTCAATACTTGAACAAGCGTTAATTGACACCATGTTTGAGTTGCCAAGCTTGGTGGGTGTTAAGCAAGTGGTGCTGGATGAAACCACCATTGACGATGCCAAACCCCCTCTGTTGGTGTATCACGAAAAAGCCAAAAAGGCTTAAGCCACCAGTGTCCCATTTTTTGTTGGAATGCTCATTTGTTAGCGTTACAACGCCTCAATAAGGTTTAGTTATGTCTGGTCAAGAAGTTTTGCCCCCTACGCCTATTGAATTGCCATTGTTGCCCTTGCGTGACGTTGTGGTGTTTCCGCACATGGTTATTCCGTTGTTTGTCGGGCGTGCCAAAAGCATCAAGGCTTTAGAAGCTGCCATGGCAGATGACCGTCGCATCATGTTGGTCGCTCAAAAAGCTGCAGCTAAAGATGAGCCAACACCTCAAGACATGTTTGAAATGGGCTGTGTGGCCAGCATTTTACAAATGCTTAAACTGCCAGACGGTACCGTCAAGGTGTTGGTTGAGGGTGTACAGCGTGCCACGGTTAAAAGTATTGCCGATGGTGAGGTCCATTTCAGTGCTGTTGTTGAGCCCGTTGCCGTTGAGTTAGAGCGTCAAGCCAATGATGAAACTGAGATTGAGGCCCTGCGCCGTGCAGTGATGCAGCAGTTTGACCAATACGTCAAACTCAATAAAAAAATCCCTTCAGAAATCCTCACTTCGATAGCCAGCATTGACGAGCCAGGTCGATTGGCAGACACCATCGCTGCGCATCTGCCTTTGAAGTTAGAGTCCAAACAAGAGGTGTTGGATTTGGCCGCCATCAAGGTGCGCTTGGAAAAGCTCTACACGCAAATAGAGGCTGAAGTGGATGTCCTCAACGTTGACAAGCGCATCCGCGGTCGCGTGAAGCGCCAGATGGAGAAAAACCAACGCGACTTCTACCTCAACGAGCAGGTTAAAGCCATTCAAAAAGAGTTGGGTGAGGGCGAAGAGGGTGCTGATATTGAAGAGCTTGAGAAAAAAATCAAGTTGGCACGCATGCCAAAAGAGGCACGGAAAAAGGCCGACAGTGAGTTAAAGAAACTCAAGTTGATGTCGCCAATGTCAGCAGAGGCCTCTGTAGTTCGCAACTACTTAGAGGTATTGCTGGGCTTGCCGTGGAGTAAAAAGTCCAAAGTGATTCACGACTTGGCGCTGGCTGAAGAAACACTTAACGCAGACCACTTTGGCTTGGACAAAGTTAAAGAGCGAATTCTGGAGTACCTCGCAGTTCAACAACGCGTTGACAAGCTGAAGGCCCCTATTTTGTGTCTGGTAGGTCCTCCCGGCGTTGGTAAAACATCGCTGGGCCAATCGATTGCCAAAGCTACTGGCCGCAAGTATGTGCGCATGGCCTTGGGCGGTGTTCGCGACGAAGCCGAAATCAGGGGGCACAGGCGCACTTACATTGGAGCCTTGCCAGGAAAAGTGCTGCAAAACCTGTCAAAAGCGGGTACCCGCAATCCGTTGTTCTTGTTGGACGAGATTGACAAGCTCGGAACAGACTTTAGGGGTGACCCATCTAGCGCTTTGCTAGAGGTCTTAGACCCTGAACAAAACCATACTTTTGGTGACCATTATGTCGAGGTCGACTTTGACTTAAGCGACGTTATGTTTGTGGCAACCTCCAACTCCATGAATATCCCATCGGCGTTGTTAGACCGAATGGAAGTTATTCGTTTGAGCGGCTACACCGAAGACGAGAAAGTGCACATTGCGTTGCAGTATTTGCTGCCCAAGCAAATCACCAATAACGGCGTAAAAGAAACTGAGTTAGACATTACAGAAGATGCGCTTCGTGACATAGTGCGCTACTACACACGTGAAGCCGGTGTGCGTTCGTTGGAGCGAGAGATTTCTAAAATTTGCCGCAAAGTTATCAAGAGTTTGTTGCTCAAACAAGCCACGCCAACCGTGGTGGTCAATGCCGCAAATTTGAACGACTTTTTGGGTGTGCGCAAGTTCACCTACGGCCGCGCTGAGCAGGTCAACCAAGTTGGTCAAGTGGTTGGTTTGGCATGGACAGAGGTTGGCGGTGACTTGCTCACCATTGAGGCTGCATTGATGCCAGGTAAAGGTGTCATTACGCGCACTGGCTCTTTGGGTGATGTGATGAAAGAGTCTGTTGAGGCAGCCCGTACTGTGGTGCGTAGCCGCGCAAATGCGCTGGGTATTAAAGAAGAGCTCTTTGACAAACGTGACATGCACATTCACGTGCCAGACGGTGCCACGCCTAAAGATGGTCCAAGTGCTGGTGCAGCAATGGTGACTGCTTTGGTGTCTGCATTAACGCAAATTCCTATTAAGTGCAACGTTGCCATGACGGGTGAAATTACCCTGCGCGGCGAAGTAACAGCCATTGGTGGTTTGAAAGAAAAACTGTTGGCTGCATTGCGCGGTGGCATCGAGACTGTGCTCATTCCAGAAGAGAACGTTAAAGACCTTGCTGATATTCCCGACAACGTCAAAAGCGGTCTTGAAATCGTGCCTGTAAGGTGGATTGACCAAGTGCTAGAAAAAGCCTTGGAGCGTATGCCTGAGCCGCTAAGTGAGGCAGAAATTGCAGCAGCAGCTGCAGCGCGAGCAGCGTCGACTCACGCGGCTCCAACGGATGCGGTGAAACACTGAAATGTATAAATTTTTCTAGGCTGTCTCACAAAGAGGCTGGAAAATTGGTTTATACTTCTGGCTTCGCAACAAACAACGTTTGTTGCGATACATGCGGGAATAGCTCAGTTGGTAGAGCGCAACCTTGCCAAGGTTGAGGTCGCGAGTTCGAGTCTCGTTTCCCGCTCCATATTAAAAAAAGGGAAGCTTTTAGCTTCCCTTTTTTACAACAAGACCCGGTAGTTCAACCCACTACAGGTCCTTTCGTTTGGCGCGATAGCAAAGCGGTTATGCAACGGATTGCAAATCCGTCTAGCCCAGTTCGACTCTGGGTCGCGCCTCCAAAATTCCTTATTGGAATCATGAAAATAGCTCCTCCGGGGGCTATTTTTGTTTGTGCTGGTTTGTCTTTGTCCAACGCTCGTCCAAATAGGGGTGAGCATGGCGAGTTTTAGAAAACGTGGCGATAAGTGGCAAGCACGAGTCCACCGTAAAGACCACAGTCCGGTCGTCCGATCTTTCAACACCAAAACCGATGCTGTCAAATGGGCAAGGCACACCGAGTCCCAGCTAGATTTGGGCACGTTAGCTCCGAAGGCAGCGATGCCGCCACTCATGCGCATAGTGGACAGGTATTTGGCTGAAGTGACACCGACTAAGAAGGGCTCGAAACAAGAGCTAAACCGAGGCCGTCAAATCGCCAGAACTTCTCTGGGGTCAATGCAGCTCGACAAGATCACAAGCGAGGCGGTTTCCAAATACCGTGATGGGCGCTTGAGTGAGGTGTCGAACAACACAGTCAGGCTTGAGTTGGCATTCATTAGTGTCGTGTTCGAGCAGTGTGCAAAAGAGTGGAGCTACAAGGTAGCCAACCCAGTCAAACAAATACGCATACCCAAGTCCGGCAAGCCCAGACAACGCCGACTACGTCCCGGTGAGGAAGATGCCATATTGGCAGCGTGCGCTACGTCTAGCGCGACGTATTTACATTCGCTTGTGGTTATGGCTATAGAGACCGGTATGCGCTTTGGAGAGTTGGTATCTATTACGTGGGACAACGTTGACTTCAGTGCGCGAACAATCCACCTACCAGATACGAAGAACGGCCATCCGAGGACTGTGCCGCTGTCAACGCGGGCACTGGGGGCAATACGTGCGGTGCCTAGTGGATATGAAGGAAGAGTCTTTACGGGCAAGCCGGGCAGTATCCGTGCCGCATTCGGCGCTGCATTAAAGCGCTCAGGTGTGGGCTCAGACTTACGGTTTCACGACCTACGCCATGAGGCTGTGACTCGGCTCTTTGAGAAGGGGCTGAACCCCATAGAGGTTGGCATGATTAGCGGGCACAGGTCAATGAGCATGCTGCAACGGTATACGCACTTGGGGCCAAAAGAGCTTTTGATGAAATTGATTTAGTACTTTCGTTCTGGGCACAGAATGTACCTGCGTATCGGTGAGGTATTGTCTGGGGAGACAAGCTTAGGTACAGTCCAATCATGCCTAGAAAAAAAACTGTTCAACCTCCACCTTTAAAGGCTTTTACCCTAGATGACGGCACACTGGTCGAAATAAGGGATTGGCGTACCAGAGAAATAGGCCAAGGCCAGAGCAAAAAATTCGATGCTGAAGAATTGGACTGGCAAGTCTTGGGTGGGCTAATTGATGATTTGATGTCCGGTAACTGCAGTCGGGAAAAACGCGCGACTGAAGCGCTAGCATCAAACTCAGCGATGGAACGATTTCTTTTGAACGGTGGGTATGAAATGGACGAAAGAACTGCTCGTCGCCATGGCAAATGCATTCGAGAAAAATACACTCAAACACGCCGAATTTTAGGCGCCGTAGAGTACGACAGTTGGCAGGTACATTCTGCGCCCTGCCAAAAATAACCAGCTACAGGCAAAGTCAAGGTTCTACTTTAAGGAGCCTCACAATGCCTCTTCGAAACCCATTTTCAAATACCGACCCGCTTGCAGTGGCGCCCAAAGCGGCAGCCATTTTAATTGGATCAACTGAATCCAGCTTGGAAAAAGATCGGGCTGTTGGTCATCTTGGCATCCCTTACGTCAAAGCAGGGAAACGTGTTATTTACCGGCTCTCAGATTTAGACGCTTGGCTCACGGCCAACAGCACCACGCCTCCTAAAAGAGGTGCGAGCCATGAGTAACTCCATCGTTTTCTGCCATGACAGGAATGACAACCTGCAAATCATCGAGCCCGATGCGGTTCCCCACTTTGAAGATCATCCACCGGTGATTGACATTGCTATCGCGGTCGTAAAAGAGGGCTACAAAGGCGTAGTCTTTGATGAAAAGCAGCTTGCTAACGGTGATTTCCTGCTTGTCATGAGTACGAATCCGATAACGCCAGAAGGGCAAATCATCCAGGAGCTTTGTTTGGTAGCGGACGACGGCGCAACTTTACCTCCAATTGACTCCGTTTTAAGTCAAATTAAGAAACGGTACGACGAGATCGGTGGGCGTCATGAGTGATCAAAAAGACGAAATCAAAAAATTGTGGGGCATCTTTAACACAAATGACTCAACCATCCTCGAGTTAAGAGCAATCTGGCCAAGTGGTATCCAACCGGTCAAACCACCTTTGACCATACACTTCAGAGCCACTGACCTCGATGGTATTAATTCATGCAGATCGGCTTTCGAGGCAGAAGCGTTGCTTTTAAACGCTCTCGGCTACAACGTCTACATCGTTATGAATCCGATCAAGTCGACCTTCGTAGGACGTGCGGTTACGGACGAAGACATCAGCTACCGCGATTTACTTCTGATTGACATTGACCGAGTTGAAAAGAAAAAAGAACCAGCGACTGATGATGAAGTCGAGGCTGCAAAGCAACTCGCAGATATTGTCATGACGTACCTCGCCAACAACGATTGGCCTGAACCTATCAGAGTTATGTCTGGCAACGGACATCATCTTTACTACGCGCTGCCTGAGGTTTCTAACGATGAGGAGTCAAAGCAGTACGTGCAAAGTCTGCTGAAAAATATCGCCGCAGAATTTGATAACGAAACCGTCAAGATTGACACAACGGTGTTCAATGCTTCCCGTATCACAAAGGTAGTCGGTACAGTTGCGCGTAAGGGGTTGGAGTCAGAGGGGCGCCCTTACCGTATGGCGAGGGTCATATGAATAGCGGTGGACTCGGACTCATCAAGCAAACCATCGCTGAACTGGAGGCCAAGCGGATTCATGTGGCACCACCAAAGGTTCCTCCGAATGCCCTGAGCCACTTAATGCGGAGTTTGGTGGGGGCTGCGGAAGAGTCGCCAGCAGAAATAGGGCGACTTCACAGTGCGCTTAAATTTATCAGTTCGGATACCGGCCGTGGACATGGTTCTTTCTTTGGTGCAAATGGCCATCCTGATTCTGACATCTGGTTGGCTGGCGTTTGGGCAATTAAAAGCCTTGGCTGGAGGTCAGGAAAAGACATAGCTAAGAACTGGTCTCAACAATGCATAGCGCGTTATACAGACCAAGGCTTTGAAGACGCATGGAATGGATTTAACCCCAGCCACCCTCGTCATATCGGCATCGGGTCACTTTATAAATATGCCACGCAATTGGGGTGGCAAAACCAACCTCTACCGGCAGCGACGAACAACAAATACAAACTACTAACTGGCAACGACTTGCGAGCGTTACCACCTGTCCAATGGCGACTCAAAGGCATCTTGCCTTACGAAGGGCTAGCTGCTATGTACGGCCCGAGCGCCTCAGGTAAATCATTTTTAGGTTTCGATGCGGGCGTAGCGATTTCACAAGGGGTTGACTGGTTTGGTATTCGCACTACGAAAAGCACCGTAGTCTATGTGGCGCTTGAAGGTGAGTCTGGATTCAAAAACAGGGTTGCGGCATGGGAACTTGAGAATGGTCGCTCTTTACCGCCCGACATGTTTATGGTCTTGCAACCGTTTCACATCACTAAGCCTGAAGACGTAGATGAACTGGCAGCTGCGGTCCCTTTCGGCTCGGTTGTTATTGTGGACACCCTGAACCGCGCTGCCCCCACAAGCGATGAGAACTCCAGCAAAGAAATGGGTGAAATTCTTGAGTCGTGCAAACACCTGCAAGCACTGATTGGTGGTCTAGTTGTCTTGATTCACCACACGGGCAAGGACACCAGCCGTGGTGCCCGTGGGCATAGTTCATTCTTTGCAGCCCTTGATGGTGCTGTTGAGGTTGAGCGGACTGCGACTCAACGATCTTGGTCAGTAGCCAAAGCTAAAGATGGTCAAGATGGGAAAAGTGTTCCCTTTGAACTGAAGTTGCATGTACTTGGAGTTGACGCCGACGGGGATGAAATTACAAGTTGCACTATCACTCCTGTGCAGGGAAACATATTTGCAAAACCACAACCCAAAGGGCAACGTCAGCAAGCTGCATTAAAGGCGGTGGAGAGGCACATTGCCTCGTTGGCAAATCCGACGCTAGGGATTGCTGGCAGCCCTACAGGTACAGTCAGTTTGAGCTTTGAGGACGCCGTTAGCCATCTCTCTGGCACTCTGCATGACAAGCCGAAGAATAAGCGTAACAACGAAGCGCGTAGGCTGCTTAAAGCACTTGTTGATGGCAGTTTTGTGGGCACAACGATAGATGCAAACCAAGACGCATGGTGCTGGGTTGTATGAATAAAAAACTTAGAGTCCAAAAGTCCCACCCCTATAGGGTGGGTGGACTATTTAGACATTTGGGCCAAATCCAAAACTTCCAAAAAATGCCATTTGGACCTTTTGGACTTCTCTTCAAACTATCTGAATGTGTGGTGCCGAGACCTGCGCGCAATGCAGAAGCAGTCGGTCAAGTGAGCCCCCAACAGGGTGTAACCGCATGTATAAAACTGTACTCATAGAACAAACCACCACCCTCGGAGGCCGCATCACGTGTCGGCGCTGCCAAGCCATATCCTCCAACGGAATTCAGTGCAGACGAGGCGCGATGAAAAACCAAGCGGTCTGTCACGGTCATAGTGAGTTACCCAAGGGACCTAGAACCCCAGAAGGCCGAAAGCGCTGTGCAGCTGCTAAAACTATCCACGGCTTTGAAACGCGCCAAGCGCGAACCGAACGGGCACTGGGTATGCGTCGGCTTCGTGAGTTAGAAGACCTCGGTCACTTGCTGGGGATCATGACTGGGCCAAAGACACCGGGGGCTAAACCGCAGTGAAATGCATAATCCCACACTCTCAACACTGATCTTTAACGGTTGGAACCAAATTGATATCTGTTCCGATAAGAACGGCGGGAGCTGAAAAGCCCATCGTGAAATTAGAGCCGGGTATCGGGCCCATTAAGCAAAGCCTGACAACTTGATTTGGGCCGGTTTCTACAAGCCAAGTCCACCCACCTGTTGACTTCATTTCACCAACAACATGCCACCACTTTTTACGAGTGCTAAGCGTAGCGTCTGGAACACCCAGTGTGTTTGCGACACGTATCAAATCATTACCCATGAGTTGATACGGCTTAGAGTCTCCAGCCTTGTGAGTACCTCCTAAAAATACGAGAGGCGATTGCGCTGGAGCAGTGGCGCAACCAGTCAGCAACATAGCGCAAAGAGCTGTCGCAGGAATAGTCTTTAGTTCCACTTGATATTTAATCCCACGCCTACTGCCGCCTGCTTGGTGTCACTTGAAAGCACATCCATCATCATGCGTAACTCGGTTGATTTGGTCAAATCATGTCCAAACCGCATGGATACTCGCGTTTGATCATAAACAGGGGCTAGGCTAGCGCTTGCATTTTGAAAAGATAAAGCACCACTTTCATTGACTCCCACAGGGATTCTCATCATCATTTCAGGGCTACCCCGCGTAGCTGACTTCCCAACGGAAAAGTTCATTCGACTTCTAAGGTTGTTTGATGTCCAACCCACCCCGAGTGTTAGGTCAACAATATCGATTGTTCTAGGCAAAGTTAATAATGAATTGCTCAACTTTGGTTTTAACTTTGTGTTTTGTCCAGTCAGAGAAACTTCAAAGTTACCAATCTCTGTATCCATGAAAGTCTTATTCATACCGATCCAACTCGTCTGTGTTGAACTCTCATCTACGCCAAATGCACCAGCACTCGCTATTGACCTTGCTAACCCAGCGTTTGGCCCCAAGGAAGTTCCCAGATCCACTTTGTAACTCTTACCAAAGTCCCATGTTTTGCTGGCAATTAAGCCTCTCGACATAGCAGGAAATGCTGTGTTTGCGTTATTCGAAAGCGATAAAGAAGCTGTCGAATTTTGTTTGGCTGAAGTACTCGTCCATGCACCAATCCGAATACCACTAGCTAGA
The DNA here is from genome assembly GCA_000496475.1 of Betaproteobacteria bacterium MOLA814. Taxonomy (GTDB): domain Bacteria; phylum Pseudomonadota; class Gammaproteobacteria; order Burkholderiales; family Burkholderiaceae_C; genus RS62. Next base: position 480,488 of record AYMW01000001.1, on the reverse strand, counting down.
TCATCAAACGAAGTGGAGAAGCCCATCAGCTTAGACTCAATGTTTGTCGATAGCCGACCAGAAAAACCAAGGTCTTGGGACAGACTTCCATCCAAGTCTTGACCAAAATACCAGCTGTTGGTGTTTGACTGCGTTGATTTTTTTCCTACTACTGCAGAGTTGCCACGGTTCCACATTTGGAAATCACCACTTGGTTTTGCACTTGCGAATGGTCTAGTAAAATTTTTAGCAAACAGTGCATCTTTTGAAAAGTGCAGGCTCTCTTCCTTGCGGGTACCAATCAGCATATTGAGTGCAATTTCAAACGGCGCATTTTGATAAGAGTCGATTACTAAAATATTCTTTGGCGCTGCTGCCAACAGACTTGCTGCCAATGATGCAGATAATGTAAATGACGTTCCCGAAACGGTGGAGCTACTCGACGAAGCTGATGTGCCAGTCGCTACTGAAAGAACGCCCACAGGGGACGCAGCTGCAGAAAGGTCCATCAACCCTTGTCCAAAGATCGCAGAGGTCGCATAGATACCACTTTTATTTGCGGTCGTTAGTAAACGATCTCTAATTTGCATGTAAGTTAAATTAGGAAATCTTGTCTTCAGTGCAACGATTGCCCCCGCAACGTGTGGCGCAGCCATGGATGTACCGCTCAAACGTCCATAGGACCCATCGTTAGTAGTTGAGTAAACACCTCCTGTAGTTGGAGTGTCGGAGCCACCGGGAGCCGCTAAACACCAAGCGGCGGCAACACCACAACGGTTTGTATAAAGTGGTTCAGCTCCAACTAAGTCTACTGCCATTACGGCAAGCCAAGACGATTCCAGAGCAGGGAAAAGGTAGGGTAAAGCTGCTTGGTATGAGGTCTGTGTATAAGCAGAATTTCCAGCAGCCCAAACCTGAACCACTCCAGCTGACGATGCTGTTGTCAATGCTGCAAGGGTTAGAGGGATGGCACTATTAAGGGATGAGACTGTAAGACCTGTAATGGTTGTAGTACTCCCCCAACTATGGTTGTTTACATATACTCCCGCGTTTCTGGCTAAATCTATCGCATTAGCTAATGTAGCGTCAGTCATAACGGAATTACCAGATGCGTTAAGAATACGAATAGGTAATATAGAAGCAGCATAAGCCACTCCATGCATACCCACCGAGGTCCTACTAGCAGCAATAATTCCAGAAACATGGGTGCCGTGACCGTTTGGATCAGTGGTAACACCTGCAGAGTTTGTTACGTAGTCATAGCCAGTCAAAACCTTACCCGACAATTGTGAGTGTGTAGATAAAATCCCAGTGTCAAAAACAGCTACTGTTTCTCCTGAACCGCTACCCCCATAAGAATATAGGGTAGCTGCATTCACTAAATTTAGTCCTGCTTGCGCATAGTATTCTGTAGTTTGAAAACTCGCTTCAGTGTAGACAACCGAGCAAGAGCCACCACCGCAGGTAGTGGTGCTTGAGGAACCACCCCCCCCGCCACCGCCACCGCCTGCTAAGGCTAATAGGCCAAGGGCCGCGACAGGAAAACCAGCTTCATACCGATCTTTAAATGACGGGAGGGCTTGAGCGACTAAATCCGTTGTCAACTGCGAGCCAGCCGTTCGGGAGGTGTAAGACACGAGTAACGTTGTTGTTTTTTCAGGGTGTTCTTTCAACGCTTTTATCAGTTCCGCCAACTGCAACTCTGGTTCAGAAATCCAAATTATTGCGTCTACTATTGCTTGCGTTTCCTCATCTGCCCCAACAACGGCCCAAGCTTCTAAAAAGTCAGCATCGCGTGCCGCTTTTAAGAGCTCCGCTAAATAAGCCTCGACAAGGGAGTCATCGTGATTCATATAGATCACCGTTATCGCGTCCAACTGTTTTACGTTAGCGTACAGGGAGTCTTTATAAGCCTCAACTAGCTGTTCCCGTTTTAGTTTTTTTAGGCTCGCTTTGATAGAAGCCATCTTTAAATCGAGATCGCTAGGTTCGGGTGACTTTTTAAAAATACTGCCCCATAAACTGCTTTCCTTAACTAGAGCCTCTTGAGACTTATCCACTTCAATGGGGACTTGTTCGGAATTTGAGTACGCAAGAGGAGTGTTTGCTAAAACGCAAAGCAAAAAAAGAAATTTCTTTTTCATTTGAAAACCTTAATTAACTACCCGGATGTTGCACTTCAGATTTGAATCCGCCGGGTAGTAATTAGCATACGCTTGTTATCAAATTTATTATTATATATTTATTATTACTTTAGTATAAAATTATTGTCCAGTTTATTGCAAAATTAATTTTATAGTAGCAATCAAATGACATTTTGAAATTTTGAAATTTTGAAATTTTGAAATTTTTTAAACGCTCACGATGCCGCGCACCATGGGCACACTACCCAAGTGTCTAACCTTAGACAGTGATTCCCAGAATTTTTAAATCGTTTGAGCGAAACACAGTACAAGTGCTCACAGGGGGACCCATTTGAGAAAGTGGGGGGTACGGTGGGGGTCCGCTGCGCCGGGTTTTTGAAGGGGGTACCCCTCCCAGCTAGTATGCGTATGCAAAACTGCTTAGAAGGACATAGTCGGCTTGACTGATGTGGGGGAACTGGTATTCTCTGCTGTCCAATTTCTGTCCAACTGAGCGTTGGCAGAGCCAACCCAAACGCAAGCTAAGTTCTTGATTTCACTGATGGGGGCGCGATAGCAAAGCGGTTATGCAACGGATTGCAAATCCGTCTAGCCCAGTTCGACTCTGGGTCGCGCCTCCAAAATTCCTTACTGGAATCATGAAAATAGCTCCTCCGGGGGCTATTTTTGTTTGTGCTGGTTTGTCATGTTGTGCAAACGCCCAGTTGGACAGAAATTTAACTGGCATCAATACCAGTGCCTTCACACATCTAGCAGCTCATGCCCGCACTTCGTGCAATGGCAGCACCTGTGTCATTTCTTGGGCTGTCCGGTAGCCACCTATTCGCTTTACATAAACAATCAAGTCTATGAAAAACTGATTGCAGCACAGCGTGGAAGAGTCGCCGATCAGTAACAACTTGCGTCGGGCGCGCGTCATGCCCACGTTCATTCGACGGATGTCGGAAAGAAAGCCGATCTCGCCTTGGGGGTTGCTGCGCGTCAATGATATGGCAATGATGTCACGCTCTTGGCCCTGAAACGAATCGACAGTGCCCACGCTGAGCCTACGTTGCATTAGCAAATCGTTGAGAACTTCGCTGTCTTCGATGGCGTCGTTCAAATAGTTGATTTGGGCGCGGTACGGCGCAATCACGCCGATGGTGAGCGGGGCTTTTGGGTGTTCGGCGTGTTCAGCTGGGTCGTAGGGCACCAGCAGCTGGAGAAGGCGCTCTAGCAGCAAGTGGGCTTCATCGGGGTTTGCCGTTGAACGGCTTTCGGGAATGGCAACCTCCAAAAAGCCACAGCCGGCGGTGTCGATAAATTCCACTGGCCAGTCGGGAGCAAAACGCAGATCGTAAGTCTCCAAGCCGGCATGACGCACGCTGGGGTGCGGCACCAATTGGTTGCCGTAGAACTTGTCTGAGCTGAACCCCATGATGTCCATGTGCATGCGGTATTGCACGGTCAGCATGCGGGCCGTCTGCGGCTGGCGTTGAATGCACTTTTCAAAAAGGGTTTCGCGCAAGCCTTCCCGGGCCGCTTTTTCACTTTTAACCGTGGGCGGTAGCTGGCGGTGATCGCCAGCCAGAACAACGCGCTGGCCTCTGGCAATGGGAATCCAACAACCCGGCTCCAAGGCTTGAGCGGCTTCGTCGATGAAAACGGTCTCAAAGCTCAGGTGGCGAATGTGGCGGTGGCTGGCACCCACAAGCGTGCAGGTGATGACCTGCACCGATTCGAGCACATCCTCAGTTATGAAGCGCTCTAAATCATCGGCAGTTTGACGCAGCGTTCGCGCTTCCTCCTTCAGCCATTGGCGGTGCTGGCGCTCCTCGAAGCCGAAATGGCGAATATATTCGTTGACAGTTTCTCGGTGCTGGTTAGCGGTTTGGCGCATCGCGTGCATTTTGCTGTAGCTGGGATGGGCCATCACACCTGCATCGAGGGTGTGCTGGAGCAGCAGGTCCGACACGCGGCTGGGGTTGCCCATACGTATCACGTTGACACCGCACTCGGCTAACTTTTCGGTGAGCAGGTCCACAGCTGTGTTGGAGGGGGCACACACCAGCACGCGCCGCTCACGACGGATGGTTTCTAGAATAGCCTGCACCAGCGTAGTGGTTTTTCCAGTACCAGGCGGGCCGTGGATGATGGCCACGTCTTGGGCCGAGATCACATGGCGCACAGCTGCCAGCTGCGAGTCGTTGAGTGCACTGGGATACAACAGGTCGTCGGCTTTGTGCTCGCGAAAGCTGGCCTGCCTGGCGCCCAGCAGCACGTCGCGCAGTTCGGCCACGCGGTTGTCGCGTGCGTCCATGACATCACCCAGGGCCTTGTTCATCTCGCGGTAGCTCACCTCATCAAAGGTGAGATCTATGCCCAGCGTGCTGCCGTCAAGTACCCAGTCGGGCAGCTCTTCTTTGGTGGTGGCAAACAGCAGCTTGTTGCGCCGCACGCTGGTCACAACCCCGCTCAGCCCGGGCCGATCGGATGTTGAGTGTCCAGTTCCATGACTGAACAGCGACGCATTCTTGCCCACCTGAAACAAGTGGAGGTCTTGCCGACTGGCAGGGCGCTCCAGCTCAAGCACCACCTTGCCACCAAATCCGATCTCTTCATTGGTGATGGTGACGGGGTACCAGGTCAAGCCACGCCGTCGGCGCTCCTTGATGCTGGCACTGGCATTTTTGAGTTTGAATTGTGCTTGGTCTTCCTTTTGCTCAAGTTGCATGAGTGCACGCACATGTCGTAACTCATTTTGAACAGCGCAAGGGGCGGTAAGGGTAAGGTCTGGATCAGCCAAAAGTACAGGGACTTAACCGCTCTCGGTTTTAAGCATGGACGGGACTCTAACTCAACAGGTCGTTGACTCATGAGTCAGGGATATATCAGGCCAGCATTGACATTTAGCGTTAATCAGTGCCGCTTGTAAGCCTTCCAAGTACCGCCATAGCGATAACAGCGAAGACGCTCAACTTTAACCCGACATTCTTGACAAATCAAGGTCCAAATAGCTGTCTCGTCTTGCACAACACGGTATAGGGTTGAACGCACTGCTTTGCATGTTGCGCAAGCTTTGATTCGGGATCGAGCAGGTGTAGACATATTGATAAAGATCACTCCATTGCGTCACACGAGGCCGTCGTTTCTTGGGTACTGGGAAGTTTCACAAGGTGCGTTTTGTGAGAACCAGTGATTGCTTTTTTGACGATCTTGTAGATGTCAAGATCAAAGTTCAAGTCTTCAGACTGGGCAAGGACGTCCAGCTCAACGTGGTCGTTGGCGGTGCCCATGTAACACCATTTGTTGATCACAAGCATGCTGTGCCCGTCTTGTATCGCCACCGCACCAGCAAATGGCCAAGCTTGGACCTTGAAAGGCTGAAGCGCAGTTTGCAACTTTAGGTTGTGCACCGCCAAAGACACTTTTCCAATGCATGCGCCATGGCATTGTTTGACTTGGTAGCCAAAGCAAGGTTTGCCCTCGTCTACTTTTTCCAAACCCAGTAAGGCTTCACACAGTTGGTACTTCTTTGCGACAGCTTTTAAGTAGCCCAGCGCTTCTCTCTTATTGTAAAAAAGACCGTACAGATTTGCTTGAAAGCCGGGTTGTAAGTGCTTGTGCGTAATGAGAGTGGGTTTGTCACAGCCTGATGTACCTTGGCTCAATTGCCATGCGCACAAGTCTTTTGAGCGGCGAAGCTTGATGTTCATGCTTGGCATGCGCTCTTTGATGAGCTTGGCTTCCAAAATCAAAGCGCTCAATTCACCACTTGTCTCGATCCACTCGATGTGATGAACCTGTTCGGATAATTTCATTTCTTTGCGAACGGTGAGCGCACTTTGGAAATGGCTCATCACGCGGCTGCGCATTGAAATGCTTTTGCCAATGTACAAAGGGGCGTGGTGCTCACCGTACAACATATAGCAACCCGGCGAGTCTGGGATCGCATCGATGACGGATTGGCTGATGTTGGGCGGCAGGCTGACGTGGCTCACCAACTGACGCACCGCTTCTAGCAAGCGCGTTTGGCCGACAGTCTTTTCACACACACGCCAAAATTGGACCAGTAAATCGGCGTCGCCCAAGGCTCGGTGCCTCGCACTGACCGTCAGGTCGTGTACAGCGACGATGGTGTCCAAGTTGTGCCTAGCCTGTTGCGGGAAAAGCAGTCGAGAGAGCTTGACGGTGCACAAAACCTTCGGTCGAAAATCTAAACCCAGCCTTTTAAAAGAGGCTTTGATGAAGCCATAGTCAAAGCGTGCGTTGTGAGCAACAAAAATCTTTCCTTCCAGCTCTTTTTTAATTTGTAGCGCGAGTTCGTCAAATGAAGGGTGGTCTGCCACCATGTCAGGCGTGATTCCCGTCAATCTCTGGATGTTTTGAGGAATAAAGGTTTCTGGATTTATCAAGCACTCCCAAGCACTTTCTTGCCCGTTAGCCAGTGTCTTGATGCCGATTTCAGTGATCCGGTCACGATCGAAATTGCCGCCCGTGGTCTCGATGTCGACAAATGCAAGAATAGGAAATTCGATGTCTATAAGTTTCATTGGAAAGCCAAGTTTCGAGAGTTTTTATCATCCTACACAAACAAACAAAGTGTGATGATTGGCAGGCTCATTGATTGAAGCTTGTTGACGCTGTGGCTTATGTGACCAGCCTGACCGATGTTGGTTGACCATGGTCGCTGCCCTTCAACCATTGGAGGCACATAATTTCTTAGCAACTTGACCGATCATCAGTGTTCGGTGCATCAGATCGAATATGCATTGACTGCAAACGCTCAGTGCTTCAGTGCTGATTTATGGGGGCAGTGCGTCATAACTGTTTTTTTAATTGAATCATGGGCTTGCGCGAAGTCGGTACGGCTTCCTTAAGGCGCTTTGTAGTGGGTGTTTTTAATGAAGTACCTAGCAACCATGGGGATTAGCGTCGACTTGTTGATTGGTGCCTCGTGCGCAGAGGCTGCGTCACGACGAAGAGATGATGCTGGAACGCGGTGTTTCCGTTGACCGCGCTGGCGATACGGTGGATCTTCTGCTGACTGCCAAGCGCGACTTGGCTGCTGCCCGGCGATGTCCGGCACGTGCCATCAACCTGCACGATGTGCCAGACAAGATCACTACCGACAAGCGTGGCGCTGGTACAACCGCCATTGAGAGTGTCAAGGCTGTCGCCTGCGTCGATAGCCTGATGCGTCAATGCGAATACGTCAACAACATCGTTGAGCAGGACCATCGAGCCATCAAACGAATCACCAGCCGATACGCGGCTTCAAGTCGTTTTCGGGTGCATGAATCACTATCGCCGGAATCGAAACCATGCACATAATCCTCACGGGGCATACGGACTGTCCCAACGGCAACACCATGTCTGCAGTCAACCAGTTGTAAAGCCTTGCAGCTTGATCTCCAACTCAGCAACGCAACTCTTTTGGCCAAACGCGATTGTTGTGACAGAACCCCATATGCCGCTCCAAGTTGACGTGGGCTGGCTGAGAGTCCGTGTCAATCATCGTCCTGTCCTAATTGACTCAATTGCAAGATGTCCTGCAGCCGCTTCAGCGGGTCTGGTTCTTTGAGGAGCTGCTGCTTCATCTCGGTGCTGAGTGGCATAGCCTCTGCATAGCGATTGGCCAACCAACCACACTGGTCCAAATAATAAGGGGCAAAAATAGACAGCTTGTCGAGCTCCCCCTGCTTTTGAAGCGACGCAATGACCTTGCCCAACTTGTCAGCGAGAACTTGGAGCTCGTTAGGCACTGCAAGCTCTGGGTCTTGTGGGAGGTATGTGACAGCACCTTGCCATACGCCATAAGGACCAGGTTGCAGGTCTGTCAGCTGAAAACGCAAACCACCCTGACAAACAACCCGAAAAAAGGCTGGCTGCACTTGATCGAATTCTCGAATGTGAGCCAAGCACCCTACCTGGTGAAGCGTGGGCACTTTTCCTGGCACCTGCACTTCATCGTTGTCGTTTATGAGTTGAACCACGCCAAATGGCAATTGCTGTTGGTGGCACTGCTTAATGAGGTTGAGGTAGCGGACCTCAAAGATTTGAAGATGAAGCTTGCCATCAGGAAAAAGGCCGTGTGACAAAGGAAAAAGGGGAATAATTTGAGTCAAGGTGCTGTATTTCGCGATGGTTGGTTGTTCGAGCGTGCTGCGCAGGTGCGTGCGTTGAGTCGGACAGATTTTTTAGGAGCGATCACGTTATCAGTGGCATGGATAACACTGTTGTGTGCGCTCATGCCTGTCTTGACAGCGTTGGCGTTGCCAACCTTAACGCCACCCATGGTGGTTACGGTCAACTCTGCGCTTGGAGCTGTTTTGACTTTGTCCACCTTGACACCGTAGGTCAATCCGGCTGTCAGTTGGGTCTTGTCTTTGAGCAAGGCGGCGGCGCCAGCGTTGGGGATGTGGGCAAATGCTTCACCGGTGGGTGCACACACAGTAAATCGGCCTTTGCCCTGTAATGTATCAACCAAACTTGCTGCTCCAAGGTCCGTCGCCAATGTTTTGAAGCTGCCAGCTGCTAAGGCGGCGTTGACACCGTCTTTGGATTGCGTGGAACAAGCCACATGCAAAGGCATTGGTGTTGCGAATACATTTTTTTCACGGCGTTTCCTGCACATAAAGCTACACCACCACCACAAGTAATCGATAGATTAAATATACGCAAGTCGACAAAACCTTGTTGTAAGTGGGTACACCACTTGATGGCGGACTGTGCGTTCACGTCTCAAGCGCTTTGCCTTATGAGCGATCTGTCACCAGCATGCGAGCAATCGCTGATTTGCTGAACTGTTTTTCACAATGTCGATTCCGACTATTTTTGTGAGCTGAAGAGCGTTGACCATAGCGCTTGCCCGCCACAGTGTCGTCTAAGTGGCTTAAATCACGCAGGTTCTCAATAGCTTGATTAAAGTGTAAGAAGAATTTGATCCGAACAAGAGAATCCGGACTTTAGAGTTGATGTCCCATGCGATTGGCCGCATGTTTAAGCATCGCCAAATGCTTGAGGGCCCCTTCTACCGATAGTCTTGCAATGGGCGCATGAACTGCTATGGCACCGCGCAGTTGGGTGTCTCGGTCATAGACCGGTACAGCTAGTGCAATCAATCCTGGAATAAATTCCTGTCTGTCCAGCGAGTAGCCCTGCTTGCCAATAGCTACGCACTCTTTAAGCAGGGCATCAGCCGAGGTGATGGTGTGTTCTGTCATGCGTTCAAGTGCCAAAGTTTGCAACATGCTTTCGCGTGTCTCTTTGGCCATTAGAGCCAAAAAGAGTTTGCCACTGGCTGTGCAGTGTATGGGTACATGAACACCCACATCTAGCGTCAAGCGCCATGGCCAAGAAGCTTCAA
>AYMW01000001.1:122622-471007 GCA_000496475.1 Betaproteobacteria bacterium MOLA814 | reverse complement strand
AGAGCCAAAAAGAGTTTGCCACTGGCTGTGCAGTGTATGGGTACATGAACACCCACATCTAGCGTCAAGCGCCATGGCCAAGAAGCTTCATCCCGATCTAAGTACATGACTTCTGCACCGTCTAGGGTCGTGAAGTTACATGTCTCTTTGACTTGTGCAACCAAGTCAGCCAGCACCGCATGGCGTAAGCCTCTAGCGGTGTCATTGTTCAAGGTATCAAATGCCATACGGCGCATGGCTGGCCCTATTTCAAAATACCTGTCGTCTTGTGCTTTGGCAATAAAGCCTGTTTCCAGCAGGTGGGCAGTAAGCCTATGTGCAGTGGCTTTCGGCAGTTCTAACGCATCTGCAAGCTGTGCCAATGACATGCCTTTACCTTGATTGGCCAAAGTGCTTAGCAAGCGTAGGCTGCGCTCCGTAGATGACCCAGATGCGCGTGTGATATCGGTATTTGTCATTAAGGGTAATTACTTATAGTGGAACGTTGCGTTCCGAAATAAACAAGTGTAATATCTGAGAAACGGAACAAAACATAACGAAATTAACAACACTTGGTAACGAGTGCATTCAAGAAAATTGATGAATTCTAGATTCGACTATATCGTGGTTGGCGCAGGGTCTGCAGGCGCAGTGATGGCCAGTCGCTTAAGCGAAGACAACAAGACCCGCGTGCTGTTGTTAGAAGCCGGCCCAAAAGACAATTCATTTTGGATTCACTTACCCATTGGATATGGCAAAACCATGTGGAGCACTAAGTACAACTGGTGCTACTACACCGACCCAGACCCCAATATGAATGGCCGTCGTATTTATTGGCCGCGGGGTAAAACCTTGGGTGGCTCAAGCTCTATAAATGGGCTTATATACATTCGTGGGCAGCATCAAGATTACGATAACTGGGCCCATGCAGGTAACAAGGGATGGTCAGCGAAAGAGGTGCTGCCATATTTTATTAAGTCAGAAAAAAACCAGCGTGGTGCAAGTGAGTTTCACGGCGGTGATGGCCCACTTTGTGTGTCTGATATTGCGCACAAGCATCCATTAATTGAGGCCTTTATTACTGGTGCGGCAGAGCATGGTGTGCCACGTACAAATGACTTTAACGGTGCACAGCAGTATGGCGCAGGTTATTACCAACTGACAACTTGGAAAGGCTGGCGTTGGAGCACTGCAAAAGGTTATCTAAAGCCTGCCCGAGGACGCGCCAACCTTACAGTTGTTACGCAGGCTCACGCTACACAAGTCATCATGGATGGCACACGTGCTGTTGGCGTGCGCTATAGACAAGGCGGTGTGGAGGGTCAAAATATTGAGTCTTACGCTGTCAAAGAAGTGCTGTTGTGTGCAGGTGCCATTCAGTCGCCACAGTTGTTGCAGTTGTCTGGCATTGGCCCTGCCGCTTTGTTGGAAAAAAACGGTATTCCCACTGTAGTGGATCTACCGGGTGTGGGGGAAAATTTGCAAGATCATTTGCAGATCCGCCTGACATTTGAGGCCAGTCAACCCACCACCAACGACGAGCTCAACTCTCTTTTTGGACAAGCAAAATTAGGCTTGCAATGGTTCTTTAAACGCTCTGGCCCGCTGGCAGTTGGCATCAACCAAGGCGGCTGCTTTATGTACGCGTTGCCCGAAGAGTCAAAAACTCCAGATATTCAGTTCCACGTTGCGACGCTGTCGGCTGATATGGCGGGTGGTAAGGTGCACCCCTTTTCTGGATTTACCTTGTCTGTTTGTCAGCTTAGACCAGTTTCTAGAGGCCATATACGCATACGCAGCTCAGACCCGTTTGAGCCGCCAGAGATGCAGCCCAATTACTTGAGTTCAGATTTAGACCAGCGAACCTGTGTTGCGGCTGTGCGTGCAGCACGTTTTATTGCTGCGTCAAATGCGATGAAACCATTCGTAGTCCGTGAAATAAAGCCAGGCCCGCAAGCCGAGTCTGATGCGGATATTTTGCAGTTTTGCCGTGAGCATGGCGCAACTATTTTCCATCCAAGTGGCACTTGTGCCATGGGGCTTGACCCGAGAAAAGGTGCTGTTGTTGATGCCCGCCTGCGTGTGCACGGTGCTCAAGGACTGCGAGTTATAGATTGTTCAGTTATGCCCACGCTGGTGTCTGGAAATACCAATGCACCGGCCGTGATGATGGCTGAAAAAGCCGTAGACATGATTCTCGAGGACTATAGCGATTCACTTTGAGCGGTTGCTATTTAAAACGGCAAGTATGGTCAGCTTGGTGTTTTGGTGAGGCAGTAAATGACTATTGTGATTTTATTGATATTTAAAACAGGAGACAGTTATGAAAAAAGGTACACCTTTAGACCGGCGCGGGTTTATGAACATTGTTGGTCGTTACGGTTTTACATCAACGGCATTGGCTATCACTGGCATCGTGGGTCCTCTTACCTTGGAAGGTGTAGGGCGAGCGGCGGCCGCAACCAGTAATGCACGCAGCGCAACACCTCTAATGACTCTTAAGTTTGGTGCTTCTGGCTTCAATTAAAGCAACTTAAAAATTCAAGAGTCAGGCCAGTTGTGGTTTGCACAAGAACTAGAAAAACGGACTAACGGTGCCTTAAAAATAGAATTTATTGGCTCTAACGCTATTTGTAACCAGCTCGATTGTGTGAAAAAAACACAACAGGGTATTGTTGACTTATTTACCGCGAGCACTCAAAACTCAGCTGGTTCAGCGCCTTATTACAACGTGCTGGATTTCGCCTACATGTTTCCGTCACGTGCCGCTCAGCACCACTTTTTGTACAGCAAGAAGAGCGAGGCCTTGCTGCGAGAGCCTATGCGCAGATTGCACAACATTCAATTCCTGTACAGTCACTGCGAGTTGCGTGGTTTGATGATGGGTAAGAAGTTTGAGGACAAGCCACTCGTTACAAGTATTGACGACTTGGCCGGCACTAAAAACCGTGTCACTGGCACGCAATTAGGTCGTATTGCTATGCAGTTGATGAATCTGAACCCTGTACCAATTGCATGGGAAGAGACACTCGACGGTTTGAAGCAAGGCTTGATTGATGGTGCAGAAACTTGGATGGGTGCGGCCGCTTATGCCAACATGGCGCCAGTTTTGTCGCAAGCAGTTGATTTGAAATTCTTCTGTGGCACAGAGCACACAGCTATGAATTTCAAGACCTTTCAAAAGTTACCACCAAAAATTCAAGACATCGTCATGGAAACGTCTTTTGATGCGCAGCAGTACACGCAGCAGCGTCAGGAAAAGGCCTTGATTGATGTGGTTGGTGCCGTTGCAAATCCCGGTAAAGACACCGTATTCGGTAAAGCCGGTGTGCGTGTTGCAACTCTGTCAGATGCTGAGATCTTAAAAGCGGAAAAAATGTGCTCACCTGAGTTCAACCCCAAGCCATGGGAAGAGTGGCGTGAGCGTTTGAACAAGATGTCAGGTGGGCGTGACGTCTACAAAGAAATATATGACATTGCGCGTGAGATTCCAAAGAATATGAACGCTGTTGACGTGACTCCTAATCGTTGGTGGGTCTGATTCTCTAACTGGTTGACTTTGCTGGGCACGTGCTGCTGGTTGCACGTGCCCACATCGAAATTCTAATAATGACTGAAACACATTTATGACAAACGTGTTGTGCGCTCTTGTGCGCTGGCTAGATAGGAACGCTGAGCGATCACTGATATTGGTGGCTTATTCATCCATGGCACTCATTATTGTTTACGCCGTGTTTGAACGGTTTGTTCTCAAGACGCAAATTCCATGGAGCTCATCCATACCGATTTATTTGTTTTTGTGGGTTACTTGGATAGGTTGCTCACAAAATGTCCGCAAGCGAACTCATTTGGTCTTTAACGACATTCGTCTGAACATGTCCCACACCAAGCAATTTGCCTGTTTGATGCTTGACGCTGTATTGTGGATTGTGTTTGGCATTGTGGTGCTGTACTTCACTATTGAGCAAACAATGTTGGTGGAAATGAACTTTGCAATTGTTCAAGGCACAGATAACGTCATGCAGTGGTGGTTTTATTTAGCGACACCGGTCGCCTGGTCACTGCTACTTATTCGCGTGTTACAAAATACATGGGATGACTTTGTTCGCTTCAAGACCAAGCAGCCTTTTGTGATTGACATTCAGGCCATTGGTCAAAATTAAAGGAATTGTCATCATGGATCAAAGTGTCTTGATTACGCTTATTTCAGCTGGTGTTATTGGTTTGTTTTTAATCGGTGTGCCCATTTTTTTAGTGATAGGTTATTGGGTGCTGGGTGTGTCATTGGTGATTGATTTCACGTTGGCCAATATAGGTGTCACTTTGTTTGAAGGTTTGAATTTCTTTGGCTTGCTCTCGTTGCCATTGTTTATATTGACCGGTGATTTGATCGCAGCAGCAGGCATAGCTAGGCGGCTAGCTGATTTTGCCCACGCATGCCTGTGTTGGATGCGCGGCGGCCTGGGTTTGGCAACCATTGCCTCTTGCGGTTTGTTTGCAGCGATTTCAGGGTCCAATTCGGCAACTACAGCCACCATTGGTGGCATCATGCATCCCTTGTTGGTTAAAGACGGTTATGACTCTCGCTTTGCTGCAGCCACTGCCGCGGCTGGTGGTACGGTTGGCATCATTGTTCCACCATCTATTATTTTCATTGTGTATGGGTTTCTGATGAACCTGTCCATATCAGACTTGTTTGTAGCAGGCATTTTGCCAGGCGCACTGATGATTATTGCCATGCAGTCTGTGTGTTGGTGGTTGAGTAAGCGCAACAACTGGGGCTCAGTCACGCCGTTGAAGTGGGGTCATATTGGGCTCACTGCAAAGAGGGCTTATCTTGGATTTTTTGCAATTTTCATTGTTATCTACGGTATTTATTCAGGTATTTTTTCGCCTACCGAGGCAGCAGCAATAACCGTCGGCTTTTGTCTGTTGGCAGGTTTGTTTTTGACCAGAGAAATCAGTTGGCGCGGTTTGCCCGATATTTTGTTGCGCTCAGGACAACTCACTGGCATGTTGGCGCCAATGATCGCTATTTCTATTGTGATGCAGCAAGTTTTTGGTTTGTTGGGCGTTAGTGAGGCAGTAGCTGATTTTGTTGGGTGGTTTGGCGATAGTGAGACGGTTGTCTTGTTGGTGTGTATGGGAATTGTGATGGCTGCTGGTTGCATACTAGAAAGCCTTCCTGTTACAGTTATTTTCGCTCCTATACTGGCTCCAATTGCTATTGCGCACGGTGTTGATCCAGTGCACTTTTCAGTGATTTTCTTGGTGGGTGCTGCGATTGGCTTTATCACACCGCCATTTGGCTTGAACCTTTTTGTCGCCAGTGGGGTAACAGGTATTCCTTATGCCAAGCTTGTGAGGTTTGCGACGATGTACATGAGTGGCTTGGTTGTTGCCTGGCTGCTGATTGCTTTCATTCCGACTTTGTCTCTGTCGTTGCTCCCTAAATTAGGCGGTTAATAGTGTGATGCGTCGCCCTTCATGAGCCCTTACGTTTGGGCATGGGTAGCGTTTGTGGGCTTTGGCGCAGGTTGGGTGCGAGGCTTTGCTGGCTTTGGTTTTTCTGTGCTGTGCATGGCAGGTCTGGCTTGGTATGTCAGTCCAGCTTTGGTTGTGCCTGTGGTCGTCATGTTGGAGATGTTTGCCAGCATTCAGTTGTGGCGTGGCGCATTGCATTGTGCAGATAAGCGTTGGTTGATGAGCTTGGTTGCTTTGAATGTGGTTGCAGTGCCGTTCGGTGTTGGGTTGTTGGTTTGGGTGCCGGTTGAGCCCTTGCGTGCAGTGGTAGCTGTGTTGTTGTTTGTGGCTGCTTTTACAATGCGATTTGTGTTGCGAACACAGTTAACTGATAGCACATGGTTGCGTCGCAGTTGTGGTGCTGCTGCAGGTTTACTCAACGGCTTAGCTGCCAGTGGCGGTATTGTGGTTGGTTTAACTATGGCTGCAGCAGGCGTTCAAGCGAGCGCTCTCAGAGCAACCATGATTGTCTATTTATTGTGTGCTGATGCCTACGCAATGCTGCTTATGCTGCTGGCTTATTGGCTAGCTCCAAAAGCCGAAAATGTATTTTTCACAGATCAAACTCCCCTTTTGTTGATGGCATTGGGTGTCCCCATGCTTGTAGGTGTTTATTTGGGTAAGCGTGTTTTTCAACAGACCAGCGGTAAAGATTACCGAGCTTTCGTTTTAAATTTATTGGTGTTTCTGACCTCAGTTGGCTTGTTAAGGCTCTGGTTCATTTAGCGTAGAGCTTTGGCAATCAGTTGCACTCCAGCATCTATTTTGTCTGCGGGAATCGACGAATATCCGACACGCATGCTGGCACACGCGTGACCTGTGTGGGGGTAAAAGACTGCGCCTGGTTCAATAACCACGCCTCGTTGATGTAAGTCCAGGGACAGGTGTGTGGTGTCTAAACCCTTAGGCCCTGTTACCCAAAGGGCTGATCCGCCTTGTGCTGGGTTGAAGTGCAATTGAGGCGCGTATTTGGTCAGCGCAATTTTTAAGGTATTCGCACGCTCTTTATAGCTCTTAATTAGGTTTCGCATGTGTGCTTCATGAAATCCATGGGCTATAAAACCAGCGGCTACTTGTTGGTTGTTAGACGGTATGTGGCGCACCATTAATCGTCGCAATGCGCGCAGCTCTTTAATCAGTTCACTGGAGGCGACTACAAAACCCAATCGCAAGCCGTGTGCGAGTGTTTTCGAAAGGCTGCCAATGTAAACAACACGTTGTTCAGTGTCCAAGCTTTTAAGTGCCGGCATAGGCTGGGCTGAAAAATTGAGCTCGCTTTCATGATCGTCTTCAATCACCACACAGTTATTTTTCTTTGCCTGCTCTAGCAGTTGGTGGCGTCTGTGCATAGACATGGTGACAGTGGTAGGGCACTGGTGGCTTGGGGTGACGAATACATAATCGCAGCAGTTGAGTTTTGCATCGATTACCAAGCCTTGGTCGTCTACGTCAAGGTTGTGTACTTTCTGGGTCCGAAGCTCAAAGTTGTTGCGCGCATCTGGGTAGCCCGGTGATTCAATGCCCACGCTGGTGTCTTTCCCCATCAGCAATTGCGCAAGTAAAAACAAACCTTGCTGGGCACCGCTGGTAACCAGTATGTTGTCGCGCTCTACCCAGATGCCCCGCGCAGGTAATAAGCGACTGTGAATTTGCTCTATCAGTGCACGGTCGTCTTGGTCTATGTGGTCTGGCGCCCACACGCGAACCGAGCGTGCTTCTATGCTTTCTAAAATGCAGCGACGCCAATTGCGAAATGGAAATTGTGTTGCATCAAATTGTCCGTATACAAAAGGGTAGGGCTGTTGCTGCCAATCCTTTGGCTTTTCAATGTTGCGTTGTGTAGATGGCTGAAACTGCAGCCGGTGTTGCCACATATTCGCATGGGTCTGTGCGGTTTTGTCCTGTTTTGTATCGACCGAGCGAGCCACACTGGTTGATGCAGCGTCACTTACAAAATAGCCACTGCGTGGCTTCGCTGTTAAAAAACCTTGATCGGATAAGGCTTGTAAAGCCAAACTGACAGTGGTGCGCGACAGCCTCAACGATTCTGCTAAGACGCGGCTAGAGGGTAGGGCTTCACCTGGTTGTAAGAGCCCGTCGATTACCCCTTGCACCACCATGTCGCGCAGTTGGCCTTGTCGTGTTGGCGAGATACCTTCTAAGTGGCGAAACAAGCGTTGCCACATGAGGTTGCTGGGTTTGCGTGGGCGGGTCATCAGCGTTGCTTTATGTTGGGGGCCCTCGCGCAGATCTGCTCAGCTGTGTAGCTGCAGGCGCGAATGCAGATGTATCGTCTATCTTTATTCTGGCTTTAATCATAAGCTTAAATTGGCTTTATGACAGTGAATCTGTCTGCCTAGAATCTACAGATTGAAAGGCTGCACATCTGCATATCTTTCTAAACTCTTACCACGCGAGAATGACATGGCTGAATACTTAAAGAAGTCTCACCCTCCTGTTGAAGCAACAGATACAGAAACGGGTACTACCGTTCAACGCATGTTGCTCGAGATTCAAACTGGTGGTGAAGAAGCCGTGCGTCGCTATGCCCAAGACTTTGATGGCTGGCGCGGTGACATCGTATTGGGCGACGATGTTTTTTTTAAGGCTGAAAAAAGCTTGAGTGACGGTGTCAAGCAAGATATTCAATATGCCCGTGACCGCGTGTGCGCGTTTGCGCAGTTGCAGCGTGACTCTTTGCATGAGTTTCGCAGCGAGTTGCGTCCTGGTTTGGTGGCAGGGCAAAAACTCATACCCGTCAACACGGCTGGTTGCTATGTGCCTGGCGGTCGATACGCGCACGCTGCCAGTGCAGTTATGAGTGTGGGCACTGCAAAAATTGCAGGGGTAATGAATGTAGTGGCTACCTCACCGGCACACAAAGACGTCGGTGTGAACCCTGCTATTTTGTATGCCATGAAGTTGTGTGGCGCCAATCAAGTGCTGGCTCTAGGTGGGGTGCAAGCTATTGCATCATTGGCCTATGGCTTGTTCACGGGCAACAGTGCTGACGTGATCGTGGGCCCTGGCAATCGATTTGTCGCAGAAGCCAAAAGAACTTTGTTCGGTCGCGTTGGGATCGACGTTGTGGCTGGACCAACAGAGTCGGCTGTTATAGCTGACGAAACGGCAGACCCTGACGTGGTGGCTGCCGATCTTGTTGGTCAAGCAGAACATGGCGCCGATTCACCCGTATGGTTAATCACCACTTCGCGAGCATTGGGCCAAGCTGTGATGGCGCGTGTGCCTTCCTTGATAGACGCACTTCCAGCCTTGGCGCGTGCTGCCGCCAGCAGCGCGTGGCGCGATTACGCAGAAGTGGTGTACTGCGAAACACGCGAAGAGGCAGTGAGCGTGAGCGACGCGTACGCTTGTGAGCACTTGCAGGTTATAGCTGAAGATCTCGATTGGTGGCTGAACAACCTCACCAACTATGGCTCGCTCTTTTTGGGTGAAGAAACCACTGTTGCCTACGGCGACAAGTGCAGTGGGCCCAATCACATTTTGCCAACTAAAGGCGCGTCGCGATACTCTGGCGGCTTGTCGGTTGGTAAGTTTATTAAAACGGTGACTTGGCAGCGTCTTGACAGAGCCGCTTCGCGCGAAGTCGGACAAGTGGCAGCGCGGATTTCTCGCTTAGAAGGTATGGAGGGTCACGCGCGTACAGGCGATATTCGTTTGAAAAAATACTTTCCTAATGAAATTTTTGAGCTGGGTACCTTAGGCGGCCATTCACACAACGACTAACACTACAAGATCTCACTCTTCTACATGGGGTATTTATTATGCAAGCATCATTGAAAGCATCGGCAGACGGCCTGTGGTTTGGCAAAGACTTAAGCCAGCCTGAGCCTATTCCACAAGTTGGCATTGACCGGGCTGTTGAGCTCATGCGTATAGGTCGCCTACACCGCTACGGCGAAACGGGTGGAGGTGCTCCAGAGCCTTCTTTGTTAGAGCAAGAATACGCAGCCTACATAGGTGCCAAGTACTGTGTGGCCATGAGCTCATGTGGAGCCACCATGTTTGTAGCGCTCAAAACCTTGGGCGTGAAATCTGGCGATAAAGTGCTAACCAGCACCTTCACGTTGGCGCCCGTGCCTGGCGCTATTGCACATGCTGGAGCTGACCCTATTCTGGTCGAGACCACTGCCGATTTCACTACAGACCTTGAAGATTTGGCGCATAAAGTAGCTACCAGTGGTGCAAAGGTGTTTTTAATTTCTCACATGCGAGGCCATATTACCGATATGCAGGCTGTTCGCACGCTCTGCGATGCCCATGGTGTAGCGGTGGTGGAAGACTGTGCACACACCATGGGGGCCAAGTGGAATGGCCGCTTCAGCGGTACATGGGGGAAGATTGGCTGCTTCAGTACGCAAACTTACAAGCACATTAACTCGGGTGAGGGTGGTTTGTTGGTGACTGACGACGAGGACGTGTGCGCGCAAGCCATTCTGTTTTCGGGTAGCTACATGCTGTATGGCCAGCACACCAGTGCGCCTTCACATGATGTGTTTGAACGCTGGCGTTATCAAACCCCCAATTTCAGCATGCGTATGTCCAACCACGCTGCCGCTATTCTGCGGCCACAGTTGCTTGACATGCCTAGGCGTGCAGCTATTTGGAACGCTCTCTACGCCACGCTCGCATCACAGCTTCAAGGTCTGCCCAATTTGGTAGTACCTGCGCGAGACCTGCGCGAGGAGTTTGTGGCCAGCTCAATTCAGTTTACGTTACATCTAAGCGAGTCAGAGATTTTGAGCTTCTTGGCTGGTTGCGACGCACGAGGCTTGCATATTAAGTGGTTTGGTCGTGACGAGCCACAAGGCTTTACCAGCAACTACACGCACTGGCACTACCTTCGCCATACACAAAATCTCCCAAACTCGTTGAGCTTAATGGCGGGTTTGTGCGATATGCGTATTGCGCTGTCTATGACTGAAGAAGACTGCGCCTTAGTTGGGCGTATTGTTCGCGCAGCTTTGGCTGGTATTTAGCCCGTCTTACGGGACTGTATTTTTGAGGAATACCATGACTGAACACGTTAGCCCTGCGTCTATTGCCTACGTGCTGTCTGAGCCGGATGGGCTTAGCCGAGATACCTTAGACCCAAACGATTGGACAGCTTTTCGCTTCTTAGCACGTCAGATGCTGGAGGCATCAATAGACAAGATGCAATCGGCAAGCCAAGGCCGCGTTTGGACAGAGCCAACGCCTGCCCTGAAGCAATCGTTTGAGTTTGCGATACCCAAACAGGGACGGGGTGGGGCTGCAACGCAAGCTCAGATTGAGTCGCTGCTGCCGTATGGCGTGGGCAATGCACACCCGCGATTTTTTGGCTGGGTGCACGGCAGCGGTACCCCTAGTAACCTGATCGCTGACATAGCCGCTGCGGCTATAAATGCCAACTTGGGTGGGCGGGACCACGGTGCTATGTATGTTGAGAAGCAAGTAGTGAGGTGGTGTCGTGAGTTATTCGAATTTCCAGAAACAGCCAGCGGTCTGGTGGTCTCAGGCACCTCTATAGCAACCTTGATTGCGCTTAAAGCCGCGCGGGATAGACAGCTTCAGTTTGCCAGCCGTAAGGCTGGAATCAACGGCGCACGATTGGTGGGTTACACCTCTACCCAGACCCACTCTTGTGTAGCACGTGCGTTTGACATACTTGGTTTGGGCTCGGACTCATTACGCAGCATTGCGGTCAATGAGCGATTTGAAATTGATACGGACGCGCTTAGGGTGGCAATTGCTGCGGATCAAGCAGCAGGGTTGCAGCCATTTGTAATTGTAGGTACCACGGGGACGGTCAATGTAGGTTCAATTGACGACATAAGCACGTTGGCAGATATAGCCGCCAAAGAGAATTTGTGGCTTCACGTTGACGGCGCGTTCGGAGCCGTTGGTGTGCTGAGCGAACGATTGAAACCGCGCCTTACAGGATTAAAACGAGCTGACTCATTGGCCTTTGATTTTCACAAATGGTTGCATGTGAATTACGACGCTGGATTTGTACTGATTCGATCAGAAGAGGCACACCGCAAAGCCTTTTCAGAACGGCCCGATTATTTAAAAGGAGCACAGCGCGGCTTGGCTGCAGGAAATCCATGGCCTGTCGAGTATGGTCCTGAGCTTTCGCGCGGCTTTAGATCGCTCAAAATTTGGGCTCAGTTGAGCGAGCATGGCACTGATAAGTTGGGCGCAATGATGACGCAAAATTGTGAGCAGGCAGCCTACTTAGCAGGCTTGGTGCAAGCCCAAGACACCCTGCAATTGTTAGCCCCTGTAGCTACCAACATCTGCTGTTTTAGATATGTTGCCCCTGACCAGTCTGAGCAGGAGCTAGATGCCTTCAACAATGAAATCGTGATTCAGTTGCAGTTGAGCGGAATTGCCGCCCCTTCAACCACGGTGCTGCTCGGTGTGACGGCGATTCGTGTGAATATCACCAACCACCGCACACACAAATCTGATTTGGATATTTTAATAAATGCCATCAATGAAATTGCGTCTGATTTGCTTAGAAATTGCTAAGCCTCTGTCGCAAGTTGCTGTTTTAACGGCACAATAGCTGAAAATCTCCCGCATTTGGGCGACAGACATCTAAACGAGCCGATGGCAAAAAACCAACAAGGTGCAATGTGGAAGCAGCTGTTATTTAGAAGTGCACGCGACAATTTGTCCCTGCAGGCCCAAATACGCGAGATGCTTGTTGGTGCCATTTTAGACGGTCACTTAAGGCCAAATGAGGCAGTACCGTCTAGCCGTTTGTTGGCTGAACACTTGAGTGTCGGGCGCATCACAGTGGTGTTGGCTTATCAGCAACTGGCTGACGAAGGTTACTTGTTTTCAAAAGAGCGCAAGGGCCACTTTGTGAGTGCCGACATCGTGGGCGGCAGGTTCAAGAAAATGACTGAATTTGGTTCGGTTGATCCCAATGGCGTGGTTGTAAATTGGGGGGCAAGATTCTGTCAGCATCCAAGTTTACAGCGTAGTATCAGCAAGCCTGCTAATTGGCAAAGCTACGCTTACCCTTTTTTGTACGGCCAGTTTGACGAGTCACTATTTCCAACGTCGGCTTGGCGCGAGTGTTGTCTCAAGGCTTTAAGTGTGATCGACATTCGAGCTTGGGCGCCAGATCAAATTAGCCGTGATGATGATTCGCTGGTTCACCAAATTTGCACACGTGTGTTGCCCAGACGCGGTGTATGGGCCACACCCGACGAGCTCATTGTCACTGTTGGTGCACAGCATGCCTTGTACATGATCGCTGATCTACTTATAAGCTCGGGTACGCGTGTGGCCATTGAAGACCCTGGCTATCCTGATGCACGTAATATTTTTAGCAGTCGCACCGATGCTTTGACGCCAGTGGCAATTGACAGTCATGGTTTGGTCGTCGGCGAGCACTTGCGCAACTTTGACTATATCTACACAACACCTAGCCATCAGTGCCCTACGGGTGTGACCATGCCGTTGAGCCGGCGCGAGCAGCTGTTGCGGTTGGCCAACGAATCAAATGTGGTGATTATCGAGGATGATTTTGAGAGCGAGAATAATTTTGAAGGTCATCCTATTCCAGCCCTTAAAAGCCTAGATCGTAACAACCGTGTTATTTATGTCGGCAGCTTGTCTAAGAGCATGGCGCCAGGTTTGCGTATTGGCTATATTGTTGCTGCACCTGAGTTGATAGCCGAGTTGCGCGCCTTGCGCCGCTTGATGATCAGACACCCATCAACGTTCATTCAGCGTAGTTTGTCGCTTTTCATTTCACTGGGACATAACGATGCGCAGCTTAAACGACTGGGCGAGGCTCAAAAAGAACGCAGCGCGTTGGTGCTGCAGGCGATGGCCGAGTTTGCACCACAGTGCAGCATCGCACCGCTTACAGGTGGCGGCTCTTGCTGGGTCAAGCTGCCCGCTGGCGTACTTGCGCAAGACCTTGCAGAGGTGGCTTTGGATAAAGGGGTTTTGATTGAAACTGGTGAGGTTTTTTTTCACAAACTCAATGCGAGCGACAACTATATCCGCTTGGGCTTTCAGTCGATACAAGTAGGTGTGATTCAAGCAGGAATCAAGGCCTTGGCCAGCGCTATTGATGAGGTGCAGTTCGGCTTAAGCAAGCAGCATAACAATTGAACTTGCGTAGGATGATCGACGTCAACAATGGTGAAAAAAGCTGGATCTGCGCATCACATTACAGACCCAGCAAATGGCGGTCACTCTTCGACTGCTGGTATGTTCGTCGCTCAGCCTTTTCCCTTCCAAGGCACCAATACGGTCTCTATCCTGCGCATCAGGATGTCAATTGAATAGCCAATGGCTCCGATCAGGATGATGCCCATTATCACAATGTCGGTCAGTTGGAAGCGTGACGCCACCATGATCATCATGCCAGCGCCCTTTTCAGCAGCCACCAATTCAGCCGCGACTACCGTGCCCCAGCAAACACCCATGGCTACCCGTGCACCCGTGAAGATCTCCGGTAATGAATTTGGCACGATGATGCGGGTCAATATGCGCCACTTCGAAGCACCTAGCGAGTAGCCAGCATGCACCTTGGAGAGTTGCACACCTGACACCCCGGCCCGTGCCGCGATGGTCATGATCCACAACGAAGCTAAGAACAACAGGATAATTTTCCCTGCCTCGCCAATGCCGGCCCAGATGATAACCAGCGGGATCAGCGCCAATGGCGGTACGGGACGCATGAACTCAACTATAGGATCGAACCAGCCGCGAAACCAATTCGACAGGCCCATGGCATAGCCCAGCGGGATGCCGACAATGGCGCCCAGCATAAAGCCGATGATCACGCGCAGTAAAGATGCGCCTAAATGCTCCATCAGCGTGAAGTTCTGGTAGCCGTTGTTGTAGACATCGATCAACCGATGAAACACAGCTTCGGGTGCTGGCAACCAGATGGGCTCCATTTGCCAACCTGACCAGGGTTTGAAATTAGGCGTGCCTTTGGTGCTCAAGGTGACCACGCCATTGTCCACGTTGACGCTGTCGCCTGGACTCACAGGCTGGCCGTTGATGGCAACGATGCTGGCTCCGCCTTCGCGAGTGACTTCGTCGTTTTGATCGACAGGTATGAGCACTGAACGCCATGCATGGACTTGGGCAGAATCGTTTTTGGCGAAGCCGTCACCTGTTTCAATTTCAGGTGCTTCACCATACTTGTCGATAGGAAACACCCTAATCAAGACCTTCGCGTCATCTGTTTGGTTATCCGCGCCTTGTAGGGTGTAACTGAAACTGGTGTCTCCCGTGAATGGTCCAGGTACATGCAGTGGGGTCCATCTGGAGCCAGTGAAGGCGCCCCAAATTAAAAGGATCGCAAGAATCGAAACGATTGAGGCAGAACGATCAGCCGTTACAGCACTTTCATCACCGAAAGTCACGGTCTTGAGTGAGGTGAAGTCGGAAGCTTTATTTTGGCGGTTGCGGATCTGCTGAACCACAATGAAGGCGCCCACAAACAGGGCCAGATAAATGAGTAAGACTGTCATGATGCTTCCTCTGTGTGGCCCATGATTTCTTCTTCCATATCCCAAATCATCGTTAAAATTTCTTCGCGCGTTTTGCCAAACTCTGGTTGGAGTTTGACCGAGCGCAGGTCAGCGCCAACCGATTGCTCGGCGAATGGAAGTCGAAATTCTTTATGGATTCGCCCCGGGCGAGGCGCCATTACCACCAGACGTTGGCCCAGGAGCAGAGCCTCTTCGACCGAGTGGGTAATTAAAATAATGGTCTTTCCGGTCTCTTTCCAAAGCTTAAGCACAAGGCCCTGCATTTTCTCGCGTGTCAGCGCATCGAGGGCGCCAAGTGGCTCATCCATAAGGATAACGTCCGGGTCGTTCGCTAGGCAGCGGGCCAACGCAACGCGTTGTTGCATACCGCCCGACAGTTCATAAATGGCTTTATCTTTGAAGTCTTTGAGTCCGACCACATCCAGCAGGTGGTTCACAATCTTATCGGACTCAGCCTTTTGCATGCCTTTGGAGTCGGGACCAAACGATACGTTTTTGCGCACGTTCATCCACTCGAAAAGTGCGCCTTGCTGAAACACCATGCCGCGCTCTGGCCCGGGCCCTGTCACTTTGTTGCCGCCTAAAACAACGTTGCCGGATGTAGGGGCTAGAAAGCCACCAATGATCTTGAGCAATGTCGTCTTACCGCAGCCGGACGGGCCTAGGACGGATACCAATTCACCAGATTTTATTTCAAGCGAAACATTTTTCAGTGCCTGCACCGCATTGCCATCTGGTAGGCTGAAGCGCATGGACACGTCTTGGATATGCAAATCTCTCAACAGTCACTCCTGTAGATATTAAAAAAAACCGGCCCTGAGTTCCGTATTCAGGGCCAGTCAGTCATCTCGGTGGGAAAGCTTATTTGACTGCTTGCATGAGTGGGGCTGTGTTGACCGACTTGTCATAAGACGGTAATACCTTCTTGATGTTGCCAGCGGTCATAAATACGTCTGCCACACCCTTCATGAAAGTCTGTGCGTTGCCACCCAGCCATTGTTTGGACAACTGATCCTTGGCTGAAGGAAATGACATTGTTGCAATAGATTTAGCTGCAGCAGCCTCATCCATGCCAGATTCCTTGGCAATGACTTTGAGCATGGCTGGATCCTTCTTGGCGTTCCACTGGGTGTTGGCGTTCGCGGTCACCTTGAGGAACTTGGACAGCAACTGCTGATTCTCTGCAATAAAATTGGTTGGAGATGATGTGACGTCAAACACAAGAATGCCCAGGGCTTCCTTTTCCTTGCCTGTCAGCAGCACGTTGCCGTATTCCTTCATACGTGTCAGGCCACCGCCATAGCCACAGGCAAAGTCCACAGAACCTTGGGCCAAGGCTGCAGCGCCCTCTGGTGGAGCCATGTTGATCACTTTCAGGCTACTAACTGCCACGCCAAAGTGGTCCATCTGGCGCAAGAAGCCGTAATGGGCGGCGGTGCCCAGCGGTACGGCCACGGTCTTGCCGGCCAGCTCTTTCGCCGACGACTTGTCGATTTCTAACTTCTTGCTGACCACGCAATTGTCGTTGTCCGAATAGCTCACTGCGATGTCCACGACTTGGATGCTCTGGCCACCAGAGGCGGCCACCACGAAAGGCGGTACGCCTTGGCTTACGGCAATCTGCACGTCGCCGGAGGCCATGGCCGCCGACATCGCGGTGCCTGTTTCGAATGAACGCCAGTTGACCTTAACGCCCATTTCTTTGTCATAGGTGCCTGCTGCCTTGGCGGCTAGGTAAGGCATTGGCCATTCCAGGAAATAGGCTACGGTAATTTCCTTCGGCTGAGCGAAGGAGACAGTAGCAACCGCGCCAAGTGCTGCAGCGATTGCGAATTTGATGGTCTTGTTTGTCATATTGAATCCTAGTGGTTACGAAATGTTTATCAACTCTGCTGCATGTTGCCTATCGATTAGCTCGATTGAATGCCGCCCCAACTTGCGCAATGGATGCACTACACCGTTGCCGGTCACTGCATCCACTATGCCCAACTCATGTCAAGCGGCCAATGCTGGCCGATCTTTCCGATAAGCGTTTTTGACGAGAATTTTCCCGTCTTTGAATGTGAATACATCCACCATCCTGGCCTCAATGCGAGAGCCGTCGGCTTTGGTGCCAGCAAAGGTTGACTCAGATACGCCGCGCTCTCCTGCCACAAAGTGTTCGCCATCAAGCCAAGCGGCATCAGGAAAATTGAGCCAAGCGGCTTTAAAACCCTCTCGAACCTCTGCGCTGCCTTCGAAGGTGCGCCCCATTAAGTCAGGTCCTGCAATGGCATGAAATTGGCAGTCATCGTGCATGAAATTCATTAGGGCTTCGATGTCGTGTGCGTTCCAAGCGGCAGCAAATTCGGCGAGCGTTTGGCTGCTAATAATTGGGATGGTTGCGGTCATGTGGTCTTTCATTAGGTAAATGCTTACGTTGCGCTCGATAAGCCTTGAAGGGAATATTTGTTAATGCCGCATTATTTCTGTGGTTGTTGTTTGCGTTGTAGAGCCAATAGAAATAAATCTGTAGAACCAAGTTGACGGGTAAACCCTTGATTTTGGCTATGCAGCTATAGCAAATGGTGTGCCATGTGACGCAGGGTCGTCAAGCCCATGCAATATCAACGCGCATGCGCTTTATGAGTGCAACTTGAGAATCAAGTACAGGTGGTAGCGCACCAAGTCGGTGTGACTTCTGCCGTTTATTGGTGCGACAGTAGGCTGGCTAATTTTTTGGTTGGCACCATTAAATTATTGAATCTGGTGCTAACGGTAAGTGGCGTGCATTCACTATGCTTGCACCATTGATTTAGTTTGTGCGGGACCTGTTGTGTGTTGATTGCGGATCAACCATTAACGTTTGCTGAACTATGTGCACTGAATACTTTTGCTAAAAATAATTTGGAGAATTTCATGAAAGCGACCAGTTTGGGCAGCACTATTTTGAACCCCTACCAGCCTACATATGACCCTTTAGTCAACGACTCACCAGGTCATGGTACGGACTATGCGCCAACATTTTGGGTAGCTTCAGCGGGCATACCCCCTGAGGATGACGGCCCCGTGAGTGGCGATATGGATGTCGATGTCGTTGTCATTGGCTCTGGCTCAACAGGCATGGCAACCGCTTTGTACTTGGCTGAAGATTACGGAATAAAGGCAGTCGTTTTAGAGGCGGGTCAAACGGCTTGGGGTTGCTCTAGTCGCAGTGGCGGTCAGGGACAAAATGCAAGTGGTCGCTTATCTCGCTCGCAGTGGATTGATCGCTGGGGGGTGGATACAGCTAAGAAGTTGGATACAGAGATTCGGCGTGGCTTTGACAATTTCAAACACCTTACCGAAGAAATAGATTGCGATGCCTTTGATGGCGGCCATTTGTACATGGCTCACAAGCCAGCCAAAATGGGTTATTTACGCGACACGGTTGCAGTGCGTAACAAGGTGTTTGGTTACAACTCCCGAATTTTGAGTGCGGCAGAGGTACGTGAAAATTACTGCGATGAGCAAGAGCAAGTCGGCGCGATGTTTGAAGAAGAGGGCGTCGGTGTTCACCCTTTAAAGTTCACTTTCGGTCTGATGCGAAAAGCGCGATCTTTAGGCGCTAAAGTGCATCCGGCGAGCCCGGTACTGGGCTGGGAGACTGTGAACGGTGTCCACCACTTGCAAACACCTGGCGGTGTGGTCCGAGCCAAGCGTGTAGCAGTTTGTACCGGAGGCTATACAGGCCAAAAATTACACAAGACAGTTAAAAACAAAATATTGCCGATTTTGTCGAACTCTTTGGTGACCAGGCCTTTAACTGATGCTGAGATGATTGCGTGTAATTTCCAGTCTAAAACCTTCATGACTGACACGCGTACACTGCGGTTTTACTACCGGTTGTTAGAGGGCAATCGCTTGCAAATTGGCAGTCGAAGTTCTATTTCAGGAGCCGACGCTGAAGCGCCAGAGCACCTGAAGCTGATTACAGACGCGATTGCACGCAAGTTCCCACCATTGGCGGGTATCCAAATTGACTATTCCTGGTGGGGTTGGGTTGATGTGAGTCACGACATGATGCCGCGCATCACTCGTCCAGACCCCAAACTCAACGTGTGGTACGCCATAGGTTACGGTGGCAATGGCGTGTCTTTCTCTACATGGGCTGGTAAAAGGTTGGCTCAACGTGTGGTTGGTAAAGATGGCCAAGATGAAGCTTTTAAGCTGCCTATTTACAACTCGCCACTTGAATACCCTAACGTGTTCAACATGATTCGCTCAGAGGCGTTTGCCCCATTCCGTCGCTTTGGCCAGTATTTTTTGTATAAATGGTATTGGCTCAACGATGAGAAACTGTAAATTGAAAGACAACAGCACTTATGCAACTGGTCAAAATAATTGATTTTTCAAGCCATGGTGGCAAGGCAGAGCATAGACGGTTGGCTGACATGCCAGAGCGTGTGGTGCAGGGCGATCCGCATCACACCACGCTGCCTATGTTTAGCAACGCATCGGGTGATTTAATCGCTGGTACATGGACCAGCACACCCGGAAAGTGGCACGCCTTTACCGATCGCGACGAGTTCTGCGTTATTGTGAGTGGGCTTGTGAAGTTGATAGGAAACGATGGTTCATTTCAATCATTCAAAAGTGGTGATGCATTTTTAATTCCCAATGGGTTTAGCGGTTTTTGGGAAGTGCTCGAAACTACCACCAAGCATTACGTTATCCGTAATTACACCCTATAACTGTTTGGGATTTGTATGAGTAAAAAAAGAGTGGTGACCCAATTTGGTATGGGTACGTCAATACGCAAGCGAAACTATACCGAAGCTGCCGCCAGAGCCATACGTGACGCACTATGGCACAACTCGCTCAATGTGGCCGATGCATTTGGATTTTCTCGCGAGGCAATGATTATTGATGTGCAGATTGGTGTACAGCAACCTGATGCGGTTGATACGCATGCTTTGTTAGACATATTTCCCTACGGGCAACCCACTATCACTGTTGTGAAGGGGGGGCTTGATATTGCTAGACAAGACAAAGAGGGCTTCACTGTGGTGGCCAACGTGGCGATTGTTGTGTCTTTTGACATGGAGCTAGCACATGCCTGATTTTGAAAGCATAGAACACCGCATTATTTTGGAAATGGGTACTGGTAACGACTTATACGGCCAAGACTACACCAAAGCTGCCATTCGCGCAGTTCACGACGCCTTGCACCACTCCTCTATTGTTTTGTTTAAATCCTTGGGCTACGCACACAAAGATATGCGCGTACAAGTCACAATTGGCGTGCAGCAACCTGAGCTGGTTGACTGCGCATTGGTTGCTTTAGAGTTACCTCGTGGGCGAGCCGAGGTCACCGCTGTCTTTGGAGGATTGGACGTGACGGATCCAGAACAAGCTACCACCCACGTCATCGCTACAGCAGCCATTCAAGCTTACTTGCCCATCGTTACGGGTCAGTGGAAGCTAAGTACCGACGTTTAAGCAGCAACATACCGCAACACGTAAACCATTGCCAGCATCCAGCATGCAATGAATACAGCTTCACTGGCTAGTAGAGCAATTGGCCGCCAGCCCAGTTTAGAAAGTTTTTCTAGTGAAGTTTTGATCCCCAATGCGGCAATCGATATCACCAAGCACCAACCCGACAAGTCACTCATAGCGCCGAGGGCTGCCGCTGGAAGCTGTGTGATGTTGTTCAATACGGCCAGTGCAACAAACACCACTAAAAACATTGGAATCAATGGCGCTTTTTTAGTGTGGGTTGCTAAGCCGTTGCTTTGTGCTTCTTCGCGAGATTTTGCAAATGCCAATGAGAAAACCACTACGACAGGCATGAGCATTGATACGCGAAACATCTTAGCCAAGGTGGCCGAGTTTGCAACGTCTGGCGAAATAATATAGCCTGCGCCCACCACTTGGGCAACGTCGTGAATAGCCCCTCCTAGAAATAACCCAGCCTCTGCTTGTGTGAGGGATAAAGCTACGACCAACAGTGGGTATAAAACCATAGCCAGGGTGGAGAAGGCTGCAATGCCAATGACAGTCAGTAGCGTCATTTCCTCAACCTCTTTGGTTTGTGGCATAGCGGTGGAAATTGCCAGAGTGGCTGAAATTCCACAAATAGCCGTTCCACCACCTGACAGCAGGCCAAGGCTCTTAGGCAAACCTAGACGCTTAGCCATCCACATGCCAAAGACGATGGTGAGCACCAACCCACCCACCAAAGACATCACGCCTAACCAGCCTAAGTCATGTAAGTCGCTGGCTAGAATTCGAAGCCCTAGTAATGCCACGCCAAATCGGACCAGTTTTTTGGCGGTAAATTCAATACCCGCTGTATAACGTTCGACTTGACTGAGGTGGTGAAATGCCATTCCCATCAATAGGGCATAAAGATACTTTGGTCCGCCGTAGTGCTCTGCAACAAAGGTTGCTGCTATTGCAACTACAGCGCTTAGCATGAGGCCTGGTGACCACTGGTGAAAACCGCTGCGCTGAACCCAAGATATTTTTGTGTTTGAATGCGTCATACTTATTCAATATATGGAACCATTCGTTCCGAAAAATTTCTTAATGATGTTCGAAAGATGTGACTATGTCAAGTTATTTTAAAAAACGAGACATGTAACAACTGTTTTTGGAATTTGGTATCATTTGAAAATGATGCCAAGATTAAAAAGTTCAGAATCCTCGACCGTCGCCCTGACGGCGCCTATGTCCGACAGCAACAAACCCACGATGCGGCAATTTGCGCTGTTGGAAGCACTTGCAAAAATGGACAGGTTCGCAACACTTCAAACTTTGGTTGAAGAAACTGGCTTGCCAAAACCTACTGTTCATCGCATGCTTCAGCAGCTCGAGTCGGCTGGAATGGTGCAGCGTGATGGCGATGGACGTCAATACACCACGGGCTTGCGCTTAAGACATTTAGCTGAGAGTGTGTTGCTAAACAATACAGTTCATGGCGCAAGACACTTGGTCTTACGCCAATTGGTAGAGGCGGTGGGTGAGACCTGCAACCTCACGGCATTTAACGGTTCAGAAGTTGTGTATTTGGACCGTGTTGAAACACCCGCACCATTGCGGTTTTATTTGCACTCTGGATCTGTGGTGCCTGCACATTGTTCAGCGACCGGCAAATTATTTTTGTCACAAATGACAACAGGGCAGCGTCGCCGTTTGCTTGGTCAAGTTGAGCTAGAACGATTTACGCCTAAAACGCTATCTAGTTTTGATGCCATTGAGCAAGAAATTGCTGAAGTCAAGCGCTCAGGCGTAGCTTATGACCGTGAAGAATATTTGCCGGGACTGCTGTGCGTAGCTGTGTTGGTGCCAAGCAGCAATAGGCCGTCCAATTTAGGTCTCGCAGTTCAAGCACCCATTATGCGTATGACGCCAGAAAAAGCGCTCAATTACATACCCTTGTTGCAGCGTGCGGCCAAAGCACTGCAGGCCATTGAAGAGCAAGCGGCCAGTGGGCCAGACCATACAAGCACTTAACAATGAGCGCTTACAACTTAGCTGTGAATAACAATATGCAACTACCTGATCAAAAATTTTCCGCACGTGACTTGTTTGGTATTGATAGCAACTTGCAGGTCCCTGGTTTTGCTGGCGGTATGGACCTGGTGCCTGCCATGGACCCAGCTTATCAGTTTCAACCCGAAGTCACGCAAGCAATTTTGGCGGGTTTTGCACACAATAAACGTGTGTTGGTGCAAGGACTGCATGGAAGCGGTAAGTCGTCACACATTGAGCAAGTGGCTGCGCGTCTGAATTGGCCTTGTATGCGGATCAACTTAGACGGCCACATCACCCGTTTGGACTTGGTGGGTAAAGACACTATTCAGATGCAAGAGGGTCATCAAGTCACCAAGTTTCAAGAAGGAATATTGCCCTGGTGTATGCGCAAGCCAATTGCCCTAATTTTGGACGAGTATGATGCCGGCCGCCCAGACGTGATGTTTGTGATACAGCGCGTGCTGGAGCGTGAAGGCTCTTTCACATTGATGGAGCAAAACCGAACGCTGCATCCTCATAAGGCATTCCGTTTATTTGCCACTTCCAATACGGTGGGACAAGGCAATATTCAAGGTCTCTATCATGGCGTTCAGCAAATCAATCAAGCGCAAATGGATAGATGGAACTTGGTGGTTGCACTGAACTATTTGCCGCAGAAGCAAGAGTTGGCTATTCTCACCGCCCAAGTCCCTAGCTTGGCGCAAGGCGAAGGTTTGCGAACCGCTAACGCCATGATTGAGTTGGCCACACTGACGCGACAGAGCTATTGCGTTGGTGATTTGTCGGTACTCATGTCTCCCCGCACATTGATTAACTGGGGTGAGAACATGACTGTATTTAATGATATGAACTTGGCGTTTAGGCTGTCTTATCTTAATAAGTGCGAACCCACTGAACACGCCTTGGTAGCCGAGCTATACCAGCGATGTTTTGGTCAAGAGTTGCTGCTGCCAGATAACGTCAACAGTGTTCGAGTGTGAGCGCCACCCACACAGCGACAGCCATAGCCATGCGCATGCGTGAAACGGATGAACTCACCGCCAGCGTGGCGCGTGCTTTGTCTGGTAATCCTGGGATTTACCCGTCTGGTCACCGTCTTTTTGTAGGTGAACAGGGTTTGAAAACAGGTGCAACGCATCACGAAACCTTGTCAAACGGTGATCTGGCTCGCGCAAGTGCCGATGCGGGTGCAGCTCATTTGTTTGGGCAGACAAGCGCACATTTTCCTCAAAATAGTGCAGATCCTGACATGGCTTTGGCTAGGTTGGTCTTCGGCGTGTTGTGCCAGTTCAGAGACGAGTATGTGGCATCCCAAAGGTGGCCAGGCGTTGGGCTCAACCTGGACAAATCTTATGAGCACTGGACGCTTCAATTTAAGGCCAGCCTCATCACAGAGACGCAAGTAGGTTTGTTGTTGTTCACTGTTATTGGCATTGCCCGTTCGCTGGTAAATGGGCAGGAAATTGCCGAAGAAGACACGGAAATAATGGAGGGTACACGTGCTCGCGTGGTTACGCCGCATTGGGGGCAACACTTCTTGCTGCTGCGACGTTGCAGGGACGATGTGTCGAGGTATGTCGAGTCTGCTTGGACGTTGGCTCAAGCCGTAAGTCATTGGCTTGAGACCAAAGCGAAAAGCTTGCCTCCAGGTGCTAGGCGCATGAGCAAACGTGCTGCTACCTTGTTAAGCGCATTGATGCGCCCCATAGAAAAACCTTTTGTTGATTTGTTACAAATCGACCAAGGAGACGGTAAAGCGCTAAATGCTGACAAGTCGCGTTACCGTATATTTACCCAACAATTTGACCAAGAGCGCTCTGGTACAGACTTAGTACGTGCAGCTTTGTTGCCGGGCTACCGTGCACAAATTCAGCAATGGCTGTTGGACTCACCTGTCAACGTGGCATCGCTTGCGCAACGTTTGCGTCGCCAGTGGGCGGTTCCTGTTCGCAGTGGCTGGGAGCTTGAGACCGACAGTGGTTACATCAGCGCTGAGCGTTTATCTATGTTGGTGACTTCGCCGCAAGAGCGTCATATTTTTAAGCAAGAACGTTTCGCTCCTGAGGTGAGTGCCGCTGTGACATTGCTGCTGGACTGCTCTGGCTCTATGCGAAACCAGTTGCCCCGTGTGGTGCCTATGGTTGAAATCCTAGTACGCGTTCTAGAGTTTGCTGGCGTGCAGGTAGAAGTGCTTGGCTACACCACTGCATCCTGGAATGGCGGCAAAGCGTCTAAGGCTTGGGAGCGTGCAGGACGGCCAAGTCAGCCTGGGCGAGTGGCGGAGCGTTTACACATAGTGTTCAAATCGGCGAGTGAAAATCGGCGTGCAGCTTCTCTATCCATGGCGGCTTTATTGAAGCCTGACTTATACCGAGAAGGACTAGATGGAGAAGCCGTCCAATGGGCTGTTGAGCGCCTTTTAGCTTTGAAGGCTCAACAACGGTTGGTGATGGTCGTGTCAGATGGCTCACCGATGGAGACAGCCACTCAGCGCACAAACAGCGAGTTTTACTTAGACCATCACCTGCGTGAGGTGTTGCGCCAAACCGCACGCGAGGGGCAGGTCTCAGTCATGGGCGTCGGTGTTGGCTTAGATTTAAGCGTCTACTACCGCCATTGCGTTGGTTGGAGCGATACCCACACGGTTCAAACTCAAAGTATTGCGCAGCTTTTGAAAGTGGGCTTTGAGGCGCAACGTGATGTGCTCAAGCGGCGGTAGTCTTATCCGTTGTAGAGTTTTGTGTAGGCCACTAAGTTTAAATTAAGTGTCAACGATACCCATGCCGTTGTGTTTATGCGAATGTAGAGTTGCGTGCTTGATTCAACCTTGTGCTTGTACCACCGTAGCGCAAATCACGCCGAATACATCATCGGCAGAACAGCCGCGTGACAAGTCGTTGGCCGGTTTGTTAAGGCCCTGTAGCAGCGGCCCAAGGGCGGTAAAGCCGCCTAGACGCTCGGCCATTTTGTAGCCTATGTTGCCTGCGTCTAAGTTGGGAAATACCAGTACGTTGGCTTTACCTTTTACTTGCGAGTGCGCTAGCTTTCGTTTAGCGATAGCTGGCACCAAAGCGGCATCAAGCTGCAGCTCGCCGTCAACTGCGAGGTCTGGACGCATGCTTCGAAGCAAGGCGGTGGCTTGTTGGACTTTTGCTACGCGCTCGTGTTTAGCACTGCCATCAGTGGAAAACGACAGCATAGCGACACGTGGTTGCTCCCCCATGAGTTGCAGTGCACTGGTTGCTGCAGCACTGGCAATATTTGCAAGCTCCTGCGCGCTAGGGTCAATTACCAAGCCGCAGTCAGTAAACACCATACGCTGGGCTGGCGTGTTGACGATGTCATTTGCCTCTTTGTACATTAAGAAAAAGCTTGAAACCAACGATGCATTGGGTGCTACGCCTATGAGTTGAATAAATGCACGCACCACATCAGCGGTAGTCGTTATAGCGCCACAAACCATACCGTCTGCAAGACCTTCACGCACCAACATAGCTGCGAATGTAAGTGGCGTATTGAGTCTGTCCAGCGCCTGATCAATAGTTAGGTTTTCTTTTGCTCTTGCAGCTTGCAATGCCTTGGCCAATTGGTGTTGGTGCTCATCATTGCTAGGGGTTCGCACCACAAGACCTCTCGGTAAAGCTTGCCCGTTGAGGCGCACATTGATGGCTTCGACATCACCAATCAAAACCACGTTGGCCACGCCTTCAGTGTGTGCACGAATAGCTGCAATCACCACGCGTTCATCCGTGGACTCTGGAAGTACTATGGTTTTTGGTGCACTGTGCGCGCGGGCTGCGAGTTCGTTGATCATGCTGAAATCTTTTTGGAATAAAAAAGGCTGGCTAGCCTTGTGCGTATTTGCACAGAGCCAGCCAGCCTGCTGTCGGTCTAATTGGCAGTTGATTAAACGAAGTCTTTGTACTTGTCTAACAAGCGTACAGGCTTGGCCAAAGCATCTCTGCGGAAGGGGTCGCCCAATTCGCGTGTACACATGATTTCAATGACACACGTTTTACCTTCGTTCATTTGCATATCAATGGCTTTCTTCAAAGCGGTACCAACGTCTTCTAGTTTGTCAACGATGATGGCTTCAGCACCCATAGCTGTTGCCATACCTGCAAAGCTTTCACTTTCCAGTTCGCCAGCTACAAAGCGGCGGTTGTAGAAGTCAACCTGGTTCTTCTTCTCAGCACCCCATTGGCGGTTGTGGAATACAACAGCCGTTACAGGAATGTTGTGGCGAACCGCAGTCATGATTTCAACCATGCTCATGGCCCAAGCGCCATCGCCTGCGTAAGCAACTGCAGGGCGCTCCGGTGCTGCGACTTTTGCACCAATAATGGTGGGCAGCGCGTAGCCACAGTTGCCAAAGCTCATTGGAGCGAAAAAGCTGCGCGGTTCATCAAAGCGCAAGTAGCTGTTTGCCACAGAGTTGATGTTGCCAATATCGGTTGAGACCATGACGCGCTTGGGCATTGCTTTTTCTAGCTCGCGCAGCACTTGGCGAGGGTGTAGGTACTCACCGCCGCTAAAAGGAGTCTCGCCTTTGGCTTCTTCGATCATGTCTAGGCTGAAAGTGTCACGCTCGTGCGTCCACTCATCCAATTCTTTTTCCCACGCAGCTTTTTCCGATGCGATGGTTTTGGCGCGTGCCTCTTTGGTGCTGTCGCATGCCAAAGTTTTGTTATTTAAGCGTTCATAGATTGCTTTGGCAGCAGCTTTCGCATCACCGCAAACTCCCACAGAGATTTTCTTGACCAAACCTAGGTTTGTGTGGTCGGCTTCTACTTGGATAATTTTGGCATCTTTCGGCCAGTAATCCATTCCGTGCTGTGGCAAAGTACCGAATGGTCCCATGCGTGAGCCTAAGGCAATTACAACGTCAGCTTGTGCAATGAGTTTCATTGCAGCTTTGGAGCCTTGGTAACCCAACGGGCCAGCCCACAGTGGGTGGCTGGCTGGAAATGCGTCATTGCGCAAGTACCCTGTCACTACCGGCGCACCTAAGCGCTCGGCCAAAGCTTGGCACTCAGCGACCGCATTGCCCATAACCACGCCGCCACCGGCAAGAATAACTGGGAACTTGGCCGTGGCTAACAGTTCTGCCGCTGCATTGAGGCTGTTTTCGCCACCATGACCACGTTCTATGACTTGCTCAGCTGGGATTTCACAGGTAATTTCACCGTAGAAATGATCGCGTGGAATATTGAGCTGGGTTGGCCCCATTTCTGAGATGGCCCGGTCAAAACAGCGCGCTGTGTACTCAGCCATGCGTTTTGGGTTGTTGACATGCCCTTGGTACTTGGTGAACTCTTGAAACATAGGCAACTGGTTGGCTTCTTGGAAACCGCCCAAACCCATGCCCATGGTGCCAGTTTCTGGCGTGATCATGACCACAGGGCTATGCGCCCAAAAGGCTGCTGCAATGGATGTGACGCAGTTGCTGATGCCTGGACCATTTTGGCCAATCACTACGCCATGACGGCCAGTAACCCTGGCATAGCCGTCGGCCATATGGCCAGCGCCTTGCTCGTGCACCACTGGAATTAACGTAATGCCAGCAGGTGCAAAAATATCCATCGCGTCCATAAAAGCGGATCCCATGATGCCGAACATGGTTTTTACACCCCTAGCGACCATGGTTTCGACGAAAGCCTCTGACGGTGTCATGCGTTGTGGGCCGGAAGTAACTGTTGTGCTGCTCATGAAATCTCCAAAATTGGTACAAAATGTTCCGAAAAATGATTCGGTGCGCTATTCTAAACAGCTACCTCGGTGTTGTGCAAGAGGAATTTTTTTGATTCAAAATATTCCAATAAATGGAATTTCGTCAGCTACCTTGTCTCAATTCATGTTGTTGTATGTCCATTGCTACAGCCCAGCTCGTGCTTAACAAGTGGCCAGTGTCCTGAGGAATTTGATGCAATACACGCAGCAGAGAATGTCTCAAAATGTTACAGCCGATTCATCTGAATGGGTTCTATCGGAGCGTTACCCGTGGGTATTCAAGAAGCTCACAATGTCATCCAATTCGTCGTTGGATATTGAATGTGCTAGCCCTTCATACACATGGGTTTCGACGCTGGCGTGATGCACAAGCCACTCTTTCGTACCGTCAATGGCAGCAGCAGGAATCACCTGGTCGTCGGTGCCTCGCCCCCAAAACACAGGCGGGCGAATGGCTGCCAAGGCTGCGTCTTTCGGGTGCTCAGCGCTGGCAACAAATCCTGAGAGCGCGACTGCGCAGCGAAAACGTGTGGGCGCTAGTCGCATCAGTTCCAACGCCATCGCTGCACCCTGTGAAAAGCCGATGAGACTCACATTGGTGAACGCCTGGGTGTCTAGCCAGCTAAGAACAGCGTTGGTTGCGGCATCTACTTGTTCAATGTCATAGCGCAAGCCGGCGTTGAGGTTAATTGGAAACCACGAGAAGCCTATGCCTTCAGACAGTGGCGCGCGCAATGACGCTATGACGGGTTGCTGAGGCAGTAGGGAAGCCAAGCCAAAGAGGTCGCCTTCGTGCGATCCATAGCCGTGCAGCAATATGAGCAGCGGTCGACCTGTCCTTTCATGTTCGGGGGCTGACCATAGCACTGCCGATGAATCTATTTGCATGGTTGTTTCCTGTGTGAGGTTGGTGTGTTGTTGCACCTAAAAGCAGGTGGCTCGTTGGTGAATTTATTCGTTAAGTATCTGTCACGCGTGACGTTTGCAATGTGCAGCCCGATAGGCTCGTCTTCCCGGCTGTCTGTGGCATATGCAGTCATCTATTGAGTCATGTTAGACGCTCATGTAAGCCCTCTTTACACGCGCCTAGCCCACGTTGCTGTGCATGCGTTCAGTGATGCAACCCAAGCAGTCATGCTGTCGCCTAGAGAGCACATGCCATGTTGTTCAGCGCGCTATATTGTTATTTTAATAAACAACGTGGCATCAGTTGCTGGTTGTTGTATGTTGGCATGTTGTGGTGGCGTATTGCCTTTGCCTTTGCGTTTGCGTTTGCGTTCGCGTTTGTATTTAAGTTTAACTATCAGGTATCCGGTCATGAAACTCTACCATTGCAAAGATGCCCGTTCGCTTCGGGCGCTGTGGACGCTGGAAGAAATGGGGCTTGCTTATGAGCTTGTCAATATGAAGTTCCCCCCTCGCGCCACTCATCCCGGTTATCTTGATGTCAACCCGCTGGGTACTGTGCCCACGCTGGTGGACGACGATGTCACCTTGACAGAGTCCAGCGCCATATGTCACTACTTGGCTGAAAAATATGGCCCTACAGATCTTGCAATTGGCGTGGATGACCCTCAATACGGTGAGTACCTCAATTGGCTTTATAGAAGCGATGCAACGCTGACATTTCCGCAAACACTCGTACTGCGCTACAGCAGCCTTGAGCCACAAGAGCGCCGAATACCGCAGGTAGTGGCCGACTACACGCAATGGTTTTATTCACGGCTGCGGTCTGTGGAACTAGCGCTTGAGGACCGGGACTACTTACTAGGCCATCGCTTCACTGTGGCTGATATAGCCGTTGGCTATGCGTTGATGCTGGGCGTGTCCCTGGGTTTGGATGCCAAATTCAAATCCAATACCCAAGCTTACTTGGCCCGTTTGATGGCCCGCCCCGCGTGCATGCGTGCATGCGCTTTATAACAGGATGTGTATGGACTATTCAACGTTGAGCTATGAGATCAAAGATCGTATTTTGACCCTGACTTTAAATCGGCCACGGGTGTTGAATGCCTTCAGCATCACCATGGGCGAAGAGTTGGTGCTGGCTTTCAATGCCGCCAGCGCTGACGACGAGGTGCGGGCCATTGTGGTGACTGGCGCGGGCAGGGCTTTTTGCGCGGGCATGGACTTACAACCAGGTGATAACGTATTTGGCTTAGATGAAAATCAGCGCCCAGACGTTGACGGCGCGGGTGTGGTTCGTGATGCTGGTGGGGTGGTGACCTTGGCGATGTACAACTGCACAAAGCCCATTATTGGTGCAGTCAACGGCGTTGCGGTCGGTGTTGGTGCCACGATGACGCTTGCAATGGACGTGCGCTTGGCCAGTGAACAAGCCCAGTTTGGCTTTGTCTTTTCTAAACTTGGGGTTGTCAATGAGGCTTGCTCAAGCTGGTTTTTGCCTAAAGTTGTAGGCATGTCGCAGGCCTTAGATTGGCTTTATTCTGGCGAGATATTCGACGCTGACCATGCGTTACAGGGCGGTTTGGTGCGCGCTGTTTATGCACCCCAAGACTTGTTAACCAAAGCCTACGAATTGGCCCATAAATATGTGGATTCCACATCAGCTGTTTCCATCGCCTTGATTCGTCAGGCCTTGTACCGTGAATCAAGCCAGCCGCATCCCATGTCAGCGCATCGGCAGGAAAGCTTGAATATGTTTTACACCAGCATGGGAGATGGCAAGGAGGGCGTGGCAGCTTTTCAAGGCAAGCGCCCAGCTGTGCTTGCTGCCAAGGTGTCTACCCATATGCCGCCTACGTTTCCCTGGTGGCAAGAGCCCAGCCTGTAGGGTGTGTCTGGGTCGGTGGACAAGTTGGACGGTCCGTTGGTTGTATGTAACTGAGGGGCGGCGCAGTTATACCCGACAGCCTCCTGGTTGGGCTTATGTGCAGTCAACACATAGACACGTACTTGTTTTCTACACATGCAGTGACGTGACGTTGCTGCACAACATTGCTTACAACCATGCCAGTTAAATGGCTTAGGTGCACTGTGTTGTGAGCGTACTGCTTTCCAAATCCCACGACATGTGCGCTGTGGACTCAAAACATCACAGGTAGGTAACACTACTTACGCAATAACCACTGTTGCAATAGGCCTGTCATTGTTGAGGGGAATGTACATCTTGGTTGTTTGAAAGTGGTTTGCTGGATGTCGATTTAAAAGGCCAAAGGCAAAAGGCAACAGGTAGGCAGTTGCTTGCGTGTAATTCAAAATTACCCAACCAAATCATATGGTTTGTGCGTATGTAACAACATGCGCCAGGAGGGAGTGTGACTTCCATCAAAGTACAAAATATAACCCTTCGCTTTAGTCAACTTTCAACCATTTAGCGCCTTAACAATCGATTTATCTGAATCAAAGCTTGTTTTGTTTGAGTAATACCAGAGTTAAAGCAAGGGGTATTGACTTGTAAATGAAATATGCCTGAGCGCCTATTTTTGCTAAGTAACCACTTCTGTCTTATGGGTGACGGGTATTAGGGTTTCTACATATGCATCTATTCATTCGGTTACTATAATCTTGGAATCATGGTGCAAGTGGCTGTACGAAAGTAATTCCATCTGATCATGATTGCAGGGCGATGAATCACCCGTTTTACCAACATTGAAGAGGCTACAAATGACATTTAAATTTATGAAAGCACGAGTGCTTGCGCCAGTCGGTGCCTTCGCTCTTTCGGCTTTAGGCTCAGGCCAGGCTATGGCAAGCACACTCGCAGCAGACGATTTCGTGGGGATCAGCTTTTGGTTGATTTCAATGGCATTAGTTGCATCAACGGTGTTCTTCTTTTTAGAGCGCGACCGTGTTTCCCCTAAGTGGAAGACATCATTAACGGTTTCTGGTCTGGTGACACTTGTCGCCGCTGTTCATTACTTTTACATGCGCGATGTGTGGGTCGAAACTGGTTCAACACCAACCGTGTACCGTTACATTGATTGGCTCATTACGGTCCCACTGTTGATGATTGAGTTCTACTTGATCTTGTCAGCTATTACCAAAGTATCAGTAGGCATCTTTTGGCGCCTAATGGTAGGTACCTTGGTGATGTTGGTTGGCGGCTATCTGGGTGAGGCTGGCTACATGGACGTTACCGTGGCCTTCATCATTGGTATGGCTGGCTGGGCATACATTTTGTACGAAATCTTTGCAGGCGAAGCCAGCAAAGTCAGTGCACAAAGCGCACCCCCATCAGTTCAGTCTGCATTCAACACCATGCGTTGGATTGTGACCATCGGTTGGGCGATTTACCCCGTCGGTTACTTCTTTGGCTACTTGACTGGCAGCAGCCCAGAAACAAGCGCCAATGCATTGAACATCATTTACAACCTTGCTGACGTGCTCAACAAGATTGCATTTGGTTTGATCATTTGGCAAGTTGCAGTCAGCGAGAGCGAGAAATCGAAAGGCTGATGTAAATCCCGCAATGCAGGGTCTTCAATTGTTTGAATTCCCTGCGTTCGGTTGCTTTTCTATTAAGGGCACGGCTCATGCCGTGCCCTTTTCATGAGCTTTGTTATGGATCTTGTTGCAGTCCACACCAGACCAGCGTCTCAGAGCGAGCTGCTGTTGGAGTTGGTGGAGGAGAAAATGCTATTGTCGATTGTTCCCCCGGGGCAAGATGCTGTCGACAAGTCTGTAGATAGCAGGGCCGCTGCAGCGTATCACCTGAGCGCAGGTGGTCAGCGCGTTAGGGCAAGATTAGCCCTCCAAGCAGGTCTAGCTGCTGGTTTAACAGAGTCGGACGCTATATCTATTGCGTCAGCTGTTGAGTTACTGCACAACGCTTCGTTGGTGCACGATGATATTCAAGATAAAGATGAATTCCGCCGCGGTCAAAAAGCGGTTTGGTTTGTGTTTGGTGTCAACACCGCCATTTGTGCTGGTGATTTGTTACTGTCAGCAGCCTATGCAACGCTGTGCGACGTCAACAAGCCGCATGCACTTGGCCCTATGCTGAAATTGATGCATGAGCGTATTGCTTTGGCAGTTGATGGTCAGCACGGCGATTTAACTGCTGGGCTGTCCACGTTGGACAACCGCCTCTCTGTGAGTGCGTATCAAACAATTGCCATGAACAAATCTGGCGCCTTGTTGAGTTTGCCCATTGAGTTGGTGTTGCTTGCAGCAAACAAACCACAATACCTGGCGAATGCATGGCAGGCTGCTGGTGCATTCGCGATTGGTTATCAAATTGTTGATGACCTCTGCGACGTTGACAGTGATCTGTGCGCCGGCTCACACAAGAGCAGAAACAACATTGTTTCAGTTTTCAATGGGTCAAGCTCTTTAGCTGATGCCACCGTTCAAGCTGCCCAGTTGGGTCTTAAAAACATCGAGTTGTCTATTGCCTTGGCTCAAGACTTGCCAGATGGCATTGGTCATCTGCTCGCCGAGCAAGGCTATCGCTTGCGTACAAGTCTCAGCGCAACCGTTAACGCGGGCGATCATCACTGAGTGTGTTTGATGCTTTGTCCCCTTGTGTTTAAGTTTTTAGTTTGATATGTAAACTTAAACTTTTAGATATTTCTTCCCATTTGTTCTCTTCATTTCTCGGCTCAGCGCCGCAACTATAAAGTGTCTTTTATGAAAACTGCCGTTGTCATTGGCGCCGGTTTTGGCGGTCTAGCCTCTGCATTGCGCCTGGCTGCAAGAGGTGTGCACACAACCGTAGTCGATAGGCTGTCAATGCCAGGAGGTCGTGCTGTTGAATTTAGCAGAGAGCACTCCAACCAAACATTCCGTTATGACGCGGGGCCTACGGTGCTAACAGCGCCCATTTTGTTTGAAGAGTTGTTTCAGTTGTTTGGTGAACGCTTGGAAGACCATGTTGAGCTGATGCCGGTTACACCTTGGTATCAAATGAAATTCATAGATGGCTCAACGTTCAACTATGGAGGAAGTACAGATGACATACAGGCTGAAATAGCCAAGTTTTCAGCCAATGATGCCCTGGCATATCCTGCTTTTTTGGCGCATTCTAAAAAGTTATTTGATAAAGGCTATGAAGAACTGGGCACGCAGGCCTTTTTAGGCTGGGGCTCTATGATCAAAGCCATGCCCGCGATGATACGTCTGCGTGCCGATCGCTCAGTGTATGCACTGACAGCTAAGTATTTCAAGCATGAGTCTATTCGGCGTGCCTTCAGTATTCAGCCGCTGTTGGTGGGCGGCAATCCCTTCGATACCACCAGTATTTATAGTTTGATTCATTATCTAGAGCGCAAATGGGGCGTGTGGTTTGTGCGCGGTGGTATGGCGCAATTGGTAGCCGCAATGGTGGCACTGGGCCAACGTCATGGGGTGCAGTACGAGTGGAATGCTGATGTCGTCGCTATCGAGGTCAACAACAAGCAAGCCAGTGGTGTGACGCTGCGCGATGGTCGCACCTTGCAAGCCGACACCGTGGTGTGCAACGCCGATCCAGGCTATGTTTTGAGTACGTTGTTGCCAGCTCCGCACCAAAAAAAGCACGCGACTGAGCGTAAGCAATACTCCATGGGTTTGTTTGTTTGGTATTTCAGCACCGACAAAATGTACCCAGATGTCCCCCATCACACCATTTTGTTTGGGCAGACTTACCGCAAGGTGTTGGACAAGATTTTTAACAAGTTAGAGTTGCCTGAAGACTTGAGTATTTACCTGCACCGTCCAAGTGCCACTGACCCAAGTTGTGCCCCGCCTGGCCACGACAGTTTTTATGCCTTGGTGCCAGTGCCCAATTTGCGCAGCGACATTGCTTGGGCAGATGTTGAACATGACTTCAAGGCTGCGCTACTAGAGGCCTTGTCAGATCGTATATTGCCCGGTCTTAAAGATTGTATTGTTGACGAATCGTTTGTAACGCCTGAGTATTTTTCAAAGGAATTGATGGCACCTTGGGGTGCTGGTTTTTCCATCACACCCACCTTGTTGCAGTCAGCCGGTTTTAGATTTCCAAACCGCGCC
Organism: Betaproteobacteria bacterium MOLA814; assembly: GCA_000496475.1. Taxonomy (GTDB): domain Bacteria; phylum Pseudomonadota; class Gammaproteobacteria; order Burkholderiales; family Burkholderiaceae_C; genus RS62. The sequence goes on along the minus strand of AYMW01000001.1, from coordinate 435,785 downwards.
ACCACGCTTTCAAACCTGTATTTCACAGGTGCGGGCACGCATCCGGGCGCAGGCGTTCCAGGTGTCGTCACGTCGGCTAAAGTGATGGAAAGACTGATGTTCGGAACGGTTCAATGACACCTCAAAGCGTCATGGACATGCATGCCAAATCGTTTGCTTGGGCTGCTAGATTCCTGGCGCCCGAGGCCAAACTTGATGCTGCACAGTTGTATGTGTTTGCCCGCATTGCCGACGACTTGGCTGATGAGGAAGAACTTGGCCCGGTAGATGCTCGCATGTTGGAGTTGCAGCGCTTGGAGAACAACGTGCTGAGTCCCGCCAGTGGCGATGAGTTGGCTCACAAGGTTGGCCATTTAATGCAAGCCAAAGGTGTGGACAGCGATGTGGTTCGCCAGTTTATGTTGTGTCTCAGACAAGATGCGCGTCAATACACCGTGCAAACCACGGAGGAATTGCTGCATTTTGCATACGGCGTTGCTGGAACCGTGGGACAAATGATGTGCCCTATTTTGGGCGCACCACACCACGCGCAACGCTACGCGGTGGCGCTGGGTGTGGGCATGCAGCTGACAAACATTGCGCGCGATGTTGTAGAAGATGCGCAGCGAGGCCGTTGTTACATACCGGCTCAATGGGGTGCAAGCATAGCGACCCTCAGCGCGCCAAGTGGTGAGCAACACATACAGCACAGTTTTGCACTGATCAAAAAACTGTTGTCGTTGGCAGATGATTTTTATGCATACGGACAAACAGGTTTTCAATATATTCCGGCTAACAACCGCCGTGCCATTCGGATTGCCACGACGCTGTACAGAGCAATTGGTCAAAAAATACTTAAAAATGGAGCGCACGCATATTGGCGTGGACGTACATCATTAGGCCGAATGGAAAAAACCAAGCTCCTCATGTCTTGTTACTGTGGCGACGACGCATTGTCTAAGCATGTGGTGCGAGATGTCATTGCTTTAGATATGAAACACATGGCGGCTGTGTCCGGCTTTCCACTTGCTGGTGCCTGAACCACCAATGAGCTTTGACATCGTTATTGTTGGCGGTGGTCTGAGCGGCTTGGCTTTGGCATGTGAGTTGGCCAAGCCTGAATTTTCTAGCCTTCAGGTATTGGTCTTGGAGCAGCGTGCGTGTTACGTGCGTGACCGCACATGGAGTTTTTGGCAAACCCCTAACACAGCGCCCAACCCATACATATCGCTTGTCCGCCAGCGTTGGCAGCGGTGGCGCGTGCAGCAACATGGTCAACACCATGTGCACGAAGGCACATCACCGCGGAACGATCTCGAAGCCATTCACTATTGCAGCCTTGACAGTGATGCGTTCTACACAGCTGCTCAAGCAACCCTTGCGGGCAGCAGCAACGTTCAAATGCGTTTGGGCGTAGGTGTCAAGCATGTGCTGGACGGGGCTGAGCCAACTGTGGAGACTGTCGATGGTGAGGTGTTTGTCGCCAAGTGGGTGTTTGATGCACGTCCTAAAAAACGCCACTCCGACAATGGTTTGGTTCAGCAGTTTCTCGGCGTAGAAATACACACAGCGCATGATGTATTTGACAGCAGCACGGTTGAGTTGATGGACTTTCATCCCAGTGAGCAGGGTTTGCATTTTTTCTACGTCCTGCCCTATAGCCCCAAAGTTGCTTTGCTGGAAACTACTTGGATCTCTCCAGCGAGCTTTCAGCCAGACTTCGAATCTGAATTGGCACAATTCATTGAAACAGCTGTCGGTGGGGCTGACTACAAGGTGGTGTACCGAGAACAGGCCTCATTGACCCTAGACCTGGACTCTGACCTAGTCTTAGACTCTGCGCTATGCAAGCAAGCAGATCGTGTGGTCAGTGCCGTTCACGGTAAGCGTGTTGTTGCGCTGGGTCGGCGTGCGGGGACGTTGCGCGCCTCGACAGGTTATGCTTTTTTAGAAACACTGGGGCATTCACAGCGTGTTGCACAATCGCTGTCAGTCGCTATGCAAACAGGGAACCTAGACCAGTGGGTAGCCCCTAGTTTTGTACGCGCGCCATTAGACCAATGGATGGACGACGTTTTTTTACGTGTGCTGTCGCGTAATTGGCTCAAGAGTTCTGGGTATTTTATGCATATGTTTGAGCGCACAGACACCGCCACCATGACTGCATTTTTGAGTGGTAGGTCAACATTGCGTCAACGGCTGTTGGTTGCTATGACGCTGTCACCGCTGCCTTTTATTCGTCAGGCGGTGCTCACCTCGTTTGCGCGCTTGCAACGCAAGCTTCACTGATGTTGCAGCACATCTCATTCAAACCCAGTATTGGAAAAATTGCTGCAGGTCTGCTCGCACTAGCCTCGCTGGTTGTCGTCGAACACATGTTTAAGCAAGCTGGCTTGTGGTTGTTTTTAGGTCTGAGCCTCTCGACTGGCTTCTTTCATGGCGCCCTAGATATTTTGATGTTGCAACGTGAGTTCCCACAGCTTCGCCGCTTAATTGGCATGTTGTTGTTGTACCTGTTGAGCGCTGTTGCTGTCGCCACGCTGTGTGTGTTGAGTGGCAAATTAATGGTCATGCTGTTGCTCGGTATGTCAGTGTGGCATTTCGGCGAGCCATACGGACGTTGGGCCAACGCAGTGGTGGTTAAACGCCTGATAGTTGGTGGCGCTCCGGTCATGTTGCCTGCACTGGTGTCTGCACATGAACTCAACAACATCTTGCCGCTGGTCGTTGGTGGTGACGCTGCTTGGGTATCTATGGCTTGGCAAACGCTTGCTTGGGCTTGGCTTGGCTTGTGCGGCTTGTCGCTGGTGGTGTTGCGCCAAGATGTGCTGCGACAACAAGTTTTAAATGAGGTGGGCGCTGTGTTGGTATTGAATCTTGCGTTATCACCTATGGCCGCGTTCGCGCTGTATTTTGGGTTGTTCCACGCTGTTGAGCACATGCAGCGTGTCGAGCTGAATGCTGCCAAGCCAGCGTTTAAGCAACCCTTTTCATCAGGCTCACAATCCAACCACCGTATGTGGGGCCGCATTACATTTATGCCATTGTTGCTGACCTGTGTGGCTACAGCCGCCCTGTTGTTTGGCCTCGTCTATTATTTGTGGCTAGGGTTGAACGAACACAGCGGACAGGTTGTACAAGGCGTTGACCAGTCGGTGTTGTTGAGCGCTGTGTTGATAGGTCTGACAGCTGTGACCTTTCCCCATTTAATACTGGTTAGCCGTTGCTCTGGCTGGCTGGCTAACAAGCCAGCAAAGACCTAGGGTCGGCTGGGTTGCTAGTATTTCCATGACGGGTCTATGCCGTCGATTAAACGCATCCAAGCTGACCACTCTGGGTGTCTGACCTTGGCGTTGGCTTGAGCAGACCCACCCTCAAATTGCTCTCTAGTTCTTTCCATTGCTTGAACAGATGGCTGTTTGATCTGGCCAGTTGCCATGGCGCGCATTTGCACTTCAGCATTTCTGATGAATGCGTAATGGCGAATCACTGCCCATGCGGCATTTGAACCTGCTGTTATCAAACCATGGTTGTGCAGCACCAAGGTGTGGTTGTCTTGACCAAGCGCTTCGATGATCTGTGGGCCTTCGCTGCCGTCCAGCACAATACCTTGAAAGTCGTGGTAACCAACACGCTCATAGAACTGGCAGCCTTCTTGGGTTAAAGGAATGACTTTGCTGTTTGTGGCGCATAAGCTTTGCGACATGGATTCATGTGTATGCAGCACGCAGTGCAAGTCAGGACGAGCGCGGTGGATGGTCGAGTGAATGACATAACCCGCCAAGTTCACTGGCCAGTCGGTAGCCGACAGTATGTTGCCATCTAAATCTATTTTGACCAAGTCACTGGCACGCACTTCGTCGTAGCGCAAGCCAAACGGGTTAATCAGCAAATGCGCTGTACCAGGGATCTGCAAGGTAATGTGGTTGTACACCACACTTGTCCAGCCGTAGTAATCGACGAGGCGGTAGGCCAATGCCAGCTCAAGTCGGGCTTGCCATTCGGTGTCATCCATGTTGGCAGGTGCATCCGGCAGTTCGACATTAAAGCGCGTGTCATTGTTCATACTTACTCCACATACACAGACGTTGCCAGCACAATTTTGATGCCGACGTGTTCATTACAACCATTTAATTTAACACCTTTGTTCGTTATTGAGGGGCTTGAATCTCATTGACATAGGTGCTGCCTCTTCTATTGCCAGTGGTTTCAGCGTGTAAAGATCAGTTGATGTCACGTGGTTTGTGGCTTGTTTGATTAACTGCTATTAATATGTCGTACATGACGACTCAACGCTGGAGACCTATGTCACAAGTTGCCCCCCCGACAGAGCTCGGTGCAAGTAAGCTGCACGCAGATGATCAGTTGCCTATTGATGGCTTGTCTTATGTAGTTGGGTCGCGAGCGCAGCCATTGTTGCAACTCACGGTGTCTGAACTGCTTGCGCACACGGTGAAAGCCTGTGGACCACGCAGCGCTTTCATTTTTTCTGAACAAGGTGTGCGTTGGACCTGGTCAGAATTTCAAGAACAAGTTGACGCTATGGCCAGTGGTTTACTGGCTATTGGACTGGTGCCTGGGGACAGGGTTGGCATTTGGTCACCCAACCGCAGTGAGTGGGTGGTGGTGCAGTTTGCAACCGCCAAAGTTGGCATTATTTTGGTCAATATCAATCCCGCTTACCGAGTTTCAGAGTTGTCCTATGCGTTGAATACCGTAGACATGAAGGCCTTGATATTGGCCCAGGGCTTTAAGCAAAGTGATTACATCGACATGATGTACACCTTGGCGCCAGAGCTGTATTCGGCCGAGCCAGGACACCTTCATGCGAAGCAATTGCCCAGTTTGCGCTGGGTGGTTCGCATGGGCGATGAACACTCACCCGGCATGCTGAATTACAGTGATTTGATGCGCCCAATAGGACCAGAGTCTGTTGATCGTATCAACGCGATTGAGTTAGGTCTTAATGCGCATGACGACATCAATATTCAGTTTACAAGTGGTACCACTGGTCACCCCAAAGGGGCCACACTGAGCCACCACAATGTGGTCAACAACGCGTGGTGTGTGGCGCAAGCGATGAAGCTGACTGCGCTTGATAGGCTGTGTGTGCCAGTGCCTTTGTACCACTGCTTTGGCATGGTTTTGTCAGTCTTGGCCTGCACGAGTGTGGGCGCCAGCATGGTCTTTCCGGGCGAGGCGTTTGACCCTGCAGCAACTCTAAAAGCAGTCAGTGATGAATCGTGTACGGCTTTACACGGTGTGCCCACCATGTTTATTGCCGAGCTGTCAGTACCAAGCTTCTCCGACTACGATTTGTCCACATTGCGAACAGGCATCATGGCCGGGGCGCTGTGTCCCATTGCGACCATGGAGAGTGTGGTCAAAGACATGCACATGACTGACGTCACCATCTCATACGGTATGACAGAGACCAGCCCCGTGTCATTTCAAAGTTCAACCGATGACCCGCTTGATAAGCGTGTGTCCACAGTGGGGCGGGTCATGCCCCACTTAGAGGTCAAAATTATCGATGAGCATGGCCAGGTTGTGGCTGTTGGGGAAAAAGGGGAGTTGTGCACCAAGGGTTACGCCGTTATGACCGGCTACTGGGGCGATGAGGTCAGAACAGCTGATGCGATTCAAGATGATTGGATGCACACGGGAGACCTAGCCGTTGTGGACACTGACGGCTACTGCAGCATTGTTGGCAGATTGAAGGACATGGTCGTAAGAGGCGGCGAGAACATTTATCCACGTGAGGTGGAAGAGTTTTTGTTTCGCCACCCCAATATTGCCGATGTGCAAGTGTTCGGCGTGCCCGACCATAAATATGGCGAAGAGGTTTGTGCCTGGATCATTCCACGGCATGGTGAGTTGGTCACACTAGGTGATGTCAAGCTATTTTGCAAAGATCAAATCGCCCATTACAAAATTCCACGCTATGTCAAGTGCGTCGATGCTTTTCCGATGACTGTTACGGGTAAGCCTAAAAAATTTGAAATGCGCGATGCCATGGTGCTTGAGTTGGCCAGCAGTCGCACATAGGAGTCTGAGCAGCGGCTCAGTTCGACTTGCCACAATCGCTGCATTGCAATTCAGACGTTTCAATTGCTTGAGCTTGTGATGTTGACGCAGCAAGGCTGGCATTGATGGGCGTGCATGTTGCCCCTGTTGGACGGGCGCACCGTACCACATGCATCTGTTGCCCATTCGGTAGGTGACAGGTCCGCAATTTTTTCACTACTATTCGAAAAGGTTGTCGCCCCAGCGCTTCAAGCGATTCAAGCTTGATTGACAAGCCGTTGAGCTGGTTGGTATGTTTGCAAGGGCTGGTCAGTTGGCAATGTGGTGCTGCACCAGCGAATTAGGCGGGCAGCCCTAGCAGTTCGCATTAACGTCCAGCCAGTGCCACTGCCTTTATTTGGCACCAAACGGGTGAGCCTACTTGTAGGTGAAGCGCGGCTACTGCGCGTTGTGTGACGCGTGACAACAAACGTTGCTCCCCGTGGCCAATAGTGACAATGGCGTGCGCTGGGTGGGTATCGCTGGTGATGCCCGTAATGGTGCCGGGAATACAGTTTTGTATGGAACTGTTGGTGGGCTCTGCCAGCGAAAGGCTCACGTCGTTGGCGTGTATGTGCAAGCGTACTGTGCTGCCGATGTGCAGGTTTTGGCTGCGTAACCACAGTGAGGCGTTGCCAACGTCGATACGCGTCAAATGGAACTGGGCGTTGTCCTCACACACCATTCCCGCCAACATTGCCCCGGCCAATGCCCCCAATGAGGTGGCAATGTCTGCGTTAGACAGCACCTGCGCCACGCTGCCGTGTGCCTGCACTCGACCGTCCTCTAGCAGCACAACGTGATCGCCCAAACGGGCCAGCTCATCCATGGCATGCGTCACGTACAGCACGGGTATGCGTAACTCACGGTGCAAGCGTTCTAGCCACGGCAATATATCTTGTCGTTTGGCTTGATCAAGCGATGCCAGTGGCTCGTCCAGCAGCAGTATGCGGGGCTGCATGGCAAGCGCTCTGGCGATGGCTACACGCTGGCGCTCGCCACCAGACAGGTTGTCAGTTGTACGCTTTAGCAAGGGGCCTATTCCCAGCAGCTCAATGGCGGCTTGTAGCGCGGCCTGCCCCCCAGTTTGGCCGTCTCGTTTGATGCCGTAGTTGAGGTTGGCCTGCACATTCATGTGCTCAAACAAGCTGGCCTCTTGAAATACAAAACCAACTGCACGTTGCCAAGTGGGGGTGAAGTGAGCACGCTTGTCGTCTTGCCACAGCGTGTCGCCGATGGCAATTCGTCCTGTGGCTCGCTCCAAGCCTGCAACACACCGCAACAAAGTTGTTTTGCCAGATCCTGATGGCCCAAACAAGACAGTGACACCGTGTGCGGGCAATCGCAGGTCGACCGCCAGTTTAAAAGCAGGTCTGGTTAATGTGAGCGAGAGTTCTAATGCGTGCATGCGTGTCAGACCGCTGCTTGTTCAGGGCGTTTGTTCAGCAACGCCAACGCAATCAACACAGTAAATGAAAATACCACCATGACACCTGATAACCAGTGCGCTTGGGTGTATTGCATGGCCTCTACATGGCCATAAATTTGAGTCGATACCACCCGGGTTTCCCCCGGGATGTTGCCGCCAATCATCAACACCACGCCAAACTCGCCCACCGTATGCGCAAAGCTCAAAACGGTTGCGGTGAGTAAACCAGGTTTCGCCATTGGCAGTGCGACTGTAAAAAAAGCATCTAAAGGCGTGGCACGCAGTGTGGAAGCCACTTCCATAGGCCGTCTGCCCATGGCCTGAAAAGCATACTGAATGGGCTGTACGGCAAAGGGTAAGGAGAAAATGACAGAGCCAATTAACAAGCCTGAAAACGAGAACGACAACAACCCCAAACCCATGGACTGCGTGAGCATACCCAGCCAGCCATGTGGCCCCAGCGCCACAAGCAGGTAAAACCCCAACACAGTAGGCGGCAGCACCAAGGGCAGGGTAACCAAAGCGCTAACGGCTGCACGCCATGTAGATTGGGTTTGCGACAGCCACCATGCCAGCGGCGTAGCCAGTATCAACAAGACAACGGTTGTAACTGTGGCCAATTCAAGGGTGAGGCCTATGGCTTGCCACGCTTCTTGGTCAATATGTGCCAACATGTGCGCGCGCCTTACAAGCCGTAGCCAAAATGACGTATCACAGCTGCTGCCGTGTCGCTGCGCAAGTACGTTAAGAAAGCCTGTGCTGCCTGGTTGTCTTTGCCAGCAGTTAGCAACACCGCATCTTGCCTGATGGGTGCGTGCAAGTTGGCCGGTACCATCCATGCCGAGCCGTTTTGAATCACGCCATTGCTGCGCACTTGTGACAGTGCCACAAAGCCTAAGCTTGCGTTGCCTGACGCAACAAATTGAAATGTTTGGCCTATGCTGGCACCTTCCACCAGTTTTGGTGTGACCATGCTTGTTACGCCCAGTTGCTTGATGACTTGCATGGCGGCCAGTCCATATGGCGCCAGCGTGGGTGATGCGATGGCAATTTTGCCAAATTTCCCGCTGTATAAGATCTGGCTGCTGTTGTTGATGAGGGTTGGGTTGGCACTCCACAATACCAATGTGCCTATGGCATAAGTAAAGCTTGAGTCTGCCACGCCTAAGCCAATGGCAATGAGTTGCTTGGGCGTGGATTCATCTGCTGCGATCAGCACATCAAAGGGTGCGCCATGGCTGATGTGCGCAAACAGTTGGCCTGTCGCACCAAATGACAGCTTGGCGGTGTGTCCGGTATCACGTTCGAAATAGGTGGCAATCAGCTTCATGGGGGCTGTGAAATTGGCGGCTGTTGCAACGCGAACCTCACCTGCCTGAACATTGAAAGCGCACAGCGCAATGCTACAAGCAGCCTGAATCCGCCATGTGCAAAGCTGTCGTAAAAAGAGCTGTTGTAAAACTGTGTAGATCGGCACGTAATCAATAAAAGCGCTGTGTTTAAAATGAATAACCAGCATATCACGCTATTTTATAAAAGAATAGCGCTATGCCAATCTTTAAGAAAGCCAGCGATGCGAACAAATGGCATTCAGTTTGAAACAGTGCTCGCCAGCGTCATGACAGACAAGCGCGTGGAGGTATTGCGCTCCATACAGCAAGTAGGCTCTATTTCTCAGGCTGCACGTGCCAACGGCGTGAGCTACAAAGCGGCTTGGCAGGCGGTTGAGATATTGGGTAATTTGGCTGGCAAAGCATTGATTGAAAAAGTTGTGGGTGGGGCTGGCGGGGGAGGGGCACGCTTAACACCCGAGGGGCTGCAGGTGCTACAAGCAGCAGATTTGTTGAACGCCGCACGTGATCAAGCTTTGCAAGCTATGCGCGCAGACAAACGGATGAGCAGCCTCAATTTGTCTGGCATTGCCGGCGTGGGTTTAAGAACCAGCATGCGCAACCAATTGCCCTGCACAGTGACGTGCATTACGCGAACGCAGGGCGCCGTGCTGGTGGTGTTGGCGCTGGCGAATGCACAAGTTTTGAAGTCGCGCATCACCTCAGAGAGCCTGCAATTGCTGGGATTGGTCAAGGGCATGCGCGTGCTGGCTATGTGCAAGGCTGCAGCCGTTGTTGTAGCTCCCACGATTGTGGCCGTGGGCGGTATCAACGTATTGACGGGTACAGTTCGGCGCGGCGGGCGCGTAACAGACGATAGGCAAGTCAACGTTGAGCTCTCAACGGGCATTCAGCTGGCCGGTTTTGCCGACGCTACTGGCAGTTTAAAAAACAAACAGCCTGTGATGGTCGCCGTCGATGAAAATGCGGTGGTGATAGGCCTGTTGGGCTAGGTTACGCCAGCGTATATTGGTCGCACAGGGCTTCAAACGCACCCAGCTGCGGATCAATGGCTGTCTCACTTTGCAAAATTGTGGCCACCTGAGGTGCCATCTGTTTGGCAACACGCGCATCTAAAAATAAACTGCGCCAGCGCCTGGCCAACATGTCTTCTACGGTAACGGCAAACTCACGTTGTACGCAGTAACGCACCATGGCCTCAGTTAGCCCCATACCAATGTGGTTGTTCGCTCCCGGCAATTTGTTGACTTCGGCCAATTCTGTACCGAATAAGTGTGGCCCCGGCGCTTGGTTGATAGGTGTTAATTCGCGGGCGTTAGGCGCACCAAGTAAACGGTGGGTCGCTGTGCTGCAAGGTGCTGTGGTGTTGACAAACTTGTGTTCAATGGCCGATTGGATGACCTCTTCGGCCATGACACGGTAGGTGGTCCACTTGCCACCCGTGACTGTAATTAAGCCATTGTCGTTTGCCACAATTGTGTGTTCGCGGGAAATGGTTTTGGTGCCGCCTTTGGCCGTTGTCAGCGGTTTGACCAACGGGCGCAAGCCTACCCAGACACTTTTTACATCCGCCGCAGTGACAGGACGAATGAGTAGTTTGCTGGCTTCGCGCAAAATAAAATCGACTTCGTGGTCAAACGCCTTGGGCTCACGCGGCGCATCGCTGCGAGGTGTATCTGTTGTACCTAAAATAATTGAGCCCAGCCACGGCACTGTAAACAGCACCCTACCGTCGTCTGTTTTAGGAATTAAAAGTGCATGGTCTGTCGCCAGCAAGTCGCGTGACACAACCAAGTGCACACCTTGGCTGGGGGAAACCATAGCGGGCGAGTTGTCGCCGCTCACCAGCTGGCGAACTGTGTCTACCCACACGCCGGCAGCATTGACCACACATTGCGTCGTGACGCTGTTGACGTCACCCGTTAAGGTGTCGCGCAGCTCAATGCTAAAGCGATGATCAGCATTGGGTGTAGCGGTGAGTTTGGTGACGGCTGTATGGTTGCGTATAACAGCGCCAGCTTGCTGCGCTGTTGTGGCCAACGACACAGCCAAGCGTGCGTCGTCAAATTGACCATCCCAGTATTTCACGCCGCCAGCCGCAGCAGTGGGTTGCATACCTGGTAGCGCACTGTGGGTTTGTGTTTGAGATAAAAAAGTAGTGGCGCCTAGTCCCTGCTTGCCTGCAAGCAAGTCGTACAGCTTAAGGCCAATGCCGTAAAAGGCTTTGTGCGCGATGCTTTTTGACGGCATGACAAATGCCAAGGGTTGCGCCAAGTGAGGCGCGATATGCATGATGGTCTTGCGTTCCGCTAAGGCCTCGCGTACCAAGGCTATGTTGCCTTGTGCCAAATAGCGTACGCCACCATGCAGCAGTTTGGTTGCTCGGCTAGAAGTGCCGCTGGCAAAGTCATTTGATTCAAATAAAGCGACAGACAAGCCTCGCAGGCTTGCATCTAGCGCCACGCCTAAGCCGGTTGCGCCACCTCCAACTACAACCAAATCATAGGAGCGTGCGGCGGTTTCGTCTTGTAATGAAGGGCGGTGCATAGGGGCTTGAGTTGGGCAATTGCCTGAAAGTCGCAAGAAACATGTCTGGTGTCACGGGTGCCCCGTCAGCACCGCTGACGGGGCGTTGTGCTGGCTACCGTTGGTAGCCAAGCTGTGCGAATGCGGAATTACCGCACGCGGCCTTCTTTCCATGCATTGAGCAAGGTCTCATAGGCAATGGTCTTGCCCTGTGGCTTCTCGTTGGCCAGCTTCTTCCAAGGCGCGGCCTTGTCGCTCAAGATCTTGTCAGGGTTACCTGGCTTGTTGAGTTTGGGCGGACAGTTTTCCATGCCGGCGCGTTCCAAGCGAGCCATAACCTTGTCCATCTCTTCGGCCAAGTTGTCCATAGCGCCTTGTGGTGTCTTCTCACCCGTTACAGCAGTAGCCACATTTTTCCACCACAGCTGTGCCAGCTTTGGATAGTCGGGCACATTGGTGCCTGTAGGTGTCCAAGCCACCCGTGCTGGGCTGCGGTAAAACTCAACCAAACCACCCAATTTAGGCGCCATTTTTGTCATAGCATCAGATTGGATATCCGACTCACGAATAGGTGTTAAACCTACGATTGTCTTCTTCAGTGAGGTGGTTTTTGCAGTTACAAACTGTGCGTATAACCAAGCAGCGGCTGTCTTGTTGGCGTCGTGGTTTTTAAAGAAAGTCCATGAGCCTACGTCTTGGTAGCCGTTTTGCATGCCTTCTTTCCAGTACGGGCCGTTAGGACCAGGAGCCATGCGCCATTTTGGTGTGCCGTCTGCATTGACAACTGGCAATCCCGGCTTGATCATGCCTTCTGTGAACGCGGTGTACCAAAAGATCTGCTGCGCAATTTCGCCTTGGGCTGGTACAGGACCAGCTTCTCCAAAGGTCATGCCCATGGCCTCTTTAGGTGCGTAAGCCTTCATCCAATCTATGTATTTGGTCAGAGCGTAAACGGCTGCTGGTGAATTGGTTGCACCGCCTCGTGAGACAGACGCACCAACAGGGGTGCAGTTGTCAGCAGCGACACGAATGCCCCACTCGTCAACCGGTTGACCGTTCGGAATACCCACGTCTGCTGTACCTGCCATTGACAACCATGCATCGGTGAAGCGCCAGCCCAATGAGGGGTCTTTCTTGCCGTAGTCCATGTGGCCGTAGATGGGGTTGCCATCAATAGTTTTCACATCGTTCGTAAAGAAATTAGCGATGTCCTCGTAGGCACTCCAGTTTTGTGGCACACCTAGGTCGTAGCCGTACTTGGCTTTGAACTTGGCTTTAAGGTCAGGGCGGGCAAACAAGTCCGCACGGAACCAGTACAGGTTGGCAAACTGTTGGTCAGGTAGCTGGTACATCTGGCCGTCTGGCGCAGTTGTGAAGCTGGTGCCAATGAAGTCCTTCAGGTCTAAGCCTGGGTTGGTCCACTGCTTACCGCTATTTTTCATGTAGTCGGTGAGCGACATGATTTTGCCGTAGCGGTAGTGCGTTCCAATCAGGTCAGAGTCGCTGATCCAGCCGTCGTAAATAGACTTGCCGGATTGCATAGATGTCTGCAGTTTTTCGACTACGTCACCCTCTTGGATCAAGTCGTGCTTGACGGTGATACCGGTAATCTCTGCAAAGGCTTTGGCCAACACTTTAGATTCGTACTCATGGGTGCCAATGGTCTCTGACACAACAGAGATTTCACTAATACCCATTTTCTTGAGTTTGTCAGCGGCTTGGATAAACCATTTCATCTCAGTCATCTGCTGAGCTTTGCTCAGTGTTGACGGCTGAAATTCAGAATCTATCCACTTTTTAGCTTCTGGCTCACCGGCTATAGCTAGCCCAGTGCACGCAGCTGCGACGGCAAAAGCCGTTATTTTTAAACGCAGTTTCATGTCATCTCCAATATAGTTAACAGCCCGCTCAATACACATACCAAAAGACCTTTGCGGGATAAAAAGGTCAGGTTCTTTTGAGTTCAGCCTTTTCTCATAATCAGTCCCAGGGACATGATTGATATGACAAGACTGATCCAAACGCTGGGTTCTTGTTCAAGCGACAGCCACGTCATCAGCGTCTCGCCTAAGCCAAGAAACATCAGGTTGATATAGGCCGCAGATAACAAGCCAATAAATAATCGGTCACCACGTGTGGTGGCGATTGGTAGAAAACCCTTGCGCATCACGGTGGGAGACTTGAGCTCCCACACGGTCATGGTTGTAATCAGCAGCGCAATAACCGTAAAGAAAACCGCGACAGGCGTGGTCCAGTACATCCAAGTAAACATGTTTTAAACCTTGTTGTTGTGTGTCTAGACACGGCCCATTGCAAAACCTTTTGCAATGTAGTTACGAACAAACCAAATAACGATGGCGCCAGGAATGATGGTCAGTACGCCAGCAGCGGCAAGTGTTGCCCAGTCCATACCCGAGGCACTGACGGTACGTGTCATGGTGGCCACAATAGGTTTGGCATCGACGCTGGTCAAGGTCCTTGCAAGCAACAACTCCACCCAGCTGAACATGAAACAAAAGAATGCCGCAACCCCGACACCTGCCTTGATGAGCGGTAAGAATATGCGTACAAAAAACTTAGGAAAACTGTAGCCGTCAACGTAGGCTGTTTCGTCAATTTCACGCGGAATTCCGCTCATAAAACCTTCCAAAATCCACACAGCCAAGGGCACATTAAATATGAGGTGAGCTAAAGCTACTGCTATGTGTGTGTCCATCAAACCAGCGGTTGTGTACAGCTGGAAGAAGGGCAGCAAAAACACAGCTGGTGGGGTCATGCGGTTGGTGAGCAACCAAAAGAAGACGTGCTTGTCGCCAATGAAGCGGTAGCGTGAGAACGCATAGGCCGCTGGCAGCGCCACACTCAGCGAAATAACCGTGTTCATGGCCACATAAATTAGGCTGTTGACATAGCCCATGTACCAAGATGGGTCAGTGAATATGGTGATGTAGTTGTCCCACGTAAAATTCAAAGGCAACAAGGTAAAGCTAGACACAATCTCATTGTTGGTCTTAAAGCTCATGTTGACCATCCAGTAAATGGGCAACAAGGCAAACAGCAGGTATAGCGATAGACCTATGCGTTTGATGCCTAGGTTTTGTTTGTTAAGCATGCTGACTGTCCTTGTTGGCTGCGCCAGTGTTTTGCATCCAGTTGTAGAGCACGTAGCACATCAACAAGATAATTAAAAAATACACCAGAGAGAACGCCGCAGCAGGCCCAAGGTCAAATTGCCCAACCGCTTTTTGTGTCAAATACTGGCTAAGGAATGTCGTGGAGTTACCTGGCCCTCCACCGGTTAGTACAAAGGGTTCTGTATAAATCATGAAGCTGTCCATCAAACGCAGCAGCACCCCAATCACCAACACACTCTGCATTTTTGGCAACTGAATGTAGCGAAACACGGCCCATTTACTAGCGCCATCAATTTGAGCAGCGTGGTAGTAGGCATCAGGAATTGAGCGCAAGCCTGCATAAGCTAGCAGGGCCACCAATGGTGTCCAGTGCCACACGTCCATGATCAACACAGTCAGCCAAGCGTGTAGCGGGTTGCTGGTGTAGCTGTAGTCAATGCCCAGGTACAACAAACTAGCACCAAGTAAGCCAATGTCTGAGCGGCCAAAAATTTGCCAAATGGTGCCAACAACGTTCCAAGGGATGAGCAATGACAAGGCCACAACCACCAAGGTCGCGGATGCACGCCAGCCTGTTACTGGCATGCACAAAGCAATGGCTATACCCAGTGGGATTTCAATGGCCAGCACCCAAAAAGAAAACTTTATTTGACGCCATAATGCGCTGTGTAACTCGCTATCACGCATGGTTTCAACAAACCATTCGGTGCCTACAAAGACGCGTCTATCTGGAGAAATGATGTCTTGTACCGAGTAGTTGACTACAGTCATCAATGGCAATATCGATGAAAAAGCAACGCAAATAAGCACTGGCAAAATAAGCCACCATGCCGCGTTGTTATAAGGTTTTTGCATCATGTGACCAATTCTTCGTTGATGTAGTAACAGGTGTTTTCATTGAGCACATTGAGCCCAATCGAGGTGCCAACTTGCGCGGGTATGTCTGACTTGTTTTGGCGTGACTTCAACAGTGCGCCTTCAACCGCACATGTAATGAGGTAGTAAGTCCCCACGTCTTGCACGCGTGTGACGGTTGCTTGCAACTCATTACTCTGACCTGAGGGGGTGGTTTGTAGGTGTTCTGGGCGAATGCCAACAGTTACTGGGCCAGTCGCCAGCGTTTGATTGCTTGGTATTTGCAGCAGTTGCCCTGCCAGGTTGATATTGCGTTCGGTGGTGACGCTTGCATTGATAAAGTTCATACCTGGGGAGCCAATAAAGTGGCCAACAAATGTATGGGCTGGACGCTCGAACAGTTCTTGTGGTGAGCCAACTTGAACGGCTCGTCCTTGCGACATGACCACAACTTGGTTGGCAAAGGTCAGTGCCTCCACTTGGTCGTGTGTCACGTATATCAGCGTGAGTTTTAGCTCGTTGTGAATTTGCTTGAGTTTGCGCCGCAACTGCCACTTCAAGTGTGGATCAATCACTGTGAGTGGCTCATCAAACAATATCGCGCTGACGTCTGGCCTGACCAACCCTCTGCCCAGCGAAATTTTCTGTTTGACATCTGCGCTCAAGCCTGCCGCACGTCGTTGCATGATGGGACCCAGTTCCAGCATCTCTGCAATGTCATGTATGCGTTTTTGAATGTATTGGGCATCCACTTTGCGGTTGCGCAGCGGGAAAGCCAGGTTGTCAGCCACCGTCATGGTGTCGTAAATGACGGGGAACTGGAATACTTGTGCAATGTTGCGCTCCTGAGGGGTTTGATGCGATACATCTTTCCCGTCAAACAGAACAGTGCCCTCCGAAGGGGCCAACAACCCAGACATGATATTGAGCATGGTGCTTTTGCCGCAACCTGATGGCCCGAGCAAAGCGTAGGCGCCACCGTTCTCAAACCGCATGTCCATGTGGTGGAGCGCATAGTCTGCCGGCTCTGTTGGGTTGGCTTTGTATGAGTGCGCCAGTTTTAAGTCTATTTGTGCCATGTGGTTGTTTGTCTATGCGTTGTTGTGTGGGGCGTGGCTCAGGTTGCCAGCCTTGTCAAACACAAAGGTGCGTTTGGGTTGCAAGTAGACATTGGTTTGGCTGCCCAGTTGCATGTGTTGCACGCCAGATACTTGCGCCACAAGCGGGCCTAATGCGGTACTCAAGTGAATGAACGTGTCTGAGCCAGAGATCTCAGACAACTCAACCCGCGCTGCGAGCGCCACACCATCAGTGCCTTGATCCAAGGTCACGGCATTTGCACGCAAGCCGACACTGACGGGGCCAGATGCCTTGTTGTATTGTGCAATTCGGATGGTGATTGCTGAGCCTAAATCTAAGACACCGTCTGTGCTTGTTGCGCTTAAGACATTCATGGGCGGGTCGCTAAAGGCAGTGGCAACCTGAACATTCATGGGACGCTGAAACACCTCATTGGTAGGGCCGTATTGCAACAGCTTGCCCTCGTACATCACAGCGGTATGACCGCCCAGCAGCAATGCCTCACCGGGCTCAGTTGTGGCGTACACGATGGTTGAGTTGCCCACATCAAATACGGCTGTGAGTTCCTCGCGTAATTCTTCTCGCAGTTTGTAATCCAAGTTGACCAACGGCTCGTCAAGCAATGTCAGGGGAGCTGCTTTAATAAGCGCTCTTGCCAATGCCACGCGTTGCTGCTGACCGCCAGACAATTCGGCCGGTAAGCGCTGCAAGAACTGGCTGATGTGCAAGCGATCGGCCATGTCATTGACCCGTTGCGTGATGCTGGCAGCTGTGTCACGCCCAGCCAGCTTGAGTGGTGAGGCGATGTTGTCGAACACCGACATAGACGGGTAGTTGATGAACTGTTGGTACACCATGGCTATGTTGCGTTCACGAACAGAGCGACCGGTCACATCTTCCCCGTCAAACAGCAACCTGCCTTTGCTGGGTTTGTCTAGACCTGCCATCACGCGCATCAAAGAGGTTTTGCCAGCTTGTGTGGCTCCAAGCAGCACGGTAAGGCTGTTTGGTTTGAGCGCCATATCCAGCGGGTAGATGTGTGTGTGCCCATCAACGACGGTGCTGACCTGTTGTAGCTCCAAGCTCATGCTGACTCACTTCTGTGCACCGGTGCGCTGTATATTCGTTTGCTCATATGCAATATGTTCTTTTGTGTTCGTAAACGTTTTGTTTTTTTCGTTTGATGCATGTTAATAGGTTTTATTTCTTCGTTTTATAGGTGTTTACCCTTTTCTGCGTTCCTTTTTGTTCGGTTATCGTCCTATCCATGCATGACACACACGTATTTAACCTACATACACCCTTCACACCCAATGTGCGCCAGCAAGCCATTGTTGAGGAGGTCAAACGCCATGGAGCGGTCACCATCGAGTCCTTGTCGTCACGCTTTGACGTGACGCTACAAACGGTGAGACGTGATGTACAGCGCTTGGCGGAATTTGGCTTTTTGGCGCGGTTTCATGGCGGTGTGTGTATGCCGGTGTCGACGACTGAAAATGTCAACTACATGCGACGCCAAGCGATGCAGGCCACTGGCAAGCAGCGTATTGCTCAAGCTGTTGCCGCTCGTATTCCCAATGGGTGTTCACTGATTTTGAATATTGGCACCACGACAGAAGCCATTGCGCAGGAACTGCTTCAGCACAAGGGCTTGCGTGTCATTACCAACAATTTAAATGTGGCTGCAACCCTCAGCGCCAACGAAGACTGCGAGGTGATTGTTGCAGGCGGTGTTGTTCGTGCGTTAGACCGCGGTATCACTGGCGAGGCCACGGTAGACTTTATCCGTCAGTTCAAGGTGGACATCGGTCTAATTGGTATCAGTGGCATTGAAGATGACGGCACATTACGCGACTTTGACTTCAGAGAGGTCAAGGTGGCCAAAGCCATCATCGCCAACTCACGTCAAGTCTGGCTGTGTGCTGACAGCACCAAGTTTTCTCGTCCCGCGATGGTCGAGCTGGGCCGTATTGACGAGTTGGATGTGGTGTTTACAGACATGACGCCACCGCCACTGTTCACTGACCTCATGGACAACGCCGGCGTTGAATGCGTGGTTGCCGCTTGAAGCTGCGCTGTGCATCCAAAAGCGTCGTAACAAGCCTTACATTTTTGGAGTTTCATACATGTCATATTTGATTGCCTTAGACCAAGGAACCACCAGTTCAAGGGCCATTTTGTTTAAAGACAACGGAGACATTGCCGCCAGTGCACAGCAAGAGTTTGAGCAAATTTTTCCTAATCCAGGCTGGGTTGAGCACGATCCGTTTGCCATTTGGAATACCCAGCTTGCCGTACTGGCCAAGGTGTTGGGTACAAGTGACATCAACCCTAGTGACATTGCCGGCGTTGGTATTACCAACCAACGCGAAACCACGCTGGTGTGGCACAGGCGCACTGGCCAACCCATTTACAACGCCATCGTGTGGCAAGACAGGCGCACCACCTCTATTTGTGGTGGCTTGCGTGACAAAGGATTGCTGGACACAGTACGCAGCAAAACTGGTCTGCTGTTAGACCCGTATTTTTCAGGCACGAAAATTCGCTGGATACTCGACCACGTCGACGGCGCGCAGGCTTTGGCCGACCAAGGCGATTTGGTGTTTGGCACAGTGGATACATGGCTTATTTGGCAATTAACCAGTGGCAAGCGCCACGTTACAGATGTGAGCAATGCGGCGCGCACCATGTTGTTCAACATCCATACTGGACAATGGGATGACAGCTTGTTGGCCGAGCTCAATATTCCCCGCAGCATGCTGCCAGAGGTGTTGGCCTCAAGTGCTGAATTTGGCTTTACAGACGCCAACATCGTTGGTCATCGCTGGCCTATTGGTGGTGTGGCTGGTGATCAGCAGTCGGCTGTATTTGGTCAAACTTGTTTCGAGCCAGGGCAGGCTAAAAATACGTACGGCACTGGCTGCTTCATGCTCATGCATACCGGAGATCAAGGTTTGGCCAGCGCCAACGGCTTGATCACCACACGCTTGGCGCAATGGGGCGCTACACCCTCGTATGCCTTGGAAGGCAGCGTGTTTATGGGCGGTGCAGTTGTGCAGTGGCTGCGAGACGGTTTGGGTGCCATTGATGCCAGCGCTGACGTACAAGCCTTAGCCTCCAGCGTGCCCGATAGCGGGGGCGTCATCATGGTGCCGGCCTTTACGGGCTTGGGTGCACCTTACTGGTTGCCTGATGCACAAGGGAGCATTACAGGACTGAGCCGTGGCACCACCATGGCACACATTGCCCGAGCTGCTTTAGAGAGCATTGCCCTGCAAAGCACGGCCTTGTTGCAAGCCATGAGCAAAGATGCGTTGTGCCATGGCGGACAAGCCGTTACGGAGCTGCGTGTTGACGGCGGCGCCTGTGTCAATGATTTGCTGATGCAAATGCAAGCTGACTTGGCTGGTGTATCTGTAGTGCGCCCTCAAGTTGTAGAAACCACGGCGCTGGGCGCGGCGTATCTTGCTGGGCTGCATGTTGGTATATACCAAGACTTGAACCAGCTGAAGTCCCAGTGGCGTGTGCAGCGGGTGTTTGAGCCGCAGTGGTCAACAGACCAGGCTCAAGCAAAAATGGCGCAGTGGGAGCGAGCAGTGGCGGCTTTAACCTAACTTGGATATAACGGTCAGATCGCATTAAGCGACTTCAGCCCAGCAAGCAACCAAGCTTGAACGCTATTTACAATGGCAGTTATGCAAGCTTTAACTGATTTATACGCCTACCTCCTACAGACCTCTAGCGACCCAAAGATTTGGTTGAGCCAAGTCTTTGTGGTGGTGTTGTTCACTGTGTTGTGTAATTTTGTTTTGATGCGTTTCATAGACGCCTCCGAAAAGGTGGTTGCCAATACCAAGTCCTTGTGGGACGACGCGCTGCTAGACGCCGCGCGTATCCCGGTGCGTTTGTTTGTGTGGACGATTGGATTGACAGTAGCCGCTAAGGTGCTGGACAACGCCACACAAAGCTCCCTGCTCGAGTTGTGGCCAGAAGTGCGCAGCATGTCCTACATTGTGATCGTCGCAATGTTTTTCACGCGTTTTATCCGCTTTGCAGAAACCAATTTGATTGACGAGCAGCGCTGCGCTGCGCCTATGGACAAAACCACAGCCACTGCCATTGGCAAGCTGCTGCGTTTGAGCGTGGTGATCACTGCGTTTTTAGTGGCTTTGCAAACGTTGGGCTATTCAATTTCAGGTGTATTGGCTTTTGGTGGCGTAGGCGGTGTCGCGGTAGGCTTTGCCGCAAAAGATTTATTGGCCAACTTTTTTGGCGGCCTCATGTTGTACCTTGACAAGCCATTTTCTGTGGGCGATTGGGTACGCTCACCTGACCGTGACATTGAAGGCACCGTAGAGGATATAGGCTGGCGCCTCACGCGCATTCGCACCTTTGACAAAAGGCCCTTGTACATCCCTAACTCTATGTTTTCCTCCATCATTGTAGAAAATCCATCGCGAATGGCACACAGACGTATTTATGAAAATATAGGCATTCGTTATGAAGACGCACACGTCCTGCATGCTGTTGTGAACGATGTGCGTGCGATGCTCAAAAGCCACCCTGATATAGCCCAACAGCAAACGCAAATTGTCCATTTCAACGCTTATGCAGCATCGCATTTAGAGTTCATGGTGTATGTGTTCACGACTACAACCGATTGGTTGCAATTTCACGCCATCAAGGAAGACGTGCTGACGCGGATCATGGCGATTGTGAACCAGCACGGTGCTCAGTTCGCTTACCCCACGCAAACGTTGCATATCGCCAACGAGGTGGGCTTGGCGCAGCTGCAACACGCGCAACCACCAACCTAAGCGGCGTACCACTGCGCCAATTATTTGTTCATGACGTACTGACTTTTTGTGCTGGTTTAGGCATTTCTTTTTGCGCAATGCGTTGCACCTGCTTGGCAATAAAACCTTTGTCGATTACGTTCTTCCACCACCAAAATAGGCGTGAGCAAGCTGCCCAGCTGCCCCAAATTGCAAGGGCACTTCCGTTGCTTAAATTCAGCAAGTTCAATGTGCGCTTTGGAGGTTTAAATGCCACCAAAGAATGCCTGTTTGCACTGGCTAACAGGTTGCGCAGTAAGGGCGGCCCAGCCCTCACAGCGTATACGCCGCTTTTTGGATGCGGGTAAGGCGTGCTGGCACTGACATCGCCGACAGCAAAGACGTTGGGGTGGGAGTGTGATTGGCCGTACTCGTTCACGCGAATGTAGCCATAGTCGTTCAATGACAAGCCAGACGGCGCCAATAGGGTGGGGGCATGGCCACCTGTTGCAAGAATAGCCAAGTCACATTTTAAACGCAGGCCACCGTGCAAACTGAGCGTATGGCTGGTCAGCCCGACACAATGTTGGTCAATCACCTGAACCCCTGCGCGCTGAAGGACTTCGCCGGCCAGTCGTTTGGCCATGGGAGAGTAGTTGTGCAACAGGCCCCGTGTGCCAGCTATCAGTGTGAGTCCAGCTTTGGTTTGACTCAGCGCCAGTGCCTTTGCCACTGCCAAAATAATTTCAACACCTGATGCGCCAGCGCCTACAACGACCACACTTTGAGGCTTTTGGCGAAGGCGTGCCAGCACTGCCGGCCATTGGGTTGCAAAGTCATCAATAGGACGAATACACAGGCCATGTTCAGCTGCGCCTGGTATGCGCTTATTCAGCTCAAGCTTGTTCATGGCGCTGCCGATGTCTATCGACAAGGTATCAAAAGAAATCTGTTGTCCAGTGTTTAGTGTGATGACTTGGCTGGCCGCGTTGATGTGCCGTGCGCTGGCTTGTATCCAATTGGCTGCACTATTTTTGAGCAAGCGTGCCACGTGCAACTCACACTGAGTTCGTTGGTACTTGCCCGCTATAAGGCCTGGCAGCATGCCACTGTAAATGTGTTCAGCCCGCGGTGTAACTACTGTGAGTTGTGCGTTCGGGGCAGCCGATTGCTGCCAGTGTTGGATGATATGGACGTGTGCATGGCCAGCACCCAGAAGAACTATTTGTTTTGTGGCGTTCAAAATGACGTACTTAAATGGAGGGCAAACATGTAATTTTTAGTTATCTATTTGAAACTATTTTGCACGTTTTATACAGTGAGGACTTTTGGGCTAACAAAGACCGTTGCGTTCTAATATGTAGCCGGTGTTTCCCATCGTAAATTGTTGACCCAACCAAGCGCTTGTTCTTGTGTGTTGTCGGTATCTGCGCCAACAGCTATAGCGCTGACTGGTGGGACCACTTGGGCCTCGTCACCAAAGAGCTTTAAAAAATCATCCGACAAATTGCGCCGTTGTGTCGTCCACTCATTCAGCGCGCTGGTATTGGTTTGCAGCACCATGTAGCGGACCCGCTTGGTATAAGGATTTGCACCCGTCGTACCGATGGGGTATCGGTTGTCCCAGATATAGCAAATGGTGGCTGCGGGTAGGTCAAGCGCGCTGGTGCTGCGGGCAATGCGCAGCATCAAACGCTCACCCCAAGGCACACTAGCATCATGGTGGGCAAAACTGACACACACCTTGAGCGCAGCATCGTCGCCAGCTTTCTCTTGCAGGTTGGCTTTAGACAAGGCGGTGTCTAAGCGCCATTGCCAACTGATCACCCCCGCAGGCCATGGCCCCTTTTGTAGCAAGTGCCCATAACTCGCATTGCTGTCTATGCGAACGCCCGGCGCAGTTGAGTTTGGTGCAATGGCAACGCTGATGACGGGCGCGGCGACGCCCTTGTCTGTTGGCAGGCCAACACGGCTCCATACAGCGTTTATCTGACCTGTTGCGTGGAGCAGCGGTGCGGGTACTTGCGCCCTGTCGGATATGGGCGACAACGCATGGGCATAGGCCAGACTCGCCGTAATCAGCGCTGTTACAACAATGGTGCGGTTCATAGTGGCTGTTGGTTTATAAGTCGCGCAGACCCGAACGAATACGGGTCAGACTGGTGACGGTACACAGCGCTGAGAAGACAAAGGCGAAGGTTGGGAAATACGATGGCCACAGGCACATCGCCACAAAAAACCCCAGCGTTTCTGTGGCCTCAGTCAGGCCGCCTACAAAGTAAAACGACTTGTCGGCTCGGGTGACGGTAGCCTCTGGCGCTGTGGGGTTTGGTTCATGTTGAGGTTGGAGACAAGTTGCTTGGGATGTGTGTGCTTTTTGCTTTTCACGCATAACAGCATAGGCCAGAAAACTGGTGCCAGTGCTTATAAATGCGGCCAGTAGACACGCAGCAGCCAAGGCGTTTCTCGCGGGGTCAGCCCACGCAAATGCCAGCGGAATAGCTGCATAAAACCAAAAATCTAAACTGATGTCCAAAAAACCGCCCGCATCACTGGGCTGGCTCAGTCTGGCCACAGCCCCGTCTAGGCCATCGCATAGGCGCGAGAGCAACAGCACGCACAAGCCAAGCACGTACATCTGGTTGGCAATGGCCATGGCGCTGGCCATGCCCAAGCCCCAGCCCCACCAAGTCAGCGTGTTGGCACCCACTCCAAGGCCGTGAAGTGCGCCAGCTAAGCTGCTGATAAGTGGGCGAATGGCCTTTTGTGTGTAGCTGTCTAGCATGTGAACGTGCCCGGTGGCTCAGCAGCAAGCAATCGGGTCAGTGTGTCACTGCTCTCAACATCTTGCACATCGTGTGTCACCACCAAGGTGGGTACGCCGCTGGCCTTTAAGGTGCTGAAGACCCACGTGCGCAATCGCTGGCGCAAGTCGGCGTCTAATGCTGCAAATGGTTCATCTAGCAACAGTGCTTTCGGTTGAGCCAATAGGGCACGCATCAGCGCCACGCGTGTCCGCTCGCCACCTGACAACTGGTGAGGCCAGCTGTGCGCCTTGTGACTCATCTCAATCTCAGCCAAAGCTGTCTGAGCTGCCTCAGTGCGTTGGGTGTTACTGAGGGCGTGGCGTGGCACGCCAAATAGCAAGTTGTCTAAAACGTTGAGTTGCGGAAACAACAAGTCGTCTTGAAACATCATGCCAATGCGCCTGAGGTGCGCGGGCGTGTGGTCCAGTGCCATTGCGTCCAGCTTGATGTGCCCTTGGTAGGCCATAGGCGCGTGCAGTTGACCAGCAATGGCCAATAACAAGCTGCTTTTGCCGCTGCCGCTGGGCCCCATCAGCGTGTGCACACTGCCCGCCTCAACGCTTAAACGGATGTCGCGAAGCAGCGGGGCTTGGCCAATGAGGCCCAAGTTGTTGATCTGGATGTCTAAACGCATGCGCAATTAATAGGTATAGGGTGTGCGCTTTGCCCACACGTGGGCCAAGCCAAAAGCCACTGCTGGCAGCACTATTTGTAGCAGTCCGAAAGCAGATGCTGTGTCGCGTTGTCCGCCGCTGGCCAGCGTGACTGCTTCTGTAGTGATGGTCGTCACACGCCCAGCCCCCAGCATTTGTGTGGGGAGGTACTGTGCCACACTGACTGCAAAGCCAACTGCCCAAGCGTTGAGTATGGCGGTCTTTAGCATTGGCCATTTAACGCCCAAGAGATAGCGCCATGTTGGCACGCCAAGGCTGGCGCTGACCCATGACAAACGCTGGTCAAAGCTGAGGTAGGCTGGGCTCAACATCAGCACGGTGTACGGCAGCACAGCCAATGTGTGGGCTGCGCCAACGCCCACCCAACTGGCATCTATCCCCACCACGGTGGCAGCTTGGTGCAGTCCTGACAACCACAACACAGGCGGCAAAACCAACAGGCCATACAGTGCAGGTCTTATGGCCAACTCCAGACGAGGCGGTGCGGCCTCTAGCCACGCCAGCGTCCACAGCATCGCGGCAATGCTGCTCATGGATGCCAAGCTACAAGTGGTGCCCAAGGCTTCAGAACTGATGAGCGCTTGCGCCCATGCGCCCCAGTGCCACTGCTGCGGCCACACATTGGGAAAGGGCCAGTACAGGGTCAAGCTGGCTGTTGCCAAAGCCAACACTATCGCCACATACACGCCACTAAAGCCTCTCCAAAAAGCGACTGCAGATTTGTGCTGGTGTGTGGTGTGCCCAGAACCGGTTGGGACACGGTTTGAAAAGTTGTGGTGGCCGCGGGTGTTCAAGCGCTGCCAACCCTGCCAGCGCATGGCCAGCCACGTTAGGAATGCGCACGCAGCACCAGCAACACTCAGCAGCCAAGCTGCTGCTATGCCGGCGCTGGCCATGCGGGGGTCGGGGTCTTGCAGCCACTGCCATGCCAGCACCGCCAGCGTTGGCGGCTGGTTGGGGCCAACGACCAAGGCCATGTCTACTTGGCTGATGCCATAGGCAAACATGGCCATTAATGGCCAGCCAAGCTTGGGCAACAGCATGGGCCACATGATGCGCCGCCAAGTTTGGCGAGGGCTGTAGCCAAGGCATGTCGCGGTGGTCATGGCGCGCGACAGCGTTTGTTGCATATCGGGGCGTTGCAGCTGGGTGGCCAGGCTCCACAGTAAAAAAGGCAGCTCTTTTCCGATGAGTACAGCGCACAAGCCCAAGCCAAAGGCATCATTGACCAACGGCCAATCTGGTGGCCACTGCCAGCCAGTTAAGCCAGGTGACACCACACGTACCAGCCAACCACTGGGTGCAATCAGCCACACAATACCAATGGCAAAAGCCACGTGCGGCATGGCCAACATAGCTGGAAGCCAGCGCGTAAAACGCTGCCATGACCGGTCGGTTTGTCCTGATGCAACCCACAAATAAAACACCAACCACTTCGCTAGGCCAACACAAGCAGCCACTGAGACCAATGATGTGATGAGGCTTAGTAACAGCGCAGTCCCCGTGCTGGGGTGTCGTAGCAAGGTATCCCATGCGTGATGGGAAGCACCTTGCACGCCAGCGTGTCCAAGCGCTGCAGCCAAGGGGATACCCAAGGCCAGCGCCAATGCACTGAGCATGAAAAACAAGCCTATGCGGCTGAAAGTGTTGGACGATACCGTCATGGAAGGCTTGTGGTGTGCAACAGCGATGGGTTGGTGTTTAAGTTGACCTATAAGCCGGCGCTTTATGTGGCGTCCGAGTCAAGGTTGACGGCTATTGGCCGTAGCGCTGAATCCATGCCGTCTCAAGTGCGCCTACCCAGGACACATGCGGTTCGCCCAATGTGGGTGCTGTGTTGGCCAACGCACCGCCTGTATTGCCGCTGGTAGCTGCGGCAAAAGCGGCTTGTCCTGCGGCGTCTAGCGACTGTAGGTCCAGCACGGTGGGGTCACCCCACACACGGATATCAGATTTACGAGCCTGAGCCAGCGGCGACAACAAGAAATTAGCGACCACTTGTGCACCTTGGGGCGCATTGGCATTGGTTGGAATGGCTACAAAATGGGTGTTGCCAATGGTGCCCCCGGTATGTTGGTAGCTGTAGGTCGACACGGGTAGTTTTCCCGCGGCGACCTCCGCACTGGCCTCAACCGGGTTGAAGGTCAAACCCAGTAGCAGCGACCTGTCGGATACGCCTTGGGCAATCTGAGCCACGCTGGTGGGAAATTGTTGACCGCTACGCCACAGGTTTGGGTGCAGGGCATCTAGGTAGGTCCACAGTGGCGCAGTGGCTTGTTTAAAAGCAGCGTCTGTCACCGGTTGATCAAGCCAGGTGCGTTGTGGGTTGAGTTCAAGCAACAACTGCTTTAAAAATGTGGTTCCATGAAACTCTGGTGGGCGCGGATAGGTGATGCGCCCTGGCTGTTTGGCGGCGAGTTGTTCCAGTTCTTGTGCGTTGCGCGGTGGCGTGGGGAGCAGCTGTCTGTCGGCATAAAAGGTGAGCTGGGCCATGCCCCAAGGCGACTCTAAGCCGTCTGTGGTTTCACCAAAATCTTTCAGTGTGGTGGGCTTGCCTGCAGTGTCTACGTGCACAAAGTTGGGCAATGCTTGCGCAAAGGGTCCAAACAGCAAGCCTTCTCGTTTGAGTGTGGCAAAATTTTCGCCATTGACCCACATGAGGTCTGTTGACCCATTGTTTCGTTTGCCAGCGGCCACTTCGCCGCGCACTCTGGCGATGGTTTCAGCAATGTCTGCCACCTTGACGTGAACCAACTTCACGCCGAACTGCGTTTGCACTTGCTCGCCAACCCAGCGCAGGTAGGCGTTGATACGCTCACCACCACCCCATGCGTTGAAATAAACAGTTTGACCCTTGGCGTTTGTTTCAATGTCTGACCAAGGCTGTGCACCTGTTGCGGCGATGGCGATGTTGGCAGTCATTGGCGTGGTCAGCGACAACCATGAGGCGAGGGCTAGTGCCAGGGTGCGGCGGCGGGTGAGTAAATAACGTGACATGGTCTGAACGGTCCTGGGTATGAAACACAGTGGTTTGTTGAGTAAATTGAGCAGGCGGTGTGATCGCGTGTGTCAATGCATACGTTGGGTCTAGGCCCTAGGTTACAGTGAAGTAACAGCACCGCGTTGAGGCCTGTAACCTGAAATAGATCATTATCGAATAGGGTTGTGAACGCTTGGGTGCCCGCTTTAATTTAACCTAGGTTTTGACACATGAATTCTCCCACTGCTCACAGCAGCCGCCCACTGTCGTTGCTGATGAAGCTACTTGTTGTTGTTGTAGTGTTTGCTGCGCTGTGGGTGTATGCCCGCAGCGACGCCAGCCAATGGCTGAGCCTTGCCTCGCTGAAGGCGCACGCAGCAGGTTTGGCTTCTTGGCGCGTTGATCAGCCGTGGGCAGCTGCGGCAACGTTCTTTGTCGTGTATGTGCTGGTGACTGCTGTGTCGCTGCCCGGCGCCGTGTGGCTCACTCTGGCTGGTGGTGCGCTGTTTGGCCTCTGGCAAGGTTTGTTGTTGGTGTCGTTTGCTTCAACCACGGGGGCCACACTGGCGATGTTGGCTGCGCGGTTTGTCTTGGGTGACACGGTGCAGCGCCGCTTCGGCGAGCGCTTACGTGCAGTCAACGATGGGATTGCCAAAGACGGTGCGTTTTACTTGTTCAGCTTGCGCTTGGTGCCGGTGTTTCCGTTTTTTCTCATCAATTTGCTGATGGGCCTTACCCAGTTGAAAGCACGTACTTTTTATTGGGCCAGTCAGGTTGGCATGCTGCCAGGTACGGTCGTGTATGTGCTGGCGGGTACGCAATTGGCTCAAATTGACAGCCTCAGTGGTATTGCTTCGCCGGGTTTATTAGGCTCGTTCGTGTTGCTGGCACTGTTTCCTTGGGTGGCTAAATGGTTTGTTGCCCAATGGCAAGCCAAGCGCGTGTACAGCGGCTACAGCAGGCCTAAGCAGTTTGACCGCAACATGGTGGTTATTGGCGGTGGTGCAGCCGGTCTGGTAAGTGCCTATATCGCCGCGGCAGTCAAAGCCAAAGTTACCTTGGTTGAAACGCACAAAATGGGCGGTGATTGTTTGAACTATGGCTGTGTGCCCAGCAAGGCGCTTATAAAAAGTGCCAAGGTTGCCCATCAAATGCGCTACGCGCACACCTATGGCCTGAACCATGCGGCGGTCGATCACGCACAAGTGGCGGCTTCTTTTCCTGACGTGATGAAGCGTGTCCGCCAAGTGGTCACAGCCATTGAGCCCCACGACAGCACAGAGCGTTACACAGCCTTGGGCGTTGACGTGGTGCAAGGCTATGCCCGAATCGTAGACCCTTGGACAGTCGAGATTACGGACACCGATGGTGGGGTTCAAACACTCACCACCCGCGCCATCATCATTGCCACTGGCGCACGCCCATTTGTGCCGCCGCTGCCAGGCATTGATGATGTGGGTGTGCTGACCAGCGACACCATGTGGGATGCGCTGGCAGCGCTTCCCTCAGCGCCGCAGCGTGTGGTGGTGTTGGGTGGCGGCCCCATTGGCTGTGAGTTGTCTCACGCTTTGGCGCGTTTAGGCAGCGGTGTGACTCAAGTTGAAATGGGCACACGCATATTGCCGCGCGAAGATGAGGACGCCTCTGAGGTGGTGGCTGCGGCTATGCAACGCGATGGTGTGACCATCCTTGCAGGGCATCAAGCGGTACGTTGTGAGCCGGGTGAGCCAAGCGGGCCTGGTCACCAGGGTCGCGCACATGCGATTGTGGTGATCCATAACGGAGCGGAAAAGCGCATTGAGTTTGACGTGCTCATTGCAGCGGTAGGACGCAACGCCAGGTTGTCAGGTTTTGGCCTAGAAGCGTTGGGTATTGAGGTGGGGCGGGTGGTGCAAACCAACGGGTACTTGCAAACCAAATACCCCAATATCTTGGCTGCAGGCGATGTGGCGGGTCCTTACCAGTTCACCCATACGGCGTCGCATCAGGCATGGTTTGCCGCCGTTAATGCCTTGTTTGGCGACTTTAAATTATTTAAGGTTGACTACAGAGTGATACCGTGGGCTACCTTTACCGATCCCGAAGTGGCGCGTGTAGGTTTGAGTGAAGCCGAGGCCGCAGCCCAAGGCATAGCGGTAGAGGTGACAAGATTTGAGTTGCACGAACTGGACCGTGCCATCACCGACTCTGCTACCGCTGGATTCGTCAAAGTGCTGACCAAACCCGGTAAAGACACCATCTTGGGCGCCACCATCGTGGGCGCTGGAGGCGGCGACTTGCTGACAGAGTTCGTGCTTGCTATGAAATACGGCTTGGGTTTGAATAAAATTTTGGGCACCATTCACACCTATCCCACCATGGGTGAGGCCAACAAGTACGCCGCGGGTGAATGGAAGCGTGCCCATGCGCCAGCGGCTGTGTTGCGATGGGTGGAAAAATTTCATACGTGGCGCAGGGGCTAAACCCATGCAGCTTTGGCGCATGGGCGGCTGTCGCCTCAGTTAAGCCAACATAGCCTGTGCAAACTCGTGTGCTTTGAAGTTTTGAAGGTCTAGCACCGATTCACCAACGCCCACGAAGTACACCGGTATGGGGCGCTCCATGGCGATTGCAGCAAGTACGCCACCTTTGGCGGTGCCATCCAGCTTGGTGACTATGAGGCCAGTCAGGCCAATGCAGTCGTCAAAGGCTTTCACTTGGGAGAGTGCGTTTTGGCCTGTGTTGCCGTCAATGACCAGCAGCACCTCGTGAGGGGCCGTGTCGCTGGCTTTTTGGATGACACGTTTAATTTTTTGTAATTCTTGCATCAGGTGTGCTTGGGTGGGCAGGCGACCTGCGGTGTCTATCAGCACCACGTCTTTGCCGCGCGCTATGGCTGCGGTGACCGCGTCAAAGCTTACCGCTGCTGGGTCAGCGCCGTTGTGGCTGACGATGTCCACGTTGTTGCGTTCTGCCCATGCGCTCAATTGCTCGCGTGCCGCAGCTCTGAAGGTGTCGCCAGCGGCCAGCAGCACGCTGGCGCCAGCATCGCTCAGGTGGCGGGTTAGTTTGCCAATAGAGGTGGTTTTACCCGCACCATTGACGCCAGTCATCATGATGACTGTGGGTTTGTGTTTGCCAATGGCAAGTGGCTTTTCTAGCGGCGCGAGCAAGTCAGCAAAGATCTCAACCAAGCCCGCTTTGACCAGTTGCACATCGGTGATGTGTTCTTTTTTAACCTTGGTCTTTAGCGCCTGCAACACGTGCGCCGTGGCTTTAACCCCCGCATCGGACATGAGTAGAGCGCTTTCAAGTTCCTCGTACAACGCATCGTCTATGCGCGCTGATACAAAGACACTGCCAATGTGTTGGCCTGTTTTCTTAAGACCGCCTTTCAACCTATCCAACCATGCGCCTCTGGAGGCGGGGTCTTTGTCAACGACTTCAACCCGGGTTGGTTTCTCAGGCACAACACCTGTTGTGAGCGTGTCTGCAGGCGACGTGTCTGACACGTCGCCGGTCAGCAGCCCCAACTCTGCAGTGGGTGCACCACCGGGTCCAGTGCGAGCGTCGGCTTCTCGGGCGGCGCCAATTGTGTTGGGCTCGGTGGTCAGCGTCGCGGCTGCATATTGGGCATCCACAATGGGTGTAAGGCTTGGTTTTTTTTTGAAAAAGCTGAACATGATGTTTTTTCTACAATAGACCTATTCTATGAAAACCAGCCACACCCCACTCAAACACGTTCAAGCAGGTGGTCGCCCTGTTTCCACGGTCCCGGCACAACTTAAAAAACCGCATGCAAAAGCCGGTGAGGTGCGTATTATCGGTGGCACATTCAAGCGTAGCAAGTTGACAGTGCCGTTGGCCAGCGGTTTGCGTCCCACGGGTGACCGTATCCGTGAGACGCTGTTCAATTGGCTGGGACAAGACCTAAGCGGGCGCACATGCTTGGATGCATTTGCTGGTTGCGGTGCATTGGGTTTTGAGGCGGCCTCACGCGGTGCCAGCATGACGTGGCTTGTTGAGCAAGACCGTGCTGCTCTGCAGGCACTCAACGCCTCTCAAGCCAAGTTTTCAATGGCCGGTGTGCGTGTGGTGGCAGGTGATGCTTTATCCTTATTAGGTGCTCAAAAAGGCGCAGGTTGGGACGTGGTATTTTTAGACCCGCCGTTTGAAACAATTGCGGGCGGTGCAGGTGGCGGCAACGAGACCATGTTTGCTCAAGCATTGCAGTTTGCAGCGATGGCCATTGCCCCCGATGGCGTGGTTTATCTGGAGGCGCCACGTGTATGGCAAGGCCATGAGTTGGCTGAGCTCGGCTTGCAGGTGACCAAGTCCAGCAAAGCCGGAGCCGTGTATTTTTATTTACTAGAGCAACTAGTCACAAGCACTTGAGGCGCAGCATATGACAACCACAGTGGTTTACCCCGGAACGTTCGATCCTATAACTTTGGGCCACGAAGATGTGTTGCGCCGTGCCGCTAGGTTGTTTGGCCGTGTGGTGGTGGGCGTGGCCGAGGCCCACCACAAGAAGACCCTCTTTTCCCTACAGCAACGTATGGATCTTGTGCGGTTGTCGTTGTCTGACACGCCGAACATTGAGGTGCACGCGTTTGATGGTCTGGTTGTTGATTTCTGTGCGGCGCATCAAGCATTAGGCGTTGTTAGAGGTGTTCGCAACCATGCTGACTTTGATTTTGAGGCACAAATGGCCGCCATGAACCGCAAGTTGAGCACCAATTTTGACACCATTATCGTGCTGCCTGAACCCTCGCTGCAATGCATCTCCAGCACGTTGGTGCGTGAAATATCCAAGCTAGGCGGTGATGTGTCTGGCTTGGTGTCTGTGCCAGTGTCCGCAGCGTTGGTCAACATAAAGGGATAAAGCGGTGGCTTTACTTATTACCGATGAATGCATCAATTGCGATGTGTGCGAACCCGAATGCCCCAACGAGGCCATCTATATGGGTGAGTCTATTTACGAAATAGACCCACATAAATGCACGGAGTGCATCGGTCACTTTGACGAGCCCCAGTGCGTGGCCCTTTGTCCTGTGGCGTGTATCCCGATTCACCCTGAGTTTGTGGAGTCTCGCGAGCAGCTCATGCGCAAGTACCACCGACTGACGGCTCACAAACAAGACGTTTGATCTCCCGCGCCTAGGCAGCGTTTGGTTTGTCCTTGTCATCGAGCTTGGGTGACACGTGTGTTGTCAAAGCGGGTGGCGTTGCGCATGCTGACAAGGGCTTTGGTGGTTTAGGCCTCGGCGGCTTGCTGGTGTGGATTAAAGCCATCGCCTTGTCCATCTGCCCGCCCAGCAAGTGGTCACCAGCTTTAAGTGCCCTGTCCATGGATTGATTGATGCCAGCGCGTTCATCGGGCGACGGTTTTTGTAGCACCCAGTTGGCCACCTGGCTTTTGTCACCCGGGTGGCCAATGCCAATGCGTAACCGCCAATAATTAGAGCTGCCAAGCTGCGCATGAATGTCGCGCAACCCGTTGTGGCCTGCATGGCCACCGCCGAGCTTGAGTTTTGCTTCACCCGGTGTAATGTCTAGCTCGTCATGGGCAACCAATATTTCTTCTGGGGCAATTTTAAAAAATCTCGCCAGTGTTCCCACAGACTTGCCGCTGGCATTCATAAACGTTTGGGGTTCTAGCAGCCACACTGTATTGCCACCTATTTGAGCCCTGGCCATTAATCCAAAGTAGTTGCGCTCTGGGCGCATGCCCATACGCCACTGGTCGGCCAAGGCGTCAATCCACCAAAATCCAGCATTGTGGCGGGTGTGGGCATAGTCTGAGCCCGGGTTGCCCAGGCCAACAAATAACTTAATCATGGCGTTGAGTTTAGCGCCAGATAGCCTTACACAGCGCGTGTGTTGATCCGACTTTGAGGGTGGTTGGCATTTGCAACAAGTTGCAGTTGAATGTGTAAGGCAAAGAAAAAACCCGCGACTGGCAGTGCCTGTCGCGGGTTGGTGTTAACGCCAGCAAGCTGGCGTTAACCATGCTTACTCAGCAGAAGCGGCATCAGCCGCGTTCACAACAACTGCGGCACCACGTGGTGCTACGGCTGTCACAACCGTGAGGTTGGTGCGGCCATGCATGACTGCTTTGGTCCCAGCTGGCAGTTTGAGGTCACGCACATGAATCGTGTCGCCCTTGGTTAGGGTAGACAGGTCCACGGTGATGTTCTCTGGCAAGTTGGTAGCCAAACACTCAACTTCGACTTCAGTCATGACCTTGTTGATCAAACACTTGTCGATCTTGACAGCTGATGAGGTTTCTTCGCCTTCAAAATGCAATGGCACTTTTTTGTGAACACGGGTCTTTTCATCAACACGCTGGAAGTCAACGTGCAACACCAGTTGCTTGAAAGGGTGGTACTGCACGTCGCGCAGCAATACTTTTTCTTTGGTACCGTCTAATTCCATCTCTAAGATAGACGAGTGAAAGGTTTCTTTTTTCAGCGCAAACCACAATGCGTTGTGGTCTATCTCGATATTTTTAGGCTCAGAAGAACCGCCAAACACAATGGCTGGCGTGCGGCCAGTGTTACGCAGGCGGCGGCTCGCACCCGTACCTTGCTTAGCGCGCTCAAAAGCGATGAATTCCATAGTCATACTCCAATAGCGAGACGTTTCGCGACCAAAATCGTCTCAATTTATAAACTGCTATCTACCAAACCTATGAATCGCGTTTGGCCTGTCGCAGCGCTTTTGTTGCAGCCTAGAGCTTGTTAAAACAAGTTGTCTTGGTCAGCAAACAAACTCATGACCGACTCACCAGAAGCGATGCGCGAAATGGTTTCAGCCATCAGCGGTGCAACAGAGAGTTGGCGAATTTTTGCGCAAGCCTGTGCAGCTTGGCTTAAGGGAATCGTATTGGTGACAACCACTTCGTCAAGGGCCTCACCTTTGCTAATGCGTTCAATGGCAGGGCCAGAGAAAATAGGATGTGTGCAATAGGCGTAGACATTTTTAGCGCCTCGCTCTTTCAGCACTTCGGCGGCTTTTACCAAGGTGCCAGCTGTGTCAATCATGTCATCCATGATGACGCAGTTGCGTCCATCGATGTCGCCAATAACGTGCATGACCTCGGAGACATTGGCCTTGGGACGGCGTTTGTCGATAATCGCCATGTCGCAGTTGAGTTGCTTGGCCAAGGCACGCGCCCGAACCACACCACCTACGTCAGGAGAGACGACCAACAAGTCTGAGTAGTTCTTGCTGCGCAAGTCACCCAATAAAGCGGGGGAGGCGTAAATATTGTCAACAGGAATGTCAAAAAAGCCTTGAATTTGGTCTGCGTGCAAATCCATTGTGAGCACATGCGATACGCCAACTGCTTGCAACATGTTGGCCACTACCTTCGCACTGATTGGCACGCGGCTTGAGCGGGGACGACGGTCTTGTCTGGCATAGCCAAAGTAGGGGATAACGGCCGATATGCGGGTGGCTGATGCCCGTTTTAGAGCGTCAACCATGATGATGAGCTCCATCAAGTTTTCATTGGTCGGCGCGCAGGTTGGCTGAACAATAAAAGCGTGACGCGCTCTGACGTTTTGTTTGATTTCAACTGTGACTTCGCCGTCAGAAAAGCGACCAACGTCCATACCGCCTAAGGGTACACCCAGGTGCTGTGCGATTTCACCCGCCAAAACAGGGTTGGCGTTACCAGTGAAAATCATGAAGTCGTGTGCAGACCCTTGCATGCGATACCTAGCTTTGATTTGTCAAAATTAGAAAAAAGTGAGAAAGCAACTTGGCGCATACAAGGCAGCGGCGCTGATGCGACAGTACCTGAAATGAGTCGAAGGTCACTTACGCACAAAGCTAACGTATACAGCTTACGTATAAAGCGTTTGGCAGGGGAGGAAGGACTCGAACCCTCGCATGCTGGAATCAAAATCCAGTGCCTTAACCAACTTGGCCACTCCCCTACACGTGGTTAATTAAAAGCCGCCACGTTGTAACCGCTCTTGAAAAACCACTTCACACTTCGCAGTACAAACACACCAGGGGCATGTCTTTACTTATCGAAGCCCTCTATTATCTAACATTTTTTAGCTAAATCCAGTCTAGGAGA
Organism: Betaproteobacteria bacterium MOLA814; assembly: GCA_000496475.1. Lineage (GTDB taxonomy): Bacteria > Pseudomonadota > Gammaproteobacteria > Burkholderiales > Burkholderiaceae_C > RS62. The sequence goes on along the minus strand of AYMW01000001.1, from coordinate 400,057 downwards.
GGATGTTTTGCTAAATTTCTGCATTTGTGCGACACCCAATTGTTGGGCAGCGTTGGCTCAAGTGTGTACCCAGTCAACAAGTGGGGTGCGCAGTGTGCATACACTGCGCTGCCTGATCCTGTCATGCGCGCGCTTAAGCCCTGCGCTTGAAGCCACTTGCAGGCTACGTTGATATCGGGGCATAAGGTCTGGGCAACGTCTTGCAAGTCATTGCAGCCAAATGCCCACAACTTATCGCTGGGCAAATTACACAGGGTGCTCAAGTCAATCGCTGCGGTGTTGCGCGTTAGTTCGTTGGACTTGAACAGCGCAGGTGTTGACACGCCAGCGTTGGGTTTGACAATCCAAACCGCGGTGCTGGGCACTGTGATGGGCGTAATGTGTTCGCCAATACCTTGAACAAATGCGTTGTGCCCGCGGACAAAAAATGGCACATCAGCCCCCAACTTAACGGCTATGTCACACAACTGCTGTTGGTTTAAACCGGTGTTCCACAGTTTGTTTAAGGCTACCAAACAGGTTGCAGCGTCTGACGAGCCGCCGCCAAGCCCCGCTTGTGCAGGCAGGTGTTTGTGAAGCCATAGCCGCGCGCCTAGTCTTGTGCCTGTGGCCTGCTGCAAGGCACAGGCAGCCTGCATGCATAAGTCATTGTCTGGCAGAGTCAAGCCAGTATGTGCGTTGTCAATACGTTCAATCTGGCCGTGTGGGGTGACCTCTATGTCGAGGTAGTCGCCCCAGTCCAGCAACATAAATATAGATTGCAGCAGGTGCATGCCGTCCTCGCGCTGCCCGGTAACGTGTAAAAACGTATTGATTTTCGCTGGTGCAGCCAAATCACACCAGTGCCCTGCGCCAATTTGTTTGGGTGCTCTCATGGCTGTTGTTGCGCGTTGCAACTGTCGCCGGGCTCAGTGGGCGCCACGGGCTCAAACACCACCGTTAATGACACGCGGGGCAGCGGGTAGTCGCGTTGCGCTTTGAGCCTGCCAATATGGACTTGGCAGGTGTCCACCACCCAGACACTGCTGCGCAACTGGGCTTCATCCATCGGGCTAGGCTGGCCTTGAAGCCAGTTGAACAGGGCCTCAACGGGCAAGTGGGTGCTAACCAATGCTTGGCTTAAGGCGTCGAGGTCTGCATAGTCGGTATATGTGCCCCCGCTGATAAGAGAGGCTTGACCGGGGCGCCAGATCATTCTGGCGACGGTTGTTCCAATAGGCGAGATGATATCCAGTTGGCCCGTGTTGACCGTGCCAGTCAGTTCAAATGCGGCTCGTTCAGCGTGTGGTGGTTGACTCAGCGTTGTTATGGCAAACCGCCCTTGCCAGCGTTTGATCGGCTCTAAAGCGCCTGTTGTAAACGGTGCTTGTTGTGTTGGTTGCGAGGGGACCATGCTGGCGCAACCCGCCAGCCACAGGGCTGTGCCAGCTACCAGTAGCCTAAACCCATTGCAGCGCAGCATTTAGGGCTCGACGCCAAAGCGTTGCATGGTCGCGTTGAGCGTCTTGTTGTTCATGTGGCGACTTGCTGCTGCTCGCCATACATGTTTGGCTTCGTCTTGTTTCCCGCGGTGCCACAACACATCGCCCAAGTGGGCCGCTATTTCAGCGTCTGCCTTGGCGGCATAGGCTTTACGGAGAAACTCTTCAGCGAGCTGTAGCTGGCCATTTCGAAAATAGGCCCAACCTAAGCTGTCCGTCATGTAGGGGTCGTTCGGGGTGAGCGCAAGTGCTTGTTGTATCAAGGCAATGGCTTCGGGCAGTCGCTCGCCTCTGTCGGCCAGCGAGTAGCCCAGCGCGTTGTAGGCGTGATCGAAGTCCGGTTTGATTTGGATGACCAAGCGCAACAAGCGCTCCATGTCGTCATGGTTCCCCAGTTGCTCTGCCAGCATGGCTTGCTCGTACATGAGGTCAGGGTCGTTGGGGAACTGTTCACCCATGCGTAACAGCTGTTGATAGGCCTGTTCGTATTGTTTGAACTCACGCAGCCACTGCACTTTAGTCGCCATTTTTAGGCGCACTTCTTGGGGCGTATCTTGGGCCAATGTGTCAAGCAAAGCGAAGCCTTGTTTTTCAAACCCTTGTTTGCCGAGCAATACCGCGCGTTTGTACACCACAGTTGGCATGTCTTCTGGTGAACTCGCTTGGTCAAGCCAGTTGCTGGCAGCTTGCCACTCTTGCCTGGCTTGAGCCACATCAGCCAACAAAAACAAGGCTTGTGCGGTCACACGTTCGTTCTCAGCTGTGACGCCCGCAGTGCCCATATTTAAAACGCCTAGGGCAATGTGTTGGGCACGAACCAGCACGCTTTGATCAAGCAACAGTCGCCCGAGTAGCAGCAAGGCAGGCGCAAAGTTAGGGTCGTCCTTAGCAACTAGCTCTGCTTGGCTTAAGGCTTCAACGGTACGGTTGTTGTTCAACAAGGCGCGCGCATAACCAAACCGAATGCGAACGCTTGTCGGGTTGGCATTGAGGTGTGCCAGCAGCAAGGGTTCGGCCGCGCCAGTGCCTTGGTCTAGCAAGGCCAAGGCCAGTCGTGCGCCTTCTGTGGTGCCAGAACTTGATTGTTGTGCCAGTTGTGCGCTGTCTAACGCCTGCGCGTTTAGTTTGGCATTGAGTTGCACGAAACCAATGGCTGCATAAACGGCAGCTGTGGTGGCGCTGTCGGCTAAAAATGGCGCTAGCGCTGAACGGACAACGCGAACAGGGTCAACTGTGGTGTTGGCTGGCAGTCTGAGCAGCGTGGCCGGTGTCGCTCTAATCAGCTGCAAGCGGCTTTCTGCTGGCGACAGTTTTAAAATATTTTGTAAGCTGGTAACGATGCTTTGCTCACGGCCAAGTGCCAAAGCGACCCTCAGCATGGCGCGTTGAGCCTCTAAGGAGTTGGGTTGGCCGTCTGTCCATAAGCTGGACGCCTCCCAAGCCAGAGCGCCTGAACCAGTCGCCACCGCAATTTCAACTGCACGCTCAAACAAGGCGGGGTCACCGTTGCTTTTGGCCGCTTCAATCATAAATGTGTAGCCACTTGTTGCGTCGCCTTCACGGGCTGCAATTTCAGCTACCAACACTTGATACAGCTGCAAGCGGTAAGCTTGTCGCTGGCCACTGGTGGTCGCCGAGTTGGCCCATGCACTGCCAGACAATAGGGCGCAAACAACAACCGCATGTGCAGCATGACCAAGCACCTTGTATGCGGCGCCTAACAAGCAGTTACGAGAAGCTGAAACATAAAGGGTCATAGTGAGGCTGCGTAGCTGTTTGTTGAATGGTTCACTTATTCGTGTTGTAGGAGGCTCAATCAGCGTCTATTCATGGACACTTCTTCACGAGCGGTCAGCGCTTGGCGATACCATACCCGTCTAACTGTTTCTACAACCTGATGATAATACGACATGCCCGAGCTACCAGAAGTAGAAGTAACCAAGCAAAGCCTAAGCCCCATGTTGCTGGGCACTACTATTTCAGGGGTCCATGTGGGCAAGCCACTGCGTTGGCCTTTGGGTGTAGACCCCAAAACACTGGTGGGGCAAACCATTGTGGGTGTTCGCCGGCGCGGCAAATACCTGTTGTTTGATTTGGATGCGGGTTTGCTGCTGCTGCATTTGGGTATGTCTGGCAGCGTGAGCGTCAGCCAGCAATGGCCTGGCCCACTTGGCCCGTACGATCACTTTGAGCTCCAAACCACTAGCTGTTGGATGCGGCTGAATGACCCTAGGCGGTTTGGTGCAGCGGTGTTTGCACCCAGCGAAAACAGCCCGCAAGCGCACAAATTACTGGGCCATTTAGGCGTTGAGCCTCTAGAAGCAGGCTTTACGTCAGACTATTTTGCAGCGGGCTTGGCCAAGCGCGCCGGTGCTATTAAGCAAGTATTGCTCGGCGGGGATGTGGTGGTGGGCGTTGGCAATATTTATGCATCCGAGGCTTTGTTTATGGCCGGTATCCGTCCAACGCGTGGCGCCAAGCGCATAGGTCGAGTCCGTATCAACAAGTTGCACCAAGCCATTCAAACTGTTTTGGTGCGTGCCATTGCGTTGGGCGGCAGCAGTTTGCGTGACTTTAAACACACCAATGGTGAGCACGGTTTGTTTCAAGCGAACTCGCAGGTTTATGGACGAGAGGGGCAGGCCTGCACCCAATGCCAAGCTCCTATCAAGCGCATCGTTCAAGGTCAACGAGCCACCTACTTTTGTGCGACATGTCAGCGATAAGTCATAGGCCGCCAAAGGGCTTGACAAGCAATTTAACAGCGCACCAGCAGGTCGCTGAATTTGGGCCAGCATTGGTGGCTTGGCAAGCTGTGCACGGACGCCATCATTTGCCTTGGCAGCGAACCCGTGAGCCTTACCATGTGTGGTTGTCTGAAATCATGTTGCAGCAAACACAAGTGACCACAGTGTTGGTTTATTTCGAGCGTTTTTTACAAGCCCTGCCCAATGTTCAGGCCTTGGCTGCTGCACCACAAGCGCAAGTCATGGCCTTGTGGGCGGGCCTAGGGTATTACAGCAGGGCACGCAACTTACACGCCTGCGCACAGGATGTGGTGAGCCGGTTTGAGGGGCAATTTCCGTCTACGGCGCAGCAGCTTGAAACGTTGCCAGGCATTGGGCCATCAACCGCTGCAGCGATTGCCTCGTTTTGTTTTGGCGAGCCTATTTCTATTTATGACGGCAACGTTAAACGTGTGTTGTCACGTGTGTTGGCATTTGATGGCGACCTGTCTGGCAGCGCAGCCAACAAACAGCTGCTCGGTGCAGCGCACGTACTTGTGACTGGCTTAACCCTGCACGCCGAGCGCAGTGGCTCGCCCCTTCACGAGGCGATGCCGCGCTATACCCAAGGGCTGATGGATTTAGGCGCCACGGTGTGTCATCTCAAAGCGCCAGCGTGCGAGCGGTGCCCGGTGGTTCGCAACTGCAATGCGCACGCGGCCGATGCTGCGACTGACTACCCAGTCAAAACCAAGCGACTCAAGCGCACCTCTGAACGGTGGTATTTGTTGTACCTAGACAGGGGTGATGCGGTGTGGCTTCAACAACGAGGCAACGCAGGCATTTGGGGTGGTTTGCAAGCGCCATTGGTGTTTGTCGCTTTAGACGACATGGCGCTGTGGCTAAACGCCAACCATGTGGCCGCTGCCAGCCACAGATGGTCAGTTGACGACTTGGGAGCATTGGCGCAACCAACAATCAAGCACCAACTCACGCACAAAGAGTTGTTTTTAACGCCAGTTGTGCTCAGCGTCAACAGCCCGCAAGTTAACCAAGATCGAGCCGAGCCTGGCCTTGGCAAACCATTCGAAGGTGCTTGGGTGTTGAAAAGTCAATTGGCTTCAGCGGCGTTGCCAGCACCAATTAAAAAATGGTGTGCAACCCAGTTCTTTTAGTTGTGTAAGGCCTCACACTGGCTACTGATTCCAAGCTGTTTAAACCACGTATTTGTGGTCGACTAGCAGTTTGTCCAGCTCACGATGGCGGACTTGAGTGGGCCATTTGGATGCAAATGCGCTGCTGAGCGTTTGCGCCAAATAGACAGAGCGGTGTTGGCCGCCAGTGCAACCAATGGCCACAGTCACATAGGCGCGGTGGCTGGATTGCAGCATGGGCAACCAATGCGCTACAAACTGGGTGATGTGTGAAGCCATGTCTTGAACGGCTTGTTGGCCGCTTAAAAAATCAATGACACCTTGGTCAAGGCCTGTGAGCTGTTTGAGCGCAGGCTCGTAATGTGGGTTGGGCAGCATGCGTACATCAAACACAAAATCGGCGTCCATGGGCAGGCCGCGTTTGAAAGCAAACGACTCAAACATGAGTTGCAAACCACTGTCTTGCCCGCTGTGAGCAATCAACGTTTTGATGTGACTGCGTAAATTGGCGGCACTGGTTTGGCTGGTATCCACCACGTGGGCTTGGTCACGCAAGTCACTGAGCAACTCACGCTCAAGCTCAATGGCGTCTACCAACAACCGGCGCTGGTTGCTTGGCTTTGCGCCACTGTCTTCGAGCGTGGGCATTGGCAAGGCAAGAGCCGATAAGGGGTGCATGCGCCTTGTTTCAGAAAATCGGCGCACCAACGCGTCTGTCGTTGCTTCTAAAAAAATGGGTGTTAGGCGAACGCCGCTGGCTTGCAAAGCCTTTAATTGGTTGGGCAGTGAGGGCAAGCCTGACGCGCTGCGCGCATCAATGGCCACTGCCACCTTGCGCATGTGTTGCTTGCGCTCTAAGTTAACAAAATCACCTAACAACTCTGGGGGTAAGTTGTCAACGCAAAAAAACCCACTGTCTTCTAGTGCCGTCAGCGCTACTGATTTTCCAGAACCAGACACGCCCGTGATTAAGACCAGTTCTAAAGGATGGTCAGAGCTTGTGTGGTGCGAGGTAGATGACGAAGGACTTGCGGTAGTCATTGGGGTTTGGCTGCTGTTTGTAACATTTCTCGGGCATGGGCCAGTGAGGTCTGCGAATGGACGTCGCCGCCTAGCATACGGGCGATTTCGCTGACACGTGTATCGCCGCTGGCAACGCTGAGCTGCGAGATGGTGTTGTCACTGGTGCGTGCCTTGCTCACCACCAGTTGCTTGTGGGCGCTGGCGGCCACTTGTGCCAAATGCGTCACAGTCAGCACTTGTCGGTCGGCCCCCAAGCGTTGCATCAGTGCGCCGACAGTTTGGGCGACTTGTCCACCAATGCCTGCATCAACTTCGTCGAATATAAGTGTTGGGGCTTTGCCCAAGCGGCTTGTGCAAACGGCAATAGCCAAGGCAATACGTGACAACTCGCCGCCAGACGCAACTTTGCCCAATGGTCTTGTGGGAACACCAGGGTGGCCAGCTACCAAAAATTCTATATGGTCTAAGCCGTGGCTTTGCACCTGCGCAAGCGGTGTGATGCTGGTTTCAAATACGCCACCTTGCATCCCCAGGGTCTGCATGGCCTGGGTGATTTCTTGCGACAAAGGCTTGGCGGCTTGTTGGCGCTTGGTGCTCAACGTTGTGCAGGCCTTGGTGAGCGCCCTCAAGTCTTTGTTCACCGCTTCTTGCATGGCTTCTAAGTCACTGGCTTGGGTCAGTTCAGCCAGTTCATCTTTCCACCCTTGCACCACATTAGGCAAGTCTTCAGGCAAGCACCTGAGTCGTCTGGCATGTGACAACCACAACGCCACTCGCTCATCGAGTTGCGCCAATCGGTTGGGATCAAGGTCTGCCCTGCGTAAATAGGTGTGCAAGCTGTGCGTGGCATCTTCTAACAGGGCTTGTGCTTGCTTGAGCACATCAACAATAGGAGCGAACTGTGGCTCGATATGGACCTGTTTGTGCAGCACGTTGACGGCACTGCTCAACAGGGCCAGTGTATTGGCAGTGTCGTCGTCCAGGGTGTTACTGGCGACTTGGGCTGCGTCTAATAAGGCTTGCGCATGCGACAAACGGTTGTGGTCTTCGTTGAGCGCGGGCCACTCATGTGCGGCTGGTGACAGTTTGACCAACTCGTTAATTTGCCATTCCAAGCGATCGGCGTCTTGTGCCATGCTGGCTTGACGGTTGCGTGCCACTTCAAGTGCTTGTGAGCTGCTGTGCCATGTTTGCCAAGCTGCATTAACTTCGTTGGTACTGGTGCCCGCGTAAGCGTCAATGAGTTGGCGTTGTGAGGCCGTGCTGCTCAGTGTTTGCCAAGCGTGTTGGCCGTGAATGTCTACCAAGGCGTCGCCCACTGCACGCAATTGCGTCATGGTAGCGGGGCTGGCATTTATCCATGCCCGGCTGCGTCCTTGGGCATCTATTTGCCTGCGCAGCAGCAAGGGCTCGCGTTCTTGGCCGTCTGTGCTGGCGTGGGTGTCAAAGCCGTTTTCTGTGAGCCAGCTATCCACCTCTGGGTTGCTGTCGAGTTCAAGCGCAATATCGCAGCGCTGTGCCCCGTGGCGAATGATGCTGGCATCTGTACGCTGGCCTAGCGCAATTTGTACCGCGCCAACCAATATCGACTTGCCTGCGCCAGTTTCTCCCGTGAGAGCTGTAAAGCCCTCAGACAGCTCAATGTCTAAGGATTGAACAATGACAAAATCTTTGAGTGCAATGCGGCGCAAACTCATGGCTGTGAAATGCCCCAATCAGGTTGTGAAAACTGTTTAAATGTACAGTAAATGTGTGACGTCAGCAGGATGGTGTTCAGTTTGGCGCTGTGCTGGCTTAAGCCACACCCTCGTTCCAATGCAGTTTTTTGCGCAAGGTGTCGAAATAGCTCCAGCCCTTGGGGTGTAGCAGGCGCAAGTGGTGCTGTGACGGGGTGACTTTGATGCGGTCGCCCACTATCAAGCTGGTGAGCGACTGCATGTCAAAGTTGGCATTGGCATCGCGGGCATTGGCTATCTCAACTACGATTTCCGCGTCTCGCGGCAACACTATAGGTCGGTTGGACAGGGTGTGCGGCGCAATAGGGGCTACAACCAAGCCTGCCAAACTGGGGTGCAATATGGGTCCGCCTACAGACATGGAATAAGCTGTTGATCCTGTAGGCGTAGCGATGATCAGGCCGTCTGCCCTCTGGTTGGCTACAAAGTGGCCGTCAACTTCAATGCGCAGCTCAATCATGCCGCTGGTGCCGCTTCGGTTGACCACCACGTCATTTAAGGCGGTCGCTTCAAACACGCAGTGGTTGTCTCGCCACACTTGTGCCTGCATCATGGCGCGGCTTTCTTCGTCATACGCGCCATGCAACATGGGGAGCAGGACATCTTTGTAGGCCTCTAGCGCAATGTCGGTAATAAAGCCTAAACGCCCTTGGTTAACGCCAATCATGGGCACGTTGTGGCGCGCTAAACGCCTACCCACGCCAAGTAAGGTGCCATCGCCCCCCACCACCACAGCCAAGTCACACTGCTGACCAATGGCGTCTACATCAATGCTTGGGTACTGGTGCATGTCGGTGTTGAGCGCCGTTTCACGCTCAATAGACACATCCATACCGGTTTCATCCAAAAATTGCGCCAAACCGCGCAAGGCCTCGTGAGAGCCCGCGGCTTGGTACTTGCCTACCAAAGCGACATGGTGAAATTGGCGTGCCGCTGCCGCAGTGGTGGACGCCGTGAAGGTGTCGGTGGCCGAAATAGGCTTGTTCATAGTGAATAAATTACAACATAGCTTCGTACAATAGCTACATGTTAGACGACCGCGCCAAATTATTGCTCAAGTCGCTTGTGGAGCGATATATTGCAGACGGGCAGCCTGTGGGCTCACGCACCTTGTCCAAAGTCGAAGGATTGGACTTGTCACCCGCCACTATTCGCAATGTCATGAGCGACCTTGAAGACCTTGGCCTGGTAGCCAGCCCGCACACCTCTGCTGGACGAATACCCACAAGCAAGGGGTACCGCCTGTTTGTCGACACTTTGCTCACCATAGACTCGTCCGAGGCTGGCAACACATTCGCCATCTCACCAGTCGAGTTGCCTACTGATCAACCTCTTAAAGTACTCAACAGTGCGGCCAACATGCTGTCAAGCTTGTCGCATTTTGTCGGCGTGGTGTCTGTGCCCAAGCGCACATCGGTGTTTAGACACATTGAGTTTTTGTCGCTGTCCGACAAGCGGGTCCTTATCATATTGGTCTCACCTGACGGCGACGTTCAGAACCGTGTGATACACACCCCAGTGTCTTACAACCAAGCCGAACTCCTTGAAGCGTCTAATTTTTTAAACGCCAACTATGCCGGTTTGAGCATGGTTGAAGTGCGCGCCCGGCTCAAGCGCGAGGTTGATGTCTTGCGTCACGAAATTGGGGCGCTTATGCAAGCAGCAGTGGCTGCTGACAGCGACACTGAGGATGATGGCGATGTGTTTATATCTGGTGAACGAAATCTGTTAGCAGTGTCTGAGTTTTCTGCTGACCTCAAGAACCTGCGCCGGTTATATGATTTGTTTGAGCAAAAGGCACAACTCATGCGGTTGCTAGATGTGTCAGACAGGGCAGATGGTGTACGCATATTCATTGGTGGTGAAAGTGAGCGTATGCCGTTTGAAGACGTCTCAATTGTTTCAGCAACTTATGAGGTCAACGGACAAGTGCTGGGCACCTTGGGTGTTATTGGCCCTCAACGCATGCAATACGACCGTATGATTCAAGTGGTAGACGTGACGTCAAAAATGCTCAGCCACGCATTGAGTTTGAATAAAAGCTAGCCTGCAGACCCCAACCACAAGAGGCTTTGTGGCGGCAACAGGGGCCCAAAACGTCTCAATAGCTACTGACTACATAGTGATTGCGTCATCTGTAGCAGGGCGCAACAGGGACTGTCACCCTAGTACCCACCAACTGACCACGCAACAACAAGCTCCAAATGATACGCATTGCGCCAGCCCCCAATCTGTTTCCATGTAGTTTGCTGGTGTGCCCATGGGTTTAATTCTTGTAAATATAGGGCAATGCCCAAGCTGTCGCGTTTTGACTGGCTACAATAAAGGTGCTGTAAAGCTGTGGGGGACGTTAGCTCAGTTGGTTAGAGCAGAGGACTCATAATCCTTTGGTCCACGGTTCAAGTCCGTGACGTCCCACCATTTAATTCAACAGCTTACAAGCCTCTAGTGGTAACACTCGAGGCTTTTTTCTTTTCAGACTACGCACAGGCTTCAGGTTACGTTGTTTTGGTTACTTGCTGATTGGTGCTGTGCGTTGACAAAGAGCGAGTAAGTAGACCGGTGTTTGAACACTCTTGCAGGTCAAAAACCATGGCCACTACAAATAGGGCGCGGGGGTAGGGTTGTTAGTCACTCGAATACTGTTGTACCAGCCCAGATACAAAGTAGGGTTGATTGGGCAGGTCTTAACGGCTGAGAGCGGCAGCGTCAAACCACACTATAAAAGTGTCTACAGGTTTGGGGGAATGCCAAGTACCCATCACGTTGCGGGGCGACCGGCCTGTTTGATGCACTTTATAACGAACCCAAACCATTTGAACTATGAAAAACGTCGATCAAAACACCATTACGCAAGCGGTTTTGGAGCGCATGGGCCAGATGCCCGATGCCCGACTGAAAACCATCATGACCAGTCTGGTGCAACACCTGCACGACTTTGCCCGCGACGTGGCGCTCAGTGAAAAGGAGTTGATGCAGGCGATTCAATTCCTGACGCGCACGGGGCAAACCTGTGATGACAAGCGCCAGGAGTTCATTCTGTTGAGCGATGTCTTAGGGCTGTCTATGCTCACGGTTGCGATGAACAATCAAAAGCCAGCAGGCTGCACCGAGGCCACGGTATTTGGCCCCTTCTTTGTGGAAGACGCACCTAAGGTGGCGTTGGGAGGGGATGTGGCGCAGGGTGCACCGGGCAAGCCTTGCACGGTATCGGGGCGCATTGTAGGCACCCAAGGGCAGTCGGTTGGGCATGCCCAGATCGAGGTGTGGCAGGCGGACGAAGAGGGCTTTTATGATGTGCAACGCCCGGACCTGTCTGCGTCGCAAGCCCGAGGGTCATTGCAGGGGGACGGTGACGGGCGCTTTCATTTCAAGACCATTGTGGCGCAGGCCTATCCCATTCCCACTGATGGACCCGTGGGCGATCTGTTGCGCGCGACGGGACGCCACCCATGACGGCCCGCCCACCTGCACTTCATGATCAAGGCACCCGGTTTTGAGACCCTCACCACCCACGTCTTCCGAAACGGCGATGAGTACCTCGAATCGGATGCGGTATTTGGCGTACGCGAGTCGCTGATAGCCGACTGGGTTGAGCAGCCAGATAACGAGACGCTACTCAACTTTGACTTCGTGCTGAACGAAGGCAAAGCCTGACCCACGTTTTATGACGCGACAGTTCGCGTCGAGAGGGTGGGGTACATCTCGGCGACGACCTCTCCGTCTGCCGCCCATGCATAGCAACCATTGACGAAGGTTGACTGCGCCATCTCAACGGGCATGGCGACCTTGGTGACAGTGGCCGCGCCCTCAGGCCAGCCTTTAATGGTTTGGAAGGCCACGGTTGCGATGGGGAACAGCAACTCCCGCACATGGGTACAGCCACGGGTTGCGCCCACGCATTCGTTGACCACACGGCGCCAGCCACCACCGATGGTGGTACCCACGAGTCCCTGAAAGTTAGGAGCCACTTGGGTGCAGGTGGGATAGGGCGTAGCGGCCATACTGACCTCAATCGCTGTGATGGTCAGTTGGCTGTCCATGGTGAGCCGAATCGCCATGTCATGTACAGCGCTGCCGGGCTCACGGTCACCACGATAGGGCTCGGTGTACACGTAGGTTTTCGAGTCGATCATGCGGGCCTCTATGTCCCAAAGACCATCTTCTCTTAAGAAGCCTTCGGCATGAACCGTTCGGGTGTGGCGGTGTTTCCTGGGGGCGGGTGTCGTTAGCGTCATAAAACGGTGTTCAAATGTTAGTGTGCTGATTGTGCCAGTCCGTTAAAAGGGCGTTGGGTGCCCTTTTATACCCTTGTGTGGCTTAGCCCAGCTGTTTACGGTACGGGGCGATTCAACCCGCCACTTCAAAAGCGTATTCAGACAAATTATGCTGGCGGTGTTAAAAGCGCAATTGCGTGTGGGATGTGTTCTACGACATAGTCAGCGGTCAATTTGTGGAACTCGGGGTCTTTCATCATTGTGCCTATCGCTTCCATATCGACATTAAAAAGTGTCACCAATGTGGTGGTGTCATCCGACTTGCCGAAAAGTGTCCGACTTTCATCGCATAATTTTGAGCAAGACTCGGCTTCTTTCGCGAATATTTCTTGCCATGCTTCGTGAGATGACTTCAACTTAACAATCATATGAATATCCATCAGGTGCCCCTGTGTGTGTTTGATTGTCTCGGTAACACACTGGCGCACAGCGCATAGTGGTCACCTGCCTAACAGCACCTCTGCTGACTGCTGTAACTGAATTACCTATGAATAAAGGGTAATATCTTCTTAATGGTGGATGTCACCAAGTTGATTAAAAGGTGCAAGTTATGAAAAAGCTGGTTACTGCGTTGTTTTTAATATTCGCCACCTCTGTTTGGGCTGGCGACTCGGAGGATGGTAACGCGGCCCTTGTAAGGGGAGATTTTAAAGCGGCCGCTGAGCACTTTAAACGTGCAGCCAATGATGGCGATCCTATGTCGCAATATAACTTAGGTTTAATGTATGAGCGGGGAGACGGCGTTCATCAAGATTTTGCACAAGCCATCCATCTGTACAAGCAAGCGGCGGCTCAAGGAGATGTAGACGCACAAAACAACTTAGCAAGATTGCTTAAAAAAAAATAATTTGTCTAAGCTCAAGACCCATTAATCTACTTGATGCCATCATGCTCGCCACAACCGAAATATGTTGGTTATGAGTCCTGACCCTAGTTGAGGGGCATTTCACAATGATGAATATGATTTGCGAAATATGATATCTCTTTTCAGAGTTTAAGATTTAGACTGCTCATAGGCCACCACTTGCGGCAAAGATTTAAAAGCTTCAAGGTATAATTTCATTGTGGGATACGCGTCAAGTGCTTCCTTTGGAATGTGATCAATATAGCCCAATGTGTATCGTTCTAGAACTGGGGCAAGACAACAATCTGCTAATGTTGGCGCTGGACCACACAGGAAGGGACCTCCAGAGCTTTCAATTATTGCAGAGAAAAACCCACAATATTTTGGCATCTCGTTTAATAGAAATGCTTCACGAAGGGCTTTGATTATCTCAAGCAACTCAGGGCTGCCTTTAGTGAACGATAGAGAAACAGGCGCAATTCCATAACCCGACTTTTCTGGTTCCAGCGCAAGTCCTACACAAGGTCTAAAAGCACGTTCAAAATCATCAACCAGCCCGATAGCTTCCTGCACCTTCAAAAACTGATGTGCAGGGCATAACTTTGTAGCAAGTGTTCCAATATATTGGAGCATCGCATTGCTTTGGGCAATGTAAGGTCCTCCGTCGATAGACATTACTGGCAATTGTCCAAATGGAGTCTGACCTTTTAACGCTGCCCATTCTACTTGCGGTATGCGCACATCTTCAAAATCAATTTCACCTAGCCAAAGAGCAAGACGCACCCTCTCAGCTGCACCCATAATTGGAAAATACGTTAATACGATACCCACGATTTTTCTCCTAAATCATCTACTTTTCTATAGTTATACGCTATCTGCTATAAATAGTATTATTGGTATTCACATAAACCTGTAGACATTTTTTATAGCGAAGTGGACTTTACCACGTTGCTGTAGACAGCAGAGATCTAGCATTGAAATTCAGGCTTTCGTTATTTGGAGTAAATCTGATGCTCGTCTTGCTGCGTTACTTAGCATTATCAAAAAATGTCGAATCAACTTTGGTGAGAGTTAGAGTGCTCGCTCTGACGATTGCGTTTAGCGCGTGCTCCCCATTTATTGCGCAAGACGATGCGTGTCGATCAAACTTGAATCTGCTTGGACAAGATTTGATTTCAATGCTCAGAAAAATACCTTTGATGCCTCCAATAGCTCAAGTTTACAAACCTGTGCGGCGACTTTATGAGGAAGCTAAGTACGCAAGGAGTAGAGGAGACTTTAAGGGCTGCATTGAAAAAACGAATTTAGCGCTGAAGTATTCAAAGCCCTACGGTAGGCGATATTGAGGCAATGCGGACGGCTCTTTTTTTACAAGGAGATCACCATGAAAAAAATAATAGCTGCAACAGTTGCTATTTTTCTCACACCAATTGCATTTGCGCAGAGTTGTGGCGCGAGGCAGATGGTTGATTGCCAAACACGCGGCATTGGAAGTGCTCCAAAGACTCTACGCTAGACAAACAACACTTAACACGCAGTCGTTGGAAACGACATTGAAAAACGAGGGGGTGGGAAAATCAGCAGCGAAAGCCAACAAAGCAGTTAATCATCTCCTATTCACCGTCACCGTCACCTTCACCGTCACCGTCACCTTCACCTTCACCTTCACCTTCAGCAACGGCTACCAACCAATCTCACTCAATGGCGCATTCAAGCGTTTGATGCGTGACAGTGGCTTGCTAGAGGATACGAATGCACAGAACAAAACGCTGTACTCACTAAGGCATACCTATGCCGCATTGGAACTGTTGAGGGCACATGCTGACATTCACACGCTTGCCGAGTCAGATAGGCAGCAGCTTGTCAGTCATTGGGCACAAGGCAGCCAGTTCGTATTCACTCCGGTTGGGCAGCGTTCGGCTTGACTAACTGGGTTGACAATTATTTTCTTTTTAAATAAGGTATGTCCAAGACAATTCAACAGAGGGTAAAAGTTTTGAGACATTTGACAGCAACTCTTTTGGTAGGACTTGCGTTTGGCGCGTCTCAACATGCACAAGCACAACTAACAGTTGAAAAAGGTAAGACAGTCGCAATTGAAATTCCTGTTGAAGCCGACACTGTTTGCAATATTGAATTGGTGCGCGGCGGTGAAAAAATTGACGTTCGCGTTGAGTCAAATAAAAAAAGCGTGTATCAATTTGTCGGCCGTGAGGTGGGTGAGGAAACAATTAGTTGGGAAGGCAAAATAAAATTTCGTGGTCTTAAGACCTTGGGCCCTTGTCGCGGTGATGGCTCCATGGTTGTGGCGACCATAGAAAGCGGCGCGCAAAAGCAGGCTAACGCTGCACCGCCAGACGTTGCGCCTGCGCCTCCCCCAGCTGTGGCCGCTGAAGAGTCACAAAGCGCGCAAGCAAGTAACCCAGAAACGCCTCAAGCAGCGCAGACAGGGAGCGATCAGGCGGAAGCGAAAGCGCCCGAACCGAAAGCGCCCGAACCGAAAGCGCCCGAACCGAAAGCGCCCGAGCCGATAGCGCCGGAGAGCTTTGAGGTCTATGTAAGCAACAGCGCTGACTACAAAATGATAAAAAAACTTGATGGGACTGGCGTTTTTTCTGATCCATCGAGGCTAGCAAAAGTGCAAAAATTTTGCCCACTCACTCTTTCTGAAACCTACGACGACGACTCCCTTGAGTCGATAGTTGAAGCCATACCTGGGCTTCTTGGTAACATTTTTAACAGCAAGGGCGCCAAGGCTGACTTAAGGTTCTCCGCCGTGAGTTGTGTTCGCAGCAACGGGGATAGAGTTAGTCTCGAAAGAACCGCGAGCATTCTGGTTATTCAAAAATCAGCGGAGGCCCAGCTGTTGTCCGCAGATGGATTCCAGCGATACGTCCCGTTAGAAACAATCGATGGGCCTGTCTTGGTGGCGGCTGCGAAGCGTTTAGAGGATGTGCGTGCGCAGGCTGAAGCCAAAGTCGCTTCACGAGAAAGTGAGCTGGAGGACCTTGCAACTCAAAAATCCAAGGAGAAGATCGGTTCGCTGACCCTCAGTCTGCCTAAGGGCCGTGAGAATTTGCGTCTCTGTACCCGCACAGGGGAAGCTGACTTTAATCTGGCAGCAGGTGGATATTTTGCTACTAAAAAATTGAGACTGTCTCAGAATTTCATTGACACTGCTATCGAGAAAAAATCCCAAATAGACAGACGCAAACCATTCACGTCTACATTTCCAGATTTGGACACCTTCTACCTCGCTATACAGAGAGATCCAAAATTGTGCGAGGTGTATGTTGACTATCCCGAAAACTTAAAAGTAATTATCGGCGCGCTGAAAGATCGCCCTTATGAACTAAATCCGCTGGTGCCAGTTTCAGAGGCAAAATCTGACTGGGCTCGTCAGCGCGGCTATGAGAATTTTTCTGCTTATAAATTTTCTGAAACCATCAGCGCAGACGCCAAGGGACTAAAACAACTCAGCGAGCGCAACGTTACAAACATCAACGAGTTCAACAAAGCCGCTGCGAGGATGGTGAAGCAAGGCTATAGCAAACAGCAAAATGTCCGTAACTTAGTCGCATTCCTTGATGATGAGAAAAATGGCTCGGCCTCGAACAAATCAGCAACCGAGGTGAAGAAGCAAAGAGAGGGTGAGAGTCGGCAAGCGGCCATAAAGCGTGCAGCAAAAAACAAAGCGGAGCGGGTACAGTACGCGAAAAAATATCCTTTTTATGCTGTTCTGTCGTGCGGGTTTAATGGCAGCAATATGAGCTTGGTCGCCTGTTTTGCAGGAGGTGGTCGATCCTCTGTTGATACCGAACTAAAACTAACCCTTGGAAGCGTCTCCAAGGTCTACAAGATGTATCAGATCGCGAACAATCGCGTTGGTCGAATGCAACGAGACGGCCTGTACATTGACCTGCCACGCAAGTTTAATCTCAGAGCCCAAAATGCCAGCAAAAGTCTTACGCTGACGCTCAAAGTGTACGACCGAGTCACGAAGAAGATGATGCTTCAAAAGGAAGCAGGCAGTCTTTATGGCGTAGTAAGTGCGCGCAACTGATAAACGGCAATTGGTGCTGATACCGACCACAGAAACAGCATTTTCATATCGTATTGAAGATGACTGTTGATGGCACGGCGTGGCGAAATTCAACGAGGCTCGTCCCCATTGAACTTCGTCATTTTGGGGGGTAACGAACATCTATTTAGAGGCACATCGCTCATTGAGATTTTTTTTTAAGACGTATGACTGAGAGACGAGATGAGATCACTACGAATAATGACGTGCATGCTGACCGTTGCGATGGTTACCGGGTGTGCGTCGACACGCTCGGAGTCCGACGTATCCACGCAGAACTCGCAACGAATGGCAACGACTTTTAAGCGAGACGGTGTCAAACTGGAGTGGTCGTGTAGGTGGGGTACGGGAATAACAAAAGCGACTTGCGTAAAAGGCGACTTCATTGGTATCGAAGCATCTGCCTATGCCCCCTCGTTTGGAACAACGGAAGCCAGCCGAGAGTCAGCGTTCCGCGTTGCCAATGACCTGGCCCTCGCTAAGTTAGCGCAGTTCCTGAGTACAGAGGTCAAGACATCACGCACTACGAACATATTGACGCGGAACGTAGAAAAAACCAACCAAATGTTGCTGTCCGGAAAAACGATGTCTGGCGAGGTCACTTTCAACGATGATGAGGACGAACTCGCAAAAGGCTCTAATGAACAGGCTCTCCAGACTGAAGGCCGTGTTGCCAGCTCGGTTGTGGAAGTCATGAAAATAAAGTCTCAACGCATCCTAAAAGGTGTTCGGGTCATTGACGAAAAAATCGTAGATGCTAAAACCGTTTCTGTGACCGTTCGTTGGGATGTGGATAGTGACGTTGCGCGGCAAGAGATCGATAAAGCGATGTCTCGCTAGCGCATGCTGCGGATTTTTCTACTGTTTGTCACCTTAGCTGTTGCTGGTTGCGGCTCCACATATAGCGTCAAGCAATCTTCTTTTATACGCGCTAGCGGCACTGGTGCTTCATCTGAGGCTGCCAAGGACGCCGCGTTTCGAAAAGCTATCGAGGAGCGCGTGGGCGTGCTGGTGCTCGGGGAGCGTGCCATCGCGGATTACAGGCTTATTAAAGACGAAATCCTTTCCTTCAGTGCTGGGTATGTTGACGATTACCGAGTTGTCGAACGGAAAAAAATGGGTGATATGTGGCTGGTGACAGCCGACATCTGGGTTTCTAGCAGTCGAATCACCAACAGAATTTTTATCGGCGCGAATGCCAGAGAAAAGCTGCCAGGGATGCGCGCAGCTGAGAGCTTTGATTCATTCATCGAGCAGCGGCGCCAGGCCGATCGGCTTTTGAGTAAGCTGCTTGCGGGCTTTCCTCAAGATGCACTCGTAATCAAATTTCTGGGTACAGATGTTGAGTTTGATGCCGAGCGCAATGCATTGATGACGGTTAACTACAACCTGAGTTGGAATCAAAATTATCTAATCGCACTGGCTGAAACGCTTGATCAGTTAGAGGACGGAGCAGAGCGCAACGCGAATCCAAGCGGCAAAATCAGACTAAATTATCAGAAGCCAGAAGATTGGCTGGGTACCCTAGATACGTTTTACTTCAAGGATAAAATTTTGTTCAAACAGATAAAAGATCGGTTAAAAAGAGAGCGCGTTGGCATAAAGCTCCAAATTTTCAATAACGATGCGGCTGTGTTTGAAGAGTGTCGGGTGGATTCAGATTGGGTAAGCGACGGTGGTGTGCTCAAAAATAGCTGGTCTGCAGTTAATCTTAATGGGCTGGTTGCATTGCGCAGATCGGTTACGTATAAATTCACGCAATCAGAGCGGGATAAGCGACTGCTGAGGTTGGCAAATCAGTTGAGACTTGCTATCGTGCCTGTCGACGACTGTGGGGGCCTGCGCATACGGTAAGTTTCGGAGCTTACAAAACAACCAACGTCACGGTGGACCTGGCGCAACTCCCAGCGCACGCACAATCTTCTTAGCATTGCGCGGCGCTCTTGTTGGGCGGGCGCAGCTTTCATAATCTGTTTGTCCACGGTTCAAGTCCGTAAAGCCCCACCATTTTGTGCGCTTTGCACTCTCAATGATGTGCAGAATTGTCTTCGTAACACCTTATAAGTTGCCTGCTACAGAAGATGGGAAACCCGAGTTTGAATCTGCCAGGCAGCGCGTTATAACGGTTCAATATGCCGGCAATATGGGCGTTTTAGTAAGCATGCTGGACGTTAAGGGTTGGGGACGGCGTATTTCTATTAACCATGGTTTTGATGCTTGCTTCCTTATTAATGAATAAAAAAGTATTGATATATTGCCGTTTTTTATTTACATATTATGTTTTAGAATTACTATTTTTGTGGCGAATCGCACGCGTTCAACACATATGTGTGACTTGGCAATGTAGAGTTGCTAGCGTGGTTATTTTCTTATTGTGTGAAAGTTGGGATACCTGAGACAATAAGAATACTGAGTAAATTTCTGAAAGTCACACTGTAGCTATGTTTGTTTTTATCAAAGCGCTCAACATGCTGTTGAAATCGTTATTTAGTATTTCCTGGAGCATTTTAGATTTTAGAACCAATCCTTTGCGGCACCTGCCTGTGGAGTCTAAATTTTTATTCAGCATATTACTGAGTTGTTTTTGGTGTTTGGCATTCGGTATATACACCGCTGAATTATTGCTTATTGGTTACAATATGATCGGTCACATTGCGGTTATTTCAATGGCTTTTGTGACCTGGTTTGTATTTAAAAATGTCAAAAAAACATATGCGCCCGCTTTGTTTGCAACGAATCACAAGTACCCGTTGATGCGCGATCCTGACGGTGCTCCCAAATGCTACGAAATGACAGACGAAGAAACATTGAATGCTGTTAAGCGTTCAGACGACTTGTTAAAGCCCACTAAAAATCAAGCTAAACAATAGTCTTGTAGAGCAACAGTGTTCAACACAATGTTTAAATTAAGTAGGCGGCAATAATTTTAAAGTTATCAGCGCAAAAAAAATATAGTGATCTAGTCATATGTCGCTGATCACTAACGCTTTTTTTTACAATATGGTTTACCTGTATATTTGCCTTTGTACGGCTGATATGCTTAAAAATTTATTACAGTTGTATATGCAAAGCCATAATTTAATACTGGGTTAGTATGCCTTTAGCAATGTGTTTGCAGCGCAGAATTTGCTGCACATGCTCAGCTTCATCTGTTAAAAAATACTGTGTGGCATGGAGGTTGTAAGGCGGGTTGGTCTTCTTTTGATCGTTATCACACGCTGTGTTACTGCAAAGCCGCATGTGAATTGATGCGCTACATATTTTCTGGCAGTCACTCAACTGCAGTTGTATGGTTGTGGAAAACCGAGCTCAGCGTGTTTGAAAAAGGTAAGTTGTTAGGCTTTGTTATTGCGAATGGCATAAAAAAACAGCCTTCGCGCAACAATGACAATGCCCAACATTAAAAAAATACCTGAAATATCTCCAATGAACATGCCCCAAATGGCTCTAAGCAATGGAAATTCTGCTGGGTTCCAGCCGTTCCAGTAGAGCTGAGCCCCAATCGAGCTCACAAACGACACCATGATGACCAGCATCACAACATCAAAGGTGGTTAACCCATTCAGATTATGCCCGTGCCCACGTTTGTTTAGGTAAGCGCTCAGCAGCACATACGGTAGCAGTATC
Organism: Betaproteobacteria bacterium MOLA814; assembly: GCA_000496475.1. Lineage (GTDB taxonomy): Bacteria > Pseudomonadota > Gammaproteobacteria > Burkholderiales > Burkholderiaceae_C > RS62. The sequence continues at coordinate 379,108 of AYMW01000001.1, read as the reverse complement.
CAAACAAGCAGTGCATAGGCATGCATATGAGCGAAGTTTTGAGTTTCCACTGTGGACTGGTTAACGAGCCCAACACCAATTATTATTCCTGCGACACCTGCTCCCCGCCCAACCAGCATTGCCAAGAATTTCACGCCAGCAGGTAAAAAAAGAATACTTGCCATCGGCAAAAATTCAAATGACGCCATAATTTTAATCTGAACCATGTACAACAAAAAATAGGTGCAGGCAAAGAAGCAGGTGGTTGTTAAACGTTCTACTAAATGAGTATTTGCAGGCATTTATAAATTATATAGATTAAATTGATAATGGCTCATATATATTTTTTATAATGATAGCACCATACAAGATTTGGCCTTGGCCTTGGCCTTGGGTCGTATTTATTTTCTAACTCGGCATGTGGGGTAAAAAACCAGTGGGCATTATGTAAGTTGCACTTGCCATAATCGATCGCGCGCAACAATCTTACTGAGCCTGTCCTTGCGCATGAGCGCCTAGTTACCAAGCACTTGAAAAAGAGCCCCGCTTCACCTGCGTTTATCTGTTGAATGTAGAACGTGTCTCTGTTGCAGTTCTTGCCAGCAGGTTGTCCAGGTCTAAGCTGCCACATTAAGGGCTGCTGGCGCGAGGTGGTGGAGGTGTATTTGCTTAGCTGCTTGCTTCTAAGCTCATCTGCAGCTCGCACAATCACAGCGCACTAAGAATTGTGCCGAAGTATGCATGAGGTGGTGATTTCGCATCTCCCATAGCGCAGTGAGTATTTGTAGAGTGAACGATTGCCACGCTTGCGTGTTGCTCGTCGCTTACATATGTCTTTGTTGTTCGACTTGTTGTTCTTCTTGATTGCGTGATGACTGGCTTGCTGGCGCTAAGTTGTCACCGGTGGTGGTGCCGCAGCATTGTCATTTTTTGTGAGCCACATGTGACGTGCTGGTTGCCAGGTACTGACACGCTAGATGGTCTAGTAACAGGACTGGTAGCGGCGGGTGGCTTGCAAAACCACCCCTGATTGCATCGCTGTATCCTTCGTCAAAACTGCCGCTCATCAAACCATATCGGCTGTTGTCGATGCAGCCGTGAGCGATCAGAGCTCTATGTGTATCAGCTTGATGTTTCTATGTTAGCGCGTGAAAATACCTTGCGTGTTACCAGAACCACGCCCATCGCTAGGAAAATGCCAGCAATGTCGCCAACGAACATGCCCCAAATCGCACGGATTAGTGGGACACCAGCTGCATCGAAACCATTCCAATACAGCTGAGAGCCCGTTGAGCTCACCAATGACACCACAATGACCAATGCGATGACATCAAATGTTGTTAATCCAATAAGGTTTTGTCCATGTCCGCGTTGTCTCAAATAGGCGACCATGCACGCGTAGGGCAGCAATATCCAACCAACCGCGTGCAAACCTATTTGCAGCAAATCTAGCGGTTTCCCGGTATACAAATTGACCAGTTCAACACCAACCAACACACCGAAGACACCTGCACCGCGTCCGACCAGCATGGCCAAAAACTTCACGCCGGCCGGTATAAAAAGAATACTGACCATGGGCAATAAATCAAAATCGCCAAGTACTTTAACTTGAACCATATAGAACAAACAATATGTGCAGGTAAAAAAAACAGTGGTTATGAGGTATTCAACAAGGCCTGTGATTCTGAGCATTTTTAAATAATGTAATGTTACTTTTCTTATTTTAAGTATAAATTATTTACTTTTGATAATATTAAAACGCGTTGTTTTTGAACATGAAAGCGCCGGTTTAAAGTAATTTTCAGCACTGAACAGGACGGCGCAAACCCACCAAACCTTGTTGGTTGTGGTGGGCTGGCACGGTTTACTTGACGTTGACAAACGGCATTGCGCCGCCGGGAACCATGGTTGTGGGAAGCTTTCCGTCCCACCGTTCAGCGCTTATCAGTGCGACGAGTGAGGGGTTGGCACGCAGAGCCGCTCCTTTTGCGCGTATGGCGCTGGCCTCTGCCTCGCCTAGCAGTCTTGCCGCTTCGGCTGTAGCTCTTGCCATGGCCAGCTGTGCCTCTGCATCGGCTTTGGCTTTGGTCACTGTGATCTTTGCTGTTTCTTCTTCGCGTACTGCGTTTTGACGTACTTTTTGCACCTCAACTTCAGCCAACATACGTTGCTCAATAGACTGCTCGTAGATATCTGAAAAGTCTATGTTCTCTAATTGCAAACTTAAAATAATGATGGGCGCGTCAACTGCGCCACGCAATGAGTCTGTCATTTCCATGACCAATCGCGCACGGTCTTGAATGGCTGTGACGGCATTAAATTGCCCAAAGACATTTTTCACCTCATCCAGCACGCGGCGGTCCAGCACGCGCGTCACTAGGCCCTCTTCGCCACCAAACTGGGTGTAAATTTCCACCACCTTGTCAGCGGGTAAACGGTAGGTTACAGACAGCTCAAGAGCCGCTGGTTGTTGGTCTCGGCTGTAAGCCAATACCTGGTTATAGGTACGTGATTTGGTTCGTGTGCTGATTTTTTCAACCGCGTCTATGACGGGTATTTTGAAGTGCATACCGGGGCCGGCTTGGCCAGATAAGGCGCCGTTTCTTAAAATGACACCGCGCTGTCCTTCGTCAACTGTGTATGCCGACACGACGGCTAGTAGCAAGGCAAGTACGGCTGCGCCACTGATGGCTATAAGTTTGATACTGATTCGCATGGAGTCCTTTTGTGGTTTGTTTGTGATGCCCGCTTGGGTCTAGACCTTAGCGTGCAGGCAGGGAACACATAAGTTGGTGGCGTGTGAAGTTTTGTTGCAAACAACCTATGTGCGGGAGAGGCGTGGCTAGACAGCAGTCAGAGCTGCCAATGCCGGCTATGTGGTGTCACCCAATATTGCGCTGTATGTAACGCACTGCACAGGTGTCGTGCAGTTGGTGGCTGGGGTGAGCGCTGGTTTAAAGCATGTTGTGCGTGGCGGTGTGATTTCTCACAAGCAATGGCTATAGGGTAGCACGGCGACTGGTTGCAGGGTCTAGTCAGGGTGATGCACACCAGTTCGTCAAGCCAAGCCATGAAGGCTTGACCTGACCTTGGCCGTTACCACCTGACCCCTATTGCTGGTTCAGGATCAGCGAGCGCTCATCATGCTGCCGAGTTTGCGCTGGTCGCGTGCCAATGATTCTTTGGTGGACAATTTGCGAAAGAAAAAGGCGACGAAGCTGGAGCTGACGACAATAAACAGCGAGTACAGCACAGGTATAAGCAACACGTCTTGTTGGATGGCACCTGTAATACTCAGTGTGACTATCAAAATTGCCATGGGGCCGTTTTGAATGCCGGTTTCCATTGCGATGGTGCGACTGCGGTTGGGATCTTGCTTGAACACCCGGGCCAACACATAGCCCAACGTCATGCCAAACAAGCCCAACGCAATCGAACTGAAATAAACGGTCCAGTGCGTGGTGGCCAGCAATATGTGGTTACGGGGTATCCATGTAACGACCAAAAACAAAATCACCAATATGCCCATGATGCCGCCAACCAGCTCAAGCGTGGCGCCCACATTGGGGTTGAGTTTGCGGGTGGCCATGCCGATTAATGTGGGAACCAACAGGACCACCAACACTTGCGCCACATTGGTGGCGGGAATTTTGAACTCTCCGCCCAAACCTGCCGCGCCAGAGTAGAGCTCAAGCAGCGCTGGCACCATGACCAACGCCACCAGTGTGGATACGCTGGTCATCATGATGGACAGTGCCAGGACTGCTTTACTGAAGTAGGTGAATATGTTGGACGTGGTGCCACCCGGCATACAGGCCATCAAAATCAGGCCCAAGGTCCATGCGGGTGACAAGTCCAACACCATGGCGAGCGTAAAGCCTAAAAAGGGCATGATGCCATATTGACAGGCCAAACCAATGAGAACGCCTTTGGGTTTGCGACAAGCAATTAAGAAGTCGCGCCACGTCAGTGATGCGCCCATGCCCAGCATGATGACCATCATCATGAGGCCTAACAGTTTGGTTTCGAATTCGGTGACCATGGTGCTTTAGCTCCTTGTGTTCATGTCGGCTACGGCTTGGGCCTTGAGATCCTTGCGCAGCACTTTCCCAATAGGGCTTTTGGGAAGTTCGCTGCGAATCTCGATGTGCTTAGGTACTTTGTAGCTGGTAAGTTGTTGTTGGCAGTGGGTGATCACAAGGGATATGTCTATGCCGTCACTGTGCTCAGGATTGGGGACAATGTAGGCCCTTACCGCCTCACCGGTGGCAGCGTCTGCCACGCCAATGACGGCTACTTCTAGCACTGCGTCCAACTGCGCAATGACTTCTTCGACTTCGTTGGGGTAGACGTTGAAGCCCGACACCAGCACCATGTCTTTTTTACGATCGACAATTCTGAAAAATCCGTCGTCGGACATCACGCCAATGTCGCCTGTAGCCAGCCAGCCATCGTGCATGACCAAGGCCGTTTCTGCCGCGTTATTCCAGTAACCTGCCATAACCTGTGGGCCTTGCACCCATATTTCACCTGGCTGTCCAATGGGGGCGTCGTGGCCGTCGTCTTGCACCAGACGCATGTCTGTGCCAGGTGTTGGCAGGCCGATACTGCCCAACCGCACATCGCCGCTGAGTGGATTGAAACTCACCACAGGTGATGTTTCTGTGAGCCCATAGCCTTCAGCTATTGGCGTTTGAGTTGCATCACGCCAGCGTTGGGCCACGGCGTCGTGCAAGGCGGTACCGCCAGCTATTGATGCTTTGAGGTGTTTGGGTGGGTAAGCCACAAACCACTCTTCATTGAGCAGGCCGTTGTACAAGGTGTTGACGCCTGTTATCCACGTGATGGGGTAATTTTCTATGGCGCGTTGCAGGTTTTGAACGGGTCTCGGGCTGGGTACCAACACGTTGTGTCCTCCAAGCGTCAAGAAGCCCAATAGGTTGGCCGTAAAAGCGAAGATGTGATACAGGGGCAAGGCAGTCAGTACGCACTCCTCGTTGACCTTCATAAAAGGCTCGCCCATCGCCAACATTTGTTGCACGTTGTTGAGCAAATTGCTGTTGGTCAGCATGGCCCCTTTGCTCACGCCGGTGGTGCCGCCTGTGTATTGGAGCACCGCCAAAGTCTCTAGGCCTGTGTGCTCCCAGAAAGTCTTCGCAGGAAATTGAGCCAGGGTGGCTTGACCACGTTTGAGGGCTTCTTGAAGCCGGACATGAGGCACTGTGACTGGGGGCAACACCCGGCTCCAGACCTGTTGCACGGCGCGGATAATGCCGCGAGGCACAGCTGGGAAAAACGCTGCAACGCCGGCTAGCACCACGTGTTGTACATGGGTGTTTGCCATGACTTCTGGCAGCTTGTCAGCGAACATGTCAACAATGACCAACGCTTTAACACCTGCGTCGTTGAATTGGTGCACCATCTCGCTGGTTGTGTACAGAGGGTTGGTGTTAACCAACACACAGCCTGCTTTCAAAACACCAAATGCCGCAACGGGGTAGCCCAAGCTGTTTGGCAATTGCACGGCAACGCGGTCACCAGCCTGCAGGTTTAGTACGCTGCGCAAATAGCCAGCAAAGGCATCAGACAACGCATCGATCTGACCAAATGTTAAGCTGCCGTTCATACCATTGGGCATGACGCAGGTAAAAGCTTTTTGCTTAGGGTTTAGCCCCGAAAAATAGCTACAACGCGTATGTACCAATGCGGCAATTGATTGGTGCTCAAGAGCGGGTAATTCGGTAGGAATACCAGCAGCAACAGTTGCGGCATGCCACGGCCGACTTGACAATGTAGAAGTACTCATCTTTTTATTTTGCCGTAAAAACATAAAAGGGGCGGCCAATGTCTTGTGTTGTGTACTGTTTTTTACCGTAGGCTTGCTGGCGAGACACGCATCTGCATACACAGCAGCGCCGTGTGGCTCTTTATTTAAGAAACCAGCCAAGCTTGTAGGCCATAAAAACCTCTAGCCAGCAGCTCACGCCATGCCATCTCGAAATTGTCTGCGGCTTGCGCGCTCGGCAACCAGTCGTACGGGTTGGTGGCCCTCACGCCGACCCGAAAGTCAACACGGTAGGGCGTGACTTGTAGGCCTGCGCGTTCAAACAAGGCCTGGGCCCGTGGCATGTGAAAAGCCGATGTGACCAGCACAATGTGATGGACTGTTGGGTCAGCGGTGTGTTGTCCGTTGACTTGCTTGGATGCGCTGTTACCACGTGTATCTTCTAACAGTGAGCGAACAGCTGTAGCTTCTTGCGCTGTGTTGTCTACTACCCTAGTCACCGCCATGGCGGATGCTGGTACACCGCGCTCAAGTGCCCATTGGCGCAGCACATCGCCTTCCGTTGTGTGGCCTGGAGACCAAGGCATGCGTGCGCCGGTAAACAGCAACCTGGGCGCCACATTGGCGTGCCACAAAGCAAGACCGCCGTCAAAGCGGTCTGCGGCGTCTCCCCACTCATGTACCAACGTGTTGTTGGGCCCCGCTACGTTTCTGACCATGCCACTGAGCACCACGATGGCGTCCGCCGTGCCCAGTGTTTGTGGGGACGCAGGCTGACGCACCTCGTGCATTTCAACGCTGCGCAACAACCGGCTGGCCACCCATTGGTTGCTGGTGACAAGGAGCAGGGCAATGGCAATGGCAATTGGCCAACGCCTGCGGCGAATGAGTGCATACACCAACAACACACAGCACATGAAGATCGGCATGACCAGCAGTGGCAATAGTTTATGTAGGTAAATCATGGGGTTATTGGATGCTGTGAGTGACGATCTGCATGCTTGCTTCTAACGTGCGGTGAACGGGGCATTTGTCTGCAATGGCAATGAGAGATGCGTGCTGCTCGGCGCTTAATTCACCATCCAAACGAATTAGGCGAGTGAGTCGGTCAATGGTGGTGGTTGTACCAATGTCCGCGCAGCCCTCACAGTCATGGGCATGGACTTTGTCGTGGCTCACGTCAACTTCAACGTGTGTCAGTGGCCAAGCCTGTCGGTTGGCGTGCATGCGTATGGTCATGCTGGTGCATGCCCCAAGGCCTGCAGCTAAAAATTGGTAGGGTGTCAGCCCAGTGTCTGTGCCGCCTACGCTGAGGGGTTCGTCAGCCAGCATATGGTGTTTAGGTCCTGCAAATACGTCTTGTTTAAAACCTGTGGGGTCGATCTCTACAACGCGTGTGATGCCCTCTGGCGGGGGTTTTATGGACGTGTCTGAGGCGGGTTCAGGCGCAGCCAAGGCGTGTGGCTCGTTCACATAGTGGCTGGCCCACGCGGCAATGACCTGAGCTGCATACTCCGCATCCTCGGCCCTTGTGAGCAGGTGATCGGCACGGTCTAGCGTCACAAAGCTTTTGGGGTGCTTGGCACTTTGAAATATATGCGCGGCGTTGCTGATGTTGACTGTGCTGTCGACTGGTGAGTGAAGTATCAGCAGTGCTTTCTTGAGTGCGGCAATGTCCTCAATGAGTTGGACCCCTCGAATATCCTCTAGAAAGGCACGCTTTATGGTGAAAGGCCGTCCACCCAGTTGCACCTCAGCCGAGCCGTTGATGTTGATGTCGTCAACGTGTTGCGCAAAGTTATGCGTCACGTTTTCAGGGTCGCAGGGCGCGCCAATGGTGACCACCGCTTTGACGCTGGCAATGTGCTTGGCCCCGTTGAGCACAGCCGCACCGCCCAACGAGTGGCCAACTAGCACGTCGGGCGCCAAGCCCATGCGGGTGAGGTGTTCGCTCGCCAGCACCAAGTCCTGTACGTTGGATGTGAAGTGGGTGTTTGCGAACTCACCGTCCGAGTGCCCCAAGCCCGTGAAGTCAAAGCGCAGCACGGCGAATCCCAGTGCGCTTAAGCGTTGTGCGATGCGCCTGGCCGCAGGTATGTCTTTTGAGCAGGTGAAGCAATGTGCAAATAAAACGCAGCCCAAGGCTTGGTCGCTGCTAAAGCCATCTGTTGGGCGTGGTCGGTCTAGGCGTGCGGCGAGCATATGACCGCTATGGCCTAAAAACTCAATTTTTTCAGTCGACATAAGCAGGGGGCCCTAGTTGTAGCTGCCATCTTGGGCACAAATTGCGGTGTTGTTTGGTACCTACTCAAAAGTAGACCCAAACCAATGCCATAATATATTGTGTGCCTCGGTGGTGAAATTGGTAGACACAACGGACTTAAAATCCGTCGCTTCGTTCATAGCGGGCATGCCGGTTCGATTCCGGCCCGAGGCACCATTTACATAATTTAATTGTGCAATATACGGCGTCAAAGCATCGCTTAGATGCCTTTGAAGCGCCCACCACATACGCAGTTGCCCAAGGCGGCTGTTGCAATGTAAGCTAGAGACTCTGGCGTTTTACTGGTTGGTTATGGCTCGTTATCAAACTCCTTTCGAAATTCATGTCCACGGCGATGTAATCCTACGCCCAGGCGTTATGCCTGACGATGTGTGGGAAGCCCTCAAGCCCATGTGGCAATACGCAGGCGGCAATACCTTTGCAGTCGGTAGAGTGAGCTCTTATGAAGAAGAGCCTGGCATGGTATTTGACCATTCCGCCCAAAAACTCCAGCTGTGTTGGACGGTGTCTGGTGACGACGATTTTCGCCAAATCATGGAAGATGCCTGCATGGGCCTAAACGATTTGGCTGACAAAGGCGCGGCCATTGAAGTTTCGTTTTATGACACCGACTTTGACGACGAGGAACGTGCGCAAGAGGGCGAGTCCTCAGAGTCCCGCGATGATTTTTTGATGTGTTTTGTAGGTCCAACGCCTGCGGCCATCATGCAGGTGCAGCGCGATATGCTGGTTCAAGATGTGCTTCACGTCATGGAGCGCCATTTTGATGTGGCCGAGCTGAGCCCCGTTGTGGCTGCAATAGATGGCTTGTTTCAGGACCAACTCAACGAGCTTGTGAGCTCTATGCAATTGGGCAAGCCGCCTCGCGGGCCGAGTGGAGCTGGCGGCTCAAGCGGTACTGGGCGAGGTCCAGCTGGGCGCAAGCCTAGGCGTTTGCACTAGTCAGCGCCGGCGATATCGCGCCATTGGCCTGGCATCAAATCACCTAAGCCATGGTCACCAATACGCGAGCGCACCAGGCGCAGAGTGGGCAGCCCGACTGCAGCGGTCATGCGCCTGACTTGTCTGTTGCGCCCCTCACGAATGACCAGACTCAGCCAGCTGGTGGGTATGCTTTTGCGAAAGCGCACAGGCGGTTCGCGCCCCCATAAGCTGGGCGGCTCAATCAGGCTGCAATGTGCAGCTTGTGTGAGGCCGTCATTGAGCGTCACGCCCATGGCCAGCTGCGTGGCTTGTTCTGCAGTTGCCGTGCCTTCAATTTGTACCAGGTAAGTTTTCCACTGCTTGTGCTTGGGGTCGCTGATGCGGTGCTGCAATTGGCCATCAGATGTGAGCAGCAGCAAGCCCTCGCTGTCGCGGTCTAAGCGTCCAGCTGGGTAGACACCCGGCACATCAATATGGTGAGCCAAGCCAGGATGGCCATCTGCATCGGTGAATTGGCTCAGTACGCCATAGGGCTTGTTGAAAGCGATTAGCCGGTGTGGCGTCATGAGTTTGGTGTATGGTTTCTCGGCACGGCCAGTGCCGGTTGAATGAACGGTTTGGGTGGATAGCCGTCAGCTTTAGCAGTGACGTAAAACGTAAAAAGTATATTCAACAGCATTTTAGATGGGGTTAACCAATGGCAACACGCACCGACTTACTCAACCCCGGCGTTGCGCGCACAGAAGTATTTGGCTGGGCCATGTACGACTTTGCCAACTCTGGCTTCACCACCGTGGTCATCACCGCCGTATTTGCTGCTTATTTTGTAGGCAGTGTGGCAGGTGGCGAGGCTTGGGGGCCGTTGCTGTGGACCAGTACCTTGGCCGTGTCGTACGCCATTGCGATGCTCACCATGCCTGCCTTGGGTGCTTGGGCTGATGGCCGTGGTGCCAAAAAGAAATTACTGATGGTGGTGACGGCGCTGTGTGTTGTGAGCACATGCGCGCTTGCATTGGTGCAGCCAGGTGACTTGGTGTTGGCTTGTGTGGTGGTGGTGCTGGCCAATACAGCCTATAGCTTGGGTGAGTCAACGTCCTATGCTTTTTTGCCAGAGTTGGCGAGCCCCAAAGGCATGGGTCGTGTGAGTGGGTGGGGCTGGAGCTTGGGGTATGCCGGCGGCATGACCACGCTGGGGTTGTGTTTGGTTTATGTGTTGCAAGCGCAGGCCAAAGGTGAGGTTGCGGCTAGCTTTGTGCCCGTGACCATGCTGATGACGGCAGGCGTTTATGGGCTGGCTGCAATGGTCACGTTTGCGCTGCTGAAAGAGCGCGCTCAACCACACATGCAGACCACACAGCAAGGGGGCTTGAAGGCTTCCTTGGCGCAGCTCAAGCGAACCTGGGCTCAAGCGCAAGACTTCACCGACTTTAAATGGCTGCTGCTGTGCACCGTGTTGTACCAAGCCGGCGTCGCCGTCACGATCACCTTGGCCGCTATTTATGCGGAGCAAGTGATCGGTTTCTTGCCATCAGAGACCATGTCACTCATCTTTGTGTTGAACATTGCGGCCATGGTGGGCGCTTTTTGCTTTGGCTACTTGCAAGACATCATGGGCCACAAGCGCACGCTGGCCATTACCTTGGTCGGATGGACCATCACTTGTATTGTGGCGGCGTTGTCCACAGACAAGGCCAGCTTTTGGTGGGCCGCTGGCTTGGCTGGTGTGTGTATGGGCTCTAGCCAGTCGTGTGGTAGGGCCATGGCGGGCCTGTTTGCGCCGCCCAAGCAACTGGGGGAGTTCTATGGCTTGTGGTCGCTGGCCACCCGTTTGGCCGCCATCGTGGGGCCTGTGATGTACGGTCTAATTACCTGGGCACTAGATGGCAACCAGCGCGTGGCAATTGGGGCCACAGCGCTGTTGTTTGTGGCCGGTCTAGTTGCGCTTAAACCCATCAATATGGCCAGAGGCCATGCCGCGGCCCAGCAGCATCAATCAGCCGGTCATTGAACAAGCAGAAAAGACAGAGGTCTCGAGTCTCGGCCCATCGGACAGCATAGGCGGTTGGCTTGGGACCACTACAGATGCGCTTGTTGGTCAACCGGGCGGGTATTACCCTGCTTTAACGGGAATATTTTTGAATGTACCGGCGGCAATACGCTGTTGCCATTCGGCTGGGCCTGTGTTGTGCACGCTGGTGCCACCGGCGTCGACGGCCACCGTGACAGGCATGTCCACCACATCAAATTCGTAAATGGCTTCCATGCCCAAGTCTTCAAACCCCACCACTTTGGCGTGCTTGATGGCTTTGGATACCAAGTAGGCCGCGCCGCCAACGGCCATGAGGTAGGCGCTTTGATGTTTTTTAATGGATGCGATGGCATCTGGGCCACGCTCGGCTTTACCCACCATGGCAATGAGGCCAGTTTGTGCCAGCATCATTTCGGTGAACTTGTCCATGCGCGTGGCGGTGGTTGGGCCAGCAGGGCCTACTGCTTCGTCGCCGACAGGGTCAACTGGGCCAACGTAGTAAATGATGCGATTGGTAAAGTCCACTGGCAGTGGCTCGCCTTTGGCCAGCATGTCTTGAATGCGCTTGTGGGCCGCGTCACGCCCAGTGAGCATCTTGCCGCTGAGCAGCAAGGTTTGGCCTGGTTGCCAAGCAGCGACTTGCGCTTTGCTGAGGTTGTTCAAGTCCACACGCTGGCTTTTAGCCGCGTCGGGTACCCAATTGACTTTGGGCCAAGTGTCTAAGTCTGGCGGTGTGAGGTAAACCGGGCCCGAGCCGTCCATCACGAAGTGGGCGTGTCGTGTGGCAGCGCAGTTGGGAATCATGGCCACAGGCTTGCCAGCGGCGTGTGTGGGGTACATGTTGATTTTCACGTCCAGTACGGTGGTCAAGCCCCCCAAGCCTTGCGCGCCAATGCCCAAGGCGTTGACCTTTTCAAACAACTCCAAACGCAGCTCCTCTGTTGGTGTGAGCGCCACACCTTTAGACGATTTGGTTTGTAGCGCATACATGTCCAGATCTTCCATCAGGGATTCTTTGGCCATCAGCATGGCTTTCTCGGCTGTGCCGCCGACACCAATACCCAGCATGCCTGGTGGGCACCAGCCAGCGCCCATGAGAGGCACGGTTTTGATGACCCAGTCCACCAACGAGTCGCTGGGGTTGAGCACTGTGAACTTAGATTTTCCTTCGCTGCCCCCGCCCTTGGCCGCTACAGTGATATCCAGTTTGTTGCCAGGCACTATTTGAACGTTGATGACTGCCGGCGTGTTGTCGTTGGTGTTGTTGCGGGCGAAATGGGGGTCCGCAACGACACTGGCGCGCAGACGGTTGTCTGCAAATGCATAGCCACGGCGCACGCCTTCGTTGACGGCACCCTCCAAGTCACCATTAAAGCCATCAAACCGCACATCCATGCCAATTTTTAAGAACACATTCACAATGCCAGTGTCTTGGCAGATAGGGCGCTTGCCGGTTGCGCTCATGTAGCTGTTGGTGAGAATTTGCGCCATCGCGTCTTTAGCTGCGACGGACTGTTCTAGCTCGTAGGCACGGGACAAGTGGGCAATGTAATCTGCAGGGTGGTAGTAGCTGATGTACTGCAAGGCAGCGGCAACAGACTCAATCAGATCGTCGCGCTTGATGGTATTGGTGTGGGCAGTGTTGGACATGTGATTCTTCGCAAAAATAACTGTATTGATTGTAGGGTGCGAGGCGGCTTAGAGAATGCGTACATTTTGTGTAAGTGGCTCGTAAGAGCGCCGCATCATAGTACAGAATATTACCAATAGCGTGAAAGCTGTCGTTCGCACAATTTGCAAGGAGACCGTCTATGTCCGAAACCCCACATAACAACATCGAGTCCACACTGGTTGAAAACCGATTGTTTGAGCCATCCAGCAATATGGTCGCTTCTGCCGCCATATCCGGCATGGGTGGTTACAACGCCTTGTGTCAAGAGGCCGCTGATGACTTTGAGGGCTTTTGGGCCAAGCGTGCCAAGCAGCATTTGCATTGGTCAAAGCCATTTACCAAGGTTTTGGACGAGTCCAATGCCCCTTTTTACACATGGTTTGACGATGGCGAATTGAATGCCAGCGTCAACTGCTTAGACCGTCACATGGGTACGCCCACCGAGCATAAGACAGCCATTATTTTTGAAGCTGATGATGGCCAAGTGACCAAGGTGTCTTACAGGGACCTGTTGACCCGGGTAGCCAAGTTTGCCAACGTTCTCAAGGCGCAGGGTGTACAAAGTGGCGAGCGAGTCATGATCTACATGCCCATGACCATAGAGGGCGTGGTGGCCATGCAAGCATGCGCACGCATTGGTGCTACCCATTCTGTGGTGTTCGGTGGTTTTTCTGCCAAGGCATTGCAAGAGCGCGCAATAGACATCGGCGCAGTTGCCATCGTGACCGCCAACTACCAGATGCGAGGCGGTAAAGAGCTGCCATTGAAAGCCATTGTGGATGAGGCCATGGCCCTAGGTGGCTGCGACGCCATACACACCGTCATTGTGTACCAGCGGACCCAAACTGCGGTCAATATGGTGGCGGGGCGTGACTATTTTATGCACGACTTAGAAGCCGTGGCAAGCGAGCAGTGTGAGCCAGAAATGGTGAATGCAGAGCACCCTTTGTTCGTGTTGTACACCTCTGGTTCAACTGGTAAGCCCAAAGGCGTGCAACACGCCACCGCTGGCTATTTGTTGTGGGCCAAAATGACCATGGAGTGGACCTTTGACCTGAAAGATTCTGACGTGTTTTGGTGCACCGCTGACATAGGTTGGATCACTGGCCATACCTACGTGGCCTATGGTCCATTGGCAGCAGGCGCTACACAAATTGTGTTTGAAGGCGTGCCTACTTTTCCCAATGCAGGCCGTTTTTGGCAAGTGATAGAGCGCCATAAAGCCACCATTTTTTACACGGCACCGACGGCCATTCGTTCGCTCATCAAGGCTAGCACCAGCGACGAGTCTGTACATCCAAAAAACTCGGACCTGACCAGCTTGCGCATCATCGGCTCTGTTGGTGAACCCATCAATCCAGAGGCTTGGATGTGGTATCACCGCCATGTGGGCGGTGAGCGCTGTCCTATTGTGGACACTTTCTGGCAGACTGAAACTGGTGGTCACATGATCACGCCTTTACCCGGCGCTACAACCTTGGTGCCAGGGTCGTGTACCTTGCCACTGCCAGGCATCATGGCCTCTATCGTGGATGAAGCTGGACACGACTTGCCGCATGGTGCAGGTGGCTTGCTGGTGGTTAAACGCCCGTGGCCGTCCATGATTCGCAACATCTGGGGCGACTCAGCACGCTTCAAAAAGAGCTATTTCCCGGATGAGCTTGGCGGCACAACTTACTTGGCTGGTGACGGCGCTGTGCGCAGCGAAGAACGCGGTTACTTTCGCATTACTGGCCGAATTGACGATGTGCTCAACGTATCTGGCCACCGAATGGGCACCATGGAAATTGAATCCGCATTGGTTGCCCATACCGACTTGGTGGCAGAAGCCGCCGTGGTGGGACGCCCGGATGACTTAACAGGCGAGGCCATTGTCGCGTTTGTTGTGCTCAAGGGCGCACGTCCTGAAGGTGAAGAGGCGCAGCGCATTGCCAAGATTTTGCGTGACTGGGTGGGCAAAGAAATTGGCCCCATTGCCAAGCCCAAAGAGGTGCGCTTTGGTGACAATTTGCCCAAAACCCGCTCAGGCAAAATCATGCGCCGTTTGTTGCGCAACTTGGCCAACGGCGAGGCCATCACCCAAGACATCAGTACGCTGGAAAATCCTGCCATTTTGGACCAGTTGTTAAAACCGCTGTAAGCAAACGAATCAGTTGCACACAACAGGTGGCCATGGGTAGGTCACAGCACACAAAAAGGGCACCAATTGGTGCCCTTTTTGTAAGTGGTTGGTGCTGGTTACTTGTTAGACAGCACCCAAGCAGCCAATATGTTGGCTTCAGCAGCAGACACTTGGGGGTTGGCTGGCATGGGAATAGCGCCCCATACGCCAGAGCCACCTTTCATGATTTTTGCGGCCAGTTTGTCAGCCGCTGCTGCGTCGCCCGCGTATTTAGCAGCCACGTCTTTGTAGGAGGGCCCAACCAGTTTTCTGTCAACCGCGTGGCAGGCCATACAGTTCTTTGATTTAGCCAAAGCCATGTCGGCCATAGCGGGCGCAGCCAACAAGGTGGTGGCTGCAATTGCAATGAGAATGCGTTTCATAGACTTCATACCTTTAAGTGAGACGTCAGAAGACAAGTTTGACACAAGCACGGCCCAGATGCGCGCCCGCCATGTAAAGGTGGCGGCAGCGCAGGGTCTGGGTGCGCGCTCGTTATCAGTAGTTGTCCAGCACAGCACCTTTGCTGGCGCTGGACGCGTTGAAGGCAAACTTGGCTTGCACACCGCGGGTGTAGCGGGGTGCAGGTGCTGTCCACTTGGCGCGGCGTGTCGCCAACTCGTCATCGCTGACGTGCACTTCAAGTTTAAGGGCGATGGCATCAATGGTGATGCTGTCACCTTCTTGTACCAAAGCAATGTTGCCCCCCGCTGCAGCTTCAGGCGCAACGTGACCAACCACCATCCCCCAGGTGCCACCTGAAAACCGCCCATCGGTTACAAGGCCAACCGACTCGCCTAAACCTGCGCCAATCAAGGCACCAGTGGGGGCCAACATCTCTGGCATACCTGGACCACCTTTGGGGCCTAGGTAACGCAACACCATGACGTCACCAGCGACAATTTTGCCGGCCAAAATGGCTTCTAGGGCTGATTGTTCGTCGTCGAACACGCGTGCAGGGCCAGTAATGACTGGGTTTTTGAGACCAGTGATTTTGGCTACCGCGCCTTCAGGTGACAGGTTGCCTTTGAGAATGGCCAAGTGGCCTTTCTTGTACATGGCATTTTCTATGCTGTGAATGACACCTTCGTCGCTGGGCGCATCGGGCACATCGTGGAGTATCTCCGCAATGGTTTGCCCGGTAATGGTGATGCAATCACCGTGCAAAAGACCTGCGTTGAGCAGGAGCTTCATCACTTGGGGGATACCACCGGCGACGTGCAAATCAACCGCCAAGGCCTTGCCGCTGGGCTTGAGGTCACACAACACAGGTGTGCGCTGGCGGATACGTTCAAAGTCGTCAATCGTCCATTCCACTTCAGCGCAGTGCGCGATGGCTAAAAAGTGCAGCACCGCATTGGTTGAGCCACCGATGGCCATGATCACCGCCACCGCGTTCTCTATGGATTTGCGCGTCACGATGTCACGCGGCTTGAGGTCTTTGCGCACGGCTTCAACCAATACCCTGGCTGACTCTTTGGCCGATTGCACTTTTTCGTCGTGCACGTTGGCCATGGTCGAGGAGTAGGGCAGAGACATGCCCAAGGCTTCAAAGGCAGACGACATGGTGTTGGCCGTGTACATACCACCGCAAGAGCCTGTGCCTGGGATAGCACGCTTTTCAATTTCGAGCAGGTCTTCGTCGCTGAGCTTGCCGGCGGCGTTTTCCCCTACGGCTTCAAACACGCTCACGATGTTGAGGTCTTGCCCCTTGTAACGGCCTGGCAAAATAGTGCCGCCGTAGACGTAGATAGCTGGTACGTTGGCACGCAGCATACCCATCAAGCCGCCTGGCATGTTTTTGTCGCAGCCTCCGACAACCAACACGCCGTCCATCCACTGGCCTTGCACGCAGGTCTCGACACAGTCAGCAATGACCTCGCGAGACACTAGCGAGTATTTCATTCCCTCTGTTCCCATGGCCATGCCGTCGGAGATAGTGGGGGTGCCAAACATTTGTGCGTTACCACCAGACTCCTCTATGCCCTCGACAGCTGCATCTGACAGCTGTTGTAAGCCGCTGTTGCAAGGTGTAATCGTGGAGTGGCCGTTGGCCACGCCAATCATGGGTTTCTTGAAGTCAGCGGCCTCGTAGCCCATGGCGTAATACATGGAGCGGTTGGGGGCGCGGGACTTGCCTTCCGTGATGGTGGCTGACCGGCGGTTGATTTTGATTACTTTTGTCTCTGACATAGTTGCCCTACGTGTGATTGGTTGGGTGAAGTGCGAGGAAAATAAACATTTTAGAGGGTAGCAGCTCTCCTGTCTGAGTGAGTGCAAAATAACACCATGTTGATACACCCACTCATTGATCCTGTCGCGCTGGCCATCGGGCCATTGGCCATCCATTGGTATGGACTCACTTACTTGCTGGCATTTGCGCTGTTTGTGCTGTTGGGCCGTGCGCGTTTGACGCATCAGCCTTTCAGCACGCAGGCCGATGGACGCGATTGGAGAAACAGCGATATCGAAGACATATTGTTCTTGGGCGTGCTGGGTGTGGTCTTGGGTGGGCGCTTGGGCTACTGCTTGTTTTACCAGTCTGCCTATTACTTATCCCACCCGTTAGAGGTGTTTGCGGTCTGGCAAGGTGGTATGAGTTTCCATGGCGGCTTGTTGGGGGTGCTGGTGGCCATGCTGTGGTTTGCCCACTCGCGCAATGTCAGGTTTCTGCGCATCACTGACCTGATTGCGCCATGCGTGCCGACTGGTTTGGCAGCTGGGCGTTTGGGCAACTTCATCAACGGCGAGTTGTGGGGGCGTGTCACAGACCCGTCGCTGCCGTGGGGCATGGTCTTCAGAGGGGCAGGTGATTTGCCGCGCCACCCCTCACAAATCTACCAGTTGTTGTTAGAAGGTTTGTTGCTGTTTGTTGTGTTGTGGTTCTATGCCCGTGTGCCGCGCAAACTGGGTCAAGTGTCTGCGCTGTTCCTCATGGGCTACGGCGTGTTGCGATTTGTTGCTGAGTATTTCCGAGAGCCAGATGCGCATCTAGGGCTGCTGAATCTCGGCTTGAGCATGGGACAGTGGCTGTGTATGCCCATGGTGTTGGGTGGGGCCATCATGTCGGTGGTGGCCAGTAAAAAGAACATACCCTGACATGGGAGCCCATGTCACGTTGACTTGGCCCCATGCGTGGTGGGCACGTGTGACCATCAGCAACCCAACGCGCATGAACGCCATGAACCGTGACATGTGGGTTGAGCTACCACGCGTGTTTGATGCCATAGCGGCCAATCCGCAAGCGCGTGCTGTGGAATTGGTGGGCGATGCGCATGGCAAGGCATTTTGTTCTGGAGGCGATATCAGCGAGTATCCGAGCTTTAGGTTTGACCAAACCAAGCTCACCCATTTCCATGAGGAGCTGGTGTGGCCAGGCTTGCGCGCTATGTTGGCTTGCGATTTGCCAGTGGTGGCCAATATTTCTAATACGTGCATGGGTGCAGGTCTTGAGATGGCCAGCTGTGCCGACATTCGCTTGGCCAATCTAGGCGCTAAATTTGGTGCGCCTATTGCCAAGTTGGGCTTTCCCATGGCGCCCAAAGAGGCCGCTATTGTGGTCCACGCGCTAGGCGATGCTGTGGCTCGCAATGTGTTGTTGTTGGCCGCCGTGGTGGGCAGCGAGCGGCTGCTACATACAGGTTTTCTAAGCCACGCCTGCCCAGCTGATGCGCTCGATATGGAGGTGTTTCGCATCATGCACCGCTTGGTGAAGTTGTCGCCTCAGGCCGGCGCGTTAAACAAGCAAGGCTTGCGTGCACGCTGGCCTGGCATGCTGCAACATGCCGTGGGCGGTGTGTTGCCAATTGGGCGAGCCTATGCCTATGCAGACTCAGACCAACACCGTGAAGGCATCGATGCCTTTTTGGCCAAACGCTCGCCCCAGTTTTAAGCGTGGTTCAGCGCAGCTGGCGCCGCCATAGCGCCTGTGTCACGTGAAGTTGCAGCGTTAGCCTTCATGCCTTACCAGCCAACGCCTAGGGGTTTTGCTGCGCCGTTATGTGGTGTGGCATAGCTGTCGCACGCGACAGCAGCTGTGGTCGCTGGTCTCGCAACACGCCACGCCTGTAAGGGCATTAGAACTTCGCATATACTAAATTTGTGCTGTATGAATAAAGCACATTCGCTAGGGGTGTTGAGACCATTGCCGGTCTCGACTGAGAAAGTCCCTTTGAACCTGATTGAGGTAATCCTCGCGCAGGGAAGCTGGCCATAGAAACGACTCACACAGCGGTATGTTTGCTGCATGGGTCATGGCAAGCCGACCTGTATGTACAGAACGGCACCACATGTTGGCTATCGATCAAACCGCTTGTGACTTATTGGTTGCAGATGTCCTCGGCTTTATGGCGAAGCCCCGGGTCAGCGATGAGGCGTTCAACGCGTTGGCACTGCGATTGTTTGCCCACCAGTTTGCTCACAATATGCCTTTCCAGCGTTTTTGCCACAGTCGCGGCAAGACACCGCGGGTGGTGAAAGATTGGCGCGACATTCCCGCTGTACCCATCAACGCTTTCAAGGATTTGACACTCAGCTGCGTTGCACCGCAGACGTGTGACAGGGTGTTCATGACCAGCGGGACAACCAGGGGCGATGTGAAGGGCAGTCATTACCACCCCAGCATGGCCGTTTATGACGCCTCTATGCTGCGCAATTTTGACCAGCACGTGATGCGCGGGCTCAAGCGTGTCCGCATGGGTATTCTTTTCCCTGACGAGCACCTGCTGCCCAACTCCTCTTTGGCGCATTACTTGGGGCTGGCGCTTGCGTCATTCGCAACGCCAGACAGTGCCCATTACTTGAACGAGGAGGGCCTGCAAATCGACTTGTTGTGCGAGGCATTGCTGGATGCACAGTGCGCAGGTGAGCCGTTCTTTTTGCTAGGAGCTAGTTTTAGTTTTGTGCATGTGATGGACGAGCTGAAAGCACGGGACCTGACGTTTAAGTTGCCAACGGGCAGCTTGTTGTTGGATACCGGTGGCTTCAAGGGGCAGTCTAGAGATGTGCCTGTCGAGGCGTTTTACCAGCAGCTGTCAGCCACGTTTGGCGTCAGCGCTGAGCGTTGTCTCAATATGTACGGCATGACTGAGTTGAGCAGCCAGTTTTACGATGCGGGCAATCACACCACGACGTCGGTAAAAAGCGGCCCCCATTGGATTCGTTCTCGCTTGGTCGAGCCACTGACTGGCCAAGCCGTTGCCCCCGGCGAGCGGGGTGTATTGGCCCATACCGACTTGGCCAACTACAACTCAGTGGTCACCATACTGACTGAAGATGTGGGCGTGATGCAAGACCATGGATTTGTATTATTGGGCCGTGCACAAGGCACACAAGCCAAAGGCTGTTCGTTGGCTGTGGATGCGTTTTTGAAAGCGTCTGCGCCGTGACTGCGTCAGACTTTAAAGCAGGCTACCTGCCCGGTATTGCCGATGCCGATGTGACTTGGCACCGGGTGAACATGGGTTCGCCTGACGCGCCATTGCGAGTCGATATGCCATTGATCAGCGCGGGTCAGATGGCCGCGTTGGC
Source organism: Betaproteobacteria bacterium MOLA814 (assembly GCA_000496475.1). Taxonomy (GTDB): domain Bacteria; phylum Pseudomonadota; class Gammaproteobacteria; order Burkholderiales; family Burkholderiaceae_C; genus RS62. Next base: position 358,745 of record AYMW01000001.1, on the reverse strand, counting down.
TGGGCGCATTCGCTGTGCAAGTCAAGCGCATTTAAAGACCATGCAGGTGTCTGAGATTGTCCGCGTGTTGGATGTGGCTACAGCCCGCCTGCTAGACCAAGGCGATGTATACCGCCAAGCGCTTGAGCGCCTGTTGCCATTGGCAACAGGCTTTGCCAGCGAGATGGTTAGGCTGAACCTGAACGCTTATCTGCATACATTTAGAGCGTTGCAGCTCCAACGTTTTGTGGTGGAGGATTTCCCCAACCCCAAACTGCTTGATGAGTTTCAACCCCGTGTAAAAGGCGGCTGGTCGAAGGCCTATGGCCCAGACCTCATGCTCCATGTGTGGGCGGGCAATGTCCCTGCGTTGTCTCTGTGGAGCTTTGTGTCTGGTCTGTTGGTAAAAGCTGGCTCCATTGGCAAGGTCTCTAGTGCAGAGCCACTGTTTGCAAGCTTGTATGCCCGCTTATTGGTCGATATAGAGCCACGCTGGTCAGACTGCTTCGCCGTCGTGTGGTGGCCAAGCGGCGGCGCATCACACGTCGAGCAGCATGCCTTTGGATTGGCCGATGTGGTGACGGCTTACGGCGGCAATGCGGCTTTGCAAGCCATGCAAGCCAATGTACCAGTGACCACGCGATTTCTTGCGCATGGCCACAAGTTGAGTTTTGGCGTCGTCAGTGCAAGCGCACTGTGCGCTGGTACAGGCCCACAACTGGCGCACCAATTGGCATTGGACGTGGCCCGTTATGACCAACAAGGCTGTTACTCGCCGCACATGGTCTACGTGCAGCGCGGTGGCATGGTGAGCCCACTGGAGTTTGCCCAGTACCTCACATCGTCACTTGCTGCTGTGTCGCACAAACTCCCCCAACGCGGGCTGTCGCTGGAGGAGGCTGGCCAAGTTGGCGCGTGGTGCAACGCCTATGAATTAGAGGCTGTCACCAATGCGCATGTAACCGTGATGGGTGGCCATGCGGTTTGGGGAACAGTGGTGTTCTCTGAACGCAGTCTGCCCCTTTGCCCAGGCCCACTGAACCGCAGGGTGCTGGTGGTGGCTGTGGACAGTTTGGACGACGTTGCCGCGCTCGTTGAGCAGCAGCGTGACTTTTTACAAACGGCCGGTGTGGCGGCCTCGCCTGAAGAACTCTTGGTGCTATCAGATGGCTTGGGCAGAGCCGGTGTAACCCGTGTGTGTGCCTTGGGTGCTATGACACAACCCGCAGCAGGCTGGCATCACGACGGGCGCTTCAGCCTGCTTGATTTGGTGCGCATGGTGGATGTTGAAGACAGCGCTGAGCGCAGTGGCGAGCAGTTCACGCGCTACAAGATCTGAGATGGCTATTTTTTTGCAACTTGACGCTGTGAGCTTGAGCTACCCCGAGCAAAGCCACGTTGTGCGCGACGTGAATTTGCACGTTAACAAAGGGGAAATCCACTGCCTGATTGGTCGCAGTGGTTGCGGCAAAACCAGCTTACTGAAAGTTGCTGCGGGTTTATTGCGCCCACAACAAGGCGCGGTGCATTTGAATGGCATCGCCTTGCAAGCACCCAGACCTGAAATGGGGTTTGTGTTTCAAGCGCCTACGTTGCTCGATTGGCTGGATGTGAGCGACAACCTGTTGTTGCCTGTGGGTTTGCACCGCACGGTCACGGTTGCTGATAGGCGCCATGCGGCGCAGCTGCTGGAGCAGCTTGGCTTAACAAATATTGCACACAGCAAGGTGTCTGGTCTGTCCGGTGGTCAGCAAAGCCGAATTGCCATTGCCCGCGCCTTGATCCTAAAACCATCCATGCTGTTTATGGATGAGCCTTTTGCCGCCTTAGACGCCATCACACGAGACGAATTACAACGTGATTTTCTCAAGCTGTGCCTTGCCTTTGGCACGTCGGTCTTGTTTGTGACCCACGACATCAGTGAGGCTGTGTATCTCGGACACCGCGTCAGCTGCATGCGCGCCGGAGAAATCAATGCAAGTTATGACGTCAACTTGCCAACACCACGACAACCAACGCTGCGCTACTCACCGCCCTTTAACGCCTTGTGTGAACGGTTGCGCGCAACCATGGACGGGGCGCAGTGTTGAAACACAGTTGGATGATGTCGTGGCTATTGGGCGTGGTTTTTTTGCTCGCTTGGGAAGGCTGGGTCGTTGTAAATCAGACCTCGCCATTGGTGCTGCCAGCACCTTCTGTTGTCGTGGTCTCATTGCTGCAAGGGCTATCCAGTGGCTACCTGTGGCCCCACATTCTGTCCACGCTGAGTGCTGTGCTGATGGGTTTTTTATTAGGCTCCGCCATGGGTTTCCTAGGTGGTTTGCTGTTGGGTGAGCTGACAGGTTTGCGTGGTGTCGTGATGCCCTTTGTGTTGGCCAGCCAGGTGATCCCGAAATTGGCCCTGGCGCCACTGTTCATCGTTTGGTTTGGTTTCGGTAGCTTACCCATCATCGTGATGACCGCGCTGATATGTTTCTTTCCCTTGCTTGAAAACACGGCTGCAGCCATACGGCAAACAGATAGCAAGCAGCTGGAGCTGTTTCGGATGTTGCGTGCCAGCCGTTGGCAAACCTTGTGGCACTTAAAAGTACCTGCTGGGCGAGTCACTATTTATGCCGGTTTGCGTGTGGCCGTTGTGCTGGCCTGGGTGGGCGCAGTGGTTGCTGAGTTCATTGTGGCCAGTAAAGGCTTGGGCGCTTTGATCATTGCCGCTCAGGGCTCAATGGACACCCCTTTGATGTTTGCAGTGTTGACACTGATTACCGTGTTGGGGCTGTGTTTTTATAAATCAACGCAATGGTTAACGCGCACTTAAAAGCGTTAACCACTCATGACCTAGAAAGTAACTCGCTATGGCTAAACAATGGATGAAACAATGGATCAACACAACAGCGGTGTTGTCGCTGCTGGGTGCGGTGTCGCTGGGTATCAGTACAGCGGCATGGTCGCAAACCGCCGTGCAATTAGACAGGGTAGTCGTGGCAGGCTGGAGCAAGCCCATTACCGAGATCACCAACTTGCTGGTGGATGAAGACAAAGGCTTTTTTAAAGCCCAGAATATCGAGATGGCCTACCTGCCAGGTGCTGGCGGTGGTGATGCCTTGCGCAACTTGCTTAGCGGCCAAGCGGACGTGGCGTTTACAGACCCAGGCTCTTTCTTTACGGCTTTGGACAAAGGAGAAAAGCTGCGCGCTGTTTACGATATTTATCCACAAAATGTATTTAATGTGGTGTCTTTAAAGTCTCAAAACATTCGTCAGCCCGCCGACCTGAAAGGGAAACGTATCGGCGTTTACAGCCTGTCGAGTGGGACACGCCAGAACTTGCAAGTGCTGCTGAACCAAGCGGGGTTGTCTGAGGCAGATGTGACCATTGTTGTGACAGGTTTGCTCAATTTCACACCACTGATGCAAGGCCAAGTAGATGCCACGGCTGCGACCGATACTGGTCTGTTGGTAGGGCGCCAAAGAGGTTTGGTGGACTTCAATGTGATGGAAGTCAAAGATCATTTGAATATTTCCAGTGACTTTTTTGTGGTCAGTGAAGACACTTACCAAAACAAAAAAGACGTAATGCGCAGGTTTTTATTGGCATATACAAACAGTGCCCAATGGATGATGCAGTTCCCTCAAGAGGCCGCCCAGCTGGCTGTCAAGCACGCCATTGACGGTAAGAGTGCCAGTTTAAATATTGAAATTATCCGTTTGCGAAATGCATCCAGCGTGTCACCCATCACAGCTAAATACGGTTTGGGAGCATTCGACATGGACAGCTTGCAGCAAGGCGTGGCGGCTTACAAGGCGCTGGGGTTAATGACCCAAGACGTTGTTCTGCAAGATGTCATCAGCCAGGACTTGCTGCCCAAGCATGTGCGCACCGCCAAATGAACACAACAGCGCAGCGCACCTTTGTTGGCAAAGTGGTTGTAGTCACTGGTGCCAGCCGTGGCATTGGCGCAGCCATAGCCAAAGCATTCGCCACAGAAGGAGCGACTGTGGTTGTTAATTACCTGAGTAACGCTGTCGCAGCCGAGGCGGTGGTGGCTGAATGCCAGCGACTGGGACATGCATCAGGCGGAGATGCGTTGCCCATCGCTGCCGATGTGCGCTGTTTGGGGTCTGTCAATGCCATGGTCACTCAGGCGTTGACCGAACTGGGGCGAATAGACGTGGTGGTCAACAACGCCTTTAGCCCCTATGCCTTCGACCCGGACAACAGAGCGCGTTTTTGGGGTGTGCCTTGGCAGGCCTATCAAAGCCAGTTTGACGGCGCTGTTCTCAGCGCATACAACACCAGCCAGGCGGTGCTGCCGCACTTTAGGCAGCGGGCGCAGGGCAGCATCATCAACATGGTGAGCGACTTGTGCGACAGGCCCAGTGTGGCCTACCACGCCTACACAACCGCCAAGTCTGCACTGCTTGGGTTTAGCAAAAACTTGGCTGTGGAGTTGGGGCCTTTGGGTATTCGGGTCAACTGTGTGGCACCGGGCTTGGTCAGCCCGACGGACTCCAGTCGCCGTACCAAAGAGGCCGTTAAGGACAGCTTGGTTGCACAAACGCCGCTGGGGAGAGTGGCTACACCAGATGACGTGGCTGGCCCCGTGATGTTTTTGGCATCTGAGTGGAGTCGCTTTATGACTGGGCAAGTTCTGACCGTCGATGGCGGTTTGGTGATGCCATGAGTGCCAAGGAGATGCCGCTATGACCGGGCAAGTGTCCAGTGTGGTTTTAGGCGCTGGCTTGATGGGCAGGTTGTTGGCGTATAAGCTGGCGCAGTTGGGCCATGACGTGGTGGTGTACGAGGCGCAAGGCTCCAATGCCGAAGGCGCGGCTGCGCGTGTGGCTGCCGCCATGCTCGCGCCGCTGGCCGAGTCGGCGATTACTGAATTGGCTGTGGTGCGTATGGGCCACTACGGGTTAACGCGTTGGCCAGCTTTAATTGACCCGCTGCCCGCGCCTGTGTTTTTTCAGCAAAATGGCACGCTGGTGCTGTGGCACCGGCAAGACGCCGCTGAAGCCAAGCGGTTCTCACTCATGCTGGCGCGCTCCCAGCAGCAGTTGCCATGCCTGCAGCCTGTCCAATTGTTGGACTCGGCCAGTGTGCGGGCCCACGAGCCCGCTGTCAGCAGCAGCTTTGACCAAGCCATGTACTTGCCCGGCGAGGCGCAGTTAGACAACCGGCAGTTGCTAGATGCGTTGTTGCAAGGCATGAACGAGCAAGGCGTGCACGTGTTGTGGAACACCCCACGCTCAGTCGATGACTTTAAGCCGGGGCAAGCTGGCCAGCCTGACTGGGTATTCGATTGCCGTGGTTTGGGGGCTCGCACAGCCTGGTCAGATTTACGCGGCGTGCGGGGTGAGGTTATTCGTCTGCACGCACCAGATGTCACATTGCAGCGTCCCACCCGTTTGATTCACCCTCGCTACCCCATTTACATAGCGCCCAAAGAAAACCATGTGTTTGTGATTGGTGCGACTGAAATTGAAACCGAGGATACCTCACCGGTTAGTGTGCGCTCAACGCTTGAGTTGCTCAGCGCAGCCTATACCGTGCACAGTGGTTTTGCCGAGGCCCGCATTCTTGAGGCCGCCACGCAAGCAAGGCCAACGCTGGCTGACAACCTGCCTGCGGTTCGTTGTCTCACCCCTCGCAGCTTGCACATTAACGGCCTATACCGCCATGGATTTTTGATTGCGCCTGCCATGTTGGACGTGGTGGCGGAGTGGGTACAGCACCAGACATCAACCTTGGCAACGCAATTTAACTTGAAATTTACCCATGACTGAAACCACCATACAAGTACGTATCAACCATGTGCCGCACACATTGGCAACAGGTGCAACCTTGGCCGACGCCGTTGCGTGCGCGGCAATCACACCACCGTTTGCAGCAGCCGTTAATTTGCAGTTTGTACCGCGCGGTAATTACGCTGCCTACGTGTTAGTCAACAATGACCGAGTTGAATTGGTCGCACCCATTACAGGCGGATAAAAGGTTTGACATTACATACACCGCCCAACGATGTGCTGACTCTGTATGGTGAGACTTTCAATAGCCGCCTCATGCTGGGAACCTCGCGCTACCCGTCGCCCCATGTATTGCTTGAGGCTGTGCGGGTTTCCGCGCCAGCCATGCTCACGGCTTCCTTGCGCAGACAAACAGGCAGCGGTGGCGAAGTCTCGCAAAGCTTTTGGAATTTATTAGGCCAAGCCAATGTGCCCATGTTGCCCAATACGGCCGGTTGTCACAGCCTTCAAGAAGCCATTACCACCGCTGAAATGGCCAGAGAAGTGTTTGAGACCGACTGGATAAAACTTGAGCTCATAGGCGATGACTACACCTTGCAGCCAGACACGGTCAACCTGCCAGCGGCCGCCAGTGCACTCATCAAAGCGGGCTTTAAGGTGTTGCCTTACACCACCGACGACTTGGTGTTGTGTCAGCGCTTGGTTGATGTGGGCTGTCAAGCAGTGATGCCGTGGGCCGCGCCCATAGGGACCGGTAAAGGCCCCATCAACCCTTACGCGCTGCGAACGTTGCGAGAGCGCTTGGATGTACCCATGATCATTGACGCCGGTTTGGGCTTGCCATCGCACGCTTGCCAAGTGATGGAGTGGGGCTATGACGCGGTGCTCCTCAATACCGCAGTGGCATTGGCTCAAGACCCTGTTGTGATGGCGCGGGCATTTGCCAACGCTGTGCTTGCGGGCAGGGCTGCTTTTCTATCAGGTGCCATGCAATCACAAGACAACGCACAACCCAGTACGCCTGTTTTAGGCACACCTTTTTGGCACCACACATGACACCCAATACGGCTCCAGCTGTCCATATTGCCAACGAGTTGGCCCTACACCATGCCGCTATGGCTGCAGGCGCAACCCTGGCCTATGAGCAAGCCGTTCACAGCAGCGATGCGGGTTTGAGTACCGAGCACGCAGCGGTGTTGCAAGCGTGTCGCATGCTGGGTTTTATAGAGCATGATGCCCAATGCGTTGCCAACGCTTGGACAATTCAAACCACGCGTATGGGCGGGTTTTCAATGGCAGACTGGCCAACGCATGCACCAGACTTTGGCTTGCAAATCGAGCCCAGCCTGGACGACTTTCCAACATGCCCTAAAGCTTTGGACTTGTACGTCGTTGTGCCTGACGCGCAGTGGGTATCGCGCATGGCCGCAGCAGGGGCCAAGACCATACAGCTGCGTTTTAAATCTGACGACAACGATGCCATTCATCGAGAGGTGCAACGCGCTGTTCACGCGGTCAAAGGCACACCAAGTTTGTTGTTTATCAACGACCATTGGCAAGCGGCCATAGATGAGGGCGCCTATGGGGTGCACCTTGGTCAAGAAGACGTGGACGACGCGCCCATTGCGCTGCTGCGTCAGTCAGGACTGCGCCTTGGACTGAGTACGCATGGCTACCATGAAATGATGCGGGCAGCGGCTTACAGACCCAGCTACCTGGCCATGGGGGCGGTGTTTCCGACCACGCTTAAGCGCATGGAAACCGCACCGCAAGGCCTAGGCAGGCTGAACGCCTATGCCAAGCTCATGCACCATATGTCGCTGGTTGCCATTGGCGGTATCAGCGAGGCTCATGTTCCGCTGGTGATGCAAAGCGGCGTGGGTTCACTCGCTGTGGTAAGGGCCATCACTGGAGCCAACGACCCTGAGTTGGCATTGCGTAGCTTGCAAGCATTGATGGGCAAGCACACGCCTGGTGGCTGTTAGGATTTCAAAATGCCAGCGTTGACACGATCAGCTGAGGCCTGTGTCTGGTCTGTTCGGTGGCCCTACATTGAGACCTTTGGCGCGTTGCAACCTTGTCAGGGTGCCACGTTGTAACCTGTTACATGCGGATGGTGGCATTAGGTCACAGCTGCGGCGAGGACTGGTTTGTTCGTAGGGGGTTCTCTATATCGCAATGGTTTGGTAGATGTGTGCCAGCGATTCAATTGGTTGTTTAGTCGTTCATGTCTGCACGTGCCGGTATTAAAAATGCTTGATTCCCCATGTTGTACCTACGCGAAAACGCCAAGCGAATGAACCTTAGGTTGTTGTCGCAAAGCGGCCCCTACTTGTTGAAAGTGGCATCGCTGTCACACCCCCATCCCCATTCGTGGCGTCCTGTGCAAGGCTTGGGTATGTGATGCATGTTCGCTTTGTACAGGTGGCTGTCACCAACAGCTCATGTCCATGAACCACACGGGGGCCCCCGCCGCTTGTGCAAAGGGGGTTGCCTGTGCGCAAGTTGTTGGCAACCCAGTTGGCAGGTTATTGGGTTCGCCTCAACGCGCACGGTCTAAGGCGCGCGTGCGGTGTTGGGTTGTGCCAAGCGCCCACACTGGTTCAGGTGCGCGTGGGCTTGGCGTTGAGTCGCTGCTGTTTCAGTCTGGCAGGTACTGCTCACTCCAGCTCTCGCTGGCGATGCCGCTGTCAATCAAGGCGTCAATCTCTTCACTGGTTTTTCCCAAGTCCATCAGCACTTGGCGTGTCGATGCGCCGTATTTTTCAGCTGGTTTTAAAGCGTAAATTTTGCCGCGACTAGGCCTGACTGCAAACGGGTCTAGTTGCGTAACAACGTGACCGCTGGGGTGGTCGGCAAACTCTGAAAATGCATAACTGCCTTTGTCAGTGCCCGGTGTGCCGTCTGCCGGTCGGGTGTTGTAGGCTCGAATAGATTCGATGTTTTCACAAATAGCTGCGCCAATGTCGGCGGCTTGCAAGCGCTCTACCCAGTCGGCGGCGCGGGCTGTCATAAATGCTTGCGCCAAGAACGCGGCATATTCGAGTGGGTCGAGCGCTGATATGCCCTCTAAGCCTGGCACAGTCTCTAAACGTGGCAAGTCAGCTGGGTAGGCGCTGAGCAATACAAAACGGTCTGAGGAGGTGTAGTAGAAACGTGCCAGTGCGTCGTAGCCAACCACTTCACGCCCTGCAGGTTCGTCAAACAGACCGCGGCGTATGTAGTCGTAACAAAATGGCAATTGCGCCAAATTGCTCAACGCCGACAGCGAGGTGCGCGCGCGCCCAGTGCGGCCAGTCTTGAGCTTTTGGTACAGCGCTGTGGCAATGCCCAATGAGCCACCAAATCCGCACATGACGTCAATCGTGCCCACATGCGCATGCTCTTCAGGCGTATCCATAGAGCCGCCAAAGCGGGTCATGATGCCAGTGGTGGCTTGCACCAAATCGTCATAGCCTAGGTAGCCTGAGCGAGGGCCTGGCAGTGGGCCACTGAAGCAATCAAGCTTGCAAAAAATAGCGTCTGGGTTTAATTTTTTCAGGCTGACCTCGTCTAGGCCCATGGACTCAACCTGGCGGTCTGGCGCGTTCCATACGATGACGTCGCTGGCTTTTATGAGCTCCTCAAGAATGGCTCGTCCTTGAGGCTTGGTGATGTCGGTCAGCAACGATTGTTTACCGCGCATGTGCGATATGCCAAAAATGACGGTGTTCCAGCAGTCATAAAACGGCTTGGCAGGGTCCAGCTTGATGACCTTGGCACCAAATCTAGCCAAGTAGGCTACCGAGTGCGGCCCGGCAATGACGTTGCACAAGTCCAGAATGCGCACGCCGTCTAGCCAGCCATCTCTGGCATTCTTTTGACGCACGCGTGGCAGTTTGGTTTCTATAGCAGCCAAGGTTGCAAGTGCTGTGGCGTAACTCACCATGCGACGTGGTTGCGGGGTCACCATGGTGCGCGCGCTTTCCTCTAGCCAGATCATTGGACCTGGCTGAATCATGGGGCCGTATACAGGGTCGTCAACTTCCAGCATGAGTCCGGAGGTTTCCGCGTGGTCGTCGTTGATCCACTCTTGTAGCCAACGGTGAGGCGCGCCAGGAAATTTACCGCGTCCAAAAATGCGCTCCCACTCTTTGGCTGTGCGGGTGATGAACACTTCTTTCATGCGAGCTGAGATGCGATCAGCCCATACTTTTGGCAGCGGGTACACGCCCAGCGACACATCGCTGGTCCATTTGGCGACTGGCAGGTACGTGTCCTCTTCCTCACCCAAACCTTCAGCCACCAGCTCATCGTAAATGCCCAGCGCTTGCAAGCAGCGCTTGGCATGGTGCTTGTGACTTGGGCACACGACATAAAACATGCGCCCGTCTTTGCACTTGTAGCTGCGGTAGAAGGGGTCCAGTAATTCTTGCAAGTCCTCGTAGGACAGGTTCATGGGCAAGCCTTCTGTGCGTCGGCGCTCTATTTCCTTTTCGCGCTGTGTTTTATAGCGCTCTGGGCAGTTTTCGATTTTGATGGAGTTGTAGCTTAAGCCTTCCATCACAGCCGATGCCAATGGCACTTCCACTTGGTCGCCAAGCCCCGTGCGCTCTCGTGCTTGCAAAGCCAAGACAACGGCAGACGCGGCCAACATGGTGCCGTAGGCCGAGGCCAACGGCAATGGAGAAAACGATGGGTTGATACCCATCAAAACGCGGTTAAGCCCCATGTCTGTAAACACGCCTGACTGCGCATTGATGACGCTTTCAAATGCGCGCCAATCGCGGCGCAACTCATCGTTGGATGCAAAGCCAGGTATGGACAGTGTGATCAGTTCTGGCCTGTCCACGCGCAATGCCGTGAAGTCGAGTCCCATGCGTGTCATCACGCCAGGGCGGAAATTTTCAATCACGATGTCGGCCTCTTCGATCAACGCTTTGGCCTGCTCTAGGCCCTCAGCGCTTTTTAAATCAACCGTGATGATGAGCTTGTTTCTGTTCAACGTGGCGTTGGCTGGGCTGTCCCACAGGGGCCCACCCGGTGGGTCAATGTGCACCACGGTGGCGCCGAGGTCTGCCAAGATCATGGCCACAGCAGGGCCGGCCATGTATTGACCAAAGTCAACAACCTTCAGGTCGCGCAGGGGAAGTGGGGAGGTGTCTGTGGCGGCCATGGCATGTAAATGTTGAAACGTTGATGTACACAAGACTGTAACGTCTAGCGGTGGTGCACTTGTGCCAGTTGGCCAAATGCGCTGTTATCTTGCAAGGGCGTTCAGTGCCAGACTTGCAGGGTATGTCTCAGCCTTATGGTGTTTATCGCTTAGGTGGTTGCGTGGCAATCAAATGCTGGTTGTCTTTACAGTGAGAAACATCAGCCTTCAGCCACCGCAGCAGGGACAAGCTCAGCACGAGCAAGACCGAAATCAGGGGCAGTGCCACGATGATGGTGAGCATTGAGTCAGGAAACAGCAGCAGTGGTCCCACAACATCCAACAATTTCACCTACAACGAGAATACGCGCATGTCAGTGCGGTCTCCAGTCTTTATTTTTCTTTGCACATAGGTTTCCATTTTCCATACGGATTGATAAACAACTCACATGTCGATTTCTATAGCAACGAGTGCCTCACCAACGACAAGTCTTTGCGCTGGCTCACGCTTTAGGTTGATGCTTCTGTTGAATCCAACGCGCTGCTTTTTCGGCGATCATCAGCGTGGGTGAATTGGTGTTGCCGCTGGTGATGGTGGGCATAACGCTGGCGTCGACGACGCGCAAGCCAAGCACGCCGTGCACCCGCAAGAAAGGGTCCACAACAGCGCTTAGATCGTTATTACGCCCCATTTTGGTGGTGCCAACAGGGTGAAAAATAGTGTTGGCAATGTCACCAGCCAAACGGGCCAACGCCTCATCTGACTGGTAGACCACACCAGGTTTCCACTCTTGTGGGGTGTAACCTGCCAAGGCTGGTTGGCTCGCGATCGCTCTAACTTGGCGCAGACTTTGCGCCGCAATCAGCCTGTCTTCCTCGGTGCTGAGGTAGTTGGGCGCAACGGCAGGCGCATCGGTGGACTTGTTGCTGGTGATGGTCACGCTGCCACGGCTGCTGGGGTTGAGGTTGCACACGCTGGCGGTGAATGCTGGAAACGCGTGCAAGTCTTCGCCAAAGGCGTCCAAGCTGAGCGGCTGCACGTGGTATTCCAGATTGGCGTAAGGCTGAGAAGGATCCGATTTTGTAAATGCACCAAGCTGGCTGGGCGACATGCTCATGGGGCCCGAACGCTTGAGGAGATACTCCAAACCAATTTTGGCTTTACCCCACCAACTGTTGGCCAATGTGTTGAGTGTGGAAGCGCCTTCAACTTTGAAGACGGCACGAATTTGCAAATGATCTTGCAAGTTTTGTCCCACGCCGGGCAGGTCTTTTACCACTGCAATACCCAAGTTGGTGAGGTGTGTAGCGTCGCCAATGCCTGATAGTTGTAGCAGTTGCGGCGAGCCAATTGCGCCAGCGCTGAGTATGACTTCGTTGTGGGCTTGCACCGACAACGATTGTCCACCCCGCATTACCTGCGCACCGGTGCACCGAGGTTTTCCATCCTGCGTGGTGAACAGCAATTTCTCGACATGTGCCTCTGTCCAAATAACCAAGTTTTTGCGCGAGCGAACAGGTCTGAGAAAAGCTTTGGATGTATTCCATCGCCAGCCGGATTTTTGATTCACTTCGAAGTAACCAACGCCTGCGTTGTCGCCACTGTTGAAGTCCTCTGTCCGCTCTATGCCAGCTTGCACAGCCGCTTCGGCAAAGGCTTCCAATATGTCCCAACGCAAGCGTTGCTTTTCAACTCGCCACTCGCCACCATGGCCATGTAGCTTGCCAAATGCGGGTGTTGCGGTGCCGTGTTGGTCCATGCGGTAGTGGTCTTCATGCGCCATGAAGTCTGGCAGCGAGTGCGCCCAATCCCACTGCGGCTCACCCGTGGCTGTTGCCCATGCGTTGTAGTCGCGGGCTTGTCCGCGCATGTAAATCATGCCGTTGATGCTCGAGCAGCCGCCCAGGGTTTTACCGCGTGGGTAGGCCAGGCTTCGTCCGTTTAAGCCCGGTTCAGGCAGGGTTTTATACAACCAGTCGGTGCGGGGATTGCCAATGCAATACAAGTAGCCCACCGGGATATGAATCCACGGGTAGTTGTCTTGTTTGCCAGCCTCTAGCAGCAGCACGCGTTTAGCCGGGTCCGCACTTAGGCGGTTGGCCAGCAAGCACCCGGCAGTGCCCGCGCCAACAACGATGTAGTCAAACTGTAGGCTGTTCATGATGCGGGGCTTATTTGGCAACAGGCATGGTGAACTCGGCGCCTTTGGCGATGCTCTCAGGCCAGCGCTGCATGACAGATTTTTGTTTGGTGTAAAAACGCACGCCTTCTTCGCCATAAGCGTGCATGTCGCCAAACAGGCTTCGCTTCCAACCACCAAAACCGTGCCATGCCATTGGGACTGGAATTGGCACATTCACGCCCACCATGCCAACTTGAACGCGTCGAGAAAACTCGCGTGCGGTATTGCCGTCTTGTGTAAAGAGGCTCACACCGTTGCCAAACTCGTGCGCGTTTATAAGCTCCAATCCTTCGTTGAAATCTTTTACACGGACACAGGCCAACACGGGACCAAAAATCTCCTCTAGGTAAATTGTCATATCTGCACGCACATGGTCAAACAGCGTGCCACCCATGAAAAATCCAGATTCAAAACCAGGTACGGTTAGGTCGCGCCCGTCTACCAACAGGGACGCACCTTCTTCAACGCCTGAGGCGATGTAGTTTGTGATGCGTTGGTGTGCTGCAGCGCTGACAATGGGGCCCATTTCGGCATCTGGTTCTAGGCCGTTTTTGACCTTCAGCGTTTGAAGGCGCTCAACCAGCATAGGGATTAAGCGGTCACCCACATCACCTACCAAAGTGGCGACAGAAATAGCCATACAACGCTCACCAGCTGAGCCGTAAGCGGCGCCCATTAGGGCGTCTGCTGCCTTGTTGAGGTCGGCGTCAGGCATGACCAGCATGTGGTTTTTCGCACCGCCCAAAGCTTGTACGCGTTTGCCGTGGCGGGCGCCCACTTCATAGATGTAGTTTGCAATGGGCGTGGAGCCTACAAAAGAGATGGCTTGCACATCAGGGTGCTCTAGCAGGGCATCCACTGCCACTTTGTCGCCTTGCACCACGTTGAATACACCGTCTGGAAAACCCGCTTGTTTCATCAAGTCGGCCATCATCAGTGACGGTGTGGGGTCGGTGGGTGATGGCTTGAGTACGAAGGTGTTGCCTGCAGCAATTGCCACAGGAAACATCCACATGGGTACCATCACGGGGAAGTTAAATGGCGTCACACCGGCCACCACGCCCAAGGGTTGGCGCAAGGTCCAGTTGTCAATACCGGTTGAAACTTGTTCGGTGTAATCACCTTTGAGCAGTTGGGGCATACCGCAGGCAAATTCCACAATGTCAATGCCGCGCTCAACCTCGCCTTGGGCATCGGTAAACACCTTGCCGTGTTCCAAAGTAATGGCTCGGGCCAAGGCGTCTTTGTTGTCGTTGAGCAGCGCTAAAAAGCGGTTCATAAGCCTGGCTCGGCGAATGGGTGGCATGGCACTCCAACCGGGAAAAGCGGCTTGTGCTGATTGAACGGCGAGGCTCACTTCATCCACACCGGCCAGGGCCACTTGAGCGCTGACGGTGCCAGTGGCAGGGTTGAAGACATCTTGCAATCGCCCGCTGTTGCCCTCGACGGAGTTGCCATGTATGTGATGACCAATATGTGTAAGACTCATGATGTGTTTCCTGGTGTGTGCAGTGAAGTCAGTAATATGTAGCTATGTGGCTTGGATTCTATGCACCCCCAGCGGAGCAATCCAATGAATAATGCGCTAGATGATATAAGCTGAGGTAATAATGTGAACCTGCCAATAGACCTGAAAGTGCTGCAAAGTTTTGTCGCGGTAGCCGAATTTGGCAACGTGACGCGCGCCGCTGACGCGTTGTGTATCACCCAGCCAGCTGTGAGCTTGCGGTTGAAGCAGCTCAGCGAGCACTTCGATTTGGTGCTCTTTCGCCGAACGGCGAGAGGACTGGACTTAACCGATGACGGTTTGGCGCTGTTGGCGCGTGCCAAAGCCGTGATGTTGAGTTTGCTAGAACTCGAGCGCACAGCGCAGCAGCTGCACCATCAGTTGCGCGGTGGCTTGTGTATAGGTACGGTCATAGACCCTGAATTCATTCGCTTGGGTGCTTTTTTGCGTGCTTTGGTGCAGGCTGCGCCGTTGTTGGCAAAAGAGCTGCGTCACGGCATGAGCGGCAATGTGCGCGATTGGGTGATGCGCAATGAGGTTGATGCAGGTTTTTTCTTAGGCTATGTGGGTCAAGATCAAGACGATGCAATTGAGTCCGTGCTTCACCACAAACCCTTGGCTGATTTTGTCTACCGCGTGGTGGCTCCTCCGGGTTGGGAGGCGCAAGTGGTGGACAAAGATTGGAATGCACTTGCCAAGTTGCCATGGCTGGGAACAGCTGAGGCGTCGGTGCATCACAGGCTGCTGCAACAGGTATTTGGAGGGCGTTCAGTGATGCCGCGTTTTGTAGCACGTGTGGACCAAGAAAGCTCCATGCTGGCCATGGTCAGATCGGGCGTTGGTTTGAGCCTGTGTAGAGACTCTGTTGCCTTGCAAGAAAAATACCGCCATGGTTTGGTCATCAATGAACGCGTCAGCGTGGACTGCAGACTCAGCTTTATTTGTTTGAAGTCCAGACAAATGGAGCCATCTATCGCCTGCGCATTGGCTGTGTTGGACAGCCTATGGGTGACGCCACATGCGACTTAGCGCGCCTCATACAGTCGGCACGTCATCTGGTGCTTGGTGCTGCACAAACAGCACCACGCGTTAGGGCGCAAAAAAGCGGGCAAGTGGCCCGCTTTTTTACGCATGGAAACCCGTGATTTCAGCCGCTCGCCGCAATTAACCGCCCAAACTTGGGCGTTTGCTCATGGTGTCGCGCCATGCACGCAGCGATACAAGCGAATCGGGAATCTCAAGCTTGGCAAAGTCCGCAAAGCCTAGGCCGTAAAACAGCGTAATGTCTGCCATTGAAAACTGGCTGGCAGCCACAAAATCGCGGCTTTGCAGGTGTTGATCAAAGTATTCAAGTCCGCGTTGAGCATTGGCTTTTTGGATCGTACCCCATTGCTCACATGGGTTGATTTCTAATGTCGGGCCCAAGCCTGGCGTTGCATGGTGGAAGTAGCTGGTTGCAGCATCCAACACCAAGTTCTCAGCTCGGCGCTGCATCATATGAATTTCAGCGCGCTCTTCAGCGGTTCTGCCGGTCAGAGGCGTACCTTCAAATTGGTGGTCAATATATTCGGTTATAGCGGTTGACTCAGATATAAACTGCCCGTCAGCAGTGCGCAACACAGGCACGGTTCCCATTGGGTTTATGGCATAAAACTCTGGCGTACGATGCTGAGCAGCCATCACGTCGATTTCAATAAAATCAACTTGGTCGGTGGCATTTTTCTCCGCGAGTGCGGCACGTACTCTTGCTGGGTTTGGGAATCTTGTTGTTTCATAAACGGTAATCTTGGACATTATTTTTCCTTGTAAAAAGGCTCACATGTGAGCGCAGGGTTGTGTGCCGCTGCAGGTCTGAAATGACCTGCGCAGGTGGGTGAATTAAAAGTGCACAAAGCCCTTACCGATTTTTCGGTAAACCGTTGCGCCTTGGCTTGAGTGGAGGTTGATAGCTTCGCCTGCAGCAATGCGAATCCATGAGTGGTCTGGGTAGTCAACGCCGTTGACTGTGATGGCACCATCAACTACAAACACCTCAAAGACATCTGTAAAGCGCAGGTCTTCAGCCCTAAAGCCTGCGCCATAACGGTGCAGTGAGGTCTGCTCATAGGGCGAGTTATACAGCTCAAGCATGCTTTCCTTGCTGTCAATTTCTGACCAGGTCGCCGCGTTGGTGTCCATCTCAACGAACGCAGTTTCATCAAAGGGCAGTTGCGCCAGTTTGACAAAAATCTCTGTGCCGCCTACGCTGAATGGCTTGTGGCGAGATGCGGGTGGGTTGCGGACATACCAGCCTTTGGAAAAGTGGCCCTTTTGATCAGAGAACGTGCCATCAAGCACCAGGTATTCTTCACCGCGGGCATGCTGGTGCCAGTCGAAATAGCTGTCAGGCTCGTACCTAACGCAAGAGGTTGCACGCTTGGCAACCTCATCACCAACGCGCTCAAACATCATGCGCGTGACACCTGTCATAGGCGTAGGGGTGAAGTCAATATCACCTTGCTTGATGGTGACTGTTGTGTCAAAGTCGCTGTTGAACTCAATGTAGGCTTGCGCGGCGGTGTTCATGCTGAGATCCTTACCTAAGTAAATTAACTAAATGAGCTTATATTTTATGGTTTAAAACCTAGATATGCGAGGCATAATTTCTACGTAAGTAAGATAGATTTTCTTTCTTGGTTGTACAGCTCTATATGTTTTTAAATGCACTTAAATATTTCGAGGCTGCCGCTAGGCTTGGCAGCTTTTCTGGGGCTGCGCAGGAGTTAAACGTGACGCCTGCAGCAGTGGGTCAGCAAGTCCGTACGCTAGAGGGCTGGTTGCAGAAACCGTTGTTTATCCGGACCAAGAGCGGCAGTTCACGTTTGACACCCACCCCTGAGGCCCTGGCGGTATTGCCAGAGCTACAACTGGGCTTTAGACACATACAACACGCGGTGACCCAGTTGTCGCAAACCAATACGCACAAGAAAATAACCGTGAGCGTGAGCCCTGCCTTTGCAGCCAAGTGGTTGTTGGCCAGAATCGACGACTTTGCGCGTCAATGTCCCGACATTGATGTGCGTCTAGATACCACTTCGCGCACGCGGGACTACCACGCTGACGGTATTGATGTGGGTGTTCGGTATGGGCCTGGCAAATGGCCTCAGTTGATCGCAACCAAGTTGATGCAGGAGGATATTTTTCCTGTTTGCTCACCCAAGTTGTTGCCCCATGCATGTTTGCAAATCAATGACATTCTGAATCTGCCATTGCTGCATGACTGCACCATGGCGCATAGAGCGGAGTTTCCCAGCTGGCACATGTGGCTGGCGCATCACAACATTGATGTAAGCCATGCACAGCGTGGGTTGAAAATCAACAATTCAGCTGCCGTTGTTCAAGCCGCCATCGACGGCCAAGGCGTTGCACTTGGGCGAGGCGTGCTGGTGCACGACGACATTCAGTGTGGGCGTCTGGTTCGTTACCCTAGTGAGTCGTATTCGCCTGGCACACTGGGCTATTACGTGGTTCAGCCCGAGCACATTGCGCCATCGCCGGCCGTTCACAGCTTTACGCGGTGGTTGCTACAAATGGCTATAACATCTGGCGGCAATAGGTTGCAAGACCCTGGTCTTAACGCCCAAGCCTAGTCAGTGCCGAGCAGGCTTGTGTTGACCCGTTGTGGCCAGCACCACGCCCGCCAGCGCAATGGCAAAGGCCAAGACTTGCAGCCCTGTCATGACTTCGCCAAAAAACGCCACGCCAATCGTGGCAGCACTGATGGGCAGCATGACGGTAAAAACGCCAGCTTGATGGGCCTGTACACCTTTTAGACCCGTCATCCACAGCCAGACTGTGAGCATGCTGGCTGCAATGGCATAAAACACCAGCAGGCCCCAGCTTGAGACCGACACCACTGAAAAGTCAAACAGCAGCAACCAATACACACCCATGGGTGTTGTCAATGCCAAGCCCCACAAGTTGATGAGTGATGCAATGCGCTTGGGGTTTAAGTGGCTGGTTAAGTGCTTGCCAATCACCGCGTAGGCTGCCTCGCAGCACACAGCAGCGCATACCAGCAGGTTGCCCAGCCAAGCCTGAGGGTGTGTTGCAGATGTGTCGCTGTGGCTGATGCTGGCGTACAAACCAATACCCACTATGGCGCAGCCTATGGCCAACAACGACCTGGCATGCAGGCGCTCTTTTAAAAACACCGCACTTTGCAATGCCACCATGGCAGGAATAGCCGACAGAATCACGCCAGCCGAACTGGCGCTGGTCATGCTCACGCCGTACAGCATGCATATAGAGAACATGAAGTTGCCTAGAAACGACTCTAGAAACAGCAGTTTCTTAGTGCTTGGTCGCAGCGGTTGTTCGTCTGCAGGCTTTTTGAGCCAAGCAGCCATGGCAACAGTTGCAATGCCAAAGCGCAACCAGGCGAGTAAAAACACCGGGAATACGGCTACCAATGGTTTGGACAGCGCCACGTAAGAGCCCACCAGCGCCATGCTGGTTGCTAAACAAGTGAATGCGAGCCAAGGTTTCATTGGTGGTTAGCTTAGGGCATTTCATGCGTGAAATTATTCACCCACCATATGGAATGTCTTGATGCTGCGCTGCATCAAAATTTCTCATGGTGAGAAAGATGGTTTTGCAATGCGAAATACTGTGTAGATAGCATTGTTTTTATTGGTTTAAATATATTGTCTTATATAAGACACAAGACAAATATAAGTCTTATATAAGACTTATAGTGAACCCTATGGCCAGCATGCAAACAGTGCACACAATGCTCGCAAAGAGTTCAGTTATGTTTCACCTTTAAGGAAATTCACCATGGTCCAATTAACCCGCGAACAACAAGTAGCCGCTCTCAAACAAGACTGGGCGGACAACCCACGTTGGACAGGCGTCAAGCGCAACTACACCGCAGAGGATGTGGTGCGTTTGCGCGGCAGCTTGCAGCCTGAGTACACACTCGCCAAACGTGGTGCAGAAAAACTGTGGGACAAAGTCAACGGCGGTGCCAAGAAAGGCTATGTCAACGCTTTTGGTGCCATCTCTGCAGGCCAAGCCATGCAACAAGCCAAAGCCGGCTTAGAAGCGGTGTACCTGTCCGGCTGGCAAGTTGCCGCTGATGGCAATACGTCTGAGACCATGTACCCTGACCAGTCGTTGTACGCCTACGACTCAGTGCCCGCCATGGTGCGCCGTATCAACAACACGTTTAAACGCGCTGATGAAATTCAGTGGGCACGTGGTATCAACCCAGGTGATGGCGAATTTATCGACTACTTCTTGCCGATAGTGGCCGATGCGGAAGCCGGTTTTGGTGGCGTTCTCAATGCGTTTGAGCTGATGAAGAACATGATCAGTGCCGGCGCAGCAGGCGTGCACTTTGAAGACCAATTGGCTGCGGTTAAAAAATGTGGCCACATGGGTGGCAAGGTGTTGGTGCCGACAAAAGAAGCCATTGAAAAGCTCAATGCGGCCCGCTTTGCCGCGGATGTGATGGGTGTGTCAACCATCGTATTGGCACGTACCGATGCAGAAGCCGCCAACCTCATTACATCTGACCATGACGACAACGACAAGCCATTCTTAACGGGCGAGCGCACGCCAGAGGGTTTTTATCGGGTCAGAAACGGCATGGAACAAGCCATTAGCCGCGGCGTAGCTTATGCCCCGCACGCCGACTTGGTGTGGTGTGAAACCGGTGTGCCAGATATTGGCTTCGCACGTGAATTTGCGCAAGCCGTGCACGCTGCATGCCCTGGTAAATTGCTGAGCTACAACTGCTCGCCATCGTTCAATTGGAAGAAAAACCTCAACGACAGCCAAATTGCCACCTTCCAAGAAGACTTGGCCGCGTTGGGTTACAAATACCAGTTCATCACCTTGGCTGGTATTCACATCAACTGGTTCAACACCTTCAAGTTCGCCAAAGCCTACGCGGGTGGAGAGGGCATGAAGCACTACACAGAGATGGTGCAAGAGCCAGAGTTCGCTGCACGTGAAGATGGCTACACGTTCGTGTCCCACCAGCAAGAAGTTGGCGCAGGCTACTTTGATGAAGTGACAACTGTTATTCAAGGTGGCGCATCGTCTGTGAGGGCCTTAACGGGCTCTACTGAAGAGGAGCAGTTTCATTGAGTTGTGAGTCATGCCTGTTGAGCCCATAAAGTAGGGGCTTGGCGGACTCTCGAGGAAAGCCTCTTCCGTTGTGGTTGGGGCTTTTTTATGTTGTGATGGCCGTATTTAGACGCGCTAAGACCCAGCAACTTATTGAATCTTGTAAGCGGCAGTCGAGTTTGTCGGCGACATCTGTTGTCAATGACGCTGTGTTGTGCTGCACAGGCAATACCAAGCCACAACAACTACGCCGTTAGATCAAATATTTTATCCATGGGAACCCATTTTTCACCGGTAGGTGTCCATGGTGTTGGCGCTTGATAAGTCCACATCAGCGTCTCCCAACGAACAATTGCGGGATTGTTCAGCCCAGCCAGCGCCATACGCGAAGCGTTGTAAACACTGGGGTCTACCTCCATCACCATCATAAGCCACGTTCCTAACCGGTAAATTTCCATTTTCAAAACGCCTTGGCTGAATAAGTGCGCACGCACCTCAGGCCAGATCTCTTCGTGCGCCTGTTCGTAATCGGCGATGGATTGGTCATCATTTATCAAGTCCAAGGCCAATGCATAGCGGGTCACCAACGCGGTCATGACAGCGCCCGGTCCAAGTGGGTATAGCCGCCGTCTACAAACACCCACTGCCCAGTCGTGTGGGAGGACACATCCGATAGCAAAAACACACACATGCTAGCCATTTCTTCTGCTGTGGTCATGCGCTGTCCTAAAGGAATTTTGCTGGTGATTGAGGCCAGCTTCTCGCCAGGGTTGTCAAAACCATCTAGCCACCGTTCATACAATGGCGTCATGACTTCGGCGGGTATCAACGCGTTAACACGAACACCGTTGTTCAACAAGGCAGCTGCCCATTCTCGTGTCAACGATAACTGCGCACCTTTGGAGGCGCAATAGCCGCTGGTATTGCCTTGTCCGGTGACAGCAGTTTTAGACGAGACGTTGACAATAGCCCCGCGTGAGGCCTTGAGGTGAGGTACACAGTAGTGCGCCATGACGTAATAGTGGATTAGGTTGCGCTCAAGCGAACTGACAAAGGCGTCTCGCCCAGCATCAAGTCCAATGTTGTCGTTGATGCCCGCATTGTTCACCAGACCATGGAGATGACCAAAGCGCTGCACGGTTTGTGCCACAGCGTCTTTGCAGGCATCATCATTGGTCAGGTCGAGCTGAAAAAATGCGTGTGATGCACCGCCCAGTTGCGCCGTGAATTCGGCAGACATAGGACTTTTCCCGAATATGACTGGAATGGCGCCCTCTTGGGCTAGCGTCAGTGAAACAGCTGCACCAATGCCGCTGGCTCCGCCAGTCACAATGACAATTTTGTCTTGCAAGTGCAAATTCATTTGAATGTCCTGTCCACAATAATTAAAAAATTAAACGTCTTGCGCTTGTGTCTACAGGCCGTAGCAGCGCCTTGCATTACCGGCCCAAAACGCAGCCTGTTCGTTGACAGATAGGCGCGATTGTGCCCATTGTTCTGCCAAACCATGGACTTGCGCATAGGGCGCTGCTAGCTGACACACAGGCCAATCCGAACCATAAATCAGACGCTGTGGCCCAAATGCGTCTAGGGCAAAGTCAAAGCACGCCATGATAGTTGTCTTGTCTGTGGTGCTGACACCTGCATGCCCCGGCCAATCTGTCTCAGTCACCAGTCCAGAAAGTTTACACATCATGTGTGGCATAGCGGCTAGCGCGGCTATGCCGTGGCGCCATCGGTCAGCTACTTCAGTGACGCGTGCCCAGTCCCGCACTGCAGGCTTACCCAGGTGGTCAAGCACCATCCAGTGCGCGCTGTGGCGGGCGCACAAGTCCACAACATCAGCCAGTTGGTGGTCAAACACAAGTACGTCGTAGACGAGACCAGCATGTTGCACCGATGCCAGGCCGCGGTTGATATCCGAGCGGGCAGCCCAGCTAGACACGTCGGGCTCATCTTGCAACATATGGCGTAGTCCCTTGAAGGCTGCGTAGTGTGACCACCGCGATAAGCGCTGCGCAAGGTCTGGTGCGGCCAGATTTGCCCAACCTACGACGCCAAGTACCGTTGGGTAACTGTCTACCAACCCCAACAGAAAATCGGTTTCGTCCTCAACGCACCGGGCTTGAACCGCTACCACGCCCGTGACTTCAGCATGTGCAAGAGAGGCCCCCACATCGATGGGTAAGCAGTCCTGTTGCAGTGCTGGCATGTCCTGGCTGATCCAAGGGAGCGCCTCTGCACGGTAGCGCCAGAAGTGCTGATGTGTGTCTATTTTCATTGGGATGTGGCCAAGGTCTAGGGTTTGAAGGCGTATGGGACTGCGCCGATTGAATTTTGACCCACCCCGGCGATCCAATAGTGACCCAGGGCGTGTTGCATCTTCGGATTATTAGAGCGTTTACACAATCAGCTCAAGCAATGCCTTATTGCGTGCACTGGTTGTGGGCATATAACGGCAGGTGTCATTGCGCAGTCTAATCAGCACAAAAGGTCGGCTGTGTGATATGAGTCACTAACCTAACAACGCACAAGCGCTCAGACTCGGTTGCATCTACACAATCAAATGCACTGCGCTACGCTTCAAAGAAAGCGTTGCTAAAGCCGCGTTTGTAACCAAGTTGGATGCACGCAATGGTTGTGACATGCTTAAGAAGTCTGATGTTCTGGTCATAGCTGTACCTACTAGTTCTCATGTCCATCACAGCCTAGAAAGAAGGTCTTTTTGAAGACATGGTTGGTAAGAATTATTGGGCGTCAGTTATTTTTCATGTGCGTACTTTGGAGACTTGTGCCTCTTTGAATTTCAAGCTATCGCAGATGAGTGGTTAAAACTGGCCATATGTACCGTAATGCCTTGGCTCGCCGCAACTACGATAGCTTGCACAACTTTGAGGTTTTCAAGTCCGTCATGTAGGCTTACAAGCGGCGTTTCTTCTGCGCGGACAACGCGTACGAAGTGATCTATTTGGTTTGCAATTGGGTCATCTGTTATGGCAGGTTGCGCACTAACTTGAAATGGTTTCCACCAAGATCGTTGTTGTGTATTTGTATAGCTGTGAATGGTCATGGTGGGTATGGCCAAGCTAGCATGTGTGCCCGCAATGTAATAGCAGTTTTGGTCTGGGTAGCTGCTGTAGGCTGGGTTTTCTTGGCTGGTTTGTTCCCAACTTTTTGGGCTTGCTGCAGTGTCTGATATTGCAAAGCTTGCCAGCACACCGCTGTCAAAGCGCATTGTGATGCTTGCAGTATCTTCCACCTCAAAACCGCGTGTGGCTTGACTGGTCATGGCTTGAACTTGCGTCACCTCGCCACAGAGCATTCGCAAGTTGTGCACCTCATGAATCATGTTCAGTAGCAAAGGACCTGCTGCTTTGCTTTTGCGCCATGGGCTACTTTCAAAATAGTCATCCGGTTTAAAAAACCAGGCAGTGCCAACAACACTGACGATTTTCCCCAGTTGGCCAGAATGAACCATTGCCCGTGCATTTTTCATAATGGCGCTGTGCGCTCTATGGTGCCCTACCAAAACGGGCGCCTTGGACATGGTCAAGGCTTCAAGCAACTGCTGCCCACTTGCTAGATCGTGTGTCACAGGCTTTTCTACAAGCACTGGCATGTCCATACGCATGCACGTTAAAGCTTGCTGCGCATGTAAATGGTTGGGCGTAGCAATGATCACAGCGTCGGTGTGTTGTTGCGTTAAGTTGCTTTTCAGCAGCACGTCTAGATCCTCGAAGTATGGGACCTGCAAGTTGGCTGCATAAATTTTGGCGTTAGGGCTTGGGTCAACAATGGCACTCAAAGCTGAGCTGTTGTTTTTAAAAATCGCCCCTATGTGAGCCTGTCCTATATAGCCAGCGCCTGCAACTGCGATTCGGACCGGAGGGTTTGTAGTGTAAGGAGTAGGTTGCATAGTGTTACAACATTACGTAGCGAAGTACCATCTGAACAACGTTTTCGCGTCGATTCGCTATGTACTCTGGTGCACGGTTGTCTTGCTGAAAAATGAGTCCAAACGTGTATTGGTTTGACACATTGAAAAACGACAATGCGGAGATGGAAGCATGAATGTCGGCAGGGTCTAAATTAGGGCGAAATATATTGGTTTTTAAGCCTCTTTCATAAATGCGCGTTAACAGCCTAATGGCAGGACGGTTGAGCTCTTTGACGTGTGCGCTTTTGGCCAAGTACCGGCCACGGTTGATGTTTTCAGACATGACCATGCGAATGTAGTCTTCGTTGTTGAGATGGTGATCAAACGTCACGGCGGTTAGGCAGCGAAGGGCAGTTTCTGGCGCCATTGCATCAAGATTCAACTGAGATTCAGACTCCCTAACCGCACGGTATACAGCTTCTAGGGTGGCCAAGTACAAGCCATCTTTGCTGGCGAAGTAGTAATAGATCATTCGCTTGCTGGTGCGTGTGGCCGCAGCAATTTCATCGACGCGGGCACCCGCCAGACCTTTCTCACCAAACTCATGGGCGGCAGCTTTGAGTATGTCGGCTTTGGTCCGTTGTGCATCTTCTGCACGTTTGGATGTGTTTTTAAACGGTTCTAGATGTGCCTGCATCAGCTGATCAGGCAATTCGGACTTCTTATTCATAGCTGTACTTTCATCAAGACTGATGGTGTTTTTATTATGTACCACCCGGTACAAAAAACACAAATAGAAGACGCTATAACGCCTTAAATAGTGGTAAACACCTAGTGAAAATGTCATTTACTAAATAGTACATGAACTAAAACGCTGTTAGGATTTAGAACCGTTGCACCATTGGGTGCTGGTCACGCTAATACCTATCAAGGAGATTTTTCATGTTTGTTTCAAAAATTCGTCGCAGTCTTATCGGTGCAGCGGCTGCCCTGTCTTTAGTTGCGGTTGGTGGGTCAGCGCTAGCTGCTGACACCATCAAGCTGCGTTTGTCATCGCCTGCGTCCGCAAACGACGAGCGTGCCATCGCTTTAACGGAAATTTTTGCCCCAGCTGTCAGCAGCTTTGCTGAATTTGACCCTCATTGGAACGCGTCGTTGTTCAAGCAGGGAACTGAACTGGAAGCTATTTCCCGCGGCAACCTGGATATGTCTATTGCTTCTGCACAAGAGCTGGCAGAATTTTTTCCTGAATTTGGTGTGTTCGCGGCGGGTTATGTTCACCGCGATGCAGCTCATCAAGTTGCAGTATTCAATTCAGATTTTTTCAAGTCATACAAAAAAACTGTTGAAGACAAGTTGGGCGTAAAACTCCTGACCATCATGTATCTGGGCCGTCGACAGCTTAACTTGCGAACTGACAATGTCATCAAAACCCCGGCAGATATGGCGGGCATCAAGCTGCGCATGCCGGGTTCAGAGTCATGGCAATTTTTGGGTAAAGCATTAGGTGCAAATCCTGTACCAATGGCTTTTGGTGAGGTGTATACAGCCCTTCAAACAGGTGCCGTTGACGGCCAAGACAACCCACTTCCAACGGTTCAAAAATCTAAATTTTACGAAGTGACTAAGCAAATTGTGTTGACCAACCATTTGGTCGATTTGAATTACGTCACGATCAGCCAGAAGGTCTGGAACAAGCTGACAGCCGATCAGCAAGCCACTGTTCAAAAAGCCGCTGATGCAGCTGCCGAATCTGGTCGTCAAAAGCAGTTGAAACTTGAAGGTGAGTTGGAAGCGTTCATGAAGTCAAAAGGTTTGAAGGTTTATTCACCAGATTTAAATGCTTTCAGAAGCGCAGTGCAAGCGGCTTACTTGAAATCTGACCTGTCAAAGTCTTGGGAAAAAGGTGCCCTTGAGAAAATAAACGCGCTGTAAAGCCGTCGTTTTGAAATAAAAAACGCAACGCGCTCAGAGTGCCCGTTGCGTTTTTTGTAATTGCATTTGTGTAGCTATGAAAAATTTACAGATTTGGTTGCAACGCCGCGCTGACGATGTGGCTGTTTTAATGCTGTCGGCACTGTTTTTGACATTTGTTGTCCAGATTACTGCACGCTATGTTTTTAACTACCCATTGGGATGGACGTTAGAACTGTGTCTTATTTTGTGGCTTTGGACTGTGTTTTGGGGTTCTTCATTTTGTTTGCGCCATGACGAGCATGTCCGCTTTGACATGATTTATTTGATTGTTAGTAGCGGGACCCGTCGCAAATTAGCTGCCATTTCGGCGCTGGCAATTATTGTCACAATGTTGGTGGCTTTCCCGAGAACTTACGATTTCGTGTCGTTCTTGCAAATTAAAAAAAGCGGAACGTTGCGCATTCCTCTAGCCTATATTTTTTCAATTTATTTGGTGTTTATGCTGTCTAGCATTGCAATTTATGGCCGAGGCCTGCTGCGTCTTTGGCGTGGTCAAGAGCTCAGTGATCCTGGCGCAGCTGGAGGCATTGTATGAGTCTGGCTTTTGGATTGTGTCTGACAACATTGTTCCTGCTCGCGTCGATTGGTACGCCGATTGGCTATGCCATTATTTCTTGTGCAGTTGTGTATTTGACCCTTGTTGGTCAAGATGTGGGACTCGCTGGTGAGCAAATAATTTACGGTCTTTATGACAGTTTTGTATTGCTGGCGGTGCCATTGTTTATCGTTGCGGCAAACATTATGAATGCCGGCTCGATCAGCGAGCGTTTGTTAAATTTTTGTGTGGGTGTGTTTGGCCGGTTTAAGGGCGGCTTGGGACATGTCAACATTGTGTCTAGTTTGATTTTCTCTGGTATGTCAGGCTCAGCTGTCGCTGACGCTGCGGGCATAGGCAAAGTCATCATCAAGATGATGACAAAAGATGGGCGCTACAGTCCTGGCTACGCGGCTGCTATCACGGCTGCATCAGCCACTATTGGCCCCATCATTCCCCCGTCAATACCTATGGTGATTTATGCATTGGTGTCTGACACGTCGATCGGTTATTTGTTTCTTGCTGGCATTTTTCCAGGTCTGCTGATGGGACTCATGCTGATGACGATGAATGTCTACTTGTCGCACAAAAGGGGTTTTATTGCAGATAATGTCGTGCCTTTGCGTGAGTTGCCCCGTCTAACCGTTAACGCGTTCCCGGCTCTTTTGATGCCCGTTATTTTGATGTGGGGTATTTATGGCGGCGTAACCACTTCTACAGAAGCTGCCGCTGTGGCTGCTGCTTATGCACTTCTTTTGAGTACTCTTTTTTACAGATCGCTCACATTCAGTAAGCTTCGCGACATCTTGCTTGAGAGTGTCAAATCTTCTGCTTCTGTAGGGCTAGTGATCGGTGGTGCGCTTATCCTCAATTACATCGTTGCATCTGAAAATATCCCAACACTACTGGCTCAATCCTTGGAGTCGTTAGATATCAGCCCATTGATGTTTTTGTTAAGTGTTAATTTGCTGCTGCTGTTGCTCGGTTGCATTTTGGATGCCACCACCATTATTTTGGTCATCATTCCTTTATTTCTTCAAGCGTGTAGAGCATTAGGGATTGATTTGGTTCATTTTGGCGTGATAGCTGTCATCAACTGCATGATTGGGCTCATTACACCGCCATACGGTATTTTGCTGTTTGTTATCAACGGAACCACCGGTATCAAATTATCTGAAATTATCCGTGAAATCTGGCCGTTTTTGTTCGCATTGTTAGCTGCTTTGTTGTTATTGATTCTCATACCAGATATTGTTTTATGGTTGCCGATGCAATTTGGGTATGTCCTAGCTACTTAAGCTTCGTGCCAGTTGGTTAACTATTTTTTTATTGTTTGTTCCTGTATAGAAAGAACGTCATGGATCATGTTGCACATCAAGGCATTTGGCCAGCGCTGTTGACCCCAATGGATTCATGTTTCCATATCCGCAATGATTTACTCACCGCACATTCAAAGCGACTGATCGGCGCAGGCTGCGCAGGGGTTACATTATTTGGAACCACAGGGGAGGGCCCGTCGTTTAGTGTGAGTGAGCGTATGGCTGCGCTAGAAGCATTAATCGCTGGCGGTGTTCCTGCCTCACGTATTTTGGTACATACCAGTGCTAGCGCGCTGCCTGATGCGATTGCGCTCTGTAACCATGCGACTGCGCTCGGTGTTCATGCCTGCTTATTGATGCCACCTTTCTTTTTCAAAGGCGTGTCGGATGACGGATTGGTGTACGCCTTAAGCGCTGTCTTTGAAGCTGTATTGCCTGTAAATCCAGACTTCCGAGTGGTGCTTTATCACATTCCCCAAGTCTCTGGCCTTGACGTGTCAACTGCGGTTGTTGACGCGCTCACCGCACGCTACCCTCAAGTGGTTATAGGCATCAAAGACAGCGCTTGTGATGAAGCGCATTCATTGGTATGGGCTCACAGATTTCATCCCAGTGTGCAAGTTTGGGTCGGTAACGAAATGGACTTGCAAGCGATGGCTAGCGTTGGCAGCAGTGGTGCTGTGAGTGGTATCGCAAATATTCTTCCGCACGATGTAGCCCAGTTACTGCTCGTTCCAAACAGTCAAGTCGAGGTTAAAGCAGTCGCTGATAGTTTGGCTAGAGTTAGCGCCTACCTTGACCTCTTGAATGAACATGGCATGTTGCCAACTTTTAAAGCAACTATGGCTTACTTAAGCGGCGATGATGACTGGTTGCATGTTCGTGCACCTCTCATGCCTCTGTCCGTAAGCGTTGTTGACGCTGTTAAAGCGTCGTTGCTGCGTTTAGATGTGCACCCCTTGGTCTCAAACTCACACGCAACGGTGTAGCCGTATTGCTGTAAGCATGTCGGTATGAGGGGTCGACAGGATGGTGGTTGTATACCGGCGTAGCAAAAATATGCGTTGATTTTTTTTAACTATTTGTTGTCCGACTTGTATCTCTCTGGTGTGAGAACCGGTACCCCTTTTAAGTGAACATCGCCTGTTTGAATTAAGACTGAGCAGTTGGTGTGGCAGCGTTGTATCTCAGAGACTTTTGATCATTCCAACGTGGTGCGTTTTTTCAGATGGAGAAGTGTCACGACTGCATCCAGTTAAGCCTCTCAGTCTTTTTTAATTAAACCCAACTGCGTGCATACGTAAAGGATATTTAGTGAGCCTTGGTTTTCCCGTCATTGATGGCCATACAGAATTTATTGCTCATATTGGCTATCCCACCTATAGCTTTAAGTCGCCTTTAATTTACAACCCTTACTTTGCCCATGCAGGTATCAATGCGGTGGTGTTGCCCATGGCTTGTGAGGCTGAACATTTGGACAAGCTTTTAGGGGGTATTTCTTTACTGCGTAATTTTCGAGGGGCACTCATCACCATGCCGCATAAAGTGTCTGCTATGCGTGTTGTAGATGTGGTGTCAACGGTGGCCATGGTTGCTGGTGCTTGTAATGCTATTCGGCGTGATGAGCGCGGACAGCTTGTTGCCGATATGTTTGATGGCGTGGGTTTCGTGTCTGGTATCAAAAATAAGGGTTTTGATGTCCGTGGCAAACGTGCACTCGTTGTTGGTTGCGGCGGTGTGGGTTGTGCCATCGCGGCCTCGTTGGCAGATGTGGGCGTTGCTGAGCTCTCACTGTGTGATCTCAATGTGCGTGCTGCACAGGCGTTGGCCAAGCGTTTACAAGATCACTATCCACTCGTGCTAATTCGAATCACCAAGGCGGATCCTTCGGATCAAGATTTGGTGGTTAATGCCACGCCTTTAGGTATGACGGATCAAGATCCGTTGCCTTTCGATGTGGATCGTTTGAACCCACAAACCTTTGTAGGTGAAGTCGTGATGAGCAAACAGGAGACGGCTTTGCTCAAGGTCGCCAAGGCCAAAGGTTGCCCAATCCAAGTTGGTGTTGACATGTTGTTTGAGCAAATTCCTGCCTACCTTTCTTTTTTCGGTTTTCCAAGCTCGGATGCTGTGACGTTGCGTTCTTTGGCGGCAGTGACCTACCTAAGCGAGTAGGCATGCAACCCACACAAGTCCTATTAACCCCCCAATTACTAGAGTTCCGATGAGTGATTTTTTAACAAAAGAAGAGTCTATGCGCGAGCCGCTACAAGCGGCATTCAGTGAAACGATGAACCCTATTGGCTTAAATGGCGTTGAGTTTATCGAGTACACCACTGCACGCCCGCAGGCATTGGGTCAGGTATTGGAGATGATGGGTTTTCGACCCATTGCTCGGCATCGCTCGCGAGAGGTGCAGCTGTACCGTCAAGGGGATATCAATATTGTTGTGAATGCGCACGCTAGCACTGACCCAGTTGGTCCTTTAAGTGCGGGCTTGGCAGGCGATGAGCAGATGCACACGCGCATTGCGGCGATTGCTCTTCGGGTAAGGGATGCACAAACCGCATTCAACTATGTCGTTGACAAAGGGGCATGGGCTGTCAATACGTATCCGCAAGTTATGGAGCTTAATATCCCTGCAATTCATGGTGCCGGTGGTAGCCGCTTGTATTTTGTAGATCGGTATAAGGAATTTTCTATTTATGACGTTGACTTTGTGCCAACACCTGGTGTGGACCAGCATCCGCCTGCAACTGCTGGTATGCATTTTTTTGGCATTGTTCAATACATTGGTTTGGATCGAAGTGATGACTGGTTGACGTTCTACCAAGAGCTTATGGGTGCGCAGCCTGTCCCCGCGCACGAGAGGTTTGGCATATTGCCTCAGGGTACGCTCATCCGATTTCCATCAACAGATACAAGCGCCAGCTTCATGATGCAGCTCATCGAGCCAGAGGGGGATATGTTTGACGGGGCCGAGTATGTGCAGCGAATTGGTTTTGGTGTGCATGATGTACGCGCAGCTGTTCAGCAGCTTAGTGAGCAGCATGTGGAGTTTGTTAAAACCTCCGGTGCGCACACAGACGCACGTGGCGCCATTACAAAAACGTATGAACATGGTGTGGTGTTTGAGTTTGTTCACAGCCAGTTTGGCGTCAAGTCATGACAACCTTAGCCTTTGAGCATAAAAACGTTGCTCGCGTACGCCAAACCATTCAGGGTTTTGGTATGGACACCATCACCTTGGCTGGACCTTTAGGGGCAAAGCTTGATGCCATTCAACAGGCGGGTTTTTCCCAGGTGATGCTGAAAGCCAATGACTTTGTGGGCCATCCCCAAGGTTTCAAGGCGGGCGTTGCTGAATTTAAATCCAGTGGCTTAAGAGGGACAGGCTTCCAAGTGTTGAGAGATTTCGAAGGTCTATCTGGTGATTTGCACGCTTACAAAGTGGACATAGCCAAGTCTATGCTCGACATGTGCTCAGCCCTAGGATGTGACGTGCTGTTGGCGTGCTCTTCTACCTCTGTTCATGCCAGTTCAGACCGCGACCACATCGCCAGCGACTTGCGCAAGCTTGCTATTTTGGCCATTCCTTACGGTATAAAAATCGCCTATGAGGCCTTGTCTTGGGGGCGAACGATCAATGAGTTTTCAGATGCGTGGGATGTCATTTCTCGAGCTGACTGTCCAAACTTAGGCATTGGTTTAGATTCGTTTCATATTTTTGCTAGTAAGACTCAATTGGAGGAATTGAACTTCTTAGCGCCTCATAAAATCTTCTTGGTGCAACTGGCCGATTTCTTGTGGCAAGAAGCGCCGACATTTGAAGACCGAAGAACAACCGCGAGAACTTTCCGAGTATTTCCCGGCGAAGGCGTACACAGTCCCGACTTGAAAGCACTTGTGCTGAAGTTAGAGGATCTAGGCTATGGAGGCGACTATAGCTTTGAGGTGTTCAACGACGACTACCAACAGATGGCGTTAGAAACAGTTGCCCAGCGGGGCCAGAGATCTGCAATTTGGTTGGCAGACGAGGTGTTGCGTCGCAACGTACCCAGTTTGAAAGAAATGCGCCTGCGCTAGAGCGTTGAGCCAAGCAGCCACATTTGGTCGAGTGTATGGCATGCTTGGCGTCGCGTTGTTCCTGTGTGAACTGGGCAGCTATTGCTCACTCAAGCTTTTGTTGGCGATGCCGTTTGAATCAAGGCATCAACTCCTTCACTGGTTTGACCCAACCCATCAGTTCTTGACGTGTCGACGCTGAAGTCGGTTGTGGCGGCGTTCTCGATGCGGCCCGCTTTGCCGCAGATGAAATGGGTGTGTCAACCATGGTATTGGCCCGTACCGATGCACAAGCAGGCAACCTCATTGCATCTGACCATGGTGACAACGACAAGCCGTTCTTAACGGGCGAGTGCACGTCTGACTGTTTTTATCGGATCTGAAAGGGCATGGACTGCAGCACTGGAGTTGCACACAGCGTTAGCCGCCGAATCAGCGGCTTAATTTTCTAGCTGGGCACCGACTACCGCTTTTACCTGTGCGGTGTGGGCTTGTACATGTGCACCTCACAAGAAACAAGCTGGCCTAGTTGAGCGGTTTGCTAAAACGAATCAGCCTGCCCAAAGGCGGGTCCTCTAGTACCCAAATGGTTCCGTCAGGTGCAAGTTCAACATCACGCACGCGTTGCTTCCAGCCAAAGCGCTCGGCCTCATAGGCTTTGCCATGTGCAAATGCAACTCTGATCAGTGCTTGGCTGCGCAAGCCACCTATCAATGCATGGCCTGTCCACTGCGGGAACTCGCTGCCTGCAACAAAAGCCAATCCCGATGGTGCAACAGTAGGCACCCAATACAGCTCCGGCGCTTTGAAGTCTGCGCGCGTGCTGTGGCTGGGTATGGGGACGCCGCTGTAATGGCGTCCTTCTGAGACCAGGGGCCAGCCGTAGTTGTTGCCGGGCACCACTTTATTAAGTTCATCACCGTGCCTAGGGCCCATTTCGTGTGACCACAACTGTCCGTTGTTGTCAAAGGCCAGACCTAAAACATTTCTGTGTCCCATAGTCCAAAAAGATGTAGCAAGCGCACCGTTGTTTTGGAAGGGGTTGTCGCTGGGGACTGAGCCGTCGTCGTTGAGTCTTACGATTTTCCCCAAGTTCATATCCCAGTTTTGTGCTGGGCTGAGCGCTTGTCTGTCCCCAGATGAAATGAACAGTTTCCCAGCGTGCGGACTGTGGGTAGGGCCAAACGCAATGCGGTGGGAGAAGTGACCCATGCCAGCATGAGCTGGAAACTGACGCCATATGGTCTCAAGCTTGATCAGTTTAGGTGGGTTTGAGGCTACCAATGTGGCCCTGGCTACCGTTGCGAACCTGGTCTTACCGCCATCGGTTGAATTCACATATGACAAATAGACCAAACGGTTGTCTGAAAACTGGGGGTGGGGTACGACGTCGCCCAGGCCACCTTGACCGCCCGCAAAAACTGTGGGTACACCTTGTACCAAAGCTGTGTCGCCCGTGGTGGTCAACAACCACAAACGCCCAGATTTGGTGGTGACCAAAAGTTGCGCATCATCAAGGAATGAGACTGCCCAAGGATCTGGAAAATCCGCCACAACGTGGCCTTGTAGTTGCCCACCGGCGCTGCCAACAACAAGATCGACGGCTGTTGCATGTCCCGTGAAAAAAAATAGCAGTGCTATGAGCGTGGTGCGCATGCAGTTCCCTCCTGATTGTTGGGTGGTCTAGCCGTCAATGCCAGAGATTGAGTTGCCAATTTAATTTGCTTTGGTGTGTGAGGCTTGTTGCGTTGAGCGCGTTGAGGCAATCGTTCCAGCGTTGAAAGCGTTTGTATTGACACTTGTCTCATCACGTCAATGTATAGGCAATTCGAAAACCCCGCGCGCGTCCCGTTTCTAAATAAATGGCGCAGACACGGTGTTTGAAAGGTCCGGCTACGCATAACGCCGCTGGGTGCCGATGTGCCAAGCGTCATGGTTGTTGCGCGCAACACCTCTAACGAAAGACACCCACGCAGTGCGTGTTCTCATCAACGCTTGGCGCGAGAGCTTCTACAAGGATTAGCCGCCTCTTCTGGTGGAACTGCCGTGGTGTGTGTGCCTCGATCACGCGCAGGGGCATGTCAGATGTCGAGGTCACCCCACTATAGAATGCAGGGTTAAGTAAGTTGATGCGCAAAGCCAGTATGGCTGGCGCTGAGACGCTGTTTTACATCCCAATCGTTTGCCTACACGCACTTATGTCTGAAATCACGCTCCCTGACGGCTCGACCCGCTCTTATCCAGGCCCTGTTACCGTGGCCGAAGTAGCCGCAAGTATTGGGGCAGGTCTGGCTAAAGCTGCGCTGGGAGGCAAGGTGGACGGCACGTTGGTGGACACCAGCTTTGTCATTGATGGCCATGCAACTGTGGCTATTGTTACGGCAAAAGACGCCGATGGCTTGGAGTTGATCCGACACTCTACCGCGCACTTATTGGCGTATGCCGTCAAGAGCTTGTTTCCAGAGGCACAGGTCACCATAGGACCGGTTATCGAAAATGGCTTTTATTACGACTTTGCTTACAAACGCCCATTCACACCGGAAGACTTGATTGCCATTGAAAAGCGCATGACCGAGTTGGCCAACAAAGACGAGCCACTTGTGCGTCGTGTGCTGCCCCGCGACGAAGCGGTGACCTACTTCAAAAACATGGGTGAGGCCTACAAGGCCGAAATCATTGGCAGCATCCCACCAGGTGAAGATGTCAGTTTGTATGCTGAAGGCGCGTTTGAAGACTTGTGCCGTGGTCCTCACGTACCCAGCACAGGCAAGCTCAAGCACTTCAAACTCATGAAGGTGGCTGGCGCTTACTGGCGTGGCGACCATCGCAACGAGATGCTGCAGCGTATTTACGGCACAGCATGGGCGACCAAAGACGAGTTGCAGCAATACCTCACCATGTTGGATGAGGCCGACAAGCGTGACCACCGCAAACTGGGCCGCGAGCTGGATTTATTCCACATGGACGAGCATTCACCAGGCACAGTGTTTTGGCATCCCAAGGGATGGACGCTGTGGCAGGAGGTTGAGCAGTACATGCGCGCCGTGTACCGCAACAACGGTTACCAAGAGGTCAAAGGCCCACAAATTTTAGACAAGAGCCTGTGGGAAAAGACGGGACACTGGGACAAGTACCGCGACAACATGTTCACCACTGAAAGTGAGAAACGCGAGTACGCCTTAAAGCCCATGAACTGCCCGGGGCATATTCAAATTTTCAAGCAGGGCATAAAAAGTTACCGCGACTTGCCTTTGCGTTACGGCGAGTTTGGCCAGTGCCACCGCAACGAGCCCACGGGTGGCTTGCACGGCATCATGCGCGTTCGGGCCTTCACCCAAGACGACGGCCACATTTTTTGTACAGAAGCTCATATTTTGGAAGAGTGCGTGTCCTACACCACGCTGCTGCAACAGGTGTACGACGACTTCGGCTTCAAAAACATCATCTACAAAGTGGCCACCCGCCCAGAGCAACGTATAGGCTCAGATGAAAGCTGGGACAAGGCCGAGTTCGCTTTGATAGAAAGCTTGCGCCTCTCAGGCTGTGAGTTTGAAATTGCGCCAGGTGACGGCGCTTTTTATGGCCCCAAGATCGAATACACCCTAAAAGACGCGATTGGTCGCCAGTGGCAATGCGGCACCATGCAGGTTGATTTTTCAATGCCTGAGCGCTTGGACGCTGAATATGTTGGTGAGGATGGCGCGCGCCACCGCCCCGTTATGTTGCACCGTGCGATTGTTGGAAGTCTTGAGCGATTCATCGGTATTTTGATTGAAGAGCATGCGGGTGCAATGCCCACCTGGCTAGCGCCAGTGCAGGTAGCCGTGCTCAATATCACCGATGCACAGTTGGAATACTGCCACGAAACTGCAAAGTTACTCAGAAATCATGGGCTTAGGGTGGTAGTCGATTCGCGTAATGAGAAAATTACGGCTAAAATACGGAGTTATGCCATGCAAAAGGTGCCTTTTATCGCGGTAATAGGTGATAAAGAACTGGCTGCTGGTACGGTTGCAGTGCGTGCACGAGGCAACCAAGACTTGGGCGTGATGTCAGTGAAAGACTTTTCGGAATTGGTTGCTACAGCCGTATCCGACAAAAAGTAAGTCACGCACGCCACTAGATTTTTATATATTGTGTGCAGCCTAGTGTTGCGGAAAAAAGGATTCAACCATCGCTACCGAATTTCGTGATCGTCGCCACCGTGAAGAGCGCAAACACCGCTTAAACCGTGAAATTATGGCTCCTGAGGTGCGCGTAAGTGGCCCAGACAACGAGCCATTAGGTGTTGTGCCCCTGATGGAGGCGTTGCGCATGGCAGGTGAGCTGGATGTTGATTTGGTTGAAATTTCTCCCAACGCAGCCCCGCCAGTGTGTCGCTTGATGGACTACGGCAAGTTCAAGTACCAAGAGCAGAAAAAAGCTGCGGATGCCAAGTCAAAGCAAAAGGTCATTGAAGTCAAGGAAGTGAAATTTCGCCCTGGCACCGATGACGGTGACTACAACATCAAAGTGCGCAATATCCGTCGTTTTTTAGATGACGGCGACAAGTGCAAAATCACGTTGCGATACCGCGGTCGTGAGATTACGCACCAAGAATTGGGTTTGGCTTTGTTGCAGCGGTTGCGCGACGAATTGGCCGACGAAATTATCGTTGAGCAGTTCCCTAAATTGGAAGGCCGCCAGATGGTTATGATGATCGCACCGGCCCGTAAAAAGCCTAATGCGAACAAGCAATCGAAGGCTGTGCCTGCATCCGCTCCTGCGGCTGCGAGCGCACCCCCGCCAGCAACTGCCCCGAGTGAAGTTGCACCTGCAGCGGCAACGCCGCACGTTCAAGACGCCTCCTAACGGATGCGGTTTGCGCTTAACTGACAATAGAATTTGCATGAAAATGCGAACTGGCAAGCTGTAAGGCTTGCCGCCCACAACCAACAGCGGTGTGGCCTTTGGGTCACACCGCTGTTGTGTTGAATA
Organism: Betaproteobacteria bacterium MOLA814; assembly: GCA_000496475.1. Classification (GTDB taxonomy): domain Bacteria; phylum Pseudomonadota; class Gammaproteobacteria; order Burkholderiales; family Burkholderiaceae_C; genus RS62. Next base: position 321,331 of record AYMW01000001.1, on the reverse strand, counting down.
AGTGTCTCGGGGCCAACAAGTCTGTGGAAGGTTCACAGCGCCTCACGAGCACAATGTAATAGGAGCATATAAATGCCCAAGATGAAAACCAAGAGTTCGGCTAAAAAACGATTCCGCGTTCGTCCAGGTGGCACCGTTAAACGCGGTCATGCCTTCAAACGTCACATTTTGACCAAGAAGACCACCAAACTCAAGCGTCATTTGCGTGGGACCACCAATGTAGCGAAGTCCGATTTAGGACACATCGCTGGCATGATGCCCTATGCAGGCCTGTGATTTAACGACGAACAAGGAGAAATAATATGCCTCGCGTCAAACGTGGTGTCACGGCTCGTGCCCGACACAAAAAAGTCTTAGCCCTTGCAAAAGGTTTCCGCGGTCGCCGCGGTAATGTCTACCGCATCGCCAAACAGGCGGTGATGAAGGCAGGTCAATACGCATACCGTGACCGTCGCACTAAAAAGCGCGTGTTCCGTCAGTTGTGGATTGCCCGTATCAACGCTGGTGCGCGTGAATTGGGCATGACTTACAGCCAATTTGCTAACGGCTTGAAAAAGGCCGCGATTGAAATTGACCGCAAAGTGTTGGCCGATATGGCTGTACATGACAAAGCGGCGTTTGCCAGCATTGTTGCCCAAGCTAAAGCCAAATTGGCCGCTTGATGCAGCGCGTGCAGTCTGCTGAAAGGTAGGCTGGGTGCAAACGGATTAGGGCTAGGCAGGAATGCTCTAGCCCTTTTTTATTGTTAGTTTGTCCGAATGCTTGATAAATTAATGGTCCAAGACCAAGGGCCTCAGAGGCACTAGATACACATGAACGAATTGGATGCTTTGGTTCAAACGGCGCGCACGCAGTTTGAACTAGCCGATACCCCGAACGATCTAGAAAATGCCAAAGCGCAGTTTTTAGGTAAAAGTGGTCGTATTACTGAACTCATGAAGGGCATGGCTGCCCTGTCGGTAGACGACAAGAAGGCGCAAGGCGCCCTCATCAACCAAGCCAAGCAAGCCATTGAAGCGGCGCTGACTGCGAGGCGCAATGCTTTGGCGCAGGCAGAGTTGGACATTCAACTGAAGGCAGAGGCCCTCGATGTGACCCTGCCCGGGCGCAGCGCAGGGCAGGGTGGTTTGCATCCAGTCAGCCTAACCATTGAGCGCATTGAGTCTATATTCGGGTCTATGGGTTTCGATGTGGCAGACGGTCCTGAAATCGAATCTGATTGGTTCAACTTCACAGCGCTCAACACGCCAGCTGACCACCCGGCACGTTCTATGCACGACACCTTCTATGTAGAGAAAGTGGTCGAGTCAGAGGATGGTCAGCCTAATCTGCTACGCACACATACAAGTCCCATGCAAATTCGCCATGCGGTGCAGCATGTGAAGCGTCACCGGGCTGCACTGGATGCTGGCCAAGGCATGCCAGAGATTCGCGTTATCGCGCCGGGACGGACCTACCGCGTTGACAGCGATGCCACGCACTCGCCCATGTTCCACCAATGCGAGGGCTTGTGGATTGGTGAGAATGTGAGTTTCAAAGACTTGCGCGTGGTGTTTACCGAGTTTTGTAAAACCTATTTCGAGTCGAAAGACTTGGTGTTGCGCTTTAGGCCCAGTTTTTTCCCATTTACCGAGCCAGGTGCTGAAGTCGATATTCAGTTTGCGACTGGTCCCTTGGCGGGCAAGTGGTTGGAGGTTGCTGGTTGCGGCCAAACCCACCCTGATGTGGTGCGCAACATGGGCCTAGATCCAGAGCATTTCATTGGATTTGCTTTTGGCATGGGCCCAGACCGATTGGCCATGTTGCGCTACGGCGTGAACGATTTGCGCCTGTTCTTTGACGGCGATTTGCGCTTTTTGAAACAGTTCGAATAAGCCCAGTCCCCCCGTTCTAATTTTTTGCGTTTGAGTATTCTGTATGCAATTTTCTGAATCGTGGTTGCGTGAGTTTTGCAACCCACCCATCACTACCCAACAGCTTGCTGATACCTTGACCATGGCGGGTCTTGAAGTTGAGGACATGACTACTGCTGCCCCTGCATTTAGCGGTGTGGTGGTTGGCGAGATTGTGTCTGTCGAGCAGCATCCAGATGCCGATCGGTTGCGCGTATGCCAAGTTCATGTGGGTTTGGTTGAGCACCTCACCATTGTGTGCGGTGCACCCAACGCGCGCGCTGGTATTCGCATACCCACAGCGGTGGTCGGTGCGGTGTTGCCACCGAGTAAAGACGGCCAACCGCTGCACATTACGGTTGGACAATTGCGCGGTGTGGCCAGTTACGGCATGTTGTGCTCAAGTGTTGAGTTGGGCATTGACCAAGACGGCGAAGGCCTGATGGAGTTGCCAAGCGACGCGCCAGTGGGCCAAGATATCCGCCAGTATCTCGACCTTGACGACACCTTGCTAACGCTCAAGCTCACGCCTAATTTGGCCCACTGTCTGAGCATTCAAGGCGTGGCGCGCGAGCTTAGTGCGGTCACTGGCGCCCCTTTGTTGGTTCAAACATACCCAACGGTTGCACCAACTCACGATCAAACTCTTAAAGTGACGGTGCAAGACACAGACTTGTGCGGGCGTTTCAGCGGGCGGGTCATACGGGGTGTCAATACGCAAGTGCAAACGCCAGCTTGGATGGTGCGCAAGTTGGCGCGTTGTGGCCAGCGCAGCGTGGCGCCTTTGGTCGATATTTCAAATTTCGTCATGTTCGAGCTGGGTCGCCCCTCGCACATATTTGACTTGGACGCCATTCATGGTGACCTGACCGTGCGTTGGGGCCAAGCAGGCGAGCAGCTTAAACTGCTCAACGGCAATACGGTCACGTTGGACGAGGCCGTGGGTGTGATCGCTGATGCACACGCTGTGGAGTCCTTGGCAGGAATCATGGGCGGCGATGGCACTGCCGTGACCGACGCCACCACAAACATCTTTATTGAAGCCGCTTTTTGGTGGCCACAAGCGATTGCAGGGCGTTCACGTCGCTTTAACTTTGCCACGGATGCAGGTCACCGGTTTGAGCGTGGCGTAGATCCACAGCTGACGGTGGAGCACATTGAGCGTATCACCGAGTTGGTGTTGGCTATCTGCGGTGGGCAGGCCGGCCCCATAGACGACCAACAAGTCAACATGCCGGTGAACCCGACTGTGGTTTTGCGCGTTGCGCGTGCTTGCAAGGTGATAGGTATGCCTGTTACTGAGGCGCAATGCGTTGAGGCGCTGACGCGTTTGGGCATGGCGGTAGCGCTGACATCTCCAGGGGTGTTGTCTGTCGTCGCTCCCTCGCCGCGCTTTGATATTCGCATTGAAGAAGACCTGATTGAAGAAGTGCTGCGCATGGTGGGGTTTGAGCAGTTGCCCACCTCAGCGCCGCTGGCACCTACGTTGCCTAAAGTGCGCTCAGAGGCCCAGCGCGGTCAGTACGCCATGCGCCGCTTGGTGGCTCAGCGTGGCTACTTTGAAACCATCAACTACAGCTTTGTTGAGGCGCGTTGGGAAGCTGAGTTAGCTGGCAATGCAGACCCCATTCAGCTGCTCAACCCCATTGCAAGCCAACTGAGCGTCATGCGCTCAAGCTTGATGGGCAGCTTGGTGCAAGTGCTTAAGTTCAACTTAGACCGCCGTGCACCACGCGTGCGTGTGTTTGAGCTGGGCCGTGTGTTCAAGAAAAACCCGTCTGTATTGGACACAGACACCACAGTTGCTGGCTTTGATCAACCCATGCGTTTGGCAGGTTTGGCCTTTGGCCCCAACCAGCCCACGCAGTGGGGTGTGGCCGAGCGCGATGTTGACTTCTTCGATATCAAAGGCGACGTAGAGGCCTTGCTGTCACCACGCAAGCCCACTTTTGTGGCAGCTGCGCATCCAGCATTGCATCCTGGCCGGTGCGCCCAAGTGTTGTTAGACGGCCAGCCCATCGGTTTTGTGGGTGAATTGCATCCCCAGTGGCGCCAAGGCTACGGCTTGCCCAAAGCGCCTGTGTTATTTGAGCTGGACCTAGACGTTGTACTTGCGCGCCAACTGCCCAAGGCACAAACGGTGCCGCGCCAGCAACGTGTCGAACGCGACTTAGCCGTTTGGGTGGGCGAGTCTGTAACGCATGATCACATCATGGTCGCTGTGCAAGGCGCCAACACACAGGGCTTGCTTGAGAGCGCCAATTTGTTTGACATGTACCGACCTAAACCTATGGATGGTGAGACCAGTCTGCGTAGGAGCATGGCCATACGTATGGTTTTTGGTTCTGATGAAGCGACATTGACTGATGTGCAAATTGATGCCGCAGTTGCCAGCGTGTTGACGGCCTTGCAGACCACAGTTGCGGCACAGTTGAGGGCTTAGTTGATGTTGCAGTTGCGTGCATAGTTGACGCGTGGCTGCATCAGTTGTTGTGCATGTTGCACTTGTTAAGCCCGTTGCGCAGGTAAAAAAGCACGCTGGTGTTATCAAGTACAGATAAGATGTCCAACGGATTGAGCGAAGTATCCGGATACAGTTGAGAGTGAAGTATGGAATTTACGTTAGAAAGCTTAGAAACTCCCGCCCTGACAAAGGCCGCGTTGGCTGACATGTTGTATGACAACATTGGCCTGAACAAGCGTGAAGCCAAAGACATGGTGGACGCCTTGTTTGACCTCATCACGGAGCAGTTGGTTTCTGGTGAAGACGTCAAAATCACTGGGTTTGGAAATTTTCAAATCCGATCCAAATCGCCACGACCTGGCCGAAACCCTAGAACCGGTGAAGAGGTGCCGATTGCTGCAAGGCGGGTGGTTACTTTCCATGCGAGCCCCAAGCTGAAAGATCAAGTTCAAACCCGCGTGGCACGGTTGGCCTAAAACTTTGGTTTTCAAGGCCCACATTCATGCGTAAAAGTCTCTGTCACGCCACTGATTTACTGTAAAGTCATCACCTTGGCGCATAATCTTCGCCTTTTACTACTGATAAGTCACCAAGGTGCTAATGGAACAAATTCTCCCATCTATACCAGCCAAGCGCTACTTCACCATTGGTGAGGTTGGTGAGCTGTGTGGCGTCAAGCCGCATGTGCTGAGGTATTGGGAGCAAGAGTTCACGCAGCTGCGGCCCATGAAGCGGCGAGGTAATCGCCGCTATTACCAACACCACGAGGTGTTGATGATCCGGCGCATACGCGATTTGCTGTACGAGCAAGGCTTCACCATCAGTGGTGCGCGCAACCAATTGCAAGACCTCGTGCATACGCAACGCCTGAGTAAAAAAACGCCGTTGTTGTCAGACGCTGAAACTATTCAAGCCGCCGCCGCCTTGGTTGAGCAAGCTGCGATGGACTTGAATACAAAGCCTTTGGCTATGACCAACGCTCATGACTTGGTAGGTTTGCGCGCTGAGCTCGTGCGCATACGCGACATACTGAGCCTAGATCTGTAGCAGTTTGTACGTGTGCGTTAGGTTAGAAATAAAGCGCAACCAACACCAAACCGGCTCCAACTCCACGTTATAATTTACAGCTTGTCGGCGTGTGGCGCAGCCTGGTAGCGCACTTGCATGGGGTGCAAGGGGTCGCGAGTTCGAATCCCGCCACGCCGACCATATGAATCAAGGACTTAGCTTCGAAAGGGGCTAAGTCCTTTCTTCTTTGTGGCTCCAAAATCGTCCATTGTCCCAACCGTTGTCCCAACCGCGAGAAAAGCTAGGGAGGGCGTAGCGGCATCCATTCGCCACTCTTTTAATAGCTGCTTACGCATGTTTTACGCCGGCTAGCGGCCTATTTGGCATATAAAAAGTGCTGCGCAAGGGCTTGATCAGTCACCGCGAAAGCGGCCTTTACACCTAATCATTCAGTGCCAACACAGTTAGGAAGGCTCAGGGTTGGGTGAGATTTCTAAAATGAGTATGACCGTAGTGACAAAGAACCAGAGGTCAAGAAACCACCCCCCCCCATCAGTTCCAACACCCAATTCAAAGCATATGCCTCAGACTGTATCGGCCACTGCACCTGGCTCGACATATGGTGAAATTTTATAAATTTTGTGGGAAATTTTTAATCCTGAACGCATCGGAGTTTGGTGAAAAATAGAATCTGGGTGTCAACCCAGAACTTTAAGGTAGTGCGATACACCGCGGATTACCCCCCCCCCCCTGTTCACCCTGCGTGACGTTTCTTGGGCTACGCCCATGTTGTGGGGTTAGCTACCTCATTCCATCAACCTTAAGGATCGTCATGGGCAAAGCAATCGGTCAACTATTCGCATTCATCACCACTCTTTTCACTGCTCTCGAACGCAGTGCAAAGATCCTTGACAACATCACTACCGTAGGTGAGGAGATGTCGCTCGCATACGTGGACCTGTCACGTCACGATCGTGCTAAGCAGCAGCTCCTGCTCACCACGGAACTTACCACCGTTTAATTACTTAGCCTACCCTCACGGGTAGGCTAAGTCTTTTACACATTACATACTACACATCACGGACAGTCAGTGACCACGACGGAGTACCGCCCTGGCCAAGCACACCAAGCTGTCGTGTGACATCGGCGGGCAGCGCGGTCAACCACCCGGTAAAGGTACTCCCACTGGCCGGCCACTTTGATGTAGGTCTCGTCCATCCGCCAACTCTTGCCAACGGGGTGCTTGCGCCGACGAAATACGGCGGCCAGCACCGGCACCATCTTGATCGTCCAGCGATGCACGGTGGCGTGATCCACGAAAACACCGCGCTCCTGAATCATTTCTTCAATGTGACGCAGACTCAGCGGATAGGCCACATACCAGCGCACGCATGTGAGCATCACTTCTAGCGGGTAGTGGAACCGTTTGAGGACCTTGCGCAGGGCGCTGTTGATTGAGTTTTTGCGGAAATCAAGCATGCGTTGGATTGTCGGTTACGCTTATTACGACAGAACCCACAAAACACCTCTTGATTTCTGCAATCCTCGCACAGGCGCATTTGAATCAACTCCTTGATGAACGGTGGTCAAGTGCTGCGGTGTTTCGGAGTGTCTATGTTGAATCATGGTTGTCGCCTCTCTCTCCGATGAGTGCGATGAGACAAAAGAGCTTCCATCGCTGCTGTACGTCAGCTCAAGTGGCCGAGATCGCGCCTTTTTTGTTCGTATTCCTCGCGCTGAATTTCACCGGCCGCGTAGCGTTTTTGCAGCACCTCCAGTGGTGTCGCATCTGTCTGTGATTGGCGATTGCCCCCGCAGCGAAAAACCCGCACGAGCAACGCAATGACCACAACCCAGAATATCGCCATGCCGATCATGCCGACGCCCATGCCGCCCCAGTACGGTCCACTCATCATGTTTTCCCACATCGCGGTTCTCCTTGTAAAAAACGAACGGGTCCGCCCCTTGGACGGACCGCCGGCTCATCCAGCGCAGCAGGAAAGTTGTTTCACATCCTTGCTGAAGGTCTGCGCCGCGAGTTTCAGGCCCTCAACCATCGTCAAGTAGGGAAACATCTGGTCAGCCAGTTCCTGGACGGTCATGCGGTTTCGGATGGCGAGTACCGCCGTCTGGATCAGCTCGCCCGCTTCTGGGGCGACCGCCTGGACGCCAATCAATCTACCCGAACCGGCATCGACCACCAACTTGATAAAGCCACGGGTGTCAAAGTTGGCCAGCGCACGCGGGACGTTTTCGAGTGCCAGGGTTCGACTGTCGGTCTCAATTTTGTTTGCATGCGCTTCGGCCTCAGTCAGGCCAACCGTCGCCACTTGCGGATCAGTGAAGACCACCGCAGGCATCGCGTCCAGATTGAGGGCCGCTTCCCCGCCTGTCATGTTGATGGCCGCGCGCGTACCGGCCGCCGCTGCAACATAAACAAATTGTGGCTGGTCAGTGCAATCACCGGCAGCGAAGATGTTCGGACCGCTTGTATGCATGCCTTTGTCAATGACGATGCTGCCCTGCGCATTAACTGCCACGCCCGCGGCTTCCAGTGCCAGGCTGCGCGTGTTCGGTGTGCGGCCGGTAGCGACAAATAGTTTGTCGGCGCGTACTTCACCGTGGGTTTCGCCACTGTTAGTGGTCAGCACGAATTCGCCATCCACATGCGCGACTTGGCTGGCTTGCGTGTGTTCCAGCACTTGGATGCCTTCGGCCCGGAAGGCGGAGGTGACGGCCTCGCCGATGGCTGGGTCTTCGCGGAAGAACAGCGTGCTGCGGGCCAAGATTGTGACTTGGCTGCCCAGCCGAGCAAAGGCTTGCGCCAGTTCCAGCGCGACCACCGACGAGCCGATCACGGTCAGGCGTTCGGGAATCGTGTCGCTGACCAGCGCCTCGGTCGAAGTCCAATACGGCGTATCTTTTAGGCCGGGGATGGGCGGAATGGCAGGGCTGGCACCGGTGGCGATCAGGCAGCGGTCGAAGGCGACCGTCTGCTCACCGCCGTCGTTCAGCGTCACGGTGAGGTGCCGGCCATCCTTGAAGCGGGCAGCGCCGTGCAGTACGGTGATGCTCGGATTGCTTTCCAGAATGCCCTCGTACTTGGCATGGCGCAGCTCCTCGACGCGGGCCTGCTGCTGCGCCAGCAGTTTGCGACGGTCAATCGCCGGCACGGTCGCCGCGATGCCATCATCAAACGGACTTTCGCGGCGCAGATGGGCGATATGAGCGGCACGGATCATGATCTTGGACGGCACGCAACCAATGTTGACGCAGGTGCCGCCCATGGTGCCTCGCTCGATCAGCGTGACCTTCGCCCCTTTTTCGACGGCCTTGAGCGCTGCGGCCATCGCGCCGCCGCCGCTGCCGATCACGGCGATATGCAAACCGGCACCCGCAAGGGCATCGCGGTTCTCGGCATCACTTTTGAGGTCCCCCACCCGGATCGCGCCTTGGTAGCCCAATGCGGCGATGGCGGCCAACATTTGCGCGTGACTCACGGCCGTGTCGGCCATGACTTGCGCGCGGTTTTCTGGATAAGACACCACAGCCGTATTCACGCCGGGAATCTTTTCCAAGGCATCTTTGACATGGGTGGCGCAAGAGGTGCAGGTTATGCCACTTAAGGTGATTTCGGTCATTTTGTTATTCCATTGAATTTCGGGGTGCAGCAGGCATCGGCCTGACGTTTTCTTCGGATAGCGTAGATCGTCAAGCCGATGAAGACCGCCAGCGCGGGCAGCAAAACATAGTCCAGATAGCCTGTGAGCGCGGACATTCCGACTACGCCAAGCACCACCACCAATACGGGCGTGAAGCAGCACAAAGCAAGCACGATCGTGCCAAAAATACTGGCCCGCACAAGGGTCTTAGGGTCTTTCATGACTACTTCTTGAGGGTCGAGGGATAGCCCGCATCCTCAGTCGCTTTGGTCAGCTGCTGCACGCTGGTTTTGGCGTCATCAAAGGTGACGACCGCCTCACGTTTGTCGAAGTTCACGTCGGTCTTGCTCACGCCCTCGACTTTCGAGATAGCTCTTTTAACAGTGATGGGGCAGGCAGCACAGGTCATGCCTGGCACGGCCAGCGTGACGGTTTGAACGGCTGCCCATACAGGGGCGATGGCAGCGACGAGGATGAGGAAAGTAAACAGTTTCTTCATGGTGATCTCCGGTTAGTAAAACAAAGAAAGGACATAGGGGAATCCGAGCGCCACCAGGACCAGCGCGGCCACGACCCAGAAAATGAGCTTGTAAGTAGCGCTCACCTGGGAAATCGCGCAAACGTCCCCCGGTTTGCAGGCTTGCGCAGGGCGATAGATGCGCCGCCAGGCAAAGAACAAAGCGATCACTGCTGTGCCGATAAAGAGGGGGCGATAGGGTTCCAGCGCGGTCAGATTGCCGATCCATGCCCCACTGAATCCCAAAGCGAGCAAAACGAGCGGGCCAAGGCAGCAAGTTGAGGCGAGGATGGCAGCCAGCCCGCCGGCAGCGAGGGCACCCCGCCCATTTTTTGTTTCAGACATAAGCACGACCTTTGAAATTGAAGTTGGATAGCCTAAGATTACTTCCGTAGCAAAGTACGGAGTCAAGCGGTATGCCAACTATTTTTGAAAATCTGACCATTGGCGTTTTTGCCAAGGCGGCAGGGGTCAATGTGGAGACCATCCGGTTCTATCAGCGCAAAGGCTTGCTGTCTGAGCCGAACAAGCCTTACGGCAGCATTCGCCGGTATGGGGGCGCGGACGTGACCCGGGTGCGGTTTGTGAAATCGGCCCAGCGGCTGGGGTTCAGCCTGGATGAAGTTGCCGAGCTGCTGCGCCTGGACGACGGAACACATTGCGAAGAAGCCAGTGTCTTGGCCGAACACAAGCTCAAAGACGTGCGAGAGAAGCTTGCCGACCTCGCGCTCATGGAGGCCGTTTTGTCTGACCTCGTGTGCGCCTGCCATGCGCAAAAGGGCAACGTGTCCTGTCCGCTGATTGCCTCGCTGCAAGGGGCTACTCCTTAGCGTGCTTTATTTTCCGAATTCTGAGACGACCCCAGCTACGTCAAAGTTACATAACGCCGCATTTCAGAAAGTGATCGCCAGTCGTTGCGCTAAAGCTTTACTTGGTGCCGCCCACCGCTTGCGCGCCCTAAAGGGTTTCCAAAACAGGCGTTATGCAAAATTGTCTAGGCTGTGCGGTCACCAGTCGTCGGCGCTTCCCAGCCGCTTCGCGTCTTACGCGCCGCCGTCTGCTGCCCTGGTGGCATGCTTAGGTAGTGGCTTATGTCAGGCGCTTTGCGCATTGTTTTGGTCAGCGGCTTCGCCGTGTATTTGGTGTTGGCCCCCAACCCCTTCGGCCCATCCGGGCGCTCGTTCATTCCTCACATTGCGCCTGTCTTGGCCCATCCCTTTCCCCTCTCCCAAGGGGGCGGGGCCAGTCCCTCCCAGACAGGCGCCAAGGCAGGGGCTCCCCATGCCAACGCAGGTAAAAGCGCACCCAGTGCAGGTAGGCCTGCTCGGTTTTCAGACTATAGTGCCGGTAACTTGCCACCTCGCGCACCTGATCGAGCGGCAGATAAACGCTAATCTTTTAATCACAGGAGAATTTGCATGAGTGGAATAGGTAGGTTTGTTATTTTTGCGAGCGGATTGATGGCGCTTATTGTTTTACAGAGTGCAATTGTGCAAAATGCCGAAAAGATATCAGAGCGATTTGCCCCGGCATATACCCCAATGACCAAGCAAGAAATGCTGAAAATCTATTCTGGCTACTTCGATGATAGAACCTTTGGGCATCAAGAGCAATGGGAGAAGATGAGGCATGAAAGTCTAGTTGAGATCGCCAGTTTGACGGAACTGCACCGCAGGGCCGTATTCTACAAAAAATACGTCAACGAAAACACCAAACTGATTGAGAATGTCACGAATTACACTTTTGGATTTCTCTACTTTCTGACGGCGCTTTTGTTCATCAGACATCTATACGGCCTCAGATATATACCCTTGGGTTTTATTCAAAGAAATTCTGCTCGTTTCGGATTCGGAAATGTAATATCGAGCATAAAGGTAAGAGCTCAAGAAAATGAGTACAGCAAAATCAGAAAGCTTCATGAAAACGGTCTGATATCAGATCAAGAATTTGAAAAAAGAAAGGCTGTGATCGTAAGGAAAATCAATGAAAACCTGAGATGACTACTCAGAGACTTCTCAACGATGGCTCTACACGAGCCGCTGGCAGGTGGAATTGTGGGGGTGTAAGAAAGTTTGTGTAAACGGTCATTTGGCAGGACACTGCCTTACTTCCAAACGGCTAGGGATTAGGCCTTACATTTGATATTCCCGCCGTATCGCTTTGTGCTTTCAAGCACGAGGTCACAAGCACGAGGTCTATAAACGGAGCATAAAAAACGCCTAACAAGTAATGTTAAATCGTGCGCAGCCACGATCTAAATCGTTTGTTGGGTAAGACTGGCTCAGTCCAGCGCCGCCGGCTGTTGCCCTAGTGGTGTGCTCAGGTAGTGGCTTATGTCAGGCGCTTTGCGCATTGTTTTGGTCAGCGGCTTCGCCGTGTATTTGGTGTTGGCCCCCGCCCACCCTTGTGGCTTGCTTGCTTCGCAAGCATCGCCCGCGCGGTCTGCCCGTCCGCCCCCCAAGGGGGCTCCCTCAGTCCGGCGCGAGAGCGCGCCTGACAACCATGTATAAATCAAGGGGTTACGCGCAGACGAATCAATCGGTTTTATTGTAGATTTGGTAGGTTGAGGGAATTTAAGTCAAAATTTCTCCATCGCATATCATTTGGGCAATGACAAATCAAACTTGGCTAATCACATGGATCGGTGCCGCCGACCATGAATGCGCTGAGGCCAAGCGCGGATCAGACCTTGGTCCCATCGCGACGGCCTTGCTAGGCGAAAAACGCTACGACCGCATCTACCTGCTTACCAACTACGACTTTGATCGAAGTAAGAGTTACTGCACTTGGCTGGAGTCGATGTCCAATTACGACTCATCCGTGATTGACCTGTACAGCGTAGACCTCATCAGTCCCATTGATTACGGGGACATCTACACCCAAGTCAGTTCAAACCTCCAGCAGGCAGGTCTGCCGCGCGATGACGTAGAACTCACTTTCCACGTCAGTCCTGGCACACCCGCAATGGCAGCCATCTGGATCATTCTGGCGAAGACGCGTTTTCCAGCAAAGCTGATCCAAACCTCAAGGGACAAAGGCGTTGAGTCTGTTGATTTCTTTTTCGATTTGGCCAGCGACTTCCTCCCGGAATATCTGCAACGCAGCGGTGAACGGGTCCGGCGACTAGCTGATACCCCTCAACTCTCAACCCCTGAGTTTGGCAAGATCATTCATCAAAGCCAGGTGGTTGCCAATCAAATAAGCCTTGCCCGCCGAATTGCTGTGTACGAGGTGCCCGTCCTGATTTTGGGGGAGACGGGTACTGGCAAGGAGCTGTTTGCAGAGGCCATACACGCAGCCAGTTCCAGAGCAGGACAGCCGTTCGTCGCGGTGAACTGCGGAGCCATTGCTCCAGAGCTTGCCAACTCGGAATTGTTCGGCCATAAAAAGGGGGCCTTTACTGGCGCAAGCGCCGACAGAAAAGGACACTTTCTGGAGGCCTCGGGAGGGACGCTTTTTCTTGACGAAGTGGGTGACTTGCCGCTGGATACACAAGTTCGTTTGCTACGCGCGTTGCAGTCGCATGAAATTACCCCAATGGGCCAGTCCAAGCCCATCAAAATAAACACGCGCATTCTTGCCGCAACACACCGTGATTTAGCAGCCGATGTGGCGGCAGGTCGGTTCAGGGAAGATCTCTTTCACCGACTTGCTGTCGGGATACTCCAGTTGCCCCCGCTGCGGGAGCGACCGGGCGATGTGGAATTGCTGGCACACCATTTTTTGGCAAGCATCAACGCCGACTCTGCTGGCAGGCCCGAAGCACAGAACAAGACTATCACTCCGGCCGCACTTAAGCTTTTGCAGTCACTCACCTGGCCTGGCAACATCCGCGAGCTGTACCACACGCTGCTGCGCGCTGTCATTTGGTCTGCAGGTCCGGGCGTTACCGATCAAGACGTTCAAGCGGCGGTGCTTACTGTTGCAAAAACTGCAGTGTCGAATCATTTCTCGGTATTGAGTGACGGCTTTGAGTTGCGAGAGCGGCTGGATGAAGTGGCGCGCAGTCTCATCAACCAGGCTCTGCGGCAGTCGGGACAACGCAAATCCGCCGCGGCAAAACTGCTTGGCTTTGCCAATCATCAGACCCTTGCCAATTGGATGAAACGATTGGGCATGAACTCTGACCTCGCGCTCAATTAAGCGTTGTAATGTAAATTAATTTATTTAAATGTAAATTAATTTGCACAAACCTCATGCTCGAGTCATCTAAGTGGTTGATTTATATGGGCGTCTTCAATCCAGAGCAGCTGGCATGGATCTCGCTGTTATTAAGGAAACAACCCTTAGGAGATCCAAATGGAAGAATTGAATTTTGAGCAGATCGTCAGCGGCGCTGTTGCATTACAAGGCAGGCCCTTCGAGATGCGGGCATGCCCTGACCAGTATCTTGGCACATTGATGGAAATTATTGGAAATACCCAATTCCCGATGCGCGAAAGCGTAATTAAAAGGCCAAACAGCCCGTGTTTGATCATGGTTCTGGAGTCGCCGCATGTAGATGAGTTCAAAGATGAACCTGGCCCAGCGAAGGGTTTTACCGGCGAGATGATTCGAAAATACCTTCCCGCTGCGTTGGGCCGTCCTACAATGAAAGGAATGGGGCTTGTACTTCTGAACGCAGTTCAATATCAATGCTCATTAGGTAGCAACACGGTTGTTTATCGAGATCGAATTTTTAGAGCAGCATGGAGTCAAGGGGGTAGAGAAAATTTTCTAGCTCGCTTCCAATCTGTAGTCATGCCTGAAGACTTGGTCATGAACTGTTGCACCAAGGGTAATGACTTTGAAATAAACACACCCTTGCGTTCGTTGGTGGAGTTCGCTGTCAGGCAGACGGTACCGCAGGTTCAGACAATACGAAGAATGCACCCAGCCGCATGGAGAGATCAAGCCTGGAGAGGTAAAGAGTGGCGTTACCATGAAACGGAATTGGTTTAGGCTAAGAACGGCTAAATGTGCTTAATTGGAAAACAACAGTTGCAGTAAAAAAGGAAAAATCATGAGCATCATTACTATGTCCGTACTTAGAAGCAGTCATGCAAATTGTGACTCGTTGCCGTTGCGATTTGGCATGCATTTTCGTAGCGATCAAAAGTTAGAAATTGAGGTCATTAAGGATCTGGGGCGTGACCCTGGATATCCGGATCGCTTTCATGTTGAAGCGAAATTTCGAGATCCCACAGCGTTAGATGTAAAAGAGCACCGAGGGCACTTCGTTTTGGGTGAGCGTTCTCACGAGAAGTACCCAACACTCGTGACCGTTTGGAGTGGTGACCGTGATACCGAATGGGGTCTATCAAACACAATGACAGCATTGCGAAAAGATGGATTCGTAACCGTCGAACATCTGCTAGAGATGCACCCACTTTATTTGGCAGGCAAGGTTACGGACTCAGCAGGACTGATGAAATACCTCAGTTCTAGCATTGCAAAAAAAGACGTAGAGCGATTTGAACGCGTTGCTTCCCAAGCAAAAGCTGAAACAGCACTTGCTATCAAGAATTTGGAAGCTGCGCGTGAAGATGCTGAGATTGCTCGAAACAAGGCAGAGCGTATGGAAAAAGTTGCACGTGAAGCAATTAGCGCTGTTGAAGGGCTCGAAGTTGAGAGGTCAATACAGCAGATAAAAATTAGTGAGTTGGAGGCGCGGATCAAGGAAGACAAAGCTCGATATCAAATGGAAGCCGTAGCAGCGGGAAGGGATAGTAGCGTGGCTACCCTCTCGACCCCGGACACACTTGTTGCAGTAAACGAGAACGTTGTTGTTCGTGGTTCAGCCTGCACAGTGCTTGTGATGGCGGATGGCACGCAGCGACATATGAAAACGTCAACATTTGATCGGGATGGCTCAATCACAAGAAAAGCAAAAGAACTCGTTGGCTCGCGTGTTCGGACTACTTGTTGGGATCCGATTGGCAGCCCTGGAAAGTGGTCTCGACAAGGTTATTTTCGAAATATTTATGAAACTAAATAAGTGGGTATAAAAATGATTATGAGTTATATGATAAAAAATAATACAGATAATGATTTTCCACTTGATCGTAATGAAGCATGGAAATTCGTTGTCAATGTTGATGACGACTACGATGCTTATATGCAAATTGAAAAGTAAAAATTTCAGCAAGAATGCATCGTCACACTATTTTAAATGTCTATCTAGATGGTCGGCGCTTTGACGCACGGGAATATTGGACTGAGGGAGCAAATTCAGACAATTTTGATTACGATGATTCTATTCAGATACATCAAATTTCAGATGAAACAAGTCAGCGTTAGGTCTGCAATCACTCTTTTTAGATGACCTGCGAGATCTAATTTAGGTAGCGATTCGTTTTCCAATAAACAATTCATTTATATTTAAATTTAGCTAAATTCTAAAATCAAATCCGTGGCTCAACATCGTTAATTATCTTGAGTAGCTCTTTAATTAGTCCTTTCTCTGGGATTTTTCCATTATGAAACCAAGCATTACGCGCAACTCTGATGCTGTGAAGAGTTAAACGTAAATGTGGTTGTTTTCTAATTACAACATCAATTTTTTCATTAAGGGTTGTAATTTCATTGGAATGATTTTGGGCTGATAAATCCTTATAGTAATCATCCACCCAAGCTTCAAATGCTATAAAGGCAGTACTTAATGTAAAAGGTACTCTTTGTTTGGCATTTACCGACTCTTCAATTTCTCTTCGCTGAGCCCATTTTGTTGATGAATCCCAAAGTTTAACGATCTTATTGTATTTAGACTGGTAACTTTGCAATTCATTTTTTGCTTCAGCATTGTTAATTCGTGAGGTAGCAAACTCAACATTAGTAATTAACTTGTGCTTTTCAGCCTCAATATCATTTAAATTCGACTGGAGGATTTTATGTTTGCCCTCTAACTCAGTAAGGTCTTCAATCAAGGATTCTATGTCAGCATCATATTTTTCTAGTTTTATCTCATTGTTTCTTAATTGGATTTGAAATGATTCAACTTTCTCTTTTCGGTCTGACAAGATGTTATTAGATTCGTCTATTTTTGATTGCAATAAGTGGCACTGATTTTCTTTTTCAGCGACTAAATTCTTTGCATAATTTAATTCATTTGCATGCTGTCTTTCCTTTCTAATTGTTAAAGATAGAAATATAACCAACACTAAAGTTGATCCAAAAAAGAAGATTAGCATCGACCATTTTGATTTGTAATAAATTGATGTAATTCCGTAAATTGAATTGATGTAATTGTTCGGCAATCTATTTGTAATAAATTCAATAATTTGTGCAAAGTCATCACCGTGGAGGTGTAAGTAATTCCCTGCCTGGCCAACTAATACTTTTTCCGAATCTAATTCAGCATACATATAAACTTCTTTTTCGAAGAATTTATATTTAATTTTGTAATAATTATTGATGTTTTTAGAACTGGTTTTTAATTCCCATTCGTCGATATTTTTAAAAAATTCGCATATTTTGTTATTCGAACCTAGTTTGCCATTTTGACTGCAGCTATTTTTTTCGATAATAGCCAGTGGAAATAAAACTATAGAACCATTTCTCGTTGATAGTTCTGATGTGATTTCTTGGAAGTAATTATTGTTTACTTCTTTCTGGTGCTTGATTGCTGTGCGAATTATTTTGAAATCATAAGCACGAACATTGTCAAGCGTTACCTCTCTGGCTAGCGTTTGAGCTAAAGAAATCAGTATGCATACGACGATTGAAAGGAAAATCCAACTCCCAATAAATTGCCATTTGTTTTTTAAATACGTGGGCATTGATGGAGTTAATTGTTCATTTGTCATAAGTTTTTTCAAATTTGTCAATCTGATTTTTTAACAATCCACTGGCCTTGAAGGTAATGATACGTCTCGGAGGTATCGCCACATCTTCTCCAGTTCTTGGATTACGACCTGGTCGGGCTGTTTTGTTACGGACTTCGAAGTTTCCAAATCCCAAAATTTTTACGTCTCGACCCTCGTTTATTGAATCCAAGAGTGTTGCACTTCAGACTTGAATCCGCCGAGCATATCAAAGAAGTCGTCAATAAAGTCGTTGGTTTCGCGTTTACTCAGACCCAACGGATCAAACAACACGCCGGATAACTGGGCCTTGGTCAGGGCTGGTGTATCCAGCGTATTAAATGACAGTTCCATTCGCAAACTATCTTAGCCCCCATCAAACCATTTGCGCTATGCCTGTCGTGACCGCGATTACGGTTCAAACAAGCACTATGTTTGCTGCCTAAAAACCACGTTTTTGACCCAGGTGCCGACTTTGGTCTGACCCACCTCAATTCTTGGCGAATCCGCCTGCGAAAATCATTTGACAGGCGCTCGGCTGGGTCAATTAAATCTCGGCGGTGGGTCAAAATCAGGAGGCAATAGTTCAGGATTTCCTATGCGGCAGCTTCTTTGCTTACTGGCGCTGTGCCTGGTGTTTCAGGTGCAGGCCGATATCCTGCTGGGCAAGGTCATCCATGTGGCCGATGACGACACCATAACTATCCTGGACGTCACCAACAACCAGCACAAGATCAGGCTGACCGGCGTTGATGCGCTTGAAAAGCGGCAAGCATTCGGCAATGTTTCCAAGCATAGCCTTGCCGATATGGTCGCCGGCCAGTCTGTGGCGGTAGAGTGGGCCAAAGTTGACAAGTACGGGCGCAAGGTCGGCAAGGTGCTGCTGGCCGGTCTGGGTGCCAACCTGGAGCAGGTCAAGCGCGGTCTGGCATGGCACTACAGGGCCTATGAGCGCGAGCAGCCAGTTATTGATCGCCTGGCATACGCCGATGCTGAGGTAGAAGCCAAGGCCGCTAGGCGTGGTTTATGGGCCGATGTAGAACCTGTACCGCCTTGGGAATTCCGGCGCAAGCTAAAGGTTGAGACTTACCGCTGAGACCTTTAGTGGGAGATGGTCGTAATTTCGTATTATGAAATAATCACCTCCAAACCATGATTTGTACAAACCGATATACACCCGGTAGACTGACACTTAGAACCAATTTCTGAGGGCTCGGCCATTGGCCCCAATCCGGTCAGCCTGGCACATATTGGGAAGTCTAGTCGATACATCTAATACTTCTAGTAGAAGTATTGGGTACTTCTATAGAAGTGTTGACTACTTTTCATAACGGTATTCTGACTACCACAAACAACTCATTCTCGGCGGCATACAGCCGATACAGTGACTACAAATTTACCTGCGCTGTGAATTCAGGGTTTTTGAAATTTTCTTCGTCTGGGTACACCTTCAGTACCCACCGCCATCACTCAGTTGACAACCCCCCCTTCCACCCGCGGCATTAGAGCCGCGGGCTAGCTCGGGTGACCGCTTAATGATCTTGGCAGGGTCATACTTCCACTTTGACCACTGCCTCTACCGATGGCATAGCAGTTTTTTTCTCCCGACTGGGTGAAAGGCGGTGAAGGCGTTAAAGGCGGTGTTTTGACGGCCACCACACGCCAAGCGGTCCGGCCATTGGCCAGCGTCTGCTGAAGCTCAAAACCGTTGACTATCCGGTTCGCATTCTTTTTCAGTAACCAGCCAAGCTTCGATCGATTGATTGTTCCTTTTTCTTCAATAGGGAATTCACGCAGCGCGTCAAGCAAATCAGCTTGCGTGGCAGCTACCTCGACCGCCTTGCGCACCGTTGTCGGCATCGAGCCGAACACGGCATGCCATTCGGTCATCAACACCCCGAGTGCATCACCATCAGGATCGTGTCGCACCTGTTCAAGCAACGCTGTTGCTGGATCGGGATGACCAAGCCACATCAGTGGATACCGGCAATAGTCGGACCATGCGCCGCCAAACGTGACAATGCTGTCAACCTCTGTACGTGGTGCACCTGCCTTGCGCCATGCCTGGATGATGCACAGCACCGCCGCCACATACACGCCTCGGCGCTTGCGCACCTTATCCAATGGCAAAGCCTCGTACGTCATGGTTGCCGGTGTCGCGCAACGCGGGTCAATGTGTATGGTTAACACGCGCCGCAGCAGGTCGCGTACCGGACCGACATTGTTTCCAGAGCCAAGAAATAACGTGCGGGTGCTTACCGTCACTGTCTTGCTCACGCCGAGAATCCGATCAGTAATGTGCTCGGCTGTCAGCATCCGCTTGATGGAGCCGTGCGGTATCCAGTCGGTGTCCATGTCATCAAATTCAATGACTGCCGGGCTGGTTATCAATAAGGACAAAATCACCTTGGTGGCTTCCTCCGAGCTGGTCGGGTAGCTCACTTTCGCGTTTCCGCCTGGCCCGGCAAAAGCGCCAATCAACTCGCAAAGGTAGGTTTTCCCACTGCCAGGCATAGGCGCTTTGACGTGAAATCCCGGGGCGTGGGCAAGAGTAGGCCGCACCGCCGCAGTGAAGATAGCAGCTAGTGCAGCGGCCTTGTCGGTGGCGGCGACAAAGTGGAATTCAGTGAGCAAGTCTTCCAATAAGACCAGCGCCGCGCGTGCTGCCTCAGGCGTCGGGTCAGGCATGTCAAACTGGTGTGCATCGAATACCCCAAAACGTTGCGACGCTGAGTCATAACCGGGCTCGGTTATCAGTACCCCGTCTGACTCCCTGTAGTATGGCTGCCGCACTACACCCGCCAATGGCTTTAAATGGCGGAACTGCTGCGCATCGTAAAGAATAGCTGTGTACTTCGACGGGGGATCGCAGCGCACCCACTCTTTCGCGCGGCCATCGGGTCTCTCCCACGTTGCTGCGATGGATAACTCCAACGTTAGCGCCGGTGCGCTGGTTGGAACAATCTTGGGGTCGCCGCTGATGGGGTCGGTGCAGACCGACACGATCAACCCGCCTGACTGGTAGTGCCGGCCACGGTTTGCCAACTCTTTTTCAGCCGCATCCACGACCCGGCTTAAATCTCCAGCGATGACTCGAATGACTGGTTTATGCCGTGCTTGCGTGGGAGGGATCCCCAAAAATTCTAGCAACTGACGGATACGGAATTGTTCGCGATGCGAATGCTGGCAGCAAAAGCCACCCAGAGGATATAGCTCGTCGGGTTCAAAATAGGCTGCGCCACTGTCCAGTTGGTCGGTATGCTCATGCACCCACGGGCAGGTCATGTCATGTTTGCCAGAACCCAACGGTGTCTTGTACAGCCCTCGAGCCTTGAGCGCCGCAACCACAGGGTTCTCCGCCGCCCTGGGTGTCAGAACATTGTCTGCGTCATTCGCACTACCTTGCGAGTTATTGTCAGGCAGCGCCGAAGGTTTCGCGGTACTTTTGGGCTTACCAGCCGGAGCGAGTTTTAGTTGCAGCCTATCCACAATTTCTTCCGGCGTGTAACGTTTGTCGGGCCGCCACTCGACTAAGCGGCACTGAAATGGCGAACCGTCTTCCTTGGCATATTTTGGTTTGCCATTGATCGCCACCGGAAGCCGTGCCCACCGGCTCAGTGGTCCTGTGGACCCTGCATCACACAGATCGGCATCAATTATTGCTTTCAGGAGTTGCTCGGCTAATGCACCATCGCTGAGCGGGTCAGCAAGGATGATTCCACCTTGATGATTACCTGGGCTCGTCTCGATCAGCCAAGACAATTCAAGTCCGTTCAGACGTTCCATCGCAACCTTAGTACCTAGATCATCAAGCATCAAAAAATGGCAGGCGGAAAACTGTACTTTGCGCGCCTTAAACGAGCCGTCATCGCCAAGATAAAAGCTAGAACAATTAAGGTAGTTGTTGTTTGCGGCAGCAAGGTGCTCAGCAAATTGATCGGCGCGCGCGGCCAGCCATCCGCCCTTGCTGAGGTCATTGCTCTTCGCACACACTCCCGCGAATGCGTCCGCGGGCAAAAGCGGAAAAACCGCAGCAATAAAGTCAGCATTACTGATCTGAAAATCACCGCCTTCGCCGCCTCTGTCGGGTTGCACCGGCTCAACCGCAAAAACTGTCAGGACATCAGTGTTCATGGCTGACCTCCTGCCGGGAGTTTGCGTGCAGCTTCAAGCTTGACCACCAGCTCACGAATTTCCTGGTCGGTTTTACCAGCAATGCGGTTTGCGTTCAACGCCACCACTTCATTTGCGGGCCAGCCCACGCAGCGACGTCCCAAGCTCACTTGCCTGGTCCACAAGCCCTGAGCAATGCGTAAGTAAATGGTTGATCGTGAATAGCCCGATGCGGACTTGACAGCGGGAAGTCGATAGATTGTTTGCAGCATGTTTGTACCCCTTAAGGTGTTGTTGGACATGCCACGATTTGACCGGGATGAGCTACACCTGCGAAGTGCCTGTGCCTAGCAGCAGCTAGGTTGTGCTTAGCATCGACTTGGAGCAGGGGTGTTGTTCAGTGCCTTGCGGGCTGTTGAGAATGACATGCCCAAAGCGGCGCATTCTTGTTCTGCACAGATGTCTCTAGACGAGTAGTTTCCGCTTGCCCATATTCCGCGAATTTGGCTTTTTTTGTACCGACTGCCGCCGGGTTGATCATGCCGTTTGTTGGCTGCATTACGAGCGTTTTGACTTCGCCATTCTTGTAATCCGACCTCGGGGTTTTTTTGCGCTTTTAAAATTTGTGCGTCTGCAGGCTGCTCTGCCGTGTTGGATTCGGTTGCTGAAACAAAACTCTCTGCCTCGATGACGGTGAGTTCCTGCCGAAGCTCGATCAGACGTGTTTCTTTCTGCGCCAGATCAAGAGCGGTGGGCGTGGCAATAGCTTCCCATTTAGCAATATCCGTTGTGATCAAAATCATGCGTTCAGACTGATCCCAACAGAACTGTCGAACTTGTTCCGTCGCTGGATCAGCTTTGTAGTCCACCTGCTGCGTAACATCTCGCCGCCCTGCAGCCGTAAGACGATCCCACGGCATGGGCAAAAAGTCTTCCTCGACCCTTTGGCGTAGTGCATCCGGTAAATCGCACAGCAGCTTATCGAACCAGCCCTCTAACGCCAAGGTCAGGGAGTCATAGCTACTCATGCCGAACCTTTTGTATTGCAGACAGCTTGTATTGCCACTTCCGGGCGCAGTTGCCGATTGAGTAATGACGGACCATGTGTTCTCCCAGCTGGGACGTTCAAGTTAGCGTATGGCACACGACGCCGGACGCCCTTAAACTTTACTGTACATTGCAGTATATCTACAGCCAAAACATCGTGGGAAGAAAAACATGGCCGCTGCCAAGACCACCACACTGACGTTTCGTATCGAGCCCAACATCAAAGAAGCGCTATGCACTGCCGCCGACCGCGACCACCGATCCATTGCCAACATGGTGGCGGTGATGATCCGGGAGCACTGCGCGCGGGGGGGCATACCGATTCAGGACAAGCAAGCCGCAAAAGAGCCTGAAGCTGTCAAACCTAAGCCACGCAAGCGCTGAATCCGCCAAGGCATCAAAGATGAACGAACAGAACAATTGGGGGCAAAAACAATGCTTGGACTGACCTTACGAGAAGAATTTCGGGGCAAACGCCTCAAAGGGACAGCCATTGAGCTCTCCAACGACACGAACACCGGCGCGACTCAGATTGCAGCCCAGGAGTTCTTGGAGATCACGTACCCGACGCATGACCTGCTGAAGGGGATCGAGGCGGTCGGCCCGAACCAGGGGCGTCCGGTCGTGGTGATAGGCGAGCGGGGCCTCGGTAAGTCTCACTTAATGGCCGCGCTGTACCACGCAGTCAACGATGCGACCTCAACGGGTGCGTGGCTGAACTCGTGGGCCACCACCTTGAATGATCCGCAGGTGGGCATGATCGGGCTGCGCAGCGGAATGACGGTGATCGGCGAGAGCCTTCACCGGCAGCGCTACAAGTTTCTATGGGACTTGCTGTTCGAACGCCATCCCCACGGCACCTACATCAAGGGCAAGTGGGAGGGCATGGGTGCGGCCAAAACTGATATTCCGTCCGACAAGCTTATCCTTGAACTGTTGCAGCACACGCCGACTATGCTGCTTCTGGACGAATTCCAGACCTGGTTTGACACCCTAACCAATACCAAGCAGTACCCCTGGAAGAATTGGGCGTTCAACTTCATCCAGATCCTGTCCGAGATCGCCAAGGAACATCCAGAGTTGCTCGTGCTCGTGATTTCGGTTCGCAACGGCGGAAGTGACGCCTATCAACAAGTGCACCGCGTCAATCCGATTGCCATCGACTTCATGGCGGGCGGCAACCCCGAGCGGGTACAACAAGATCGTCGTCGGATGCTGCTGCATCGTCTGTTCACCAACCGGCTGCAGATCACCAAGCCCCAGATCGCCTCGCTCATTGAACCGCATGTGACCGAGAGCTTGCGTTTGATGGAGGTGCCCGCCGCTGAGCATGAGCGCAAGCGTAAAGAATTCCTGGTCTCTTGGCCGTTTGCCCCGCATCTGCTGCGCCTGCTTGAAGAACAGGTTCTGATTGCCACCGACGCGCAGGAAACGCGCGACATGATTCGCATCCTGGCCAACCTCTTTAAGAGTTGTGGCGAAGTGGCCCCGGTGCTCACGGCTGCAGACTTCCGTCTGGATGACGATGCTTCGGGTATCGGCGCGCTGCTCGACTCCGTCTCCAACGACCACCATCGCACACTGCGCGCAAAGGCCCAACAGAACATCATTTCGGTCACCGAGGCGGTGTCCGACCACGCCAACCTTGCACCGCACCTTCAGGAGATCGTGGGCGCTTTGTGGCTGCGATCCATTGCTGTCGGCAACTTGGCTGGTGCCGAACCAGCAACGCTGCAAGTCGACATCACGCGCAACAAGGCCGTCGACGACAACGCGTTCCAGGTAGAACTGGCGACCATCGTCGAGAATAGCTTCAACATCCATCAGGACGGCCTCCGGCTGGTCTTCAAGGAAGAAGAGAACCCTCGCGCCAAGCTGATGGCTTGTGCTCGCAACGACAAGCTGTTCGCGGACGGCTCTGACCAAGCTCAGCTCGCCAAGCAGGTTCGCTATGTGATCGGCGGCACCGACGAGGTCGCCAAGACTTTTCGAGTGATCGCGCTGCCGAAGGCTTGGCAGACCGATCCTTGGGTCACGCTGGATGAAGCCGAGAAACCAGAGCGCTGGGACGACCGCCTGCCCGTTTTGGTGCTGCCGGAGGAGTCGGACAACATCGACCAGCGCCTCGGCATCTGGATCAAAGATCACCTGCAGAAGCGCCGCAACACCATCCGTTTCCTGCTGCCGCGATCCGGCTCTACCAATGCCTTCCATGATCGCGACCTGCTGATCCTCGCACGCGCCGAGATGAAGGCGCAGGAATGGAGCGGCCAGAATGCTGAGTACAAGAAGCTGCATACCGAATACCAGGGGGCCCTGCGCGACATCCTGAAAAAGCGCTTCGACCGTTTTGCGGTGCTGCATCGCTGGAATTTCGCTGACCCGAAACAGTGCGTATTCAGCATCGAGAGCCTGAAAAAGCAAGGGGCTCAGATTCCCGAAGGCATTGAGGAGGCGCTGATCAACGATCTGTTCGTGCCGGAGGACTTTGAAGACCTCGTGCTCGAAGCTGCCAGCGCCAACTCGGCGGTTGGCAAGGTGCTGCGCGAGTTGCAAGAGCCACGCCCGGCTGGTCAGGATTGCATCCCTTGGCTGGGCGAAACTGCAATGAAGGAACGCATCCTGCGGTTGTGCGCGCGGGGCAAGATAGCCATCAATCTGCGCGGCCTGGAGTACCTGCAGACCCAGCCCGGCGAGGATGAAGATTCAGCCTGGAAACGCCTGCGCCCCAAGCTGTCCTATACCGGCCGCCAGCTCGATGAAGTGTTCCTGATGGAACCTTCGGCGGTGCCGACTACGGGTGGCACCACGCCCCCCGCGCCTCAGCTTCCGACTAGCGGGGGCTCAGGCGGTGGACTTTTCGGTGGAGGCACAACACCACCGCCGCCGCCGCCATCTCCGCCACCAGGCGGTGAAACGACATCGGGAGGTGGCACGCCCCCGCCGGGTGGCGGAATCTTCGGCGGTGGGTCCAGCACTGGCGGCAAGCCCCGCATTCCGCTGAGCAACCCGGCGACCTCCCCTTTGAATCTGATCGGTAAGCTCGAGGGCTGGGGCATTGGCCCGGCCACACCCGTCGCTGAAGTCTCGATCAAGCTGTCGGCAGCGACCGGGGCGCAACTCAAGGAACTGCTCAAGAAGCTGCCCGATGGCATGACCTTCGAGCTCAGCCTTGAGAAGGAGGACAACTGATGCCACTCGACGCCGGGGTATTGAACAGCCTGATCAAAGGCTCCGCCAAAGACGCGTGGCGCGTCATCATCGACAACGCCGTCGAGATCGCGTCCAAACCGTTGGCTGTAGGTAACGCACCCAGCGAGGTCATTAATCGCGACCGCGAAATCGGCGCGCTTGACCACTTTCTGTCCTCCACCGGCTGGGACTTGTGGCACGCATTCGGCCAACCTGAAATAAGCGGCGTCGAACGCACCTCGGATCGATTGGCTCGCTGGTGGACGGAGCCCTACAGCGCCAAGGCGGTGCTGGTGCTGGACGGCCTGTCCCTGCGTGAACTGCCTTGGCTGTTGCAAGGTGCAAAAGAACGCGGTTTCACACTGCACGAGGTGTCCGCCAACGCATCCGAGCTGCCCGGTGAAACCAACCAGTTCGCGCAGGCATTGGGCTTCGGCAGTCGCAGCCAGCTTCAGAACAACGGCGGCGGTCTTGCCCACAAGCTGCAACCCGCGCACACCGAGTGTGTCGATATGCCGTGGAAGGATTGCGAGGGCCTGATCAACGGCAGGCCAGGAGCAAAGAACTGGGTGTTCTGGCACCACTGGCCCGACAGCAAGGTGCACGACGGATCAGGTGCGGGCCAAGGCCTCGACACACTTACCCGCGACGCTGCCGATCAACTCAGCGGCGACGACTTCTGGACTTTCGTCGAGAGCTTGGCCACCGGGCGGCGTCTGGTCATTACCTCCGATCACGGCTATGCGGCCACAGGCTATTTCCCTGACGCTGATGGCGAGGTGGGCCAGTTCCTCAAGAAAACCTTCGCCAGCGGGCGAAGCGCCAAGGGCACCGGTCTTACACAAAAAGACTGCGGCCCCTTCGTGCCGCCCGTGGCACTTCAAATCAACAGCCCGCACGGCGCTCACCTCCTGGCCGTCGGCCGCTGGAAGTGGAAGAGCCAAGGCGGCTACCCGACGTTGACGCACGGCGGCCTCTCATTGCTCGAGGTGCTGTCGCCCTTCGTCGAGCTCACAAAATAAAGAACGCGCTGCATGGCAACCAAAAAAGAACAACTGGCCCAAGAAGTCGCGAAGGCCGTCGCTGCCGGCAAGACGGTCGCAATGGAGACCGTCGACTTCAACGATCCGAACCGTCCCAAGACTTGCCTGGAGGTCGATTTTCCGATCCTTCCGGTGAATCAGGTGGCGATCATCGAAGGCAACGCAGGCAAGCCGATTTACCAGATGTCTAAGTGGTGGGCGCGGCGTCGCTCCAGCGTTTTTCGTGCAATGCTCATCGCTGCGGCTACCAAGGCACCGGATGACAAGTCGCACGCGGCCAAGCTGGTGTGGGATAACTATTACGCTAATCACCAGAAAAAAGGTGCGTTCAAGGACCTGAAAGTAGCCGACATTTTCATGGGAGGCGGCACCACGCTTGTCGAGGGTTCTCGTCTCGGAATGCAGATGATCGGCAACGACCTGAATCCCGTGGCGTGGTTCGTGGTGAAGCAGGAGCTTGCCGATGTCGATCTGGAGGAAGTGCAACGCCTGCTCGCCGACATCGAGGCAGAGGTTAAGCCGCAGATCATGCCGTACTACTACTGCGACGGCCCGGTAGGCGAAAAGGGGACATGGAAGCACCTCCCGAGCGGGAAGGTAATGTCAGCCGACTTCGATCCGCTTGGCATCCCGCGCGACGAGCGCAAGGACTATCGCTACGAGGGTCCAGAAATCATTTACACGTTCTGGTCCAAGCACGGCCCTTGTCAGGTGACTGGTTGCGGTCATCGCACGCCAATCATGAGTAGTCCGGTGATAGCTGTGAAGACGCTCACCGTAAAGCACTGGGAACATGTCTGTAGTCAGTGCAACGGCGAATTCCATGTTGAAGAGAGTTCTGCTCGGATGGCTCCCAATGAGTCTCTACATGTCGCTCCATCAGAATTTCCATTCTCTGTACTTGATCGAGTCAAGGGCGTGATTTGCCCACACTGTGGTTACACCACGCCCGTGAATCTTGGCGCACCCAAAAAGCCTAATAAGAAAGTTCAACTTAGTTTGCTTGTAGCGCCTACATGGCTCGCTGGCAGCAATAAGTTCGACGATGCGGGCATGAATTTGGGCGGGGCTGCCCAAGATGATGCTGCGTCAACGGCTCGATGGTCAACGGAACGGGCCAAACAGGCGTCGTTGATCGAAGTCCGTGGTGTTCTGCCGGATGAGTTTGAACACCTAGGGTTAACGATCAAGACCAGTCAAGGTAATGTGTTTGGACGCGGTACATATACATGTGCATCCTGCGGAACAAAGCAGGGAGTTCTTAGTTCAGTTCGGGCTAGCAGCAAAGCTGCACCATTTGCCGCTTACGCTATACAAGGAGTGGACCCTTCACTTACGGTTGATGCGTACAACGGTAGATTCTTCGCGCCGTACGAAACTGCTCTCGCTCGACAAGAAACTGCCGCGATGACTGAGTGGGAGCAAAGAAAGGATACCGACCTCGAGTCTTACTGGCCTAAAACCGTAATTCCAGAGGGGATCACCACTACGGTGAAGGATGTTTTGCCTAATGGACATGGATTTACTCATTGGTGGACGATGTTTAATCCTCGGCAACGGCTGGTCCACTCCTTGCTGCTAAAGGCTATTTGCACCACCGGAAATTATTCGACAGCTGCGCGCGAGGCGGCTCTAGGTGCTTTCCAGCAATACCTTAGAAATCAAAATCTTTTTTGCATTTGGGATTCTGGTTACGACAAATTGGTGCCGCACTTTAGCAATAACAATTTTTACCCAAAGAACAACCCGGTAGAAAATAACGTGTTCGCAAAGACCGGTCGTGGCAACTGGCGAGCCTGTGTCGAGGGAGTTCTTGAAGGCCTTGAATGGGCGAGAAATCCCTGGGAAGTTGTGAGTACTGCTCAGTTGGGGCGAACGCATTCTGCGTTGGCAGATCAATGTACAGGCAAGAGCGAGAAAGTCACTCTGGGCGACCCTGTTCAGCCGGCGACGATAAAGCTGGCGTCCTCGACTGCCCTTGACCACCTGTCGGATGGCTCCGTTGACATGGTGATTACCGATCCGCCGTTTGGTGACAACATCCAATATGCAGAGCTATCTGATTTTTTTTATGTCTGGCTCCGGCTGGGGTTGAAGAACATTCATCCCGACGTCTTTCAAGGAGACTTAACACTTAAGTCAATGGAGGTCGTGACAAATTCATCCAGAGAACCAGATGATCCCGATCATTTTTACCAGCGCCTACTGACGCAATGTTGGCGTGAAGCAAGTCGAATTCTCAAGCCTGCCGGATTGCTGGCATTCACGTTTCATCATAGCGAAGATGAGCCTTGGGTGGCGGTCTTGGAATCTTTGTTCGATGCGGGCTTTTATCTTGAAGCCACCTACCCAATCCGGGCGGACGAAACCAAGGGGGACGGCCAATTTGGCTCTCAAAAAATTGAGTACGACATCATCCACGTGTGCCGCAAGCGCACCGAAGAGCCCAAGCCGGTCAGCTGGGGCCGAATGCGCCGTGAAGTGATGGCCGATGTGCGGCAATTGCAGGGCATGCTGGAGAACCACGCCAAGGAAGGCTTGCCAGCCGCCGACATTCAGGTGATCCGGCGCGGCAAGGCGCTTGAGTACTTCTCACGCCACTACGGCAAGGTCTATGTGGATGAGGGGCGCGCAATCTCCGTCAAAGAAGCGCTAGTCGGTATCAACCAGCTCATCGACGAGGACGCCGACAAAGGCAAAGATCCACCACCGGTCAATGCCGAGCCGATGACTCGCCAGTTTCTGCGCACCTTCGGCAACGCCACTGAAATGAAGCGTGATCAGCTCCAGAAATTTCTCAAAGGCACGATCACCACGCCCGACGAATTCGAGCAGCGTGGCTGGTGCTCGGAAAAAAGCAAGGTCGTCACACGGGTGAATTCGCTGGAGTTTGCCCGCGACTGGTCCGGCAAGCACAAGCGCAGATTGACATCTGATTTTGATCAGGCGCTGGTACTTATCGGGGCCTGCTTCGATGGCAGCGGCATCAACGCGTCCGACACCCTGAAGAACGAAAACTTCAGGCCCCACGTGGCGCTCAAGCCTTTGCTGGAATGGCTACATAAGAACGGGCCGGATCAGGCCAGTCGCAATGCGGCCTCGCGCGCGGTGTCGATCTACAACGGCTGGGCGGCGACACAAGCGGTCAGGCCAACGCAAAGAACCCTGTTTGAGGAGTACGAGCTATGACCGAGATTACCAAGGCTCATGCGGAATGGGCGGTTGTCGATCGCCTCCGCACGATGCTCAATGAGACACCTCATGCTGAGTACAACGTCACCCAGTCCTACGGCCTGTGCGTGGCTATCCTGGCCTGGGTAATGCAGCGCGTACGAACTCCAGAAAGCACTGATAACTCCACTGAAGATCGGGCGGCCATCTCTGTGAAGGTAGCTCTCGATGGACAAAACGTGGAAGACCTGCCTTGGGCATTGAACACGGGTGGATCGGAACGACAGCTGCATACAAGCGGTGATTTCAAGGGCTTCACTGCTTACGACTTTCTCAAGTGGCTTCGCGATGCAAGTTGTCATGGCGATGCACGGCAGGTTTCCCCGGTGAATTCCGGTAGCACCCTTGGCGGGTTTGAGTTTCGAGCATCCGCTAGGAATGATCGGGAGAGGACACTAGTATTGACAGAACGCGATCTGCGGCGGATCGGTTTGGGATTGGCCGCCATGTATTGCCAAGCATTGCAGTCTGCTGCATCGCCTTCATCCATCCATTTCGTCGAAGACGCTCAGTCAATGTGCGAGGAGAGGATTGCGGCATGAAGCAGACTATCGATACAGTGTGGCAGCGGCGCGGCACGAGCTGGATTTGGGACGAAGAGGCCCGCAATCAGGTGTGCGCGGCCAGCGAGGTCTGGAGCCTGCGCCAGTTCTTGCAGGCTGCAGGCCGTTGGCCAGATGACCTGCCGAGCAATGGCAACAACACACTGGTGGTCGCGGGACTGGAAGGCGGCTTGGATTTATTAACGCCCGAGGACGCCGAGACTTGGCTGGGCGATGGGGTTAAGGATGCGATCCTGTCGTTTCAATCCTACTACGAAGGTGGAGCGTCCTTGATCTTTTGGCTACCATCAGGTCTCGGACGGATCAAGTTTCATCCTGCCACCGACTCGGTTGAATGGCGCTGCGCTGCACGGCACAGCGACCATTTGCTCGCGTTTGGCCGCATACTGTGGGGTGAGGCCAATGAATATCCGCAGGAGATCCTGCTCCGCGGAGGCATCAAGCCTGTTGGTCTTTTCCATTTGCGGATCACCTGAGGTCTGAGCGTGGAAATAGAGACTCAGCTCCTGCCCGGCGAACGGATCACCCATCACGAATTCGGCCAAGGCGTCGTTCTTGATCCGGCACGCGACGGCTACCTGCGTGCTTTTTTCGGCGTGGGCGAGCGCCGTGTACCAGTTGGCTTGGTTCGCCGCCAACTGTCCCGCACCGAACGCATCCTGCGTGCGGTTGATGGCAACGCCGACCGCGCACGCAAGGCGTGGCTGTCCTACGAGGCACACGCGCTTCCGGTGATGGAAAGCGCGTCGGCGCTGACCTCAGCCAAGATCGATCTGCTTCCCCATCAGGTGGTGCTGACGCACCGGATCGCTACCGCATCGCCCCGGCGCTTCCTCATCGCCGACGAAGTCGGGCTGGGCAAGACGATCGAGACCGCACTCATCCTTAGGGAACTGGCCAGCCGGGGCGAACTGACGCGGGCACTGATGGTGGTGCCAGCGGGGCTCGTGAACAACTGGCACCGCGAGCTCAACGAGGTTTTTAATCTGGACTTCGAGGTGTTCGGCTCCGAGGGTGACATTACCGACCGTAAGACCAACGCCTTTGCCAAGCATGACCTGCTGATCGCCAGCATAGACACCCTGAAGCGTCCGGCGCGCATCAAGCGCCTGTTGGATGCCCCGCGCTGGGATCTTGTGGTGTTCGATGAAGCCCACCACCTAACCGCTTACCGCGTCGGAGGTAAGGTCAGGAAGACCGAAAACTACAAGCTGGCGGAGGCGCTGAAAGACCATTCGCGGGATCTGATGTTGTTGTCTGCCACGCCGCACCAAGGTAATCATTTCCAGTTCTGGATGCTGGCGCAGCTGCTCAATCCGACGCTGTTTGGCAGCCCGGAAGAGATGCTTGAAAACCGCCACCGCCTGAACACGGTGATGTTCCGCCGAACCAAGGCGGATGCCTGTCAGCCCGATGGTTCGCCATTGTTTGCGCGGCGCTGGGTGCACACGGAATCCTTTGTGATGGGTGACGAGGAACGCCGGTTCTACGAGAAGCTGCGCGAGTATCTCGAAGACGGGTTCAATCTGGCGCGCCGCCAAGGCGGCAAGGGCCAAGCCTTGGGCTTCCTGATGGCCATCTTCCAGAAGATTGCAGCATCGAGCTTTGCCGCCGTCCGGCGAACGCTGAAACGCCGGCTGCTGATGTTGACCTTGCACGAGGCGTTTCTGCGCGACAAAGACCTGGACATCGAAGGCCGCGAGCGCCTGACCGAAGAAGCGCGCGAACTGATCTACGAGGAATTCAAATTCTCGCGGGACAGCATCGGTCGCAGTGAGGTGGATCGCGTGCTCGCTGATCTCAAGTATCGATTGGTCAAGAAGCTGGACGAGGAAGCGCTGGAGATGGCGTCCGACCCCTACGGGAGCGAGTATTCGGCCGCCCACGCGGAGGAAGCCGCTTCTGCCGTTGTTGAGCTTCATCTGCCTGAAGAACGTCTTCGCATTGGTGATCTGCTAAATGTTTTTCCGCAGCAGCGTGAAACCAAAGCACAGAAGCTGCTAGATGGCCTGGGGATTTTGTGGCGACAGAACCCGAACGAGAAAATCGTGATGTTCGCTACCTACCTAGGTACGGTCGATTTGATTGCACGCGAGATTGAACAAACCTTCCCTGGGCAGGGTGTGGTGGTTTTGCGGGGTGGCGATCATGGGGCCAAGTTGGCTGCAGAGCGTCGCTTCCGCCTGAAGGACGGACCGCGCGTGATGGTCTGCACGGCGGCGGGCCGAGAAGGTATCAACCTTCAATTTGCGCGAATCCTGTTCAACTTTGACCTGCCATGGAATCCGATGGACATCGAGCAGCGCATCGGGCGTATTCACCGTTACGGTCAAAACCATACGGCGCAGGTCTATAACCTCGTCCTGTCGGACACGATCGAGGGGCGGATTTTCATGTTGCTCGACGAAAAGCTTACTGAGATCGCTAGAACCGTCGGCAAGGTCGATGACCAAGGTAATGTTGCCGAAGACCTTCGTGCTCAAATTCTCGGGCAGTTATCTGAGCGACTCAACTACGACCGCCTATATCAGGAAGCACTGTCCGACCCCGAACTGAAGCGCACCCAGGTCGAGCTTGAGGCGGCACTGTCTAATTCGCGCGAAGCTCGACAAGTGGTGTTCGATTTGTTCCAAGACCTCAACGGCTTTAGCCTTGACGACTACAAACCATTCTCTGACGTGTCATCGGGCCTGAGTAGGCTGGTGCGATTCCTGTCGGCGGCGGTTGCGGATCGCCAGCAGCGGCTCGTTAAGATTGATGAGGAAACCTACGACCTAGTAACCGTCGACGGTGGTCGCCGGGCGCGATTTACTTTGAACCGTGACACCGCCACAGGAAGCGATGACGTGGAATTAATGGGACTTGATCATTCCCTGATGCAAGAGGAACTCGGCAGGTGGCGCAGTCTGCCACCAGAAGAAATTGGCATTGCGGTTTCCGGTGATGTGGATGCACCCGTTCTGCTGTCGTTCTGGATGGTCGAGGCTTCCGCCGGGAAGGGTGAACGCCGCGTCGTCCTGCAGCCGATTGCAGTCAAGGGGGATGGCACTAGGGTGCCTTTAGTGGAACGTCAATGCGAGCGTTACCTGCAAATGCTACCAACTGAACCGAAGTTTTCGCCTGAGCAGCGGATAGACCTGTTCTCGCGTGTTGTGGAGCCGGCGTTGCAGCGGGAGTTGAAGCACAAGGGTGCTGCGAATGGGGATGGGAGCTATACGGCGGAGTTGATTGGGTATGTAGAGATTTGTTGAGATGGTCTGCGCTTTAAATCTCATACTATGGGGCGATGTTGGTTGGGCTTTATCCTCTCAACGTTTCCGCTGCAAAGGAACGACATTAGTTACCCGGCCATCGGCCATGTCTTGCAGTAGCGCCAGACGGCTGCCCAGCAGTTTCCATGCGTCGCGCATTGGGCCTTCATACTGAGCGCGTTGGTAAATGCGCTTGACCTTTCCCACCTCGGTGTGGTTCAGGCACTTTTCAATTACATCGGGGAGGGCGCCGAGTTCTGCCATGGTGGTGGCTGCTGTCCGGCGCAGGTCATGCGGTGTCCACTTGCCGCCGGGTAGTACCAGTGCGTCCACGTCCTTAGAACGGCCGCTCATTGGCACATCACCGAGGCGTTGCCTGTCGCCTACTTGCTTGGTCACGGTCTTGACGCAGACATGGTCGGAAAAGTCAGGTTGATCTTTTTTGGCTTGTGTAGCCGGGAACAGCCAATGCGTCAGGCCGGTGCTTCCATACAGGCTCTTTAGTTGGCACAGCGCAAAGTCACTAAGCCAGATTTCATGTCGCTTACCGTTTTTGGTCTCGGGTAGCGTCAGGCCCCTCCGCTCAAAGTCCACATGTTCCCAGCGCGCAGCCAGCACTTCGCCGATCCGGGCGGCAGTTGCCAATTGAATCAGTAGCGCCAGTTGACTGGTAGCTCCAAGACCTGATGTGGGCAGTTTCTGAAACAACAGAATCAATTCGGCTTCGCTCAACACGCGGTCGCGCTCCACGTCAGCCCCGATGCGGGCTTTTTTCACGCGAGCAGTAGGGTCGGCATCTACGTAATCCCGATCCAGCGCGAAGCCAAACATCTGGCGCATATCTGCCAGTGTCTTCTTGGCGGTACGCACCATATTCCGAGTCGGCGTGGCGCGTGATTTGATGGTGTCCACAATCTCCTGGATATGCGCTTTGCTCACGTCCGCCGCCGCCACATTGCCAACGAGCGGGAAAACATCGCGATCAAAAGAGCGCAGCGCCTCGCTACCCTTGTCTGCGCGCTGGACCAGTTCAAGTCGCTGCCATTGGTCAAACAGGCTGCGAACAGTCATGCGTGCAGTCTTCTCGGCCAATGCTTGCAGCCGTAGTTGTTGTTGGTGCACCGCCTCTTGCCGGTCCGCTTCGATTTTTAGGAGTTCTGCCTCACGCTCGGCCTCCAGGCGCAGTTGGTCGGCTTCGCGGTCGGATTGCACTTTTTCACGTACAAGTTGGTTCTGTTCCACCGGGTCAATGCCGTTTTGAATCTTTACCCGCAATGCATCTCGGTTCTTGCGGATGGCAGTGATGTCGGCTTTGGGCCAGGTGCCGACCAGCACTTCGCGAAATTTGCCGCTGAACTTGTAGGCGAAACGGAATTGAACCGAAACGGCACCGTCGCGCGCAACATAGACTTTGCCCTTGAGTGATCCGCCGTCAGTTAATCGGCGTCCGTGGTCCGCAGCATTCAGCGCTTTGAGTTCCAACATCGTCAGTGCCACAGCATTCTCCGGTAGACTGCGCCGTTTCCGTTGTCCCAACTATTGTCCCAACCGCAACGCAGGCTTTGAGTGTATCGTAATGGATGTTGCTGGATGAAGGCTTTTGTAATATGTACTGAAAAGTCGTTTAAATTCAATTGGTTAGAAGGATTTTGAGCTTTTATTGAATTTTCTTGAACTCACTAAAACTTGTATGGGGTGCAAGGGGTCGCGAGTTCGAATCCCGCCACGCCGACCATATGAACCAAGGACTTAGCTTCGAAAGGAGCTGAGTCCTTTCTTCTTGGTGGCGTTGGTTCGCTAGATTGCCCCCCCGCAAATGCCCCCACTGCTGTCAAAGCTGGAGGGTTTAGCCTTCAACTATGTTTGCTTTTGCAGATCCTGGCATCATTCACGCAAATACCCCAGAATTGACTTCCGGACAACTTGGCGCGTAGGTTGGCAAACTGACTCCGGCAAAGCGCAACAATATCAAACCCACCATAGGGCCGGAGTGTGCCTGTGTTTTAAGGCCACAATTTGCGCGAAATTGGACGGGCCCCCAATAGGGCGCTTTTCAAGCGTGGTGGTGGCTAAGTCTTCTACTTGTGGAGCTACACATTACATGCTGAATTCAATGTCTTTGTAGGCTCATCTTTGTGTAATATCAATCAGTTGGCTGCATGACCTTTTACGCATTACATTGCTGCTAACTTTCCCCGGTTCTAAACCATCCGGCAAGTTGAGTTGGACTTCGCACGGCGCGGTAGACAACTCCGACCAATGCATGGCTAAGTGGTAGGTTCAACAAGGGCAGGTTAAGGTTTCGTAATCCTGGCTTTCTAAAGGAAGCCAGTATTTTTTAGCAGATGTAATATGCTTGTTTAAAAGTCATATTTAAATGTGTTTTCAAGCCTCTATCTATGCTTGCAACTCAGTATTCATTCAAATTACTTCACCAACAGAAAGAGTTATATGCAACACATTGGATTTATTGGAGCTTCTGGATTGATGGGGCACGGTATCGCCAAGAACCTCCTCAAAAAAGGCTTTCAAGTATCTTTGACTGCTCATTCTCGAATTGATCCGCTGCAAGATTTGCTGGCTGGAGGTGCTAATTTGGTTCAGCATCATGCTGAGTTAGTGGATTGTGATGTGGTCATTGTCTGCGTCACTGGAACCCCTCAGGTTGAAGAGGCCATGGAAGGTGCGCAAGGCTTGCTGAGCGCTGCCCGTAAAGGCTTGATCGTGGTTGACGCATCTTCGAGTGAACCTCATTCAACGCGTCGTCTCGCAGCACGTTGCCATGCGTTAGGTATGACCTTTGTTGACGCACCGCTCACTCGAACGCCCCTTGAAGCTGAATCCGGCAAGCTCAACACCATGGTCGGCGCATCACCAGAAGTTTTTGCTCAACTAGAGCCAGTTTTTAAAGCGTATTGCGAAAATATTTTCCATGTCGGTGATATGGGCTCGGCTCACGTTATCAAACTTCTTAATAATTTTCTTGGGCAAGCCATCACCACAGCAACGGCAGAGGCGTTTGCTGTAGGTGCAAAAGCCGGTATTGATGTGTCTCAGTTGGTGCGGGTTGTGTCGGCGGGCGCAGTCAACTCCGGGTTGTTTCAAGCCATGGCTAAAACATTGGAGGGCGACTACTCGGGCTTGAAGTTTGAGTTGAACAACGCATCTAAAGATTTACGCTATTACGTTCATCTGACTGAAAGCGTAAAGGCCCCTTCGTTGGTGGGCAGCAGCGTACACCAAAGTTTGGTGACCGCCTGTGCTCTGGGTTTCGGCCATGAACACGTGCCATCCTTGGTAAAAGCCCAAGCGCTACTTAACCAAGTAAAAATTGGTAATGGTAGCTGACATGACTTATCGCACAGCCGCAATGCGATGACTGCCATTTTTAATCAGTGTTACATGCTTATTTTTCACACACTCGACTGTAGCCGGCTTTGCTTATTTGCTGGGATTTGAATAATTTTCCTGTTTTTCCAACACAGCGGTTGGGACATAATTTTCCATATAGCTGTTGGCGTCAGCTGCACAATCGGCACATCGTTTCAGTTGGCGATATTGCCGGCTTCACATCAGATGTTTTGTGGCTTGGTAAAGCGCTCGAAAGCGCTGATAGCGTTCATTGAGTATTGAGTGATCTACGCTGGCTGGTGTGAAAGTCATTTCAACTTTTGGCGGGATGCACACGTGCGCTATGCTCTCATCTGTTTGGGGCAACGTTGCAAGCCAACCCAAACGCGCTGCGCCCAGCGCCGCGCCTGTTTGAGCGCCGCTCAGTAACTGCAGGTTGCGTTGAAAAATAGAAGCCAACAACTGCAGCCACCAGACACTGCGCGTACCGCCACCAACGACAGAGAGCGCATCCGTTGGGCACAGGGCTAGCGTGTCAAGGCCGTCACGCAAACCAAAGCCCACACCCTCTGCGACGGCATAGGCCAAGTCAGCCGTGCTGTGGTGACTGTTGATGCCAAACCACGTCGCTTTTGCTGTGGCGTGATTGTGTGGTGAACGCTCGCCGCTCAAGTAAGGCAAAAATAAGGGTGCTTGTGCGCGTTGCGACGGCGTCAAAGACGCCGCCAAGACCAGTAAATCGGCTTCGCTGTCAAACCCCAAAGTCTGCTTTGCCCAAGTCAGTGCGCTTGCGGCACTGAGCATCACACTCATTTGATGCCAACGGTTGGGGAGGGCATGGCAGAACGCATGTACGGCCTGCGCTGGGTTGGGTGTGAAGCTAGCGCCGGCGACAAACACCACGCCGGAGGTCCCTAAAGAGACGAAGCCCTGCCCATGACTGTGTATGCCCATGCCAATCGCACTGGCTGCGTTGTCACCAGCGCCGCCTGCGATCACAAGACCCGGCGGCAGACCCCAGCGCCTGCTCAGCGCGGGCAGAAGTGTCGCACTTGGCGCACTGCCTTCGACCAAACTTGGCATGTGGTCGCGGCTCAGCTGGCAAGCGGCCAGCACAGTATCAGACCAGTCGCGTTTTCCGACATCTAGCCAAAGGGTGCCAGCAGCATCGGAGAGGTCGCTCACCATGTCACCGCTTAATTGGAGGCGAAGCCAGTCTTTGGGTAGCAGTACTTTACGTATTTGCGCAAATACCGCAGGCTCGTGCGCCTTTACCCACAGCAGCTTGGGTGCCGTAAAGCCAGGCATGGCCAAATTACCCGTGATCGCGCTGAGCGATGGAACTGCGGTCGTCAGGTCCTGGCACTCGGCGTGACTGCGTCCGTCGTTCCATAAGATCGCAGGGCGAAGGACCTCATGGCGCTCACCGAGCAATACAGCCCCGTGCATTTGCCCCGATAAGCCAATAGCCTTTAATGCGGCGAGTGCGTTGGGCTGCTCTCGGTACAAGGTGTCCATTACCGAGCAGAGAGCCTCCCACCACTGTGCAGGCGTTTGCTCTGACCAAAGGGGATGTGGATGTGCGACCGTGAGCGGCGCGTGGGCGGTGCCAACCACGCGGTGTTGCGTGTCCAGCAAGAGTGCCTTGAGCTCAGAGGTGCCCAAATCTAAACCGAGAAACATAGTGGTGGTTGTTACGCGGCCATATCCATGGTGCCAAATCGCCGAGCGGATTGGCGGCGGAACTCCGTAGGCGGCATGCCCTTAGCGTTCAGAAAGCGGCGGTTGAAATTCGCGACGTTGTTAAACCCCACCTCGTAGCAAATATCGACGACCAACTTGTCTGTTTCCATGAGGAGTTGGCAAGCGCGGTTGATTCGAATGCGGTTGACAAAGTCGGTGTAGCTGTTGCCGGTGGCTTTGCGGAAAAAACGCGAGAAACGGGTTTCAGCCATGCCCATCTGGGTGGCCGCTTCGGCCATCGAGAGCGGCTCCGAGAGGTTGTCAGTGATGCGGTTCACAACTTGG
Source organism: Betaproteobacteria bacterium MOLA814 (assembly GCA_000496475.1). GTDB lineage: Bacteria > Pseudomonadota > Gammaproteobacteria > Burkholderiales > Burkholderiaceae_C > RS62. The sequence goes on along the minus strand of AYMW01000001.1, from coordinate 282,188 downwards.
TTGATAAGGTCCATGTTGGGTTCATCATTCACGGCGCCTTGCAACTGCACGCTGGATAACAGCCGGTAGTCGCTACATGAGAGCAAGAGACCCAGAAAATCGAGAAAGGCGGCAATGCGGGCAATACCTTTGGCCGCTTTCACGTGATGCCAATGTTCGTAGGCATGCTCGCCTAAACCGAAGAATTCAATGCCGTATTTCGCGCGCTCCAATAACGGTAAAAGTTCTGCGAGCTCAGTTAGGTGGGCGGCGGCGGCGGCGATGGGGTCATGGTCAAACTGAATCACCAGGTCGCGCTCTTCGACACCACCGTCGGGGAGATCTATGGATACCCAGTTGTGGGGTAGTCTTGGGCCACACAACACCAAATGACCTGGCTGAAAAGGACCAATCCAGTCGCCTATAAAAGCCTTGCCAGACGTTTGCGTGATCAGGTGCAGCTCGTACTCGTCGTGGAAGTGCCAACGTGCCAGTTGTGTCGGAAAGCCGTGACTCAGGCAACGCACCACACCGGTGTCTTCTTGCGCCTCGTAGCCTAACTTGGGTGAGCGCGAGTACACATGCTCAAGCTCTGGCCTGACTTGACGTGGGGTTTGACGAAGACGTTGTGGCATAGACGCTATATTAGTTAATGGCCGTGGAGGCAGGTTAACCCATCACGGAGCCGCCGTCCACGTTGATGGTTTGCGCCGTAATGTAGCTGGCATCGGCGCTGGCCAAGAATACCGCTGCGCCACAGATGTCTTGTGCTGACCCCATGTATCCCAAGGGCACAGCTAATCCAACTTGCTTTTTCTTTTCACCCAGAGGAAGGCCTTCGTATTTAGCAAACAAGCTGTCGACATGCGCCCACATGGGGGTGTCGATGACACCGGGGGAAATGCCGTTCACACGAATGTGGTGCGGTGCCATTGCCAGTGCGGCTGATTGGGTGTAACTCACAATTGCGGCCTTGCTCGCGCAGTAATGGGAGACTAGTGCCTCGCCGCGTCGCCCCGCTTGCGACGCCATGTTGATTACCGCGCCCCGCGTGCTGGCATCGACCATGTGTCTAAGCACCGCCTGCATCACGAAGAATGCGCCTTTAACGTTGACAGAGAAAATCTTGTCATACATGGCCTCATTCGATTCGAGCAAGGGCGCCATGTCAAAGACCGCAGCGTTGTTAAACAGCGTATGAATAGGGCCGAAGGCGGCAACGGCCTGTGCAACCATTGGGTTGATCGTATGGGTTTGTGTGATATCGCTGGCAATGTACTGAACTGCGCCCCTAAAGTCGGCGATGAGGCGCTCGACATCAGGTGTTGGTGATAACGCTATATCAACGAGCGTGCAACGCGCGCCCTGCATAGCAAAGGCGCGGGCTACAGCGACGCCAATCCCACCCCCTGCGCCAGTTAACAGTGCGTGCTGGTTGGCTAGTTGTTTGCTCATTACGTTTTGTTTGTGAATTATTCGGATATGTTGGATAGCCTAGAGACCTGTCTGGGTTGCACAGGCTCAGACGACTTGCAGTTGGTGCTGGGCAAGAAACTGTTGCACCTGCTGATACGCGAGAGCCATGGCCTCGGTGAGCGCTTCGCTACCTGCCATGTCGCCCCACAAAATGGGATCTGCGGCAAATGCCCTCACAGGGTCCTCGCTGGCGCAAATGGCGTGCGCAACATCGGAGTTCATGGCTTGGTCTTGATAGTCGTAAGGGATCTTTCCCATATGCCAACGCTGCAAATAGCTCAGGAACAACGCCGGTAGCACCATCACCGATGCCACAGGCTCAGCGCGTGCAAGACGCTCGCGGATAGTGGGGGCAATAAAGCCCGGGATCTTTGAGAAGCCATCCATTGCCACGCGTTGGTTGGTGTCTGCTATCGCGGGGTTGGCAAAGCGGTCGAGCACCTCATCCCGGTAGGCAGCCAGGTCGATAGGGCACGGTGTCAGTACAGGGATCACATCGTCGGTCACGTAGTCATAGGCCAGTCTCCTCGTTGGCGCGTGCAGTGTGCCTTCATGGATGTAGGTCATACCCAAGAGGGTTCCTGCCCACGCGATACAGCTATGGGTGGCATTGAGTAGGCGTATCTTGGCTTCTTCAAATGGTGCGACATCGCTGACCATTTGAACCCCAACGTTCTCAAGCGCTGGGCGACCGTTGGCAAACTGGTCTTCAATCACCCATTGAATATACGACTCGCACATTAGGCTGGCTGGGTCATTCACACCGGTCGCCTTCAGTACTCGGGCGACCACGTCGTGTGTGGGTCGTGGGGTGATTCGGTCCACCATGGCGTTGGGGCTGGTTGTGTGTTGCACGACCCAGCTAGCCAGTTCAGCATCGCCAACGCATGCAATAAATTGCAGCAGGCCTGAGCGGGCGCGGTCGCCGTTGTGGCGTAGGTTGTCACAGTTCAACAGGGTGATGTTCGCCTCAGCGCTTGACAGAGCGGTCATTCGAGCGCGCAGCAGCGTGCACAAAGCGCCATAGATGGTGTGCCCAGCTTCGCCCGCCTTTACCGCCTCAATGTCTTGCATTAACTCCGAAAAGTGCAGGTCTAATTTTTCGTTCGCGTCCAAATAGTAACCAGCCTCTGTCACGGTGAAGCTGATGATACGGGTCGTGTTTTTTTTTGCATTGTGAATCAAACCGGCGAGGTCTGCCGTGTAAGAAATGACATGCTGTATTGAGGTAATGCGTTCATAGCTATGCAGACCCTGTGGGGTAACCGTTTCTAGGGTGTATGCGCCCAGTTGAGTCTGCAAATCGACAATGGTTTGCGCCATGTCAGGGCGAATGTTGCCGCCCGCAATCGCCCAAGACGTGTCGCCGGTCGCACGTAAGCGGTGTAGATAGACTGCTTGGTGCGCGCGGTGAAACGAGCCTAGACCCAAATGCAACATCCAGAGCGTTTGGTTTTGCGAATCGGTCATGGTGTAAGTTTTTGTATAAAAAGCACGTGAATAAGGGGGCTTAAGAGAACGTTAGGCTGGGTTACTGACGGTGCGCCCATTCGCATCAAACCAGTGGGCATGACTCAGATCTAGTTGCAAGCCAACCTGCTCGCCAACCTTGAATGCAGTGCGTTGTGCTTGACGGGACACGATTTGGGCGCCCGCTGCCGTCTTCGCATAAATGAGTGTCTCTGCTCCCAGTGCTTCTATCAAAACCACGGTAGCCGCAATGCCCTCTGTGGCCGATGTGATGCTCACACTTTCTGGACGCAGACCCATGCTGCCGCCTTGTGTGCCTGATGGCGCAGTGGCTTGCACCGCTGAGGGAAGTGTTTGCAAGGCCGCCACGTTCATTTGTGGCGTGCCAATGAACTGGGCCACGAACTGGTTAGCGGGGTGGTCATATAGATCCAGTGGCGAGCCCACCTGTTCAATGAGGCCGTCGCGCAGCACAACGACGCGGTCTGCCAATGTCATGGCCTCCACCTGATCATGAGTCACGTAAATGGTCGTTGCGCCCAAGTCGCGGTGTAGCTGTGCAATTTCAACGCGGGTTTGACCACGCAACGCCGCGTCAAGGTTGGATAAGGGTTCATCGAATAGAAATACCTTTGGAGCACGCACGATGGCCCGCCCAATGGCGACGCGTTGGCGTTGACCACCAGACAGGGCGCCAGGCGTGCGCTCGAGATAGTCAGTGAGGTTGAGGATGTCAGCTGCACGACGCACTTTTTCATCGATCACCTCTTTGCGCTCATTCGCGAGTTTGAGTGCGAAGCTCATGTTCTCGTAAACGCTCATGTGTGGGTACAAGGCGTAGCTTTGGAACACCATGGCCAAATCCCGTTTAGAGGAGGGGAGCGCGGTGATGTCACGTCCATCCAAGTTCAGCTGGCCGCCATCGATGTGCTCAAGGCCTGCAATCAGTCGCAACAAGGTACTTTTTCCGCAGCCAGATGGCCCGACAAACACGACGAATTCGCCAGGTTGTATTTCCAAGTCAATTCCTTTGATAGCGCGGTGCTCACCAAAAAATTTCTCAATCCCCTTCAGTTCTAGGTAGGCCATGTTCTTTCTTTCAATCTTTTTTTCAAATGTATGGAGTGCACCGTGTCACTTCACTGCGCCAAACGTCAACCCTTGGACCAGCTGCTTTTGGCTGAACCAGCCAAATACAACAATCGGCGCAATAGCGAGCAACGATGCCGCTGATAGCTTCGCCCAAAACAGGCCTTCAGGACTTGAGTACTGAGCGATCAACGCAGCAAGTGTGCCGGCCTTCGCCGCCGTCAACGTGAGACTCCAAAACGCCTCGTTCCAGCTCAATACCAGGCATAAGAGGCCGGTAGAGGCGATGCCACCCATTGCTAGCGGTAACAAAACCATGCGAGCCTCTTGCCATAAGCTGGCACCGTCCATACGCGCGGCGTCCAAAATTTCCTTTGGGATGTCCTTGAAAACTGCGTAGAGCATCCACACCATGATGGGCAGGGTAGACAACGTGAAAATGACCGTCAACGTGAACAAGCTATCCAGCAGGTTAGACGCCTGTGCGAGGACATAGATGGGCATGAGGGCGCCGACCGCAGGCATCATTTTTGTGGAGAGCATCCACATCAAGACGTCTTTGGTTGCTTTGCTGGGGTAAAACGCCATGGCATAGGCGGCGGGCGCAGCAATCGCCAAACCCAAAATCGTCGCACTCACGCTTGTAATTAGCGAGTTGAGTGCGTAGTGCATGTAGTCACTGCGCTCTTGCACGATAGCGAAATTCTCTAAGGTAGGCTCAAACAACATCAGCGGTGGCACCGCGATGGCTTGTAGCTCGGTTTTGAAGGCAGTAAGGGCCATCCAGCCCAGTGGGAAGAAGAGTATCAGGGTCACAGACCACGCAATCAGCGTGCGCAGCATTAACAAAGGGGTAAATGTTGGGCGATGGTGTCTCATGGCTGTCTCTAATCAGTTCAAGTTTTTGCCAACCAGGCGAATCAGGAAAATGGCTGCGATGTTGGCAATAATGACTGCGAACAAAGCGCCGGCTGAAGCGACGCCAAAATCGAAGTCCAGTAAAGCTTGCTTGAAAATCAGGAAGGTCACGTTGGTGCTGGCGTCGCTGGGCCCACCTTGGGTGGTTGTGAAAATTTCGGCGAAGACGCTGAGCAAGAAGATCATTTCAATCATCACGACCACCGCAATTGGGCGGCTGAGGTGGGGCAGGTAAAGGTGGCGCAACTGTTGCAGGTAAGTGGCGCCGTCCATTCTGGCGGCCTCAAGCTGCTCTCTGTCCATGCTTTGCAGTGCTGTGATAAAGATAAGTGCGGCAAATGGTAACCATTGCCAGCTCACAATCAGGATGATGGAAAACAAGGGGTAGTCGGTGAGCCAATTGATGGGTTCTGCACCGAAAAATAGCCACACCTGCGCCAGAACGCCGTACACGGGGTTCATCATCATGTGCTTCCACAGCAAGGCGTTAACAGTTGGCATCACAAAGAAAGGCGAGATGAGCAACACGCGCGCAATGCCGCGTCCTGGGAATGGGGCGTCCGTCAGCAGACCGATGAACAGGCCCATCACGACGGTGATCACGATGACCCAGCCCAGCAACAAGATTGTGTTTAAAACGGCGGGCCAAAACGACGGGTCGGTGATGAAGTATTCGTAATTCTCCAGCCCAATGAAACCTGTTTTTTCGGGTTGCATCAGATTGAATCGTATGGTGCTGAAGTAAATCGTCATCACCAAAGGGACGATCATCCACAGCAGCAAGCTTAAGACCGCGGGTGCCTGTAACAGGCGGGGTAAGGTTCTGGGAGCAGATTTTTGGGACATAACGAGTCCTATTCGTAGCGCGGCAACGCGAGAAAAATGAGTCGATAAAAAAGACGAGGTGAGCGCGCGGCGACTTCGTTTCGCTGGAGACCTAATCCATAAAAAGAACCACTCCTTGGGGAGTGGTTCTTCAGGTTGTACAAGTGGTTAATTACTTGTAGTAGCCTGCTTTCTTCATTTGTCGCTCGGCTTGAACTTGAGCGGCTTTCAGGGCTGCGTCGATTGACTTTTTACCGGCCAGTGCCGCTGTCATCTCTTGACCAACCGCGGCGCCAATAGCTTGGAACTCAGGAATGGCTGCAAACTGCACACCAACGTAGGGGCTCTTTGGTAACGTTGAGTCTGAAGGGTTTGCAGAGTCAATGGCAGCCCTCTCAGCGTCTGCGAAGCGCGCCGCCTTCACAAAGTTGGGGTTTGCGTAGGTTGACTTGCGTGTGCCAGTGGGGACAGAGCCCCAGCCATTGTTCTTAGCAACCAACTCAATGTACTCTTTGGACGTTGCCCATGTAACAAACTTCGTTGCGGCGTCCACCTTCTTAGAGCCCGAAGGAACAGCCAAAGCCCACGCCCACAACCAATTTGCACCCTTGGGTGTCACCTGTGTTGGTGCTTGTGCGAAGGCGACTTTGTCGGCCACCTTTGACTGCTTGGGGTCTGTGATGAAGGATGCCGCGATGGTGGCATCAATCCACATGCCGCACTTGCCTTCGTTGTACAGCGCCAAGATTTCGTTGAAGCTGTTGTTCTCTGAGCCGGGAGGGCCGTATTTGGTCAGCAGGTCAACGTACATGGTGACCGCGTCTTTCCAAGGCTTAGATTCCAATTGGGGTTGCCATTTCATGTCGAACCACTGGCCGCCGTAGGTGTTGACCACTGTCGACAAGAACGCCATGTTGTCACCCCAGCCTGGCTTACCACGCAAGCAAATGCCGTAGACACCGTTGGCTGGATCATGGATCTTGGCCGCCAAGTTGCGAACGAGGTCCCATGTTGGCTTGGCCGGTACCGTGATACCGGCTTTGTCGGCCAAGTCCTTGCGGTACATCAGCATTGAACTCTCGCCATAGAACGGTGCTGCATACATTTTGCCGTTAACAGACAGGCCGTCGCGCATGGCTGGCAGGATGTCATTTGCATCGTAGGCGGCATCTGTCTTAAGCTCCTGCAACCAACCTTTTTTGCCCCAGATGGGGGTTTCGTACATGCCTATGGTCATGACGTCGAATTGGCCACCCTTGGTTGCGATATCTGTGGTCACGCGCTGGCGCAGCACAGATTCTTCTAGAGTTACCCATTTGACGGTAACGCCAGGATTTGCTGATTCGAAATGCTTGGTGAGTTTTTGCATTTCGATCATATGACCGTTGTTAACGGTAGCGACGACGAGCTCGGTAGCGGCTTGTGCCAGGCCCGCGCTCATGAGGGCCGCTGTTAAAGCGGAAGCTATGCGAAATTTCATTACAGTCTCCTGATTAATTGAAGTAATACGAACACGTCAACGTAAACGGTCATTCAACCGTTAAGGGTAATTTTGGTCGAGCGAGACATGGCATTTGATATTAAAAAAATTCATACTGGTACTTTTACGCTCTAAACAGGCTAGTAATTTCCCTAATTAATGCTTAAAAGTTTATGGTTCTGGCGTTTTTCGTCATCAACTGGGCGTAGCGTATCTACCAACCCTTGCTCGCCAGGGCGTAGCGCTCATGGCGTGGGTAGTGCAACAGCCGTCTTCAATTTAGAACGCGTGACTCTTAAAAACAATAGACATGGCGCACATTGGCGTGTGAGGTGAACGGCTACTGCCTATTCAGGTAAAACGCTGCTGTCTATTGAGGTGCGCGAGACGAAAACGCTGGTGGGTTGATCCGATGGCCGAGATGAGCGGCATGAAAGCGCGCATGGCCCCTGCGGGCGACCGATTAGATGAATGACCTCGCTGGCAACTACACACTATCTAAGCCCTTCAAAACGCAGAATTTTTGTTTGATAGGTCGTATGCCGCTGTTTCCTGTTGTCAATTGTTCACTGCAGCATTTTGATATATCTGTCGGCCTTTGGGCTTCGTTAAAACTTTCAAAGTAATTCGCTTTTTTTTGTTTAACTAGGTACATCCTGTAGTTGGCCTAGGTATTGTTTTTAGGAGTAATTTTTACTAAACAAATTGACCCGTATTGGTTGCTAATTACATTATATGGTTGTATAAATTAAAGCACTATTAAAATTAATGAGTTATTTTACCGGGTTTATTTTACGAAGTAGGTAGATATATTTATACAAGTCAATAAAATAATTAATATCAATTATATTAAAATAATTAAGCTTTCATGTAAGTTATCAATACGTGTTTTTTTATATATCCTACGCTTAAAAGTGTTCTATTGAGAGGGTATTGATATGTTCGAGAAAATGAAGATGAGTTCGCGTCTTTCGCTACTCGTGGCGCTGATGGGGATTGTACTTGTGGTCGTCGGCGGCACTGGGCTTACAGGCATGTCAAATACCGTTGGAGGACTGAAAACCGTCTATCAAGATAGGGTCATTCCGCTTCGCGATCTAAAGCTGATTTCGGATTTGTATGCCGTGAACATAGTTGACACCGCCCACAAGGTCCGAAATGACAACCTTGGTTGGGCCGCCGGTCGTGAAAATCTGGCTGAAGCGGAGCGGTTGATTGCTGATACCTGGAAGGGCTACCTTGCTACGAAGCTTGTTGAGCGTGAAGCAGTATTGGTGGCCGAAATCGAACCCTTGTTTAAAAGCGCGCAAGTTGATATCGACGTGCTACGAGGTATTTTGCAGCGGGAAGATTCCCTAGAGTTGACCCTATTTACGAGGGAGAAGCTCTATCTCGCTATCGATCCCATCAGTGACAAAATTGCAGAACTCATCGAGATTCAGCTTGTTGTTGCACAGGAAGTCTACTCAGAAGCTACAGACATGTATGACTTCGATCTGATGCTGATGAATACCATAGTGATTGGCGGACTGATTTTTGGTAGTGTGGTTGGATTTTTAATTATTCGCTCTGTCACGCAGCCGCTGAATAGGCTTCAAATTGCAGTTACAGAGTTATCTAAAAACAACCTCGACATAGAGGTACCCTTCTGTAACTTGGGCAACGAAATGGGAGGCATGTCGCGGTCGATAGCTGGTTTGCAAGTTGAGCTACAAAAAGCCGATGCATTCCAAGCGGAAGAAAAAAAACGGGCCACGAATTTTTCAGATACAACAAAAGAAATCGGTGCAGTTATTGCGGCAGCAGCGTCCGGAGACTTTACAGCTCAGGTGGACGTTACTGGAAAAGAGGGTTTCTTGTTGGAGATCTCTAGCCAGGTCAATACCTTGGTAGAGACATCTAGAGGCGCATTTCTAGCGATCGGTCATAACGCGACTTCACTGGCCTCTTCATCGGAGGAGCTGTCCGCGGTGAGTACACAGATGAGTGCAAACGCAGAGGAGTCCGCTGCGCAGGCAGGCGCGGGATCCTCTTCAGCTGTTCAGGTCAGTGCGAGTATGCAGACCGTCTCGGCAGGCGTTGAACAGTTGACGGTCAGTATCCGAGAAATATCAGCCAACGCTATTGAGGCATCAGCCGTCGCGACGCGCGCGGTTGAGGAGGCTCAAATGACCAGTAAGACCATGGCCAAGCTTGGTAACAGCAGCCTGGAAGTTGGCAATGTAATCAAGGTTATTTCGAGTATCGCTGAACAGACCAACCTGCTCGCACTCAATGCGACCATCGAAGCCGCTCGCGCTGGTGAGCTTGGGAAAGGGTTTGCTGTGGTTGCCAACGAGGTGAAAGAATTGGCGCGTCAGACGTCGAAAGCTACTGAAGAAATCGGTCAAAGTATTGAGAACATTCAAGCAGATGTCAAAGGTGCGGTCGCATCAATAGACTCAATATCTGGAATTATCAACAAGATAAATGATATCTCTGCCGTTATTGCCAGCGCTGTGGAAGAGCAGGCAGCGACTGCCAATGAAATCGGTCGAACGGTCTCAGATGCCGCTGTTGGTAGCGACGAGATTGCGAAGAATGTGGCGTCCGTGGCGTCCGTGGCGTCCGTGTCCAGGGACACCACGGTGGGCGCATCGAACTGTCAAGAAGCGGCCCGACAGTTGTCAATCATGGCGACAGAGCTACAAGCCATGGTCGGGAAATTCAAGACCACAAGGACATCGGTATAAGGGGGAATCCCAAGCTTGAATAGTCTGATGCTTATGAGGACGGAATAGTTGATGACAGATGAAACGGAATTTTTAGACGACTTCCTGCTCGAGGCAAGAGAGATCATGGACAAGCTGGACCTAGACTTTGTCCAACTTGAAAAGTCGCCCGACGACGAAAAACTCTTGGGAAATATTTTCCGAGGCATGCACACCCTAAAGGGGAGTAGTGGGTTTTTCTCTTTCAAAAGGCTGGAGCTGGTCTCACACGCTGGAGAGTCCCTGCTGAGTAAGCTGCGTGACAAGTCGCTGGTGCTCACGAGCGACATGGTGACAATACTGTTGCGTACTTTAGATGCACTCAGAGTCATCATCGACCATATCGAATCTACTCGCTCCGAGTCCGCAGGGGATGACCGATTACTGCTTGAGAATTTACGTTCGCTGGCTCAAGGGGAAGGCCTTGTTGATGAACTACCCGTTGATGAAGTTCCCGACATTGCGACTTCAAACGCTTTTGAGAAGCCGATTAATCCGGCTGTCAACGCGGCTGTTGTAGTCGGAAAAAATCCATCGCCACCGGCAGTGGTCGCTATCGAGGAGGACTTTGCGCTTGAAGATGATGTGGGTCAATCCGAAGTCATTGCGCCAATAGACCAGGACAAGACCGATGTGCCACCGACTGAAGGCAGTCTATCGAACGAGGATGCGGCAATTCCCCCCAATTCGCAGCCAACCAAGACTGATTCGGGCGCGACTGAGGTCCTTATGGGGCGCCACTCAGCGAACGAGGTCGCCCCTCCTGTGAAGGTGAGCGTGGACTTGCTCGATAAGCTCATGAATTTGGTTAGCGAGATGGTGCTCGCAAGAAATAGGCTACTGTCTTACGCTGCGGAGGTGACCGACCCCCAATTAGCGGGTGTGGTGCGCAACGTTGACTTCATAACCCTCGAACTGCAAGAGCGCATGATGAAGACACGTATGTCGCCAATCAGCCAAGTCTGGAACAAGTTTCCAAGGCTGGTAAGAGATCTCGCACAAGAGTGCGGTAAGACCGTTAACTTGCATCAGATCGGTGGAGAGACGGAGCTCGACCGGACCCTTTTAGAGACGATTAAGGATCCGCTCATACACATTATTAGAAACAGTGTGGACCACGGTATCGAGGATGCTCAGACGCGTTCTGAGTTGGGAAAACCGGCAGCTGGGTCTGTAACGCTGCAAGCCCAACATGAAAACGGAATGGTTGTCATTGAGATCGCTGACGATGGAGGTGGCATCAATGTAGACCGCGTGCGTGCAAAAGCCATCGAGCGTGGATTGGTCGAGATCCAAAAAGCCAACCAATTGGGGCTAGACGAGCTGCTGGATTTTATATATTTACCTGGTTTTTCTACCAAAGATGCGATTACCAATCTGTCTGGACGTGGCGTTGGTTTAGATGTTGTAAAGACAAGTATTCAAAGTATCGGTGGTTCTGTTGAGGTTACATCCTCTCCATTAGGTACAAAACTTAGATTAAAAATCCCATTAACACTTGCGATCATGCCGGCATTATTTATCCGGTGTGCTGATGAGCGGTTTGCAATCCCTCAAAATAATCTGTTGGAGATGGTTCGCTATGATCCCAGCGACAGTACAGAAGGGTTGGAATACTTGTATGGCGTTCCCGTTTTTCGCCTTCGAGAGAAGTTGATCCCACTGATTTTCTTGGCCCAAGAGCTTGGCTTGAGTACTCGTGGTTCCTGGAATGGGGAGCGTCTCAACATTGCGGTTGTTCAATCCTCTGGGGTTAGATTTGGTTTGATTGTTGATGAGGTCCTGTATATGCAAGAGGTTGTCGTGAAACCTATTGTGGCGATACTCAGAGGCAAATCCACTTACGGTGGCGCTACGATATTAGGCGACGGTCGGGTCTCCCTGATACTGGACATTGAGGGCATAGCAAGAAATTCTGGTTTGTCGGGAAAGATGAAAGAGCATCAAAGGCAGGAGGACATCGGTACGCAGGGTGACCCGTCGCACGCTACACATGCGATGCTGTTGTTTGAACTCTCAGGAGACGACCGCTTGGCAATTCCAGTCAATCAGGTGGCTAGACTGGAAAACATATCTCGAACAAAAATACAGAGCAGCGGCACCGAGTCGGTAATCCCATATGGCGATGGAATCATTAAGCTGGTCTGGCTTGCGGATTACATCGACGGGAGCCTTCATACCAAGAAGAGCGAGTCGCTCTCAATTATTGTCCACTATGCTGGTGGATCACCCATCGGGTTGGTGGTGAGTCAAATACACGACATCATTTACGTGCCTGATCAATTAAATCTTATCTCGCCACCGCAACAGGGGTTGCTTGGTTGCGCCATTATCGATGACCGAGTCATCAACGTGATTGATGTGGACGGCATTTTGTTTGCGCACAATAACAGGCATGTAGATCACGCCTCCTCCCTCAGCCAAGGGCTCATAGTGGAGGAGCCGTTATGAATACCCGTGAAATATTGTCTACCTTCTATGTAGGAGATTTTTACTGCGGAATACACACTAAAGAAGTTATTGAATTAACCAAAGAGTTGGAAGTGACACCGGTACCCCTTGCGCCTGCATCGATACTTGGACTTTTAAACCTCCGTGGGCAGATCGTTACCGCAATAGATATGAGAGCCAGATTAAGTTGTGAGCCTAGAAAAATGTCGCCAGATTCGATAGGCATTTTCTATAAACAGTCTGACAATCTTTTTTCCTTTGTTGTGAACAGTGTCAGCGAAATCCTTGAGTTGGATCAGGAAAATTTTGAGCCACCACCAAGCAATCTAGCCAGTTCTGCATTGGACTTTGTGGCTGGTGTTTACAAAATGCCTGGACGTTTGTTGTTGGTTCTTAATCCTAGCAAGCTTATCTCAGGCATCACCTTAGATCATTCAATGTAGGAGGGGCTTAATTGTCTGATCTGGGAAACAAAATTACAGTTTTGGTGGTTGATGACTCCACTATCATGAGACGAATTTTAGCGACGGCACTTGGCAAAGACCCAGATATAAGCGTCATTGGATTTGCTTCGAATGGGGCTGAAGCAATTCAAGCGGTGAAGGAACTGAGCCCCCAGGCGGTCACCCTAGACATAGAAATGCCTGTGATGGATGGTATTGCCGCATTGAAGGAAATACGCAAGTTCGCACCGCGGCTACCGGTCATCATGTTCAGCACGCTGACGCAAGTGGGTGCGCGAGCCGCCATTGACGCGCTCATGAACGGGGCCAGCGACTACGTCGGTAAGCCAGCTGTTTCACTGGGAATGGCGGAAGCATTCAATGTATTGAGCCAAACCTTAATTCCAAAAATAAAAGGGCTGGTTCGGCGCTCTCTTGCTGCCCCTCGACAAGCTAATGCTTCGGCTGAAAGTCCGCCACCCCAGCGCAGCGATCAAGCCGCGCCTAAATTGGCAGGGAAGGTGAGCCTGTCCGCAATCCAACTACCACGGACTGATGCGGTATGTATTGGGGTATCTACAGGCGGGCCAGAGGCGCTTGTTCGTTTGTTTGAGGGGTTCAATAAACCGGTTAGTTTCCCGATTTTTATCGTTCAACATATGCCTGCAATGTTCACGACCATACTCGCACAAAGATTGAATGCGCTTGGGAAATTACCCGTTGTGGAAGCGACCGATGGCCAAGAGGTTCTCGGCGGACACGTCTACCTAGCACCTGGTGGTTTACACATGAACCTGAGGAAGTCGCCCCTTGGTAGAACGTATATATCGCTAGATGACACACCTGCGGAAAATTCTTGTAAGCCTGCGGTAGATGTGTTGTTCCGCGCCGCGGCTCGCGTGTACGGGGCGAATTGCCTCGCGGTTGTCCTGACTGGTATGGGGTACGACGGCCTCAAGGGAGCCCGTGACATCAAGTCGCTTGGGGGTAGTGTTTACGCTCAAGATCAGGAGTCAAGTGTGGTCTGGGGGATGCCAGGGGCGATCGTGGAGGCAGGGATTCACAACAAAATTCTTCCGCTGGCCCATATGGCGAGTGAAATTTTACGTCGATCGTCTCCGACCTCAAGCGTTCAGTAATGGACGTGCAGTTACGCGACGAGGAAATCGCCACGTTCTTTAGTCAACTCGAGAAAAACCTAGGCGTGAGTTTAGACATTTCTAAAAAATACCTTTTAGAAGCTCGGCTCAAACCCGTTAGCGAAGCGGCCAACTACGCAAGCGTTGGTGATTTCATCAGGTACTTAAATCGAAGTCGACAGACGTCTTGGCATGAAAAAGCATTCGCAGCACTCACAACCAATGAAACCACTTTTTTTAGGGATCCGGCATTTTTTCTGACCTTGCAGGAAAGTGTGCTGCCTACCCTGATTAGACATCGCTCAGACCTGAAAAGGCTGCGTATATGGTCGGCCGCGGCATCTAGCGGTCAAGAGGCATTCAGCCTTGCCATGATGATTCGGTTGTATTTCCCTGAAATTTCGAATTGGGACATTGATATCCTTGGATCTGATGTATCACTTCCTGTGCTTGCCAAGGCTAGGAAAGGTATTTTCAATGAGTCTGAAGTAAAACGAAGTCTACCAACGCATTATCTAGATAAGTTTTTTAAAAAAATAGATGGTAATCACTATCAAATATCAGATGCTATACGGTCAATGGTGCGTTTTGAGCGTTGGAATCTCATAAGTGACAGTTTCCCCAATGGCCATTATGATCTTATTCTTTTGCGCAACGTTTTGATTTATTTCTCTGCAGAGAACAAATCAGTAGTTCTTGAAAAGTTAAATAAATTATTGGCAGATGAATGCGGGGCATTGTTTCTTGGTGGGGCCGAGTCGATGAATGGGAATTTGAAATATGACGTCAATCTTAACTATAAATGGACATTTTATATAAAAAAAGGAATCTCGCTTTATGACAGATGACAACAATTCAGCATTAAAAGAAATACTACCTTGTGTTGAGGTGCTGGTAGTAGATGACAGCCGTACGCTTCGTCGTATCTTGATTCGAGAGCTCAACAACTTGGGAATAACACATGTTGTCGAGGCATCAAACGGGGTCGAGGTGCTGGAGATGGCGTTAGGGAAGTCTCCTGACCTGATGTTGCTCGATATGGAAATGCCCGAGCTAGATGGATTGGGGGTGCTGGAGGAGATGGCAAAGAAGTCACTGAGCCAGCAGTTCCCAATCATCGTGGTTTCAGGTGCAGATCAGATTGAGAAAACAATTAAATGCATAGAGTTAGGGGCTGAAGATTACCTACCGAAACCATTTGATCCAGTGTTACTTAAAGCTAGGATATTTTCATCGCTGGAGAAAAAACGGCTGAAGGACCTTGATGCCTCTCGTATGCTTCAATTGGAGGAGGAGAAACAGCTCTTAGAGATGGAGCAAATGAAGACGGAGAAGCTGATGCTGAACATCCTTCCCCGCAGCATCGCAGAAAGACTGAAGCGTGGTGAGAAAAATATTGCTGGTAGTTATCCGGAGTCGACTATTTTGTTCAGTGACATGGTTGGTTTCACAAAGATGTCATCTGAAATACCAGCCTCTGCGCTGGTCGAGTTGCTCAATGACTTATTTACCCGATTTGATAAAAGAGCCGAGATGTTAGGGCTTGAAAAAATTAAAACGATTGGAGATGCCTACATGGCCGTTGGTGGCCTACCTATACCCAGATCCGATCATGCGGAAATCTGCGCCGATATGGCGTTAGGTATGTTTGAGGATCTAAAGGCGTTTAATCTGGAGAGAGGTAAAGAGCTTAATCTACGTATCGGTTTAAATTCTGGGCCGGTCGTTGCTGGTGTTATTGGCTTTACGAAGTTTTCGTATGACTTGTGGGGGAATACCGTCAATACGGCGAGTCGCATGGAGTCAACCTCAGCGCACGGTAGGGTCCAAGTATCACCCAGCACAATTGAGCTGCTCAAAGACGCATTTTGTTTGGAGATGAGGCCTGAGCCTGTTGAGTGTAAGGGGCTGGGGGCCATTCAGACAGCGTTGCTCGTGGCGAGAAAGTAAGCAACTGCCCCTAGCTGGGGTTGCCCCAATGCACCGAGCACGTTGACATGCTTGAACAAGGTCTGTAGAAGTCTAATTTTCCCGGAGACCTCGATAGGTGGAAAATCCACCATTTGAGGCGTCCCACATGAAGAATCAACGTTGAACAGTTGATGCCCATGTAAAGACTTGCAGTCTGGTTAAAAAACAGGCTTGTTTCTTAGGGGTTATTGACCGCTTCTAGTGCAAAAGAAGTCTTGTTGCCAGCAATAGTGGCGGCCTTGAACTGCGATGAGACTTGCAATTGAATCGCCATTTAGAGGGCACAGTTTGCCAGACTCAATGGTGTTGATGTTTAAACCTGCGTTGCTGATGCAGTTGAAAAAATCGACTGGTTGTTGACCACCAGCCAATAAAAAACCAGGCGAGTATTCAATCAGCAGGTTGTTACAACGCGCCAACGTCTCTTGCGCTCCCCTCAGGGCATTCACTTCAAAGCCCTCAATGTCAACTTTCATAAGCTTAATTGGACCTGTAATATCTTTTAAAACGCCGTCAAGCGTGCGAACAGTCACATGGCTATCGTTGTGTTCATTCGGCGTGTGGGGCATGGTCACGAACGAGTGCATGCCGGGGTTCCCTGCTGGCGCTTTGTGTATTGGAAGCGAGCCATTTTCAAATGAAACAGCTATCGGTAGAACCTGCACATTGCGTAATTGGTTGCTGAAGATGTTGCTTGTCAGTAGCGCTAGGTTGTCGGCCTCTGGTTCGATCGCAATGACTTGTCCATTGGCGCCAGAAAACTTGGATAACAAGCAGGTGTACCACCCAAAATTAGCGCCCACATCTACAAAGATACCGTCTTGACTGTCGGCAAACAAATCTATGAGGAAGTTTGTATTGTTGGCCTCATATGTGCCGTACTTGGACTGGTACCACGAAAATATGGTGTTGCTCGGGACTTTAAACGTTAGACCTTGGCCGCAACTGTGGCCTGAAGAAATGCCTGCCGCCCCACCTTGATGTCCAACCAATGTTTGATGCCGTTCAGGGCGCTACCCACACTTCTAATTTTTGTCGGTACGTGCTGCATATTTTTATCGATCTTTAATGTGGGCTGTCTGGTCAACCGCATCACATGCACTGCATCGATGGCTGTGTGGGTCGTGTTCAATCTGTTATCGGTATCTGACATGTCGTGCAAAGCATGTACACATGCTGTTCAAGCGTCAGTGGGTCATTCCCTGCTTATTCCACAACTGGCGCGTTCAGTCTAGTGGTGGTTTTATCTACAATTTGCACGGGGCCTAGCTGGGTGGGCGTGCACAGCGGCTGTTTAATCAAACCACGTATAAGTTCGCAGTCTTGACCGTTGGCTTCGCTGATGAGGTGGTCGGTTGGTGTTTTACCGGTGGTGCCCCACACCCCTAGGCTGGCCGATGTGAGCGGGTAGCTAGCAATGACGCCGCAACCGCTCAGCAGCGTGGCCATTAGCAGGGCTAGACCCAGGCAAAGTTGTGAGGCGGCAATGCGGCTATTTGTCATACTGCGATACACGATATCACATATAAAAACAGGTACATACCATGCAGTCTGTACCTGTTTTATTGAATCACAACGGCTGTGACACTGCCTCTGGGCAGTCGGTGCTACACCTTGTTTTTTGAGCAGGCGTTGGCTGCGGCCAAAGTCATCATATTGACCACGCGGCGCACAGTAGACGAGGGGTCCATGATGTGCGCTGGCACGCTGGTGCCCATGAGCATGGGGCCCACTGTGACGCCGTCGCTGCTGGTCATCTTGAGTACATTTAACAAGATATTGGCAGAGTCTAAGTTGGGGCAAATTAAGATATTGGCTGAGCCGCTGAGTGTGGTGCTGGGCAAATAAGCTTGGCGCACCGACTCAGACAAGGCTGCGTCGCCGTGTAACTCGCCATCACACTCCACATCTGGATTGGTGGCGGCAAACAGGTCGCGTGCCAAGCGCATTTTCTTGGCTGATCCGCGCTTGCTAGAACCAAAGCTGGAGTGCGATAAAAACGCCACTTTAGGAGGGATGCCAAAGCGTTGAACTTGTGCCACTGCCATGGAGGCAATTTCTGCCAGCTGTTGGGCGCTGGGATCTTCGTTGACATAGGTGTCTGCAATGAACAGCGTGCGGTCTTCGAGCATGAGGGCATTCAGTGCGCCAAATGTGGTTGCGCCTTTGGCCGCGCCCAGCACATCTTTGATACGCTCTAAGTGGGTCTCGTAGGTTCCTACCAAACCACACAGCACGCCATCGGCATCGCCAACCGCCACCATGAGGGCGGCAATGATGGTGTTGGAGCGACGTACGGCTGACTTGGCCATCTCTGGTGTTACGCCTTGACGCCCCATCAGGGCGAGGTAGCGTTCCCAATAGCTTCTAAATCGTGGATCGTCTTCAGGGTTGACCACTTCTATGTCCGTGCCTACGCGCATGCGCAGACCCGCTTTTTCGATACGTGCGCTGATCACAGCTGGGCGACCCACCAATATAGGTGTTGCCAAGTTGTCGTCAATTGCTTGCTGGGCGGCGCGCAGTGCGCGCTCGTCCTCGCCGTCTGCAATGGCGATACGTTTGTGCTCTTGAGCCCCAGCTTTTGCAGCGTTCACCACGGGCTGCATCAAAATACCAGTTTGATAAATGAAGCGAGACAAACTTTGGCGGTAGGCATCCATATCGGTGATAGGACGTGTAGCCACCCCTGAGGCATGCGCGGCTGCCGCTACGGCTGGTGCAATGCGCAATATCAAGCGTGAGTCGAATGGTTTGGGAATGAGGTAATCGGGGCCAAAAACGAGGTCTTGCCCTGCGTAGGCGGCAGCCACTTCATCACTTGTTTCAGCCTTGGCCAAATCAGCAATTTGGCGCACACAGGCCAGTTTCATTTCTTCAGTTATGGAGGTGGCACCGCAATCTAATGCGCCTCTAAAAATATACGGAAAGCACAGCACGTTGTTGACTTGGTTGGGGTAGTCAGAGCGCCCAGTTGCGATGATGCAGTCTGGTCGTGCGGCTCTGGCCAACTCAGGGCGAATTTCTGGTTCTGGGTTGGCCAGAGCCAAGATGACAGGTTTGTCCGCCATGGACTTGACCATGTCGACAGTCATCACGCCTGGCGCGGAGCAACCCAAAAAGACGTCGGCTCCACTGACTACATCAGCCAAAGTGCGCGCGTCGGTTGTTTGTGCGTAGCGCGCTTTTGACTCGTCATAACCACCAGCACGGCCTTCGTATATGACGCCTTTGGAGTCACAAACAAAGATATTTTCGCGCGCAACGCCTAAGCCCACCATAACGTCTAGACACGCCAGAGCGGCTGCGCCAGCACCTGAGACCGCCATTTTGACGCTCCCAATGTCTTTGCCTGTGAGTTCTAGCCCGTTCAGCAGCGCGGCTGCAGAGATGATGGCAGTGCCGTGTTGGTCGTCGTGGAACACGGGAATGCTCATGCGCTCACGTAGTTTTTTCTCAATGTAAAAGCACTCGGGTGCTTTGATGTCTTCCAAGTTGATGCCGCCGATAGTAGGCTCAAGCGCGGCAATGATATCAACCAGTTTGTCTGGATCGCGCTCGTCAAGCTCGATATCAAACACATCGATACCTGCAAACTTTTTAAACAAGCAGCCCTTGCCCTCCATGACGGGCTTGCTGGCCAGCGGCCCAATGTCGCCCAAACCCAGCACCGCAGTGCCATTGGTTATCACTGCCACCAAGTTGGCGCGCGAGGTGTACTCTGCTGCCAGTGTTGGGTCTTTTGCGATGGCCAGACAAGGGTAAGCCACACCTGGGGAATAAGCCAACGACAGATCGCGTTGGTTAGACAATGGCTTGGTGGGCGTGACAGATATTTTTCCGCGTGTAGGAAAGCGGTGGTAATCGAGAGCGGCGTCGCGCAAGTTGTCTTCTGCTGTTGACATGGATTTGTCTCTTTGTAGTGTTGTGTGCAATGGCTACGGATATTACGTCAGTTTTTCTTATACATAGTCAACAGCTTATACGCGCTGGTACGCATATTGAGGTGAAGCAGTTGTGCAAAAACGAGATGCAATAAATGGTTCCAAACATGTAGAGCTGGTCATGAAGGCTGAAATTAACAAGGTCGTAAAAAAAGGCCCCTGATGTGAGGCCCGTTTCACGGTTTAGGTTAACAAGTCGCGCAATGTGCGTGCAATCACTTTGGTGGCGCGGCGTAGGTCTTCCAGATCAATGCGCTCGTCAGCTCGTTTGGCATGCGACTCTAAAACGGTGCGCGGTCCAGCACCGTAAATAACGCCTGGAATGCCTCGCTCCACATACAAACGCACATCTGTGTAAAGCGGCGTGCCCAATGCGGGAATGGGTTCGCCAAACACGGCTTCGCCATGTGTTTGCAAGGCGTCCACCAAAGGCTTGTTGCCGGCCAAGGGTTTCATGGCGTTGCACAGCAACATGCGCTTGACGGAAATGCTGATACCAGCGTCAGTCCGCCCTGTGTTAAAGCTGTCGACCGCGTCTTGCATGACCTTGTGTAAATTGGCCTCAACGTGGCTGGGGTTTTCTTCGGGGATCATGCGGCGGTCTACTTTCATCACGACTTTGCCAGGCACCACATTGGTGTTGGTGCCACCAGCGATCATGCCCACATTCAAGTAGGGATGGGTGATACCTTCAACCAAAGAGGTGACTTGCTTGTAGATGTCGTTTTGTGCGTACAGAGCCGTCAGAATTTGGTTGGCACCTTGCAGTGCGTCTACGCCAGATTCTGGAATGGCTGCGTGCGCCATGTTGCCGTTGACCGTAACTTCCATTTGCAAGCAACCGTTGTGCGCTGTGACCACTTGGTAGCTAAAGCCCGCCGCAATCATCAGGTCAGGCTTGGTGAGGTTGTTGGCCAGTAGGTAGTCTGGGCCTAAAGCGCCGCCAAACTCTTCGTCGTAAGTGAAGTGCAACTCTACAGTGCCTTTCAGCGCTGATTTAGATGCCAAGGCCTCGACTGCACGCACGGCAAATGTGAATGTAGAGAAGTCACATTTGCTGACAGCCGTTGCACGGCCGTACATCTTGCCGTCTACGATGTCGCCACCATAGGGGTCGTGTGTCCAGCCTTCGCCTGGAGGCACCACATCACCGTGTGCGTTGAGGGCTATGGTTTTTCCGCCTGCGCCAAATGGACGTCGCACGATGAGGTTGGTCACTGACTCCAGGCCGTGCTCTTTGACCAACGCTAAGTCCGGGGCGTATTGTTCGGCGGTGTAGCCAAAGTCCATTAGCAACTCGGTCGTGCGAATAGCGTGGGGTGTGTTGTTACCTGGGGGGGAGTCTGTAGGCGTTGCCACCAGTTCTTTTAAAAACTGTATTTGCTCGTCAAAGTGCTGGTCTACCCAAGCGTCAATGGCTGCAAAGTCATGTGCATGGTCGGTGTTAGGTTGGTGTGCCAAAGTGTCTCCTGAGTCGGAATATTGATAAAAAAGAGGATGGCGCTTTATTGCGCCAATTGGTTGAGTAAATGTGTAAAGGCATCTACACACAATTGCATGTCGTCGCTGGTGGTCGACTCCAATGGGTTGTGGCTGATGCCGGAGTTTTCGCCTCGAACAAACAACATCGCTTGCGGCATAGCCTCATGGAGTTTCATGGCATCGTGCCCTGCGCCGCTGGGCATGCAAAAAACAGGCAATCCGGTGGACTGCACGGCAGCTTCCCAACGCGTCTGCCAGTCTGGTGCACTTGGGGCTGCACTTGCTCTAACCGTGAGGTCTAGTTGCATGTGTACGCCGCGCCGGGCACAAACAGTTTCAAGGGCTTTCACAATATCGTCGTGTAACGCGTCGCGCTGAATGTCATTTGGCGCGCGTATGTCCAGACTGAAATTGAACTGGCCAGGTACCACGTTGATACAGCCATTGGGAATTTCTTGCATCCCGATGGTTGCAACAGAATCACCATCTTGCGCGGCACGGCTTTCTAAGTAGACGCCAAACTCAGCCATTGCTGCTGCGGCATCTCGCCTGCGATTCATGGGCGTAGTGCCTGCGTGGCAAGCCGTACCTGTTATGCGGCCTAGGTAGCGCACACTGCCATTGATGGAGGTGACAACGCCGAGTGGCAAATTCATTTCATTGAGAACTGGGCCTTGCTCAATGTGCACCTCCACAAAGCCTAAGTAGCGGCTTGTGTCACGTTGAATGTCGTCGATGTCGTCTACGTTTAAGCCAGCATGTGCCATGGCGTCACGCATAGCAATGCCATCAACGTCGACTTGGTCCAGCCACGTCTTGTCAAACTGACCAATGAGCGCACCTGAGCCTAAAAATGTAGCCTTGTAGCGCTGCCCCTCTTCTTCCGCAAAGCCTACGACTTCAAAGTTAAATGGCAGACGCTTGCCCTGTGCGTGCAGAGCTCGCACGCACGCTATAGGCACAAAGATACCCAGACGGCCGTCGTACTTGCCACCGTTTCTAACGGTATCGTAGTGAGAACCAGTCAGCAAGGTTTTGGCGTCTGGTTGGTCACTGTTGTATATGCCAACCACGTTGCCAACTGCATCTATGGTGACGTTGTCAAAGCCACTGTCACGCATGGTAGCAGCTAGGCTGGCTGCTACTTGTTGGTGGGCAAGGGTCAGGTAGGTAACAGTTAGTTCGCCGCGCTCTGCGTAACCCGGGTCTGAAAACTGGGCCAAGCCCTCTTGCCAGTCCCACACCAAATGACCCTGCGTTGGGGTAACGCCAAAGAGGTCATTGAGACGAATTTCAGCAATCCTGTGAATATGTCGCACGCACTCGTCGCGCTCAAAGTCAGGGTGGTTCAACAAGCGCCGCTCAACAGTGGCAATGACTTGCGCTTTGCCAATCCCAGTGCCGCGAGGGCCGCGAACGGCGACCACAAACGGAAAGTCAAACTTATCAAGGTATTGTTGGTTGAGTTGTTGAATGTGCAGCAACTCGTCCTGTGTGCAATCGGTCAGCCCCGCTTGTCGTTGCTCTGTGGTGGATTCAGCTGTCAGCGTATTGGTCTGCATGGCTTTGCCGGCCAACTCTGGGTGGGATCGAATCAATTCCAGTTTGGCGTCTACACCAGCTTCTTCAAGTACCAAGGTCATGGTGTGCTTGAGCGCAGCAAGCGATGCAAATGGGCGCTGCTCAAGTGCCGCCTTTGCAATCCAAGGTGAGTGCTCGTACAGGCCATCTAGCATGGCCAATGCTGCTTCAGTTGAAGCGGTGTTGAGTTGTTCTAAGGTGTGGCTCATAGGTGTTCTTGTTTAGGCGGGGCACGGGTGAGTAGCGCGCCAGTGGCGGGCGATATCTTGGCGTGTTGCAACCCATACGTGCTCATGGCTTGCTATGTATTCAACAAAACGCTTTATAGCCATAAAGCGGCCTGGACGGCCAAGCAAGCGGCAGTGGATGCCAATGTTGAGCATCTTGGGTCGGTTCAAACCGTTTGGGTCACCCTCTGCGTACAAACAATCAAAGCTGTCTTTGAGGTATTGAAAAAACGGGTCGCCATGTGAGAAGCCTTGAGGCAAAGCGAACCGCATGTCATTGGCGTCCAAGGTGTAAGGCACTATGAGTTGTGTGGCTGTGTCGCCGTCTGTTTTATTGACCTTCATCCAAAAAGGCAAGTCGTCGCCGTAGTAGTCAGAGTCGTACTCGAAGCCACCAAAGTCGGCCACCAGTTGGTGGGTGTTGGGACTGTCGCGCCCGGTGTACCAGCCAACGGGGCGATGACCCATGAGCTCAGTCATGATGTCCATGGCGTGCAGCATGTCATTGCGTTCTTGTTCAATAGGGGTGTGTTGATAATGAATCCACTTGAGGCCGTGACAAGCAATTTCGTAACCTAATTCTTGAAACACTTTGACCATGTGTGGGCTGCGCTGCAAGGCGGTGGCCACGCCAAATACTGTGAGCGGCATGTGGTGTTGTTTAAATAGGCGTAGCAATCGCCACACACCAGCGCGGGTGCCGTATTCGTAGATGCCGTCCATGCTCATGTGGCGGTCTGGGTAGCTGGCGGGATTGAATAATTCAGATAAAAATTGCTCAGAACCTGCGTCGCCGTGCAGCACGTTGTTCTCGCCGCCTTCCTCGTAGTTCAGTACAAACTGCACGGCAATACGTGCTTGTTGAGGCCATTGGGCATGGGGCACATCCTCACCGTAACCAATAAGGTCCCGGGGGTAACTGGCTGTTGCGTCGTACATAAGTTGTGGTTACTTTCTGAATGAGTGGTTCAGCGCAGCGCTTCGCTGATGTCTGCTGATGGTTGGCGTTTGTTGAAGGTGAGACTTTTTTCGACGTTGTCCAAGTGCTCGGTCATCAAGCGCACGGCTTCTGTTTCGTTTTTAAGTTCTATGGCTTCTACCAACCGGTCGTGCTCTTCGCTAGAGCACTTCGCATCGCGTGCGGTTTGGTACATCAATGCAATGAGTGAGCAGCGAGAAATTAAGTCACCCAGAATTTCGGCCAGCACATCGTTGCCTGTGAGCTCTGCCATGCGCACATGAAAATCACCTAGCAACTCAGTGCGGCTAGCCGCATCTTGGTCATGCAGTGCCTCGTGCTCTTTTGCAAGGTGTGCTCTAAGGGCTTTTATTTTTGCAGGTGTGGCTGTTTGCGTAAATTGTTTGGTGAGCTCTATCTCAAGCATGCGCCTGACAGCAAACACTTGCTTGGCCTCTTCTACGGATGGCGCCGCCACAAAGGCGCCCCGTGAGGGTTCCATGCGAACAAGCCTGTTTTGGCTAAGCTGGAAGAAAGCTTGTCTGACCAGAGTGCGAGACACGCCAAAGTGGTCAGCGAGTTTTTGCTCTGCTAATTTGGCGCCTGGTTGTAACCTGTGCTCAACGATTGCCCGTGACAGCGATTGAACGATCATTGCGGTAGATGAGATGTCCATGCGTTTATGCTACTTCATTTTAAAAAAATTGTATACAAATTATGATGATTTTGGTAAACTGTAACACGGGATGCATTTAAATGTATTGACATCAATACTGGCTTCAAATTGGAAAAAATAATGGGATTAAGTACGCACGTTTTAGATACCATGAATGGCTGTCCCGCTGCTGGAATGGCAGTGTCTTTGTATACAACAAACAGTGACAAACCGGTGTTGTTAAAGTCTTTTTTCTTGAATGCTGATGGGCGCAATAACGACGGCTTGCTGATTGGCCATGACAGCCTGGCCATCGGTACCTACAGGTTGGTGTTTGATGTGGCGGCCTATTTTTCCGCCAAGGGCGTAGCGCTGCCAACGCCCAATTTTTTAAACCATGTCGCGTTGGATTTTGGTGTCGCTAGCGCCACCGAGCACTACCATGTGCCGCTGCTGGTCAGTCCATGGAGTTACGCCACTTACCGTGGCAGTTAAGCTGGCGCCTAATTGGTTCGTGCTGTGAGGCGACCTGTGAGGCTATTTATTACGCTGGCCTTCGGTGAGTGTGTCCAGTTGAAACAAGCCAGACTTGTCATACAACCACACCTCTGTATAGATGACGCCAGGCATTTTAAGTGGCGCTGGATAGGGGGCAGACGCTTTCACCAAGGCTTCAATGTCGGCGATGACGCTCGGTAAGTTGGTTGGGCCACGTACCCAGCGAATGGCGGCAATGTCGCCCATGGTGTCTACGTCCACCTCTAGCACTGCAACCGCCATCAGCAGCGGTGGCATACGACCTTTGTAAATTCGGGCGCTGTTGTTTTTGTAAATGTGCTGGGCCGCATCCCGCCTGTAGTCTTTGGCGTTGGTGGCTTGCGAAATGAAGACTGGTATCCGCGCAGCGACAGGTGCCGGCTGTGGCGCAAGCGGTGGGGTAGGTTGCGGCTCAGGCGCAGGCGAGGGCGGTGCGGCGCAACTTGCCAACAGCATAGTTACCAGCAACACCACACAATAAGTCAGTGTGTGGCGCGAGATGCGCCGTGCGAGTTGTTTAGGTTGATTGCCCATGCTTATCAGCGTTTCCTTGATGCACAGTTGGTCTGTTGTGGTTACACAAACTACAAGCAACTGTCGTTGTAAGTCCACCTAGACTAAACGACAAACGTGATGGGTGTTGGCGCTTGAGTGGCGGTCAAGGGTTTTCCCGTATAAAAAGACATGGTTTCAAATTTTCAACAAACATTAACCGCTGCTGGCTTTTATAACTTCAATGTTTGTCAGTATCTAAACTTGACAGTTAAAATTTAATGATCAACTCACCGCTGTAAAAGCTACAAATGGTTATCTTTTAACAATCACCAAGCATGCACCTTGACCCACATGACCCGTACCGCGCGTTTCGTTTCACACGGTGAGCTCGTCGAACTATAGCGCCGTCCGGGTGCCTGTTAGCACGCGTTGATCAGCGATTTCCAATCCCTTCGCATGGCTTTGGGTGCTCAGCCCTTGGTGCTGGTGCGCGTGCACAGTGCCACGGGCTCTGTGCCGCGGGGCCCTGGCACATGGATGGCCGTAGGCTCACGGGGTCTCATTGCGACCATTGGTGGGGGTCACCTTGAATGGCAGGCTGTCGAACATGCGCAGCGGGTGCTGCAACGTGCGCAGAGCTGCGATGAAGTGGTGCACTTCAAGCTAGGTCCAAGCCTCGGCCAGTGTTGTGGCGGGGCTTTAGCGGTGCGGTTTCAGTTCTTAGCTGCCTCGTTGCATGCGTCGACAGTGGCCTCACTGTTGCAAGCCCTTAAGCCCTTCTACCAAACTGTTGCACTGTTTGGCGGTGGTCATGTTGGGCACGCCATTGAACGTACGCTCAGGGCGCTACCTTTTGATCTGACCTGGATAGACAGCCGCGATGAAATTTTTCCTGTTAGCGTGGGCGAGGGCGTCACGCTTGAACACTCTAGTCCTGTTCAGGCCGCCGTTGCAGACTTGCCGTCGGGTGCATTGGTACTCATCATGAGCTTTAGCCATGCAGAAGATTTGGATGTGGTCGCGCAGTGCCTGAGCCGTCAGCGCGGTTTGGGTGATTTGCCGTTTGTGGGTTTGATTGGCAGCCACACCAAATGGGCCACCTTTCAAAACCGTTTGCGTGAGCGCGGCTTCAGCGATGAAGAGTTGGCCCACATCACGTGCCCAATTGGTGTGCCTGACGTGGTGGGCAAAGAGCCCGGTGTGATAGCCGCTGCGGTAGCCGCCCAGCTGTTGCAGCACCGGGTGGTGGTGTCTTAGTCTGGGTATATAGCCAACTTGAAACGTTGCCAGCTGGCGCTGGCGCGCCGTCCCTAGCGTCAGAACAGGGCTGACCGTGTGCTGCCTATAGCGGGTGGGGGAGCGTCTTTGGGTTCGCAGTGTGCACCAAGGGTTATTACGAAGGTCAAGTCAAAACTGTGTATCAAGTTGAGAATTTTCCAGCAAGCGATCGAGCGCTATCGGGTTTCCCCTAGCCAACTTTCGTCTGCAGTCATTCAAAGTAGACAGGTCACGTAATGTGCAGCCCAGCAAACATTTTTGGAGATCGAAACCATGCTAGTGCAACTCACCGTCAACGGCAAGCCCGTTCAAGCCGACGTACCAGACAACACATTGCTGGTGCAAATGATTCGAGATACCTTGCACTTGACAGGTACGCACGTCGGCTGTGACACCTCACAGTGCGGCGCTTGCACCGTCATGATGAATGGCAACGCAGTCAAGTCCTGCAGCGTTTTGGCCGCGTCTGCCAATGGCGCAGATATTGGCACCATAGAGGGCTTGGCGCAGCAAGATGGCACGCTTCACCCGATGCAAGCGGCATTCAAAGAGTGCCATGGTTTGCAATGCGGCTACTGCACACCAGGCATGGTCATGAGCTCAATTGATTTGGTGAATAAAAACCCCGATGCCAGCGAGCAAGAAATTCGAGATTCGTTAGAGGGCAACATATGCCGCTGCACAGGCTATCAAAACATTGTTCGTGCTGTTCAATCTGGGCGCGACGCCATGATGGCTTAACCCTGTAGCCACTTACATTACTTTTTTTTGTTCCGCCAGCCGGCCATTTTGCTTGCTGCATTGATCTTTTGAGGAGCGTCACCATGGGTGCAACTGAATTTTCTAAACTGCCATTTATTGGCGAGTCTGTTAAACGCAAAGAAGACTACCGGTTTTTGACGGGTGCTGGCAACTACACCGACGACATCAACATTGCCAACCAAACTTACGCTGTTTTTGTGCGTTCGCCGCATGCCCACGCCAACATCATTTCTGTCAACACAGATGCCGCTATGGCCATGCCCGGCGTAGTCAGCATCTTTAGTGGCAAAGATATCGAAGGAAAAATGGGCGGGTTGCCCTGCGGGTGGGGAATTACCAGCACTGACGGCACCCCCATGTCTGAGCCGCCGCACCCTGTATTGGCTATTGGCAAAGTTCGCTATGTGGGTGATCACGTCGCCATGGTGGTTGCTGAGACGGCTCAACAAGCTAAAGACGCGGCTGAATACGTCGAGGTGGCCTACGAGGTGCTACAGGCATCGGTCACGTGTGAGCAAGCTCGTACCCACACACCTTTGCATGCTGAAGCACCCGGCAACCATTGTTTTAAGTGGGGCATTGGCGACAAGGCAGGCGTGGATGACGCGTTTATTGGCGCGCATCACGTCACAACAATAGACCTCACCAACAACCGGTTGGTGCCCAACGCTTTGGAAACACGTGCCGCCATTGGTCACTACAACCGCGCCGGCGATGATTACACCTTGTACGTCAGCAATCAAAATCCACACGTTGAGCGTTTGTTGATGTGTGCGTTTGTGCTGAGCTTGCCTGAGCACAAAGTGCGTGTCATCGCGCCTGATGTCGGCGGTGGTTTCGGCTCAAAAATTTACCTTTACGCAGAAGACGTTGCGCTGACTTGGGGGTCTAAACAAATTAACCGACCCATCAAATGGGTGTGCGAACGAAGTGAAGCGTTTCTTAGCGACGCACATGGTCGTGACCATGTCAGCACGGCTGAAATGGCCATGGACAAAGATGGCAATTTCTTGGCCTTGCGCGTGCACACTGACGCCAACTTGGGCGCTTACTTGTCTACATTTGGCTCAGCTGTACCGACCATTTTGTACGCCACCTTGTTGGCGGGCCAGTATAAAACCCCGCAGGTCTATGTTGAGGTGGACGCTTGGTTTACCAACACCACCCCAGTGGATGCCTACCGTGGTGCAGGCCGCCCAGAAGCGACCTATCTTTTAGAGCGTTTGGTCTCACGCTGTGCGTGGGAGATGAACATGTCGCAAGACGAGATTCGCAAGCGCAACTTCATCACCAGCTTCCCATACCAAACACCTGTGGCCTTGCAGTACGACATTGGCGACTTTCCTGCGCTGATGGAAAAAGCTCAAAGCATGGCCGACACAGCAGGCTTTCCCCAGCGCAAAGCGGCGTCTGCGGCAAAAGGCATGTTGCGTGGCATGGGTTACTCCAGCTACATCGAGGCTTGTGGCATTGCTCCCAGCAATATCGCAGGCGCATTGGGTGCCCGTGCTGGTCTGTTTGAGTCAGGCGAGGTGCGTGTCAACCCAACTGGAGGCGTGACCGTGTTCACGGGCTCTCATAGCCATGGTCAAGGCCACGAAACCACGTTTGCGCAAATTGTTGCGGCTCGCTTAGGACTCGAAGTTGACCAAGTTGACATCGTGCACGGCGATACGGGGCGTGTGCCATTTGGTATGGGAACTTACGGCTCACGTTCAGTCTCAGTTGGCGGTGCGGCTATCATGCGTGCCCTAGACAAAATAGAAGCCAAAGCCAAGAAAATTGCAGCCCACTTGTTAGAAGCCAGTGATACTGATATTGAATTTGCCAACGGTGAGTTTACGGTTAAGGGTACCGACAAAAAAGTTCCGTTTGCACAGGTTGCATTGACTGCCTATGTACCGCACAACTACCCACTCGACAAGTTGGAGCCGGGTCTTAACGAGACTGCGTTTTACGATCCGACCAACTTCACTTTTCCAGCTGGTACGTATATTTGTGAGGTCGAAATTGATCCCGCAACTGGCGTCACACGTGTGGATCGTTTCACCGCAGTGGACGACTTCGGCACCATCATCAATCCCATGGTGGTTGAAGGCCAAGTGCACGGTGGTTTGGCCCAGGGTATTGGTCAAGCAATGATGGAGAACTGTGTTTACGACACGGAAACCGGTCAGTTGCTCACAGGCAGCTTCATGGACTACACCATGCCGCGTGCCGATGACTTCCCGCAATTCAACATTGGTCATGTGTGCACGCCTTGCACCCATAACCCATTGGGCACCAAAGGTTGTGGCGAAGCAGGCGCAATTGGCTCACCACCGGCTGTCATCAATGCCGTGTTGGACGCGCTGCATGAAGTTGGTGTAACCGACTTTGACATGCCAGCCAGTCCAAACCGCGTGTGGACAGCCATTCAATCTGCCAAGGTCTAAAAGGCTTGCCTCAACCACTATCTCTTTTGGAGTTACAAAATGTACACCTTTGAATATGCAAACCCCAGTTCTCTGGATGAAGCCGTGGCAGCAGTGGCTGGCGGCGGTCAAGCTTTGGCCGGTGGTCAAACCCTATTGGCGACTATGAAGCAGCGTTTGGCAGCACCTGAAAAGCTCATCGATTTGGGAAAAATTTCAGGTCTGTCTGGTATCAAAAAAGACGGCAATGCCGTCGTGATTGGTGCCATGACCACCCACATGGATGTGGCCAACAGCGACGTTGTGCAAGCCAACATCCCAGCCCTGGCGTCACTGGCAGGTCATATTGGAGATCGCCAAGTACGAGCCCGAGGCACACTAGGCGGATCAGTTGCAAACAACGACCCAGCTGCTTGCTATCCCAGCGCGGTGTTGGCTTTGAACGCGAGTGTTCATACCAACAAGCGCGTCATCGCGGCAAGTGACTTTTTTCAGGGGATGTACACCACAGCCTTGGAAGAGGGGGAGTTGATAACAGCTGTTGCGTTTGAGATTCCCAAGCGCGCAGCCTATGTCAAGTTCAAGCAGCCAGCTTCACGCTTCGCCATGGTGGGTGTGTTTGTCTCTGAGCTTGACAGCGGCGTGCGTGTGGCCATCACTGGCGCGGCTTCCAGCGTGTATCGACAAACTGACATGGAAGCTGCATTGGCTGGTAATTTCAGTGCCGCAGCGCTGGACGGCGTAGCCGTTAGCGCGGTTGGTCTTAATGCCGACTTGCATGCCAGCTCAGCCTATCGGGCGCAATTGGTCAAAGTGGTTGCTCAGCGAGCCGTTAACGCTGCAGCCTGAAACTCTTTTAGGTAAACAACGCAGTCGTGGGCTTTTTTGCCTGCGTCTGCGTTGCCACGTCTAATTTGCCCACAACGGTTTTTTTTTATGCCCCAATCGATAGATGATTTAATTAAAGCCCTCGAAGGCGTTGGCTATTACGCTGACAGACGCTTGGCCACAGCCGTGTTTTTAGCATTGAAACTTGGGCGGCCTTTGTTGCTAGAGGGCGAACCAGGTGTTGGCAAAACAGAGCTTGCTAAAGCGTTGTCACAAGTCCTGTCTAGACCAATGATTCGTCTGCAGTGCTTTGATGGCATGGAGCAGCGAGAGGCCTTGTACGAGTGGAACTACACGGCACAGTTGCTGCATATGCGTGCATTAGAAGGGCAGCCTTCTAGCGCCCCCGCAGACGTAGAGCGCGCGGTGTACGACCCCAGATTTTTAATCGCCCGTCCGCTGTTGCAAGCCTTGCAAGCGCCAGCACCAGGAGCTGTGTTGCTCATAGATGAAGTGGACCGCGCCGACGAGCCCTTTGAAGCATTTCTGCTGGAGTACTTGGGTGAGTACCAAGTCAGTATTCCTGAGCTGGGAACGGTTAAAGCTGCGCAGCAGCCCGTTACCATTTTGACCAGCAACCGCACCCGAGAATTGAATGATGCGGTGAAGCGCCGCTGTTTGTACCACTGGCTGGATTACCCAGACCGTGAGCGCGAGTTGGCCATTGTGCGAGCCCGCGTCCCGAATGCCGCGCCAGAACTGACGGCTCAAGTTGCTGCAGTAGTGGGGCAGTTGCGCAGCATGCCGTTTAGCAACGCGTTTCAACGCGCGCCTGGTATCGCTGAAAGTGTCGACTGGGCCAAGGCTTTGGTGGCCTTGGACACCTTGGTGGTAGACCCTGAAGTGATTCAAGATACCGCCGGTATTTTGTTCAAGCAAAAAGACGATATTGCGGCGATGTCGCAAGCCTTTGCCGCCGATGTGTTGGAAGCTTCGGCGCAGCAAGCGGCAGGTGACCTTGACACAGCATGAGCGTCCTGTGAACAAGCCATCAGGCCAGCATGTTCTTGGCGATGCGCGGAGTGGGAAAATGGCCGCCAACGTGGTGGGGTTTTTGCGTACATTGCGCCGTGCAGGTATTGCTTGCGATGCCAGCAGGAGTGCCTTGGTGTTTGAGGCTCTGCGCACGGTTGGCCTGCGTAACAAGCCCGACGTACAAGCGGCACTAGAGGCTGTGTTGGTGAGTCAGTACGGTGATTTGGTGGTGTTTAGGGAGTTGTTTGACGCTTATTTCCGCGATCCAAAACTGGCCAATCAGTTGTTGTCCCAAATGCTGCCTACCGCGCAAGGTCAAGCCAATCCGAGCAAACAGCGTGCTCGTTCTCGCGAGGCTTTGAGTCCGCCCAAGGCCAATGCCATGGGCAGCAAGCTGCAGCCTGAAATACCAATTGAACTGGATGCCGCGATGACAGCCAGCGAGGTTGATCGGATCAAACATGCGGACTTCAACACACTGACGGCCAGCGAATACCTACTGGTCATGCGCTTGGCCAAGCAGATTGATTTAGGCTTGCCCAAGTGGCGCAGCCGGCGTTATAAGTTGGCAAGCAACGGCTCGCGTGTGCATTGGTCTCGCTTGCTGAGAGAAAGCGCACGTGGACACGGGTTGAGTGCTCGCCTGCCATTGCGCGCCAGACAGCTTAAAGCACCACCACTTGTGATCATGGTGGATGTGTCAGGCTCTATGGAGCGGTACACGCGGTTGCTACTGGCTTTTTTACATGCGTCTTCAAAACCTGGCATGCCCAATGGCCCCAGCCAACGGCGTGTGTTTGCTGTTGGTACCCACTTAACCGATCTCAGTTCTGCATTTGCGCTCGATGATACCGACGGCATGCTGGAGCGTGTCAGCGAATTGGTCACCGACTTTGCTGGTGGCACCAAGTTGGGCGACAGCCTGACAGTATTCAAACAACAACATGCCAACGCCTTGTGTGGTTCGCGCGCTATTGTGCTGGTGATCAGCGACGGCTTGGACACAGGCGAACCTAAGCATTTGGATCAGCACTTGTCGTGGCTAAGCTTGCATAGCAAGCGCTTGCTGTGGCTGAACCCCTTGCTGCGGTTTGATCAATACGTGCCCACTGCACAGGGCGCACAATTGCTGCGTACGCATTGCGACGCCATGTTGGCTGTTCATAATGTGGATAGCCTGTATATGCTGGCCAGCAGTATTGCGCAGTTGATGCGCACGGCACGTTAAATTTTTTTCAGTTACAACAGGAGATATTCTCATGGATATGCAAGGCTCACGCGAACTAAGTGTGTCGCAAAAAACGGCTTGGGAGGCACTCAACGACCCCGCTGTTTTAATGGCATGTATTCCTGGTTGCACCAAAGTCGAGGCAACAGGCGACAACACATTTGACATGGCCATGGCTTTGAAAATAGGGCCCGTTTCTGCCAAATTCACGGGTGTGATTAAGCTAGAGGATGTTGACCCGCCTAACGCCTATACATTGCAGTTTGAAGGTCAGGGTGGCCCTGCAGGATTCGGCAAAGGGTCCTCACATGTCAAATTAACGCCTCAAGGCAGTGGCTGCTTGCTGTCCTACACCGTGCACGCAACAGTGGGCGGTAAAGTGGCCCAATTGGGTCAGCGCTTGATAGACGGGGTAGCCTCAAAAATGGCCGATGACTTTTTCAAACGCATGGACAACCACTTGGCCGAGCAGCACGGTGCAGCGGCTCCAGATGCAAGCTCAGCCACTTCAGCCAGTACAGAAACATCAAAGGCACCACAGGCCAAGCCTGAAGGCGCTGCAGTTGAAACAGCTGGCGCGTCCAAGAGCATCAATTGGATGCTGGGTGTTGCTGTAGTCGGCATCGTGGCCTATTTGTTATTGAGTGCATAGAAAGCACAGTTAGACCAAGCCTTCAGGACGGTAAACATGGACAACCTAGATCTCACAGTATTGCGGACATTGCGCGACTGGCGTGTTGCAGGGCACAGGGCTTTATTGGCTACTGTTGTGCGCACATGGGGCTCATCGCCTCGGCCTGTGGGCTCCATTATGGTCATGCGAGAAGACGGTGCAGTTGTTGGCTCAGTGTCTGGCGGCTGTATTGAGGACGACCTCATCAACCGCTACACCTTGGCTTATTCAGGTCAGCACGACAGCAATAAAGATGCAGCGATTCCAATGGGTGCGCCACAGCCTGTGAGCTACGGTGTGAGTGCCGATGAGGCACACCGGTTTGGTCTGCCTTGTGGCGGCACCTTGGAGTTGTTGTTGGAGTTTGACCCAAATGCAGCCCAACTGGTCGAGTTGGTGACGCACTTAGACCAAGGC
The DNA here is from genome assembly GCA_000496475.1 of Betaproteobacteria bacterium MOLA814. Taxonomy (GTDB): domain Bacteria; phylum Pseudomonadota; class Gammaproteobacteria; order Burkholderiales; family Burkholderiaceae_C; genus RS62. Next base: position 247,683 of record AYMW01000001.1, on the reverse strand, counting down.
CGTTTGGTATGTCGCAGTTTGGATTTAACGAGCGGGATAGCTGTTTGTACAGTCAGCAAAACGCCGGAGGCCCTTAAGCTGGATGCGCAAACGTTGGTCAACACGTTTGGCCCTGGTTACCGCATGCTCATCATTGGCGCTGGCCAGTTGAGCGAGTATTTGGCCACCATGGCTTTGTTCAGCGGCTTTTCTGTCACTGTGTGTGACCCGCGCGATGAATACCGCGGCGCGTGGCAAGTGCCTGCTGCGCATGTGGTCAGTACCATGCCTGATGACGAGGTACTGGCCTTTGCACCTGACTCTCGCAGTTGTGTGGTGGCCTTGACGCATGACCCCAAACTAGATGACTTGGCATTGCTAGAGGCGTTGAACACGCCAGCTTTTTACGTTGGCGCAATTGGTTCACGCCGCAACCATGCGACACGCAAGCAGCGCTTGATCGAGCATTTCGAACAAACTGAAGCGGGCATGGCCCGCTTGCGCGGCCCTATTGGTATTTATATTGGTAGCAAAACACCGCCAGAAATTGCTGTGAGTGTCATGGCAGAAATTTTGGCTGTCAAAAACAGTGTCACATTGCCGCGTGATATGGAGGTTGGTTCTGCCAAGGAGCGGCTAGAGACACCTCACAACGACCCTGGGCTGGTGTGTGGCGTGTAGCTGAAGCCTTACGAAGGCGAGTGAGCCCACAGCCATTGTGCTGTCTGAATGCCAGCATACGTCAACACCAAAGAGCCTACTAGATGCAATGCCGAGTTGATCAGTGCGTCTAAGAATTGACCTGTTTGCAGCAAATTAACCGTTTCAATTGAAAATGTGGAGAAGGTGGTGAGTGCTCCCAGAAAGCCTGTCATCAGTAGCAAACGCCACATGGGATCTAGGGCAGTGTGGGTTTGTAAAAACACAAAACCCATGCCGACAAAGTAAGCCCCAATCCAGTTGGCACTCAGCGTGCCTATGGCAATACTGGCATGGCCACTATGGTTGAACCACAGGCTAAGTTGCCAGCGGCTGATGGCACCTAGGCTGGCACCGACACACATTGCGAGAACTGGATACATATTTGAGGCGCGTAGAAGTGGCGTTCTTGTGATGCCTCATTGTAGGGGGCGCAAGCAGGGGCATCAGATGGCCCCGCTGCTCGAGACGTGCTACTTGTTCAGTGGCATCTTGTTGATGGTTAAGCCAGCTTTTGATAACTTGTTGGCGCGGGCGTTGCCAACACCTTTGACTCGTTTAATAAAATCAGCCCAGTTTTTGAACTTACCAGACTTGCGCTCATCCACAATGGCTTGAGACACGGTTGGCCCCAGTCCATTGATGCTCCTGAGCTCAGCCGTGCTGCCCGTATTGGCATCTACGCTGGCCATGGCTAGGCTTGTGGCAAGAATGGCGATGAGGCCCACGACAATTTTTAAAATGCTTTGAATCATGTCATTTCTCCCTAATGTTTAAAAAAGTTTCACTTGTACTAGAAGAAATAACTAGTACAAACGCTTTTTTAGTACCAAAGTGTAAGTCGCGAATCCGTGTAAGTACTTAGAAGCCCGTTGCGGCGTCTCGTATGATTGGGGGATTATTTTTGAGGTACATATTTCATGTTAGATGTCGTTTCCCTGCGTAAAGACTTGGCTGCTGTCGTGGCTACTCTAGAAAAACGCAAGAGCCCACAGCCATTTCTTGATGTTGAAGCGTTCAGCAATTTAGAGCACACACGCAAGCATGTGCAATTTCGCACGGAAGAGCTGCAAGCGCAGCGCAACAACTTGAGCAAGCAAGTCGGCCAGTTGAAATCTAAAGGCGAGCCTGCCGATGCGGTGATGGCCCAAGTCGTGGCCATCAAAGATGAGCTAGACAGTTCAGCAACGCTGCTTGAGTCATTGCAAGTGCAGTTGCATGGTTTGTTGTTGGGCGTGCCCAATTTGCCGCAAGACGACGTGCCAGTTGGTGGCGGTGAGTCAGACAACCAAGAGCTTCGCCGTTGGTCCCCCACAGACGGCTTAGGCGGTGCTGTGAAGCCGCTTGGCTTCGGCGCGTTAGACCACGTCGCACTTGGCGAGCCCTTGGGTTTGGACTTTGAAATGGGTGTCAAGCTGTCTGGCGCCCGCTTTTCAGTGCTGAAAGGTCCAATAGCCAAATTGCACAGGGCTTTGGCAGCCTTTATGCTGGACACCCAAACCAACATACACGGCTACACCGAGTGCTACACGCCCTATTTGGTCAATGCCCATTCACTGAAAGCCACCGGTCAGTTGCCTAAGTTTGAGGAAGATTTGTTTGCTGCCATCAAGGGCGGACAAGACGGTGATACAGAGGGGTTAAGTGCCGACACAGCGCTGTACCTTATTCCCACGTCGGAGGTGCCCTTGACCAACTTTGTGCGTGACACCATCACGCCCGAGGCTCAATTGCCGCTGAAATTCACCGCACACACGCCTTGTTTTAGATCTGAAGCCGGCAGCCACGGCCGCGACACGCGCGGCATGATTCGCCAGCACCAGTTCGACAAGGTTGAAATGGTGCAAGTGGTACACCCTGACCACAGCGAAGCCGCGTTGCAAGAAATGACAGGCCACGCGGAGGCTATTTTGCAAGCACTCGAGTTGCCATACCGCGTGGTGTTGCTGTGCACGGGCGACATGGGCTTCGGTGCAACCAAAACCCACGACTTGGAGGTCTGGCTGCCTGGTCAAGAGACCTACCGTGAAATCAGCTCAGTGTCTAATTGCCAAGCCTTTCAAGCACGCCGCATGCAAGCGCGGTTTAAAAATGCAGCTGGTAAAAACGACTGGGTGCACACGCTCAACGGCTCTGGCCTTGCTGTTGGGCGCACGCTCGTTGCGGTGCTGGAAAACTACCAGCAAAGCGACGGCAGCGTTCGTATCCCTCAGGTGTTGCAGCCTTACATGGGTGGTATGACAGACATGCGCGGCTAGCGCGCAGTCTGTTTGAGCATTGTTGCAACCCTGTTTATTCAGGGGTGCAGTTGCACAGGCAACAGCCCTGAGCGGCGAGGTGCGCGCGCAAGGTGTTTCAGGTCAAACGGTCTTGGTGCCGTTGTTATCCAACCCAGGTTATTGAAACCCTACGCGGTCTAGCATTTGTTGCACGGCCACTTGCTTGGCGCCAATGTCAGCAACAGAGGCCGTGTCTCTTTTAAAGTCGGCTGATGCCATCGCTTTGAGTGCTGGGTTGTTCATTGGCGCACCTTTGACAACTGGCCACTCGTTGTTGCCGTCGGCAAAATGGGCTTGAGCGGCATCACTTGCCAAGTACTCTAGAAACTTGACAGCGCCAGCCTTGTGCGGTGCATTAGCAGCCACCGCGCCACCAGCCACATTCATGTGTGTACCCGTTGTGGTTTGATTGGGCATGACAATGGCTACAGCCTTGGCCACTGCTTGGTCGGCTGGTTTGTCTGAGCGCATTAAGCGCGCCAAGTAATAGCTGTTGGCAACTGCCACCGCACATTCCCCAGAGGCCACTGCTTTTATTTGGTCTGTATCGCCCCCCTGTGGTTTGCGGGCCAAGTTGGTTGCTACGCCAGCCAGCCACTTCTCTGTGGTGGCATCACCGCTGTGCACAGCGACAGATCCAAACAAAGACAGGTTGTACGGGTGGGTCCCTGTACGCAAACACACACGGCCTTTGTTTATGGGGTCGGCAAGTTGTTCGTAAGTCGCAACCTCGCTGGCTTTGACGCGCTTGGGGTCATACACAATCACGCGCGCACGTGTGGAAAAACCAAACCACGTGTTCTTGGGGGAGTGCATGTAAGCCGGGATGCGTTGTTGCAGCAGGGGTGAGTCAATGCTTTGGAACAAATTGTCTTGCTCTGCGTTGTGCAGTCGCGTGGCGTCGACCAATAAAACGACATCGGCAGGCGAGGCAGAACCCTCAGCCTTGAGACGGGCAACAATGCCTGCGTCGTTGGCATCAACTCGGTTGATGGCAATACCAGTTGCCTTGGTAAAACCGGCATACAAGGCTGCATCAGTTTGGTAATGTCGGGCCGAGTAAATGTTGATGCTGTCTTGTGCCATAGCCGCGGTGCTGCCAAGCACCAAGGTGGTTACAACGGCTGCGTATGCAGCTGAAATTGGAGAACGTGTCATAGGTATAAATGCAGGGTTGGGAACAACGAGCAACACACCGTTGCTTGCGGCAATTGTAACGCGAACGATAATGATTCGTATTTATTAACCTCTTTTCTTGTGGGTATTCACCAAGCCTAGTCCTCCAAGCCCCTCATGCTGTTGGCCCGCCAGCATCACCCCGAGGCTAGTGGCGGGGTTTGTTGAGTTGTCGGCTGAGCCAAATGATGGGTATCAGTCCAACCACGACCAATGCCAAAGCTGGCAGTGCAGCCTCACCCAAGCGCTCGTCGCGTGCGAGTTGGTAGGTCATGACGGCGAGTGTGTCTGTGTTGAACGGACGCAGCACCAGAGTGGCAGGTAGCTCCTTCATGACGTCCACAGCAACCAGCAGGGCTGCGGCAGCCACAGGACCTCGCAGCAGCGGCCAATGCACACGCCGCCATATGGCACCATCCTTAGCGCCTAAAAGCTTGGCACTGTCGTCAAAGCTGTTGGGTATGCGCGTAAAGCCACTGTCTACAGACTGCATAGCCACAGCTACAAACCGCACCATATAAGCCCACAACAAGCCACCAATACCGCCCGTGAGCCATGCGCCAAAGCCAGTGCCTGGCACAAATTCGCGCAACCACAACACCGGCAACAGCAAGCCAACAACGACTACGGCGCCAGGTACGGCGTAGCCAAGCGCCACAATTTGAGTCACGCTTTTGCCAAAAGAACTGGGGCGCAACCGCTGCTGTGTGGCCAAAACCAAGGCAATAGAGACGGCCATAGCTGCGCTTAATATGCCAAGCCCGGCGCTGTTTGCAGCCCAGTCGAGGGCCGACAAGACAGGTGTTGACGCATCATCGCCGCTGCTGGTTAAGGTGTGCAGCATAACAAGAACGGGTGCCGCAAAGCCCAACACAATGGGCAGCAACACGCCAGCACACGCCAGCACTGAGGCCCACCCGTGCAACTGTGTTGGCGCAACGGCGGCGGGTTTGGCGAGCGTTGTTTTGCTGCTGGCAAAGCGTATGCGCCGTTGTGCGCGGCGTTCCAACCACAGCACGATGGCTACAAATACCAACAACACGGTGGCCAGTTGGCTGGCCAACATGGGGTTGTCTAGCGCCAGCCATGCCTTGTAAATGCCAGCACTGAACGTTTGCACGGCAAAGTAACTGGAGACACCAAAGTCGGCCAAGGTTTCCATCAGCGCCAGCGCAATGCCTGCGCCAATGGCTGGCCTTGCCAAGGGCAGGGCGACGCGGCGCAAGCGGTCTAAGGGCGTGGCGCCCATCAGCTTGGCCGCTTCTAGCAAATTGCCTGCACGTTCGAGCAATGCAGCCCGCGTTAGCAGATACACATACGGGTACAGCGACACTATAAACACCAAGGCTGCACCGCCAGTGCTGCGTATCTCTGGCAGCATGCGGCCTTGCAAACCAAGCACCTCACGCAGCGTGGTTTGCAACCAGCCGCTGTACTGCAAAAAATCTGTATAGGCGTAGGCCGTCACGTAGGCGGGCATGGCCAAAGGCAGCAGCAGGGCCCAAGTCAGCCAGCGCTTGCCCGGGAAATCAAACATCACGATCAACACAGCGCAGCCACAGCCCAACAAACCTACTCCGACTGCAACCATGAGGATCAAAGCCAAGGTGGTGAGTGTGTAACCAGGCAGGACGGTGGCGGCCATTTCACGCATGAGTCCCCACTGAACCGCGTCGACGCCGAGCCATGACAAGCCAATGCTGGCGATTGGCATGGCCAAAATAAGCATGGGTATGAGGCTGAGAAAACGTAGGAGTTGGGTCACGGTGCTTGTGGTTGTCTAGCCGTGATTGTAGGAAGTTGTATGCATGTAATGGGTCAAGCGGCTGCTTATCCTCTTAAAACTGTCGCATAGGGCGCAATAACAGCCAGCTTATTCGTAAGTTCAACAGCGCACTTGCGCGCTACACAACCTCTGAGTTTATACAATACGCCATGCACTTAGAACTCAGCCATGTTCAACTCACCTACCCCGGAAATGACAAACCGGTGGTCGACGACGTCAGTTTGACCCTCGCGGCAGGCGAGCTGGGTGTTTTGATGGGGCCGTCGGGCTGCGGTAAGACCACACTCATACGCGCTGTTGCTGGACTTGAGCCGTTAATTGGCGGGCAGATACGAATTGCTGGAGAGGTTGTTAGCAGCGAGCAGGTGCACGTGCCCCCGCAGCAGCGCCGCGTTGGCATGGTGTTTCAAGACTACGCCTTGTTCCCACATTTGAATGTGGCCAACAACGTTGCATTTGGTATTCACCACTGGCCACACGCTGAGCGCAGCGCGCGCGTGCAAGAGGTGTTGGCGTTGGTGCAGTTGGGTGATCTGGCTCAGCGCATGCCACATGAGTTATCGGGCGGGCAGCAGCAGCGCGTAGCCGTTGCGCGGGCTATGGCTGCAAAGCCGCAGTTGTTGCTGTTGGATGAGCCATTTTCTAATTTAGACACCGATTTGCGCGAGCGTCTGGCCCATGATTTGCGGGGTATTTTAAAACTGGCCAACGCCACGGCCTTGTTTGTCACCCACGACCAGCTAGAGGCTTTCTCTGTGGGTGACCGTGTCGGCGTGATGAACCATGGCCAGTTGCATCAGTGGGACAGCGCCTACGACCTGTACCACAATCCCACGACGCGGTTTGTTGCCAACTTCACTGGGCAAGGTGTGTTCGTTGATTTGGCCAACGCGTCTGATGCAGCGCGATCGTTAGGCGGTTTGCAAGGACAGGTGTTCACCCAAGCGGTGGATCACATTCCTGAAGGCGGCATGGCTTTGTTGCTGCGTGCCGATGACATCGTGCACGACGACGATGCGCCAACCAAGGCTTGCATTGAGTGCAAGGTGTTCAGAGGGTCTACTTTTTTATACACACTGCGCTTGCCATCTGGTCTGCGCATCAAAGCCTTGGTGCCAAGCCACCACAACCACCATGTCGGCGAGTGGATAGGTATCAAAGCAGAGGTCGATCACTTGGTCAGTTTTAGCCGTTAAGTCCTTGCCAGGATCAACAACCAGCTGGCGCTGAAGGCTGGGAACGTAGCAGTGCCCTTGAACCAAGCACATATAGCTTTTGACAGCGGTACGCAAACACCCCGGATACGCTGGGCCAGCTTAAGTGGCCAGCAATATCGGGATATTGTGCAGTGCTTGTCTAATGGCCTGAACGCGTTCGTTCAGATCGCTCAGGCAACAAGCCTCGCGGTCTAAACCGCAATGTGAGCAGCAAAATTAACCCCATGGTGATCAACCGCATGTGTGCGGCACTGTCTAACAAGTGCGCGCGCAGCGAGCTCTCTTGTGCCATACCTGACGTTAAAAAATTGAGCAAGGCATAGCCCATGGGCTCAGCTTCTACCCAGAAAAACCAAATGACAAAGCCACCCAAAATCGAACCTAGGTTGTTGCCAGAACCGCCAACGATGACCATGACCCAAATTAAAAATGTAAAGCGTAAGGGGTTGTAAGTCGTTGGCGTGAATTGACCATCCATGGTGGTCATCATTGCGCCGGCAAGGCCGACAACAGCTGAGCCAATAATGAAGACCTGTAGATGCCTGCCCTTCACGTGCTTACCCATGGCTTCTGCCGCTGTTTCGTTGTCACGAATCGCGTACATCATGCGACCCCAAGGCGATTTGATGGCGGTTTGCGCCAGCCAGAACAACGCCAACAAAATAACCAAGCTGAGACCCGCGTAGCATAACTTGACATAAATGGAGGTGAAGTCTTGCAGGTCTGCGCCAAAGCGCGCTGCCCACTCTTGAGCCCACACTGTTTGTTGCAAGTCGTACTCGAATGGCACAGGCCTAGGCAAGCCGTTCACATTCTTGACGCCACGCGTTAACCAGTCTTCATTCTTCAAAACGGCAATGATGATTTCAGAAATACCCAAGGTGGCAATGGCCAAATAATCTGAGCGCAAGCCCAAGGTCACCTTGCCAATAACAGCGGCCACAGCAGCTGCGAGCAAACCGCCAACCAACCAACTCCACGCTATGGGTAGGCCTAAGCCACCTAAGAAACCCGATTGCGCCGGATTGACAGATTCGATCCGAGCAACGGCCGGGTCAAAGAAGTAGCGTGCCAAAAAGTAGCCAAGCACAATAATGCCCGTCATGCCCCAGCCCTTCAGCGCGCCCTTAGGGAGGCGACGGTAAGCCATGATGGCCAACACAACAGTTGCAATGCTGGTGATCAGGCCCGCGCCAATGCCCGCACCACCAGCGGCCCAAGCCTCAGGAACAGGCTCCATGGATACCAGCACCGCGGCAATACCACCGAGCGCGGCAAAGCCCATCAAGCCCACATTAAACAGGCCAGCGTAGCCCCATTGAATGTTCAAGCCCAGCGCCATAATGCCGGCAATCAGGCAGTAGTTCAAAATTGTCAACGCCAACGACCAACTTTGCAGCACCCCAACCAGTAGCAGCGCGAGGGCCATTAATCCGAACATCAATGGCGCTTGTTGTTTGGAGATATTCATACTGATTTTCCCGCAAAGATACCGGTTGGCCGCAAGAGCAGCACCAGCACCATGATGGCAAACGAGACTGCAAATTTGTAATCGGTAGAGAGCAATTGAACCAAACCCTCAGGTGCCCAAGATTCAGGTAACAAGTAGGTGAGGAATTTTTTGTAGGCGTATGTCACTGTTACTTCCGAAAAGGCGATGACAAAGCCACCCGCAATCGCCCCCAGTGGGTTGCCTAGGCCGCCCACGATAGCCGCCGCAAATATCGGCAGTAACAACTGGAAGTAGGTGAACGGTTTGAATCCCTTGTCTAAGCCGTACAACGTGCCAGCGATGGTTGCCAGCGTGGCAGACAGCATCCAAGTGATCATGACCACCCGCTCTGGGTTGATGCCAGACAACAGCGCCAAGTCTTCGTTGTCTGAGTAGGCGCGCATAGATTTACCTGCCCGCGTGCTGCCTAAAAACCAAAACAGCGCAGCGACCACCACAACCGCTGTCACGATGGTCAAGCCCTGGCTGGTTTTGAAAGCAATGCCCTCGTCCAGTCCCGTCATGGCTTTGAACTCGCCGTAGCGCATGATGAACCGCTCACCGTCGGTGAAGCGCTGGTCACCAGTTCCAATAATGAATCTGACCAATCCATTCAGAACAAACATCAAACCAATCGATGAGATCAGGAACACAACCGGCGCTGCGCGGACCTTGCGTTGGTGTTTATATACCACGCGGTCTGACAGCAGCACCATGGCCATGGTGCTTAAAATACCAAAGGGCAATGCCAACAGCGCTGTCGGCAATGGTTCAATACCAATACCCAGCTTTTGGAAACCCCAGGTCACCAGTATCACCACCATGGTGCCAAACGCCATGGTGTCGCCATGTGCAAAGTTTGAGAATCGCAAAATGCCATAGACCAAGGTCACGCCAAGTGCGCCAAGTGCCAGTTGGCTGCCGTATGCGGCTGCTGGAACAATAACGAAGTTGCTGAGCAGCACAAAAGCATTCAAGATGTCGTGCATCAATCAGCCTCCTAAAAAAGAACGACGAACTTCAGGGTTCGCCATCAAAGCTTCGCCCGTGTCGGTAAAGCGGTTGCTACCCTGCACAAGCACATAGCCCTTGTCGGCAATGTTGAGTGCTTGGCGCGCGTTTTGTTCAACCATCAAAATAGCAATGCCTGAGCGCGCAATTTCAATGATTCGGTCAAACAGCTCATCCATCACAATAGGCGACACCCCAGCGGTTGGTTCATCAAGCATCAATACCTTGGGTTGCGTCATCAGAGCCCGACCTACTGCCACTTGTTGACGCTGGCCACCAGACAGTTGGCCTGCGGGCTGTTTGCGCTTTTCTTTCAGTATGGGAAACAAATCGTAGACTTGACCCATCGTCTCGCTGAAGTCGTCCGTGCGCAAAAACGCACCCATCTCTAGGTTTTCTTCAACCGACATGGAGGTGAACACGTTGTTCGTCTGTGGCACAAAACCCATACCCTGTGCCACTCGGTCTTGTGGGCTGAGATCGATGATGTCTTGGCCGTCCAGCGTGACCGATCCTTTGCGTAGGGACAACATGCCAAACAAGGCCTTCATCGCGGTTGACTTGCCGGCACCATTGGGACCCACAATCACGGCGATTTCTCCGCGTTCGACAGCGATTGTGCAATCGTTCAAGATGTCTGCGCCACCGTAGCCGCCTGTCATGTCTTTTCCGATCAGGAAACTCATGCGACTATCCCTGGTTTGTTCTTTAGGCCACGGCCAAGGTAGGCTTCAATCACCTGTTCGTTGGAGGTGACCTCTGCAGCAGTGCCTTGTGCCAAAACATGGCCTTCGGCCATCACAATGACCGACTCGCACAGCCTCCCAATAAAGTCCATGTCGTGTTCGATCATGCAAAAGGTGTAGCCGCGCTCTTGGTTCAAACGAATGATGGCATCGCCCAAGGTGTTGAGCAGCGTGCGGTTGACACCCGCACCTACCTCGTCAAGAAAGACAATCTTGGCGTCTGTCATCATGGTTCGACCCAGCTCCAGCAGTTTTTTTTGTCCACCGGATAAGTTGCCGGCTAATTCGTCAGCCACATGGCTGATTTCCAAAAAAGTGATGACGTCATCAGCTTTGGCTCGAACAGCTTCCTCTTCTTGCTGGACCCGCCTTGGGCGCAGCCACGTATCAATCAAACGCTCTCCTGATTGCCCACCGGGCACCATCATGAGATTTTCGCGTACGGTTAATGTGGAAAATTCGTGTGCAATTTGAAAGGTACGCAGCATACCTTTGGCAAAGAGCTCGTGCGGCGGCAAGCCTGTAATGTCTTCACCGTCTAGAAAGACCTGCCCGCTGGTGGGCTTGTAGTGACCAGCAATCACATTAAATAGCGTGGTTTTACCTGCGCCGTTTGGACCAATCAGCCCTGTGATGCGGCCTGTTTCCAGCGTCAAGGACACATCGTCAAGGGCATGAATGCCGCCAAAGTGCATCTTGAGGTTTTTAATTTGGATCATGTTAGTAATGCAAACGGCCCGCGCCGTTAGGCGGGGCCGTATGAAGGTTGGTGGCGCAGCTTAAACAAACCTGCGCCAGCTGCCAATCATTGCAGCTTACCGATTAACGGTAGCCAACGGTGTTGAACTTGCCGCCCTTGACTTCGACTTCACGGTAGCCGCCAGCGCTCTCGCCTGGCTCAATCAACTCAATGGCAGACGCACCAACGTAGTCGATGTCACCACCCTTGGCCAAAATGCCCAAGGCCTTTGCCAACTGACCTGGAAATATTTTTTCGCCAGGTGCATTGGCAACTTCAAACACTTTGGCTTTAACTTTAGCGCTGTCAGTAGATTTGGCAGCTTGCATGGCCAAAATAGTCAGTGCAGCAGCGTCGTAAGATTCTGGTGAGTAAGGGCCATTCTTAAAGCCTGCTTTGACAGTCAATGCTTCGTATAACTTGGCGCCTGGGCTGTCAGTGCCTGGCACCACACCGAAAGAGCCGTTCAGGCCCTTGCCTATGGCTGCGGTCAAGCTCTCGCCAATCATGGCGTCAGGTAAAAAGAACCTTTCAAATGCACCCGTATCAAGCGCTGAGCGAATGATGCCGCGACCGCCTTGGTCCAAGTAGCCTGCAACGATTAAAATCTCACCGCCGGCAGATGCCAATGCGCCAACTTCAGCGGTGTAGTCACCCTTGCCGTCTTCGTGCGATGCGTAAATGGTGATCTTGCCGCCCATGGCTTCGACGTTTGTCTTGATGCTGTCTGCCAAGCCTTTGCCGTAGTCGTTGTTGGTGTATGTCAGCGCAGCTGACTTGATCCCTTTTTCTTTCAGCATTTGCGCAATGATGGCACCTTGACGTGCATCGGAAGGCGATGCACGGAAAAACAAGCCATTGTCAGCAATGGTTGTTAGAGCCGGTGATGTGGCAGATGGTGAAAACTGCAACACGCCTTTGGGCATGGCGACGTTTTGCAATATGGCAGTCGTTGCACCAGAGCACAGGCCGCCGATGATGGCCTTCACGCCTTCAGAGCTGACCAAGCGTTCAGCGGCAGCTGTTGCTGCGGCAGCGTCAATGCAGGTGCTGTCAGCGCGAACAGTAGTAATGGTCGTTCCACCTAAAAAGGCACCGCTGTCGCTGGCTTCTTTTAAAGCCAATTCAGCGCCAGACGCCATGGGCGGAGCCAAGGACTCGGCAGGACCCGTGAAGCCCAAGGCAATACCAATTTTAATATTTTCAGCTTGTGCCGACGTGATTAAGGCTGCAGCCAAGGCTGTTGCCGTCAGAATCTTCTTCATAAGTAATCCTTTGCAGGTTTCAAAATGCGGGATGGTTATCCTGCGCCAATTGATCATTTCACGCAAGGCACAACAGGCTGTTTGCAACAGCGTTCTGTTCAATGCCTAATGCGTAAATTATTAGTTTACCTACTTTTAGAGGTCTGCGGCATCAGGGTCTACCCGTTTTGTGTCAAAAAGCCGCAAGCGTCCAAGGTTTCAGCGTAAAAAAAGGTCATGGGCTGCAAGGCCAGTGCTGCGCTACAACTGGAGGGTGACAGGGTGTGTGTTGGGTCGACTGTGGGCAGTCATAAAAAAACCACCGATGTCCAACGGTACGCGGGACATCAGGTGGCTGGTTGGTCGCTGCAGCACGCTTGCTGACTGAGCGCCTGGCTGATGAGAGTGTTGTGTCTCAGTAGTCTATCAAGCCTGCGGTCCTTGCCAAATGGCTGGCTTGTGAGCGGCTCTTGACGTTCAGGCGACGGAACAAGCGCCATAAATGTACCTTCACCGTATGCTCACTGATTGACAGTGATTCAGCAATATCGCGGTTGCTGAGTCCCCGGTCAAGCATCACCAACAGCTGCTTTTGACGTTTAGAGAGCTTTTCTGGGATGGTGGGGCCATCGGCATCGTCTTCGTCGTCATCTTCTAAAAACTCTTTCAGTACTTTGCCAATGTGGGCAGCACCTAGCGATTTTTCAACGTAGGCATCAGCGCCTGCTTCTAACGACAAGTCTGAGTAGTCTGTGGCAGGAGAAGCTGACAACACAATAAGCGATGTGTCTGGCAGCAAGCGGCGCAATTCACGCACACCTGATACACCATTGGTGTCAGGCAGTTTTAAATCCAAACAAACCAATTCAGGTGTGCCGTGCTCGACGATTGCTTGGTTGACCACAGCAAGTCTGTCTAATTCAATAACGGTGGCTTTGGTGCGCAAGCGACGCAGCAACATAACAACGGCCTCGCGCATCAGGGGATGGTCGTCTATGACAAGAATGCTCATTTTGGTCTTTCCACAATTGATTGTGCTTTGGCACCATGCAGAACCAAGTTTTAAGCACTTAGTTCACTGGGTGATACATAGGTCTTATGTTACAGCTAAAAGACCTCAATTACAGCAGTAATGCTAAAAGGACAACTGTAGGCTCATATTTAGTAGTTTAGCCCTATCGCCGCTCTGACATCCACCATGGTTTCTCTGGCCACCTTGCGGGCTGTGTCGGTACCGGCATCGATGATGTCACGTACCAATGTCGGGTTGTCAATGTATGGCTGGGCGCGCTCTAGCATGGGCTGTTGCTCTAGCAAGACCGCGTCGATGATGGGTTGCTTGCAGTCCAAACAGCCAATGCCTGCGCTCGTGCAACCCTGCTGCACCCATGCCTGCGTAGTGGCGTCAGAGTAGACCTTGTGGAATTGCCATACAGGGCAACGGCTTGGGTTGCCTACGTCGGTGCGTCTGACCCGCGCCGGGTCTGTTGGCATGCGCTTCAGCTTGATTTCTATAGCGACTTTGTCTTCGCGTATGGCAATGGTGTTGTTGTAACTTTTACTCATTTTTGCACCGTCTAGGCCAGGCAGGCGACTGGCTTGCGTGAGTAATGCTTGTGGCTCAACCAGTACCGATTTGCCTGAGCCTTTAAAGTAACCCTGAAGGCGTTCTTTATCATCAGCCTTGAGATCGGGGTGGTTGGCGATAAAGGCCATGGCCCCTTCAAATGCCTTGGCGTCCCCCGCTTCTTGAAATTGCCGTCTGGATTTTTCAAACCGTTTGGCGCTGTCTTTGCCAATGGCTTCTAAAGAGGCCGCCAACCGTACTTCAAAATCGGACTCTCGCCCATACAAGTGGTTGAAGCGTCTAGCCACCTCTCGGGTCAGCTCCACATGGCTGGCTTGGTCTTCGCCAACCGGAACGTGTTGGGCGCGATAAATCAGTATGTCTGCCGCTTGCAGCAACGGGTAGCCCAAGAAGCCATAGGTCGATAAGTCTTTGTCTTTTAATTTTTCTTGTTGGTCCTTGTATGTCGGTACCCGTTCTAGCCAGCCAATCGGCGTGCCCATGGACAGCAGGGTGAAGAGCTCGGCATGTTCGGGAATGCGACTTTGCAAAAACATGGTGCACAGATTGGGGTCTAGGCCAGTGGCCAGCCAATCAATCACCATCTCATAAACGTTTTTCTCAATGACCTCGCGGCTTTCATAGTGGGTGGTGAGCGCATGCCAATCGGCGACAAAGTAAAAACACGACATCTCGTGCTGCAAGCGTGTCCAGTTTTTAAGCGCACCATGGTAATGACCCAAATGCAGTGCGCCAGTGGGGCGCATGCCTGACAGCACACGTTCACGTGAGGCGGTTGGGAATGAAGGTTGTTGGCTGTTATCAGGCATAAAAATTAATTGAAAAAGTAAAAATGTGGCGCTTTAGCTCACCAGCACGCGCAGTGGTGTGAGCATGAGCTGTATGAAGCTGGCCGTGGCGGCCATCAGTGGACGCAACCACCATGCGCTGACAACGCCTGTAAATATCAGGGCCATCACGATAAAGAAGCCCCAAGGCTCTACTTTCGACACAGCCATGGCCGCCCTCATGGGCAACAAGCCCACCAAAATACGGCCGCCGTCAAGTGGTGGCAAAGGAAACAAGTTGAGGGCAAACATGACCAAGTTCACCAGCAGGCCGGCTTGGCACATCTCAAAGAAAAAACGCTCCTCTACACCCATCACCACCAACACGTAAAACATCACAGACCACATGACCGCTTGGACAAAGTTGGCAGCAGGACCAGCAAGCGCCACCCAGACCATGTCGCGCTTTGGGTTGTTGAGCTGGCCAAACCGGACAGGCACAGGTTTGGCATAACCAAACAAAAAGGCCCCGCTGGTGGCAAAGTACAGCACCAGCGGCATGACCAAGGTGCCCACCGGGTCTATGTGTTTGATGGGATTGAGGGTAATTCGCCCCAGCATGGCGGCCGTGTTGTCGCCAAAATGCAGCGCAGCGTAGCCATGCGCGGCTTCGTGCAGGGTGATGGCAAACAGCACAGGCAGTGCATAAATGGCGATGGTTTGAATGAGGTTGGCGAGGTCCATGGCGTTATTGTCGCTCAGGCTTGCCCTGAGGCTGACGCTCAGCTTTCAATGCCCAGAGCGCGCCAGTCGCCTGCGCCGTCCCTCACCACTTGCGGCGCGCCACCTGTCTGCATGGTCGTGAGGTCTAGCACCGTGGTGGGCTCTAGGGCACATGCGCCTGCATCGATCACACCGTTAACGCTGTTGAGCAGCCGTTCGCGTATCTCTTGCGGATCATTGAGGGGGAGGGTGTCACCGGGCATGATGAGCGTGGTGGCCAGGAGCGGCGCCATGTGCAAAGCCAGCAGCTCGTGAACAACCGCATGGTTGGGCACTCGCAAACCAATGGTTTTACGCGATGGGTGGCTCACACGCCTTGGTACTTCTTTACTGGCGTCCAATATGAAGGTGAAGGGTCCTGGCGAAGCCAGCTTGAGCAAGCGGTATTGCTGGTTGTCAACTTTTGCATAGTTGGCAAGCTCGCTCAAGTCGGCGCACAGCAGCGTGAGGTGGTGGCGGTCGTCGACTTGGCGAATACGGCGCATCTTGTCCACAGTAGCCTTGTCATCAAGTTGACACACCAGCGCGTAGCTGGAGTCCGTAGGAATGGCCAGCAAGCCCCCTTTTTTCAGCAATTCAACGGCTTGTTTGAGCAAGCGTGGTTGCGGGTTGTTGGGGTGAATTTCGAAGTATTGCGACATGGTTTTTAGTGAGGCTCGCTTAGGCTGACAGTGGCTTGAGCACCGACCACACGGGCGTTGATCCTTTGGGCAAGTTGGGCAGCGTGCCCAGGTCTATGCGGCTTTCTGTCGGGCTGTGAAAGTCCGAGCCGCGTGAGGCCATAAGGCCGAACTCACGCGCGGTGTCGGCGTACTTGATGTACTCGGCTTCGCTGTGGCTGCCAGTCACCACCTCTACGGCTAAGCCACCGTGCGTTTTGAATTCGCTGAACAAGGCGTATTCGGCGGTGGGCGATAGCCCGTAACGGGCTGGGTGTGCAATGACGGCAACACCACCCGCACCTGTGATCCATTTCACCGCGTTGCCAAGTCCGGCCCATTTATGTGGCACGAAGCCGGGCTTGTTATCGGCCAAGTATTTGCGAAATACGTCGTGGGTGTCACGTGCCATGCCAATGTCTACGATGTGACGGGCAAAATGGGTGCGAGAAATAAGGTCAGGATTGCCTACGTATTTCAAAGCACCTTCGTAGGCATTGTGGATGCCAACTTTGGCCAACTCTGCCGCCATGTCGCGTGCGCGTTGGGCGCGTCCACCTCTGGTGGCGGCCAAGCCCGCGACCAAGTCGGGATTGCGTCTGTCAAAGCCCAAGCCAACAATGTGAACGGTGACCCCAGCGAAGCTGACTGAGATTTCTACGCCATTGACAAAGGGCAGCCCCAAGTCTTGGGCTGTCTGATGCGCCAGGTCTAGACCTGCAATTTCGTCGTGGTCTGTCAGCGCCCACAGCTGCACGCCGTTGTCTTTGGCGCGCTTGACCAACACTTCTTGAGCCAAGGTGCCGTCTGATGCGGTGGAGTGGCAGTGCAGGTCTGCGTTCAGTTCCACTGCTGCGGCGGTGCTGGTATTCATAGTTGAGCGCCCTCTATTAAAAATCGCACACGTTTTTGGCCTTGCCATGCATCGGCATCCAGCCTAAAGGCCAACTTGACGCGTTGGGGCAGGGGCTCCGTGTGTCCAAACCATATGCCGTCAACAGCTTGGCCTTGGTGCAGCATTTTGAGTGCCAAGTGTTTCTCGCCAACCAGGCGTTGTGACACGATGTCTACCAGTTCACTGAACACAGGGGGCGCAAAACCTTGGCCCCATACAGCTTGGTGCAAATGGTCCACCACATCTGGGTGGCGGTATTTGGGGTCCAGCGGGCCGTCTGTCTCTAAGCGGCGGGTGAGGGTCGCGGCGTCTAGCCATTCTCCAGCCACTGTTTGTAAGGCTTGCTCAAATACATCGAGCTGGTCGGCGTCAATGGTGCAGCCTGCTGCCATGGCGTGGCCGCCAAAGCGCAACAGCACGCCTGGGTGGCGTTTGGCGACAAGGTCCAAGGCGTCGCGCAAGTGAAAGCCTGGAATAGACCGCCCTGAACCCTTTAATTCGTCTTCACAACCCGGGGACTGGCTCATGGCAAATACAAAGGTGGGCCTGTGCATGTTGTCTTTGATACGAGAGGCCACAATGCCGACCACACCTTCGTGAAAGTCGGGGTCAAACAGGACGATCGCGGGCGGAGCTTCAGCCTCATCATCGATCATGGTCTCGGCCATTTCCAGCGCTTGGTCACGCATATGACCTTCAATATGTTTGCGATCACGGTTGATTTGATCTAGCGTCTGAGCCAAGGCCTCGGCCTGAATGGCGTCGTCGGTTATCAAGCATTCAATGCCTAAAGTCATGTCGGCCAATCGCCCCGCAGCGTTCAAGCGCGGTCCAACGGCAAATCCAAAATCAAAGGTGGTGGCCACATCAGTGTGCCGCCCAGCCACTTTAAAAAGGGCTTGCATCCCGACTGGCAAGTGGCCTGCACGTATGCGCTTTAAGCCCTGCGCCACCAACCGGCGGTTGTTGGCGTCTAGTTTGACCACGTCCGCCACAGTACCTAATGCCACCAAAGGCAGCAGCGCGTCCAGCTTGGGTTGGTTGCTGGCATCAAACAGTCCGGCCTCACGCATCACAGCTCTCAGCTTGAGCAAGACATAAAACATCACCCCCACACCAGCGATGGACTTGCTTTCAAAGTTGCAGCCAGGCTGGTTGGGGTTGGCAATGGCGTGTGCATCGGGCAACTGAATGTCACCGTTTACGAGCGCTGGTAAATGGTGGTCGGTCACGATCACAGTCAAGCCAAGCTCGCGGGCGGTGGCCACGCCTTCAAAGCTGGCAATGCCGTTGTCAACCGTCATCAACACGCCAGCCCCTGTCTGTGCCACCCGCCTGGCAATGCCAGCGGTGAGGCCGTAGCCGTCGGTAATGCGGTCTGGCACCAAGTAGTGCGCGTTGGTAGCGCCCAGCAAGCGTAAACCCCGTATGGCAACTGCACACGCGGTGGCGCCATCGCAGTCGTAGTCAGCTACCACGCAGATGTGTTGCTGGTGTGCAATGGCTGTCGCCAAGGTGTGAGCCGCCGCGTCTATGCCCAACATGGTGTCTGGCGACAGTAACTTGGCCAAGCTGTCGTCCAAGTCGTGTGGTCCAAGCACCCCTCTGGCGGCAAAGAGCTGCGCCAGCAACGGGTGAACGCCTGCTTGCTCTAAGGTGTGAACGGTGCGCGGTGGTATATCTCTGGTGGTTATCTGCATGGTGTCGTCTGAATGAGTTTACTGAGGTGCCAATGCACTGGGTAAGAGGGTGGGCGCAAGTCGTCGCCAGCCGTGGGTGATGGTATGACTTAAACGTTGTAACAGCGGCGTCTTATTTGCGCCTTGTGCAGCCGACAAGGCCGGGCTGGCATAGCGGGTTATGCCGTTGTGGCTGGCAAAACACACCTCAAATGCTTGTGTCTGACCTTGGCCTAGTAACGTGGCCATGGTGCCCGCGTCTAATGCAGCCCAGGCACCCTGCCAGTCAAAAGGCTGGTGGGCGTGTTGGGCCAGTTCATTGTTGCGGCTGATGTGGCTGTGATCTCGGTGTTCGGCGATGGCACCCGCACCATGCAGCCAGATACCCGTCACGGGTTGCAGGCCAAGCGCTAGACGCTCGTCGTGTACTGGGGGTGTGTAAAACAGCATCTGCGCTTCGTTTTGCAAGCGGCGCAGCCACTGCGGTGAAGCGGGATGGGAGGTGCTAAATGGCAAGTAATCGTTGATGGGCTGGTCATAGGCTAGCGACATGGAAGGGCTCACGATGCCGCGTAAGCGCTCGCCGGCCAGCAACCAGCGTTGTGGTGCCACATATGACAAATCAACGCCGTCTTCCGCGCACAGGGGCTTCAGCGCCTCCAGCAGTGTGTTGCTGTGTGCCTCGCTCAGCTGTAAGTGGTTGGGGTGGCTTAAGCGCACGTCGTTCATGCTGGCAAGCACGTGAACGGGCGAGAGCCAAGCCGCGGGCAGGTTGGGTGGCAGTTGATCACCCAACTCCAAAGCTGCAAGCGGAAGGGGTTGGCTGCGTTCGCTGTTGTCACTATCCGTGGCTGGTGAGGTCTCGGGCAACCAACCTGCCGCTTGGGCCCAGAAGCGCTCGCTGGGGCTAGCCCAGTCGCTATCGCCACTGTGGTGAGAGCTACCAAGCGGGCGCCAACTGGCCAACAGCGCGCGGGTATTGACCAGCTTGCTGTTTAAAGCCAAGTCCATGGCTTGGACTTGTGCGGCGTCTCCGTGCCAAGTGGCATGTGCAATGAGAACTTGGCGAACAGAAATAGACATAAAAAAAAGAAGTTATAAGCCTGCCACAATAGGCAATCAGTCATTATCACAGTCATGAAAATACCTTACGAACTCAGTATTGGCTGGCGCTACACGCGTGCAGTCAAGTCCAGCGCAAAAAACGGCTTTATATCCTTCATTTCTGGGGTGTCCATGCTGGGCATTTGCTTGGGCGTGGCGGCGCTTATTATTGTGTTGTCTGTGATGAACGGTTTTCAAAAAGAGGTGCGTGACCGCATGCTCAGTGTGCTGGCCCACGTCGAGGTGTTTGAAGCCAGTGGCCAAGCAATCGCTGATGTGCCCAGCCTGTTGCAGCGTTTGGGTACGCAAGCGCATGTGGTGGCAGCAGCGCCTTTTGTGGCGGCGCAGGCCTTGTTGGCCAGAGGCGATGAGATGCGAGGCGTTGTCTTGCGTGGCATTGACCCACAGCTTGAAAAAGACGTGACGCCTCTGGTGGGTGACATGCCCCCTGCCTTGCGCAACAAGTTGACCGATGGCGGCTTTGGCGTGATTTTGGGTGGCAACTTGGCACGTGCAATGGGCGTAGGGGCTGGTGACACCGTCACACTGATAGTGCCCAGCGGTCAAATGACACCTGCAGGGGTGGTGCCAAGGCTGAAGCAAATGACAGTGTTGGGCGCATTTGATTCGGGGCACTACGAATTCGATGCGGGCTACGCCTACTTGCACATGGGGGACGCGGCCAAGCTGTTTCGCTTGAGCGGTCCTACCGGTGTGCGCTTGAAGCTAGACGACTACCACTTGGCGCCACAAGTTGCCGTCAACGTATCGGCTACCTTGGGGCTGGATTATTGGGTCAGCGACTGGACACGGCAAAACCGCAATTGGTTTGCCGCTGTGCAGGTGGAAAAACGCATGATGGCGATTATTTTGACGCTGATCGTGGCGGTCGCTGCGTTCAATTTGGTCAGCACGTTGGTCATGACGGTTACAGACAAGCGCGCAGACATTGCAATCTTGCGCACGCTAGGCGCGACACCTGGCAGCATCATGTCGGTGTTTGTGGTCCAAGGTGCCACGGCGGGGGGATTGGGGACTGTTGCGGGTTTGGGGCTGGGCTTGTTGGTGGCCTTCAACGTGGGGGTGATTGTGCCGTTTATAGAGCGGCTAGTTGGTGCGAGCTTTTTACCGCAAGACATTTACCTCATCAACAGCATGCCCAGTGACCCGCAAATGGGTGACATCATGCCGATCACTTTAATTTCTTTGGTGTTGGCGTTTGTCGCAACCCTCTACCCAAGCTGGCGTGCAAGCCGTCTCAACCCAGCTGAGGCGCTGCGCTATGAATGAGGTTGTCAACGTGGTGAACGCCAACAACATCAGCAAGCGTTTTGCCGAAGGGCGCTTGGATGTAACGGTGCTGCGCAATGTGTCCTTGTCGGTCAACGCGGGGGAAACAGTTGCCGTGGTCGGGGCGTCAGGTTCGGGCAAAAGCACACTGTTACACGTGCTGGGTGGTCTTGATAAACCAACCAGCGGCGAAGTGTCTTTGTGCGGTCACAACTGGTCGCGCATGGGCGCTGGAGCGCAAAGCCAGTGGCGAAATAAGCACTTGGGTTTTGTCTACCAATTTCACCATTTGTTGCCAGAGTTTTCGGCGCTGGACAACGTGGCCATGCCGCTGTGGATTCGCCGTATGGACAAAGCGCAAGCCAACCAGCAAGCCAGCGACATGCTGCGCCAAGTCGGCTTGGGTGAGCGTTTGCATCACCGTCCCAGCGAGTTGTCGGGTGGTGAGCGCCAGCGTGTGGCGGTGGCGAGGGCGCTGGTGACACAGCCTGCCTGCGTGTTGGCGGATGAGCCCACAGGCAATCTAGACCGAACGTCTGCCCAAGTCGTATTTCAGCTCATGCTGGATTTGGCTGCCCAGCAACACACGGCGTTGGTTGTGGTGACACACGACATCAGCTTGGCTGAGCAATGTCAGCGCCGATTTGATTTGGTTGAAGGCGTGTTGTCGCCAGTTTAAGGCCATATAAAGCCATATGTTGATTGATACACACTGCCACTGGGACGCGTCTGAGTTCGGTGATGCTGGCGGCCACTTACGTGCCCAAGCGCAAGCGCGCGGCGTGAGTTTGTGCGTTGTACCCGCCGTTCAAGTCAGCAACTTTGAATCGGTGCGGCGTTGGGCGCACACGTATGGTGACGCTTACGCGTTGGGCATACATCCCTTGTTTGCCTTGGATGCCACCGAAGCGCATCTCAGCCAGCTTGATCAGGCCTTGGGCGATTTGGCTGGCGACCCGCGTTTGGTGGCGGTGGGAGAAATCGGCATCGATGGCTTTGTGCCGTGGCTGCAAACACCGGGCGCTAAAGTCAAAATGCACGCCATTTACAGAGCCCAACTCAGGCTCGCCCGAAAGCACCATTTACCTGTAGTTTTGCACGTGCGTAAAAGCGCTGATGTGCTGCTCAAACACCTGCGTGAGTTACCCGTAGTGGGCGGTATCGGCCACGCGTTTAACGGCAGCGTCCAACAAGCGCAGGCATTTGTGCGCATGGGCTTTGTACTGGGGTTTGGCGGCACGGCAACGTTTGAGACTGCTGTGCGCATTCGCCGTTTGGCCGCCACCTTGAGTCACACCGATCTGGTGATAGAAACTGACGGCCCAGATATCCCCCCGCATTGGATTTACGCCACTGAGCTGCAACGCAGCGCTGGCATGGCGCAAGGCTTGAACTCCAGCGTTCATTTGCCCGAGATTGCACAGGTTGTCGCCAACTTACGAGGCGTCCATGTCGCACTGTTGGCGGCCCAAACCTGCGCCAATGCCAAGCGTGTGTTGCCCAAGCTGGATGCGCTGATTGACACGTCGTTGTGAAGCCGTTCTGCCCGTGCTGACAAGGTTGCCTGCCATGCCTGCGCGTGCAGCTGCAGTACAGACATACATCATGGTGGATACTTGGGTTTTAATGCGAATTGCCAGCACCATATGACATCACCTAAAAAAGTACAGATTGACCTGCCTGAAGTTAATTTTTCAGAAGATGGTGAAGTGCGCTATTTGCATTTAGGCTCTGAGTGGGTACAGGGCTCCATGATCATGGCGTCGCCGTTTGAGATTGAACTGGATTACGTGCGTCGCATGATGGCGTGGCTGCTGTTTGTGGATCTCGAGCACGTCAAAGACATGCACGCCATGCAGTTGGGTTTGGGGGCGGGTTCGTTGACCAAATACTGTTTCAAAAAGTTGGGCATGCTGACAACCGCTGTTGAGCTCAACCCTCAAGTTGAGCTGGTATGCCGCCAATGGTTTAAGTTACCGCCCAACCAGGCCCGCTTGAATGTGGTGTTGGGTGATGCTGGCGAGGTAATTTGCCAGCCCGAGTGGGAGGGCGCTGTAGACGCTTTGCAAGTGGATTTATACGACCATACAGCTGCAGGCCCGGTGTTGGACAGTGTTGATTTTTACGCTGACTGCAAGCGTTTGCTGAGCCTCAACGGCGCTATGACTGTTAATTTATTTGGTCGTCACGCCAGTTTTAACGTGTCTATGAACAACATGGCGCAAGTCTTTGGCGAAGACGCTATTTGGTCGTTCACCCCAACCCGCGAAGGCAACTGCGTGGTGTTGGCACAAGCGCGTGCCAATGAGCCGAGTCGCATGGCGTTGCTCAAGCAAGCGCAAGCCATTGAGGACCGTTTTTCTCTGCCAGCGGTGGTGTGGCTGAAAATGTTTAAGCCGTGGCGCGATGCGACCAAGTAACCCCATTTTTTTGTTTGATTGAGATGCCGTGAACAACCACCCCCACAGACTGTCGTTGCACAACGAGGTGCACGCCCGCCCGCCTGAACCATTGCCACCGCCAGTTGCAGTTACCCACGTGGTCATGCTGTTACAAGCCCACCAGCGCACTGACAGTCATGCACATTTCTCTCAACTATTGAGAGACCATCACTTGCCAGAGCCGCAAGCTGGCGTGAACCACATGCGCGCTGACATGGGCGCCTTCCGTTTGCGCTGGGAAATGCACACCGAGTTTGTCAGTTACACCTTTATGCGCAATTTGGGTGCAGACAGCGCAGCCGATAAATCAGTGCCCAAAGCACTTGAGGTGGTGCCTGTTGCGTGGCTGAACAGCATGCCTGGTGAGTTGGTGTGCCATATGCATGTGACCGCTGTGTCTGAAGCCGATACGGTCAGAGGGAATGCCGTAAGAGCCACCCTGCAAGACGAGTCGCTGACAGGTTCTTTGGTGGCCAACCAGCAAGCGCTTGTATTCGCTGACTTTGTAATACAAGCCGATGGCGCGACGCAAACACTGGTGTTGGTTCGCGATTTATCGCCTAGGCGTTTAGGTCGTTTGGTTCAACGTTTGCTGGAGATTGAAACGTACCGGATGGTGGCCTTGTTGGGCCTGCCTATTGCGCGTGACAGTGTAGCCATGCTTAGCCGCGGTGAGATCGAGTTGGCTTCTTTGGCAACGGCTATTCGCACGGCCAAGCCGGATGATGAGCCAGCTTTGCTGGATAGATTAACGCGATTGGCTGGTGAGGTGGAGGGTTACTACGCGGCTACCCACTCCCGGTTTTCGGCCAGCAGTGCTTATTTTGATTTGGTGATGCGCCGTATTGATGACATTGCCGAGGATAGGCTCGACGGCTTGCAGTCTATAAAAGATTTTATGCAGCGACGATTAACCCCTGCTATGAGCACGTGTGATTGGTCGCAACGTCGCCAACAGGCGCTGTCTGAACGTATTTCACGCATGAGTAACTTGCTTCGCACCCGAGTGGAAATTGAGCAACAAGACAGCAGCCGCGCGTTGCTAGTGACCATGAACCAGCGCCAAGCTTTGCAACTGAAGTTGCAGTCTACGGTGGAGGGTTTGTCTGTGGTCGCCATCACTTACTACTTGACTGGTTTGTTAGGTTACGTGGCCAAGGTTGCTAAAACTGTGGGCTGGCCCATTTCCAGCGAGATGACGATGGCGGTTGCCGTGCCGTTGATCGCGCTTGCTGTGTGGTGGACACTCAAGCGGGTGCAACAAGCCGTGTACGGTGCGGCGCATTAACAACTGGCCCGTTTCGCGCAAACCAGGTGTCGCAAACCTGAGTGCCAATTGCCACGCATCAGCGGTGTCACAGCTGTGGCGTTCGTGTTGTATGAAGATGTGAGTGGCGCCCTGTGCGCTGCAGACCAGACCCGCGGGGTGTTGACAACATGTGTAAGCACGGGTTTGCTGGGCGCGCTTGCCTGAGCTGTTATACAACTGCTCGCTAAGCGGTCGAATCGTTCAGCAGCAGGGCACAGGACCGCTTAGTTTGCGGTCCTGGTAGCGCTGCAACCCAGCAACCCAGCAATCCATGGCTACTGCATGTAGCTACTGCATGTAATTAGTTGGGACAAACCCTAGTTTGGTGGTCATTAGGGCCTGTTCATAAGTTAGCCGTAAGCCTAGCCGATCACATTGCACTGTCGATGGATAAGCCGTGTGCTGTTTTTTACGTGTGTACGGCATTCAGACAAAGTGCAGCAAGCCGTTGGTTTGCTGTGATTTGAACAACATTTCTAAATTAGGAGATGACCTATGAATGACAGCAAAGGCTACTGGGCTGCAACGCTCAGCCTGCTGACCAAGATTCTCGTAGTCTGGTTCTTGGTCTCGTATGGCGCTGGTATCTTGTTTGCACCTGCACTCAATTCGTTCCACCTCGGCGGATACCCACTGGGTTTCTGGTTTGCACAGCAAGGCTCCATTTACGTCTTTTTGATCCTGATCGTGTATTACACGAAAAAAATGGGCCAAATCGACCGTGAATTCGGCGTCAGCGAAGATTAAGGAGATCACACAAATGGATCTACAAACTATCACCTACGTTATCGTAGGCTTTACCTTCGCGCTGTACCTCGGTATCGCATTTTGGGCACGTGCCGGTAGCACCAGTGAGTTTTACGTTGCTGGCGGTGGTGTACACCCTGTCATGAACGGCATGGCCACGGCTGCTGACTGGATGTCTGCAGCTTCTTTCATTTCCATGGCGGGTTTGATTTCCAACATGGGCTATGGCGGTGCCGTATTTTTGATGGGCTGGACCGGCGGCTATGTGTTGCTGGCTATGTTGCTGGCGCCTTACCTGCGCAAGTTCGGTAAGTTCACTGTGCCGGAGTTTATTGGTGACCGTTACTACTCAAAGGCTGCACGCGTTATTGCTGTGGTGTGTTTGTTGGTGGCGTCAATCACATACATCATTGGTCAAATGACTGGTGTGGGTGTGGCTTTCTCGCGCTTTTTAGGCGTGACCAAAGAAATGGGCATTTACATCGGCATGGCTATCGTGTTTGCCTACGCCGTGTTTGGTGGCATGAAGGGTATTACTTACACCCAAGTGGCCCAGTACATCGTGTTGATCTTGGCTTACACCGTGCCTGCTGTGTTCATTTCCTTGAACCTAACTGGCAACGTTCTCCCACAATTGGGCTTGGGCAGTGACCTTGTCGGTACTGATGTATCGCTGTTGGCAAAGTTGGACCAGGTGGTGACAGAGCTTGGGTTTAACGAGTACACCACCACCAGTCGCGGCAGTACGTTGAACATGTTTTTCTACACCGTTTCGCTGATGATTGGTACGGCTGGTTTGCCGCACGTGATTGTTCGCTTCTTCACAGTGCCAAAAGTGTCTGATGCGCGTAAATCAGCTGGCTGGGCCTTGTTCTTCATCGCTATTTTGTACACCACTGCACCTGCTGTGGGTGCAATGGCCAAGTTGAACCTGCACTCAACGGTCAACGCTGGTGTGAATGCCAACAGTGACTTGTTTGCGGCGGAGAACAGCATCAAAGCCGATGACCGTCCAGACTGGATGAAGCGTTGGGAAGTGACTGGCCTGTTGAAGTTTGACGACAAGAACGGCGACGGTCGTATCCAGTACTACAACGACAAGACCAAAGACCAAGCTGTTCTGGCCAATGCCGAAGCCGCTGGCTGGAAAGGCAACGAGTTGACAGTGAACGCCGACATTATTGTGTTGGCCAACCCTGAAATCGCGTTGTTGCCCAACTGGGTGATTGCATTGGTAGCTGCTGGCGGTTTGGCCGCTGCGCTGTCTACGGCTGCTGGTTTGTTATTGGCTATTTCCTCAGCTATTTCTCACGACTTGATCAAGGGTGTCTATAACCCCGGTATCAGTGAGAAGAGCGAGTTGTTGGCCGGTAAATTGTCCATGGCTGGTGCTGTATTTGTGGCAGGCTATTTGGGCTTAAACCCACCAGGTTTCGCCGCAGGTACGGTGGCTTTGGCCTTCGGTATTGCTGCCAGCTCATTGTTCCCAGCCATCGTTATGGGCATCTTCTCTAAAAAGATGAACAGCGAAGGCGCAATGGCCGGTATGTTGTCTGGTCTAAGCGTGACACTGTTCTACGTGTTTGCACACAAAGGTATCTTGTTTATCAAGGGCACCGAGTTTGTGGACATGGTGGGCGGTGCCAACGGCTGGTTTGGTATTGAGCCAAACGCCATTGGTACGTTGGGTGCTATTGTTAACTTCGCAGTCGCCTACGCGGTCTGTAAGTTCACAGCACAAACGCCTACCCATATTCAGGAGCTGGTTGAGTCTATCCGTATCCCTAAGGGTGCGGGTGCTGCAACGGGTCACTAAATAGAGGCCTTAAGCAACTAGGGTTGGGCACACTGAGACTATTCAGTGTGCCTAGCCCAAAGTAAAAAGCCCTGCGGCGGCAATGCGGCAGGGCTTTTTTCTTTTACAGTTGGTGGTTAATAGATTGAGCGAATAATTGGACTGTTATGCATCTCTACGTAGATTTGGTATTGACTTGGATTTTGTTTTTGGCGCTGTTTCCAATGGCCTTTGTCTGGTTTCGACAAGTGTGGGCGATTGCTGTGAAGCGCGACTTCTCAAGCGTAGCAGTTAAAAATGGCGAGTCTCCACCCAACCCTGCTAAGTTTGCCCCGTTTGCTTTGGCGGCCAACCTTATTGCGGGCACTGTGGTGCTGAGTGCCATCATTGGCGTGGTAGGTGCCAACCTTGCCAAAGACGAGTGGACGGCCATGGCCGGCATCACCATTTGGTGCAAGCTGTTTTTTAACTTTGCCTTAAGCCGCCACGCACACTGGGATAAAACACAAGCGGACAAAGCTGCCGTTAAGCAAGCCAAGGCTGATGCCAAGTTGGCGCTGCAGCAGTCCAAGCAAGAGGATGCTGGCGCTCAGTAGCCTGCGCATCTAGCCCTGTGTGCCGCCGCTGTCGGCCTCAATAGGCTTTGTGATCACCTTGTACCACTTGCAAAATAGTGGTGGCAATCTCTTCAATGGACTTGGTGGTGGTTGATAGCCACCGTATGCCTTCGCGGCGCATCATGGCCTCAGCCTCGTGCACCTCGTTGCGGCAGTTGTCTAAGCTGGCGTAGCGCGAGTTAGGGCGTCGCTCATTGCGAATTTCGCTTAACCGCTCTGGCTGTATGGTCAGACCAAATAGCTTGGATTTGAATGGTGCCAAGTCTGGAGGCAGTTCATGGCGGTCAAAGTCTTCAGGGATAAGCGGGTAGTTGGATGCTTTTAGGCCGTATTGCATGGCCAAGTACAGCGATGTTGGGGTTTTTCCGCTGCGGCTGACCCCCACCAAAATCACGTCTGAGCTGGACAAATCGCGGTTGCTTTGACCATCGTCATGCGCCAGTGAAAAGTT
The DNA here is from genome assembly GCA_000496475.1 of Betaproteobacteria bacterium MOLA814. GTDB lineage: Bacteria > Pseudomonadota > Gammaproteobacteria > Burkholderiales > Burkholderiaceae_C > RS62. The sequence goes on along the minus strand of AYMW01000001.1, from coordinate 219,190 downwards.
AATAGCTTCAATCCGGTCGTGGTACTCCTGAGATTTACTGACATCAGAGAAGCGTCCTACACGGTGGTTTGAGGTGAGGCTCAGCTCTTCCTCTAAAGGCGCCACAAAGGTACCAAACATGTCCAGCACCATGCCTTGGCACGTTTCTTTGATGACCGCCAGCACCTCCATATTGACCAAGGTGGAAAAAACAATAGGCCGTTTCCCGTCTACCTCTGCGGCGTGGTTGATTTGCCGCACGGCTTGGTGAGCCTTGTCAACACTGTCCATAAAGGGCAGGCGCACTTGGCGTGGTGATATTTCAAACTGGGCAAGAATGGCTTTGCCAAATGTCTCGGCTGTAATGCCTGTGCCATCTGAGACAAAAAATACGCTGCGATTGGGCATGAATGACAGGCTTATAGGTGAGTTGAACAAATACGCAAGAGGGCAGCTGTTGACAGTTTCGCGTGGGATTGACACTCTACAATACATGTAACCAAGCTGTAACTCGGTGCCCATGGTAACAATCAGAACAATAAAACCTTGGCGAGCACCCCACAGCCAGCACCGCATTTATAACTTTGTGGAGTCTTGTGTATGTCTGACGTTAATCACTCAGATCGATTTGACGCGGCCGCGTTGGTCGTTCCTTTCGAGCTGTTGCGCAACAGTGACGTTGAAGTCGTAGGCGGCAAGAATGCCAGTTTGGGTGAGATGATTTCTCAGCTGCCCAACGGTGTTCGAGTCCCGACAGGCTTTGCCACCACTGCCAATGCCTTTCGAGAATTCCTCGCGTTTGATGGCCTAACCGTCAAAATCAATGCCCGTCTAGACGCACTTGATGTGGAAGATGTGCGTGAGTTGGCCAAGGCTGGCGCCGATATACGCATGATGGTCGAAGCCCAACCATTTCCCCCGCAGCTAGAAGCGGGCATTCGTGCAGCCTTTCAAACACTTGCCAGTGATAACTTACAGGCAAGCTTCGCGGTGCGCTCATCAGCCACGGCTGAAGACTTGCCAGATGCCTCGTTTGCAGGCCAGCAAGAAACTTTCCTAAATGTTGTGGGCATTGAAGATGTGTTGCACAAAATGAAAGTGGTGTTTGCCTCTCTGTACAACGACAGGGCCATCAGCTACCGCGTTCACAAGGGCTTTGCCCATGCAGACGTGGCTTTAAGCGCTGGCGTTCAGCGTATGGTGCGCTCAGACACGGGTGCTGCGGGCGTGATGTTCACCATAGACACCGAATCTGGCTTTGAGGATGTGGTGTTTATTACGTCTAGCTACGGCCTAGGTGAAACCGTTGTGCAAGGTGCGGTCAACCCAGACGAGTTCTATGTGCACAAGCCAATGCTTAAAGCTGGCAACAAAGCGCTGATTCGTCGCAATTTGGGCTCTAAGCTTATTCAAATGGTGTTTGCTTCCGCTGAGGATAAAGCGGCATCTGGGAAGTTGGTGCACACCATTGACGTGCCCGTTGAGCAGCGCAACCGATACAGTTTGAGTGATGCCGACGTTGAGCAATTAGCCCGGTACGCGGTGCTGATTGAGCAGCATTACGGTCGCCCTATGGACATTGAATGGGGCAAAGACGGCGAAGATGGTTTGCTGTACATCTTGCAGGCTCGACCTGAAACCGTGAAAAGCCAAGCCAAGGGCAAAGCTGAATTGCGCTACAAACTGAAAGGTAAAAGTCAATTGCTGGCGATGGGCCGTGCGATTGGTCAAAAAATTGGAACAGGTCCTGTTCGCTTGGTATACGACATTGCCGACATGGACAAAGTTCAAGCAGGGGATGTGTTGGTGACGGATATGACGGACCCCAATTGGGAGCCAGTGATGAAGCGCGCCAGCGCCATAGTGACCAACCGGGGTGGACGCACCTGCCACGCAGCCATCATTGCCCGCGAGTTGGGCATCCCTGCGGTTGTTGGTTGTGGCGACGCCACCGCCAAGCTGAAAGACGGCTCACTTGTTACTGTCAGCTGCGCTGAGGGCGATACTGGCAATATTTACGAAGGGTTGTTAGACACCGAAGTGACCGAAGTGCAACGCGGCGACATGCCAGAGTTGGACGTCAAAATAATGATGAACGTGGGCAATCCACAGTTGGCGTTTGACTTCTGTCAACTGCCCAATGCGGGTGTTGGTCTGGCGCGCTTGGAGTTCATCATCAACAACAACATTGGCGTGCACCCCAAAGCGATTTTGGACTATCCCAACATTGATGCAGATTTGAAAAAAGCGGTTGAGTCTGTTACGCGTGGGCACAGCTCACCCACAGCTTTTTATGTAGACAAAGTAGCCGAAGGCATTGCCACCATTGCGGCAGCTTACTGGCCCAAGCCAGTGATTGTTCGCTTGTCGGACTTCAAGTCCAACGAGTACCGCAAGCTCATTGGTGGCTCTCGTTACGAGCCTGACGAAGAAAATCCCATGTTGGGTTTTCGCGGTGCGGCCCGCTATATCAGCCAAGAATTTCGTGCGGCCTTTGCCATGGAGTGCGATGCAATCAAGCGTGTGCGCAACGATATGGGTTTGACCAACGTGCAGGTCATGGTGCCGTTTGTTCGCACGTTAGGCCAGGCCAAAGCTGTGACTGAGTTGTTGGCCGAACAGGGCTTGAGCCGGGGTGACAACGGTCTCAAGATCATCATGATGTGTGAGGTACCTAGCAACGCCATCTTGGCCGAAGAGTTTTTGGCGTACTTTGATGGATTCTCCATTGGCTCAAACGACTTGACGCAGCTCACACTAGGCCTAGATCGGGATTCTGGCTTGGAGGTGTTGGCTGCTGATTTTGACGAGCGTGATCCAGCCGTTAAAGCCTTGCTCAGCCAAGTAATTGCTGCGTGTTTAAAGCAGGGCAAGTACGTTGGTATTTGTGGCCAAGGCCCGAGCGACCACCCAGATTTTGCGTTGTGGCTGAGGGACCAAGGTATCAATTCCATATCGCTTAACCCTGACACGGTGGTGGCGACTTGGAAACGCTTGGCTGGCGCGTAAGAGGTGCGGCTCAATGCAACATTGCCCACCATGTTCAGTAAAGGTTTTGACACTGGCCGCATAGCGGCAATCGCCATGGTCGCGCTGCTGGTGCTGATCTGGTTGGCTGCCAGCTTGTTGCAGTTGTTGCGTCTTGGCCGTGGCTTGGCCTGTTAGGTCATGCTGGAAACTGATACCGCAGGCTACGGTTAGGGCGGTTGGTGAGGCACTGTGCTGTTGCATGCGCGAGGTAGCGTTCATCACGCCCAGCACTTGTTGGTCATGTACACCGGGCATGTGGCGCATGTTGTGTTGGGTTCAAACCAACAAACCTTCAAAAATGGTGGCCTGCGCATCCGCCGTGAGGGGGCTGCGTGAAGCCATGTGGTGCGCCGGCGTGTTGTATCTTGCACGCTGGCGCCAGGCACTACACACATTGCGGCTCGCGTCACAAGGGTCGATACAGCTGTGGTTTGGTTGTTGATACCTTACAAGGCCATATTGTTGGAACTTGTGGCAACCCTATGGTGGCGTACGAAGCTCGCTTCATTGATGGCTACACTGGTGCCAGTGATTCATATTGCAATTCTCACTTATACGCCTGTCATGGACGACCCCAACGCTCACTCACTGCCATTTGCTGCCCAGAAGTCCGCGCTCAGTGACGTGGCCGCAGCACTGCAGCTGCTCAAGCGGAAAAAGCACTGGCAGCGGTTGAAGCGACTAACTGCCTGGTTGCTGTTGCTGTGGACTGTGGTCACCTTTGGCTGCACCTACTTTTCGCGTGAACTGAATGTGGTGGTGCTGGGTTGGCCATTCAGTTATTGGATGGCTGCACAAGGCGTGTTGCTGATGTACTTGTTCATCATTGGCGTGTATGCGTGGTCTGTACACAAGCTGGACGTGATGTACGGCTTACAGGAAGAGCATTCGACTGTGCCCGCATCAAGCGCAGCAGCGGTGAGCGGCCATGAGAGTTGACCATGCGTATTAATCATGGGTAAAGGCCTCCCTTACGCCTTGGGTAGCCGGGCATGGATGGCTCGGCTCAACAAGCTATACCTACTCTACACCTTGGCGTTTGTGTCCCTTGTGGCGGTGTTGGGTGTGCTCGAGCAGATGGGCATGCCCAGAAGCTGGATTGGTTTTGTATTTTTAATCGCCACCATTGGCGTCTATGCAGCTATTGGTCTGGTTTGTCGCACCACAGACGCTACCGAATACTATGTGGCTGGTCGCAGTGTGCCTGCGGTGTACAACGGCATGGCAACAGGTGCCGACTGGATGTCTGCAGCCAGTTTTATTGGCATGGCTGGCACCTTGTACATCAGTGGCTATACAGGGTTGGCCTTCGTATTGGGATGGACTGGGGGCTATGTGCTGGTGGCCTTGCTGTTGGCACCCTATTTACGCAAGTTTGGCCAGTTCACCATTCCCGATTTTTTAGGCGAGCGCTACGGCGGTCATATTCCACGCTTGATTGGCGTGGTGGCCGTGATTTTGGTGTCTTTTACGTATGTGGTGGCACAAATTTATGGTGTGGGCCTCATCACATCGCGCCTGACTGGCGTGGCCTTTGAGTTGGGTGTTTTTTTGGGCTTAGGCGGCATTTTGGTGTGCTCTTTTTTGGGTGGTATGCGTGCAGTCACTTGGACGCAAGTCGCTCAGTACATTGTGCTGATAGTCGCATTTCTGATACCTGTGATGTGGCTGTCGATCAAGCAAACCAGCAGCCCTGTGCCTCAGTTGTCTTACGGCTATCAGCTGGCACAAGTTGGGCAGCTTGAACAAACGCTCATATCCGATCCCAAGGAGCTAGAAGTTCAAGCAATTTTTGCCCAGAGAGCCAAAGACCTAGAAGCAAAGTTGCACAACCCAGCCAGTGCGTTACGAGCTGACCGCAAAGCTGCGCAGACCCTGGTTGCCAGCCTTAAAGCTGCACAAGCGCCGTTGAATGAGCGGGCTGCAGCAGAGCGTGTGCTGGCAACCATGCCAAGAACCCTGGACGGTGCTACGAGTCAGTGGCGCGCGCAGCTGGAAGTGGCAAACACCAAGATGAAGCCACTCAACGGTATGACGCCTCATGCGCAACCCTTCGCTGGCGACCCCGATGGCAGCGAGCAAGAGCGTGACAGCTTTGAGACCTCGCGGCGCAACTTCATAGCATTGGTTTTTTGTTTGGTGTTTGGTACCGCTGCTTTGCCACACGTTCTCGTGCGTTACTACACAACTCCCAGCGTGCGTGCGGCGAGGCAGTCTGTAACTTGGTCGTTGTTTTTTATTCTGTTGCTGTATTTGACTGCACCTGCATTGGCAGTGATGGTGAAGTATGAAATTTTTAACGGTTTGGTCGGCTCATCGTTTGATAACTTACCGGCTTGGGTATCAGCTTGGAGCAAGGTAGACCCGTCCTTGTTATCGCTCACAGACATCAACAAAGACGGTTTGGTGCAACTGAACGAGCTCAGTATGGGAAGCGACATCATTGTGTTGGCCACCCCAGAGATTGCGGGTTTGCCCTATGTGGTGTCGGGCCTCATTGCCGCAGGGGGTTTGGCCGCAGCCTTATCGACGGCAGATGGCCTGTTGTTGACAGTGGCCAACGCATTGAGCCACGACTTGTATTACAAGCTCATTGATCCTACAGCTTCTACAGCGCGTCGAGTGACCATTTCCAAAATGTTGTTGTTGGTAGTAGCTTTGGCTGCCGCCTACGTCGCAGCACAAAAACCTGCTGACATTTTGTTCTTGGTCTCAGCGGCATTTTCTTTGGCTGCATCGGCATTTTTCCCGGTTTTAACGCTGGGTATATTTTGGAAGCGGGCCAACAGCACAGGTGCTATTTTGGGCATGCTCAGCGGTTTGGGTATGACTATTTTTTATATGGCTACCACCCACCCGTGGCTGCGCCAAGCCTTCGGTATGCAAGGCGAGGCACAGTTGTGGTGGGGCATACAGTCTATTTCGGCAGGCGTATTTGGCGTACCCGTTGGCTTCGCTGTACTGGTCATCGCAAGCCTGTTGACCCCAGCACCGCCGTTGGCTGTGCAGCGGATGGTGCAGCGGCTTCGCTACGCAGGACCGGACCTTTAAACCATGTGCCCCCCGTTTTCAAACGGTTTCAAAAGTAACAAATGGCACCCATCCAAAAATTACTTAAGAGACGTACGGGTGAGAATGGCACCGTCATGGCAGGCTTGGGCAGTCGTTGTTTTAACGGAGCAGCAAACAAGGCTATAATTTAAAGCTAACCTTGCCACACCCTGTGTCGACGCTCAGGGGTGGTTTTTTCATCCACAAGGATATATCCGTAAGGAGTACAGATGCGTCATTACGAAATTGTGATGTTGGTTCACCCGGACCAAAGTGAACAAGTTCCAGCCATGCTGGAGCGTTACAAGGGCCAAATCACGGCCGGCGGTGGCAAGATCCACCGCGAAGAGGACTGGGGCCGTCGCCAGTTGGCCTACCAGATCAACAAGCTGAGCAAAGCCCACTACGTGTGTTTGAACATCGAAGCTGATCAACCGGTAATGGACGAATTGGAGCACGCCTTCAAATTCAACGATGCAGTGTTGCGCCACATGACAGTGTCAATGAAGAAAGCCGAAACAACGCCTTCTTCAATGATGAAGTCTGTTGAGCGTGAAGAAGCTCGCAAAGCCCAACACCAGGAGACCGCCGCTTAATTGCCGCACAGTTGAGGTGACGCGTTGACCAACCAGTTTGTGCTCAGCGCACGTTTGCAAGCTTTAAATACTCTGCGGTATACACCAGCCGGTTTGGCTGCTTTAGATTTGTGGCTAGAACACGAATCAACGGCCAAAGAAGCTGGGATTGAGCGACAAGTTCAATTGCGTATCAAAGCACTGGCATTTGGGGCCATAGCGCAAACGCTAGCTAGGCAAGACTTGAATACCGAATACGGATTCACAGGTTTTATAGCTACATCTCGCAACGGTAAAGGCGTGGTTTTTCATATACAAGAGCTGTTACCCCAGTCTCTGACCTCTTAAATCTTAAGGAAGGCCCATCATGGCTGCACCCCGTAAAAAATTTGATAACAAGCGTAAGCGCAACACACAGTCTTTGTTGTTCAAGCGCAAGCGTTTCTGCCGCTTCACCGTTGCCGGTGTAGAGCAGGTTGATTACAAAGATACAGACACATTGCGTGACTTCATCGCTGAAAATGGCAGGATTATTCCTGCACGTTTGACCGGCACACGCGCCATTTACCAACGTCAAGTCACCACTGCCATCAAGCGTGCGCGTTTCTTGGCATTGATGCCATACACCGACCAGCACCGCGTTTAAGGAGTTACATTCATGCAAATTATTCTTTTAGAAAAAATCGTGAACCTAGGCTCATTGGGTGATGTGGTTAAAGTTAAAGATGGCTACGCCCGTAACTTCCTGATTCCATCAGGTCGTGCACGTCGCGCTACCCAAGCCGCTATTGCTGAGTTCGAAGCTCGCCGCGCAGAGCTTGAGAAAGCTGCTGCTGAAAAGCTGTCTGCGGCACAATCTGTTGGCGAAAAAATGGGTGGTGTTGTGGTTACTGTCAGCCAAAAAGCTGGCGTTGATGGCCGTTTGTTCGGTTCTATCACCAACCAAGACATTGCTGACGCACTGACGAAAATGGGTTTTGCGATTGCAAAAGCCCAGGTTCGTATGCCCAATGGTCCTTTGAAGTCGGTTGGCGAGTACGGCGTTGAAGTAGCTTTGCACACAGACGTCCATTTGGAAGTTTCTGTCAAAGTCAACGGTGAAGCTGCATAAGCCAACTCGTTTGTAGCGCTCATCGCGCCACATGACAAGGCCGCCCTAGGCAACTTTGGCGGCTTTTTTATGTGTGCATCGTACATTGTGTTGTCTTGGCAGACATCACATGCCAGCGTTGGCAGTTGACTATAAGCGTGCTGGGCTGCGACTTATCCATGTATTTCCACAGGCAATCAACTGTTTACACACAGGGCTGTGCACAGGATTATCCACAGGGGCGCAGCGCTGAGGGCTTAACATGTCTAATTGGTTGTCGATACCACCCATAACTTTATGAAGCACCCCTACACGTGAACGACTTCTCACCCCCTGAACCAGACTACTTGAGTACCGCCGATTTTAGTGCGCACGATAGGCAGGTAGCGCAGCTGCGCGTACCGCCTCACTCCCTTGAGGCCGAGTCCAGCGTGATAGGTGGTTTGTTGTTGGATAACTCTGCATGGGACAGGGTCGCCGATTTGCTAGGCAGCGATGATTTTTACCGGTTTGAGCACCGCTTAATTTTCAAAGCCATTCACGATTTGACCAACAACAGCAAGCCTGCCGACGTGATCACGGTGTTTGAGCACTTGCAGGGAATTGGCAAGGCCACAGAAGCAGGTGGTTTGGCCTACCTCAACAACTTGGCGCAATACGTGCCAAGCGCTGCCAATATTCGACGCTACGCCGAGATTGTGCGAGAACGCGGTATTTTACGCAAACTGGTCTCTGCCAGCGATGACATTGCTACCAACGCCTTCAACCCGCAGGGCAAAACGGTGGCACAAGTGCTAGACCAAGCCGAACAAAAAATCTTTCAAATCGGCGAGGAAGGCTCGCGTATGAAACAGGGCTTTCAGGGCATGGACAAGTTGGTCGTAGACCTCTTAGACCGTGTTCAGGAAATGGCCGACAATCCCAACGACATTACAGGTGTGCCGACCGGTTTTCCAGACCTCGACAGGATGACCTCTGGCTTGCAAGCTGGTGACCTGGTGGTATTGGCAGCCCGTCCGTCTATGGGTAAAACAGCCTTTGCTATCAACATTGCTGAGCATGTGGCGTTGCATGAGCAATTGCCAGTTGCGGTGTTTTCTATGGAAATGGGCGCGGCCCAGTTGGCAGTTCGAGTCGTGGGCTCTATTGGTCGCATTCATCAGGGTCGCTTGCGCACTGGTAAGTTGAATGATGACGAGTGGCCGCGTTTGACCGAGGCCATTGAACAGTTGCGTACGGTGTCACTGCACATTGACGAAACACCTGGCTTGACACCCAGCGAGCTGAGAGCCAACGCCAGACGATTGGCCAGGACTTGTGGCAAATTAGGTTTGATCGTGGTGGATTACTTGCAACTAATGAGCGGCAGTAAATCTGAGGGCGAGAACCGGGCTACTGAACTGGGTGAGATATCAAGAGGCTTAAAAATGCTGGCCAAAGAGCTGCAATGCCCAGTTATTGCGTTGTCTCAGCTCAATCGAAGCGTTGAGCAGCGGACTGATAAGCGCCCCATGATGAGTGACTTGCGGGAGTCCGGCGCTATTGAGCAAGACGCAGACATCATCATGTTTATTTACCGCGATGACTACTACACCAAAGAGGCCAGTAAGGATCCAGGCGTGGCTGAAATCATCATTGGCAAACAGCGCAACGGCCCAACCGGGACCGTCCGCTTGGCGTTTATGAACCACTTAACCCGCTTTGAGAGTTTGGCCTCAAGTGGCAATGACTACTAGCGCTATCAGTGAAATCAGGTCACAAGCACGTTTGAATCCGTTGCGGCTGTTGGCAGTTGGTGCTGGCTGTTAGGCGAGTAAAAAATAACGCAGCATCAGGGTTGCCACCCCCACAATAAACAGGCCTAGTACCCAGCTCAACCGTTGTTGGCGACGCCGTAGCCCTTCAACCTCTTTCACCACGCGTGCATGTTGTTCAGCCAAGTCTTTGAGCAACTCAGCGGTTAATTCAAGTTCAAGACGCAGGTTGTGCACCAACGCTGGCGTCACCTCGATAGGGCCGCTGTCTACGTACTGTTGGCTTTCTTTCTGACGTTTGGTCAGCAACTTACGCGCTGCGTTGACTACGCCTGGCGCGGCCTCAATCACGTCGCCCCAAGGTACAAGTTTCAAAGCGGTCAACCATCCAATGGCCATCGGTGTTCTCCTTCAGTTTTCAGTGGGGCGTGCTTTACAACACATCGCTGGCGAAGTCCGCCAAGCGTGAACGCTCGCCACGCGCCAAGGTTATGTGTCCGCCGTTGACCCACCCTTTAAAGCGGTCTACAACATAGGTCAATCCCGAAGAGCCCTCGCTGAGATAGGGCGTGTCAATTTGCGCCAAGTTGCCCATGCAAATTATTTTTGTTCCAGGGCCAGCGCGCGTGATCAGCGTTTTCATTTGTTTCGGCGTCAAGTTTTGTGCCTCATCAATGATGACGTATTTGTTCAAGAAAGTGCGTCCGCGCATGAAGTTCAAACTCTTAACTTTGATACGCGAGCGAATCAGCTCGTTGGTGGCACTGCGTCCCCATTCGCCAGCGCCAGTGCCGTCGCCTTTGGCTAAAAACTCTAGGTTGTCGTCAAGCGCGCCCATCCAAGGCCCCATCTTTTCTTCTTCCGTACCGGGTAAAAAACCAATGTCTTCGCCCACGGACACGGTAGCACGTGTCATGATAATTTCTGTATATCGGCGCTCATCAAGCACTTGGGTTAGGCCGCTGGCCAAAGCCAGCAAGGTTTTTCCAGTACCGGCTGTGCCAGTAAGGGTGACAAAATCCACATCTGGATCCATGAGTAAGTTGAGTGCGAAGTTTTGCTCGCGGTTGCGGCTTGTAATGCCCCAGGCCGCATTTTTTTGATGGCCGAAGTCGCGTAAGGTGCGCAGAACGGCAGTGTTGTCGCGCAGTTCAACCACGCGCGCATACAAAGATGGCTCGCCAGGTGCCTCAAAGTACACAAACTGGTTGATGAAGAATTGCTGAACCACTGGGCCTGCCACACGGTAATACGTGTGGGTAGCTTCTTGCCAACTCTCTATTTTTTTACTTTGTTTAGACCAAAAATCCGCGGGTAAAGCCAGCATACCTGGATACAACAACTCACCATCATCAAGTGTTTTGTCGTTTTCGTAGTCTTCGGCGGCAAGACCTAAAGCACGCGCTTTGACGCGCATGTTGATGTCCTTTGAGACCAACACCACTTCGCGTGTTGTGGCTTGGTCACTAAGAGCTTGTACAACCCCCAGAATTTGGTTGTCGGCCTTGCTTTGCGGCAGGCTTGTTGGAAGCTGGGCATTGAGAGGTGCGGTTTGAAAAAACAGCTTGCCTGTGGCATTTTTGTGACCAGTGGCATTCAGCGGCAAGCCCAATACCAAGTCCTCAGCTTCGCCAGCCAAGGCGTCTAAGGTACGACTGGTTTGACGCGCATTGCGAGCAACCTCACTGGTGCCTTTTTTGTTGTTGTCTAACTCTTCCAGCACCACCATAGGTAAGAAGATGTCGTGCTCTTCAAATCTGAACATACAAACGGGATCATGCATCAGTACGTTTGTATCTAACACAAACAAACGCTTGCTACCGGTTTGCGCAGCACGGCGCTTGTGTTGTTGTTTTGACTTGACGGGTGAGGCAGCCTTAGGTTTCGCCGCTGTTTGCGACGCAGGTTTAGGCGTCGACGTGTTTGCTGGTTCTGCGCGCGTTGCAGCGTTTGTTACTGACCTTGTTTTTTGCCCAGAGACGTTATGTGGTGTCTGAGCTTGGGATTCAGGTGCTTGCGCAATTGAGCTAGGCGCGCCCTGTACTGGGTTGGCTGCTGCGTGGGCGGTTGAAGCAGGTGTTTTGGTTTGTATTTGCATCATGGCCTCAGGCGCGGCTATGCTGCTCTTGGCCAGACGGGTAGATGGTTTGGGCTTGTCTGCCTTGGGCGCATTGTCTGCATAGTCGGCATTGAGTCGGCTGGCTTTTTTGCTGGGTGCTGGGGGTAGTGGCATGGTGCGCTCAAGTAAAACAAAAGAGAGGAGATGGCGGCGTACGCTTCAAAAAGGAAAAGCCGCCCAGTAAACCGGAGCGGCTTTTCTTTTAATACGACAGTGTAGTAGACGCCAGCATTGCTTGCATGGCTTTACTATACACAAGCTACAAGTAGCCTTGGCAACGTGTGGTCGTTCAACCTTTATGCGGAGGCTGTGGCCTTCTTCAAAGCCTTAACGGCCTTTAAGACTTCTTCGACGTGACCCGGCACTTTCAGACCGCGCCATTCTTGTTTGAGAATGCCATCAGCCCCAACCAAGAAAGTGCTGCGTTCAATGCCCTTTACTTTCTTGCCGTACATGATTTTGTTTTTTACGACACCAAACATGTGGCACATTTTTTCTTCGTTGTCCGATATAAGCTCGAAGGGTAGCTCAAGCTTTTCTTTGAAGTCGTCGTGTGATTTCATGTTGTCACGCGACACGCCGTAAATAATGGCGCCAGCTTTAATGAAGTCTTTGTACTTGTCACGAAACTGCATGGCTTCTGTTGTGCAGCCTGGTGTGTTGTCTTTAGGGTAAAAATACAACACCACGGTTTCACCGATTAGCGATTGGTTCGATAAGCTAATGTTGCTGGTAGCTACAGCTTCAAATTCGGGGAGGGGTTTGTTGACAACAACGGCCATCTGTGTATCCTAACCTGAAGGGTTTAGTATTTACTGGAGGTTCAAAATCTTTAGACTTTAGACCTAGGTTATTGAACAAGTGAAAAGCATTTGCATTCAAAAATTCACAACTGAACTTACATTTTATCATGCTGTGGCCCCTGCCGTTGAATACCCACCAAAACCTGCTGATGGTCGCTAACAATTCCTAACTTGGGCTTGAATCGACACATTTCTTTCAATTACAACAACATCAATCAACTTGCTATGCGTAATTTTGAAGCGTTGGCCACACATGACGATTTAGAGCGAAGGTTTACAGTCACGCTTGCTGATGGTGCAGTGGGTAACGTGCGCTACGAGTGGCGCACCGATGTACTTGGTCAGCCTCGCGTGATGCGGCTGCTGCATACGTTTGTGCCCAGAAAAGTGCGGGGTTTGGGGCAAGCCAGCCTAATGACTCAAGCTGTGTTGACCGAGTTGGCGGCAATGGGTGTCTTGGTAGAACCTGTTTGCCCCTACACCCAAAACTTTATGAAACGCCACGCCGCTCGCTGGGGGCATTTGTTGGCACCCCCTGCGATTTGATTCTGGCCTAGGCCTTGGTCAGCGATACCGCGTTCATGCAGTAGCGTAGCCCGGAAGGCGCTGGGCCGTCTGGAAAAACATGCCCCAAATGCGCGTCGCACACAGCGCATAAAGCCTCAATGCGCGTCATGCCGTGTGAGTGATCTGCTTTGTATGACACCGCTGCTGTTGACGCGGGTTGCGTGAAAGAAGGCCAGCCTGTGCCGGACTCAAATTTTTCAGCACCGTCAAACAGCACGTTGGCGCAACACACACAAACATAGCGCCCCGGTTCAAACGCGCTGCACATGTCGTTGCTAAATGCGCGTTCTGTGCCGTGTTCGCGGGTAACGTAAAACTGCTCTGCGCTGAGCTGTTGACGCCATTCTTGTGGTGTTTTCGAAAATTTATCGGCTGTGGGTGGCACGGGATTATCGGCAAGTTCTATGACGCTGGACCAAGTTAGGGTGTTGTTCATGGTGGGTGGCCTTTGTTTGTTTAGGTGTCGCTGGAGGAGTTTGGCTGTATGTAGCCCGTCAACAGTTCACATTGCTTGTTGCGCACGACTTGTTACATGTGCATGGCTGGCTCAGGCTCGATGATCAGGGCTGCAATGACATGCCTGTCCTCGCTGGCCAACACGTTGTAGGTGCGACACGCTGCCAACGTGTCCATTGTTTCTATGCCAATGCCCGCTGCGATGAGCGATTGGTAGAGCCTTGGATGAACAAACTGCTGCCTCGCACCGCTGCCAAAAATCACCAACTCAGGCTTAAACGCGCAAATCTGTTCAAAATGAGCCTCACTCAGCGCTTGTGCGGTCTCGCATTGCCAGGGTTTGCGCTCCCCGTGAGAGCCCAATATGACGCTGTGCGCAATGCGCTCCCCGGCCACTTGTATCCAGTCAGTTTGAGCCGATTGAATAGCTTGCGTACTGGGGTGATCGGGTTCTAATTTCATGGGCTGGTATAAAAAGGTTGTAAGTCGATAGCTGATCTGCCAAAAGGCCATCCAAAGTATGGTGAAATTATATATTTCACCCTCAAGCTCGCCGTTAAGCCAGACTAGCAGTGTGGCTTAAGGCTGTCAAAGTCATGTGCGCAACGCAGCGCTACTGTTTATTGTTGTTTTTCTTGGATGTCCATCGTGCCCATTAAGTCCATTCAAAAGTCTTCAAAGTTAGCCAACGTTTGTTACGACATTCGCGGTCCCGTGTTGGACAAAGCGCGAGCGATGGAGGAGGACGGTCAAAAAATTATCAAACTGAACATCGGCAATTTAGCCGTGTTTGGCTTGGAGCCGCCAGACGAAATCGTGCAAGACATGATTCGTAATTTGGCGCAAGCTGCAGCTTATACAGACAGCAAGGGTTTGTTCGCACCGCGTAAATCAGTGGTCCATTACACGCAAGAAAAAGGCATTGCCAACGTCAGCGTTGACGATGTGTACTTGGGCAACGGTGCCAGTGAGCTCATCACCATCAGCATGAATGCCTTGCTCAATGTGGGGGACGAAATCTTGGTGCCCGCGCCTGACTACCCGTTGTGGACGGCTTCAGTGTCTCTGTCTGGTGGCACCCCCGTGCATTACATCTGTGATGAGGCCAATCAGTGGGCCCCAGATTTGGCCGATATGGCCAGCAAAATTACCGACAACACGCGCGGCATTGTCATCATCAACCCCAACAACCCGACAGGGGCTTTATACAGTAACGAGGTGTTGTTGGGTGTGATTGAGTTGGCGCGCAAACATGGCTTGGTTATTTTTGCCGATGAAATCTACGACAAAACCTTGTTTGATGGCCATACACACACTTCAATTGCGTCGCTGGCAGACGACATACTGTTTGTAACGTTCAATGGCCTGTCTAAAAACTACCGCTCATGTGGCTACCGTGCAGGGTGGATGGTGGTGTCTGGTGACAAGCGTGGCGCAGCCGACTATATAGAAGGCCTGAATATGTTGACCTCAATGCGATTGTGTGCCAACACGCCTGGCCAATTGGCCATACAAACAGCGCTTGGGGGCTACCAAAGCATCAACGATTTGATCGCTCCAACAGGGCGCTTATGCCGTCAGCGAGACTTGGCTTATGAGCTGTTTAGCGCCATACCTGGTGTGAGTGTGGTCAAGCCCAAGGCAGCTTTGTACATGTTTGTCAAACTTGATCTTGACATGTATCACATCACCGATGACCAGCAATTCGCTTACGACTTGCTGGCTCAAGAGCGGGTGTTGGTGGTGCAAGGCACAGGCTTCAACTACCCCACGCCAGACCACTTTCGGGTTGTATTTTTGCCGCATGAGGATGACTTGCGCGATGCTGTTGGCCGAATTGCACGTTTTCTTGCGGGTATTCGTCAGCCCACGTCGGTTGCGTCAGCTTAGAAGGCGTGCACACACCCCTCACGTAAATCACTTACACACATGGCCCACACCATGCGCCAGTTCTTACTTCCATTGCCACTTATCTCCGCTTCACGCGATACTTTAAATCTATGCAGTCTTCTTCACTTGTTTCTCAGTCCCCGCTTAGGTTAGGTTTGTTAGGGGTTGGCAATGTTGGCCAATCTGTATTTGATGTGCTGACACGCAACCGCGACGAGATTACGCGTCGTGCGGGACGCTCGATCGATGTGGTCATGGCCAGCCGTCGCAACTTGGCTGCCGCCCAACCATTGGTTGCTGCTGGCGTTCAAGTGGTGGCTGACGCACACGATATTGTGAAAGACAACCAAGTTGATGTGGTGGTGGAGTTGATTGGTGGCACCACATTGGCGCGTGAGTTGGTGTTACAAGCCATAGCCAATGGCAAGCACGTGGTCACAGCCAACAAAGCTTTGCTGGCATTGCATGGCACTGAAATTTTCGATGCCGCCAACAAAGCCGGCGTGGTGGTGGCGTTTGAGGCTGCAGTGGCCGGGGGTATCCCCATCATCAAAGCTCTGCGCGAAGGCTTAGCGGCCAATCGCGTGGAGTGGGTGGCCGGCATTATCAACGGCACCACCAACTTTATTTTGAGTGAGATGCGCAGCAAAGGGCTGGACTTTGCCAGCGCGCTGAAAGCTGCACAAGCGTTGGGCTACGCAGAATCAGATCCTACGTTTGATATTGAGGGCGTAGACGCGGCACACAAACTCGCATTAATGAGCGCCATTGCGTTTGGTGTCCCCGTGCAATTTGACAAAGCCCATATTGAAGGCATTACGCAACTAGACCCGCAAGACATCAAGTACGCCGAGCAATTGGGTTACCGTATCAAGTTGTTGGGTATCACCAAGCGTGTAGCCAATGGCATTGAGTTGCGCGTGCACCCTTGTTTGTTGCCATCTGAGCGTTTGCTGGCCAATGTGGAGGGCGCTATGAATGCTGTGGTGGTGCAAGGTGATGCAGTGGGAACAACGCTTTACTACGGCAAAGGTGCGGGAGGCGAGCCCACTGCTAGTGCAGTGATTGCAGACCTTGTCGACGTTGCCCGAGTTGCAAGTTGTCCGTTGCATGCACGTGTGCCCGCCTTGGCGTTCCAGCCGCAAGCCATTGTCGATACGCCTGTGCTTGCCATAGACGATGTCATGAGTGCTTATTACCTGCGCCTGCGTGTGTCAGACCAGGCTGGGGTGCTTGCCAATCTCACTGGCTTGTTGGCCAAGTGCGGTATCAGTATTGATGCCGTGTTGCAGCGTGAGGCACACGACGTAAGTGGTCAAGAGGGCAACCAAACCGACCTGGTTATGCTCACGCATATTGTGCGTGAAGGCGCACTGTTAGACGCCTTGCAAGAAATTCAAGCCTTGCCTTCTGTGCTGGCACATGTGGTTATATTGCGCAAGGAGGAGTTGGCGTAATGCAATACATATCTACCCGCGGTGACCGATCACCCAAGCGGTTTTGCGATATTTTGTTGGCAGGGTTGGCCCCAGATGGCGGCCTGTACTTGCCCGAACATTACCCCCAAGTCTGCGCTTCAACCTTGGACGTTTGGCGCTCCTTGCCCTACAACGAGCTGGCGTTTGAAGTCTTATCTTTGTACATTGATGACATCCCCAGCGCAGACCTGAAGGCGCTGTGTGCCAAAACGTATACCCAAGAGGTATTTGGCACTGAGGCCATCGTGCCGCTTACACAACTAAAAGACGGCTTCTACATTGAGGGCTTGTCTAACGGCCCAACGTTGGCTTTTAAAGACATGGCCATGCAGTTGCTTGGCAATTTGTTTGAGTACGAGTTGGCTCGCAGAGGTGAGACACTGAATATTTTGGGTGCCACGTCTGGCGATACAGGCAGCGCTGCTGAATACGCAATGCGGGGAAAAAGCGGTGTACGCGTGTTCATGACCAGCCCTCATGACCGTATGAGCCCTTTTCAGCAAGCGCAAATGTTTAGTTTGTTAGATGACAACATTCACAACATCACCATTGATGGCGTATTTGACGATTGCCAAGACATTGTGAAAGCTGTGTCTAGCGACTTGTCATTTAAAACAAGTATGCGCATTGGTACAGTCAACTCTATCAACTGGGCACGTTTGATGGCGCAGGTGGTGTATTACTTTGCGGGCTATTTGCAAGCCACACAAAGCTCAGAACAGCGCGTGAGCTTTGCTGTGCCCAGTGGCAACTTTGGCAATGTGTGCGCCGGCCATGTGGCCCGCATGATGGGGCTGCCAATTGACAAGCTGGTGGTTGCCACAAACGAGAACAATGTGTTGGATGAATTTTTTCGCGCTGGTGTGTACCGTGTGCGCGCCAGCGCTGAGACGTTTGAAACCTCCAGCCCATCTATGGATATTTCCAAAGCCAGCAACTTTGAGCGTTTTGTATTTGACCTCATGGGACGCGATGGCGCGGTTACCAAGCGCTTGTTCGACGACAGTTTGCGCACCACCGGCAGCTTCGACCTCAGCGCCGAGCCTGCGTTTGCCACAGCCGCAACAGACTACGGTTTTATCAGTGGTACCAGCACCCATGCCAACCGCTTAGCAACCATTAAAAGCACCTTGGCCGACTATGGGTTGCTGATTGATCCGCATACCGCCGACGGTGTAAAAGTAGCGGCTGAACACCTCATACCTGGTGTGCCCATGATTGTGTTGGAAACAGCTTTGCCTATTAAATTCTCACAAACTATTGTGGAGGCCACAGGTCAGCTACCCCCATGTCCAACCAAGTTTGAAGGCATTGAAAATCTACCCAAACGCTCTGTGCGTATGTCTGCGGATGTTGAGGGCGTGAAAAGCTTCATTCGCAAACACGCCGGCGTCGAAGCGCAAACGCCGGTATGAACAGCACGTCCCCCACCCCCAATGACAACAAACTGGCCCAGCAAACGCCAGCACGACCACCCCTCAAGTCTTTAGATGATGCCTTGCTTGAGCTGTTGGCGAATGCCTCGCCGCTGACATCTGTAGAAGATGTACTGCTGCAGTTGGCCGACGGGCGTGTGCTTGGAAACGATGTGGTGGCTCAACTTGACGTGCCGGGTTTTGACAACTCATCTGTGGACGGCTACGCCCTTAACGTAGCTGATACCAGCACCGCGTTGCGTGAGGGCTTGCCGCAATCTGCGCGTATTCCAGCGGGCCACTTCTCAGGCAACTTGGCTGGTGGCACTGTGGCGCGAATTTTTACTGGTGCGCCCATCCCAGTCAATGCCAATGCTGTGGTGATGCAAGAAGACTGCTTGGTGTCGCCACAACCAGGAGGCGATGTTGTGCGCCTAACTCAAGCGCCAACACCGGGGCAAAACATTCGCATGCGTGGCGAAGATATTGCCAACGGACAAGTCGTCGTGCGCAAAGGTACGCGTTTAACGCCTGCACACCTAGGGTTGTTGGCCAGCATTGGCCAAGCGCATGTGAGCGTGCTCAAGCCATTGCGTGTGGCGTTGTTGTCAACGGGTGACGAACTGGTGATGCCTGGCGCTGTAGCAGCTGACGCTTTGCCGCCGGGCGCTATTTTCAGCTCCAATGGTTTCTTTTTAAGCACGTTGCTTACAAGGTTGGGCGCGCACGTCACAGAGTTGGCCATCGTTGCAGACACACTGGCTGATACCCAAGCTGCTTTACAACACGCGGCCAACGACCACGATTTAATTGTCAGTACTGGCGGTGTGAGCGTGGGAGAAGAAGACCACGTCAAGCCAGCTGTTCAAAGCTTGGGCTCTCTCGATTTATGGGCACTGGCCATCAAGCCGGGCAAGCCATTTGCATATGGCCGCATCAATCGGCTCAACGCTGCAAGCTGCGCGCACTTTGTCGGTTTGCCGGGCAACCCAGTGTCTAGTTTTGTGACCTTTGTTGTTCTGGTCAGGCCCTTCATTGACCGCTTGCTGGGCGTGAGTCATGCAGGCGTGCACGCCTTGCCTATGACTGCGCACTTTAATTGGCCCAAGCCAGACAAGCGCCGTGAATTTTTGCGTGTCAAACGCAACACACTAGGCGGGCTTGATTTGTATCCCAACCAAAGCTCTGGCGTGTTGACATCCGTGTCGTGGGCAGATGGCTTTGTTGACAACCCTCCTAGCCAATCGATTAGCCGCGGTGACACCGTGTCTTTTTGGCCTATGTCACAGTGCATAGCTTGACTGTTAAACCGCGAGTAACAAGCCCATGAGTATTACCATTCGTTATTTTGCCGGTGTACGCGAAGCCATAGGCTGCGCTGTTGAGGCATGGCCTGCTGATGCAGGTGTGCCATCCACAGCCGCTGGCGTGCGCGAGGCCTTGGTGGCCAAGGGTCAGCCTTGGTCTATGGCCTTGGCCAGTGACCAAGTGTTGCGTATTGCTGTGAATCACCAAATTGTGGACGCCAACCAAGTGGTCGCTGCGGGCGACGAGGTGGCTTTCTTCCCGCCGGTGACTGGTGGTTAAACCTTTATTTGTTCCAACCATGACAGTTCGCATACAAACACAAGACTTTGACGTTTCAACCGAGTTGGCGGCCCTGCATGCAAACAACCTGCAAGTTGGTGCAGTTTGTTCGTTTGTAGGTACTGTGCGCATCTGGAACAAACAAGAACCGAATGCCAAAGATATCCATGGCATGACGCTTGAGCACTACCCAGGTATGACCGAAAAAGCGATTGAAGCCATGGTGGTTCAAGCCAAGGCGCGGTTTGATATGTTTGATGCCGTTGTCATTCACCGTGTTGGTGAGTTATTGGCAGGCGATCAAATTGTGTTGGTTGCAGTGACATCCACCCACAGGCATGAGTCGTTTCAGGCCTGCGAGTTTTTAATGGACTACCTCAAAACGCAAGCGCCATTTTGGAAAAAAGAACACACCGCCGCTGGCGCGCAGTGGGTGGACGCACGCGAGGCTGATGATGCAGCTTTGGCTCGTTGGGGTATCAACGCCAGCAATGCTGGTGGTTGACCGGCACCCAGCAGTTGCGCAATAAATACCCGTTGGGGTATGCCGTGTGGTCTTGAAAGACTGCACACTCACTCCATATGACAACTTACTTATAGTTGTAATGGAGACCACACCATGCGCGCCGACAAATTAACTACCAAATTCCAAGAAGCCTTGTCTGACGCTCAAAGTCTTGCCTTGGGCAATGACCACGCCTACATTGAGCCTGTGCACTTGTTGCAAGCCATGCTGCGTCAAACGGATGGCCCAGCTTCTTTGTTACAGCGCGCCAATGTCAAGGTCAACGCCCTGAGCGAGGCGGCAGACAAGCTTATCAAAGGCTTACCTCAAGTGCAGGGCCAAGAGCAGGTGCAGGTTGGACGTGACTTGCTGAGCTTGCTGCAGCAAGCCGAAAAAGACGCCATCAAGCGCGGTGACCAATACGTTGCCAGCGAGTTGTTTTTAAGCGCTTTGGCCGATCATAAAGGCGATGCTGGCGAATTGGTTCGCAAGCATGGCCTCAGTCGCACCGCTTTTGAGCAGGCCATTGCGACTGTACGAGGTGGGCAGCGCGTGGACAGTCCCGAGGCTGAAACACAGCGCGAAGCACTTAAAAAATACACGCTAGATCTTACAGAGCGCGCGCGCCAAGGCAAGTTAGACCCAGTTATTGGGCGCGACGATGAAATACGCCGTGCCATTCAGGTGCTGCAGCGCCGTACCAAAAACAACCCCGTGCTCATTGGTGAGCCGGGTGTGGGCAAAACAGCCATCGTCGAAGGCTTGGCGCAGCGCATTGTGGCGGGTGAGGTGCCAGACACACTCAAAGACAAACGCGTGCTGTCCTTAGACATGGCGGGTTTGTTGGCGGGTGCCAAATACCGCGGTGAGTTTGAGGAGCGCCTCAAGACGGTGTTGAAAGAAGTGGCCGCTGATGATGGGCGCATTATTTTATTTATTGATGAAATTCACACCATGGTGGGTGCGGGCAAAGGCGAGGGTGCCATGGACGCAGGCAACATGCTAAAGCCCGCCTTGGCGCGCGGCGAGTTGCACTGCATGGGCGCGACCACGCTTGATGAATACCGCAAGTACATTGAAAAAGACGCCGCTTTAGAGCGTCGCTTTCAAAAGGTATTGGTGGGCGAGCCTACAGTGGAGGCCACTATCGCCATATTGCGCGGCCTGCAAGAGCGTTACGAAGTGCACCACGGTGTTGACATCACTGACCCGGCCATTGTGGCGGCTGCCGAGCTGAGCGACCGCTACATCACCGATCGGTTTTTGCCTGACAAGGCGATCGATCTGATTGACGAGGCAGCGGCAAAGATAAAAATAGAAATCGACTCCAAGCCAGAAATCATGGACAAACTCGATCGGCGTTTAATCCAGCTCAAAATTGAGCGTGAAGCCGTTCGCAAAGAAACCGACGAAGCCTCCAAAAAACGCATGACGTTGTTGGAAGAAGAAATCGGCAAGTTGCAGCTCGAATATGCCGACTTGGCCGAGGTCTGGAAAGCCGAAAAAGCCGCCGCATTAGGCTCTGCCCACGTGCGTGAAGAAATTGACAAAATGCGCTTTCAAATTGAGGATTTAAAGCGCAAAGGCGATTTCAATAAAGTTGCCGAGCTGCAATACGGGCGTCTACCAGAGCTGGAAAAAGAATTGCACGCCGCGCAAGACAAAGAAGCCAGCAAGCCTGCGAATGCACCCAATCGGTTGTTGAGAACGCAAGTTGGCGCTGAAGAAATTGCGGATGTCGTGGCACGCATGACTGGCATTCCTGTGTCCAAACTGATGCAGGGCGAGCGCGATAAGTTGTTGCAGATGGAAGACCAACTGCACCAACGTGTGGTGGGTCAAGACGAGGCCATTACGGCGGTTGCTGATGCCATTCGTCGCTCACGTGCGGGCTTGTCAGACCCCAATCGCCCCACTGGTTCTTTCTTGTTTTTGGGGCCAACCGGTGTTGGTAAAACTGAGCTGTGCAAAGCGTTGGCGGGTTTTTTGTTTGACAGCGAAGACCACTTGATTCGAGTCGACATGAGCGAGTTTATGGAAAAGCACTCCGTCAGTCGCCTGATTGGTGCGCCCCCGGGCTATGTGGGCTACGACGAAGGCGGCTACCTCACAGAGGCCGTACGACGCAAGCCTTACAGCGTGTTGCTGCTTGATGAAATTGAAAAGGCACACCCAGATGTATTCAATATTTTGTTGCAGGTGTTGGACGATGGGCGTTTAACCGACGGTCAGGGTCGAACGGTTAACTTTAAAAACACCGTCATTGTGATGACCAGCAACATTGGCTCTCACATCATTCAGCATATGGCTGGACAGGAGCACGTCGCCATTAAGGATGCGGTTTGGGACGAGCTAAAAAACCACTTCCGTCCTGAATTGCTCAACCGCATTGATGAGACAGTGGTTTTTCACAGCCTCAATGCGCATCACATCAGCGCCATTGCGGGCATTCAGTTGAAAAGTCTGCGCAAGCGTTTGCAGGCCTTGGACTTAGGTCTCGAAGTGTCAAACTCTGCCTTGGCCGAGTTGGCCAAAGTGGGCTTTGACCCTGTGTATGGTGCGCGCCCATTGAAGCGAGCCATGCAGCAACGCATTGAAAATCCATTGTCCAAGCGCATGTTGCAAGGGGAGTTTTTACCTGGCACCACAGTCGATATTTCTGTTGATCCTGCGCTTGATCCAGGCGTGTTTTACTTTAAATCTATTGCGACTGCGTCTGTATAAGCGCAGCCGGAGGCACAACAAGCTGACCTTGGCGCCACTGGTCTGGTGAGTGCAGGCAAAGGCCTCGTGCAATCGGCGTATTATTCTGGTCATGAATACCGCTGCTGCTACTGTGCCTCCCGCTGAACCCGTTCACCTCATCCCACTGCGCCAAGACGCACAAGTCATTGGCTTGGTGGGCTTGGCACATGCCACCTCACACTTTTCGCACCTGCTGCTAGCGCCGCTGTTTCCGGTATTCATGCGCGAGTTTGGCTTGAGTTTTTCAGATGTCGGCTTGTTGGTCACCTTATTTTTTGTTGTTTCAGGTGTAGGCCAGTCCTTGTCTGGGTTTTTGGTCGACCGCATTGGCGCGCGCCCGGTGTTATTTGCTTCAATGGTTATATTTGCGTTGGCTGCAATGTCAGCAGCCACTGCGACTGGTTACAGCGGGCTGGTCGTGACCGCTCTGTTGGCGGGTTTGGGCAATGCACCATTTCACCCCGCCGACTTCACCATATTGAACCAGCGTGTGTCGGAGCCTCGTTTAGGCTACGCCTTCAGCGCTCACGGTTTAACCGGTAATTTAGGCTGGGCGCTGGCACCCGTATTTTTGGTGGGTATTTCTGCAGTGGCCAATTGGCGCGTGGCATATTGGTGTGCTGCGCTGTTGTACTTATTGGTGCTGTGGGTGATGTGGACCAACCGCGAACGCTTGGCAACGTCTACGGCCAAAAGTCGCGCTGCCGACATACGTTATGTCGCTTCTACAGAGCACCCACTGGCCTACATGAAGTTGGCAGTCGTGTGGTGGTGTTTTGGCTTCTTCATGTTGTCTACCATGACGCTGGCAGTGATACAAACTTTTGCCCCTTCTATCTTGCAACAGCTTCACGGCGTTAGTTTTGAGGCCGCATCTGTGACGCTGTCGGCCTATATGGTAAGTGCTGCTGTGGGTATGTTGGTCGGTGGCTGGGTGGCGGTCAAGAAGGCCGCATACAGTGATCGCGTCGTGGCCTACTCGATGGCTGCAGGCGCCGCCTTGCTGCTGCTGTGCGCCACGTCATTGTTGGGAGCTACTGGGACCATGTTGGGTTTGGCCGCCACTGGTTTTGCAGTGGGGATTGGCGGGCCAAGCCGCGACATGATGATTCGTAAAGCCACGCCTGCATCTGCAACGGGTCGGGTGTATGGCACGGTCTACTCTGGCCTAGACGTTGGCTTTGCCTTGTCGCCGCTTGTATTCGGTGCGCTGATGGACGCAGGGCGCTACCAAGCAACCCTGGCCGGTGCCGCGTTGGTGCTGTTTGCCTCTGTAGGCTTGGCTTTAGGTGTGGGTCGTTTGACCAGACGCGCCCACATGGCCGCGCAGACGCAGACGGAAAATGCAGTTTGTTAAGTATTGTTTTTAAGGGTTGTTATGCAGGTTAAGTTGGCAGGACATTGGCTGGTGGAGTGCTTGATAGAGCAGGGAGCAACCCATGCTTTTGGTGTGCCCGGTGAGAGTTATTTAGCAGTTCTTGATGGTTTGCATCTCCATGCCGAAGCCATTCAGTTTGTAACGTGTCGCCAAGAGGGTGGGGCGGCATTCATGGCTGAAGCGCATGGCAAGTTGACGGGGCGCCCGGGTGTCTGCATGGTCACACGGGGGCCAGGTGCGACCAATGCGAGCATTGGCTTGCACACCGCGTTTCAAGACAGCACACCGTTGCTGCTGTTGGTGGGCGATGTGGCTGCTGACTGCCGGGACCGTGAAGCGTTTCAAGAGGTGGACTTTACCCAGTTTTTTGGCCCAATGGCCAAGCTTGTGCAGCGTATAGACGACCCCTTGCGAATACCTGAGTATGTACAGCGGGCATACGCCACAGCCATGAGCGGTCGCCCTGGGCCAGTGGTGTTGGTATTGCCTGAGGACATGCTGACCCAGGTGATACCTGCGCATCTGTACGGTGTGCCGGCTCAACTGGGGTGCACGCAGCCAGTGCCTATGGGCTTGTCACCTCGCGTGGTCTTAGATATTGAACACGCCTTGCAAGCAGCTAAGCGCCCGCTGGTGGTGCTGGGCGGCGGCGGTTGGACGTCTCAGGCGGCACGCGATGTGCAAACATGGGTTGAGCATTGGCAGTTGCCAGTCTGCAATGCGTTTCGGTTTCAAGACTGTTTTGACAACAGCCATGCGCTGTACGCCGGCGACATGGGCTTGGCCATCAACCCACAATTGAGCAAGCGCATACAAGAAGCCGATTACTTGTTTGTGCTGGGCCCGCGTTTGGGTGAGTCCACCACAGATGGCTACACACTTGTGACCTCGCCAGTGAGCAAACAATATTTGGTGCACATACACGCCAGCGCTCATGAGTTAAACCGTGTGTTTACGGCGCATGTAAGCGGCTGCGCGGACATGCCCAGCGCGGCAGCTGCCTTGGCCGCCAGTTGCCAAGGCGAGTCACCCCAGGTGGCGTGGGTGCAATCCAATTGGACGCATCAAGCCAACGCCGATTACCACGTACACACAGACGTCGCCAACGGTGGCATGGCCATGCCCGGCACCATAGACATGCCAGCCATCATTCATACATTGGTCAAGCACCTGCCAGCGGATGCGGTGTTGACCAATGGCGCAGGTAACTTTGCCAGTTGGTTACACCGCTTTTATCCCTATGTTGGCTTGGCTCGCGGGCTTAAAACCCAGTTAGCGCCTACCAATGGCGCCATGGGCTACGGCATACCAGCAGGGGTTGGCGCGGCCATTTCCTCTGGGCGTACAGTGTTCACCATTGCGGGTGACGGTGACTTTCTGATGAATGGCCAAGAGTTGGCAACAGCGGTTCAACATGGTGCTAAAACCATCGTATTGCTGCTGAATAACAGTATGTACGGCACTATTCGCATGCACCAAGAGCGTCACTATCCTGCGCGTCTTAGTGGCAGTACATTGGCAAACCCTGACTTTTGTGCGTTGGCCAAAGCCTACGGCTACGGCGCGCAGCGTATTACACACACCCATGAGTTTGAAGCTGCCTTGCAAGTGGCGTTGGCGAGCGCCAGCGGCTATTTGATTGAGGTGGTGTTGGATCCAGAGGTCATTACAACCAAAGCCACCTTGTCGGCTATCCGTCAATTCGCACTTGATGCGTCGGGCTAGGGTTTCACGTAGGCGAAAAAAAACCACCTAGGCCGTTGGGCTGAGGTGGTTGCTGCCGCGCAGACCTGAATTAACTCAAGTGAACGCTGATGAGCTTGGTCATCTCGAACATGGTGACTTGGTCTTTACCAAAAATCACTCGGAGTTTGTCGTCGGCATTGATGTTGCGGCGGTTGGCGGCATCTTGCAAGTCGTTCTTTTTGATGTATTCCCAAATTTTCTTGGTAACTTCGGTACGCGGCATTGGTGCTGCGCCGATCACAGCGGCCAAATCGGCGCTGATGGTCATGGGCTTCATGAAAGCGGCGTTGGGAGCGCGCTTGACTGCAGGTGCTTTTTTAGCTGTCGCCATTGTGGAAATGTCCTTTTCAGATGTTCTTAAACGCCAACCCTCTTTTTTGAAAATACAAATATTGAAGGCCCGACCATGCATATGCTACCGGAGATAAGTTGGCATAAGCTTGGCGACCGTCGTTTTTAGCAAGAAAATTGCATTTATTAGTTATTAAGTATTGCTTGTGTGACGCTTTGGGTCGGTTGAATGGTTGCGATTTCACAATACCAAGACGACTAACAAGCCATTGAGCCCCCTGTGCGTCGCAATGACCCATCACTTGTTTGGCATTTTCAGTCTATCCCGACACATGGCCCTGTTATGAGCTGTGACCTGTGCCCACAGCCAACCCGTGCCGAGAGTTTCTGTGACAACTGAGTTGTTGATGTTTGCAACTTGTGATGTGTGCCACGCATGTAAAAGTGCCACATCTGGCACTGTGAACGCCCGCCCCGTTGTGCGGCGCTGGTATGGCTAGGGGGCGTCTTGGGCTGGCCCTGTTGCCACCGTTCAGTGTGTCGAGGACAAAAGCTTGGTGAAGGCTTTCGTTGAATCACTAGGTTTAGGGTGGGTGTTGGTCAACGGTTGCGTGCGTGATGTGGCTAAACTGGCGCAGTGTCATGTCTGCGCTGGCGTCAACCCCCATGCTTACAAACCGACAAGATCTTGGCGTGCGCGATGTGCCTGTTTGTTGAAAGGCATTGGAGTTATCCTGGTGACTGGTCGTACGTTGATACCGAGGGTGCGGTGGTAAGCCGTCAGCCAATCCATCTGCATCAATGAATGAACCCGGCTGCTGGCGCTGTGAGCGCTTACGCCGCCAAGCCTTTGTAGGCCATGTAGACAGCCAAGCCCAGCAACAGCGTGGCGAATACCCGCTTGAGTTTGGCCACTGGCAGCGCATGTGCCGCTTGTGCTCCCAACGGGGCCGTACACATGCTGGCGATTGCGATGCTGGCCAATGCTGGCATGTAGATGTAGCCAATTGCACCAGCGGGCAAGTTGTTGACTTGCTGGCCAGACCACACATAACCCACGGCATTTGCCACAGCGATGGGGAAGCCCAAAGCGGCACTCGTTGCCACTGCTTGATGAATGGCTACATTGCACCACGCCATGAAGGGTACGCTGATAAAACCACCGCCAGCGCCTACCAGCCCAGAGGCAAATCCAATCACGCCGCCTGCGCCCGCCAACCCGGGAGGGCTTGGCAGCATACGACTGGGTTGTGGCTGCTTGTTCCTAAACATTTGGAGTGAAGAGAAGCCGACAAAGCCAGCAAACACAAACGCGAGCGTCGTGCCTTTCACCACGGAAAACACCCCCAGGCTGGCGATCAGAGCGCCCACCACAATTCCCGGTGTTAGTCCCCGCACGATGTCCCAGCGCACAGCCCCTTTTTTATGGTGGGCGCGCACGCTGGAGAGCGAGGTAAACACAATGGTGGCCATGGACGTGGCGATCGCCATTTTGACGGCTAGCGCACTGCCGACGCCTTGCTGTGATATCAAATAGGTGAGGAAGGGCACCATCACCATGCCGCCGCCAATACCCAACAAGCCAGCCAAAAAGCCTGTGACCAGACCCAGGGTCAGCAGCGCAGCAAAGGTCCATAACCAAGACCATTCAAAAGAGCTAAGCAAGGTCATGGCGTGGGTAGCCTGGGGAGGCTAGTAGGTACAGCGAATGTATGAAAAGGGGTGTCTGCAAGTACCGCCGGGCCGCATTCCTGAACCGAAGGGTACAGGTGGGCAGGATCAGTCGAGGCTTCGGGTTCATCTAACGCGAGACGCTCACACCAGCCAAGCAATATTTCTAGCCCGGGCTCAATGAGCATTGGTACAAGGAAATATAGAACCCAGCGCGTACTGCAGACATGACAATTATAGACGTGTGGTTAGAGCAATTGGCCATCTTGAGCCAGCGCATCATCAAGTTTTTTGATTAAAGATGTCAGGGCTGGGTTGGGTGTTACAAGAATTGGCTCTGCAGTGGCGTGTGCAGCAGACACGCCGTCGCTGCCAACCGTTGGCTGACCAGACTCGAATGCCATGTTGAGGCAGGCCAGCACGGCAATTCGTTCGCGCGCCTTAATCTTGCCTGCGTCCCGAATGCCGCACATTGCCACGTCAACTTTGTTGGCGGCCACTATCAAGGCTTCTTCACCGCCATCTGGGCTGGCGAGCACGTAACTTTGCCCCATTATTTGCACTTCTATACGGCTCATGGTTGTAGCTCCTCGGGTGATGGCAACGGCAAGCCGGCGATGACGGCGTCCATGCGCTGCTTGGCAGCAGAGAGTCGCATTTTCAGCATGTCGCGGTCTCGGTTGCAAGCATCCAGTTCGTCTTGAAGCAACGCGTTGGCACGTTGCACCTCTTCGTGACGCAGCAGCAGACGCTCGACGCGTTGGGTCAGTTGCTCAAGTTGTTCGTGTGTAGACATGTCGTTATTTTAAAGGCTTTATAATCAAACTGTTGGTGCTCACAGCTGCGTTCAGCACGCTGTAGTTCAACGGGAATCAGGAGGGTATGTGCCCACAAGCACGCACCTAACCTGAGCTGCCCCCGCAACGGTAAGCGCAGGCCTGGTCTTTCACCCCGAGTGTGAGCCCAAGCCCCAGTTTGTCAAAGCCACTGAGTTGTTCCAACTTGGGAAGGCGACAAACCAACTGCGTCAGCCCGGATACCGGCCAATTAGCTTGTGTGCGCGTTGCTGACGTGCATGCAAATTTCGTCCAAGCACTGCCGGGGAAGGCGGTGAGGGCTTACATTGCGTTTGTTTCAAAAATGAAAATTACTTCTTCACGTGCACGTTTGCTGGCACTGCCTTTGGCCTTGGCGGCCGCTTTTCCATCGGTTGCTCAAATACAGATGCCACCCGTCATAGTAACGGCTACCCGAATGGCCCAGCCTATCACTGATGTGGTGGCCGATGTCACCTTGCTCGACAGAGCTGCAATCGAGCGCAGCGGGGCCGGCGGTTTGGTTGATTTGCTGGCCCGCTCCCCTGGTATTGCCATGGCTCGCAACGGCGGCCCAGGAACAACCACCAGTCTATATATACGCGGGGCAGAGTCGCGCTTTACCGCGGTGTTCATCAATGGCGTGCGTGTCGACTCGCAGTCCACGGGTGGCGCAAGTTGGGCGGCTATTCCATTGTCTCAAATAGACCGCGTTGAAATTCTGCGTGGTCCAGCGGCTGCGATTTACGGATCAGATGCTATGGCAGGCGTTATTCAAATTTTTACGCGTGATGGTCAGGCTGGTTTTTTGCCTACGGTTGAAATCGGAGCTGGCAGCCACGGCACCCGCAAGCTTGCCTTAGGCTTAGCTGGCGGTACTGATGTGGTTGACTACTCTATAGGTATTAGCCGTGAAATCAGCAGCGGGTTTAGCGCTCGGCCTCTTGTTGATTCTGAGTTAGATGGTTACCGCAGCACTACCGCTTCAGGCCGCATAGGGTTGAAATTAGATGCCGCCAATCGCATAGAAGCTACATTTTTGCAAACCGAAATAGATGCTCAATATGATAACGTTTCTGGAACAGACTCACATAGCTTGCATCGCTTGCAGACATTGGGTTTGCTTTGGTCAGCAAATTGGACAGATGCTTACTCCACGCGCGTAAGCATTGGGCAAGGCAATGACCGTCTTGAAGACAAGCCATCCGCTTACATTAGTGATACCAGCGTAACGAGTTATTTGTTGCACAACGAATACCGAATAGAAAATCACACACTGAGCGTGGATATTGAGCGGCGTGAGGACAAGCTGAATAATGTGTATACAACCCCCGTGGTTTCAACTCGTTTTCAAAATGCATTGGCCCTTGGCTACGGGTTGAAACAAGGCGTGCATGCGTTGCAACTGAATGTCCGACATGATCACGACAGTGAATTCGGTGTTTATGCCACTGGCAGTGCATCGTATGCTTTGAGTCTTACCCCCTTTTTACGGCTTACAGCCGCAGCTGGTAACGCTTTTCGTTCGCCGACGGTGTATCAGCGATTTGACAGCTATTATGGTTTGGCCACGCTTCAACCAGAGACATCACAAAACCGTGAGGTCGGCGTTAAGTATGAGCAAAATGGAAATAGTTTTAGCGCTATTTTGTACCGCAACGACGTGTCTAATTTGATTTACTATGGAACAAGGACTTACGAGCAAGCCGCATTGGCACAGTACAAAGGCATCACGCTTGCAGCGTCTAAGCGCATAGCGGGTGTGTCAGTGGGTGGTTCGTTGGACATGCAAAATCCAAGAAACATGGTGACGGGCAAACAGTTGGCGCGCCGTGCCAAGCAAATGGCTACATTGACCGCCGACACCCGCTTGTCAGGTTGGAACATGGGCGCCGAGTTGCAAATGACTGGGTCGCGTTTTGACGACGCTGCCAACACAAATCGCTTACCCAGCTACACCCTTTTAAACCTCACGGCCAGCACCGCATTAAGCCGCGATTGGACGGTGTTGGGACGGGTTGATAACGTGGCCGACCAAGCTTATGAAACCGCCAAAGGCTATGCCACCGCTGGCTTGGGCTTTTATGTTGGCTTGAAGTGGTCACCGCTTTGATAGGCTAACAGGCATGTTGCCCTCAGCGGCCAATTGCCCCGCCATCCTAGTCGCAGCCCCTGCGTCTGGTCAGGGCAAGACAACGGTGGCGGCTGCGCTGGCGCGGCTGCAGGTGCGACGTGGCCAGCGGGTCACCGTCTTCAAGTGTGGGCCAGATTTTTTGGACCCACGCTGGTTGGCGTTGGCCAGCGGTCGCCCAGTTCACCAGTTGGATTTATGGATGACAGGTGAGGCCGATTGCCGCGCCCGCTTGGCCGCTGCCGCTTTGAATTCTGATTTGATCATTGTCGAAGGTGTGATGGGCTTGTTTGATGGCGACCCCAGTGCGGCCGATTTAGCGCAGCGTTTTGGTTTGCCTGTGCTTGCAGTCATCGATGCCAGCGCCATGGCCGGTACATTTGGGGCCCTGGCATTTGGCCTGCAGCACTACCGACCCGGCATGCCTTGGATGGGTGTACTCGCAAACCGGGTGGCTGGTGAGCGCCATGCCAGCATGTTGATGGACAGCGTGCGCGAACCTGCGCAGTGGCTTGGTGCTTTGATGCACAACCCACATCTCAGTGTGCCCGAGCGCCACTTGGGGTTGAAACTGGCGAGTGAGGTGGTGGACGGCTTGGCCATGTTGGATGCGGCAGCCGACGCCTTGGCCGACACGCCGTTGGGGCAGATGGCGCTATCAGACTGGCAGCGTTGGAGCGTCAATTTCACGGAGTCTAAAGCCTTTGTAGACGACGCCATTGCTGGGCAACGCCTGGCTGGACGCACCATTGCAGTGGCACGAGATGCGGCGTTCTGTTTTATTTATGATGCCAACCTCGAGTGCCTGAAAGCCTTGGGGGCAGAGGTGGTTTTTTTCTCGCCCTTGGCCGACTTTGCGCTGCCGGCCTGCGATGCCGTCTGGTTGCCGGGCGGTTACCCGGAGTTGCATGCAGCTGCGTTGGGCGGCAACGCACGGTTTATAAACAGTTTGAAAGCGCATGTTGCTGCCCACAAGAACGTTTGGGCGGAGTGTGGTGGCATGATGGCCTTGTTTGACGTCCTGATTGACCACGATGGGCACCGCGAGACCCAATGGGGTTTGCTCCCGGGCACGGTCAGCATGCACACACGGCTGGCGGGTCTTGGCCCCCAGCAATGGACGTCGCCAACTGGCGTGTTGCGCGGCCACACGTTCCACTATTCAACGTGCACAACGGCGATGCCTGCGGTTGAACGCACCACCCGTCCCAACCAAGCGCCCTCGCAGGATGCAGGCGAAGCGGTCTACCAGTCTGGGTCACTGCGTGCGAGTTATTTTCATGCCTGGTTTTGGTCTAGCCCTGCGGCCACAGCCAATTTATTCAGCGACAACGCAATGAGGTCTCACCATGTCTGATCCCTTCAGCTTTCCATTAGGTCCGCAGCGCATTGTTTGTATGACCGAGGAGACCACCGAGTGGCTGTACCTGCTGGGCCAGGAAGCACGCATTGTTGGGATATCAGGTTTTACGGTCAGACCACGCCGGGCACGGTCTGAAAAGCCGCGCGTCAGTGCCTTTACCAGCGCCAAAATCGATAAGATTTTGGCATTGCAACCCGACTGCGTGCTGGGATTTTCAGATTTGCAAGCCGACATCGCCGCGGTACTGATACGCGCGGGTGTTCAGGTAACGGTTTACAACCAGCGCAGCGTAGCTGAAATTTTCTCCATGATGTACCAAGTGGCCTCAATGGTTGGTGAGGTTGACCAAGGTATGCAACGCATTGTTGCCATGCAACAAGGGTTGCAGGCCATGCAAGACGCCGTGACGAGCCGGCTGGCGGCGGGTGCACGCAGGCCGAAAGTTTTCTTTGAAGAGTGGGATGTGCCACACATCAGTGCCATTCAATGGGTGTCAGAGCTCATTGGCATTGCAGGTGGTGACGACTGCTTTCCCGAGTTGGCGCAACAGTCCTTGGGGAAAAATCGCATCATTGCCGATGGGTTCACAATTGTGCAGCGCAGCCCAGACATTATTCTTGGTTCGTGGTGCGGCAAGAAATTCCGACCTGAGACAGTGGCTGCACGTGATGGCTGGGCAGATGTGCCTGCCGTGCGCAATGGCCAATTGTTTGAAATAAAGTCACCTGATATTTTGCAGCCTGGCCCTGCTGCGCTCACCGACGGCGTGGGCCAGATCCACAAGCTGGTTCTCGCGTGGATGGACGCAGATCTGGCCGGGGCTTTAGCGCCGTGACCATGCACATTGCAGACAGTGAATTGATCATCGGCGGCCAAAAAAGTGGCAAGTCTCGCCGCGCGGAACAATTGGCCCGCGTCTGGTTGGATGCGTCTGGTGATCACACGGCGGTCTTGATTGCCACAGCACAGCCGTGGGACGAGGAAATGCGCCAGCGGATTGAACGCCATCAAACAGACCGTGCTGAACGCGTGCCTGGCATGACCACCCTAGAAGAGCCGCTTGCGCTGGCAGGTGCGATCCGACGGGTCAGTACACCAACCACATTGGTGGTGGTGGACTGCCTCACATTGTGGTTGACCAACTTGTTGATGCCTGCAAAGTCAGTCGGAGACCAACCTACCTACACCTCGGACACGTTGCCCGTGGCGGATCTTGCAGCAGCCATTGCGTTGGCCCCAGGTCCCGTTATTTTGGTTGGTAATGAAATTGGTTTGGGTGTGATTCCAATGGGTCGCGAGGTCAGGGCTTTTGTAGATGCATTGGGTTTGCTCAACCAACAGGTGGCCAGCACCTGTGAGCGTGTGACGCTGATGGCGGCAGGCCTACCACTCACATTAAAAGGGTTGTCATGAAATTGTGGCTCATTACGTTGTACCTGTTGGCCACAACGTCTCATGCCCTGCAGGTCACCGACGACCGGGGTGTAATGGTCACACTGACCCAGTCGCCGTTGCGCATCGTCAGTTTGCTGCCCTCCTTGACCGAAACTGTGTGCGAGTTAGGCCGCTGTGATCGTTTGGTGGGGGTAGACCGTTATTCGAATTATCCCGATAGTGTTCAAAAGTTGGTGCAAGTGGGCGGTGGTTTGGACCCAAACATTGAAGCCATCGTGGCGCTCAAGCCCGACGTGGTGTTGATGGCCAAATCGTCGCGCGCTGGCGAACGGCTGGAGGCACTGGGCTTGAAGGTGGTGGCGCTTGAGCCTAAAACCCACGCCGACGTGCAGCGCGTCATGCTCAAAATTGGGGCGTTGCTGGAGGTGCCAGACGCGCAGCGAATCTGGCGTGACATCGACGCAGGTGTGTCTGCAGCTGCCCGGTCGCTGCCGCCATCCGTGCGTGGTTTAAGGGTTTACTTTGAAGTCAACCAAGGTCCTTACGCGGCCGGTGAGTCGTCTTTCATTGGCGAAACGTTAAGCCGTTTCGGGGTCAGCAATATTGTTCCAGCCAAGTTGGGGCCGTTTCCAAAGTTGAACCCAGAGTTCGTTGTGCGTGCCAATCCCACGTTGATTATGGTCAGCCAAAGCAACGTGAATGGGTTGCAAGCCAGGCCTGGTTGGCACAGTATTCGCGCCCTGCGTGAGGGTCGGCTGTGTGTGTTTTCTACACAAGAAGCCAACGTCATGGTTCGCCCCGGGCCGAGGATGGCCGAGGCCGCTCGTCTGATGGCGCAGTGCATCGCACGCAAAGGTGCTGATGCCTTAACGGGCGTTAACCCGTGAACATGCGCCAGCGTGTCGTGTGGTTGGTCTGGTCGGGTGTGGTCAGCGCCGTGGTACTGATTGGCCTTGGTGTTTGCGTGGGCAGTACAGGCTTTGAGGATCTGCTGTCGCCCTTGTTGAATCCACAGATGGACCCTGTTCAGACCGCTGTCGCGCAGCAAATCGTGTGGGACATTCGCTTGCCTCGCACCTTGGGTGCCTGGACGGCAGGTGCCTTGCTGGGTCTTGCAGGTGCTGTGGCACAAGGTTTATTTCGCAACCCATTGGCAGATCCTTATTTGTTAGGCAGTGCATCGGGTGCCTCCTTGGGTGTTGCTATGGCATTGGCTGCAATGGGTGGTGGCGCGGGCATGTTGGGCAGCTCTGTGTCGGACAGTGCCAGTGCCAATCTGGTTGTCAGTGTTTTTTCAAGCAGCCTGTGGGTTCGCGTGGGTTTGACTGGCGCTGCTTTCTGCGGTGCCTTGTTGGCGGTGTTGTTGACGCTGGCGTTGTCTAGGGGCGTGGGTCACACGCTGCGGCTGTTGTTGGCTGGCGTGGTGGTGGGCGTGGTGTTGGGAGCAATGACGCATCTGGTGTTGCTGATGTCACCTGATTCGCTGCAGGCCATGCAGGCTTTTATATTGGGCTCTACAGCGTTTGTAGGTTGGACGTCCACGCTGCTCATGGCCGGTGTGTGGAGTCTGTGCGTTGTCGCTGCTTGGCTGCTGGCACGCGTACTCGACGGGCTGAGCTTGGGCGATGCCACGGCCATCAGCTTGGGCCTGCCTGTGGCGGCTATGCGCGGGACGCTGGTGGCCGTGCTGGCCTTGGCGACAGGCACAGCAGTGGCGCAGACAGGCCTGATAGCTTTTGTTGGCCTTGCAGCCCCCCATCTCGTGCGCTCGCTGGTCAACACAACCTATGGCAATTTGATGCTGTTGGCCAGTTTGGCTGGTGGCACGTTGTTGATGGCCGCTGACATCCTCGCGCGCGGACTGATCGCGCCGCAAGAGTTGCCCGTGGGCGTGCTGACAGCTGTGCTCGGTGGTGGCTATTTGTTGTGGCTGATGCACCGTGGGCCCAACCGTGTTGCCGGGGCCAATCCATGAGTGTCGCCAACCATGTGGCCATGCAGGCCACAGCTATCAGTGCCATGTTGGGGTCTGTTGAGGTGCTGCACAGCATCAATCTGTCGCTGGCAAAAGGACGCTGGACCAGCATTGTGGGTCCCAATGGTGCTGGTAAATCTACCTTGCTTAAAGTCTTGGCAGGCGTGCTGCCGCACAGCGGTGATGTGACGTTGTTGGACCATGCGATGCACCAACTGCCCAATCGCGTGCGGGCTCGCCAGCTGGCTTGGTTGGGACAAAACGAGACATCTGCAGACGACCTGTCCGTGTGGGACGTTGCGATGCTGGGTCGTTTGCCACATCAGGCTTGGCTTGCTGGTCCTAGCGCGCAGGATCAGGCTGCAGTAGAACAAGCCTTGCGATCCACCCAGGCGTGGGAGTGGCGCGACCGCGCGCTGGGGCAGTTGTCTGGTGGCGAGCGTCAGCGCGTGTTGCTGGCCCGCGCCTTGGCAGTGCAAGCGCAGGTGTTGCTCATGGACGAACCGCTCGCCAACTTGGACCCACCGCATCAGGCGGACTGGTTGGACATTGTGCATGCGTTGGTGGCTCAGGGCACAACTGTTGTCAGTGTGTTGCACGAAGTCAATATGGCATTGCATGCAGATGCTGTGGTGGTCATGGCCGGTGGCCGCGTGCACCACCACGGGCCTGCTGGTGAACCGCACACGCACCGCCTGGTAGAGCAGGTGTTTGAACACCGCATTGCCATCCGCCAGCTGGATAACCAATGGGTTGCCCTGCCAAGACGCCGCATGTGGCCGACCAAGCCCATCGCACCTCACAACATTGAAGCGAACCCATGACCCCATTACCAGAGCCGACAACAATCCCTGAAAAACCCAGCATTGGTGTCTATAAACGCCATGTAATGGTCTGCACTGGCATACGCTGTGACCAGCATGGCGATGCACAAGCGCTGGTTGATACATTGAGTAATAAATTTAAGGTAGCAGGCTTGCATGCAGGACCCACGCGCGTGAAGCTCAGCCAAATCAGCTGCATTGCTGTGTGCAGGAGTGGGCCTTTGGTCTGCGTGCAACC
Organism: Betaproteobacteria bacterium MOLA814; assembly: GCA_000496475.1. Lineage (GTDB taxonomy): Bacteria > Pseudomonadota > Gammaproteobacteria > Burkholderiales > Burkholderiaceae_C > RS62. The sequence continues at coordinate 182,319 of AYMW01000001.1, read as the reverse complement.
CGATGGCGCTTGGTATTACAACGTGACGTCGGAGAACATGGACCGCATCATTGCGCAACATTTGGTCGGCGACCAAGTGGTCGACGATCTGGTTTTTCATCAAGGCCCTGGTACAGCTGCTGCACCAGAAATTTCTTAAAACAAACACCACAACAAATACCATGCAAATCGAAACCCCACCATCCGAAAAACCTTACGACAAATCCGAGGGTGAACGTCGCGGCTTGGTCATTGTCAACACGGGCGACGGCAAGGGGAAAAGTACTGCAGCCTTTGGTTTGGCCTTGCGTGCCCACGGCCGTGGAAAAGCAGTCAAGGTGTTTCAGTTTATGAAAGTTCCGTCAGCCCGCTTTGGCGAACACCGCATGTTCGAGCAGCTTGGCATACCCATTCAAGGTCTGGGCGACGGTTTTAGTTGGAAAAGTCAAGACCTAGAGCACAGCGCTCAACTGGCGAGAAATGGCTGGGAGATTGCCAAAGCTGCAATTATGAGTGGTGATTTTTTCATGGTGACGCTCGATGAGGTGACCTATCCGCTGATTTATGGCTGGATGCCGTTGGGCGATGTGCTGGAGACACTCACCAACCGTCCCAGCCATGTGCATGTGGTGCTGACAGGTCGACGTTGCCCGCCTGAAATTATCGAGCTGGCAGATACAGTCACAGAAATGACCATGGTTAAGCACGCTTTCAAAGCAGGCATTCCGGCACAGCGCGGCATTGAAGACTAGCTGTTTGAAAGCGCTCATGCATGCGCCTGTGTTGCGCCCGGTTGGTGTCGCCCGCAGCGCTGCGCTGCCTGGACGTGTGTGCTGTCAATTTGGACAAGGCCCTATGACCATGAACGCACAGCGACTTGTATGAGTAACTTGGTGCTGGCCATGTTGGTCGCCGTAGCGGTGGACCATTGGTTGGGGGAGCCGCCTGTGCGCTGGCATCCAGTGGTTTGGATGGGCAACGCTTTGGAGCGATACGCAGAGTGGGTGTTGCCCAGTCACGGTGCGTTGTCTGATGGCGACCACGATTGGATGGCGTTCACGCGTGGCGGCTTGATGTGGGTTGCGTTGGCGTCGGCGGTTGTGGCGATCGGCTGGGGCGTGCAGTGGGTCGCTCTTGCAGCGCCTAGCTGGTCAGCGGGTCTTCTTCTGGGCGTTGCACTCAAACCTTTGTTGGCTTGGCGCATGTTGCGCAGCGAGGTGCAAGCCGTCGAAACGGCCCTGCAGGTCTCATTGCCTGGTGGTCGCGAGCGTTTGAGCTGGCTGGTCAGTCGCGATGTAACGCAACTCACCGAAAGCGATGTCCGTGAAAGCGCGATTGAGTCATTGGCTGAGAATTTAAATGATTCGGTGGTGGCGCCACTGTTTTGGTTTGTGTTGTTTGGTCTACCGGGTGCGGCACTGTACCGCTTTGCCAATACGGCAGATGCCATGTGGGGCTACAAAGGTGTGTATCAGGGACGCAACTGGGAATGGGCTGGTAAGTGGGCGGCGCGCATGGACGACGCGTTGAGTTGGATGCCTGCGCGTTTGACAGCTTTGGCGTTGGCGTTGGCCGCGGGCGGACTGAACCTATGGCGGCTGCGCCGCGAGGCAAGTCTTACGCCATCACCGAACAGTGGTTGGCCCATGGCTGCCATGGCGATAGCCATTGGCGTTCGCCTGCACAAGCCTGACGTTTATATGCTCAACGAGGCTGGGCGCGAACCGCGAGCGGCTGATACGGTTGCAGCAATTCGATTGGCCACTCATGCACTGGTGTGGTTGGCTGGCGTGGTTGTTGCCTTACAAACCATGGTTGGTCTTGGTTGGGTGTCATGGCTTGTTGGGGTGTTTTTATGAGTGTGTCTCATGGTGGGCCTGACGCGCTGGGGGTCCCTGCGTACGATTTTTCGACCAATGGCAATGCCTGTGGCCCTTGTCCGCTTGCTTTAGTGAATGTGCAGGATTGTGATGCGCGCCATTACCCAGACCCCAGCTATGCAGCGTTGCGACAAGGACTGGCTGATTTCCATGCGGTTGAACCGTGGCGGATTGTATTGGCGGGCAGTGCGAGCGAATTTATCTCCCGCATCACGGGTTGGGTCTACCGCGGCAGCCGCGGTGATGCGCCAACGCAAGACAGCACCACTGTCAGTGTGCCAGTTCACGCCTATTCAGACTATGCCGCGATGGCACAGGCTTGGGAGCTGGCTGTCGTTCATCAGCCACATAGCGCTGCATTGTCTTGGGCTTGTGAGCCCTCTAGCCCGATGGGACAGGGCCAAGTTGAATGGAGCCAAGCCTATCTGGCAACCCAAGTGGCATTGACCCAGCGCTCGGTCAAACGCTCCGTGCATGTGCTGGACTGTGCCTATGCGCCTTTGCGCTTGAGCGGAACACCCACCGTGCTGGCGTCGCAGCGAAACAGCCTGTGGCAGTTGTGGTCACCCAACAAGGCTTTGGGTCTAACGGGCGTGCGTGGTGCCTATGCCATCGCCCCAACGGATGCACACGATACAGCGGTTGCCTTGAACAACTTGTGCCCATCATGGCCATTGGGCGTGCACGCGGTGGCCATGCTTCAAGCTTGGGTCAAACCGGAGGTGCAAGGCTGGTTGTCCCACACCCATGTGACGCTGCGTGGCTGGAAAGAGCGTCAGGTCAGTCGCCTTGCGGCACTGGGTTGGACGTGTTTGCCCAGCGACGCAAGCTTTTTTGCAGCGCAACCTTTCAATCACGCTGGTGATGACGCCGACAACTGTGTCCCGGCGATACAGCACTTGAGACATGCTGGCGTCAAACTGCGCGATGCACGCTCGTTTGGTTTGCCAGGGTATGTGCGTGTGAGCGTGTTGCCACCGGCGGCACAAGATGCCTTAATTCAGGCATGGAATATTTACAGGAGCCAGCAATGACGGCCAGATGTGTCATGGTGCTTGGCACCACCAGTGGTGCCGGTAAGAGTTGGCTGACAACAGCCTTGTGCCGTTTTTATGCGCGCCAAGGCCTCAAAGTCGCCCCGTTTAAAGCGCAGAACATGAGCAACAATGCCCGCGTTGTGGCCAGCGACAGGCAGCCCGAAAGCGGGTCCCTTGAATGTGATCTCCGCAGCCAAGACCGCCCTGTGCAGCGGTGGGTCGAGTGCGGAGAAATTGGCTCTGCCCAATACTTTCAGGCATTGGCAGCACGTTGTGTGCCTACAGTTTTAATGAACCCTTTGTTGCTAAAGCCCGAGCGCGATACGCACAGCCAGGTGGTCCTTCTTGGCCAAGTGGATGACGCCCTGACTCAAATGCCATGGCGCGGTCGCAGTCAGCATGTATGGCCGCATATTGCGGCTGCGTTAGATGATCTGCGCGCCAACAACGATGTTGTGGTGATCGAAGGCGCTGGTTCACCTGCAGAGATCAATTTATCGAGCAGCGATATTGTCAACATGCGTGTGGCCATGCACGCCAACGCGCAATGCCTGTTGGTGACGGATATCGATCAAGGTGGCGCATTTGCCCACCTGTATGGCACTTGGGCGTTGCTGCCTGAAGTCGAACGGCTGTTGATCAAAGGCTTTGTACTGAACAAATTTCGGGGTGATGCAGCCTTGTTGGCACCCGCCCCACAGATGCTGCAAGACCTAACTGGTGTTCCCACAGTGGCGACGTTGCCGATGTGGCGCCAGCATGGACTGCCCGAGGAAGACGGCGTGTTCGATGACCGCAGCACCGCCGCTGGTGCGGTCAGCATGACCATTGCGGTGGTTGCATACCCGCGAATGAGCAACTTAGATGAGTTTCAAACCCTCAAAAATGTGCCGGGTGTCAAGCTCAAGTGGGTGCGCAGTCCATCAGAGTTGGTTGGCCTGTCTCAGTCAGATTGGGTCATATTACCGGGGTCCAAAAACACTTCAGGCGACCTTGGTTGGCTGCGTGCACAAGGCATTGACCAGGCTGTGTCGGCACATGCTGCTAATGGTGGCGCTGTGCTGGGTATTTGTGGTGGGCTTCAAATGCTGGGAGAGTCGCTGGTTGACACCTTCGGCATAGACGGTAACGCGGTTGGGCTGGGCTTGTTGCCGTTGGTCACTGTGTTTGAGCGTGACAAAACTGTGCGTCACACCAGCAGTTGCTTTTATGTGGACATGCTGGGCAGCACCAGCTGTAACAAGTACGTTGCAGGCAAGTCGCCGTGGGCCTCGTTGGCCGGTGTCTCGTTCAGCGGTTATGAAATCCATCATGGCCGCACAGAACAGCACATGGCGCTGGCGGGGCAAGGCGCTAAGGCCAGTGCAGTGCTGCCTGGTGACCTGGGGTGGGTGAACGCGCAGGGCAATGTGATGGGTTTGTATCTGCACGGTATGTTTGAAGACCCAGGCGTGCTTCAGGCGCTATTTGGTGCCCATGCCCCGACCTTGGACTCGGTATTTGAGGGGCTGGCGGACTATATAGAAACACATTTCGAAGCCGGCGTGTTGTCGTCGCTCATTGCACCTGATTGCGCCACTTCATCCATCACACCAACTGTGCCTGTGCCGCCAATTTTTCCGACATCATCCCAACTTTCGCCATGAACAATTTGATTCCACAGCTGGTAGACATCAGCGAGACGTCTTTGACATTGGCTCTGCAGCAGGCTATGGACAACAAAACCAAGCCCGTTGGATCGCTGGGTCGCCTCGAGCAGTTGGGTGTGCAATTAGGGCAAATTTTGGGAACGACCAAGCCCGAATTGCATGCGCCCCAAATGGTTGTTTTTGCAGCTGACCATGGGTTGACAGCCCGCGGTGTATCGGCGTTTCCCAGCGATGTGACGTGGCAAATGGTTGAAAATTTTTTAGCGGGAGGTGCCGCCGTCAGCGTGTTGGCGCGTCAACACGGTTTGGCTTTGACCGTGGTGGATTGTGGCGTCCGACATGATTTTTTGGCAGGGTTAGTCCCAGGCGCCAACCGCGCCGGCTTGCAGGTGCGCAAAGCTGCTTGGGGCACGGCAGACGCCAGCGTCGAGGCTGCAATGACACCGCAGCAGTGTCAGACGGCCCTTGCACATGGCCAGGCCTTGGTTAAAGCATTGCCAGGCAATACCTTGTTGCTGGGTGAAATGGGCATTGGCAACACGTCAGCGGCGTCGCTGTTGTTGGCACGTTTGGCGCGCCTAGACATTGCGCGTTGTACAGGCGCTGGGACGGGTCTTGACGCTGCCTCTGTGGTGCGTAAAACCGATGTTTTACGTGACGTGTTGTTGCGCCATCAGGCCGTGACAGAGCCTTTGAGCGTGCTGGCAACAATGGGGGGCTTAGAGATCGCCACCATGGTTGGGGCGATTTTACAAGCGGCACACGAGCGCCGTGTGGTGCTGGTTGACGGCTTCATTGCCAGCAGCGCAGTGCTTGTGGCGCATGCTTTGCAGCCACTTGTATTGCAGCGCTGCGTGTTTGCACACCGCTCGGGCGAGCGCGGTCATGAATTGATGCTACACCATTTGGGTGTGCAACCGCTTCTGGATTTAGGCTTGCGCCTGGGTGAGGGCTCTGGCGCTGCGCTGGCTTGGCCGTTGCTTGAGTCCGCCAGTTTGCTGCTGCGTGAGATGGCCAGTTTTGAGTCGGCAAGCGTGTCTGAAAAGACACTATCAGAGCCGCCGTTGACAACCTTGCAACAGGTCGTTGAGCCATGAATGGGTTGCGCCATTTTGTGTTGGCGATTCAGTTTTTCACGCGCATTCCCGTTGTGGGTCGGTTGGCTGATTGGGTAGGCTTTAGTCCCTCGCAACTTCGGGCCAGCAGCGGACACCTTCCCGGTGTCGGGGTACTCGTCGGCACTTTGGTAGCTGGCATGACAGCGCTGTTGCTGGCGTACCTGCCACCAAGCCCATTCAGCCCCTTGGTGGCTGCTGTGTTGGGAACTGTTTTCAGTGTGATGCTCACAGGGGCATTCCACGAAGATGGGTTGGCTGATATCGCCGACGGATTGGGGGGCAGCTACGAGCGTGAACGCGCTCTTGTCATCATGAAAGACTCTCGGGTTGGGGCTTTCGGTGCACTGGCATTGGTGTTGGCCCTGTTGCTAAAGGTGTCTTTGTTGGCCCTTGTGGGTTCCATGAACGTGCATGCAATGCTGTTGGGTATTTTTGTGGCCCATGTGTTGTCGCGCAGCTGGCCGTTGTTGATCATGTGGCGCATGCCGTATGTTGGCAATGTGGCGGGTTCTAAGTCCAAGCCGGTCGCCGATCAGATCAGTTCTAAAAGCCTGTGCACCGCACTGGTGTGGTGTGCGTTGGCAGCAACCGCAATGTTGGCGTATGCGTCGCAACTGGCACCGTGGGGTTTTGCGCTGTGGCCGTACATCAAGCCAATAGTGGTTGGTGCTGTTGTTTCCGGGTTGGGCTTTGCCTACATGACGCGTTTGTTGTCGCGGCGCTTGCAAGGGTTCACTGGTGACGGTCTTGGCGCGACGCAACAGGTGTGTGAGTTAACGTTTTACGTGGGTGTTGCGTTGTCTGTATGAGCGCTGTTACCTATCAAAAAATGATTGCTTGTGTGTCAGACATCTCGCTGGGCTGTCGCTTGTTTTGATGCTGTACGTCGTTCGTCACGCACGGCCTTTGGTCGAACCTGGGGTGTGCTATGGGGCCACCGATGTGCCAGCTGATGAGCCAGCCACGCACACCGCTGCTATGGCATTGGCGCAGGCGCTTCCGCCTGGCGTGCGTGTGCAGTTTTCACCCATGTTGCGGTGCGTGCAGCTCGCCAAAGGTTTACAACACCTGCGCCCTGAGTTGCTGTACCACAGCGATGCGCGTTTGGTCGAAATGAACTTTGGCCAATGGGAAGGACAGCGTTGGGACGCCATTAACAAAGCGGAGATTGATGCGTGGACCAATAGTTTTGGTGACTGGCGCTGCGGTGGCGCGGAGAATGTGTCCGAGGTGATGACCAGAGTCGCCACGGCTTGGGATGAGTGCATGGCTCACAGCACCGGACAACCTACTGTTTGGATTACCCATGCCGGCGTGATCCGTGCGGCCAGTCTTATTGCGAGGGGTCAGCGGGCTATTAACCGCGCAGACCAGTGGCCTGCAGACGCTCCTGCATGGGGAGAATGTTGGCAGTTGACCGCTACAGCACAACGGCCATAGCGGGTCGTTTTGTCAGTAAGCGTCAGTCACTCAGCAGACTCAAGCGCTTGAGTAACCGTGCATTTCAGTTATTGACAGCCACGGTTTTTGGCTTGTAGTCACAGGTGTGGCTCACAGCACATTCCCAACACCTTGGCGTGCGCGCTTGGCACACGTAGCGCCCATGCAGTATCAACCAGTGGTGCGCATCCACCATGTAGTGGGCTGGTATGCGTTTGAGCAAGCCTTGTTCGACGTGGACCACATTCTTCCCTGGTGCCAAGCCAGTGCGGTTGCCCAGCCTGAAGATGTGTGTGTCAACCGCCATGGTGGGTTGTCCGAATGCACTGTTCAAGACCACATTGGCGGTTTTTCTCCCTACGCCTGGCAAGGCCTCCAAGGCTTCACGGTTGTTGGGTACGACGCTGTTGTGGTCGCGCAGCAACAGCTCGCACGCCTGCATCAGATGGCGGGCTTTGCTTTTGTACAGACCAATGGTTTTGATGGCGTCCTCCAGCGCAGGCAAGCCCATGTCGACAATAGCTTGCGGGGTATTGGCCCTTGGAAACAGTTTGGCCGTTGCTTTGTTGACGCCAACATCGGTGGCCTGTGCCGACAGCAACACGGCGGTCAACAACTCAAAGACGCTTGTATAGACCAACTCCGTTTGTGGGGATGGATTGGCTTGAGCCAATGTTGAAAAAAATAGCTCTATATTGGCTTTGTTCATCAGCGAAGTTTACGGCGTTTGTGCACAATAGAACATTACCTTTATTTGTACCTGACCAAGCACTGACCATGACCGACGCCTTTGATACCGATTTATTTGCCCAGCGCTTGTCCAACGTCGAAACCTCGGCTATTCGTGAACTGTTCAAGGTGCTTGGTAAGCCTGGCATCATCAGCTTTGGCGGTGGTTTCCCCGATCCCAACTCTTTCGACGTAGCGGGTGTTGCCCAAGCCGCTCAGCAGGCCCTGAACGATCACCCCGTTGCCGCCTTGCAATATGGCGCGACAGAGGGCTATGAGCCGCTGCGAGAGCAGTTGTGTGCGCTTATGGCCAACAAAGACGCAGCAGTCAAGCCTGACGAGTTGATTGTGACAACGGGCAGCCAACAGGCATTGGACTTGATTGGCAAAACGCTCATCAACCCTGGCGACAAAGTTATTGTTGAAGGCCCAACTTTTTTGGCCACGATTCAGTGTTTTCGTCTGTATGGCGCAGAGCTCATTACGGTACCAGTCGATGACAACGGTGTGGATGTTGAGGCGTTAGAGGCATTGATTGCTCAACACAAGCCTAAATTTGTGTATCTTATTCCGACGTATGGCAACCCAAGTGGCGCCACCCTCAGCTTAGAGCGGCGCAAGCGCTTGTTGGATGTGGCTGTTCAAACACGCACCCTGGTGGTTGAAGACGACCCATACGGGGACTTGTACTTTGATAAGGCACCACCGCCCAGCTTGTTGGCGTTGAGTGCCACCGTGCCAGGCAGCAGGAATTGGTTGGTCCACGCCAGTTCATTGAGTAAAAATTTGAGCCCTGGCTTGCGCATAGGTTGGATGGTTGCGCCTAAGCCGTTGTTAGACAAAGCCGCCATGTGCAAGCAGTTCAGTGACGCCAACACCAGCTCTTTTGCACAGGTCACTGCCGCAGTTTATTTGTCCTCTGGGCGGCTGGGCCCGGCGTTGCAAGCAATGCGAGCCATCTATGCCAAACGTGCCCTGTGCATGTGCGATGCTTTGCAGCGTGAACTGGGCGACGCCATTAGTTTTGTAAAGCCTCTTGGTGGCTTGTTCGTGTGGGCCAAGTTGACAGGTGCACATGGCGCGTCCACCGACAGCGGTGCGCTGGCCAAACGAGCCATTGAGGAGGGCGTGGCATTCGTACCGGGTGCACCGTTTTTTGCCACACATCCAGACACCACTGCGTTGCGCTTAAGCTTTGCGTCCATGAACGAAGAACAAATTGAAGCAGGTGTACGCAAACTCAAAAAAGCGCTGCTGGGCTAAAGCGTGTTGTTCAGTTTTTAGAGCTTGGGGAGTAAGCGTGGGCTTGCAGCTCTTCCAAGCTGACAAACTCAAGTGCTTTCTCGTGCGTGCATTCAAGTACGACTTGTGGCGCAACACCCGCCCCCAAAGCCTCGCGCCAACGTGATGCACACAAGCACCAGCGGTCACCTGCACGCAACCCTACAAATCGGTGGCTGGGCCTGGGCGAGACAAGGTCATTGCCCTTGGCCAGCGAGTACTGTAAAAAATCATCCGTCATACGCGCGCACACCACGTGGCTGCCTTGGTCTTGCTCGTCAGTGCTGCAGCAGCCATCTCGCCAATACCCAGTAAGCGGGTCAAAACTGCAGGCCTCCAACGGGTTGCCCAATACGTTTAAGGCTGTGGAGAATTCGTCGCTGTTGTTTGCTTGTGTAGACATGTATTGATTATTTCATGCGTGGCGCTTGGGGTGCTCAGCTTCAACAAAGAGCCCTTATTTGAGACTGTCAACGGCCATCATGTCGTGTGCTGCAAGCGTGTTGCATGTTCAAAAATTAACTGTTTTGTGAGCCTCTGTGTGCCCATGCTGTTGTGTGGCGCTCCACATAATCGAACAGCTCATACATCACCATGGCCATTGCGCCAACCACGACCAAGCCGGCAAACGCAAGACCCATTTGCATGGCAGAGCCAGCCGAGATAAGCAGGTAACCGATGCCTTCATTGGACGCTGTCATTTCAGACACCGTAGTGCCTACAAAAGCCAAAGTAATGGCCACTTTCAACGAGCCAAAAAAGTAAGGCATGGAGCGCGGCAGCCCGACTTTTGTCAACACATCCCATCGCTTAGCGCCTAGCACGCGCAACACGTCTTCTAGCTCTGGCTCTAAGGTTGCAAGCCCTGTCGCTATGTTGACCATAATAGGGAAAAAGCTGATCAGAAAAGCGGTCAAGATGGCAGGGCCTGCACCAATGCCAAACCACACCACCAATATCGGCACAAAGGCGGCTTTGGGCAGCGCGTTAAAGGCTGTCATGAGCGGATAAACGGCTGCATAGGCAACGCGCGAACTGCCAATGACAAATCCCAACAGCACGCCGACCACAATAGCAATTCCAAAGCCCACCATGGTGACCCAGTATGTGCGCCACGCATGGCCTGCAATGACCTCGTGGTACTCGATCATTTGTTGGGCGATCCGTGAGGGACTTGGAAAAATGAACTCACTGACACCAAAGCCTTGGCAGATGATTTCCCAAATGGCCAGGGTCGCAATCAGTAGCAGCCAAGGTGACCAGCGCTCTATGGTTTTAGGTTTCATGGTGGTGGTGTAATGCTGTGCGTTGGTTCAAGCTGTTGGCAATGCCTGGCGGTGTGCACCAATGTGCCCGCGCAACTCTTGCACAATGGCTGTAAATTCCGGGGTGTAAGTGACGGCTAGGTCGCGTGGGCGAGGCAACTCTATTTCTTTTCTAACGATGAAGCGACCAGGGCTTTTGCTCATGACATAGACGGTATCAGCCAGGAAAACCGATTCGCGTAAATCGTGGGTGACCAAAATGATGTTGAAGCGTTGCTCCTGCCACAGGTCACGCAATATGCACCACAGGTCCTCGCGCGTGAAAGCATCCAAGGCACCAAATGGCTCGTCCAACAACAACATTTTTGGTTCGTGTATCAAAGCGCGGCAAATGCTGGCACGTTGCTGCATGCCACCAGATAGTTCCCACGGGTATTTGTCTTCATAGCCTTTCAGCCCCACAGTCTCAAGCAGTTTGCGTGCCCTGTCGACGTAAGCGTCTTTGTTGGCTTTGAAGTTGTCGCGGTAGGGCTGCACAATTTCTAGTGGCAGCAACACGTTGTTCAACGTTGTGCGCCAGGGCAACAGCGAAGAGGCTTGAAATGCCATGCCGCTTATCTTTAGTGGGCCATTCACCGGTTCGCCGTCTACCAAAATCTTGCCCTTGCTGGGCATTTTTAGACCAGTGGTCAACTTCATAAATGTGGACTTGCCGCAACCAGACGGCCCGACAATTGCCACGAACTCCCCTTTGTTGACCTTGAAGTCGATATCTTCAACCGCGAACTGGTTGTTGGCCAACAACTCGTCGTTGTAGGCAAGCCAGACGTTTTGAAAGTCAACGAAAGCGTTTGACATGATGGCTTGTGTGGGTAAGAGGCACCAGACACGCGCGTGTCTGGTGCCTCAGTAGATTGAAGAAAATGCTAAAACAACTGTTGGTGATTGTATCGGCCAGCACACATGCTGACCGAGTTACATTGTCCCAACAGCCGTTGGCATACGCATCATGGTACTGGCCCTTGGGTTGGGGCACAGACCATTAGGATTTACTTCAATTTTGGCAATACATTCAACGTGGCGGCACTGGGCAAGTAGCTGCTGCTCCACACATCAGCCGCTTTGACGCGAGATTTTGTGTTGAAGGCATCTGAAACTTGAGACGCCATGAGCGACAAGCGTGCTGCGTCAACTTGGCCAAAACCTTCAGCATGAGCAGATGGGCTGTTGATCACGGTATCAATAGCCAATTGCAACCGGCGTGTTTCAAGTGTTGCATTGATAATGCCGTCGCGCGCTTTGACTGCCTCAATAGCTGCGGCTGGGTCAGCCATCACATCTTTGGCGCCTTTGGCAAATGCGATTAAAAACGCTTTGACCGCTTCTGGATTTTCTTTCAATATTTTTGGTGAGGCAATGATGGCATTGCCGTACAGCTTCACCCCGTTGTCTGCGTATGGAAAAATGGTGACCTGATCTGCCGGCACGCCACGCGCTTCAATGTTGAGCAGCGAGGTGAAGGTGAAACCTGTAATGGCATCCACATCACCGCGGACCAACATGGTTTCCCGCAATGGCGGATCCATAGAGGTCCAAGCTACGTTGTTGATACCGTTGGCTTTTTCAAACAGCGCAAATGCGCGACGGCCTGCATCAAATACGGGGGCCCCCAATTTTTTACCTGACAAGTCTGCAGGAGACTTGATACCAGACTTTTTCAGGGCCATGACGGCTGCAGGCGTGTTGTTGTAGACCATCATGATGGCTACAGGCTTATTAGGCGCGTCTGGGTTGTTGGCGTGAAACTCCATGAGTGCCGCCAAGTCGGCAAAACCCATGTCGTAAGTGCCAGAGGCAACGCGGGTGACTGCGCCACCTGAACCGTTGCCTGAGTCCACGGTTACGTCTAAGCCTGCATCTTTAAAATAGCCTTTGGCTACGGGCACCAAGAACAATGCCGATGGGCCTTCAAAGCGCCAATCCAATTGAAATTTTATAGGTGTTGCTGCGTTGGCAAAACCAGCTGCAGCCAGGGCAACTGCAGCAACAGCAGTTGTCGAAAACAAACGTCTAATCATCGTAAAACTCCAGAGATTGTGAAAAAGGATGTATCTGTTAGTCTTAGCAATTTCGATGCCACGGACAACATACTTAATATAGTGCCTGCTGGCACTTGCGATGCGTCCTCTTTCGCAGATGCGCCCATTTTGGTGCATCCGTTTAAATTGGTGCACAGACAGCATTCGTCGCGCCCTGTAAAGGTGCGCCGGCATCAAGGTAAGTGCTTGTTTAGGGCAACTTGCGCTTCCTAGCTTAGGCACCGTCTGTTCAGGCACAATGCCAATTGTGTAGCAACAGGCTCCTATGCGTTAACCACCGCCGTCATGAAATTCTCGAACAAAGACCCCATCAGTCCCATCAAAAGCTTGTCGGGCTTGGCCGTCTTGTCCGGGTCGCCGAGTGCGGTGGAACGGGCCCAATCCGCAGCTTCGCTCACGCCACCTGCTGCGGGCCATGTGGGCGCTGGTGCTGGCCACCGCAGCGCATTGGTCTACGCCACTGATGTGGGCAGCACGTGTCCGCAATGTCGCAACGCTGTGTCAGCTTGCACCTGCTCGCTGGCCCATGTGCTGCTGGGTGATGGTCGCGTGCGCGTGGTGTTGGAAAAACGCAAAGGCAAGGTGTTAACATTGGTGAGTGGCTTGGCTTTGAACATGGCTGACTTGACTTTAGCGTCCAAGGCGCTTCGCCAGGCATGCAGCAGTGGTGGCACAACCAAAGACGGTCTGGTGGAGGTGCAGGGTGATCACATCGCCAAGTGTGCGCAATGGTTGCGTGCCAATGGCCATAAAGTGGTGCAACCTAAACCATGATCTCGCCACAAGACTTGCAGCTGTTGGTCGATACCAAAATGCCTTTTGGCAAGCACAAAGACCGCGTCATTGCCGACTTGCCTGGCAACTACTTGAACTGGTTTGCCCGCGAGGGCTTCCCCACCGGGCGCATCGGCGAGTTGCTCGCGCTCATGCACGAAATTGACCACAACGGTTTGAGTGATTTGCTGAAGCCCTTGCGCCGGCACCACCAGCCATGACTTACAGCGTCAGCATCTTCTCTGGAGACGATACCAGCATCGAGCAAAGGGCCGCGGCAGCCAAGCGGTTTTGCGCCACTCTAGAAGCGCACCTAGGCGATGCCAGTTTGGTGGTGCCTATTTACGCCATGTACCAACGCTTGACCAACACATTTGGCGACACACCTGATGTTGAGGCCATGAGCCAGTCCGAGCGTGAGGTTTTCGAAAGTTGGCAAATAGCCGAGGCTGCAGCGCTGCAAGCCGCCTTTGGCACCCACCGGTACCTAGATGAGGGTGGCTATGAGTTACGGGTGTTGTAGCCTCTGACAGTCCGCACGGCTATGCACCCCTATACTGATCAGTAACAGTGGTCCGTTTGTTGTCCGCGTTGCTGCACCGTGGGCTTGATATGCACCACGGCGTGAAAGTTGTTTATGCCTGTTGTTCACCCAGCCTTTTCTGTCAAGTCATGGGTCCACACCCGCACCGTGCTGGTGTTATGCGCTGGCGCACTGGCAAGCGCTTGTGGCCCGTCACCGTCCAAGCCTGCTGGCGGCGCAAACGGGGTGGGCGGACCACCACCAGCCACAGTTGGCGTGGTGACTGTGGCGCTTGGCGATGTGGACTTGATGACGGAATTACCCGGTCGCTTGGCATCCTCGCGTGAGGCTCAAGTTCGCGCCCGGGTTACAGGAATTGTGGCGCGACGTTTGTTTCAAGAGGGCAGCAGTGTGCAGGCTGGCCAAGTTTTGTTTCAAATTGATGCCGCTCCTTATGAGGCCGCTGTACACAGCGCACAAGCGTCGTTGGCCAAAGCCGAGGCCACATTAAGCGCCGCCTCCGCTCTGGTGCAGCGTAACAAGGCTCTGACAGCGCAAAAATTTATCAGCGAACAAGCGTACCTCGACGCGTTGGCCAAGGAGCGCATGGCACAAGCTGACGTGGCAGCAGCTCAAGCCGGCGTGCGAACGGCTGGATTGTCGCTGAGTCATGCCACAGTTGTGGCGCCAATAGCTGGTCAGATTGGTCGGTCACTGGTCAGCGAAGGTGCATTGGTTAGCCAGAACGAGGCGACCCAGTTGGCCGTTATTCATCAAATGAATCCCATGTATGTGGATGTTATGCAGCCAGCATCGCAAGCCATGCATGTAAAAATGTCGCCGACCAACGTGGCGCTGGCAGCACAAGGCGGCGGCAACAACACCGTGCAGGTTATTTTGGCAGACGGCACTGCGTACGCCCACAGCGGTACCCTTTTGTTTTCAGATTCAACGGTTGACCCAGCCACTGGGCAAGTGATGCTGCGCGCGTCGATTCCAAACCCCGACGGCATCTTGTTGTCAGGGTTGTACGTGCGCGTCCGCCTCCAGCAGGAAATTGTCAGCAATGCAACATTGCTGCCCAAGCAAGCCGTGACACGCTCTGCCCAAGGTGACACGGTTATGGTGGTGGACGCACAGGGCAAGGTTGCGCAAAGAGCAGTAACAGTGACCGCCGAGCAGTCTGGTCAGTGGGTGATTCTTGCAGGCCTGTCGGCTGGTGAGCAAGTCATGGTCGATGGTTTTCAAAAGCTAAGAGGCGGCGGTCCCGTCGCGCCTGTTGCGTGGTCGTCACCTGGGTCTGCACCCAACGCCGGACTGGGCAAACCAGTCGATGCAGCGAAGACCAACTAACGGACGCACAGCATGGCTACATTTTTCATTGACCGTCCAATTTTTGCGTGGGTGATTGCCCTGTTTATTATGGTGATGGGCGCTGTCTCCATCACGCAGTTGCCCATTGCGCAGTACCCGCCCGTGGCGCCACCCGCCATTTCTATCACTGCCAATTACCCAGGCGCCTCAGCCCAGACGCTTGAAGACAGCGTGTTGTCGGTGATTGAGCAGGAAATGAATGGCTCACCTGGCTTGATCTACATGGAGTCTGTGGCGCAGGCCAACGGCTCCGGAAGCATTGTGTTGAGTTTTGAGCAAGGTACCAATGCTGATTTGGCCCAGGTAGACGTTCAAAACCGCTTGGCACGTGCCACGCCCAGACTGCCTTCGACCGTCATACAACAAGGCGTCAGGGTTGACAAAGCGCGCAGCAATTTTCTGTTGTTTACAATTCTGTCATCTGACGATCCAGCTTGGGACCCCGTGGCGCTGGGTGACTTTGCCTCACGCAGCATCGTGCCGGAAATACAGCGTTTGCCGGGTGTTGGGACTGTCCAGTTGTTTGGCACTGAACGGGCCATGCGCGTGTGGATAGATCCAGCCAAACTGCTGGGGTTTAACCTCAGTGCCGCTCAGGTAATCTCAGCCATTCGCGCACAAAACGTGCAGGTGTCCGCAGGCGTCATCGGCAGCCTACCCAACGTTCCAGGACAAGGGGTATCGGCTACTGTCGTTGTGAATGGACAACTTGGCACGGTCAACGAATTTGGCAATGTCATATTGCGCGCCAATACGGATGGTGCAACAGTCAGATTAAGGGACGTTGCCCGAATCGAGATGGGTGCCCAGGCCTACGCGACATCAGCGCGTTTAAATGGCACACCAGCTGTGGGCATCGGCGTGCAGTTGTCGCCCAGCGGCAATGCACTTGAGACGGCTGACGCTGTGCGGACTCGTATGACAGAGCTCGAAGGGTTTTTCCCTCAAGGGATGAGCTGGGCTATTCCTTACGACAGCTCGCGCTTTATTCGCATCTCCATCAAAGAAGTCGCCAAGACATTGGCAGAGGCCGTGTTGCTGGTGTTTTTGGTGATGTTTTTGTTTTTACAAAATTGGCGTTACACCGTTATTCCCACCATTGTTGTCCCAGTGGCTTTGTTGGGCACATTTGCAGCGCTGTTGGCCATGGGCTTCTCTATCAACGTATTGACCATGTTTGGCATGGTATTGGTCATTGGCATCGTGGTAGACGACGCCATCGTGGTGGTAGAAAACGTCGAGCGCATCATGAGCGAAGAGGGCCTGTCACCCATTGACGCCACACGAAAAGCAATGGGCCAAATTTCTAGCGCCATTATTGGTATGACCGTTGTGCTGATTGCTGTGTTTGTTCCATTGGCTTTTTTCAGTGGTTCAGTAGGCAACATATACCGCCAATTTGCTGCGGTCATGGGCGTGTCGATTGCGTTTTCTGCGCTGATGGCGCTGTCATTGACGCCCGCCCTGTGTGCCACCTTGCTCAAACATGTTGAGGCTGGCCATCAGCGCGACAAGCGCGGTTTCTTTGGTTGGTTTAACCGCGGTTTTACCCGAACAACCAAGCGTTACGAGAGCGGTGTAGCCGTTTTGTTGGCACGTTCGGGCCGAACCATGGTTGTTTACGCTGCCATAGTCGCAGCAGCTGTGGTGCTGTACCAGCGCTTACCCACGTCGTTTTTGCCCAATGAGGACCAAGGCACGATGTTGGTGAATGTGCAACTGCCACCAGGCGCTACCACTGCGCGCACACTGAACGTGATGGAGCAGGTCGAGGCATTCATGCTGAAGCAGCCTGAAGTTCAAAGCATGGTGGGTGTGCTTGGTTTTAGTTTTGCAGGCCAAGGGCAAAACGCAGCTTTGGCATTTGTAACGCTGACTGACTGGAGCGAGCGGCCTGACCCTAGCAACTCGTCGCAGGCATTGGCAGGGCGAGCCTTTGGCGGTTTGTCTGGTATCCGTGATGCCTCAATATTTCCCTTGAGTCCTCCACCTATTCCAGGTCTAGGCTCAGCCTCTGGTTTCAGTTTTAGGTTGCAAGACCGCGCTGGTCTTGGTCACGAGGCGTTGCTAGACGCGCGCAACCAGTTGCTCGGCATGGCCTCAACAAGCAAATTGATCACAGGTTTGCGTCCTGACGGCTTGGAAGATGCTGCGCAGTTGCAGCTTGATATTGACCGCGACAAGGCCAGTGCCCAAGGCGTGAGTTTTGACGCCATTGCCAGCGCGATTGGGACCTCGTTTGGCGCAAGCTACGTCAACGATTTCCCCAACCAAGGCCGTTTGCAGCGGGTGATTGTGCAGGCCGATGCACCGGCTCGTATGCAAGCTGAAGACCTGCTGCGCATCACAGTCAACAACGGCGCCGGCCAGGCTGTACCTCTGTCAGCTTTCGCTTCCACCAGCTGGATTACCGGGCCGATGCAAACGGTTCGTTACAACGGCTACCCGGCCATGCGCATCACTGGCAGTGCTGCTCCTGGGCAAAGTACTGGCGCCGCCTTGGCTGAAATGGAGCGTTTGGCAGGTCAGTTGCCAGCAGGTTTTGGTTACGAGTGGACTGGCTTTTCACGTGAAGAAAAGTTGGCTGGTTCACAGGCCGTTATCCTCTATGCGTTTGCCATTCTGGCGGTTTTTTTGTGTTTGGCTGCGTTGTATGAAAGTTGGTCGATTCCGCTGGGAGTCATTTTGGTTGTGCCGTTGGGCATATTGGGCGTGCTGTTGGCCACGCTGATGCGCGGCTATGCCAACGATGTGTACTTTCAGGTGGGACTCATCACCATCATCGGCTTATCGGCTAAAAACGCCATTCTCATCATCGAATTTGCCAAAGACTTGCAGGCCCAGGGCAAGGGCTTGGTTGAGTCAGCTTTGGCTGCAGCACACCTGCGATTCCGTCCTGTTCTGATGACATCCATGGCTTTCACTTTGGGTGTTTTGCCGTTGGCCTTGGCCACAGGGGCGGGTTCAGCCAGCCAGCGGGCGATTGGGACAGGCGTTATCGGCGGTATGCTGACAGGTGCTGTGTTGGCGCTGGTATTTGTACCAGTGTTTTTTGTGGTGGTGCGCTCGGTGTTTAAAAGTGGCACACGTCACAGCCATCGCGATGGGGGCGATGCTGGCCAGCGTGGTGTGTAGTGGTGCGTCGTGATAGCCGGGCTTTCATGAGTGCCACACTGCATGATGACCCAGCTATGCAGGCGCCATTTCTGCGTTGTTTACGACTCGTGCGGCAACGCGGCCAGCAACCTGTCTAAGCCGCCGTCGTTGATGACAACATCGGCTTGCTCGCGAACGGCTGGCTTGGCGTGGTAAGCCACTGACAAGCCGGCCACTCCCATCATGGGCAGGTCGTTGGCACCGTCACCCACCGCGATCATTTGTGATGGGTCGCATCCGATTTGTTGGCACAATTCCAATACCGTTTCCCGCTTGGTGTTGCCGTCGCATATATCGCCCCAGCTTTGCATTAACAGTTGGCCGGTGAGGTGACCGTCAACCACTTCTAAGGCATTGGCTCTAGCCATATCTAGGCCCAACATATCTTTAATGCGGTCTGCAAAGTAGGTAAACCCGCCGCTGACCAGAACGGCTTGCAGGCCGTGCGCTTTGCAGGCTGTTACCAGCGTGCGCGCCCCCGGATTGAGGCGCAAGCGCTCGCGAAACACGGTGTCTAAGTGGGTCAGAGGCACACCTTGCAGCAGCCCCAATCGCCGCAACAAGCTGTCTCTAAAGTCTTTAATCTCGCCACGCATTGACGCTTCAGTGATGGCTGCGACTTCGGCTTTTTTGCCAGCGGCATCGGCAATTTCATCGATGCACTCAATGTTGATCAGTGTGGAGTCCATGTCAAAGGCAATGAGCTTGTAGTGTCCAAGTGCTTTGGCAGACACACTGTTTTTAACCAGCAAACCTGGTTCGATTTCGGTATGGGAGTAGGCGCTCATTTAAACGGTTATTTCTGTGGCACGCACTGTTGTGGGTTCGCCCAAATTGCGCAACACGTCGCGTACCATGTGAGCGCGCAAGTTGGGGTCTGGTAAGGCTTTTTCGATGCGCAGTTTGTCGTTGCCGGCCAGTTTGATGTGGCGGTTTTTTTGGATAAGGGCAATGATTTTGGCTGGGTCTATGGGCGCATCTTTTTTGAAGGTGATGCTAATGACTGTAGGGGCCGCATCAACTTTCACCACACCGTAAGGTGCGCACAACACGCGCAGGCGGTGTACATCGATCAGGGCGGCAGCCTGTGGTGGTAATTTACCAAAGCGGTCGGCAATTTCTTCTGTCAACCTGTCTATGCTGTCGCTGGTCTTAGCGGTGGCCAGTTTTTTATAAAAGCTGAGGCGCAAGTGCACATCGCCACAGTAGTCGTTGGGCAACAGGGCTGGTACATGCAGGTTGATGTCGGTAATGACTGACAGTGGGCTTAACAAATCTGGCTCACGTCCAGCCTTTAAGCTGGCAACCGCTTCGGACAACATTTCGTTGTAGAGCTGAAAGCCGATTTCCAACATGTTGCCGCTTTGGTTTTCACCCAACACCTCGCCGGCACCTCGAATCTCCAAATCGTGCATGGCCAAATAAAAGCCAGACCCCAATTCTTCCATTTCTTGAATGGCTTCCATGCGTTGTGATGCTTGTTTGGTCAAGCTTTGTGTGTCTGGCACCAACAAATAGGCATAGGCTTGGTGGTGGCTGCGCCCGACGCGTCCGCGCAATTGGTGCAGCTGAGCCAGACCAAACTTGTCGGCGCGAGCCATCACAATGGTGTTGGCTGTGGGCACATCAATGCCCGTTTCAATGATGGTGGAACACAGCAACACGTTAAAGCGCTGGGCCACAAAGTCGCGCATGACAGATTCAAGTTGGCGTTCTGGCATTTGGCCGTGGGCAATGGCGATGCGTGCTTCAGGCAAGTAAGCCTCGAGTTGCTGTTTGCGGTTTTGAATGGTGTCAACTTCATTGTGTAAAAAATACACTTGCCCGCCGCGTTTGAGTTCGCGCATAACAGCTTCACGAATCACGCCTTGGCCTTCGTTGCGTACAAACGTTTTGATTGCCAAGCGGCGCTGCGGTGCCGTTGCAATAACGGATAAGTCGCGCAACCCCTCAAGTGCCATGCCCAAGGTACGCGGTATGGGCGTGGCCGTGAGCGTGAGCACATCTACCTCAGCGCGCATGGACTTCATGGTCTCTTTGTGGCGCACGCCAAACCGGTGTTCTTCGTCAATGATGAGCAGGCCCAAATCTTTGAACTTCACTGACGCGCTGAACAGCTTGTGCGTTCCCACCACAATATCCACCGTGCCATCAGCTAGGCCTTTGACCGCGGTAGCTATTTCCTTGGCAGAGCGAAAACGGCTCATTTCAGCAATTTTGATGGGCCATTGGGCAAACCGGTCGATCAAGGTTTGGTAGTGCTGCTCGGCCAACAGCGTTGTGGGCGCCAAAAAAGCCACTTGTCGCCCGCCTGTTACCGCTACAAACGCGGCACGCAGGGCCACCTCTGTTTTACCAAAGCCTACATCGCCACAAATTAAGCGGTCCATAGGGCGAGGTGAAATCATGTCTTGAATAACAGCATGAATTGCCCCGCGCTGATCTGGTGTTTCTTCAAACCCAAAATCGTTGGCAAAGCGCTCGTAATCGCTTGGGCTATACCTAAAGGCGTGGCCAACACGCGCTTGTCGGCGTGCGTAGATGTTGAGCAATTCGGCTGCTGCGTCACGCACTTGCTCGGCCGCTTTGCGTTTGGCTTTTTCCCACTGGCCGCTACCCAAGCGGTGTAGTTTGGCTTCGTCCGCGCTGACACCTGTGTAGCGGCTGATTAAATGCAATTGGCTGACGGGTACATACAGCGTTGCTTTGTCTGCATACTCCAAGTTCAAAAACTCTTGCAACAGCGGGTTCCCGTCGTCGTCTAAACCTTGGCCTAAGTCCATGTTGATGAGGCCGTGGTAGCGACCAATGCCGTGTGCACTGTGCACAACCGGGTCACCTACTTTCAGCTCGCTTAAATCCTTTATGAGGGCTTCAACGTCGCTGGCTTTCTCTTGGCGCCGGCGCCGGCGGGGGGCTGGGGCGGTGGCGAACAGCTCGGTTTCGGTTATCAAAGCCACGCTGCCTTCAACCCCTACAAAGCCCACGCTTAGGTTGGAGACCACCATGCCCAAAGGCTCTGTGCTGTCAAGAAAGGCTTGCAAGCTCTCAAAGCTAGGCGGTGTGATGCCGCTGGCGCGTACAAAGTCTTGCAAGCTTTCGCGCCGACCTTCGCTTTCGGCACACAGTAAGACGCGCCAGCCGCCATTTGTGATGAGCTTTTTGAGCTTGATGAGCGGTTCAGTGGCCCCTCTCTCTACCGTTAAGTCGGACAGATTTGCAAAGGCGGGAAAGGGCGTGTTGGCAGGACTGTCGTTGGGTTGATCTGGGTCAACGCTGAACGCCTTGAATGCAATCTGCGGGTGTTTGTTGGCGCGCGTAAAAAACTCTTCAGCGCTTAAAAACAAGCTCGCTGGCGGTAGGGCTGGTCGTTCTGGGTCACCAGCCAGTAAGCTGTAGCGGTCTTGTGTATCGCGCCAAAATTGGGCAAAAGTACTTTCTAAATCGCCCACCAAAGCCACCGTGGCATCGTCTCCTAAGTAGTCAAAGACAGTTGCAGTTTCTTCAAAAAAAAGCGGTAGGTAGTACTCGATGCCAGCCGTGGCCACCCCATTGCCCATGTCTTTGTAAACTCGGCTTTTGGTGGGGTCGCCCTCTACGACCTCGCGCCAGCGGCTTCTGAATCGGGTGCGCGACGCATCGTCCATTGGAAACTCTCGACCCGGCAGCAGGCGAACCTCTGGCACAGGGTAGAGACTGCGTTGGCTGTCTGGGTCAAACGTGCGGATGCTGTCAATTTCATCGTCAAACAAGTCCACGCGGTAGGGCACCAGAGAGCCCATAGGAAACAAGTCAATGAGGCCGCCGCGAACCGCGTACTCGCCCGGGCTGACAACTTGTGACACGTGGCTATAGCCTGCTGTCGTGAGTTGTGAGCGCAGTTTGCCTTCGTCTAGTTTTTGTTTGACCTTGAATTCAAATGTGTAAGCGCCCAAAAAAGAGGGCGGTGCCACGCGGTACAGCGCGGTGGTGGCAGGCACCAGCACGACGTCTGCCCCTGCCTGTGCATCGTGCTGCTTGATGCGCCACAGCGTGGCCAAGCGTTCGCTGATCAGGTCTTGATGGGGGGAGAAATGGTCGTAGGGAAGGGTTTCCCAGTCGGGAAACAAAGCGCCGCGCACAGCTGGCGCAAAAAATGCCATCTCATCAAGCAAGCGAGTTGCAGTTGCCGCATCTGCTGTCACAACCAACAAAGGCCGACCGGCCGTTTTTTCCTGCAATGCCAACTGACTCAGCCACAGTGAATCGCTAGAGGCCTTTGGCTGCGGTAATGTAAAGCGTTTGCCAGTGGTGAGTTTTGGTAGTTGCATAAAAATAGTGTTAAACCTAGCCAGAGCACAAACGACAAAACCCCGATTCGCATTGCGTCGGGGCTAAATGTTCATTTTATCGTGTTGCCTACAATGGTGTCAGGTCCATTTGAATTACCCATGAATCAGCAACAACGCCCTACACAAATTCCTCGCTGCCATGTGCTGGTGCCATGTGCCGGTATGGGGCAGCGTGCCTTGCTTCCTGGTGCCAGCAGGCCCAAGCAATACACGCTGTTGGAGGGCCTACCACTGGTAACCCATACGTTGCAGGCCTTGTCGCATGTGGACCCTGGAGCAGCCAGCGACGGCGCATGGCAACAAGGTTTGCGTGTGGCGGTTGTGGCGCCCAACGATGAACTGTGGGCCAAGCTGGTCGCACCAGTGGCCATTGGGTGGCGTACCGCGCCTGTAGGCGGTGCCAGTCGCGCTGAGTCTGTGCTGAACGGCCTGCAGTTCTTGTATGACAATGGCGATGCCAAGAGCAGCGACTGGGTGCTGGTTCACGACGCGGCGCGTTGCCTCATTCAAGCCCAAACCGTTCACACCCTCATCCGTGCGTGTGTGAAGCACAAGCGTGGTGGCTTGCTGGCCCAACCTGTGCCAGACACCATCAAGGTTGCTCGCCAAGAGATGTTGGATGGTGGTGTGGCCGCGGTAGCTGATACGGTGGCGCGTGCTGGCAAGTGGTTGGCGCAGACCCCGCAGCTGTTTAATCTATCTGCGCTGTTAAGTGCATTGCGCGACGCGCAATCTGACGAGCAAGCTTGGCCGCTCATCACGGATGAGGCCAGCGCGATGGAGCGCTTGGGCCAGTCGCCGCTGTTGGTTGCCAGCGGTGTTGACAACTTTAAAGTCACTTTTTCCCACGACTTTGCACTCGCCGGTGTGATGCTGCGCGGACGCACCACTTAAGCTTTCATGAACTACCCGCTGTCACTATGACCAACTTCCCACCCCCATTTTCTATTGGCCAAGGCTGGGACACCCATGCATTGGTGGCTGACAGACCGCTTGTGCTGGGCGGCGTTACCGTGCCTTATCACTTGGGACTGCAAGGCCACTCGGATGCGGATGCCCTGCTACACGCCATCATTGATGCGATGTTGGGCGCTGCCGCTTTGGGCGATATTGGCGGTTTGTTTCCAGACACCGATGCCGCTAACAAAGACGCTGATTCAACAGTGTTGACCATGTTGGCGTTGCAAAAAGTGCATGAAGCAGGTTGGTTGGTTGGTAACGTTGATTGCACAGTTGTGGCGCAAGCGCCCAAGCTCGCCCCTTTTAAAGCGGCCATGGCGCAACACATTGCACATGTGCTACAAATCAATGAGCAGCGCGTCAATGTAAAAGCCAAAACAGCTGAAAAAATGGGCCCTGTGGGCGAAGGTAAAAGTATTGAGGCGCAAGCTGTGGTGTTGCTCTTTAAGCCATAGTGCGCCTATAAAGATTTAATAACGACTGGGAGGTCACCTGTGATAACAAGCAATAAGGTCATAAAAACCACTTCACACACTACAACAGCAACACTGAACAACGTATGCTCACTGCGCCAGCGGTTGATACAAGCATGCCAAGTCAGTCAGAGCAGACAGTATTGGAAATTGCCATCTGGTGTGTTGTTGGCGCTGGCGTTGGGCACAGCCAGTTGGGCGCAAGCGCAGTCCGTTGAGCCCCCTTCGCGTGAAGTTCAACTGCAAGCCCAAGCGCAGGTTGAAGTCTCAGAAGATTGGCTGCAGATGCGCTTGAGCTTTCGCGCAACAGGCTCACAAGCCGATGTGCTGCAGCGCAATATCAACACCGAAGTGGGCGCAGCGCTGAAAAAGGCCAACCAAGCGATGGCCAACGCTCAAGCAGCAAAGGGGGCCTTGGCCATGCGTGTGCGCACCGGTGGCTCTGGCGTGTATCCCAAATACGACAAACAAGGCCGTATCGACCGTTGGACTGGCCATGCCGATCTGGTGCTTGAGGGTTTGGATATGGCCAGCATCCAACAAGTAGCCGCTAACCTCGCACCGTTTGTGCTGGTTTCCAGCGGCTTTAGCCTAAGCCCAACTGTGACACACAAAACGGAGTCTGAATTGATGCTGGAAGCCATTGCCGCGTTCAAGGCCAAGGCCCAAGCCGCCACCAAGGCGTTTGGTTATGCAAGTTTTGAGGTCGCGCAGGTCAGTGTTTCTGGCAGTGTCACAGCAGCCCCCCAAGCACGCAGCATGGGGCGCATGGCCATGCAGGCGGACGCCAGGCATGGCGCTGACAACGTGTCGCTGGACGTTCAACCAGGTTGGCAGTGGGTGAATGTGACCGTTGGCGGCACGGTCAGCATGCGCTGACCTGTTGCATGACCAGCTGGTGCCGCCACATTTATTGCGCTGTTTCAATCAGCAGTGGTGGCGAGTAAATTATCAGCCAGTCAGTTGGTGTGTGGCGTCCACCTTGGCGTGCCTGGCGTGCGGCACCACTCGCTCCAGCTGCCCGCGTACAGTGCTGGCATGGGGAAACCAGCCAACACCATTGCAACCATGTTGGGCACCGCACTGACGCCACTGCCGCAGTGCATCACCACGCTGGTGGCTTCTCGATCTTGTAGCGTTTGTGCCCAGAGAGCTTGTAGTTCGCTGGTAGTTTTAAACAAGCCGTTGGCGTCAAAGTTGGTGTTGAAAGGGTGGTTCATTGCGCCAGGTATGTGGCCTGCAACAGGGTCTAGTGGTTCAGTCGTTCCTGTAAAGCGGGGCGCGCCGCGCGCGTCAACTATGCACTGTGTCTGCGGGCGCTCTTGCAAGTTGTGCAGCACAGTGTCGGTATCAACCAGTTTGACCAGAGGTGCGGCTAGCGGGTAGGGCGCCAAAGGGATCACTGGTGCAGTGGCTGCGGTTGCCGTCATTGGTTCAACAGTGCCGTTCGTGCTGTCTGTTGGGCCACCTATGGCTTGCCATGCGCCGAGGCCGCCGTCAAGAATAGCCACGTTGTGGTGACCGCACCACTTCAGCATCCACCACGCGCGACCGCAAAAGTTGTTGCCGTTGCGGTCGTACACCACCACTTGCGTGTTTGGCGCAATACCCCAGTTGCCCAGTTGTTGGGCAAACCATTCTCGTGTGGGCAGCGGGTGGCGACCAGCGTTGATTGCAGCCACTTCGCCGTGAGCGCTCAGATGTGTGTCTAAGTCGGCAAACTGTGCGCCTGCAATGTGTGTGTCTTTGAAGGCTTGCCTGGCCGCGTCTGGCGTGCCCAAGTCAAAGCTGCCGTCTAATATGCACAGTGGGTGCGGGGTGCGGGTTAGGGCCAGCAGTTCGGCGGCACTAACTGTCAGCGTGAATGGCTTGTTCATCAATCAACTCTCCTGTACTTTGGGGGGTGTGGGGGGTAAGCTGCGTGCACGCAGCGCTGCGGCGGCAATGCCACTGACGACTATCAACGCCATGCCGCCCCAGCTGCTCGGGGGGAGGTAGTCATCAAATAGCCACACGCTGTATAAACTGGCGACCACAATGCCAGTGTATTGCAGGTTGGCGACCAGTAAAGTGGCCCCGCTGGCGTAGGCCCTCGTCATGCAAATTTGACCTAACAATGCCAATATACCCACTGGCAGCAACCACATGGTACCCAGCCAATTGAAGGCGCTCACGCCTGTCACCGCGGTGCCTGCGCCGCCGGCTAGGGCTGCGCCCAATGAGAAATAAAACACCACGCGTGTTTCTGGCTCCCCTATTTTTGCCAAGGCTGAAACTTGCAAATAAGCCAAAGCGGCTACGACACCAGATATCAAGCCGACCAACGCGGCGAAGCCTTGGTCGTCGTTGAGTGTTGGTTTAAGCAACAGTGCAACACCAGCGAACCCCAGCAATATAGTGACAACCAAAGGACCTTGGCGTTTGAGTGGTTCATCTGGACGTTGCGTGATGAGTGCGCCACCGACCAAAAACGTGGCAATCCAAACGCTGCTCATGTAGTTCATGGTCATGGCGGTGGCCAGCGGTATGTGCGCAATCGCGTAAAACCAGCATATTAAGGCGATCACTCCCACGGTAGAGCGCCACACATGCATCATCGGGAAACGGGTTTTGAAAAAATCCATGCCCAAACCGCGCATTCGGCACCACCACATCAGCCCCAACATACCTAAAATGCCGCGGTACATGACGATCTCAAAGTTGCTGTAAAAATCGGATGCCAATTTGACGCACACCCCCATGGTTGCGAAAAGGGTGGCGGCTAGAAGCATCCAAAGGGCTTGCATGGTGACTTTAAAGTTGGGATGGGGCGTTTAGAAACAGCTGCGTCAGTTTTACAGAGCAGGCAAGAGAGCTTACAACCTAGTGGGTGTACTGGGTGATTACGGCGACCGAACTGGTAGCGCTGCGTCCGTATGGGCGGCCATTTTTCCGTTGTACCACTCGTGAAAGTGCTGCATGCCGTCTTCCATTGGACTTTGATAGGGGCCTACTTCGTTGTCACCTCTGGTCATTAAAGCGTGTCGGCCTTGGTCCATGCGCAGCGCAATCTCGTCGTCTTCAGCCGCTGTCTCCATATAGGCTACGCGCTGTGCCTCAACAAAATCCCGCTCAAATGCGGCAATTTCTTCTGGGTAGAAAAATGCCACGACGTTCATGGTGCGCTGTGGCCCTGTCGGGTGCAGCGTCGAGACGGTTAGCACATGCGGGTACCACTCAATCATGATGTGAGGGTAATAGGTCAGCCAAATGGCACCATAGGCCGGCAGTTCACCGTTACGGTATCGCAGCAACACGTCGTGCCAGCGTTGGTAAGCGGTGCTGCCGCTGTGGCGCAAGTCGGTGACGCCAACGGTTTGCACCGAGTATTCTTTTTGAAACTCCCAACTTAATTCGTCGCAGCTCACAAAATTACCCAGTCCGGGGTGGAAAGGTTCGACGTGGTAGTCCTCCAAGTAAACCTCTATAAAAGTTTTCCAGTTGTAGTTGCACTCGTGCATCTCGACGTGGTCCAACACGTAGCCGTCGAAGTTCAAGGCAGCAGCAGGACCTAAGTCCGCCAAGTCTGCGGCTACGTCCCTGCCATTGTCCTCAAACAGCAAGCCATTCCACTCACGCAGTTTGTAGCGCTTGAGGTTCAGGCAGGGATCTTGGCTGAAATGCGGCGCACCCAACAACTGGCCTTGCTCGCTGTATGTCCATCGGTGCAAGGGGCACACAATGTTGCCGCCTGAGCTGCCGGTTTGAGTGTGAGACAGGTTGCCAGTGCCCGTTAGCATCACCGATTGGCGATGGCGACACACGTTGGAGAGCAATTCGATACCGTTTGCGCCGTGCACCAAGGCGCGTCCGTCAGCTTCATGCTTCAAGCTGGAATAATCACCGCGCTCGGGAACAGACAGGCGGTGACCTACGTAGCGAGGCCCGCTTTGAAAGATGGTTTCCATCTCGCGCTTGAACAGCGCATCATCAAAATAACTGGAAACCGAGAGTTGACTCTTGGCCTGCTGAAGTTGAAGACTTAAATCAGACATGGTGATCCTGACCTATAGACTCCCCCTATGAAGGGGCAGGTTGGCGTGCGTGGCTGCACAAAAATGATTTTGCCTACAGATCTGTATCCGTTGGTGCGGCAAACTCCTGATATGGATTGAATGTAACCTTATATGTTAACGCTGATTACCAAGGTCTACATCTTGAAAGCCTTTACATTCTTGGTGTTTGTACAGGCACCCTTGTTGCAAGCACCTAAAATAGCTACCAATTGAAAGTACATATGACTAAAGCAAGCCCCCCTAAAGCCATTGACACGCAAGAATCTGATCAAACCACCTTGTTGGGGCAGCCGACCAATTATGAAACCGCTCTGAACGAGCTTGAAACGCTGGTACAACTGTTAGAAGCAGGTCAATTACCGTTGGATCAATTGCTTGGGCAATACAAACGCGGGGCCGAATTGCTGCACTATTGTCGTGCCCAGTTAGATGCTGTGGAGGCCCAGGTGCGGGTGGTCGAAGGCGACCAAGCGAAAGCATGGGAGCGCGATGCATGAACGCAGCGCTGTTTGACGCAGGCGCTTGGCAGCAAGCCCGCCGTGATGAGGTTGAATTGGCTTTGGTGCAAAGTTTGCCAATTGACGCACCCCAACCGCTGCTGGCAGCCATGCACTATGCATTAACCGGTGGCGGCAAGCGCATGCGTCCTTTGCTGGCCTTCGCCGCTTGTGAGGCCGTGACACGTCAAGCTGTAGAGCAGGCCGACCCCGCAACACGTGATGCCACAATGCGCGCGGCTTGCGCTGTAGAAATGATCCACGCCTACTCGCTGGTGCATGACGATATGCCATGCATGGACGACGATGCGTTGCGCCGCGGCAAGCCCACCGTGCATGTGCAGTTTGGTCAAGCCCAAGCATTGCTTGCGGGCGATGCGCTACAAGCTCAAGCTTTTGTGATGCTGACGCACTACGGCGACAGCGATCTTGAGCACGCCCCTCCTAACGCCACACAGTTACGATGCTGTCAGTTGCTCAGCAAAGCTGCAGGAGCGCAAGGGATGGCCGGTGGGCAGGCGATAGACTTGGCCAGCGTGGGTCTGCCATTGACGCAAGCGCAGCTGGAGCACATGCACGCTTTAAAAACGGGTGCATTGATACATGCTGCGGTGGCCATGGGCGGTGTATGCGGCAACGCGACGCAAGAAGAAGCTGCTGCGCTGAGTGTGTATGGCCATGCCGTGGGACTGGCTTTTCAAGTGGTCGATGACATACTGGATGTCACAGGCAATACCGCCAGTCTGGGAAAAACAGCTGGCAAAGATGCCTTGGCTGACAAGCCAACATTTGTATCGCTTATGGGTCTAGATGCTGCAAAAGCCTATGCCAGCGAGTTGGTGCAACGCGCCAAGTTGTCGCTCGATGAGGTTGGTTTGGATCGCAGCCAGGCCTTGCATGCACTGGCTGATCAAATAGTGGCGAGAAGCCACTAAGACCAACGCTGTCAATTAGACAACCAGCAACCTAAGACCCACAGATCAACAATACTGAAAGAGGCCACTGTGACAACAACTCATTACGTATTGGAAATTAGATTGAAAGTGCTTACATGACGCAGCCACACATGGCACCTTTTGCTGTGCTAGAGAGTGTCAATTCACCGCAAGACCTGCGCGCCTTACCGCGTCAAAAACTCAATGACTTGGCGGGTGAGTTGAGAGGTTTTGTTCTGGACACTGTGTCCAAAACAGGCGGGCACTTGAGCTCCAATTTAGGCACCGTTGAATTGACGGTTGCGCTGCACTATGTGTTCAACACACCCGATGACCGCATTGTCTGGGACGTAGGTCATCAGACCTACCCGCACAAAATCCTGACAGGCAGGCGAGACCGCATGTCGACGCTGCGCCAACTCGATGGTGTTAGCGGCTTTCCCGTGCGCAGCGAAAGCGAATTTGATGCGTTTGGGACCGCGCACTCATCCACGTCTATTTCTGCCGCTTTGGGCATGGCCATGGCATCCAAGTTACAAGGCTCAGCGCGACACAGCATTGCCGTAATTGGCGATGGCGCGTTGACCGCCGGCATGGCGTTCGAGGCAATGAACAATGCAGGCGTTGAAGACTGCAAGTTGCTGGTCATTTTGAACGACAACGACATGTCAATTTCGCCGCCAGTTGGTGCGCTGAACCGCTACCTGGCCCAGCTGATGAGTGGGCAGTTCTACGCGGCCGCTAAAGATGTAGGCAAGCGTGTGCTGAAAGGCGCGCCACCTTTGTTTGAGTTGGTCAAACGCCTAGAAGAAACAGCCAAAGGCATGGTGGTCCCTGCCACGTTGTTTGAGGGGTTTGGCTTTAATTACATTGGTCCCATTGATGGCCATGATTTGGACTCACTCATACCAACGCTTGAAAATATCAAGCACCTAGATGGGCCGCAGTTTTTGCACGTGGTCACCAAAAAAGGTCAAGGCTACAAGCTGGCTGAGGCCGACCCAGTCGCCTACCACGGCCCCGGCAAGTTTGATCCTGCGGTGGGTATAAAGACCCCATCTGTTGCACCCAAGCCTACGTTTTCTAACGTATTCGGTAATTGGCTTTGCGATGCCGCAGCAGCAGATACCCGTGTTGTGGGTATCACGCCAGCCATGCGTGAGGGCTCTGGCATGGTGGAATTTGCCAAGCGTTTCCCAACTCGTTATTTTGACGTGGGAATTGCAGAGCAACACGCAGTGACATTTGCCGCAGGCTTGGCCTGCGAGGGCCTCAAGCCTGTTGTGGCCATTTACTCAACTTTCTTGCAGCGCGGCTACGACCAACTGGTTCATGACGTGGCACTGCAAAACTTGCCGGTTGTGTTTGCGCTAGACCGCGCCGGACTTGTGGGCGCCGACGGTGCAACCCACGCGGGCGCTTACGACATTGCATTTTTGCGGTGTATTCCCAACATGGCCATTGCATGTCCATCCGACGAGTTGCAATGCCGCGCTCTGTTGTCCACCGCATTGGCCAGCGAAGGACCTGTGGCTGTGCGCTACCCTCGTGGCAGCGGCACCGGTGTTGACGCGGGGAGGTCACTTGAAGCCTTGCCATTTGGCAAGGGTGAGGTGGTACGTGCGGGCAAGCGCGTGGCTGTGCTGGCTTTTGGCACCTTGCTGCACATGGCCAAGCCTGCCGCGCAGCAGCTGGATATGACGTTGGTTGACATGCGGTGGGTCAAACCGTTGGACGAGGCGCTGCTGACCGAGCTGTGTCAGACACACGGTTGTTTTGTGACCATCGAAGAAGGCGCGGTTGCCGGTGGTGCGGGTACGGCCGTGTTGGAGTGGCTGCACAGCACAGGCAGACGTTGTGAGGTCTTGCAACTGGGTTTGCCTGACACATTCATCGAGCATGGCGATCCAACCGCTTTGTTGGCAGGCGTTGGCTTGAGCGCGCAAGGCGTTGAGGCGTCTATCCGCGAGCGGTTTTTTGGGGTCATGTGACACGCGACCGCATAATAATTTCACGGTTTATCTAAAAAAATTTCAAGTGATGCGCACGTTTTTTTGGAGGTTGCATTTTGGGTTGTAACAATGCGTATACATTGGTATTCAAAGGGAAAACCCCTGCGAAAAAGCGCCTCTCGATTGCCTACAATGGCAGCTGACTAATCTTTGTTGGTCTCGCTGTGATGTTCGCCGTGCGCGAACTGCACATTCACTTAATAGAAAAACGGAGTCTACCGATATGGATCGTCGTTCACTAATCAAAAACGCTGGTATCGCCGGTGTTTTGGCAGCTGGTGTTGCACCGGCAGTTCATGCCCAGCCAACCATCCGTTGGCGTCTCGCTTCTAGCTTTCCTAAAGCACTAGACACCATTTATGGTGGTGCTGAGGATTTTGCCAAAAACGTCAGCGCCATGACAGGCGGCAAATTTCAAATTTCAACCCATGCAGGCGGCGAGTTGATGCCAGCCTTTGGTGTGGTTGACGCTGTGCAACAAGGCACTGTAGAAGCTGCACACACGGCACCTTATTACTTCTTTGGTAAGAGCCCAGCGTTTGCATTGGGCTGTGCCATTCCATTTGGCTTGAACAGCCGCCAACGTACAGCGTGGATGTTTCAAGGCAATGGCGGCACGTTGATGCGTGAGTTTTACGACCAATACAACATGGTCAACTTCCCTGCGGGCAACACGGGTGCCCAAATGGGTGGCTGGTACCGCAAAGAAATCAAGTCGTTGGCTGACATGCAGGGCTTGAAGATGCGTATTGGTGGTTTTGGCGGCACAATCGTTGGAAAAATCGGTGGTGTGCCACAAAGTATTCCAGGTGGAGAGATTTACCAGGCTTTGGAAAAAGGCACCATCGACGCCGTCGAGTGGGTTGGTCCTTACGATGACCAGAAATTGGGCTTTAATAAAGTTGCACCTTACTACTACTACCCAGGTTGGTGGGAAGGCGGTCCAGAGTTGGACGTTCTTATCAACAAGGACGCGTTCAACAAGCTGTCTACCGAGTACCAAACCATCGTTCGCATGGCTGCTACCCAAGCCCACGTTGACATGCAAGCCAAGTACGACGTGCGCAACCCCAAGGCATTGAAGGAGCTGTTGGCCACAGGTACCAAGCTGCGTCAAATGCCAAAGGACGTCATGGACGCTGCGTTCAAGGCCGCGCAAACCTCGTACGCCGAGTTGAGCGATACCAACGCTGACTGGAAGAAGATTTACGCCGATTACGAAAAATTCCGTAAAGACCAAAATCAGTGGCACCGTTTGACAGAAGGAACGTTTGACCGTTACATGCAACAAGCTGCACTGTAAGCTTGCTGTTTGGCAGTCGCAAAAAGCCCCGCTTTGCGGGGCTTTTTGCTGATGCAACATATATGAAATTTGTTGTCATTTTTTTTATCCGCACGGTTTGTTTAGCTGCGCTGCCTCTGTATCATGGCAGCTTGTTTACAGCGCGTGTTGTGCGCTACAGCCAATGACACATTGAGTGACCGTTATATGAAAAATTTACTTGTGATCAGCCGTGCAATCGACGCCCTGACGACCTTGGTTGGGCAAATTGCAATTTGGCTGATACTGGCATCCACCATGATCAGCGCTGGCAATGCCTTGGTTCGTTATACCTTTGGCATTGGCTCAAACGCCATGCTGGAGATTCAGTGGTATTTGTTCGCTGCCGTTTTTATGCTGGGTGCAGGTTATGCATTTTTAAAAAATGTTCATGTGCGCATTGACTTTTTGTCGCATAAATTTTCAGCCCGTACACGCAATTGGATCGACGTGGGCGGCATTCTCATATTCTTACTGCCGCTGTGCTATTTGATGATATTTTTAAGCATGCCCATCACCATACAAGCTTTCACCTCGGGCGAAACATCATTCAACCCTGGTGGCCTTATTCGCTGGCCTGTCTATGCCTTTATTCCCGCTGGTTTTGCGCTGTTAGGCTTGCAAGGCATGTCAGAGTTGATCAAGCGTTTGAATTTCTTATTCGCTGGCGGTCCAGATCCATTGGCACACACCAACCCAGAGGATGCTGACGCAGCGCCTGCTGCCATCAATCGCGAGCAAGCATCATGATTGATTTTCTACAAGTAAATTTCGTACCGGTGTTGTTTGCCGGTTTGTTGTTCTTTTTGGTATTTGGTTTCCCTGTCGCGTTTTCGCTGGCTGCAACTGGATTGGCCTTTGGCTTTCTGGGCATGGAGCTTGGGTTATTTCCTGATGTGCTGTTCCAAGCGTTGCCGCTACGTGTTCTGGGCATCATGTCCAACGAGACGTTGCTGGCGATTCCATTTTTTACCTTGATGGGTATTATTTTGGAACGCAGCCGCATGGCTGAAGATTTGCTCGAAACTGTCGCGCAGGTATTTGGTCCAGTGCGCGGCGGTCTGGCTGTAGCGGTGATATTGGTGGGTGCGCTGTTAGCAGCCACCACGGGTGTGGTGGCTGCGGCAGTGATTTCTATGGGTTTGATATCGCTCCCAATCATGCTGCGCTACGGCTACAACCGCACCATTGCCACGGGTACCATTACTGCATCCGGCACCTTGGCTCAGGCCCTGCCGCCTTCTTTGGTGTTGATCGTGTTGGCCGATCAGCTGGGCAGGTCAGTCGGCGACATGTACCAAGGCGCTTTGATTCCTGGGTTGATGCTGGTGAGCCTGTATCTGCTGTTCATAGCAGGCGTTGCCATCGTGAAGCCTGACTGGATGCCTGCATTGCCGATGGAGGCCAGAATTTACACGGAAAAGAGTGGCTCTAGTGGTCACCGCTCGTTGCTCGCGTTGTTTGTGCTCTGTGCGGCTGTGGGTTACGGCTGGTCACAAATTCATGAAGGCGTCATGAATGGCTTTCTGAACCGGATTACACCAGCACCTGGTGACGAGCGCTTCATCATGTCCGTCACGGTCGCCAGTTTCTTGGCCTTGGGTTTGGCCATGGTCAACCGAGTGGCTGGGCTTGGACTCATTTCCAGGCTGACAGAGCAAGTCACTTTTGTGCTGATTCCGCCATTGATTTTGATCTTTTTGGTGTTGGGCACCATCTTCTTGGGCGTTGCAACGCCTACAGAAGGTGGCGCGATGGGTGCTTTGGGTGCCTTTTTGATGGCCACTCTGCGCGGGCGATTAGGTCTAAGCGTACTTAAAGGTGCGCTGGAAAGCACCACCCGCCTGTCCATCTTCGTGATGTTCATCTTGATTGGCTCAACCGTCTTTAGTTTCACTTTCAACGCAGCCGATGGTCACATTTGGGTAGAGCACTTGTTTGACAAGCTGCCTGGTGGTCAGATGGGTTTTCTGATATTTGTGAACTTTTTGGTATTCCTGCTGGGCATGTTCATAGACTTCTTTGAAATTGCGTTCATCATTGTCCCAATGCTGGTGCCGGTGGCAGAAAAAATGGGGGTAGATTTGATTTGGTTTGGCATATTGATTGCCATGAACATGCAAACCTCGTTCTTGACCCCGCCGTTTGGTTTCGCCTTGTTTTATTTGCGCAGCGTGGCTGCCAGACACGACTACGACGACGTCATAACCAAAGAGCGTATTCCCGCTGTCACAACCGCGCAGATTTACAAAGGCTCAATCGCGTTTATTGTGTTGCAGATCATCATGGTGGGTGTCATCTTGTTCAATCCTGGTTTGGTATCTGGCAATATTGAAAAAGTTGAGCGTATCAGCAAAGACAAAGTTGAAGACATGCTCAATATCGAGACGATTGACTACAACAGCAATAGCAGCAATGACAATTGGTAGGTTGTATGGTCCTTGATATAAAAATTATTGATCCGCGTTTGCGCATGCATATGCCGACTTATGCAACACCGGGGAGCGCTGGTTTGGATTTGCGCGCTTGCTTGGATGAGCCACTCACTTTGCAAGCAAACGCTTGGCAGTTGGTACCCACGGGCATGGCCATTTACCTGCGTGACCCGGCTTATGCAGCCATGATTTTGCCCCGCTCTGGTATGGGCCACAAGCACGGTATCGTGCTGGGTAATTTGGTGGGTTTGATTGACAGCGACTACCAAGGCCAGCTCATGGTGAGTGCCTGGAATCGTTCAGACAAAGCCTTTACCTTAGAGCCTATGGAGCGCTTGGCACAACTGGTTATCGTGCCGGTTGTGCAAGCCCAGTTTCGTGAAGTCCCAGAGTTTGCTGAGGTGAGCGACCGCGGTGAAGCCGGTTACGGTTCGACAGGCAGGCAATAAAGTGTGTTGTCGTGTCTGTGGGTTGCAACCCTGCCGTGGTGACTGCAGCGAGTTTTTCACACCTGTAGGTCTTTAAGACGTTCTAAGCTGTCGTTGTTGACCGTCGTATCGTCAATGAACAAGTAGTTTAGGCTACTTGTTTCATTGTGGTTGCGGTTTGTTTAGTGCAGTCTGTCACTGGGGTTGTGGTTGTGACCGCAATGTTCATCATGCACATGGCCATCTTCAGATGCTTGCTCCAGTTGCTTTAGCGATGCTGAGTGAATCTGTGGTTGTTCAATTTTAAAAAAGCCGCGACCCAGCGTTCCTGCACCTATTTCATCAATGGTTGCCTCACGTATGTGTTGTACGCTTAGCGTGATGCGAATGGCGATACCAGCCAGCGGGTGGTTGGCATCCAAGACCACGTGCTCGGGGTAAATGTCTGAAACAAAAAACAGTTTGTCTGTTGGTGCGCTGTCGTTGCAACCTTCAGGCAAGCCCTCAAACACCATGCCTAGTTCTAGCGGGTCAGGAAAAAGGGTTCGCGCTTCTAAAAACACCAGTTGTTCGTTGTAATCGCCAAATGCATCAGTTGGTTCAATCTGCAGTTGCACATGTGCGCCAACGGATTGACCAACCAAAGCCTCTTCGATTTTGCCCAACAGGTCATCACCACCAACCAAAAACTCTGTGGCCTCGTCTGTGTGGTCTAAGACCTCACCCAGCGTATCTTTTAATGTCCAGCTTAAGGCTATGACACATTGTTCTGTAATTTTCATCACACAATTGTCCCATGAACCATCAAGATTTCTCAAGCCCCCAATCTGGGTCATGCACGCAGCACGTTCTTGGCGCTATGTCGCCCACTGAATTTATGGCCAAACACTGGCAACGTAAGCCAGCCGTTATAAGGGGAGCGGTCGCAGATGCGCAAGCCATCATGTCTCGCCAAGATTTGTTTGCGTTGGCCGAACAGCCAGATGTAGAGTCAAGAGTGATTGTGGGGCAGGGTGAACAATGGGTTATGCGCTCAGGCCCGTTCAAACGGCGCTCACTGCCTCCAATTGCCAGATCCAACTGGACCATGCTGGTTCAAGGCGTTGAGGCCCTCAACAGCCGGGCATACGCTTTAATGCAGCAGTTTCGTTTTCTGCCTGATGCGCGCCTTGATGATGTCATGGTTTCTTGGGCTTCTGATGGCGGCGGTGTTGGGCCACACTTTGACAGTTATGACGTATTTTTGCTGCAGCTGCACGGGTCTAGGCGCTGGCAAATTGGCCGCCAGTCTGATTTATCACTCAAGCCCAACATGCCGGTGAAGATATTGGCCGATTTCAAGCCAGAGCAAACGGTGTTGCTTGAGCCTGGCGATATGCTGTATTTGCCCCCCAATTGGGCCCATGACGGTGTGGCAGTTGGCGCCAACTGTATGACCCTGTCTGTGGGTTTTAAAGCGCCAGCGCGGGCAGGGCTGGCTGGTGAGGTGCTGTTGCGTATGAGCGAGATGTATGAGGACCAGCGACTTTACACAGACAAAGGTGCGCAGCCGACGTCTGAGCCTGGTGAAATGCCCCCAGCATTGCTGGCCTTTGCACAAGACGCTGTGGCGCGCTTGCTGAAGGAACCTAAAGCGTTGGCCTGTGCCTTGGGCGAGGTGATGACAGAGCCCAAGCCAAATGTCTACTTTGAGGCAGCTGACACCGCATGGGACGGTGTCTGTGCCCTGCACCTGTCACCTAAATCGCGCATGCTGTACGACAACCACCATGTGTTTATCAATGGTGACAGTTTCAAGGCGTCTGGCCTAGATAAAAAATTAATTAAAAAGTTAACAAATAGCAAATCACTAACAACCGCTGATATTCAAGCCTTGGGTGATGACGCTCGCGGCTTAGTGTCCGAATGGTATGAAGCTGGCTGGTTATATATAAAAGCCGTATAAGCAATTGTTTTTTGGGTGTTTTTTAGGTATTCTTAGGTTTTGTAGTTGTTATTTAGCAACGCTATATGCTGCTTAGATGAAATATTTTTCTAGGGTAATCCATTATGAAATGCTTGGCATATGATTGCGATCGATGCATCTCTCCATGCTAACTGTTAGTTAATGGAAGTTCATTTTGCAATAAAAAGTATTCATTTTAAAACGTGATCTTTTTGGCAACCGTCTGTGTGTGCAAAACTCTCTCTAATGTAGATTTAATCATGAAAAAATTCGTATTGTTGTCAGCCCTGATCGCTGTTTTCGCCTTGACCGCTTGTGGTCAAAAAGAAGAGGCAGCAATGCCTGTTGAAGCGCCTGTTGTTGAGGCACCTGTTGTTGTTGAAGCACCTGCTGTGGTCGAAGCGCCTGCCGCTGCAGCAACCGAAACTGCAGTTGTACCAGCTGCTGTTGAAGTGGTTAAAGAAGCGGTTACAGAAGCTGCTAAGCAGTAATGCTTGTCAGCTTACGGTGATTAGTCACCGATCCAGCTTATAAAAAAGGCCTCTGACTAGTCAATAGTCAGAGGCCTTTTGCGTTGTTCCGCCAGCCGTGTATCGACTGGGTGGCACACATTACTTCAAGTCGCTTGCCAGTACTTTAAGAATGACTTGTGCTGTTGCGTCGTTGGCAGCTGCACCTTGCGCATTTTGGACTTTGACTGTGCTGGTTGTTGTGTCGCCCGTCACAACAATGCGGTATTGCTCTGCCTTGGTTTCGGTTTTGTTTGATCCAAACCAGTTCGAGAAAAATCCCTTGTCGTCTTTCTTGAGTTGAACCGCTTGGGCATACCGAACAAAGTAAATGCCTGTGCTGCGGTCACGGTCTTCAACGGTGAATCCAGTGCGGTCAAGGGCGAGGCCAACACGGCGCCAGCCGCGATCAAATGGCTCAAGCATCGACAGTTCTACGCCTGCGCTGCTTGTTTTGATTGTGGCTTTGGGCAAAGGAGCTGCTTGGGCGGTAGCTTGTGCAGCTTGCGCGTCTGAAGCGCCCAGTCTCAGCATTAAGCGGCGTAAAAATTCGTTTTCGAGTTCTGCATCGCTGGTGCGTGGCTGCCACCTTGTTTCGTTTTCTTTGGCATTGGTGTAAGTCTCAACCATACCGCGGTGTGTGATGTGGATTTCAGTCTCGCCTGCGCCAGCGCGCTCCATACGTGTGCGAAATTTGTCTAGCTCGCCAGTCGAGTACAAAGTGTCAAACAACTTACCCAAGCTGTCTCTTATAAAGTCTTGTGGCAGTTTGGCCCGGTTCTCTGCCCAATCGGTCTCCATGATGCCAAGGGCCTTGTTGTCGGTGTCTAACAAAAAACCACTGTCTTGCCAGAAGTCACGAACAGGGTCCCACAAGGCTTCTGGTGCACGGCCTACAACCAGCCACCGTTGGTTGCCTTGGCGCTCGATGCGCACATCCCCCAAGTTGCTGGCTGCGGCCGGGGCGGCGGGCGTATTGGCGATGTTTTGAAACTCACTGGCACGCACGGTTGCACCAGGTGCTTGGTAGCGCGAGTCATTTTGTAGCTGGGTTAAATCTGGTGGGACTTCAAGTGAGCTGCCTTTTCTAGCGGTCTTGTAGTCGATCTTGTCGTCTTGTAATACCGAGCAACCTGACAGCGCCAGTATTGCTAAGCCCACACTGATTGCAATGGTGCTGCGTTGAAAAGAGTGGGCAAAACATGTTGTAGACATAAGCAATGTGTTTCCAGTGTGGTGTTGGTCACCACTCAAAAATGGGTGAGGGGGTTGACTGGGTCGAAAGTTGGCATGCACAAATCTCGCGCCTGACTGTCATGTTTCTTAACCCGGGTTGTTACTGTAGCAAGCCACATTCTCGCAGGGCCGCTTCTACTTCTGCATGTGCGTGTGCGCTGAGCTGTGTCATGGGTAAGCGAATGGCCGAGCCTGACAAACCCAGTTTTGCGCTGGCCCATTTCACAGTGATGGGGTTGGCCTCAATAAACATGGCCTTGTGCAAGGGCATCAGGGCGAGCTGCATGGCTGCGGCTTGTTTTGCATCACCGCGTAATGCCGCGGCACACAAGTCGCGCATGGCTTGTGGCGCTACATTGGCAGTTACAGAAATATTGCCGTGACCACCCAGCAGCATGAGGGCAACTGCTGTGGGGTCATCGCCAGAATAAATGGCAAAGTCTTTAGGTAGCAACTTGATGAGCCATAAAGCCCTATTGATGTCGCCAGTTGCTTCCTTGATGCCAACAATGCCAGGTAAGGCCGCCAGTCGTACGACGGTTTCAGTTTGCATATCCGCCACCGATCGCCCGGGCACGTTGTACAACACCATGGGCAGGTCAACCGCCTCTGCAATGGCCTTGAAGTGCTGGAACATGCCTTCTTGCGTCGGCTTGTTGTAATAGGGCACCACCTGCAGTTGGCAGTCGGCGCCAACGTCTTTGGCGAAGCGCGCCAGCTCTATGGCTTCGGAAGTCGAATTGGCGCCACAACCCGCCATGATGGGAACGCGTCCCCTAGCTTGCTCAACGGATACCCGAATGATGTCGCAATGCTCTTGAACACTGACGGTAGGTGATTCCCCGGTTGTACCGACCACACCAATGCAATCTGTGCCATGGTCGATATGCCAGTCAATAAGCCTGCGCAGGCCGTCGTAGTCGACGTCGCCGTTGTCCAGCATAGGGGTAATGAGTGCGACGATGCTGCCAGTGATCATGCTCATGGTGTTGTCAATATGGGTTGCGGGTTGAGTGCTTGTTCATCATTCTACTCAGTGTGGGCGGCGCATTTTCAATTTGTACGCGTGTGTTTAGAGCGGTCTGAGTGGGTATCGCTGGGCGCTCACCTGGTCAATATGCTCTTTGATACCGACAATGCGCTGAACAAAGCGTTGCGCGTTGTGGGTGCTTTCGGGTTCAAAGCCGTCCTCAAAAGCAACAATGCGCAGTGAGCCGCATAGCGCAACAGCCTCATTGGGTGCCAGTAAAAACGCTGGTCTACTTGGTTTCCCGACGGTTTCTTGCCCAGCCGAAAATGTTTCAAAGACCAACACACCACCGGATTTCAAGCTGGCAATGAGGGGGTCGAACACGGGGCGCCACAAGTAGTTGGTCATGACGACGGCATCGAACTGTTGTGGTTTAAATGGCCAAGCTTCTTGCTCAAGGTCAGCTTGCAAGCAGGTGATGTCGCTGTTGCTCATGTGCGCAAGCGCTGCGGCGTCTCTGTCAACGGCTGTAACTTGACAACCCAGCGACTGCAGCAGGCGCGCATGGCGTCCAGCACCACAGGCAACATCTAAAACTAGCGCCTGTTGGGGTATGAGGTGCAGCCAGCGCTGCACCCAGTCTGAAGGACGGCCTAGGCCATGAATGGCGTCAAGCATGTGCGGGCATTTAAAAGCAGCTCCAGAGTTGGGTGGCTATATCCACCATAAAGTCGGGGTTGGTGTACATGCTGAACACCCACCACAGCGCAACGGCGCCTGTTGTTGCGACAACAATGGTCAGCAGCCGGGGCCGCGCGACGTACAAGCCGTGTACAGGTTGGGCATCGCTAGTATTTGTGTGGTTGTGGCTGTTGTGCATTGCGTCAAAGGGTAGCGGATATCAGTTTGTTTGTGAAGCGAACGGCTGTTTAAGCATGCGCCAATCAGCCCGCAACCGTAGTGGGGCCGCGTTGTATGGCCTGTTCTTGCACTGGCAGGTTGATGAGTGCAGCGACTATACCTAGGCCAATGGCCAGGTACCACACGATGTCGTAGCTACCAGTTCTGTCGTACAGAACCCCCCCCATCCAGACGCCCATGAAACTGCCAATTTGGTGGCTAAAAAAAACAAAACCACCCAGCATACTGAAGTGCTGCACACCAAAAATACCTGCCACGATTGCGTTGGTAGGCGGCACTGTCGACAGCCACAACAACCCCATCACAGCTGAAAACACATAGACGCTCATGGGGGTTAATGGAGACACCAAAAACACCGTTATGACCACGGCTCTTGCGAGATAAATAAACGCCAAAATCTTGCGTTTGGCCACGCGTTGGCCCAGCGCACCAGCTGCATAGGTGCCAAATACGTTGAACAAGCCGATCAGTGCCAAGGCGTAGCTGGCCACTTGTGGCGATAAGCCCTCGTCGCGCAAATAACTGGGCATGTGCACGCCGATAAACACCACCTGGAAGCCACACACAAAGTAACCAACCATCAGCAGTTGAAAGCTGCGGTAGCGCATGGCTTCGCGCATGGCCTGAACGATGGTTTGCTCTCGTGGCGGTGCACTTGGCCCAGCTAGGTTGTTTTCACGTAACCCGATTGCCAACGGCACCATCAACAGCGTTGCAGCTGCCAAAACAAGCAAGGCGTTGTGCCAGCCCAGTTGAAATATCAATTGACCTTCTACTGGCACCATCAAAAATTGACCAAAGGAGCCTGCCGCTGCGGCTACGCCCATGGCCCATGAGCGCTTGTCAGCAGACACATTGCGGCCAATAACACCGTAAATAACGGCATAAGTGGTGCCCGCTTGGGCTGCGCCAATGGTCACACCCGCAGTGAGAGCAAAGCCAAGCGGCGTGTTGCTGGTGGCCATACCCAGCAAGCCCAAGGCATACAGCAGCGCCCCAGCAACGATCACTTTGAAAGCGCCAAATTTGTCAGCGGCCATGCCCGCAAAAATGCCAAATACGCCCCAAGACAGGTTTTGTATGGCCAAAGCCAGCGAAAAAGTCTCGCGGCTCCATGCTTGCGCTTGGGTGATGGGTTGTAGCCACAGACCAAAACCATGTCGTACGCCCATGGATAAGGTCACTATGGCCGCG
The DNA here is from genome assembly GCA_000496475.1 of Betaproteobacteria bacterium MOLA814. Taxonomy (GTDB): domain Bacteria; phylum Pseudomonadota; class Gammaproteobacteria; order Burkholderiales; family Burkholderiaceae_C; genus RS62. Next base: position 139,793 of record AYMW01000001.1, on the reverse strand, counting down.
CCGCACACAAGTACTTGCACCATTGACAGAGATTTAGCAGGAGAATTCATGCGTGTAATGTAGCGGGGTTTGTTGACAGCGGCTGTCAGGTCAGCGCGGTTATTTGACTGGGTTTTTATATGGTACTGGGTTTATTTACAGTCCACCCGCCAACATGTCGATACAATTCGGCGTCATGGCTACAAAAAATATTCCTACGGCTGACATCGCTTATGGCGAGAGCTCTATTCGCGTTTTAAAAGGTCTAGAGCCCGTCAAACAACGACCAGGCATGTACACGCGCACGGACAACCCACTGCACATCGTGCAAGAGGTCTTGGACAATGCAGCTGACGAGGCCTTGGCAGGGCATGGCAAGCGCATCAAAGTCATATTGCACAGCGATGGCTCAGTCACGGTTGAAGACGACGGTCGCGGCATTCCTTTCGGTATGCACCCGGAAGAAAACGCCCCTGTCGTAGAACTGGTGTTTACCCGCTTGCATGCTGGTGGCAAGTTTGACAAAGGCAAGGGTGGTGCATACAACTTTTCTGGTGGTTTACATGGCGTAGGCGTGAGCGTGACCAATGCCTTGTCGACCCGCCTTGAAGTGACCAGCTACCGTGAGGGCCAATGCGCCTCGCTGGTGTTTTCGCAAGGGGACGTCATCGAGCCGCTCACCAAACGAGCCTTGGTGTCGGGTGAGCGCAAAACGGGGACCACAGTGCGCGTATGGCCTCAAGCCAGTTACTTTGAGTCCAGCACCTTACCGCTTCATGAACTGACGCATTTGCTGCGCTCCAAGGCGGTGTTGATGCCAGGCGTGGTTGTGACTTTGGTGTCTGAAAAATCAGGTGAGACCCAGCAGTGGCAATACAAAGGCGGCCTGCGCGATTATTTGACGCAAAACGTCCATGCCGACCCTGTGATTCCGATGTTTGAAGGCGATGGGTTTGCAGATACCAACCACGACACCTTTGCCGAGGGCGAAGGCGCGGCGTGGTGCGTGGCATTTACTGAAGAGGGTCAGCCCGTTCGCGAGAGCTACGTCAACCTCATACCAACCAATGCTGGCGGTACGCACGACAGTGGCTTGCGTGATGGCTTGTTCACTGCAGTCAAGAGTTTTATAGAGCTGCATGCTTTGTTGCCCAAAGGGGTGAAACTGCTGCCGGAGGACGTATTTGCACGCGCCAGCTACGTGCTGTCGGCCAAGGTCTTAGACCCACAGTTTCAAGGGCAAATTAAGGAGCGGCTGAACAGCCGTGACGCCGTGCGTTTGATCTCCAGTTTTGTCCGCCCCGTGTTTGAGTTGTGGCTTAACCAGCACGTTGAATACGGTAAAAAATTGGCAGAGTTGGTGATCAAAGCAGCGCAACACAGGCAAAAAGCGGGTCAAAAAGTAGAGAAACGCAAAGGTTCCGGTGTCGCCGTATTGCCTGGCAAGTTGACCGATTGCGAAAGCCGTGACCTGGCCCACAACGAGTTGTTTTTGGTGGAGGGTGACTCCGCGGGTGGCAGCGCAAAAATGGGACGTGACAAAGAAAGCCAAGCGATTTTGCCGCTGCGCGGCAAAGTTTTAAATACATGGGAAGTGGATAAAGACCGGTTGTTTGCCAACAACGAAATTCACGACATTGCGGTCGCCATCGGCGTTGATCCGCACAGCGAGACAGACACGCCAGATTTAAGTGGTTTGCGTTACGGGAAAATCTGTGTTTTATCAGACGCTGACGTGGATGGCTCGCATATTCAGGTGTTGCTGCTCACTTTGTTTTTCAAGCATTTCCCCAAGCTCATTGAGACAGGTCATGTGTTCGTTGCCCGTCCCCCCTTGTTTAGGGTCGATGCACCAGCGCGTGGCAAAAAGCCAGCTGCAAAATTTTATGCATTGGATGACGGTGAACTCATGGCCATTTTGGACAAACTTCGCAAAGACAATGTGCGCGAAGACAGCTGGAGCATCAGCCGTTTTAAAGGCCTAGGTGAAATGAACGCCATACAACTGTGGGACACCACACTCAACCCCGATACGCGTCGTCTGCTGCCCGTCAATTTGGGTGCATGGGGGTCACAGGGTACAGCGATTGAGTTCAACAAGCTGATGGGCAAAGGCGAAGCAGCAGCTAGACGGGAGCTGATGGAGCGCTTCAGCGATGACATTGAGGTAGATATCTAATGAGTGACGACATCCAACAACTTGAAGCGGTGCCTGCCAGTGGAGGCGACGACAGCTTGGTAGGTTACGCACAGCGTGCCTATTTAGAGTACGCCCTTAGCGTGGTGAAGGGGCGGGCCTTGCCGGACGTGTGTGATGGCCAAAAGCCTGTCCAGCGCCGCATTTTGTACGCCATGCAGCGCATGGGTCTAGGGTATGGCACGTCTGGTGTGCCCAAGCCTGTTAAGAGTGCACGCGTGGTCGGAGATGTGCTGGGCAGATTTCACCCACACGGCGACCAGGCGGCATATGACGCCTTGGTCCGTATGGCGCAAGACTTCAGCCAGCGTTACCCGCTGATTGATGGACAAGGCAATTTTGGCAGCCGTGACGGTGATGGTGCAGCCGCTATGCGCTACACAGAAGCACGCCTAGCACCAATTACCAGCTTGTTGTTGGATGAGATTGATGAGGGCACCGTTGACTTTATTCCTAATTACGACGGCTCAACAGAAGAGCCGCGTCAGCTGCCTGCGCGTTTGCCCTTTTCGCTTCTGAATGGTGCCAGTGGCATCGCTGTGGGCATGGCCACTGAAATTCCAAGTCACAACCTGCGTGAGGTCGCCAACGCATGTGTCGCTTTGGTCAAGCTGCCAAGTATGACTGACGAGGCCTTGCTGGCTTTGTTGCCTGCGCCTGATTACCCTGGCGGTGGGCAGATCATCAGCAGCACTGCAGACATCGCTCAAGCCTACAGAACTGGGCGTGGCAGTCTGAAGGTTCGTGCCCGTTGGGTGATTGAGGATTTGGCGCGTGGTCAATGGCAGATAGTCATTACTGAAATGCCACCAGGGGTGAGTACACAGCGGGTGCTTGAAGAAATTGAAGACATCACCAACCCTAAAATAAAAACAGGTAAAAAAACGCTGACATCGGATCAATCCCAATTGAAAGCCAGCATGCTGGCCGTGTTGGATGGGGTCAGGGATGAGTCAGGCAAGGAAGCTGCGGTGAGATTGGTCTTTGAGCCCAAGACCCGCGCCATTTTGCAAGAAGAGCTTATCAATCAACTGCTGGCACATACCAGTCTTGAAACGTCGGCCAGCATCAACCTCACCATGGTGGGGATTGACGGCAAACCTGTGCCAAAGTCGCTGCGTCAAATGCTTGAAGAGTGGGTGAGCTTCAGACAGACGACCATTGCCAAGCGCAGCGACAACCGTTTGCGTAAAGTCCTAGATCGCATACATATTTTGGAAGGTCGCCAAACGGTGTTGCTCAACATCGACGAGGTGATAGCGATCATTCGTCAAAGTGATGAGCCCAAAGCGGGTTTGATTGAACGCTTTGGCCTGTCGCAGAGACAAGCAGAGGATATTCTTGAAATTCGCTTGCGCCAACTGGCCAGGTTAGAGGGTATCAAAATTGAGCAAGAGTTGGCCAAGCTGCGTGACGACCAAGCCCGCTTGCAAGATATTTTGAACAACCCCAACAGCTTGAAAAAGCTGATGATCAAAGAAATTGAAGCCGATGCCAAGTCCTTTGGCGATGAACGTCGCACCTTGGTTCAAGCCGAAAAACGCGTGGTTGCTGAAATCAAAATTATTGATGAACCTGTCACTGTGGTCGTGTCTGACAAAGGCTGGGTGCGCACCCGCACAGGCCACGGACATGCCCCTGATGTGTTCGCCTTCAAGGCTGGCGATACGTTGTATGGTGCGTTTGAATGCCGCAGCGTCGACACGCTGATTGTCTTTGGCAGTGCAGGGCGCACCTATTCCATTCCCGTGTCGGCGTTGCCAGGCGGTCGTGGCGACGGTCAACCCATCACCACGCTGATAGAGCTTGAAGCTGGCACCCAGCCCATTCACTATGTGGCGGGCAGTTCAAGCACGGGCTACGTGCTGTCCACATCGGATGGTTACGGTTTTGTGGCGCAGGTGCAAGACATGGTCAGTCGGCAAAAGGCGGGTAAGTCTTTCCTGAATGTGGCCGCAGGCGCAACGCTCAACCGTCCCAGCGCCCTGCTGGGCAAAGCGCGCATGGTCGATGGTCAACTTGAAAGTGATGAGCTGCAAATGGCCACCCACATTGCCTGCGCATCGACTGGTGGACGGGTGCTGACCTTTGAGTTGCGCGAGCTCAAACACATGGCCAAAGGTGGGCGTGGTTTGATGCTGATTGACCTCGAAGCCAAAGACACGCTGGCTGGAGCAGCCGCATATGTGCGCAGCGTTTGCATCAGTGGCATTGGACGTGGTGGTAAGCAGCGCGAAGAAACGCTTGAGATCCGCAGTCTGAACAACGCCAGAGGCGTTCGTGCACGCAAAGGGAAAATGGCTGATTTGGGCTTCAAGCCCAATGCGGTAGAACGAGTCGTTTAACGAATCACCAACTCATGCAGGTCATGGGTGGGTGCCTCATGGATGGTTTTGAAGTACAAGGCCAGTGTGTCTTTAACCGTCCTAAACGCCAGTTCGTCCCAGGGTATCTCTCTTTCTGTGAACAGCTTGACTTCTTGAGATTCGATACCCGGGTCGAATTGGTTGCTGGTGAGCGTGGCCCTGTAAAAAAAATGCACTTGACCGACGTGGGTCACGCTGATGAGCGTAAATAACGAACCCATTGTGAACTGTGCGCCGGCTTCTTCAACCGTTTCGCGCGCCGCGCCTTCTGCTGCTGACTCATTCATTTCCATAAAGCCAGCTGGCAACGTCCATTTGCCTTTGCGCGGCTCAATGTTGCGCTTGCACAGCAACACCTGCGGCTCAATGCCACCCAACCAGATGGGAATGGTTCCCACTACATTCAGTGGGTTGATGTAATGCACTGTTGCGCACTGTGTACATACAGTACGCAGTTTGGTGTCGCCATCATCTGGCAAGCGCTGGGCAGTGGGCGAGCCGCAAGCGCGGCAAAATTTGGAATATCGATCAGCTTGCATGGCTTGGTATGCCTAGAAAATTTGAAAAACCACCAAGGCGATGGAGGGGAAAAACACCAGCAAGGCAATGCGTACAAAGTCGGACGCCAAGAATGGCAGTATGGTTTTGAAAATCTCCTTCATAGGTACGTGTTTCACCATAGCGCTAATGATAAACACGTTCATGCCAACTGGCGGCGTGATGAGGCCAACCTCTACGACCATCAGGGCCAAAATACCAAACCATATAGCTTTGTCGTCAGCCCCCAAACCCCATAAATCTATACCCATGATGATGGGGAAAAAAATTGGAATAGTGAGCAAAATCATAGACAAACTGTCCATGATGCAGCCCAATACCAGGTAAATGATAATAATGACCAGCAGCACACCCAAAGGTGGCCAGTTCAACCCAACCACCCAACTGGCCAACTCGGTATGCACTTGAGTCAGGGCTAAAAATACATTCAGAATATCCGCGCCAAGCAAAATTAAAAAGATCATGCCGGTGGCACCAGCCGCGCCGTATAGACAATCTAAGAAACCGCGGCCCTTGAGTCCGCCTGATGTCCAAGCCACGATGGCAGTGGCCAATGTGCCAATGGAGGCCGCTTCTGTAGGCGTAAAAATCCCGCCATATATTCCGCCAATGACCACAATAAAAATCAAAATCACTGGCCATGTTTCGCTTAAAGCCTGCAAGCGCTGCATCCATGTAAATTTGATGCCGCGCGGCGCGTCTTCTGGGCTTATGCGCGCAATGATGCTGATGACGACCATGTATCCCACTGCTGCAAGCAGACCCGGGATAAAGGCCGCTAAAAACATTTTGGCAATATTTTGTTCGGTGATGATGGCGTAAATGACCAGAGGCACTGAGGGCGGAATCAGTATGCCCAAGGTGCCACCAGCTGCTATGGCCGCCGCGGACAAACGCTCGGAGTAGCCATGTTTTTTAAGTTCCGGCAGGGCGACTTGGCCCATGGTCGCCGCTGTCGCCAGAGACGATCCACAAATGGCACCAAAGCCTGCACAGGCTGTCACGGCGCCCATGGCCATGCCGCCGCGCCAGTGACCAATCATGGCGTTGCCGGCTTTAAAAAGAGCTTTGGACAAGCCCCCGTGTGTGGCGAACTGTCCCATCAACAAAAACAGGGGTACCACCGATAAATCGTAAATCGAGTAGCGCGCGTAGGCAGCCCCCTTGTAGTAATTGAGCAAAGGGTCAAGGCCTGCAACCATGGTGTAGCCCACAGAGCCAGTGAGTAGCATGGCTACACCTATATGAACACGCAGCGCGAGCAATACAAGCATGAAGGCAAACATCACGCCGCCCAGCTCGATTCCAGTTAAACCCATCATGAGCGCAGGCTCCTAATGTCTTTTATGCAGTGGTAGCCAGCAATAAGACCCAACAATAAAAATGACGGCACCATTGGCGCGTAGCCCCACCATGTCGGAATATTTAACATGAGCGAGGCATCCCAACCGTCCATTAAGTCAACCATGTTCACCCACATACGCCACGAAAAAGTCAGCGCAAAAACGCACAACAAGGCAGCCGCAACAGCGTCTAAGGTCAACACGACAGTGTTGTTCGCTTTGGCGGTAAAAAAGTCGACGATGACGTGTCCTCGCACCCATTGCGTGTAGGGCAATGCCAGGCTCACTGCGGCGGCGCAGGCGATTTGCACCAGTTCATAGTCGCCCATAACAGGCGCATCAAAAAATGTTCTACCAACTATGCTTGTCAGCGACATCAAGGCCATACTTATGAGGGTAATACCCGATAAAACAGCAAAAACTTTAGCTGCTGCGCCTAAAAATTGACCAAATCCAGTGTCTGGTCCGGCATCGGTGGCGGTTGAGAGAATGAGGTCAGCCAAAGCAGAAAGTCTCCAAGGTGTTCACACAGTCAGTGTAAAGGGTGCGGGTGGTGGTTTTCATGCGCATAAAAAAAGGCGGAGAACTTCTCCGCCCTTTATCAGGTAAAGCATCAGAGCTGGTCAAGCCCAAGTTGGTCTTGACCAGAGTGTTTGCTTGGCTTTATTTGGTGTTTGCCATGATCATGCTGCGTGCAGCCTCCAGCATTTCTTGACCATTTTTGTAGCCACGCTTGCCCATGTCATCTACCCAGCCTGCGGACAAGTCAGCGGTTGCAGCGTCCCACTTCTTCAACTCAGATGCAGGAATGATGGTGATTTTTTGGTTAGGCGCAGCTTCAAACTTCTTCTTACCAGGTGCATCATTGCCCGCTTGCGTTTTACCCAAGAAAGCGGAGTACTCACGACCAGAATTCTTGTCGATGACGGCTTGCAAATCGGCTGGCAACGAGTCGTATTTGGCCTTGTTCATAGGCACAACAAATACGGTGGTGTACAGCGCGTTGTAGCTGGGATCTGGCTCGGATGTGAAGTTGGTCAGTTCTTGCACGCGCAGGCCAGGGGCTACTTCGTAAGGAATTACAGCACCGTCGATGACGCCCTTAGACAGGGCCTCTGGTACGGCTGGCACAGGCATTGGAACAGGTGTTGCACCTAAATTCTTCAGCATTTTGGTGATTTGTGCCGTTGGGCCCCGGAGTTTCTTGCCCTTGAAGTCAGCCAGTGTGGTGATGGGTGCTTCGCGGGTAAAGATAATGCCTGGGCCGTGCACGTGAACCGCCAACAGCTTGACATCTTTGAATTCATCAGTCGCGTATTTTTGTGCAAAGTCCCAAGCAGCGCGGCTGGTCGCCTCGGCGTTGGTCATCATGAAGGGCAGTTCAAAGACTTGAATGCGTGAAAAACGGGTGCCTGAATAACCTGCCACAGTCCACACAACGTCAGCAATGCCGTCTTTGGCTTGGTCAAAGAGTTGTGGGGGCGAGCCGCCCAGCTGCATGGCTGGGTAAATCTGACAGTTCAAGCGACCCTTGGAGTCACGTTCAATATTTTTACACCAGTCACCAATCATGGTGGTGTGTTGAATGGACTGTGGTCCCAAAAAGTGGTGGACTTTGAGGGTGATGGTCTCTGCGTGTGCGCTGAAGGCTGAGGCCATTAGAGTAGCCGCGATTAGCGAGTGTTGTAGTGTTTTATGCATGCAGATTATCTCCTGCTGTAGGGTTTAAAAATTCAAGTCATATCATAAACCGACCGATCGGTCGGCGAATCGGTGTTAACCCATGCCTGCCGACAGATGGTTTCAATTTAATGAATTATAAAGAAGTACTTTTAAGGCGCGCTGGGGATCAATATCTACAAATTCGCTGGGGTTTGCCAGTCGCTGAACGAACTGCAAGTCAGGCGCCTGGGCTGTAACAAGTGCTTTTAAAAAGTCTGTGTCTAGCTCCGGCGCGTTGAGGCATATCATGGCCACGCCGTCTGGCTGCAACAGCGCTGGCAACCGTCGAATCAGCTTGACGTAGTCGTTGGTGGCAACAAAGCTGCCCTTTTGAAAGCTTGGCGGGTCAACAATCACCAAGTGGTAAGGGCCATTGCGGGCAATCTTGCCCCAGCTTTTAAAAATATCATGGGGTAAAAAACTTGCGCCTGTGGCCAGCCCATTGAGCCTGTGGTTTAGCTGGCCAATTGACAGAGCACCTGCACTCATGTCCACATTAACCACCTGCTTGGCGCCCGACTGCAGTGCGGCCACAGAAAAAGCGCATGTGTATGCAAACAGGTTGAGCACTTTAAGGTCGGGGGAGTTCCCATGGCTTGCAGGATGAGCCACGATCCAGTCCCGCACCCATTGGCGCGCGTTGGCCATATCCAAAAACAGACCGTGATTTTGCCCTTTGAGAACATGCAAGCGGTAGACCGCGCCGGCTTCGCTCACATCGTGCGGCTCAGGCACACTGCCCGCCATCAGACGCGTTGTAGATTGGCCCGCACTTCGACATTGGAAGACCCAATTCAGCGGCAGAGCTGGTGGCGCGACCTCGGCCCAGCGCTGAGACAAAGCCACTTGAATGCGCTCAAGCTCAACCTCATTCGCTGGCTTGTAGCTGGTTAACAGCCAGACTGGCGCAAACCAATCCAGGGACCACTGTTCGCAGCCCGGATACACGCCACCTCGGCCGTGAAAGATACGTCGCGCATCGGTTGGCATTGGTGCGGCGGCAATGGCCTCTAAGAGAGCTTGCATGTGGGACTTGAATGGGTGGCTAAAAAGACTTGGTCAACAGTGCGTGTTGTATTTGCGCTCTATAGTATCTGGCTATGGACAACATGCAATTTACCAACGCATTAAAGAAACTAGGTACGCCTGTTGCGTGGGATGCGCCCCATTCTGTGGTGGCCCACATGACGCAACGCATTGGTGGGGTGTCGACTGCGCCGTTTGACAGCTTAAATGTGGGTGACCATGTGGGTGATGACCCACGAGCTGTTGTTGCCAACCGCAGCTTGTTGACGCAAGCCTTGGGTCTGACGCCGTGCTTCATGACACAAGTGCACGGCACCCATGTTCATCTGCTGACGCAAGCCAATGCCACGCTGAGCGTAGAAGCAGATGCCGTGGTATGTGCCACTCCCGGACTGGCTGCTGCCATCATGGTCGCTGATTGCTTACCCGTGTTGTTTGCGCACAAGCACAAGCCATTGGTAGCGGGTGCTCATGCAGGTTGGCGAGGACTCGCCAATGGGGTATTGCAAGCCACGGTTCAAACCATGGCAGCGCAAGCGCAATGCAGCGTGGGTGAGTTGTGCCGAGACGTCCATGTCTGGTTGGGTCCTTGCATTGGTCCAGCGGCCTTCGAGGTGGGTGCAGAGGTGCGAGCAGCGTTTGTAGCGCAACACCCGCAGGCCCACGCATGCTTCGAATTGGTTGAACCCACTCAACCCCAGCTGTTTGGTGATGTGGCGGTTGGTATTTGCGCTGCAGCGGGTCTTGGGTCTGTGCGTGCCAACAAGTACCTTGCCAACCTGCCTGCATTGGCTCAATTGGTACTGTCTGAGCTAGGCATAGTGTCTGTGACCGGCAATGATGCCAGTCCTGCGTGGTGTACGGCTGGTAACCCTGATGTGTATTTCTCTTACCGGCGCGATCAGCAGGCGTTGGGCGGCAGTGGGCGCATGGCAGCGTTTATTGGTCTTCAGGCTTGTTAGTTTTAAGCGCTTCAGCTTCTAGGGCTTCTGCTTTGCGCCTGGCTGTGCGGCGAGAAGGGGCGTTCATGATGTATATGACAATAGCCATAGGTACTAACCCATAAATGAGAAACGTCACAATAGCACCTAGGACAGAACCCTGCGAGTGCGTCGCCTCAGCGGCAGCCATCATGACAGCGACATACAGCCATGCAATGATGACTAAGTACATATAAAGTAGCATACAAACGGGTGTGTTTGCATGGCGCAAGGTAAGTTGTTCGAAGTCATAGCGTGTGTGTATTAAAAATATGTGGAGGCAATATGGATTCTCAAGCTAAATGGCTGGATATGGCTAGTCGGTGGCAACAAACCCTGATGGAGCAATGGACACACTTGGCACAAACGGGTGGGATTCCAGGCAACGCCAGTCCTCCAGTTGATGCATCAGCTTCTGCAACTCAAGCTGCATCTGCATTGAATCCCTTTGCCGCCCTTGCACAGATGGGCATGGCAGGTGGTCTTCCATTTTCCATGCCAGCAGGCGCTCAGACGGTGGGCGCCCAAGCGCCATGGGCGGACATAGCGCAAGCCATGTCCTACTTACAAAACGCCGTTGGTAAAGATGCCAGCTTGGGAGCCATGCCCGCTTTTGACGCCAGTGCCTTGGTGGTTGTGCAACAGACCTACCAACATGACGTGTTGGCTTTAGGGCGGGATGGCCAACTAGACGGCTTGCAACGCGACAAACGCTTTTCTGCCCAAGATTGGCAGACCAATGTTGCAGCCAAGCAGGCCGCTGCCCTGTACCTCATCAACACCCGAGCCCTGCTGGGGATGGCTGATGCCGTGGTGGGATCTGAGAAAGTCCGCGCAAAAGTCCGTTTTTATGTGCAGCAGTGGGTTGATGCCAGCGCCCCCAGTAATTTTTTAGCCTTCAACGCTGAGGCCCAGCGCATGGCCGTTGAGACTAAGGGGGAAAGTATCGCCAAAGGCATGCACAATTTATTGAGCGATATGCGTCAAGGGCGCGTGTCCATGACCGATGAGTCCGTCTTTGAGGTGGGTAAAAATGTTGCAACAACAGAAGGTGCGGTTGTCTTTGAAAACGAGTTGTTTCAACTCATTGAATACAAGCCCCTCACAGAGACCATATTTGAACGTCCTTTTTTATTGGTACCGCCGTGCATCAATAAATTTTATATATTGGATCTGCAGCCGGAGAACTCCTTGATTCGTTATGCGGTCTCCCAAGGCCACCGAACCTTCGTGGTGAGCTGGCGCAACCCGGATGAGTCACTGTCCAATGCCACTTGGGACGACTACATTGAAGACGCCGCCATGACGGCCATACAAACGGTGCGTGACATCACAGGTGCTGAAACCATCAATGCCTTGGGGTTTTGCGTCGGCGGCACCATCTTGAGTACCGCCTTGGCTGTATTGGCTGCGCGCGGTGAGAAGCCAGTCAAGAGCGTGACCTTGCTCACCACTTTGCTGGACTTTAGTGACACAGGTGTGCTGGATGTGTTTATTGACGAGGGCTTTGTGAAGATGCGTGAGCTGCAGTTCATCAAAGGGGGCTTGTTGCCAGGCAGCGACTTGTCCACTACGTTCTCATTTTTACGCCCCAACGATTTGGTATGGAATTATGTGGTGGGCAACTACCTAAAGGGCCAGTCGCCCCCACCGTTCGACTTGTTGTATTGGAATGGCGACACGACCAATCTGCCTGGGCCTTTTTACGCGTGGTACTTGCGCAATACGTATTTGGAAAACCGTTTGGTGAAGCCACAGTCGACCATTGTGTGCGGTGAGTCGATTGACTTCAGGCAAGTCAAAATACCCGCCTACATTTACGGCTCGCGCGAAGACCATATCGTGCCTATTGGTGGCGCATACGCCACCACGCAGCACTGGGCTGGGCCTAAACGCTTTGTAATGGGCGCATCTGGTCACATTGCTGGGGTAATTAACCCGCCCTCTAAAGGCAAGCGCAGCCACTGGATTGGCTCAGACAAAGCGTTTCCTGCTGAAGCCAGCGACTGGATTGCCAAAGCCACCGAACATCCAGGCAGCTGGTGGACCGACTGGTCTAAGTGGCTTAGCGGCCACGCAGGTGCGCAAGTTGCTGCACCTAAAACTTACGGTAAGCGAGGCCGCTACAAGGCGATTGAGCCAGCGCCTGGTCGCTACGTCTTAGTCAAGGCAAACAAGCCTGCTAGTTTGTAAATCTATTTGTATTAAAGAAAGACTCCAGCATGAAAGACGTCGTTATTGTTGCCGCAGCTAGAACCGCAGTTGGTAAATTTGGAGGTGCTTTAGCCAATGTGCCAGCCACCGAGCTGGGCGCTGTTGTGATTAAAGAATTGCTGCGCCGCACCGGTGTGGCACCTGCACACATTGGCGAAGTCATCATGGGCCAAGTGCTCACCGCAGGTGTGGGACAAAATCCAGCGCGCCAAGCCACTCTCAAAGCAGGCCTGCCCAATGAAGTGCCAGCGCTTACGATCAACGTCGTGTGTGGCTCAGGCTTGAAGGCCGTGATGTTGGCCGCCCAAGCGGTGGCTTGGGGCGACAGCGAAATAGTGATAGCTGGTGGTCAAGAAAACATGAGCGCCAGCCCACACGTGTTGCGCGGCTCACGCGATGGCCAGCGCATGGGAGATTGGAAAATGATTGACTCCATGATTGTCGATGGCCTGTGGGATGTCTACAACCAGTACCACATGGGTATTACCGCTGAGAACGTGGCCAAAGAACATGGGATTTCTCGGGAAGCTCAAGACGCCTTGGCATTGTCCAGTCAAGTCAAAGCACGCGCTGCGCAAGACGCAGGTAAATTCAAAGATGAAATTGTCGCTGTGAGTATCCCTCAGCGCAAAGGCGAGCCAGTCGTGTTCGAGGCTGATGAGTTCATCAACCGCAAGTCCGACGCCACCAGCATGGCAGGGTTGCGTCCCGCTTTTGACAAAGCAGGCACCGTGACCGCTGGCAATGCATCAGGCATCAATGACGGCGCCGCGGCCGTTATGGTGATGAGTGCTGAAAAAGCAGCTGAACTGGGCTTAAAGCCATTGGCTCGCATTGCAGGATTTGGCACCAGCGGCCTAGACCCGGCTACCATGGGTATGGGCCCTGTGTCGGCTTCGCGCAAAGCCTTGGCCAGTGCAGGTTGGGCCTTCAGCGATGTCGACGTGTTTGAGTTGAATGAAGCCTTTGCCGCTCAAGCCTGTGCGGTCAACAAGGCGCTTGAAATTGACCCGCTAAAAGTCAACCCCAATGGCGGCGCTATCGCGCTGGGCCACCCTATCGGTGCGAGCGGTTGCCGCATTTTGGTTACTTTGTTGCACGAAATGCAGCGCGAAGGCCACACCAAGGGACTGGCCGCTTTGTGTATTGGCGGGGGCATGGGTGTGTCGTTGGCCGTTGAGCGTACTTAAACGTATTGTTATGAACTGGCGTGCACTTGCGTGGACGCCAACAAATGTTGTTATTTTGGTTTTTTAATTTTTTTGACACAAGGAGACAACTATGAACAAAAAAGTAGCATACGTGACCGGTGGTATGGGTGGCATCGGTACAGCCATTTGCAGGCGCCTACACGATGACGGTATGACTGTCATTGCCGGTTGCGGTCCCACCCGTAACTACACGAAATGGATAGACGAACAAAAAGCCCAGGGCTACACCTTTTTCGCCTCTGTGGGCAACGTGGCCGAGTGGGACTCTACAGTAGATGCGTTTACCAAGGCCAAAGCTGAGCATGGTGCTATCTCGGTACTGGTGAACAACGCGGGCATCACGCGTGACCGCATGTTTTTGAAAATGTCGTTGGAAGACTGGAACGCAGTGATTGCTACCAACTTGACCTCCATGTTCAACGTCACCAAACAAGTGGTTGCTGACATGGTGGATCAGGGCTTTGGTCGCATCATTCAGATTTCGTCTGTCAATGGTCAAAAAGGCCAGTCTGGGCAGACCAACTACTCGGCGGCTAAAGCAGGCATGCACGGTTTTACCATGGCATTGGCTCAAGAAATGGCGACCAAAGGTGTGACGGTCAACACCGTCAGCCCAGGCTACGTGGGCACAGACATGGTGAATGCTATTCGCCCTGATGTGCTGGAGAAAATCATTGCAACAGTGCCTGTGAAGCGCTTGGGCAAGCCCTCTGAAATTGCTTCAATGGTGTCGTGGTTGGCTGGTGAAGAGTCCGCTTACTCCACAGGGGCCGACTTCTCTGTCAACGGAGGCCTGCATATTGGCTAAGTAGTGTGAGTCCACACGCGCAACAGGCAAGCTCGCACCATGTCGTGCCAGCTTGCCTGCTGTGTTTAAAGTGGTGGTTGCTGGTGCTACTTGTCAGATTTGAACTGCTGGCGCATGGCGTCCATGGTGGTGTCTAGGTGGTTGTTAGGTTGACATGTTGTTGCAATGGTCAACATTGGTTGCGCTTTAACCTTGAGGGTCTCGAAGCCAAATTGCGGGTATTTGTCGCTGTTGCTAATCCACACCTGCGCATCTGAGCGGGTTTCGAGCATGGCCACACCATTTTGGAATGGCGCTTTTGCACCGTCCGAAGCTGTGGCCATGAAGGCGTCATCGATTATTTCGCATTGGTTGTTCAAACGCACCTCAACAGCCATCGGTGTTGGTGCTGGTTCAGGAGCAAGCGCGTAATGCAAAATAGCCCAAGCTAGGACGCCTGCAGCCGACAGTGCCCCCATAACCTGAAGCAAAGAATAGGTCGGATTGCCACGGTCGTGGACTTTTTTCTTGGTGGTCATGTTCAAACGTTGGTTGTATTGCGTGTAAGTTGTATTGTGCCTTAGCAGTTGGGTACGAGCTGGCCTAGCTGTGTGGGCCAAACCAATGAGTCTAGATGTTAAAAGGTTTGTTTATGAAGGACGTGTTGGTAATCGGGGCTGGCGTGGTGGGCTTGGCCGTTGCGCGTGAGCTGGCTGTATTGGGTAACCAAGTGGTGGTAGCCGAGAAGGGAACGCACATCGGAGGCGGTGTGAGTTCGCGCAACTCTGAAGTGCTGCATGCAGGCTTGTACTACACGCCTGGTTCATTGAAAGCCCAAGTTTGCGTGCACGGGCGCGCGCTGTTGGTTGATTATTGTCAACAACGCCATGTCCCTTTTTCGCTGTGTGGCAAGCTTATTGTCGCCACCGACGCGGGCCAGGTTGCGGGCCTGGATGCGTTGTTCGCCAAGGCACAAGCCAATGGCGTTCAGGTGGAGCGTTTGAGTGCGGCGCAAGCCCTGAAGCTGGAGCCTGCGCTGCGCTGCGCGGCTGCCTTGTATTCGCCAGATACCGGGATCGTTGATTCACACGCACTGATGACAGCTTTACAAGGCGACCTCGAGGCGCATGGCGGCGTGGTCGCCTATAACTCTGAGGTGGTTGGCGGCACTGCGAGTCAAACGGCAGGTCGCCCTCATAGCGTGTTGATACAAAGCCTTGAAAATGGTCAGCTACAAACGTCGCAGTGGGATTTTGACGTGGTGGTTAATTGTGCGTCGCTGCATGCGCCGCAATTGGCAGCAAAAATTCAGGGCTTTGATATGGCGAGCTTGCCAACGCCTTATTTTGCAAAAGGCAACTACTGTGACTTCAGCGCGGCTGTGCCGTTTAAGCGCCTTATTTACCCAGCGCCACAAGACGCTTGGTTGGGTATACATTTGACATTGGACTTGGCCGGTCGTGCACGCTTTGGGCCAGACCAGCATTGGCTTGATACCAACAGCGCGGATACGTTGGACTTTGCCACAACACCCGGCGTAGAGAAGGCTTTTGAGGAGTCCGTTCGCCGTTACTGGCCAGATTTGCCAGCCAACAGTTTGCAGGCCTCTTATTGCGGTATCCGCCCGCGCATTTATGGGCCTGGCGCATCTTCTGCAGACTTTCGACTGGACGGCCCAGCGCAACATGGCATCCCTGGTTGGGTGAATGCCTTTGGTATTGAGTCCCCTGGCTTAACCAGTTCTATGGCATTGGCCAAGCATATTGCGGCGTTGTTGTGAGCGCGCTTATTCTGGTTGCAAGTAAAAATCACATATTGTTAATCAGCTTGAGCGTTGGCGATTTTTAAGCGCAAGGGCGGCGTCCCTTACCAAGGCAGGACCCTTGTAAATAAACCCTGTGTACAACTGCACAGCATCAGCCCCAGCAGCAATCTTGCCTATTGCTTTGGAGGCGCTGTCTATACCGCCCACCCCAATGATCGGAAAGTCTGTGCCCAACGTGTGGCGCATGGCACTGATCACACGGTTGCTCGGTTCAAAGACTGGCGCACCACTCAGGCCACCCGACTCGGTGGCATGCGTTTGGCCGACAACGGCATCACGTGCCAGCGTGGTGTTGGTCGCGATGAGGCCCCAGTCATTGTTCGCTTGGCCACTGGCATTACAGCCATAGCGCTTGAGCACTTGCGCGATAACTTCTATTTGGTGGTCGTCTAGGTCGGGTGCGATTTTTACAAATATAGGTTTGCGCGTGCCGTGTTCTTTAGCGAGTTGTTCTCGTCGTTGTGCCAGGGCATCTAACAACCTGTCTAGTGCTTGATCGCTTTGCAGCTCGCGTAAGTTTGTTGTGTTTGGACTGGATATGTTGACGGTAATGTAGTCTGCATGCGTGTACACACCAGATAGGCCTAGCACGTAATCATTGGTTGCATGTTCAATCGGCGTGATGGCATTTTTGCCAATGTTTAAGCCCAGCACCACTTGGTCGCGCATGCGCGATGTCTGCACGTTGGCTACAAATGCATCGAGGCCATGGTTGTTAAAACCGAGCCGGTTGATCATGGCGGTGGACTTGGGCAAGCGAAACATGCGTGGCTGCGCGTTGCCGGGCTGTGCCAAAGGGGTGACGGTACCGACCTCTACAAAACCAAAACCCATGTGGGCAAAAGCATCGATACATTGTGCGTTTTTGTCCAAGCCCGCAGCCAGTCCTACCCGGTTGGGCAGTGTTAAGCCAGCCAAGGTGCATGCGTCGTTGACGCGGGGCTGCGCGTACAGCTTGGACAC
>AYMW01000001.1:40857-122612 GCA_000496475.1 Betaproteobacteria bacterium MOLA814 | reverse complement strand
CGCAGCCAGTCCTACCCGGTTGGGCAGTGTTAAGCCAGCCAAGGTGCATGCGTCGTTGACGCGGGGCTGCGCGTACAGCTTGGACAAGGGTGTGTGCTGTGTTGCCGCCAAACCCGCCAAGGTGATGTCATGCGCGGTTTCGGGGTCTAAACAAAAAAGAGCCGCGCGGGCAAAAGGGTAGGGCAGTAAAGACATTGGATAATTAGGTATGAAGCAAACATAGACAAACTTGTTTGCTATTGTCCCAGATCGGTGTTGGCAGCTGTATGCGCCGGACCATCAACACCTACAAGTGAACGCCCTATATGACACAAGATGAACTTAAAACGCTGGTTGGTCTGGCCGCCTTGGCCTATGTGCGACCACACACCATTGTGGGAGTGGGCACGGGCTCCACCGTCAATAAATTCATTGATGCCTTGGCCACTATGAAAGACGACATTACAGGTGCGGTGTCCAGCTCCGAGGCGTCTACCCAGCGCCTGCTGGCTGCGGGCATTGCGGTGTTTGACAGCAACCAAGTGGATAGTTTGGATATTTATATTGACGGCGCCGATGAAATTGATGCCCATGGCTACATGGTTAAAGGTGGTGGCGCAGCGCTTACCCGCGAAAAAATTGTTGCGTCATTGGCCAAGCAGTTTGTATGTATTGCCGATGAGTCCAAGTTGGTGAAGGCTTTGGGTGTATTCCCTGTGCCTGTGGAGGTCATACCCATGGCCAGCAAGCGCATTTGTGCCCAGTTCGCAGCCATGGGAGGCGAAGCCGTTGTGCGCCAACAAGACGGTGCACCGTTGGTCACAGACAACGGCCAACACATTGTGGACGTACGTGGGCTGGTTGTGGCTGACCCGCTTGCTTTTGAATCACAAGTCAACCAGTGGCCAGGCGTGGTCACGGTCGGCATATTTGCCCACCAACGCGCGCACATCTGTTTGTTAGCGACCAGCGAGGGCGTCAAGACGCTGGGTTTTAAGCTCCAACCCTGATCCCCGTGGTGCTGACCCTTTAACCGTGGTCGATTCGCAGCGCGTTGACCGGCAAACCCACTAGGCAGCGTCGTTTATGACTGGGCCATGCCCTGGTGTCTCAGCAACGCATCCAGCTCGGGCTCTCGCCCACGGAAGGCTTTAAAAGACGCCATGGCCGGTCGGGAGCCTCCCATGTGCAAGATCTCTTGTAAGAAGCGCTCACCTGTGGTCTTGTCTAAAACGCTTCCGCTGTGTTGCGCGGCCTCTTCAAACGCGCCGTAAGCATCAGCTGACAGAACCTCAGCCCACTTGTAGCTGTAGTAGCCAGCTGAGTAGCCACCTGCAAAAATATGCCCAAAGGTGTTGGCAAACCGGTTGTAGCTTGGTGGGTGCAGCACGGCTATTTCTTGGCGCACAGTCAGCGCCAGCGCCTGCAAGTTGGGCTTGTCGTCAGTGCTTGGTGCCGCATCCATATGCATCAACATATCAAACAGAGAGTACTCCACTTGCCTTAGGGTTTGCATGCCGCTTTGGAAGTTTTTCGCGGCCAGCATGCTGTCGAACAAAGAGCGCGGCAAGGCCTCGCCAGTCTCGGCATGGGCGGTTATGTCGCGCAGCACGTCCCATTCCCAGCAAAAATTTTCCATAAACTGGCTGGGCAGTTCAACCGCATCCCACTCCACACCGCTGATACCGGATACATCGTGTTCATTGACCTGTGTGAGCATGTGGTGCAAGCCATGTCCGAACTCGTGAAACAACGTGATCGCGTCGTCATGGGTGAGCAAGGCGGGCTTGCCATCGACACCATCACTGAAGTTACACACCATGTGGGCAACAGGTGTTTGGAGTTGATGGGTGTCAGGGCGCAGCCAACGTGCGCGCACATCGTCCATCCAAGCGCCGCCACGTTTACCGTCTCTTGCTGGCGTGTCTAGGTAAAATTGGCCTACCAATTGCGCTTGTCCATTGACGTCGCGCTCAATTTTAAAAAATTGAACAGACGAATGCCATACCGGCGCGTTGTCTGGAAGAATGCGCACACCAAACAAGCTTTGAACAACCTTAAACAAGCCAGATAAGACTTTGTCAGCCGGCAGGTAGTTTTTGACATCTGATTCACTGAACGAGTAGCGCTGCTCTTTGAGTCGCTCGCTGATGAATGGCCAGTCCCAAGGCTGCGGATCTGTTAAGTGCAAATGAGTGACAGCAAAGTCGCGCAAGTCGGCTAAGTCTTGCGCCGCATACGGTTTGGCTTTGGTGGCCAAGTCGCGTAAAAAGACCAGCACCTCGTCCGCGTTGTTGGCCATTTTTGGGCAGACTGACAACTCGGCGTAGTTGTCGAAGCCAAGCAGGTGCGACTCTTCAAGCCGCAGCGTCACCATTTCTTGCATGATGGCAGTGTTGTCTAAGTGATGTGTGGCTTCATCGCCTTGATCGCTGGCGCGTGTTACATAAGCCTTGTACATGGTTTCACGCAAGGCGCTGTGCTTGGCATACTGCATCACAGGCAAGTAAATTGGCATTTTCAGGTTCAGTTGGTGCGTGCCACTGGGCTGCCCTGCTGCCTGGGCAGCGGCTGCTGTGGCTTCCAACACATCTGCCGGAACCCCGTCCAAATCGGCAGTGGGCACTACAAGGCTGAAGGCTTCAGTGGCATCTAGCGCGTGTTCGCTGAACAACTGGCCCAACTCGGCCATGCGCTCCTGTATCGCGGCAAACCTTGTCTTGGCATCGCCGCGTAGGTCTGCACCACCCAGCACAAAGCTGCGCAAGGTGTTGCTCAGCGCTTGCTGTTGTTCGTTGTTTAAACTCTCTGCGTCCAAGGCTTTGTACTTGGCATACAAGTCTTCATTGGCGCCCAAATTCGTCCAAAATTCAGTTACAACTGGGAGCATTGCGTTGTAGGCGACGCGTAATTCGGGTGTTTCAGCCACACTTTTGAGGTGGCTGATGGCCCCCCAAGCCATGCCTAGGCGCTCTGTGGCGACGTCTAACGTGGAGGCCAACGTCGCCCAAGTCGGCGCAAAACCGGGGGCTGTGACGGTGTTTAGAGCGGTTTTCGCTTGTGCCAGCAGTTGGCCAATAGCGGGCTCAACGTGCACCGCTTGAATTTGATCAAACAGGGGCAGGCCTTGTGAGGAAACGCCTAGCAGTGGGTTGGAGTCTGTTGTGGTCATGGAAAGTGTGAGCTGTGAAAACAATAATGGCAATAAAAAAGGCGCTTCAAAGCGATGTGCTGAGAAGCGCCCAAAAGGGAGGGGCTGTTAATCAATAGGCACTGGTAACAGCTTAGTTGCAGGCACTTGCCCAACTTTCAAGTCATTTAAATACCTGGGCCGCGTTTGAGGCTTTTGGTTCTTGGCTTGATACGTTTGATGGTGCCACCCGGTGTCAAGCGTTCGTTGCCCAGCACGCGAACTTGTTTGACCTCAGGGCGCTGACCGCCGCGTGTGCTGTATTTCAATACTTTGACAGTACGTGGCCCAGGCAAGCGGTCTTCATCGACTTCGCGGACCTTTTCTGGCATGGGGCGCCACAACACCAGCAGCTTTCCAATGTGTTGTATGGGTGCTGCATGCAGCTTATCTGCAAGGGTTTGCAGCCATTCGGCGCGGGTTGTACGCTCGTCATTCATGGCACGAACCTTGATAAGGCCATGGGATTTCAGGGCAGCATCGACCTCTTTGACCACAGCGGGGCTGAGGCCATCGTTGCCAATGTGCACCACCGCATCGAGGTGGTGGGCGTCGGCACGGTGTGCTTTGCGTTGTACGGGTGTGAGTAATATTTGAGACATGGGACAATTATCGGCTATCGCGGCCTATAAATGCCGTGTACTCAACAGGGTTCGGGTATGAAAGTCAAATCTCAAAGTAAAAAAATCAACAAAGCGTGGCTGAATCAGCACGCCAATGACCCGTATGTGAAACTGGCCAAGCTCGACGGCTACCGTGCCAGAGCTGCTTACAAACTCAAGGAAATTGACGAAACCTTTCATTTGATAACGCCTGGTGACTTTGTGGTCGATTTGGGCAGTACACCGGGGGCTTGGAGTCAATACCTGCGCCGGCGCTTGTCGCCCGATGGTGCGGCAACGGGCAAGCTCAACGGTCACATCGTAGCGTTGGATTTATTGGACATGGCCCCCATTGACGGCGTGCACTTTATCAAGGGTGATTTCTGTGATGAGCATGTGCTGGCAGAGCTCAAGGCCACCATGGATGCGGTGCAGCCGGGCCGTTTGGTCGATGTGGTGGTGTCAGACATGGCACCTAATTTATCGGGTATTGAGTCGTCTGATGCGGCGCGGATTACGCATCTCATAGAGTTGGCGTTGGAGTTTTCAATGGCTACCCTCAAGCCCAACGGAACGTTGGTAGTGAAATTGTTCAACGGCAGCGGCTATGGCCAGTTGGTCGCTTTATTCAAGCAGCATTTTGTGCTGGTTAAACCCATTAAGCCTAAAAGTTCTAGGATGAAATCATCAGAGACGTTTTTGTTGGGCAGGGGCTTAAAACGGCTCTCAAACTGATGTTTTGGGCTAAATCCACACGCACAGTGGTGGCACGACCAATCGATGTCAAGGGCCTAGCTCTTGAAACCTCTAGAATGACCTCATGTATTTCTCAGCCCACATTGGGTTCCTTTTAGCCTTTTTCCCCGGAGCGCTCCTTGAATAATCAATGGTTTTCAAAAATTGCTGTTTGGATGGTGATCGCCATGGTGCTGTTCACAGTCTTCAAACAATTTGAAGGTCGAGGCGCGAGCAGTGCTGGCACTGTCGGCTACTCAGAATTTATCAATGAGGTGCAGTCTGGCCGGATAAAAAGCGCAACCATCTCTGAAGGCGGTAATGGCACCGAGATTTTGGCTATTACCAATGACGAACGCCGCTTGCGTGTAACGGCGACTTACCTCGACAGGGGGCTGGTTGGCGATTTGTTGGCCAACGATGTGCAATTTGATGTCAAGCCCCGCGAAGAGAGTTCATTCCTGACGACGCTGCTTGTCAGTTGGGGTCCTATGTTGTTGCTGATTGGCGTTTGGATTTATTTCATGCGACAAATGCAAGGTGGCGGCAAAGGTGGTGCATTTAGCTTTGGAAAAAGCAAGGCACGCATGATGGACGAAAACAACAATGTGGTGACATTTGCCGATGTTGCTGGTTGTGATGAAGCCAAAGAAGAAGTGAAAGAGGTGGTGGACTTTCTGAAAGATCCCCAACGTTTCCAAAAACTAGGCGGTCGTATTCCGCGCGGCTTGCTGCTGGTAGGCCCTCCCGGCACTGGTAAAACGTTGCTGGCCAAAAGCATCGCCGGTGAGGCCAAAGTGCCTTTCTACAGCATTTCAGGCTCAGACTTTGTCGAGATGTTTGTGGGTGTTGGTGCTTCGCGTGTCCGCGACATGTTTGATAATGCCAAAAAGAATGCCCCCTGTATCATTTTTATTGATGAGATAGATGCTGTGGGTCGTCAGCGCGGTGCGGGCGTTGGCGGTGGCAACGACGAACGAGAGCAGACACTTAATCAAATGTTGGTTGAGATGGACGGTTTCGAAACCAATTTGGGCGTCATCGTGGTTGCGGCCACCAACCGCCCAGATATTTTGGATGCGGCTTTGTTGCGCCCCGGTCGTTTTGACCGCCAGGTGTATGTCACGCTTCCAGATATCCGTGGACGCGAGCAAATTTTGAATGTGCACATGCGTAAAGTGCCTGTGAGCGCCGACGTCAACCCTTCCGTTATTGCCCGCAGCACACCAGGCATGTCTGGTGCCGATTTGGCCAACTTGTGCAACGAAGCCGCTTTGATGGCGGCCCGACGCAACGCCAATAAAGTGGAAATGCAAGACTTTGAGAAGGCCAAAGATAAAATCTTCATGGGTCCTGAGCGCAAGAGCATGGTGATGCCTGATCACGAGCGGAAAAATACCGCGTACCACGAGTCTGGCCACGCCTTGATTGGGCATTTGCTTCCCAAGTGTGACCCTGTACACAAGGTCACGATCATTCCACGTGGTCGCGCCTTGGGTGTGACCATGAGCCTGCCAGAAGCTGATCGCTACAGCTACGACAGCGAGTACATGCTCAGCCAAATCAGCATGTTGTTTGGTGGCCGAATTGCCGAGGAAGTGTTCATGAAACAAATGACCACAGGTGCCAGCAACGACTTTGAGCGGGCCACTCAAATAGCCCGCGACATGGTGATGCGTTATGGCATGACCGATGCTTTGGGCCCTATGGTGTACGCCGAAAATGAAGGTGAAGTATTTTTGGGGCGTTCAGTTACAAAAACCACCAACATCAGTGAGCAAACCATGCAAACTGTTGATGCTGAAGTTCGCCGCATTATTGATGAGCAGTACACGCAAGCCCGCAATCTCATCGAGAAGCACAGCGTCGAAATGCATGCCATGGCCAATGCCTTGTTAGAGTGGGAAACCATTGACGCAGAGCAAATTGCGGACATCATGTCTGGCAAGGCCCCGCG
The DNA here is from genome assembly GCA_000496475.1 of Betaproteobacteria bacterium MOLA814. Lineage (GTDB taxonomy): Bacteria > Pseudomonadota > Gammaproteobacteria > Burkholderiales > Burkholderiaceae_C > RS62. Next base: position 116,149 of record AYMW01000001.1, on the reverse strand, counting down.
CCCACCCAAAGACTGGGCGCTACCCGTTTCAGATATTGGCAGTGGTCCGACCGACGGCAGCGGCGCGGTGGCAACTGATGCATCAGACACAACACCTCCTGATGTGGGTTCAAAAGAGCCACCAACTGATTCAGCACCTACAGCAGCATAGGTGGTTGCGTTGATGTGATTCAAAACGCCGGGGCTTTATGCCCCGGTTGTTGTTTGTAACCCTCTGTACCATTTTGCTTGTATGCCTACTGTTTGGACCACCACACGCCACCGCATTGATTTGAGCGCGCCGCAAGTGATGGGCATTGTGAATGTAACGCCCGATTCCTTTTCCGAAGCTCCTACCAGTTTGATTGTTGCAAATGGTTTACAGCGTGCACAAACCGCGTTGGATGCTGGCGCTGACATACTTGATGTAGGTGCAGAGTCGACCCGCCCAGGCGCATCACCTGTGTCTGAGCAAGAGGAGTGGGCGAGGTTACAGCCTGTGTTGAAGGCAATTCTGTCTTGGGGAGTCCCTATCTCGGTTGACACCTACAAGCCGGCCATCATGCAGCGGGCACTGGACATGGGCGTGGACATCATCAACGATGTTTGGGCGTTGCGGTGGCGCGCCGCGGACGGTCTCAACGCCGAGCATGTTGTTGCCACGCATCCGAACTGTGGCGTGTGTCTGATGCATATGAACGGGGAGCCTGCCACCATGCACATCAGCCCGATGGAAGGTGAGGCCGTAGCGCCAGTCGTTGCTTTTTTGGCTCAACGTGCACAAGCCTTGCGTGACCAAGGGGTTGCGTCCTCGCGTGTGGTGTTAGACCCCGGTATCGGGTTTGGAAAAACTGTGGCGCAAAATTTCTCGCTGGTGACAGGTCAACGTGTGTTGCTTGAACTGGGCTACCCTGTACTGGCTGGCTGGTCGCGTAAGTCCTCCTTGGGGGCTGTTACTGGTCGGGAGGTTGGTTCGCGGACTTACGCCAGTGTTGCGGCTGCTTGTTTAGCGATGCAGCATGGCGCTCAGGTATTGCGTGTACACGATGTTGCAGCTACCAAGGACGCAGTTGCGGTTTATCAAGCGGTTGTTGCTGGCGGTGACTTGGCCGCTGGCGACTAGTATGGGTTGCAGATTGGCTCGCAAATATGCGTCATATTTGGTTCATAATTACTGCTTACAAACCGACTGCCCGTTCAGGGTGGTCTACACCCTACATCCCACCTTATGAGTCGTACATATTTCGGAACAGACGGCATACGTGGCCGTGTCGGACAGTCGCCAATTACACCTGACTTTGTGATGAGATTGGCTCACGCAGTGGGTCGGGTGCTGAAGTCTGCGCAAGAGCCCAGCGATCTAAATCCCAAAGTACTGATAGGCAAAGACACGCGTATTTCTGGCTATATGTTAGAAAGTGCAATGGAGTCTGGCTTTAACTCAGCTGGCGTAGACGTCGTATTGCTTGGCCCCGTACCAACGCCTGCAGTGGCTTATCTGACGCGCGCCCAGCGCGCCAGTTTGGGCGTCGTCATCAGCGCCAGTCACAATTCATTTGAAGACAACGGTATCAAGTTTTTCAGTGCGCTAGGTGCCAAGCTGCCGGACTCGTGGGAGATCGATGTTGAGGCCGCCCTGAAAGAGGCGCCCCAATGGGCCAGCAGCGCCAACCTGGGCAAAAGCAAGCGATTAGACGATGCGCCCGGTCGCTACATTGAGTTTTGCAAAAGCACCTTTGACAAGTCTTTAAGTTTGAAGGGCTTGAAAATTGTGGTCGATGGCGCCCACGGTGCTGCCTACCACATTGCCCCCAAGGTCTTTCATGAGTTGGGAGCCGATGTCATTGCCATTGGGTGCGCACCCGATGGTCTGAATATCAACAAAGACGTTGGTGCCACCCACCCACAGGCTTTAATTGACGCGGTTCTAAGCCACAAGGCCGATGTCGGTATTGCATTAGATGGTGATGCCGACAGGTTGCAATTGGTTGACGCGGCGGGACGCATGTTTAACGGTGATGAGCTGCTGTACATGTTGGCACGAGACCGCTTGCAACGTGGCTATAGCGTACCTGGTGTGGTTGGCACGCTCATGACCAACATGGCTGTTGAATTGGCATTTAGGCGTCTCGGCGTAGAGATGGTGCGCGCTAAGATAGGTGACCGTTACGTATTGGAGCAGCTTGAGCAACGTGGTTGGCTGCTTGGCGGTGAGAGCTCAGGCCATTTACTGGCCTTGGATATTCATACCACTGGCGACGGGCTCATCAGCGCGCTGCAGGTGTTGCAAGCAGCCGTGCGTACAAATGACACGTTGGCCGGCATGCTCGACGACGTGCATTTATTTCCCCAAACCTTGCTCAATGTGAAGCTTAAACTTGGTCAGCAAGGCTGGCAAAGTAACATCGCCTTGCAAGAAGGCGTAGCTGCCGTAGAGCTGGAGCTTGGCGATACTGGGCGCGTGGTGATCCGTGCAAGCGGGACAGAGCCATTGTTACGGGTCATGGTGGAGGCGGCGGATGCGCAGCAGGCACAAGCCCTCGCTCAGCGCCTGGCCGACTTAGTATGATATTTAAAATTGAAATTTAATTGTTGCGTGCCACATAAATGACTGCAAAACCTATACAAGTCATTTCAGCTGATCTGACCTTAAATGCCCACGCTGCTGCGGTTCTGTATTTACTGGACGATTACGCCAAAGACCCTGCTGGAGGCGGTCAAGGGCTGAGCGATTACGCCAAGTCCAACCTGATCTCGGCCATGAAGTCACGCAGCAGTATGTTTAGCGTATTGGCCTACGATGGTGACCAACCTGTGGGTTTGGTCAACGCCATCGAGGGCTTCTCAACATTTGCTTGCAAATCCTTGGTTAATGTCCACGACGTGTCTGTTTTGGCTTCTCACCGTGGTCAAGGCATTGCCAAGAAAATGATCACGCGCATAGCCGACATAGCCCGGAAACGAGGTGCAGTGAAACTCACACTGGAAGTGCTGTCTGGCAACCAGTCAGCGATGAAGGCCTACAAGGACTTGGGCTTTGCTGGCTATGAGCTCAACGACTCCATGGGACAAGCGCAATTTTTGCAGTTGATGTTGTAACCTGTTTAGGTTCGCAACCATTCAGCGTATGCGTGCAGCTTGATGTCTATGAGCGGTACGGTTTGATACACAGCACACGGGCAGCGCGGGTGCTTCAACCCTGTCGCTAAATTATGCGGGATTTATTTTTGGTTCGTAACGCCCCTTGGCTGGCTTCTGGGGCACTGCTTACACTGTTGTCCTCGTTCGGGCAAACCATTTTCATCTCGGTATTTGCGGCGGACATTCAAGCCGAATTTTCTCTAAGCCATGGTGCATGGGGAGGTATCTATGCGCTGGGAACCACAACATCCGCTGTTGTAATGGTGTGGGCTGGTGGTCTGACGGACAAGTTCCGTGTTGGAGCTCTAGGGCCAGTGGTTTTGTTGATGCTGGCCATGTCTTGCTTGTTGATGGCTTTCAATCCATTTGTATGGTTGTTGCCTGTCGTGATTTTTGCCCTTCGTTTGTGTGGCCAAGGCATGACCTCTCATATAGCAGTGGTTGCAATGGCCCGGTGGTTTGACGCAGAGCGCGGTCGCGCCTTATCAATTGCAGCGCTGGGTTTTTCAGTAGGTGAAGCCGTACTCCCCATTGTATTTGTGGTGTTGCTAGGCTTTTTAGATTGGCGTGTGTTGTGGGTGATTGCCGCTGTAGTGATCCTTGCTGGCGTTCCTGTGCTCATTCGTTTACTGCGACACGAGAGAACACCTCAGTCAATGACCAGTGTCAACCCATCACGTGGCATCGCTTTTATGTATTGGACGCGGTCTGATGTGGTCCGACATCCCATGTTTTGGTGCATGGTGCCATCAATTCTTGGTCCATCGGCTTTTAACACTGCGTTTTTTTTCCATCAGGTTCATTTTTCAGAATTAAAAGACCTGACCCATGTGTCGCTTGTGGCTCAATTCCCACTGTATACCGCCGTATCAGTTGCCGCGATGCTGTTGTCCGGTTGGAGTCTGGATAAATGGGGAACGCCAAGGTTGATGCCATTTTTCCAGATACCTATGGTTGCTGCATTCATTGTTTTTGGGTTCGCTCAAACGAGCGTGATGATGTCACTGGGTTTCGTCATGTTGGGTTTGACAGCTGGGGCTAACGCGACCCTACCTAGCGCTTTTTTAGCAGAGGTTTACGGTACAAAACATATTGGTTCAATCAGGGCACTTGCAGCTGCAGTGATGGTTCTAGGCTCGGCCTTGGGTCCAGGTATTACCGGATTACTGATTGACGTGGGTGTTGGCCTTGAAAGCCAGTTTTACTGGGTTGCGTTGTACGTCTCGCTAGCCATTGTGCTGTTGTGGTTTGGCGTACGCAGGTATGTGCCAACCAAGTCAATATCTTGATCTGCTGTTTCAATGTAAGCAAGCCCCACCTGTCATAAAACAGGCATACAAGTGACACATTTCTGTCATGTGGCTGCAGCACACTACTTACCAACAGCCGAGCAATTGTAAGTTTGGCGCATTTGGAGGTTGTTTGATGGGTCACCTACAGGCTGAGGTCGAGCGTTGGAAACACCTTGTGCAGCCAACATCTGATGTTGAGTTAGCCATACCCTCAACTGGTGTGTTGTCAACCAGTTTGTCCGTTCAGTGGGCTAGCACACAAGACGATATGCGAGCTGCTCAGCGTCTGCGTTATAGCGTTTTTGCAACTGAAATGGGTGCCGCCTTATCGGGTTCATTGCCTGGGCACGACATGGATTTATTTGATGACTTTTGTGAACACTTGCTGGTTCGCGATTCACGCACAAACGAAGTGGTGGGTACCTGCCGGGTTTTAACGCCTGCTCAAGCCAAACGTGTGGGCAGCACGTACACGGACACCGAGTTTGACCTAACCCGTCTGCGTGATATCCGTGGGCGTATGGTTGAGTTTGGGCGCAGTTGTGTTCACCCGCAATACCGTCAAGGCCCAGTCATCATGGCACTGTGGCGAGCTTTGACCGGATTCATGCAGCGCAACCAGCTTGATATCGTGACTGGTTGCCTCACCATGCCCATGCGTATGCACTGCCCACACAGCGTGGTGCATGGCGGTCATGGCGCGGCCAGTATATGGGGGCAGCTTCACACCTCATGCATGGCGTCTATCCGGTACCACGTTCGACCGCGTTTGGCTTTGCCATTCGAGCGGTTGGACGCCAGCCTCAAGGTCGAGCCCCCCGCGCTTGTGAAAGCCTATTTGCGGTTGGGTGCAAAAGTTATGGGCGCCCCTGCTTGGGATCCAGACTTTAATGCTGCCGGCTTATCCATGATTATGTTTTGGATGATATGCCTGCACGTTACCGCAAACACTTTTTGAACTGACTATATGGCGGCTAAAAAAAACAGCCTACTTAAAATGGCGCCGCTGCTAGACCGTGATGTCAGCTTGGTCGCTTTTAATGAACGGGTGTTCAATTGGGTGCAGCGTGCAGACGTGCCCCTGCTGGAGCGCTTGCGTTTTTTGTGCATTGTCTCGTCCAACTTAGACGAGTTGTTCGAAGTTCGCATGGCGCCACATCTGACCAATTTTGTGAGAGATCCGAAAAAGTCAACGTCCAGCCTTGTGAGTTTTGAGTCGTTGTGCCTGCGTATCCATGCACTTGTAGAGCGTCAGTATGCCGCCTACAACGGCGAACTGATGACAGAGTTGGCCAAGCAAGGGGTGCAGGTTGTTGCGCATGGTCAACGAACGGCGGCACAACGCAAGTGGATTAAGGATTATTTTGCGACAGAAGTGCAGCCCTTGTTGGTGCCTGTTGGCTTAGACCCGTCACATCCTTTTCCGCAAGTTGCGAGCAAGTCTTTAAACTTTATTGTGCGTCTCAAAGGGCTTGATGCTTTTGGCCGAGAAAATGAAATCGCCATTGTGAAGGTGCCACGTTCATTGCCTAGGTTTATTGCAATGCCTGGCATCAAAGGTCGCAAAGCGCGCTTGTTTGTGTCTATTTCTAGCGTGATACGCGCGCATTTAGACGACTTGTTTCCTGGTCGGCAAGTGACCGAATTTTCGCAGTTCCGAGTGACCCGCCATTCAGATTTGGCGGTTGACGAAGAAGAAGTGAAAAACTTGCGTACGGCACTGCGTCAAGGTTTACAACACCGTCATTACGGTCGCGCTACCCGATTAGAAGTGTCGTCTGGGTGCTCTGCCTTTTTGTCTGACATGTTGTTGTTGCAATTTAATGTGCCCGCTCAAGCGCTGTTTCGAGTGCATGGCCCCGTTAATTTAGCGCGCTTAACGCAGTTGATTGACTTGCTCGATCAGCCCACTTGGCTGTTCCCAACGTTCACACCAGGTTGGCCAAAACAACTGGTGTTGGGTCAGTCTTTGTTTGAGCAAATTAGCAAAGGCGATGTGATGATTCACCAGCCCTTTGAGAGCTTTGATGCAGTGATTGAGCTGTTGCGAGAAGCCGTGTTGGATCCGGACGTACTGGCCATCAAACAGACCATTTACCGAGCCGGCAAAAACTCAGAGTTGATGCGGCTGCTGAAAGACGCTGTTCATCGCGGCAAAGAAGTCACGGCAGTTGTCGAGTTAAAAGCACGTTTTGATGAAGAAGCCAATATCAATTACAGCGAGTATCTTGAGGCGGTGGGGGCGCAAGTTGTGTATGGCGTGGTTGGCTTAAAGACGCATGCCAAAATGCTGCTGATTACGAGGCGGGAAGGCAAGTTGCTGAAACGTTATGCCCATTTGTCTACGGGTAATTACAACGCGTCAACAGCGCGCATGTACACCGACCTGTCCATGATGACGGCTGACCCAGCGCTCACGCGGGATGTCGAGCAAGTTTTTTTGCATTTGGCCAGCCAAAGCCGCTTGCCAAAGCTTGAAAAAATCCAGATGGCACCGTTTCATTTGCAACATGGTATTTTGCAAAAGATAGATGAGGTTGCACATGCCGCGGCCAGTGGAAAGCCTGCCCATATTACTGTCAAAATGAACTCACTGACCGACGAGCGTTTGGCCAAAGCGTTGATGGCTGCCGCGCAACAAGGTGCAACAATAGACTTGATTATTCGAGGCGCTTGCATCATTGCGGCCCAGTCGATTGGAGCTTGTGAAAACATTCGCCTGCGCAGCGTGATTGGCCGCTTTCTAGAACATACCCGCGTGTTTTACTTCCAATCCGACCAGAATCAAACCGTCTGGTTGTCCAGTGCAGACTTTATGAGCCGCAACATGCTCAGGCGCGTGGAAATTGCGTGGCCTGTTGACGACGTCCAATTGCGCGCGAGGGTGCTTGAAGAATGCTTGGGCCTATACCTCACCGACACGGCTAATACGTGGGAGATGAGGAGCACAACGCAGTATGAACAAGTGCCAACGCTAACACCAGTGACGAGCAGCAGCAACCGACACGATGTCCACCACACGCTGATGTTGAAATACGGTCGTATCTGTTAGCTTGTAAACGATCAAACAATCAGCTGTTTGTTTGCGCGAAGCCCTTGTCAGGTCATGTTGACTCGTATTAATTTATTTTTTCTTGTCGTCATTGCTGGTTGTTTTTGCAATGTTTTATTTCGTGAAACTAGAAAACAACAATGTAAACCGTATGGGTGGTTGACGTCATGACTTCAACACGTTGTTGCCCCTCTACGCTTAGCCCCTGTTGTTGTGAACGAGCCTAGATGCCCTCAATGTGCAGCAAGGTCTCGGTACGTGCCCAGTATTTAACTTCCTCTTCTAGCAGCCAGATGGACTGCGGAAAGTGTTGCGCCCATGTGGGGTGCAATCTGAGTGTGTAGCCGTGTGCATCACATCTAAGCTTGAGTGTGTTGAGATCTGGTGTTTTACGTGCATGGCACAGCAAGCAGGCCAGTCTTAAACACAACAATTGTTTTGCAAAACTGGTATCAACCAGCATGGCGTCAACTTTTTTAAGTTTACCGCGCTGGCCCAGTACCAACTGGCTCAGCACATGCAGCTCGTCGATTGAAAACCCTGGCGCGTCGACATGGCCCAGCATGTAAGCCCCATGAATGGGCAAGTCGTTGTGGGACACGATGCTCCCAACCTCATGTAATTGACTCGCCCACATCAGCCGTTGCCTGGCGCTTTTCAAGTCTGTTTGTTGGGTGTCTACTTGGTCAAACAAGTGCAATGCTGTTTGGGACACACGGCTGGCTTGCAAGGCGTCTACGTTGAAACGCTGCATCAGGTAGTCCACTGTGTGGTGGCGCAATTCTGCGCGAGGTGTGTCGCGTTTGACCAAGTCCTGTAAGGCGCCGTGGCGCAGCGCGCCCTTGGCTACCTGCATGGTGTCTATATCGAACAGCTCAAAAATAGCTTTTAAGATACTCACGCCCCCGCCGATGACAGGTTTTCTGTCTGCTTTGATGCCTGCGATGTCTACATACTCGCTGTATTTGTAGTCGCATAACTTGGTAATGAGCCACCGCAGGTCGCTGTGTGAAATGCCCGTCGCGCCGCGTCCGTTGGCTCTCAGCACTTCATCGACAGCCCCAACGGTGCCGGACGAGCCATAAGCGGTCGCCCAATGCGCTTTACTGAAAGTGCCAAGTGTTTCTTCTAACAATGCTTTGGCTGCCACTGTGGCGTTGTTGAACGCCTGTGGCGTCAGTTGTCCGTTGGCGAAATAGCGCTGAGACCACGACACGCTGCCCACTTTGTAGGATGCCAATGCCGATGACCGCAGGCCTTGACCCAACATAAACTCTGTTGAGCGGCCACCTATGTCTATGACCATCCTGGGGCGGCTGTCATCTGGCAGGTTGTGGGCAACCCCTTGGTAAATGAGGCGTGCTTCCTCTTGCCCGGCTATGACGTCTATGTTGAATCCCAGATACTGCTGTCCTGTTGCCACAAACACAGATCGGTTGCTGGCTTCGCGCAAGGTTTGGGTGGCAATAGCCGTTACGTTGTTGGTGGAGAAGCCTCTGATGCGTTCACCAAATCGGGCCAAGCATGCCCAACCTCTGTCCATGGCATCTTGGCTGAGCGCCTTGTTGTCATCGAGGTTTGCCCCCAGTCGTACAGTTTCTTTGAGGTAGTCAACGCGTTCAATGTAACCATTGACATATCTAGCGACTTCCAGTCGAAAGCTGTTGGAGCCAATATCAATAGCCGCTAATAAGTCGCCGTTGTTCATATAAATAGGTGTGCAGGGGGGGCATATTGCTGAAGCAATGGTGTCCAACGGTATTGTTGGATTGTGACAACTGCATGACATTACACTATGAGGAGTTGTTTGCAGCTGCAAAACGGGCAATCTTGTTGTTTATGACGGTTTGTCACAAAACCGTCACAAACAACTTTTACAGTTCATCTTGTGTTTGGTTCGAACACGTAATTTATAGAGGTGATTCCCATGAAGATGACGTTTTCCAAGTCCTTGCTGGCAGTGATGATCAGTTCTGTCGTGACCGTGTCTGCCTTTGCGCAAGACGTGACCGGCGCCGGCGCATCTTTCCCAGCCCCCATTTACGCCAAGTGGGCAGAAGCCTACAAGGCTGCCACTGGCAAAGCCGTGAACTACCAATCCATCGGTTCATCAGGCGGTATCAAGCAAATTAAAGCCAAAACGGTTGACTTCGGTGCGACCGACGCCCCCATGTCCGGCGACGAGGTGTCCAAAGAGGGTTTGGTTCAATTCCCCGCCATTATTGGTGGTGTAGTGGCCATTTACAACATCAAAGGTATTGCCTCTGGCGCCCTGAAGTTAGATGGTGTCACCTTGGCCGATATCTTTATGGGCAACATCACCAAGTGGGATGATGCAAAAATTGCAGCATTAAACCCTGATCTGAAGTTGCCAAACCAGTACATCACCGTGTCTCACCGTGCTGACGGCTCTGGCACAACATCTGTGTTTACCGAGTACTTGTCCATGATGTCTAAAGACTTCGCTGACAAAGTGGGTGCTGGCAAAGCCGTTAAGTGGCCAGCTGATGCGTCGGTAGGCGGCAAGGGCAACGCTGGTGTTGCTGCCAACGTTGAGAAAATCAAAGGCTCAATTGGCTATGTTGAATACGCTTATGCCAAAGTGAACAAGTTGCCTGTCGCATTGTTGAAAACTGCTGATGGCAAATTTGTTGCACCAAGTGGTGACAACTTTGCAGCCGCCGCAGCTGGCGCAGACTGGTCAAAAGCACCTGGTATGGCGTTGTCACTGAACAACCAGCCAGGCGCAAACAGCTGGCCTATCACGACTGCTTCGTTCATCTTGATGTACAAGCAGCCGCAAGATGCCGGTAAATCTAAAGAAGCCTTGGCTTTCTTTAACTGGGCGTTTAAAGACGGTGCCAAATTGGCGGATGAGTTGGATTATGTAGCGATGCCTGCCAAAGCTATTGATTACATTCGCAACACGGTATGGACGGAAATCAAGAACTAATTCGAGTTCTTGTACCGAGTTTAGGCACCACACGCGTGCCTGAACTTGTTTGTATTGATTCGCAGCGAGCGTTTTGTGCGCAAGCTGTTTAACTTGAGTTGGTTTGAATGACACTAGCATCTGCAAGCGCTCACGATCATTTGAGCTCGGCGTCCTCTTTAACCGAAGAGCAGCGCATGGGCATCGTTCAGCGTCAGCGTTGGCAGGATTTTTTCTTTCACAAAATCACCATGGGCTTTGCCCTGACTGTGCTGTTGGCTTTGGTGGGCATCATTGCTTCGCTCACCATCAAGGCTTGGCCAGCTTTACAAGCTTTTGGTTTTGGTTTTTTAACAAAAGTCGAGTGGGACATTGTCAACGATGACTTTGGCGCTGCCATCGCTATCTTTGGTACCGTTATTTCCGCCACCATTGCATTGTTGATTGCCGTGCCGCTGAGTTTTGGCATTGCGTTATTCCTTACGGAAACCTGCCCAGTCTGGCTGCGTCGCCCGCTGGGTGTGTGCGTTGAGTTACTCGCTGGCGTGCCATCCATTATTTATGGCATGTTTGGTTTGTTTATTTTCGCGCCCTTATTTGCGGACTACGGCCAACCGCTGTTGGCTGACACATTTGGCATGATTCCCGTGTTTGGCAGGTTGTTTTCGGGGGCTCAAATTGGCTTGGGCGTGCTGACTGCGGGTCTGATTTTGGCGGTGATGATTTTGCCGTTTATTGCCTCAGTGATGCGCGATGTGTTCGCCATAGTCCCACCCGTCCTCAAAGAGTCGGCCTACGGTTTGGGGTGTACCACTTGGGAGGTGGTGACGCGAATCGTGTTGCCTTACACCCGGGCCGGTGTGATTGGCGGCATCATGTTGGGCTTGGGCCGCGCCCTTGGCGAGACCATGGCGGTAACTTTTGTTATTGGCAACGCCCACAAAATCAGCGGGTCCTTGTTTGGCTTGGGTAATTCTATTGCGTCAACCCTGGCCAACGAGTTCGCCGAGGCCGACAGTGAGTTGCATGTGTCTTCATTGTTTGCATTAGGCTTGGTGTTGTTCTTAATCACCTTTGCCGTCTTGGCCGCTGCCAAGTACATGCTCAGCAACATGGAAAAAGCACAGGGTAGCAAAACATGATCGAGCACAAAATTAACAAGGCTATTTACGCCAAGCGCCGACGCTCCAACTCCATTGGTATCACGCTGTCCATGTTGGCCATGGCCATTGGTCTGATGGCGTTGTTTTGGATTTTGGGCGTGTTGCTGTACAAGGGTTTGGATGCCATCAGTTGGTCCATGTTTGTGGAGTCAACGCCTGCCCCTGGTAGTCCCGGCGGTTTGGCCAACGCGATCGTTGGCAGCTTGCTGATGGTGGCAGCCTGTACGTTGGTCAGCACCCCTATTGGCATATTGGCGGGCATTTACCTCAGTGAGTATGGTCACGACAGCAAGTTTGCTGCCCTGACACGGTTTGTGACTGACATCATGTTATCGGCTCCTAGCATTGTGATTGGCTTGTTTGTATATGCTTTGGTGGTGGTGCCCATGGGTAATTTTTCGGGATGGGCTGGCTCTATTGCGCTGGGCTTGATTGCGCTACCCGTGGTGGTCAGAACCACAGAGAATATGCTGCGCTTGGTGCCATCCCCATTGCGCGAAGCTGCGACTGCTTTAGGTGCGCCCAAGTGGAAAGTCTCCACAGCTGTGGTGCTGCGCGCGTCTAGCAGTGGCGTTGTGACTGGTATTTTATTGGCCATTGCCCGCGTCAGCGGCGAAACCGCGCCACTGTTGTTTACCGCTTTGAGCAACCAGTTTATGAGCACAGACATGGGTACACCGGTGGCCAGTTTGCCTGTGGTCATTTACCAATTCGCCATGAGCCCATACGACGACTGGGTGTCGCTGGCTTGGGGCGGCGCGTTGTTGATTACGTTTGCTGTGCTGGCCATCAACGTTGTGGCCCGTGTGGTGTTTAGAGACAAGAGCAAGGGCTGATGCACATGCCAGTCCATACCCCTCAAGCCATCCTTATTTTGAATGCATTGACGCACATGGCGCCCCACCTGCTGGCGCAACGAAAGATAAAGTTATGACACCAGTTGACACAACAACGCCAACAGCTGAAAAGCTGGCACTTGAGATCAAAGACCTTAACTTTTTCTATGGCAGTTTCCAAGGTCTGAAAGACATCAACTTGGGTATTGCTGAGAAAAAAGTAACTGCTTTTATTGGTCCGTCTGGCTGTGGCAAGTCAACCCTGCTGCGCACACTCAATCGCATGTACTCGCTCTACCCAGGTCAGCGTGCCGAGGGTGAGATTAAATTTTATGGTCAGAACATACTCGATGCCCGCCAAGATTTGAACTTGCTTCGCTCTCGCATTGGCATGGTGTTTCAGAAGCCTACGCCATTCCCCATGTCCATTTATGACAACGTCGCTTTTGGCGTGCGGTTGTACGAGAAGCTGTCATCTAGCGATATGGACGACCGCGTCGAGTGGTCCCTTCGCAAAGCCGCCATTTGGGAAGAAGCCAAAGACAAGCTAAGCCAAAGTGGCCTGTCATTGTCGGGTGGTCAGCAGCAACGGTTGTGCATTGCGCGCAGCGTGGCCATCAAGCCATCTGTGTTGTTGTTGGACGAGCCCACGTCAGCGTTAGACCCCATTTCTACCGCCAAAGTGGAAGAGTTGATCAATGAGTTAAAGCAGGACTACACCATTGCTATCGTCACGCACAACATGCAGCAAGCTGCCCGAGTGTCTGACTACACGGCTTATATGTATTTGGGTGAACTCGTTGAATTTGGCGATACTGAACAACTGTTCTTTAAGCCCAAGCGTTCGGAAACTGAAGACTACATAACAGGAAGGTTTGGTTGATCATGAGCGGAAAACATATTTCATCCCAGTTCGATACAGAGCTAAATGCCATCTCCACCCGCGTCATGGAAATGGGCGGTTTGGTAGAGGTTCAGTTGCGCGATGCCATTACAGCCCTGTCCGACATGGACAGTGAGGTGGCCCAGGCTGTGATTGAGCGCGAGGTGGACGTGAACAACTTCGAGCTTGAGCTTGACCGTGATATCTCGTCAATCATTGGCAGGCGCCAGCCTACTGCACGTGACTTGCGTCTGCTGATGGCCATGTCTCGTACAACGAACAATTTAGAGCGCGCCGGTGATGAGGTGGCCAAAATGGCGCGCATGGTCAAATCTATCATCGCCAGCGGTGAAGCGCGGTCTTTGCCCATATCCGAGTTGCACACAGCCAGCGAATTGGCGTCTCAGTTGCTGCGAAAGTCGCTAGATGCCATTGCCCGTTTAGATATTCACATGGCCTTGACCATCATCAAGGAAGACGACTTGATTGACCGCGAATACAACGGCTTTTTACGCAAATTGATGACTTACATCATGGAAGATGCCAGAACCATATCGCCATCACTCAATTTGTTGTTTTTGGCTAAGGCGATAGAGCGGGTTGGTGATCATGCCAAAAACATCGCTGAATCAACCATCTATGTGGTTAAGGGTGAGGACGTGCGGCACGCCTCTGTAGAAAGCGTCGAGTCGCTGGTCAAATAAGCCGTTACAAGCACCCCCCTTTGGTGCTTGCCTTTCTTTTTCAATCATGACGCAGTCTTGCTGGTTTTCGGCAGGTTAAACCGCGTGGTGTTTTGTGCCCAATTAGTTTATGAACGATATGCCTAGAGTGTTGGTGGTGGAGGATGAGCCCTCTATTGCCGAGTTGATTGCGGTTAACTTACGCCACAGCGGTTTTGAGCCTGTGATTGCATTTGAAGGTGTTGCTGCGCAGCGAGAAATTGACGCTCATCTGCCAGATGTGGTGTTGCTTGATTGGATGTTGCCCGGCCAAAGTGGCGAGAGCCTGACACGCAAATGGCGCGCCGCCGAACGGACCCGCAATATGCCTATTGTGTTGCTGACCGCCAAAGGTGATGAGCAAGACAAGGTGCAGGGTCTTAACGCTGGTGCCGATGACTACGTGACCAAGCCATTTTCTACCCAAGAGCTCATAGCCAGGGTGAGGGCTGTCTTGCGTCGACATGCGCCCAGCGCGCCAGCTGAGTTGTTGCGTGTGGGTCATATAAGCCTTGACGTGTCTAGTCACCGCGTCAGCGTAGACGGTGAGTCTGTCAAAGTTGGCCCGACAGAGTTCAAACTGTTGGCGCATTTTATGAAACACGCTGAACGTGTGCATTCACGTGTGCAGCTGCTAGACCAGGTGTGGGGCGATGACACCGCCATTGAGGAGCGCACTGTCGATGTGCATGTCAAGCGCTTGCGTGAGGCTTTGGGTGAGTGGGGCGTCGCGGTAGAGACTGTTCGCGGGGCAGGCTATCGCTTAACGGCACAGGCCACTCTGTCTAAAAAGACTTGATCATGGTGAACTATCCTTGCCAAGTCAGCGCCAATCTGTAGAGCTATGAAGGCATAATCCATCTCATGTTTATGCGTTTGATTGAGTTGCTGTTGGCCGTGCTTGTAGGCTCGCTGCTGGTTAGGCTGGTGGGTTTGCACACACAGGCGTCTGTAGTGGGTCCTGTTGCAGGTGTGGTGCTATGGGTGATTTGGGATGGTGTGCGCGCTGCTCGCGTGGCACGTTGGTTGCAGTCACGCCGATACAACAACCCGCCCAAACTGTTGGGTGTTTGGGGTGATTTTATTGAGCGCTCACGCAAGTCATTCAAACGATTGCAACGTAAAACACAGGACAGTCAGCGCCGTTTGGACGAGTTCTTATCTGCCATACAAGCATCTCCTAATGGTGTTGTTTTACTGGACGATTTGGGTCGCATTGAGTGGGCCAATCAGTCAGCCTCCGATCACCTTGGTATTGACTCTCAACGTGATGTGCGTCAATACATTCGTAACTTGGTTCGCAACCCCAGTTTTGCCAACTATTTGCAGCAGCGTCAATTTGATAAATCTGTATTGATACCAGGACTTGTGGTCAATGGCGATACCATGGCTGAAATATCCATTCGGTTTTTTCCCTATGGGCGCGATCGGTTGTTGATGTTGACCAATGATGTCACCGCGCTCAAGCGGGCGGAATCTATGCGACGCGATTTTGTGGCCAACGTCTCACACGAAATCCGCACACCCCTGACTGTCATTCGCGGTTTTGTCGAAACACTTCAGTCTTTGAACCTAACACCCAGTGAGCAGCACCATTACTTGGGGCTGATGGCGCATCAGGCCAGCCGCATGGATACGTTGGTCGCTGACTTGCTCACGTTATCTCGTTTAGAGGGAAGCCCAGTGCCGAGCTGGCACGAGTGGTGTGACGGTGACAAACTCCTTGAAAACGCGTTGATAGACGCGCAAGCCTTGTCAACCGTGATGGGCAAGCAAAACCAAACTGTGCAAAGCTTGGGAACCGCTGGCGTGAGCTTGACTGGCAACGTCAGCGAGTTGACCAGTGCGTTAAGCAACTTGTTGAGCAACGCTGTGCGTTACACCCCCAATGGGGGTGTGATCAGTGCTGGCTGGGAGGTGTCAATGGATGCGCTTAAGTTTGTTGTCCGCGACACTGGCCCTGGCATTTCGCCAGAACACTTGACACGTTTGACCGAGCGTTTCTACCGGGTAGACCGCAGCCGTTCCCGCGAAACAGGCGGCACAGGTTTAGGTTTGGCGATTGTTAAACACGTTGCGCAGCGTCATGGCGGTGAGTTGCTGGTTGACAGCTTGGTAGGGCAAGGTTCCACGTTCACCATCAGTCTGCCCATTAAACGTTGCCGTTTGACCGAGCCCCGTACCAACTCAACTGCCAATGCGTTGGTAGATGTAAATAATCTCTGAGCGTTCGTTGAGTTGCCACACCTGCTTGAGCAAAGCCCATTGCGGCAAGCTGATGACATTGTCTATGCTTGCATAAGCAGCGCTGCTGACGAGTAAAAAGTCGCAGTCTTGACCCGATGCATCAGGGTGCACCTGCAAACGGCCGTGGTAGGCAAGCGATGTTAACTGGTCTTGCTTCAACCCAATAGTTCTGACGCATTGAGCGTTGTTGAGTACGCTTGAAATAGTTCTAGACATGGGGCCATAGCTTAAACCGTGGTCCAGCAGCGGCATCCACAGTGTCATGAGTAACAACCAGCACAAGGTGCTCCCCCCAGCGGACAAAACCAAGCTTTTCCACAGTGCGGGCACCACCGACCGTGAGCGCCACCAAATAAGACGCAGCCATATGCCTGTGGCCAGCAGTGCCAACAGCGTTGGGATAGCCGCAAACTGCGGATCAAAACCAGGCGCCAAACGCGCCACGTTGGCGGCTGGTTGTGTCGGAAATCCTGTGTGCATAGCCAGCCATACAACCCACACAATGAAGCCCGCACCGCTGAAAAATAACAGCGCAAACCAATCAATTAAAGCGCTGGCGCGGCGCTTAAGTGTGGGCAGTGCAAAACTGGCCAATACCGCTAGGCTCGGCAGTGTTAACAACACCGCCCGCTCAGGACGGCTGGACAGCATGGCGGTTATGAATGTCATCGCGCTGAACAACAGTGGCAGCCAAATATGTGGAGAGCGCCATTGGGCGCGCCACCGCCACAAGGCCCACAGCGCCAGCGGACCAGCAGGCCACAGGAACCATACCAACAGCTTCAACCAACGTTGCCACCCGAGGGCTGACTCGACGGTTAGTTGGTAGTTGTGGGCTTGCCAAACGGTGTCGGGCAGTGCGTACAGCGCCACGCTCGTAGCGGCTGTAGCCAAGACGGCCAAGCGTGCCATGTGTTTAAAATTTGAGCTTGCAAGCGGGTGTTGGTCAGCTTCATTGTCGTTAACCTGCGCTTGTCCAATGTGCAGTAAATACACACCAACGCTGACAGACAGTAGCGAAGCCAGCAGGCTTTGCCCACTCAGGGCCAAGCCTACAACACCGACAAACCACGCCGCAATGGGACGCCATTTTTTAACGTTCTTGGGCACTATCCAAGCGCTGGCGCTCCACAACATCAGTGAGACCATGCCTAGGCTGGCGAGGTCTGCGGTTGTCTCATGCCCCATGCGCGCCAAACCCAAACAAGCCAGCAGCATCAGTAAACCGGCATCAGCCATGGCCCTTGCGTAATCAGGCCGTTTCGCTTGGCCGCCAAATGCAAATACAACAGGCTGTGCCATGGGCAGATGAGCCAGCTGGTAAACGCTGTACCACACACCGGCCATGGTCAGCCCCAACAGCATGGCAAACGGGATACGTGCAGCAAACTCTGGGTCGAATATTGCAAACAGCTGGATACTTATGGCGCCCAACCAGTAAGGTAGCAAGGCAGCGGTATCTGGCAGTTGGCCAAAAATGCTGGGAGCAGCCCACAAACTGTCGCCTCTTGCAATGGATAGCATCACCCCAAAACCTGAAGCATCAGCCACTTTCCATGATTCGCGTCCAATAAAGCCCGGCAGCACGTACAGTACAGAAAATAGCACCAATGCCCAACGTGGTAGGCGCCTAACGGCCGATTGCGTGACTAAGGCTGGTGACGGAATGTTCATGTGTTAAGTTACTGGCTTAAAAGGGGCGTCTCATGACCGTGCTTGGTGAGATTCTGGAGAGGCTGCCTTACAAACAAAAACAGCCGGTGGAAACCGGCTGTTTTTGGGATAACTGATCTGTATGGATGAGTTAACTGGGGACCAAGCCCGGCAAAGCCAATTACTTGGCAGTGCGATTGGCGTAGCGGTTGCGGAAGCGCTCCACACGACCACCCATGCTGTCCACGCTTTTTTGTGTACCAGTGTAGAAAGGGTGAGATTCGCTAGATGTTTCTAATTTAAACAAAGGCATTTCACGGCCGTCGTCTAATTTGATGGTTTCTCTAGCAGTAGCTGTTGAGCGTGTGATGATTTGGAATCCGTTCGATTGGTCCAAAAAACAAACGTCGCGGTATTCTGGGTGAATGCCTTCTTTCATGGCGAATCTCTTTTCTATGGTTCAGTTACGACAGCCTTGAGGAGCAACATGCGGCTCACACTTTTCGTTTAAAAGTAATGTGTAGCTGGTCAGTCCAACTACACGTAGTCGGGCTTCTCAAACAACTTGGGATTATCGCATGAAATCAGGCGTCTTAGCCACCACGGCGCATCATGTCAAAGAACTCTGAGTTGTTCTTGGTGGCCTTCATGCTTTTGAGCACCATTTCCATAGACTCGACTTCGTCCATGTTGTACATAAACTGGCGCAAAATACGGGTTTTTTGCAGAATTTCTGGAGCCAGTAACAATTCCTCGCGGCGTGTGCCGCTTCTGTTGAGTTGAATAGACGGGAACACGCGCTTCTCGTACAAACGGCGGTCAAGGTGCAGTTCAGAGTTGCCTGTTCCTTTGAATTCTTCAAAAATAACTTCGTCCATGCGACTGCCCGTGTCAATGAGGGCCGTGGCGATGATGGTCAGTGAGCCACCCTCTTCAATATTACGCGCTGCGCCAAAAAACCGTTTGGGACGTTGCAAGGCATTGGAGTCAACACCACCCGAGAGAACTTTGCCGGATGAAGGCAACACGTTGTTGTAAGCGCGGGCCAAGCGTGTGATGGAGTCCAGCAAAATCACCACGTCTTTTTTTAGTTCAACCAACCGCTTGGCACGCTCAATGACCATTTCGGCCACGTGAACGTGGCGGGCAGCGGGTTCATCGAAGGTGGACGCAATGACCTCACCTTTAACAGTGCGCTGCATTTCTGTAACTTCTTCTGGGCGTTCATCGACCAGCAAGACAATCAGTGACACATCAGGGTTGTTGGACGTGATGGCGTGCGCAATATGCTGCATCATCACAGTTTTACCGCTTTTGGGTGGCGCGACTATCAAAGCTCGCTGGCCTTTACCGATAGGCGCAATGATGTCGATGATTCGCCCAGTGATGTTTTCTTCTGACTTGATGTCACGCTCTAAGTGCATTTGTACATTAGGGAACAATGGCGTCAAGTTCTCGAACATGATCTTGTGCTTGTTGTCCTCTGGGGGCAAGGCGTTGATTTTGTCGAGTTTGGTCAACGCAAAGTAACGCTCGCCGTCCTTAGGGGTTCGGACCTCGCCTTCCACCATGTCGCCTGTATGCAGGTTGAAACGGCGAATTTGGCTGGGTGAAATATAAATATCATCGGTGCTGGCCGTAAAGCTCGTGTCTGGCGCACGCAGAAAGCCAAAACCGTCGGGAAGCACTTCTAAAACACCATCGGCAAATACTTGCTCGCCGCCACGGGCACGTTTTTTAATGATCGCAAACATGAGTTCTTGCTTGCGCATGCGGCCTGTATTTTCAATTTCCAATTCGTCCGCTTGTTTTAGGACTTCAGAAATGTGTAGGGCTTTTAATTCGGATAAGTGCATGTGTAAATCAAACCTGTTGCAGGTAAGTACCAGTAAGAGAAGAGGGGGTAGGTGCTAGAGACGAATGCGCTGGCAGGTTAAGTTGAGGCCAACGGCAGGTTGGGTTGGCCTTGTTGAGGTGTAGATTCAACAAACATCGCACTGGAGTTCAGCCTGATAAGGCAGAACATTGCGGTTTGGAATGATCATATCAGCAAGTTTGGCTTGATTGACACGCAAATGTACAAAACTAAAAAATTGTGGCTAATTGATAGCAGCCGTTAAGGTGTTGGTAGACAAGTGGGAAGCAGCCGCTGCTTAACGATCACAGCGATAGCTGCCCACCACAACTACAAAATGACCATTTTTAATGAAGCTGTTGACCTGCTGCTGTGTTTAAAGGGTGTCTTACACATCTGGTAAAAAAAATTTAAACCAGGATGCAACTTTATAAGCCGTTAATTACTATAGATGGCTTTAGGCCAATTGCTCATTGACAAACTCAACCAACTGGGCTTTGCTTAGAGCGCCGACTTTCGTTGCTGCCAACTGACCATCTTTAAACACCATGAGTGTAGGGATGCCGCGGATACCAAATTGGGCTGGTACGGTGCGGTTGTCATCGACGTTGATTTTGGCAATTTCTAGCTGGCCTTCGTAGGTGCTGGCAACTTCGTCCAAAATAGGCGCAATGGTTTTACAAGGTCCACACCATTCAGCCCAAAAATCGACTAAGACTGGCTTGGTGGACTTCAACACATCTTGTTCAAAACTGGCATCTGAGACATGTTTGATAAGTTCGCTTGCCATGGTAAAAATCCTATGAAGTTGTTGTAAGTGTGAACTACTGTGTAGTAATTTAACAATTGTGACAGAAACAGACATTTCAAGTACCGCCTACGCACTTAATTGAAGCCCTGACCTTATGAGTGACCTGTTTACCGACAAAAACACCCAACAACCGCGTCTGTGGCTGTGGGATAAACCGCTTGGCGAACTGGACGCATGGATGCGCACAGGTCGCTGGCAACCTAGCGAGGTGGTGGTGTTGGTGCCATTTGCGCAGCTGATGAATGGTGCCAAGCAAGCATGGGCTCATGCCTACCCGACCAGTTTTGTACCTAGGTTTGAAACCACGCGCAACTGGGCCAACAGGCTGGGGTCGTTTACCCCAGCGCCAGACGATTTGAGCATGGACGCGGTTCACGATGCTGCGGTCAGTGCTGCCTTGTTGGCCAGCATAGCGCTGCCAGGACTTGACCAACAGTGGCGGCACACGTTGGCGCCTCAACTGGTTGGTGCGGCCCAATCTTTGGGGGGGGTGGTCAGCGCCATAGAGCCATGCAAACGCGGTGCGTGGTTAGAGCGCATGCAAGCAGCGTTGGCCTTGGGTACAGGCGACGGCTTTAACAAGTGGGAGTCGTTGTTGGCTGCCATGGCCTTAAATTGGGCGGCCACCAGTTCTTACGCCACTGATGTGCTGTGGGAGCTTGACGCGCAGCGCAGTTGTGTTGCCCTGGCGGTGTTGCCTGGGTTACAAGCAGACAGCCTTAGCCAAGCGTTGGTAACCCATTGGCGCGACCAGTTTGGCGCCCACACGGTGCTTGAGTTGTCGCCGTTGTCGCCTGCCAATGGGGTAGTGGAGGCGGCTTATATATTCACTGCCGACAACGCCCAGGATGAAGCCAGCCAAGCTGCGGCTTGCGTACTGGCGCATTTACAAGCAGGACGCGTACCGGTAGCCATAGTGGCGCAAGACCGGTTGTTGACCAAACGCATCCATGCCCTTTTGCAAACAGCTGGTGTTGATTGGCGCGATGAGACAGGCTGGATGCTGTCCACAGCGCCTGTTGCCGCTATGTTGATGGCTTGGCTTCAAGCCAGCCGAGACAACGCAAGCAGCAACCAGTTGCTGGACTTTATAAAAATGCTGCCGCTAACGCTTGATCCGAAGCTGCAAGCCCAGTTGACTTCATGGGAGCACCAGCTGCGCAACCAACAGTTGCGCAGCGCGACACAAGCGTTGCAAGCCTTGGCGCGTTGTGGCATCTTGTTAGGCAGCACTAACTTTGCTGACGTGTTGGCTTCTTGGTTGTCCTTGGCACAAACCACACGCACACCTACCGCGTGGCGCGAAGCCATGCTTCAGTTGTTGGTTGGTACAGGCTGGATGCACCAGTGGAACGGCGACGATGCAACGCAACAAGTGCTGCGCATGATGCGCTTAGACGCCGACTTGATAGATCTGTGGTTGAGCGCAAACCCAGACGTGCAATTCAACTCGGCGTTGCCTTCGGACTTGGTCACCGCTTGTCAGCCCTGGTCTGTGGCGTTCGCCCCAACTTGGCAACGCATGTCAGTGCAAACTTTTACGACGTGGCTGCGTGTTGGGCTTGAAGGCGGGAGCTATAAGCCAGACTATGTGGGCCGTCTTGAAGTGTCTGCCCTGCCAATGGCGCAGTTATTGGGACGCGATGTGGGCGCGGTGGTGGTTGCCGGCTGCGATGCCACGCACATGCCCGCCTATGTCAACAACATTGGTTTATGGACACCGCCGCAGATTGAGGTCTTAGGACTCGCCATGCCAGTTGCGCAAACACAGGCCGCTTTAGATGCATGGTGCATGGTCACTGGCATGCCAGTTTTAGATGTGTTGTGGCGACAGGCCGATGGTGATCAATCGCTGCAAATCGCGCCTTGGCTGGCCTTGTCGCAGG
The DNA here is from genome assembly GCA_000496475.1 of Betaproteobacteria bacterium MOLA814. GTDB lineage: Bacteria > Pseudomonadota > Gammaproteobacteria > Burkholderiales > Burkholderiaceae_C > RS62. Next base: position 93,697 of record AYMW01000001.1, on the reverse strand, counting down.
CTCAAGATACGCTGCATATGTCTAGCCCTTGGTATCAACTAAGGTCTTGGCATGCGGGTACTGATACGCGCATTGGTACGTTGCAAACGTGCCGAGCCACCCCCAAGCCGCAACCCACATTGCAAGCGCACACCCCAAGCCGAGTGTCTGCTAGCGCCTACCAAGCGCTGCGTGATTGCCCCTATAAATTTTTTGCCATGCAAGGCATGCGGCTGTGGGAGAGTGCTGAGTTAGACGAGGCGCTGGGGCCTCGTGACATGGGCAATTGGCTGCACACAGTGCTGCAACTCTTTCATGAACAGAGGCAGAACAATTCGGGAAGTGATAGCCGCGCTGACAGCGATTTGATAGACCAACTTGCCTTGCAGGTTCGCCACGACATGGGGTTTGAAGCCGCAGAATTTATGCCTTTTGATGGCAACTGGGTACAGCTGCGCGACGGTTATTTGGCGTGGCTGTCACAGCATGAGGCGCAGGGTTATGTGTTTGTGCAAGCCGAGCAGCCAAAAGAGCGGGTGCTGCACAACGGGCATAGCCCTGTGGTCACCATCACTGGCACTATCGACCGCGTTGATCGCCACGGGCTCAGCGATGAGCCGCTGGTGTTGGACTATAAAACGGAGCGTTTGAGTAAAACTATCAAACGGGTCACAGAGCCGCTTGAAGATACCCAGTTGGCGTTTTATGCAGCGTTGATGCAAGACCCTCTCAACACGCAAGCCATACAGACGGCCTATCTGAATATTTCTGGACAAGAGATTAGAGGCAAAGGCGCCACGCAGTTGGTGCTGCAAGAGCACACCATGGCTGGTACCGATGAGGTGCTTGCAGGTGTCATAAACGACATCACAAGGCTTCAACAAGGCCACGCTTTAGCGGCTTTGGGAGACGGCGCTGTGTGCAATCATTGCGCAGCACGCGGCTTGTGCCGCAAAGACTTTTGGACGCAAGACGTATGACTGAGTTGCACACAACGGCTATCAGCTACACCGTTAATGGCCGAGACTCGACCCCCCAGTCTTTTTATACAGTGGCGTGCAACCCGCAGCGCCACGTGGTGGTTGAGGCATGCGCCGGCGCCGGTAAAACCTGGATGCTGGTCGCTCGCATTGGGCGTGCTTTGTTGGCTGATGCACCTGCGCACAGCATCTTGGCCATTACATTTACCAACAAAGCTGCCGCTGAAATGCGTGGCCGAGTAGCTGATTTATTGGCCTTGTGGGCAACTTTAAACAACGATCTTCTTGCGCAAGAGTTGCTGGCCCGCGGCGTGCCTCAAACCGCGATCAATGACGCACTGTTGAACAAAGCGCGTGGCCTACAAGCCGAGGTGCTAGCGGGACGCGGCCTCGCTATCCGTACTTTCCATGGTTGGTTTGCCAGTTTGCTGCGCATGGCGCCCTTGTCGCTGATGAAAAGCCTGGGCCTGCCATCCCCTTACGAGCTGTTGCTAGACGATGCACAGGCCGTGGCGCTGGTGTGGCCCCAGTTTTACAAGGCTGTGTACGCAGACGTGCAGCTGCGCACCGACTTTGCGCTGGCCTTGGCGGCCAATGGACGCAGCAATGTGCATGATGCCTTGGCATTTGCTTTAAGCAAGCGGGTTGAGATTAGCCTGGCGAGCGATGCCACCTTGTTGAACGGGGTCGCCAGTGTGGCCCAAACTGTTGCCGCCTTTGCACACTGCCGCCACATCGAGCAGGCCCTGAATGAAATGCCTGGCATGGCCAGCGCTTTGCGCGAGGCGGCAGTGTCTATGACTGGCTCCGGTAACACAGCAGCACTCAAGGCCGGGACTGCATTGGGGTGTGCACTGGACACGTTTGATATGCAGGCTGTTTGCGCCGTGTTGCTGACGGCTACTGGGGCGCCCAAACAACGCGGCTTGAAGGCCTTGGACCCAGCACTGGTTGTAACTGCGCAGGCTTGGGCATCCGATTGGCAGCAAGCCATGCACCAGGCTGACTGCATAGCGCACCAGCAGCGCATGGCGCGTTTGTCTCTGTGTCTGCTGCGTTGCTTTACCCACCTAAAGCGTCAGCGCGGCTGGGTTGATATGAACGACATTGAGATGGCGGCTTCCAAGTTGCTGGCCGACTCAGAACTCAGCGCGTGGGTGCAGCAGCGCTTGGACGCAGGTGTGTCGCAGTTGCTCATCGATGAGTTTCAAGACACAAACCCCATGCAATGGCGCGCTTTGTTATCGTGGCTAGAAGGCTATGTAGGGGCAGGGGGCGGTGATGTGCCACGCGTGTTTATAGTGGGTGATCCCAAGCAGTCGATTTATAGGTTTCGCCGCGCGGAGCCTCGTGTATTTAAAGCTGCAACAGCGTTTGTCAGCGAGGCTTTAGGTGGTGATGTTTTGGCTTGTGACCACACGCGGCGCAACGCGCTATCCGTTGTGCAAGCGCTCAATGCGGTCATGCTGTCAAGCGGTTGTGTGGCGAACCAAACTTCCGAGTCACCAGACTTTAGAGCCCACAGCACCGCCAATACCCAGCATGGGCGGGTGTTGGCTTTGCCATTGTTAGAGTCTGACAACCAGCCAGAACATACAAGCCTTGCTGCGTCAGATGTATGGCGCGATAGCTTGTTGACACCCAAGGTCATCATTGAGGACAAGCTCGCTGCACTTGAAGCGCAACAGGCCGCACGATGGGTGGCACAGCAAGTAAGCGCGGGTGCGTTGCCCCAAGACGTGATGGTCATAGCGCGCACCAACGCACGCCTTGGTCTTATGCAATCGTCCCTATCAGCCTTGGGCATCGCTTGCGCGCAACCTGAAAAAACCACCCTGATTGACAGCCCGGCTGTTGCCGATGTGGTGGCTTTGTTAGACGCACTTATTTCACCCGCCAATGACTTGGCACTTGCACGTGCGTTGCGCTCGCCTTTATTTGGTGGCACTGATGCACAGCTGTTGTGGCTGTCGCAGCAGAGAACACCACACACTGTGTCGTTGGCTCAAACAGCACCACAGCTTAAAACACCACCCCCACTGAGCTGGCGCGCTGCACTGGTTCAGCTGTGTACTCAAACCGGCACTGAGCCTGTTTATCAGCGCTGGGCCAGCGATTTGGCGTTGATGACCAAGTGGCTGCACACACTTCCATTGGTACAAGTGCTGACCCGTTTGTATGCGCATTGCGACGTATTGACAGCCTACGCTGGCGCTGTGCCATCAGCCATGGTGGGTGCCACGCATGCGCAACTAATGGCCTTACTAGACGAGAGTTTGGCGCTCAACCAAGGACGGTTTGTCACGCCTTATCAGTTCGTGAGGGCTGTAAAAAGTGCCAGTACCAAACGTGCATGGCCCACACCTGCCAATGCCGTCAGGTTGCTCACCGTGCATGGCTCTAAGGGCTTAGAAGCGCAGTATGTGGTGTTGCTTGATACACATGCCCCAGCTAAAAAAGCACAAAGCATGTCCATGTTGGTTGACTGGCCCAGCTACTCGCCAACGCCAGCGCGCGTGGTGTTTGTTGCCAAAGAGAAGTCCCCGCCTTTGTGCGCTAAAGATTTGCTGGCAACCGACCAGGCCGCACGCTTGGTAGAGGAGAACAACGCTCTGTATGTTGCCATGACTAGGGCTGAAAGCCACCTGGTGCTGTCTGGCCACTCCCGCAGCGGCAACAAAGATGACAGCTGGTGGACACGACTAATGCAAACTGACCTGCCAGTTATGCTCGCCGCCAAACCGGTGACGCACGTCGAAGGCACTGAAACCACTGAAACCATTGACAGCAGTGGACAAGCAGCGAATGTGTTGGCACACACGGTCACCATCAAACATGTGCCCAAGTGGCAGGGGGTGCCAGTGTTTGCAGAGCCATCAGCTGTTACCCTCGCTGGCAAGCGCGACCAAACGCTGGCGCTTAGCGCACGCGTGGGGCAAGCCATGCACCAGCTGTTAGAGTGGTTGCCAGTGACTGTAGAGCGCAGCCAGCCCGAGTGGTCTGGTGTTCAATTGGAACAAGTGCGCGTCAATTGGAGCCTGAGTGCCAGTGAACGTGATGTAGCCTATGCGGGGGCCTGTGCCATTGTTCAAGGGCAGGGCGCTTGGGCTTGGCAGTTTGGCCTGGTGGACTTTGCGGGCAGCGAGGTGGACATCATGGTGCGAGGCGCGTTGATGCGGCTAGACCGGTTGGTGCTGCGCCGAGACACAGGGGAGTGGTGGGTGCTTGATTTCAAGTCCAACCTTGCGCCGCAACACGATGCAAGCCTGCTCAAACAGCTGCACACCTATCGAGCTGCGGTGTCATCCATTTACCCTGATCGGGTGGTGAGGGCCGCATTTCTTACGCCAGCGGGCGTCTTGATTGAACCTGACAACAGCCATTAACCACCCCATACAAGACATGCACAGATAGACGCTTAAGCAATCAACTTACACATGTACGACTGGACAGCAATCATGAACACATCTACACTCGACCATCCTGTTCTTCACATCACCGTTGTGTCTGATGTGGTGTGTCCTTGGTGCTTTATTGGCAAGCGCCATTTAGAAAAAGCGCTCCTGCTGTTCGCCGAGCAATACCCTGATCACCAAGCGCCAGTGGTTGAGTGGTCTGCATTCCAGCTCAACCCCGATATGCCGCTCGAGGGAATGGACAGAGACACGTATGTGCGTAACAAGTTTGGCGACAAGGCGGGTGACACCATGCAGCGTATGGCTGATGCAGGCCGCAACGCCGGTATTGATTTTGCTTTTGACAAGGTCACACGCCAACCCAATACATTGGGGTTGCATGCGCTCATACACGCCGCCACGAATCCCAGCCAACAAAACGCTGTCAAGCAAGCTTTGTTAGATGCTTATTTTTTAAATGGTCAAGATTTAACCGACGATGCGGTGGTTGCCAACGTGGTCCAACCAACGGGCTTAAGCCCTGAACTGGTTGCTCAATGCTTGGTCAAGGGTGCTGCGCCACAACTCGCCGCACAAGCCACTGATCAGCGGTGGCGCAACATGCAAGTGCAAGGTGTTCCCTTGTTTGTGTTTCAACACAAGTGGGCCGTATCTGGAGCGCAGCCTCCCGAAGCCCTGCTCGAGGCAATGGTGCAATCCGCACTACAAGCCCGCGAATAACTTTAACCCACGCGTGGTCAACCCAGATGGTTGCGTGACACTTTTGTCATTTACCGCTTAGATGACCAAAGTGTCATGGTTCCCTGCTTCAACAAACGGATACTAACAACTACAACCTTTGATTGTTGTTGCGACATCCCGTCTAGGTGGTGGTGCTGAGGTAAATAAACAACTGAGTAAGCCATCGCTTGTTAGCGAAACAATAAAAATTGCTTACAGTTCTTAACGCCACTGCCTGTGCAGTACTATTTCGACAATGAAAACTTCACATTTAATGATTCTTGACGGTGGTATGGGGCGCGAGCTTCAACGCATTGGTGCCCCTTTTCAACAGCCAGAGTGGTCGGCTCAGGCGCTGTTAGAAGCCCCTCATTGTGTGTCTCAAGTGCATCGCAGTTTCATCGACGCTGGTGCTGACATCATCACTACAAATGCGTATGCGATTCTCCCTTTTCACATAGGAGATCAGCGTTTTATGGCGCAAGGGCCTCAGCTTGTCAAGCAGGCTGCCATGCTTGCACGCGAATGTGCCGACGGCAGTACAGGTGTGTTGGTTGCAGGCTGTATCCCGCCTGTTTTAGGATCTTACCGGCCTGATCTTTTTTCAGTAGAGCAAGCGCAACCTTTGTTAGAAGTGCTGATTAACAACCAAGTTCACGATGTAGATTTTTGGTTGGCTGAAACAATATCCTCAATAGAGGAGGCAGCAATGATTAAAGCCAGAACGATGTCTACTGGGAAACCCACTTGGATCTCGTTCACTGTCAAGGATGACGCCACAGGCGATTCGAGTTTGCGTTCTGGTGAGTCTGTTTTTGACGCTGTGACGCATATTGCGGGACAACATGTCTGCGCTATTTTGTTTAACTGTAGCTGCGCAGAAGTGATGAAAACAGCACTGCAACATGCCAAGCTGGCATTGTTGTCTTTAGGCCTTGAGCAGGATGTTAGGTTGGGTGTGTATGCGAATAATTTCCCGCCTATAGGTGACAAACCTCAAGCCAATAGCATTGAAGGCCTCTCAGCTATCAGAGATGACCTGACCCCAGCAACATACCGTGATTTCGCCTTGTCTTGGATTGAAGCTGGGGCTTCGATTATTGGTGGTTGCTGTGGCGTGTCGCCTGAGCACATTCAAAGCTTGGCCGAACTAAGGTCGCCGGTTGCAGTGGTTATTTAAAGTTATTACCGAAACTTCTAATGTATCTGATTAATAAATATACGGTACACATACAAGTAAATAATTCAATACAATCGCCTCAGGGCGTCTACTCAGACGCGTGGTATTGAGTATTCTAAATAACCTCTGCAACTTGAGATATATTCGTGTTGCACTTGTTGAGTAGCGATGTTTTATGACATGCCATACATCTGTAATAATATTTTTATAATATATAGTTGCATTTGAAATTTTTAATTAAAATTTTTCTTGACCATTTGTTTGAATTCTTCACTAGCCCATTTGCTTAAAATTGTTAGTTGAGGTCTTTCTATTCTCAATTTTTCAAACTTTGCTTCCATGCTGTTTGAAAAAGAATTGCCTTCTATGTATATGCCATTGATTTCTTTATTGTCTAATGCCCAATCAATGATTGCTTGTCCAGCTTTATCAGTCATACCACATTCAACAAAAGCTATAACAGGAGTGTTTTTGGGGATTTTATCAAGTATCGCTATAACCCCTTCATCTCGTAAATCTTGATTGAAACTCATGCTTAACGTGCTGAGTTTTGGTCCATTATTTTTACTAACTTTATCAATTGCTTTCGCAATGTTTGTTGCATTTTCTAGACTTAGATTCGCATTCCTAATAACTAACTCATAAGTCTGATCATCAGAGCCTATCGATTGTAAATTGTTAGCCACTTCTATACTTTTGGCTTTTTTCGTTTCAATCAATACATTTATCAAATCTTGCATTCTAAATTCTGCATAACTTGGGGCACACCACAAATAACCAAGTATCACAATTCCTAAAAATCTTTTCATTATACTGTCGCCTCAGTTTGTCGTCATTTTTTAATAGTGTTGTCAGGTGGAGTTTTTTTCGGTTGTTAGCTCTTTGCTAAGCCTTTCAGCCGTCCTTAAATAAACGGCTACCCCTGGGATGAGTGCCATCAACTCCTTGGATTTGCATACCATGAGTACAAGAGTCTCTCAAAAATTTAAAAGCGGCTTGGCTACGCCAACAACAGTGTGGACTCTATCGATGACTTGCCAGACTGCCTCGTCCTTGAAGTTCAGGGCATATTGTGTTCGTTGCATTTGCATTTTCTCTATTTCAGTTTTGACATCATATGTGTCAACTGATTTGGGGCAATGCCAGTATGTGGAATTTTAAATCCGCAGCCATTCCCGTTGCCAGCGCGGTAATGCAAAGCTGGCTTGGTGGACGTCAGGGTCATAGTGGCGACCTTGGTAAGCCTTGAAGGGGTGGCGCAGAGAAACCCCGTCGCGGCTGTAAAGGTAAAAGCCAAAATCTGCGCCTGGGTACAACGGAATATTTGCGCGATACGCTTCGATGTGAGGCAGCAGCTTGGTGCGGAGCATGACGCTGACTAGATTTTCGCCATCGCCTGATTGCTCCTGTAAAAAACCAGCGCCTTCACGCGTTAAAAAAATGCTGTCGCTGTCAACCACGACGCCCGTTTCTGAAACCAGTTGTGCGAGATCGACGAAAAAGGCTTCTGTAAAAAGACTCGCAGATGGGCCGACCGGCTCGGTTAAGTCCAGCACAATGACGTCGAAGATTTGGCCACGCGCTCTGGCGTCGCTTACAAAATGTCCAGCATCGTCAAAAATCAGGTTGACGCGTGGGTCGAGGTAGTCGCCATTGACCCCAAGGTATTCTTGTGACAATTCGACCACGCGTTGGTCAATCTCAACCATGGTTACTGCACTCACGAAGTCGTGAACCAATGCCTCTCGAAGGCTGCCGCCATCCCCACCACCGATGATCAGTACAGAGGCGTTCTCACGCTTTCGGCCTAGCAAAGGAACTTGTAGCCCCATTTCGTGATAAATGAATTCGTCTGCCTGACTAGCTTGCAGGTAGCCATCGAGAACGAGGACACGGCCAAATGCTGCATGTTCAAAAATTTCAATCAACTGATAAGGGCTTCGTTCAGCATGCAGCAGAACCATATCTAAAGACTGGGCAATGCCCAAGCCCTCGCATCGCTCCTGCCACCAGTTGTTGTGTTTTTGGATATTCAAAGTCCTTGTCCCCGCAAGTGTTCGTTGACCGTTAAACGGCCGGGTTTGAAGGCTTCGCGAATGATTTCAACACAAGCTTCAGGTTGCGTATTGCCGCACATAAAAATATCAAAGGCCGCGTAGTTGCTCTGTGGCCACGTGTGCACAGAAATATGACTTTCAGCAAGCACGGCAACACCACTGACCCCATTAGGCTCGAAGTGATGAAGATGGATATTGATTAACGTGGCGTTCGATGCACTGATGCAACTAATAAGTGTTTGCTCAATAAAGCCTATGTCATCCAAACGCTCGGCATCATAACAGTCAATTATGAGATGCACGCCAGCAAAACGGACGCCATTGCGCACTGAGAAGTAATCTTTTTGGGAGTTGTCTTTTGGGGTGTTTTGTTTGGTCGTGATGGCTAAAAGATCAGTATCAGGCATTTATACGTTCCGGCAGGGTTCTTGAAGCAATGGCATCGCTCAAGCCATTGAATACGTAAGTGATTAACTACCGCCTTCAGTACAGCAAGTCATATTCAATTATCCGTCAGGCTCGGACGAAATATGAGGTGTCCTTCACTAACTAATTAAATAAACATTGATACCAAGTCAAAAGATGTCTAAACGTTAGGGGTCGTTTCAATAGGATACATGGGGAGGGGGGTGCCACCGTGTATGTATTGCAGGGTGTGACGTACAGTAGGCATTGCCACAGTCGGGAGCGTTGACTGATCGATGGGGAGGGGCTTTTGCATGGCCCCTACACAGTATGTTTTCTGTAGCGGATGATTAAGCTGAAAAGCCACCAGAAGGTAGTAACTGCTGCCGCGTTGAAATGGCCCTGTTAATCCTGCCATGTTGGCCTCACGTTGGTCTAACAACGTGACACCACATGCAACAGGTACATGCTACAAATCAGTGAATTCTGATGCGATAAAGACCTAAGTCCTTGTCTCGATTCACTATTTTGAATGAGGGTGACGAGCCTTGACCCCGGCACTGGATTCACAGTTAGGGCTGCTTGGTTCCCCATCTGACCCGGTTGGCCGCTTCACCATGCGGGAAGGCCCGTCACTCACTATTGTAACGGCCTGTCAAAGTTTATGCCGACGGTCTTCTTACCCTTCCTTTCAAGCGCGCACCTCATTGCACATAGAATCAAGGCTTATGGCTTATACCGTTCTTGCACGTAAATACAGACCGCGTAACTTCTCTGAGTTGGTGGGGCAAGAGCACGTCGTCCAGGCACTGAGTAACGCCTTGCGTTCACAGCGCTTGCACCATGCTTACTTGTTCACGGGCACACGCGGTGTGGGTAAAACCACGGTGTCTCGAATCTTGGCCAAGTCACTCAACTGCGTGGGCGTTGATGGACAAGGCGACATCACGGATCAGCCTTGTGGCGTTTGTCAGGCGTGTACCGATATTGACCAAGGTAGATTTGTTGACTACACCGAGTTAGACGCAGCGTCTAATCGAGGCATTGATGAAATTCAAAGCTTGTTGGAGCAAGCCGTATACAAACCCGTGCAAGGCCGCTTCAAAGTGTTCATGATTGACGAGGTTCACATGTTGACCAACCCGGCGTTTAACGCCATGTTGAAAACGCTAGAAGAGCCACCTGAGTACTTGAAGTTTGTGCTGGCCACCACCGACCCGCAAAAAGTGCCGGTTACCGTGTTGTCGCGGTGTTTGCAGTTCAACCTGCGACCAATGCCTGCTCAAACAGTGGTGGACCATTTGCAGCATGTGCTGGCTGATGAGGCTGTGCCGTTCGAGTTGGCTGCGTTGCGTATTATTGGCAAAGCCGCGCAGGGATCTATGCGTGATGCGTTGAGTTTGGCTGACCAAGCCATTGCGTTTGGCGCTGGTTCGTTGCACGAAGAACCAGTCCGTCAAATGTTGGGAGCCGTAGACGCCAGCTATGTGTTTAATCTTATACAAGCCTTGGCAGACAACCGGGGCGCTGATGTCGTTGCCATGGTTGATGCAGCACGCTTGCAGGGCTTGAGTGCCGCCACCACATTGGACGACATGTCCGCTGTGCTGCAGCGCATGGCTGTGCTGCAAGTGACCGGTGCGGGTGATGACTCTGATCCTGACTACGTTCAGCTCACAACGCTGGCTGACACAATGCCAGCAGATGAAACGCAACTGCTATACAGCTTGTGCATACATGGTCGTGGAGACTTGGGCTTGGCACCAGATGAATACGCAGCGCTGACAATGATTTTGTTGCGCTTGCTGGCGTTTAAGCCTGGAGCAGTCCAAGCATCGGCCGAAAAAAAAAGCCTGAATAATTCTGCAGCCGCTACCGACAAAAGCGTTGTGGCACCACATGCAGTGTCCAAGCCGCTGGCCGCAACGCCAGAAGAAGCGCTTGAAATTGGGTTGCGTGTGTCCAGCGATGACGACAACACAGCGTACATACAAACGCAAACGCTGCCCACCAACAAACCGGCGGCTGAAAATGCTGACGCCAAGACACAGCCCATGGCAACACACGACCACGGTGTTGGTGAGCCCGTGCAGCTTCGTGGCGCAGTTGCACATCCATCACCCCGTGATGTACAGGTCGAGAATGCCGATTCTGTAGGACCTATTTCTGTGCTCGCACCAGCGCCAACTCCTGCGTCAGCACCAGTTGCCCCAGCTGCAACAGCGCAACTGGTTGCACCCATAGTGTCCCCAGAGCCCACCGCGGTTGCTGTCCCAACCACGCGCATGCCAGTGCGCCAAGCCAGCGATGACAGAGTGCCCCAAGTCGCTGTTGATGCGCGCACCTCCGCCCCGACACATCTAGACGCCAAGCTGCTCTGCACACCCGAAGGCGATTTGTGGCTGACAACCGTTCAGCAGTTAATCGCGCAAGAGCGAATAGGTGCTCTAGTGAGAGAGCTGGCCTTGCAGTCGCAGCTGGTTGCCACGGATGAAGCCAGCCAACCTACGCATTGGTTGCTGCGTATCGAACGGGAGTCGCTCAACCAGGGTGCAAACCGTGAACGGTTGCAGCAAGCCATGGCGCAAGCAGGTATTCATGTGCAGTTGGGCATTGAGTTGGGTGTGGTGTACGACACACCTGCCAAGCGTTTAGCAGCCCAGGCTGCACAAGCTTTGCATGAAGCGGAGCAGGTTATTTTGAACGACCCATTTGCACAACAAATGATGGCTGAGTTTGGTGCCACGATTGTGCCAGGCAGCCTGAAAGCTATTGCCTCGCTTACCAGCAATGCTGCGCTTGAGACCTGAACTTACATTTCTCGTTATTTGATTTTTTATAAAAGGACACACTATGTTTAACAAAGGACAAATGGCTGGCTTGATGAAACAAGCGCAAGCCATGCAAGACAACCTTAAAAAAGCCCAGGCTGAGTTGGCCGATGTGGAAGTGCAAGGCCAATCTGGCTCAGGTTTGGTAAAAATTACGATGACATGCAAAAACGATGTGCGTCGCGTTGAAATTGATCAGTCACTGATGGGCGACGACAAAGAGATGCTTGAAGACTTGGTGGCCGCAGCGTTTAACGATGCGGTGCGCAACGCTGAATCAACATCTGAAGCCAAGCTTGGCAAAATCACGGCAGGCATGCCAGGTATGGGTGGCATGAAGCTGCCCTTTTAAGCGCAGTTGTGGCAAAGTCCAATGGTGCGTTAGACATGCTGACTCTAGCGCTACAACGTCTGCCTGGTGTTGGGGCGAAGTCTGCATCTCGCATGGCTTTTTACCTAATGCAACAAGACCTAGAGGGTGCTCGCCATATAGCCAGAGCGCTGGAAGATGCTGCGGCTCGCATACGTCACTGCGCATGTTGTTACACGCTGACAGAAGAACTCGTATGTGCTACCTGCACTGATGTATCGCGCGATGCCACTCAGTTGTGCGTGGTGGAAACGCCTGCGGACCAAGCCGCCCTTGAACGCACAGGGGCCTTTAAAGGTTTGTACTTTGTGCTGATGGGTAGGCTCAGCCCACTAGACGGTGTAGGCCCCAAAGAGATTGGGCTTCGCCGGTTGTTTGACCGCGTTGCACCCCAGCACGCGGACACAGATGACGCGCAAACAGACTCACCCATTCACACGCGTGTGCCTATCGATGAGGTGATTTTGGCGACCAACTTTACAGCCGAAGGGGAAGCCACAGCCCACGTCATTGCCCAAGCCATGAAGGACCTGCCCGTGCGGGTTACTCGCCTGTCGCGTGGCGTGCCTGTAGGCAGTGAACTGGAGTATGTGGATCTCGGTACCATCGCTCACTCCTTATTGGCAAGACGCTGAACCCGTTGCTTTCACCAATGAAAAAAGCCCTGTGACCAACGGTGACAGGGCTTTTTTTGTAACGTTTCAGCGCTTTAACTCGTTAGGTGTTCGCTGGGTTGTGGGTGGCGAACTGGGTGTGAGCAACGTGTGCTGTGCAACAGCAAGCTAGAGGCAGGTTACAAAGACTTGCCCGTCCATAGACCAGTCAAATTGTCTCAGCGTGCGTCTGGCGCGCTGTTCAATGGCCTGTTTATGCAGTTCGCAGTTCTGCCCACCAGGGAGTGCTTGTTGTCCGGCAGTCGAAATCAAAATATCGACTACTTGTTTCTTAGGATCTACGGCCACGATCAATGCCACTCTGTTGCTCCATAGGTCCGTGAGTTGCTCGACATCACGTTTGACCTCGTATGTCAGCCACTCTCCGCGGGTTGGGCTGTACGGCTGCGTCCAGTCGCTGGCAAAGCCGCTGGTCATAAAGCCAAGATGTAACAACGCACAGGCGATTGTTTTTTTAAAGATAGGCGAGCTGCGTGGTGTTGGCATAGCTTTAGTTTATGTGGAATTTGCAGTTGCTGGCACAGCTAATTGCAATTGACGACTCATGGACTATCCCACGTGTTGAAGGTAGGTCAATAGGGTGATCGTAAGGGGTTAAGACCCACACCCTGTAAGTAAAAAACCCTTGTAAATCATTGACTTACAAGGGTTTAAATGCCGTGGCGGAAAAGGAGGGATTCGAACCCTCGGTGGGCTATGAACCCACACACGCTTTCCAGGCGTGCGACTTAAACCACTCATCCACCTTTCCGCGTAGCTATCGATTCTAGCAGGGAAACAGGCGTCAACGTTGCGGGGTTATGGGATAGGTTTTGAGCCTTGCATCAGTTTCATAACAGTGCCTACCAAGCCCGCTGTTTCGCTCATATTGCTGGGCACTATAAGTGTGGCCTGTGAGTTAGACGCCACCTGGCTGTAGGCCTCAACCGCTTTTTCTGCGACTTGTAGCTGTACAGCGTTGACACCGCCCGGTTGTTGTATGGCCAATCCTATACGTTCAATGGCCTGGGCTGAAGCATTGGCAACGGTCAATATAGCGGCAGCCTCACCCTCGGCTGTATTGATAGCGGCTTGTTTGTCACCCTCTGACCTCGCAATGGCAGCTTCACGTGCTCCAGTAGCGATGTTGATTTGCTCTTGACGGCGTCCCTCGGAGGCGGCGATCAGGGCTCGCTTTTCTCTTTCAGCTGTAATTTGTGCCTGCATGGCACGTAAAATTTCAGTGGGGGGCGTTAAATCTTTAATTTCGTAGCGCAATACCTTGACGCCCCAGTTCAGTGCTGCGTCATCAATGGCCGCCACAATTTGCGCGTTGATGATTTCACGTTCTTCAAAGGTTTTATCAAGTTCGAGCTTACCAATCACGCTGCGAAGCGTGGTTTGCGCCAATTGCGTGATGGCCATGATGTAGTTGCTTGAGCCGTAACTGGCCCGCTGTGGGTCTGTCACTTGGAAGTACAAAATGCCATCTACTTCTAGCTGAGTGTTGTCTTTGGTTATACAGATCTGGCTAGGAACATCAAGTGGTATTTCTTTGAGCGAGTGCTTGTAGGCGACACGGTCTAAAAAAGGAATGATGAAATTCAATCCTGCTGGCAACGCGCCGGTGTATTTGCCCAAGCGTTCAACGACCCATGCGGATTGCTGTGGCACGATTTTGATGGCTCGTGCGATAAAAATAACCGCTACAACGGCGAATACGATGGTGATTTCCATTTACTTACTTCCTTCTGGTTGATGTTATGTGTTTGTTGGTGGTACGGCTGTTGGGTTGGGTGCCGTGGGTGCTATCCGCAAACGTGCGCCTTCCATAGACACGATTTGGTGGGTGCCAACGAGCAGTTCGGTGTATGACTCGGCGGGCAGGGCGGTCCAATTTGCGCCCCGGTAGCGCACAAGAGCTGTGGTGTCGCCACGCCATTCAACAACGGTGACTGATTGGCCAATATCCATTGCGCTGACGGCGTCTAGGGGTGCATGTTGGGCGTTGCGTCTGTGCAAACGTGTGAAGTGCCAAAATGCCACCGAGCCTGAAGAAATGGCTGCTGCAATTGCAACCTGTTGAGCCAGAGATGTATCAGCATGGCTCATCAGCGCTGCCGCTGCAACGCCCAAAGCTGCCATGAGCAAGTAAAACGTGCCCGTGACCAGTTCTGCGCCAACCAAGGCGAAGAAGGCAACCCACCACCATCCTGTAATACCCATAGCATCTCCCTTTTTTCAGTGTTAGTTGTTCACTACAGTATGTATGATTAATGCGCCAAGTGCCGTGTGGGCATACCTTAGTCTTTTACACTGAGTGGCTGGTTAGATCACTCTTGGACACAAACATGAAATTCCGCTTCCCCATTGTCATCATTGACGAGGACTTTCGCTCGGAGAATACGTCCGGTTTAGGTATTCGCGCCTTGGCTCAAGCCATAGAGAGCGAGGGGGTCGAGGTGCTGGGTGTCACCAGCTATGGTGATTTAAGCCAGTTTGCCCAACAGCAAAGCAGGGCCAGCGCATTTATTCTGTCCATTGACGATGAAGAAGTCACGCAAGGCCCTGACATTGATCCCGCCGTTGAGCGGCTGCGAGGCTTTATTGAGGTTGTTCGCCGTAAAAATGCCGATGTGCCGATTTACGTACATGGCGAGACCAAAACCTCACGCCACATACCCAATGACGTGTTGCGCGAGTTGCACGGTTTTATTCACATGTTCGAAGACACGCCTGAGTTTGTAGCGCGTCACATTATCCGCGAGGCCAAAAGCTACCTTGAAGGCATTCAGCCGCCATTCTTTAAGGCATTGCTGGACTATGCAGAAGATGGCTCCTACTCTTGGCACTGCCCAGGACACTCTGGTGGTGTGGCGTTTTTAAAGTCACCAGTAGGTCAAATGTTTCACCAGTTTTTTGGCGAAAACATGCTGCGCGCCGATGTCTGTAATGCGGTTGAAGAGTTGGGCCAGTTGCTTGACCATACCGGCCCAATTGCCGAAAGTGAGCGCAATGCGGCGCGTATTTTTAATGCTGACCATTGCTTTTTTGTAACCAACGGCACCAGCACCAGCAACAAAATGGTGTGGCACCACACGGTTGCACCAGGCGATGTGGTGGTGGTTGACCGCAATTGTCACAAATCCGTGCTGCACGCCATCATCATGACTGGCGCTATCCCCGTATTTCTTAAGCCCACCCGCAACCACTACGGCATTATTGGCCCTATTGCGCAAAGTGAGTTTGAGCCTGAAACCATTCGCGAAAAAATTCGCAACAACCCACTGCTCAAAGACTACGACGCTGACACGGTCGAACCCCGCGTTTTAACACTCACACAAAGCACCTACGACGGTGTGCTGTACAACACCGAAACCATCAAGGGCATGTTGGACGGCTACGTCACCAACTTGCATTTTGACGAAGCGTGGTTGCCCCATGCTGCCTTTCACCCGTTCTATGGTACTTACCACGCGATGGGTAAAAACCGCGAGCGTCCAGAGCACGCCGTCGTGTATGTCACCCAGTCATTGCACAAGCTGCTAGCAGGTATCAGCCAAGCCAGCCATGTGTTGGTCCAAGATTCTAAAACGGTGAAATTGGATACGCACTTGTTCAACGAGGCTTACCTCATGCACACCTCGACATCACCACAATATGCCATTATTGCCAGCTGTGATGTGGCCGCTGCCATGATGGAGCCCCCAGCGGGCACCGCATTGGTGGAAGAGAGTATTTTGGAATGCTTAGACTTTAGGCGTGCCATGCGCAAAGTGGCCAAAGACTATGGCAACCAAGACTGGTGGTTTAAAGTTTGGGGCCCCAAAGTCAACGAGTTATCGGACGACACAGACGAGGGTATCGGTGAGCCTGCCGACTGGGTGTTGGGAATGGGTAAGGACAACAACTGGCACGGCTTCGGCGACTTGGCTGATGGCTTCAACATGTTGGACCCCATTAAGGCCACCATTGTCACGCCGGGCCTCGATGTAGACGGCACCTTTGCAGAGACAGGGATACCGGCATCTATAGTGACCAAGTTCTTGGCCGAGCACGGCGTGGTGGTTGAAAAAACGGGCTTGTATAGCTTCTTCATCATGTTCACCATTGGCATAACCAAAGGCCGATGGAACACGTTGTTGACTGCTTTGCAACAGTTCAAGGACGATTACGATCGCAACCAGCCTATGTGGAAAATTTTGCCGGAATTTTCAAAAGCCAATAAAAAATATGAGCGCATGGGCCTGCGCGACTTGAGCCAACACCTGCATGCCATGTATGCCAAGCACGACATCGCGCGCGTCACAACTGACATGTACCTGAGCGACCACACGCCAGCCATGACGCCCGGCGATGCGTTCGCACACATTGCGCGACGTACCACTGAACGTGTACCAATTGATGATTTGTTAGGTCGTATCACTACCAGCCTAATTACCCCGTACCCGCCAGGTATTCCGTTGTTGGTGCCCGGAGAAGTGTTTAACCAACGCATTGTTGACTACCTGAAGTTCTCGCGTGAACTCAGCGCGCAGTGCCCAGGCTTTGAAACTGACATACACGGCATAGTTGGCATATTGGATGACTCCGGCGTGAAACGGTTTTTTGCAGACTGTGTGCGTGCTACATAGAAGGTTATAACCAGTACCGCTGCAGAGTCATTGTGAGGTGTAGAGATTTGTAGATTGCAGTGAGCTTAGGATCCAATACATCACGGGTTGTCGACCTGACACATACAAAGCCATCTGGGGCCCAGATGGCTTTGCACAGCGCAACGCATTGCAATGCATTGCAATGCAATGCAAAGCGTGCACAACATCTGTTAAAAGTTGGTTGACTTAGACTTGAGGTCTTTAATGCAAAACTTCGGTAGGTTTGTCCAACCGTCTAAGTAGCCAGTGGCTTTCAATGCCTCATTGACATTCTCTTTGTTTAAGAAAAGCGTGCGGTAATAACCTTTGCAGTGCTTAGGTCGCTTGTGCGATGTCAACGTTGCATGGGCATTTGGTGCATAGTTTTGTCATGTTTAGAGCGAGGTTTACTATGTTGAAAATATTTTCTTCCGTGCTGCTGTGTTGCTTTTTAAGTGGGGTGGCTACTGCTACAGTTCAGCCCTCGGCCCACGTGCAAAAGAACGGCGTTTACCGCGTGTTGCTTGCTGCTAGCCCAGTTGTTTCCAAAACAAACGCTATTGCAATTGCTATGGTTGTTCAGGCTCAACTTGATGCTTTTGCTGCTGACGACGCGTCGCGTGCGTTTTCTTACGCAGCGCCAAATATCAAAGCCTTGTTTGGTACGCCAGAGAAGTTTTTACAGATGGTGCAAAGCAGTTACCCAGTTGTCTACAGGCCAACGTCTGTGACATTTCTTGCACCTGAGTCGGATGGCGAAGCCATCATCCAACCAGTTGCGATGACGGATGCGCAAGGGAATGGATGGGTTGCTGTGTATCGTTTGGAACCAGTGTCTGGCCAGGGCATGTCATGGCTAATTGCTGGCTGCGTGTTGAGGGCTAAGAGCTCTCAAACATGGGCTTAATGGCTTGGCCCAATTGCTGTCCAACGCCTTGACGTTGTGAGCTGGAAATGGCCATTAAAAGCCATGTGGTACCACAGGCTTGCAGTCCGGTGCTGGGCCATGGCCGCGTACTACCAAGCTTACATAGCTGTTTAAGCCAGAAGCGTGATACCTACAATTGAAATACCCAAGGCTATGTTGATGCCTACCCACAGTTTGATACTGGCCAATGCCGCGCCTCCTGCAATCCAATCAGCAGCGGTCACTGCGCGGTCTAGCTTTTTGTATAAAGCAAAACGGATATGGCCAAAAATGAGCACCATGACGATACCCAGCGCAGCCATGACTGTCCATTCGATTGGCATTTGAAACGATCCACCAGCTTGCACTGTTTGTTTGGCAACACGTGCAATCATCCACAAACCGCTTACAAGCGTCAAGCCCGCAGCATACACCACCGCTTTAAAAAACCGCCCCAACACGTCGTGCATCAAACGAACACGCTGTGGTGCCTCTATGGTGGCCACGGCAGGGCGTAAAAAGAAGTGGGCAAACACCATGCCGCCTATCCAAACGATGATTGACAGAAGGTGTGCGAGTTTTAAGATGCTGTAAATCATGAATGTGCTTGGTTGGTAAGGAAATGTGTCTCACGCGTACGCTTACTGAGTGTTGTACTTGTGTGGAGAAGTGACGAATCGACCATTGGTTGTTGTAAGGTATCCGATAGAGCCATTCGAGCGAATAATGTGTATCCCAGCGCCGTACGGGGTGTACACGTCTCGTTTTTCTGTTGGGTGTGTACCAGTTGCTTGTGCTGTTGTCACATGAAACCGACGTGCTGTATCAGGTGTATCAGAGTCATCTGCCCAAGCAAAAGTTCCAGATACTGCGGCCAATATACAGCCCAATGTCAATCTCACTATAGATGCCGTTAATTGTTGAGCCATGCTGTTGTCCAATTGCTTGTTGCGTGTGTGTTTAAACAGAACTGTATCGATCTGTTGACGCGTCGCAGCGCCAGTTGTGGGCTGTCATAACAGCGACATACAAACCGTGCACAACACGTTCAGTTATCTCGCAAGAGTGTGATTCGCCCAACTGTAACAGTTGTGACTCGATTTGATCGTGCCGCACCGATCTACGGACAAAGTGGCTGCGCACATATGAGCACTTTGTTAAGTGAACACGCTGGGCATCAAGTCCAGCCTTGAGTAGTTGGTCAGACTGGTTGTTTAATGGTGAAGAAATCAGCACGGCGCGCGCCGGCATCTAAAGCGCATCAACAGTTACGACTATCCCATCGCCGCTCGAAAGCCACTTATTGCGCGCCACCCCCTGGGCAAATTGGCTCAAACAGCGTAAATTCCACCCATCGTGATGTACTTGGCCAGCGACGAGTCAGTTTTTGCAACAGATCAATTATTCACGGTAGATGGTGGAATGATGATGTAGCAATCAAGTTGGTACATTCAACGCTTCCTGACGGGTGAGCGTTAGCTCGGCGGTTGCCGAGTTAATAAACACTGAAAAAAAAGAGCGTGTCCGAAAGCGTATTGACAAAACACGAGACCTGGCTCGCGCCGATGTGTTGGGTTACATCTGGGCTTACTACAATCGAACGAGACGTCACAGCCCTCTGGGTGGCGTCAGTCCCGAGGCGTTTGAACGCGCCTCAATGTGAGGTTCGAGTTTGTCTACCGTTGCGCGGGAAGTCCATCTCTAGTTAATATCTTTACCCCGGTTGGCCTCGCGTGCATTGCCGCATTTTTCGGGCCGTTTTTATAACAAGTTTCAGCGATCAATAAGGTGCTCGGCAGTGGCAATAAACGAAGTGCTGAACCGAACCCCACGGCGTCTTGTGCGCTTCACTGGTGTGTTCCAGTAGTTCAAACGCTGGGCCAAACTCATCGTGCAGTTGATTGGGGTCGTATCGGACCACAGGCAAACCACTGCACTGCTCAGGACCATCGGGTGCAAAGGTAGCCACAATCACATGGCCACCGGGCTTGACTGACTTCACGACCTGGCGCACGTAAGCAATTCGATCCGCTGGGTCGGTTAGGAAGTGAAAGACGGCGCGGTCGTGCCAGATGTCATAAGTCTGCTCAGGCAGGGCCACGGTTCGAATGTCGCCAGTCATCCATCTCACGTTTTGACCGAGTGGCCCAAGGCGCCTGCGCGCTACTTCCAGCGCACTTGCAGAAAGATCCAGCACCGACACATGTTTGAATCCCCCAGTCAGCAGATCATCCAACAATGTGGACGCGCCTGACCCTACATCAATGATCTGTGCCTCGGATGTTTCGCCAATTGACCGAATGATCTCAAACGAACGGGTGGCGTGTTCTTGAAACCAGCTCACCGCATCCGGCGACTTGGTTTGATAGACCTTTTCCCAGTGTTCCTGTTGCTTGTCCATCACTTGTTTCCTCTGGTGTTGCAAGGATTTTAACGATCAAGGCTTCTTCATTTCACCATGGTGGTCGTGGCCTTCCATGGCATCCATGCCATGGTCGGAGAGTTGAGCGTCAAACCACTTATGCAGTGCTGCTACTAAACGTGGCGTTCCTGTCTTGTAAGTGAGTTCCGCTCCACCGTTCACATCCTTATAGTCAATGGCGATTTGACCAGACTTTGCCGCTTGAAGGTCCGCAAGTCCGGGCATGCTCTGACCGTGAATGTGGGTGGGGTTTGAGAAGTCCCCTTTGAGAAATTCCTCACGAATTTGTTGAAGGTGCTGACGCACCAATATGACCTGGGCGTTGTCGTTCGAATTCTTGGCCACAACTTGCTGAACGCCACCATCCACCAGCTTGCTGAAGATGTGCGTTGTTGCCGCAAGGCTAAATGGCATAACGTCTTCACCACGCAGCGAAACTTCCGCCTGCCGCTGGGCGTCTTCGATGGTTTTCATGTGAGCTGCATGATCCATGTCGGTGTGATTCATGGACTGGGCGTGCAGGCTGCTGGCAAGGGCCAGAATTGTGATGCTAACGGACAGCGCTTTGAGCATGGTTTCTCCCCGGACATACGTTCGGATATGTAGTTTCATTGTGGATAGGGCGTCATTCGCCTAGACAGGGTGGACGGGTTGGCATGGCCTGTTCGCGCAGCAATGTGTTGAAGCTTTGTAGGTCGACCACATTGAACAAATGCCTTACTTCAGTGTAATCCTTGACGACCCCTTGACCATTTTTAAACAAGAGAGCTAAGGGTAACCGTGCTTTTGAATAAGCTTGAGCAGCAGCCAAGTCAGACATCTTTAATTACATCGAGGGTTGCTACAGGTTTGGGGGAATGCCAACCTGCTGCTCGAATACAGTGTGTTGTCAGGCATCAATCACAGCAACCTGAATCCGTTCGAATTGAACTTACTCTGGGGCAGGGTGGTTGGCGCCGCACCACTGGGAAGCTTGTTGCACCTGCGTAGCCAAGATGTTCAAACAACATAGTGAAAGCTGTGATGCATCTGTTACATTCCTGTCATCCAGATGCAGGTCACTGCTCAGGCTATACCGCAGACAGTTACTGTCGGCGTTGTTTTTGGCTTCATAAGCCTCACGCTCACTATTGCGCTACATCACCGCGCAAGCTCCATCATGACTATGTTTATTTTGGCATTTGTTATTGGTTTGGTGCTGCTGGTTCTTAGCGCCGATAAATTTGTTGATGGCGCAGCCGCCATTGCCAACCATTACGGTATGCCTGCGCTACTCATTGGCATGGTTGTTGTGGGCATTGGAACCTCTGCACCAGAGATGGTTGTGTCGGCGATTGCCGCGCTGCAAGACAACCCAGGACTTGCTTTAGGCAACGCCTACGGCTCTAACATTTGCAACATTGCATTGATTTTGGGCATGACGGCACTGATCAGTCCCATTCCTGTGCAGTCGCAAGTGTTGCGCCAAGAGCTACCCATACTCACTGGTGTGACTTTGCTGGCTGGCTATCAGTTACTGGATGGTCAACTCAGCTTGTTGGATGCTTTGGTTTTGATAGCCACGTTTGCCGCTGTGATGTGGTGGCTTGTTCGCCAAAGCATGGCTACCAGAGAAGACGCAATGTCCCAAGCCGCAGCAGTTGAGGCGCAGGAACATCAGATGTCTGCCAAGCGTGCTTGGCTGTTGGTGGGCACAGGCTTATTGGTGATGATGGCCAGTTCACGCGCCTTGGTGTGGGGGGCAGAGAATATGGCGAAAAGTCTAGGTGTGAGTGATTTGGTCGTTGGCCTGACTGTGGTGGCCATTGGCACTTCGCTGCCAGAGCTCGTGTCTAGCGTGGTGGCTGTGCGAAAGCAGCAGCATGCAATGGCACTTGGTAATATTTTGGGATCCAACCTATTCAACACTTTGGGTGTCGTCGGAGTCGCTGGCCTGATCGCACCGGCTGCGGTGGACCCATCCATCATGGCGCGAGATTTCCCCATCATGGTGCTACTCACCATCGCTTTATTTGTGGTGGGTATGGGTTTTAAAAGCAAGACCGGCAGCATCAACCGCCTAGAAGGTGCTGTGCTGCTTGGCGCATACTTTATCTACCTTGCTTACTTACTCATAACAGTTGTAGCTGCTTAGCGTCTAAGGCTTTGGGTTCTGCCGCATAAGCTTAAACGAAAACACCGCGTTCCCGTATCATCTATTCGTGTGACCTAGGCTCAGGGGATAGGTTACGTACCATCTCATGCAAGTCAACATCACTATCAGCGGGTCGTGGCGCTGTGTGAGAACGTTGCGTAAGGCGCCATTGACCACACTTTTACGGACATCATGGATGCGCTAGATTGTCGTAGATCCTTGCTGCGGCAGAACCGCCATACGTCATTCGGTTGAAATTCCTATTCGTCTTTTGCAACTCTGAGAATCCAATGGCCTACACTCAAAAATTTCAGTGCCTGGCCGATGACGCCATCTCCCAAGTGCAAGGTGTGCTCCCCGAACAGGTCGACAGCTTGCTGGCAACCGGCGCCATCGCACTGGACATCCGCGACAAGGAAGAGCACGAAGCCGATCACATCGTTGGATCGCTCCATCTCAGCCGCGGCAAGCTTGAGATGAACATCGAGGGCGTGATACCAGAGCTTCATACTGTAATTCTGTGCTAAAGCAACGCCCACAATCGTGGCGCTTTGTCTGCAGACACTTTGCGTCGCATGGGCTACACCAATGCCCGATACATCGCTGGCGGCTTGAAAGGCTACCGCGCACTGGCGTGAGTGGATACCGCTCGGCCAGCGTGCTCTCCCAGGCGGACGTCCGGCTTAGCAGCTGACGCACCGATGGCAACGACTTCGTCGTCCTGCAACAGGTGATCGGCATAAGCGTGGGTTTCTAAAATCCAATCGACTTGCAGTTTTTTTCCTGTATGAATGCGTTCAGCTTGTCTGCCGAGGCTGTCTGGGTGTGCCCGGTCTTGGGGTCGTAGCCATGCACTGAATCAATGGTGGCGCAGGCTGTGCCTTCCTTCTCATAAGCCACGTAGTTCACGGTCTAGGTGAGGGTTGAAAAGCTTTCTACGGTAGGAGTCATGGAACTTGCCTTGTTCAAAAAATACCAACCTAAATTATATTGACAGATAATATATAACTAAATATAATATATTTATATTAACTACGAAAAGAGTCACAACCCCATGGATGCAGGCACCGTAATGGACATCGACATACTGCGCCGCTCGGCCAAAGAGGCTGGCCGCCTGATGAAGGCGCTGTCCAACCCTGATCGGCTGTTGCTGATGTGCCAACTGGCACAGGGCGAGTTGCGGGTGGGTGAACTTGAGGAGATCGTCGGTATTGTGCAGCCAACGTTATCCCAGCAACTGAGCGTGTTGCGTGAAGACGGTTTGGTCAGCACGCGACGCGAGGGCACGGCTATTTATTACCGCATCGACAGCGAGCAGGCGCTGGCCGTGATGGCCGTACTGTACGAGCAATTTTGTGATCAATCAAAAAGGAAAAAGAAATGACAATCGACTGGAACAACTTCACGCCGTGGGCTTCACTGTCGGGCGGTATCTTGCTGGGCCTGGCCTCGGCAGTCTTCATTTTGTTCAATGGCCGCATCTTGGGCATCAGCGGGATCATTGGTGGACTGTTACGCCCGACATCAGGTGACGTGGGCTGGCGCCTATCCTTGGTGCTGGGCATGCTCGCTGCGCCCCTGATTTATTTTGTTGTAGCCGGACCTAGCGCCGTACGCATCGACGCGGGGTGGGCCACGCTGGTCGTTGCTGGCCTGCTGGTGGGCGTGGGCACACGGTTTGGTTCCGGTTGCACCAGCGGGCACGGGGTTTGTGGCTTGTCTCGTCTGTCGCCCCGCTCGTTGGTGGCCACGCTCACCTTCATGGGCACGGGCTTTGTGACCGTCTATCTCGTTCGCCATGTGCTGGCCGCTTGACACCATAAACCAAGGAAAACTCATGAATCATCGCATCTTTGAATTTGCAGTTGGGCTAATTTTCGGCATCGGCCTGATCCTCTCCGGCATGACCGACCCCGGCAAAGTCCTCGGTTTCTTGGACCTGTTTGGCGCCTGGGATCCATCGCTCGCGCTGGTGATGGGCGGCGCCATCTTGGTCGGCAGCTTTGCGTTCGCGTTGGCAAAAAAACGCACCACTACTTTTCTGGGAGGTGCTCTCCAACTGCCCAACTCGAAAGACATTGACAAGCGCCTGCTAGGCGGCAGCTTGTTATTCGGTGCAGGCTGGGGCCTGGCGGGTTATTGTCCAGGCCCTGCCATTGTCTCACTGGGCGCAGGCCAGCCCAAAGCCGCCGTTTTTGTACTGGCCATGCTCGTGGGCATGGCGCTTTTCGAATGGAGCGAACGGCGAATGCAGAGCGTGGACACACAGGAAAAAACTGGCCCAGGCCCTCTCTAACCTTCTGCAGTTCTGGGCCCGGTCGGCTCAGATTTTTGCCCTGACCCGTGCGTGTGACTGAGCGGGCACAACTCCCCATCCAACACGGAAAACCTCATGTCATGGTTACCTTTATGGCTTCGTACCTACCAACCGACCTGGCTGGCTGGTGACCTCACTGCTGGCCTGATCGTCACGGTCATGCTTATTCCACAAAGTCTTGCCTACGCCATGCTGGCTGGGCTGCCGCCTGAGGTTGGCCTGTATGCCAGCATCCTGCCTATCGTGGCTTACGCTTTACTGGGTTCTAGCATGACGCTGGCGGTGGGCCCGGTGGCGGTCGCTTCGCTCATGACAGCCAGCGCCTTGCAGCCCTTGGCAGCCGCAGGGTCGTCTGACTATGTGGCACTCGCCGTGCAACTGTCGCTTATCTCGGGCGTCATGCTGTTGGTTTTCGGCGCCTTGCGTTTGGGTTTCCTTGCCTATTTTCTCAGTCACCCTGTTATCAGCGGCTTCATCACCGGTTCTGCGGTCTTGATCGCTGTGGGTCAGCTCAAGTACATCCTTGGCGTCAAGGTGGCCGGTTCGGACGTATTGGAGACACTAGCCGGCCTGGTCAAGGCTCTGCCCCAGACCCAGCCGGCCACACTGGTCATCGGTGTATCCAGCCTGCTTTTTCTACTCCTGGCCCGTCGCTATTTGGCCCAGTGCCTGATACGGGTTGGGTGTTCGGCTAAGGCGGCCGACCTGATGACAAAACTCGCACCGATGGTGGCCGTGATTGCATCGACCGCTTTGGTGGCTGGGTTCAAGCTCAACGAAACTGCCGGCGTCAGCGTGGTGGGTCATGTGCCGCAGGGTCTACCGCAATTGGCACTTTCCTTGCCCAACATGACCACGCTGGGACAGCTCTGGCTGCCTGCGCTGCTGATCACGCTAATCGGCTTTGTTGAAAGCGTGTCGGTGGCGCAATCTCTGGCACTCAAGCGCCAGCAACGCATTGAACCCAACCGCGAACTGCTCGGTCTGGGTGCCGCCAATGTGGCCAGCGCGTTGTCGGGCGGCTACCCTGTGACTGGTGGTTTTTCGCGCTCTGTGGTCAACTTCGCCGCGGGTGCCAACACGCCTTTAGCCGGCGTTATTTCCGCGGCGCTGATGGCGCTGGTGATTGCCGCACTGACTGGTCTGTTTCACTACCTGCCTCATGCTGTGCTGGCTGCCACGATCATTGTGGCGGTGACCTCGCTGATTGACCTTAAGACTCTCAAGGAGGCCTGGCACTACGACCGCTCCGATGCGTTGTCCCTGCTTGCCACAGCGCTGGGCGTGGTGACACTGGGTGTGGAAGCAGGCATTTTGACTGGTGTGGTGCTATCGCTAGGGGTTCTGGTCTGGCGCAGCAGTCACCCTCACATGGCGGTCGTTGGTCGGGTTCCCGGCAGCGAGCACTTCCGCAATATCAAACGACACGCAGTGGAGACCGTGCCTGGCCTACTGGCCCTGCGCGTTGATGAGAGCCTGTTCTTTGCGAACGCCACTATCCTTGAGGACTACATCGAAAAACTGCTGACTGATGACCCCTCCCTTCGCTACGTCCTGTTGATTTGCTCTGCCGTGAACCAGGTTGACACCACGGCGCTGGGCGTACTGACACAGCTAGAGCGCAGCCTATCAGCCAGAGGGATGACTTTCGCGCTGGCCGAGGTGAAAGGACCAGTCATGGACCGGCTCCGAACGACCGAACTAGGTCAGCGCCTGACGGGAAAGGTGTTTCTGAGCGTGCATGAAGCCTTTGAGCATGCAACCCGATCTGGTGAACCGCCAGTGCCAGACAAAGAAGGACTTGTTTTAGTTGGTATCAACGGATCCAAGTGACCCATTGAGGGCTCATTTTGGCAAATGTGCCCATGACTTAATTGATCAAATTACTGCAAGCGTGTGACTTTGTAAATAGACGTTGAGTAACTGCTTGTGGTTTATGCCTTGAGTGTCAACTTCAGCTGCTCGATACGGTCTTGACCCCAGAACATGTCATCGCCAACAAAAAAAGTGGGCGCACCAAATACGCCGCGTTCAACAGCCTGTGTGGTGACGTCTTTAAGTCTGTCTTTGGTCGCTTGCTCATTGGCTAAATGAAGTAAATCCGCGGCGTCAAAATGCGCCTCTCGCAAAACTGTCCCAACAACTTCAGGGTCATTGAGGTTTAGTGCATCCACCCAAATGGCTTTGAAAATCACGTCCATGAATGTATGCATTCGGTCATCAGAACGCATCTGTAAACCAGTCAGCATGCGCATGAGGGTGGTGGTGATGATGGGGAAGTATGGGTTGGTGTTCAATGGAACACCATAGCCATCGGCAAACCGTTTGAAGTCTACAAAGATGTACTGGCCCTTGGCAGGCACGCTCACGGGCGATGCGTTGCCAGTAGCCTTAAAAACTGCGCCCAACAGCATGGGAAGATAAATGGGCGTGGCGCCTGTTTCCGCCCGTATATTGTCCATTTGCGTGTGGGCCAAATAGGTG
Organism: Betaproteobacteria bacterium MOLA814; assembly: GCA_000496475.1. Taxonomy (GTDB): domain Bacteria; phylum Pseudomonadota; class Gammaproteobacteria; order Burkholderiales; family Burkholderiaceae_C; genus RS62. Next base: position 66,205 of record AYMW01000001.1, on the reverse strand, counting down.
GCTAAACTGCCAAAATCAAAATAGTAGTCAAATGTTTTTGTCATTGGTTCTCTCCTAAAAAACAGTCAGAATTTTTCCATGTAGGGTCGCAAATCAAGTTCATGCGTCCAAGCGTCTCTGGGTTGTTGGTGCAACATCCAATAGGCATCGGCAATGTGGTCTGGATTCAGAATTCCACCCTGATCTTTTAATGCGTAGTGGTCAGGAAACAGTGTGCGAATGAATTCTGTATCGATGGCACCGTCAATGATGGTGTGTGCCACATGAATGCCCATGGGCCCCAGCTCGCGTGCCATGCTTTGGGCTAATCCACGTAAAGCCATCTTGCCGCCTGAAAATCCCGCAAAGTTCGCGCTGCCTCTTAAAGAAGCAGTGGCTCCCGTGAAAATAACAGTGCCTTTTTGGCTGACGCCGTGTGTATGCTGGTCGCTTTCGTTGGTTCTGGCCACCATTCGCTTGGCAACTTCGCGGCCATTCAAAAAACCAGCCAAACAAGCCATTTCCCACATTTTTGTGTAGCGGCGTGCAGTCTCGCTCAAGACACTGTTGGGTGAGTTGGCGCCAATATTGAAGACCAAGACCTCAATAGGGCCGATGTTGGACTCAATGTGATCAATAAGGGCAATCACTTCATCTTCTTTGCGGGCATCTGATGCAAAACCATGAGCGACGCCCCCAGTTTGTTGAATGTCTCTGAGCAATGGCTGTAATTTATCCAGTGTTCTTCGGGTAACGCACACACTAAAACCTTCGCGTGCAAATCGCTTAGCAACTGCGCCTCCAGTTGCATCACCAGCACCTACGACCAAGCAGACTTTTTGTTTTGACATTTTTCCACTTTAAAGGTTTTTTCAAAAAGTTGAAGTCCTTATGAAGGCCGCACACAATGCCAGACACAGCAGGGTCATCGCCCCCAGCGAAATAGCCCGAATGCACTGAGTTTCGGTAAGGTCGCGCTGCGTGTTGCTTCAGGTGAACAGTGACAGATCATCTTTCGTTGCCGCGGGGGCGGGGAGGGGCTACAGACCTTACCTAGGAGCCGCGTCACGAAACAACAAGGTCGCCCAAATGACAAAGAGATCCGTTTGAGACTGGCAGCGGTGCGCCAGATGACAAGTAGCTGTAAGTTGTGATTCGGCCAGTGCAGTAACGGTCGGTGTCTATAAAACGATTTCTCAACGATTTATTTGTGCACAGATAAACGCACATGCGCTGTGAAGACGTGCCAACTTACTTTTGCGCACCGAATGCCTGTCTCTAAGTCACGTCCATTTAAGACCAACTTGGCCGATGAATGAGAAATCATTTACCTCGCGAGATACAAGGCAAGGCTCACCTTTATTCGGACCTCAATCAATACATGGTGTTACCGTTTTGGCTGACTTCAGGTACTGTTTGTATGGCGTCCCAGTGTTCAACAATTTTGCCTTGGCCATCAAAGCGAAAAAAATCCATAGTCACAAACTGCTCATTGCCAGGCCATGTTTGTAGGGTGTGCAGCGCGACCAAGTCGTCTTGCGCAATAGCGCGTACAAACGCTATATTTTTATGTGGATAGTCGCGATTCATGCTGTTAAAGTAATCAATGAATCCCGCTTTACCATCGGCCACCAACGGGTTGTGTTGCTTGTAATCTGTCCCAACGTAATCTCTTACTGCCTTGTCCGCATCCCCTTGGTATGCTGTGCGGTAAAACGCTTCGGCGTTCGATTTATTGGCTTCAAGGTCATGTTTCAAGCGCTAACTCCTGGGCTGGTTATAGTAATTGGCAAGGTAAAGGTTAATCACAATCTCAATCCCTAGGGACACGTCCTCATCAAGGGAAGCATCCGCCACGAATAAGATATTACCGTTTCTTCAGTCGTAGTCAGCAGGGACAGTCTGAGAAAGACTCAGGCGGCAGCGGCTTTGACGGCCTGTGTCGGCAAGCCCGTGACCATTGCATTCCAATGGACCTGGATGACTGACACACTGATCCTACGGATCTTGTTGGCTCCAACAGCCATCAATGTCACTCAGCCAACACAGGCATAGGCATGCAAGTTTGAAATGTGTTGGAGGGCAATGAGCGTATCCACAGAAGAGGTGCTCGAAGCCTATGCACCTTGTTTAACGTCAGTGAGACTCAAAAAGGGAACAACGATGAACTGGAATTTGAATGGTTTGCCACAGGCAATGGCATGAAGCGCATAGGCATCCTGAGCCTTTCAGCGATTGGCCTACTTTGCGTCTTACTCTTTGTCGTTGGTCTGGCTCTCGACGCCGGCGGATTTGACAACACCGAGGGTGGCTATGAACCGCCTTATCAAGGGTGGACAGGCACCCCCACAGACTGGAACGCGAGCGATACGACGCCAACTGGAATGGCCCGCCGGGGCTATATCGCCAATCTGCTGGTCGATTGCACAACGGGCATGATCTCGTTCGAGGTTTACGGGCAGACTATTGCGTTTCGCACCTTTTCGGCGCGTGCCCTCGCCGTACACCAACCGCGTGAAGCCTGTATCCAACGCGGTTTTTCTCCCGCATTCTGATCGTAGGAAAGACCTTAACGCTTTCATTTGACTGACTGGCATTGATGCGCCAGAGACGATGCAGCCCTTTGGCAGCAGGTCCAAGTTCAGCGGTTTGATTTGCCTAAAAGAAGGCGCCGTCGACACAATGCATCTCCCGTGGGTAAACCATTGGTTTGATTAAAAAGGCGAGAGGGCTTGTCCGCCTTCGCGCTTACGCCACCTTGCAAGCGTTGTTGTCTTTACAAGCCGGTGAAGGCCAATGTGGCCCATTTGGATGGGGCTTTCGAGTACGCCCTGCGACATGAAGCGGTCACTTTAAACTTGGTGTAATCGACTCAGTAGGAGGCAATGACTTATTCAGATAGCTATCTGCGAAAAGCTCTACAAAAAGCTGTCGAATCCACATGTTAGCGGGATCTCGGTTGAACTTAGCGTGCCAAAAAAGATTGATCGCGATATCTGGTAATCGAGCAGGATGGGGTGATGTGACAAGTTCAAAAGGCACCTCGCATCGCTGCGCAAATCGCTCAGGAAGAGTCGAAATGAGATTGGTGGTTTGTAGTATGTGTCCCACGGCAATGAAGTGTGGAACTATCAGTCTCATCTTGCGTTGTATGCCTGCAAGCTTGAGCAGGCCATCGACTTCACTATGCCCAGTATTTGCCGCAACGACCCCGACATGTTCCAGTTCGGAAAATTGTCTCAACGTGATCGGTGATTTCGCTACAGGATGCCCTTTGCGAAATACACATACATATTTGTGTCGAAACAGGCGACGTTGAAAGAAGCCCGTTTGTAAGTTGGGTAACAGGCCAAGAGCCAGATCGACCGTACCCGACTCCATGTCCTTCCTCAAATTTCCTGAGTTAGGTCGCACGGTACTTATCTGCACATTGGGTGCAACCTTCGACAAAAGAACCATCAGGGGTGGTATGAAGTACATCTCGCCAATATCGGTCATAGCCAGCTGAAAATTTCGAGTGCTGGTCTGCGGTTCAAATGAATCGCGTGTGGTGAATGCCGCCTGAAGTGCGTTCAGGGCATACACCACTGGCTCTGCCAAATGCAAGGCGAACGGCGTGGGCTCCATTCCTCGTGACGTGCGTAAAAACAGTTCATCTTTGAGCGCCGCTCGCAACCGTTTGAGTGCATTACTAACCGCTGGCTGCGACAGCCCCAATTTTTCTGCCGCCTTGGAAACGCTGCGATCCAAGAGAAGCTGGTTAAAGACAACCAAGAGATTCAGGTCGATTTCGCGCAGATCCATACCACCTCCATTATTCACAACGGTGATTCTATCTATAGAAGTTGGTTTATGGACTTATATCGCACAGGTCTTCAAAATAACCTGAAATAGGAGACAAAGGCGTAGGCCGTCAAACCATGGAACTCTTCGTAGAGCCTCTCAACATTCGCTTGAACGTGGACAGCGGCAGCAACCTGCTGGACGTGCTGAGGGCCAACCAATTGCCTATCTCCTACAGCTGTATGTCGGGGCGTTGCGAAACCTGCCGTTGCCGTGTTGTATCCGGCCAAGTTCGCAACAGCGGCCCTGAAGCAGGCAGACCACACACCAGCAAGGACGACTATGTTTTGGCTTGCCAGTCGGTGCTTATCGACAATTGCGTGATCGAATTGCCAGATGTAGACGAGGTTGTCGTGCATGTCGCGCGGATTGTTAAGGGCACGGTGACTGCAATTGAAGAGGCAACCCATGACATCCGTCGGCTCCGAGTCAAGCTTGCCAAGCCGATGGGTTTCAGTTCTGGGCAATATGCAACGTTGCAATTCACCCCCGACCACATTCGCCCTTACTCGATGGCCGGTTTGTGTGACGACTTGGAGATGGAGTTTCAGATTCGCCGAGTGCCGGATGGTCGTGTCACTGCATTCATTTTTGATGACCTGACAGTAGGAGCGCCCATTCGTGTCAGTGGTCCGCTAGGTTCTGCGTATCTTCGTAAAAAGCACACCGGACCGATGCTTTGCGTGGGCGGTGGGACTGGTTTGGCGCCCGTGCTGTCGATTGTCCGTGGTGCGTTAGAGGCCGGCATGCAAAACGCGATCCACCTCTACTTTGGCGTTCGAAGTTCGCATGACCTGTACGACCTCGAACGTCTGCATGCATTGGCTGACGACCATCCGAATGTGACCGTCCATATCGTCGTCGCCACCGGGGCTGCTGGCTCAGGCCAGCGCAGCGGCTTGGTTACCGATGCAATTAAGAGCGACTTAAACGGATTGGCAGGTTGGCGAGCCTACCTGTGTGGCGCCCCTGCGATGGTGGAGGCCCTCAACATGCTTGTAACTCGAATGGGCGTTGCACCAGGGCATGTTCACGCGGACGCCTTTTACCCCAGCGGCGTCTGACGCACGCGGCATTCATTGAAACCCAAACACCGATAGGAGACAAGCAATGAGCGTAAGCAATACCGTATTCCCAGAAAACCCCAAGTGGCCAGAAGAAGGAACCAGTCGAGTGCCATTTTGGGCCTACACCAGAGAGGATTTGTACAAAAAAGAACTGGATCGTCTGTTTTATAACGACCACTGGTGCTACGTTGGCCTTGACGCTGAAATCCCACATGCAGGCGATTTCAAACGCACCGTCATAGGTGAACGCTCCGTGCTGATGGTGCGTGAAAAAGACGGCTCTATTCACGTTGTCGAGAACGTCTGCGCACACCGCGGCATGGCTTTCTGCCGCGAACGACACGGCAACCGAGACAGCCTGACCTGCCCCTACCATCAGTGGAACTATTCGTTGTCTGGCGACCTGCAAGGCGTACCGTTTAGGCGCGGCGTCAAGCAGGACGGCAAGGTCAACGGCGGTATGCCGGCGGACTTCAAGCCGTCGGACCATAACCTCACCAAGCTCAAGGTCGCCACGCGCGGCGGTGTGGTCTTCGCTTCGTTCGACCACGACGTGGAGCCGCTCGAAGACTTCCTCGGCCCGGTGATCCTCGGATATTTCGACCGCCTGTTTGACGGGCGAAAACTCAAAATCCTGGGCTACAACCGCCAACGGATTCCGGGCAACTGGAAGCTGATGCAAGAGAACATCAAGGATCCTTACCATCCGGGATTGCTGCATACCTGGTTCGTCACCTTCGGGCTTTGGCGCGCGGACAACAAGTCGCAGCTGCTGATGGACACTCACCACCGCCATGCGGCCATGGTGTCCACGCGTGGCGCAGCCGGCAAGGCCGCCGACGTGACGCAAGTATCGAGTTTTAAGGCCAACATGGAACTCAACGATCCGCGCTTCTTAGACATCGTGCAGGAGCCTTGGTGGGGCGGGCCTACCGCCGTGATGATGACTGTTTTCCCAAGTGTCATCTTTCAACAGCAGGTCAACAGCGTGTCCACACGTCATATCCAGCCTGACGGTCATGGCGCCTTTGACTTCGTTTGGACGCACTTCGGCTTCGAGGACGACAGCGAGGAGATGACGCAGCGCCGCCTGCAACAGGCCAACTTGTTTGGTCCGGCTGGGTTCGTCTCGGCTGACGACGGCGAAGTCATCGAATGGTCTCAGGAGGCCTTTGAGACCAAGCCCTCGCACCGCGCACTTGTCGAGCTCGGTGGCCGTGAAGTAGGCGACACGGATCACATGGTCACCGAGACGCTGATTCGCGGCATGTACGAATACTGGCGCAAAGTGATGGAGGCGACATGATGGACTTTAAAAACTACTTCGAACTGACTCAGCTGTACGGTGACTACGCTTCGGCCGTCGACGCGGCTGACTGGGATGCTTGGCCCGAGTTCTTCATCGACGACTGCGTGTACAAGCTGCAGCCGCGAGAAAACCACGAGCGCGGGTTCCCTTTGTCGACGCTCGCCTTTGAGAGCAAAGGCATGCTCAAGGACCGTGTGTATGGCATCCGTGAGACGCTGTTCCACGACCCGTATTACCAACGCCATGTGGTGGGCACGCCGGTTGTGCGCAAGGTAGACGCAGACGGGCGCATCCACAGCGAGGCTAATTACGCGGTGTTCCGCACGCGGCTGTCCAAGGAGTCGACCGTCTTTAATGTCGGGCGCACGCTGGATGAGGTGGTGCGCACGCCGCAGGGTCTGAAGTTTGCCTCTCGGCTCGTCATCTACGACAGTGAGTTGATACCCAACTCGTTGATCTACCCCATCTGAGGAGCCGTCATGACCACAAACTGGATCGATGCGGCCGCGCAGGCCGAGGTGCCCGAGGGGGATGTGATTGGCGTGATGGTGGCAGGCAAGGACATTGCCCTGTTCGAAGTCGACGGCGAGGTTTTCGCCACCGACAACATCTGTTCCCACGGCCATGCACGGCTGAGCGACGGTTTTCTCGAAGGTCGCGAGATCGAGTGCCCACTGCATCAGGGGCGATTTGATGTTTGCTCCGGCCAGGCTCTGTGTGCACCCCTGACCGAGAACATCAAGACCTATACGGTGCGTATCGAGAACATGCGGGTGATGTTGAAACTCGACTGATGTGACTTAACTGCGCGTCATTCGGCTGGCGTCACAACAAACTTTAGGAAGCAAATATGACAACACACATGAACGACAACAATCGGTTTGACACATTGGGACGTCTGGAAGACCTGCCGCTGGCATACCGCGAGCGACTGACGCAGCGCAACTTGGTGCCTTTGTGGCCGAGCCTGCGCGGCGTATTGCCGCCCAATATTCCAACGCGTAAGACACAGACGACGCATTGGCCCTACAGCGATATCCGTGAGCTGTTGATTGAGGCCGGCACGTTGACGCCGATCGAGAAGGCCGAACGACGCGTGTTGGTCCTTGCCAATCCGGGCCATGGTCTGGACAAAATGCAGGCCAGCGCGGCCATGTACCTGGGCATGCAGTTGTTGCTGCCGGGGGAGCTGGCGCCGGCGCACCGCCATACGCCCAATGCCGTTCGCATGGTGGTGGAGGGCGAGGGTGCGTGGACCTTGGTGGGCGGAGAACAGTGTCCCATGCTTCGTGGTGATTTGATCCTTACGCCCACCGGTCTCTGGCATGAGCATGGGCATGATGGCAAAAATCCGGTGATCTGGCTGGATGTTTTGGATCTGCCGTTGATCTATTACACCGAGACCTCTTACCACCTGGAGGGACCCAGCCAAAGTGCTACCGCCAGTCAAGGCTTCAAGGCTTATGCCCGAGGCGGCGTGGCCCCCACCAAGGTGTTCCAGCGCTCGGACAAGGCTTATCCCATGCTGCGCTACCCCTGGGCCGATGCCAAGGCCGCATTGCTGTCGCTGGCCGAGGAGCAATCTGGAGCCGACCCCGTACAGGTCACCTATATCAATCCTGAGACAGGCGCGGACGTAGAGAGTATTTTGGGGTTTTATGCGTTGATGTTGCGTCCCGGCGAGACTTTACGACTGCCTGCACGTTCTCCTGCTCAGGTGTTTCACCAGATCGAAGGTCAGACCGAAGTGGAAGTCGAGGCAACCCGTTTCAGCATGGTCGAAGCAGACACGTGCTGCGCACCCGGCTACACCGCGGTGACACTCAAGAACCAGTCGACCACCACACCATGTTTCCTGTTTATGGCGGATGAGTCGCCACTGCACCGCAAGCTTGGCGTTTACGAAAACAGGGGTTGAGTTCCTTCCAGCAACCCTGCCACGCACTCCTTTTGGCCAGACACCACTATTGCGACAAAACCAAAAAATATAATGAAACACTGTTGGAGAATTTGCCGATTTTTAAAGCTGATGTGAACCAGTACCTTCAGAATATTGTGGTTGACTTCTGGTAACGCCTATGGAGGACAGCCGTTAGAATTTCAGAAAATAACACATCAGGAGACCCTCTTGGCATTTAGTATTCAACACGCAAACGACGGGCAATTTATCTTCGACGGCATGCGCAAGTATTTCGGATACCGTGACCTTGGCATTCATCAAGCCACTGATGGCGCTGCCGTGATGCACGTCATTCGGGCCCGCGAAGGCACACACGCGACTGGCGAATGGCACCACCACCAAGTGACGCTACAAATCGTTTACGTACTCAAGGGCTGGGCAATCTTTGAATACGAGGGACATGGCGAACACCGACTTCAGGCTGGCACCTGCGTGCACCAACCACCCGGCATCCGCCACCGCGAGATTGCACACTCGGAAGACCTTGAGCTGATAGAGATAGTGCTGCCCGGGAATTTTAAAACCGTTGGCGACCAGCCCTAGTACACACTAAGTTCCGGTGAACACATCCAACGCTCAGATACACACCGGCCCGTATTGTTGACTGCAGTCATACGAGCAGTGGAAGTTTTAAAGGTTGGTGTTCGTTGGCAGCTCAGTTTAAATTTCTTTGTATCTGGGTTGGTACAACAATCTCTGAGACAGCAACAACCCGACCTTGGGGGGGCTTCCTTGGGGCAATTAAAAAGGTGAATGGGATTTGCCACTTTCGCGCCTACGCCACTTTGCAAACTGTGTAGTCTGAGCGTAGTCTGAAGATGCAAAAAAGCCCAGTCACTTTGCAGTAATTGGGCTGGTTTGGCTTTCACAGTGGCTCCTCGAACTGGTCTCGAACCAGTGGGCTTCGGATTAACAGTTGTCTAGCTGACTGGCCTGATACTTGTTGCCATCTTTTGAGCGTTGTCTGTTTGTTGCGAAGTTGGCTATGCAGCAATAGCGTCTCTACCCCTTGAGGTTGTTCAACCCTAAGACATAGCCCTCAACCTGTAACACTTCCGAGCAGTGTGCAGGCGTTTATTGCGAGTGGTGGCTGGCGCGCATTCGCTCATGCACAGACTGCATGCCGCGGGCGCTCATATCGCTCACTTCGGCGGCATGGGTTTGCAATAGCGCCACGACTTCCGGGTCGGCAGACGTTTGATTGACGGCGACGCCGGTGGCCGTCATTTCCATGGTTGTGTCAATGGCATCGGCGTGTTTGAAAAGCGCCGTTAAGGTTGGGCTTTGGATACGCACCTCTGGATCCCGCTTGCTCTGCATCCGTGCGAGCATCATGGCAACGTGGCTCATTAATTGAGTGCGAAGCGCATCATCGTCGGTTTCGGTCAATGTGCGCACGCCATTGGGGAGATGTTCGACCGAACGCCTGAGCGCCTTGTGGTTGATGAACAAGGCCTTGAGGTCGCCAACCTCTTGTGCGGTTGTGTCCCGTCCATTAAGCCCTGGCATGTTGACTTCGTCGTGCTGGCCCGTCGTGTGCGGATCACCCTTGCCAGACATGTGCGCCTGGTGCATGCGTTGATGCATTGTCTCGTGCATGCTTTCCGCGGCGATACCGTTCAAAGCGGTGAAAATGGAGAAGGCTAAGGCCGCCAGTGTCTTGATTCGCATAATTAACCCGATGGAAATGTTTTTTGATGAATGCCACAAGCAAATAATTGTACGTTGCCCGACTCCGACTCCGACTCCGACTCCGACTCCGCCGCCAGCCGATACCAACGAGCTGCGCCAAGCATCAACATCAACGCAGTAGCTGGTTTCTTTTATAGCCCGCACCCTCTGAATAACGAGGCGGCACGCACCATTAGCAAGGTATCAACGCTTCTCCAATCCCAGTCGGCAGAGGTGGTTAGGCATTCAACCTGTTGGTGCTGTTTGCTGCGGGCTCATCTATGCAGCAATAACGTCTCTTAGCCCTTGTGGTGTTTCACCCCCAGACATAGCCCTCAAGCTGTAGAACTTCCGAACAGAGCGAAGTCGTTCAATGCGAGTGGTAGCTGGCGCTCATGCGCACATTGTGGTGTGCGCCGTCTGACATTAAGACAAAGGCACGGCCATCAGGCCTTCCACCATTGCGCGGTGCCAAGGCTTCAGGGCTGTGTTGACCACAATTCTGTCGGTATTGGCAGGGGCGAGGTGGCGAAGCTTGACGAACAAGCTACGTCTCGACCAAATGACGACTTGAGCAACTCAGGTGGCAGAAAGGGCGTTAGCGCAGCCCTGATTTAAACCAGTAGGTGAGCCGCTGATCGCCAGGGGTCGGCGGCCACTAACAATTAACTGTTAGCGCTGGCCGCCAAAACCTCCAGCACCACCAGTTTGCATTCCGATTGTTCCTCACGTATGTACTGTTCAGTGCGCAACTCGTGCAAACGAACGGTATTCGATTGACACAGATCCAATATGATTTGATCGAAGCGCGTCTCGGCCCAATAGGTATCGCGCACAGTGAACACTACCCAGCCTCCTACGCGCGTCACCCGCACCAACTCATGCAGGGCCTCTGGCTTGACGTGCGATGCTGTGAACGTGCCCGCACAAGTCGTGACGTCATAAACCCCATCGGCAATCGCAAGCGGCTGATTCATATCCCCCTGTAATAGGTTTTGATAAATCTTTTTTTGTTTCGCCTGCAGCAACATACCGGCAGAAAAATCTAATCCATCCAGCGTTTTAAAACCGGCTGTGTGCAGCAACTGTCCAACCAACCCCGTGCCGCAACCAGCATCAAGAATGCGCGCGCTGGCGACACCCGCGTAACGCTGAACTTGTTGCACAACTCTATCTGGTGCAGGGTAGCCCCATGCCTGCGTTAAGTCTTGGTCGTATTGCTTCGACCACACGCCGTAAATATCCATCAATGCATCAGTTGTCGTCGCTGTTAGCACGCGCTCGTGAATATCGCTTCTGGGATTCATGTCTTGTTCTCCTGCTTATCGAGCCGTGTGTCTCGGGCTCAACCAACATACCACTCTTTTATCCTAGCAACGCCAGTTTCATAGCAAAGCCAATTGAAGGTGGGGCCAACGCCAAAGGTCCGTGGTAGTAGCCTACTGCGTGGCGCGCATGACTCAAGTGGGTGGCCGCTTCAACGAGTGACCAGCGCAGCGACTACCAACCGAACCCAGCCTAACCCGCTGGGTTTTTTGTTGTCAGCCTTGATTCAGTGCGTCTTCAAACTCTGCCAGTTCCTGCGCAATAGCCGTGTATTTTTTCGACTTGGCTTTGTTGTCTACCCATTGGAGAGTGGCTTCTTCTAAGTCTTCTTTGAAATTGGCTAGGGCTGCGTCTTTGATTGTTGCGGTGACGTTTGTGTCAGCGCTAGACCAGAGGTCAATCAGGTCTGACAGGCCGTTGTCGAAGTCTTCAAAAGTTTCGAGGCGAACCCGCTGGGCGTTCTTGTCGTTCATATTTTCTTTCTGTGTATTGGGGATGGAGAAGGCAGATACCGGCAATGTCTACTTGCCGACATGCCTATACCTGCGCCGACATGACAAATCAGTCGTAAAAAAGGACCTAGCTTCTGGGGCTAAGTGCTTAGTCTATAGCGTTAAGTTATGGCTCCTGGAACTGGGCTCTAACCGGTGACCTACGGATTAACAGAAAGCCAGACTTGTGGAAAATTTATATAAATCAATGAGTTATAGAAAAAAGGCTAGCGTGTAATATTTTATGTGACTAACAAAAAAATTTGCAAATTGCAATTTTTTCAGCGCTTTTGTAGCTTTTTCACTAAGCGCTGTCACATTGCATTCGAAAATTTTTGGGGCGAGAAGTACTACAAACTCAGCCACGTAACTCCTTTTGGCCAGACTGCACGCTTGCGACAGAACCAGCTACAAGTCTCGGTGTATTTGACATGTCGCTGTCTGAGCCTCAATCGCACACCTATGCACGTTTGAAGCGCACATAGACTTGTCGCATCAGCAAATCCATCCTGCGTTAATGATGCAGGTGCCGTTTGCGCAGCATCGTAAATCTTTGGTCATTAGCCACCTATCAACGGTAAAAAGCTTCGACTTTGCCTTTGAGTTTAATCAGCAGCGGCCGCCCTTTGCGGTCTAACGTTTTGCCTGCAGGGACTTTCACCCAGCCTTCGCTCACGCAGTACTCTTCTACGTCGTTGCGGTCTTTGTCGTTTAGGCGAATACCAATGTCGTGCTCAAAAATGGCCGCCATGTGGTGCGGACTTTTGGGGTCAATTGACAGGTGATCGGGCAGTGCAGGGCGCTCAGGCGTGGTGGTGGTGTCGGTCATGGTGGGCTGTGTATTTAGAAGATGAGGGTGGTGTTGCTTAACTCAGATGCTAGCAAGTAAATGTCGCAAGCTTAATTAAGCTGCCTCAGGCATGCTGTTGAGTTGGTGCAAGATTTGTGTGAAATTGTCTACGCCTTGCGCACCACTTACCAAATGGCGCTGGTTAAACACCGCAGCTGGCACGCTTTGAATACCTTGTTGCACCCAAAACTGCTGGGCGGCTCTGACTTCGCCAGCAAAGCGCTGGTCGGCCAGCACAGCGGCTGCTTGCGCTTGGTCTAGCCCAATGCTGGCGGCAATATCAGCCAACACCGCGTTGTCTGACAGGTTGCGGCCATGGGTAAAGTGCGCGGTAAACAGCGCCATTTTTAAATCATGCATGCGCCCTTGTTGTGCCGCCCAGTGCAACAGCTGGTGAGTGTTAAAGGTGTTGTGCATGCGCATGTCCTCGGTGTAGGCAAACTCAAAGCCCACGTCTGCACCGGCTTGCGTCATTTGCACACGGCTGGCGCGAGACTGCTCTGGCGTGGCGCCATATTTTTCAGCTATGTGTTCGGTGATGTTTTGGCCTTCTGGTGGCATGTTGGGGTTGAGCTCAAAAGGGTGCCAGCGAATGTTGTGCGGCGTGCCCACTGACTCTAAGGCGCTAGCGAGTTGTTTGTAGCCAATGACACACCAAGGGCACATCACATCCGAGACGATGTCTATTTGTAGGGTTGGGGTAGAGGGTTGGGCAGTGCTCATGGTCATGGTCGTGGTTTAGCTGGGAAGTTGTTGTGGCGTGCTGCAGCAAACGCTCGCAGGTTTTAATTTTAAGTGACTGCAGTAGTTACTCGCAAAACAGAAACGCTGCAGGCAAGCCGGCTATTTGTCTGAGTACACGTTAGCCAACGACAGGTATTGCATGTCAGTAGTATTAACAAGCTTTTTCACAAGCATTGTCTATTTAAATCATCAACCACTCAGGATGTATCCATGAACAACACCCGACGTCAGTTTTTTATGACCTTGGCTGCCAGCGGCTCTATGCTTGCAACTGCGGCGCAAGCCAAGGAAAATCTCACTGAAAAAGACCCAGCGGCTGTTGCGCTTGGCTATGTTGAAGACGCCAGAAAAACGGACACGAAAAAGTTTCCCAAGTACGCAAATGGTCAACTTTGTAGCAACTGTTCGCTCTACCAAGGCAAGGCCACAGACGAGCGGGCTGGCTGCCCCTTGTTTGCGGGTAAGCAAGTCGCAGGCAAGGGCTGGTGCAATGCGTGGGTTAAGAAGGCCTAAGCACCCAGGGCGCTTGATGGGGGCTAGCTCAATCACAGTGAGCGCCCCCACGTTGGTCGACAGGCACGCTTGCAGGCGCCCCACGGCTAATCCCCAATTGGCGCATAAAGTGGCTGCAAGCCGGTCGCGGCGTGTCGTATGTTGTGGCCCCCGGGGGGTGACGCAAGCTGCGCGCTTCGCGACAGGCCATACCACCCAGCCTCAAAGATGCCCACCATTTGGTGCCAAAGTCGCGCAGCAGTGGCAGTGGCATTGCCATTTCACGCAGGGCGAAGGCCGTATGCGCAGGTAGAACTTTCAGTTACCGCACCATGTCTTGGAAGACAGCCTGCCGAACGACATCGGGCCATTCGATCCATCTCCAGTATTTGCTGCTCCGCTTCGACCTTCATTGTTGTTGGCAGAGCTTCCCTGACTTATGTAGCGTTTAAAGTCCTGCGCCCTAAGCTCGTATCTAGAAACTACCAAGACTCTGTTTGGATGTAATTTCAAACAATCCGATAAAAAGCTCTTCAGTGAGCCGCCTAAGACGACACATTGGCTGCGGCCGCGTCAATCCATGCCTTTGCAGCCTCTGCGTCTTCAAAACGGTTCATCGCCAACAAGGCCAATCGCGCCAAGAAAAGTTGCGCATCAGTCTCGACGAGGCGCGTCATGGTGTGACACAGGTGGGAATAAGCGTTGTCGAGTTCGGTGGGATTCATGGGGTCACTCCAATGGCCGTTGGTTGATTTGCCGCTAACAGCTGGTTGATCCACGCCGAGACAATGGCACGACTTTTAACATTGGCATCTCGCCAACGCGCCATCACGTGACCGTCGGGGCGAATCAAAAGCACGGCCCCCAATTGCGCGCCCAACAAATGGGGTAACTGCACCGTGTTGTCCCACAACACATCAACGGCGTCGGGGTGTGGCGCACCCAAGGAGACGGCTTGTACGGCTAACGCTGCGTGTGCGATCATCGCGCCATCGGCCGCACGGTCAACGCCCACTTGACACCAAGCCTGCGGCAACACGCCATCGGCTGTAAATACAAACGCCTTGAAGCCATGACCCGCTTGGTCACTTAAAAACACAGCATGGTCCCCGTGCGTGCTGACGTACGTCAACGGACACTCGGGTAACACGGTGCCAGGGCGTGGACCATGTGTGCCCCATTCATCGGGCCCATTCAGTGGGGAATCGCCGTAGGCAATAGGTGCGCTTTGTCGCGGGTTAATGAGCGAACGCAATTCTGGGTGCTTGACCGCCAAGCTCAGCACCGCCCGGCGCATCAAGTCAAACGCAAATGACGGTGGCGCCATGAACTCGGTGCTCTTAGTGCCGTAGCTTAGATTTTCGTGGGTCGCGGCAACGCGCTCAGATGAGTAGGTCTCGAGCAAAGCGGGCGCTGCCCGACCTTGTACCACTTGCCCCAACTTCCATGACAAGTTATCCGCGTCGTCGATACCTGAATTAAAGCCCCGCACACCAAAAATAGGCACTAGATGCGCGGCGTCACCGGCAAACAAGACACGGCCGTGGCGATAGCGTTCGAGGGTAAGGGCGTTCGCTTTGTAAAGCCCCACCCAAATCGGGTTCCAAGCCGCCGTTTCCCCCATCATGTCCAGCAACGACTGCACACGCGGCATGACTTGGTGGGGCAGAATCGCTTGCTCTGGGTCTTCGCCATCGCGCAGCTGGTAGTCAATGCGCCAGACGTCCCCCGGCTGCTTATGCACCAGCACCGTTGATCCCGGGTTGCACGGCGGATCGAAGTAAGCTAAACGCTCTGCAGGCCGGGGGCTCTTCATCAGAATATCAACGATGACATAGCGCCCCTCGTAGCTGGTACCTTGCAAACGCAAGCCCATGCCCTCGCGAATCGTACTGCGACCACCATCGGCAGCAACCAGTCAATCAGTGTGCAGTTGGTAGGCACCCTGAGGCGTCTTCACCGCCAACCGCACCCCGTCTTCGTTACGGGTGATGCCCGTCACAGCGGTTTGCCAGCGGACCTCAATCAGGTGGTGATAAGCCTGCACCCCATCGAGCAAGGTTTTCTCAATGCTGTACTGCGCCATGTTGACCATGGGGGCAAATTGTTGGTTGTCATCCTGTGGCATTTCGAACCGCAGGACCTCTTGACCTTTGTAAAAGCTACGACCACCCGTCCACGGCAAACCAATTGCATCAAAACCTGCACCAACGCCTAAGCGGTGCAGAATTTCAAGGCTACGACGTGAAACACAAATGGCGCGACTGCCAAAACAAACCGAGTCGTCGGCCTCGAGCACGACGCTTGCAACACCCTGTTTGGCGAGCCCTAAGGCGGTCGCGAACCCAACGGGACCGCCACCAGCAATCACCACACGGTGGCTGTGATCCTCTAATCCATTGGTGCAAACTGGGTGCGTCGCGACATGGTGTTCAGCTTGAAAGGGGTAGGGAACATATTCCGGATAGCTCGTCACAAGATGCCTCGATCTGTCTATAGCCCTGCAACACAACATTTGTTGACATCATGCACGGCAACTGCTAAAAACTGTATATTAGTTGCGTACGCAACTAAATGTCAAGACATCGCCGTGTATCTAGAGATTTGAAACACCATGAGTAAAAAAACCTTTCAGCTTGATCGCACCTTCACGCACCGGTTGCATACCCTGAGTAAGTTGACCGATCGCGTCACACAAGCCACTTACGAGAGCCGCGCTGATATCGGCCTCAGCGAGGGGCGCTGCCTGGCTGCAGTCGGCGCGTTCCGTCCACTTTCTATCAACGATTTAGCCGCCCGCGCGAACCTTGATAAAGCTCAAGCGAGCCGTGCAGCACAGGCTTTGGTTGCACGGGGTTGGGTGAACAAGGTTACTGGTATGAAAGACCGCCGCGGTGTTTTGCTGACTTTAACGCCTGAGGGTAACTCTCGATGGTCGAAGCTAAAACGTGTGATTTCCGACCGGAACGCCGAAATTGTGGCGTGCCTTGATGATGGCGAACAGACGCTGTTCAGCACGCTGCTTGATCGGCTGCTTGCACACGCGGAACGGCGCCAGGTCAACAAGTAGTGCAGGTATTGGGCCAGCAGCCTCACAGCCAAGAGTTGCGCTAGTTTTTGCCCCGTGTCCCCCAAACTTTAACCGCAAGAATGAAATCTTCACATTTTTTAATTGTTTGAGTGAAACCCAGTACAAATGTTCGCAGGGGACCCATTTGACATCAGGGGTGTGGAGCCGGGCGGCGGCCCAGTCCTGATTTTTTTCTGCATTCGAGTCACAGCTAATTCAACCGATTTCCCAAGTGTCCGGCCATTTTGTAGAGATACTGAAAAGTGACGAGGCGAATGGGGCACAGATTAAAAAATACCAAAATCACAAACCTTCAATAATTCGAAGATTGAGCGATAACGTCTCTTTTTTGAAAATCAAAGGCCCCAATGAAATCAATACCTCCCAGCGATACACGCATCATTGACATGGACGCGAGTACTCTGTCTCATGCTGTTCATGAAAAGCACGTGTCTTGCCGTGAGGTGATGAACGCTACGCTTGATCGCATTGCAGAGCTAAACCCGCACTACAACGCAATCGTTTCTCTGCAGGATGCAGACCTGCTGTTGGCGCAGGCAGACGAGCGAGATTTCCAGTTGGCTCAGAACATTTCCATGGGCTGGATGCACGGGATGCCGCAGGCGATTAAAGACCTGAGTGATACGGCAGGCATCGTCACCACCCACGGATCGCCGCTGCTTCAAGATTTTATTCCGGCTACCGATAGCCTGATGGTGCAGCGCATGAAAAAATCAGGCTGCATCGTAGTTGGAAAAACCAATACACCTGAATTTGGGCTGGGATCGCACACATTCAATGAATTGTTTGGGATCACGCGAAACGCCTACGATGCGACCCTCTCGGCAGGCGGTAGTAGTGGCGGCGCCGCTGTTGCCTTGGCCTTGCGGTTACTACCAGTGGCAGATGGGTCAGACTTTATGGGAAGTCTGCGTAATCCGGCAGGTTGGAACAATGTATTTGGTTTTCGCCCTAGTCAGGGACGGGTGCCCATGTGGCCCACCCAAGACACTTGGATGGCTCAGCTTGGAACTGAGGGGCCCATGGGGCGCACTGTTCAGGATGTAGCGCGCCTGCTTGATGTACAAGCGGGATTTGATGAGCGTTCACCTTTGTCGATTTCGGATGGTATGCGATTTAACGCACCTTTGGGCGGTTTCGACGGCAAAGATGTTCGCATCGCTTGGCTTGGCGATCTGTCTGGCTATTTGCCAATTGAGCACGGTATTCTGGACATTTGTGAGCAGGGCCTTGCGCGGTTGCAAAGTCTCGGTTGTGCGGTCGAACCAACAGCATTTGGAACGCCCCCCGAGAACGTCTGGCAGTCATGGCTGGTTTGGCGGCGTGCGCTGGTCGCCTCCCGCATTGCGCCGATGTTGTTGAAACCGGAAAACCGTGCTTTCATTAAGCCTGAAGCTTTGTGGGAGTACGATCAAGCCGCAAGTCTGACAGGCAATGAATTCATGAGAGCAAGCGTACAACGCACTGTGTTCTACCGACATTTACTGTCGTACTTTGAACAATACGACTTCTTGGCTTTACCTGTTTCGCAAGTTTGGCCATTTGACGCTGAGGAGCGCTGGCCAAATTGCATCAACGGCGTTGCAATGGACACATATCACCGTTGGATGGAGGTAGTGATTTACGCCACACTTGCAGGACTGCCATGCATAAGCGTACCAGTCGGTTTTAATGAGAAAGGGCTGCCAATGGGGATGCAATTAATCGGCAAGCCGAGAGGAGATCTGGCATTGCTACAACTCGCGCACGCCTACGAAGCGGTGTCTCAGGATTTATTGCAGCGCAGACCTCAAACTGTCTATTAGGTGGGTAACAACCCCACTCCGGGGGTACTTCATTGGGGTGATTAAAAAGGGTTCTGTCGCATTAGTGGAGTTTGGCCGAAAAGAGTTGTGTCGCTGACCTGGTGCTCAAAGAGCCAGGCTGTAGAACTGCTGTGCTGCGGACCTGGTTTGGCCAGCGGGGCAGTCCGTCTGCCCCTTGCGAATCATGTGCATGGTTTTGATGCCGGCGATGAGAATGCGGACACTCCAGAATGACTTGAAGCCCAGCACCGGCCGGGTGATCCGCTTGATGGCCCGGTGGTCCTGTTCGACGATGTTGTTGAGGTATTCGTTTTGACGCATCAGGATGTCGACACAGGCGTCAGCCTTGACACTTTCAATGGCTGCGGTGTTGGCGCCACTCTTGTCGATGGTGATCTTTTCTGGCAAGTCGTGCAGGTTGATGGCGCGTTCCAGAAATCGGCGGGCAGCAGCCATATCGCGCTTGGCAGTGAGCAGGAAGTCCACCGTATCGCCAGCGCGGTCAACCACCCGGTAAAGGTACCTCCACTGGCCGGCCACTTTGATGTAGGTCTCGTCCATCCGCCAACGCTTGCCAACGGGGTGCTTGCGCCGACGAAATACGGCGGGGCCAGCACCGGCACCATCTTGATCGTCCAGCGGTGCACTGTGGCGTGATCCACGAAAATACCGCGTTCCCGCACCATCTCTTCAATGTGACGCAGACTCAGCGGATAGGCCACATACAAGCGCACGCATGTGAGCATCACTTCCAGCGGATAGTGGAGCCGTTTGAGTACCTTGCGCAGGGCGCTGTTGATTGAACTTTTGCGGAAATCAAGCATGCGCTGGATTGTCGGTTACGCTTATTACGACAGAACCAGAGCCTTTAAGCGCTCTTTTTTGTTCGCTGTCATTGAGTCTTTATTTGTTCTTTGATTGCGAACCCAAGACCCCAAGTTAAACCCATCTGCTGTGGAACACCGACATCTGTTTTAGTTTTTAGTTTCGATCAATCTGCAAGGCATTGCCTTAAATCGTGACAAACCATTTGATGGCTGTCACGGTTGGACGGTCCATCAGGATGCAAACGCCAGAGTGGCGCGGCGACGGTTTGTCGTAAAGTATAGTGCGCCAACCAATATCAGGTTTAGGATGCCAGCCATCGCAGCATTGGCATAGGTCAGTGTGTAATTTCCAGTTAAGTCAAAGAAATACCCGCCCTGATACCCGCCAATACCATGGCCCAAATATGCAAAAAACAGAACAATACCTAGGACTGAAGCTCTTTTTGATGCCGATGTTAAGACCCGTGCAGAAATCAAAATACCCGTCATGACACCTGCGTAACCAAAACCGTAAATGATCGCGAAAATGTAATATCCCTGTAAAGTATCTACCTGTAAAAAGAAGAAAACGAGGACTGTCTGCCAGCATGAAGCGATCCAATATGTCCGGATCGCGCCGATCATATCGGCCAGCTTGCCAAATACGACACGCCCCACAATTGCGACGGTAAGCATAACTAAAAGCACACTACCAGCATCTTCAAGTGAAAGGCCACGATCTTGCATCAAAGGTACAAGATGCATCAAAGGAACGGACATGCAGATACAACATAAAATCGCAGCCGAACCTAGCCACACGGCAAGTGTATTCGGGGGAATCAAAGTAGTATCCGCACCATCAATCAATGAATTGTCCGTTGATCCGGCGTCTAATCCCGTTGAGATTTTAGGTGGTTGTTTGATCAACATGGCCAGTGATATCAGTAACACGAGCATGGTAATGCCAACACTCATTAAAGCATCGCGCCAGCCCAAAGCTCCGATTAAGAGCGCAAGCACATAAGGCATGCCACCCTGGCCCAAAGCCTGACCTGCAGACGCAATGCCAAGCGCCAATCCAGCACCAGTTTTAAACCAGTTGCCTACATTGGCAATCAAGGGTACAAAAAGGGCAGAGGCCCCCAAAAAGCCAGCGATAAAAAATAATAAGTAAAACTGCCACAAGACGTCGGCTTGTGAAGCACCCAACATACAAAGCCCAATAACCGTCGCACCAAACAATACGACCCAGCGGATCGGAGCTTTATCAGCAATTCGACCCATAAAAATGCCGCCAATCGCCAGACCAACCAAGCCTGAGGTGTTTATCAAAGAGACGGCACCACGCTGCCAGCCAAACTCCTCAAAAAGGGGGGTAAAAAAGACAGAGGTCCCGTTGACTATCATGCCCATGCTAAGGGCGAGCATAAGAGCCGATGCGGAAACAATCACCCAACGATAAGATAGTTCTGACATTTTGATCACCTAAAGTTACTTGTTTTTGAGTATTCTTCACAGCCCAACCTAAACTGGCGAGCCATTCAACATCAGACTCTTCTGCGCCAGTGATATTGCCTGCTCGTCTCGTTCTCCCTATTGCTGTTTGTCTGCTGGGGTCAGCCCATCTGATATCCGGGGCTCGATTGCGACAGCGCAGCCTCATCCGCATCCATGTCTTCGGGAATGTCGGCAAAAAGCGGGGTCGTCAGGTATCTTTCGCCGGTATCAGCTAGCATTGCGAGGATCACCGATCCCGGCTCTGCACGTTCGGCAATCCCCATCGCCACGGCGACAGTTGCACCGCCTGAAATACCGGTCAAAATCCCCTCACGTTGCGCCAACTTTTTGGCCCAAGCGATGCCGTCGGCACCCGTAACCGGGATCAACTCATCGTAGCCGCCGCTGTCGAGACATTCTTGCAAAACGTTCGGAATGAAATCAGGTGTCCAACCCTGAATTGGATGCGGTTCAAAGCTTGGGTGACCCCCAGCAGGCCCACCATCCGCGCTGCGCGACTGCGCAATGCCGCTGCCGACCAGTTGGGCGTTTGCGGGTTCGGTCAGGATAATCCGCGTCTCTGGCCGCTCTTTGCGCAGGACACGCGCAAGCCCGGTCACCGTTCCGCCGGTGCCATAGCCGGACACCACATAGTCCAGCCGGTCTCCCGCAAAGTCGCTGATGATCTCACGCGCGGTGGTGGATTCATGGATGTCGGCATTCGCAGAGGTTTCAAACTGGCGGGCCAGAAACCAGCCGTGCTTTTCGGCCAGTTCGACAGCCTTCATGTACATGCCCGTGCCTTTCTGAGCGCGCGGGGTTAACACCACCTTTGCGCCCAGCATCCGCATCAGCCGGCGCCGCTCAACTGAAAAGCTGTCGGCCATCGTCACGACCAGTGGATAGCCTTTTTGCGCGCAAACCATTGCGAGCCCGATGCCAGTGTTGCCGCTGGTCGCCTCCACCACAGTCTGCCCTGGCTTCAAGGTGCCGTCGCGCTCTGCCGCTTCAATGATGTTCAACGCCAGCCGGTCCTTGATTGACGCCGCCGGATTGAACGACTCTACTTTTACGTAAACCCGTACCCCATTCGGTGCGAGATTGTTGATCCGCACCACTGGCGTATCACCAACGGTGTCCAGAATGCTGTCGTACAGCATCCCGCGTCCCTTGGTTGAGCGTATGGTCTTGGCATTCATGTGTTGGCTTCTCTGTTTCGGATTAGCGAGGCCCGATGCCCCGCTTTTTTCCAAATTTAGCGCTTTTCGTCGGGGTATGCTTGATGAAGTTCTGAAGATTTCATGTAGAAAGCTGCAATTTTGCGGTATCGTGTCGCATGGCGTGGATTTTTGGTAACTTCCGACTTGACCCCGAACGGTTTGAGCTGTCCTGCGGTGCAGCGTTGGTGCGGCTGGAGCCGCAGGTTCTTGCGCTTCTTTGTCTCCTTGTACGCCACCACGACAGAATGGTGACCAAGGACGAGATCGTCGAGAAGATCTGGCTCGGGCAGGGTGTGTCGGACGCCAGCATTTCCAGCCGCATCCGGTCGGCGAGACAGGCGGTGGGAGACGATGGTCATCATCAGGTGACAATCCGGACAGTGCATGGAAGAGGCTTTCGTTTCGTGGCCGAGGTTGTGGAAACCGCGCCCGCACAGGCCGTCAAAGCAACCGCCCCCCCGGAACCAAACAGTCCGTTAACAGGAAGGCCCTCGATTGCCATTCTGCCGTTTCGACCATTGGCGATGACCCCCGAGCTTGCCATTCTTGCGGAAGCAATCCCGTATGAAATCATTCAGGCATTGTCGCGTCTTCGCTGGCTGGCGGTGATCGCGCGTGGGTCGTCGTTCCGGTTCTGCAAGCCTGACCCGGACCTAGAACTTGTCGCAACCGCACTTGGTGCCCGCTATGTCCTGTCCGGGATCATCGAAGCCAATGTAAGTAGGCTGGCCGTCACGCTCGAACTTTCCGACGCCAGCACCAACGAGGTGATCTGGGGTGATCGGATTGACGCCCCGCTTGATGCAATCGACGATCTTCGCAGCCGCATCGTCGCACATCTTGTCACGGCGCTGGACGTTTACATTCCTCTGAACGAGGTCCGAAGCTCACAAATGGCCGCGCTCGAGACGCTGGATGCCTGGGCCATTTATCATCTGGGGCTGCAACACCTTTATCGCTTTACCACCACCGACAATCAACGGGCAAAGGGCCTCTTCGAACAGGCAGTGATGCTGGACCCGCATTTTGCGCGCGCGCATGCGGGTCTCTCTTACACAAGCTTTCTTGAGGCCTTTCTTCACCTTGGGCCCAATTTGAAAGAGGCAACGCGCGCCGCGCGCCATCATGCCGAAAGAGGGTTGGAATTGGACTCGCTGGATCCTTTTGCCAATTTAACCATGGGCCGTTCGCATTGGTTGACCGATGACCTTGACGCGGCAGCGGAATGGCTTGCCCGGGCCACCACGCTGAACCCCAACTATGCGCAGGGATTTTATTCTTCAGCCATGACGTCGATGCTGACCGGAAACTTGGCCGCGACTGAGGTCGAACTGGACACAGCATTTCAGCTTAGCCCGCTGGACCCGTTGCTATACGGCATGCACGGGGTCAGGTCGCAAATGTTCATCCAGACCGGCGACTATTCCGCCGCTGCCCGCTGGGGCGACCGGGCGGCCGCATCGCCCGGTGCACACTACCTGATCGCCATGATAGCAATGGTTGCAAATGGTCTGGCAGGGCGTCACGACACAGCCGAACGCTGGCGACAGACGGTCCGCCAGCGCAACCCAGATGCGAGTGCTGCGCATTACTTTTTCGCCTTTCCGACCCGCGATATCGTATCCAGATCGCTGCTCACAGACGAGTTGTGCCGCCATGACTTTTGATCCAGCGCTTGGTGTCCATCGTCAAATGCTGTGGGATGCATGAATGGCTTGTCTTGTGAAGCTGCACTGCAGTATTTGGACTTCCTGCCGATGACAGCTTTGGGCCGTGAACTCCCTTGCCCCAAAAATGAAAACACGCCGCCGCTGGCCACAAAGCAGAGACTTGAATTCCTTGGCATATTGAGTTTGTCGCTACAAACGCAGCGTCGGCAACAGTTGCCTGGATGTAATCCGAAGCCTTCATAAACCAGCCGGGAACGTAGTCCAAAGAGAGTGTGTCTTTGGTCCGCCCCCTGAAAACTGTGCTCAAGTCATTTTTCTGTTCGTCCGTCTGGTACTTTCTGCCAACATAAGGTGGGTTGCCACAAATGTATGTCTCGCCGCCCTAGTCCTCAAAGGCGATCTCGCTCTGGTCAAGTGGTGTGTTGAACAAGTCATCACCGACCACCTTTATACCCGTGCCTGTAGGTGGGCACCGGTGTGCGCGATGGCGTCACTACTGCCGAGGCGCAGCGTGTGAAGGAACTGGAGCGCGAGAACAAGGAGCAGCGCCGGGCCAACGAAATTCTGAAGCTGGCGAGTGCTTTTTTTGCCCAGGCGGAGCTCGACCGTCGACTCAAGTATTAAATGACTTTGTGGACAAGCATCGGGACATACACGGGGTCGAGCCAATCTGCAAAGTTTTGCAGATTGCCCCGTCAGGATACCGTCGCCATGCTGCCCAGCAGCGCAACCCGAATTTGCGCTGTGTACGCGCCATGCTAGACGAGACCCTCAAGCCGGAGATCCAGCGGGTCTGGCAGGCCAATATGCGGGACTACGGCGCCGATAAGGTCTGGAAACAGATGAACCGGGAAGGCATGGCGGTAGCACGCTGCACGGTCGAGCGGTTGATGCGAAGCTTGGGCTTGCGCGGTATGACCGCTGTTCGCCCACTGGATTGGGTCAATCGGCAATTCAAGGCCGATCGTCCCAATCAGCTTTGGGTGTCGGACTTTATCTATGTCTCAATCTGGCAAGGCTGGCAGTACGTGGCCTTTGTGATTGACGTTTATGCCCGCCGGATTGTGGGCTGGCGGCAGAGCAGCTCCATGCGAACAGACTTTGTGCTGGATGCATTGGAGCAAGCCGTGTACGACAGGCAACCTCAACGCGACGATGCGTTGATCCATCATTCGGATCGCGGGTCGCAATATGTGTCTATTCGGTACAGCGAACGTTTGGCCGAGGCTAGTATCGAGCCGTCGGTGGGCAGTAAAGGTAACAGCTAAGACAACGCCTTGGCTGAAACCATCAACGGCCTGTACAAGACTGAATTGATACACCGCCGGGCACCTTGGAAGACCAAGGAATCGCTGGAACTGGCCACGCTTGAATGGGTGTCATGGTTTAACCACCACCGACTGCTGGAGCCGATCGGATACATTCCCCCTGCCGAGGCTGAAGAAAATTACTATCGGCAATTAGCTAGTCAGGCTGCAATGTCTGCCTGACTTAACCCAGCGGGCCTCCACGAAACCCGGGGCGATT
>AYMW01000001.1:39833-40847 GCA_000496475.1 Betaproteobacteria bacterium MOLA814 | reverse complement strand
CAACGGGGTGCTTGCGCCGACGAAATACGGCGGCCAGCACCGGCACCATCTTGATCGTCCAGCGGTGCACTGTGGCGTGGTCCACGAAAATACCGCGCTCCCGCATCATCTCTTCAATGTGACGCAGACTCAGCGGATAGGCCACATACCAGCGCACGCATGTGAGCATCACTTCTAGCGGGTAGTGGAGTCGTTTGAGGACCTTGCGCAGGGCGCTGTTGATTGAATTTTTGCGGAAATCAAGCATGCGCTGGATTGTCGGTTACGCTTATTGCGACAAAATCTGTAAAACACCATGAAAGCATTGCCCAAAGAGATAAAAAGCATATGTCCCAGGGTTGCGCTTGAGCAGTCGCGCCAGGCGCATTGGGAAAGCGCCGCAGCGCCGCAGCGCTGCGCAAAGATGCTCAGGTCATGCTTGCATTAGGTCAGGATTCGGCGCTGGTGAGTGCCCATCTGGACGGCTAGCTCCGGGCTGCGACTTCCATGCGCTCCCGTCAGACCGTATTTGAATACATCAGGCATTACTACAATCAAATTCGCAGACATTCAAACAATGGTTGGACCACACCTGCCGAATTCGAGCGTTTGCATCACCAGTCTTTAGAGGGGTCGTGAGTCTATTAATTTGACTAGATCCACTGGCGGCACTGGCCAAGCCAGCTGCCGGATGAAGCATCCGCCAGCCTCAGGGCTGTGTAAAATTAAATACCAAAGCTGGCGAGCACCAACCGCAAAATTCATTCTGGAGCCCCCACGTTCATGTCCGCTGTTTTGACCCAAACCCTCGCCTTCCATCCATCGCGTCCTGCTCCCCTCAAAGAACCGGGCCGATGGGATGTTGACGACATTGAAGCGCTGCTGAACCTGCCGTTTCCGGAACTGATGCACCAAGCCCAAACGGTACACCGTGAGAACTTCAACCCAGCGCACATTGAATTTGCGACACTGCTGTCGGTCAAGACCGGGGGCTGTGCCGAAGACTGCGGCTACTGCCCACAAGCCGCCCGCTAT
>AYMW01000001.1:39545-39823 GCA_000496475.1 Betaproteobacteria bacterium MOLA814 | reverse complement strand
CAGGGCTGTGTAAAATTAAATACCAAAGCTGGCGAGCACCAACCGCAAAATTCATTCTGGAGCCCCCACGTTCATGTCCGCTGTTTTGACTCAAACCCTCGCCTTCCACCCATTGCGTCCCGCTGCTCCCAAAGAACCCGGCCGATGGGATGTTGACGACATTGAAGCGCTGCTGAACCTGCCGTTTCCGGAACTGATGCACCAAGCCCAAACGGTACACCGTGAGAACTTCAACCCAGTGCACATTGAATTTGCCACACTGCTGTCGGTCAAGACTG
>AYMW01000001.1:31743-39535 GCA_000496475.1 Betaproteobacteria bacterium MOLA814 | reverse complement strand
CTTGCTGGCAGCCAAAGCCGCTCAAGCCGCTGGCGCGACCCGCTTCTGCATGGGCGCCGCTTGGCGCTCTCCCAAAGACCGCGACATTGAAAAAGTAGCCGAACTGGTGCGTACCGTCAAGGCGCTGGGCTTGGAGACCTGCGCGACGTTGGGCATGCTGGAAGACGGCCACGCTCAAACACTGCAAAGCGCCGGCCTTGACTACTACAACCACAACCTCGACAGCGCGCCCGATTTTTACGGCGACATCATCACCACCCGCGACTACCAAGACCGGCTGGACACGCTGGCACGGGTGCGCAGCGCCGGCGTCAAAGTCTGCTGCGGCGGCATTGTCGGCATGGGCGAAACTCGCCGCCAACGTGCCGGCTTGGTCGCCGAGTTGGCCAACCTCACACCTTATCCCGAGTCGGTGCCAATCAACAACCTGGTCAAGGTTGAAGGCACGCCTCTGGCGAATCAGGCCGACTTAGACCCGTTTGAATTTGTCCGCACCATTGCTGTCGCCCGCATCACCATGCCAAAAGCACGGGTTCGCTTGTCGGCTGGTCGTCAGCAAATGGGCGACGGTGTGCAGGCCCTGTGCTTCTTGGCCGGCGCAAACTCAATTTTTTATGGCGACAAGCTGCTGACCACCGGCAACCCCGACACCGACGCTGACGTGAAACTGCTTGAGCGCCTAGGCATGAGCCGCGCGGCCCCTGAAGTGCGCTAACGCCCAGCACACAACGTTGCGCCACTGGTGTTTAGATGCCTGCTGTATTCAGGAATCGCACCTACGAACAGCCTGTTATAGCCCTATGCCCAACTTGCACGCCAGATCCATGCGTCTGACCTAGCAAAGCCGCTTGATGGCCAAAATAGCAAGCTTGTGTGGGCTAGGTGTTGCGTCTGCTGCTAGTGCCAGCAAGAAGTCCTGGGAGGGTGCTGGTGTGTCCGGATATGGCGATGACTAATAGCTAGGGGACAGCATGACGACCGCGCAATGTAGCGATTAAATGCAAGGCTTGAAATTATTGGCCGTGGAGGCGCTAGTGACCCGGTAACTGTTTCTCGACAGCATTGCCGACATTAGCGATTTACAGTTGCGCATCTACTAGCAAGCGAACCAGACTTACGCACTGGGTTTTTTGTTGTCAGCCTTGATTCAGTGCGTTTTTAAACTCTGCCAGTTCCTCAGCAATAGCCGTGTATTTTTTCGACTTGGCTTTGTTGTCTACCCATTGGAGGGTGGCTTCTTCTAATTCTTCTTTGTAATTGGCTAGGGCTGCGTCTTTGATGATTGTGAGTCAAAGTGTCAAAGCCATGACCTGGTGCTGATTTGCCGGGGGTGAAGAAGGTAGATGCCAGCAATGCCTACTTCCCGACATGCCTACACCTGCGCCTACATGAAAAATAAGACGTAAAAAAAGCACCTAGCTTTTTGGGCTAAGTGCTTGATTTAACTATCAAAATAGTGGCTCCTCGAACTGGGCTCGAACCAGTGACCTACGGATTAACAGAAGTCCAGGCTCGTCAAAAGCCTATATAAATCAACGAGTTATAGACAAAAACGGCAAACGTGTAATATTTCGTGTAATTGACCAAAAATTGCAAATTACAATTTTTCCAGCACTTTCGTAGATTTTGCACTTAGCGCTGTCACTTGGCACGTGAAAAAGTTAGACGCCATAATTTGGACGTGAATCAATCATGAACCTAAAGACTGGACGGTAGGACGCTTGGAGAGCATTCTAGCCACAGATGTTGCCTAAGCTCCTGATTTATCGATCCGCAATTTCCTGTCGGTCGTTGCCTGATTTTGAACTTGTTGAGGAGTAATTTTATATTGTGCTTTGAAGACTCGATTGAAATGCGGTGTGTCCAGAAACCCCCATTTATGGGCTAGTGCAGCGATTGTCCAATGGCGAGAAGCTGGGTTGATGAGTTCAAATTTGATTCGATCAAGTCGTCGTTGTCGAATAAAGTCACCAACTGTCGAGCGTTGACTTCGAAAAACTCTATAAAGCTGACTCAGTGATAGTCCATGCGCTTGAGCTACTTCTATTGCGGAAAGTTGAGGGTTCTGCAAATTAGCGCCTATATAGATACTTATTCGTCTAAGCAGTGCGTCGTTATAGTTGGGTGGTAGCTCGTAATCTGTTAACTTGTGCCCTATGCAAAAGGTCAATATCCCTAGTGTGTGCTCTAACAAGGGCGTGTCGTGTTCGAATGTCTGGTAACGAGCCTCATCAGCGATGCCCATGAGCAGTCTTGAGGCGATTTGTGTAACACCTTTTTGCCCGTGAAACGTCAAAGCTGTAAATAAATCGACGCTCTTTGGACTGAAAGTAAATGCGCTTCTTGGAAACTGAAAAACCGCCATTTCCCAATCGTTTGGAAAATTAATTGTGTAGGGTCGACGTGTATCCCAAAAAACGAAATCACCTGACTCCAATTGCGCTTGCCTTGCGTGTTGCTCAATAATCGCCGAGCCCTTCAGTTGAAGTCCTAGCATTAAGTACTCTTCGTTGTCTTGCGCAATGAGTTTGGGTGTCCTAGTGATGCATTGCGCTCGAGATCCGGAGGTTACTACCCTAACTCCACCAAGCTGAGTTAGTGCAACTTTCCCCACAAAATCATCGTGCGGTGCTATCTTTATTTGAAGCGGAACATAGTTGCGCCAGACGACATCATTCCATACGGGAATGCGGTCACGGCTTCGAAGTTCGTATGAGTCATATAGGAGATTAACATCCTCTGGTATAGCCGCAGAGTGAACTTCAGACTCGATTCCTTGCAAATTTAACATGGTCAATTTACTCAGATATCTAAATTCGAACTATGTATAAAGGATACTCTCATTAGTTTCTCCATATCCAAAGGTAGAACATTTATAGAATCCAGTCAAGTCCCACTAGGGTTTGAAGTCGGATAACCTTTTGACAATGACGCTTCCGCTTCGAGCAGGCATCATTTCCTAAATTTACTGTTATTGATTGCGTAAGCCCCGTTCTTGGGAGAAGGGGGCTTACGCTGCTCCCTAAAGCGGAAGCTCGTGACCTGTCCATTTTCTGAAAGGATTACCGTAAGCTCTGCAGCCCATCATTTCTGCACTTCGTTTTCGATATTCTCATGTTCCAAGGGCAATTTTGGGATTTCAAGGTCGGATGCCTCATGCTGCAAACTTGGTGCGACCACCGTTGTCTGGGGCAAAGCTCGTCCAAGGAAAGAAGCTTCCGTAGTGTCCTTATCACGTTTGATAGGATCCCGAGGTTGGTCGTTAAATGTTACCGTAAATACGTCACGGCGCGAATAGTGACCAACGGGATCAGCCGCTTGTTTGGCCATTGCTATTTCAGCAAGATTGATCTCCGCATAAAGTATGCCTTCTCCATCGCCAGGTAGTCGATCCGCTAATGCCCGACCGTCTGGGCCAAATATCTGCGCAAATCCGCCTCCGTAACCTATTAGCTTTTCATGCATTGGCGATTCACAAAAGAATTGATGTGCCGCTTTTCCTACGACCTGAGTAGCGCACAGTACGAAGGTTTGTCCCTCCATTGCATACATTTGCGTCGCGACTGATTGTGCTTCAGAACTGAACGCATAAACTTCAGGTTGGTAGAGGGACATTCCGGGCCACGCGGCAATGTGTATTTGTTCATGCATCGCGTACATTGCATATTTTGTCAAGGTCTGAAAGTGTTCCCAGCAATTCAATGCTCCGACACGACCGACAGCCATGTCATAAACCGCGATGTCCGACCCGTCACCTTCACCAAAGACAGTTCTCTCGACATGGGTAGGTTTTAGCTTCCTTCTGTGGGCAACAATGTTTCCGTGTTCGTTAATAATGATTTGACTCATATAAAGGGTGCCGCCATCGCGTTCGCTGAAACCCATCACAACGGATATTTTGTTTGCACGCGCTGCATCTCTGAGCCGAACGATCAGCGGGCTGTCGATAGGCAGCGATTGTTCGTGATAGCGCACCGCAAATTTTCCCATTGCCGCGAAAGGACTATCCAACCAAATATGGTAAGGGTATCCAGGGATAAAAACCTCTGGGAACGCAATGATCTGGGCATCGTTGCTAGCTGCTTCCTTTATCAGTCCTATAGACTTTTCCACTGTAGCTGCTGCATCAAACCATACAGGCTCTGCTTGGACTGTAGCCGCCCGGAATTTATTAGTGTAGGTCACCATGATTGCCAACTCCTTTTTGTTTAAGGAGGTTCAATTTAGCAGTATCAATGGTGTCTTAGTTGTCGTTATTTTTCACGACATTGTCGAATTTTGACGATGCGGGTGTGTTGCTCCAGCATCCTTTCTGTAATTTCCCCTAGAAGTGAAACCAGCGAGTTAAGCGACTTCTGGTTCTTGGTATTTTTAAAATCAGACACATGCCAGGCCGCCGCAGGCATGCATCTCCCGCGTAGTCTGTTCTGTCGCAGTAAACATAAATAACAATCCAGCGCATGCATGATTTTCGTAAAAGTGTGGTCAATAGCGCCTTACGCAAAGTTCTCAAACGGCTCCACTAACCGCTGGAAGTGATGTTGACTTGCGTGAGATGGTACGTGGCCTATTCACTGGGCCTGCGTCACATTAAAGAGATGCCAAGCGATTTCTGAAACGGGCCATCAACCTGAACGATGTGCCAGAGAAGATCACTACCGACAAGAGCGGTGCCAACACAGCAGCCACTCGGCGCGTCAAGAGTGAAGCCTGTGTCGATAGCGTTAATGCGTCAATGCAAATACCTCAACAACATTATCGAGCCATCAAACGAATCATCCGGCCGATACTCGGATTCAAGTCGTTTTGGCGTGCACGAATCATCATCGCCGGAATCGAAACCATGCACATGAGCCGCAAGGGGCAGATGGACTGCTTCGACGGTAAAAACATGTCTGCAGCCAACCAGTTCTACAGCCTTGCAACTTGATCCCCAACTCGGCCACGCAACTCATTTCGGCCAGAAGCCGCTATTGCGACAGAACCAGAAAAACTAATGATCCATGCTGTTAGAGAATTTGCCGATTTTTAAAGCTGATTTAAATAAGTACGTTCAGAATATTTTGCTTAACCTCTGGTGACGCTTATTGGGGGCACCCGTTAGAATTTCAGAAAATAATAACTCAGGAGATTCTCTTGACATTTAGTATTCAACACGCAAAAGACGGGCAATTTATCTACGACGGGATGCGCAAGTATTTCGGGTACCGTGACCTAGGCATCCATCGAACTGGCGCACTACTACCGCCCAGCCGGCCTGCCGTTTGAGGCGCAGCCCTGGTTGGCCAGCGTGTGGCGCAAGCCAAAGGCCGAAATAAAGTTGCCATAAAAAATCAGCCTAGTTGGGATGCTCATTTGCGCCAAGGTCTTTGGCTCAAGTTGTATCTCTTTGTTTGTTTTGCTTGTCTTTTTCGCGCCGTTAGCGCACAGGGCCAAAATCCATGTCCTCACGCCAAGAACCAACCGGGTGCTGACCCTGGGCCGCGATCAGTTTTCGAAAAATCATGACGAGCAGCTCACATGCGACAATCCAGCGATCTCAAAGAACTCAGACGGCTTGCGCCTATAGTATTTCTCCTCCACCTCCTTCGAATGCTCGGCGTAGGGCTGCGTCATGACTTCCTGCAGCTCTCGAACTAGAGAGTAGTTCCCCTCAGTCGCTTGGTTGTAGGCAGGCACAACGAACCACTCTCGCAAACTGTATTTTGGGTTGACGAGTTTCATCCGCCTCGAGAGATCCTCACGGGAAGGTGACTGCGCAGAATTCGCGTCGGTCGTGTTGGCGCTGAATATGAGAAATTTCCATTTTTCGAGCCACTCTGACCAGCGTTCGTCCATTCCTTCGGGTTCATCGTAGAAGCTTTTTTTGAGTGGGCCAATGTCATCGGGTACCAACGAGAGCTCGCGGAAGAAGATGGTAAAGTCGACAGGATTTTGCACCATGAGCGTTTCGAGCTCACTGAACAACGCCGCGTGAAAAGTGCCGAGTCCAAGTTTGGCTGCCCACATCTTCTCCATTTGCGCTTTCATCACTGTCGCAAAGCCACTTTGAATCTCGTTGAGCTGTTGAAGATATTCCTCATGCGACGTTAGTGATGTCAGTAAGGGCCGCAACGCTTTACAAAACATGTGGAAGTTACGCTCCGCTGCCACTGCTTGATTCAAGAACGCGAAGTGATGTCCACCACCCGTCCATGGCTGGTAGTGCGGGTTGAACGCATCGCAGAATCCGAATGGACCGTAGTCGAGTGTGAAGCCACCGGCCGCGCAGTTGTCGCTGTTAAAGTTTCCCTGGCAGTAGCCGACGCGAATCCAGTTCGCCACAAGCGACGTCAGTCGGTTGCGGAACTCGCGCGCAAGCAACACCACTTTTTCGGCAGTGCTTAGTTTCTCGTCGATGACGTCACCGTACTCACGATCGATCAAGTGCAACACAATCTGCTCGAGCTCCTCCATCGCTTTCGGGTGTTCCTTCTTGAGCGCACGGCGACCGAAGAGCTCGAGTTGACCGACCCGAATGAACGACGGTGCGACGCGCGTCGCAATGGCAACTGCCTCCGATATAAGCATGTCGGGATCCTGCGAGCGCGAGCCCTCCGAATACCATGGCCGCTTGACCTTCTCCGTTTTTGAAACGTACAAACTCAAAGCCCGTGACGTTGGTACACCGAGGGCATGCATGTGCTCCTGCGCTAAGAACTCGCGCACACTTGAGCGCAGGACGGCGCGACCGTCCGCGCCGCGGCAGTATGGCGTGCGGCCGCCACCTTTTAGCTGCATTTCCCAGCGCCGACTGTTGATGACGGCTTCAAGCACGGAAACTGCGCGACCGTCGCCGTACCCGTTACCGGTTTGGAACGGGCACTGTTGGGTGTATTCGGTGCCGAAGATGGACAATGCGTACCCGCACGCCCAACCCACCTTGCGCATCGGCTTCGGAACGTGCGAGATGTCGCCGGAGAACATGCGCACGAAGTCGGCCGACTGTGCCATGCTATCGGCGAAGCCAAGTTCGTGGAAAAAGTTTTTGCTGTGAGCGACGTACTCGGGGTCTTTTATTGGCGTGGGATTGATGGGGACATAGTGGCCTGTAAAAACTTGTCGCGGTGCGTGGTCGGCTCCGTCTGCTTTCGCGTCAGGATCGCAGTTGAGCGTGTCCATAAGCGAGTAGTTTGCCAACTTTGCAAGCTCGTCGAGCGTCGCGATGGTTGAGGGGGTTTTCTGGGACAGTCGATTTGTCATAGGTCTACTCATGGCGCGGTTAGAACGGCTGCTTGTCCACCTGCGGGACGAAGCAAGCGTGACCTGTTCATCTGGTATCGGGCGGGGTTGCAAGACGACGAAAACTTCCAAGCATTGGTGAAGCAGCTGATAACCATCGCGGGTAGCATCCATACACCGCACGATCGGTCGGCGAACAGCCGCAGGCCAATTAAGAAACAATCACAGGATAACCGAACATGAAACCCATCAAGCAGCGCGATTTTGACACCATATTTGTCTACTGATTTGGGAGAATGCCACCACGGAATCAAGGGCCATGGAATCGCACTTTTTTGCTATGAAGATAAAAAAAAAATTTTATGGTGAGAGTAAGGGTATGCACTAGTATTAATTTAAATTTTTTAAAGTAAATTAAAGTTTCTTAGAAAAATTTACATCGCTACCAGCTGGCAACAAAGACAGTAGGTGGCAAGGCAATAAAGCCCGAACTGGTTCATCCTCGTTCGGGCTTTTTTGATTTGAAACCATACGTCGTCCTTAAGCACGTATGCAGTAGAAATATCGCTAT
>AYMW01000001.1:0-31616 GCA_000496475.1 Betaproteobacteria bacterium MOLA814 | reverse complement strand
CTGGCAACAAAGACAGTCGGTGGCAAGGCAATAAAGCCCGAACTGGTTCATCCTCGTTCGGGCTTTTTTGATTTGAAACCATACGTCGTCTTTAAGCACGTATGCAGTAGAAATATCGCTACCAACTGGCAACAAAGACAGTCGGTGGCAAGGCAATAAAGCCCGAACTGGTTCATCCTCGTTCGGGCTTTTTTAAATTTTGTAACTGTAATATAAAAATATCAGAGCCTAAATTATGACAACAGCCGGATTAGATTTATTGAGGGGCCGTCCAACGCCAGCTATCAGCTCAACAGAAGCCAAGCTTCAGCAGCGCAAGCTGGATGCACTTCGACGTGGTGTCCACAAAATTACAGATACGTCTACTCTTCCCTATGGCATACACATGATAGGAATTGGCGGTGCTGGTACTCGTGTTGTGCAGCAAATGCTCCAAGACTCACCTGACGACCTCTTAGCAACGAATGGCTCACGCATGACTGCACTTGCTATTGACATAAGTAATGGCAATAGCGAAATTGATTCAACGCTAAACAACATAAATAATCTAACCAAAAAGTTCCCCTCAGATCGCACACAAATTGAAACAATTTCTTTGTCGATGCCCGCGGTTGACGAACTTCAAGACTCATTAAGCCGTTACCGCGATTTCTTGAAACTCGAATACCCCTTGTACCACTGGAATCAAGACTATGAACCTTGGCTAAGTGCAGATTACACACTACCAAAAGTAGGAGAGAAAGTACCTCGAGCATTAGCAAAAGCCATATATGGGCGTGCTTATTACGATGGAGAAAGGCCTCTCGCTGCGGCACTTCGTAAATTTGCCAAAAGTGTAGAAGCTACTAATGGAGATATGTTGGTGTGCATAGTCTTTGGTCTTGGCGGTGGGACAGGTAGTGGTATGGCTTTGGATCTGGCGCGTCATCTTTCGAATGGAATTTTCGGTCGACGTGTACTGGTAACCGGTATTGGCATCGCACCTTGTGGTGGCGATTTGGACAGCGATGTCGGAGCCAAAATTTACCCGCTGATCAACGAACTTGACTGTCTCTGCGACGAAACCAAAAACATTGGCGTCGTGCGCTCTTGCGGTGACCTTTACAAGAATCCCTTCACAGCAGGTTTCCTGACTGTGCCACAAGAGCCCGTATGGCAAAGCATGGGCAACCTGGCTGATACGCACCAACGTGTAAACGAAGAAATAGCCTCGCTGCTCACATTGCGCCATGGCGCCAACTTATGGGAAGTCCTGCGACTTTTAAATTGGGTGGCAGCTCCGTCGACACAACACTCGGCAGCACGTACACCTTGGGGCGCACAGTGGATGCATATGCTCGGTTTCAGTGACTTGTCGGGTCAGCCAGTGGGGATTGATGATGAACTGCCAAAGCAATTAGGACTACTCCCTAGTTATGCACCTGAATTCATCGAGCTACGAGTTGACAATGCAGCGAATGTCAATGTCCAAACACTGTCAACCAAACTGCAGACCCTATTTTCACCTGAAGCGGCTCCCAGCATTGCTGAAGGCGGGAAAAAAGGATCAGTCCAATTCACGTTGCCACGGGTTGCTAAAACAGATATGCGCTGGTTCTTCGAAGCACGGGATAAATACGAAGCTGCTCCTGTGCATGAGCGACTACTTAACCATGCATTGTTACTTGAACAGGGCATATTGCTGTGCGAGCCATCAACTCGAATTGAAGGAATGGCAGGCGCCGGCGTTGGCTCTAGTAAGAACTGGGTTGCAGTACCGATGTCCGAATTGCGAGGGGAGCCAGGAACGACAGAGCATGGCTAAACCCTGATTCAAAAAATCACAAAACATATAACTACAAGGTAAGCCACGATGCTAATCGATTGGTCTCACATAAAGAGTTTTTTTTATCCTACAGGAGCATTGAAAATGGCACTTGATTGGTCAGAAGTTAAAAAAAAATACGGCAAAGGTTTTATGGTTCCAACCATTGCGGGTGGGAAATTTTTGCAAATTTCGAGCGTAGATGATGAAGCAATCTACATTGAATCTCCTATATGGAAAGTCAAGCTACACCGAACCAATATCGAAAAAGGCGTGGAGCTAATAGAAGACGGAACGATCTCACGTGACCCTGGTTTGTTCGTCGAGGACTACATGCTTTACGTGGCAAATGAAAGAGCCACAAGCGTTGCGCATATTCTCCGAGATCTCGGCATTCTCGACCACACCGAAACCTTTTCGATCCGTTGCTAAACAACACGAAAGATATAACAACGCTCGGGGATTATTAGGTAATCCCGACACCACTTTCCCACCCGGGGCGAAAGCCCTTTTTTTCACCACCCACCAGTAATCGATTGGAGAAATCATGACTGCATCCCTATATAACAGTGCCACAGGTGTTCAGGCGCCACACTGTCTACATGCTATCGGCATTGGCCGAACGGGCATGGTCTATATTGAAGCGCTTTTACGTACAGGCGAAATCGAAGATATGCTTACCGACCCGCGGGCAACTTTCGCCGCTATGGTTGTTGACATAGGCGATCAGGACATGGGCATAGTCAATGACTACGCAAACGCATTTAAGAAGCGCCTTGCAACACGCGGCATTCCAGCCGAACGCTTCCAATTCCAAGCTCTAGCGCTGCCAGTGCCCGAAAAAGACGAGTTTTACGAGGGCATGAACCGCACCCGCGAATATCTGAAGGTAGAGTATCCACGCTACTACTGGAACCCAAACTTCGAATCTTACGTACCGCATAAGTATGTTATGCCTGAAGCTGGGAACCACTTCCCTCGCGCAGTCGCTAAGGGCATATACGCAAATGCCTATTACGCTGAAGAGCGACCTATGGATATCGCTTTACGCAATTTCGTAGATCAGGTTGAGAAAGCAACATTGCCATCAATGGTGATGGTTGCATTTGGAATGGCTGGAGGTACAGGCAGCGGCATGGTGGTAGACCTTGCACGCCACCTTTCCAATATAAAACTTGGTCGACGAATTCCTGTCATAGGCATAGGTCAGTTAAGCCACAGCGGTGATCCAGCTGAGTATCACAACAATGCATCGCAGTACACGATGATGAATGACCTCGACTGTATGCTTGACGACGATAAGAACGCCGGAGTTACTGCTGTTTGGGGAGACCTATACCGCAGTCCATTCACCGGCGGTTTCTTCGTCGTCAACCCTGAGCATAGCTGGCAGCGTCTGACTGCGTACACGACCACTGGAGAAAAAGAAGTTCGACAAAACTTCAAGGAAATGGTCACAAATCGCTTTAGTGCCGACTCGTTCATGCGCTTCGCTGTGCTCGACAACGGTCGTATGTTGTTTAAGGCTATGCGTCCTGCAGGATTCACTGGCGCACCGCACGAAACACTATCTGCCAAGTCACGCAACTGGACAATGTTTGATGTTGCCAAGCTAAGTCACCCTGGTGTGCAGGTACTACCAGGAGAGGCTGGCTCCAAGTGGGACTCTGTGCTGGCGCAGTGGATTGACTTCACGCCCAAATACAGCGGCCTTAAGGATGGTTTCAAGACTGACTACGCAGAGGTGCATGTCTACGCAACTCGCGATATGGGTTTTGACCTGATAAGCAAAGGGATGAAGGATCTAATCACCAAAGAATACTTATTGGAAGGAGACTCCACTTACCACACCGAAAACCATGAGTTCTTTGATGCGCTGACTGCCTATGCTGTAGTAATTTTGCCTGGGGTTGCGAAGACTGATCTGACAGCCTTTTGGGATAGTCAGAAAAATTACGACAAACTTAATTGGGAAGACAAGCTCAATGAGCACGCATGGCTAATCGACATCGGTCCAATGCTATCCGAACCAGCTATACGATTCGAAGGAATGGCTGGCGAATGCATCTGGGGCTGTGCATGCTGGGTAGTTGTTCCTTACGACCAACTGCGTGGTGACAAGTTGCCTCCTCCTAACCGCAAGGTAATTATGGAGGAAGCCATCTCGATGATGACTAAAACAGTAGTTAAAACACCGGGTGGAGACGCGAAAAAACCAGCTAAAGCGCACGCTTAAGCACGTTGGTTCTTAGGGCACTGGGCGACCCATAAAAATGGGTCGCCCTGTCCTTTGATTTAGTAAATCTGCAAAATTTGATTGGTCTTCGCATGGATAAAGCACTACGCCCTTATCTGATAGAAAGCGAACCTTACTACCGCGAGACTGGTAATGAGGTTGCGCTGTTTGAGGCTGCATATTTGCAAGGCTTGCCGATGATGCTAAAAGGCCCTACAGGTTGCGGTAAGACACGCTTCGTTGAGCACATGGCTTGGCGATTAAAGTTGCCGCTAATAACAATGGCTTGTAACGAAGACATGACAGCGTCAGACCTAGTTGGTCGCTTTTTGCTCGATACACGCGGCACAGTATGGCACGATGGTCCGCTAACAATGGCCGTTAGATTTGGCGCGATGTGTTACCTAGACGAGATTGTCGAGGCACGACAAGACACTACTGTGGTTATTCACCCGCTGACAGACGAACGTCGGTTGCTACCGCTGGATAGGTGCGGTGAATTGGTAAAGGCGCACCCAGACTTTAGACTCGTTGTTTCATATAACCCTGGCTACCAAAGCGCAGCCAAAGATATGAAACCCTCGACAAGACAACGCTTCGGAGCTATTGCTTTTGATTTCCCGAAAGCAAGTATCGAAGCGGAAGTAGTGGCGCACGAAGGTAAAGTACCGATTGAAATGGCAGCTAAGCTTGTAGCAGTTGCACAACAATCACGCTCCCTTTGTGGTCGAGGTCTAGATGAAGGAATCTCCACGCGAATGATGATTCATGCCGCGCATTTAGTCGCAAATAAAATCGATATACACGACGCTTGTCGCCTGGCGATGACGGCACCAATCACCGACGATCGCGAACTACTGGAGGCACTCGATGGGTTCGTCGAAGCTCAGTTCGGACTGGAGTTCGAATGAAAGCCGACAACAGTCTTGCACCATCACCTCTGGCAAAGAGATTGGCTGTATTGAAAGGAATCGACAAAGCAGCGTATAAAGCGCTACAAAATTTTTTACCTAGCATCCAAGAAAGTGCTAAAGCCGAGGACCTAATAGCTCTAGTCGACCTGCTGTGTCAAACTTTTACTGAAGAGCCAGCAGGCACACTAGCGCTTATAGAGCGGCTCGATGGACTAGTGCCTGAGCCAGTAAGCGTGAATGTGCTACGCAGGTGGGCACTAGACGGCTTGCAACGCCACCGAACAGCGCATAGCAAGCGCCTGCAATACTTCGAGACTAGCGATCCACTAGGCTTTGCAGACCCAGAAACTCAGTTTGATACTGATCAAGTACTTGCTCATCGTGCCACATTACTGCATTACTTAACTGGATTTGGCGTCACTGATCTTCAGATCGATTTACATGCCCCACAGGTTGGCCCTACTAGCCCACAGAGAATATCCGTCAGTAATGACTTTCTTCTGATACCACAACGGTGGTCAGGATTCAGCGCTAATGGTTTACATGAGCGCAAGCTAATGTACCGCGCTGCAGTTGCGCATGCCGCGGCGCACTTGCAATACTCGCCTCAGCATCTTCCAGCAGGGAATCGACACCCAATGCTACTGGCGATGATGGGACTCATCGAAGACGCGCGCGTCGAAAGACTTATGGCGGAAAAGTATCCCGGATTAGTTACCCTTTGGGGGCGGTTTCACGTGGCTACACGAGAGAGCGTCGGTTTCGATTTGAATGGTCTGGCCGCACGGCTTGCCCGTGCCCTGCATGACCCAAAATATGCCGATAAAAATGACTGGGTGCTGCTTGGTAAACAGATGTTTGAAGATGCAGCAACAAATCTGCATGACACATTAAAATTTGAAATTATAGGCCGAAGGTTGGCTGTCGAATGCA
Organism: Betaproteobacteria bacterium MOLA814; assembly: GCA_000496475.1. GTDB lineage: Bacteria > Pseudomonadota > Gammaproteobacteria > Burkholderiales > Burkholderiaceae_C > RS62. The sequence continues at coordinate 25,729 of AYMW01000001.1, read as the reverse complement.
CAAAAATGCGACTGCCATTCGATGCAAATAGTTACTGCGTTATGCCAGCATACCGTGATGACAACGTGCTGCTTTGGGACTTCAACGCAGAGCTGTCAGAAAGTGCAGAAGACACTGAGGTACTAGATCACTTTGAGTTACGTAAACAAAAAAAAGAACCACTGCATCCACTTCCCGAAGTAGGAATCAACTTACAGGCCAAGCGGCTTTACCCAGAATGGGATTACAAGCTTGATACGCTGCACGAAGACTGGGCCACAGTCATATTGGCGTCACGACCACGTCCAAAGAATAAAGTGCGTCACTTTAGTAAATCGCACGAACTTCATAACTCTCTTCGTTTTAATAGCCTTGCCCGTATCCCTGATAGATCGTTGCGACTAAAGCGTCTATATGAAGGTGACGAACTGGACATAGATGCTGCTGTCGAAAGCATAGTGCAGCGCGCCGGTGGACTAGCACCAGAACCTCGTATCTTTATGCGACACGGCAGACGGCGACGCTCAACCGCCATCTTGCTTCTAATGGACTTATCCGAATCCACCAAACGCTTTGTGCCCGGCAGCTTCATCAGCGTTCTCGACATAGAAAAGCGCGCGGCAACTTTAGTAGCTGACTCACTGGACGCATCACGAGACCGCGTAGCAGTTCATGGTTTTTCATCCAACGGCCGCAATGAAGTCCATTACGTGAGCATTAAGGATTTTGACGATCCTTTCGGACCTGAACAAAAGGCCAAACTTAAAAATCAAGAAGGTCATCTATCAACTCGGATAGGCGCAGCGCTGCGTCATGCAAGTGTTCTGTTGAAAGAAGAGATCTCTGAACGAAAAATTATTTTACTTCTAACTGATGGCGAACCGTCCGATGTTGATGTGTTTGAAGAGGACTATCTTGTAGAAGACGCAAGACACGCTGTTGCAAGCGCTAAAGCGGTTGGCATAGACTCATTTTGTCTAACTCTGGACCGTAATGCAGACAGCTACGTAAGACGAATTTTTGGCTCGCGCAATTACTTAATCGCAGATAAGGCAGGGTCATTTGCAGATTCAACTGCTCAAACACTTGTCAAGCTGATTGGGAAATGAGATGACATCTCACCATTCAGCTTACACACAGTCAAACGGAAATTCTGTGCCTGTCGCCCTTTGGATTTGCATAACATGCAGAAGTTCACTAGCACCCAGCGCAGCGCCAACGATGACCACAGACGGCAGAGAACTTTTCGACCTGGTTTGTTTGCAACACAACACTCACCCTGAAGCAGAACTGGTGACACTGCAGCCTGTTGAATGTATGGGGGGCTGCGATAAAGGATGCACTGCAAGCATTGGCGCCCCCGGAAAGTATTCATACCTATTCGGAGAACTTAAACCCACGACCGAGCATGCAATCGCCATGTTTGATTGCGCGTTACTTTTAGGTCAGCAAGCTGGCCCTTTACTTGGACGCATACATCGACCGGCTTTACTGCGAGACAGTTTGTTGGGCCGTATTCCGCCCATACCCCTGCGAATTTCAAAAGAGATTAATTATGAATAAACCATCTATCAGCACCAAAATTCCTGTGACTGTAATAACGGGATTTCTTGGCTCGGGTAAAACTACTTTACTCAATCATGTACTGAGCCAGCAACACGGTCGCAAAGTTGCCGTAATAGTTAACGAGTTTGGCGAAATAAATATAGATGGTCAACTGGTTGTCAAAGGTGACAACGAAGAGCTAATCGAGTTCAACAACGGCTGTCTATGCTGTACCGTACGCGGCGACTTGGTAGAAACCATCAATAAACTGCTAGAACGTGATGACGCGTTGGAAGCAATATTAATTGAAACAACAGGGCTTGCAGATCCAGCACCGGTGGCATCAACTTTTTTTGTTGGCGACGGTATTCGGGAAGGTACGCGATTAGACGCCTTTGTTACTGTCGTTGATGCAGTCAACATAGAGAAAAATTTAGAGCAAAGTCACGAGGCACAAGAACAACTGGCATTTGCAGACATTATTCTTGTTAATAAAAGTGATTTAGTTTCTGAAGAAGCTATGACTCATATAGGACAACTTATTAGACGACTAAACCCACTTGCGCGTATGCACATCACAACGCAATGTTTAATCGGCTTGGAAGAAATACTCAACACAAACGCCTTCCAGCTACAAGCTAAGTTGCAGGTCGATCCAACATTTTTGGAAGACCTTACACACGAACACGATGCTGCGGTGACTTCTATCGTTCTACGAGAGTCTAAGCCGGTTGACATGAATCGATTTATGGCCTGGATCACGCCATTTCTTGTAGAGCAAGGTGATACGGTATTTCGTACAAAAGGTGTTTTTAATGCAAAGGGTTTCAACCAACGCGTCGTCTTTCAAAGCGTACGCATGCTGACTACCATGACCCGCTTCACAGACTGGGAATCTGACATAAAACGTGGTACCGAATATGTTGTTATTGGTCGAAATCTAGACCGTAATGCACTACAAGCGGGACTGTCTGCTTGTATTGCGCACTAAGTTGATTAATTTTTTTGAGGGGCATTTATGGACCACGAACTAATCTCATTTTCAGGAATTATTTTGATGTTTGTACTGGGGTTGCGCCACGGGCTTGACCCTGATCACATTGCCTGTATCGACGGATTAACGTGGAGCACTTTGGAGCATAACCATAAGCTCGCACCATGGGTAGGCACTCTATTTGCCTTGGGTCATGGCTTGCTCGTCACAGGCATCGCTGTTGGTGTAAATCAACTGAGCCGAGACATTCACGTACCTGGGACTTTAATAACAATATTCGGCTGGATTCCGACAGTCCTGCTGCTTCTCGTTGGTACGCTTAACTTACGCCAGTTATTAGTTCCTGGCCAAGCATTTCAACCCACAGGCTGGAAAACAAAACTTCTTCCACGCAGGCTGCGTAACTCCTCTAATCCACTAGCTATCGTACTGATTGGTGTGCTATTTGCTACGGTATTTGACACAGCCACGCAGGCATCTGCTTGGGGATTTGTCGCAACCAATAGCGGTGGCATTTTGGCAGCTGCAGGCGCAGGATTGATGTTTACGTTCGGCATGATCATCACCGACACAGTTGACGGACGACTGCTGTGTCACATCGTAAAGGGTGCTAACAGTGTGGCTGCTGGGCAACGTTATCGCCGCACACTTGGCTGGATGATCGTTGCGTTGTCTTTTGGAGTCGCTGCATACAATATTTTAAAGGCCGTATTACCGTCAATCGAACTCGACCACTTCGGTTATTCAATGGCCGGCGGATTGCTATTTTCCATAGTAGTGCTCATGTGGGCTTTGACCTACCGTACACAATTTAAAAATATTTTCAAACACTATTTAACCAAATAAAGGAGAAATTTATGACTATTCAACAAGGTGACCAAATTCCAGAGGCTACTTTCAAGAGACTCACGTCGACAGGTCTCATTGATGTCGATACGAGCACTCTTTTTCGAGGAAAGAAGGTGGCTGTATTCGGACTACCTGGAGCTTACACACCAGTTTGTTCTGAACATCACTTGCCCGGATTTGTAAAACAGGCTGGTGCACTAAAGGAGAAAGGCTTTGATGAGATTGTCTGTATTTCAGTTAATGACCCATTCGTAATGGACGCTTGGGGGAAACTGCACGGCGCAGACGGCGAGTTGACGATGCTGGCCGACGCTGACGGTGCATTCACGCGCGCCATAGGCCTTGTCGTCAGCTTACCGACGTTCGGTTTGGGCGATCGTTCTGAGCGCTATTCAATGGTCGTAGATGACAGCGTAGTCAGCAAATTAAGTATCGAGAAAAGCGTTCTTGATCATGAGCTCACAAGCGCTTCATGCATGCTACGCGGATGATAAATCATTATATAAATATGAAATATATTAATAAAAAAAATTCAAGTAGAAAAGTAATTTCTGAATTTGTGGTCGTTTTTTATAAAACTAGGAGAAAGTAATGAGACATGGTGATATTTCAAGCAGTAATGACTGCGTAGGGGTTGCGGTTGTAAATTACAAAATGCCCAGGCTTCACACAAAAGCCGAAGTCCTTATTAATGCACACAATATAGCCGATATGCTAATTGGCATGAAACAAGGACTACCTGGTATGGACTTGGTAGTCTTTCCTGAGTACTCAACACACGGAATTATGTATGACCCTAAAGAGATGTATGAGACGGCTTCAACAATCCCCGGTGAAGAAACTGAAATTTTCTCTGCAGCGTGTCGAAAAGCTAATGTATGGGGTGTCTTTTCACTTACTGGTGAGCGTCATGAGGAACACCCAAACAAAGCACCTTATAACACACTAATACTCATGAATAATAAGGGAGAGATTGTTCAAAAATATAGAAAAATAATGCCTTGGACACCTATTGAGGGTTGGTATCCTGGTGATTGCACTTATGTGTCTGATGGACCAAAAGGTATGAAAATAAGTCTTATTATTTGTGATGATGGAAATTATCCAGAAATATGGCGGGATTGTGCTATGCGTGGTGCTGAACTTATAGTTCGCTGTCAGGGGTATATGTACCCAGCTAAAGAGCAGCAAGTAATGGTTTCCAAGACGATGGCTTGGATGAATAACGTCTATGTCGCCGTGTCGAATGCTTCTGGCTTTGACGGTGTTTACTCCTATTTCGGTCATTCAGCCATTATTGGCTTTGACGGTCGCTCACTGGGTGAATGTGGAACAGAGGATATGGGCATTCAGTACGCCGAATTGTCTATGGGCTTGTTACGAGACGCTCGTAAAAATTCTCAGTCAAACAACCATCTTTACAAGCTACTACATCGCGGCTATACCGGAAAGATAAATTCAGGGGAAGACTCAAATGGAGTTGCAGCCTGTCCATTTGAATTTTATGGGAAGTGGATTAACGATCCAGAAGGCACACGCAAGATGGTTGAGGATCTTACTAGGTCAACACCAGGAACCTTGGAATGTCCAATTGAAGGTATCCCTAACTCAGCGCCAGTTCATCGCTGAAGTACTTCCCAATCCGCTATTACGAAACTTTACCGCACCTCTTAATTAGGTGCAATTTTCAGATGTATTAAACATATATTTAAGGAACAAAATGTCAGCACTTATTGCACTTACTATTTCTATCGGTTTGTTAGCGCTCGCAGCCACTTGGCTCTTTTTAGGACCACTCGCGGTCCTCCATATGCAGATTTGGCAAGCCTTCATAGCTTGGGCAAGCTTCTTTCACAATGGAGGTAAACAAGATGGCATCTTAAAGACTGCTATTTGCATGTCCTTTGGTGCTGTAATCGGCATGGCATCTGTCATGCTTATTGGACCGCTGGGAGAACTTGGCGACCTGGCCGCACCTGTCGCTGTTGGGTTAGGGGCGGCTGTGATAGTTCTTGCTGCTCACATACCAATCTTATCGACAATTCCATCCAGTGTCTATGGATTCGGAAGCGTCGCAGGTCTGATACTTCTGGGTACGGACATGTCACCTGAGAAAGCAATACTGCCAACGATCCTGTCAATCGTAGTGGGCGTAGGCTTTGGTTGGTTGTCAGAGTTCTTTGCAGGAAAAATGACAAAGAGTTGAGTACAGCACTAACCAAAATTTCAAATCACAACCTGTCTGATCAACTTTTATTGCTAGCAATTAAATGCAATAAAAGTTACTTCAAGGTAGGTTAAGTGACTTCGCTATTCTTTCTTTGGTACTTTTTTATGCCTAATTAAGGCACCGCCACTGAAACGATAAAAAAAGGTTAGGTCTTTATTGCTTGAAAAATAGAGTCCTATTAAAAGCTCTTCATTCATATTTCCGGGTTTGCTTGCATGACACAAAAATTAGACGCTTACAGACTTAGGGCTGAACCTTTTTATAGGCCGTCTGGAAACGAGATCACTCTTTATGAGCATGCCTACCGTCATCGCCTGCCTTTAATTCTTAAGGGTCCAACCGGCTGTGGTAAAACTCGCTTTATTGAATACATGGCTTGGAAACTTGATCGACCACTTGTGACCTTAGCCTGTAATGAGGATATGACTAGTTCTGACTTAATCGGACGTTATCTTCTTGATTCACAAGGTACTGCTTGGCACGACGGCCCGCTAACACTCGCAGTGCGTTACGGGGGCATCTGCTACTTGGACGAAGTAGTTGAAGCGCGGCAAGATACTACGGTCGTTATTCATCCCTTAACTGATGCGCGCCGAATCCTTCCACTTGATAAAAAAGGTGAGGTTATTCATGCTCATCCAGACTTCCAACTGGTTGTCTCATACAACCCGGGCTACCAAAGCCAAAGTAAAGATATGAAGCCGTCGACGAGACAACGATTTGCGGCGTTGAAATTCGACTATCCTGATCCGAAGCTTGAAGCAACAATTGTGGCGCATGAAGCATCTGTTACCTTAGATTTAGCGGAGCGCTTGGTAGGTATAGCAACAAGATCAAGAGCATTAAAAAATCACGGTATCGATGAAGGTATTTCAACGCGAATGCTCATCTATGCAGGTGTTTTGATTGGCTCAGGTGTCGATCCTCGAGAAAGCTGCGACATGACAATGACGTGCGCGATAACTGATGATCCTGACATTACTAAAGCTCTACAGGGCTTTGTTGAAGCCTATTTTGTATAGATAAAGCGATTCTAAATGGCTAACAGTTATGCACTATCAAGTCAGTACACTTCGTGGCCAATGTTGCGTGCACAATGGAAGGATATAGGCCTTGACAACTTGGCACATGCCATTGACTCGCAAATAACGCTTGCAACAGTTTGTAACACCACACAAATTTTAGACACCATACATTGGCTTGAAATTCTCAATGAAGAGAATCCAGAATGTGCCCTTGCACTAGCCAGCCGCCTTAATATAGTGTTGTCACGTGTTGATTTAGAAAGCTTCGGGCGCTGGATACTAACCGGCCTTCGCATGTACCCAAGGGACCATGATCGCCAGTTAGCCTATTTTCAGCTTGACGATCCTCAGGCTTTACAGGCTCTGAATAATGAAGCAGGCGAAGGCAGCCTCTTGGCAGCATTACCGTCTTTAAGTCTTCTACTCCACGGACTTGCTGGCAAAGAATTAGAACTTCAACAGCAACACCAGTCATCTTTGTACGGACTCCCACTCAGGCCTGTGCTGACCTTGAAGAACCTTCTTATTCCAGATGACTACACACACCTAGATGGCCTCGATCGCTACCGCCTTTACCGCGCAGCTATTGCACATGCCGTTGCACACCTCAGATACTCCGAACCTAGCTTGCCCGTCCAGACACTAAAGCCAATGGGCATTGCCGTGATCTCAGCAATCGAAGATGCGCGAGTTGAACGCTTGCTAAAACTAGACTATCCAGGGGTTGAGGGCTGGTTCTTAGAATTTTTAAGACGCGGTGTCAAGCCACAGGAGTTAAGTTTCGCAGCGCTGATTGGACGTATGAATTTAGCTCTGATGGATACACACTACCAAGATGACAATTACTGGGTTGACAAGGCACGCCGACTTTTCGAGACTAAAGAGAACGACTTGCATGACTATGGCGCATTCCGTGAAATTGCCTCCATCTTGGCCAATGATCTTGGTCAAATGCGTGTTCCTTTTCATATCACGCACTACACAGTTCCTGAGTCCTATCGGGACGATAACAGCTTTCTGTGGGATTTCACTAGTGCTAACAATCCCCTGTCTGAACCAATAAGTTTGCAAATCAAAGGCCCAGCAAATCAAGAGAAGGAAGGGGGAAAAACTACGCACCCTGATGAGACCACTGAAAAAGTTTGCACAAAAGAAATAGCGCTCTCTCGCCATTTTTATCCTGAGTGGGACTACAAACTATCACTCATGCGTAACGACTGGTGCACAGTTATAGAAAAAATACCCTCTCAGCTTGCACGCCACGATTTGAACAATCGAAACAAATCTGATGTGAAAGACATTTCGCCTCTTCGCATACGCAATCAATGCCGAACTCGTCTCCTTCGCCGACAGTGGCAAGGAGATGACATTGACATAAATGCAGCCATTGCAGTGATGGTCGATAAGCGGCAAGGATTATCGCCAGACCCGCGATTGTTCTTGCGCAGAAAAAGCGAAGAACAGCTCTCAAGCACTATAGTTTTGCTAGATTTATCGGAGTCTACCAACGATATAGTTGGGATCAGGATGGAGTCAATACTTGATATTGAAAAAAATGCTGCACTGCTCTTGGTGCAATCGTTGATCAAGAGTGAGGACCGGATTGCAGTTCATGGATTTTCATCAAATACGCGGATAGAGGTAAATTATTACCGACTACTAGAGTTTGGAACAACGCTTGATACTAACGCTACTGAAGTGATTCGCTCAGTACCGGGGCGCTACTCGACTCGCATGGGAGCAGCCTTACGGCACGCAACAAGCCATTTGAAGCTGGAGAAAACAAATCATCACTCCATCCTATTGATTACTGATGGAGCACCCGCTGATGTGGATATATACGATACAAATTATCTGATCGAGGATGCCAGCGCTGCAGTACAAGAGTGCAAGAAATCAGGTGTGCGGATTTTCTGTCTAGTACTAAATCCGCAAGCCGACCCTTACGTAAGCAAAATTTTTGGACAACACAACTACAGAATTGTAGACAACCCAACAAGTCTACCTAAGCAATTGGCTTCTATATATCAACAACTGATTGTTTTATAAAATTGATAAGTAATAAGTGTTCTAACCACAAAAAGAGTATATTGATATGTATAACAAAGGTCCTATCAAAATCGGTGTCCTTTTCTCAGAAACGGGGGTGACATCGATGATCGGTCGATCACAGTTTCAGGGTACCTTATTAGCTGTAGAGGAAATCAACGAGGGTGGTGGGATCGATGGGCGCGAGCTCGTTCCTATCGTTTACGACGCTCAGTCCTCTCCTGTTTTATATGCATCGCTAGCTGAACAACTTATTATTCAAGATAAGGTCAATGTTATTTTTGGATGCTATATGTCAAGTAGCCGAAAAGCTGTACTGCCTATAGTAGAAAAATGGGACAAGTTACTTTTTTATCCCACGCTATATGAGGGTTTCGAGTTTTCTAGCAACATCATTTATACGGGTGCGGCACCGAACCAGAATAGCGTTCAATTAGCAGAGTTTATGACTTCTAACTTTGGCGCATCAGTTTATCTTATTGGGTCTGACTATATTTACCCTTATGAGTCCAATCGAATAATGAGCGACTTGGTTCTACAACGCTCTAACAGCCAAAGAATTGGCGAGCAGTACGTTCCGCTCAATGCCTGTCAAAAGGACTTCACCCCTATTATGAAGGACATACGCAATAAATCTCCAGATTTTATTTTCTCGACAGTTGTAGGCGACTCAACCGCTAACTTATACCGCGCTTATGCTGAATCAGGTTTCAACTCGAAGACAATGCCTATTGCTAGCCTCACCACGTCTGAGAGCGAAATATCACAGATGGGGGTAGAAATTGCAATTGGGCACATTACTGCGGCAACGTATTTCCAATCTATAAATTCTTTAATAAACAAAAAATTTATCAATAGTCTTTATAAAAAATATAACAAAGAGTGCATACCTAATTTATATGTAGAAGCAGCATATTTCCAAATGCATATGTACGCCAACGCATATCGCCAAGCGGGAAGTGACGAGATTGGCAAGCTATTACCTAGCCTTCTCGGAAGCGAATTTATAGCGCCCCAAGGCCGTGTGCGCATTGACCCGACAAACCACCATACTTCGCACTACCCGCGCATTGGTATTGCCAACTCGAAAGGTCAGTTCACTATAGTTCGAGAAGCTAATCGCCCCGTCCAACCAGACCCCTATCTAGTAACGCATTCTCTTGGTGATTGGGCAGCAGTCCTAAGCACAGTAGAACTATGATATGGAAAAATTAAACAAAACCCCTTCGTTAATTAAGGATCTTCGTTCTCTAAATGTAGTAGTTTTTCATCCTGACGACAACGATCGCATAAAACTCGTTCAGCAATTGCAACGCATAGGGTGCCAAGTCAAAGTTTCTTGGCCCACTCCGTCGTGCCTTCCCCAAAAGATAGATATAATTTTTCTAGCAGTGCAGCCGGATAACTGCAATATGAATTACGAGTGGTTAAATATTGATAACCGTCCCCCCTTGATTGCTGTTGTGACATACGAAAATCCTACCATTATGCAAACAGTTCTACAAATTGGGGCCCTGGCAATTCTCCCGTCCCCAATACGCTCATTCGGTATACTACTTAGCTTAGTCGTTACTCGTCGTGTTCATGGCGAATTAGAAAGTCAAAGGCGACGGTCGGATAAACTTGAAACTAAGTTTTTGGGTGTACGCCAGATCGCTGAGGCTAAAAATATCTTAATGAGAAATCGCAACCTAAATGAAAAGAATGCATACGATTTAATACGAGAACATGCTATGAAAAAAAGAATAACAACTGAAGAAGTTGCTATATGGATCATCGAAGCAAATGAAACTCTGTCGTTAGGTAAAGTTGATCCAAATATTTACAACCTTAAAGGGTAGAAGTATTAACTTCTAGTACTTCACAAAATGTATGAGCAGAAATAGTTCTTCAAAAATAATTGGGCTGTAAATAATTTTTTCTTTCTTTATATTTTAGTTAACTTTAATGATCGTGCCTATGGTGAGCGTCAGGAAAGTGTTCATGCGTATGACTCATCGGTAAATGTTTATGATTGTGCGAATGAGAGACCTCAGTGGTATAAGAGACATACGACTGACCGTAGTGACTATGTTCATGATGAATATCATGTAAATGCTCATGTTCGTGCTCCATTGCATCGTGCTGATGAGCATGAGAATGATGTTCTGTAAGATGAAACCAAATGCCAACACCCATCAAACATCCAGCCAATGATAACTGCCAAGTTATAGGTTCTCCGATCGCTAAAGCCAATACAACACCGAAAAATGGTGCTACTGAAAAATAAGCTCCAGTGCGAGCAGTGCCCAGGTGACGAAGGCCAACTACGAAAAGCGCCAGGCTAACCCCGTAACTAAAAAATCCAACCACCATAGCACTACAAAAAATGAACAATGATGGTAATTGATCGTCGAGCACAACGGCTAGTCCTAAATTAACGCTACCAGCAACCAAACCCTTGACTGATGCAATCCATGTTGCGTCAACAAGCGAAACTTTACGGGTCAGGTTGTTGTCGACACCCCATGCAAAGCAGGCAACGAGAATTGCTAGCGTTGGCCATAATCCCGCAAAGCTTAGTTCGACTGAAAAATTTAAGACAACGGCTCCAAGAGTAATGCAAGCCATACCAAGAGCAATCCGCTTGTCAAAGTTCTCCCGAAACGTAATCCATGCCAGCAAAGCAGTAAAAACTCCTTCCGCATTTAGCAAAAGGGAAGCACCAGAGGCTGGCATGCCAGATAGACCTAGCATCAGTAACAATGGACCAATTACACCCCCAGCCAACGTTGCTCCTGCAAGCCATTTTAAATCGCCTTTGGCAAGTACAACAGGTGATGATCGAACGATACGCCTGTATAAAAGCAATCCAAAACCTGAGCCAAGGTAAAAAAGTCCTGCCAAAGTCCAAGGTCCAACATTTGCAAGAAAAACCTTAGCCATTGGGATTCCTGCACCAAAAAGTAATGCTGAACCAAGGGCGGCTAAAACACCAGGGCTCATGAATGTTTTTTTATACATTTACATTTAGCATAGCAAAAATTCTTTACTTAATGGTTTCTTCCGTCAGTTTTCAGCTTTAACATTCTAAATTGCCCCGTGAATTGTGGAGGACATTTGGTTTAAGTCAATCTATTGTGGCGGTTTGACTTGTAAATTGCTAGTGGTAATTTTCTGGTTCTGTTGCAATAGTAAAGTCTGGCCGAAAAGAGTTGCGTCGCTGACCTGGAGATCAAACAGCCAGGCTGTAGAACTGCTGTGCTGCGGACATGGTTTGGCCAGCGGGGCAGTCCATCCGCCCCTGGCGAATCATGTGCATGGTTTCGATGCCGGCGATGAGAATGTGGGCACTCCAGAATGACTTGAAGCCCAGCATCGGCCGGGTGATCCGCTTGATGGCCCGGTGGTCCTGTTCGACGATGTTGTTGAGGTATTTGTTTTGACGCATCAGGATGTCGACGCAGGCGTCAGCCTTGACACTTTCAATGGCCGCCGTATTGGCGCCGCTCTTGTCGATGGTGATCTTTTCTGGCAAGTCGTGCAGGTTGATGGCCCGCTCCAAGAAGCGCCGGGCAGCAGCCATATCTCGCTTGGCAGTCAGCAGGAAGTCCACCGTATCGCCAGCGCGGTCAACCACCCGGTAAAGGTACTTCCACTGGCCGGCCACTTTGATGTAGGTCTCGTCCATCCGCCAACGCTTGCCAACGGGGTGCTTGCGCCGACGAAATACGGCGGCCAGCACCGGCACCATCTTGATCGTCCAGCGGTGCACTGTGGCGTGGTCCACGAAAACACCGCGTTCCCGCATCATCTCTTCAATGTGACGCAGACTCAGCGGATAGGCCACATACCAGCGCACGCATGTGAGCATCACTTTCAGCGGATAGTGGAACCGTTTGAGGACCTTGCGCAGGGCGCTGTTGATTGAACTTTTGCGGAAATCAAGCATGCGTTGGATTGTCGGTTACGCTTATTGCGACAGAACCAGCTTCAGAGCCCCGATTTTCAGCTTCAATCATTGATAGAGCGCTCAGACACAAAGGATGTGCGCAAGCGACAAGATGAGGGTGACCCTTATAACGGATTTTTTAGAGTGGATATATCGGCTTAGCTTGACGAATCTATGCACACCGTGCGGGCTTTTCAGACCGGTACTTTTTTGTCACTCCAACACTGACCCAGTTCGCAAGCGATACTGAAAACTGGGGCTTAACAGGCCAATTTGTCATCACAACTGACGTCAAGTACCTCACTGAAAGCGCACAGTGCTTTTGAAGCATAGACGCTGCAATCAGCCATCTAATCGAGGTTGGCACTGATGACTGCTTTATAGCGGAGCGCACTGAAGCAGTGTTGTCCTCAACGTTGGACTCGCACGCTCCACGAGCTAACCCATTCGATGCGAGGGTCAATTTTTCACTAAAATCTGAGTGTTCCCAAAAACTCGTTGATCGCCGCATTCACAAGTTCTGGATGTGTCATGTTGACCGCGTGAGGGCCGCCGAGGATTTCCACCGTTGGCGTGTGGCTTCGGAGCCCCTTCGCAAGCTTTCGACCCTTTTCTATCCCAACGCCCTCATCAGCTGTGCCATGAATCACGAGGCTGGGGCAAGCAATGTCCACCAAGGCTGTAGAAATATCATCGCGATTGATCAACGCATCTGCTGGAAAGTAAATTTGGCTTCTGTCCGCCTGTTCCCATTTAGAACGCCAATCATCAGCAATGGGACTCGGACCGAACAGCATTTGACTAACAGCGTCTCGTACACCTGTAGGCAAAGGTGTCTCTTGCCACTGCCTCACCCAATCAGAAAATCCAGTTTTCTCCTCTTCGGTAAAAACACCCGATTCACTGCCAATCAAAACGAGTGCAGCCACCCGCTCGGGACTTCCCATCGCTGCACGCAGGGCGATATAGCCACCTTTGCTCATACCAACAAATACCGCACGTGCAATCGAGAGGTGATCAAGTATGGCGATAGCATCGTCCGCAGAGTCCCAGTAAGTGAAGGACTTGGTTGCTGACGAGCGCCCAAATCCACGCTCATCCCAAGTGATGCATCGATAGCGATCTGACAGCGAGGCTACTTGGGCATCAAACATCGATCCATCTAAAAAGAAACCGTGGCAAAAGATCACTGCAGGGTTATCGCCGCCAGAGTATTGCATCCAGATCGTTTCACCTTGTACATCAACATATGGCATGGTGCACCTCGAAAATTTAAGAGTGATATCAGTATGAGTCACCTACGTAATTTATTCAATCCACTCCCGTTTTAGTGACGTTGTAGAGGCAGGGTGCAAGAAAATTTTACCCAAGTCTTGTCCAAGTGATCCCTCCCCAAGACGAATATTTTCGCCTCCTATTTTGATGATCCTTCAGCACTTCGTTAAGGGAAAATCATAGCTCTTGAATGGCCAAGTGACTATGCTCATTTTACGAAAATCGCACGCTCTAAGTGGCTTCTATGATTCTTTGTCCAATCGCCTAAATGAATACTTGCAACAAATTTCCCGCGGTTGTAATTTGTCCTCTAAAAAAAGTTCTTGGTAATCTCAAGCCACAGAACGATGGGTCATCTGACAGATGATGCATCTGTAAAAAACAAAACTGCAAACTGACAGGGGTAAGCACGCATCATCATTCTCATTTGATGATGGCCACTAAAACACTGCAAGGGGAGTGCTCAATCAATGCTTTAGGAATTGAGCTGCGCCACCAGCGCATCAGCCAATTGTCACGATGCTTGTGGCCTAGCATGATCAAGTCTGCGCCAATGGTGTGCGCGTGCTCAACGATTTGATCAACGGGGTCACCCTTTAGTAAATTTCCCGTAGCCTGAATCCCTGTCGTGTTAAGTTGCTCAACACCTTCGTTGAGTATTTTTAAGCACCGTTCCTCTTCTATTTTGTTGTCAGGCTCGCTGTAGTAAATGGGTTCGGCGCCCTTTGAGATGGTTTCGTTGGGAACCACTGAGAGAAGATGAACCTTGGCATGTCCCCATTGTGATAGATCTTTGCAATTGAGCAGTGCTTGCTGACTTTCATGCGACCCGTCATAGGCCAGGATAATATTTCGATACATCTGATTTCTCCTTGCTCTAATTCACTCAAAAATTTTCAATGAGACGATCGCTTTTGGTGACTGTATTCTTCAAAAATAGTGGTTATAAATTAATTGACCGATTGTCCCTGTGCTGCTTGCGTACTTGCCTAACAAAGGATGTAGGCGTGACTTGTTGATAAACCTGTAACAGCTGAGCCGCTTTTTTAACAAGCCATTCTTCTCCAATCGTCGAGCATTTTGAAGGTTCTGACTTCAGTTGGTCATTTGACAAACCCTTGAAAAATCCTTACCCGGCGATATAACTTTGCAACTGTTCGATTGTGGATTTTTGGTGAGCGATCATTTCCCGAACGACATCGCCAATTGAAATCAATCCCATCAAATTTTGATCGTTCACGATGGGTAGGTGCCGAATATGGTTGTCGGTCATGATTTGCATGCACTGATCTATGGTGTGTTTTGTATTGATAGTGATGACTTTAGACGTCATGATTTCGCTTACCTTGGCACCGCTGCTGCTCTTGCCCTGGAGTGCTACTTTGCGAGCATAGTCGCGCTCTGAGAAGATACCTGCCAGTGAATGATCGTTTAAAACCAATAGCGCGCCAATATTGTGCTTGGCCATAACTTCTAAGGCTTCACGTACAGTCGCATCGAGTCTGACAGAATAAACAGGCCGTTTACTTTCTTCCAAGAATTGGCCGAGGGTTTTCATAGCGGAATACTCTGCATGTAGTTGGCTTGAAATCAATGTATGTGAAATTTTAGAATGAGAAAATGTGAGTTTTCCCTTGGCTCGTCTAAACTTTTTGACCTTCCCCACATCTTGAAATTTGAGCTAGTGCGCCGAGTTTTGTGAGGTGTAACGCGGCTCTTTATCATTCAGCAAGCGCGGCTTGAGCTCTAACATTCAACGAGGACAAGGAGGGAGTAATCGGTTCTAACCCCTATGCACTTCGATTCAAATGGTGGCATTCACCCAAATCTTTAAACACTTTTCAGAGTCTAGTTTGACGCTGACGCTGGAAATACCCATACACTTCGACTGTGGTCATCACCACGCGCGCCGATCCAATAATCTACACACATGGGCGCGATCAGGGTTCTTGCAATTGAGCACGGTAGTCACTGGAAAGAGCTGGAGACTTTTCTTGTACGCGCTTCGAAAAATTCACGCACACTGGGGTGATCAGCGGATTTGTCCACCGATTGAAAACGCCATAAGCTATGAAAAGTGTCTACAGGTTTGGGGGAATGCCACAGTTGCCGCGCCGACTCATGGAACTGGTGATACCGTAATCCTTGAGCACATCGCGGAAGTCTTTGCTGGCGTATTGACTGCCGCGGTTGCTGTGAAACATCAGTCCAGCCTGTTTGCCCGGATGCCGCTTGAACCATGCCATGCGCAAGGCGTCGATGACGATGTCGCGTGTCATCTCATGGCGCAATGACCAACCCACCACCTGGCGGCTGAACAGGTCAATCACAACGGCCAGAAACAGCCAGCCTTCGTCCGTGGCGATGTACGTGATATCACCCACCCAGACCTTGTCGGGTTCTGCTACAGTAAATTCGCGGTTGAGTAAGTTGGGTGAGATCGGCAGATCGTGCTTGCTGTCAGTGGTGACCTTGAAGCGTCGCTTTCCCTTGGCCCGAATGCCGTGCAACTGCATGAGCTTTTGCACGCGCTGCTTGCCCACAGGAATGCCACGGGCTAGCAGCTCCTTCCAGGTGCGTGGCCAGCCAAAGCCGCCTCGCGTCTGGGCATGGATGGCCTTGATGTGCACCAGCAAGGCATCATCGCTCAGGTGGCGACGCTGGGCCGCGCTGGCAAGGCGAGCAAAGTGTTCGTGGTACCCCGCCATGCTCACGCCCAGCACACGGCACTGCACCGAGATCGGCCACACCCGGCGGTGGCGCTGGATGAAGGCGTACTTCAGATCGATCCCTTTGCGAAGTACGCCGTCGCTTTTCCCAAAATGTCGCGCTCCATCTTTACGCGCGCTAGTTCGGCCCGCAACCGGCTAATCTCCATCTGCTCGGCACTGACATTTGTCTTGTTGTCAGCCCCTTGGAGCCTGCCTTGGCGCTGTGCCTTGACCCAATTGAACAGGGTCTGGTCAACCACGCCCAGTGTGCGTGCTGCTGCTGCAATGCTTTGACCGCCTTCGACCAGTCGTACTGCTTCTTGCTTGAATTCGAGCGTGTATCGCGCTCTTGCCGTTTTCGTTATTTCCGTTCTCCTTGCGTGAATTTAAACACTCAGCAAGGGATACGTTTTTCGGGGGCAAGGTCACAACAAGCCCCCCAGGGATAACCCATGGGTAACTTAGAAGCACTCTTGAAGTAGCCTATTGCTAGAAACGCTTGAGTAGTTGTCGCACATTCACCCTAATATGCCTGTGTGCTTGCCTTTCTAATCTAGCCCTCGTGTGCCCCACCAAAGCAAGGTGAAGTCCACTCTATTTGACTGTGTTAAAACAAATAATGGTCTACCAGCATGGCCGCGAACAAGACGCTCAAGTGAACTATAGAAAATTTGAACGTCTGGCGCGCCCGCTCGTCTGAGTATTGACGCCAGAGCTTGAATGCATGAAACACAAAAACCAGACTTAAAGCCAGTGCCACTAAGAGATAGAGCCAAGAACTCATTCCGTAAACAAATGGCATCAGACAAGCTGCCAACAAAATAATGGTGTATAGCAAGATTTGCTGGCACGTAAAGTTAATTCCATGAGTCACAGGCAACATAGGTAGTCCCGACTTCCGATACTCCTCAACTCGGTAAAGCGCCAGCGCCCAGAAATGAGGTGGAGTCCACAAGAAAATAATCAAAAAAAGTAGCAGGGCTTCAGGTCCCACCTGATTCGTCATGGCAGCCCATCCCAGCACTGGCGGCATTGCACCAGACGAGCCCCCAATCACTATGTTTTGCGGCGTGAGTGGCTTCAAGATAACTGTGTAAATAACCGCGTATCCCAAAAAAGTGCCCAAGGTAAGCCACATGGTTAGGGGATTTATCCAGAAATACAGCAAAGCCGAACCAGCTGCGCAAAGTGCAAAGGAAAAAAACAACGTCAGCAAGCTGTCAACTTGACCTTGTGCCGTGGGTCGCCAAGAGGTTCTTTTCATCTTGGCATCTATTTCTTTTTCAACCAAACAGTTGATGGCTGCGGCTGCTCCAGCAACCAACCAGATGCCTACACAAGCCAATATGGCATGTTGAATTTCTCTAAAAGTTGGTGTTCTCGGAACAGCCATCACCATTCCGACAAGGGCGCAAAAGACAATCAGCTGCAGCACTCTCGGCTTAGTAAGCGCATAAAGCTGACCTAGAACGATCAGAGAATTTCGCGAAACGATTTTCGGCATAAATTGAATTGGACGGTGCTGGACAATACTTCTGTAACTATGAGTGCCGAATCATTCCAAATTTACGCTGAAGGCTCACCAGCCAGTATGGAGAACCACCTTCCGTTCCGGCCCGTTTCAAATTTGGGTGAAGTTTTAGAATTTTCTCCAGAATTTTTTCCTGATCGGGCTCTAGATCAACGAAAAAAACATGTTGGCCTTCCGCTAAAATTTTTTCAAATCTAGCTAACTTATAGTTAGACGTCTGAATCCCAGTAAAGCCGCCCAGCCAAGTGCTAAAGCCCAAAATGACAACCGAAAGGAAAACAATTGGGACCCAGTCCACTGACATGTTCACCAGTTCAAAGCTGAAGGCCATCAACAGCAGCGTGCTAGCCAATCCGCTACCAACCACCGCGCCCAGTATCGACTTGTGCACTACGTCGTGCTTCATGAATGATTGGACTTCATGCAGGTGTGGATGTTCTGACACGATCTGGTCATCCAAACTCAACACATGAATTTGAGGCGTGGAAATACCAGCACTCTCGAGTTGCTCTTCAAAAATCTCTAAGTCGTCCAGACTCGAACTTGTAAAGTAACTTCTCTTTAGCTTCATACGACACCCTCAGTTAAATTGAGACTTACCCTAATTTGTCTTTGCCTTGTCTACGATATAGTCAACAGCGGCCTTCACTTCTGCATCACTCAATAAAGCATTGCCCCCCTTTGCGGGCATAACTCCAGTCGAACCACTGATCCCATTAAGGGCGTTGACATAGAGGACCTCGGTACCTTTAGTCAACCGTGTCTTCCACTGCACCTGGTCGCCTAGTTTGGGTGCGCCTGCAATCCCTGAAGAATGACAAGCGGCGCAACTTTGATTAAAAACCTGAGCACCATCTAGTGGCAGTGTGCTAGCGCTTATCGATGCATTCGTTACAACAACTTCTGCAGGCAACTCCATGAAGAGGTTTCCAACCGGTTTGATACGTTCAATCGCATTTTGTCCGTTGCTAAGCAAGACAGCTCGGCCTTGCGTGACCTGATCTGGCATGCTCATATGATGCGAAATAAGGAGATAGGCAAACAAGGAAACAGCCATAAAAAAACCGGAAATTACCGCTGTGTGTACAACGTATTTTTTCTTTGCCATGCGTGACTCTCCAATTACTGAATGTCAATGGAATAAAACTTGTTCTAGATTGACAAATTTTTTTTTACTGCGCACCCTTGAAGAAAAATATACTGCGCGTCAGAAACGTATAGTTAGCCTCCAGTGCCCCGATCCCAATGAAAGTTAGGATCAAAAGAGGTGGTAGTAAAATGGCATAAACAAAGGCCAAACGCTCCCACATCAAGTGCATGAACACGGCAACGATCAAGCCAGCCTTTAACAACATAAAGACAATGATTAAGGACCAGCGCAAATAGCTTTGCACTTGAAAATAATCAACCATATAAGAGGCTGTGCTTAGTACGAAAAGCAGCAACCATATCTTGAGATAGACGCCTATCGGATGCTGTTGGTTTTGTGCTTCAGACATAAGTTCTCCTTACCAAAGATAGAAAAACGCAAAAATAAAGACCCAGACCAAGTCCACAAAGTGCCAGTACAAACCGACGATTTCTATCGTTTCATAACCACCCTTACGTCCTGTCAGGAAACCAGGACGCTGGTGTTCTAAATCACCACGCCAGACCTTGATGGCAAAGATCACTAATAAAATGACACCTATTGAGACATGGGTGCCGTGAAATCCAGTAACCATAAAAAATACAGAACCAAATTGTGCAGCCCCCAAAGGATTGCCCCAAGGTCGAATCCCCTCTTCGGTAATTAACTTTGTCCATTCGAATGCCTGCATGCCGACAAATAAAGCCCCCAGTAAGGCGGTGATCATCAACAGCACGAAGGTGGTTCGTCTGTCTTTGCGATAGGCATAATTCACTGCTAAGGCCATTGTTCCACTGCTGGTGATGAGAATAAAGGTCATCAACGCAATCAGGATCAAAGGGATGTGATTGCCACCAATAGTTAATGCAAATAACTCGGTCGAATTGGGCCAGGGCTCGGGAGTTGACATTCGCACGGTCATGTACGAGATTAAGAAAATACTGAAAATGAAGGTGTCGCTAACCAAAAAAATCCACATCATGGTTTTGCCCCATGGAGCCGTTTTGAACGACTGTTGATCAGACGACCAGTCGCTCACAATACCCTTCATACCAGGCTCCAAGACGGGCGAGTGAATAGGTGCTGTCGAAACAGGGTGTGTCATATCAGGTCCTTCCCTTTATCCCGCAAATAATCATCAATTCATCTAAGTTGTTCCCTGTGAACAACAGGCCGAAAAGTACAAGCCATACCAACAACAAAAAGTGCCAGTAGAGCGTGCACAACTCAACACTGTGCCGAACTTTCTCTATCGCACAACCTCTCCACAAGCGGGCCAGTGTTTGACCCCAGACCACCAAGCCACCAAGCAAATGCAAGCCATGCAAACCCGTGATGAGATAGAAAAAAGCAATGGCAGGGTTGGTTACATCAAAATAGACCAAGGCGCCAAGTTCACGCCAGGCTTGAGCCTGACCCATCAGGAACAACAAGGTGCAAAGTCCTGCAGCCAAAAGACTTCGAAGCAATAGCTTTTGTTGACTACGCCTCACAGCGTACTGGGCCAATTCAAGCCCCAAACTGCCTAAAAACAGAACCAGTGTGTTGGCCCCCATCAATTTGATTTGTGGCGCAGGCCGCCAATCTTCGTAGGCCATGCGTCCGGCATAAGCCACGATTAACAGCATGAACAAAACAGTGACGACGCCCAAAAATACTTTGAGTGCAGCCCGCTTATTCTGTTGATTGGAATGCCGCTGAAGCAAAGGTAACTCGCCGGTGGCTTCCCAGGGCTTGGTGGTCAAGTGATGAATGAGGTTCATGGCTGTGCGCACTTAAACACGCTTAACGTCTTGCGGCGCCACATTTTGCGGTATGAAATCATCAACCACCCCAGGCACACTGTAATCGTAAGCCCAGCGATATACCTTCGGTAATTCAGGTCCAAAATTACCATGTATCGGCGGAGTCTCAGAGGTCTGCCATTCAAGCGTGGTTGCATTCCAAGGGTTGGGGCCTGACGGTTTGCCATTGAAATAACTCCAAAATAAGTTATACAAAAAGAGCAGTTGGAACCCCCCCACAAGCAAAGCAGCTACAGTAATTCCGATGTTCAAATCGTAAGCTGAAGCTGGGATAAAGTTTGTACCCTCGACTGAAAAATACCGTCTTGGTACGCCTAAGAATCCCAAGTAATGCATGGGTAGGTAAATCGCGTAGGAGCCCAGAAAAGTGGCCCAGAAATGAATTTTCCCCATGCCCTCGTGCATCATGCGCCCCGTAATCTTAGGATACCAATGGTAAATTGCGCCCAACACCACCATGACGGGAGCTACCGCCATGACCATGTGGAAATGGGCCACCACAAACATGGTGTCCGACAGTGGCACGCTGACGCTGACGTTACCCAAAAACAAACCTGTCAAGCCTCCGTGCAGAAATGCGAAGATAAAACCGATGGAAAACAGCATGGGTACAGTGAGATGAATACTGCCCTGCCAAAGCGTCAGGACCCAGTTATAAACTTTCAAAGCAGTTGGAATAGCAATGATCAAGGTTGTGGTGGCAAAGAAGAATCCAAAATAGGGGTTCATGCCACTGACATACATATGGTGAGCCCAGACAAAGAAACTGAGAACGCCAATGGCGACGATTGCCCAGACCATCATCCGGTAACCAAAAATATTCTTTCTGGCGTGAACACTGAGCAATTCCGAGACAATGCCAAAAGCAGGCAAGGCGACAATATATACCTCAGGGTGACCAAAAAACCAGAACAAATGCTGGAACAGCAAGGGACTACCACCGGTATAGCTGGCTTGCTTTCCCATCGACACCAGTGCAGGCATGAAGAAGCTTGTGCCCAACAACAAGTCAAACAACATCATCACCGCGCTTACAAACAAAGCCGGAAAGGCAAGTAAGGCCAAAATGGTTGCGACAAAAATGCCCCATATGGTCAATGGCATGCGCATCAAAGTCATACCACGAGTGCGAGCTTGCAGAATAGTCACGACGTAATTCAGACCGCCCATGGTAAAACCAATGATGAAAAAAGCCAGCGACACCAGCATGAGAATAATGCCCCAAGTCGCCCCCGGGGTGCCAGGTAAAATCGCCTGCGGTGGGTAGAGGGTCCAGCCCGACCCCGTGGGTCCACCAGGCACAAAAAAACTTACCACCAGAAGAAGTACAGCGAAAAGGTAAATCCAAAAACTCAACATATTGAGATACGGAAAGACCATGTCTCGAGCACCCACCATCAAAGGAATCAGGTAGTTGCCAAAACCACCCAGGAACAAGGCGGTCAATAAATAAACAACCATGATCATGCCGTGCATGGTGACGGCCTGAAGGTAGCTGCTGGGATCTATAAACGAAAAACTATTTGGAAAGGCCAGTTGAAGCCTCATCATCCAAGACAAAACCAAGGCTATCAGTCCAACAGAAATAGCTGTAACAGCATATTGGATCGCAATCACCTTAGCGTCTTGGCTCCAGATGTACTTGCCTAAAAATGTTTTGGGATGGTAGAGCTCCATCTCCGCAACCTCTAATGGTCCAACTTCAGCGGACTCATCGTGTGCCATGTGTTCCATCAGATATCCTTTTTTTAGACTCGTCTATCTGTCCTGTCAAAGCCGGTTCAGGGCAGGGCATTGATATAAGCCACCAAATCGTTAATGGCCTGTTCATCTTTCAAAATGGCCGCCATCAATGCCATTTGAGGTCCATATTCATCCTTGGCGTGTGCACCTCGAATACCCTGCTTAAAATTTTTCAGCTGCGTCGCCATATACCAGTCGCTCATGCCCTTAAGTTTGGGTGCTTGCATGAGACGTATGCCTTGTCCGTTCTGGCCGTGGCAGGTTGAGCAGGTTGAGTCAAACAATGGTTTGCCAATGCTGGCGTTTCCCTTGACCGTATTGGGTGCCGCTGTATCTGGTAGCGAAGTAATGAATGCACTGACATTGGCAATGGCAGCATCGTCGACCAGCAAAGATGCCATCGGTGCCATCATCTTGCCAAACACATCCCGCTCATTACTCCCTCGGATACCGTGTTTGAAATAACTCAGTTGCCGCTGCAGATACCATTCCCCTTGGCCAGCCAGTTTTGGCGCATGAAGCAATGGGTTACCTTCCGCCTGAGCACCGTGGCAAGCAACACAAGCGGCATAAAGGGTTTTGCCAAGAATTTTGTCCCCGCTGGGTTTAGCCAAATTGTCGGCAAAGGTGCTCTGCCGCCCCAGCCAAGTCTGATATGCGGCATCTTCTTCCACCACAACGACACCGCGCATGACAAAGTGACCAACACCGCACAACTCATTGCACAAGAGGTCAAACTTACCTGTCTGGGTGGGGGTTAGCCAGAGGTAGGTAACCATGCCCGGCACCAGATCCATTTTGGCTCGGAACTGGGGTACCGCGAAGTTGTGCAATACGTCAATCGAGCGCAACAAGATTTTGACAGGCTTGCCGATTTGCAGATGCAACTCCTGGCTTGAGATCAAAATATCGTCAAGCCCATTTGCGTCCTTCTGATCCATTCCAAACGGATTACCATCATTGATGTGCTTGGCATTAACGACACCAAGCTTGCCATCTTTACCAGGTAGTCGGTATTGCCAATGCCATTGCTGTCCAACAGCCTCGACCAGCTGAGCCTCAGCAGGTACGTTTACAAAATTGGCCCAGATGCTCAAGCCCGGACCCAGCATTGCGGCTACGCCTACAGTTGTGACACCGATTAACCACCACTCCAACTTTTTGTTTTCAGGTTGATATGCAGCTCGAACACCCCGCTTAGCTCGGAACTTGACAATACAATATGCAACAAAAAGATTGATAGCTACAAAAGCCAGTCCGGTAATCCAAAAGGTAAGTTCAATCGTATCGTCCATGCCCTTCCAGTTGGAAGCGATGGGTGTGAAATACCAAGGACTAAGGTAATGGAAGACCAGTGATCCAAGTACCAACAACACCAATACGATTGCGATTGTCATGTCAATTCTCACTCCAAGTTTCAACTTGCCAAAGAAACACTAAGAATCTACCTAGGCTCACTTTCCTAAAATGAGACATTCATCAAAGCATCCTAGAAAATTTTACGCGCCACTGCTTGTCGCTGAGTCCGTTGACTTATCACAACGTCTGATCAAGTAATCGGTAATTTCCCTATGTAGGGTCAATACTTGTGTGAAGTGCCTGTCGGGCGAGCATAGTCTCAACATGAGAAAAATATTGGCTCAGACTTATGCATTACGACAGGGGGCGTTCGGCCACGTTGTGGTGCAAGAGCTGGCAGACGATTTGGTGACCCATTCGCATCCGGAAATCCAATTCTCTTTTTGGCTTGGGGGTGGTCGCTGCGAAGCCCATTTGGCAAACGTTCTTGTCAAATACGGCGAGCATGTTGCGCTAGTCACCAATGCGTATGAGTCGCATGACGCGCGCTTACTGGACAAAGGGCACCCTGCAGTTTTTTTGGTGCTGTACATCGAAACTATTTGGTGGGAGGAGCGCCGTTCCAACCGTGGACAATCTTTTTTCTTTGCAAAACCGGAAATTTCTCTGAGTCCAAGCCTACGCCAAGCATGCTGGCGCCTTCTTGACACGGTTATATCGCCACATATAGGGACGCCCGATCAGCTCGAAATTCAAGTTGAGTCTTTACTTGACTTTGCGATGGAGTCGGGACTGACACCCACCAGCAATTTACGCCCTTTGTCGCACGTTCCAGTGATTGACCACCGCTTGCGCGCAGCCATAGCCTATATGCGTGCCCACGTGGCCGAACCTATCTCAATAAAAGATATGGCCGGGCGTGTCGGTTTGTCGCGCGCCCACCTCTTCGCTATGTTTCGCGACCAGTTACATACCACCCCGCAAGTTTTCTGGAGCGGTGTGCGAGTCGAAGAAGTGGTTCGTCGTCTGAAGTGCCGAGACGAACCGTTAACTTCGGTAGCATTGGAGTTGGGGTTTTCTTCCCCTGGAAATTTCTCGCGTTTCTTCAAAGAGCATGTGGGAGTCTCGCCATCTACGTTTCGACGCGTCGCCTCAACGTATCGGTCTGCTCTGCCTCTTGCTTGAACTCCAAGGCATATTTTGTTCGTCGCATTTGCATTTCTCCATTTCAGTTTTGACATCATATTTGTCTACTGATTTGGGGGAATGCCAGTATTTGTTTTGACGCATCAGGATGTCGACACAGGCGTCAGCCTTGACACTTTCAATGGCTGCGGTGTTGGCGCCACTCTTGTCGATGGTGATCTTTTCTGGCAAGTCGTGCAGGTTGATGGCTCGCTCCAAGAAGCGCCGGGCAGCAGCCATATCGCGCTTGGCAGTCAGCAGGAAGTCCACCGTATCGCCAGCGCGGTCAACCACCCGGTAAAGGTACTTCCACTGGCCGGCCACTTTGATGTAGGTCTCGTCCATCCGCCAACGCTTGCCAACGGGGTGCTTGCGCCGACGAAATACGGCGGCCAGCACCGGCACCATCTTGATCGTCCAGCGGTGCACTGTGGCGTGGTCCACGAAAA